>NZ_JBQBEV010000001.1:1120000-3972500 GCF_051919365.1 Aeromonas sp. 82P
CGCTGGAGCCGTCCTTGAAATACCACCCTTGTATGTTTGATGTTCTAACGCAGGGCCCTGAATCGGGCTCGCGGACAGTGCCTGGTGGGTAGTTTGACTGGGGCGGTCTCCTCCCAAAGAGTAACGGAGGAGCACGAAGGTTGGCTAATCCTGGTCGGACATCAGGAGGTTAGTGCAATGGCATAAGCCAGCTTAACTGCGAGACGGACAGGTCGAGCAGGTACGAAAGTAGGTCATAGTGATCCGGTGGTTCTGAATGGAAGGGCCATCGCTCAACGGATAAAAGGTACTCCGGGGATAACAGGCTGATACCGCCCAAGAGTTCATATCGACGGCGGTGTTTGGCACCTCGATGTCGGCTCATCACATCCTGGGGCTGAAGTCGGTCCCAAGGGTATGGCTGTTCGCCATTTAAAGTGGTACGCGAGCTGGGTTCAGAACGTCGTGAGACAGTTCGGTCCCTATCTGCCGTGGGCGTTGGATGATTGAAGGGAGTTGCTCCTAGTACGAGAGGACCGGAGTGAACGAACCTCTGGTGTTCGGGTTGTCACGCCAGTGGCACTGCCCGGTAGCTAAGTTCGGAATCGATAACCGCTGAAAGCATCTAAGCGGGAAGCGAGCCCTGAGATGAGTCATCCCTGACCCCTTGAGGGTCCTAAAGGGCCGTTGGAGACCACAACGTTGATAGGTGGGGTGTGTAAGCGCAGTGATGTGTTGAGCTAACCCATACTAATTACCCGTGAGGCTTAACCATACAACACCCAAGAAGTGTTCTAAGGCTTGTAGCAAATACCAAGCGAACTACTAACTAATTCAGTGATAGCGAAGCCAACAGGCAAATCGTTATTCACGTCAGCTTTCTGGATTAAGAATTTGCCTGGCGGCCATAGCGCCGTGGAACCACCTGATCCCATGCCGAACTCAGAAGTGAAACGCGGTAGCGCCGATGGTAGTGTGGCATTCGCCATGCGAGAGTAGGACACTGCCAGGCACCAAATTTAAAAACCCCGCTCGATGAGCGGGGTTTTTTATTGCCTGCAATTCAGAACGTCGCCGGATATTAAACTTTCCCCTTCTTGTCATTCATTGATTACCCTTCTAAAGCCCCAAAAAGACCTCTTTTTCTGTTCGATATTTGCTCACCAGTTCAATGTGTTGGATACAAAAAGTACAGAATGTGATGCCTGCTCTGGTTTAATTCTTCAGTCCATATTGATGGACCAAGGAATCACAATAATTTAAGGAATAGACCCATGTTCAAAAGAACAGTAACGATGATGCTGGCGGCGGGAACCCTGGTATTAGGCGGTTGCGCATCCAATGGTGGTGCAGAGCAGGCTGGGGCAGACAACGGCGATTTCGGTGGCAAGTCCATCTACCTGCGCGGGGAGATGAACGACTGGATGGCCACTGATGAAAGCAAGGTAGTCAAGGTGGCCGACAAGCTCTATATGGCCAAAGGCACCCTCAAGAAAGAGTGGGCCCCCTACAAGTTCAAGTTTGCTGATTCAGGCTGGAGCTGCGGTACCAACTTTGGCTATAAGAGCCCGAGTGATGGTGTTGCCGTGTTGGGTGGTGAGGCGGTGCCGGTCAACCCCTGCTCCAAGTATGAGGACATGAAGTTCTCACCAGATGCTGATGGCGTCTACGAGTTCTATCTGAATATGGCGGGTGAAACACCGACCGTTTACGTCAAGAAGCCCTGATCTATCTCTGAGTGTTAAATCACTTAGCAAATTAATCAGTTAAGTGCCCTGGCCCAGAAATCTGCTGGCCGGGGCATTTTTTTAGGTTAGAATCGGCGCCCTCATGGCATCAGGTGTACTATATGTTGTGCCATTAATTTTAGATGGCACCATTAGTTGTGTTTTCTGCTGTTGTCATGATGTTGATGCATTCACATAAGGTTGATTGAAAATGGCTAAATCGAACCCGGTGCTGGAGAGTGAGCTTGGCTCCCGCCTTATCCCCATGCAGGAAACGTCCCTCGAGATTTGGGATAGCAAGTATCGCCTCAAGAGCAAGGATGGCACTCCCATCGACAGCTCTATCGATGAGACCTACCAGCGGGTAGCCTGTGCGTTGGCAGAGCAGGAGCTGGAGCCTGAGGCCTGGTATGAGCCGTTCCTGTGGGCGCTGCGCAATGGGGCCATTCCGGCGGGCCGCATCACCTCCAACGCCGGGGCGTTTGAGCACAAGCCTGCCACTTCAACCATCAACTGTACTGTTTCCGGTACCATCGAAGATTCGATGGACGATATCCTAGGCAAGGTGCACGAGGCTGGCCTGACCCTGAAAGCTGGTTGTGGTATCGGCTATGACTTCTCGACTCTGCGCCCGCGCGGTGCCTTTGTCTCCGGTGCCGGTGCCTACACTTCCGGTCCGCTCTCCTTTATGGATATCTATGACAAGATGTGTTTCACCGTCTCGTCAGCCGGTGGCCGTCGCGGCGCCCAGATGGGCACCATGGATATCCGCCATCCCGATGTGATCGAGTTTATTCAGGCCAAGCGCGAAGATGGCCGCCTGCGTCAGTTCAACCTCTCTCTGCTCATCACCGAAGATTTCGTTAAGGCGGTGAAAGAGGATGCACCCTGGTCGCTGATCTTCCCCTACACCGCCAAAGAGGTGGAGCAGGATAGCATTGCGCTGGACGATCCCGCTCAGGTGCTCTGGGCCGACTGGCCCAACAAGGAAGGGGTTGTATTCAACGAGTTGGGGCAGGTCGCTTGCAAGGTCTACAAGACCATGCCAGCCCGCAAGCTGTGGAATGTCATCATGACCTCGACCTATGACTATGCAGAGCCCGGCTTCATCCTGATCGACAAGGTCAACCAGATGAACAACAACTGGTTCTGTGAAGAGATCCGCGCGACCAACCCTTGTGGTGAGCAGCCGTTGCCGCCCTACGGTGCCTGTCTGCTGGGCTCGGTCAATCTGACCAAGTTTGTGCGCGACCCGTTTACTGAATACGCGGCATTCGATTGGCAGGCGTTTCGCAAGGTGGTGGCCATCTTTACTCGCATGCTCGACAACGTGGTGGAGATCAACCAACTGCCACTGGCCAAACAGCGCGAGGAGATCACAGCCAAGCGCCGGCATGGCATGGGTTTCCTGGGTCTTGGTTCGACCCTGACCATGCTGCAGATCAAGTACGGCTCTGCGGCATCCGTCGCCTTTACCGAGCAGGTATCCCAGGAGCTGGCGATGACCGGCTGGCAGGAGTCCCTGCGCCTTGCCAGGGAGAAGGGCCCAGCGCCCATTATGGAGCAGGAGTTCGAAGTAACCGGCAAGATGCTGCGTCTGCGCCCGGAAATGGCGGCTGATGGCATCAAGGTGGGCGACAAGGTGAAGGGCAAGGTGTTGCATGCGCGTTATAGCCGCTATATGCAGCAGGTTGCCGAGGTGGATCCTGCGCTGGTCGCCGAGCTGGCCGAAGTGGGTGGGCGTTTCACCCATCACAGTAGTATCGCGCCGACCGGCACCATCTCGCTGTCATTGGCCAACAACGCCAGCAACGGCATCGAGCCGAGCTTTGCCCACCACTACAGCCGCAACGTCATTAAGCCGGGCAAGAAGAGCAAGGAGAGCGTGGATGTCTACTCCTTCGAGCTGCTGGCCTATCGCGAGCTGGTAAATCCGGCCGCCATGCCCTATGCCGATGATGAGGCGAGCCGTCTGCCGGAATATTTCATTACTGCCGATGACATCAGCCCGGCGCAGCATGTGGATATTCAGGCTGCGGCCCAGCGCTGGATTGACTCCTCCATCTCCAAGACCGCCAACGTGCCGACTGATTTCCCGTTCGAGCAGTTCAAGGACATCTACATGTATGCCTCGGACTCCGGCCTCAAGGGCTGCACCACTTTCCGCTTCAATCCGGAGGCCTTCCAGGGCGTGCTGGTGAAGGAGAAGGATCTGGAGAACACCCTCTATGAGTTCACCCTGGAGGATGGTTCCGTCATCTCCGTCAAGGGGAACGAAGAGATCGAATACGATGGCGAGCTGCATACGGCCGCCAACCTCTACGATGCCTTGAAAGAAGGCTATTACGGTAAATTCTGAGAACGACATTATGGTCAAAAAGATCGACAAGAAAATCGTCGCCTACAAGGTGCGTACCAAGGATGAGCCGCAAGAAGATCTCTCTGTGCTGGATGACGTAGTGCATATGCACGAAACCGTGCTGCGCCCGGAGCGGCTGATGGGCACCACCTACAAGTTGAAGACGCCGGAGCATGTCTCCGAGCACTCACTGTTCATCACCATCAACGACATCATTCTCAACGAGGGCACGGTTCACGAAACTCGCCGTCCGTTCGAGATTTTCATCAACTCCAAGAGCCTGGAGCACTATCAGTGGATCGTGGCGCTGACCCGCATCATCTCGGCGGTATTCCGCAAGGGTGGGGATGTCACCTTCCTAGTCGAGGAGCTGCGCTCGGTGTTTGATCCCAAGGGCGGATACTGGAACAAGGGCAAGTATGTGCCGTCGCTGATCGCCGAAATTGGCAACGTGATCGAGAGCCATCTCACCGAGATCGGCATGCTCAAGGCGCCGGGATTGGATGAGCATCAGCAGGCGTTTCTGGCCGAGAAGCAGGCTGAATTGAAAGCCGCTCAGGAGGCCGAAGAGCAACAGGCGGGCAGTGGTTTCCCGGCCAATGCGGCGCTCTGCTACAAGTGCCACACCAAGGCGCTGGTGCTGAAGGATGGCTGCATGACCTGCCTCAACTGTGGCGACTCCAAGTGCGGTTGACAGACATGCCCAAGTAGTTGAACGATAGAAAAAAGACCGGCCACAGTGCCGGTCTTTGTATTGCTGTTTTTATGCGCAATCAAATCAGGCGGCCAAGTGATTTGTTGCGCGATAGTAAAATCGGGCGTAGCGTTGAGGGTAATAAAACTGTCACGGCCGTGTGGTTTCAATGACATCTGAGATTCACACACGTGGCCCTTCAGTGCCAAGGAGGATGCTTATGGACAATACGGACCGAAAGCTGTTTATCCTGGATACCAACGTTCTGCTTCACGAACCCCTCGCTATCTACTCCTTCAAAGAGCACGACGTGCTCATCCCCATGACGGTGCTGGAAGAGCTCGATAACATCAAGGATCGCAACAAGGATGTCAGCCGCGACGCGCGGGTGGCCATTCGTGCGCTGGAAGATGTGTTCCGCGATGCAACCCCGGATCAGATCACCCAGGGCGTGCCGCTGGCTGGCGAAGCGAGCGGCAATATCTGCATCTTCAGCGATCACCATCTGCCGCAGGATGCCGAGGTCTTTACCGACAAGGAGGCCGACAACCGCATCATCAACGCGGCCCTCTATCTGCAAAAGCACGAGTTGAAGCGTCAGGTGGTGCTGGTCACCAAAGACATCAACATGCGCCTCAAGGCTAAAGGGGCCGGGCTTGCTCACGTTGAAGATTACCGTAGTGACCAGCTGATCGATGATATCCGCCTGCTGGCCAAAGGCTTTCAGGTGGTGCCCGGCAGCTTCTGGGAGCGGGTTGGCGAGTGCGAGAGCGAGACCCATGGCCGCGACACCATCCATGTGATCGATGCCAATCTGCTGGAGGGGGTTCATGTAAACCAGTATCTGGTGGATGAGGAGAATTTCTTCGCCGCCCGGGTACTCAGCCACGATGGCAACAAGATCCGCATCAAGGATCTGGGCCGCGAGCGGTTGATGTCCCGCAAGGCGTGGGGTGTCCATCCCAAGAATGTCTATCAGGGGATGGCGCTGGATGCACTGCTCGATCCGCACATCGATCTGGTGATCCTGACTGGCCCGGCGGGTTGCGGTAAAACCTTGCTGGCAATGGCGGCGGCCTTGGAGCTGGTGATTGAGAAGGGCATTTACGAGAAAGTGATCGTCACCCGGAATACCCCGGAAATTGCCGAAAGCATCGGCTTCCTGCCCGGCACCGAGGAGGAGAAGATGATGCCCTGGCTGGCAGCGGTGACCGACACCCTGGAGGTGCTGCACAAGCAGGACGAGAACATGAGCGGCTCGCTCAGCTACATCATGGAGAAGGCCAACATCCAGTTCAAATCGGTCAACTTCATGCGCGGGCGCAGCATCCAGAACACCTTCGTGCTGCTGGATGAGTGCCAGAACCTGACTGCATCCCAGATCAAGACCATCATCACCCGCTGCGGCGAGGGCACCAAGATCGTCTGCTCCGGTAACCTGGCCCAGATCGACTCCAACTACCTGAGCCCGGTGACCTCGGGTCTCACCTACATCGTCGAGCGTTTCAAGGATTTTGACGGCAGTGCCAACATCTTCCTCAATGGCGTGGTGCGCAGCCGACTGGCTTCGTTCGCCGAGGAAAATCTCTGATTTAGCTGACTATCTTCATATGAAAAAGGGAAGCCACTTGGCTTAATGCCAGTCAGTTAAGCCTGACTGGCATTGTTTTTATTGGCTTTTTGCACCGCATACTTTTGTGGTCTTGCCTTCACACTGCGGGGATAACTCCGCTCCCTTCGCTCCGGTAATACAAACTGCCCCGCCTGCTTATCCAGCTCCGCCACCCGCTTCGGGATACTCCCCGGTGACAGGTACGGCATGCAGCTCAGTTCATGGATGAGATAGACCGACGCCATGTGAAAACTCAACTGGCTCGCCGTGTATCCCTTCAGACTCGCCGCCATCTTTACCATCTGGCTGCGCAAGAGGTTGTACGCCAGCAGTACACCCCATAACTCTTGCCGTATCCCCGCTGCCTTCTTGCTGCGCAGGGTCAGCCGGTGCTGTTGCAGGCTGTGCTTCATCTCCCGATAGCCCAACTCGATTTCCCAGCGATGGCTGTAGAGCTCAACGATATCGGCACCCGGGAAACGCATCGGGTCGACCATCGAGGTCAGCACCTGCAGCTCTTTGCCGTTGATAGTGCGAGTCAGCAAGCGGGCTTCTAGCGTGTCAGGCAGTTGCGGCCACTTCTTCCTCGCCTGTGGGCTGGTCTTGAGATGCACCAGCACATCCTGACGCCCCAGCTTGCGCACCACCTCGTATTGGGTGCCCCTTTTGAGTGGCAGCAACCAGTGTCGCTCGCTGCCAGTGGTTTGCCAGGCGTGGAGCAGACCGAGAGAGTAAAACCCCTTGTCGAACAGGGTGAGCGAGTGGTCCGGCGTGCGCGTGACCAGCTGCTCGGCCAACACCATCTCGTTGACGGTGCAGCTCTCCATGACCGCCTGAACAAGCAGGTGACTGGTCAACTCCATCTGGCAGAGCATGCGCACCTGCGGATAGGCGGTTTCGCCATGCTGGGTACCGGGCTTGGCAAAGGCGGCGGCATTGTCCGGGGTATCAGGCGTGCGCCACATCACACCATCGACGGCGAGCAGTTGCAGCCCGGCCCAACCGGGATGATTGGCCTGCTGGTGCCAGCGCGAGGCGGTCTCGTGAAACAGCCGCTCGATGCTCTTGTCCCCCAGTTTTTGGCGAGCTTGCAGGAAGGCGCTGGGGGCGACAAAGGGACGGTCCCCGGGCAACAGGATATCGAGCTGATTGACCAGCTGGGTCATGGGGACGTGGCGGAAGATGGCCATGCCAATGATGGCCCAGACCAGGCGCTCCATGGGCATGCGGCGACGACGCAGGGTTGCGACGCCCTCTTCGGCGAGCAGCGTTGTGATGAGCTCGGGAGGAATGAGGTCTGAGAGTGACTCAAACTGAGCGGCATTGCTGGCGTGGAGGAAATCGAGAGCATGAGCGATGCGCATAAAAAATCCGAAATCAATCAACAGGTTTCGGATTTTCACACAACAGAAGGATCGGTCAATGGATCCTTAACTGATCGGCATTAGCCACTTGGCTTCCCTTTTTTGATCCCGTCACCAGTTCAGTGTCCTTGGGTCACTGTCCAAGGTAGCGCAGCAGCCCCAGGTGGTCGCTGTTTTGCAGAATATCCGGCTTGCCTTGCAGGGCGATGCGCCCCTCGTCGACAAACAACACCTGATCGGCAATCAGCTGGGCATCCTCCGGATTGTGGGAGACCATCAGTACGGTAATGCCCTGTTCGCAGGCTAGCCTCGCCACTTCCGCCAGCATCTCCCGGCGCAGGGCGGGATCGAGGGCAGAGAAGGGCTCATCCAGCAGCAGCAGTGGTTTGCCGCGCACCAACGCGCGAGCCAGCCCGACCCGCTGCTGCTGGCCGCCGGAGAGCTGTTCAGGCAGGCGGCTTAGCATCTCGCCAAGACCAACCCGCTCGGCCGCCTCGTTTACCTGTGCCCGCTGGGCGGCACTCAGGCGTAGACCCGGGTGCAGGCCGATAGCGATATTGTCGAACACCGACAGATGGAGAAACAGGTTGTGATCCTGAAACAGGGTGGTGACCGGGCGCTCGGCGGGGCCCAGCGGCAGCAGATCTTCGCCATCGAAGCTGAGGCGGCCCGACTCCACCGGCACGAAGCCGGCGATCATCCCGAGCAGGGTCGACTTGCCTGCGCCGCTTGGGCCGATCAGTGCGGTGATCTCTCCCTTGGGCAGGGTCGCGCTGAAGCTGACGCGCCAGTCGGGGTAGCTGGTTACCAGCGTATCAATGTTCAGCATGTTTTCCTCCAAGCCCCCGTTCCACCAGCCAGAACAGGGAGAAACAGAGCGTAAGCAGCAGCAGAGCGGTGGCTGCTGCCTCGGTCAATCGGTAGCTGCCGAGCTGCTGGTAGAGCAGCCAGGGCAGGGTGGTGAGCTCCTGACTGCCAAACATGGCGATGGCGCCGAGATCCCCCAGCGAGAGGATCATCGACAGCGCCATCGCCAGTGCCAGCGGGCGGCGCAGCAGCGGCCACTCCACCAGTCGCAGGCGATGCAGGCCGCGTACCCCCAGACTGTCCGCCAGCCGATCGTACTGGCGTACCACCAGCTGCATGGGGGCGGAGAGGGTGCGCATCACATAGGGCAGCGCCATCAGGGCGTTGACCAGCACCACCAGCCAAGGGCCGAGTGCAAATACATCGGCAAAGGGCATAAACAGGATAAAGAGTCCGGTGGAGAGCACCACTGCCGGGATCATCAGGATCATCGAACCGCTGGCCTCCCACAGGGCAGCAGCCCGCCGCTGGCGGGTGCGCACCTTGAGGTGACGGCTGGTGAGCAGCAGGCCGCTGCCGAGCAGGGTCGCCAGGGTGCCTGCCGCCAGTGCAATCAGCAGCGACTGGCCGCTCGCCTGCCACAGTTTGCTGGAGGTGAGCGCCGTCAGCAGGCCGGGGTGAAGGCCAGCCACCACAATGGCCAGCAGTGGCGGCAGAAAGATGGCGAGCCCGATACCGAGCGAGAGCAGGTCCACCACGGCCGTGCCCGGCTGATGACGGTCCGGTCGCAGGCAGGGACGACGGGGGGTCACCCGACTGGCCGGGGTGCTCTGCAGCTTGTGCTGCAGGGCGAGCAGGGCGGCGGTCAGGATGAGCTGCACCAGCGCCAATCCGCCCGCGGTGGCGAGATCGAAGTCAAAGCGCAGCGCCTGATAGACGGCCACCTCCAGCGTGGTGGATTTCGGGCCGCCGCCCAGCGCCAGTACGGTGGTGAAGCTGGTGAAGCAGAGCATGAAGATGAGGCTGGCCAGCCCGGGCAATATGCCGCGAATAAGCGGCCACTCCAGCAGCCGGAAGATATGGGATGAGCGCATGCCGAGCTGGCTGGCGAGGCGCCAGCTCGATTCGGGGATGCTCTCTATGCTCTGCAGCATCAGGCGTGCCGCCAGTGGCATATTGAAGAAGACGTGGGCCAGCAGGATACCGAACAGGCCGTAGAGATAATTGCCGGGATCCAGCCCCAGTGAGCGCAACAGTTGCGGTAGCCACCCTTGCTTACCGTGTACCGCTACTATGCCGAAGATGGCGATGATGACCGGCAGTACCAGCGAGAGACCAAACAGCTTGATCAGCAGGGTTCGGCCAATGAAGCGGCGCCGCGCCAGCGCGCGGGCCACCGGAATGGCCAGCCCCAGGCTCAGCAGGGTGGAGAGCAGTGCCTGTCCCAGACTGAAGCCCAGCACATGACGCAGATAAGGGTCTGCGAGCAGGGTGCGGGGGGCCAGCGAACCGGCCTGCCACAACAGGGCCGCGAGCGGCCCGAGGGATAACAGCAGGATCAACAAGGTGGCTGCACTGCCCGGCAACCACCAGAGGGGACGAGCCTGTGGTTTCAGATAACGGCTCACTGGGTGACGGCTTGCAGCCACTCGCGGATCCACCCTTTGCGATTGGCGGCCACCTCATCGCTGCTGAAGGCGAGCGGCTTGGCTACGGTGATCATCTGCTCGAAGCCCTTGGGCAGCGGCATGTCGATAACGGGATACATCCAGTTGCCGGTCGGGATCTCGTTCTGGAAGGCGGGGCTCACCATAAATTGCAGGAACTGGTCAGCCAGCTTCTCCTGTTTGGCGCTCTTCAGCTTGGCGGCCACTTCTACCTGACGGTAGTGTCCCTCCTCGAAGGCGGCAGCCTGATACTGGGGCTTGTTCTCGGCAATCAGGTGATAGGCCGGAGAGGTGGTGTAGGAGAGCACCATGTCCGCTTCGCCATCGAGGAACATGCCATAGGCCTCTGACCACCCCTTGGTGACGGTGACCGTTTTTTTGGCAAGCTGGGCCCAGGCGGCAGGTGCCTTGTCGCCATAGACAGACTTCATCCACAACATCAGTCCCTGTCCCGGGGTGGAGGTGCGGGGATCCTGATAGATCACCTTGAGATCGGGGCGCTCCACCAGCTCTTTCAGGCTCTTGGGTGGCTGCTTGAGTTTGTCCTTGTCATAAACAAAGGCGAAGTAGCCGTAGTCGTAGGGGACGAAGGTGTCATCCTGCCAGCCACCCGGCACCTTGATGTCATCGAGCTTGGCGGGATGGGGGGCGAACAGGCCACTCTGCTTGGCTTCGCTGATGAGGGCATCGTCGAGCCCCAGCACCAGATCGGCCTTGCTGTGGTTGCCCTCCAGCCGCAGTCGGTTGAGGATGGCGACCCCATCTTCGAGGGGAACCAGATTGAGGGTGCAGTCGCACTCTTTCTCGAAGGCCTGTTTGATCTTGGGCCCCGGACCCCACTCGGCAGTGAAGGAGCTGTAGGTGTAGACGGTGAGGGTGTCGGCGGCGAACACATTGGCCGACAGCAGGCCGGTGGTGATCAGCAGCAGGGTCTTCATGGGTGGCACTCCCTATTACTTGTTAATAACGAGGTGCCAGCGGGTGAGGGCGCAAAAAATGAGCGCCATGCCTCAAATTCCTCCGCCAGCATTATCTGGATCAGGTACACGGGTATAATCTCAGCGGTAAACCGCACCCCGTTTGAGAAACGAACCGCATTGTATTAACGTTCTTTTGGGTAGACCAGCACAATTGTGCAATACCCATGAGATGACGCCCACCCAACAGAGGATGTTCGCGTGCTTACCAATACCAAGGAAAGGCGTGCCTTTGCGCGCATGGTCATCAATGCTCCGGTCACCGTCTATCAGCAGCAGCTGGTGCTGGAGGGGATCTGCCGGGATCTCAGTGCCAACGGCATGGGGATTGCGGTCTCTGAACACCAGCTCGACATCAATCAGCCCATCCGGATCAGTCTTGCCACCAACAACAACCTGTTGCCTCCCTTTGAAGCCCATGCCCGTATTATCCGGGTGCTGGAGGAGGAGAGCGGGTTGCTGCTGGCGGTAGAGTTTCTGCCTCAGGGTTAATCCTCTCTCCCCATCGGCAGAGGGAGTTAGCCTTTCTCCTGAACCGGCTGCACACTCAACTGCTTGCTATCGACCAGCGTTTTGCTGGTCGATGCTATTTGGCCCGCAGGCAAGGTGGCGGGACCGGTAGGTTCGAGCAGCAGGTAGTTCTGCCCCTGCCAGTTGAGGGTCACATCCCCCGGCTTGGCGGGCAGGTCAACGGCCAGCAGGGCATGGCCGGGGACGAACACCATGGCCTGTTTCAGCTCCGGAAAGAGCTGGGCCAGCATGGCGGCCATCAGGGTTACCTTGCTGTCGCAGTCCCCCCGGTTCTGCTCCAGCACCAGACGGGGAGATAGAAATCCCTTGCCCTGTCTTCCATTCAGGCTATCGAGCTGCTGATAGGGGATGCTCTGGATAAAGGTGAGCATATGGGCCACGGTTTTCTGGCGCGCTTCCGTTTCGGTGCTGCCCTGCTGCTTGAGTTGATCCGCCAGTGGAGCCAGCCCGCTGCGACTCTCCAGCGCGATGCGCACATGGTCCTGCTTCACCGCCAGCTGCCCGTCCGGGGTGTTGAAGTACTGGAAGTAGTGTTTGGTCAGCCACGCCTGCTCCTCTTTGCTCCGCTTGGACTGCAGAAAGGCCATCGCCTCGCGCGCCTTGTCCTGATTGCGGCTTTTCAGATGCAGCTCCAGCGAGGGACGGGCTAGGGTGAACTGCACCTCGGGGTAGTTCTGGCGCACCTCCCGCAGCAACACCTGCAACACCTCCTCCTGCATTCTGGCCGGGCGATAGGCGATGAGAGGCGGCAACTTGCCCTGTTCGAGCCGGTAGGTGAGCTGTTGGGGGTTACCTTCGCTATCCTGCCAGCCGACGCTGATCTGGCCGAGGCTGTTGTTGAAGCTGGTTTGGCTGGCCCCCGCAGGAAGAGCAAGCAGCAGGGCACAGAGCAGAGGAATTGCCGTCGGTCTCTTCATCATCCTTTCCTGTGGCACGGGCCAGTTCCGGTGGCCCAAAGTGGGAAGCGTAGCGGACAGTAAAACAGGGAGCCGAAGCTCCCTGTTGATTCTACTCGTTTTTTTGCAACTGGTGCGTTAAATCCAACTCGGCTGCTTCGCCTCAAAGGCGCTGATGGCGGCCTCGTGCTGCAGGGTCAGACCGATGGCATCCAAGCCGTTGAGCAGACAGTAACGGCGGAATTCATCGATCTCGAAACCGAAGCAGAGGCTACCTGCACGTACCTGATTGGCTTCCAGATCCACCTCGATCTCGATGCCCGGTTTGGCGGCCACCAGCTGGAACAGGGCATCGACCTCCTCCTCATTCAGGCGCACCGGCACCATGCCATTGTTGATGGCGTTGCCGTAGAAAATGTCGGCAAAGCTCGGGGCAATGATGGTCTTGAAGCCGTAGTCCGCCAGCGCCCAGGGGGCGTGCTCGCGACTCGACCCGCAGCCGAAGTTCTCGCGGGCCAACAGGATGCTGGCACCGGCGAATTGCGGTTGGTTGAGCACGAACTCGGGGTTGGGCTGCTGGCCGGCATCGTCGAGGAAGCGCCAGTCGTGGAACAGGTGCTTGCCAAAACCGATGCGGTTTACCTTCTGCAAAAACTGCTTCGGAATAATGGCGTCGGTGTCGACGTTGGCGCTGTCGAGGGGGACGACGATCCCTTTATGCTGTTTGAATCCTGTCATCTAAATGTCCTCTTACAGTGCGCGAATGTCGGCGAAGCGGCCGGTGACGGCGGCGGCGGCGGCCATGGCCGGACTCACCAGATGGGTGCGGCCGGCACGGCCCTGACGTCCTTCGAAGTTGCGGTTGCTGGTGGAGGCGCAGCGCTCCCCCGGTTGCAGCCGGTCGTTGTTCATCGCCAGACACATGGAGCAGCCGGGCAGGCGCCACTCAAAACCGGCCTCGATGAAGATCTTGTCCAGACCCTCGGCTTCGGCCTGCGCCTTCACCTGCTCGGAGCCCGGCACCACCAGCGCCTGCACGCCAGCGGCTACCTTGCGACCGCAGGCGATGGCGGCGGCAGCACGCAGATCCTCGATGCGGCTGTTGGTGCACGACCCGATAAATACTTTGTCGATGGCAACGTCGGAGAGCTTCTGACCCGGTTGCAAGTCCATGTAGGCGAGCGCCTTGCGGGCTGACTGCTGCTCCATCAGATCGCTGAAGGATTCCGGCGCCGGAATGGGTTCATTAACGGCAATCACTTGCCCCGGGTTGGTACCCCAGGTGACTTGCGGGGCGATATCGGCGGCGTCCAGCACCACTTCGGCATCGAAACGGGCACCTTCATCGCTCTTGAGGCTCTGCCAGTAAGCGATGGCCTGCTCCAGCGCCTCGCCTTTGGGGGCGAACTCCTTGCCGCGAATGTAGTCGATGGTGGTCTGGTCGGGGGCAATCATCCCCGCCTTGGCACCCAGCTCTATGGCCATGTTGCACACCGTCATCCGCCCTTCCATGGAGAGGCTCGCAATGGCCTCGCCAGCAAATTCCACCACGTAGCCGGTACCACCGGCATGGCCGACCTTGCCGATAATGGCCAGCACTACATCCTTGGCGCTGATGCCTTCGGCCAGCTTGCCGTTGACTGAAATGCGCATGGTCTTGGCGCGGCCCTGTTTCAGGGTCTGGGTGGCCATCACATGTTCCACTTCGGAAGTGCCGATGCCGAACGCCAGTGAGCCGAAGGCGCCGTGGGTGGCGGTGTGGGAGTCGCCGCAGACGATGGTGGTGCCGGGCAGGGTGATGCCGAGCTCGGGGCCCATCACATGGACGATCCCCTGATATTTGTGGTTGAGATCGTAGAGGCGAACCCCGAACTCTTTGCAGTTGTCGGCCAGCGTCTCCATCTGGATGCGGGCCATCTCGCCGGAGGCGGCGATGTCCTTGGTGGTGGTGGAGACATTGTGATCCATGGTGGCCCAGGTCAGATCCGGGCGGCGCAGCTGGCGATTCATGGCGCGCAGGCCGTCGAATGCCTGCGGGCTGGTCACTTCATGCACCAGATGGCGGTCGATGTAGATGAGGGGGGTCTCCCCCTCCACTTCCCGTACCACGTGGGCGTCGAATACTTTCTGATAGAGGGTCTTGGCCATTGCTTCTCTCTTCCTTGTTCTCTGTTATGCGGCTCAGATCCGGGCGGCGATCTGGCTACCCATCTCGGACGTGCTCTGCACCGGATGGCGGGCGCTGGCCTGATGCAGGTCGGCGGTGAAGTAACCCTCGGCCAGGGTCTGGGCCACGGCCTGCTCGATGGCTTGAGCTGCGGCTTCCTGGCCCAGGCTATAGCGCAGCATCAGGGCGGCGGAGAGGATCTGGGCGATGGGGTTGGCAATCCCTTTGCCGGCGATATCCGGGGCCGAACCACCGGCCGGTTCGAACAGGCCGAAACCCGATTCGTTGAGGCTGGCGGAGGGGAGCAGTCCCATGGAACCGGTGATCATGGCGCACTCGTCGGAGAGGATGTCACCGAACAGGTTGGAGCAGAGCAGCACATCGAACTGGGACGGATCCTTGATGAGCTGCATGGTGGCGTTGTCGATATACATATGGTTGAGGGTTACGTCCGGATAGGACTTGGCGACTTGCGTCACCACCTCGCGCCACAGAATGGAAGAGGCGAGCACGTTAGCCTTGTCGATGGAGGTGACCTTGGACTTGCGCACCCGGGCCGACTCAAAGGCAATCTTGGCGATGCGCTCAATCTCGAAGCGATGGTACACCTCGGTGTCGAACGCCTTCTCGTTCGCCCCTTCTCCCTCGCGCCCCTTGGGCTGGCCGAAATAGATGCCGCCGGTCAGCTCGCGCACGCAGGCGATGTCGAAGCCGCGATCGGAGATATCGGCGCGCAGCGGGGAGAACTGCTCGAGGCCGGTGTAGATACGGGCCGGACGCAGGTTGCAGAACAGCTTGAAGTGGGCGCGCAGGGGCAGCAGGGCGCCACGCTCAGGCTGATCGTTGGGTGGCAGATGTTCCCATTTCGGGCCGCCGACTGAGCCAAACAGCACAGCATCGGCCGCTTCACAGCCTTTGATGGTGCTTTGCGGCAGCGGGGTGCCGTGGTTGTCGATGGCGATACCGCCCACGTCATGGCGATCATACTCGAAGGCGAGGCCGAACCTGGCCTGCACCTTCTCCAGCACCTTGATGGCCTCGGCCATCACTTCCGGGCCAATGCCGTCACCCGGCAATACTGCGATCCGATAACTGCTCATACACTCTCCATCCTGATATTGTCATTCCATGCCGTCTGTTTGGTTCTGAGCCCTGTTCAGACGGTTTCTGATTTGATGCTGTTATTGCGTTCCATCTGCTCGGCCACCTGATCGGCGCGCCAGATGCTGTTGATCACATGGAGCAGGGCATGGGCCGAGGATTCGATGATGTCGGTGGCCAGTCCCATGCCGTGGAATTTGCGTCCCTTGTACTCGGCGACGATATCGACCTGACCGAGGGCATCTTCCCCTTCGCCCTTGCTCTTGAGGGCATATTTGTCGATGCGGATCTCATAGCCGGTGATGCGGTTGATGCACTGGTAGACCGCATCCACCGGGCCATTGCCGGTAGCCGCTTCGCAGATAAGATCCTGCCCCACCTTCAATTTGACCGAGGCGGTGGCCAGTACCGAGCTGCCGCTCTGCACCCCGAGGTACTCCAGTTTGAAGTGCTCCGGCTCCTCGTGGATCTGGCTGAAGAAGGCCAGCGCTTCGAGATCGTAGTCGAATACCTGCCCCTTCTTGTCGGCCAGGGTCAGGAACTTGCCGTAGAGGTGGTCGAGGTCGTAGCTGCTCTCGGCGTAGCCCATGGACTCCATCCGGTGCTTGATGACGTGGCGGCCGGAGCGGGAGGTCATGTTGAGGTTGTTCTGGGTCAGGCCGATGCTCTCGGGAGTGATGATTTCGTAGGTATTTTTCGCCTTGAGCACCCCATCCTGATGGATGCCGGAGCTATGGGAGAAAGCGTTGGCCCCGACGATCGCCTTGTTGGGCTGCACCGGCATGTTGCACAGCTGGCTGACGAGGGTGCTGGTGCGATGAATTTCGTTGTGGCGGATATTGGTTTGCACCCCGAGCAGGTCGGCGCGGGTTTTGAGGATCATCGCCACCTCTTCCAGCGAGCAGTTGCCCGCCCGTTCGCCGATGCCGTTGATGGTGCACTCGATCTGGCGGGCCCCCATCTGCACCGCGCCGATGGAGTTGGCCACCGAGAGCCCCAGATCATCATGGCAGTGGACCGAGATGATCGCCTTGTCGATGTTGGGGACCCGGTTGAACAGGGTGTGGATGATGCCGGAGAACTCGGTCGGCACCGTGTAGCCCACGGTATCGGGGATATTGATGGTGCGGGCGCCGGCCTTGATGGCGGCTTCCACCATGCGGCACAGGTTGTCTATCGGGGTGCGGCCCGCATCCTCGCAGGAGAACTCCACATCATCGGTGTAGCGCAAGGCGTGCTTGATGGCGCCGACCCCCATCTCCAGCACATCCTCGAAACTCTTTTTCAGCTTGCTCTCCACATGGATGGAGGAGGTGGAGATAAAGGTGTGGATGCGAAACGCCTCGGCGACCCGCAAGGCTTCGCCGGCGGCGTCGATATCCTTGGGCAGGGCGCGGGCGAGGGCGCAGACCCGGCTGTTTTTGATGTGGCGGGCGATGGTCTGCACCGATTGAAAATCGCCGGGAGAAGAGACCGGGAAGCCCACCTCCATGACGTCGACACCGAGCCGCTCCAGTGCCTGGGCGATCTGCAGCTTCTCCTTGACTGTCAAACTGGCCGCCAGGGCCTGCTCACCATCACGCAAGGTGGTGTCGAATATGATGACCCGATCTGACATGTGACTTCCCTCTTCCTAAGTTCGGTAACGTGCATCCTGCGGCGGCATAAAAAAACCCGTGCAGGGTGCACGGGTTTTTGTAAATTCCGGCTATGCCTTAGCCCGGCTACAAGGATCCCGCGCGAGTTAACGCGATTAGGGAGATTAGTAGTAGCGGGGTGGCGATACGCACGACGTTGTTATTCCTTCCAGTCGATAACGCTTTTACCAATATCGAGATTTTTATGCTGTGTCAACACGGAAGGTCAGGGGCAATCTGCTGACGTATTTAATCGGATTGTAAAGGATTGCAAATTTCCTTGTCCCATATTCGGCCCATGACCGATTATCTGGTCATTCCTGCTGTGCTCTATTCTCTGCACAACCAGATCGACTTATCAGCATTGGCTGAATTATCTGAGGTGTTAAATGGAAAAACGTAGACCTGGTCGTCCGGTCGGACGTTCTGACATTCGTGACAAGTTGCTTGCTGCCGCCCGTGAGCGTTTTCTCAATACTCCCTATAGCAAGGTGACTACACGCGAAATCGCGGAGCTTGCTGGCTCCAATCTGGCAATGATCCACTACTACTTCGGCAGTAAAGAGGGTCTTTACAAAGCGGTGCTGGGCGATGTCGCCGAGCCCCTCGACCATGCCTGGCAAGATGAACACAGCAATCACAGCCTCAACGAGCTGCTCAACACCTACTATCAGGTGATGGCGCCCAACAGCGAGCTGACCTCTGCCATCTCCAGCGCATTGTCAACCGAGAAGAGCCCAGGCCGGGATTTTGTGCTGAACCGCCTGCTGGAACGTCAGCTGCCGCAGTTCGATGCCCTGCTGGAAACCATGAAGTCCAACGGTGAGCTGGGTGACAACCTGGATCCTGACATGCTGAAGATCTCCTTCCTCAGCATGATGTGGCAGCCGTTCGTGATGAAAGATCTCTACGAGCAGGTGTTTGGCCTGAAAGTGGATGAGCACTTTATGGCCCGTCTGGCGGACCACAACTGCCGTCTGATGGAGACCGGTCTGCGCGGCAGCCACTGATTTTGCCGCAACATCGAGATTAAAAAGGGCCATTCGGCCCTTTTTTCATAAATCTGTTATCCCTTGTTCAACGTAACGTCATCCCGCCTTCTTACTCTGCAAGCAGATTTCAGGGAAGGAGGGGATATGAACAAGATCCAGCAATGGGACCTGCAGGTGTGCCGGGTCTGCCTGCTTCACGGCTACAACCGGCAGCAGGCGAGGGTGAGTCGTCTCATTTCCCGTACCGGCGATGGCCCGCTTTACGCTGTGCTGGCCGCCCTGCTCTGGTGGCAGGGGGAGGCAGAGCGGGAGCTGGTGCGACTGGCGCTGCTCGCCTTCGCCATCGAACTGCCCCTCTATCTGCTGCTGAAAAACAGCCTGAAACGGCAACGGCCGGTCGGCTTGCCGGTCTTTATCACCCCCTCCGATCGTTACAGCCTCCCCTCCGGCCACACCGCCGCCGCTTTTCTGATGGCCACCATACTGGCCACCGGCTTTCCGCTCTGGGCGCCCCTGCTGTTTGGCTGGGCGGCGCTGGTGGGGGCATCCCGGTTGCTGCTCGGGGTGCACTACCTGAGTGATCTGGTAGCCGGTGCCCTGCTGGGTGGCGGTTGCGCCGTGCTGGCGCTCAGCTGGAGCTACTCATGAGGATACTGTTTGGGGTGCAAGGCACCGGCAACGGTCATATCAGTCGCAGTCGCACCCTGGCGCGGGCGCTGCGCACGGCAGGGGTCGAGGTGGATTATCTCTTCAGCGGCCGTCCTGCCGACCGCTACTTCGACATGGAGGAGTTTGGCGCCTACCGCGCCTTTCCCGGCCTCACTTTTGTCAGCCACGAGGGGCGAGTTTCTCCGTGGCGCACCCTGCAAGCCGCCTCGCCGCTCACCTTCTGGCGGGATCTGCGGGCTCTCGATTGCAGCGAATACGATCTGGTGGTGAGCGATTTTGAGCCGCTGACCGCCCACGCTGCCCGCCGCTATGGCAAGCCGAGCCTCACCGTCAGTCATCAGGCCAGCTTCAACTGGCCCATCCCGCGTTGGGGGGAGGATGGGGTCAGCCGCCAGCTGATGCGCCACTTTGCTCCTGTGGATCAGCCGCTCGGGCTGCACTGGTTTCACTTCGGTCACCCCTTGCTGCCGCCGGTAATCGACCCTATCGCCGCTGCGCCGGATAACGGCGAGATCCTGGTCTATCTGCCGTTCGAGCAGACCGAGGCGATCGCCGCCCTGTTGTCGCGCTTTGGTCAGCAGCGCTTCGTCTGCTTTCACCCCGCCATTCGCACCCCGAGCCAATGGCGCAACCTGCGCTTCGAACCACCATCGCGGCACGGATTTATCGCCGTGTTGACCGGTTGTCGCGGCGTTATATCCAACGCGGGTTTCGAGCTGGCTTCCGAGGCGCTCACCCTCGGCAAGAAGCTGTTGGTCAAACCCCTCGGCGGCCAGTTCGAGCAGCTGACCAATGGCAAGACGCTTGAGATGATGGGGCTGGCGACCCTGATGGATGTGCTCGATGCCAATCTGGTGCGTACCTGGCTCGACAGCGCCTCGCCGGGGGCAGTCTGTTACCCCGATGTAGCGGGGGAGCTGGCCCGCTGGCTGGCGGCGGGCGCTGACGAGAGCGTGGCCTCTCTGTCGCGGCGGCTCTGGGCGCGCACCCTGTTTCCGGAGGAGGTGAGTGATCGCCTGAGCGAGCTGGATGGGGGCGACTGTTTATCCAGTTGCTGGTTATCGCAAGTGAGCGTTGTTGACTAGACTGAAAGGCGATCCCACCAAGGAGAGGACGGAGCAAATGCGCTTTACCAATGAAAACGGCGAAGTCATGAACCTGGCTGACAATCTCACCCTGCACGAGTTGCTCGATATGGGTGTCAGCATCTCGGTCAGTGAAGAGACCGATCCGGATCAGCAGATCTGGCTGGCGGAGCCGGATCAGGAGAACTGAGTCATCATTCGGCATCAAGCCCACCGCTGAGCGGTGGGCTTTTTTGTGGTTGTTTTTCCCCTCTGCGGAATGATCCGCTGGCCATTCCCCGACTTCCTTCCCTTTTGTCTCACGGCCGCTGCGGCAAGTCATTGAATGTTAATAGCCGGTTGAAATGTATGACTGTTCTGGTCAGATAAAGCCGTGGACAAGCGTTATGAAGCGGGTTAAGTTGGTTTTTCACCCTATTTTCGGGTGAATGACGGAAAAATCCTTTTTTTCTACTGTCGACGGGGCTGAATTGGACTGATCTGCATTCAGATAACAACAAGAAACGGATCGGGCTGTGCCGGGAAGCACGGCATCGTCGGCGGGATTCGCTAAACGGAGCAAAGCCTGGAGGGCTTTATCATGGAGATGTTATCAGGCGCCCAGATGGTGGTTAGAGCGCTGGAAGATCAGGGAGTTGAGCACGTCTTCGGCTACCCTGGTGGCTCAGTGCTCGACATCTATGACGCTCTCTTCGAAAACGGCAAGATGGAGCATGTCTTGGTGCGGCACGAGCAAGCCGCGGTTCACATGGCTGACGGTTACGCCCGTTCCACCGGCAAGGTGGGGACTGTGCTGGTAACGTCAGGCCCGGGAGCGACCAACTGCATTACCGGTATTGCCACCGCCTATATGGATTCCATTCCGCTGGTGATCCTCTCCGGCCAGGTGCCGACCAGCATGATCGGTGAGGATGCGTTCCAGGAGACTGACATGATCGGTATCTCCCGCCCGGTGGTGAAGCACAGCTTCCTGTGCAAGAAGGCGAGCGATATTCCCGAGGCCATCAAGAAGGCCTACTACATTGCCGCCAGCGGCCGCCCGGGGCCGGTGGTGGTGGATCTGCCCAAAGATGTGCAGAACCCGAAAGAAAAATTCCCCTACCAGTATCCCGAGACAGTCTCCCTGCGCTCCTACAACCCGACCAAGTCTGGCCATAAAGGGCAGATCAAGCGGGCAGCCAAGCTGCTGGTAGAAGCCCAGCGCCCGGTGATGTACGTGGGCGGTGGCGCCATCAACGCCAATGCGGACCATCTGGTGACCAAGCTGGCGGAGCTGCTGAACCTGCCGGTGACCACCACCCTGATGGGACTGGGGGCTTTCTCCGGCGTCCATCCGCAATTTATCGGCATGCTGGGGATGCACGGCACCTTCGAGGCCAACAAGACCATGCACAACGCGGATCTTATCTTCGCCGTGGGTGCCCGCTTCGATGACCGCGTCACCAACAACGTGGCCAAGTTCTGCCCCAATGCGACCGTGGTCCATATCGATATCGACCCCACCTCCATCTCCAAAACGGTGCAGGCTCATGTGCCTATCGTCGGCTCGGTGGAAACCGTGTTGGAGCAGATGCTGGAAGTGATCCGCGAGTGTGGCTTCGATAACGACAAGGAGGCGCTGGCGGACTGGTGGAGCCAGATCAACCAGTGGCGCTCCCGTCACTGTCTGGCCTACGAAAAGTCGGCCACCCAGATCAAGCCGCAACAGGTTATCGAGACCCTCTACAAGGTGACTCAGGGTCAGGCGTTCGTTGCCTCCGACGTGGGCCAGCACCAGATGTTTGCTGCCCTCTACTACCCGTTTACCAAACCGCGCCAGTGGATCAACTCAGGGGGCCTCGGCACCATGGGCTTCGGTATTCCGGCCGCCATGGGGGCCCAGTTTGCCAACCCGGATGCGGTGGTCTGCTGCGTCACCGGCGATGGCTCGGTGCAGATGAACATTCAGGAGCTCTCTACCTGCATGCAGTACGGGGTACCCATCAAGATCATCTCCATCAACAACCGTGCGCTGGGCATGGTCAAGCAGTGGCAGAAGATGTTCTACGGCGGTCGTCACAGCCACTCCTACATGGAGTCTCTGCCGGACTTCGTCAAACTGGCGGAAGCCTACGGCCACGTCGGTATCGCGGTGAGCGATCCGGCCGAGCTGGAGAGCGCTATGGAGAAAGCCTTCGCCATGAAGGATCGGCTGGTGTTCATGGATATCTCGGTCGACCCGGATGAGCACGTCTATCCGATGCAGATCAAGTTTGGCGCCATGGATGAGATGTGGCTGAGCAAGACGGAGAGAACCTGATGAGACACATCATTTCAGTACTGCTGGAGAACGAATCCGGCGCCCTGAGCCGCGTGGTGGGTCTCTTCTCCCAGCGCGGCTACAACATCGAGACCCTGACGGTAGCGCCGACCGAGGATCCCACCCTGTCACGCATGACCATAGTCACCATGGGTGACGAGCGGGTGCTGGAGCAGATCCAGAAGCAGCTGCACAAGCTGGTGGATGTGCTCAAGGTGTGCGACCTGAGTGAAGGGGAGCATATCGAGCGGGAGATCGCGCTGGTCAAGGCGCGCGCTGCCGGTGGGGCTCGTGACGAGCTGAAACGGCTGGCGGATATCTTCCGCGGCCAGATCGTCGACGTCACCCCCGAGCAGTACACGGTGCAGTTGGTGGGCACCAGCGAGAAGCTGGATGCCTTTATCAAGACTGCCGCCCAGACCAACGAGATCATCGAAGTGGTGCGCTCCGGCGTCTGCGGTATCTCCCGGGCGGACAAGGCGTTGCGGCCCTGATGGCTGGCGGGACAGCTGATGATGCGTCAGCTGCCGCAGAGTGAAAGGAAAGAGGGCTCTGCGGAGCCCTTTTTGTTTGGTTTTTCTTTACGAGGGGAGGGATGATGTTCGGTATTCATGATCTTGCACTGTTTATGGTCTCGGGGTTGCTGCTCAATATCATGCCGGGACCCGACTCCCTGCTGGTCATGCTGCGCAGCGGCTCGCAAGGGTGGCGTGCCGGTTCGGTCGCGACGTTGGGCATTGGCACCGGTGTCATGGTGCATGTGCTGGCGGCGGCCCTCGGTCTGTCGGCCCTGCTCAGCGCGTCGGCCGAACTGTTTGCCCTCATCAAGCTGGCTGGCGCTATCTACCTCATCTATCTGGGGGTCTCCCTGCTGCGCCAGCAGGCTACGGGTACAATGGAGAGAGGGGCCACCCTGCCAGCCCTCGGCTATGGCCAGATTTACCGGCAGGGAGTGCTGACCAATGTGCTCAACCCCAAGGTGGCGCTCTTTTTTCTCGCCTTCGTGCCCCAGTTCATCGCTCCGGATGCCCCCGACAAAGCGTTCGCCTTTATCCTGCTCGGCTGCATCTTCAATCTGGGCGGCATCATCTGGTGTCACCTGCTGGTCTTTACCACCGTCTATGCCAGCCACAGGGTACGGTTGTCACAGCATCTCGGCCGCTGGCTCAACCGGGGCATCGGTACCCTGTTTGTCGGACTCGGGATCAAGCTCGCCAGCGACTAGCTCGCCGCTTTCTGACCTGGGGCAGATTATCGTGTGCCGCGCTGTGGTATGGTCGGCAGTCAGCTGCGGGGCCAGCCCCGCTCTCTCTTTTTCAGGCCAGTCCCACTGGCCGTAGCAGCGAGATCCCTTGCCCAGATGAACATCGCCCGGCTCAAGAACTTTACCGAGATTGTGAAGAACAACTTCAACATCTCGGCGACGGCGGAGAAGCTTTACACCTCCCAGCCCACCCTCAGCAAGCAGATGAAGATGCTGGAAGATGAGCTCGGGCTCGCCCTCTTTACCCGCAAGGGGAAAAATCTGGTCGGCTTGACCAGCGCAGGCGAGCAGGTGATGGAGTTGGCCAAGGGGGTAGTGGCGCAGGTGGAGCAGATCAACCAGCTGTCGCTCGGGGAGCAGCTGGCCACCAGCGGGGTGCTGCGTATCGCCACCACCCACACCCAGGCCCGCTACAAGCTGCCAGCGGTGATCACTGAGTTCAGTCGTCGCTACCCTGACGTGGCGATCCAGCTCCATCAGGGGGCGCCTGCCCAACTGGCCCAGATGGTGCAAAGCGGCGATGTGGATATGGCGATCGCCACCGAGTCCATGTATCTGTTCGATGAGCTGGCCGCGGTGCCCTGCTATCGTTGGGGGCGCAGCGTAGTGGTGCCCCACGGTCATCCGCTGATCGACTGCCAGCCGCTGTCAATGGCGGATCTGGCCCGCTATCCCCTCATCACCTATGTATTCGGCTTTACCGGCCGCTCCAAGATGGACAATGCCTTCAGCCGCCACGGCCTGTCGCCGAAAACCGTTCTGACCGCCACCGATACCGATGTGATCAAGCACTACGTCCGGCTCGGCATGGGGGTCGGGGTGATTGCCAGTGTGGCCTTTGACGAGGGAGACAGGGAGGCTCTGGTGAGCCTCAATATCGACCACCTGATCGCCTCGAGTGCCACCCACATCTGTCTGCGTAAACATGCCCATTTGCGTGACTACATGTACGACTTTATCCACCTCTACGCCCCCCATATCAGCCGGGAGACGGTGCAGCTGCACCTTATCAACCAGCCGCCCGCTACCAATATGGCGGAGTTGCCGTGGCTCTAACCGCGGGGTGTCTGCCGCGTACAGAGCAAAAATACAGAGACAAAAAAAGAGAGGCCTTGGCCTCTCTTCTGGTTTTATCGGTATACGGGATTAAGCGCTGTGGGTCGCCAGATTGATAAAGATCTGGGCTCCCACTAACAGGCAGTCATCGTCTAGATAGTAGGGATTCGCATGCAGGTAGTTGCAGATCCCCTTGGCCTGACAGCCGCTGCCGAGGAAGAACATGGCCCCCTTGCGGCCACGGCAGGCGTTGACCATGTAGCTGAAATCTTCGCTGCCGGTCATCGGCTGACCCTGAGCGTTGATCCCCTCAGAGGGTAATACGTCGGCGGCCGCTAGCAGCAGACGGGCGCAGGCATCGGCGTGGTTCTCGACCGCTGGATACCCGGCATAGACCATCTTGGTCTTGAAGCCGCGCAGTTCGCTCTGGGCCACGATCTCCTTGAAGCTGTTCTTCAGGATCTGGTCGGTCTCGGCATCCATGGCACGGATGGTGCCACGCGCCTGCACATGGTCGGCGATGGCGTTGGGGATGGTGCCGCCGTTGATCATGCCGCAGCCGAATACCGCCGGGCTGAACGGACTGGTGCGTTTGGCAACGATGTAGTCCATATCCTCGATGATCCGCACCGCTTCGCGGATGGCATCCAGCCCCTTGTGGGGGGTCGAGCCGTGGGCTGAGATACCGTGCACATCCAGTGTCCAGGCGGAGCCCCAGGAGGACATGACACCGTGGTTGAACTTGATGGTGCCGGTTTCCATGGCGCCGTCGTTATGGAGGGCATAGACCTCGTCCACCCCCTTCATGCAGCCCAGCTCCACCATCTTCTCGGCGCCCGGTACCCGCATGTCCTCTTCCGCCATCTGGAAGATAAAGCGGACGTTGTACTGCAGGCGATCGCGGTTGGCGGCCAGAAACTTGGCTGCGGTCAGAGCGATCGCCATATGGGAGTCGTGACCGCAGTTGTGAGCCATTCCCTCATGGGTTGACTTGAACGCAACGTCGCTCATGTCGTGCATCTCGAGGCCATCCATGTCGGCCCGGAAGGCGATGGTCGGCAGCACAGGATCAACCACCAGATCGCCGTGAAAACCGGTGAAGCCCGGGTAGTCGGTGAGGCGGTAGCCAAAGCTTGCCATCAGCTCGCGGCAGTAGGCCGAGGTCTTGAACTCGACGCCGGAGGCCTCCGGAATGGTGTGCAGATGGTGGCGCACTTCCTGACTGAAGTCGCGCAGGGCCAGCAGGGCCGGTTCAATGTGAATGTTGTTCATCAGATGATCCCTTGAATGGAGAAGCCGAGTTGGGCCACCAGCGAGGCGCCGAAGAAGCAGCAGGTGGAGACGATCATGAAGATCAGGATCACTTTCCAGGACATCTTCTTCAGCTCTTCCAGCTGACCGCCCACCGAGAGACCGGCAAAAGCCAGCAGCGGTACGCAGCAGGAGAGGAAGGAGATCTTGGCAACTGCGTCGATAAAGAGACCGCGCACCGGGGTCTCCGGCAGGCAGATGAGAATGCCGATGATGGTGGCATAGGCAAACGCCGGCAGGGAGGAGGGCAGATAGCGCTTGGCAATCAGCGAAGCGAACACCACCAGCGACATGGCGATGAAGCTGTCACCCATCAGCCAGAGCGGGGTGCCGGTGGTCAGGGTCTGGGTGAACATGGCCAGCAGGATCGCCAGAAAGACAAACCGCATATCCATTACGATGCTTTTCATGCTTTCTCTCCTTTGGCAGTCAGGGCATAGATTTTTTCAGCGAGCGGCAGACCCAGATAGGTGAGGGAGAGAGCGCCGAGGGCAGATGAGAGCAGGTTCGAGGCTGCCGCGATACTCAGCACCTGCTGAGCCAGCGCTTCGTCGAGACCGTTGATCAGGGCGCCGGAGGCAGCGCTCAGCATGGAGCCTGAGCCCACACCGGAACCGGCAGCCAGTGCCAGCGGGTGCAGGCCGGTGAGCGGGGCGATACTGCCCAGCACGCTGAACCAGAGGGTGCCGATAACGGAGCCGCACAGGTAGATGGCCAGCACGCCGATGTACTCCTGAGAGCCGGTGCCGAACTTGCCCTGAATGACCGCGACGGACGGCTCACGACTGATGGAGGAGCAGGCCCCGATGGCGCGGCGGCCAAAGCCGAACTTCACCGCCAGCGGGATGGCGATCAGGATCGGCAGCAGGTTGCCAATCTCCTGCAGGAACAGCGGTACGCCGACGCTCAGGATCATCTTCAGGTTGGGGATGATCATCCCCGCGTACTGGGTACCCAGGATCAGCAGGCTGAAGCCCACCATCTTGCCGCAGAAGCCCTCTTCTTTCTCGGTGAAGAGCTGTTTCCAGCCGGGGATGCGATCCTTGATCGGCTTGGCGGAAATGCACATGCCGATGATGACGGCAAAGAGCATCGGCAGGATCGGAATGATGGCGATGCCGATCTTGATCTCCTGTTTACCTATCAGGTACTGGGCCACAAAGATCAGCATGGCGGTTGCCAATATGCTGACCGTGACCGTCTTGAGGGGGCTGGTTTGCTGCATAGTCTTTTCTCTTGTTATTCCCATGTGTGGCCATCGTCAGGGTTGTCCAGACCGATGATGGGGGCATCATAGGGGGCTAAGAGGGGCAGGTATGTGACCTTCATCAAGCTGGCCATATGGCATTTTTTCATGGGGTATGCCCTTTAACCCTCTGGATACCAAGGGTTAAAGGCCGTTAACAGAACGTCAGCATTGGCAGGACAAGATAAGCAAACAGGAGGGAAATGGTGACACCGCCCCGCAGGGCGGTGACGCGGATCAGACGGGCGTTTTGAGCCGTGCACTGCGCAGCAGCAGGGGGAGCTGGTAGAGCACCAGGGCGCCGAGCACCAGTCCGGCTCCGGCCAGTTTGGCGCCGCCGAGGGGTTCGTTGTAGAAGAGGGTGCTCAGCAGCAGAGTCCAGACCGGTTCCAGCAGCATCATCAGGGCTGCGTGGGCGGTGGTCATCTTGCTCAATGCATGGGTGAGCAGCCAGTAGCGCAATGTGGTGGCGATCAAGACGCTCGCCGCAAACCAGCCCCAGATGCTGTGGCTGACTCCAGCTTCGGGCCACTGTTCGGTCAGCAGGGAGAGCAGGGTGCCGAGCAGGCCGGTCATCGCCAGCTGGATGCAGGTGAGCCAGGTGGGGGCAATGGATTGGGCGAAGTGGCGATGGACGGCAAGCTGGATGCCGAGGGTGGTGGCCGCTGCCAGAAACCAGAACAGCGAGAGCGACACGCCCCAGTGGGTACTGCTGGAGAGCAGCAGCAAACCGGCGATGGCGATGGGCAGGGTGAGCCAGTAGTGGCGGCCGGGCTTGGCTCGAAAGGCTCCCCAGGCGGCCAGCGGGGCCATCAGGGTGGCGACGCTCATGATAAAGGCGCCGCTGCCCAGTGCATCGCTCTGGCTGATGGCGGTGACCCACAGCAGCAGGCTGGCACCGAGCAATGTGCCGCAGCCGGCGGCGCGCGCCAGCTGGGCTCGGGTCGGCGGCGGTTCACGCAGCCAGGCGAGGGGGAGCAGCAGCAGGGCGGCCAGCAGGAAGCGGCTACCAATAAAGGCGGCAGGGGGCAGTTCGCGGATCGCCTCTTTCGAGAAGAGCCAGCCAGCAGCGGCTAGCAGGGTGACCAGTACCATCAGCAGCAGGGGAGTGCGGTTCATCGGGGTCGCCATGGTGAAATGGATGGGAGAGCATAAAGGAAAGGCGCCAGGTATTGCTACCTGGCGCCTTTCGCATCTGCCTTGAACCGCCGTCGCGGCTCGCGGCCAGCAATCAGTTCATGCCGTAACGCTTGAGCTTCTTGCGCAGGGTGCCACGGTTGATACCCATCATCACGGCAGCGCGAGTCTGGTTACCACGGGTGTACTGCATGATCACGTCCAGCATCGGCGCTTCGACTTCGGAGAGAACCATATCGTACAGATCAATCACTTCCTGACCGTTCAACTGGGCCAGGTAGTTACGCAGGGCCTGTTGCACAGAGTCACGCAGGGGGCGCTGGGTCGGCTCGGCAGCGTGATTGTGAGTAGTTGTTACCAATGCATCAGAAGTCAGGGTTTGTTCGAACATATTCGGTCGGCTCTTTAGTTATCTTGTTAACCTAATCCATCGAAATACGCTTCGAGTGCCTCAAGTTGCGCGTCTGCGCAATCCAGGGCATTGAAGTGCTTACGGAATTCTCGGCCCGTCTCTTCTTCATCCAGATACCAGCCCACGTGTTTACGGGCTATGCGCGCTCCCAGATATGCACCATAAAACCGGTGCAGGTTGGTTACATGCTCGTTCATCAGGGTGCGAACCTCTTCCCTCTCGGGAGGCGGCAGCTTGGTGCCCGTCTCAAGAAAATGACGGATTTCCCGGAAAATCCAGGGTCGTCCTTGCGCAGCTCGGCCGATCATCACGGCGTCGACACCGGTATAGTCGAGGACATACCGGGCTTTCTCCGGGCTGTTGATGTCACCATTGGCGACAACAGGAATCGATACGGCCTGCTTAATCGCCCTGATCGTGTCGTACTCCGCTTCGCCCTTGTAGAGGCAGGCACGGGTACGACCATGCACGGCAAGGGCCGCGATACCGCAATCTTCGGCGATTCGGGCGATCTCCACGCCATTGCGGTTATCCGGATCCCATCCTGTGCGGATCTTCAAGGTGACAGGCACCTCCACTGCATCCACCACGGCCCGGCAAATTGCTTTGACCTGATCGGGGGCACGCAGCAGGGCTGAACCTGCCAGCTTCTTATTCACTTTTTTTGCCGGACATCCCATGTTGATGTCGACGATCTGTGCGCCCTGCTCCACGTTGTAGCGGGCAGCAAACGCCATCATCTCGGGGTCGGCTCCGGCAATCTGGACCGATCGCAATCCGCCTTCTGCAGAGTGATCCATCCTCATCCGGGTTTTCTGGGTATCCCAGACATCCGGGTTGGCCAGCAGCATCTCGGAAACGGCCATGCCAGCCCCCAATCGCAAACAAAGTTCACGGAATGGTCGGTCAGTTACACCGGCCATGGGAGCCACAATCAAGGGAGTTTCAAGCGTGTGGGGACCTATCTGCATTCCACGGTTACCATCGGCTTAGGGCGGCGTATATTACGCATTTTTTAGGCAGGAGAAAAGGTTAGTATTTGAGCGTCAGCCATTTTTTTCTGAAAAAAACGTCGCGCCAAGGCTTGCAAATTCTGGAGTTATTGAAAAACGGCCAGATTGCCGGAGAGTGAGCGCTGTACCATTCGGGTCGGACGCCTGCATAATTGTCAGTCCACTTGCAGGCCCGCTTTGCGTTATGATAGCGGGCTTAAGTCGAGCAAATGCTCCAAACATTTATGCAACAAAAGCGGATTGGGGATCTATGACGTCAAGGTTCATTAAATCACTCTGGCCGTGTCTGATGGGGGCCGTGCTGGGGTCGGCGCAGGCGCAAACCATCAGTTTTGGCGAAGCCTGGACCCGGGTCATCCAGCAGGATGAAGGGCTGGCTGCCGAGCAGGCCGGGGTCGATCGGGCCAAGCAGCTGCGCGAGGCGGCCAAGGACATGTATCTGCCCAAGGTGGATCTGGGGGCCAGCTATACCCATCTTGATCAGCCGATTGAACTTGATGCCCTCGATCTCAATCCGCTGGCCAAGCAGAAAGATCTGATTCTGGCGCTCGGCAGCCTGTTCGGGGTCGGGGCCAACGCATTTGTAACGCCCCTGACCAAACAGAATGTGGTGACCAGCTCGGTCAAGATGCTCTGGCCGCTGTTTGCCGGTGGTCGCATCGATGCGGCGCAGGATATCCGCCAGGCGCAGGTAAGCGAGGCGCAGCAACTGCTGGTGCTCAAGCAGCAATCCACCTTCGAGAGCCTCTCCCAGACCTATTTCGGCGTGGTGCTGGCTGCTCAGGTGGTGCAGACCAAACAGGAGATCGAAGAGGGACTGGCCCACCATCTGGATCACGCCAAGAAGCTCGAAGCGCAGGGCCAGATCGCCAGGGTGGAGCGCCTCTCCGCCCAGTCGGCCTATGACAGAGCGCGCATCGATACCCAGAAGGCGCGCCGCAGCCTCGAGATCGCCGAACTGGCCCTCGGCCGCATGCTGAAGTTGCCAAATGCCCAGCCGGGCAGCGGCCTGTTCGTCAACAAGGATCTGCCGCGCCTCGAGGGGTTGGTGAGCCAGACCCTGGAGGTGCACCCCGGTCTCAAGCTGCTCAGCGCCAAGAAGGAGCAGGCCAAGGGGCTGATCCGGGTCGAGCAGGGCAAATATGCCCCCGAAGTATTCCTGTTCGGCAACTACAACCTCTATGAAGATGATTCGCTCGCTTCCAAGACCGCGCCGGACTGGCTGGTGGGGGTGGGGGTCAGCATGCCGCTGGTGAGTCGCGATGGCCGCTCCGAGACGGTGCAGGCCGCCAAGAGTGCCGAGCTGCAGGTCAATCTGCTGCAAGCCAAGACCCGCCAGGATCTGGAGTTGCTGGTAGAGAAGACCTGGCGCGAAGCGGCGCAGGGGCTAGAGGAGTATCAATCCCTCTCTTCCACCCAGGCGCTGGCCGAGGAGAACGTACTACTGCGGGACAAGGCCTTCGGGCAGGGGCTCTCGACCTCCCTTGATGTGGTGGATGCCCAGAACCAGCTGGCAGGAGTCAAGACCCAACGTGCGGCGGCGGCTTATCAATATGTGGTGTCGCTGGCTCGCCTGCTGGCGCTCTCCGGCCAGATGAACAGTTTCAATCAATATCAGCACGGTCAGGTGATCGAGGTGAACTCATGATCCCGGTCCTGTCTGTTCCTTTTTTCATGTCTTTTCCGACCGTCAAGGGTCGCCCGTTTGTCGAGGTGAAGTGATGAGCCATCCCCCCATCAAAAAGAAGATGAGCCAGGGTAAACCGCTGTTGTTGCCATTGGTGCTGGTGATCCTGGTGGTGTGGCTCGGCTGGCGTTTCTGGCTGGCCTATCAGCCGGAGCCGGTGCATCTGCAAGGGCAGATTGAAGCGCAGCAATATTCGGTCTCCTCCAAGGTGCCGGGTCGCATCGACGAAGTGCTGGTTAAAAAGGGTGATCAGCTGACCAAGGATCAGCTGGTCTTTACCCTGGCGAGCCCCGAGATTGAAGCCAAGCTGAGCCAGGCCAAGGCCGGTGAGGCCGCAGCGGGGGCGCTGGCGCAAGAGGCAGAGAAAGGGGCCCGAGCCCAACAGATCGCTGCCGCCAAGGATCAATGGCAAAAAGCCAAGGCTGCCGCCCAGCTGCGTGGAAAGACCTATGAGCGGGTTGCCAGTCTGCACCGCGATGGCGTAATGCCGCTGCAAAAACGCGACGAGGCGTGGACGGCCTGGCAAGCTGCACGCTACAGCGAAGGGATGGCGTGGCAACAGTACCAGATGGCGTTGGAAGGGGCGCGGGAAGAGACCAAGATCGCCGCTCGCGAGAAGGCCAAGATGGCGGCGGGTTCCGTGGCCGAGGTTGAGGCCTATCTGGCCGATACCCGCATCACCAGCCCCCACAATGGTGAAGTGAGTCAGGTACTGCTGCGCAGTGGCGAGCTGGCGCCGCAAGGCTTCCCCGTAGTGACCCTGCTCGACATGAGCGATGCCTGGGCCCAGTTCCACGTGCGCGAGGATCTACTGCCCCGCTTCCCGGTCGGTACCGAGTTCGATGCCCGCATCCCGGGCCTTGGCGATCAGATGGTGCGCTTCAAGGTGACCCATGTGGCCGTGATGGGGGATTTCGCCACTTGGCGTGCTACCGATACCCGTCAGGGTTTCGATATGAAGAGCTTCCAAGTGGAGGCTCGCCCGCTGCAACCGGTTGAGGGGCTGCGGGTTGGCATGAGTGTGCTGGTTGAACTCTGATGGGACGTGAATTTCGGCTGCTGTGGCAGGATCCATTCAGCCGTGCCCTGATGAGCTGGGTGCCGCTGCTGCTGATGGGGATCCTCTGCTGGATCTTCTCGGCAGGATTGGCCCGCGACCTCAAGGTGGGGCTGGTGGATCTCGACCACAGCGTGCTGTCGCGCCAGCTCGCCTTCTCGCTGAATGGCTCGGCCGGGCTCAAGGTGGCGCAACAGTTCGACTCCATCGATGCCGGGGCGCGCGCCCTGCGCGGTGGCGATATCTATGCGCTGGTGGTGATCCCCAACCATCTGGAGCGGGATGCCCGTCAGGGTACCCAGCCGCAGGTGACTGTGTTCAACAACGGCCAGTTCATCCTCATCGCCAAGCTGGTTAACTCGGCACTGGCGCAGGTGGTAGGCACTCTCAACGGTCAGGTCGGTGTGCTGGAGGCGATGGCCGACGGCAAGGCACTGCCCGGCGCGCTCGGGCAGTCGGTGCCTATCAGCAGTCAGGTCACTGCGCTCTATAACCTCAACTCCAGCTACGCCCAGTTTCTGTTGAGCGCCATTCTGCCAGCCGTATGGCAGATCCTGGTGGTGCTGTTCGGCCTCAATGCGCTGGCCCGTACCGATCGGCTGGGACTGGACTGGACCACTCGCGGGGTCTGGTTTGGCCTCTGGCGCACCCTGCTGCCCCACGTGCTGATTGGCTGGGGTTGGGGGATAGTCTGGACGCTGCTGCTGTTCAAGGGCTTCTCCTACCCCATGCACGGCAGCTGGCTGGTGCTGGTGGTGGGTCTGGGGCTCGCCTCGGCCGCCTGCGTTACCATGGGGGCCTTCTTTTACGGCATCATTCGGGATCCGGCCCGCGCCCTGTCGCTGGCGGGGGCTTACACGGCGCCCGGTTTTGCCTTTATGGGGGTCACCTTTCCGGTGAGCGCCATGGGGGATTTCGCCCGCTTCTGGCGCAGCCTGTTGCCGGTCTCTCACTATGTGGAGCTGCAGATTGGTCAGAGCAACTACGATCTGCCCCTCGCATCGGCGTTGCCGCAACTGGGGGCGCTGCTGCTGTTCCTGCTCCCCCTGCTGCTGGTGGTACGACGTTACAAGCAGCAGGCCGAGCTGGCCCGTCAATCAGCCGCAGTGGCGATCGCCGAAAAGGAGCCTGAGTGATGCTGGGATTTGTCGATCTGTTGCGCCTAGAGCTGCGCACCCTGCTGGCGGATCGCGCCATCATGCTGACTCTGTTTGGCGGGGTGATCTTCTACTCGTTTCTCTATCCCCAGCCCTATCTGCATCAGCTGCCGCGGGAAGAGGCGGTAGTGGTGGTCAACGACGATGGCAGTCAGTTGTCCCGTCAGCTGGAGTTTATGGCCGATGCCACGCCGCAGGTAAAGCTGGTGGCGCGAGCCAATTCGCTGGCCGAGGCGCGACAACTGATGATGGCCGGGGAGGCGAGCGGGATCCTGCACATTCCCAACCACTTCTATCGGGATCTGATGCTGGGCAAGAGCGTCACCCTGAGCTATGCCGGTGATGCCTCCTACTTTCTGGTCTACGGCACCATTGCCGAAGGGCTGGCGCAGGCCGGTGGCACTCTCGCCGCGCAGGTGAAGGTGGCGCGGCTGTTGAGCCACGGCGAGGCGCTACCACAAGCGGCCATGGGCTGGAATGCGGTGGCCCTCAACGTGGTGCCGGTGTTCAACCCCTCCATGGGTTATGTGAACTATGTGGTGCCGGCGGTGTTCGTGCTGATCCTGCATCAGGTGCTGCTGATGGGGGCGGGGATCCTGGGGGCGACCCAGAACCAGCGTAACTGCCGCGGCGAGCATGGTTACTGGCAAAGCGCGCCGGTGTTGCCGCTGCTGCTGGCCAGAACCCTGGTGCTGGCGGGGTTGTTCCTGCTGCCGGTGAGCTACTTCCTCGGCTTCTGCTTCGATCACTACAACATCGCTCGCCATACTGACCCTGTGCAGCTTTGGCTGTTCGCCCTGCCATTCCTGCTGGCGACCTGCTGGTTCGGTATTGTGCTGGGTGCCCTCTTTACCCGGCGGGATCTGCCGACTCAGGTGGTGTTGATCTCCTCTCTGCCGCTGGTCTTTCTGGCGGGCTTTATCTGGCCGCTCGAGCTGATCCCGGCGCCTCTCAACTGGCTGGCTCAGTGGGTGCCCACTATCCCCGCCATCGAGGGTTTTCTGCGCCTTAACCAGATGGGGGCCGACTTTGCGCAGGTTTCCCGTTACTGGTGGCAGCTGTGGGGACTGGCGCTGCTCTACGGCGCGCTGGCCTGCCTGCTGCTGCGTTGGCGGCAGCAGTCACTGCCGGTGGCCAGTCAGCCGGTCGTACAGAGTGAGACGACCGCCGATTAAGCGGGATAGGGCAAGCGCCCGTGAGATAGCGTGTGCGGTAAAGCGAAAACGGTCAGCCCTTGGGCTGACCGTTTTGTTATGTGGTGGGGTTAAGCGGTTTTACTGCTGCTTTAGCCACGCTGGAGTTCGGGATCCCCGATGGCGTAGATCTGCCCCACCGCCGTCTCATCCGCCAGCAGGCGCAGCCCTTGGGCGGCCACATCGGCGCGGCGTACCAGTCCGTGTACCTCCTTGCCCTGACTCAGCTCGGCGCGGCCGGTGGCGTCGCCATCCTGCAGGCCCGCCGGGCGCAGAATGGTCCATGCGAGGGCGCTGGTCTGCAGCCAGCTCTCCGCCAGACTCTTGAGACGCACTTCATGACCGAAGGCGGCGCGGGCCCGCTGCGGCAAATATTGCCAGCTGTCGCCACAGCCGAGGGAGGTGACCAGCAGCAGCCGTTTCAGGCCAGCCTGCTCCATGGCATCGATTACATGGCGGTTGCCCTGATAGTCCACCGGCGCGGCTTGACGGAAGCTGCCGAGGGTAGAGACGACCTGTGCATCTTGCCCTGCCCGGACACATGCCTGCTGCACCGCAGCCGGATCCAGCGCATCCCCTTCGATCACCTCAACTCCCAGCGCACCTAGTTCTGTGGCCATCTCGGGGTTGCGTACCAGCGCAACGACCCGGTGACCCTGGCTCAGGGCGTGGTTAGTAAAGGCGCGGCCCAGCCCGCGGCTGGCTCCGAAAATCAGTGTGGTTGGCATAGATGAGCTCCCTTGGCAAAAGGGGCTAGCCTAGTGGCTTGTTCGCCTGCTGTAAATGAGAGTTGTTTCTATTTGTGAGTCAGCAAGGAGGAGAAGGTGCGAGCCGCCAGCGACTCGCACTCTTTGAGAGGCATCAGCCGCTGTAGTTGCCGATGCTGGGGCGACGGCTTGGACCGCTCAGGTGGATATCCACCGGATTGAACGCCTTGATCGCCTCATAGCTGAAATCACCGATCGCCTGATGCAGGCTCTGGGGCGTATGGTTAGTGATGATGATGACGCTCTTTGACAGGTTGCGACGGCGGCGCAGCAGGTGGCCGAGGAAGCTGGACTGACTCTCCGCCATCTTGGCGCGGTTGGCCGATACCTCATCAATGATCAGCAGATCCACCTCTTCCAGCGCGCGGCGGTACTGGTTGCGCTCATCCTGATCGGGGATCACGTTGAAGAACAGCCGATCGACGATGGAGGCCCACTGCTGGAAGATCACCGATTTCTGGTGACGGGCGATCAGCTCATGCGCTACCGCACCCGCCAGGGTCGACTTGCCGGTGCCGTAGTCACCGTAGATCAGCATGCAGCCGCCACCGCTCTTCTCCCAGTGCTCGAAACCGCTGATAAAGTAACGGGCGGTCTCGATGGGATATTGCAGCGCCGGATCTGTGGCATCCATCTTGTCAAATACCCAGTCAGGGTTGAGGTCGGCCTGGGCGATCAGCTTCTGGATCCGCTCCTGACGGGCCGCCTTCTGCAGCTCGCGCACCTCGGCGTTGGCCTTGGCGTCATACTCCTTGCGCAGGGTCTCGTAGTCATACTGGCCGCCACCGGTCTCTTGTTGCAGGCGACGAATGCGCTCCAGCAGGCCACCCACATGGCGGCTCAATTCCGGGTCGTGAATGCGGTGATCCTGCTTGGCCTTGGCGATCTTCTGGCGCTTGGCTTCGATCTCTTCCAGCTCCTGGCGCAGGGGATCTTGCGGGTCAGTCATGGAATGCTCCTTCTGCTCGATCAGGGATGGGTAGACAAGGGGTTGATTCTGCCTGCAGGCGGGGGCCGCTATCAATCATTATCCGGCTCCTGCTGCGCTGCGGGTTCTTGCGTCTGCTGTTGGGCCAGTCGCTTGGCCTCTTCAATCATCTGTTGGGCCCGTTTGCTGGGGCCCGACTCTGCCGGGGCCGGCGTCACCTGCTGGTAGCCCTGCACCTCCATCGGTTTGCGACGGGTATAGCGGCGGGTCTTGAGGGCGCGAATGAACTTGAGCATCCATTGATGCTGGGAGTCGAACACCTCGGGGCGCCCCAGCCAGTAGGCGATAAACTCCCCCAGATCTTCTTCGCTATAGCTGGCATCGATCACCCCGCACAGACGGGCGAGGGCGGGCAGCTCCTCGTCCGGTCGCCATTGCAGATGCATCTGGAAGGGGCGCTCCGGCAGCGGGCTGCGCAATTTCTGGGTCAGCAGTGGCAACTGGAACGGGCACTGATGGTAGTGCTCACTCTCGGGCTGAGCCTCGACCTGCAGCAGGCCCGCCTCCATCAGTTCATCGAACAGCTCGGTGAGCTGGCGGGCATTGACCTGAAACGAAAAGCCGCAGGGATCTCCCGGATCGGCTACTGCCAGCGCTCGACCCAGCTCGGGATAGTTGAGCCGGGCCGCCTGATTTTCCAGCACCAGTCGGCGCAGCTGCAAGGTATAGAGACTGCGAGCCGGATGGGACAATCTTGGGTGGGCAAGGGCGCTGTATTCGGCTGGGGTCATGGTCTTCTTCACGAGCAGGAGTGGGGGGCATTATCCCTTATGGCGCCCACTTGCACAATTCGGATGGCGGTCGTAGTCGCGGAGCCACCCGAGCGAATAGAGCTGCGCGGACGGATGGGGTTCTCTTGATGCCTTCGTATGATCGAGGTCTACTTTTGAAGCAGGGTTTCCGCGCTGACCGCACTTTTGAGCTAGTCTTAATACCTAAATAACCAATTGACTAATAAGAGCTTTATCAAGATGTCAAAAGCCGGGCTACGGATCCTGGTGGTGGAGGACGAGGCCGTTTTTCGCCACTCGTTAGTAAGTTACCTCGCACGGGACGGGGCAACGGTCTTTCAGGCCGAAGATGGTATTGAGGGGCTGTCGGCGGCGGCCCTCTACCATCCCGATGTGGTGCTCTGCGATCTCAATATGCCCAATATGGATGGCCACGAGGTGATCGCCTGCCTCTCTGCGCGCTATCCCCATATTCCGGTTATCGTCATTTCGGCCCAGAGCACCATGGAGGCGGTCGCCAGCGCCTTGCGTGCCGGTGCGCGGGACTATCTGCTCAAACCCCTCGAGGATTACGGGCTGGTCGAGCGCAGCATCGAACAGTGTCTCAACGGCAGCGTCAACCGGGCGCAGCAGCTGGAGCTGATGGATCACATCGACTATTTCAGTGCCCACGACAAGGCGGCCAGCCGCCTGCTGGCGGGGCTCAAGCCGCCGGGCTTGCAGGAGTGGGGCCCCTGGCAGGTCACGTTCAAGGGGCTGGGGCAGCTGTTTATTCCCGATACCTTCAAGGTGAAAGACAAGCTGCTGGTGCTGGTGATGGAGCTGCCGATCATGGGGACGGATGCGGCATTTTGTGGTGCGCTGGTGCGATCCTTGATGAATGTCCCCTACCGCCAGTTTCAGCAGAACGAGAGCCGGTTGCTGAGCCAGCCGCACCGGTTGCTCGACTACCTCAACCATCAGTTGATGGCGTCCGGGCTTCGCCACTCTTTTGCCATGGCGGCGCTGCTGTTTGATCAGCATGATGGACTGGTGTTTGCCAACGCAGGGCTCACCTCTCCCCACTGGCTGATGCGCTCCGGTGGCTTGCCCCTTGGCCTGATGCGCAGTAGCCACTACGCCCTGCACAAACGTAGCTGGCATGAACCGTTCGCCCTGCAGTTTCGCAGCGACAGCGGCGGCTCACTGGATGTGCAGGTTCGTCATCACTGATGCCGCCTGATAAACAGGCCAAAACAAACAGGGCGCCGATGGGCGCCCTGTTTGTTGTTTACAATCCTGACAGTTTAGACGGTGGCGGATTGCAGTTTCTTCTCTTGCGCTTGCGGCTCTTTGGCCGGGCCTTCGGCACCGTGCATCCAGTAAACCAGGCGGTTGGCCATGGTCAGCAGGATCAGGGCGCTCAGTATCGCAGCCAGGGCGATGCCACCGAAGATGGCGATCGGACCGGCTTCACCTACGAAGGAGCCGATAAAGCCCGCAGCGTAGTTGGCCAGGGCAACGAAGCCAAACCAGGCACCCATCATCAGGGAAGCCAGACGCAGCGGAGCCAGTTTGGTCACCATGGAGAGGCCAATCGGGGAGAGGCAGAGCTCGCCTAGGGTGTGGAACAGGTAAGCACCTACCAGCCAGAACATGGAGGTCTTGACGGTGTTGTCACCACCCTGCTGCAGCACGGCACCGACCATGAACAGGAAGCCGATAGCCAGGAACAGCAGACCCATGGCGAATTTCACCGGAGAGTTCGGCTCTTTCTTGCCGAGCTTGATCCAGATGGCCGCAACGACCGGTGCCAGAGTGATGATGAAGAAGGGGTTCAGGGACTGGAACCAGGCGGTCGGCACTTCGAAGCTGCCGATCATGCGGTCGGTATACTCCTGGGTGTAGAGGTTCATCAGACCACCGGCCTGCTCGAAACCGGCCCAGAAGATGATGGTGAACAGACCCAGTACCAGGATAACCTTGATGCGATCCACTTCCTGCTTGGTCAGCGGTGCTTTCTGCTCGGTAGTACGCAGGGCGGCTGCGCGCTGGGCGGCAGTGACGCGACCGATGTCACCCAGGAAACGCTGGGCCATGGTGGCCTGGATCACCAGAGAGAGCAGCATACCGATACCGGCGCCGACGAAGGCGGCTTGCCAGCCGTAGGCCGTAGCGGCAGCACCACAGATCACACCTGCCAGCAGGGAACCCAGGTTGATACCCATGTAGAAGATGGTGAAAGCGCCATCACGGCGGTGATCGCCCTCTTCATAGAGGTCACCCACCATGGTGGAGATGTTCGGTTTGAACAGGCCGTTACCCACGATCAGCAGCGCGAGGCCCGCGTAGAACATGGTGTTGACCATATCAGGGAACATGGCGTGGGGCAGTGCCAGAGTGAACTGACCTGCGGCCATCAGCACGGCACCGATCAGGATGGCGCGACGTTGACCCAGGAAGGTGTCAGCCAGCCAGCCGCCGATCAGCGGAGTGATATAAACCAGACCGGTATAGATACCGTAGAGTTTGAGGGCATCTGCCTGACTCCAGCCCAGACCGCCGTTGGCAGTCAGGTCGGTCAGATAGAGCACCAGCACGGCACGCATGCCGTAATAGGAGAATCTCTCCCACAGTTCGGTACTAAAGAGCAAAAAAAGCCCTTTAGGGTGACCTAAAAAGGTCCCTTTTGACGGGTTATTCATTGGAACTTCCACCTGTGTCTTATATTTTTTTGAGTTTTTTATGCAAGGGCGAGAAACACGCCTCAATCCTTATAGAGCATGTGTGAATAAATTACAACATTATGATTTGCTGAGAGTTTATTTACTCTTGATTGATTTTTTGTTGCAAAAATGAAAAAGGAGCATCATTTGATGCCCCTTAAATACGTCTATAAAAAACAGATTTATCAGCGATTACAACTGCTTGACGAACTGCTTCAGCCAGCCGATGAATTCACCATTCAGCTCGTGATGGCGCACACCATATTCCACATTGGCTTTCATGTAGCCCAGCTTGCTGCCGCAATCGTGACTCTTGCCCTTCATAAAGTAGGCGTTGACTTGCTCCTGCTCCATCAGCATGGCGATGGCATCGGTCAGCTGGATCTCGTCACCGGCGCCGGCAGGGGTTTTTTCCAGCAGCGGCCAGATATTGGAGGAGAGGACGTAACGACCCACTACCGCCAGATTGGAGGGGGCTTCGTCACGGGGCGGCTTCTCGACAATGGCCTGCATCGGCAGAGACATCCCCTCGCTCAGGGCCTCGCCCTTGATGTCGGCGATGCCGTACTTGTCCACTTCGCTCTCGGGAACCGCCTCCACCATGATCTGGCTGATCTGGTTCTCTTCGAACATGTGTACCATCTCGGCCAGGTTGTCTTTTTTCGGGTCGCTGGCCACTTCATCAATCAGTACATCCGGCAGCAGCACGGCAAACGGGTTGTCACCGATCAGCGGGCGGGCGCACAACACAGCGTGGCCCAGACCTTTGGCCTCACCCTGACGGACGTGCATGATAGTGACGTCTTTCGGGCAGATCTGTTGCACCTCTTCCAGCAGTTGACGCTTGACCCGCTTCTCGAGGGTCGCTTCCAGTTCGAAACTCTTGTCGAAGTGGTTTTCGATGGAGTTCTTGCTCGAGTGGGTTACCAGCACGATCTCCTTGATCCCGGCGGCGATGGCTTCGCGCACTACGTACTGGATCAGCGGTTTGTCGACCACCGGCAGCATCTCTTTCGGGATGGCCTTGGTGGCTGGCAGCATACGGGTACCCAGACCGGCTACCGGGAGCACGGCCTTGCGAACTGTCAGAGGAGTCTTTTTCATGGAAAACTATCCAGCGGGATTAAAGTGCGGCCATGATACTCCAAGAAAAATGGGGCAGCCACAGGCTACCCCATTCGTATATGCAGAGCTCGGACGTTATTTGACGATGATCATGTCACGGTTGGCTTCCAGCGTGGCCGGGCCAATGCCATTGACATCCGCCAGCTGATCGACCGAGGTGAACTTTCCCTGTTTTTCCCGATAGTCGACGATGGCTTGTGCCTTCTTGTCGCCAATCCCTTTCAGGCTGGTGAGTTCGGCAAGGGTGGCCGTATTGATATTCAGCTTGCTGGTCTCCTTGGCGACCTCGGCTGTGGTTGTTTGCTTGGGTGCTGCCTTATCTGCGGCCAGCACAGGTTGGCTGAACAGTGGCAAGCAGGCCAGTAGCATGACTGCAGAGAGCTTCTTCATCAGCATTTCCATTCCTCCATGATGTGGATATTGCCGAGTGGCACATTGATGAATAGCGTATCGAACGGGTCTTTTTCACTGCTATTTCTAACAGGTCAATTCCTCATGCCGATGGCGAAATATTTGCTATAAGCGCTTCACTATAAATGCCCTCATAAATCCAACCGTATGATCTTGAATCTATTTTAGATGCATCTTTAAGGTGGCGGGCACGCGTTCCCGCAGCGCTACGCTCGAGACATTTCTGGCACATCACATGGCATTGTTCTGTGCAACACTGCGCTGATGGCATGTTTCACTGGTCTTCAAAGAGAGAACCAATAAAAAAGGCTGCTCACCTGGGGTGAGCAGCCTTTGTGATCGGTTTTTTCAGGCGGATGCTGATTAGGCTTGTTCGTCAGCCTGAGCAGCCTGGATACCGGTCAGGGCGATGGTGTAGACGATGTCGTCAACCAGGGCGCCACGGGAGAGGTCGTTGACCGGCTTGCGCATGCCTTGCAGCATCGGGCCGATGGAGACCAGGTCAGCAGAACGCTGCACCGCTTTGTAAGTGGTGTTACCTGTGTTCAGGTCAGGGAAGACGAACACGGTAGCTTTACCGGCAACCGGTGAGTTCGGTGCCTTGGACTTGGCCACGTTCTCCATGATGGCCGCATCGTACTGCAGCGGGCCGTCGATGATGAGGTCGGGGCGCTTGGCCTTGGCCAGCTCGGTCGCTTCACGCACTTTCTCTACATCGGCACCGGCGCCAGAGGTACCGGTAGAGTAGGAGATCATGGCGACGCGCGGCTCGATGCCGAAAGCGGCAGCGGAGTCGGCGGACTGGATGGCGATCTCGGCCAGCTGCTCGGCAGTCGGATCCGGGTTGATCGCGCAGTCACCGTAGACCAGCACCTGGTCAGGCAGCAGCATGAAGAAGATGGAGGAGATCAGGGAAGAGCCCGGAGCGGTCTTGATGATCTGCATCGGCGGACGGATGGTGTTGGCAGTGGTGTGCACCGCGCCGGATACCAGGCCGTCAACTTCATTGCGCTCCAGCATCATGGTACCAAGTACCACGTTGTCTTCCAGCTGCTCGCGGGCAACCACTTCGGTCATGCCCTTGTTCTTGCGCAGCTCGACCAGACGCGGCACATAGCGCTCGCGCACAACGGCCGGATCGATGATTTCTACGCGATCGGTCAGTACCACACCCTGCTGTTCGGCAACACGACGGATCTCTTCCGGGTTACCCAGCAGTACCGGACGGGCAATGCCACGCTCGGCACAGATGGCGGCAGCCTTGATGGTGCGCGGCTCGTCGCCTTCCGGCAGCACGACACGCTTGTTGGCCTGACGGGCCAGCTCGGTCAGCTGATAACGGAATGCCGGCGGGCTCAGGCGACGGGAACGGGTAGAGCTGACAGTCAGCGACTCGATCCAGTGCTTGTCGATGTGGCCAGCCACATAGTCCTGCACCAGCTCGATACGCTCGCGGTCATCTTCCGGAATATCGACGTTGAAGTTTTGCAGGCTGACTGCGGTCTGCCAGGTGTTGGTACCGGTCATCATGATCGGCAGGCCGGTGGCCATGGCCTGTTGGCACAGCGCCATGACCTGCGGCTCCGGATGATAGTTACCGGTCAGCAGCAGGGCGCCCAGCTTGACGCCGTTCATGGCGGAGAGGCAGGCAGAGACGATAACGTCAGAGCGGTCGCCGGAGGTGACCAGCAGGCTGCCCGGACGGAAGTGCTCGACCATGTTGTGGATGGAGCGGGCACAGAAGGTCACGGTCTGCAGACGGCGGCTGTCCAGCTCACCCTTGTGCAGGATCTTGGCAGCCAGATGCTTGGCGAGATCCTTGGCGCGCGGGGCGATCAGCTGGGTGTTCCAAGGGATGCAACCCAGGATGCGCAGCGGGCTCTTGCCGAATACTTGCAGCACTTCCAGGTTGTGAGCTGCGTCAGAAGCGTGGTGATGGGCTTCGAACATCTCGGTCAGGTCAGGGCGGGTTACGCCATGCTCGTCAACCGGTGCGCCAACCTTGTTGATTACGCAACCAACGATACGGGGGTTGTTGACACCACCGAAGTTGGAGCAGGCCAGCTCAATGCGCTCTTTCAGCTTCTGGCTGGAGTCATGGCCCGGGTGGGTCACGAATACCATGTCAGCGTCCAGCGCCTTGGCGACGTCGTAGTTCAGCTTGTTGGCAAAGGGCTGCTTGTCGGTCGGCACCATACCTTCGACAACCAGCACTTCGGCACCACTGGATTTCACGTGCTCTTCGAAGCGGGCAACGATCTCTTCCAGCAGGATATCGGTGTTGCTGGAGCTGATCATGTTCTCGGCGTAGGAGAGGGTGAAGGGCTCGGGCGGGTTGATGTTGGCAGCAGCGCGGATAACGGCGGTTGAGCGCTCGGCACCGGTTTCACCCGGACGCGGCTGGGCAACCGGTTTGAAGAAGCTGACATTGACACCGTGACGCTCCATGGCGCGAACAACGCCCAGACTCACGGAAGTTACGCCGACACCAGTGCCGACCGGGATAAGCATAATAGTGCGTGCCACTTTATACCCCTTGTTCATTTTTTGGGATCAGGAAAAGGCCGCCCTGGTGGGCGGCCTCGAGTTACTGCGTCAATTAAGCGCCGACCAGTTCCAGCGCGTCGTGGGCGATAACCCACTCTTCGTTGGTCGGGATTACCAGAGCCTTGGTAGAACCAGCCTTGGTGATCTCGCCACCCTTGCCGAAACGAGCCTTCAGGTTGGCGTCGTGATCGACGTCAAAGCCCAGCAGACCCAGCTTGTTCAGGGTGATTTCACGGATCGGGGCGGAGTTTTCACCGATACCACCGGTGAAAACAACTGCGTCCAGACGACCGTCCATGGCGGCAGCGTAGGCGCCGATGTACTTGGCCAGGCGATAGCAGTAAACGTCCATAGCACGCTTGGCTTCTTCTTTGCTGTCGTAGTTGTCTTCAACAAAACGGCAGTCGGAGGTCACTTCGGTCAGACCCTGCAGGCCGGACTCTTTGGTCAGCATGGTGTTGATGTCAGCCACGCTCATGCCCAGCTTGTCGTGCAGGAAGAAGATGATGGCCGGGTCCAGATCACCGGAACGGGTACCCATCACCAGACCTTCCAGCGGGGTCAGGCCCATGGAGGTATCAACAGATTTGCCGTTCTTGATGGCGCAGACGGAACCGCCGTTGCCCAGGTGGCAGTTGATGATGTTCAGCTCTTCAACCGGCTTGTTCAGCTGCTTGGCAGCTTCCAGGCTGATGTAGTAGTGGCTGGTACCGTGAGCGCCGTAGCGACGGATGCCGTTCTCTTTGTAGAGCTTGTACGGCAGAGCGTACAGGAAGGCTTCTTCCGGCATGGACTGGTGGAACGCGGTATCGAATACGGCCACGTTCTTGTCAGCCAGCGCCGGGAATACGCGGCGAGCTTCACGGATACCGATCAGGTGAGCCGGGTTGTGCAGCGGTGCGTACGGAACGGCGGCTTCGATGCCGGCGATCACGTCGTCACAGATAACGACGGAAGAGGTGAAGCGCTCGCCGCCGTGAACAACACGGTGACCGATGGCGATCAGGTTCTTGGACAGTTCCGGATTGAGCGGCAGGATCTTGTTGACGATGAAGTCCAGCGCTTCCTGGTGAGCGGCACCCGCACCCAGATCGGCACTGCCTTTCTCGCCATTCAGTTTCCACTTGATGCGGGCGTCGTCGAGGTTGAAGCACTCGGCCAGGCCGGACAGCAGGTCATCACCGGTGGTTGCGTCAATGACGGCAAACTTCAGGGAAGAGCTGCCACAGTTAAGAACAAGAACCAGCTTACTCATGAATAAATCCTATCGCAGATTGGGTTGTGTAGGCGGATGCGTTGGACGCGGTGCGGCCAAAAACTTTCAACTTATCCTTATGAGGGTTGGCAATCTGTTGCTTGCCCCTTGTATAGTGATACAAGACCCGAAATCCAGACGTCCCTGACAGGTCAATAGCAAGAAGCTTTTGACGCAAAAATGGGCGTACAAAGGATAACCCGATTGTTGAAAAATAACAAAGTCATCCTCAACCTTTGTTACTTTGCATCAAATTTTGTCGAGGTTTTGCCGTTAGTACGTTCAAAAAGCGCTCGGAGGTAGTATGAGCATGAACATTTTTGGAACTAAGTTACAGCAAGGCCGCCATTATATGACGCTTTGGCCGCGCCGTCCCGAGCTCAATTCGATGTTTCCTGAAAATCGGGTGATCAAGGCAACCGAATTCGCCCTCAAGGTGATCCCCGCGCTGGCGGTGCTGAGCGTGATGCTGCAGTTCCAGTTTGGTGAGCTGCACTACTGGCCCTCCGTCATCACTTCCGTGCTGTTTCTGCTCAGTTTGCCGCTGCAGGGCTACTACTGGCTCGGCCAGCGTGCCGACACCCGCTTGCCCCCGTCGCTGGCGAGCTGGTATCGGGAGATCAACGGCAAGATGAACGAGCAGGGTGGCCGCCGCCAGCTGGTGTCCCAGCCGCGTTATGAAGAGCTGGCCGATACCCTCAAGGCCGCCTTCCAGCAGCTCGATAAATCCTTTCTCTACGAATAACCCGTTTCAGATGCAAAAAGGCGCCAGTGGCGCCTTTTTTGTTGCGGTCGGTGTGCGGATCACGCTGCCAGTACCTTGCGGATCTCCTGGATGGAGAGCTTGTACTGACGAGGGCACTGACGCCATACAGTCAGCATCCGCTGGTACTTGTCGCGCATGGCGATGTCGCTGGAGAGCTCGTCGCACGGGCATTTGAGCTCGGGGAAGCGCTTGTCCACCTCCAGCAGGAAGCAGACGTAGTCGGCCAGCTCCCGCTCCTGACTGCGGCTGTAGCCATTGAACTCCAGACGGCTGGCGTTGATCTCGCCCTGATCGGCGGCCTCCAGATTGCCCCATGAGATGGCCAGTGCGTGGTGCAGCTCCAGGGTGTCGATGACCTCCTGGCAGGTCGCCAGATCCAGATGGCCGAAGCTCTTCTCCAGCTCGAGGATCTGCAGGCAGTAGCCGCGCTCGATGATGGTGCTGGCGCGCTGGTAGACGTCCGCTTTCTCCGGATTGAGTTTCGCCAGAATTTCGTACTGGTTACTCAGGATCAAACGTTCTGTGTTGCTCATGTTCATGGGATATCTCGCTGGAAGATGATTCTGGGGTCACGTTAACCCATATATAAAATGAATTTTTTGATCTGGGCGGGGGAGTTGGTGAGAAAAATCCGCTGGCAAGGGGCGGCTGACCAGACAAAAAAGGCCTGCATGGCAGGCCTTTCAATGACGCAGGGGAGGATTATCCCTTGAGGAAATCCAGTACCACCTGATGGTGATCGCTGGTTTTGAACTTGTCGAAGTGGTGGGCAATCTTGCCCTCTTCATCGATCAGGAAGCTCTGACGGTGAATGCCGTCATACTCCTTGCCCATGAACTTCTTCGGGCCCCAGACGCCAAAGGCATCGGCGACGGCGTGGTCTTCATCGGCCAGCAGGGTGAAGTTGAGCTGGTCCCGCTCTTCGAACTTTTTCAGCCGTTTGGCCGGATCCGGGCTGATGCCAAGCACCACCACATTGAGGGCGGCCAACTCGGCGTTCACATCGCGCAGGCTGCAGGCCTGGGTAGTGCAGCCGGGGGTCATCGCCTTGGGGTAGAAATAGACCAGCACCTTCTTGCCGCGCAGGCCAGCGAGGCTGACCTGATTGCCATTCTGGTCGGGCAGGGAGAAATCGGGGGCGGGGCTGCCAGCTTGTAGTGGTTGCATGGGGTCTCCTCGGGTAAAACGCCCTCAGGCGTGTTTGCGATTGACGATAAACTCGAACGATTCGGCACCCAGTTGACGACAGAATTCGGCGAAGGCGGTTTGCGAACCTTCCACTTCACCCTCTCTGGCCAGATTGAGCTGAAAACTGATCTTCAGCAGGTTGAACGGCTGCTGCTCCAGGGTCATTGATTGCATCGCCTGAATGTTCCAGCCATGTTCGCTGAAGAACTGGGTGCACTGGCTTACGATGCCGGGCTCGTCGCGGATCAACAGGTCGGCACTGGCGCGGACGTCATACTGCAGGGACTGGTGGCGTTCGGTGCGTTTCATCATGGTGATGAGATCCCACTCCTGGCTACGCAGGGGCAGGCTGATTTCGAGTTGCATCATGCTGTTCCAGTCGCCCGAGAGCAGCATGATAAAGGTAAATTCATTGCCGAAGATGCCAAGGCGGCTGTCCACAATGTTGCAACCACAGCCACTGACGTGGCGGGTCACTTCATTGACGATGCCAGGCCTGTCCGTGCCGATGGCCGTTACGACCAGGTAGTGAGTCATAAATCTTCTCTCGTCCGTTATTTCGTTGCGAAAGCCGCGCTGGCAAGCCAACCCTCCGGCCCTGATGACCACTCCCTGAGGGACGCTGCCGACTTTCGTCCATTGCTTTTTGTTCCGGATGGTATCACGGCTTGCCCCCTCTCTCCCTTGTTTTTCAAAGGGGTCAGCTTTACCATTACGCCCCTGAAAATCGGGAGAAAAGTCCATGTTACGCGGTAGTATTGTTGCGCTCGTTACCCCCATGCTGGCTTCAGGTGAAGTCGATTGGGCCAGTCTGGCCAAGCTGGTTGACTATCATGTCAGCGCCGGGACCAGCGCCATTGTTGCGGTGGGTACCACAGGGGAATCGGTGACCCTGAGCGAGCAGGAGCATATCGCCGTTGTTGAAAAGACCGTTGAGTATGCCGCCGGACGCATTCCCGTCATCGCCGGTTGCGGCTCCAACAATACCGCCCATGCCATTGAATTGGCAAAGCGACTGGCCAAAACCGGCGTGGTGGCGGGCCTCTCGGTGACTCCTTACTACAACAAGCCCACTCAGGAAGGTCTCTATCGCCACTATTGTGCGATCGCCGAGGCTAGTGGTCTGCCCCAAATTCTTTATAATGTGCCCGGTCGCACCTGTTGCGATCTCAAACCGGAGACCGTGGCCCGTCTGGCCAAGGTTCCCGGCATTATCGGTTTGAAAGAGGCAACCGGCGATTTGAGCCGCACCCCGCTGCTGCGCGAGCTGTGCGGGCCGGAGTTTGCCCTTTACAGTGGCGACGATGCCACTGGTTGTGATTTTATGCTGCAAGGTGGCGATGGCGTGATTTCGGTCACCACCAATATTGCAGCGGCCCAGATGGCCGACATGTGTCGTGCTGCGCTGGCCGGTGATGCCGGGCAGGCGCATGACATCAACAATCTCTTGATGCCGTTGCACAAGACTCTGTTCTGCGAACCGAGCCCTACCCCGGTGAAATGGGCCTGTGCCCAACTGGGGTTGATTGCAACAGCCACCTTGCGCCTGCCGCTGGTTGACCTCACCCCCGAGGGCGAACAGCTGATGGCGCGAGCACTGACCACAGCGGAGTTGATGGCGAGTGTTTAAATCTAATGGAAAGGGAAATAGAGCCCGTCTGGTGCTGAGCGTTGCGACTGTGGCCGTCTTGGCCGGTTGCAGCACCCCCCAGGATCGCAAAATGGCCAACCGCGACTTCGGTTATGAAGATGCCCGCCTCGAGGGCCGCGCGTTCTTGATCCCCGCAGGATTGAGCGCCCCCACCTTCAACAGCCAGTACGATATTCCGCCGCTTCCCGAGAGCAGCCGTGAAGGTGCCCTCGGCGCCCAGGTCGATGTGCGCCCGCCCGCCCAGCTGCTGACCGTGGTACCGGGCAGTCAGGTCGTGCAGAGTGCAACCGAACCGACCGTTGCCTTCTATGCCCTGAGCACCAGCCAGAGCGTGGAGCGCGATACCTGGTCGTTCCTGATGAACTTCCTGGCCAAATACAAGGTCACCACCGAGAAGCTGGATCAGCAGGATGGCGTATTGCAGACCGGCTGGTTTGACAACACGGTCGCCCTCGATGGCTGGGGTGAAGATGACGAGGATTTCACAATCCGTCAGCGTTACCAGTTCACCGTGCGCAACGACGCCCAGCGCCACGCCGTCAACATGTCGGTCCGGGTGCTGGATCACGAAGAGACCATCGATGGCGAGACCAGCAACAAGCTGACCCCTGCCGATGCCCAGCGCTATGCTGCGCGAGTGCTGAACCAGTTCTCGCTCTATTACGACAGCCAGCTGAAAGCCCGCGAGCAGCACAGGTCCAACGATGGCATGGGTCTGCAACTGGGTCTGGACAACAACGAGCTGAGCGCCTGGATTGCCGAAGGCTCCTTTGATCAGGTGTGGCGTCGCCTCAACCAGGTACTGCCTGCTTACGGTTTCACCATCAAGGATACCCAGCAGTCTCTGGGTTGGATCGACGTCGAGTACGAAGAGCCGGGCGCCGAGTTCTGGAAGGCGAAAGGGAGCGAGCCGTTCAAACTGGAGGAGGAGAAATACCGCTTCCAGCTTGGCGAAATGGCGGGAGGCAAGACCTCCATCACCCTGTTCGACAAGGACAAGAAGCCGGTATCGTCCGGGGTTATCTCCCAGATGTATATCAGCCTGTCCGAGGCGTTCGCCAAGGGGCTGGCCGATCAGGCAGCAGCAAAAGCAGAATAAATACAGGGGCCTTGTGCCCCTGTTTTGTTATCAAAATCCCCCTGAAAACGCGGGGATTCCGAGCGGTTTTCGATGATGCGAGCCCCTTGCCAGCATGCTTGCAAACAGAGCGCGCAGGTGAGGAACTCGCGATGTTTACCCCCCACAAACAGGAAGTGTTATTAGCCATGAGTCTTGCAGATCAAGTATTGGCGGTGAATGACGATTTGCCGATCCGTACCGATAAACCTGTCCATTCCGGCAAAGTGCGCAGCGTCTACTGGTTGACCCCCGAAGACAGTGCCCGGCTCATAAAAGAGAAAGGCTATGATGTGCCGGCCGATGCGCCCCTCGCCCTCATGGTGATCAGCGATCGCATCTCGGCCTTCGATTGCATCTGGCAAGGTGTGGATGGCCTGAACGGCGTACCGGGCAAGGGCGCGGCGCTCAATGCTATCTCCAGCCACTGGTTCAAGCTGTTCAAGGAGAAGGGACTGGCCGACAGCCACATTCTGGATATTCCGCACCCCTTCGTCTGGATCGTGCAAAAAGCCCGTCCGGTGATGATCGAGGCGATTGCTCGCCAATACATCACCGGCTCCATGTGGCGTGCCTACAAGGATGGCGAGCGCGAGTTCTGCGGCATCACCCTGCCGGAAGGGCTCAAAAAGGATCAGAAACTGCCGGAGATCCTCATCACCCCGTCCACCAAGGGCGTACTGAAAGGGCTGGATGGCGTGCCGGAAGCCGATGACGTCAACGTTTCCCGTGCCGATATCGAGCGCCACTACAAGGGCTTCAACTTCAGCAAGCCGGCTGACATCGACCGCTACGAAGTGCTGCTCAAAGAGGGCTTCAACGTCATCAGCGACGCGCTGGCCGGGCTTGATCAGATCTTCGTCGATACCAAGTTCGAGTTTGGTTACGTCCACGATGCGGCGGGCAACGAGAAGCTGATCTACATGGACGAAGTGGGTACTCCCGACAGCTCCCGTATCTGGGATGGCGCGGCCCTGCGCGACGGACAGATCGTCGAGAAGTCCAAAGAGGGTTTCCGTCAGTGGCTGCTCAACCACTTCCCGGATCCGGACATCCTGCTCAACAAGAACCGCATGCCGGAACGTTTTGCCCTGGCCCGCGACAACAAGCTGCCGACCGAAGTGATGATGGATATCTCCAACACCTATGTCGGGATCGCCGAGAAGATCATCGGCCACAAGCTGGCGCGTTCTGCCAATCCCAAGCAGGAGATCATCGAGGTGCTGCGCGATCAGTACGGTCTGATCGACTAAGGGTTGCTCTCTTTTTTTGTCGCCAGCAAACAAACGTTTGCTGGCGGCGAAGGAGAGAGGCAGATAAACAGACGGGCCCCTCAGCGGGGCCCGTTTTTATTGCTGGTCTGGCGGCAAGCGAGCGGCGATCAGCCGTTCACTCTGAACACCTGACCGGTCTGGATGCCCAGCACCGACTTCTTGTAAGCCTGCGCTACCTTGGCGGCGGGCACCGGCACGAACCCCGGGAAGAAGTCGGCGTATTTGTCCATCGACTCCGCCAGCACGGTGGGGCTCACCACGTTGATGCGAATGCCCCTTGGCAGCTCGCAGGCGGCCGCTTTCACAAAGTGATCGATGGCGCCGTTGACTGTGCTGGCGCTCACGCCCCAGTTGATCGGCTCCTCGCTCAGAATACCGCTGATCAAAGTGATGGAACCCTTGTCAGTCAGATAGGGAATGGCGGCTCGGGTCAGGTTGATCTGGCCCATCAGCTTGCTCTCCAGTCCCACCTGCCACTGCTCGTCGGTCATCTCGGTCAGGCCGTTGAAGGCTACACTGCCGCTGGCCACCACCAGCGCATCAAACTGGCCCACTTGGGCAAACAGCGCCTTGATGGAGGCGGGATCGCGCATGTCGACCGTGGCATCGCCACGACTGTGGCCGACCCGGATCACCTGATGATCTTTGGCAAGCAGTTCACTGACCGCGGAGCCGACGGTGCCGGAGGCACCCACAATCACAATTTTCATCTGCATCACTCCTGGTTGGGATGTATCGATTCTAGCGCAACAGAAAATGCGAAAAAGCGCGTAAAATAAACCCATTGTTTCCATATTGGAGCTAATGATGGATATCGCCCATCTGGCCAGCTTTTATGAGGTGGTGCTGCGCGGCAGTTTCTCGACTGCGGCCGATACGCTGGGGGTCAGCAAGGGGATGCTGAGCCGCCACGTTAGCGCGCTGGAGTCCTCCCTCAATGCGCAACTGTTGCAGCGCACCACCCGCCGCCTCAGTCTGACCGAGGCGGGCAAGACCCTCTACCAGCAGGCGGGGGAGATCTTCGCGCTGGCTCGGCAGGCGGAGCAGGATATTCAGGCGCTGACCGAAGAGGATGGCGGTCGCCTGCGCTTTACCTGCCCGGTCAGTACCGGCGATCGCATGGTGAGCGAACTGCTGACCAGCTTTGCCACGCTCTGCCCGGGAGTGGAGGTGGAACTCAACTTCACCAACCAGATGGTCGACATGAGTCAGGGAGAAAACGACATCGCCCTGCGCGCCATGAGCGAGGTGCCGGACAATCTGGTGGCCCTGCCGCTGGGGCGGCTCAAGGATGTGGTGGTGGCCAGCCCCGCGCTGGTGGCGCGAGAGGGGCGTCCAGCCACTCCCTATGAGCTGAGCGGGCGCAGCTGCCTGTTGCAGGGGCACAATCCGGCCTGGGAGCAGTGGCACTTTATCCGTGAGGGGGAAGAGGCCCACATTCTGGTGCAGGGCAAGGTGCGGGCCAACCACTACAGTACCGTGTTGCAATTGGCGCGTGCCGGTATGGGCTATGCCAAGTGCCCGCTGATGCTGGTGGAATCGCTGCTGACGGCAGGGGAGCTGGTGACCGTGCTCGACGAGTGGCAGAGCGGGCTGCATCAGCTTCATGTGCTGCATGCCCAGCAGCGGCGGGTGCCACGCAAGATCCGGCTGTTCAAGCAGGTGCTGGCCCAGTGGTTTGCCGAGCGACCCCACTACCTGCTCTGAGCGGCGTTATTTTTCTGTCATCTTTGGCTGCTACCCTGCGCCCATCATCGGCATCAGGAAGATCAGCGGGAATGAAGAGTAATAGAGGGTTGACTGGGCTTGTGCTGCTCTGTGCAGTGTTGGGGGCTGGCAGTGTGCAGGCCATGGTGGACGTGAAGGTGCCGGAGAATTTCCGCATCCTCGCGGTGAGCAACGGCACCTTGCAGGATGAGCAGCATGCCACCCTGGCGGATGGCGAGCAGCAACTGCTGGTGCGCTTCGAGGGGGTGATCCCCAGTCGCAGCAGCAGCGAGAATGATCGACAGGTACGCTCCGAGCCGCAGGTGGTGCGCTATCAGGGCAGCAATCAGCATTTGCAGCTGACGGCCAGCGTACCGGGAGACGAGCGGGGGATGCAGGCCTATGCCAAGGCTCCTGTGGTGACGTTGCAGGAGAATGGCCGCGCGCTTGCCATCCAGCAGGACGCACTGGTGACCAGCGGCATGCTGCTTGGGGTGGATTGGAACGGCAAACTGGCTGAATACAACCGCAGCGGCGGCAAGGCGGCGCTGACGGCCGTCGCTGTTACTACACAACCAACGGCTACGCTCTCCGGTGGGGCGCAACCCGTTGTGGCAGCCAGCGAGCTGGAAGGGCAGTTGCAGCAGTTGTTCCTCCAGGCAGACCCCGCCCTTCGCAAGCGCTTTATCAGCTGGGCCGTGCCACAGCTTTAAGTTTGTCGCCCGTTGCAGTAACGTGGGCATCCCTGTCGGATGCCCTCTTCATCGTACTCAACGAGGTGTTCATGTTTGAATTGCATTCCCGCCTGCAGGCAGATACCTGCTGGCTTGGCGATCTACCGTTCTGTCGTGTCTTGCTGGCAAAAGACAGCCAGTATCCCTGGCTCATCCTGGTACCGCGAGTAGCCAACCTGCGGGAAATTCACCATCTGGCGCCGGAGCAGCAGCAACAGCTGATGCATGAGTCCTGCGCCGTCGCCGCCCTGATGGAACAGGCCCTCAGCCCGGACAAGATCAACATCGGAGCGCTGGGCAATCTGGTGCCGCAACTCCACCTTCACCATGTCGCCCGCTTTGCGACGGATCGCGCCTGGCCCGGCCCCATCTGGGGAGCTCATCCGGTCTTGCCTTACGAGCCACAAGTTTTGGCGCAGCAGGCCGATATATGGCGTGCCCGGCTCGCCAAGCTGAGCGGTTTTACCCCTGTGGCTGCTGATAACGGAGTCAACTGAGAGGCGTGTCGCTATTTCAGTCTCCGGGCCGCGCCATCTGTTAGAGTTATGGTATAGATAATCCCATTTTCGATGTTCAGGAAGGTCCCATGATAGTGACAAGATCCGATGACGATGCCGTATTGACCACAGAGGATGTGCTGCTCAGCCTGTGCAACTCGGTGACGGACGTTTTGAGTGCCGCGACCATGAGTCAGGTGCGGTTTTCCGGCATGGTGCAGCGGATCAGCAAGACCTGCCTAAAACCGGATATCGGCTGCTTCGTGCTGTTCGATGGCGGTTTTTCCGGTCTGGTGGTGATCAACTTCTCCGCCGCTGCCGCCATGGAGCTGTACGAGAGTTACATGCTCAGCATGGGACTCTCCAAGGAGGATCTCGCCATCTCCCACACCTCTGACGAGGTGAGCAACGTGATGGGCGAGCTGATGAACCAGATCGTCGGCAGCTTTACCGTCAAGGTGGGCCGGGATCTGCAGACCCACATCACCCAGAACCAACCGAAGATGCTGGCGCTAAACAAGCAGGTGATGCTGAGCGTCGATACCAATCTCGACAGCCCGGAGTCCCGCCGCGTCACCTTCTTCACCGCCCGCAACAATATCTTCTATCTGGAGCTGGCGATGGACAAAACCGAGTTCATCCGCATCCACAATGAGGGGATGGAGCACGAGGAGCTGGATCCCGATGCGCTGATTGCCCAGGCCAAGCAGGATGCCGCCAAGCCGGCTCAGGCTGCGGCCCCGGTTGCCAACGATCACGACGATCTGCTCGACTCTCTGGGTATTTGAGGCAAATGCCGGATAGCAACAAGGCCACCTTCGGGTGGCCTTGTTGTATCGGTGCGAACAACCGTTGTTAGAAGTTGTAGAGCAGGCCGGTGTTGAACATCACGGATTCAGAATCGTAGAAGTTGATGTCGGAATCGGACTTGGCGTAGCCAGCGGTAAAGGTTGCCGAGAGCGGCGCAATACCGAACAGGCGGTGCCAGAAGAAGGTACCGGTCAGGGCAAACTCGTCGGAGTCGGCGTTTTGGCCAAAGATCGGGTTGGCCTCATCATATTTGGTCTGGCCCAGATAGGCGTTGCTGACGAAAGACCACTGGGAAGCGCGCATGCCGTAGGTCAACTGCAGGCCGTTGCTCTTGTAGCTTTGGGCGCTGCCATCCAGATCCGCTTGGCGGTAGATAAAGGCTGGCTCCAGCATCTGACCGGGTGCCAGCTGCCATTTGTAGGAGAGGTCGAGGGCGTGGATCTTGCCGTTGCGATCCAGTTTGGCTGCTGTATCGGCGCCGTACTGGCTGCCGCTGCGCTCCTCATCCACCTCGATGTTGCGGGTGGTCAGGCTACCATTGAAGTTGCTACCCCAGATGCTGTCCCAGGCGAAGCGAACCCCTTTTGACTTGATATCGGTCGACTGACGGTCGACACCCACCGCGAAGGGATCGCTCCATTGCTCGGTCGGCATGGCATTAAAGACCACGGAGCCAGCTACGATGCCCTTGTCGCTCATTTCCTGACGGATACCGAGCTGCTGGGTGAAGTCGAAACGGATGGCATCCTGGATCAGGTTACCGAGGAAGACCTGGGTGCGGGTATCGGCAAAGGTGTAGCGGATATCGGCGTTAAGCAGCGGGGCAACGGCGGAGCTGCTCTCGGCACTGCCCAGTCCGCTCAGGCGGCGGTTTTCATCATCACCACTATAAAAATTCGATTCGTAATTGATGACACTGACCCCGCCAAGCAGGAAACCGGACCAGCCAGACTCCTTGGGAATTTCACCCAAATCAGCATAAGCACTATTTGCGACCAGCAGGCCCAGGCCCAGCAAGGTGGTATTGCGCATCGGATAACTCCTAAATTAAATGGTAGTGAATTTTTTCGGCCGGTGAGTATAAAGAAAAAACCTTAATGGCAACTGACTCAATATTGCCAATTATCCTAACCCACTCATTTCATTCGGCGAATCGTTAATTAATTGTGCGAGATTAAGAAGAGTTCACTCGGTTGTGCTGGTATTCTGTACCGCGAATATCGGGGGAAAACAATAAGATGAAACAGATTAAATCCTGGGCGCAATATTATGTCGATCTTATGACCAAGCTGGGACTGGTGCGCTTCAGTATGTTCCTGGCGGCGGGCATTATCGTGCTGGCGGTCGCCATCCAGATGGGGGTGACCCTGTTCCTGCGCGGCAATATCGATGTGATCGACTTCGTTCGCTCGGTCTTTTTTGGCCTGCTGGTGACCCCCTGGGCGGTCTATTTTCTCTCCATCGTGGTGGATCAGCTGGAGGATTCCCGTCAGCGACTGAGCAGGATGGTGCGCAAGCTGCAAGATATGCGCGAGCGGGATCTGGAGCTCAATACCCAGCTGCAGGAGAACATCAGCCGCCTCAACGCCCAGATTGCCGAGACCAACCGGGCCGAGAGCCTGCGTCTGCAGGCCATCGAGGATCTCGAGAACGAGGTGTTCCAGCGAGAGAAAGCCCAGCTTCATCTGGGGGAGCGCACCGCTCTGCTGCGCTCCTTTATCGACTGCTCCCCGGATCTGGTCTACTACCGCAACGAGGATGAGCAGTTTTCCGGTTGCAACCGCGCCATGGAGGAGCTGACCGGCAAGGTGGAGGCCGAGCTGATTGGTCTGACCCCGTTCGATGTCTACAAGCAGGAGATCGCCAACAAGGTGGTGGAGACCGACAAGCAGGTTTTTGCCAGCAACGAGCCGCTCACCTACGAGCAGTGGCTGGAATATCCCGATGGCCGCAAGGCTTATTTCGAGCTGCGCAAGGTGCCCTTCTTCGACCGCTTCGGCAAGCGACTCGGCCTGCTCGGCTTTGGCCGTGACATCACCGAGCGCAAGCAGTATCAGGACAAGCTGGAGAAGGCGAGTCGCGACAAGACCACCTTCATCTCCACCATCAGCCACGAGCTGCGTACTCCACTCAACGGCATCGTGGGCTTAAGCCGGATGCTGATGGATACCCCCCTCGATCCCAAGCAGCACCAGCAGCTCAAGACCATTCACCTGAGTGCGGTGACCCTTGGCAATATCTTCAACGACATCATCGACTTGGACAAACTGGATCGCCGTCGCCTCGAAATTGCGCCGACCCGCATCGATCTGCCCGCCTTCCTCGATGAGCTGGAGACCCTGTCGCGCATTCAGGCGGAGCAGAAGGGGCTCTATCTCCATTTCGATCGGGATGGTGACATGCCGCAATTTGTGATGGCTGACGGTACCCGCCTGCGTCAGGTACTGTGGAATCTGGTGGGCAACGCGGTCAAGTTTACCGATGAGGGGGGCGTCACCGTGCGTTGCCTCTCCCATCCCGCCGACGAGCCGGGCAAGCTGGCCCTGCACTTCGAGGTGGAGGATACCGGTATCGGTATCCCGCGCGCCCAGCAGGAGAAGATTTTCGCCATGTATTATCAGGTGCAGGGCAAGAAGCACGCCACCGGCACCGGCATTGGGCTCGCGGTCTCCCGTCAGCTGGTGCAGGCGATGGGTGGTCAACTCTATGTGGACAGCGATCCGGGCGAAGGCTCCTGCTTCACCGCCGAGCTGGAGGTAGCTTGCGCCGAGCCTGTGTTGCCAGAGCAGGAGGAGGAGATGCCCTCCCTTGATATCCTGCTGGTGGAGGATGTGGAGCTTAACGTGACGGTGGCCTGCGCCCTGCTGGGCAAGCTGGGTCATCAGGTGCAGGTGGCACGGGACGGCACCCAGGCGTTGGCGATGGCCAACCCGGATGATTTCGACCTCATTTTGCTCGATATCCAGCTGCCGGACATGACCGGCTTCGATGTGGCGAAAACCCTGCTGGAGCGTTATGGCGACAGCCTGCCACCCATGGTGGCGCTCACCGCCAACTCCACCGGCGATCGCCAGTACTACCGGGATCACGGCATGCAGGATGTGATCAACAAGCCGCTTGGCTCCAAAGCGGTGCGGGAGGTGATTGGTCACCTGTTTGCCGATCTGGCCGAGGATGAAGCGGACGAGCAGGCTGATGCGGGCAATCAGGATGCCCTGCTGGATATCCCCTTCCTCACCGATTACGCCGATACCGTGGGCAAGCCGGTGCTGCTCTCCAGCGTCGATCTGTTCGAGAAGATGATGCCGGACTACATGGCAGTGCTCGACTCCAACATGATTGCCAAGGATCAAGCTGGGGTGGTGGAAGAGGCACACAAGATAAAAGGGGCGGCAGGCTCCATTGGCCTGCGTCGACTGCAGCAGACGGCCCAGCTGATCCAGAGCCCGGATCATCCCGCCTGGTGGGAAAACGTGGAAGACTGGATTGAGACGCTGCGTCGGGAATATCCGGGCGATATCGCCCGGCTGCGGCGCTGGTTGCTGTCTTGAGGCTGGAGGTTGTCTTGAGTCTGATGGAAGTTGCTGGCAAGGAGCTGCAAGATGTATAGCCGTTTGATTACCCCCGCGCGCATCCACTCTTGGGGGGATGAGGAGCTGCTGGAGGCGACCGAGCAGGATCGCGCCCGTATCGTGCAGGCAGCACCGGTGCGCAGGTTGCAGCAGAAGACCCAGGTCTTTCCGCTCGATGTGAAGGCCTCGGTGCGCAGCCGCCTCACCCACTCGCTGGAGGTGCAGGAGACCGGTCGCCAGATCAGCCGCCGCATTCTGGCTGCCTTGCCTGCCGGGATGGTCTGTGAAGGGGCTTTTATCAATCTGGTGGAGATGTCCTGCCTGCTCCATGACGTGGGCAACCCGCCGTTTGGCCACTTTGGTGAGCAGGTGATGAGCCAGTGGCTCGGCGAGATGCTCGATCCCCTCTATCAGCAGGCGCTGGCGCAGCACCCCTCGGCCCAGTGGGCGGAATTGCGTCAGGATCTGCAACTGTTTGATGGCAACGCCCAGAGTCTGCGGCTGGTGCACAGCTTGCACGAGCTCAACCTGACGCTCGGACAACTGGCAGCGCTCTGCAAATACCCGCAGCAGCCCCAGCCCGGGGTGAGCTATGGCCAGCATCATGGCTGGAGCAGCAAGCGGGGCATCTTCTTTAGCGAGCAGCCGCTCTACCGGGCCCTCGGTCAGAGCCTGGGTCTGGCCCCCGGCTGCCGTCATCCGCTGGTCTACATCATGGAGGCGGCCGATGACATCTCCTACTGCATCGCCGATCTGGAAGATGCGGTAGATCGGCGGATCCTGACTCAGGGTGAACTGCTGGCTGCGCTGCGAGCTGCTGACCAGAGTGACTACATGGGCACCTTGCTGGATGAGGCGCTGGCTTCTGGTCGGGGCTTTTTCCCCCATTTTCGCCAGCAGCTGACCCGGGATCTGGTGGCGTTGGCGGCGCAGAGCTATGTCAGCGAACATCAGGCCATTTTGCAGGGCTCCTATCCGCAAGCGCTGCTGCATGGCCAGGCGCCGGCGGCGCGGGTGCTCGATATCCTCAAGCGGGTGGCCCGTGAGCTGGTCTTTATGCGCCCCGAGGTGGAAGCGCTTGAGCTGGAGGGGTATGCGGCGCTGCGCGGGGTGCTGACCAGTTATGCCTGTCTGTTGGCGCTGCCAGCGCCACAGTTTGCTCGCCTGTTGGCCGGGGAGGGGAGTCAGACGCTTTTCTTTGCGCGCCGCCTCTATCACCGTCTCTCGGCCCGCCATCTCAAGGCCTATCGATTGGCGATCGCCACCCCGGATCCGCGCTTTGCCTGCCAGAACGAGCAGGAGTGGTATTACCGGGTGCGGCTGCTGCTCGATTATGTCAGCGGCATGACGGATACCTATGTACTGGAAGAGTACCGGCTACTCTCGGGGATCTGATGCCCCAAGCTCCCTGTCGGGCAGCATAAAATGCCGTAAAAACGTTTAAAAAGGAGTCGCAAGAGGCTTGTTTTAAATTCGGATATTTTTTAGACTTCTGCAACCTGTTCAACTTTTACTCGGTAAGGAGACGAAAATGCAACATCTGATGCTCAATATTGCATTCTCTCGCGGCACTGCGTGCGGCGTGAAATCTCGTGCTCTTTTACCGCGTGGCGTAAACAGGTAACCCCTGTCTTTTTATCACCCGCGGTTCGTCCCGCAGGGTGATATCCACTTTCTCCGGGAGAACCGCATGTTCAACTGGAGAATGTCATGTCTATCGAACTGGTTTTACTGCGCAGTGTTGAATCCCTGGTCCAGAAAAGGATTGCCCGGGTCGAGCGTCGTCTCGTGCAGGTCAATCTGTCACCCGCCCTGCTCAGGGATATCGGGCTGGAAGGATATCAGGGTCAAATCGCCCTCGTTCGCGAGCGGGAGTATCAAACCGGCTTCCGCCTTGGGAATCGAATAACCTGATCGCGAAGGGGAGAATAAGATCCCCCTCGCTAGTGAAATGGCAGGCTGCATGCCTGCCATTTTTCCATCTTGCGGTGGATTCCAGGTTAACATGTTGGTGACTCAGTATTATCCTCTCCGCCCTCTTTGTAACAGCTGTGATTGTTTTCTCGCCTTGCGTCGTCAGGATCTGCAAGATTAGAGGTGGCAGCCGTATCTGTTTTACTCATCAGGACAAGACCTTATGCCACTCTTTCGTCAGCTTTTTCTTCCCATGTTGCTGTTGTTTTCGGGCATGTTGGCTGTTGCGGCTCCCCAACCGCAAGATGAGAGCACAAGTAACGAGATTTCTGCACAAAAGGAGCTGCTGGTTGGGGTTCCCCGTGGCGGCTATCTCCCTTTCATCTATCAACTCCCCAACCTGCGTTATGCCGGTCCGCTCAAGGAGCTGGCCTCGCGTATTGCAGCCGAAATGGGTGTGTCCCTGCGCTATATCTCCTACAACTCCTACGTAGATGCCCAGATTGCTCTCCAAGGCGGCCAGATCGATGCATTAATCGGGGTCGAACGTAATGCTCTTGAATTGAAGGGGATAAACCCTATTGGCAGTATCGGTTCTTATGCCCGCTCCATTTTAATGCATACCCCGGATCAGCGATTGACCCTGGAGCAGGCGCGCAAGTTACGCTGGGTCTGTATTCGTGGTTTTGGCAGTTGTAATGAATTGGCTCGTTTGGGGATCTCTGATGTAACTGAGCTGGAGAGCCGCACTGAGGCGACCTATATGGTCAAGCTGGGCGCTGTCGATGCATATCTTGATTTGGAACCAATTGTTTCCCTTAAGATGGAGAGAATGCCTGCATCAATGGGGGTTGTCGCTCCTGGGTGGCTTTCTGGCAGCACGCTGACGATGGCGACCAGCTCCCGCCAGCCAGAACTGAGCGAAAAGCTTTGGCATGCATATCAACAGATACCCGTTGCAGACTCACGATTACGGTTGCATCAGAAAGATGAACGCGCCAACGCTGGCCTTTTGCTGGAACCAGATGAGGCTAGTTGGCTGAAGCAGAGAAACAAGGTCATCAAGTTCGCCGTTGCCCCCGGATTTGCCGGCATCAGCGAAATCGATGACGAAGGTGAATTGCATGGCTATACGGCAGACCTGATGAAGTTATTGAGTCTGCGCTCCGGGATCCGCTTTGAGCTGGCGTCGACAAATACCTGGCAGGAGTCACTAAAACTGCTGAAAGAGCACAAAGTGGACCTTATTCCCTTGATGACACCGCTCAAGGATCGTCAGTCCTTTGCCTCTTTTACCTCCTCCTATCTGAAGTTCGACAGCTATGTTGTAGCCAGACACGGTGCTCGCCCGCTGAAGTCGTTGGTCGAGCTAAAAGGGCGTCTGATTGGTGGTGTGACGGGCTCTTACGAAGCCTCTCTCATTCACGCGCTGGGCGCCAATATTATCGAAGTGGGCAAAGATGCCGATTTACTGACCTTGCTTGATACTGGGCGAGCCGAATATGTGCTGTTGACCATGACCAATCTGGGACAGCAGGCGATGAAGGGTTTCAATGAGAAGTATCAGGTGGTGCTGAGCTCTCCCGAATTTTCCGTACCTATCAGTATGGCCGTCGACAATGCTCAGCCCGAGTTGCTCCGCATCATGGACAAGTTGCTGCTGACCATCACGGATGAGGAGTGGCAACTGCTGGAGCGACGCTGGCTCAATGTGTCGGTCAATATCGAGTCTGATTACACCCTGATTTACAAGTGGTTGGCTATAGGGGGGGGCGCCTTGCTCGTCAGCGGTTTGCTGGTGATGCTCTGGGCTCGCAGTTTGCGTCGCCAGATTGCGCAGCGGAAAATCGCAGAGGACAAGCTGAACGAACAGTTGCTGTTTGTGCAGACCTTGCTCAACTCACTGCCAACCATGGTGGCGCTACGTGATAGCGAGCAGCGGATCACCTTGTGCAATCAGGCCTATCGCGATGCTTTCCTTGGTGCTGGCAGTAGCAGTGAGGAGCTGCAAAACATGCCAGAGACACTCAGAAACAGTGTGTTGGAAGAAGAGCGCCGGGTGTGGCAGACCGGACAGGATCTGGAGGGTGCAGGCAGTAACCTGCGAGCAGATGGCACGCCCTGCCATGTTATCTATGCCAAACGCCCTTATCGCGATCCCGATGGCAATATGCTGGGGGTGTTGACAGTACTGACCGATGTCAGCCGGATCAAGGAGGCGGAGGAGCGCGCCCGTCAGGCTGAAAATCGCCTTACCCAGATTACCGACAGCATGCCTGGGGTGGTCTATCAGTATTTGTGGCAAGGACCCGGCAAGGGGCGGTTTTTGTATGCCTCTCAGGGGGCCAGCGAGATCCTCGGGGCTTCCCGGCAGGACCTTTTCAATGCCGAATCGGGTGGTGAGGTGTTCGGCTTTACCGAAGAGGCGCTGCAGGATTTTGTCAGCAAGGTGGCCAATCATGCCGAGACTCTGGCTCCCCTCGACCTGGAGGTCAAGGTGGAGCGACCTGATGGAGATCGCTATCTGCAAGTGCGTGGCAACTTTGTCAGACAGGAGCAGCAGGCACTGATCCTCAATGGGGTCATTCAGGATATTACGGCCCTCAAGCAACAGGAATACGAGCTGCGCGAAGCTCGCGCCTATGCCGAGCAGGCGATGCAGGCTCGCAGTCGCTTTTTGGCAACCATGAGCCATGAGCTGCGCACTCCCATTTCAGGCATGCATGGCATGCTCGAATTGCTGCAAATGAGCGAGCTCAACGACGACCAGCGTTTTATGGTGCGCAATGTGGTCACCTCGACCAACAACCTGCTCTATCTGGTCAATGACATCCTCGATTTCTCCAAGATAGAAGCGGGTCAGTTGCAGTTGAATTACCAGAGCAGCCGTTTGCAAACGGTGATCTGCGATGCCATTCGTGGCCATGCGGCACTGGCTCATAACAAGGGGCTCAACGTGGTGCTGGAGTGGGAGCATCATGTGCCGGATTGGGCCGACATCGATGGGGTGCGTATCGGTCAGGTCATCTCCAACCTGCTCAACAATGCGGTGAAGTTTACCGAACAAGGGGGGATTACGATTCGGGTCAGCTACCTGAGCGAGCAACTGACCATCAGTGTCAGTGACACCGGTATCGGGATCGCCGAAGAGAAGCAGGCGCTGCTGTTCACGCCTTTTGAGCAGGTGGAGTCAGATATCAACCGTCGTTTTGGTGGCACCGGACTGGGGTTGGCAATCTGTGAGCAGCTGGTATGCAAAATGGGTGGGGCACTGACACTGACCAGCAAGGCAGGAGAGGGCTCCTGCTTCCGCTTCACCGTGCCGCTAACCAATCCGCAGTGGGATCCCCCAGCTCTGGCTGACACAGAATGGTGGTTTTTCAGCGATGACACCAACCTTGAAGCGGCCATGGTACGGCAGGGGGCCAAGCTCAGGTACTTGGGGGCCAATGAGCTCAGTCGCTCACTGGAAGGGTTGCTGTTGGCCGATCAACGGTGGCTTGAGCAAGCGCTTGGGGGGGAATGGCAAAGCTGGCTGCAACACTCTGCGCTGAAGGGGATCATAGCGTCACCCGATGAAGCGTTGCGGGGTCGGATTGGTGAACAAAAATGGTGGCGTCTGGGTCTATCTCCTCTCTATCCGGATCTTCTGCTGGAGAGTTGCCACGAATTACTACAGGAGCGGGTCACACCAATCCTCCCTGCGCTTGCAGAGAAGCTGGGTGGCAAAGTACTGGTGGCCGATGATCATCCGGTCAATCGTGCCTTGCTGGCACGGCAGTTGGCCATTCTTGGTATCGAGGCTCAGGTTGTGGAAGATGGCGAGAAGGCTCTACGGGCCTGGCAGGGACAGCAATTCTCTCTGCTTTTGACTGATTGCCATATGCCGGTGATGGATGGTTATGCTCTGACCAAGGCGTTGCGGGCTGCGGGAGTGACGGCCCCCATCATTGGGGTAACGGCAGATACGTCGGAAGAGGCGAGTGCTCGTATGGTAGAGGCTGGCATGAGTGACATGTTACTGAAGCCCTACCCGCTGGATATCTTGCGCCAGATGCTGGCCCATTGGCTGGCAGAGAAGACGCCAACCAGAAGCGCGGTTGCTCCAGTTGATGGGGCTACAGGCATGCAGGCTGAGCGCTGGTTGGCGCTGTTTGGTGACGAGCTGACTGCGCGAGCCATGGCGGTGGAGTATCTCGATTCCAATCGGCAGGATGGCGAGGCCATGATGGCAGCACTGATTTGTCATGATGCCAGCGCCTTGGTCGAGACAGCCCACCGGATCAAGGGGGCTGCCCGAATGGTCGGGTTGGAGGAGCTTGCCAGTCAGGCCGCCATGCTGGAATCGGCAGCGCGATTGAAGCGGCTCGACGAACTCGACGATCTGGTCAGCACAGTGCAGAGGCTGATGACGGCGATTGCCCACGACATTGGATTATGGCTCGATGAAAAAAGCACAACATGAGTTGGTCATCATGGTCGTGGAAGACCATGGATTTCAGCGCAAGGCGCTGCTGCACCAGATCCGCAGCCTGGGTTACCAGAATCTGCTGGAAGCGGTTGATGGTGTCGAGGCGTTGGCGCTTAGCCAGCAACACAACGTCGATATCCTGTTTTGCGATCTGCGAATGCCCGGAATGGATGGTATGGCGCTGTTGCGCCGCCTGTCGCTGGGTGGTTTTCAGGGCGGCATTATCCTCTCCAGCGCGCTTGAGGGGGATGTGGTGGAAGCCGTATTGCGTATGAGTACCGCTTATGGCTTGCAGGTGCTCGGTCGCATAGAGAAACCCTCAACGCCGCAGCAGCTCCAGCGGCTTATCCAGGCTTGGTCACCCCGGCAGGAACCAGTCAGAGAAGAAGAGGGGCACAGAATAGGAGTCGATGAGTTGCGTCGGGCGATCGAGCAAGCTCAACTGCTGCCCTGGTATCAGCCCAAGGTGAGTTTTGCATCCGGCGAGTGGGTCGGGATGGAGGCGTTGGCCCGCTGGCAACACCCCGAGTTTGGCCTGATCCCGCCCGGGCGTTTTATTTCACTGGCGGAGAGCAACGGACTTATCGATCCGTTGACCGAGGTGATCATCAGCAAATCTCTGAGTGATGGCCATTTATGGGAGGAAACCGGGTTGTCACTCAATCTGTCGATGAACCTCTCCACCACCTCACTCATTGAAGGGGATCTTTGCAACTTATTGATTGATCAGTGCAAGCGCTGGAGTATCAATCCTGAGCTCATCACCCTCGAGGTGACTGAGAGCGCATTCGTGCAGGATCTGGGCAAGTCTCTGGAGGTGCTGACCCGGCTAAGGATGCATGGCTTTGGTCTCTCCATCGATGATTTTGGTACCGGCTACTCCTCGATGCAGCAGCTGGCACTGTTGCCGTTCACCGAACTCAAACTGGATCGCTCCTTTGTCGATCGCTGCCATGCCGATCCGTCACGTTTGGCTATCATCGAGTCCAGTATCGAGTTGGCCCGCAAGCTGGGGCTGAAGTCGGTGGCGGAAGGGGTAGAGGATGAGGCGACCTGGCGAGTGCTGGCCCAACTCGGTTGCGACCTCTGTCAGGGATTTTTCTCTGCCCGCCCGATGCCGCGCAGTGAATTGGCTAATTGGCACCGGACTTGGCAAGATAGATTGCCTACACTGATATCTATCTGATTCTGTTGGCTGGATCCCTCCGTTTGAACAAGGATGTTCATGAAAATCTCAAGCAAGTTGCTGCTCAGCTTCGGTTTTATCAACCTGCTGATCCTGCTCTCCTCCACGCTGGTCTATTACCGGCTGACCCAGATCAATCAGGCCCAACACACCCTGCTGGAGCAGGCGCTGCCCGCCCTGCAGCGGGATGAAACGAGCCAGAAGGCGCTGGTTGCCACCGTTTCCGCCTTGCGTGGCTATCTTATCCTCGGCAAGGATCCGGCTCAGGCCTCCCGCCTCAAGCAGGAGTGGGAGTCGGCCTGGCAGGCCATTGCCCATCAGGCCTTCAGTCCGGCGCTCGCCAAGTCTCTCGAGACCTTCAAAAGCCATCAGGAGAAGGTGTGGACCATAGCCCAGAGTGAAGAGAATCTGCCCGCTCACACCCTGATGCTGCAGGAGGCGGGTCCGCTGGCGGAGGCGGCGCTCGATCAGTTGCAATCCTTTGCCAATGAAGAAGTTGGCACTCCGCAGGATCAACTCTCCGGCGATCGCCGCATGCTGCTCAAACAGGTGGGGGATGCCTACAACAGCCTCGCCAACGCCCTCTCAGCCCTGCGGGATTTTCTCATCTCAGGCGACCCCGAATACCGCAGCAAGTATCAGGATTACTACCAGTTTCATCAGCAGCGGGTGGCTGAGGTTAAACAGCAAGCCGCGCTCTTTACCGACACCCAGCAGAGCCTCTGGCAGCTGTTTGAAGAGATGGCGACCCCCTTCTCCGAGCTGGTGGGACAGGTGATCGAGAAGCGCCAGGCACCGGATTGGGATCAGGCAAACTACCTGATGGCCACCGACATCGAGCCGATGCAGTCCAGCCTCAGCGAGCAGCTGGTCCAGCAGGTGGGGAAAACCCGTGCCGAGGTGGATCAGATTTCGGCGCAGATGACCGGAGCCGGGAGGGCCATCAACCAGACTCTGCTGTTGGCTACCGGCAGCGCCATCGTGCTTGGCATGCTGGTCGCCTGGTTCTTTAGTCGCCGTCTGACCCGTGACATTGCCTGTCTGGTGAACCGGGCGGGGCAGGTTGCAGATGGTCGGCTGGCGGCCGAGCCCTTGCCAATCACAGGGCAGGATGAGTTGGGAGAATTGACTGGTTCCATCAACCGGATGTCTGCCCAGTTACATCATCTGGTCGGGGAGTTGCAGGGGGCTGTGGGGCAGGTCGAGGTGGCCTGTCTCGATGTGGGCAGCACCACCAGAGCCATAGTGGCGGATCTGACGGAGCAGGATCAGCGGGTCGATGCGGTGGCGGCGGCTATCGATCAGATGTCGGTTAGCGCCCGTGATGTGGCTGGTAACATTGCCGGTGTGGCGGATGGTGCCCATCAGGTGCGGCAGCAGACCCGTCAGGGAGAGGCCGCGCTGGCACGAATGAGCGATACCATGCAGCAGATTGCCGCCATGATTGGACAGGCCAACGAAGCCATGGGGCTGCTGGAGCATCAGAGTGAACAAGTGGGGCAGATCACCGAGGTAATCGCCACCATTGCGGAGCAGACCAATCTGCTGGCACTCAATGCGGCGATAGAAGCGGCGCGGGCAGGCGAGCAGGGGCGCGGTTTTGCGGTGGTAGCCGATGAGGTACGCCAGCTGGCGACCCGCACCCATCAATCCACCGCCGAGATCAGCCAGACCATTGCGGCCATCTCCCAGCAGACTCGCCAGACGGTGAGTACCGTCAGCAGCGGTACCCGGTTGGTAGAGCAAGGGCGGGATGCAGTCGGATTGGTGACAGATACCCTGAGTGCCATGAACCAGCTGGTACAGTCGCTGTCGGGCCAGCTGGAGGCCATTTCGGTGGCAACCGAGCAGCAGTCGCGGGTGGCCGCCGAGGTATCCGGGACGGTCGATGACATTGCTGCGCTCAGTCGGCAATCTTGTCAGCGTAGTCAGCAGGGGGAGGAGATCGTAGCCAGACTGGCTGGCGATACCGGCAAGTTGAAGGCGGTCATCGCCCGCTTTGATCTTGATGCGTGAGATGGCGGGAGCATCCCGCCATTGCTATTGCCATGCACCGGGCCATCTGGCCCGTGGGTTTAGTCCAGACGTCTGAAGGTGTGGTTGTCGAAGCTGCTGGTGGTCTCCCGGTTGAGCAGGCTGACCAGCAAAATCGCCCGTTTCTCTCCATCCGGCTCCATATAGATGGCTTCGAAGCCTGCCAACGGCCCCTCTTCAATCAGCACCTTGTCGCCCGAGCAGGGCAGGCTGGCGTAGCTGGCTCTCGCCTCGTCGCTGTCATCGCGGCTCATCAGCTGATAGACCAGCTTGCTGCTGATGGGGGTCCATTCACTGCCAAAGTGGATGATCCGGCTGATGCCGCGGGTCGATTTCAGGGTGACCGGTGTCACCTCTTCCAAATCGACAAAGATAAACAGGTAGTTGGGGAACATGGGTTCCCGTACCGGAACTCGCTTGCCCCGGCGCAGCTTCTCGATCTCCACCATGGGGTAATAGGATTCGATACCCTGGGCATCGAGGTGGGCGCGGGCGCGGGCCTCTTCTTTTGGCTTGCAGTAGGCCAGATACCATTTTTTCATGTTATGAGTATGTTCGTGTTGCCGTGCTCGCGGATATGATAGCGGCGCCAATAAAAAAGGCCACGCATTGCGTGGCCTTTTTTGCCGAGTGAGCAATTACCAACCTTTTACCAGGCCGCCTTTGAACAGCTCGAGACCTTTCTTGTAGACATCATCGGTCTGGAAAGCTTGTACGAACTGTTTGACCTTCTCGTCATCCTTGTTGTTGTCGCGGGCGACGATCAGGTTGACGTACGGGGACTCTTTGTCCTCAACAAACAGGCCGTTTTCAGTCGGGGTCAGACCAATCTGGCCGGCGAAGGTGTTGTTGATGATAGCGAGATCCACATCTTCCAGCGAACGGGGCAGCTGTGCTGCTTCCAGTTCCACAATCTTGAAGTTGCGCGGGTTGCTGGCGATATCCAACACGGTCGCTTCCAGACCGGCGCCATCCTTCAGGGTGATCAGACCCTGTTTGGCCAGCAGGATCAGGGAGCGGCCCAGGTTGGTCGGATCGTTCGGTACCGCGATCTGGGCGCCATCTTGCAGCTCGCTCAGCGCCTTGATCTTCTTGGAGTAACCGGCGATCGGGTAGACGAAGGTGTTGCCAACCGGAACCAGCTTGAAGCCGCGATCACGCACTTGTGCATCCAGATAGGGTTTGTGCTGGAAAGCGTTGACGTCGATGCTGCCATCGTTCAGCGCCACGTTCGGGGTGACGTAGTCGGAGAAGTTGACCACCTCGACTGTCAGACCGTATTTTCTTTGGCTACCTTGGCAGCCACTTCAACCAGTTCGGTCTCCGGGCCGGCAATAGCGCCCACTTTCAGAACCTTGCTCTCTTCTTTTTGACCGCAACCGGCCAGAACCAGACCAGCCAGCAGGGCAGCCGCAACGGATTTGATGCCAAATTTCATAAAACCTCCTGTCAGAAATCGACGATTAACGATGATCACATTTGTTGACCAGGCGCTCACCCGCGCTCTGGATAAGTTGAACCAGTACTACTAGGATAACCACGGTCACCAGCATGACGGTCGGGTCAAAGCGCTGATAACCATAACGAATACCTACATCTCCCAGACCGCCGCCACCGATGGCCCCGGCCATGGCCGAGTAGTTCACCAGCGTGACGAGGGTAATGGTGACACTGTTGAGGATGCCGGGCAGAGCCTCGGGCAGCAGCACCTTGGTGATAATTTGCAGCGGCTTGGCACCCATCGCCTTGGCCGCTTCCAGCAGGCCGTCCGGCACCTCCATCAGGGCCCCTTCCACCAGACGGGCGATGAAGGGGATGCAACCGACAGTCAGCGGCACGATGGCAGCGATGGTGCCGATACTGGTGCCGACAATCAGCCGGGTTAGCGGAATGATGGCGACCAGCAGGATGATAAAGGGCACCGAGCGACCCACGTTGACCACCATACCCAGAGTACGGTTGAGCAAGGGGTTGGCCAGGATCTGGCCCGCCTTGGTCACGTGCAGTGCCACGCCGAGCGGCAGGCCCAACAGGCAGCCGAACAGGGCGGAGGCAAACACCATGATCAGGGTGTCGCCCAGGGCCGTGATGAGCAGATTAATCATGGCTTCGGACATAACCCATTACCTCCAGCTGAATGTGGTTGTCGATGAGAAACTGCTGGGTCGCCTCGCACTGGGCTTCATCCCCGAACAGCTCGGCCAGCAGGAAACCGAATTTGACGCCTCCGGCGTATTCGATGTCTGCGCTCAGAATGCTGATGTCGATATTGAAACGGCGGCTCGCCTCGGAGATCAGCGGCGTATCGACCGTGCTGCCGGTAAAGCCGAGCTTCACCAGCGGGTAGCTGCTCGGCACCCGCTCACTGCTCATCCGATCCTGATACTCCTGCGGTACCTCCAGATGGATGGTGGAGTGGATGAAGTCACGGGCCAGCTGGGTTTTGGCATTGCTGAAGAACCAGGCCACTTCCCCCTGTTCGATCAGACGGCCGTCGCTGATGATGGCCACTTCGTCACAGATCCCCTTCACCACGTCCATCTCGTGGGTGATGAGCAGGATGGTGAGCCCCAGCTTGACGTTGATCTCCTTGAGCAGGGTCAGGATCGAGCGGGTGGTCTGCGGGTCGAGGGCCGAGGTGGCCTCATCACAGAGCAGCACCTTGGGGGCCGGTGCCAGTGCACGGGCAATGGCGACGCGCTGTTTCTGACCGCCGGAAAGCTCGGACGGATAGGCCTGGGCACGGGCTTCCAGCCCGACCAGTGCCAGCAGTTCGGCAACCCGTTGCTGGATCTTCTCTTTGCTCCAGCCTGCCAGCTCCAGCGGAAAGGCGATGTTGGCAAACACGGTACGGGAGGCAAGCAGGTTGAAGTGCTGGAAAATCATCCCGATCTGGCGGCGAGCCTGGGTCAGATCCCGTTCGCTCAGGGCGACCAGATCCTGGCCATCAACGATGACTTGACCCTCTGTCGGGCGCTCCAGCAGGTTGACACAACGAATGAGGGTACTCTTGCCGGCACCGGAGGCACCGATCACCCCGAAAATTTTGCCTTGGGGTACATGCAGACTCACATCACGCAGGGCGTGCACGGCGTCACTGCCTGTACCGTAGACTTTGTTGAGACCGATCAACTTAATCATGGATTCTTCCGTGCTAACAGCCTTAAAGCACAGGGCGCTACAGGCGGGGAAATTGGGCAGAGGTTCCACTGGGTTACTCTGTCATCATGGAGGATGATGCTAAGATGTCTGGATGGCCATGTCAACGCATGTTTTTACGTCTAGACGTCTAAAAAAGTGATAAGGATTTCTGTCAGGCGGATAACAATCAGGATGGTATTGTTGCTCTTCCAGATCCTGTTTCGTCCCTGCGGCAGATAACCGAATTAAAGATGGTTTATGCCGGGTAAGGCTGGTTTTATTAGTGTGTTAGCTCGTTTCTGTTCACATCTGCTGTCGAGCTTAATGCTCCTCCATCGTTGCACAAATTGCTGCACAAATCGTTCCCTATTCGTGACCGTAGCACCTGGCGGCCACTTTGTCGGCGTCAACCTTGATGCAGCGCAAGGGGGGCTCGGATAGGGATTGGGTCGGTGGCGCCGGTTTTTTATACTGATGATGTCGACAAACATGGAGGGCAGTGCGATGAGATTCCAACAGATCAAAGAGTTGCTGCACTATCTTGAGCAGGTTCATCACCAGCTCGGACTCTGTTACGGGCGTTTGACCAGTCAGGTGGACAGCGAACGGAGCCGGATGTTGCTGGTCTATCTGCAAGGGCGTGAGGATGCGGCCAGTGCCCATCTGCACGAATATGCCGCTCAGCTGGGAGAGGCGGTCAGGGAGACCTGGTTGAACCAGAGTTTCAGCGAGGATATGCTGCCTGCAATCACCCGCTTCGAGCTGCCGGCATCAGTCCAGACCCAGGATATCGTCACTCAGGTATGCCGCTGGGAAGAGCAGCTGGTGGGCGAGCTGAGCCATCTGGCCCGGGAGTGCCCGACACCGGCCACCACCGCCTTGCTCGAGAATCTGGCTGGGCTGGAGCAGACCCGCCTGACCCGACTGGTGCACGGAGTGCACCGACTCGACGACATGTAGCGGGTGATAAGCGCTAAACTCGCAAGATGACCGCAAAACAAAAGGGCCCGGCAGCAGTGCCGGACCCTTTCCATTGGTATCTGCTGATTTGCAGTGAGCCTGGGTCAGCCCTGCTGCTCGGCCGCGTAGAGGGCGGCCCCGATAATGCCCGCCTGATTGAGGCTGGCCGCCGGAATAAGCGGCGCCCGGGTCTCGATGCGATCGACAAACTTATCCAGCTTGGCTGCGCTGCCGCCCCCCAGAATGAAGAGGTCGGGGGAGAAGAGAAACTCGAGGCGCGCCAGATACTTGTTGAAACGCTTGCCCCAACGGTTCCAGGAGAGATCTTCCCGTTTGCGCGCCGCATCGGAGCAGTAGTGCTCGGCGACCATTCCTTCCAGCATCAGATGGCCCAGCTCGGTGTTGGGCAGCAGATGGCCGTTGACGAAGATGGCGGTGCCGATGCCGGTGCCGACCGTGATGAGGATGATGACCCCCTTGCGATCCTTGCCGGCGCCAAAGCGCATCTCGGCCAGACCGGCGGCATCGGCATCGTTCAGCACATAGCAGGGCTTGCCGGTGACATCGGCAAACAGATGCTCGGCATCGGTTTCGATCCAGCTCTTGTCGATATTGGCGGCACTCTTGGCAACCCCGTTGTGGATAGTGGCGGGAAAGCCGCAGCCCACCGGCCCTCTCCAGTCAAAATGTTCGACCAGCGCCTTGAGGGTATGGGCGATGGCGGCCGGGGTGGCCGGTTGTGGTGTGGCAATGCGATGGCGCTCGCCAATCAACTCGCCGGTTTTGGTATCGACCAGACAGCCCTTGATCCCCGAGCCTCCAATATCCACTCCCAACATATGCATCTGTGTTGTCCTTGTTGTGTGCCGAGCAGTTTGCAGTGACCACGCTGTTATGGGCACTGCAAGTCGGCAGAGCATGAAAAAAGTGCTGCAATCCGGCAAGGGGCAGATCACTTATGCGTGATCCGACAGACCTTTTTCGATGCAGCGGATCAGCAAACGGGTCTTCTTGTTCTCTTCATCCTGACGCCGGGCAAGGGTGGCCAGCGCCCATTCGATATGTTCGGCCACCATGGGCTCGGCGGTGGTCAGCCCCAGTTGCAGGGCCGCGATCACCTCGGGGGTCGCCGGGCCATTGCCAAGGGCGACCGCCAGATTGCGGCGCCAGCGTTGATAGCCGATGCGGCGGATCGGGCTCCCTTCGGTCTGCTTGAGGAAATCGCTCTCGCTCCAGCACCACAGCGCCAGCAGGGGAGGGCGGTGCAGACTGGGGCGCGGGCTGAAGTCGGGTTCCGGGCTGGCATCGGCGTAGCGGTTCCACGGGCAGATGAGCTGGCAGTCGTCGCAGCCGTAGATGCGGTTGCCCATCAAGGGCCTGAACTCTTCCGGAATAGGGCCGTCATTCTCGATGGTAAGATAGGAGATGCAGCGGCGGCCATCGACCACATAGGGGGCAACAATGGCGCCGGTCGGGCAGATGTTGATGCAGGCGACACACTTGCCGCACTGCTCCTTCTCCACTGGCTGGTCGAGCGGCAGTGGCAGGTTGAGCAACAGCTCACCGAGAAAGAAGAAGGAGCCGGCCGATTCGTTGAGCAGCAGTGAGTGTTTGCCAACCCAGCCGAGGCCCGCCTTGGCTGCCAGCGGCCGCTCGAGGATGGGGGCGGAGTCAACGAAGGGGCGCCACTCACCCAAGGTATCTTCGGTGCCTTGAAACAGCTCGGCGCAGCGCGCTTCGATGCGATCCCCCAGCTGTTTGAGCCGGTTGCGCAGCACCTTGTGGTAGTCGCGACCGAGAGCATAGCGGCTGATATAGCCGAGGGTCGGATCGCGCAGGGTGGCGGCAAAACCCGCCTCGAACGGCAGGTAGTTCATCCGCACCGACAACACTCGCACCGTGCCCGGCAGCAGCTCGTGGGGGCGCGCGCGCATCATGCCGTGGCGCGCCATGTAATCCATGCTGCCGTGATAGCCCGCATCCAGCCAGGCCTGCAATCTCGGCTCTTCGATACGCAGGTCTGTGTCTGTGATGCCCGCCTGGTCAAATCCTAGCTCCCGTGCCCAGAGCTTGATATCGTGGGCCAGCTGGTGGAAGTCAGGAGCGCTCATACGGCTTGGCCTGGCCGGCGTTTGCTGGCGTGGGTCGATTGATAAGAGGCGGGAGCCGTCATGGTAGAGATGCAGGGGCGCGTTGGGCACAAAAGAGGGGGGCAGTTTACCACAGGGGCTGTGGCAGACTGAACAGATCCGCGCACTGGAGCGCAACTGGGCCGCGCGTGAGGGGCAACCTCTCTATGCCCTGATGGAGCGAGCCGGTGCTGCGCTGCGCACCTATGCCACCCTGCATTGGCCCGACAGTCGCTGCTGGTGGATTTTCGTCGGCCCCGGTAATAACGGCGGTGATGGCTATGTGCTGGCCCGCCTTGCCCGCCAGATTGGCATCGAGGTGGTGGTGATTGCCGCCAGAGCACCCGACCAGCTGAAGGGGGATGCCAGACGGGCCGCCGATGAGTGGCTGGCGGCCGGTGGCCGGGTCTGGCTGGCCGAGCAGTTTGATGGGGACCAGCACTCCGCCCCGGATCTGGTGGTCGATGCCCTGCTTGGCACCGGCGTCAACACGCCCCTCTCGCCACTACTGACAAAGATCGTCGCAACAATCAATGGCTTGGCTGTGCCCGTGCTGGCGGTGGATCTCCCCTCCGGCCTCAACGGCGATACCGGCCGTGCCATGGGGGCCGTGGTGCAGGCCACGCGCACCCTCACCTTTATCGGTATCAAGCAGGGGATGCTCACCGGCGACGGGGTGGATTGTGTCGGCCAGCTTGACTGTGATCCCCTTGGTGTCACGCCTGATGACACTATGCTGCCCGCCGCCTGGCGTATCGATTATCCGCTGCTCAGCACGCAGTTGACCCCGCGCCCGCGCGCTTCCCACAAGGGCTCTTATGGCAAGGTACTGCTGGTGGGGGGCAATCGCGGCATGCAGGGGGCCATCGTGCTGGCGGCCCGCGCCTGCCTGCGGGCGGGGGCCGGGCTGGTGCGGGTGTGTCAGCATCCGGATCATCCACCGGTCAGCCTCTATCAACCCGAACTGATGAGTCTCACCAGCGCTGATGACGAGGGGTGGGCGTCGGTGCGGGTCATTGGCCCCGGGCTCGGTCAGGATGAGTGGGGAAGCGCGCAAATCACCCGTTATCTCACCGAACGGCTGCCATTGGTTTTGGACGCCGATGGATTGAATTGGCTGGCGCAATCTCCCCGCCATCAGGATAATTGGGTGCTCACGCCCCATCCCGGCGAAGCGGCGCGCCTGCTGGGATGCTCCATTGCCGAGATTGAAACCGACCGGTTTGCCGCCGTGCAGGCGCTGCAGCGGCGTTATGGCGGTGTGGTGTTGTTAAAAGGGGCGGGAACACTTATTTATGACGGCGAGCAGGTCGCTCTCTGTTGTGAAGGCAATCCCGGCATGGCAAGTGGCGGGATGGGCGATCTGTTATCTGGTATAATCGCCGCCCTTTTGGCCCAGGGCTGGTCTGCCACCATGGCAAGCTGGCTGGGCGCCGTGATCCACGGCGAGGCTGCAGATCAGGCCGCCGCTGACGGCGAGCGGGGCATGCTGGCGTCAGACTTGCTGCCGCTGATCCGCAAACTGGTTAATCCCGACACCATTACAAGTTAAAAAGAAGAACATGGCAAAACAGTTGATGATGACACTGCCGGACGAGGCAGCAACCGTGGCACTGGGTGGCCGTCTGGCACAGGCATGCCAGCAGGCGACCACAGTGTTTTTGCATGGCACGCTTGGCGCCGGTAAAACCACCCTGACCCGCGGCTGGGTGCAGGGCCTTGGCCATCAGGGCAAGGTAAAAAGCCCGACTTACACCCTGGTCGAACCCTATGAGCTCGATGGCTGGCAGGTCTACCATTTTGATCTCTATCGCCTGGCAGATCCGGAAGAGCTGGAATTCATGGGCATTCGGGACTATTTTGCCGCCAACACTCTCTGTCTGGTGGAGTGGTCCGAGAAGGGCGAGGGCTGGTTACCGGCTCCCGACCTGGAAATTACCCTCACTTATGTAGGCGAGCAGCGCGAGGTTCTGATAGAGGCTCGCACTGCTATTGGCGAAGCCATTCTGGAACGGTTGTCATCTACGTGCGCTTGATCCTTGTTATTGCTCTCTCTTTGATGGCGTTACCCTCTTGGGCGAATCAGCTCAAGAGCGTACGAATCTGGCCATCACCGGATAACACCCGGGTGGTGCTCGATATGAGCAGCGCTCCCAATTACAACTACTTCACCCTCACCGGCCCGGATCGGCTGGTGATCGATCTGAAAGGGGCGAGCAACGCCGCCAATCTGGCCCGGATCGAGAACAACAGCGAACTGGTGCGCAAGATCCGCCAGAGCACTCCGCTGGAGAAGGGCGGTTTGCGACTGGTGATGGATCTCAGCTCCGCCATCAAGCCGGTGGTCTTTCCGCTGGCGCCAGCCGGGCCCTATGGTCACCGTCTGGTCATCGACCTTCCCTATGAAGAGAAGCGCTCGGCGGCAGCAGTGCAATCCACGCCTGTCGGTGGCAAGGGCAAGGGGGTGGTGATTGCCATCGACCCGGGCCACGGCGGGGAAGACCCGGGCTCCATCGGCCCGCGTCGTACCTACGAGAAGCGGGTCACGCTGGCGGTCTCCCAGAAGCTGGCGGCACTGATCGACCGTGAACCGGGGATGCGCGCCGTGATGACCCGTCGTGGCGATTACTTCGTCGACCTCAACAAGCGCTCCGAGATCGCCCGCAAGGCCAAGGCGGATCTGCTGGTCTCTATCCATGCAGACAGTTTTCATAACTCGACCCCGCGCGGTGCCTCGGTCTGGGTCTTGTCGACCAACCGTGCCAACCGCGAGATGGGCAGCTGGCTGGAGAAGCAGGAGAAGCAGGGCGAGCTGCTGGGCGGTGTCGGCAAGGTGTTGGCGGAATCCGATCCCAATCCCTATCTGGCGCAGACCTTCCTCGACCTCTCCATGGACAAGTCCCGTGCCGAAGGGTATGACGTCAGCCGCCAGATCCTGCGCTCCATGGGCAAGGTCGCCCGACTGCACAAGAAGGCGCCGGAACACGCCAGTCTGGCGGTGCTGAAGGCGCCGGATATTCCCTCGGTGCTGGTGGAGACCGGTTTTATCTCCAACCATGCGGAAGAGAAGCTGCTGGCCACCGCCAGCTATCAGGACCAGCTCGCCCGCGCCATTTTCGAGGGGATCCGCAACTACTACCGCGCCCACCCGACCAAGGGAGCCATGCTGACCGGCAAGGGGCAGGTGAGCCAACCTGCCGCTACTCGCCCTGCACCGGTAGCCCGGCAGCCGGTGAGCCAGCCCAGGCAGGCACAGTCGCAGCCGGTAGTGACCAACAAGATGCCCGCCACCGCCCGCGACGGCGGTGCTGGGAGCGGCTCTGGCGCCGGGGTGATCAAGCCTTACTCGGCTGCAGCGCAAGAGAGCGGTGCACCGGTCAGCAGTGTGGGCGACTATGACAAATCGCGGATGCTCCGCCATGTGGTCAAACGGGGCGAGAGCCTCTCCCGCCTTGCCGAGAAGCATGGAGTGAGTCAGTCCACTCTGGTGGAGATCAACCAGCTGCGCAGCCGGGATATTCAGATTGGTCAGACCATCTATATCCCCCAGCAGGGGCAGAGCCGCAGTGCCGCTCCCGTTCGCAGTGACGACAAGTCGCAGATGATCCGCCATGTGGTCAAGCGGGGGGAGAGTCTCTCCCGCCTTGCCGAGAAGCATGGGGTGAGTCAGGCACGGCTGGTGGAGATCAACAAGCTCAAGTCGCGGAATATTCAGGTAGGGCAGGTGCTCTACATTCCGCAAAACTGACGCGCGGGAGCGGGCGATGCCGCTCCCGCTGTTAGCGAATACCATCAGCAAGATTGAAATTCAGGAGCAAGTGATGCCGATCCGTATATTGCCCCCTATCCTTGCCAACCAGATTCCGGTTGGTGGAGAGGTGGTGGAGCGGCACTCCTGGAGCCTTAAGAGACTGACCATCCGCAAGATAGAAATTCAGGAGTAAATGATGCCGATCCGTATTTTGCCACCCATTCTGGCTAACCAGATTGCAGCCGGAGAGGTGGTGGAGCGGCCCTCTTCTGTGGTGAAAGAGCTGGTGGAGAACAGCCTGGATGCGGGGGCCGACCGGGTCGAGATCGACATCGACAAAGGGGGAGCCAAGCTGATCCGCATCCGTGACAACGGCTGTGGCGTCGCCAAAGACGAGCTGGTGCTGGCGCTGTCGCGTCATGCGACCTCCAAGGTGGCCACGCTGGATGATCTGGAAGGGATCAACAGCCTCGGCTTTCGTGGTGAGGCGCTCGCCTCCATCAGCTCGGTCTCCCGTCTCACTTTCACCTCCCGTACCGCCGAGCAGTCCGAAGCCTGGCAAGCCCAGGCGGAAGGGCGGGAGATGAGCGTCACCATCAAGCCGGCGGCCCATCCTGTGGGCACCACGGTGGAGGTAGTGGACCTCTTCTTCAATACCCCGGCGCGGCGCAAGTTCATGCGCAGCGAAAAGACCGAGTTTGCCCATATCGATGAGCTGGTGCGCCGCATCGCGCTCTCCCGCTTCGATGCCACCCTGATCCTGCGCCACAATGGCAAGGTGGTGCGCCAGTACAAGGCCGCCAATACCGTGCCGGAGCAGGAGCGTCGCCTCGCCGCCGTTTGCGGCACCCCCTTCATGCACCATGCGCTGGCGGTGGAGAGCGAGCATAGCGACGTGCGGCTGTGGGGCTGGCTGGCGACTCCGGAGGGGGCAAGACCGCAAAACGATCTGCAATACACCTATGTCAACGGCCGGATGATGCGCGACAAGCTCATCAACCACGCCATTCGTCAGGCCTATGACGAGTTGTTGCCTCCCGACCGCTTCGCCGCCTATGTGCTCTATATCGAGCTGGATCCCCGTCAGGTGGATGTCAACGTCCACCCGGCCAAGCATGAGGTACGCTTCCATCAGGCGCGACTGATCCACGACTTTATCTTTCAGGCGCTGTTTACTGCGCTGCGCCGCGAAGGCGTCAGTGCCGCTCATCAGGATGCCCCGCTGGCCGAAACTCTGGTCGAGCTGCCGGTCAGTCCGCAGATTGAATATCCCGGTCAGGCGCCACGTCCCGAATGGTACGGTGCCGAGCACAGCTACCGGGCACCTGCACAGGTGCGGGAGGGGGGCGGTGGGGCTGGCCGAGCCAGCAATTATCAGCCGCCCGAGCCGCCGAGCCGGGAGGCGATGCGCGGCATGGGCGCTCTGCTCACTACGCTGCCTATCGCAACTGCGACTGAGGCTGCTCCCGCACAGTCCACCGACACGGTGCCGTCACCCAAACAGGGGGGATGTCGCGCCCTGACACTGGTGGAGCAGGCCTACTTGCTGATCGAGCGGGATAATCAGCTGGCGCTGCTCTCGCTGGTGCGCGCCGAGCGGGTGCTGCTGCGCCACTGGCTGCTGGAGACCTGGGGCCAGGGACTGGCGGCCCAGCCACTGTTGCTGCCGGTCTCCTTCAAATTGCCGAAGAATTTTATCGCGCTGGTGACCGAGCAGGAACGTTTGCTGAAACGGATGGGGCTGGAGTTGAAAAGCGGGGGGCGCGACACCATGATCCTGACTCGGGTGCCGGCTCTGCTGCGCCAGACCGATCTGGTGCGTCTGTTACCCGAATTGCTGCAAATTATCGAGGGCGGATCTGACAGTGATGCTGGTCAGCAGGCTGAAGTATTATGCCAATGGCTGGTGGAGCAGGGGATAAGCCGCGAGAAGATATACGATTTTTCAACTGCCAGTCGTCTGCTGACGGAACTTGTGACCGATTTCAGTGACCAACTGGCAGACATTCGCATGGTGCGCCCCCTTTCGCTGGCGACCGTGCTGGAGGAGTTTGAACATGGCGAGTGACTTGCCGACCGCAATTTTTCTGATGGGGCCGACGGCCTCCGGCAAGACGGATCTCGCCATTGAACTGTGCCAGGCGCTGCCCTGCGACATCATCAGCGTCGATTCTGCACTGATCTATCGCGGCATGGATATAGGTACGGCCAAGCCGACTGCTGATGAACTGGCGCGGGCCCCGCACCGGCTGATCGACATTCTTGACCCCGCCATGAGCTATTCGGCAGCCGATTTTTGCAAGGATGCCCTGCGGGAGATGAAAGAGATCGCCGATCGCGGCCGCATTCCGCTGCTGGTGGGCGGCACCATGCTCTATTTCAAGGCGCTGCTGGAGGGATTGTCCCCGCTGCCCTCTGCCGATCCCGCCATTCGTGCCGGGATTGAGGAAGAGGCTGCCCGCCTCGGTTGGCAGGCGCTGCACGATGAGCTGGTGCGCATCGACCCGGTGGCCGGTGCGCGGATCCACCCCAATGACCCGCAGCGACTCTCCCGGGCGCTGGAGGTCTACCGCATCAGCGGCAAGACCCTTACCGAGCTGACGCAGGTGCAGGGGGAGGGCTTGCCCTATCGGGTGCAGCAGTTTGCCATCGCCCCGAGCGATCGCGCCGTGCTGCATCAGCGGATCGAACAGCGCTTTGACAAGATGCTGCAAGGTGGCTTTGAACAGGAGGTTCGTGCGCTGATGGCGCGCGGCGATCTGACCCCGGATCTCCCCTCCATTCGCTGTGTGGGTTATCGCCAAATGTGGGACTACCTGTGCGGTGAAGTGGGGTATGATGAGATGCGTTATCTTGGCATTGTTGCCACACGCCAATTGGCAAAACGACAGATGACCTGGTTGCGCGGCTGGCCCGATGTGACTTGGTTGGAATCTGGTGAGTCTGGCAATCTCGACCGCGTGCTTGCTCGCGCTGGTGCGGCTTGACACTCCCTGTATAATCAGGTTGTTATATTGATATTCGGTGTTTAAAAACAACAAACTATAAGGAAAAGAAAAATGGCTAAGGGGCAATCTCTCCAAGACCCGTTTTTGAATGCGCTGCGCCGTGAGCGGATTCCTGTTTCTATCTATTTGGTGAACGGCATCAAACTGCAAGGTCAGATCGAGTCTTTTGACCAGTTTGTTATCCTGCTGAAAAACACCGTGAGCCAGATGGTTTACAAGCACGCCATCTCGACTGTCGTACCGGCCCGTGCCGTCAATCATCACCAGCCCACTCCGGGTGGCGCGGCTGATGAACAGGGTGATGCCGAGGCGTGATATCCCTGGGCGAGTCGACTCGCCAACTCAGATTCATCATGATTCCTGTTAAGGAGCAAGCGCTTGTTTGACCGTTATGAAGCTGGCGAACAGGCCGTTCTGGTGCATGTCAACTTCAGTGATGAGGGTGAGCGGGAAGATCTGGAAGAGCTCAAGATGTTGGTGAGCTCGGCCGGAGTCAATGCGCTGGGGGTAATTACCACCAGTCGCAGTGCGCCCAGTGCCAAATTTTTTGTCGGCAGTGGCAAGGCTGAAGAGATCGCGTCCCAAGTCCAGATGCTGGATGCCGACGTCGTCATCTTCAACCATGCCCTGACCCCTGCCCAGGAGCGCAACCTGGAGCGTCTGTTCCAGTGCCGGGTGGTGGACCGAACCGGCCTGATCCTCGATATCTTTGCCCAGCGCGCCCGTACCCACGAAGGTAAACTGCAGGTCGAACTGGCCCAGTTGCGCCATCTTTCCACTCGTCTGGTGCGAGGCTGGACCCACCTTGAGCGTCAAAAGGGCGGGATCGGTCTGCGTGGCCCGGGTGAAACCCAGCTTGAAACTGACCGACGTCTGCTGCGGGAACGCATCAAGGCGATTTTGCGTCGGCTCGACAAGGTGGCCAAGCAGCGGGAGCAGGGACGCCGCGCCCGCAACCGCAATGAAGTACCGACGGTGTCACTGGTTGGTTATACCAACGCCGGAAAGTCCACTTTGTTCAACCAACTTACAGCTGCCAGCGTGTATGCTGCCGACCAATTGTTCGCAACTCTGGATCCCACCCTGCGTAAACTGGTGATCCGGGATGTGGGTGATGTGATTTTGGCGGATACAGTTGGATTTATTCGACACTTGCCCCATGATCTGGTCGCGGCCTTCAAGGCGACCCTGCAGGAGACCCGTGAAGCGGATCTGCTGCTGCATGTGGTGGACTGTGCCGATGAGCAGATGCAGGAGAATATCGACTCCGTGCAGCAGGTATTGGCCGAGATTGAAGCCGATGACAGGCCCCAGCTGATGATCTGCAACAAGATCGACAAGCTGGCGGATCGTCCGGCAGGTCTGGAGCGAGATGACGAGGGGCGCCCGTTGCGCGTCTGGTTATCGGCCCAGACTGGTGAAGGTTGTGAGCATCTGTTTACGGCGCTGACCGAATTGCTGGCTGGCTCCATGGTGCATCACACCCTGCAGTTGCCTCCTTCTGCCGCGAGATTACGCAGTGCGCTCTATCAGCTGAAAGGGATTGAGCAGGAAGGTTTTAGCGAGGAGGGTGATTTCGTGCTGGAAGTCCGCTTGCAAGTGGCCGACTGGAACCGCCTCGTGAAACAGGAAGGTGAGAGTTTACAACGCTTTATCAGGCATTGATTCGTTGATGAAGATGAACCCTTAGGGGCTTCGCAACGTATGATGGCCCGATAGAGATGATATCCATCCGCATGTATTAATGGAGACGCTGATGGCTTGGAATGAGCCTGGTAACAACGGCAAAGACCGTGACCCTTGGGGGAATAACGGCAAGAATCAGGGACCCCCTGATCTGGATGAAATGCTGCGCAAAGTGAGTCGCCGTTTCGGTGGCTTGTTTGGTGGCGGCAAATCTGGCGGCGATGTAGGTCGCTTTGGTATCTCCATCGCGCTGGTTGTGGCTGTGGTGGTGTGGGTCGTCAGCGGCTTCTACACCATTCGCGAAGCGGAGCGTGGTGCCGTGCTGCGGTTTGGCAAGTTTTCCCATATTGTCGAGCCGGGCCTGCGCTGGAAGCCGACCTTTATCGATCAGGTGATCCCGGTGGACGTCGAGTCCGTGCGCTCCCTGCCTGCCTCCGGTTTCATGCTGACTCAGGATGAGAACGTGGTACGGGTCGAGATGGACGTGCAGTACCGTGTGGTCAATCCCGAGCAGTATCTGTTCAGCGTGACCAATGCCGACGAGAGTCTGGGTCAGGCCACCGATAGCGCCCTGCGCTACGTGGTGGGTCATACCCGGATGGATGACGTCCTGACTACCGGTCGTGAGAAGGTGCGTCAGGAGACCTGGCAGGTGATCGATGGCATCATCGAGCCCTACCAGATGGGTCTGCAGATCGTCGACGTCAACTTCCTGCCGGCGCGTCCGCCGGAAGAGGTGAAAGACGCCTTTGATGACGCCATCTCCGCTCAGGAAGATGAACAGCGCTTCATTCGTGAAGCAGAAGCCTATGCCCGTGAAGTGGAGCCCAAGGCCCGTGGCCAGGTGAAGCGTCTGGAGCAGGAAGCGGAAGCTTACAAATCCCAGATCGTGTTGAAAGCCCAGGGTGAAGTTGCTCGCTTCAACGAGCTGCTGCCCCAGTATCTGGCTGCCCCCGAGCTGACCCGTGAGCGTATCTATCTGGAAACGATGGAAGAGCTCTATCAGCAGGCCAACAAGGTGGTGGTCGACATGCCGGCTGGCAACAACAGCATGATCTACCTGCCGCTCGACAAGCTGTCTGGCAAGCCGAAGGCTGCCCAGTCTGATCGTGCCACTGTCGCCCCGGTCACAGAGCAGGTCCCCGTTTCCAACGAGGGTGCCAACTCTACCCCGACAATGCCGCTGCGTAGCGGTGACCGCTTCAGCTCAGGGAGAAACTGATAGATGAAAAAGCTAGCTATTGGTGCAATCGCTGTCGCGGCCATGGTCTGCTTCTCTTCTGTCTTTATCGTTGATGAAGGTCAGAAGGGGATTGTGGTGCAGTTTGGCAAGGTGAAGCGGGTTGACTCCGGTGAACCCCGCCTCTATGAGCCGGGCCTGCATTTCAAGGTGCCGCTCATCGACCAGGTTCGCAAGATGGATGCCCGCATCCAGACCATTGACAGCCAGGCCGACCGTTTTGTCACCTCCGAGAAGAAAGACCTGATCATCGACTCCTACGTGAAGTGGAAGATCGAGGACTTCTCCAAGTACTACCTGGCAACCGGTGGTGGCAACAAGCTGCAGGCTGAAGATCTGCTCAAGCGCAAGATCAACAACGGTCTGCGTTCCGAGATCGGTAACCGCACCATCAAGGACATCGTCTCCGGTGAGCGCAGTACCGTGATGGAAGATGCCCTGAAGAAGATGGCGCGCTCCTCCGAGCTTGGCATCAAGGTGGTGGATGTGCGGATCAAGCAGATCAACCTGCCTGTGGAAGTCTCCAACTCCATCTACCAGCGGATGCGCGCCGAGCGTACCGCAGTCGCCCGTGAGCACCGCTCTCAGGGTCGCGAGAAGGCTGAAATCCTGCGTGCCGATATCGACCGTAAGGTGACCGTCATGATCGCCGACGCCGAGAGTAACGCTCGCCAGCTGCGTGGTGAAGGGGATGCGGAAGCCGCCAAGATCTATGCCGACAGCTACAAGAAAGACCCCGAGTTTTTCAGCTTCGTGCGTAGCATGGAGGCCTATCGCAAGAGCTTTGCCGGAGGCAACGACCTGATGGTGTTGAAGCCGGACAGCGAGTTCTTCCGTTACCTCAAGTCTCCTCACGGCACCAAGCAGTAATCGCCACGAGGTCACATTCAAAGGGTCTGCATTGTCAGACCCTTTTGTTTTTGGTGCCAATGCAAGCCGTCGACCCAGGGTGCTGGTTGCATTGAAGGAGGTCGGATGCTGACATCCATGCTGATGGGGTTGGGATTGCTGCTGTTGTTCGAGGGGCTCGGCCCGTTGTTGATGCCCAGGGCATGGCAGCAGATGTTGCGGCTGCTGAGCGATCAGCCAGCGGAGCAGTTGCGTCGTATCGGCTGGTGGCGGGCAGCGTGATCCTCTGGATGCTGAGTCGCTGAGTCTGGCGCAATGCACAGTCCACCAGAAAGCAGGCAATAAAAAAGAGGCCAACGGCCTCTTTTTTCATCCATGTCGTTTACTCAGGCACTGCGCTGCACGGCCATATGGGCCAGTGTTTCCAACGCGTGCTTGTGCGGGGAGTCCGGCAGGATGTCAAGGGCAGCAATGGCCTTGTCGGCCTCTTCCCTGGCTCGCATGCGGGAGTACTCCAGCGCGCCGGTACGGTCGAGAATGCCAAGGATCTGCTCAAGATGCTCCATGCCGTTGCGGTGCTCGATGGCATCGCGCACCAGCTGGCGCTCTTCCGGCGTACCCACTTCCATGGCGCGCAGCAGCGGCAGGGTCGGTTTGCCTTCGGCCAGATCGTCGCCGACGTTCTTGCCCATCTCTTCGCTCTGGGAGCAGTAGTCCATCACGTCATCGATGATCTGGAACGCGGTGCCCAGATACTTGCCGTAATCGGTCATCGCCTGCTCGACGGGCTCGGGCTGATGAGTCAGCACGGCTGCAAGGCGAGTGGCGGCCTCGAACAGCTTGGCGGTCTTGCAGTAGATGACCGTCATGTAGCTCTCTTCGGTGGTATCCGGGTCGTTGCAGTTCATCAGTTGCAACACTTCCCCTTCGGCGATGGTGTTGGTGGCATCCGAGAGGATCTCCATCACACGCAGGTTGGAGAGTTCGGCCATCATCTGGAAGGATCGGCTATAGAGGTAGTCACCGACCAGCACGCTGGCGGCATTGCCAAACATGGCGTTGGCGGTCTCCCGGCCGCGGCGCAGGTCGGATTCGTCGACCACGTCGTCATGCAGCAGGGTAGAGGTGTGAATAAATTCGATGATGGCGGCCAGTTTCAGGTGATCCTCACCCTCATAGCCCAGCGCACGCGCAGCCATCACGGTCAGCATGGGGCGCATCCGTTTCCCGCCGGCGCTGACAATGTAGAAACCCAGCTGATTAATCAGACTAACGTCGGACTGGAGTCGGGCCAGGATCAGTTCATTGACCGCCGTCATGTCGGCGGCACAGAGCGCACGGATAGTCTGTTGGTCCATAAGTCTCGTAACGTGACAGCAGCAATAACTGCGATTTTAGTAATGGCAGGGATTCTACACGATTTCACAATGGGTTACAGTTAGGCGTTTATCCACGGCGGCAGATATGCGCACAAAATAAACTTTTTGCTAAATTGGCCTTGCCTGAGCAGATCGATTTGCGTAGAATGCCCGCCCATTGTTATAGGTTTTTGCGCATGTCTAGCCTTGAGCAAAAGACATGCCTTTACGGAGTTAATCAAATGTACGCGGTATTCCAAAGCGGCGGAAAACAACACCGTGTGGCCGAAGGTCAAATCGTTCGTCTGGAAAAGCTGAACGTTGAGACTGGCGCTACCATCGACTTCAACGAAGTTCTGATGGTTGCTGCAGGCGACACTTTTAAAGTAGGTGCTCCTTTCGTTGAAGGTGGCAAGGTTGTAGCTGAAGTTGTGGCTCACGGCCGTGGCGAGAAAGTGACTATCGTCAAGTTCCGTCGTCGTAAGCACCATCGTAAGCAAGCGGGCCACCGTCAGTGGTTCACTGAAGTCAAAATCACTGGCATCAGCGCTTAATTAGAGGAGTCCGATAAATGGCACACAAAAAAGCTGGCGGTTCATCCCGCAACGGTCGCGATTCTGAAGCTAAACGCCTGGGCGTGAAGCGTTTCGGCGGCGAAACAGTTCTGGCTGGCAGCATCATCGTTCGTCAACGTGGTACCAAGTTCCACGCTGGCACCAACGTTGGTCTGGGCAAGGATCACACCCTGTTCGCTACCGCGACTGGTAAAATCCTGTTCGAAGTTAAAGGTCCGCTGAATCGTAAGTACGTTAGCATCGTTGCTGAGTAATTACGGACCGCAAGGATCCGAAGCCCCGCCAACAGGCGGGGCTTTTGTTTTTCTGACGTCTTTCTGATGTCGTTGACGAAAAAACGGAACGCAGCTGACTTTGGCTCTGACGGGCATGATTGGCAAGATGCGTATCGCCCGCAGGGGTCTGTACCACTATAATTGCGTATCGGTTTTTCGAATTAAGGTGACGGTTACCTATGAAGTTTGTTGATGAAGTCCAGATTCGAGTCGATGCCGGTGACGGTGGTAACGGTTGTGTAAGCTTTCGCCGTGAAAAATATATTCCCAACGGTGGTCCGGACGGCGGTGACGGCGGTGACGGTGGCGACGTATATCTGATCGCCGACGAGAACCTCAATACCCTGATCGACTACCGTTTCGAGCGTTTCCATGCTGCCGAGCGTGGCGAGAATGGCCAGAGCGCCAACTGTACCGGTCGCCGCGGCAAGGACAAGATCCTGCGTGTGCCGGTCGGTACCCGTGCGACCGATGAAGATACCGGTGAACTGCTGGGGGACCTGACCCACCACGAGCAGAAGCTGCTGGTTGCCAAAGGTGGTTTCCATGGTCTGGGCAACACCCGCTTCAAGAGCTCCGTCAACCGTGCTCCCCGCCAGAAGAGCAACGGTACTCCGGGTGAAGTGCGTACCCTGAAGCTGGAGCTGCTGCTGCTGGCCGATGTCGGCATGCTGGGTCTGCCCAACGCAGGCAAGTCTACCTTTATTCGCGCCGTTTCTGCGGCTCGCCCGAAAGTAGCTGATTACCCCTTCACTACCCTGGTACCGAACCTAGGTGTGGTGCGTGGTGAAAACTCCCGCTCCTTCGTGATCGCCGATATCCCGGGTCTGATCGAAGGTGCAGCCGAAGGCGCAGGCCTGGGTATCCGCTTCCTGAAACACCTCGAGCGTTGCCGCGTGCTGATCCACCTGGTGGATATCTGCCCGGTTGATGGCTCCGATCCTGCTGAAAATGCCGTGACCATCGTCAAGGAGCTGGAGAAGTACAGCCCGGAACTGGCTGGCAAGCCGCGCTGGTTGGTGTTCAACAAGATGGACCTGATCCTGGAAGAAGAAGCCCAGGAGGTGATGGATCGCGTCAAGGCGGCCCTGAACCACGAAGGTCCGGTCTATGCCATCACTGCCATCAGCAAGGAAGGCACCAAGAAGGTCTGCTACGACATTCTGGATCTGCTGGATACCATGCCCCGTCAGCTGGCGGAAGATGCCAAAGACGCCATCGAGAAGGTGGAGTTCAAGTGGGATGACTACCACAAGAACCAGCTGGCCAAGGCTGAAGCGGAAGCACTGGCTGCCTCTCTTGCCTTCGATGAAGGGCTTGATGATGACGATTGGGATGACGACGAAGATGATGGCGTTGAAGTCATCTACGTCCGTGACTGATCCCCGTCACTCTCATTGAAAACCGGAGCCTGAACAGGCTCCGGTTTTTTTATGTCTATCGAGCAGCAACTCATTAGGTATATTTGTGATGTCACTTATTGCCTGCTACTGATAACCGATTATACTGCCCACCAAAATTAACAATAACGAAACAATCATCTGGCGATGTCGATTGAATCGATATGCGCCCCTGTATCTTATTGTTTTAATGGAAGGTTTACCTGTGGAAATATTTATGCGCAGATTTCTGCCTTAATGGCTTGTTTGTGCATTTTTTTAGAGTATTCTTGCGCCCGTTTTGCCGGTTAATGCATGAATACGCAGGTTGGCCTGGCTAGGGAAAAGTAACATTAGGGCAGTCATATCATGTTGGAAAAGAGTCTCGAAGCACCTGCGGTCAATACTCGCCGTAATTTGTTGATGTTTCTGGTTCCGTCACTTATCGGGATCCTGCTGTTCATGACGCCGGTCGTCTATGACGGTAACGTCACCATCCCGGTGGCCGTGCTGGCCAAGCTGGTACAGCGCGTTTTTGCCGATTATCTGGTCGCCATGGTCAGTGCGGTGATCACCACCACCATGCTGATGACGGTGATTGCCTGGCTGTTCAAGCCAGCGATTCTGGTGCGTCGTCCTTTCCTCAACAGTTTGTTCAATGTCTCCCCTTTCTGGGCCTGCGTGCGGGTATTGGGCGGTATCTTCGTGCTGCTGACCTTCTTCCAAGTGGGGCCAGAGGTGCTTTACTCCGGCGCAACCGGTGGACTGGTGCTCAACGATCTGCTGCCGGTGCTGTTTTCAGTCTTCATTTTTGCCGGCCTGCTGCTGCCGTTGCTGCTCGATTTCGGGCTGCTGGAATTTGTCGGCACCATGATGACCCGCATCATGCGTCCGGTGTTCCGGTTGCCGGGTCGCTCCGCAGTGGACTGCTTTGCCTCCTGGCTTGGCGATGGCAGCGTTGGCATCCTGCTGACCAGCAAGCAGTACGAAGGGAAGTTCTACACCCAGCGTGAAGCTGCGGTGATTGGCACCACCTTCTCTGCAGTCTCCATCACCTTCTGTCTGGTGGTGATCTCCCAGGTGAAGCTGGAGCACATGTTCGTTCCCTTCTACCTGACCGTCTGTCTGGCGGGCGTGGTTGCGGCCATCGTGGTGCCGCGTCTGCCACCGCTCTGCTGGAAGAAGGACATCTATGCCGATGGCACCCCCCTGTGCCGCAAGCAGGAAGCAGTGCCGCACCAGCACAGCGTGATGAGCTATGGTTTCGAGCGTGCCCTGACTAAGGCTAACAGCATGACTGATCTCGGCGCCGTCGCGCGGGAAGGGGTGAAGAATGCACTGGATATGGTGTTTGGCGTGCTGCCGGTGGTGATGGCGATCGGTACCTGTGCCCTGATGCTGGCCGAGCACACCCCTATCTTCAACTGGCTTGGCGCCCCGTTCGTCCCCTTGCTGGAGCTGCTGCAACTGCCGGAGGCGGAAGCGGCTTCCAAGACCATCATGGTCGGTTTTGCCGACATGTTCATTCCGGCGGTGTTGGCCTCGACCATCGAGAGTGACATGACCCGCTTCGTGATTGCCGCCATGTCGGTAACCCAGCTGATCTATATGTCGGAAGTGGGCGCCCTGCTGCTGGGCAGCAAGATCCCGGTCAAGTTGTGGGAGCTGTTCGTTATCTTCCTGCTGCGCACTTTGGTTACCTTGCCGGTTATTGCCGGGGTGGCACACCTGCTGTTCTAAGGGCGCAGCGCAGTGAAAAACGGTCAACCTCGGTTGACCGTTTTCTTTTTCGCAGTAACGGGAGAGAGTACCCCTTCGGTTGGCTCAGCCTGTAGTGACGGGACACTGGATGGTCAGCGAGTGGATTGTGTTGGCGATGCGATAGGGCTTGGCTGCTTTGTAGACCTTCTTCTCGTCGTCATAGCTTCCCCCCAGATACTGGGTGCTGTAGAGCGTCTGCTGACGACGATCGGTCTCCTTGTAACCTTGCGGGCAGGTCTGGTTGGCCTGCTGGAAGCAGGCTTTCATGCTGCTGCACTCGATGTAGAAGCCGCGCAGGCTGGGATCGGCAAGGTGCACCGGGGTGACGGTAGGGGCGGGGGGAGACAACAGGGCGCAACCGGAGAGCGTCAGTGCGCCCAGCAGAACGAGATGTTTTGACATAGATAACCTGAACAGTGTGGTGTGACAAAGAGTGAGGGGGAGTCTATTGCTCCCCCTTCGCTATAGGGGCACCGTTATAACCAGCCGGGGGCGCTCAGGCCAGCCCGCAAATGTAAGAAAATATGATCCCCCCGGGCTTGCGCGGCCAGCAGGATGAGCGTTCAAACAATACTTGCCTGAGATTTGTTCCGTTCGATTGCTGCCGCTTGGCAGGCAGAGTGTGGCAGGAGATAGTGATTCATTCAGGTATCCCGTGCTACATTGCCCCACTTGTTACTGGCCTGTAAATCAATGGAGTGAACCATGTCAGCCATCCCCTATTCCGTGCTCGATCTGGTGCCTGTTGCCGAAGGTTCCGTGCCTGCCGAGTCGTTTCGCCGTTCGCGGGATCTTGCCCGCCATGCCGAGGGCTGGGGTTACCAGCGCTACTGGCTGGCCGAGCATCACAACATGCCGGGCATTGCCAGTGCCGCCACCTCGGTGCTGATCGGTCATCTGGCCGAGGCCACCACCACTTTGCGGATCGGCGCGGGTGGCATCATGCTGCCGAACCACTCGCCGCTGGTGATTGCCGAGCAGTTTGGCACCTTGGCTTCTCTCTATCCCGACCGCATCGACCTTGGCCTTGGCCGCGCCCCCGGGACCGATCAGCGCACCATGCGGGCGCTGCGACGTATGCGCAGCGGTGAGGTGGATGATTTCCCAGCCGATGTGCGTGAGCTGATGAGCTACTTTGGCGACGAGATCGGCGCGGTGCAGGCGGTGCCCGGTCAGGGGCTGCATCTGCCCATCTGGCTGCTGGGCTCCAGCCTCTACAGCGCGCAACTTGCAGCGGCGATGGGGTTGCCGTTCGGTTTTGCCTCCCATTTCGCACCCGCCATGTTGCTGCAAGCGCTGGAGATCTACCGTAGCCAGTATCGCCCCTCCGCTCGCTGGCCCAAGCCCCATGCGGTGGTCTGCATCAACATGATTGCCGCCGACAGCGAGCGTGAGGCCCGCTTCCAGTTCACTACCGTGCAGCAGCAGTTCTTGCGCCTTCATCGCGGTGATGCGGGCAAGCTGCCCGCGCCGATCGTCCAGCTCGGCGATGAGTGGTCTCCCCGTGAGCTGATGGCGATGGAGCAGACCCTGGCCCGCTCGCTAGTGGGCAACCCGGAGCTGGTTCGTCATGGCCTCAAGGCGCTGCTGGCGGAAACCCGTGCCGATGAGCTGATGTTCAATGGGCCTATCGTCGATCATCAGGCCCGACTGCGCTCCTTTGAAATTGCCGCCGAGCTGATGCAGAGCCTGTGATTACACATCCGGGCACATCTGCATGTGTGCCAGAGCTTGACCTTATATCTCTTTATGTTTATTCAACCAATTGATTTTAAAGAGTTGTCAGGTTGATGTCGGCCATCTGTCGTGTCACCTTTCGCGGCGTAAGCCCTATGCTGGCACTGTCAATTACCACAAGGAGTTCGAGATGATCGTCAGGAAGTTGAGATTGCAACGGGGTTGGTCTCAGGATCAGTTGGCAACGTTGACTGGTTTGAGTGTCCGCACTATCCAGCGGATCGAGCAGGGGCAGCAACCCGGACTGGAATCTCTCAAGGCCCTGGCCGCCGTCTTTGAACTCGATGTGGCTCAACTGGATGGATCAGAGCAACAGGAGCGCGAGATGAGAGGAAGTGACACTATGGGTCAGGATGCGGTGCAGGTATCGGCAGAGGAGCGGGCGGCAATGCGCTATGTGGAGGAGCTCAAGGGCTTCTATCACCATGTCGCCAGCTACGTGGTGGTGATCTGCGGGCTGTTTGTCATCAACTACCTGAGCAATCCGGAGTACATCTGGGCCTGGTGGCCAACCCTGGGATGGGGGCTGGGACTTGCCTCCCATGCTGTTCGGGTGTTTCAGCCCTTCAAGCTGTTTGGCCCGGAGTGGGAGCGGCGCCAGATCGAGAAACGGTTGGGGCGCAAGTTGTAATCTCAAAGCAGTCACATATCTGCCCATATTTATAGGATAGTCTCATAGCTAATATCCATGAATATGGGCTCATCACAAAATGTGACATGATTGTATTTTGAGATGAAGGCTGAAAAAATTTGTCTCGCGGATATTTTTTAAATGAAGTTTATAGATAGCGCTCACCATTTGATGACATTGTTTTATTTTTTTAAGGACGATGACATGTTGCTTCTTCAAATTGTCACTGAGACTCCTATATGGGTCTGGATTTTGTTTGCATTTCTCATAACCACAGGCATAAATGCATTAAGTGATAGAGAAACAAATATTGAAGGGTTATTCATTATGCCATTGTTTTTTCTCCTCTGGGGAGGATTCACAGTGATTGATAATCTGGCCTTTTTATTTTGGGCTTTTGCTTCGATGATGTCAGGGGTGATAGCCGGCTCTTATATCGGCTGGTGCCACTTTAGCGATGGACCTCAGCTGAAGCGTAAAGAAGGTACTCATTTAATTATCTGGCCAGGTACTTCATGGGTTCTCGTTTTCGTAATAATTACTTTCATTATAATGTATGCATTAAATGCTTTTTTAAATATGGAGCCTTATTTAAGGTTTTCATTATGGTTTAATATCATATTTGGTGTTTCAAGTGGATTGATTAGTGGGGTTCTTTGGGGGCGCACAGTGAATTTGTATTTAACATATCGAAAGACCTATTTATGTGGCTAACTATGCTCAAAATAACTTGATTACAGTTAAAAGTTAAAACCATTCAATGATCTGCTTTAATAATATTATTCGTCATGTATCAGTTAATCTTATATTGGTATAAAATTCGCTGTACGAACGGCAAGCCTTTACTTAATTAGTGAAAATTATCGCTTATCAATGTAAATAGCAGAGTAAGAGAGCCCGGCAAGTTGCTGGGCTCTCTTTTTGGTTCAGGTTTTTGCAAGCACTTCCCTAGCTGGCGTGAGTGGGGCAGGGGGTGGCAAAGAGGGCATCATCCTCGTAGCGCCACAGGGTCAGGCTGTTGCCCCAGACGCAGCCGGTATCGAGCGCCTTGATATCGCTCTTGCCGGTGTTGCCCATCAGGGCCGCCCAGTGGCCGAACACCAGAATGGGGTCATCCACGTGGTGTTCGCGCTGTTCGAACCAGGGACGCAGCCCCGGGGTCGACTCCTTGGGCCCCTTCTTGCATTTGAAGTCGAGACGACCGTCGAAATAGCAGAAGCGCATCCGGGTGAAGGTGTTGATGATGTAGCGGTAGCGGTCGATCCCGACCAGATCATCTTTCCAGCCATCGGGCTGGTCGCCGTACATGTTGTGCAGCAGCCAGCTGTACTGGTCACCGCGCAGCAGGCTCTCTACCTCGCGGGCGCAGTTGCGCGCGGTGCGGACATCCCATGCGGGGGAGATCCCGGCATGCACCATCATGATGGGCAGATCCGGATGTTCGGCCAGTAGCGGGCGGTGGCGCAGCCACTCCAGCAGTTCATCCCGATCAGGGGCATCCATCAGGCTTTGCAGCTTGTCTTTCTTCTTGAGCGGTGCAACGCCATCGGCGACCGCCAGCAAGTGCAGGTCGTGGTTGCCGAGCACGGTAACGGCGCGGTTGCCCAGCCCTTTGACAAAACGCAGGGTATTGAGGGAGTCCGGGCCGCGGGCGACCAGATCGCCGCAGAGCCAGAGCACGTCTTGGTCGGGATCGAATGCGGCAAGATCCAGCAGACGGCGCAAGTCGTCGTAACAGCCCTGGATGTCACCGACAAAACAGTTCGCCATGAAACCTCAGTTGATAATATTGGGGATGGCCAGCGTGAAGGGGGCGATGGGCGCCTCAAACTGCTGACCAGAGCCATCTTGCAGGGTATAGCTCCCTTCCATCACCCCAAGCGGGGTCGCCAGCGGCACGCCGCTCTGGTAGCGGTAGGTCTCACCTTCGGTAATGACGGGTTGTTCCCCGACCACGCCCGAGCCTGCCACTTCCAGCATCTTGCCATTGGCATCGGTGATGAGCCAGCGCCGATGCAGCAGTTGCACCGGGCCAGGCCCCAGATTCTCAATCTCGATCAGATAGTGAAACTGGTAAGGGTCTTTGGAGCCCGCCACATACACGGGGTATGGGCGGATCTCGATGTGCGGGAGTGCCACAGGATCAGGCCTGTTGCTGATCCGCCAGCCAGTTGGCGATCATGACAAACTGCTCGAGGGAGAGATTCTCCGGGCGCAGGTTGCCATCGATACCAAGCTCGGTCAGCTGGGCGTCGGTGATGAAGTTGGAGAAGCTGTTGCGGATGGTCTTGCGACGCTGGCCAAAGCCTTCGGTACAGACGCGATTCAGACAACGAATGTCTTTTGCGACTATGGTCGGATTCTTGTGCGGGATCAGGCGAACTACGGCAGAGTCCACCTTTGGCGCCGGTTTGAAGGCACCCGGGCCCACTTCCAGCACAGGCACCACCTGGCAGTAGTACTGGGTCATCACGCTCAGACGGCCATAAGCCTTGCTGCCCGGACCGGCGGCCAGACGCAACACCACTTCCTTTTGCAGCATGAAGTGCATGTCTTCTACCCGATCAGCGAACTCGCACAGGTGGAAGATGAGCGGGGTGGAGATGTTGTAGGGCAGGTTGCCGAAGATACGCAGCGGCCCCTTGCCTTCACCCATCAGGGTGCCGAAGTCGAAACGCATGGCGTCCGCTTCGATGACGGTCAGCTTGTCTTTGAGAGTCGGGTGCTCGCGCAGGCGAGCTGCCAGGTCCCGGTCAAGCTCGACCACGGTCATTTTGTCCATCTGGGCGGCAACCGGCTCGGTCAGCGCGGCCAGACCCGGACCGATCTCCACCAGATTCTGACCCGGCTGCGGGTTGATGGCGGCGACGATTTGATCGATCACATACCGGTCGTGCAAGAAGTTCTGACCGAAACGCTTACGGGCCGTGTGGCCCATGTGCACCTTACTGCTCATATCTTTTTTTCTCTACCATCTTGATGGCGTGGTTAATCGCGGTGACAAGGCTGCCCGGATCGGCCAGGCCCTTGCCTGCCAGATCCAGCGCGGTGCCGTGATCCACCGAAGTGCGGATGAAGGGAAGCCCCAGGGTGATATTGACCGAACTGCCGAAGCCCTTGTATTTGAGCACAGGCAGCCCCTGGTCGTGGTACATGGCGAGTACCGCATCCGCATCCTTGAGGTATTTCTCCTGGAACAGGGTGTCGGCCGGTAACGGGCCGACCAGATCGATCCCTTCTTGGCGCAAAGTAGCCAGGGCGGGTTCGATCACGTCAATCTCTTCACGTCCAAGATGGCCACCTTCCCCGGCATGAGGGTTGAGGCCGCAGACGTAAATACGGGGTTTGGCGATGCCAAACTTGGTGGCGAGATCCTCGTTGAGGATCCGGATCACCTTGCCGAGGCGATCCTCAGTGATGGCCATCGCCACATAGGCCAGCGGAATATGGGTGGTCGCCAGTGCGACCCGCAGCCCCTCGGTTGCCAGCATCATCACCACATCGGCGGTGTTGGATTGCTGGGCAAAGAACTCGGTGTGGCCGCTGAATGAGACCCCGGCCTGGTTGATGATCCCCTTGTGCACCGGCCCGGTCACCACGGCGGCAAATTCGCCGCTCATGTTGCCATCGCAGGCACGCTGCAGGGTCGCCAGCACATAGGCGCCATTGCCTTCGTTCAGCTCGCCCGGCACCACGGGGGCGCCGAGGGTGACCGGACAGACGGTCAGGGTGCCCGCCCGCTGCGGATGAGCAAGGGCGGTTGCGTCATAGGGCTCAAGCTCGATGGGCAGCCCCAGCAGGGCTGCCCGCTCGCACAGCAGCGCCGGATCGGCGATCACCACCAACTGGTGGGGCCAATCCTGCTGGGCAATCTGCAGCACCAGATCCGGGCCGATCCCGGCCGGTTCGCCCGGGGTAACGGCAAGGCGACGGCAGCTCATCAGCTACCGGCTCCTTCGATCTGGATGTAGGCCTCGTCACGCAGCTCATCCAGCCACGCCTGGGACTCTTCCACGAAGCGGCGATTGTAGATCAGCTGGTAGGCGCGCTGCTCCTGAGCCTTGTCGGTCGCATCCTGGCTGCGGCGATCTTCCACCTGCACTATGTGCCAGCCGTGGCTGGTACGGAACGGGGCACTGATCTGGCCCGGTTGCAGACGGTTGACCATGTCGCGGAACTCGGGGACATAGACGTTGGGGTCAGACCAGCCCAGTTCGCCACCCTGCACCGCAGAGCCCGGATCTTCGGAGTACTTCTCCGCCATGCTGGCGAAGCTGGCCTTGCCGCTCTTGATGTCGTGCAGAATGCCATCCAGCATCCCCTTGGCTTTCTCTTCGCTCAGGATAATGGACGGCTTGATCAGGATGTGGCGGGCTTTCACCTCGGTCTGCATCACTTGCTGCTGACCCTTGGTGTCGAACACCTTGACGATGTGCAGGCCGGCGCCGGAGCGCAGCGGGCCGACGATGTCGCCCTTCTTGGCACCCTGTACCGCTTCCGCCATCAGGGTCGGCATCTCTTGCGGGCTCATCCAGCCCCAGTCGCCCCCTTCCAGCGCCTTGGGACCATTACTCTCGGCAATGGCTAGTTTGCGGAAGTCGGCACCTTGCTTGAGGGCGGTCAGAATACGCTCGATCTTGCTCTTGGCGGCATCCAGCTGGGCGGCAGTGGGGTTGTCCGGCAGGGCAATCTGGATATGGCCGACGTGGTATTCGTTCTGCTGTTGACCCTGTTTCTTCAGGATCTCCACTACCTGCTTCACCTCCTGCTCGGAGATGTTGATACGGCGGCGCACCTGGTTGCGGCGCACCTCGTTCATCAGGATCTCGCGGCGAACCTCTTCCCGATACTGGGCATAGGTCATCCCTTCACGGGCGAGCTGGGCGCGCAGCTGATCCAGGGTCATCTTGTTGTCGGCAGCGATGCCCTGAATAGCCTGTTCCAGCTGGGTGTCGCTGATCTTCAGCCCCTGGCGCTCCGCCAGTTGCAGTTGCAGGCTCTCCTGGATCAGGCGATCCAGCGCCTGTTTGCGCAGGGTGGCATCGTCAGGCAGGGACTGGCCGCTCTCCTGGGCGGATAGTTTTACCTTGTTGACCAGTGCGTCCTGTTGGCTGGACAGCACCACGTCCTTGTTGACCACGGCCAGAACCTTGTCCATCAGCTCGGGCGCAGCCAGTGCGGCCTGGCTCATGGCACCGAACATTCCCGCGGTCAGCAGGGCAATCAGGGTCTTTTTCATATCCATCTCTCAAGGCTGGGCCAGCATCATTGCTGGCCTTTCAGATTAAACGGGCGAACATAGGGCAACAGCTCGGTATCCAGGGTGACGCTGCGGCCACCGGTACCCACGCTGCCAAGTCCCTTCATTTCAAACTGCAGACCAATGACTTTTTCCGAAGTAGGCTTCAGGGTGACGTTGTCCGGCTGATTGTGCCACTCCAGGCTCATGTTGATGCTCCAGCAGCAGGAGTCGTATTTGACACCGATCTTGCGGTCAATGTTCACATCCTGCTTGATGTCACGGTAGTAACCGCCATACATCTGCCACTGATCGGCGATCGGCGCCATCATCACCAGACCCGCCTGGCTCAGATCTTCTGCCAGCGCCGTGTTGGTCGGATAGCGATAGTCCAGGTTGCCATCCTTGATGTAGCGGTAGTTGACCTGAGTGGTCAGCTTGCCGGTTCGGTACTCGACTGCACCGTTGCCAGCCGTAAATTCACCCTCGGAGGTATCGTACTGGGTCCCCGCGTGGGCAAACCACTCATCGGTGATCCGGGCATCCCCCTCGAACGAGAGCAGGGAGCGAGCGTTGGTGCTTTCCGGATTTGAAGGGTAGAGGCGCACCTTGGGTGGTGTCATTTCGAAGGCCTGGGCCACCGCCAGACGCAACCGTTCATCACCCACATTGTCATAGACCCGGCTGGTCAGGCCAACGGTGACCCGATTGGCATCGCTGATGCGGTCGAGACCGGCAAAGCGGCGGTCACTGAACAGGCTGTAGTAGTCCTGACGGGTGGTGGTGGAGTCGTAGATCCCGATCTCGTCCTGATTTTTATAAGGGATATAGAGGTACTGGAACTCGGGTTCCAGGGTCTGGGTGCCCTTGCCATCATACCAGTCGAGCGGCCGATCGAAGTTGACGCCCCCCTTGAGGCGGAAGGAGGGCAGAGTACGGGTAATGGTGCCCTCTTTCAGGGTCAGCTGTTTGCTATCTGCATCGGTGAAGCGGCTGCGGTCCTGGCTAACCAGATTATCGGGTACCTCCTGGTTGTAGGAGGTAAACATCAGCTTGTACTGACTGGTCAGGTAGTAACCCGGTGCATCCACCAGGGGCACGGTCAGGGTTGGCGCCAGATGCAGGCGGGTGGCGGTATAGCGCTCACCTGCTTGCAGAGTGGCGGCACTGCCACTGTCATAGCCAAACTTGGTCAGTTCACTGTTCCAGGCCAGATCGAACCACTTGCCTTGCTGATAGTAGTTGTAGTCGATACGCGGCAGCATCTCGTGGGGCAGCAGCGCATATGGGCTCAGGATCTGGTAGCGGCGCACCTCGGAGGTGAGGTTCCAGTTAGGCTGGTAATAGCCGGCGGTAAAGGATTGCTGCAACTGGCTGTCGACCTGAGTGCCCACTTGCGGGCTGAAGTCGTTGAAGTAGTTGTAATCCTTGTCGCGCACCTGGGTGTAGTCGATACCAAAACGCAGGCTGCCATCCATCAGGGCTGAACCGTGGCGGACGTTCATCAGGTAGCGATGTCCATCGGACAGGCCAGCCAGACTCGGATTGCTCGGGCTGTACTGCTTGTCATCCGCCAGATTTTCAAAATAGAGGGTGCCGGTGTGGGCGGGGTCCGGCATGTAGCGGAACTCCACCTGTTCCATCAGGCCGCGTTTATCCATAAAACGGGAGGTGATGGTGGCATCGTAGTTGGGAGCTATGTTCCAGTAGAAGGGCTGGGTGATATCCATGCCGTTGCTGGAGCTCTGCTTGTAGCCCGGGTAGAGCAGACCGGTCTTCCGCTCATCCTTGATGGGGAAGTTGATATAGGGGAAGTAGAAAACCGGGTAGTCATAGAGCCAGAGGCTGGCGTTCCAGGCTTCGCCAAACACCTCTTTCTGGTCGATGTCGATGCTGCCCGCCTTGAGGGTCCACACTTCCTGACCGGGGGGGCAGGTGGTGTACTGGGCCCCCTCCATGGTGATGTTCTGGTTGTTGTTGGTCATCACCACGCGCTTGGCAAAGCCGCGCACCGGTGAGCCATGCACCTGATACTTGCCCTCTTCCAGTTCGGAGTTCTTGGTATCCAGGTTGGATTTGAGGGTCTTGTCGCTGGTGACGGTCACCTGACCATCGTTGTAATAGATATTGCCGATGGCGATGACATCCCGGCTCTTCTGGTCGAGCTGGGCATAGTCGGAGTCAAACTTGCGAACACCCTGACGAACCTTGACGTCACCTTCATAGACGGCGGTGCCGCCCTGTTTGGCTTCGAGACGGTCGGCATCAACCTCGACCGGCTGTGCGTTGGCATCCTGATCCGATGCAGGCTTCTCTATCTTGGGAACATAGTCATAGCAGAGACTATCGAGAATGCCGGTGGCTGGCGGCGCTTCGAACGGGGCCGCCTGCACCATCATAGGGGTGAGTGCGGGGGCCAGGCTGATAGTCAGGGCGATGGGATAGCGGTACCCCAGTGTCCATTTTGTCATGTGAAAGACTCGTGCAATCCGTGATAGATACGGTTGATCCAAGGCATGCATTTTACGACAGGTTTCATCGAGTTGACATTGCATGTCATTGCTTTATGTTAGCCGGCAATGATAAAGCATTATTGCGGCCAGGGCTAACAGCCAAGTGCTGCTTTCCACCTTGGTCCTCTACTTATGCACGATCGCGATTCCCTGCTATTGCAGTGGGCACGCCGTATTTCCGGTGATGCCAATCTTCAGTTGACCCTCATTTCCGGTGATGCCAGCTTCCGCCGCTACTCTCGTGGTGGTGGTCTTGTGTGGGTGGACGCCAATCCGAAAACCGAAAAAAATCATGAGTTTGTTCGTAACGCGGCCGCCTTGCAGGCGCGTCAGCTGTTGGCGCCAGAGGTGAAGGCGGTGGACTATGAACAGGGGCTGCTGGCGGTCAGTGACTTGGGCGATACCCAGCTGATCAGCTGCCTGAACGAGCACAACGTGCTGGCCTGGTATGGTAAGGCGATTGATTTGCTGCCCCGCCTGGGGGCGGTTGAACTGGCGCTTGAACCCTTCGATGCGGCTTTTATGGCGCGGGAGAACAGCATTTTCCCCGAGTGGCTGCTGGGTCATCATCTGCAACTGACTCTGAGCCATGAAGAGCAGCAACTGCTGGACGAGACCTTTGCCTGCCTCACCGCCTGCAATCTGGCCCAGCCGCAGGGGGTGATGCATAGAGATTTTCACAGTCGCAACCTGATGGTATGTGGCGGTGATACCCCCGAGAGCAGCCGGCTGGCCATCATCGATTTTCAGGATATGGTCATCGGGCCGCTCACTTATGATCTGGTTTCCCTGCTGAAAGATTGCTACGTGCGTTGGCCTGACGAGGTGATCGATGAAGGGATGCGTCACGGCTTTGCCACCCTGCAACAGGCGGGTCTGCTTGGCGAGCTCGATTATGCCAGTTTCCGTCGTGATGCCGACCTGACCGGCATGCAGCGCCATCTCAAAGCGGCCGGAATCTTTACCCGGCTCTATCATCGCGACGGCAAGTCCGGCTATCTCAAGGATATTCCCCGTACCCTCGGCTACGTGGTGGATGTCTGTCGCACTCACGGTAGCGCCTATCCGGTACTGGCCCGTTTTGGTCAGTGGCTGGAGCAGGTGGTGTTGCCGGGGATCGCCAACGCTGGGGTTAAACCATGAAGGCGATGATCCTGGCCGCTGGCCGTGGCGAGCGGATGCGCCCGCTGACCGACCTGCTGCCCAAGCCGCTGCTGGCGGTGGGGGGCAAGCCGCTCATCGTTCATCACATCGAAAAACTCAAAGCCGCTGGCGTGACCGAGCTGGTCATCAACCATGCCTGGCTCGGCCACAAGTTGGTCGAGAGCCTTGGTGATGGCAGTGCGCTTGGCGTGACCATCCACTGGTCAGCCGAGGAGAGCGCGCTGGAGACCGCAGGCGGCATCGTGCAGGCGCTGCCGCTGCTGGGCTCTGAAGCCTTTTTGGTGATCAACGGCGATACCTGGCTCGATCTCGATTATCACACTCTGGTCAGCCAGCCCCTGGGCGAGGATCTGGCCCACCTTTGGCTGGTGCCTAATCCGCCCCAGCACCCGAGCGGGGACTTTGCCCTGCAAGAAGGGCGAGTCGTGGATACGCCAGCGTTTACCTTCAGCGGGGTCGGACTATATGATCCGGCGGCCTTTGCCGGTCTCGCGGGCGGCGCCCGCAAACTGGCGCCCCTGCTCCGTGACTGGATGGCGCAAGGGCGGGTGGGCGGCAGCCTGCTCGCTGGCGAGTGGCGCGATATCGGCACGGTCGACCGTCTGCGCGAGCTGGATGACCAGCTCCAGGCCCGCACTCATTAACTTCAAGAGGTCTTGAACCATGCGTATTTGGGGTAAGGTGCTGGGCGCCTTCTTCGGTTTTCTGCTCGGCAATATCATCGGCGCCCTGATTGGCCTCTGGATTGGCCACCGTTTCGACCGTGGCATGGGGCTGCAGGGGGCGTTTCGTCGCGGCCCGAGTCAGGAGCAGCAAGCCGTCTTCTTCCACGCCACCTTCTCGGTGATGGGTCACATCGCCAAGTCCAGCGGTCAGGTGACCGAGCAGGAGATCCGGGTTGCCTCCAACCTGATGGATCGGATGCGATTGGTGGGGGAGCAGCGTGCCCGGGCACAGGAGTCGTTTCGTCTCGGTAAGGAGGCCGACTTCCCGCTGCGCGAGACCCTGGCCGAGTTCCGCCGTGCCAGTCTGGGGCAGCGCGATATTCTGCGCTTCTTCCTCGAGGTACAACTGCAGGCGGCCTTTGCAGACGGGCGGGTAGAGGAGGGCGAGCGCGCCATTCTGCACACCATCGCCGACGAACTGGGCTTCAGCCGCATCGAGCTGGCCCGCATTCTGGCGATGGCTGAAGCGCAGATGAACTTCTTCAATCAGGCCCATGGCCAGTATCAGGGGGGCCATTCCGGTGGCCAGCAGTATCGGCAGGCGGCACCCTCTGCGGAGCGCCTCAAGAATGCTTACCAGTTGCTGGGGGTGAGCGAGAGCGACAGCGATCAGGATATCAAGCGCGCCTACCGCAAGGAGATGAGCAAACATCACCCGGACAAGCTGGCCGCCAAAGGGTTGCCGCCGGAGATGATGGAGATGGCCAAGGAGAAGACCCAGGAGATCCAGCAAGCCTGGGAGTGGATCCGCGAGGCCCGCGGCATCCGGTAAGCGCCAACGTCAGGTTGGAACAGACAATAAAAAGCCCCGCAGCAGTGCGGGGCTTTGCTTTGCCGTGTGGCGTAGGCCGGGTTATTTGGCCGGAATCGCTTCCAGCACGTGCACCAGCAGTTGCCAGAAACGCTCGACCGCCGGGATATGTACCTTCTCGTCAGGGGAGTGGGCACCGCGGATGGTCGGGCCGAAGGAGACCATGTCCCACTCCGGATAGGCGCTCTTGAACAGACCGCACTCGAGGCCGGCGTGGATCACCATCACGTTGGGCATGGTGCCGAACAGGGTCTGGTAGCTATTGCGTACCAGCGCCATGACGGGGGAGTCCACGTTCGGCGCCCAACCCGGGTAGGCACCGGTGAATTCGCAGCTGGCGCCTGCCAGGGTGAACAGGGAGCGGGTCATCTGCTCGATGCTCTCGCGGCCGGAGTCGATCAGGGAGCGGATCAGGCACTGGACGTACACTTCGCCATCCTGAGTCTTGATGACCCCCAGGTTGGTAGAGGTTTCGGTCACGCCGGGCATGGCATCGCTCATGCGCATCACGCCGTTCGGGCAGGCCATCAGGGCATCCAGCAGGCGCTGCTGCAGAGAGACGCTCATCAGCTTGGCCGGTTTGGCGGCGCTGTTGACCAGTACGGTCAGGTTCGGCTCGGTAGCGGCCAGTTCGGTCTGGTAGATCCCGGTGTAGCGGTCAACCAGCGCCTTGAACTCGTTTACGCTGGCAGCAGGCACCAGCAGGGTGGCACGGGCTTCGCGCGGGATGGCGTTGCGCAGAGTGCCGCCGTGGATCTCGGCCAGACGAACACCCAGCGGCTCTGCTGCTTTGAGCAGACGCACCAGCAGCTTGTTGGCGTTGCCACGACCGCGATGGATATCGCAACCGGAGTGGCCGCCACGCAGCCCTTTCACGGCCAGCTCGAACGCTTCGCCTTCGCTGGCGTCAACCAGCTCGAGCGGGAAGCGGATATTGGCATCCACACCGCCAGCGCAGCCCATATAGACTTCGCCATCCTCTTCGGAGTCGGTGTTGAGCAGAATTTCGCCCTCCAGCCAGCCCGCTTCCAGACCGAAGGCGCCGGTCATACCGGTCTCTTCGTCTGTGGTCAGCAGCACTTCCAGCGGACCGTGCTTGATGGTCTTGTCAGCCAGCACAGCCAGGCAACCGGCCATGCCGATGCCGTTGTCGGCACCCAGAGTGGTGCCACGGGCAGTGACCCACTCGCCATCGACATAGGCATCGATGGGGTCGGTCGCGAAGTCGTGTTTGGTGTCGGCGTTGGCCTGCGGCACCATGTCGATGTGGGCTTGCAGTACCACGGCTTTGCGGTTTTCCATCCCCGGGGTGGCCGGTTTCTTGATGATGATGTTGCCGACCTTGTCCTGCTTGACCGCCAGACCTTCCCCTTGAGCCCATTGGATGATCCAGGCGCTCAGTTTGGCTTCATGTTTGGAAGGGTGGGGAATGGAGCAGATCTGTTCGAAGAAATGCCAAATCAGTTTGGGAGAGAGAGAGCTAAGCTGTGCCACGTCGGGACTCCTTACCAGCACGGAATTAACAGGGCCCCATCAGCGGGCCGGGGAAGAGGATAACGATAATACAGTCAATCACACAAAAATGTGAGCAATCAGCGCAAATCGCAGGCAGCTTGTGCTGGCTGATGGCAACCAGGCAGTACGATCGTCAGGTTCGGACGACGCTGACCGATAGAAAAGAAAATGTGTGACCGATCTCACAAAAATATTGAATTTAACGCACCGACTGGTAAATTAGCTCCCGTGGTTCGCCACCCGTCAGGATGACGATGAAAGCCTCCAGGGAACCGAAGCAAAGCAAGTGCGCCTCCATGGAACCGAGTGTTCGTTCAAGGATTTGAGCCCGCATTAAAGGTACGTAACTTGTTAAGCAATCAGGAGTTTCAATATGCCAGGCAGCAACTCAACCTATTGGTTTGCCCCCTCTTTGTATACCCAGGGTTTCAGCTACCCTAATCCCTTCGTCACTCGTCGCTAAGACGAGCTGCCCAACCAGGCAGAGGCGAGAAAGCAGCAGGTGCGTGAGGTAAATCCTCCCCCTGCTATTTTTTTATCTGCGATTTGCCGCACAGCTCATTAGGACTCGGCAGCAGGGACGGCAGGTTAGTCGTTTGGCGCTCGAGATGGGCCGAATGGAGAGGGTGATGCCGATTTTTCCTGTTTTTGGCATACGTTTGCCAGGCATTTTCTCTGCAAACGGTGCTATCATATCGGCCCAACAGCCTGTCCGCGGTTTGGACACATCATCTAACCGATCGCCGGATAAGCCCATCTTGCTTCCATTGTTATCAGATTTGCTGCCGAGGCTTAGTCCTGAGGCAGCCGAAGTGCAATCTGAATTCAGTCGGGCAAGGGCCGCCATTTACTGGCATCCGCAGGGATAATTGCGGATGTTGTTATTTTAAGTGATTGTTTTTAAATAACTATTCGAGATCGATAACATGCCGAAAAAGTTCTATGTGTCGTGGGACAACCTGCAACGTGAAGCTCGCCGTCTGGCCCGTCGTCAGCTGCCTGTCAGCCAGTGGAAAGGTATCATCGCGGTCAGCCGTGGTGGCCTGGTGCCCGCAGCCCTGATGGCCCGTGAACTTGGCATTCGTAATGTGGAAACCCTCTGCATCTCCAGCTATGACCATGACAGCCAGCGCGAGCTGGTGGTCGTGAAGGCTGCCACCACCGCCGGTGACGGCGAAGGCTGGCTGGTGGTGGAAGATCTGGTGGACACCGGCACTACCGCCAAGGCGATCCGCGAGCTCTACCCGAAAGCCAAGTTCATCGCGATTTTCGCCAAGCCGATGGGCGAAGCGCTGTTGGACGATTTCGAAGTGGCGATCCCGCAGGATACCTGGATCGAACAGCCGTGGGATATGGCACTGGAGTTCGCCACACCGATCTGCGACGAAAAGTAACGGGATCGGGATGTGACGTTCGCTGCGTCCATTGGTCGCAACCGGCAATAATGGTTTCACAGGGCTCCAATTTGGAGCCCTGTTTTTTTGTGTATCAATCTGTTGCAGGGTGGCTGATGGGCAGTAAAAGTGGTTAAGATGAGCTATTGCCTGATATGAATGGGATACTATCTTGGACTTGAACGAAGACCTAAACCTGACCGAACAGCTCTTTACCCGCGTCAAGAAGGTATTGGAAACATCCGAGATCTCCAACTCCAGTGCGGCTGATCTGGCGCAAGCCGAGTCAGACGAGATGTTTATCGACGGCTCCATGTCAAAGAGCTGGTATCGCCTGCTGCGCCGCCCCTCCTGGACCTGGCAGGGGGCTGATCCCATCGAAGTGGAGCAGACCCTGGCCCGTATCGCCATGGCGACCGGCGAGCGCACCCATGACTGCTATCTCGATACCATCAAGGGCTATGTGCCTGGCAACTGGATCTACGAGTGGAGTCAGGTGGCTGGCAACTATTTCAAGCAGGGCCGCGAATTGCGCGAGAAGGGGGATACTTCTGGCGCCCTGAAGCAGCTGCTCAAGGCGGTGCGCTACTACTCCATCGCCAGCTATCCCCATCTCAAGGATGACGAGCTGGCGGATCAGGCCCAGCTGCTTGGCAACATGGCCTATCGCGAGGCGGGTCGCCTGTTCAAGGTGCCGCTCAAAGAGATCCAGGTGCCTTTTCGCGGCAAGCATATTCAGGGCTATCTCCACCTGCCGACGACCGAAAAACCGGTGCCGCTGGTGATCATCAGTGGCGGGATCGACTCCCTGCAGCTCGATTTCCTCAACTTCTATCTCAAACGGCTCGAGCCCAACGGTATCGGCATGCTCTCCCTCGATATGCCCGGGGTTGGCTATGCCGAGCATTGGCCGCTGGTGCAGGATACCAGCCGTCTCCATCAGGCGGTGCTCCATTACCTCTCCGAAGTGGCCTGGGTCGATCATCAGCGTATCGCCATGGTGGGGATGCGTCTGGCGGGCAATATCGCAGCCAGACTGGCCTTTATCGAACCGTTCAAGCTGCGCACCGTGGTTTGTGTCGGCGCCGGTGTCAATCAGGTGTTTACCAATCAGGAGCTGTTTGCCAAGTGTCCGCGCATGATGCGGGACAGTCTGGCCAACCGGTTGGGGGCTGATGCGGCGCAGTGGGATGGCATGCGTACCAAGTGCCAGGTATTTTCACTTAAAACACAAGGATTACTGGGGACTCGCACCTCTGTGCCGATATTGAGTATTGGACACAAGCGAGATTTTATTTGTCCCGAGCAGGATGTACGGGCATTGGCGGCGGCCAGTCGTAACGGTAAGGCCATCGTATTCGACAAACAGCCTTTGCTGGAGGTGTATGACAAGGCGCTGGACGAAATCGTCGAGTGGCTGAAACAGCATTTGTGTACCTGATATTGCGCTAAAGAACTGACGCCATCCCGAGGTGGCGCGGCTTGTTTAACAGGGAGGTTAACATGTCTGAAAGAGTGACCTACAAGCGACTGCTGAGGCAGTTTGCTGCCATTGGCCCCTATTTGCGCGAAGATCTCTGCGAAGAGGGGCGTTATCGTTTCGACTGCCTGTCGGTCTGTGTCAGCGCCAAGCCGGCGCCGGACAAGCGGGAGTTCTGGGGCTGGTGGCTGGTGCTGGAGCAGGACGATCACCATTTCCGTTACCACTATCAGCTCGGTTTCTACAATGCTGATGGCGAGTGGCTGGACAAGCCGATCCCCAAGAAGCACCAGGTCGAAGTGGAACGGACCCTCAACCGTTTCTACAAGCTCATCAGCGACAAACTGACGGCACTGGAGTGCCAGTTAGCGCCAGCGGATCAGGTCACCAATGAGTTGACCGTGACCGCTGCTTGACCCCCGATGCCCGGCGAGCAGCATCCTGCTGTTTGCCGGGCCATCACAGCCATCTCCCCTTCCGCCTGCCATCATCCGGGCCTTTGCTTCATCTCCTCACCCCGGCGTTAATTGCCTTGCAGGGCACCATGGCCGTGGGTATAAAGATATTCCTTACTTTTTAGCCTTTATGCTCCCATGGAAAACAGAACCATAGTTGTCAAGTTGGGCACCAGCGTGCTCACAGGGGGGTCTTCCCAGCTCAATCGTGCCCATATGGTCGAGCTGGTCAGACAGTGTGCGGCCTTGCACCGTCACGGCCATCGGGTCGTGGTCGTCACATCAGGAGCTATCGCCGCCGGGCGTGAACATCTGGGTCACCCTCCACTGGCGCCAACCCTGCCCAACAAGCAGATGCTGGCGGCGGTTGGTCAGACCCAGCTGATTCGGGTATGGCAGGATCTGTTCAACCTCTACGGTCTGCATATCGGCCAGATGCTGCTGACCCGCGCCGATCTGGAAGATCGGGAGCGCTACCTCAATGCCCGCGACACCATGCGCACCCTGCTCGATCACCGCATTATTCCGGTGATCAACGAAAACGATGCGGTGGCGACCGCCGAGATCAAGGTCGGCGACAACGACAACCTCTCCGCACGGGCCGCCATTCTGGCGGATGCTGACCTGCTGATCCTGCTGACTGACCAGAAGGGGCTTTTTACCGCCGATCCGCGCACCAATCCCGACGCCCAGCTCATTGAAGAGGTGCAGACCATCGACGATACCCTGCGCTCGCTGGCGGGTGACAGTGTCAGCGGCCTCGGCACCGGCGGCATGGCTACCAAGCTGCAGGCCGCCGATGTGGCACGCCGCGCTGGTGTCAACGTGGTGATCGCGACCGGCCAGATGCCGGAGGTGATTGGCCGTCTTGCCAAGGGCGAGCGGATTGGCACCCTGTTCCCGGCGCTGGCGTCCCCACTGGAAGGACGCAAGAGCTGGATCCTGGCAGGCCCACCTCCTCACGGCGAAGTGCATGTGGATCAGGGCGCAGTGGCCGCCATGAAGGATAAAGGCTCCAGCCTGCTGCCCAAGGGGATCGTCGCGGTCAGGGGCGATTTTATTCGGGGCGATGTGGTGCGCATTCTCGATCCCAAAGGCGCCGAGCTGGCCCGCGGCATCTGCCGTTACGACCATCTGGAGCTGGATAAGCTGCGCGGCGTCCACTCGGATCAGATTGAGCAGGTACTAGGCTATGGATATGGTTCAGTAGCCATCCATCGAGACGATATGGTGCTGCTCTAATCAGGGCGGCACGGCATGAACAAAAGGGAACCGAGATGAGTCTGGAGAAAATGGGGCAGGCGGCCCGTGAAGCTGCCTATCAGCTGGCCACCATCAGCACGGCGCAGAAGAACCGGGCGCTGGCCGCCATCGCCGACGAGCTGGAGGCGCGCAGTGAGCAGATCCTCGCTGCAAACGCGAAAGATATCGCCGCCGGCCGTGAGGCAGGCTTGTCAGAAGCCATGCTGGATCGCCTGTTGCTCAATCCGGCCCGGCTGGCCGGGATTGTGGCGGATGTGCGCAAGGTGATCACGCTGGATGATCCGGTCGGCGCCGAAATGGATAGCCGGGTGCTGGAAAATGGCCTGCGGCTCTCCCGTCGTCGGGTGCCCATCGGGGTTATCGGCGTCATCTACGAGGCGCGCCCCAACGTCACCATCGATATCGCCAGCCTCTGCCTCAAGACCGGCAACGCCAGCATATTGCGTGGCGGGCGTGAGACCTTCCACTCCAATCTGGAGCTGGTGCGGGTGATCCAGCATGCCTTGGCGGCCTCCGGTCTGCCCGAGGCGGCGGTGCAGTACATCGACAACCCGGATCGGGCGCTGGTCGGCGAGTTGCTGCGTCTCGACCGCTATGTGGACATGATCATCCCCCGTGGCGGTGCCGGCCTGCACAAGATGTGCAAGGAGAACAGCTCCATCCCGGTCATCATCGGAGGGTTCGGCATCAGCCACATCTTCGTCGACGAGAGCGCCGATCTGGTGCGCTCTCTGGCGGTCATCGACAACGCCAAGGTGCAACGCCCCTCCGCCTGCAATGCCCTCGATACCCTGCTGGTACACGAGAAGGTGGCAGCCACCTTCCTGCCGCAACTGGTGACGCTGATGAACGAGCGCAAGGTGACGCTGGTGGCCGCGCCCAACGCCATAGCGCTGCTGGCGGGTGCCGACAACCTGTGCGAGGCAGGGCCGGAGGATTTCGATACCGAGTGGCTCGGGCTGACCCTGGGGGTCAAGTTAGTGGCGGATGTGAACGAGGCGCTGGCCCATATGCGCGAGCACAACGCCGGCCACTCCGATGCCATCCTGACCAACGATCTGGCCAACGCCGAGCGTTTTGTCAATGGCGCCGGTTCGGCGGCTGTCTATGTCAACGCCTCCACCCGTTTCACTGATGGTGGCCAGTTTGGTCTGGGCGCTGAAGTGGCGGTCTCGACCCAGATGCTGCACGCCCGTGGCCCCATGGGGTTGACCGAGCTCACCAGCTACAAGTGGGTAGGGCAGGCCGATTACCTCAGCCGCGCCTGATAACCGGTTGTGTCAGATACAAAAATGCCGACCACTGGGTCGGCATTTTATTTGGCGGATATCGCGAAGATATCAGGCGATCGGGTTATTCCCCGTGATAGAGCACCTTGTCACCGGACTTGAGCACATAACCCTTCCAGATAAAGAGGGTGTAGCCGCTACCCTGCCACGACCAGTTGCCCTCCGCACCTTGACGGGTCAGCTGGTGCTGCTCGCCGCTTGGTAGATGCAGTTCGGCCTGCGTCTGATCTGCGTTGAACAGCACGAAGGCGCTGCTGGTCTGGCTGGCATCGGTTGGATTGAGCCGGATACCCTCTTCAAACAGGCGCATACATTTGCCAGTCAGTGCTGACCACTGATAGCCCGCACTGCCGATACAGCCGTGGCTGTCGCGATCGCTGCCAACCAGATGTTGTTCCGGTGTACTGCATGCCGCCAGTAGCAGAGAGGCGGCCATCAGAGTCAAGGTGCGCATGGTTACTCCTGAAGATCCCGTTCGATGACGATGTTGGAGAATCCCAACTCTTTGAAGTAGTTCTCCTGATAATCTTTCACGCTCTTTTTGTCACGGCGGCAAACCTGAGCCAGCTGGGCCTCCATGGCGTGAAAACTGGTGAGATCCAGCCCTTCGGCAGCGGCGATGGCGTCGTAGATGCTGCGGAACTTATCGTTCGCGTAGCCGATCTCTTTGGCCTGTTTTTTATAGGTGTACGTAATCTTAAAGGCCATCTTGCCCTTCCTTCTTCGATTTGGCTTGCTTGCGCTGGACGTAGAGGTAGAGGCTTTCGACCTTCTCCCGAGCCCAGGGGGTCTTGCGCAAGAACTTCAGGCTGGACTTGATGCTGGGATTATCGGTGAAGCAGCGGATATTGATCTGCTGCCCCAGCTCTTCCCAGCCGTAGTATTCGACCAGCGCGGTGACGATGGCTTCCAGCGTCAGCCCGTGCAGCGGGTTGTTCTTCTGCGAGGCGTTCGGTTGCTCGCTCATGCCTGCTCCGCCAGCTTGGCAAAGGGCTGACCCATACGGGTGGTGACGCCATTGGCCAGATGGGGCTCGAAACCGGCCAGCATGCCCGGGCCAAACAGGCAGACCACGGTGCTGCCCAGCTTGAACAGGCCCATCTCGGCGCCTTTCTGCAGGGTAATGGCCTCATCGCCGGTGTAATCCCAGCGCACCACCTTCTTCTCTTTGGTCGGCGCAATGTTGCCGGCCCAGATGGTCTCGATGCTGGCCACGATAGTGGCACCGACCAGCACCAGCGCCATGGGGCCGTGCGGAGTGCGGAAGGTGGCGACCACCCGCTCGTTGCGGGCAAACAGGTTGGGCACGTTCTCGGCGGTGAGCGGGTTGACGGAGAAGAGATCCCCCGGCACGAACACCATGCTCTCCAGCACGCCGTCCAGCGGCATGTGGATGCGGTGGTAATCCTTGGGCGCCAGATAGATGGTGGCGAAGTCGCCATCCTTGAACGGCGCAACCAGATCCTCATAGCCGCCCAGCAGCTCGCGGGCGCTGTAGTCGTGGCCCTTGGCCTGAATGATGCGACCTTGCTGGATGGGGCCGAGCTGACTGACGGTGCCATCCACCGGCAGCGCCAGAGTCATGGCATCTTCTACCACGGCGCGGATACCGGGCTTGAGCTCGCGGGTGAAGAACTCGTTGAAGCTCTTGTAGTGGGCCGGGCTCTCGTGCAGCGCCTCACTCATGTCGACCTGATACTGCTTGATAAAAGCCTCGATCACTTTGGTAGTGATGTTGCCCGCTTCGGCGGCGGCAAACTTGCCGATCAGACGGGAGAGGGCGTGCTTGGGCAGACAGTATTGACCGGCAATTTTCAGGTTGTCAGTAATGCTCATGTTCATCATCAACGTAGGTTTATTAGGGTCACAGGCGCGCTTGCTGGCGACCGTGACGGGCTTCCTGCATGGTTTCCAGGATGCGGTGATAGTTGTGGAAGCGATCGGCGCTGATGGCGTCCGCCTCGACCGCGGCGCGCAGGGCACAGCCGGGATCGTCCTTGTGGGTACAGTCGCGGAACTTGCAACCACCCAGATAGTCGCGAAACTCGACGAAGCACCAGGTGATGCGGTCGGCCTCCAGATGCCAGAGGGCGAACTCGCGGATCCCCGGGGAGTCGATGAGATCGCCACCGCTCGGGAAGTGGTAGAGCCGCGCCGTGGTGGTGGTGTGCTGGCCGAGCCCCGAGTTTTCGGAGATCTCGCCGGTGAGTACATCCAGCCCCGGCATCAGGGCGTTGGTGAGCGACGACTTGCCCACCCCGGACTGGCCGACGAAGATGCTGATCTTGTCGGTCAGAGCGGCTTTAAGCTCATCCAGCCCTTCGCCGCTCTCGCAGCTCACCAGCAGCACCTCGTAATTGAGTTTGCGGTAGGTTTCGAGCTGGCCTTCGATGCGCACGCGCGCCGCATCATCGAGCATGTCGACCTTGTTCAGCACGATGAGGGGGCGGATCTCCACATCCTCGGCGGCCACCAGATAGCGGTCGACGATGTTGGTGGAGAACTCGGGCATCACCGCCGAGACGATGATGATCTGGTCGATATTGGCGGCGATGGGTTTGACACCGTCGTAGAAGTCCGGCCGGGTCAGTACCGAGTGGCGCGGATGCACCGCCTCGATGACGCCCGCTGTCGCGGCATTGAGGCCGGGACGCCACACCACCTTGTCGCCACACACCAGACTGCTGATGCTGCTGCGCCGCAGGTTGCTGCGGTGGATGGTGCCATCGACCGCTTCCACGTCTGCGTGCTGACCAAAACGGCTGATCACCACCCCTTCGATGGCGGGGCCAAACAGGGTGTCATCCACCACTGTGGTGTGATCTTTTTGCAGCCGCCGTTCGCGGTTGGCCTGGACGCGCCTTTGTTGACCCAGATTGAGTTTTGCTTTCTTTGCCACTCGATTCGCCAGTTTATGAACAGATCCAAAGCCAGTATGATACATGCAAATTGGCAAAATTCCGCCATTCCTCCCAATAGAGAGAGCAATCATGACAGTCAGCGCGCAGAACCTGGTATGGATCGACATGGAGATGACGGGTCTCGACCCCGAAGAGAACGTGGTACTGGAGATTGCCACCATAGTCACCGACAAGGATCTGAACGTACTGGCCGAAGGGCCGGTCATCGCCATTCATCAGAGTGATGAAGAGCTGGCCAAGATGGACGAGTGGAACGTCAACACCCATACCAAGAGCGGTCTGGTGGCCCGGGTCAAGGCGAGTCAGCACGACGAGGCGAAAGCCATTGCCGAGACCCTCGAGTTCATTCGCCAGTGGGTGCCGGAGCGCACCAGCCCGCTGTGCGGCAACAGCATCGGTCAGGATCGCCGCTTCATGGTCAAGCACATGGCCGAGCTGGAAGCCTTCTTCCACTACCGCAACGTCGACGTCAGCACCATCAAGGAGCTGGTACGCCGCTGGCAGCCGGAACTGCTGGATCAGTTCAAGAAGAGCGGCACCCACCAGGCGCTGGATGATATCCGCGAATCCATCGCCGAGCTGCAGTTCTATCGCAGCCACGTCTTCAAGATCTGATTCCCCGGCAAGGGTTTGTCATACTCTGGCTGCTAAAATCGACAGTTCGGCCAGCTTTTGAGCGAACGCGCGCAACCAGACAAAAAAGCCCTTGCAATTGGAATGACTGCTCTTATAATTCGGCTCCCGTACAGTAGCGCAAGCAACCAAATGCTGTACGGCCTGTTTTAAGGTAGTTGCGGGAATAGCTCAGTTGGTAGAGCACGACCTTGCCAAGGTCGGGGTCGCGAGTTCGAGTCTCGTTTCCCGCTCCAAAAATCTGATGATGACACTGGTGCAAACCAGCCCGATGCGGGAATAGCTCAGTTGGTAGAGCACGACCTTGCCAAGGTCGGGGTCGCGAGTTCGAGTCTCGTTTCCCGCTCCAATCATCAGCCAGCCTCAAGACAACCAAATTGTTGCGGGAATAGCTCAGTTGGTAGAGCACGACCTTGCCAAGGTCGGGGTCGCGAGTTCGAGTCTCGTTTCCCGCTCCAAAAAATTTGTAAGTGATATTCCGATGCGGGAATAGCTCAGTTGGTAGAGCACGACCTTGCCAAGGTCGGGGTCGCGAGTTCGAGTCTCGTTTCCCGCTCCAATCACTTGCAGATGACATTCTGTTGCGGGAATAGCTCAGTTGGTAGAGCACGACCTTGCCAAGGTCGGGGTCGCGAGTTCGAGTCTCGTTTCCCGCTCCAAACATTTGTAAGTGACATTCCGTTGCGGGAATAGCTCAGTTGGTAGAGCACGACCTTGCCAAGGTCGGGGTCGCGAGTTCGAGTCTCGTTTCCCGCTCCAATCACTTGTAAATGACATTCTGTTGCGGGAATAGCTCAGTTGGTAGAGCACGACCTTGCCAAGGTCGGGGTCGCGAGTTCGAGTCTCGTTTCCCGCTCCAATCTCTCTTCGAAGTCTTCATAATCCCTCTGAATTGCCCTTCACATCGCGTTGCGATGCTTTGTCGTATCTGGCGTTTACTCAGCGTGTCTCCGCCGCCTTCTGCAAACAGGAAGGGGATGTGGGCTCATTGTGCGGGTTGTATGAGGGAAAGGTGGTTGGCAGGAAGAATTGCGGGCAAAAAAGAGGAGGGGCCTTGGCTCCTCCTGCATGATTCACTGGCGCGGGCTTAGACCAGAGTAACGTTTTCAGCCTGAGGGCCTTTTTTGCCCTGGGTCACAGTGAACTGGACTTTTTGACCTTCAGCCAGGGTTTTGAAACCGGTGCTCTGGATGGAGGAGAAGTGAACGAATACGTCCGGACCCTGGGATTGTTCAATAAAGCCAAAACCCTTGGTTTCGTTGAACCATTTTACCTGGCCGGTGCGAATGTCAGACATGTGCTAAATCCTATCAATAACAAAATGAAACTAAGCCCGTGCTGGGCTGCATTTGCCTTGCAAGCAGGGGTTGGCTCATGACTGACCACGTATCTTTGTCCCAGTAGCACGTAGAACAATCCCTGTCTAAAGCACAAACGATTGTACGTTAGCGCCGATCCTTGTCAATTTGACCCCTTTCGTTTTTTGAACAAGCTAAAAATATTGTGAAGTCAGTAGCTTATTTGAAGATATTTGACTGAAAAAAAACGGGAGGCCAGCGCCTCCCGTTTTTGTTATTCCTTGAGGGCGAACCCTTCACCCTGCCGGTCGTAGCGGTAAACCGCCTGACCGTATGAGCGGATCTCCACCCGCTGGATGCGGCGGGTGTCGTCCACCAGGATGAAGATAGAGCGGCCCGATTGCAGGCGGGTCAGGGGACGATCCGGCCCCTCGATGGCGATCAGGCGGCTCAGCTCGGCACCCGGCAACTCGAATTTGCGCCAGATGGAGTAGAGGGTCTCACCCGCCTGTACATCGTGTTGCAGCCAGGTACCGTTGACCTTCTCTTCGACCGGCTTGGCTGCCGCGGACGCACTGCCTGCCGCGGCATTACCGACAGTTAGAGCTTGAGCTGGTACGGCCAGCGGCACTTCCAGCGAGCCAGAAGGGGCGGCTTTGGGGGCGGATGGTGCCGGCTCCCAGGCCAGCACCAGCAACCAGAGCGGGATCAGGATCAGCAGACCTATGGTGTTTTTGCGGGGCAGCGGGCTGGACAGCTTGAATTTGCCTGCTTTGGCATCCTGGCGACGTTGGCCGAGGTTGCTCATCCCTTGGCCAAAACGTTGGCGCAGGGACAGGGTCGCGGCATTGATGCGATGGAGCAGGGATCCTTGTGATTCGTCTTGGCGACGCTGCTGGGCTCGTCTGTTATGGCCTCGTGGGCGACGGTCCGGGGTGGGCACGGCATTTACCTCTCACTACATTGCCTGCCATCAGGCAAATTCGCCGCCTATGGTAAACGGACTCGCCCCCGAGGGGGAGAGTCCTGAGGCGGAAAATTATCAGCTGAGACGAAATTGACCCAATAATTGCTGCAATTTGTCGGCCGCCTGACGCAATGCCTGACTGGCTTTGGCCGTTTCGGTCGCATCCTGAGCAATGTCGTTGGCCAGTGCGTTGGTTTTTGACAGGTTGCCGGAGACGGTTTCTGAGACCGAGCTCTGCTCTTCGGCGGCGGAGGCGATCTGATAGGTCATGTCGTTGATGGTGGAGATGGCCTGGTAGATGCTGCCAAGCGCCTCTTCCGCCAGATCCGCCTCGCCCACCGCTTGATGGGTCAGCTGCTGGCTCTGGGTGATGGCGTTGACTGCATTGGTGGAGCTGAGGCGGATCTTCTCGATCAACTCCTGGGTGTTCTGTACCGCCTGCTGGGTATTGCCCGCCAGTTTGCGCACCTCGTCAGCGACTACCGCAAAGCCGCGGCCCTGTTCGCCAGCCCGGGCAGCCTCGATGGCGGCGTTGAGGGCCAGCAGGTTGGTCTGATCGGCAATCCCCTGAATGACGGTGAGGATGCTGGTGATTTGGGCGCTGTCGTGGGCCAGCCCTTCCACCACTTCTGCCCCTTTTCCGGCTTCTGCTGCGACCTTGTGCATCGACTGGATCACCTGCTGGAAGCGCTCCTTGCCCTGATCGGCTGCGCCTTGCGCCTGTTTGGCCGAGTCGGCGGTGTTGTTGGCGTGGGTGGCGACCTCCTGACTGACGTAGGACATCTCCTGTACCGCGGTCAGCATCTGCTCCATCTCCGCCTGATGGTGCTGCAGGTTGTTGTCGGTCTGACCGGCGATGCGATCGGTGTCACCGGCGTAGCGGTTCACCTCGCTGGCAGTCTTGAGCACATCCCCGAGCAGCCCTTGCAGCTTGTCGATAAAGCGGTTGATCCCCTTGGCGAGATCCCCCAGCTCATCCACCGAGCGGGTCGCTAGGCGCTTGGTGAGATCCCCTTCACCATCGGCGATATCATCCACCAAGCTGACCATCTGACGGATGGGGCCTGTGATGCTGCGGGCAATCACCAGCATGGTGGCCAGCGCCAGCACCAGTACGATAACGGCGCCCACCAATTGCTGGGTCATGGCTGCCTGGTTCATGTCGCTCAGCTGGCTTTCCAGTTGATCGGCGCCCGCCAGTACCACCTTGTAGGGCAGGGTGACGATGATGGCCCAGTTGCGGCTCATTCCCGGAACAGAGATTGGTACAGAAATACGCAGATTGTCGTTGAGCTCTTCACGTTGCTCCTGCTGTTGCAGGTACTGTTTCCAGTTGTTGCCCAACAATTCTTTGGCATGCTTGCCCAGCATATTGTCATTGCCGCTGGTACCTGTAATCACACCAGCTGCGCTGACGATCAGGGTCTCCCCTTGGCCATCATAGATGTTGTGGTTGAGACTCTTGGCCTGCTGGTTAAGGGCTGTAACCTCAAGATCGACGCCGATGATCCCCTTGAAGTCTCCGCCAATAAACAGTGGGGATGAGATGGTACTCAGCATGACTTGCTTGCCATTGACATCAAATACATAGGGATCGATAAGGCATGCACTTTTATGCTGTTGGGGGCAACTGTAATAGTCGTTGGCTGGGTTACCGAAGCTGTCGGTATCTGTTTTGGTAATGGAGTAAAGCAGGTCTGTGCCTATAGAACCCCCGTCGCGGTAGTAATAGGGAACAAATCGGCCATTACTGTCACTGCCCAGCTCCTTCTGGCCGACATAATTACTATCTTGCTCGTCCAGTGCGTTGGGCTCAAATCCCGCCAAGACGCCATATATCTGAGGATCTGTGGTCAACGTTTTTTTCATTAGTGCAACAACGTTGGGGCGCGTCAGTGGTAGCTCCTTGGAAATGGCCAGTTGAACCACTCCTGCCAGTTGTTGGTCATATGCCAATGCCTTTTGTAGCAGTTGGGTGATGGTGGCCGCCTCGGCGCGGGCATTGGCGCTGACCTTCTGCCAGGCCTCCTGCTGCAGCGCTTCACGGCTGGAGCTGATGGTGAGTTGTTGAGTCTGCTGACCCGAGTATTGGTTGAGCAGGATCAGGATGACCAAGGCGGTGGTCATGGCGATCCCGGCCATCACTAGAATGCGATTCTGGATAGAACGGAACTGCATCGTCTCTTCCTTTTTAGTAGCGGTGTTATTTGGATATCGACCGAAGCCGACAGTGGTTGTAGCAAATAGGAAATAGAACTTCTGTTTTGCGATCCCCTTCAAATATCAGGCGGCAAGCGCCCCGCCAGTAAATTTAATCCCCTACTTTAGCCCGCAATGGCGTCATGGTTTTCCCATCCGTGATTGTCGGTGCTAAAATGCGACGGTTTTTTCTAACGAATTGGCCCAAGGCCCTCTACACAAGGCTTAAAGATGAAAGTCAAAACCCGTTTTGCTCCCAGCCCGACCGGCTTTTTGCATGTCGGCGGTGCCCGTACCGCACTCTATTCCTGGTTGTTTGCAAAGAACCAGGGCGGTGAGTTCGTGCTGCGTATTGAGGATACCGACCTGGAACGTTCCACTCAGGAGGCGATCGACGCCATCATTGAGGGCATGGAATGGCTGGAGCTGAACTGGGATGAGGGCCCCTACTACCAGACCAAGCGCTTCGATCGCTACAACGGTCTGATCGACGAGATGCTGGCCGATGGCCGCGCCTACAAGTGCTATTGCTCCAAAGAGCGTCTGGAAGCGCTGCGTGAAGGCCAGATGGCCAACGGCGAGAAGCCCCGTTATGACGGAAAGTGCCGCGACCATGCCCACGATCACCCGGCCGATGCGCCGCACGTGATCCGCTTCCGCAACCCGACCGAAGGTTCTGTGGTGTTCGATGACCACGTCCGTGGCCGCATCGAGTTTGCCAACACCGAGCTGGACGATCTGATTATCCGCCGTACCGACGGCGCGCCGACCTACAACTTCTGCGTAGTGGTCGATGACTGGGATATGGAGATCACCCACGTGGTGCGTGGTGAAGATCACATCAACAACACCCCGCGCCAGATCAACATCTACAAGGCGCTGAACGCGCCGGTGCCGGAGTTTGCCCACGTCTCCATGATCCTGGGTGACGACGGTGCCAAGCTCTCCAAGCGGCACGGTGCCGTTTCCGTGATGCAGTACCGCGACGACGGTTACCTGCCGGAAGCGCTGTTGAACTATCTGGTACGTCTGGGCTGGTCCCACGGCGATCAGGAGATCTTCACCCTCGACGAGATGATCAAGCTGTTCAGCCTGGATGCCATCTCCAAGTCCGCCTCTGCCTTCAACACCGACAAGCTGCTGTGGTTGAACAACCACTACATGCGCAGCCTGGATCCGGCCTATGTGGCCAAGCATCTGGCATGGCACATGGAAAACCAGAAGATCGACACCAGCAATGGCCCGGCACTGGCCGAGGTAGTCACCCTGCTGGCCGAGCGCTGCAACACCCTGGTCGAGATGGCCGCCCAGAGCCGCTATCTGTTCGAAGAGTACGAGGCCATCGACGAAGCAGCTGCCAAGAAGCACCTGCGTGGCGTCGCTGCCGAGCCGCTGGCTCTGGCTAAGACCAAGCTGGCCGCACTGGATAGCTGGACCACCGAAGCGCTGCACGAGCTGATTGAAGCGACCGCTGCCGAGCTGGGTCAGGGCATGGGCAAGGTCGGCATGCCGCTGCGCGTGGCCGTCACCGGTCTGGGTCAGTCTCCTGCTATCGACGTCGTAATGGCACTGGTCGGCAAAGAGCGTGTACTTGCTCGTATCGACCGTGCGCTTGCTTACATCGAAGCCCGTATGGCTGCCGAGTAAATTGTGCAAGAGTGGGCGAGGCGATAGCCGAGCCTGCCCTTTGTCCGATAGAAAAAATCCGAAACCACTGGTTTCGGATTTTTTTATGACCATCGCACAGGCCGAGAATAGTTTGGGATAAAAAATGCCAGTCAACTGACTGGCATTTTTATTGGGACAGAGTGCCGCTTAGTGGCTGTCGACCCAGACGAACTTGAGGACGAACAGCAGGGCTACCACCAGCACGCAGGGGTTGATTTCGCGCCAGCGGCCGGTGCCTGCCTTCATCACGCAGTAGGAGATAAAGCCCACGGCGATCCCCTCGGTGATGGAGAAGCTGAACGGCATCATCACCGCGGTCATGAAGGCTGGTACCGCTTCGGTCAGATCTTCCCACTTCACCCGGGTCAGCTCGGAGCACATCAGCACGCCCACATAGATAAGGGCGCCAGCGGCGGCGTAGGCCGGCACCATGGCGGCGACCGGAGAGAAGAAGATCGCCAGCAGGAACAGCAGGCCAACTACGATGGCGGTCAGACCGGTACGGCCGCCGACGGCAACGCCGGAGCTGCTCTCGATAAAGGCGGTGACCGAGGAGGTGCCCATGAAGGCGCCGCCGACGGAACTGACGCTATCGACCATCAGCGCCTGTTTCATGCGCGGGAAGTGGCCCTTGTCATCGGCCAGCTTGGCGCGGTTGGTAACGCCGATCAGGGTGCCGGAGGAGTCGAACAGGTTGACCAGCATAAAGGAGAAGATGATCCCGGCGAGGCTGATATCGAGCGATCCCATCAGATCCAGCTGGCCGAACACCGGTTCGATGCTGGGGGGCATGGAGACAAAGCCCTTGAAGGTGACATCGCCAAACAGCCAGCCCAGACCCGTGGTGACCACAATGGCGATCAGCACGGCGGAGTGGACGCCGCGGGCGGAGAAGATGCAGATCAGGAAGAAACCGAGCAGACCCAGCAGGCAGGGCAGGGAGGTGAGGTTGCCCACGGTTACCATAGTCGCTGGGCTTGCCACGACGATCCCGGCGTTGTGCAGGCCGAGCAGGGCGATCAGCAGACCGATACCGGCGGTGATGCCAACCCGCAGGGTGAGCGGAATGTTGCCGATCAGCCAGTAGCGCACCCGCAGCAGGGTGAGGATCAACAGACCCATGGCGCCCCAGAAGATAGTGCCCATGCCCACTTGCCAGGAGTAACCCATGCCGGCGACGACCACGAAGGCGAAGAAGGCGTTAAGGCCCATGGCGGGGGCCAGCGCGATGGGCAGGTTGGCCAACAGGCCCATCAGGATGCTGCCGATACCGGCGATGAGGCAGGTGGTGACGAACACGGCCTGGGTGTCCATGCCCGCCGCAGAGAGAATCTGCGGGTTGACGAACACGATGTAGACCATGGTCAGGAAGGTGGTGATACCGGCGATCACTTCGGTACGGGCGGTAGTGCCATGGCCTTGCAGGGCAAACAGGCGCTCAAGCAATCCTTGCCCGGCGGCCTGATTGGCAGCTTGGTGTTGTTGATTCATGTTGGATTCCAATAGGTGACGTGAAATAAGCAGCAGGGGAACGGGCTATCCCATCCATGCGGGGTAAATTGCCCTGTTTCTGGCGGTTAAGTAACCAGACTCGTCCTGATACCGTGACAGCGCGCACATTTTTACACAGGCGGCGCCGTTTACAAACCCCGGATCTGCGAAGCAGATCAATGAATAGAGTAAAAATTCAAACGTTTGCTTTTTGAGCGTGAAAAAAGGTTCTCAGCAGAGAACCTTTTATCGAAAATTGGGGGCTTACAGGGTTTTGAAGTAGCGCTCGACCAGCTGGGCCAGTACCGAGTCGAGCCGGTCTTGCACTTCACCCAGTTCACGGCCGAAGCGGCGCAGAAAGAGGCTTGCCTGCTCTTCGGTCAGCTTGCGCCCCTCGATAAAGAACTCCTGCTCCGGTAGTTGCTTGTCGTAGCGGGGGAGCAGCACCCAGCTCACCAGCTCGGGCTCCACGGCGGCAAAAATCTTGGCGGCAGCAGCACAGAAGGTCTCTATGTGCTCCTTGCCATCCGGCCCGAGGCAACCCGGTTCAACCCGGATCTGGATGGTGAGTTTTTTCTCTATGGGGGTCGTCATCGTGCTACATCCATGCAAAGGCATCCGTCTAGGATTGTAAGTCAAAAGGCAAGAGAAAGGGGAGCCGAAGCTCCCCTCAACACGCAGTCAGCCCTATTTGGCGATGCGCTTATATTTAGCGCGGTGCGGCTGGATCGCCTCGGCGCCGTAGGTCTTCTTCTTCCACTCTTCGTATTCGGTAAAGTTACCTTCGAAGAACTCGATCTTGCCCTCATCCTGATAGTCGAGGATGTGAGTGGCGATACGGTCGAGGAACCAGCGGTCGTGGGAGATGACCATGGCACAACCCGGGAACTCCAGCAGGGCGTTCTCGAGGGCGCGCAGGGTTTCGATATCCAGATCGTTGGTCGGTTCATCCAGCAGCAGCACGTTGCCGCCGGTCTGCAGCAGCTTGGCCAGATGCAGACGACCGCGCTCACCACCGGAGAGCTCGCCAACCCGCTTCTGCTGGTCGGAACCCTTGAAGTTGAAGCGGCCGATATAGGCGCGGCTCGGGAACTCGTAGTTGCCGATGCGCAGGATATCCTGACCGTCAGCGACTTCCTCGAATACCGTCTTCTTGTCATCCATGCTGTCGCGGAACTGATCGACAGAGGCCAGCACCACGGTTTCACCCAGGGTAATGGCGCCGGAATCCGGCTGCTCCTGACCCGACATCATGCGGAACAGGGTTGACTTACCGGCACCGTTCGGGCCGATGATGCCGACGATGGCACCCTTCGGAATGGCAAACGACAGATCGTCGATCAGCACCCGATCACCGTAGGATTTGCGCAGGTTGGCCACTTCCACCACCTTGTCGCCGAGGCGCGGTCCAGGCGGAATGAACAGCTCGTTGGTCTCGTTGCGCTTCTGGTAGTCGTTGGTGTTGAGCTCTTCGAAGCGAGCCATACGGGCCTTGGACTTGGCCTGACGCCCTTTCGGGTTTTGACGAACCCACTCCAGCTCTTTCTCGATGGACTTGCGACGGGCAGCTTCGGAACTTGCTTCCTGCGCCAGACGGGCGTCCTTTTGCTCCAGCCAGGAGGAGTAGTTGCCTTCCCACGGGATACCTTCGCCGCGGTCCAGCTCCAGGATCCAGCCCGCCACGTTGTCGAGGAAGTAACGGTCGTGGGTGATGGCCACTACAGTGCCTTCGTAGTCGTGCAGGAAGCGCTCCAGCCAGGCCACGGATTCCGCATCCAGGTGGTTGGTCGGTTCGTCCAGCAGCAGCATGTCCGGCTTTTCCAGCAGCAGACGGCAGAGTGCCACACGGCGGCGCTCACCACCGGAGAGGTGCTTGATCTTGGCATCCCAAGCCGGCAGGCGCAGGGCATCGGCCGCACGCTCCAGCTGGTTTTCCATGTTGTGGCCGCCCTGAGCCTGGATGATGGCTTCCAGCTCGCCCTGTTCGCGGGCCAGCTTGTCAAAGTCGGCATCCGGGTCGGCGTAGGCCGCATAGACCTCGTCCAGGCGGGCCATGGCGCGCTTCACCTCGCCAACGGCCTCTTCGACCGCTTCGCGTACGGTCTGCTCCGGCTCCAGCTTCGGTTCCTGCGGCAGGTAGCCGATCTTGATGCCGGGTTGCGGGCGGGCTTCCCCTTCGATCTCGGTATCGATGCCCGCCATGATGCGCAGCAAGGTCGATTTACCGGCGCCGTTCAGACCCAGCACGCCGATCTTGGCGCCCGGGAAGAAGCTCAAGGAGATGTTCTTGAGAATATGACGCTTGGGCGGCACTACCTTGCCGACCCGGTTCATGGTGTAAATAAATTGAGCCATTGGCTAATTCTCTTCCTTTTCAGCAGGTTAATGTCTTGGCATTAACAGACTGATGTCGTGGTGGGGCCAGGTCGACACAGGTCAACCGGGTTCCAAAAAACCCGTCGATTGTAAACCAATGGACGAGGGGGGGCAAAGGTGGCACCCGGCTATCTCCCCCCTTTGCCGCAGCGGTCACGCCTTGCTGCATCAGCCGTGCAATTTGGGCATGATGTGGGCTGTCGTTTTGTCCCGGAGCCGTCATGAACCCATCCTCTGAAGCCCCCTCGCTGGCCGCCTTTCTCTGCACTATGGGATTGGACGCCGCGCTGAGTGAAGCCATCAGCCTGCGCTTGCCACGGCAGACGCTGCGTGCCGGTCAGGCACTGTTGGCGCAAGGGGCAGAGCAGGAAGCTGCCTGCTATATCGAAGCGGGCATCGCTCGCGCCTGCCACTACACCCGGGACGGGCAGGAGCGCTGCAAGGAGTTCTACTTCGAGGGGGAGCTCTGCCTGCTCTATGACAGCTGGCTCACGGGGTCGCCCGCCCGCTACCAGCTGGAGGCGCTGACGGCGCTGCAGGTGGTGCGGGTTCCGATCGCCCTGCTGGAAGAGCCCGCCTGGCAGCCGGTCTGCATGGCCCTGCTGCGCCAGCAGCTCGGTTACAAGGAGCGCAAGGAGGCGTTTTTGCTGCTCCACTCCCCCGAAGAGCGTTATCGGGAGCTCTGCCACACCTTCCCCCACTGGCCGATGCGGCTCACTCAGGTGCAGCTCGCCAACTATATCGGTATCAGCCCGGTCACTCTGTCACGGATCCGCAGGCGCATTAACACGGGTTAATGCCGCTCTCCGACCATCCCCTCATGCTGCGCCATCCAAATGACGGACGAGGGGTGGATGATGTCGCTGTTTCTGTGGTCGCAGCTGGTGGTGAGCCTGGCCTTGTTGCTCGATCTGTTGTCGTTTCAGTTGCGGGATCGCCGCAGGATCCTGGCCTGTCTGGCCCTCTCCTGTGCCCTCAATGCCGGTCACTTTGCCCTGCTCGGGCAGTGGTCGGACGCCTGCCTGTTACTGCTGGCCAGCGTGCGCTTTCTGGTGAGTATCTGGCTGGTTAGGCGCATCTTGATGTGGTTTTTCATGGGGTTGGCCTGTGCGGCGGCGCTGGCGACCTATCAGGGCTTGCTCTCATGGATCGGGCTGCTGGCGAGCTTGCTGCAAACCCGGGCCGCGTTTTGCCCGGATGATCGCCTTTTGCGGCGCTGGATGCTGCTCGGTACCCTCTGCTGGCTGGGTAACAACCTGCTGGTGGGCTCACCGGTCGCCGCGCTGATGGAGGGGCTGTTTCTGGTCAGCAATCTGGTGGGTTACTACCGCCACTATGGCTTCGATTATTGGGGGCGTGGCCGCCACCGTGGCCGCAGAAAGGGGCGTGTGCCGCCTTCCGGTCGGGCGAGCTCCTGACCTCCCGTTCAGGGCTGCTTGTGGCCAGCGAAGTAGAGCACCCGTTTCACATACTCCTGCGTCTCGTCATAGGGTGGGATCCCGCCATAGCGTTCCACCGCTTTTTCCCCGGCATTGTAGGCTGCCGAGATCAGTACCCAGTCGCCATCGAAGCGGCGATCCAGCCACTTGAGATAACTGACGCCACCCTTGATGTTCTGTGCCGGATCAAACGGACGAGTTACCCCGAATCGCTGCTGGGTCTCGGGAATAAGCTGCATCAGCCCCTGGGCATTCTTGGGTGAAACTGCGCGGCTTTCGAGGTTGGATTCGGCAATGGCGATGGCCAGTACCAGCCTGGCATCCACCTTATGGTGTTTGGCGGCGTGGCGCAGCATGATGACCAGTTTTTGCTTTGCGGGTGGCTGGTGTGCAATCCAGGTGTCGACATTGAAGGGGGTGGAGGGGAGCCCGGCCAGATAGCCACCCTGACCGCCACGGCTCCCGATGCCGCACTGATCACCCATGGGAGCATTGCCGATGCGGGCGTTGTAGTAGCGTGCAGCCTGTCGGTTACCAAGGCGCATTGCCATGGCGAGGTAGCTGTTGGCCAGCTTGGCGCTGCGCACCGAGGCGGGGCCGGTGGCGAGCAGGCGGCCGATCCGGAAATATCCCTCTGGGTTGCCAGTGCTGGCGGCGACACAGTAGAGGGCGATGGCTTTTTGCAGATTGCCGTGTTGCTGGGCCACTTGACCCTGCTTGATCGCCGTCAGCGCCTTGGGGGCCTGTCTGAAATCCCTGCCTTGTGCCATCGCCTGCGGCGTACCTGCCAGTAACAACGACAAAAAAAGCAGCAAAAACAGTCCGTTTTCGCTGATGTGCCTCATGGGTTATCTCCTGTTTGAGTACAGAAGATATAGAGGAACATGGCTGCTATCGCCACGAACCCAGTGGATCCTGTTGTTATAGCGTGGGGATTTCAGAGAGCAAAACGGTATGGAACTTATAGGCTAGCCAATTGTGCCCTCAATCTAAAAATAGATTGCAAGGGACGTATTATTGGTCAGGCTGAGCTCCATCAGCTCCATCAGCTCCATCAGCTCCATCAGCTCCATCAGCTCCATCAGCTCCATCACCGCCGTTGCCGCCGTTGCCGCCGTTACCACCGTTGCTTCCCAGTACGGAGACTGGTTGGTTGTTACTAAGTGTTGAGCAGTCATCCCCTGTTGGGCATGGGGATTGCGCCCACAGCGAAGCACTTTGCAGGCAAGCAAGTAGTATCAGGCTCGAATAAAGTGGGGAAGTTGAGTTCATGATATCGACCTTGTTAGATGAAGAAGCGTTGGCATTAGGATTTCTTAACAAACTCAGACATCCAAGTGGTAGGTAGATTCGTCTGGTTGGGCGGCTGGTAACTGGCGATATATCAGTCCAATTTCGCTGACAACCCAGAGCGAAAGCAGGGCCAGCAGGCTGAGCAGGGGAAGCAGAGAGTGGCTCTGGGTCAGGGCATAGGCCGCGATGGCGGCGCCAATCAGGAGAAGGGTTCGGATCATGAGGTGGCTCCTTGTCATCATGGGGGTGTTGCGTGGCCACGGACAGAGCGCCTGGGGTCGGGAGTTGTTCCCGGGTGGCACGAAGCGCGCTGAGTATATCGCGTCATGCCGCTGCCGATCCGTGGTGTCATCACACTTTCCATAGTCATGGGTTTCGTATCGAGTTGGGCCCCGCCAGATGCGGGGCCAGTAATGGTTTGACGGTCAGAAGAAACTGCCGTTGTTATCGTCACTGTCGGCCCAGCCGCCACTCAGGTTATCGTCGTCGAGAAAACTGCTGCCAACATCGGGAGGTGAATCCCAGCCGTCCCAGCGTACCGGTTCCGCATCGACCGGATTGGCGATGGGCGACGGTTCAATGATATCGATGATCTCCTCGGGGCGGTTGTTGTGAAACAGCCCGCCGATCATATCGGCCAGCATCACGCCACCGGCTACACCGGCGGCGGTTTGCAGGGCGCCCCCTAAAAAGGAGCTGGCACGGGACGCGGGCTGGGCAGGTGCGGTTGCCGGTGGCGGCGTAAAGCGCGGGGGTGGGCTGCTTTCGCTACCAAACAGGCCGGAGAGAAAACTGCCACCACTTGGGGTGCTCTGGCTGGCTTCCAGCTCCTTGACCCGCTCGTTGAGGCGAGTAAGGGCTGCCTGCTGAATTAGCAGCGCCTGAGCCATGTAGTAGGGGGCATCGGGCTGCTGGGCCAGATGTTGGCGGATCAGCTGATCCGCTTGTGGGTCTCGCTTGCTATCCCTGGCTTGCGCTTGCTTGAGGCGGTCGAACAGTCCATCGATCAGACCCTGTTCCTGTGATTGCATCTCAAATCCTCGCTATGGTGCGCAGACAGTGCGTTTAGCCATCCTAAAACCCGCGGGGCATCAGTGGTATCTGATTAACTCATCAATGACCGAGGGGCTACCCACGCTCGTCAGCGGGCGGGCCGGTAGTAGTCGATATACCAGCGGACAAACTCGGCAACCCCTTGCATGAGGGGCGTGGCGGGGCGCAGGCCGGTGAGGGTGTGCAGCGGCTCGCTGTCGGCCCAGGTGGCGTGCATGTCACCTGCCTGCATCGGCAGCATCCGCTTGATGGCGGGTTTGCCGATGGCCTTTTCCAGCGCCTCGATAAAGTCGAGCAGCCGTACTGGCTGGCCGTTGCCGATATTGAGGATGCGATAAGGGGCGGCGCTCTCGGCTTGGCTCTGTTTGCTGGCGTGCCAATCGGAAGTGGGGCGGGGCGGCTGATCGGCGACGGCGAGGATCCCCGCGACGATGTCATCTATATAGGTGAAGTCGCGGCTGAGATCGCCGTGGTTGTATACGTCGATTGGCTCGCCCGCGAGGATGGCGCGGGTGAACTTGATGATGGCCATGTCGGGCCGGCCCCAGGGGCCGTAGACGGTAAAAAAGCGCAGCCCTGTGGTGGGCAGGCCATAGAGCGCCGAATAGGCGTGGGCCATCAGCTCGCCGCTCTTTTTGGTCGCAGCGTAGAGGGAGACCGGGTGATCCACCTGTTGAGCGGTGGAGTAGGGCATCTGCTCCCCCATGCCATAGACCGAGCTGGAGGAGGCGTATATCAGGTGCTGAATCCCGTGGTGACGACACCCCTCCAGCACCGTCAGCATACCGGTGAGGTTGCTGTCGGCATAGGCGAACGGATTGTCGATGGAGTAGCGCACCCCCGCTTGTGCCCCCAGATGGATCACCCGTTCGAAACGGTTGCTGGCAAACAGGGTCGCCATCGCCTCGCGATCAGCCAGATCCAGCCGCTCGAAGTGAAAATGGGGGAAACTGGCCAGCTGGGCCAGCCGCGCCTCTTTCAGACTCACCTCGTAGTAGTCGTTGAGGTTGTCGATCCCCACCACCCGATGACCTGCGGCGCACAGCTGGCTGGCCACGTGAAAGCCGATAAAGCCGGCGACGCCGGTGACCAGATAGATCATGGTTGAGTCTCCGGATTGCAGTTCGCATTGGCTGGCTGCTTTTTGGCGGGTAGATGTGGCCGCCCGATGGCGTGATAGTCAAACCCGATCTCGCTGAGCTGGCGCGGATCATAGAGGTTGCGGCCATCGATGATGACGGGCTGGTTGAGCAGCGCTTTCAGCTGCTGGAAATCGGGGGCGCGAAACGCCTGCCACTCGGTGCAGATGAGCAGGGCATCGGCCCCTTCCAGTGCGGCCTCCTTAGTGGGGCTGAGCTGCAGATCCGGCCGCTGGCCGTAAAGCTCATGGGCGCGCTCCATCGCCTTGGGATCAAAGGCCTGCACCCGGCCACCGGCAGCCCAGATGGCGGCCAGCAGCGGGCGGCTCGGCGCATCGCGCATGTCGTCGGTGCCGGGTTTGAACGCCAGTCCCCACAGGGCGAAGGTACGGCCGCGCAGATCCGGGCCGAAGCGGTTTCGCAGGGTTTGCGCCATCTTCTGTTGCTGGCGCAGGTTGACCTGCTCGACCGCCGCTAAAAGCGGGGCGTCGCAGCCGACACTCGCCGCGGTATGGCGCAATGACTTGATATCTTTGGGGAAGCAGGAGCCGCCGTAGCCGCAGCCCGGGTAGATAAAGTGGTAACCGATGCGGGGATCTGCGCCCATCCCCTGGCGCACTGCCTCGATATCGGCCCCCAGCTGCTCGGCGAGGGCTGCCATCTCGTTCATAAAGGAGATCTTGGTGGCCAGCATGGCGTTGGCGGCGTACTTGGTGAGCTCGGCGCTGCGCAGATCCATCACCACGATCCGGTCGTGATTGCGGTTGAAGGGGGCGTAGAGGGCGCGCAACTGCTCAAGTGCCCGCTCACTGTCACAGCCGATGATGATGCGATCCGGCCGCATGCAGTCGTTGACCGCCGCTCCCTCCTTCAGAAACTCGGGATTGGCCGCCACCTCGCAGGTGAGGGTCAGCCCCCGCTCGGCCAACTGTAGCTCAATATGTTCCCTTACTTGTTGCGCCGTGCCGACCGGTACTGTGCTCTTGGTCACCACCAGCTTGGGGCGGCTCATCAGTCGGCCTATGGTGTCGGTCACCGCCAGCACATGTTGCAGGTCGGCCGAGCCATCCTCGTCAGCCGGGGTGCCCACGGCGATCAGCAGCAGGTCGGCGTGTGCCACGCCAATGGCGGGATCGACCGTGAAGCTCAGGCGGCCGCTGGCCAGATGGCTCTCGACCAGCGGGGCCAACCCCGGCTCATAGAAGGGGATCTGCCCCAGCCTGAGGGCGGCGATCCGTTCATCATCCACATCCACGCAGCAGACCTGATGGCCCACCTCGGCCAGAACGGCGGCCTGCACCAGCCCGACATAGCCTGTGCCAAAAATGGTGACCTTCATGAAAAGTGCCTCGTGCTGTGAATGGGGGATGGCGCGCTTAAACCGCGGCATGCTGCATCTTGGTGCAGCGTGTGTCAATGCCAGATGACAGGCACCAGAATGGGGCGTTCAGCCTGACTGTTGTGATCCTTTTCACAAAAAATAGACTGGACCCCATAACGAAGCCCTGTGGACAGGGCTCGCAGCCAGCCCGCAACGGCAGGCGACAGACACTCTCTCTTTACTTCGCTTGGATACAGGTTATGGACAACACCTCGATTCGCACTGCCCATCCTATTTATGAGGATGTGCTGGCCCTGCTGACGGCGGCCGGCTTTGTTTCCCTCGGCATCTTTCTGTTTCATCAGGTTGGCCTGCTCACCGGCGGGACTGCCGGGCTGGCGCTGCTGCTGCAAAAGGTGACCGGCATTAGCTTCGGCCTGCTGTTTTTCGGCATCAACTTGCCCTTCTATGCGCTGGCGTGGCTTCGGATGGGGCCGCGCTTTACCTTCAACACCTTTGTCTCGGTGGCGGCAGTCTCCTACATGACCGATCACCTCAACGGGGTGTTGCAGATCGGCAAGATAGAGCCCCTCTATGCGGCGCTGATCGGCGGTACCCTGATTGGCATGGGTCTGCTCATCATGTTTCGCCACAAGTCGAGTCTGGGGGGCTTCAACATTCTGGCGCTCTTTATTCAGGATCGCTTTGGCATTCGGGCTGGCAAACTGCAGATGGGGCTCGATTGCGTCATTGTTGTCGCCTCGTTTTTCGTGGTGCAGCCCTGGATTCTGGCGCTCTCCATCGTGGCGGCGGTCATCTGTAATCTGGTGTTGACACTCAACCACAAGCCGGGCCGCTACCAGATTGCCTGACGAGCGGCAGCCGTGACGCGATAAGACAAGAGTGACCCGATAGCACGAGGCGGCCTGATAGCCGCCTCGTCTGTTTCTACCCTGGCGTTTGTTCGCTGCGTCTAGCTCGCCTGCTCCAGTCTGCTGTCGCCGCTCGTAGCGTTGTCACTGATGGCGTTGCCGCTGATGGCGTGACCACCGACGGCGAGCGGGGTGTGGCAGGCCACCTGATGCTGGGCCTCATCGCACACCTCAAGCCTTGGCGCCTTGCTCTTGCACAGCTCGGTCGCATGGGGGCAGCGCTGGTGGAAGTGGCAGCCGCTTGGCGGCGAAATGGGGGAGGGCACATCGCCGGTCAGCAGAATGCGCTGGCTGCGCCTGCGCGGGTCTGGCACCGGAATGGCGGAGATCAACGCCTGGGTATAGGGGTGGCGTGGCGCCAGATAGAGCGACTGGGCATCCGCCAGCTCGACGATCCGTCCCAGATACATCACCGCGATGCGATCCGAGATGTGTTTGACCACCGACAGATCGTGGGCGATGAAGATGATGGAGAGGTTCATCTCCCGCTGCAGGCTGAGCAGCAGGTTGACGATCTGCGACTGCACCGAGACATCGAGGGCCGAGACCGCCTCGTCGCACACCAGCAGTTTGGGCTTGAGGGCGATGGCACGGGCGATGCCGATACGCTGGCGCTGACCGCCGGAAAACTCGTGGGGGTAGCGATCGACTGCGCTGCCCGGCAGGCCCACTTTTGCCAGCAGCTCCTGCACCCAGGCGCGGCGCTGCTCAGTGTTGCCTTTACCGTGGATGATAAAGGGCTCCTCCAAAATCTGGCCCACGGTATGGCGGCTGTTGAGAGATTCTGCAGGATCCTGAAATACCATCTGCATCTCTTGGCGCAGGGAGCGCATCTCCTTCGGGCTGAGGGCGGTGATATCGCGCCCCTCGAAGGTGATGGTGCCCGCGGTCGGCTCGAGCAGCTTGAGCAGGCTGCGCCCGAGGGTGGACTTGCCGCAGCCAGATTCACCCACCAGCCCCAGCGTCTCCCCCTGTTTCAGGTCGAAGCTGATGCCATCCACCGCGTGAACCGTATATTGCTTGCGCAGGAACCCGCCTCCCAGCCGGAAGTGCTGTTTCAGATCCCTGACCGATAACAGAGTGCTCATACGGCCAACTCCTTCCAGTAGTGACAGGCGACATGGTGACGCAGATTTAACTGCTCCACCGCCGGAATGGCGCTGACACAGAGATCGGTCGCGTGGGGGCAGCGGTTGGAGAAGCGGCAGCCAGCGGGCATCTCGTGCAGGGCTGGCACCTGTCCCTTGATGGTCTTGAGCAGGCTCTTGGGCTCATCCTCCAGGCGCGGGATCGAGCTCATCAAGCCGTGGGTATAGGGGTGACGCGGGTGGTCAAACAGCTCGAACACGTCGGCCTGCTCTACCGCCCGCCCGGCGTACATCACCACCACTTCGTCGCACAGCTCCGCCACTACCCCAAGGTCATGGGTGATAAAGATGATGGCCATCCCGGTCTGGGCTTGCAGCTCTTTCATCAGTTCGAGGATCTGGGCCTGAATGGTGACATCCAGCGCCGTGGTCGGCTCGTCACAGATCAGCAGGTCTGGCTCGCAGGAGAGCGCCATGGCGATCATCACCCGCTGGCGCATGCCGCCGGAGAGGTTGTGAGGGTAAACGGCAAAGCGCTGGGCAGGCTCAGGGATCCCCACCTTCTGCAGCATGGCGATGGCCGCGGCTTTGCGCTGGGCCTTGTCATACTCGGGGCGATGGAGGCGAAACACCTCCATCAGCTGTTCCCCCACCGTCTGCACCGGGTTTAGGGCCGTCATCGGCTCCTGAAAGATCATCGAGATGCGGTTGCCGCGCACCTTGTACATCTGATCCGGCGCAAGGGACAGCAGCTCTTCCCCCTGAAAGCGGATGGAGCCTGCTACCACCTGACCATGGGGCTTGGGCAAGAGCCCCATGATGGCGAGTGAAGTGACACTCTTGCCACAGCCAGACTCGCCGACGATCCCCAGCGTCTGACCCGGGGCCACCTTGAAGCTGACCCCATCGAGCACCTTGATCTTGCCGTCATCGACGCTGAACTCCACCTCGAGATCGCGCACTTCGAGGATCGGGGTCTGGTTCTGTCCGCGATGAGCGGCGAACTCCCCCCCGTTATCCGGTTCGCCAAGAATGGGGGCCTGGGTGTTGGGCATAACTGCTGCTCCCTTCGCAATGGCCTGAATATCAATGACGTGCATAGGTCTTGTCGAGCAGGTTGATGGGCGCCAGCGCCTCCCCTGCCTCCTTGGCGTTGCGAGTCTCTTCCTTCACCTTGGGATCGAGCCAGAGCAGACCGCCACTGCTGTGAGGATAACCGTCCATCGGCCAGTAGAGCAGATCCGGCGTGTTCTTGGTGGCAGGCACCTCCGGCAGCATCACATAACGCCAGCTGCTGGCCCGCACATAGTTGAGCTGCACCCCGGGCACGAAGATGGCGAGATCATAGATGCGCTGCTGGATCTGCTGGGAGAGCTTGGCCCGCTTGGCCATGTCGAATTCGACATTGTAGGCTTCGATCAGCGCGTCGAGCTCCTTGTCAGCCACGTTGAACAGGTTGTTGGTCTGCGGTTTGTTGGCGTTGGCGGAGTGGAAAAACTCCCAATATTGCGGATAGAGACCGCCGCCGCCCCAACCGAGCCAGGCCGCTTCGTGTTTCTTCTCCAGCATCACCTTGAAACCGGTGGCGCCATCCACCAGATTGAGCTCCAGATCCAGACCCGCCTTCTTGGCCTCCTCTTTCAGCACGGTCAGGCGCTTGGAGTGCTCCTGACTGGTGTAGGTGAGTGCCAGCGTCAGCCGCTCCCCCTTCTCATTGTGCAGGATGCCGTCCGGCCCCGGCTTGTTGTAGCCGCCCTTGGCAAAGTACTCCCGCGCCTTGCCGATGTCATAAGCCCGCTCCGGCAGCGTGATGTCAGTGAACTCGCCAAAGCCCGAGTCAAAGGTGGTGGCTCTGTCATAGTCGCCGCGCAGCACGGTCTCGATCATCTTGTCGATGTTGAAGGCGTGCTGGATGCCGAGGCGCACGTTTACGTCCGCCAGCTTGGGGTTGGCCACATTGAGGTGAACCCCCTGACCGCCCTGTTTGGTATGGGTCATGGCCATTACCTTTTGCACGTAGCCTTTTTTGTACTCCGGGGTGACCGCTTTTTCATGCCACCAGTTGGGCAGGATCATCTCGAAGGTATCGATCTCCCCTTTCAGGAAGTGGCGGAAGGCGATGTTGTGGTCGCGGATCACCTGCACCTTGATGGTGTCGATGTTGAATCTGTGCTGGTTGTAGCGATCATCCTTTGCCCACCAATCCTTCTGCTTGCTGAAGGTGACCGACTTGCCCTTCTTGACGTCGCTGATCACGTAGGGACCTGTGGTGGGCACCACGGCCCAGTTGTACTGCTTCACCCAGTTGGGGGTCAGCTTGTAGTAGTGCTTGGGCTGGGGCCACAGCTCGGTGGTGTTGAGCAGGTCCATCTTGGCCTTGCGGTTGCCCGCTTTGACCATAATGGTGTGATCATCGATCTTCTCTACCGCTACCACTTCAGTGGTGTAGTAGTTGTTGAACCAGGGCCCCTTGATGTGTTTGGAGCGCATCATCTCGTAGCCGAAGGTGTAGTCATTGGCATTGACCGGCTTGCCATCCGACCATTTGGCGCGGGGATCCAGCTTGAAGTAGACGGTCTGGCTGTCTGGCGCGATGGCCCAGTGGGTCGCGAGCGAGGGGATGGGGTTGCCGGTATTAGGATGGAAGCTGATGAGTCGCAACTGGTTATCGAGAATAAAGGAGCGGAACGATCCGTTGGAGTCAGGCCCCACGGTGCGGAACGTCAGCGGAAAGCTCTCCACAAACATATTGAGGCTGCCGCCCGACAGCGCCTTGGGGGAGGCGAACACAGGATCCGTGTCGTTGGTCTCCCATTTGAGATCCGCGGGCAGGCTGGCCGCCCAGACCCAGGATCCGTTTACCAGCACAAAGAGAGCACCTATCCATTTGATTTTATTTTTCATGTTTGACTTCCAGGTCTGGCCCCTGCACTGGGGGTCTTGATTGATAACGGGATTATCCCTTGCTCCCGGGACCGCCGATGGCGGCGGCCCGTCCTTCATTAATCACTGTTTGTTACCCGACGCCAGCCGATGCACTGGCATCGGCTGGCTTATTGGTAACGGGTAAATTTGCGCGGATCGAACGCCTCGCGGATCGCCTCACCGATAAAGGAGACCATGATCAGCACCAGACTCACCGCTGCCACCACTGAGCTGACGATCCAGATGGCATCCAGATTGTTGATGCCCTGGGAGAGCAGCTCCCCCCAGCTCGGGGTCGGCGGTGCCAGCCCGAAGCCCAGATAGTCGAGTGCTGTCAGGGTGGAGATATTGCCCACCACGGCGAACGGCGCCAGGGTGACGATCATCATCAGGGTGTTGGGCAGGATGTGGTTGAAGATGATCCGCCCGGTGGTCGCCCCTTGTGCCCGCGCCGCCATCACATAGTCCCGCGCCCGCTCCTTGTAGGTGAGGGTGCGCATATACCAGGTGATCCCCATCCAGCCGAACAGCACGTTGATGGCGACAAACAGGCCGAAGTTGGGCTTGGCCAGCGACACCAGGATCATGATGACGTAGAGAAACGGCACCTGGGACCAGATCTCGATGAAGCGTTGCAGAATGAGGTCAAAGCGGCCGCCGAGAAAGCCCATCAGACAGCCGATGGTGACTCCGATGGCGTAACTGGCCGCCAGCGCGATAAAGGCAAAGCCGATGGCGATGCGAAAGCCGTAAACCAGCCGCGCCAGCACGTCGCGGCCGCTGGTGTCGGTGCCGAGGAAGTGGCGCTCGGCCACGCTGGGGGCGTAAGGCGGGTAGGCATCCTCCTTGAAATCCTGCTCGTAGGGGTTCCAGGGTACCGGCGGCAGCAGCACCCAGTCGCCCTGGCCCTCTGCGGCAAACTTGGCCTTGAGCTGGCGGTAGTTGGTTTCGTACTCGTAATCGAGCCCGAACTGCTGACCGGGGATCACATCGCCATAGGTGGGGAAGTGCAGCTGGCCCTGATAGCTCACCATCAGTGCCCGGCTGTTGACCAGCAGCTCCGCCAGCAGGGAGAGCAGCACCAGGGTGGTGAAGATGATGAAGGAGTAGTAACCGCGCTTGATCGACTTGAAGCGCTTGAGTTTTTTCAAGGTAACCGGATTGAGCTTCATGGTCAGTCTCCAAACCGCACGCGCGGATCAACGAGGGCAACGCAGATATCGGAGACGATATGGCGTGATATCAGCATCGGCATGGCAATAGAGGTCTGGTTCATGGTCAGTCTCCAAACCGCACGCGGGGATCAACGAGGGCAACGCAGATATCGGAGACGATATTGCCAATCAGCATCAGCATGGAGGTGATGGCCAGAATGCCCATGACGGTGGGGTAATCCCGCTCGACGATCGCCTCGTAACCGAGCAGGCCGATGCCGTCGATGTTGAAGATGGTCTCGATGAGGAAGGAGCCGCCAAAGAAAACGGTGAGCACAGACCCCAGGTGACTGGCGATGGGGATCAGGCTGTTGCGCATGGCATGGTCGGTGACCGCCTTGCGAAACGGCAACCCCTTGGCCACGGCGGTACGCACATAATCGGCCGACAGGTTCTCCATCAGGCTGTTTTTCATAGTCATGGTTAGGATGGCGAAATCGCCGATGGCGTAGGCGATAAGCGGCAGCAGGGCGTGGGCAAAGACAGTGCGGATCTGATCCCAGCTGCTCTCCATGTACTCAAAGTCATCCCCCGGAAAACCGCCCATCGGCAGCCACTCCAGATGGAAGGCGAAGACGGTGATGAGGAAGATCCCCACCACGTAGGCGGGCAGGGCATAGGCCATGTAGATGAGCATGGAGCTCAACGAATCGAAGCGGCTGTTGTGCCTGAGCGCCTTCGCCACCCCCAGCGGAATGGAGACCGCATAGCTCAGCAGAAAGGTCGCCAGTCCGAAGAAGGCGGTAACGGGGAGCCGCTCCTTGATGAGATCCCACACCGGCTCGTAGTAGCGGGTCGATTCGCCCAGGTCCAGCACCGCCAGCTTCTGCAGCCACTCCCAGTAGGCGACCAGCATGGGCTTGTCGAGGCCATAGAAGGCCTTGAGCTCCTCGATCTGTTCATCGGAGAGGGCCTGCGCCCCCTTGCTGCCGCTGGAGCGGCCAGATTCATTCTGGGAAACCTGGGCTTGCAGCAGCATGCGTTCGACCGGTCCGCCCGGCACGAAACGGGTGATGGTGAAGACGAGCAGGGTGATACCGAGAAACGTCGGGATGATCAAAAGCATCCGGCGTAGGAAATACGACAGCATGGTGGAACCTCGTCCTTGTTGTTCTTTTTTGCGGCCAGTCAAATCCGGTGACGGGCCTGTCCTTCCTGGCATTACGCGCTGGATTGGTTGCCAAACAGCAGACAATCCGCTTGGCCACTGTAAAAGCTCTGCAACAAAAATCAAGTACAAGGAAATGGAAAACTGGGACAAATGACCCGCTGAGACCAAAAGCACCGAAAAATGACGTTTTTTATCTGAAAAGTGAAAATCAAAACAAAACGCTACTGCTCAACATTATTTTAAAAAATATAAACAGATGTTTGTTTGAGTTTTGAATGCCTTTAAATTGTTGATTTGTAATGTTTTTGTTTGTGGCGTGAAATTGAAGGAAAACGATGTCATCTCGACAATTTTATCTGTTATCCCCATGAGAACGGTCAGGTGCAACCCTCATGAAGTTAGTGTTTTATTCTTATTAATGCCGATAAATCAAAATAAGATATAAACGGACAGCACGTTAACTAATAAGTTCATCAAATTTTAATTCAGCGCCATTTACGCCATTTAACAATATTTTTACATTGTGCTGGTTGTTTTTGGCAGAATTATTCACTAATTATGTCGGTCAAAATTAATACACTCCGCTTATTCTACGCCTGACTTCGCCATACCCCTGCTCCATTGACGTCGCTAGTCAAAGATTGATAAGCCTTACACATCGCTCCAAAGAGGGCGGTATCAGGAAGCAAACAATAAACAACCAGGAAGGATATAAGCGATGCTTAGGAAGAGCAGAATCTCTGCTGCGATTGCGTTCGCCTTGGCGAGCCTTGCGGCGGCCCCATCCGTATCTGCCGAAGAAGGGCAGAACGTCGAAAAACTGCAGAAAATCAAAGTCACTGGCTCTCGTATCTCTCGGGTTGAAGTTGAGACTGCACAACCTGTGCAGGTGATGAGCAAAGCTGATATCGAAAGAAGTGGTTTAACTTCTGTTGGTGATATTCTGCAGCGTATTCCAGCTATTTCAGGTCAGGCACAAAGTACATCTGTTAACAACGGTGGCAATGGTACGGTTACCGTAAACCTGCGAGGTTTGGGTACGCAAAGAACGTTGGTATTGGTGAATGGCAGACGAATGGTGTATGGCGGCTCTGGCGCGAACTCATCTGTTGACCTGAATACTATTCCCGTTGCAATCATTGAGCGTGTTGAGATCCTTAAGAACGGAGCATCCTCCATCTATGGTGCTGATGCAGTGGGCGGTGTGGTTAACATTATCACCAAGACTGGATTTGATGGGTTTGAGCTGAATGGTCAAATTGGTCAAACCAGTAAATCCGATGCAGAAGCTCACGATGTGAACATGGTTGTCGGCGGTTCAACTGATGTTTCCAACTATGTGTTCTCTGCTGGTCTCGTGGAAGAAAAAGAAGCAATGGCCGGATCCCGCTCTTTTTCAAATGTCGATTATGAGCATGATGGTGAGGGTGGCCAATATATTGGAGGCAGTAGCCGTGTCCCTTGGGGCTATTTCAAAACCAGTCAAGGGGTTCTGACAAAGGGGCCTGAAGGCAGTGCAACCCTTCGGCCATATGATTCTGTTTCTGACGCATATAATTATGCTCCGGCAAACTACTTAAAGACACCAAGCAAACGTTGGTATACGTCCTTCTTTGGAGATCGCTCTCTGGGACAATTGGGGGGGCTGGGTGAAACAAGGTTTTTCTCTGAAGCATCTTATTTAAATCGTCAATCAGATTATTTGTTGGCCGCGACACCATTGGCTTCAGGTACTGATGGTTTGAATCCAATTTCGAAAGATAATGCATTTAATACAACCGGTGAAGATATATCTGACTGGCGGTATCGCACTATTGAAGCCGGTGGTCGAAATAGGATGTTTGACTCATCGACTAGCCGATTGGTATTAGGTTTTGATGGGCAACTTGAAAACTCCTGGACTTGGGATACTGCGTTTGTTTATGGCAAGACCAAAACGACTGAGTCTGAACAAAATGTGTTCATGAAGGACCGCATTAATAATGCCATTGGTGCAACATCTGCTGATGGCAAGCAGTGCCTTGACTCCGGAGGAAAAGTAATAGCTGGTTGTGTGCCTTGGAACTTGTTTGGTGGTGGCTTAAGCCAGGAAGCGCTCAAGTATGCGAGTTTTACCCGTAATGACAATGGCTCAAATGAGCAGCAGTCATTGGAGTTTAACTTGTCTGGTGATTTGCTAGAGTGGCAAGCAGGCACTATCGGATTTGCTACCGGCTATCAGGTACGCAAGGAAAGTGGTGAAACTAATCCAGATGCATTGGTATCCCTGGGTAATGCAACTGGTAATGCAGAAACCGCCACCAAGGGGAGCTATGATGTTAACTCTTTGTATGGCGAGTTGATCGTTCCACTGTTGTCAGATAAGCCTTTTGTAGAGTCCTTGGAAGCGAGTGTCTCTTCACGCTATGATAATTACAGCTCATTTGGTGACAATATCGCAATGGGTTATAGCATTACCTATCGTCCATATAGTGACCTGATGTTGCGTGGTACTTATTCTGATGTGTTCAGAGCGCCGACAATCTCTGATCTGTATAGCGGTAAATCACAGAGCTTTGATCCATTAACTGATCCTACAGGGCAAGATGATGACCCGCAAAAACCAGTTTACTACGGTGGTAATAGCGAGCTAAAACCAGAGCAAGGATATAGTACCTCTTTGGGGGCTGTATATTCCCCTTCGTATATAGAAAATGCATCTCTGACAGTCGATCTCTGGTCGGTTAAACTGGATGACGTCATTGATGTTGTTAATCCTCAGTATATGTTGGATCAGTGTTTTTCTAGTGGCCAGTTCTGCGACAAGATAGATCGCGCGCCAGATGGAAAAATAATGGGGATCGATGCCACCTATGCAAATTTGAATTCGTTGGAAACCAATGGCGTAGATTTTAATGTTAAATATGCCTACGATTTCGATTTTGCAATGCTTGCTGCTAACTGGGAAAACTCATATTTAAAGAAATATGAGGTGACTCAGCCAAATGGTGAAACACTGGATTATGCGGGCACATTTGTTAGCGACCAAATTGGCAACTATTCAAAGTGGCGCTCAACAATGTCACTGGATCTGTTTAATGAAAAAGTGGGAGGGAGTTGGTCTGCTCGTTATATTAAAGGTGTTACTTATACGGCAGATGACATAGATTTTAATGTCCCGAGTATGGTTTACCATGATTTGAATGCGCGTTATCAGGTGACTAAATCCTTGCGTTTGACCACAGGGATTAATAACGTGTTTGACAAAACACCACCACTTATCTTGAATGCGCTGTCAGCGAATACAGATACCGTTACTTATGATGTGCTCGGTAGAACTTATTACCTGAGAGCGAACTACAAGTTCTAATCAACCCCGTTGATATACAACCTCAGCCGGCCCGGTCGGGCCGGCTGTGCCCAACGTCCAAGGAAGTTACGGAGATAGGGTAATCCTATGAAGACAAGGACCATTACAATGAAGAAAGCGCTCCTTGGCAGCCTGGTTTCGGCCGCCTTGTTGACCAGCTTCAATCTGAGTGCCGCCACTGCCGGTCAGGCCGTGGACGATCAAGCCGCCACCGACAACGCATCCAAAGTTTCCCAGCAGAAGATCGACAGCTATGCCGAATCTGCCGAATCCGCATTGGCCCAGTACAAGGCTGCCCTGCGTCAGGTCGACAGTCTGCGCACCTACAACGAACAGGTGGGCAAGATGGTCGAATCCCAGAGCGCCGAGCTGGCCTCGATGCAAAAGCAGATCGCCCAGATCGATCAGACCAGCACCGAAGTGGTGCCGCTGATGCTCAAGATGATCGACTCACTCGATCAGTTCGTCGCCCTGGATCTGCCATTTCAGAAGGTCGAGCGCGAGGACCGCGTAGCGGCCCTGACCGACCTGATGAATCGGGCCGATGTCACCATCTCAGAGAAGTACCGCAAGATCCTGGAGGCTTACCAGATCGAGGAGGGCTTCAGTCGCACCATCGAGGCCTACAAGGCGAGCCTGGATAAGGATGGCAGCGAGAAGACCTACGAGTTTTTGCGCGTCGGCCGTATTGCCCTGCTCTACCAGTCCCCGGATGGCAATGAGACCGGCATGTGGAACAAGCAGACCCGCCAGTGGGAAGTTCTGCCAGAGGCGTATCGCAGTGCGGTTGAACAGGGCCTTCGCATCGCCAAGAAGCAGGCGCCTCCCGCCCTCATAAAGCTGCCGGTTCAAACTGCGGAGAAAGCATCATGAAAGGAATCAAACTTGCTATTGCCTCCCTGATCGCGGGAGCAACCCTGGTCACTCTGCCGGTGACCGCCGCCGAGAAACCGGTGGATCTCAATGCGCTGCTGAACCAGGTCAAGGCCTCCAGCTTAAGTGAATCCCAACTCAACAAGGAGCGGGAAGCCCGCTTCCTGGCCGACAAGAACGAGCAAGGGGCGCTGTTGGCCAAGGCCAAGGCCGAGCTGGCTGCCGAAACGGCCAAGGGGGAACGGCTCAAGGCGACCTTCGATGCCAACGACAAGCAGCTGACCGAGCTGACTGAAACCCTGCGCCAGCGTTCCGGCAACATGGGTGAGATGTTTGGTGTGCTGCGTCAGTTTGCCGGTGAGTTCAAGGGGATTTTCAACGCCTCTGCCCGTCGGGTCGAACATCCGGAGCAATCTGCCTTGCTGACCCGTCTGGCCGAGAGTAAAGAGCTCCCCTCCAGCGACGATCTGGAAGCGTTCTGGACGACCACCCTCAGCCGCATGGTTGATGGTGGCAAGGTAAGCCAGATCCCGGCGACTGTGGTCTACGGCGAGGGCAACCAGGCCGAGAAGACCGTCACCCAGATCGGTGAGTTCAACACCGTCTCCGAAGGCAAGTACCTCACCTTCGTGCCGGAGACCGGCAAGTTCGAGCAACTCCCCCGTCAACCGGACAAGGGGGTGCTGGAGCCTATCGCCGAGTTTGAACAGGGTGGTGACGGGGTCAAACCCATCTTCATCGACCCGTCTCGCGGCGTGATCCTCTCTCTGCTGGTGCAGTCTCCGACCTTCAAGGAGCGGGTCGATCAGGGTGGTGAAGTCGGTTACGTCATCATGGTGCTCGGTGTGCTCGGCACCCTGCTTGCCATCTTCTGCGGTGTCCGCCTGTCGCTGATCGGCACCTCCATGCGCAAGCAGCTGAAATCCGATCAGATCATCAAGGGCAACCCGCTTGGTGACATGCTGGGTGCCTACCAGAGTCATCGTGGTGACAACATCGAGGATCTGGAGTCCAAGCTCGACGAGATCATCCTGCGCAACGTACCCAAGTTCGAGAAGGGCATCAGCATCATCAAGCTGATCGCCTCCGTCGCCCCGCTGCTGGGCCTGCTGGGTACCGTGGTGGGGATGATTGCCACCTTCCAGGCCATCACATTGTTCGGTACTGGCGATCCCAAGCTGATGGCAGGCGGTATCTCCGAGGCGCTGGTGACCACCATGCAGGGTCTGGTCGTCGCGGTGCCCATGCTGTTCCTTTACACCATTGTGCAGACCCAGAGCCGTCGTCTGATCCAGGTGCTGGAAGAGCAGAGCGCCGGGTTCGTCGCCCGTTATCAGGAACGTCTGCACGCCTCCAAAGCTGCAGCGTAAGGAGTCACCCATGTGGTTCTGGTTGATTGAAGAAGTCGAGTCGGTCCGCCGGTTTCTGGGATTGGGGGGCGATGTACTGGTCGCCCTGTTCTTCCTGACCCTGATGATGTGGGCCTTGCTGCTGGAGCGCTGGTTCTACTTTATGGCGGTCTACCCCAAGCAGGTGAAACAGACCAAGGCCACCTGGCTGGCCCGCACCGATCATCTCTCCTGGTCTGCCAAGCAGATCCGGCGCGAGCTGGTCTCACGGGTCGCCATGGCGGTGGACAAGGGGATGCCGGTCATCAAGGTGCTGATCGCCCTCTGTCCGCTGATGGGGTTGCTCGGTACCGTGGTGGGGATGGTGCAGGTGTTTGACACCCTGGCCATCACCGGCACAGGTTCGCCGCGGGCCATGGCATCGGGGATCTCCAAGGCAACGGTACCGACCATGGCGGGCATGATTGCCGCCCTTTCCGGCCTGTTTTTTGTCAACCAGCTCGATCACAAGGCCAAACTGGCGGTGCAAAAGTTGGAAGACAACCTGAAACACGGTTGATGCAGGATGCATACCCCCGGCGAGGCATGGCCTGCCGGGGGCACAGAACAAGCAAGGAGTTTCTGCTATGAGAAAACGTTACAGCGACAGCGGTGCTGACGAGGCGGCTATCGATTTGACCCCCATGCTGGACATAGTGTTCATCATGCTGATCTTCTTCATCGTCACCACCTCCTTCGTCAAGGAGTCCGGTGTCGAGATCAACCGTCCCAGTGCCAGCACGGCCGAGACGGTGAAGAAGGGCAATATCATGGTCGCGGTACGCGAAAACGGTCAGGTCTGGGTCGACAAGCGCATCGTGGAAGTGGGGGCGGTACGTGCCAACATCGAGCGGCTGCGTGCCGAGAACCCGGAGAGCGCCGTGGTGATCCAGGCCGATACCGAATCCCGTTCCGGTCTGGTGGTGCAGGTCATGGATCAGATCCGCATGGCCGGTGTCCAGAACATCTCCATCGCTGCCAGCAAGAGCAGCTGATGCTGGAGAGAGACCTATGAGATACCTGATATCGTTGGCGGTCTCCTGTGTGGTGGTGTTCTTTCTGTTTCTGGGAATGAACAAGCTGATCACACCGGATCACCGGGAGCTGGTGGAGAAGGATGACGTCGCCATGACCGATTTCATTCGCATCAAGCCCCAGGAGACCCTGCAAGAGAAGCAACGGGAGCTGCCCAAACCGCCGCCGCCGAACCGTCCGCCGCCCCCTCCCGAGATGGAGGTGGCCAGCACGGATCGGCCGCAGATGGAGAGCTCTCCCATGGATATGCCCAAGCTCGACATTCCGGTCAACATCGGTGGCGGCAACGCCCTCGGTGCCTACAGCACCGGTGGCGGCGGTGGCGGGATAGGTGGCAACAACGGCGCCATTCCGCTGGCCACCTTCGAGCCCATGATGCCCCGCAAGGCGGCGCTGGCGGGTCTGGCCTCCGGCAAGGTGCTGGTGGAGTTCACCGTCACCGAGCGCGGCACCGTCAGCAACGTGCGGATCGTCAAGGAAGAGCCTCGCAGCTATGACCTCGGCAAAGAGGCGCGCAAAACCATCGCCAAGTGGACGTTCAAACCGGCCATGGTGGATGGCAAGCCGCAGGCGAGCCGTATGCAGCAAGAGATCGAGTTCGCGGTCAACTAAGGAAGGTGGCGATGAACAAGTTACACAAGATGATCCTCGCCCCGGTCGCCATGGCGGTGCTGCTCAGCACCGCCAGTTGGGCCGCCGAGCAGCCGGCCCTGTCGGATCGGGCCTATCGGGCGGTCAACAAGGCGCAGGAGCTGATCACCGAGAAGAAATACGGCGAGGCCAATGCCAAGCTGCAAGACGCGCTCTCCGGCGCGGGCGAGCGGGTTTACGACAAGGGGGTCATATTGCAGACTCTCGGTTTCGTGGCCGCCCAGCAGGAGAAATACGGTCAGGCGACCAAGTACTTTGCCGATGCCATCGCGACAGGCGGCTTGCCGCCACCGGTGGCCCAGCAGGTGCGCTACAACCTGGCCCAGCTTTATATGGCGGAGGGTAATTATCAGGGCTCGATCAAGACCATGAAGGAGTGGTTTGCCAACCAGGGCAAGGATGACAAACCCAACTCCCATGCCTATATCACGCTGGCCAACGCCCACGTGCAGCTCAAGCAGTACCGTGACGCGATCCCGGCAGTGGATCAGGCGATCAAGCTGTCGGCAGGTAAAGCGCCGGAGTCCTGGTATCTGCTGAAGATGGGGGCTCACTACGAGTTGAAACAGTACAAACCGGCGACCGAGGTGCTGACCTCTCTGGTCAACATGTTCCCGGAGAAGAAGAAGTACTGGACCCAGCTCTCGGCCATGCATATGCAGGCAGGCAACGATGCCAAGGCGCTGGCGGCGCTGGAGTCGGCCTACAACCTCGGCATGTTGACCGAGGCTGCCGAGCTGCAGCGGTTGGCCAACTACCTCGCCTTCACCGGCATTCCCCATCGCGCCGCACGGGTGATGGAGAAGGGGATGAAGGATGGGGTGATTGAGCCGAGCGCCAGCAACTACAAGACCCTGGCCAACTATTGGCATCAGGCCAAGGAGCTGGATCCGGCCATCGACACCCTGGCCAAATCTTACCAGCTGGCCCCGAGCGCTGAATTGCAGCTGAAAATGGCACGCATGATGATCCAGAGCAAACGCTATCAGGATCTGGTGGCGCTGGCCGCCAAACCGGCAGCCAATGCCAATGGTGAACAGCGTGCAGATCTCAAGTTCCTGACCGGGGTCGCCTATTTTGAGCAACAAAAGCCGAAGGAGGCCCTCAACGCCTTCACCCAGGCGGCTCAGAATGGTAACGTCAGCGGTCGGGCATCTCCGTGGATCAGCTTCCTCAAAGAGCAGAGTGGCACCGGAGAGGCAGCCGTCCAGTAATTCCAATGACAACTACCTGTAGTCCCTTTTATGGTTGCCTGGTGGCTCCATTAACCGCTCTTCGGAGCGGTTTTTTTATAGCTGAAACCGGCACCGGCGGGTGGCCGACGCACGGTTTTATCCCTCTTCATGCCAATAAAGAGCTTCCGTCGACATTGGTCTATCTCTCCCGATGTGACAAACGTTTTATCTAGGGCTGCAACCGTGAAGCAAGGTGGCGCTGCGCTGTGGTTGACGGGAGCTTGGGTGGCTCGCTGACTGGCGGGCTGTGCCATTCATCTTTCACTCAGCTGCGACTTGCCAGTGTGGCTTTTGCCCTGTTGATAAGCGTCACACCGAAAACGGCTACTTTTAACAAGAAAAGCAACATATGGAAGTTGAAATTTTGGCCGACTCAGGAAAGAATGCGCGCTCGGTTATTGGCGTCGTGGGGCAGGTTGACCCGCCACCGGCAGACCGAGGATGAGACGGCCCCCGGCCCATTTGGTACAGGAAACCACACAGGAATTTTATGAATCCCCTTCGCACTGCCGCTTCGGCCCTTTTATGCACACTTGCGCTGGTCAGCCAGCAGGCTGCCGCCGTCGAGTACCGTCTGCCTGCGGCCAACAGCCGCCTGATCGGTGAAAACCAGGAATACGTGGTGCCTGCGGACAACCGTCCGCTGGAGCAGATCGCTGCTGACTTCCAGCTGGGTCTGACCAACATCATGGAAGCCAACCCGGGCGTTGATCCCTATCTGCCGAAAGCGGGTAGCACTCTGATCATCCCTCATCAGCTGATCCTGCCCAACGCGCCCCGCGAAGGGATCGTCATCAACGTTGCCGAGATGCGTCTCTACTACTACCCGAAAGGGAAGAACGTGGTGGAAGTGCTGCCCATCGGCATCGGTCAGCTGGGGGTCAACACCCCGGAGAATTGGATCACCAAGGTAGAGCGCAAGCGCGCCAACCCGACCTGGACCCCGACCGAGAACATCCGTCGTCGCTATGCCGCCCAGGGCAAGACTCTGCCGGCAGTATGGCCAGCCGGTCCGGATAACCCCATGGGTCTGCACGCCCTCTATATCGGCAACCTCTATGCCATCCACGGCACCAACGCCACCTTCGGTATCGGTCTGCGGGTGAGCAGCGGTTGCGTGCGTTTGCGCGCTGACGACATCAAGTATCTGTTCGACAACGTGCCGGTCGGCACCCGCGTCCAGTTCGTCAACCAGCCGGTCAAGACCACGGTCGAGCCGGATGGCGGTCGCTACATGGAAGTACACGAGCCGCTGTCGCGCACCGAGGAGGAGTTCAACTCCACCGCCTCCGTGCCGCTCCCGATGACACCGGCCATCACCCGCTTCATCGCTCACGCCGAGTCTGACTCCAACGTGGTCAAGCAGGTGCTGGAACAGCGTACCGGTATGCCGACCCGCCTCAATCCCTGATTGAGCAAGTTGGCGGTGCCGCGCGCACTGGCTGAATAAAGAAAACGGCGACCAAATGGTCGCCGTTTTTTATGGGGAGAGTCACCGCTTGCTCACTGCACGCAGACCGGGCAGAAGGCGTAGGTGCCTTGCGGATCGTTGAAGCGGGTGAGCGGGTCGAGACTGCGGTTCACTTCCACCAATGCCTTGCCAAATCCTGCCGGCAGCCAGCTTTGCAACTGGGGGGCCAGCACTTGGGCACTGCTGTCAAACAGCTGGCGCAGGAACTTGTCCTTGGTGGACTCCTCCTGCTCGATGGGGGTGACCTGCCACTCTTTGAGGTTGGCCAGGTCGGCGGCGGCCTTGATGGCGTCATCCAGATTGCCGAACTCGTCCACCAGCCCCAGGGCCTTGGCATCTTCGCCGGTCCAGACTCGCCCTTCGGCCGCTTTCTCGGCCTCTTCCGGGCTCAGACCACGGCCCTTGCTGACCAGACCGATGAAGCGCTGGTAGGTATCTTCCACGCTCAGCTGGATTGCCTGACCGACGTGATCCGGCAGGGCGCGGGTCGGGCCGACGCCAACGTAATCTGTGGTGCCGACCCCGTCGGTATGCACCCCGAACTTGGCCAACGCCTTGTCGATGGTGGCAAACATGCCGAACACCCCGATGGAACCGGTGAGGGTGGTGGGGGAGGCGAAGATTTTGTCCGCATCGGCGGAGATCCAGTAGCCACCGGAGGCGGCATAGCTGCCCATGGAGACCACTACCGGCTTGCCAGCCTGTTTCAGGGCCAGCAGCTCGGCGCGGATCTGCTCGGCGGCGAAGGCGCTGCCGCCCGGGCTGTCGACCCGCAGGACCACGGCTTTGACCTTGTCATCGCGGCGGGCATCGGCCAGCAGGTCGGAGAGGCTATCACCGCCTATGGTACCGGCAGGCTGGACGCCATCCATGATGGCGCCGCTTGCGACCACCAGACCCACCTCATCCTTGCCGCTCTGGGGATATTGTTCCGGAATGGCAGCCAGATACTCTTTCAGGCCGACCCCTTTCCAGCCGTGGTCGTCCGCTTCACCCACCTCTTTAATGACCGCCTGGGTCATCTCGTCACGGGTGGCCAGCTGATCCACCAGCCCGTTGTCGAGGGCGTAGTTGGCGGCATTGCCACCGGCTTTGCGCAGCAGCTCGAGGAAGCGCTCCTTGCCCGGTGCCACGGCATCCGGTTCGATCTCCCGCTGCTCGGCCACGTCAGCCACATAGGATTGCCACAGCTGATCAAGCCAGCGCTGGTTCGCCTCTTTACTCTCGGGGGACATCTCGTCGCGGGTATAGGGTTCGACGAAGGATTTGTAGGTGCCGACCTTGAATACATGCGGGGTGATGTTGAGCTTCTCCAGCGCCGACTTGAAGTAGGTCTGGTAGACCCCAAGCCCCTCGATCACCACGGCGCCGCTCTGGTTGAGCAGCACGTGATCGGCGTGGGCCGCCAGCAGGTATTGCCCCTGAGTGTAGAAGTCGGCCATGGCGATCACCGGTTTGCCGCTCTCCCGGAAGGAGTCGATGGCACTCGCCACCTCCTGCAGTTTGGTGAAGTTGGCCCCCTGCAGCCCTTGCGGCTTGATCACCAGCGCCTTGATGCGCTCGTCATCCTTGGCACTCTTGATGGCCCACAGCAGGTCGGAGAGGACGATCTCGCTCGGCTGCTCGTCGCTGCTGTCCATCTGGCGCAGCAGTTGTATGGTGGGATCTGTCTGGGAGCGTTGCTCCACCAGCACGCCGTTGAGATTGAGGGTTAGCGCCCCTTCGATGGGCGCCTTGGGAGCCTCTTTCTGGCTGACGCTGAAGACGATGACCAGCACTACGATGAGAAACAGCAGATTGACCAGCATCAGCCGGGTGAAATTGAGCAGGCGCCACAGGCTGCGGAACAACCAACCCAGACCTTTGAAAATAGACATAGTCGCGTTATCGCCCTGTTAATGGGTAGAGAAGAGCCATTATTAACCAGTTGCGGGCGAAATTGCCATTTCCGACTGGCGGATCCCGCCTATCTTCGTTCAGGGCACAGCTGTTCGCTGAAAAATTGTCCAAACATTTGTTTGAAAAAGAATTTTCGATTCTTTACTCTAGCCTCAGTTTGATAACAAAAAATTAACTGGAGGCATCGTGAGCCGCTATCCGACCCTGCTGACCCCGCTCGACCTTGGTTTTACCCAGCTGCGCAACCGGGTGTTGGGCGTTGTTCCATGCACCCTGGCCTTAAAGAGGAAGGCATCATGAGTCGCTATCCCCATCTGCTGACGCCCCTTGACCTCGGTTTTACCCAGCTGCGCAACCGTGTGTTGATGGGCTCCATGCATACCGGCCTCGAAGAGGAGAAGGGCGGTTTTGACAAGCTGGCCGCCTTTTATGCCGAGCGCGCCCGTGGTGGTGTTGGCCTTATCGTCACCGGCGGCATTGCCCCCAACCTGCGCGGTCGGCTGGTGCCTCACGGCTCTCAGCTGAGCTTTCCCTGGCAGGTGAGCAAGCACAAGAAGGTGACCAGCGCCGTGCATCAGGAGGGGGGCAAGATAGCGCTGCAGATCCTCCATGCCGGTCGTTACGCCTATCATCCTTTCAGTCTGGCCCCGAGCGCCCTCAAGGCACCCATCTCCCCGTTCAAGCCACGCGCCATGAGCGAGCGACAGATCCGCGGCACCATTCGCGACTTCGCGGCTACAGCAGCGCTGGCTAAGGCGGCCGGTTATGACGGCGTCGAGGTGATGGGCTCGGAAGGCTATCTCATCAACCAGTTCATCTGCGAGCGCACCAACAAACGGACCGATGGCTGGGGCGGCAGCAGCGAAAACCGGATGCGCTTCCCGGTGGAGATTGTCCGCGCCATCCGCGAGCGGGTCGGCACCGACTTCATCATTATCTTCCGCCTCTCCATGCTGGATCTGGTGGAGCAGGGCTCGACCCTGGAAGAGGTGATTGCCCTTGGCAAAGCGCTGGAAGCGGTGGGGGTGACCCTGATCAACACCGGTATCGGTTGGCACGAGGCGCGTATTCCCACCATCGCCACTAGCGTGCCGCGTGGCGCCTTCAGCTGGGTGACCGCCGAGCTGAAAAAACATCTCAAGGTGCCGCTTATCACTACTAACCGGATTAACACCCCCGAGGTGGCCGAGCGGATTCTGGCGGGTGGCGAGGCGGATATGGTCTCCATGGCGCGCCCTTTCCTGGCGGATCCCGAATTTGTCATCAAGGCGGCCGAGAACCGGGCGGACGAGATCAACACCTGCATCGCTTGCAATCAAGCTTGCCTTGACCATGTGTTCAAGCAGAAGCGCGCCTCCTGTCTGGTCAATCCCCGCGCCTGCTTCGAGACCGAGCTGACCTTTGGCCGCGTGCCCCAGCCCAAAAAACTGGCGGTGGTGGGGGCGGGCCCGGCCGGGCTGGCATTTGCCTGCTACGCTGCCGAGCGCGGTCATCAGGTGAGCCTGTTCGATCAGGCCAGCGAAATCGGCGGCCAGTTCAACTTCGCCAAGCAGATCCCGGGCAAGGAGGAGTTTCACGAGACTCTGCGCTATTTCGCCAAACGGCTGGAGAAGTGCGGCGTCGAGCTCTATCTGGGCCAGCGCCAGAGTGCCGAGAGCCTGCTCGGCGGCGGTTTTGACGAGGTGATCCTCGCCACCGGTATCCGTCCGCGCACCCCCAATATCCCGGGGATCGAGCATCCCAAGGTATTGAACTACCTCGATGTATTGCGGGATCACAAGCCGGTCGGCCAGAAGGTGGCGGTGATCGGTGCCGGCGGCATCGGCTTCGATGTGGCTGAGTATCTGGTAGAGAAGAAAGTGGAGATGGATGCCGATGGGCACCGTGATCACTGGCTCAAGGAGTGGGGCATCGACAAACAGCTTGGCGAGCGCGGTGGCCTCACGGCTCCTGAAATCGACGCCCCCGAGCGCCAGATCTGGCTGCTCCAGCGCAAGGAGAGCAAGGTGGGTGACGGACTTGGCAAGACCACCGGCTGGATCCACCGTACCGTGCTCAAGAACCGCAAGGTGCAGATGCTCTCCGGGGTGCAATATCTGGGGATCGATGACGAGGGCTTGCACATTCAGGTGGGCGAGACCAAGCAGTGTCTACCGGTGGATCAGGTGATCGTCTGCGCCGGGCAGGAGCCCCTTAAAGAACTGCAGGCCGGGTTGCAGGCGGCAGGCAAGCCGGTGCACATCATCGGCGGTGCCGATGTGGCTGCCGAGCTGGATGCCAAGCGCGCCATCCGGCAAGGGGCCGAGCTGGCTGCGATCATCTAGCCAACTGTGCCCTCTTGTCCTTTATAGTGCGATAAACCCCTGAGCCTCAGGGGTTTTCTTCATTCGGTGCTGTGCTAAGGTAGCGCCATCATTGCCCCAGAGAAGGAATTGCCCATGGATGCCCTCACCCTGTTGCTCAATCGCCACTCCTGTGGCCGTCTCGCCGATCCCGCTCCGAGCGGTGAGGTGCTCGACAATATCCTCAAGGCGGGCTTGCGCGCGCCGGATCACGGCACCCTGACTCCCTGGCAGTTCATTCTGTTCGAAGGGGAGGGGCGCGAGCAGCTGGGCAAACTGCTGGCCGAGGCGGCCCGTGCCCGCGGTGAAGATGAAGAGAGCATCAAGAAGTGCAGCGAAGCCCCGCTGCGGGCGCCTTTGATCGTTGCAGTGGCAACCCGTTATCAGGATCACCCCAAGGTGCCGAAACTGGAGCAGGAGCTCTCTGCTGGTTGTGCCCTGATGGCGATGCAGATGGCGGCGCAGGCACAGGGCTTCAACGGTATCTGGCGCTCCGGCTGGTTTATCTTCGATGAGCAGATCAACAAGGGACTGGGACTGGCGGCAGACGATCAGCTGGTGGGTTTCCTCTATCTCGGTACTCCCATGCTGGAAGCACGCAAACTGCGCGAGCTGCCGCTCGATGAGTTTGTCCGCCGTTTCTGACTTTTCGCCACGTTGCGGTTGAGAGAAGCAAAGCCTCGAGAAATCGGGGCTTTTCTGTTTAACCGTGAATAGTAACCAGAGAAATTGGGGAAAATAAATGGGTCAAAGAGGCTTCGCGCGCCATAGCAGGTAATTATTTAAATAGTGCGATGTACCTCGCAATCCTGTTGTATTTCACTATGTAAAACGTTTGCGCATTCGCTAATATCTCCCTGCCAGTTTAGAAGGGCACTCCTTCTAATTTTTCTGCGATGAGAGTCGCAATTCCGTAGCACCTTTTAACAGCCCAACGTCTTCGTGACATTGGGCTTTATTTTTTTATGGGGTGTCAGGGTTGTTGTGAGTTGATGGCGGCATCGTCATGCAGCCCGGTTGGCAGCCTTATGCCCTGTTTTTGGCTGGCAGGATCCGGGCCGGGTTGCCGACTACCCGAGCACCGGCCGGTACATCTTTGGTGACTACGGCGCCTGCGCCGACGATCGCCTCCCGCCCTATGGTGACGCCGGGCAGCAAGATGGCGCCGCCCCCAATCCAGACCTTGTCTTCAATGGTGACCGGCAGCGCTGTCTCTGTTCCCTGAATTCGTTCGTCGGCCTCCAGCGCATGGGCTGCGGTATAGATCTGCACGTTTGGCCCAATCATCACATGGGCGCCGATGCGAATGGGGGCGTTGTCCAGCAGGGTAGCCCCCATATTGATGTAGCTGCGCTCGCCAAGGTGGATGTGGCAGCCATAGGTGCAGTAGAGGGGCGGGCAGATAAAGGCATTCTCTGCCAGTTCGCCAATCAGCTCCGCCAGTAGTGCCCGCTGCTCTGTCTTCTCTTCCGCCTGATTGAAACGGCGATAGCGCCGTGCCGCCTCCCGGCGCAACTGGGCCAACTCGGGTGCCATGCAGTTGTACGGTTGGCTGCTGATCATCTTCTGGTATTCGGTCATGGCAGGGCCTCAATGATGTGGAGGAACGATGTTAATCCCTCATTGGCCAGAGAAGCGTGAACCTTCCCCCAGAGTGAGAAAAGGGAGAAACAACAAGAGCACCCGCGGGTGCTCTTGTTTAATAAAGATGCTGACTTGCCGCCTTGAGAGCGGGAGCTATGTTTAGCCGTGCTTGCGGCCAGAGAGGCGGCACCACTCCTCCTTGACGGCGGTCGGGTCCATATCGAACCACTGGCCGTAGATGGTTTCCAGCTCCGGGGCCTGGCTCTCCAGCACGCCGGAGAGGGCCATCAGGCTGCCCGGCTTGCCGTGGCCGGCAATAAGTGGAGCCAGTTCGCGCAGCGGGCCGGCCAGGATATTGGCGACCACCACGTCCGCTTCGACATCTTGCGGCTGGTCGGCCGGCAGGTAGAGCTCAATCTGGTCGGCAACGCCGTTGCGCGCGGCGTTGTCACGGCTGGCCTGAATGGCTTGCGGGTCGATGTCGATGCCGATGACGCGGGCGGCACCCAGTTTCAGGGCGGCGATGCCGAGAATGCCGGAGCCACAGCCAAAATCGACCACGGTTTTACCGGTCAGATCCAGCCCGTCCAGCCACTGCAGGCAAAGTGCCGTGGTGGGGTGGGTACCGGTACCGAAGGCCAGACCCGGATCCAGCATGACGTTGACCGCATCGGGGTTCGGCACGTCGCGCCAGCTCGGGCAGATCCAGAGGCGCTCGCCAAACTGCATGGGGTGGAAGTGATCCATCCACTCGCGCACCCAGTCCTTGTCTTCCAGCTGCTCGACCTTGTAGCCGACATTTTCGCCGAAGATCTGCTGGAAGAAGGCGATGGTGGGAGCCGGATCGGTTTCGGCATCGAACAGACCCATCACTTCGGTCTCGCCCCAGAGCGGGGTTTCACCGGGCATGGGTTCATAGACGGGCACATCCTTGGCATCCATAAAGGTCACCGCCTGGGCTCCACGCCCCAGCAGCATGTTGCTCACCTTGTCTGCGGTCTTGGCAGTGGCGTTGATTCGAATTTGTATCCAGGGCATGGCGTCGACTCTTCATAAATGTGAAACCGCGAGATTCTACCATCATGGGGCAGTGCTGTCGTGGTTTGCCCATGACGTGGAGGGATACGGGGGCTTTTGCCGGATTGGCACGGTTCCTGTATTGCTCTATGCAGGCGAAGACGACCGGTTTTCGCTGAACGCTTTGCTCAAGTTCCGTCATCTTTCACTGCCACCCTCGGGTGGCATTTTTTTATTTGCACTTCTTTGCCTGGTAAACAGTCTGCCAAACAAAAAAAGAGCAAGGTTGGCACCTTGCTCAAGGACGGGCTGACGTCGTTTTGGCGCATTCATGCTGCTGTTGGCACGCCAGATGCAAAGACTAATATGTCCTGCATAAGGATATGTGTGTGATTGTTACCCCAATGTTCAGGTATTCAGGCCATTTCTCGCGAAATGGCCTCTTTTTTGGCTGATTGTCGGACGTTGGTCTGCCACAGGCTGTCATGATTGCCGCTGATTGTGCCCGTTTGGGGCATCTCCTTGGTGAACTTATCCCATCATGGTGCGTTGGAGGGCTTAGTTGACAAAGCCGCTCATGTCGATCACCAGCTTGCCTACCATGCGGCCCGCTTCCACCTCGGCATGGGCCTGAGCCAGCGTGACCGGGGTCAGTGACGGGATGGTTCTGGTCAGGGTGGTCTGCAATACCCCTTCATCGACCAGTGCCGCTACCCGGCCGAGCAGGCGGTGCTGCTCGATCATGTCTGGCGTCTGGAACAGGGAGCGGGTGAACATGAACTCCTGGCTGAAGGTGACGCTCTTGCTCTTGAGCAGGGAGAGATCCCACGGCTCGCTCGATTCGGCGATGGTGCAGATATGGCCGAACGGACGGATCAACCCGGCCATGGTGGCCCAGTGCTCGGCGGTGGCGTTGGTGCAGAAGATGGCATCGACCTGAGTGATGCCAAGGGCGGTCAGCTCCTCCTGCAACTTGTGGTGGTTTACGACCTGATGGGCGCCCATCTCGAGGCACCACTCGCGGCTCTCGGGGCGGGAGGCGGTAGCAATCACCTCCATACCTGTGAGTTGGCGGGCCAGCTGGATGGCGATGGAGCCCACGCCACCGGCGCCGCCGATGATCAGCAGTTTGCCACGGCTCTCGCGGGTAAGAGCGAAGCGCTCGAACAGGGTCTCCCAGGCGGTGATGGCGGTGAGCGGCAGGGCGGCGGCCTCCACATCGCTCAAGCTGGTGGGGGCGATGGCGGCGATGCGCTCATCCACCAGTTGCAGGGCGCTGTTGCTGCCCGGACGGCTGATATCGCCGGCATACCAGACCCGGTCGCCCGCCTTGAACAGGGTGACTTCGCTGCCGGTGGCGATCACTTCCCCCACCGCATCCCAGCCGAGTACCCGGGGCGAGCTTTCAATTTTGGCCTTGGGGGAGCGCACCTTGGTATCCACCGGATTGACGGAGGTGGCGGTGACCCGCACCAGCAGGTCCCGCGGGCCCGGAACCGGATCGGGCAGGTTGGCGGAGATAAAGCAGTCGGGGTGGTCGCTTGGCAGATAGTGAGTCAGGGCAATGGCTTTCATGGTTTTTCCTTTCAAATCGCTGTGTTCGGGATTGCCACTCACTCTATTCTGGTTGATTATCAAGATTAAGATGGGTAATCGGTAAAGACTGTTTGAATATATGAACAATGTCGATCTGGAGTTGATGGGACTGTTTGCCACCGTGGTGGAGCAGGGGAGCTTTACCCGGGCCGCCGAGCTGCTTGGTATGCCCAAGTCATCGGTGAGCCAGAAGATCTCGCGGCTCGAATCCCAGCTCGGGGTGCGGCTGTTGCAGCGCACCACCCGCAGGTTGAGCCTGACCCCGCAGGGGGAACTCTATGTGGAGCACTGTCAGGGACTGCTGGCACTGGCCCGCAGTGCCAATCTGGCGATGGCACGGCTGCGCTCGGCCCCGGCGGGGCGGGTGCGGATCACTGCCCCCGAGGCGACCGGTACTCTATTGCTTGGCCGGATCCTCGCCGAGTTTCGCGCCCTCTATCCCGAGGTGGTGCTGGAGCTGACCCTGAGTGACGATCAGCTAGATCTGGTGGGGGAAGGTTATGATTTGGCGCTGCGGGCGGCGCCGCTGAAAGACTCCAGCCTCATCTGTCGGCGTATCGGTCAGGTGGCGCGTCATCTGGTGGCAGCGCCCGCCTATCTGGCGGCCCACGGCATGCCGCAACAGTTGAGCGAGCTGGGCCGTTATGCCTGCCTGGTGCACTCGGCCATGCCGGTGTGGCCATTGCAGGAGGGTGGCTGGCGGCCGCAGGGGGCCTGTGTCAGCAACAGCTTGCTGGCGCTGCGGGAGATGGCGCTTCATGACGGGGGGATTGCCCTGTTGCCCCACCATGTCTGTGAAGGGGATTTGGCGGCGGGGCGGCTGCAGAAGGTGTTGCCGGATCAGCCGATTCCGGCCAACCCGTTTTACCTTATCTATCCGAGTCGGGAGCATCTGGCTCCCGCCCTGCGCACCCTGATGGATTTCGTGGCCGAGCGGTTGCCGTTTGCCTGAGTTACCAACTGCTCTGGCTGGCCGACTCCTGATTGGGTTTGAGGCCGAGGGGGACCGACTGGCGCTCCGCCAGCATGCGGATCTGCCCTTCAATCAGGCTGGCGCTGGGGCCCAGCACCAGCACCAGCTGGTGGTCGTTGAGCTGGATCCAGGAGAGGCAGCCCAGCCCCAGCAGGCGGGATTGATCCACCAGCGAAATATCGCGCACCCGCAGGCTGAGCCGGGTGAGGCAGACGCTCATCGCCACCAGATTGTCCATCCCGCCCAGCACCTTGAGGTACTGGATCGCCAGCATCTGCGGGTCGGAGGGGGCAACGCTGGCGAGGCGCGGATGCTCTACCGCGATGGGTTTGCTCGGCATGCTGAGGGGGGCGCGCTCCAGCAGCTGATAGAACAGCAGGGTGTAGGCGACGAAGAACAGGATACCGACCGGAATGAGCCAGAAGCTGTGCTCGCCGGATTGATAGCTCAGCACCAGATCCAGCAGACCGGCGGAGAAATAGCTGCCCACCTTGATCCCCAGCCCGCTGCAGACCGCCAGCGACAGCCCGGTCAGCAGGGCGTGGGCGAGAAACAGCCAAGGGGCGGTGAAGGCGAACAGAAACTCGATGGGCTCGGTGATACCCACCAGTGCCGAGGTGAGCGCCAGGGTGAGCAGCAGCCCGCCCTGTGGCAGCCGCTGCATCCGCTGGCGGTGCAGCCAGATGGCAAAACAGGCGCCCGGCAGGCCGAACATGATGATGGGGTAGAGACCGGCCACATACCCTTCATGAAGGGGTTGGGCGGCGGCCAGCGCCTGCAGGTTGCTCTCGCCAAGGCCGATGACGCTACCCAATACCTGATGCAGCCCGAGCGGGATCAGCAAGCGGTTGAGGGTGCCGTAGCAGAAGGCGCCAAACGGCGTGGTAAGCAGCTCAGAGGTGAGCAGGGTCAGCCCGCGCTCCAGTGGCGGCCACAGCAGCGAGAGGGGGATGGCGATCAGCAGGCAGGCCAAGGCCGACACCAGCAGGCTGGGAAACTCCCCCTTGGCGATCTGCAGCCAGCGGGGCAGGGTTTGCTGGTGTACCCAGGGGTAGATGATGGCGGTGGTAAGCCCCGCCAGCAGGCCGCAGATCATGTCGGCGTGCAGGTTGGGGGCTAGCGTATTGAAAGCTGTGCTGAGCAGCAGGAAGTTGACCGCACCCGCCAGCGTCTGCCCGCCCAGCTCTTTCCGACTCAGGCCAAAGGCGATCGCCACCGCATAGATAAGCGGCATCTGGCTGAAGATCGCCTGACCGGTGAGGGAGAGCACCGCCAAATCGAGCACGTCGGGTTGCCCAAGCCGGTAGATCAGCGCCGCCATCGGCAGGATGGAGACGGGCAGCAGCAGGGCATAACCGAGCCGCTGCAGGGCTTGAGTAACGACTTGTCGAGTGGCTTTAACGGGCATACAGCGGCTACGTTCTGTGACTTGGCGCACAGTTTAACCGGAAAACACCTATTTGGGGATAGTTTTGGAACCCCTAATTTATATTTTTATTATTTCTGCCCGAAAAGCTCGCGCACTTCCCGCGAGGGCGGTGCCGTCAGCAGGCTGACCGCGATAAAGACCACCAGCGCCAGCGTGAGGCTTGGCACGATGGCGTGCAGGCCAGCCAGCTTGATCCCCCACTGACTGAGTACCCCATAGCTGACGATGCCGCTGACCATGCTGGCCAGTGCGCCCGGGCCGTTGGCCCGCGACCAGTAGAGACCGAGCACCAGTGGCCAGAGGAAAACCGCCTGCAGACCGCCAAAGGCGAGCAGGTTGAGCCAGATGATCATCTCAGGCGGTTGCAGCGCCGCCAGCAGCACCAGGGTGCCCAAGATCAGGGTGCAGAGCAGGGAGAGGCGCGGAATGCGCACTTCCAGCTTCTCCTGCTTTGGACTCAGATAGTTGAGATAGAGATCCTTCACCAGAGTGGCGGAAGCCTGGATCAGCTGGGAGTCGATGGTGGACATGATGGCCGCCATCGGCGCCGCCAGAAAGACCCCGGCCAGCCAGGGGGGCAGCACTTCCATCATCAAGGAGGGCATGATCTTGTCCGGGCTGTCCATGCCCGGCAGGATGGCGCGGCCAAGGGCACCCGCCAGATGCATGCCGAACATCAGCAGGGCGCTGACTACTGTGCCGATCAGAATGCCGCGATGGAGCGCCTTGCTGTCGCGATAGCCAAAGCAGCGCAGCGCCGAGTGGGGTAGCCCCACCACCCCGACACAGACCAGGATCCAGAAGCTCAGCATAAAGGGCTGGGTCAGCATGTCGCCGGCCCCTTGCGGGCTTACCAGCTTGGGATCGATCTCCCTGAGCTGGTGGATAAGGTTTGGCAGGCCGTCACCGGCAATCAGAATTCCTGCCAGCAGGGCGCCGGTGCCGATCAGCATGATGATCCCCTGCAGGGCATCGGTCATCACCACGGCGCGAAAACCGCCGATGATGGTGTAGAGCAGCACACAGCTGGCAAACAGCATCAACCCCTGCTGGTAGGAGAGCCCGGTGGCGGTCTCCAGCAGGCGGGCGCCGCCGATAAACTGCACCACCATAGTCGCGATAAAGGCGAGGATGATAGTAACGGAGCCGAGGATCACCACCGCCTTGCTCTGGTAGCGGGCCCACAGCATATCGTTGATGGTCACCGCATTGACCCGGCGGGCGATGATGGCGAACTTCTTGCCAAGCACTCCCAGAGTGAGCCAGACGGTGGGCAGCTGGATCATCGCCAGCAACACCCAGCCCAGACCGATCTTGTAGGCCGCGCCCGGCCCACCGATAAAGGAGGAGGCCGAGGTGTAGGTAGCCACTAGCGTCATCGCCAGCACCAGCCCGCCCATGCTGCGGTTGCCGATGAAGTACTCCTGCACGAAGTTGCCTTCTGCGCGATGGCGGCTGGCCCAGAAACCCACCCCCAGCACCAGCACCAGATAGATGACGAGCGGCAGCATCAACTCAAGATTCATGGGATGACTCCTTGCCGGAAGGGGAGTGGGTATCGAGGGGGATCTCCACAAACAGCCGGTTCACCATCAGGGCGCAGAGCAGAATGAACAGCAGCGGCATCACCATGCAGCTGAGCAGGAACCACAGCGGCAGCCCCCACAACTCCAGCTGGAGCGGGATAAAATAGGCGGTGCCATACCAGGCAAAGAAGTAGAACAGGGTCAGCAGCAGGCAGAAAGCTGCTTCCCGGCGGGCGAGAGCGAAACGGTTCACCTTGGCCTCCGACAAATTTGAGGGGCGCAAGGATAACAAAAAAGGGCCATGTCGCCATGGCCCTTTTTCAGCAGAGGCTCCTTGCGGAGCAGACTTCCACCGGAAGTCCGGTCTCTATCAGCGATCCTTACAGACCTAACTTCTTGTGCAGGTAGTGGATATTGGTGCCACCGTGCTGGAAGTTTTCGTCTTTCATGATCTCTTTTTGCAACGGTACGTTGGTCTTGATCCCTTCCACCACCAGCTCGTCCAGCGCATGACGCATGCGGGCGATGGCAATGTCACGATTCTCGCCGTAGCAGATCAGCTTGCCGATCATCGAATCGTAGTGGGGCGGTACCTTGTAACCGGCATAGATGTGGGAGTCCCAACGCACGCCCAGACCACCCGGCGCGTGGAAGCGCTGCACCAGACCCGGAGAGGGCATGAAGGTGGCCGGATCTTCGGCGTTGATCCTGCACTCGATGGCATGGCCACGGATGCGGATATCCTGCTGGGTGATCGACAGGGGCTGACCGGCGGCGATGCGCAGCTGCTCCTTGATCAGATCGATACCGGTGACCATCTCGGTGACCGGATGCTCAACCTGAATACGGGTGTTCATCTCGATGAAATAGAACTCGCCGTTCTCGTACAGGAACTCGAAAGTACCCGCGCCGCGGTAGCCGATCTCGATACAGGCGCGCACACAGCGCTCGCCGATGAACTTGCGCATTTCGGCGGTGATGCCGGGTGCCGGCGCCTCTTCCACCACTTTCTGGTGGCGACGCTGCATGGAGCAGTCACGCTCGCCCAGATAGAGGGCGTTGCCCTGGCCGTCTGCCAACACCTGAATTTCGATGTGGCGCGGGTTTTCCAGGTACTTCTCCATGTAGACCATGTCGTTCTTGAAGAACTGGCCAGCTTCGGATTTGGTCAGGGCGATGGCACCCGCCAGTTCCGCTTCATTGCGCACCACGCGCATACCGCGACCACCACCGCCACCGGCTGCCTTGATGATCACCGGATAGCCGATGCGCTTGGCAATGGCGGCGTTGTGCTTGGCGTCGTTGTCGACGGGGCCGTCAGAGCCCGGTACACACGGTACGCCCGCTTTCTTCATCGCTTCGATGGCAGAGACCTTGTCACCCATCAGGCGAATGGTCTCGGCGCGCGGGCCGATGAAGATGAAGCCGGATTTTTCGACCACTTCGGCGAAATCGGCGTTCTCGGAGAGGAAGCCGTAACCCGGGTGGATGGCCACGGCACCGGTTACCTCGGCGGCGGCGATGATGGCCGGGACGTTGAGGTAGGATTCAGTACTGGCCGGTCTGCCGATACAGATTGATTCGTCGGCCAGCAGCACATGCTTGAGCTCCCGGTCGGCGGTGGAGTGAACGGCCACTGTCTTGATCCCGAGCTCTTTACAGGCGCGCAGGATCCGCAGGGCAATTTCACCGCGGTTGGCGATGACTACTTTGTCCAACATGGGTGGCGATTTCCCTTATTCGATGATGAACAGCGGCTCGTCAAATTCGACGGCCTGACCATTTTCAACCAGGATCGCTTTGATCACACCGGCCTTGTCAGACTCGATTTGGTTCATCATTTTCATGGCTTCGACGATGCACAGGGTGTCGCCGACATTGACTTGCTGACCCACTTCCGCGAACGGCTTGGCATCCGGGCTGGAGGAGCGGTAGAAGGAGCCAACCATCGGGGAGCGCATCAGGTGACCGCTCGGGGCGGCATCGGCGGCCGGTGCCGCGGCAACCGGGGCGGCAGCGGCTGGTGCGGCAACCGGAGCAGCTTGCTGCATCATCATCTGCGGCATGGCGGTGGTCACCTGACCGGAGAAGTTGCGGCTGATGCGAACGGACTCTTCACCTTCGGAGATCTCCAGTTCGGCGATGCCGGACTCTTCAACCAGTTCAATCAGCTTCTTGATTTTGCGGATATCCATTAGCATTCTCTTTCTTCTTTATCTGATCAGTGATTATCAAGCCGCGCGCAGATGGTGCACGGCCGCGGTTAAAGCGAATTGGTAGCCATCGGCCCCCAGACCACAAATGACCCCTTTGGCGACATCAGACAGATAGGAGTGATGACGGAACGGCTCCCTGGCATGGACGTTTGACAGGTGAACCTCGATAAAAGGGATGGCGACACCCAGCAGCGCATCGCGAATGGCGACGCTGGTGTGGGTGAAAGCGGCTGGATTGATGATGATAAAATCCACCTGGCCCATGGCCTGATGGATGCGGCCGACCAACTCATGTTCGGCATTGGATTGCAGATGTTCCAGAGTGACACCGAGTTCGCTGGCGTTAAGCTTCAGATCGGCGACGATCTCATCAAGCGTCTTGCTGCCGTAGATACCCGGTTCCCGTTTGCCCAGCAGATTCAGGTTTGGTCCGTTGAGCAGGAGGATTCGGTGATTTTGCGACATATTGAGTACATCCTCGATGATAATGCTGCTATCTATCAGCTATCTTGTGGACTACCAGAAATCTAGCCATTTTCTGCGAAAATCGGTGTGCCCTGGCACACAGATTTCGCAATTATATTGATTTCGTGAAAATTAGCAGCATTTTACTGGTCTAATCTCTACATCTGGCTATTTATTGCACATTCTGGTCGGCAAGGCTCCGTAGCTACCGCCTTGCTGTTTGCTGGCGGATGAGAAACGACAAAGCCGGCACAGGGCCGGCTTTATTGAGCAACAAACGAAGCGGGATCAGGCAGCTTCCGACTTCTCGCGAATGAGTTTGTCTACTACGCCCGGATCCGCCAAGGTGGAGATATCCCCCAGGCTGTCGGTCTCGCCGGTGGCGATCTTTCGCAGAATTCGCCGCATGATCTTGCCGGAACGGGTCTTCGGCAGCCCCTCTGCCCAGTGGATCACGTCCGGCGTGGCGATGGCACCAATCTCCTTGCGGACCCACTCCTTCACTTCTTTGTGCAGCTCGCGGCTCGGCTCTTCCCCGGCGATCAGGGTGACATAGGCATAGATGCCCTGACCCTTGATCTCGTGAGGAACCCCCACCACCGCGGCTTCAGCGATCTTGGGATGGGCCACCAGCGCCGATTCAATTTCAGCGGTACCCATGCGGTGGCCAGAGACGTTGAGTACATCATCCACCCGACCGGTGATCCAGTAGTAGCCGTCCTCGTCGCGACGGGCACCGTCGCCGGTGAAGTAGCGGCCCGGGAAGGTGGAGAAGTAGGTCTGCTCGAACCGCTCATGATCGCCGAACACGGTGCGCATCTGGCCTGGCCAGGAGTCGGTGATCACCAGGTTACCCTCGGTGGCCCCCTCCAGCGGCTCGCCCATGTTGTCCACCAGCGCCGGTTGCACCCCGAAGAAGGGACGGGTTGCAGAGCCCGGTTTCAGGTCGGTGACGCCGGGCAGCGGCGTAATCAGGATGCCGCCGGTCTCGGTCTGCCACCAGGTATCGACAATGGGGCAGCGTTCGTCACCAATGGTGCGGTAGTACCACTCCCAGGCTTCCGGGTTGATGGGTTCACCCACCGAGCCCATGATGCGCAGGCTCTGGCGCGAGGTGCCGGTGACCGCTTCGTTGCCTTTGGCCATCAGGGCGCGGATGGCGGTGGGGGCGGTATAGAGAATGGTGACCTTGTGCTTGTCCACCACCTGACTCATGCGGTTGGTCGCCGGGTAGTTGGGCACCCCTTCGAACATGATGGTGGTGGCGCCGTTGGCAAGCGGCCCGTAGACCAGATAGGAGTGACCGGTAACCCAGCCCACATCGGCGGTACACCAGTAGATATCCTCTTCGTGGTAGTCGAACACATATTTGAAGGTGAGGGTGGCATAAACCAGATAGCCGCCAGTGGTGTGTAGCACCCCCTTGGGTTTGCCGGTGGAGCCGGAGGTATAGAGGATAAAGAGCGGATCTTCGGCGTTCATCGCCTCGGGCGGGCAGTCGCTGCTGACGGCGGCGGTCGCTTCATGCCACCAGATGTCGCGGTGGTTGTGCCAGGCGACATTGCCGCCGGTGCGCTTGAGCACGATCACCTTGTTGACCTGGGTATCCGGGTTGGTGAGCGCTTCATCCACATTTTTCTTGAGTGGCACCGGACGGCCGCCACGCAGTCCCTCGTCGGCGGTGATCACGATGCGCGAGCCCGAGTCGATGATGCGGCCGGCCAGCGCTTCCGGCGAGAAGCCGCCGAAGACAATGCTGTGTACCGCGCCGATGCGGGTACAGGCCAGCATGGCGATGGCGGCTTCGGGCACCATCGGCATATAGAGGCAGACCACGTCGCCGCGGTGAACCCCTTGTGCTTTCAATACGTTGGCAAACTTGCACACTTCGATGTGCAATTCGCGGTAGGTGAGTTTGCGATCTTCGGCGGGGTTGTCCCCTTCCCAGATGATGGCGACCTTGTCACCCCGTTCGGCGAGATGGCGATCGAGACAGTTGGCAGAGACGTTGAGCTGGCCATCTTCAAACCACTTGATGGATACATGGCCCGGATCGTAGGAGGTGTTCTTGACCTTGGTATAGGGTTTCATCCAGTCGAGAATTTTTCCCTGCTCTCCCCAGAAGGTATCGGGATCCTCGACTGAGGCCTGATACATGGCGGCGTAGTCGCCCTTGTCTAGCAGTGCATTGCTGCTGATGTGGGGTTTGACCGGGTAGACCTTGCTCTCGCTCATCACTCACTCCTTTGAATACATACTTTTAATAATTAAGTAACAACTTATACCTTTGGCTGATGGGGGCAATTAGACTTTTGGATAGACAGCAACATTTGGTTACAGGGTTATGGGTGACACTCACGCAGTGAGTCGGTAAAAAGGAGGACTTCGATGGATGGAGGTAGTTATGTTCTCTCTATTGCTCTGTGCATCCCTGTGGCAGTTTGATACGACTGTTCTTGCAGACAAGCCTCCCAAAGAGTTTGCGATTACACACCAGGAGCCTTCACAGACTGTGCGGGAGCGGGTTGCTGATCAGCTTGGTCATGCATGGCAGGATAAAAAGTCGGGAACCAAGTTTGCTCTCAGTGAGCCAGGATCCCGTTACTCTGGCGACTCACCGCTCACTCGCATGGCCAATGAACGGGATAATGGTGGTGTTCCTACCCTGACGTTTGGAAAATAGTTTGATTGACCGTTTGTTTCCTTGGTATCGCTAATGTTGAACGTTTTGGCAATCCAAGCGTTCGTGCATCTGTTCTACATGCAGTGGTTTGCTGAACAGATAGCCCTGTCCTTCGCCGCAGTTGAGTGACTGCAAAAAGGCGTGTTGTGCCTTGGTTTCAATCCCTTCGGCGGTGACCTCCATATCCAGACTGTCGGCCAGATTGATGATGGTGCGGCAGAGCTCCCGACTGTTCTTGTCTTCCGGTAATGCCTGCACAAACGCCCGGTCGATCTTGATGCGATCGATGGGCAGACTTTTCAGCAGGCTCAGGGATGAGAAGCCGGTCCCGAAGTCGTCGATGGCGATCTGCACCCCCAGCGCCTTCAGGCGGGTGAACAGCTGCATGCTCTGATCGACCCGCTGGATGATGCTCTCCGTCACCTCGATCTCGAGCCGTTCTGGCGGAAATCCTGTCTCGGCCAGAATGGCGGCGACCCGTTCAACATAGCCCGGGGATCGCATCTCCCGCACCGACACATTGACCGACAAGCGGGGCACCGGCAGTCCGGCGGCTAGCCAGTTTTGTCCCTGCTCGCAGGCGTTGCGCATTACCCACTCCCCTATTTTCTCGATCAGGCCGCACTCCTCTGCCACCGGAATAAAACGGGTCGGCGCTATCATCCCCTCATTGGGATGCTGCCAGCGCAGCAGGGCTTCCAGTCCACTCAGGTGGCCGTTGGCCAGATTGGTCATGGGTTGATAGAAGATGCAGAGCTGTTCGAGCTCAAGGGCCTTGAGCAGACCCTGCTCAATCTGCATCCGCTCGCGGGCTCGAGCCGCCATGCAGGGGGTATAGAACTGGAATCCGTTGCGCCCCTGACTTTTCGCCTCGTACATGGCGCTGTCGGCGGCGCTGACCAGGGTTTCCGGGCTGTCTGCATGATCCGGATAGATGGCGATACCGATACTTGCCGAGATCGCCACCAGCTCATGGGCCAGCTCAACCGGTTCACGCAACACGGTCAGCAGGGTATTGGCCAGGGTTGCCAGCTCGTCAGGCTCCTCCAGATAGGGGATCAGCACCAGAAACTCGTCTCCCCCGAGGCGGGTCGCCAGATCGTTGTGCTGCAGGCAGCCGCGGATCCGCTCTGCCAGCCGCTTGAGCAGCTCATCGCCAACTCCGTGGCCCAGGCTGTCGTTGATCAGCTTGAAGCCATCCAGATCGATAAAGAGCAGCCCCAACCGTTTGCGATTGAGCTGCGCGGTTTTCAGCTCAAGGGCCAGCCGCTCCTGCAACAGATGGCGATTGCCCAGTTCGGTCAGGGGGTCGTGATAGGCAAGGTGATTCAGCTCGGCCTCCACCTTGCGAATGGCGCTGATGTCGGAAAGGGCGATCACATAGTGAGTGGTGTTGTTGAAGTTGTCATAGACAGCACTGATCTGCTGCCAGGAGGAGAAGTAGCTACCATCCTTGCGCAGACAAACCATCTCGCCATGCCAGGCGTTGTTGCCGGGGCGCAGGTGATACCAGGGATAGTCGAGGTCAGTGTAGCGCCTGGGATGCATGATGATATCCGGGGTACGGCCTATCACCTCCTCGGCATTGTATTGGGTCAGCATGGTGAAGGCCGGGTTGACCGACAGAATATGGTGCTCGCTGTCGAGGATGATGATCCCCTCGGCCGTGGTATCGAATACCACGTTGGCCTGATGGAGTCGTTCCTCCTGACGGCGGCGGGCGGTGGCATTGTGAATGACCCCCATGACCCGGTGGCCGACCGACTCGGTGGCGGGGACATGGTCGGCATGAATATCGACCCAGTGGCGCTCGTTGAGAGCGGTGAGGTAGCTCAGGGTGAGATGGATGGGGTCATGACTTTGCAGGGCGGCCTTGAGCTGGCTGCCGGATTCCGGTTCAAAACAGTCGACGAACGCTTGCAGCCCGCCGTGGAACTGGTTGGCCTCGATGCCCAGCAGCGGCTCAATCTGGCCGTCGAACAGTAATCTGTCTTCCGCCACGTGCCACTCCCACACCCCGATTTGGGCCGCTCGCATTGCCAGTTGCAGCCGTTGTTCGGTTTCGTACTGCTCGGTGATGTCCCGCACAATGGCGAGGATGCCGTTCAGCTCCCCTTTCTCATCACGCATCGGGCTGTAGGTGGCCTGAAAGCGGCGGGAGCTGCTGTCATACGCCGCGGTTTGGCCCGTGATGGCGATATCCACGTAGGGCATGCCGCTGCGCATGATCTGCTGAAACATAGGCTCCAGGGTCGGTGCCAGCTTGGGAACCACCTCTCTGAGGTGCTTGCCCTGATGCTCCTCGATGCTTTTGCCATTGATGTCGGCCAGCACCTGATTGACTTTACGGTAGCGAAATTCGCAGTCAAAGACGCCGATGCCCAGAGGGGCATTATCCATCAGCTGTTCCAGGACGGTGTGATCTGACAGCTGGGTCAACATTGCCTCGGCGTCGGCGTTGAAAAGCTTCCCATCCATGATGACCTCGGCATTGATTGTTTTATCACTTGCATCAGTTGTCAGTATGGCACGAACTGTTTGGCCGGGAGCCAAGCGGAGTTATCTGGTTGTTTTGACGGCAAGAATAGGCATAAAAACCTGATAAAAAGGATGGAGAAAGGGGGCGAGTGGTTATCCCTTCTGGCGACCAAACGCCTGAATACCGCGTACAAATACCAGCCAGCCGATCAGATGGAACGGGAGGGCAAGCAGATAGAGCAGCAGGAAGTGCGACTCGCAGCCACTGCTGTTGATGAAGTCGATCCAGGCAGCCAGCAGCGCCAGCATGCCGGCAATCTGGAAGCGGCGGCGCAACACCACCTCGACGCCGAGATTGGCAAGGTAGAGGGTGAGCAGGATGCCGGCAAATCCGGTGAGCTGGGCGGTGCCGTAGAGCTCGCGATCCGGGTTGAACAGCAGTGCAATCAGGGGAGTAATGCCCTGATCCAGCGGGATCAGGGCCAGCAGCCAGCATGCAATCAGAAGCAGGGCTGTCTTCATCGCGGCCTCAGTCGGCGGACGGTGCCGGTTTGACCAGAGAGAGGTAGTTGGCATCCATCTTGAGGAAGACCCCCAGCAGACGGGCACTGGCGCCGTAGAAGCCAAACCGGTCGGCTGCGCGACAGGCCGTCTCGAACTTGTCGAACCAGCCCAGCAGATGGCCGTGCAGCAGTGCTTCCTGCTCGTCGAGCCAGCGTTCCCGCTCGGCTGCGCTCTTGGCTTCCGCCGCACGGATGATGAGATTGCCCATCAGATCCAGCTCGATGGCCAGATGATCCGCGGGCTCTTTGTATTTGTCGCTGACATTGATACCAAGGCGATCGAGGCGGGCCTGCATCTCGGCCTTCGGGGCCTGCATCAGCAGCTTGGCCTCGCCACGGTAGAGTGATTCGTAGGGCAGGGCGCCCTGTTTGGGATCCACCAGAAACAGGCCGGCGAAGTCGGCGGCGAGTTCCAGCTGGCGATCCTGGCGCACCAGCAGGCGGGCGATGGCCTCGTTGAGCTCGGCCACGGCTTCGCGCATCGGATCCAGGGTGGAGAGGCTTTTCAGGAAGCTTCGCACATCATAGGTGTCATATTCGGCGATCTGCTCATCACTGAGTTCGGCAGCGAACAGGGTGGAGAACCACCAGTAGAGTTCGGCCCGGCGTTCGCTGGTAGCCATAAATTCCTGCATTTTTCCTCCGTGGATGGCAATCGGGAGCCTTGATGGCTCCCGATTCTAACGACTTTAAAAATAAAGGAAACTCAAGGGGGCGCTTTCGTCCCCCCGAGGTCAGAGTGCCGGGAACATGGGGTCGATGCCCTTGGCCGATTCCGGCGCGCCGAAGGCCGTGACGGCAGGTGCCTGCCCGCGGAACTTCTCGATCTCCACCAGCGCGGTATGGGCCGTGGTGGCCTGCGCCAGGCTGGAGGAGCCGATGTCGGCGGTCAGCACGTTGGGATCGCCGTAGGTACAGAGCGTCCCTACCTTGCCACCCTCTTGCGGGCCATACCAGGCTCCTTCCTGAATGCGCACCACGCCGGGGGCGTAGTCATCGCTCACCACCAGCCCGGCCAATACCTGACCGCGACCGTTGAACACCCGCACCAGATCGCCGTCCTTGAGGCCGCGGGATTTGGCATCCTGCGGATTCATGTAGACAGGCTCGCGACCCTGTACCGTGTAGGTGGCGCGATAGTTGTCGGAGGAGCAGAGCTGGCTGTGCAGCCGCTTGTCCGGGTGGCAGGATTGCAGGTGCAGCGGGTACTGTTTGCTGCCCGGCCCGCCGTGGGAGCGCTCGTAGGGCTCGATCCAGACCGGATGGCCCGGGCAATCCCCATAGCCGTAGTCGGCGATGGTCTTGGAGTAGATCTCGATAAGGCCAGACGGGGTGCCGAGCGGCTCCAGATCCGGCTCCTGACGGAACGACTCGTGGCGCACCCAGGGTTGGCCTGCCGGGAAGGTGACGAAGCCCTCGCCGTGCCAGAACTGGCTGAAACGGGGCAGACGGATGCCGATGCCGCGACCCTGCAGGCGGGCATCGTCATAGATGCTCTGGATCCACTCCAGCTTGCTCTTGCCACCGGTGAACTCGGCTTCGCGACCGAAGCGACGGCAGAGATCGGCGAAGATGTCGTAGTCATCGCGCGCCTCGAACAGCGGCTCCACCACCTTGTACATGGCCAGAATGCCCGCGTTGGAGTGGGAGCCCCACTGCTCGATGTCATCCCGCTCATAGGTGGTGGTGGCGGGCAGCACGATATCGGCAAAACGGCAGCTGGCCGTCCACTGGTGATCGATGCTGACCACGGTTTCCAGCTTGCGCCAGGCCGCGACCATCTTGTTGCGATCCTGCTGGTGGTGGAACGGGTTGTTGCCGCAGAACACCGCCATCTTCATATGGGGGTAGGTGATGGTCTGGCCGTTGAAGGCGATCTGCTTGCCCGGATTGAGGATGCAGTCGACGAAACGGGCCACCGGAATGAATTTGGAGTAGCCCTTCCAGTCGCCGTCATGGATCGGCTTGACCCCGGGAATGACTGAGCTGAAACCGGACATGATGGGGCCGCTGGAGGTGATGGTGCCCGCCCCGTTGTAGTGCCAGCCAAAGCCGTAACCGCCCCCCGGCAGGCCGATCTGGCCAATCATCGAGGCCAGTACCACCAGCATCCAGGCGTACTGCTCGCCATGGTGCATGCGCTGCACACACCAGCCGCCGATAAGCTGGGTGCGGCCGCTGCTCATGGCGCGGGCCAGCTCGCGGATGGTCTCGGCTGGTACGCCACAGATGGCGGCGGCCCACTCGGCATCCTTCACCTGACCGTCGCTGGTGCCCAGCAGATAGGGCAGGAACTTGTCAAAGCCGGTGGTGTAGTTCTTCAGGAACGCCTCATCGTGGCGCTTCTCGCTGTAGAGGGTGTGGGCGATGCCCAGCATCAGCGGCACGTCGGTCTGCGGATTCAGGGTCACCTGATCGCAATTGAGGTACTTCTGGGTCTTGGATTTGACCGGGTCGACACTGATCACCCGGATCTCGCCTTTGGCTACCTTCTCTTTCAGCTGTGCCCAGTAGTCGTAGACGCTGTGATCCGGCACCAGCCAGCCCACCTGCAGGTTCTTGATGGGATCGGAGCCCCAGATAACGATGGTTTTGCTGTGCTCCAGCACCAGCGGCCAGGAGGTCTGCTGCTCATACACCTCCATAGCGCCCGCCACGTGGGGCAGGATCACCTGGGCGGCCCCGGTGGAGTAGTCACCGGCCTTGGCCAGATAGGTGCCGTGCAGGTTCATGGCACGCCCCAGCATGGCGCCAGCGGAGTGCAGCTTGCCCACCGACTGCCAGCCGGAGTGACCGGCATAGAGGGCGCTCGGGCCATAGGTTTTCTGCACCCGTTCCAGCTCGTGATAGAAAAAGTCCAGCGCCTGGGACCAGGTGACCCGCACGAAGCGGTTCTGGCCGCGTTCGCTGGTGTCGGACTGGTGCCCCTTGCGCAGCCAGTCCAGCCGCACCATAGGGTAGCGGATGCGGGAGGGGTTGTAGACCACCTCACTCAAGGCCTTGAGCATGTCGGTTGGGTGCTTGTCATGCTCGAACGGCAGGGTCTCGACCCAGCGTCCATCGACCACCCGGGCACGGAAGGCGCCCCAGTGGGAGCCGGACTGCACCAGCTTGTCGCCAGACTCGGCAGCCATCACGGCGCGACCGAGCAGGGAGGGGCCGATCAGGGCAGAGGCACTGCTGGCCAGCAAGCCACCCAGAAAACCACGACGGGAAATATTGATCATCTTGTTATTCCTCTTTCGAATCCGGACTTAGTGGCTGCCCTGACCACCGGTATCGGCGGCATGGTTTTGCAGGTATTTGAGCAGGGTGCGCTCCTCTTCCTTGCTCAGGCGATAGTAGGCAGACATCGCCTTGAGCCCCGAGATCCAGCCGTTGGCAGTGAAGTGAGCGGGATCCGGCGCTCCGTGGCAGGAGTTGCAGGTAGATTTGTACATTTCGCCGGCGTAATCCCAGATTGGCTTGAGCGAGGACTCAAAGCCCTTGCCATCGACCCAGGCCTGCACCTGAACCTGTTCCCACTTGATATGGGTGGCGCTGTCGGTCTCCTGTTTGAGCACTTTCTCGCTCGCTTTCAGTTCGTCACGGATGGTGGCGACGAAGACCCGCTTGCCCATGTATTCGCTCAGCACCCGGCCCTTGCCATCGCTCTCGCGCCACCCTTCGATGGTCACCTTGAGGCGATCGCCGCTGCGGTCCACCACGTCGATACGGGAGGCGGGCAGCAGTTTGCCGACCGGGTCGGTGCTCTGTTCGCTGGCATAGAGATCTTTTTCACCCAGGTTGTAGAGGGTCTCGGCGGCTGGCGCCTCTTGCGCGTCGTTGACCAGGGTGGCGTAAGTGGCCCGGAAGCCGCCCGCCATGTTGGGGAGTTCGTGGGCGATGCCCTTGTGGCACTCGATGCAGTTCATGTTCTTCGCCGCCGCATCTTTCATCGCCAGCGCAGCCGCCGGGGACTGCTTAGCGTGATCCATGTTGTCGTAGCTGTGGCAGGACTTGCAGGTCTTGGAGTTCTGGCTGCTCATCCGCGCCCACACCTTCTCGGCCAGATGCAGGCGCCGGTCCTCGAACTTCTCCTGGGTGTCGATGCTGTGGCCTATGTACTCCTGATAGAGGTCGTTGGCCGCCTCCATCTTGCGGGCCACCTTGCCGACGAAATCCTTCGGCTGATGACAGTCGGTACAGACCGCCTGTACCCCGGAGGCATTCTTGAAGTGGATGGACTCCTTGTACTCCGGATAGACGGTGTCTTTCATGGAGTGGCAGGAGATACAGAATTCGAGGCTGCTGGTTTTCTCAAAGCCATAGTGCAGGCCGACGGTGCCCGCGAGGGTGACGCTGACGCCCACCAGAAGCAGCGCCAGTACCGACCAGCGACGGCTGGGGGTGCGCAGGAAGTGCCACAGTTTTTTCATCATGCTCTCTCACATCACTTTTTTGATGGGAGCCATGATAGGGAGGCGTTGTGAACAGGGCTGCCGCCACAAATTAATGAAATAGGGGTATTTATGACAAAATGTGAATAGAATAATCCTCCCTTGTCGACCATCGTGAACCCTGCCCATGAGCTACCACATTCTGGTTGTTGAAGATGATGCGGTTACCCGCGAGAAGCTGACCGGCTATTTCGAGCGGGAGGGCTATCGGGTGACGGCGGTCGAAAATGGCCAGGAGATGCGCGCCGTGCTGGCGGAGCAGAGGGTCGATCTGGTGATGCTGGATATCAACCTGCCGGGAGAAGATGGTCTGCTGTTAACCCGTGAACTGCGTGCGCGCAGCACGGTGGGGATCATTCTGGTCACCGGCCGCAGCGATGCGGTGGACCGGATTGTCGGCCTCGAGATGGGGGCCGACGACTATGTCACCAAGCCGTTCGAGCTACGGGAGTTGCTGGTGCGGGTCAAGAATCTGCTGTGGCGGATCTCGCTGGCGGCCGCCGCGCCGAGCGAGCCTGCGGTGGCTGACGATGCGGTGCGCTTCGGCCCCTGGCGTTTTGACATTCCCCGTCGCCAGCTCAGCAAGGACGGAGTGCCGGTGCGTCTGACCAAGGCCGAATATGAAGTGCTGGTGGCCTTTGTCGCCCATGCCGGGCGGGTGCTCAGTCGGGAGCGGATCCTGACCCTCATCAGCCATCGCGGTGATGGCCCGAGCGATCGCACCATAGACGTGTTGATCCGGCGGCTGCGCGGCAAGATGGAAGCGGATCCGCGGGATCCCCAGCTGTTTGTCACCGTCCATGGTGAAGGCTATCTGTTTGCCGGCGAGATAGCCTCCTGATCCCGTTGCGGTGGCCCTGGCCTGTTTGACCGGGTATCAGACCGGCGGGCGGGTATCAAATTGCGGGCAGTCGTCGCCAATCTGGTGCCAGGGCGCCTTGGATCCGACGAAGATGTGAAACGCGGGTCGCTGGCTCGGCACATCGTCCAGTACCCCGAGGCGCAGGTTGATCTTGCCGCTGCTGCTCTTCTGGCTGAACAGGCTGGAGCCACAGTGACGACAGAAGGCCAGGGTGGTCTCTGCCGATTTCCGGTAGCGGCCGATGGCCTCTTCCCCTTTCACTATGGTGACCTGGTTGCCATCCAGTCCGCCGACCGAGGCGTAATCTCCCCCTGAAAACTTGCGGCATTCGCTGCAGTGGCAGTTCCCCATATAGTCGAACTGATCCGGTAGGGTCAGGGCGACGGCGCCGCACAGGCAGCTGGCATGTAACTCTTTCATCTCTTCTCCTTGAGTGTGCTGATCGGATTTGGAACGGCTATTCGACCCGATAGACGGGACGAAAGGCGCCATCCGAGAGGGAATCGGCGGGGTCGGCCAGTGGCGCAGACAGAGTCAGAATGGGTGGCCCCATCACCCGCGGGCACTGCTCGGCATTGGCATCAGGGTGTTGCAGCAGGCAGACCGCCTGAGCGACCGCAAGGCGCCCCTGCAGCCGCATCTGATCGCTGTTGGCGGCCAGGATCTTGCCTCGGCGCAGTCCCCGCTGTATCCCGTGGCTGAAGTAGGTGCTCAGCACCTGGGGCCTGTCGAGATGGCGCTGTGACAGTTCGTTGACCGCCACTTCGGCGGCGATGGCGCCCCCCACCAGATAGTCGAGGTCGGGATAGCGGGCCAGAGTTTGCTGCACCAGCGTGCGCTGGATTTCCCGGCTGTTGTCGCCGCGCTCGGTGCTGACCAGCTTGATGGCGCTCCCCTTGATGGCATCGGCAAAGCCCGGCTCTACGAAGTTGTTGCCGCCACTCGCCTGCGGGCCGGGGAAGAGGGCGACCGAGACCGGCTTGCTGCCGGCGGGGTGACGCTGCGCCAGCCAGTGGCCAATCTGCCAGCCCATCTGGTACCAGGAGACTCCCACCTTCGCTTGCACTAGGCCGCTGGGCAGATCGTTGACCAGCCCAAAGAGCGGCAGCGGCGTGACCTTGATGGCCTCGCGCAAGCCCTGATAGCTCACCGCGCCGAGCAAGATGGCGTCGCTCCCTTCCTGCACGCAGCGCTGCAACTGTTGGCGCTGCTCGGCGAGGGCACCGTAACCCCCTGCTTCGTGGATCTGCAACTTGACTCCCAGCCGCTTCGCTTCGTCCACCATGCCCTGATTGACCGAAAGCCAGTAGGCGTCGCGCAGATGGGGGTAGAGGGCACAGATGGTCAGCGGTTTGGTTGCGGCGGCGGGTTCCTGCCACTGCTGGCGCACCGGCTGGCCGCTGAATTCGCCGCCGGGCCAGATATCGACTGCAAAGGCGAGGGCGGCGCGGGGAAGCATTAGCAACCAGATCAGCAACAACGGGGAGAGATAGACGCTTCGCATGGCCAGGGGTTTTGTTAAAGTGTTGGGCCATATTATCCGGTCAAAGCCGACCACAACCAAGGGACTTCCCGTGAGAATCTTTTCCGGCTTGGGTGGCAAGTTGCTGCTGGCCTTCTCCCTGATGGCGTTGTTGACCCTGAGTGCCTCCCTGCTGGGCTGGGTGGGGCTTAGCCATCTGCGCCAGCTGGAGCAAGGGGTGCAGCAGACGTTGGCCGATCAGGAGCTGGCCCGCACGCTCTCTCGCCTCAGCGGCGAGATCCAGAGCGCGTCGCGGCTGCTGGCCACCGCAACCAGCGAGCAGGAGCGGGAGCATCAGGGGCGCTTGCTCACTCTGCAGGGGCAACAGCTACAACAGGTGCTGGCGCAACTTGGTCGTGGGCAGGGTTCAACAAGCCTCGATCAGCTTAGTCAGAGCATCATCGGCAATCTGGGCCAGCAGGGCTGGCTGGTGGGAGAGCGACTGACCCTGATGGCGCAGGGCGAGGCGCAGCGGGCCCGTCTGGTGGCGGCGGCCGGACAGATCGCCGAGCTGGCGCGCAGCCAGATGGAGAACGCCGAAACCGTGATGGTGGCGGGGTTGGGTTCCCTCTACCAACAGCAAGGTGCGCAGGCGACCCGGACGCTGGACCGCCTGCTGGAGCAGGATCTCGACTGGCTGGAGCAGATGACCGAGCTGCGCCATCGCACCCTGATGCAGCAGCAGCGCATCGAGGAGATGTGGCGCAGCGAACGGCAGGAACAGTTGCAAACGCTATTGCAAGAGGGGCAGCGGGAGCTGGCTATTTTGCAACTGCGGGCCGGGGCAGTGACCGATCCTGCCCGCCGGCAGGCGGTGGAGCAGGCGCTGACCGTGCTGGCGCAAAGCGACAAGCTGGTGCAACTGCGCAGTGACTGGCTCGGCAAGGGGGAGGCGCTGCGGGTGCTGGCCAATGCCAATGAAGCCCTGATGAGCAGTCTCAACCAGCAGGTCGGAGAGCTGGTCAGCCGTGCCCGCGATTCGCTGGGGCAGAGCCAGCAGGCGCTAAGCCAGCGTCTCAGGCTGCTGGAGCAGGCGTTGATGGGCATTGGCCTGCTCACGCTGGTACTGCTGATGCTGTTGATGTGGCGCATGGTCTATGGCCGGATCGTCTGGCCGCTGCAACGGGCGGTGGCGGGGATGAGCCGGTTGGCGCGCGGGGATCTGGCCCCCCTTGAGCCGCTTGCCAGTACCGGGCGCGATGAGCTGGCGGAGCTGGGGCGGGCCCTGCAGGTGTTTCGTGACAATGCGGTTGAGCTGGGCCGCTATCAGCGCGAGCTGGAGTCACGGGTCGAGGAGCGCACCGGCCAGCTCAGCCACGCCAACGAGCGGCTCAATGAGGAGGTGGCGAAGCAGCGGCAGGCCCGCACCGAGGCCGAACAGGCCAACCGCGCCAAGTCGGTGTTTCTCGCCACCATGAGCCACGAGATCCGCACCCCCATGAACGGCATTCTGGGCGGCTTGACGTTGCTGGAAGATACCCACCTCAGCGATACCCAGCAGCGCTATCTGGCCGCCATCGAGCACAGTGGCGAATCCCTGCTGGAGATCCTCAACGACATTCTCGACTACTCCAAGATAGAAGCGGGCCATGTGGAGGCGCGCCGCGAGCCCTTCCCCCTGTTTCAGCTGGTGGATGAGCTCAGCGCGTTGTTTCGGCCAAAGGCAGCGGCCAAGGGGGTCACCCTGGCGCTGGAATATGCGCCCGGGCTGGCGCCTGTGGTCGAGGGGGATCTGGGCAAGCTGCGGCAGGTGCTCGGCAACTTGCTCGGCAATGCGGTCAAGTTTACCGCCCGTGGCCAGATTACCCTGACGGTAGCGCCTCTTGCCTGCCAAGGCCCTTGCGCCGAGCCCTGCATCCGCTTCGTGGTGCGCGATACCGGCCCCGGCATTCCGGCCGATGAGCAGGAGGCAGTGTTCGAGGCGTTTCGCCAGCGCAAGCGTGATATAGGCCATCAGGGCGGCACCGGGTTGGGACTGGCGATCAGCCGCAAGCTGGTGGCCGCCATGGGAGGCGAGCTGATCCTTGTCAGCGAACCGGGCAAGGGGTGTGAATTCAGCTTCAGCCTGCCCTTGCAGCGCTCGAGCGCCCAACTGCCCGCCGAGGCACAGCCACTGCACCTTGGTCAGTCCCGCGACATCCTGCTGGTGGAGGATAACGAGATCAACCGGTTGGTGGCGCACGGCATGCTGACCCGCCTCGGCCATCGCGTCACCCTGGCGGAGGATGGCCGCAGCGCGCTGGCGCTGGTGACCGAGCGCCCCTTCGAGTTGGCGCTGCTCGATATCAATCTGCCCGATATGGACGGCATGACCCTGCGCGAGGATCTGGCCGCCATCAGTGAAGAGATGCATGAGCGGCCGCTGCCCGCCATCGCCATCTCGGCCCAGATGTATCCGGAGGATATCCGCCACTGCCTTGCCGCCGGGTTTGTCGATTTTGTCGGCAAGCCGGTGCGGCTGGCGGTGCTGGCGAACGCCATAGATCAACTATTTCGGCAAGAGGGCGCCTCTATCGAGCCTCAGGTGCAATTATCTGCAGCCGCGTCCTCAACTAACCAGCCTGAGTGGGCCAATCCGGTGCTGGATGCCGATCTGCCCCTGCTCGGCATGGCGCGGATCCGCCAGCTGGTCGCGCTGTTTGAGTCGCAAGGGCGGGTGTTGGTGGATAAGTTGGCTCAGGGTGAGGGGAGTGAGCAACGTCAGCTGGCGCACAAGCTCAAGGGGAGTGCGCTGGCGCTGGGGTTGACCGAATTTGCCAGCCATTGCGCGGCTCTTGAGGCGGGAGGCGGTGAGCCTGCGGCAATCGGGGCGCAATTTGACGCGGCGTTGAGCGGGTTGCAGCAGTGGCTGGTGGCCAATAGGGATTCGCCGTTCTGATCCCTGCTGGCGATGTACAACGTTCAGAGGGGGCCAGCCCCTGCGCCGTTATTCGCTCTCGCGAAACAGCACCTGCTTGCACTTGGCACAGACCCATTCCCGGCGAAAATCGGTCAGGTGCACCATGCCCACCTCCAGCAACTCGTGGTGGCCGCAGTGATAACAGAAGATGATGTCGCCATCGACTGATTCAGGGTGGGCCGCCAGATATTCGGCTTTGGTGGGGAGTTGCTCCCACGAGGTGGTGGGGACATGCTTGCGTTGGCTGGTGTAGTAGACCCAGTAGAACAGAAAAAAGACAGCCAGGATCACGAATGTCAGCAGATGGTCCATCTTGAACTCCTCCGGTTAGGTGCAGCCCCTCGGATGCATGGCTGCAATCAGCTCCATCATCATTAAATTTGTTTCGAATGAATATGTTACAGGATGGATAAAGAGGGCGTTGTGATCCCCTTCGGGTTTTGCCCGCCCGCAGCGGGATGAAAAATGTGTCGTTTGGCGGAGCGGCCAGGGTATTGAACGGGGAGGGAATCTTGCTTTTTACAACATAAATTCAACATTTTTTTAGGTTGTTGGACTGTCTCTTTGATCCAGCTCACGTTACAATGCCCGCGCCCACTTCACCTAACGCGCAAACGATTTTCAGGAGAGAAACGGATGTTGAAACGTGACATGACCATCGCCAATTATGATCCGCAATTGTGGCAGGCCATCACAGACGAAACCCGTCGTCAGGAAGAGCATATCGAGCTGATTGCGTCTGAGAACTACACCAGCCCCCGTGTCATGGAAGCCCAGGGCTCCCAGCTGACCAACAAGTACGCCGAAGGTTACCCCTCCAAGCGTTACTACGGTGGTTGCGAGTATGTGGATGTGGTCGAAACCCTGGCCATCGAGCGCGCCAAAGAGCTGTTCGGTGCCACTTACGCCAACGTGCAGCCGCACTCCGGCTCCCAGGCCAACAGCGCTGTTTACATGGCTCTGCTGCAGCCGGGCGACACCGTGCTGGGCATGAACCTGGCCCACGGTGGTCACCTGACCCACGGCTCTCCGGTCAACTTCTCCGGCAAGCTTTACAACATCGTGCCTTACGGTATCGATGAGTCCGGCAAGATCGACTACGACGACATGGAACGTCAGGCTGTCGAGCACAAGCCGAAGATGATGATCGGTGGCTTCTCTGCCTACTCCGGCATCGTTGACTGGGCCCGCATGCGCGAAATCGCCGACAAGGTTGGTGCCTACCTGTTCGTCGACATGGCCCACGTGGCGGGTCTGATTGCAGCTGGCGTCTACCCGAACCCGGTTCCCCACGCTCACGTGGTCACCTCCACCACTCACAAGACCCTGGCCGGTCCGCGCGGTGGTCTTATTCTCTCCGCCGCTGACGACGAGGAGCTCTACAAGAAGCTCAACTCTGCCGTCTTCCCGGGTGGTCAGGGTGGCCCGCTGATGCATGTCATCGCCGGTAAAGCCGTGGCCTTCAAAGAGGCGCTGGAGCCGGAGTTCAAGACCTATCAGGCTCAGGTCGTGAAAAACGCCAAGGCGATGGCCGCCACCTTTATCGAGCGCGGTTACAAGATCGTCTCCGGCGGTACCGACAACCACCTGATGCTGGTTGATCTGATCGGCCGCGAGCTGACCGGTAAGGACGCTGACGCTGCGTTGGGCAAAGCCAACATCACCGTCAACAAGAACTCCGTGCCCAACGACCCGCGCTCCCCGTTCGTCACCTCCGGTGTGCGGATCGGTACCCCGGCCATCACCCGCCGCGGTTTCAAGGAAGCAGAGTCCATCGAGCTGACCCACTGGATCTGCGACGTACTGGACAACCACGACAACGATGCCGTGCTGGCCACCGTACGCGAGAAGGTGCTGGATATCTGCCGCCGCTTCCCGGTTTATGGCTGATAAGTCAGACCGTTCGCTTTGAGACCAATGCCACCTGCGGGTGGCATTGTTTTTTCTGGCTTTTACCGGTTTTGGATGGCCGTGCTACACTGGCCGACCTAGATCCTGGCCCGCCGGGCCGGTCCCTGTTCCATTAACGCCGGAGGTCCGATGCATTGCCCATTCTGTAGTGCGGTTGATACCAAGGTGATCGATTCCCGCTTGGTGGCAGAAGGCCATCAGGTGCGCCGCCGTCGTGAGTGTCTGCTCTGTCACGAGCGTTTTACCACCTTCGAGATGGCCGAGCTGGTGATGCCCCGCGTCATCAAGTCCAACGGTTCCCGCGAGCCGTTCAATGAAGACAAGCTGCGCGCCGGCATCCTGCGGGCGCTGGAGAAGCGGCCGGTGAGCATGGAAGCCATCGAAAAGGCGGTCAACCATATCAAATCCCGCCTGCGTGCCACCGGCGAGCGCGAAGTCGCCTCCGAGCTGGTGGGCAATCTGGTGATGGATGAGCTCAAGAGTCTCGACAAGGTGGCCTATATCCGCTTTGCCTCCGTCTATCGCAGCTTCGAAGATATTCGCGAGTTCGGCGAAGAGATTGCCAAGCTGGAAAAATAAATCGTCCCTGAAGCAGGCTCGATTCACGAAGTGTCATCGGATGCGGTAACGAAGCCAGTTACCTGATGCGATACGGCTTGGATGTTGTTGAAAACAGGAGCCCGAATGTTTAGTCAAGATGATTACCAATGGATGAGTCGGGCCCTCGAACTGGCCCGCCGCGGCCGCTACACCACGGCCCCCAACCCCTGCGTCGGCGCCGTGCTGGTCAAAGATGGCGTGGTGGTTGGCGAAGGGTGGCATCAGAAGGCGGGCGAGCCCCATGCCGAGGTTTACGCCCTGCGCGCCGCCGGTGACAACGCCCGTGGTGCTACCGCCTATGTAACCCTCGAACCCTGCTCCCATCACGGTCGTACTCCCCCCTGCGCCGAGGCGCTGATCAACGCTGGCGTAGCGCGGGTGGTGGCGGCCATGGTCGATCCCAATCCCCAGGTGGGTGGGCGTGGCCTGCGTATGCTCTCCGAAGCGGGGATCAAGACCGATTTCGGCCTGCTGGCGAGCGAAGCGGAAGCGCTCAACCCGGGCTTTTTCAAGCGGATGCGGACCGCCTTCCCGCGAGTGACCGTCAAGCTGGGGGCCAGTCTCGATGGCCGCACCGCCATGGCGAGCGGCGAGAGCCAGTGGATCACCTCCCCGGATGCGCGCCGTGACGTGCAACGACTGCGGGCCCGCCACGATGCGGTGCTCTCCAGCGCCGAAACCGTGCTGGCCGATGGCGCTTCCCTGACCGTGCGCTGGGACGAGCTGCCCCCCTCGGTCAAGGCAAGTTATCCCAAAGAGACCCTGCGCCAGCCGCTGCGAGTCATCGTCGATTCGCAAAACCGCCTCACTCCCGACTTGCCGCTGTTCCAGAGCGAGAGCCCGGTGCTGCTGGCCCGTCACAAGGCGTCCGGCGAGTGGCCCGAGTGGGTGCAGCAGCTGGAGCTGCCGCTGCTGGATGGCAAGCTGGATCTGGTCAGCCTCTTCATGCTGCTGGCCAAGCAGAACGTCAACTCGGTGCTGGTCGAGGCGGGCCCGCGGCTGTGCGGCGCTCTGCTGGAAAAAGGGTTGGTGGATGAGCTGGTGCTCTATCAGGCGCCCAAACTGATGGGGGATGAGGGGCGTGGCCTGTTCCATCTGCCGGGCCTGACACGCTTGTTCCAGGCACCCAAGCTCAACATCAAGGATGTGCGCATGGTCGGCCAGGATATTCGCATTACCGCCAAAATAGCCTGATTTATCAATGTTCAAGGGGGCATAATCAGCCCCCGTCATCAGCAAGGTGATCTGCATGTTTACCGGAATTATCGAAGCGGTGGGAACCCTGGCCGAGCTTCGCCGTCAGGGCGATGACATGGCCCTCACCGTCCACGCACCAGGTCTGGATTTTAGCGACGTCAAACTGGGTGACTCCATTGCCACCAACGGCGTCTGCCTCACCGTCGTGGCGCTGGGTGACAAGAGCTATACCGCCGACGTGTCGCTGGAAACCCTCTCCCGTACCGGCTTTGCCGCCGCCAGAGTGGGCGATCGGGTCAACCTGGAGAAGGCGCTGATGCCCACCTCCCGCCTCGGCGGCCATCTGGTCTCCGGCCATGTGGATGGGGTAGGGGAGGTGAAAAGCGTCTCCAGCAGCGGCCGCGCCATCGAGTACTGGATCAAGTCGCCGGGGGAACTCTCCCGCTATATCGCCGAGAAAGGCTCCATTGCGGTGGATGGCATCAGCCTCACCGTCAACGCGGTGCAGGGCGACCTTTTCCGCCTGACGATCGTGCCCCACACCGCGCAGGAGACCACTATTGCCAGCTGGAAGCCGGGTCACAAGGTCAACCTCGAGGTGGATCAAATCGCCCGCTATCTGGAGCGGCTGATGATGGGGAAAAGTCAGGAGAGCAGCGCCTCGACCCTGACCATGGAGACGCTGGCCAAGGCCGGTTTTCTCTGACGGTGTGCGCTAAATCTGGCCACCAAAACGATTTTCTGTGATCCCGCTCTGATTGAAATGGAGCCGCTAGCCCCAATCTAGAGCAACATACACTCGCATTTGCGTTGAGCCTGCTGGCTCAACCCCCAAGCACACTGATGGAGTAGCCCATGGCGCTGAGCACAACCCAGGAAATCATTGCCGATATCAAGGCTGGCAAGATGGTGATCCTGATGGATGACGAAGACAGGGAGAACGAAGGGGACCTCATCATGGCCGCCTCCTGCGTCCGTCCGGAGGATATCAACTTCATGGCCCGCTACGGCCGTGGCCTCATCTGCCTGACCCTGACCCGGGATCGCTGCAAGCAGCTGGCGCTGCCGCTGATGGTGGATCGCAACAATGCCCAGTTCTCCACTGCCTTTACCGTCTCCATCGAGGCGGCAGAAGGGGTGACCACAGGTATCTCCGCCGCCGATCGCGCGGTGACCGTGCAGGCGGCTGTGGCGTCCAACGCCAAGGCGGCCGATCTGGTGCAGCCGGGCCACATCTTCCCGCTGATGGCGCAGGATGGCGGCGTGCTGACCCGTGCCGGTCACACCGAAGCGGGCTGCGATCTGGCCCGTCTGGCTGGTTTCGAGCCTGCCGCCGTCATCGTCGAGATCCTCAATGAAGATGGCACCATGGCGCGCCGTCCTGACCTGGAGATCTTCGCCGAGGAGCACGGCATCAAGCTTGGCACCATCGCCGACCTCATCGAGTACCGCAACCAGCACGAGACCACGGTCGAGAAGGTGGCCGAGTGCAAGCTGCCGACCGAGTTTGGCGAGTTCGACCTCATCACCTTCCGCGACACCATCGACAATCAGGTTCACTTCGCCCTGAAAAAGGGTGAGGTGCAGGCCGACCAGCCAACCCTGGTGCGGGTTCATCTGCACGATGTGCTGAGCGATCTGCTGCTGACCGACCGCCACGCCGCCCGCAGCTGGCCGCTGCCCAAATCCATGGCCCGCATTGCCAGCGAAGGCGGGGTGCTGGTGATTTTGGGGGCGGAATCCCATGGCGCCGAGCTGCTGGCCCGGGTCAAGGGTTTTGAAGCCGCCGACAAGGGGCTGGCGCCGGAAGGAGCCAAGTGGCAGGGCACCTCGCGCCGGGTGGGCGTCGGTTCCCAGATCCTCAAGGCCCTTGGCGTAAGCAAGATGCGCCTGTTGAGCTCACCGAAGAAGTACCATGCCCTCGGTGGTTTCGGTCTGGAAGTGGTTGAGTACGTCGGCGAGTAACGTACTACCAGAGAAGTACCATCCCCTTCTGGGCGGTTTCGGTCTGGAAGTCGTGGAATTTACCGGCGAGTAAGCGCGCCGGACTGGTTAAATCGCAATCATGGCCGTCTATTGCGGCCATGGTTTTTGTCGTGGGTCTGTTGTGCTAGAATATGCGCACTTTTGACTCCGGCCCTTTTGATTGCACAGATACAGGATTTCCAATGAAGGTTATCGAAGGAAATATCGCCGCTCCTGAGGCGCGCGTTGCTATTGTTGTTGCCCGTTTCAACAGCTTCATCAACGACAGTCTGGTGAACGGCGCGGTGGACGTACTGAAGCGTCAAGGTCAAGTGCTGGACAGCAACCTGACACTGGTAAAAGTGCCGGGCGCGGTTGAAATGCCATTGGTCATCAAGAAGCTGGCCAAGAGTGGTCAATACGACGCCATCGTGGCGGTCGGTACTGTCATCCGTGGCGGCACCTACCACTTCGACCTGGTGGCAAACGAGAACAGCAAGGGCATGGCCCAGGTAATGATGGAATATGAAATTCCCGTTGCCTTCGGTGTGCTGACCACTGAAAACATTGAACAAGCCATCGAGCGTGCAGGTACCAAGGCGGGTAACAAGGGTGCAGAGGCTGCACTGGCAGCGCTCGAAATGATCAACGTCCTGAAAGAACTGGACGTGTAACGAGGAGAAGTACATTGAAACCGTCTGAGCGCCGTAAAGCCCGCCATTGCGCCACCCAGGCCATCTACCAGTGGCAGATGACCAAGGCTAACGTGGGTGACATCGAAGAGCAGTTCAAGATCGATCAGGACACCAAGGGTGTAGACCTGAACTATTTCCGCGATCTGCTGTTCGGGGTAGCCCTCCACTGCAGCGAGCTGGACAAGGTGTTTGCACCTTTCCTCTCCCGTCCGCTGGAAGAAGTGGACATGGTGGACAAGGCGATCCTGCGTCTGGCGACCTACGAGCTGACCCGTCGTGATGATGTACCGCCGCGCGTGGTCATCAACGAAGCGATCGAGCTGGCCAAAGCTTTTGCTGCCGATGACAGCCACAAGTTTGTCAACGGTGTACTGGACAAGGTGATCAAGTCGCTGAACAAGCGTTGATCCTGCTGTCCGTCAGCATCTAAGAGAGGAGCCAGCTTATTGCTGGCTTTTTACTGTATGGGTGAATTTGAGCTGATTGATAAGTACTTCAAGGTCCCCCACGCCCGCAAGGACGTGGTGATGGGCCCTGGAGATGACTGTGCCCTGCTGACCCTGCCCCCCGATACCCAGCTGGCGGTGAGCACCGACACTCTGGTGAGCGGCGTACACTTCTTTCCCGACATGGATCCGGTGGATCTCGGCTACAAGGCGCTGGCGGTCAATCTCTCCGATCTCGCCGCCATGGGGGCCGAGCCGCGCTGGGTGTCGCTGGCGCTGACTCTGCCTGCCATCAACGAAGGTTGGGTTGCCGGGTTTGCCGAAGGGTTTCTGGAGCTGGCCGAGTACTACAATGTGGCGCTGGTGGGCGGAGACATGACCCGCGGGCCGCTCTCCATCACCATCTCGGTGAAGGGATCGGTGCCTGCCGGGCGCGCCCTGATGCGCAACGGTGCCAAAGCGGGTGACGGCATCTATGTGACTGGCACTCTGGGGGATGCCGCGCTGGCGCTCTCTCACCTGCTGGGCAAACGCACCCTCAACGAGAACCAGCTGGCTGCCGTGCTGCCACGGCTCGACCATCCCCATCCCCGCATTCTGGCCGGTCAGGCGCTGCGCGGGCTGGCGGACAGTGCGCTGGATCTCTCCGACGGTCTGGCATCGGATCTCGGCCATATCCTCAAGGCCTCCGGCGTGCGGGCCCAGATCGATCTCGATCTGCTGCCGCTCTCGCCGGTGTTGCAGGATGCGGTGAGCGAGCAGGAGGCGTGGCAACTGGCGCTGGCCGGTGGCGATGACTACGAGCTCTGCTTTACCGTACCGGAGGAGCATCGCGGCGCGCTCGATACGGCGCTGGCTCACAGCGGGGTCAAGTTCAGCCGCATCGGCCGCATCGTGGCGGGCGAGCCGGGCATCGACTACCTGCGTGGCGACCAAGCGGTCGAGTTGCAACTGAAAGGGTGGGATCACTTCGCATGAGTTTGTTCAGGATAAAGCCCGAGCTGACACGACTGGATCTGAAGAATCCGCTTCATTTTTTGGCGGTGGGGTTTGGTTCCGGTCTCAGCCCCAAGGCGCCGGGCACCATGGGCACCCTGGCGGCCATTCCACTCTATCTGCTGGTGAGCGGGCTGCCGACCCACTGGTTTATCGCCTTGCTGGCGGTGGGGTTTGTGGTCGGTATTCGTATCTGTCAGAGCGCCACCGATGCCATCGGCATGCCGGATCACGGCGCCATCGTCTGGGACGAGGTGATCGGTTTTGGCGTCACCATGATCGCAGCGCCTGCCGGCTGGGAGTGGGTGGTGGCGGGCTTCGCGCTGTTCCGGTTGTTTGATGTGCTCAAGCCCTGGCCCATCTCCTGGTTTGATCGCCGGATCCACGGTGGCCTGGGCATCATGCTGGACGATCTGATCGCCGGCCTGTTCGCCCTGTTTTGTATGCAATTACTGGCATTCTGGCTCGGTTGAGAGCCATCTTCCGGGGGATGACTGTTCTTGCATCCCCCGATTTATATCTGCTTAATTTTCATTCATCGGCATATGCTGCCGTTTATCATCCATTTCACATGAATATTCACTACTCATTCGGGGCTGGTGATCGTTTTTGAAATAGTGATAAATGCTGCTTGTTGCGTTGTTGTTGAAATTAAAGTAATGATACCAATAGATGTGCGGACGCACCGGCCATTTTTGTGATGAAAATCATCATTTATCTCTGCCGAATTGGTGGTTATCTGCACAAAACATTGCGGAATTGTATAACTCAATCATTTACACCCGTGGTCAAACCGTCTAAGTTACTCGCGGGTTATTCCAAAAAAATGCAAAAAACCCGCCCGGATCGCTGGTTTCGCTGCCTCATGGATTGAGCAAATATTGCCCAAGGTAACAACCGGCATCTGCGGCTGATTTACGGACGAATTATTTGGGACGGATGTCCCCCGCAGAGGTAAACATGTCCTTGCTCGAAGTAAAGAACTTGCGGATTGAGTACCCCTCCCGCTACGGGGTACTGGCCGCGGTGAAGGATCTCTCTTTCTCTATCGAAAAGGGTGAGATTGTCGGGGTGGTCGGTGAATCCGGCGCCGGCAAGTCCACCATCGGCAACGCCGTTATCGATCTCCTGAGCCCGCCGGGTCGCATCGCCCGTGGTGATATCTATCTCAATGGCGAGCTTATCTCCGGCAAGAGCCAGAATGAGATGCGGGCCATCCGTGGCTCCCGTATCGGGTTCATCTTCCAGGACCCCATGACCTCCCTCAACCCGCTGTTCACCGTTGAGCATCAGCTGGTGGAGACCATTCTGGCCAATACCGATCTCTCTCGCGAGGCTGCTTTTGCCAAGGCGCTGGAGCTGATGGGGGCGGTGGGTATTCCGCAGCCGGAGCTGCGCATCAAGCAGTATCCGCACCAGTTCTCCGGTGGCATGCGTCAGCGGGTGGTTATCGCCATTGCGCTCTCCTGCGATCCGGAGCTGATCATCGCCGATGAGCCGACCACGGCGCTGGATGTCTCCATTCAGGATCAGATCCTCCAGCTTATCCGCGCCCTCTGCAAAGAGCGTCAGGTGGGCTGCATGCTGGTGACCCACGACATGGGCGTAGTCTCCAACGTTACCGACAAGGTGGCGGTGATGTATCGCGGCGATCTGGTGGAGTTCGGCCTGACCGAACAGGTACTGGGCAGCCCCAATCACCCCTATACCCGCAGCCTCATCTCGGCGGTCCCCCGTTCCGATGTGAAGCTGGTGCGCTTCCCGCTGGTCTCCTATATCGAGGATGCCAGTGCGCCGGATACCAATATCGACCTCAAGACCCACTGGCTCGGCCAGAGTCAGGACGAGCGTGCCTATGAAGGGGCGCTGCTGCGGGTGGAGAACGTCGATCTGAAGTTCGTCACCAAGGACTCCATCTTCCCGAGCCGCCGCCAGTATGTGCGCGCCTGCAACAACATCAGCTTCGAGATCTTCGAAGGGGAGACCTTCGGTCTGGTGGGGGAATCGGGCTCCGGCAAATCGACTATTGCCCGCGCCATCACCGGTCTCTATCCGCCTGATACCGGCAAAATCTTCTTTGAGGGGATCGATCTGACAGCTCTCAAGAGCGAGCGCGAGCGTCGCCCGCTGCGTCGCCAGATGCAGATGGTGTTCCAGAACCCCTATTCGTCGATGAACCCGCGGATGAAGGTGCGCGACATCATTGCCGAGCCGATCCGCTTCCATCAGCTGGCGAGCAGTGAGAGCCAGATTGAGGGGATTGTCGGCGATCTGCTGGATCACGTGGGTCTCGGTCGTGGTGCCGGGGTCAAGTATCCCCACGAGTTCTCCGGCGGTCAGCGCCAGCGTATCTCCATTGCCCGCGCCCTGGCCACTCGCCCGCGCTTCCTCATCTGCGACGAGCCGACCTCGGCACTGGATGTGTCGGTGCAGGCCCAGATCCTCAACCTGCTCAAGGATCTGCAGCAGGAGCTCAAGCTCACCATGCTGTTTATCAGCCACGATCTGCCGGTGATCCGCCAGATGTGCGACCGCATCGGGGTGATGCAGCACGGTCATCTGGTGGAAGTGGCCGAGACCGAGAAACTCTTTACCAATGCCGAGCATGAGTACAGCCGCAAGCTGATCTCCCTCATGCCGGAGTTCAAGGGAATGTCCCGCGAGGGGCTGGAAATCGCAAGCTAGGAGAGCGCCGGAGCGCCGGTCTGCTTGTCAAAAAAAGTGTCATAAGAAAGCCAAAAGCATGGAGAACAAGATGAAGAAAGGATTGTCCAAGATTGCCCTGGCGCTGTTTGCCGCCGGTTTCGCCTTCAGTGTCTCAGCCGCTGATATCAAGGTGGGTGTCGCTTCTGACGCCACTTCGCTGGATCCGCAGGAGCAGCTCTCCGGTCAGACCCTGGAGATGTCGCATCTGGTATTCGATCCCCTGATGCGTTACACCCAGGACCTGCAGTTCGAGCCCCGTCTGGCCGAGAAGTATGAGCGTATTGACGACAAGACCGTCCGCTTCCACCTGCGCAAGGGTGTCAAGTTCCACTCCGGTAACGATTTTACCGCCGATGATGTGGTGTGGACCGTTAACCGCCTGAAATCCTCCGTCGACTTCAAGGCGATCTTCGATCCCATCAGCGAAGTGAAGAAGGTGGATGACTACACCGTCGATCTCGTCACCGCCAAGCCGTTCCCGCTGGTGCTGCAGACCGTCACCTACATCTTCCCGATGGACTCCAAGTTCTATACCGGCAAGACCGAAGCGGGCAAAGACAAGGCCGAGATCGTCAAAAACGGCGACTCCTACGCCTCTACCCACGTCTCCGGTACTGGCCCGTTCACCGTCAAGTTCCGCGAGCAGGGTGTGAAGCTGGATTATGCCCGCAACGCCAACTACTGGGACAAAGCCTCCAAGGGTAACGTCGAGAACCTGACCGTGGTGCCGATCAAGGAAGATGCGACCCGTGTTGCAGCCCTGCTGGGTGGCGACGTGGACATGATCTATCCGGTTGCGCCGAACGATCTGGAGCGCGTGAAGAATGGCAAGGACTCCCAGCTGGTCACCCTGTCCGGTACCCGCGCCATCATCATCGAGCTGAACCAGAACACTAATCCGGCGCTGAAAGACAAGCGCGTGCGTCAGGCGATCAACTACGCCATCAACCAGGTGGGTATCGTCGAGAAGATCAACAAGGGCTTCGGTACCCCTGCTGGTCAGCTGAGCCCGAAAGGCTATGCCGGTCACAACGAGGCGCTGGTACCCCAGTATGATCTGGCCAAGGCCAAGGAGCTGATGAAGGAAGCCGGTTACGAAAAAGGCTTCAAGATGACCTTCATCTCCCCGGCTGCCCGCTACGTCAACGACGTCAAGATTGCCCAGGCTGTCTCCGCCATGCTGGCCAAGATCAACATCAAGGTGGATCTGAAGACCATGCCGGTGGCCCAGTACTGGCCCGAGTTTGACAAGTGTGCCGCAGACATGCAGCTGATCGGCTGGCACTCCGACACTGAAGATACCGCGAACTTCTTCGAGTTCCTGACCTTCACCAAGGACGCCAAGACCGGTATGGGTCAGTACAACTGCGCCGGTTATGCCAATGCCGAAGCTGACAAGCTGGTGATGGATGCCAACGCCGAGACCGATCCGGCCAAGCGTGCCGAGATGCTGAAGAAGGTCGAAGCCATGCTGATCGAAGATGCTGCCTACGTGCCGTTGCACTGGGAAGATCTGGCCTATGGCGCCAAGAAGAACGTCGACATCAAGCCGGTGGTCAACGTGATGAACTTCCCTTACCTGGGTGACCTGGTGGTCAGCAAGTAAGAGAACGTCGCAAGGAAGGACGGGGCGGGGTGGTCAGCTGGCCACTCCGCCCACTAACAGAAGCCTGTGCCACGACACAGGCCACGTAGAAGGACAAGCATGTTTACATTCCTGCTGAAACGGTTCTATCAGGCCGTGATAGTGATGTTCGTCATCAGCCTGGTCGCCTTCTCCATCCAGGACAACCTGGGTGACCCGTTGCGCGAGCTGGTGGGACAATCCGTCTCCGAAGCCCAGCGTCACGAGTTGCGCGAGAAGATGGGCCTTAACGATCCCTTCCTCATCAAATACAGCCGCTTTTTGAAAAATGCGGTGCATGGGGATTTGGGCACCTCCTATTTCTTCAAGCGACCCGCTCTCGAGGTGATCCTCGACAAGCTGGTGGCTACCCTTGAGCTGGTGTTTGCCGCCGCGCTCATCATCGTGGTGGTCTCCATTCCACTCGGTGTCTATTCGGCGATCCGCCCGCGCAGCATTCCCACCAAGATCATCATGGCAGGGAGCAGTATCGGTATCTCGATCCCGGTATTTTTGACCGCCATCATGCTGATGTACCTCTTCTCCATCCAGCTGGGCTGGCTGCCGGCCTATGGCCGCGGCGAGACCCGTAACCTGCTGGGCTGGGAGTCGGGCTTCTTTACCTGGGACGGCATCCTGCACCTGATCCTGCCGGCGGTGTCGCTCTCTTCCATCATGTTGCCGCTGTTTATCCGGTTGGTGCGCTCCGAGATGCTGGAGCAGCTCTCCTCCGAATACGTCAAGTTCGCCCGAGCCAAGGGGCTGGACAACAACAAGGTCTACTATCAGCACGCTCTGAAGAACACCATGCTGCCGGTCATTACCGTCGGCGGGGTGCAGATCGGCACCATGGTGGCCTACACCATTCTGACCGAGAGCGTGTTCCAGTGGCCGGGCACCGGCTTCCTGTTCCTTGAGGCGATCCACCGGGTCGATACGCCCCTCATCACCGCCTACGTCATCTTCGTGGGACTGATCTTCGTGGTGACCAATACCCTGGTCGATCTGCTCTACGGGTTGATTAACCCGACCGTTAACCTGACTGCCAAGGGGTAAGCATGAGTAACGCTGTAACTGCAAGCCCAAGCCGTTGGGCACGATTCAAGAACTCTGACATCGTCTACTACTTCCTGCGGGACAAGGTAGCCATGTTCAGCTTTGCGGTGTTCGTGGTATTTGTGCTGGCGGCGCTGCTGGCCCCCTGGCTCGCCCCGCACAACGTCTATGACCAGACCAGTTTTGATCTGATGGATGCCGAGTTGCCCCCCTCCTGGCTCGAAGGTGGCGAGGAGCGCTTCTGGCTCGGTACCGACAATCAGGGGCGGGATATCTGGAGCACCATCCTCTATGGCGCCCGTATCTCCCTCACTATCGGTCTGTTTGCGGTGGCGCTGCAGCTGGTGCTCGGTATCGTCATCGGTCTGATTGCCGGTTACTTCGGTGGTCGCATCGACAACCTGCTGATGCGCTTTGCTGATGTGCAGCTGTCGTTCTCCACCATGATGGTGGCGATCATCATCTCCGCCATCTTTCAGGCAACATTTGGCTCCGAGTTTTACTCGAAGTTTGCCATCATGATGCTGGTGGTGATCATCGGGATCGCCGAGTGGCCGCAGTACGCCCGTACCGTGCGCGCCTCTGTGCTGGCGGAGAAGAAGAAGGAGTATGTGGAAGCGGCCAAGGTGATGGGATTCCGCGCCCCGCGCATCATGTTCCGCCACATTCTGCCCAACTGCCTGTCGCCCATTCTGGTCATCTCCACCGTGCAGGTGGCCAACGCCATCATGAGTGAAGCTGCACTCTCCTTCCTCGGTCTGGGGATGCCGGTTGATCAGCCCTCGCTCGGTTCGCTTATCAGCGTCGGCTTCAACTACATCTTCTCCGGCTCCTGGTGGATCACCGCCTTCCCGGGAATCTGTCTGGTGGTGCTGGTGCTGGTCATCAATCTGCTGGGTGACTGGCTGCGGGATGTGTTTAACCCCAAGATCTACAAAGGTTAACGCGGGCCGACTCTGAGGTGCCGAGTCGCAGCTGTTAGGCCATTTGGATGAAAAAAATCCGAAACCGGTTTAGCCGGTTTCGGATTTTTATTGGTCTTGAGCAGACAGCTTGTTGATTGCACACCCATCAGTAGTGCGGCGGCGGGGTCTCTTCGGCCATGCTGGCAATCTGGCTGGGCTGTACGCTTTGTAGTTTGTCGATCAGCAGCTGGATCTGGTATTTGAGCCGATCGAGTTCACGGCCCTGGGTAGTTACCTCGTCGTTGAGCTGCTCTATGGTGTACTCCGCATAGGCGAGACGGGTTTCCAGGGTTTCGATGCGATCGTTAAGTTGCTGACTCATGGGCCTTCGGGTCCTTACTTGATTGTCCAGATTTCGGCCAGACCACTGGAGCTGGCACTGACAAGGTGGCTATTGTCGCGCAAAGCGACGCCGTAGACCACTGCGCTGGGCGGTTTCACCTTGGGTTGCGGCGAGACGCGCCAGCTCTGCAGCAGGGCACCATCGCTCACTTGCCACAGGGAGAGCTGACGGGAAGGGGCGCCAGTGATCAGCCACTTGCCATCGTTGGCAAAGCGGGCGCTGGTGTAGACCTCGAAGCGGTGATCATATTGCAGCTGACTCACCTCTTTGCCGGTTTTCAGATCCCAGATGCTGGCCCGGCTGCTGTCGGCGGTGAAGGCGTAGCGGCCGCTCGGCTCCAGTCTGGCCATGATCACCCGGCCACCATGGTTGAAGCGCCAAATTACCTGCCCGCTACGGGTATCCCACAGATAGGCGCTGTAGTCGTTGCCGCCGGTCAGGGCGTAGCGACCGTTGGCGGAGAGATCCACGGTATTGACCTGTTCGGTGTGCCCCAGAAACTGCAGGCGCCGACCGCTTCGGGTATCGAGCCACTCGGCCTTGCCATCTTCCCGACCTATCAGCACATAACGACCGTCGGCAGAGAGCGCGATGTCCCTCAGCCTGGATTCAGGAAGTGAGTAGTAGCCTTGTGATTGCCCGTCGTTCAGCCGCCAGGTAGCAAAGGTGTCTGGGGTGGCGGTGACGGCATGGCTGTTGCCTTCGGAAAAACGGGTAATGAATACCAGATCATCCGCCGAGTCGGATTGCTTCCAGCGCCAGCGTTGACGGTTCTGTTCCAGATCCCAGACGATGATGCCCTGGCTGATGCTGGAGACGATGGCCTGCTTGCCATCACTGGAGAGATCTGCGGTCAGCAGACCCGTGCTGGCGAGGGTCATTTGCTGGTTGGGTTGGGAGCTCTGCTCGCAACCGGTGAGCATTAAACAGAGGCTCACCAGATAAATGGCACTTTTTATCATTTTTGCGGTCTCACGCTTTTGTTACCTGCGATCACGGCGTTAGTATAAGGCGCTTATCACGATAAACCTCTCATTTCACGATGGAACCGAGAGCGGTATTTGGAGTTTGGAGAAACTGATGAACAAATTTCTGAAGGTGTCCCTGTTGGCGGCGGCCGTTGCCGTCGGTCTGACTGCTTGCCAAAAAGACGAGAAGCCTGCTGCGGCCAATACCGCCGAAGTGAAGGCAGAAGCCAGCAAGCCGGCAGAGGCGACCAAGGCCGAAGCCAAGAGCTTTGAAGAGCAATCTGGCTACGCAATTGGCCTCTCCATGGGTCGTTACATCGCCAATACCCTGGAGCGTCAGCAGGAACTGGGCATCAAACTGGACAACGCCGTGATCCTGAAAGGGGTGACTGACGGTCTGGGCAAAGAAGCCAAGATGACTGATGAAGAGATCCAGAAGGTACTGCAGGATTACGACGCCAAGATCAACGAGCTGACCAAGGCCAAGGCCGAGAAAGACGCCGTTGAGAATCTGAAGAAGGGCGAAGAGTTCCTGGCTGCCAACGCCAAGAAAGAGGGTGTGAAGAGCACTGAATCCGGCCTGCAATACGTGGTCGAGAAGATGGGCACTGGCGCCAAGCCGAAATCTACCGATATCGTCAAGGTTCACTACACCGGTACCCTGACTGATGGCACCAAGTTCGACAGCTCCGTCGATCGCGGCGAGCCGGCTACCTTCCCGCTCAACCAGGTTATCCCGGGTTGGACCGAAGGCGTGCAGCTGATGCCGGTTGGCTCCAAGTTCAAGTTCTTCCTGCCGTCCAAGCTGGCCTATGGCGAGCACGGTGCAGGCTCCATCCCGGCGAACGCCGTGCTGGTGTTTGACGTTGAGCTGCTGGCTATCGAGAAGCCGACTGCTGACGACGCCAAGAAGTAATCCCTTCTTGTAGTTAAAAACGGCTCCTTAAGGAGCCGTTTTTACTTGTGTATTCCCTGCAATCGCGGGATAACAGAGCTGTCTTGGCGTTGGGTTTGCGCGCGAAAATAAGGCAAAATAGATCGCAGAATCAAATACAAGGATGAGTCCAGTGGCTGAAAATAAATCGCGTGTCCTGCTGGTGGAAGATACCCGTAGTCTGGCGGTGGTCTATGAACAGTACCTGCGCCAGGAGGGGTATGAGGTGGTGCTGGCCGACTGTGGTCAGCAAGCGTTGGCGCAGTTGCTGGCAAGTCCTCCCCCCGTGGTGCTGCTGGATCTGGAGCTGCCGGATATGTCCGGTATGGATATTCTGCAAATGATCACCGAACAGCAGTTGCCTTGCTCTGTGGTGGTGATCACCGCTCACGGCTCAGTGGATGTGGCGGTGGAGGCGATGCGCCTCGGTGCCTTCGATTTTCTGACCAAGCCGTTTGACAGCAAGCGGCTCTGCGCCACCGTTCGCAATGCCTTGAAACACCAGCAGTTGAGCTCGCTGGTTGCCCACTATCGGGAAAACTTCGAGCGCAGCTCCTTCTTCGGTTTTATCGGTGCTTCCATGTCGATGCAGGCGGTCTATCGCATCATCGAGAGCGCGGCGCCCAGCAAGGCGACCGTCTTTATCACTGGCGAGAGCGGTACCGGCAAAGAGGTGTGTGCCGAGGCGATTCACCAGTGCAGTCCCCGCAGCGAGCAGCCCTTTATTGCCCTCAACTGTGCCGCCATTCCCCATGATTTGATGGAGAGCGAGATCTTCGGTCATGTGAAGGGCTCTTTTACCGGTGCCCAGGGGGATCGCAAGGGGGCGGCCAGTCTGGCCGATGGCGGTACCCTGTTTCTCGACGAGATCTGCGAGATGGACCTGGATCTGCAGAGCAAGCTGCTGCGCTTTATCCAGACCGGCACAGTGCAGCGAGTCGGCAGCGGCAAGCTCGAGACGGTGGATGTGCGCTTTATCTGCGCCACCAACCGGGATCCGCTGGTGGAGGTGAAAGCGGGCCGTTTTCGCGAGGATCTCTACTATCGGCTCCACGTCATTCCCCTCACCCTGCCGCCGCTGCGGGAGCGGGGCGAGGATATCCTGCTGCTGGCGCGTACCCTGTTGCAGAGCTACGCCAAGGAGGAGAACAAACGCTTCAAGGATTTCGATGTCGAGGCGGCGCGAGTGCTGCTCGACTACCCCTGGCCTGGAAACGTACGCGAGTTGCAAAACGTGGTGCGCAATATCGTGGTGCTCAACGATAAGGAGCTGGTGAGCACGGATATTCTGCCGCCACCGCTCAATGGGGTGCGTCCCCAGCTGCCGGCTGCGATTGCGGCAGCGGTGGCATCGGCTCCGGCCGCCACTGGCGTGGCCAACGGGCCAATTCGTCCGCTCTGGCTGGTGGAAAAAGAGGTGATTGAACAGGCCATCGCCAGCTGTGACGGCAATATTCCCAAGGCGGCGGCACTGCTCGAGATCAGCCCCTCCACCATTTACCGTAAAAAGCAGGGGTGGGAGGAGTCCAATCGGGCCTGAACCATCTTGCCAGCAGAAAGGGCGGCTAGTGTGCCGCCCTTGCTATTTTGGGGATCAGAGTTTGGCGAGGCGCTTGAGGCGGGCCAGTCGCTCCCCCTCGTTGGCGCTGAACCAGCGGTCCTGTGACAGCAGAAACCAGGCGCGGGAGAAGTATTCCGCGGCCAGCGGATCGTCCAGCACCAAGGCATTCTCCCCCAGCTCCTCGAACAGATAACCATCCTCAGGTTCGCCAGCCTCGGCCATATCGGCCTTGAGCAGGTGCAGCTCTGCCAGCGCCTGCTGGTGCTGACCCTGGGCCCGAGTCAGGCGAGCCAGACTCCAGCGAGCGATAAACGCCTTGGCCGGCTGGTTATGCTGCAGATGCCAGGCCAGGCACTTCTGTTGCTGGATTTTCGCCTCATCAAAGCGGCCCAATTCGAACAGGGTCCAGCCCTGATTGTTGTAAAGGGGAGCCAGCCAGCCACGCACCTTCTCGTCACTGCTGCGTTCCGCCAGCTCCATTGCCAGTTGATGCCAGCGGCTCTGCTCTTCCAGCGGCGCAGCGATGGCGATCATGTGGGCGGCGTCGATGGCGAGATAGGTCTCCTTCTCCTTGAGCCCCCATTGCCAGGCTTGTTCAAACAGCGGTTTGGCTCTGGCTTTGTCGCCCGCCGAGTTAAAGGTGCGGCCTCGCTCCAGCAGGGCCCGGATCCAGGCTCTGGGGGTTTTGTCGGTGAGGCGAGGCGCTATCTCGTCGAGCAGCTGATGGGCTTCGGCAAACTGGCGCTGCAGCGAGTGGGTGCGGGCAATTTGGGTCAGCAACTCCAGCTCGAGTTGCAGGTCGGCAGCGGCGCGCGCTTCGGGAAGACGGGTGTGAAAACGCAGGGCGCTGGCGGCGGGATCCTGATAATCCCACAGCGCCATGAAATCGGGCGGATTGTCCATTTGGCCTCCTTGCTGGTTATCCTGTCACCAAGATGCCTGCAGGCCATTGTTTGTACAAGGGGCGCCCGTCACAGAGCGCCCCTTGAGCCATGCTAACGGCTGTGCCAGTCGGTCAGTAGACCATGGCCAGGCTCATCAGCATCAGACCGAGGGCGGCAAAGGCCCCCTCCTTGATCGCGAGCCGTGGCACCAGCGCCTTGGGTAGGGCCGGAAACAGGCTCAGGGCAAAGCCAAGGCCCGGCATCAACCAGTGGAATGCCGGATCGCGCAGGGTGGGATCGGCGGCTCCATTGATGATGATCAGTAAAATAAACAGGGTGAAGGCGGGGAGGATAAACCAGCGTACCCCACCGGCGGCGACCGCCCGCAGCGGCGAAATGCGATAGAGCAGCATGGTCACAAGGAACAGAACAAAAGGGGCCAGCAGATAGAGCGGAGCGGGGTTCATAACATCTTTCCTGAAAACTGATCGTCAAAAAACCGATTGTCCGGTGCAAGAGGCGCGGGATTTAACCACTCTTCGCAGGTAATCACCAGCAGCCCGGGCCCGGGCTGTGAAGAGGATCTCGGATAAAGGTTTGCTAGCGCACTCTTAGTGCAACCAGAACCAGGCTGCAGCAAATCCCAGCCAGCTCAGCACCAGCAATATCCAGGGCAGGGGATGCTGATGGCTTACTTCAACCAGCTCCAGCTGATCGTCTTGTTCCTCGGTTTGTGGCGCGCCCTGTGGCTGCCTGGCTTTGGCCTGCAATTTTTTCTGGCGGCTCGCTTCACGGGCCCGCGCCTTCATCTGCTTCTTGTACTCGTCGATGCCTTTCTGGATCCCTTGCGCGATAAGCTGGGTCTGCTCCTTGGTCTGCCCCGGCTTCTGGTTGGCACGGGCAATTTTCATCGCCTCCTGCTGGGTCTCGGGGGAAATCTTGTCGTACTTGGCCATCAAATCATCTCCTCGGGCATGGCTGGCTGGGGAGTATGCCATAAAAACGGCGCCCTCAGGCGCCGTTGAATTTGATTGCTAGCTTAGATATCAAGGTTTGTAGTAGGTGACGGTAGGGTAGGGCAGTGAGATTTCCTTGTGCTTCTGCATATTCCATAAACATTTCATTTTCACCTATGCCCGAGTCAACGTAGTCCCCTTTGTTGGGTAAGTCTTCACGCTTGAGCAGACTGTTATAGCCGTCCTTACCTGCCGCGATATAAGTATTGGAGGCAATACGATAAACTTTCTGGTCATCCAGTGGTATCCAATTGCCGGTGATGCATCCGATCGGTTGAGTTGATATGATGAACTCTTTTGAGACCGACAGCTTCATGGCATCCATCACCGTCCACTGTCCTCGTTGCAATTCTGACCACGTATATCGCCATGGGAAGACCCCTGCCGGCCATGTTCGCTATCGTTGCCCTGTCTGTCCGCACGTGTTTCAGCTCACCTACACCTATGAAGCCCGCAAGCCTGGCGTCAAAGACAAGATTGTTGATATGGCGTTCAACAGCTCAGGTGTTCGTGATACTGCTCGCGTCCTCAAGATTGGCATCAACACCGTCATACGCACCCTAAAAAACTCGCCCCAAGGCAAGTAACCTCCGAAAAGGTGTTGCTCTATGACGTGGCGCTTATCTGTGAACTTGATGAACAGTGAGCCTATGTTGGAAACAAACAGCATCAACATTGGCTTTGGTATGCCTTTGATACCAAGAGAAAACGAGTCGTGGCATATACCTTTGGCCCACGCAACGATGAGACATGCCTTCGGTTGCTGAGCCTGCTTTCTCCGTTCCAGATAGGCTTTATCACCAGTGATGATTGGGGAAGCTATGCCAGAGAGGTGCCGAGCGAGATGCATCTGACCGGGAAGATATTCACCCAGCGTATCGAGCGTAACCACCTGACGCTCAGAACGCGCATCAAGCGATTGGCTCGCAAGACCATCTGCTTCTCTCGTTCCGTTGAGCTCCACGAGAAAGTGATTTGTGCCTTTATAGAAAGACACCATTTCAACTGATTGGAGTCATTACCCTCTGAGGGGTGATGCATCCGATCGGTTGAGTTGATATGATGAACTCTTTTGAGACCGACAGCTTCATGGCATCCATCCCCGTTCACTGTCCTCGTTGCAACTCTGACCACGTATATCGCCATGGTAAGACCCCTGCTGGCCATGTTCGCTATCGTTGCCCCGTCTGTCCGCACGTGTTTCAGCTCACCTACACCTATGAAGCCCGCAAGCCTGGCGTCAAAGACAAGATTGTTGATATGGCGTTCAACGGCTCAGGTGTTCGTGATACTGCTCGCGTCCTCAAGATTGGCATCAACACCGTCATACGCACCCTAAAAAACTCGCCCCAAGGCAAGTAACCTCCGAAAAGGTGGTGCTCTATGACGTGGCGCTTATCTGTGAACTTGATGAACAGTGGGCCTATGTTGGCAACAAACAGCATCGACATTGGCTTTGGTATGCTTTTGATACCAAGAGAAAACGAGTCGTGGCATATACCTTTGGCCCACGCAACGATGAGACATGCCGTCGGTTGCTGAGCCTGCTTTCTCCGTTCCAGATAGGCTTTATCACCAGTGATGATTGGGGAAGCTATGCCAGAGAGGTGCCGAGCGAGATGCATCTGACCGGGAAGATATTCACCCAGCGTATCGAGCGTAACAACCTGACGCTCAGAATGCGCATCAAGCGATTGGCTCGCAAGACCATCTGCTTCTCTCGTTCCGTTGAACTCCACGAGAAAGTGATTGGTGCCTTTATAGAAAGACACCATTTCAACTGATTGGAGTCATTACCCTCTGAGGATGGTGGGGGCTATGTAGAAATGCCCGTCGTAGTGACTCGACGGGCATTACACATTAGCAATAAAGATATTTATCAGGCTTGCAGCCAGCTTTCGATGCTGCGCTGGATGCCTGCATCGTCCAGACCGAGCAGGGCATAGATCTCCTGCTGGGTGCCCTGTTCCACGAAGCGATCCGGCAAGCCAAGGTTGAGCACCGGCTTGCACTGTTTGCTGCGCATCAGCAGCTCGTTCACCGCCGAACCGGCGCCGCCCATGATGGCGTTGTCTTCGATGGTGACGAAGTGATCGTGGCTGGCCGCCAGCGACAGCACCAGCGCCTCATCTATCGGTTTGACGAAGCGCATGTCCACCAGAGTGGCATCCAGTGCCTCTGCGGCCGCTTTGGCGTAGTGCAGCAAGGTGCCAAACGCCAGAATGGCAGTGCCCTTGCCTTCTCGCAGGATACGCCCCTTGCCGAGCTCCAGTGCCTGCATCTCTGACGAGATGGGGACATCGCTCAGGCTGCTGCCGCGCGGGTAACGCACAGCGGCAGGGCCCTGATGGAGGTAGCCGGTATAGAGCATCTGGCGGCATTCGCTCTCGTCAGATGGCGTCATCACCACCATGTTGGGCACGGTACGCAGGAAGCTGATGTCGAACGCCCCTTGATGTGTCGGGCCATCGGCGCCCACCAGACCGGCCCGGTCGATGGCGAACAGCACCGGCAGATCTTGCAGCGCCACGTCGTGGATCACCTGATCGTAGGCGCGCTGCAGGAAGCTCGAATAGATGGCCACCACCGGCTTCTTGTCGGCGATGGCAAGACCCGCGGCGAAAGTGACCGCATGCTGCTCTGCAATGGCCACATCGAAGTAGCGATCCGGATATTGCTGGCTGAATTTCACCAGCCCCGAGCCTTCGCGCATGGCGGGGGTGATGCCGACCAGCTTTTCGTCTTTGGCCGCCATGTCGCACAGCCACTGGCCAAAGATGGCGGAGAAGGTGGGTTTGGCACTGCTCGCCTTGGGCAGGGAGCAATCGTCAGGATTGAACTTGGGCACGGCGTGATAACCGATGGGGTCTTTCTCCGCCGGCTCGTAACCCTTGCCCTTCTTGGTCTTGACGTGCAGCAGCTGCGGGCCCTTGAGGTTGCGCATGTTGCGCAGGGTCTCGACCAGCGCCTCGATATCGTGACCGTCGATGGGGCCGATATAGTTGAAGCCGAACTCCTCGAACAGGGTGCCGGGCACCACCATCCCCTTGAGGTGCTCTTCGGCCCGTTTGGCCAGCTCCTTGACCGGCGGCAGCCCCGCCAGCACCTTCTTGCCGCCTTCGCGGATGGTGGTGTAGAGCTTGCCGGACATGACCCGGGCCAGATGGTTGTTGAGCGCCCCGACATTCTCTGAGATGGACATCTCGTTGTCGTTGAGGATCACCAGCATGTCCTTGTGGACATCGCCGGCGTGGTTGAGCGCTTCAAAGGCCATCCCTGCGGTAATGGCACCATCACCGATCACTGCAACGACCTTGCGACCCAGCCCTTCACTCTCGGCGGCGACCGCCATACCGAGCGCCGCACCGATGGAGGTGCTGGAGTGGCCGACGGAGAGCACGTCGTATTCGCTCTCGCCACGCCAGGGGAAGGGGTGCAGACCATCCTTCTGCCGGATGGTGTGGATCTGGTCACGGCGCCCGGTCAGGATCTTGTGGGGATAGGCCTGATGGCCCACATCCCAGATCAGCCGATCGAACGGGGTGTTGTAGACGTAGTGCAGGGCCACGGTCAGTTCGACCGTGCCGAGACCGGAGGCAAAGTGTCCGCTGGAGCGGCTGACAGAGCGCAGCAGATATTCGCGCAGCTCGTTGCACAGCACCGGCAGCCGATCTTTGGGCAAGGAACGCAGCTCGACCGGAGTGTCCGCGAGGGCCAGGTTGGGGAAATTGCTAATATCAACGCTCATATTGTTACTGTTATCCAGCGTTTAGTGGGTTCGCTCGATGATGTAATCGGCAAACGCTTCCAGAATGTCGGTATTGTAGGGCAAGGATTGCAGGGCTGTTAAGGCTTTCCCATGCAGTTCGCGAGCCAGCTCACGGGCATTTTCGAGTCCGAGCAGGGCCGGATAGGTACTTTTCTCCAGCGCCAGGTCAGAACCTTGTGGCTTGCCCAGGGTGGCGGTATCACCTGTGATGTCGAGGATGTCATCCTGCACCTGAAAGGCGAGGCCAATCGCAGCGGCGTAGGTTTGCAGGGCAGCCAGCGTGGCGTTATCAACATCGGCTTTGCACAGAGCGCCGAGCGCCACGGCACATTCAATCAGCGCACCGGTCTTGTGGCGGTGTACCTGCTCCAGTTCGGCAAGCGTGATCTGGCGCCCTTCGGCCTGCAGATCCAGCGCCTGACCGCCACACATACCCAGATAGCCGGAGGCGCGGGCGAGGGTACTCAGCATCCGCACCCGGTTGGCCATCAAGGTATCGGGCATGGGGTGATCGGCCAGAATGGAGAACGCCAGGGTCTGCAGCGCATCACCGGCCAGAATGGCGGTTCCTTCGTCAAACGCCTTGTGAACGGTTGGCTGACCACGACGCAGGTCGTCGTTATCCATGGCGGGCAGGTCATCGTGCAGCAGGGAGTAGGCGTGGATGCACTCCACGGCAGCCGCAGGGCCATCCAGCAGTTCGCTCTTGACGCCCAGCATCTCGCCGACCGCGTAGACCAGAAACGGGCGAACCCGCTTGCCACCCAGCAGCAGGCCATAACTCATGGCATCGCGCAGGCGCGGCGCCATGGCGGGCAAGGATTCAAGTTGTGCTGACAGACAGTCGTCAATACGCTGACGATGCAGACGGGAAAAATGGTCCAGCGCCACTCACTCCTCTCCTTGTTCTGGCTGGAAGGGGGCGAGCTGGTCACTGCCATCGGCTTGACTGAGCAGGATCTGGATCTTCTGTTCGGCCAGTTCCAGCTTCTGCTGACCGGCCCGTACCAGATGAACGCCCTGCTCGAACTGCTTGAGTGCCTCTTCCAGGGGTAGGGAACCTTGTTCCAGCTGATGAACGATGGTTTCCAGCTCTTCCAGAGTGGCATCAAAACTCAGACGGTCGATTTTTTTACTGGCCATGTCCATCCTCGGGGATTGAAAAAAACGGCTTATATTAACATCGACCGTCCACAGGGGGGAGGCAGAAAAGCACTGGCTCCTCAAACTCTCGCTAAACTGGCCGATAATGAGCCATCATTCTCAGTGGATGCATGCTTGCCGCATGGGTCGCAATAGCAGAAAATTCAACAGACTATAAATAGACATAAGAACCGGTGACAGGAGTAGGGACGTGGATCTAGGCAGTCTGATAGGGATAGTGCTGGGTTTCGGGGTGGTGGTGTACGGCATGCTGCTGGGTGGCCCCATGAGCATGTATGTGGATATGCCATCGGTCTACATCACTGTATTGGGCTCAATCTTCATCGCCATGATGAAGTTCAACCTTGGCCAGTTCCTGATGGCATTCAAGGTGGCGGGCAAAGCCTTTATGTACAAGGGCGACAAGCTTGAAGATCTGATTACCAAAGCCGTTGAACTGGCTGACGCGGCTCGCAAAGGGGGGTTTTTGGCGCTGGAGGCCGCAGAGATCCCCAATGCATTTATGAAAAAAGGGATCGACATGCTGGTGGATGGTCACGATGCCGATGTGGTGCGTGCCGTGATGGAAAAGGATATCGACCTGACAGCCGAGCGCCATGTCATTGCCATCAAGGTCTTCCGTACCCTTGGGGATCTGGGTCCTGCCATGGGGATGATAGGTACGTTGGTGGGCCTGGTGGCCATGCTGGCCAACATGAGTGACCCCAAGTCGATCGGGCCGGCGATGGCGGTGGCCTTGCTTACCACTCTGTACGGTGCGATAGAGGCCAATATGTTGGCGATCCCGATTGCCGACAAGCTGGAGCTGCGCAGCGGGGAGGAGAAGCTCAGTCGTACCCTGATCCTTGATGCCATTATGGGGATTCAGGATGGTCAGAACCCGCGGGTGATTCAGTCCATGCTGCAAAACTATCTGAACCAGTCCAAACGTAATACCGGCACCGAATAGGGGGCGTTATGTCTGATTGCAAGTGCCCGCCACCAGGGCTCCCTGGTTACATGGGAACCTTTGCCGACCTGATGTCGCTGCTGATGTGCTTCTTCGTGCTGTTGCTCTCCTTTGCCGAGATGGATGTGCAGAAGTTCAAGCAGATAGCCGGTTCCATGGACAAGGCATTCGGGGTACAGAACATCCTTGAGGTGAAAGATATTCCCAAGGGAACCTCGGTGATTGCCCAGGAGTTCAGGCCCGGTCGCCCGGAACCCACGCCGATTGATACCGTGATGCAGCAGACCATCGATCTGACCCAGACCGAACTGGAGTTTCTGCCCGGCGAATCGGATCAGGCCGGTGGTCAGGACCAGAGTGATGGCAAGCAGACGGGGGGCGATACCGCGCAGGATGCGAAGAAGGCGCAAGAACAGTCCAATACCCTGGCCAAAGCCCTCGCCGAGCAGATGAAAGATCAGATCCAGGATGGCGCCATCGAAATTGAGGCGCTGGGCCAGCAGATCATCATCCGGATCAGGGAAAAAGCGTCGTTCCCGGCCGGTTCGGCATTTCTGCAGCCCCAGTTCTGGCCGGTCATTCGCAAGGTCGCGACCCTGCTCAAGGATGTGCCGGGTGAAATCACCATCTCCGGTCACACCGACAACGTGGCGACCGAAGATGAGCTGTTCCAGTCCAACTGGGAGTTGTCGTCGCAACGGGCGGTGGCGGTGGCGCACCAGATGCTGAAGGTCCCCGGTTTTGATCAGGGGCGACTGGTGGTGCAGGGGATGGCTGATTCCCAACCATTGGTGCCCAATACCACCCCGGAAAATCGTCGGATGAACCGGCGGGTGGAGATCGCCATCATGCAGGGCAAACCGACAGTTTCGTCCCCAATTTCCGTACCGGAAGGGAAGTAAGCGAGGGGAATGCCGATGACGCAAGTGGGATCTGCATCAGGGGGCTGACGTGGATTTTGTGTTGGCTTCATATTAAGATGCCTCATCCGAACCGATTGCTGCGGCCTCCTTGCAGATGGCCGCAGTTTCTATTTTCAAGCAACCCAGGTTTCGACTATGAATCATACTCCGATGACTGTTCGCGGTGCTGAGAAGCTGCGCGAAGAGCTCGATTATCTCAAGACCGAGCTTCGTCCCCAGATTATCGAAGCGATTGCCGATGCCCGTGAGCACGGCGATCTGAAGGAAAACGCCGAATACCATGCCGCTCGCGAGCAGCAGGGGTTCTGTGAAGGCCGCATTCAGGAGATTGAAGCCAAGCTCTCCAATGCGCAGGTGATCGATGTCACCAAGATGACCAACAACGGCCGCGTTATTTTTGGCGCGACGGTGACTCTGCTCAAGAGCGAGACAGAGGAAGAGGTGGTCTACCGCATCGTGGGTGACGATGAGGCTGATATCAAACAGAACCTCATCTCTGTCAACTCTCCCATTGCCCGCGCCCTGATTGGCAAGGAAGTGGACGATGTCGCTATCGTCAAGACGCCGGGCGGTGATGTGGAATACGAAGTACTGGAAGTCGCTTACATCTAAGCGAATGCTACAGACGATGAAACAGGGGGGCTGGCGCTCCCCTGTTTGTCTTTATCTATATGATTATTGATAAAAATCAGGACAGATACGCCTCGGTAAATGCGTCCTGATGACGCTGAAACAACCAGTGGCGCAGCCGTTCGATGTTGCTCTCGCTCATTTGAAAGCTCAGTGCCCAGGTGGCATGGTCGGCATTGGCTTTGATGCGCCTTACCAGTCGTCCCTGCAGTGGAAGAGGGGCCTCTTGCTCGATGCAGAGCTCGCCGTTGATGGGGGTATCGGCCACCATGTCGGTTGGCAAATTTTCCACGATGAGGCCGTTGAGGGAGAGGCTGAGTACCTGAAACAGGCCCAGCTCGCTGCAAAGTTTGGCTTTTTGTGTGAGACGCCAGGCGCGCGGTTGCGCAAATCCCAGCTCCCTGATGACCGGTGCAGATAACCGGGGCTCGACGAAGCCATCTTCCCCTTGGGTAAAGCTCAGGGGAAAACGCAGCTGATGGCCTGCGAAGCGGGCTTCGAGTACAAGGTGTTCGGCTTTTTGCAGCAAGCCAAGCATGGGGGCATCGAGGTGACCACTCAGAACATGGGTGTCCTGATTGCTCCCCAAGTCCCGCAGCATGGCCAGCTCATCGTCGGTCAGAATAGGATGGTGAGCCATAATGCGTGTCCGGAAGTATTCATCGCAGGTTAAGGGCTTTGCGACTACTTTGGCAAGCGACTCGGGAAGAAGTGGAATAAGGAAAGAGCGATGCTCTTTCCTTTTACTTGCGGGGCAGCTGGATTTTGGGTTCGTTGGCTTGACGATAAATGGTCAGCACATGACCCATGCTTTGCACCTTGATTGAACCGGTTTCACGGACGATAGCATCCATAACCAGTTGTTTCATTTCGCGATCTTCAGAGGCAACCTTAACCTTGATCAGCTCGTGATGGTTCAGTGCCAGATCGATCTCGGCCAGTACACCTTCGGTCAGACCATGCTGACCCAGCAGGACGACAGGCTTGAGGCTATGGGCAAGGCCCTTGAGGTACTGTTTCTGTTTATTGTTGAGAATCATCGCAATTTCTTCATAAGTCAGGGTTGAAAGGGGCGTATTCTACCCCCACTTAGCCCTTAATACTAATAACCCTTGTGGTTTTTTAAAGTCGATTATCATGACCCAGAAAAAACGTTCCCCCAGTTCAACTCGCTGGTTAAAAGAACATTTCGACGATCAATACGTCAAAAAAGCCCAGAAAATGGGCCTGCGTTCTCGTGCTGTTTTCAAGATTGACGAGATCCAGGGCAAGGATCGCTTGCTGAAACATGGCATGACCGTAGTGGATTTGGGAGCTGCCCCCGGTGGTTGGTCCCAGTTCGCGGTTGAACAGGTTGGTGATTCGGGTCGCGTCATCGCATGTGACATTTTGCCGATGGATCCCATTGCTGGTGTCGATTTCCTGCAAGGGGACTTTCGGGAGGAAACTGTACTCGGCGCCTTGCTGGAACGAGTGGGCCCCGACAAGGTCGATGTCGTGATGTCTGATATGGCGCCCAACATGAGCGGTACCCAGCAGGTGGATCAGGCTCGCGCCATGTATCTGGTCGAGCTGGCGCTGGACATGTGCAATCAGGTATTGCGTAGTGACGGCAGTTTCGTAGTGAAGGTGTTTCAGGGAGAGGGCTTTGATGCCTATCTCAATGAAATTCGTAAACTTTTCTCCGCCGTCAAAATTCGTAAACCAGACTCATCCCGTGCCAGATCACGGGAAGTCTACATTGTGGCTACCGGTTTTAAACTGTAGTACCCTAACCTTCATCGTTAACTGTCAGTCTGCGAGGTTACTGATTTGAGTGACATGGCGAAAAACTTAATCCTGTGGCTGGTCATCGCCGTCGTTTTGATGTCGGTGTTCAATAGCTTCAGCCCCAGCGATACCACCAGTCGCCAGCTGGACTATTCCAGCTTCGTTAAAGAGGTGACCCAAGAGCAGATCCGTGAAGTGCGGATGGACGGTAAGGTCATTAATGGCGTCAAGCGTACTGGTGAACGATTCACCACCATCATCCCGGCGCCGGATCCCCAGCTGCTCAACGACATGCTCAATCACAATGTCAAAGTGATGGGTGAGAAGCCGGAAGAGCCGTCTCTGTTGACCTCTATCTTCATCTCCTGGTTCCCGATGCTGCTGCTGATCGGTGTCTGGGTCTTCTTCATGCGTCAGATGCAGGGCGGCGGTGGCAAAGGTGCCATGTCGTTCGGCAAGAGCAAGGCTCGCCTGATGAGCGAAGATCAGATCAAGACCACCTTTGCTGACGTTGCAGGTTGCGATGAAGCCAAGGAAGAGGTGAAGGAGCTGGTCGACTATCTGCGCGACCCGAGCAAATTCCAGAAACTGGGCGGCAAGATCCCGACCGGTGTGCTGCTGGTTGGTCCTCCCGGTACCGGTAAGACCTTGCTGGCCAAGGCCATTGCGGGCGAGGCCAAGGTGCCGTTCTTCACCATCTCAGGTTCCGATTTCGTGGAGATGTTCGTCGGTGTCGGTGCCTCACGGGTACGTGACATGTTCGAGCAGGCCAAGAAATCTTCCCCCTGCATCATCTTCATCGATGAAATTGATGCGGTCGGTCGCCAGCGTGGCGCCGGTCTGGGTGGTGGTCATGATGAACGTGAGCAGACCCTTAACCAGATGCTGGTCGAGATGGATGGCTTTGAAGGCAACGAAGGCATCATTGTCATCGCTGCGACCAACCGTCCTGACGTACTGGATCCGGCACTGCTCCGTCCGGGCCGTTTCGACCGTCAGGTTGTGGTCGGTCTGCCGGATGTCCGTGGTCGCGAGCAGATCCTGAAAGTGCACATGCGCAAAGTTCCGTTGGCGGATGACGTGAATCCGGCGCTGATTGCCCGTGGTACCCCCGGTTTCTCCGGTGCGGACTTGGCCAACCTGGTCAACGAAGCAGCCCTCTTCTCTGCTCGTGAGAGCCGCCGAGTGGTCTCCATGGCCGAGTTCGAGAAGGCCAAGGACAAGATCATGATGGGTGCGGAACGCCGCTCCATGGTGATGAAAGAGTCCGAGAAAGAGATGACTGCATATCATGAAGCCGGTCACGCCATCATTGGTCGTCTCGTTCCTGACCATGACCCGGTTTACAAGGTCTCTATCATTCCGCGCGGTCGTGCGCTGGGTGTGACCATGTATCTGCCGGAGCAGGATCGCTGGAGCCACTCCAAGCAGCATCTGGAGTCGATGATCTCCAGCCTGTATGGCGGTCGTCTGGCAGAAGAGCTGATCTATGGTGCCGAGAAGGTTTCTACTGGCGCTTCCAACGACATCGAGCGAGCGACCGACATTGCACGCAAGATGGTGACCCAGTGGGGTATGTCCGAGCGTCTCGGCCCAATGCTCTACGCGGAAGAAGATGGTGAAGTGTTCCTCGGTCGCAGCATGGCCAAGGCCAAGCACATGTCCGACGATACCGCTCGCGTTATCGATGCCGAGGTCAAGCAGGTCATCGACCGCAACTACGCCCGTTCCAAGCAGATCCTGCTGGATAACATGGACGTGTTGCACAGCATGAAAGATGCGCTGATGAAGTACGAGACCATCGACGCCAAACAGATCGATGATCTGATGGCGCGTCGCGAGGTACGTGCTCCGAGCAACTGGCATGACGAGCACGGTGATACCCCGCAAGGTGGTTCCACCGTGGCTGCCGAGGCCAAGCCTGCCGATGAGGCTGCACCGGTGGCGGATGTCACTATCGACAAAGCCAACGATGCTCCGGCCAAATAATTGTGACTCTCCAAACCCCGGGCTTGCCCGGGGTTTTTCTTTATCAGATGGACGTGAAAATGCAGTTAACCAGCAAGGGGCTCAGCCTCTCCCTCGATCGTCCCCATGTGATGGGGATCCTCAATGTGACGCCCGACTCCTTCTCCGATGGCGGTAATTTCAACCAGTTTGAACGGGCAATGGCCCATGCGCGCCAGATGGTCTCTGACGGTGCGACCCTCATCGACATCGGTGGCGAGTCAACCCGCCCTGGTGCGCCCGATGTGAACGAGCAGGAGGAGCTGGACAGGGTCATTCCTGTTGTGGAGCAGATGGTTCGTGAGCTGGATGTGATGATCTCCCTCGATACCTCCAAAGCGGCTGTGATGCGGGAGGGTTGCAAGGCGGGTGCCCATCTGATCAACGATGTGCGGGCGCTGCAAGAGCCTGGAGCGCTGCAGGCCGCGGCCGAAGCGCGGGTTCCGGTCTGTCTGATGCATATGCAGGGGCAGCCGAGAACCATGCAAGTCGAGCCGCACTATGACGACCTGATCGGGGAGGTACGCGCCTTCTTTGATGAGCGTATTGCGGCTTGTCTGGCGGTCGGGATCCGTCGTGAAGAGCTGTTGCTGGATCCGGGATATGGCTTTGGCAAAACCCTTGCACACAACTATCAGCTGTTGGCGGCTCAAAAGGAACTGCTTGATTATGGCTTGCCGCTATTGGTGGGGATGTCGCGAAAGTCTATGATAGGCAACCTGCTGGGCCGTCCGGTGGATGAGCGTCTGGCGGGCAGTCTGGCATGCGCCCTTATCGGCATGCAGCATGGGGCCCGCATCATCAGGGTACATGATGTACGGGAGACCATGGACGCATTGCGCGTCGGTTGGCTGGCAATGACGGGACAAGATTTTATTTCCAGATAATAAAGAGAACAGACAATGGCAAGAAAGTATTTCGGTACCGATGGTGTGCGCGGCAAGGTTGGCGAATACCCGATCACCCCTGATTTTGTAATGAAATTAGGTTGGGCTGCCGGCAAGGTGCTCTCCAAGAAGGGCACCAAAAAGGTGCTGATTGGCAAAGATACCCGCATCTCCGGTTACATGCTGGAATCCGCGCTGGAAGCGGGGCTCTCTGCGGCAGGCCTCAAGGCCATTCTGATGGGACCGATGCCCACGCCGGCGGTTGCCTACCTGACTCGCACTTTCCGTGCCGAAGCTGGCATCGTCATCAGCGCTTCCCACAATCCCTTCTACGACAACGGCATCAAGTTCTTCTCCGCCGACGGCACCAAGCTGCCCGATGATGTCGAGCTGGCTATCGAAGCCGAGCTGGATCACGAGCTCAAGTGTGTCGAGTCGGCCGAACTTGGCAAAGCGGTGCGCATTGATGATGCCGCCGGTCGCTATATCGAATTCTGCAAGAGCACCTTCCCCTCCCACATGAATCTGGATGGGGTGAAAATGGTGGTCGACTGTGGCCACGGCGCCACTTACCACATTGCGCCGTCGGTTTTCCGCGAACTGGGTGCCGAAGTGATCACCATGGGCTGTGCCCCGGATGGTCTCAACATCAACGATGGTGTCGGTTCGACTGCACCTGACGCCCTGGTGGCCAAGGTGCTGGAGTGCAAGGCTGATCTGGGGGTTGCCTTTGATGGTGATGGTGACCGTCTGATCATGGTTGACCACACCGGCTATCTCATCGACGGTGATGAAGTGCTCTATATCATCGCACGCGATGCTCTGCGCAATGGTCGACTCAAGGGGGGCGTAGTCGGCACCCTGATGGCCAACATGGGTCTGGAGCTGGCGCTGCAAACCCTGGGTATTCCGTTTGCCCGTGCCAAGGTGGGTGACCGCTATGTGCTGGAGATGATGGAAGAGAAGGGCTGGCGTATCGGTGGCGAGAACTCCGGCCACATCATCTGCCTGGATCAGACCACTACGGGTGATGGCATCGTAGCCGCCTTGCAGGTGCTTACCGCCATGCGCAGCGCCGAGATGCCGCTTGCCAAGCTGCGCTCCGGCATGAGCAAGTTCCCGCAGGTGCTGGTGAATGTTCGCTTTGCCGAAGGCAAGGATCCGCTGGCCGCTGATGCTGTCATGGCTGAGGTTGCCAAGGTGGAACAGGAGCTGGCTGGTCGTGGTCGCGTACTGTTGCGTAAATCAGGTACCGAACCGCTGATCCGGGTCATGGTCGAAGGGGAGCATGAACAGCAGGTGCGTGACATGGCTCAGCGCATCGCCAAGCAGGTTGAATCGGCGTTTTAATGAACAACCAGGGCGGCTTTTTAGCCGCCCTGGTTGTATCTTGTTCAAACGATTCAAAAATTTAAAAATAGCACTTGTCAGCTGAGCATCCTCTGGATATTATCAGCCCCGCTTTCGCAAGGGAGTTGCCGATGGGACATCGCAAGCCGTTTGTAGCAGCCAACTGGAAGTTGCACGGTAGTAAGTCGCAGTTAGAGCAGTTTACGAGTCAGTGTCTAAGCGGCGTTGACGGAAAAGTAGATGTGGTTCTCTGTCCTTCCCATGTGCATCTCGACTTTAGCGCTTCACTGCTCAATGAGCAGAAGGTAATAAAGTTGGGGGCTCAGAATGTGAGTCAGCACGCGACCGGCGCTTACACTGGAGAAATCTCGTGTCAGATGCTGGTTGAGGCAGGGTGTCGTTACGTATTGGTAGGGCACTCCGAGCGTAGGCGTCTCTTTGGTGAGACCAGTTTTATCGTCGCAGAGAAGTTTGCGGCAGCCAGAGCGGCAGGCTTGATTCCAATCCTCTGTTTAGGTGAATCAGGTGCGGCGAGGCAGGCGAGAAGAGCCTTCGAGGTGATCGCTGAAGAGCTGGATATCGTCATAGAGAAAAATGGCGCGATGGCTTTCGATAATGCTATCATCGCCTACGAGCCGATTTGGGCTGTAGGTACAGGTAAATGCGCCACACCCGAGCAGGCACAAGAGGTTCATTCCTTTATACGTGGTCGCTTGGCGGAGGATACTCCGGTAATAGGTGAGAAAGTTAGAATCATCTATGGTGGGAGCGTAACGCCGAGCAACGCGAGAGATTTGTTTGCACAGCCCGACATTGATGGCGGACTGATTGGCGGAGCAAGCCTAGATAGCGATACGTTTTTAGGAATTGTTGAAGCGGCAAAGGGTGCAAGTTAAATGTACGAGATTCTTTTAGTCGTTTATCTGCTGGTTTCACTGGCTCTGATTGGTCTGGTGATGATTCAGCAAGGTAAAGGGGCTGATATGGGCGCCTCCTTCGGCGCAGGGGCATCGAACACAGTATTCGGCTCCGGTGGTTCAGGCAGTTTCCTGACCCGAACAACAGCAATTTTGGCTACTCTGTTTTTCGTTATCAGCCTGGTGCTCGGATCTATGTCCAGCAACAAGGTAAAGCAGGGTAGTGAATGGGAAAATCTGCAACAAACCCAACAGGTTGAGCAGACCAAAGCGCCAGTGAAGAAAGATACTGACGTTCCCGAGTAAGAGTTTTGCCGTGGTGGTGGAATTGGTAGACACGCTATCTTGAGGGGGTAGTGCTCTAGGGTGTGCGGGTTCGAGTCCCGCCCACGGCACCAATTAAGCAGTGAGCTCGGGAAACCGAGTGTATTATAGCCAGTCAGTCTTGTATCGAGAGAGTGAAGTGGCTATAATCTCGCACGATTTCGGACGCGGGGTGGAGCAGCATGGTAGCTCGTCGGGCTCATAACCCGAAGGTCGTCGGTTCAAATCCGGCCCCCGCAACCAAATTTCACGCATTTCCTACGCTCAGGAAGGCGGTCGCTGCGAGGCGACAATCAGGGTAAAGCGCCAAGCCCCGATTTGACATCGGGGCTTTTTTGTTATGTGCAATTTACTCTGAATCGATATCTATCTGGGCTTTATGCCCTTTTTTTGTTTTTCGGAGGGTGACTTTGGCTACGTTGGAACAACGTTTGACCGATCTGCTCGAGGCTCCGGTCGTTGCCTTGGGTTTTGAACTTTGGGGTATTGAGTTTATCCGTGCGGGTAAACACTCCACCTTGCGTGTCTATATTGACGGCGAGCAGGGTGTGACTGTCGAGAACTGTGCTGAGGTCAGCCATCAGGTTGGCGCCATCATGGACGTCGAAGATCCCATCACCGAGGAGTATTACCTCGAGGTATCCTCCCCTGGCCTGGATCGTCCCCTGTTCAAGGTTGCCCATTTCGAAAAATACGTTGGCCAAGAGGCGGCGGTAACGCTTCGGATGGCAACAAACAACCGCCGCAAGTTCAAAGGCGTAATCAAAGCTGTGCAAGGCGACATGATCACCCTGACAGTAGATGGTAAGGACGACGTGTTGGCTTTCACCAATATCCAAAAAGCGAACATAGTGCCGAACTTTGGTTAACGAGGCTATCGGATATGAATAAAGAGATTTTGCTGGTCGTTGACGCAGTATCCAACGAGAAAGCGGTACCCCGCGAGAAGATCTTCCAGGCTCTGGAAACCGCGCTGGCGACTGCGACCAAGAAGAAATATGAAGGCGAGATTGAAGTTCGGGTCGAAATCGATCGCAAGACCGGTGACTACGACACTTATCGCCGCTGGGTAGTCATTGCGGATCAAGCCGCGATGGAAAACCCCTATGCTGAAATCACCCTGGAAGCGGCGCAGATTGATCAGCCGGAAATCCAGATCGGTGAGTATGTTGAAGACCAGATCGACTCTGTGACCTTCGACCGTATCACTACCCAGACCGCCAAGCAGGTTATCGTGCAGAAAGTGCGCGAAGCCGAGCGTTCACAAGTAGTTGATCAGTTTAAAGATAAAGAAGGCACCATCATCAGTGGTGTGGTCAAGAAGAGCAACCGCGACAACGTCATCCTGGATCTGGGCAGCAATGCTGAAGCCGTGATCTTCCGTGATGACATGCTGCCGCGTGAAACCTTCCGCCCGGGCGACCGTGTCCGTGGCCTGCTCTATGCAGTGCGTCCGGAAGCCCGTGGTTCCCAGCTGTTTGTCAGCCGTTCCAGCCCGGACTTCCTGAAAGAGCTGTTCCGTATCGAAGTACCGGAGATCGGTGAAGAGATGATCGAAATCATGGGCGCGGCCCGTGATCCGGGTTCCCGCGCCAAGATCGCGGTGAAGACCAATGATCGTCGTATCGACCCGATCGGTGCCTGTATCGGTATGCGCGGTGCCCGTGTGCAAGCTGTCTCCGCCGAGCTGAGCGGTGAGCGTGCCGACATCGTGCTGTACGATGACAACCCGGCCCAGTACGTGATCAATGCCATGGCACCTGCCGATGTGGCCTCGATCATCGTTGATGAAGACAACCACACCATGGATATCGCCGTGGAAGCTGCCAACCTGGCTCAGGCCATCGGTCGCAATGGTCAGAACGTGCGTCTGGCCTCCCAGCTGACCGGTTGGGAGCTGAACGTGATGACCGTTGAGGACATGCGTGCCAAGCACCAGGCCGAAAACGACCGCATCATGAACCTGTTCACCAGCACTCTGGATATCGACGACGATTTCGCCGGTCTGCTGATGGAAGAGGGCTTCTCTACCCTGGAAGAGATCGCCTTTGTACCGGTCAACGAGCTGCTGGCTATCGACGGTCTGGATGAAGACATGGTCGAAGAGCTGCGCAAGCGCGCCAAAGATGCCCTGACTACCAAGGCACTGGCCAAAGAAGAGTCTTTCGATGGCGTTGAGCCGTCCGAAGAGCTGCTCAATCTGAACGGTCTGAGCCGCGAACTGGCTTACGCTCTGGCGGGCCGTGGCGTTGGCACCCTGGAAGATTTGGCTGAGCAAGGTATCGATGACCTTGCTGATATTGAAGGGCTGACTGCCGAGAAGGCAGGTGAGCTCATTATGGCTGCTCGCAATATCTGTTGGTTCGGAGAAGAGCAGTCCGAGTAAGATCAAACGGAGGAAAATGAATGGCAGAAGTATCAGTCAAACAACTTGCCACTGACATCGACACACCGGTTGATCGTCTTCTCCAGCAGTTTGTCGATGCCGGTATCAGCAAGAGCAAGGCCGACGACATGGTCAGCGAGTCTGAGAAACAGGCTCTGCTGGCACACCTGAAGAAACAGCATGGAGGTGACGAGGTCGCCGCTCCTGCCCGCATGACCTTGCAGCGCAAGACCAAGAGCACCATCAGTGTTCAGGGTACTGGCGGCAAGAACAAGGAAGTGCAGGTAGAAGTGCGCAAGTCTCGCACCTATGTAAGACGCTCGGCGCTGGAAGATGAACAGCGTCAGGCGGAAGCCGAGGAAACAGCGCGTTTGGAAGCAGAAGAAAAAGCTCGTCGCGAGGCCGAAGAGAAGGCTCGCCTCGAAGCTGAAGAGAAGGCTCGCCGTGAGGCTGAGCAAGCTCGTCGTGAAGCTGAGGAAAAGGCGCGGATCGAGGCACAATCAAAGGCTCGACAGGCTTCACAGCCCGCCAAAGCAGCCAGTAGCACAGCTCAGCAAGAGGCAGAAAAGATGGCCAAGCGCGAAGCAGAAGAACTGAAGCGCCAACAGGAACAGACAGCTTTGAAAAAAGCTGAAGAACTCGCCGCGAAGAAAGCCGAAGAGGCTCGTCTCATGGCGGAACAGAACGCAGCCCGCTGGGCTGAAGAAGAGGCCGCTCGCGCCAAAGAGAGCAGCGACTACCATCTGACCACCAACAAGCATGCGCAAGCCGCAGAAGATGAGTTGGATCGGAAAGAAGAGACCAGCCGCCGCACTGCTGCAGCTGCCAAGGCACCGAAGAAAGCCGGTCGTCGTGAAGATGATCGCGACTCTCGCAACCCGCGTGCCCGCAAAGGCAAGCGCGGCAAGGTCGCCATGCCGAACGCCATGAAGCACGGCTTCAACAAGCCGGCTGCCGTGGTGAACCGCGACGTCGTCATCGGCGAGACCATCACTGTGGCCGAACTGGCCAACAAGATGGCCGTCAAGGGCGTTGAAGTCATCAAGGTGATGATGAAGATGGGTGCCATGGCCACCATCAACCAGGTGATCGATCAGGAGACCGCTCAGCTGGTCGCCGAGGAGATGGGTCACAAGGTTGTGCTGCGTCGTGAGAACGAGCTGGAAGAGGCGGTGCTGTCCGATCGTGACGAGACCTCCGAAGCCAAGCCGCGCGCACCGGTCGTTACCATCATGGGTCACGTTGATCACGGTAAGACCTCGCTGCTCGACTACATTCGTAAAGCCAAGGTTGCTGCTGGCGAAGCCGGTGGTATTACCCAGCATATCGGTGCTTACCACGTACAGACCGACAGCGGCATGATCACCTTCCTGGATACTCCGGGTCACGCGGCGTTTACCTCCATGCGTGCTCGTGGTGCCAAGGCGACCGATATCGTTGTTCTGGTTGTTGCAGCTGACGACGGCGTGATGCCGCAAACCATCGAAGCTATCCAGCACGCCAAGGCGGCCGGTGTGCCGCTGGTTGTTGCGGTCAACAAGATCGACAAGCCGGAAGCGGATCCTGATCGCGTCAAGACCGAACTGGCCCGTTACAACGTCATGTCCGAAGATTGGGGTGGAGACTGCCAGTTCGTGCACGTATCCGCCAAGTCTGGCGAAGGCATCGACGACCTGCTGGAAGCCATCCTGATCCAGGCTGAAGTACTGGAGCTGAAAGCGGTGGTTGACGGCATGGCCAACGGCGTCGTGATCGAATCCTTCCTGGATAAAGGTCGTGGTCCGGTTGCTACCGTACTGGTACAAGAAGGTACTCTGCGTCAGGGCGACATCGTTCTGTGTGGTCTCGAGTACGGCCGTGTTCGCGCCATGCGTGACGAACTGGGTCGCGAGATCAAGGAAGCGGGTCCGTCCCTGCCGGTGGAAATCCTGGGTCTGTCCGGCGTTCCCTCTGCCGGTGACGAAGCCACCGTTGTCCGTGACGAGAAGAAAGCCCGTGAAGTGGCGCTCTATCGTCAGGGCAAGTTCCGCGAAGTCAAGCTGGCTCGCCAGCAGAAGGCCAAGCTGGAAAACATGTTCGCCAACATGACCGAGGGCGAAGTGTCCGAAGTGAACGTGGTGATCAAGGCCGACGTACAAGGTTCTGTGGAAGCGATCTGCGATGCGCTGGTCAAACTCTCCACCGACGAAGTGAAGGTGAAGATCGTGGGTTCCGGCGTAGGTGGTATCACCGAAACCGACGCGACCCTGGCTGCTGCTTCCAGCGCCATCCTGGTTGGTTTCAACGTCCGTGCCGACGCATCTGCGCGCAAGGTCATCGAATCCGAGAGCCTGGATCTGCGTTACTACTCCGTCATCTATGACCTGATCGACGAAGTGAAGCAGGCCATGAGCGGCAAGCTGGCCCCTGAGTATCGTCAGGAGATCATCGGTCTTGCTGAAGTGCGTAGCGTCTTCAAGTCTCCGAAGTTCGGCGCAGTTGCCGGCTGTATGGTTACCGAAGGTGTGGTCAAGCGTTCCAACCGTATCCGCGTTCTGCGTGACAACGTGGTCATCTATGAAGGCGAGCTGGAATCCCTGCGTCGTTTCAAGGATGACGTCAACGAAGTTCGCAACGGCTACGAGTGTGGTATCGCGGTCAAGAACTACAACGACGTGCGCGAAGGCGACCAGATCGAAGTTTACGAGACTGTTGAAATCCAACGGACTCTGTAAGCCGAGAGTTAGACAAAATAGGGGGCCGCGGCCCCCTTTTATCGCAGGATAGAATATGGCCAGAGAATTCAGCCGGACCCGTCGGGTCGGACAGCAGATCCAGCGTGAAATTGCGCTGATCCTGCAGCGCGAGGTGAAAGACCCGCGCATCGGCATGGTGACCGTTTCCGATGTGGAAGTGTCCCGTGACCTCAACTATGCCAAGATTTACGTCACCTTCTTGCAGCTGGAAAATGATGCCGAGCGCATCAAGGAAGGCTTGCAGGGTCTGACCGAAGCAGCCGGATATATCCGTAGTCTGCTGGGCAGTGCCATGCGTCTGCGCGTGGTGCCCGAGCTGCGTTTCTACTACGACCAGACCCTGGTCGAGGGGATGCGTCTCTCCAACCTGGTGACCAACACTGTGCGTGAAGACAAGCGCCGCATGGCCGAATCCGGCCGTGACGAAGAAGCTGAATCCGCACCGGATGACACGACTGAGGATAAAGCCTGAGATGACCCGAAGACGTCGTTTCAAGGGCCGTGATGTGCACGGCATTCTGCTGCTGGACAAGCCGACCGGCCTGACCTCCAACGATGTGTTGCAGAAGGTCAAGCGCATCTACAACGCCGCCAAGGCCGGTCACACCGGCGCACTGGATCCGCTGGCGACCGGCATGCTGCCGATCTGCCTCGGCGAGGCCACCAAGTTCTCCCAGTATTTGCTGGAAGCGGACAAGCGCTATGAGGTGACCGCCAAACTGGGCGAGCGCACCAACACCAGCGACTCTGATGGTGAGGTGGTATCCACCCGTCCGGTGAACGTGGCTGTCGGTACCCTGATCGAGGCGCTGGACCAGTTCCGCGGCCCCATCATGCAGGTGCCCTCCATGTACTCCGCGCTCAAGCACAACGGCCGTCCGCTCTATGAATATGCCCGCGAAGGTATCGAGATTGAGCGTGAAGCCCGTCCCATCACCGTATTCGAGCTCAAACTGCTGAGCTTCGAAGGTGATGAAGTGCGCCTTGAAGTGCACTGCAGCAAAGGCACCTATATCCGCTCTCTGGTAGATGATCTGGGTGAAGTGCTGGGCTGTGGCGCCCACGTGACCCAGCTGCGTCGTACCCAGGTGGCCAGTTATCCGTACGAGCGGATGCTGACCCTGGAGCAACTCGAGTGCATCTTCGAGCAGGCCAAGGCCGAGAGCATCCCGCCGCGCGAGCAGCTGGATCCTTTGTTGCTGCCGATGGATACCGCTGTGGCATCCCTGCCCGAGGTGAACATGCTGGCGGTAGTCGCCGCCTATGTGAATCAGGGTCAGGCGGTGCAGGTACCGGGGGCTCCGGCCAGCGGTCAGGTTCGCATGACTGTCGGCCCGGAGCGCGAGTTCATCGGTGTCGGCGAGATTGATGATGATGGCCGTGTCGCGCCCAAGCGACTGGTGCGTTATCACGACGAGGAGTGATCCTCTGGCGGTATAGGGTATCTCTTTCCCGTTTCGCCTCTTTATCATTGCGAAAAGGGACGGGGACGATTATTATACCGCCCTCATTTCACGGCTGAATTAGAGATTGGCTGTGAACCTTTAAACACTCTACTGGAGTATTACCATGTCTCTAAATGCTGAGATCAAAGCTCAAATCGTTGCTGACAACGCTCGTTGCGCCAACGACACTGGCTCCCCCGAAGTGCAAGTTGCCCTGCTGACTGCCCAGATCAACCATCTGCAAGGTCACTTCAAGGAGCACTCCAAGGATCACCACGGTCGTCGCGGTCTGCTGCGCATGGTTTCCCAGCGTCGTAAGCTGCTGGACTACCTGAAGCGTAAAGATTCCGAGCGTTATGCTGCTCTGATCGCCAAGCTGGGTCTGCGTCGTTAATCGACCATCAGATTTCGCGAAAAAGGGGAACCGTCAGGTTCCCCTTTTTTATTGCTCTTCAAGCCGTTGCCTGCCTCACAGAATTCGCGTCGCCGCTTACCTTTTGCATCGAATCAAGTATACTTGTGCGCGAATTTAAAGAGCCAAATTGTAAAAAGGAAATTCACGTGAATCCTATTGTAAAGTCATTCCAGTACGGTCAACACACCGTCACTCTGGAAACCGGTGTGATGGCCCGTCAAGCCACTGCGGCCGTTATGGTCAGCATGGACGATACCTGCGTATTTGTGACCGTAGTCGGCAAGAAAGAGGCCGATCACGGCCGTGATTTCTTCCCGCTGACCGTCAACTACCAGGAGCGTACCTATGCTGCTGGTCGTATCCCGGGTGGTTTCTTCCGTCGTGAAGGCCGTCCGAGCGAAGGCGAGACCCTCATCTCCCGTCTGATCGACCGTCCTATTCGTCCGCTGTTCCCGGAAGGCTTCCTCAATGAGGTTCAGGTCGTTGCGACCGTAATGTCCGTGAATCCGGCCGTATCCCCCGACATCGTTGCCATGATCGGTGCCTCTGCTGCACTGGCCATCTCCGGTATCCCGTTTGGCGGCCCGATCGGTGCTGCTCGCGTGGGTTACATGAACGGTCAGTATGTGCTGAACCCGACCACCACCGAACTGCCGCAGAGCGACTTGGATCTGGTGGTTGCCGGTACTGCCAACGCGGTACTGATGGTTGAGTCCGAAGCGGCCATCCTTTCCGAAGAGGTCATGCTGGGCGCCGTGGTATACGGTCACGAGCAGATGCAGACCGTGATCAATGCGATCAACGAGTTTGCCGCTGCCGTCGGCACCAAGCCGTGGGACTGGACTCCGCCTGCCGTCAACGAAGCTCTGAAAGCCAAGGTTGCCGAGCTGGCGAGCGCCGAACTGGGTGAAGCCTACCGCATCACCGAGAAGGCAGTTCGTTACGAAACCATCGCGGCCATCAAGGGTCGTGTAGTTGAGCAAGTTATCGCTTCCGGCGTGGAAGAAGATGCCAAGAAGATCGGCGAAGAGTTCCACAGCCTGGAAAGCCGCATCGTTCGTGGTCGCGTAGTACGTGGTGAGCCGCGTATCGATGGTCGCGATCCGGAAATGATCCGCGCCCTGAGCGTAGGTACCGGTATTCTGCCCCGTGCCCACGGTTCTGCCCTGTTCACCCGTGGTGAAACTCAGGCCATCGTGGTCGCCACTCTGGGTACCGAGCGTGACGCCCAGAACATCGACGAGCTGACCGGCAACCGTGCCGATCGCTTCATGCTGCACTACAACTTCCCGCCATACTGTGTCGGTGAGACCGGCATGATGGGTAGCCCGAAGCGTCGTGAAATCGGTCACGGCCGTCTGGCCAAGCGCGGCGTTGCTGCCGTGATGCCGAGCGCCGCCGAGTTCCCGTACGTGGTGCGCGTGGTCTCTGAAATCACCGAATCCAACGGCTCCTCCTCCATGGCGTCTGTCTGTGGTTCCTCTCTGGCGCTGATGGATGCCGGTGTGCCGATCAAGGCCTCCGTGGCCGGTATCGCCATGGGTCTGGTGAAGGAAGAAGAAGGTTTCGTCGTGCTGTCCGACATCTTGGGTGACGAAGATCACCTGGGCGACATGGACTTCAAAGTAGCCGGTACCACCGAAGGTGTGACCGCGCTGCAGATGGACATCAAGATCGAAGGCATCACCAAAGAGATCATGGAGATTGCGCTGAAGCAAGCTCGTGGTGCTCGTCTGCACATCCTGAAAGTGATGGATGAAGCTATCCAGGCTCCCCGTGCCCAGATCTCCGATTTCGCACCGCGTATCCACACCATCAAGATCAATCCTGAGAAGATCAAGGACGTGATCGGTAAGGGTGGTTCCGTGATCCGTGCGCTGACCGAAGAGACCGGCACCAACATCGAGCTGGACGATGACGGTACTGTACGTATCTCCGCCGTGGCCAACGAAGCCGCCATGGAAGCGATCCGTCGCATCGAGGCCATCACCGCCGAGATCGAAGTGAACCGCATCTATGAAGGTAAAGTTGTTCGTCTGGCCGATTTCGGTGCATTCGTCAACATTCTGCCGGGCAAAGATGGTCTGGTACACATCTCCCAGATCACCGACGCTCGCGTGCAGAACGTGGCTGACCACCTGACAATCGGTGACGTGGTCAAGGTGAAGGTACTGGAAGTGGACCGTCAGGGCCGTGTACGTCTCTCCATCAAGGAAGCGAACGCCCCGACCGAAGCAGCTGCACCTGCTGCTGACGCCGCTCCGGCCGCTGAAGAAGCGCCTGCTGCAGAGTAATTTGCTCGCCCGATACCGGATTGGTTCCGGTTGATGTAAAAAGTCCGGCTCCCCTCGGGGAGCCGGACTTTTTTATGGTCAAAACGCGCGATAAGGGATTACTTGCCGAGGATGGCGTATTGCATCTCTTGTAAGGGGAGCACATGGCGGGCAGCTCCCAGCTTGATCGCCTCCTTGGGCATGCCGAAGACCACGCAGGAGGCCTCATCCTGGGCATAGGTGTTGGCACCCGCATCCAGCATCTCGCGCAATCCCCGGGCACCGTCATCCCCCATGCCGGTCATGATGATGCCGGTGGCATTCTTGCCGGCATATTTGGCGACGGAGCGAAACAGCACATCTACCGAGGGGCGATGGCGGTTGATAAGCGGCCCGTCGACCACCTCGACGTGATAGTAGGCACCGCTGCGTTTGAGCAGCATATGCTTGCCTCCGGGGGCAATCAGCGCCAGCCCCGGGATCACCCGGTCATTATTCCTCGCCTCCCGCACTTCTATCTGGCAGACCCCGTTCAGGCGTTCTGCAAACATGGCGGTAAATTTCTCCGGCATGTGCTGCACGATGACAATGCCGGGGCTGACCCGGGGTAAGGCAGTCAGTACGGCTTCCAGCGCCTGGGTGCCGCCGGTCGAGGTGCCGATGGCGATGAGGCGCTCGGTGGTTTGTGCCATGGCGTGCTGGTTGGGCGCCAGCATGGCATCTGCGTTGAGTTTGGTGCTGACTGGTACAGAGGAGGGCTTGCCCACGCGCTTGAGGTTGGCCTGGGCCGCAGCACGTACCGCCATAGCCAGGTCGTGGGCAGATTCTTGCAGAAAGCTTTTTATCCCCATGGTCGGTTTGGTGATGATGTCCACCGCGCCGGCAGCCATTGCCTGCAAGGTGGTCTCGGCCCCCTTTTCGGTGAGGGAGGAGCAGATCACCACCGGGGTTGGATGCTCTGCCATGATCTTGGAGAGAAAAGTGATGCCATCCATACGGGGCATCTCCACATCGAGCACGATGACGTCAGGCCACTCTTTCTTCAGTTTTTCCTGGGCAAACAGGGGGTCCGATGCCGTGGCTATCACCCGGATATCGGGCTCCTGCTCCAGCACCGCTTGCAATACCTGTCTGACCACGGCGGAATCATCCACCAGCATGACCCGGATCTGCTTCATTCTCGCGACTCCCGTTGATGTGGCAGACGATGATGGCGGAGCCAGACACTGCCGTTGCTGAGCTCAAAGAGCAAGCTTCGGTGGCCGCTATGGCCAAGATGATGAGCCTTGATATCAAGGCCAAGGTGTCGGGTCAGCTGCCAGGCTGCCTGAATATTTTTGGCGGCGACATTGTTGTCGCTCTGTGCGTATTGAGGCTCGGTAAACATGTTGCCACCCCCGAACAACTTGGCCTCATATTCATGGATAGGGGCGGGATAGTGACTGGCCGCTTGCAGCAGCAAGGCGAGGGCCTCATCGGCATAGCGCCCATCCAGCTTGGTTGAGGGATTGCGCCGACTTGGCAGCATGTAGTGACACATTCCTCCCTGTTTCTGCTCCGGATGCCACAAGGTGATGGCAATACAGGAGCCCAGTACGGTTCTGACCACCACATCCTCCTTGCCAAAAAAGAGCTCTCCCGGTTGCAGGATCACCTCCCGAGTCATGACTTATCTCTTCTGATAGATGGAAGGCGAGACAAGCTGCAGGCCGTGGTGCAGGCCATGCAGGCTCTCGGCGTGGCTCACCAGCAGGTAGCCACCGGGTTTGAGTCTGGGTACCAGCCGCTGCAATACTTGCCCTTTGGTCTCCTTGTTGAAGTAGATCATCACGTTTCTGATGAAGATGACGTCAAACATGCCGATGTCCGGCAGATCCTGATTGAGGTTGATCTGCATGAACTGCACCTTGTCCCGCAACTTGCGATCGATGATGAAGATGCCCTCCTGCAGGCCCACACCCTTGAGGCAATATTTCATCAAAAAGGGCAGTGGAATATTTTGCGCCCGCTCGATGGGGTAGCGCCCGCTCATCGCCTGTTCCAGCACCCGGGACGAGATATCGGAGGCCAGGATCTCCCAGTTGAAGGTGCTGCGTTTTTCCGCGAGGGTCATGGCCAGACTGTAGGGCTCCTCGCCGGATGAGCTGGCAGCGCTCCAGACCCGCAGTGGTTGCTCGGGCGGGAGCGCTGATACTATCTCCCGCGTCAGAAACTCGAAGTGTTTGGGCTCCCTGAAAAAGTAGGTTTCGTTGGTGGTAAGGAGATCAAGCGCCAGCTGCAGTTCGCTGCTGCGATCGTTCATGATGAGCTGGAAGTAGTCGTCATAACTATCCAGCTCATAGTGGCAGAGCCGTTTCGCCAGGCGGCTGGCCACCAGCGCCTTCTTGGCTGGAGACAGCTCTATCCCCGCCGTTTGATGAAGCCAGCGTTGGAAACGGGAGAACTCATCATCATGCAGCTGGGTTTGATACAAAAAACAGTCCCTCTACCTGTGTTGTCGGAGATGGGAGAGGCAACGCCTCTCCCGTGACTAGAACCGCACAAAATCGCTATCGCCCGTGGGGCGTTGGACTGTGGTGGCTCGTTCCCGACTGTTGGCAGTGCTCTCGTTCATGAAGCGACCTCGGGTATTGGGGTGAAGATGCGAGGTGGCTGCTTTACCTTCTTTGGCGTGGGCCTCCAGGGTAAAGAACTCCATGGCCAGTTGCAGCTGTTCAGCCTGGCTGCTCATCTCTTCTGCTGTGGCAGCCAGCTCTTCGCTGCAAGAAGCGTTCTGCTGGGTAACCTGACTCAGCTGGTTCATGGCCTGATTGATCTGGCTGACACCGGTGGATTGCTCAACCGAAGCGGCACTGATCTCCTGCACCAGATCCGAGGTCTTGTTGATTGAAGGAACCATCTGATCCAGCAAACGACCTGCTTTTTCCGCCATCTCGACACTGCTGGAGGCTAGCTCACCAATCTCCTGTGCTGCCACCTGGCTGCGTTCGGCCAGTTTGCGCACCTCCGCCGCCACTACGGCAAAGCCTTTGCCGTGATCGCCTGCCCGCGCCGCTTCGATAGCTGCGTTGAGTGCCAACAGATTGGTCTGGTAGGCGATGTCATCGATGATGCCAATCCGTCTGGCGATCTGCTTCATGGCATCCACAGTCAGTTTGACCGCTTCTCCTCCCTCTACGGCCTCTTTGGCTGCCTTGCTGGCCATGCCATCGGTGACCTGGGCATTGTCGGTATTCTGGTTGATGCTGGCGCTCATCTGCTCGATGGAGGCGCTGGTCTCCTCCATGCTGGAGGCCTGTTCACTGCTGGATTGGCTGATCGACTGGGCGGTCGCGCTTACCTGCTCGGCTGCACTGGAGAGGTTGTCAGAGGCGCCGCGTACTTCGGTAACAATCTTGGTCAAGGAGGCGATGGTCTTGTTGAGCGCATCCTTGGTGGTGCCAAACACGCCGGGATAGTCCGCCTCAATCTGTTGGGTCAGATCACCTTTTGCCAAACATTGTACGACCCGGATGACGTCGTTGAGGGTGCTGTCGATCACTTCGGCAATCTGGTTGATCCCTTCTCCCATCGCCTGAAAGAAGCCGCTCTTGCCAGTAAGTTCCATCCTGCGGTGCAGCTCGCCATTGATCACGGCCTGCACAATGTCGGACATCTCTTTCTCTATCATCACCTCCTTGGTTCTGTCGGCCCATTCGACCACGGATCCCAACCGTTCACCGGTATCGTTGAAGACCGGATTGGCGATCAGGGAGAAGGTGCGCCCCCCCAGCTGGATCTGGGTACGGTAGGTGCTGTTGAGTTTGGCCAGCATGGCGCGCTGATGGCCGGGATTTTTATGAAAGCTGTCGATGTTGGCGCCCATCAGCTGATTGGCGTTGAAGCTGTAGAGCTCTTTCTTGATGTCGGTCTCAGCCTGATTGAGCATGCCGGTCACAGCCTCGTTCATATAGATAATGTCGAGGTTGGTATCGGCAATCATCACGTTGGTGCTGGCGCAGTCGAGGGCTTTGCGAACCAGCTGGTTCTCATGGAGCAACACCTGGTTCTTTTTAATGTCGTTGCGGCTCTGTTCCAGCTTGTCACTGAGCAAGGTGACCACCTCGTTGATGGCATGTCCTACTTCACGCAAGGGACTGTCCATACCGGAAAGATCGAGTGGTGCTGGAACCTGCTCTGCCAGGACTGCGTGTTGCAGCTGGCCGATTGCGTCGAGTAACTGGGTCCGCTGCCTCACTTCGGTGGCATTGTCTCCGAAGAGTTTTCCTAAGAGTGATTGGGTCATGAGCGTTTCCTTATGCTGCATGTCGTGGAGTATGGAGGCCTGTTCAGGAGGGTTGCAGGCTGCCTTGTGGCAACCTTGCCTGTGGCTGGGCCAGTTCGTTGAGTTGAGCCATCTCATCGAGTGACAACACTTTCCCGGTATCGATGAGGATGACGAATTTGCCGTTGACCTTGCCCATGCCGCTGATGAAATCGGCCCGGATGCGGGCACCAAAACTGGGGGGGGGCTCGATATCTGCTTGTGGGATACCCAGTACTTCCGATACGGAATCCACCACAACGCCAATATCCTGACCTACAGGTTCCTCGCCCTGCGGGGCCACCCCCTCAATAATGACGATACAACTGCGGCGAGTGATGACCGAAGGTGCATTGCCAAAGCGGGCGTTCAAGTCTACGACCGACACTACCGCTCCTCTGAGGTTGATTACGCCGCGAATAAAACCCGGCATCATTGGAACCGGAGTGATATTGCCGTATTCGATGATCTCTTTGACCCCCAGAATATTGATGGCGAACATCTCGTTGTTGATCAGAAATGTCAGGTACTGGGCATCGCCACTGCTCTCGTCAGCGGCCGCTGATGGCACCGTGATGTCGGTGGATGTATGCATGGTCGCCTCCGGTTAAAAGCGGACAAAATCCGCGTCATCAATGGAATGGGATGATGGTTGATTGGGCTGGCTGGCCCGTTGTGGGGGGGCGATGAAACTGCCTCTGGGAGGCATGCCCTTGTGGCCGGTTTCATTGGGCCTGGTGTTGAGCTGCGCACTTTTCTCCAGAGCAAAAAAGGCCATGGTTTGCTGCAGTTCGCTGGCTTGCGAGCTCATCTCTTCGGCCGTGGCCGCCAGCTCCTCGCTGCTGGCCGCATTCTGCTGTGTCACCTGATTAAGCTGGTTCATGGCCAGACTGATCTGGTTGGCTGCGCTGGCTTGTTCCCCGGAAGCAGCATTGATCTCTTGTACCAGGTCAGAGGTTTTGCGAATGGAGGGGACGATCCTCTCCAGCAGGTTGCCAGCCCGCTCTGCCTTGCTGACACTGTCGGAGGAGAGCTCGCCAATCTCCTGCGCTGCGATCTGGCTGCGCTCTGCCAGTTTTCTCACCTCGGCAGCAACCACCGCGAAGCCTTTGCCATGCTCTCCGGCGCGAGCCGCCTCGATGGCGGCGTTGAGGGCAAGCAGGTTGGTTTGGTAGGCAATGTCGTCGATGATGCTGACTTTCTTGGCGATTTGCTGCATGGCGGTCACCGTCTGTTGAACGGATTGGCCCCCTTCGGTTGCCTCCAGCACCGAGTTGCTGGCCATGCTGTCGGTGATCTTGGCGTTCTCGGTGTTCTGATTGATGCTGGCGCTCATCTGCTCGATAGAGGCGCTGGTCTCTTCAACGCTGGCTGCTTGCTCACTGGTGGCCTGGCTCAATGCCTGCGCAGTGTTGCTCACCTGATTGGAGGCATTGGTCAGGTTGTCGGCGGCGTTGCGTACCTCTTCGATGATATTGGTCAGCGCAGTGATGGTCCGGTTGAGGCCGTCTTTGGTCTGGCCAAAAATACCTGGGTAGGGCTCATCGATCCGTTGGGTCAGATCCCCCTTGGAGAGCGCGGTGGCGATGCGCATCACATCTTCCAGGCTGGTATCTGTCACATGGGAGAGGCGATTCAGCAGCTCGGATACCCGCTTGATGTAGCCCTGACGATCCTCCAGCGCAATTTTGTGGCTGAAGTCGCCCTGTTCGACAGCGGCAGTGACCAGCGTTTCGATATCCGTGATCAAGGCCCCCAGTTTCTTGACCATGTTATCCATCGCCATCAAGAGCTGACCCGCTTCATCATTGGACTCTATCTGGATCGATACATCCAGATTGCCATCGGCCAGACTATTGGCCACGCGCAGAGCCTGTTCGATAGGGGTGATGATGCTTTTGATTAGCAGGGTGCCAAACCAAGCTGCGAGTGCGATGCCGACCGCGATAACCACCGCCATGGTTATCAGCATCACGTCATACCAGGATTGCGCTGCGGTATATTCCGACTTGGCCACATTGAGCTGCAGGTTGACCAGCTCGGTGATTTTGTTGCCTATCGGGTCGATGGAGCCATAGAGGGCACCGTCAAAAGTGTTCAGCATGCCAGTAATCATGCCGTGCTGGGTGGCGAGGTATTTCTCCAGCTTGCCAATATCGGTATCGGCCGCGTTGAACAGGGTTGTCGCCTCGGCTGACAAACGCTGTTCATCTGGTGTGAGGGTGGTGGACTGGTAGTGATGCCACTCGTTTTTGATTGTCTGCTGTGCCTGTTGTATCTGCTTCAAAGCCTCTTCTGCCGGGATCAGCCCCGCATTGGCCTTGTTGAGGTTGTCGATGATCGAGACGGCATAGCTGTCGGAGATGGTCTTCAGCTGCTTAAGGGGAACCACCCTGTCGTTGTAAACGCGCTGCAACCCGGTATTGCTGCTCTGCATGTTGTATAACCCGAGGCTGCCAACGGCCAGCAGCAGCAGGCAGAGCATGCAGAGCAGTACAATAAGACGCGATTTGATGGTGGAATTTTTTAACATGATGGTCCCCTCAGTTGATGCTGGATTGAGGCACGTTGCGCGACACTGTCAACCTGTTGAGCTGACAGGATTCCTGAGTGATTGCGTGCTGAATCAGCGAAGGAATGTCGAGGATCAGGGCGACCTCTCCCCCCCCCAGAATGGTTGAACCACTGATGCCCTGCAGGCGCTGGAACAATTTCCCCAACGGTTTGATGACGGTCTGGAATTCTCCCAGCAGTTCATCCACTACCAGTCCGGATTTTTTGCCTGCATGGCTGACCACGACAATGTTCTCGCGCCGCCCCTTGCTGCCATTGGTATCGAAGTAGTGTTGCAGGCGGATAAAGGGCAGCACCTCACCACGCAAATTGATGTAATTGCGACCCTGAGTGTCGGACTGTGCACTCTGGGTCAATTCAACGCACTCGATCACCATATCGAGGGGAATGACGTAGTGGGTGTCGCAGACTCGCACCAGGAAGCCGTCGATGATGGCAAGGGTGAGCGGCAGGCGGATCTGCACACGGGTTCCTTTTCCCGGGATGCTGTCCAGATCGACTGTGCCGCGCAGGGCAGTGATGTTGCGTTTGACGACATCCATGCCAACCCCACGACCGGAGAGGTTGGTTATCGCCTCGGCGGTAGAGAACCCCGGCTCGAAGATCAGGTTGTATATCTCCTGATCCGTCAGCGTGGTGGTTGGGCTGATCAGACCGCGCTCGATGGCTTTTTGCTGGATCCTGGCTTTGTTGAGACCAGCTCCATCATCCCGAATTTCGATGACGATACTGTTGGAGTCATGATAGGCATTGAGATTCAGGGTGCCACGGGGGGGTTTGCCTGCCAGCAGCCGTTGCTCTGCCGATTCGATGCCATGATCCATCGAGTTTCTGACCAGATGCATCAGCGGATCGCCGATCTTCTCTACCACCGACTTGTCCAGTTCGGTCTCGGCTCCGGAGATTACCAGAGTGATATCCTTGTTCAGTTCCTGACTGACATCGCGCACCACCCGCTGGAAGCGGTTGAAGGTATCGCCGATAGGCACCATTCGCAGGCGCAGTGCACTGTCGCGGATCTCTTCCACCAGCATGGCAATGACTGAGGTGGCTTCCTGCAGTTGGCTTTCGCGGGTACGTTGGGCCAGCAGATTGGCTCCTGAACTGGCGACTACCAGCTCCCCGACCAGATTGATTAGATCGTCCAGCTTGTCGGCATGTACCCTGACGTAACGACCCTCTTTGCTCTTGCTCTCCTTGGTCTGGTTCTGTTTTTTCAGGGCGGCATCGACGACGGCTTCGTTGACGGCACCCTGCGCAATCAGGATTTCTCCGAGTTTGGGCGCTTGTTCTGCCGGGGTCGCTTGTTGTGCCTGCAGACCGCTGGCTAACTCCTCTGCGGTGAGGGCGCCGGTGTTGACCAGCAACTGCCCCAGCATAGCGCTATCTTCCGGTAGCGACTCGATCAGGTTGATGAACTCGGTGATCTTGCTGTGGGGCGGCAAGATGGTGATCTGGCAGTCATCTCTGACAAATTCAAAAACATCGCTGATGGCTGCCTTATCTGCCTGCGAGTCGAAGTCTATCTCGTAGCCGAGGTAGCAATTCTCCGGATCGAACTGTTCCCAATCCGGTAGCGCCTGATGGATAGTCTCCACCGAGCATATGGTTCCGAGAGTGCCGAGATAGCGCAGAAATGCGGCCGGATCCATGCCATTGCGCAGCACATCGGGACCAAAACGCAGGGAGATATGCCACAGGGAGGCGGAGCTGGTAATCCCTCCCTCTTTTTCGATCTTGGGTTCCGGCGTATGTACAGTATCTGGCAGCGTGGCATGGGGGACGCACTGATGACGGGTGAGGGTGAGCCTCAGCCGTTCATCCTGGTTGGCATCGCCATCGCTTAACGTGCTGCCCTGTTCTGCAACGACACTGATGAGCGTCTGGATGTGGTCACAGCTCTCCAGCAGATCCTTGATCAGAGGAGAGGTGACGGTGAGCTACTGATTGCGGATCTGGTCTAATAGATCCTCGACGATATGGGTAAACCCGACGATGGGTTGCAGACCAAACAGGCCAGCCGACCCCTTGATGGTATGAGCAGCACGGAAGATGGCACCAATCAGCTCGCTATTGTCAGGGTCAGATTCCAGTGATAGAAGGGCTGACTCCATCTCTTCAAGCAACTCGCGTGCCTCGGCGATATAGGTTTGTAAAGCCTGATCAAGATCGATGCTCACGGTGACTCCTTGTCATGGTGGCTCAGGGCCGTTCGCCATGGGTGATGAGGGTGGGGTCGCCAAAAAAGGCCGAGAGTTGGCAGAGCTCCAGCAGTTCAAGCACAACATGGCTGTGCCAGACCAGCGCCAGGGAGGTGCCCTGCTGCAGAGCGGTCTTCTTCGCTGCCAGCAGCAGTTGCAGCCCGGCGCTGTCTATCTCGGATACCGCTGCCAGATTCAGCTCCAGTTCGTTTCCCTGATGCAATAAGGGCGAGAGAGCATCTTTCAGCTCGCTGACTGTATAAATGGTGATCTCGTCCGGCATGGTCACCACCACCTTGTTGTCGAGTGGCTCACTCTGTAGTTGCATGATGCGCTCCGGATCACGGCATGATGAGCTTGGCGACTGCGGCCAGCATCTGTTCGGGCTGGAAGGGTTTGACCACCCAAGCTTTGGCTCCTGCGGCTTGTCCCTCCTGCTTCTTGCTGTCCTGAGACTCGGTGGTCAGCATGATGACAGGGGTAAATTTGTAGTTGGCCAGCTTTTTGGCCTCTTTGACGAAGGTGATGCCATCCATGTTCGGCATGTTGACGTCACTGATGATCAGGTTGATCTTCTTGCCATCTAGTTTGTTGAGCGCATCTTTGCCGTCAGAGGCTTCCATGACCTCATAACCGGCTCCCTTGAGGGTCATGCCCACGACTTGGCGAATAGTTGCCGAGTCATCCACGATCAGGATCGTTTTGCCCATATCTCTCTCCTAGAAAAATGTGATGTCGGCGCTGCTTGGTTGCGCGTTGACAGAACGGGTGGTGCGACCATGGTGAATATTGCGCTGTTCGTCGGTGGCGTATGAGAGCTCCATCTCTGCCAGCCAGCGATTGGCATCGATCTGGATTGGCCCTGTCGCATTGCTGCTCTGCTCCGAAGCAACCAGATGGCTGGAGAGGCTCTCCATGTTTTGTCTGACGTGGCTGAGGATCTGGCTGACTCTGTCCTGAAATTGCAGCGAGACAATGACGCTGGAGATTTCGCGATGGATATCGGTGCTCTCGTTTTGCAGCAGGGAGGCGGATTCCGCCAGGCTGTCAGTGGCATGGCGAAAACGGGCCAGTACCTGTTCGATTGTCTGCTCCGAGTTGAGCGCCGAGGCGTGATCCCGTGCGGCTGCATTTTCGGCAATCTGGAAGGCGCGGCCGATAGCAGTATTGATGGTGTCTACCTTGTCGGTCATCTTTTGGGCGGTTTCGCTGGAGAGGCGGGAGAGGTTGCGCACTTCATCAGCGACCACAGCAAAGCCACGACCAGCTTCCCCAGCGCGAGCCGCTTCAATGGCTGCGTTGAGGGCCAGCAGGTTGGTCTGGGAGGCGATTTTGGCCACATCCATGGCCATGGTGTTGAGCTCTATGGTGTAGGTGGTCAGGCTTTTTATCTCACCCAGCATGGCGTCCCGATTGGCCTGGGCGGAGTGCAGGATGGCAACTACTTCATTGAGCTGCTGCTGGCTCTCGCTCAAGACTCCAGCCATGCCACGGGAATTGGCATCACCCAGTTCTCCCGCTGCCAGATGAGAAGCATTGACAGCTTCTTCCAGCTTGTTGGCCAAGCCGCTGAAGCGTTGAGTCAGGTCAATCATCGCGGCTTCGGTTTGTTGACGAGAGCTTTCAATTTGCTGGGACCAGATAGGTAGAGCCTTCTCGCACACCTGTTCGAGCCCGATGATGGAGTGGGCGAGAGGATCGGTTGCGACGGTTTGTTCCTCTCCGGCACGATGTCGGAGTGTGTGCTGGTGGAAGTGACTCGATGTCCAGAGCGCGGCGGCAATACCAACCAGCACATTGAGCAGCAGGTAGAGAGGTGACAGCGCATCGGCGAGCTGCAGCAACAGGCAGCTCAGCAGAGCAAGCCCGATGCAGCAAATCCAGCAAACCGATTCCCAAAGCGGTGTGTTCACGCCACTTTTGTGTTGTGCCATACGTAGCTTATCCCTGTGCAATTATTTGGTAAGAGGTAAAGGCGCGGGACCGAAACAGTCATGGTGCCCCTTGACGCTCTTTTCTTTATTTATAGTTGGCACAATAAGGTTAGCGGAAAAAAATTAATTGGCTGCAAATCGGAGTTGTTTGTATCAGCGATTGCCGTATCAAGTGGCTTGCGAAGTGGGGGGAAGAGCCTGGTGGGGATGAAAAGGAGATAAGGAGCCTGAGGATTCAGGCTCCTGATGAGGGTCAAGCCTCGTTGGCGTGAGCCTTCTGGCAACCTTCCACGGCGTGGGCAATCAGTTCCAGCGCGCTCTTGTCACACGGGGGCAGCTCGGCATCGCACGCCTTGATGGGGGTGACGCGATCGCCCCACTTGATGATGGCGGCCCCCCAGGTCAGGCCGGCACCGAAAGCGGCGGTCAGCAGATAGGAGTTCGGTTTGACGCGGCCCTGCTCCAGCGCTTCGCACAGGGCGATGGGCACAGTGGCTGCGGAGGTGTTGCCGTAGTTTTCGATGTTGACCATCACCTTCTCCATCGGCGCATTCATCCGCTTGGCGAGGGTTTCGATGATGCGGATATTGGCCTGATGGGGAACGATCAGGTCGACCTGCTCCGGCGCAATACCGGCCTGCGCCAGCACAGTGCTGGTGGCTTCCCCCATGCCGCGCACGGCGCGTTTGAAGATCTCCGGCCCTTCGAAGTTGAAGGTGAACAGCCCATCGATATCGGCAAAACGCACCCGATCGGTACCGAAGTTCGGTACGTGCAGGATCTCCCGCGCTTCGCTGTCACAGCCCAGCTTGTTGGCGATCAGGCCACACTCCTGTTCGCTTGCCTCGATCACCACGGCACCTGCCCCGTCGCCAAACAGCACGGCGGTATCGCGGCGTGCCCAGTCCAGCAGGTAGGTAAGGCGCTCGGCACCGATCACCAGCACCTTCTTCATCATGCCGCTCTGCACCAGCGAGGTGGCGACGGAGAGGGAGTAGACGAAACCGGTGCAGGCCGCGTTGAGGTCGAACACGGCGGCATTGACGGCACCGAGCTTCTTCTGCACCGCAGAGGCGGCACTTGGCAGCAGGTTGTCCGGGGTTGCGGTGGCCAGGATTATGCCATCGAGATCGCTCGCTTCCAGACCGGCGCAGGCCAGCGCGCGGCGACCGGCCAGGGTGGCGAGATCCGAGGTGCTGACATGGGAGATCCGGCGGGCCTTGATGCCGGTGCGCGGATAGATCCACTCGTCTGACGTATCCATGATGGTGCTGAGGTCGTCGTTGGTCAGCACAGAGGGAGGCAGGCATTTGCCCCAGCCGGTGATATTGGCGTATTTCATCTTGTTACCGCTTCTCAAAGTGGATCGCCCGCGGGCGGAAAATCGTGCAATTATGCCGTACGAGACAACCACTGTCATCTTGTGGTCATGGTTATGTGCGGGGGGATCCGCTGTGCCATCTGGTCGCAAAGGGCTGCAACGTGCTGAACATGGCAGGAAATTTTGCTTAAAACGCGGGACTCCTCTGCCCTAAGATAGGCGTTTCCCCACCGATGAGGGTATCTCCTTGCTCAGAGCCAATCTCAACTTGTTGCCGACCCTCAAGGTGCTGCTGGATACCCGCAATATCAGCCGCGCCGCCGAGCTGCTGCACCTGAGTCAGCCCTCCATCAGCAAGCAACTTGCCCAGTTGCGCAGCGAGTTTGACGACGAGTTGCTCGTGCGGGAGGGGCAACGCTGGCTGATGACGCCAAGGGCCGAACTGTTGGCCGCCCAGCTGGCGGATTCTCTCGGTGCGCTGGAGCGGCTCTACGAGGCGCCCGGATTTGACCCGAGCCGCTGCGAGCGGGTATTTCGGCTCGCCTCCTCCGATTATGTGGCTCAGCATATCCTGCCCGATATCTGTGCCGCGCTCGCCAAAGAGGCGCCGTTGGCGGCGCTGGAGTACAGCCTGTGGGACAAACGTCAGCTGCCGCAGTTGTGGCAGTCCGAGCTGGATCTGGTCTCTACCATCACCGAGCAGGTGCCGGAGCAGATCCGCGGTCTGCATCAGGGGGAAGATCGGCTGGCGGTGCTGATGGGACGTCACCATCCGCTGGCGGGCAAGGCATTGAGTCTCGATGACTATCTCGCCTGGCCTCACCTGCAGGTGAGCGGCGGCGGCGACAAGGACAGCCCGGTGGAGCAGGTATTGGCGCCGCAGGGACTGAGTCGGCGCTGGTTTGCCCGAGTCCCCTTCTTTCAGGCGGCGGTGGAGGTGTTGCTGCGCACCGATTGCCTGATGACCACCCCGGCTCATATCGCCTGGCAGCTCTCCTGCGGCCATGAGCTCACCTTTGTCGATCTGCCCTTTGCTACCCGTGATCAGCAGTATCATCTGCTGTGGCATCAGCGCCACCATCAGGATCCGGCCCACCGCTGGTTTCGCGAGCTGGCCTACCCATTCCTGCGGGATCACCTGCAACGTACCGTCGGCGAGAGTCGCAAGCTGCTCGGTCTCGGCGGTTAGCCCCAGTCAGTTGTGTGGTGCCATAGCCATTGGTTATGGAATCTATTCATAACTTTCACTACTGGCATAATGGCTCAGCCCGTACCCTGAATGCAGGTCATCATATCGAGCATATAAAGAGGAAATGCATGGAACTGACGAGTTGGCTGGCACTGGCCGCAATCTGCGTGATGGGCGCCATCAGCCCGGGGCCGAGTCTGGCGCTGATCATCCGTAACACGGTGCAGGGCGGGCAGGGGCACGGCGTTGCCACCGCGCTCGGCCACGGCCTCGGGGTTGGTATCTATGCGCTGGTCACCGCGCTTGGCCTCTCGATCCTGATCACCCAGACCCCTATCCTGTTTGATCTGATCCACTACGGTGGTGCTGCGTTTCTTGCCTGGCTTGGGGTGAAAGCCCTGCTGGCAAAACCAGCCAGTGACGAAGGGAATGAAGAGGTGCATCAGTTGCGTGGTCGGCAAGGAGCCTTTGAAGGTTTTATGGTGGCCTTCCTCAATCCCCAGCTCGCGGTTTTCTTCATCGCTCTGTTCAGCCAGTTTGTGCGGGCCGATACCGGCTGGAGCGAGGGGGGTATCATGATGCTCACCGCGGGCGGTATTGATGCCGTCTGGTACGTGCTGGTGGCGCTGGTGCTCTCTCGTGGGCCGGTGCTGGCGTGGCTTAAAGCCAAATCCTTTGTGATCGATAAGGTGAGTGGCTTGGTGCTGCTCGGGTTGGCGCTCAAGGTGGTTATCTAATCCTGTATTTCGCAGATACCTTAAGCGGGATCAAGGCACGCAGGCGGTGAATGGGCTAGAGTAGCGCCCATTTGCTGTCCGCCCTGATCCCGAGACCATGCACCAGAACAAGCACCCGTTAAGCCACAACAACCGGTTGGAGCTGCTGGCTCCGGCCAAGAACCTCGCCTACGGCATCGAAGCCATCAACCATGGTGCCGATGCCGTCTACATGGGCGGCCCTGCCTTTGGCGCCCGCAGTGCGGCGGGCAACTCCATCGAGGATATCGAAGCGCTGGCACGTCACGCCCACCGTTTCGGCGCCCAGGTCTTTGTCGCCTTCAACACCCTGCTGCACGATCACGAGCTGGAGCAGGCCCGGCGCCTGACCCACCAGATCTACGAAGCCGGTGCCGATGCGCTCATCGTGCAGGATATGGGACTGCTGGCGCTGGATTTGCCTCCCATCGCGCTCCATGCCAGTACCCAGACCGACAACCGCACGCCGGAGAAGGTGAAGTTTCTGCAGGATGTGGGTTTCTCTCAGGTGGTGCTGGCGCGCGAACTGTCTCTTGCGCAGATCCGCGAGATCAGTGCGGTGACCAATGTGCAGCTGGAGTTCTTTATCCACGGTGCGCTCTGTGTCTCCTACAGCGGCCAGTGCAATATCAGCCATGCCCGCACAGGCCGCAGCGCCAACCGTGGCGAGTGTGCCCAGCTCTGCCGTCTGCCCTGCTCGCTGCAAAAGCCGGATGGCGAAGTGCTGGTGGCCGACAGCCACCTGCTGTCACTCAAGGATATGGATCAGACCGACAACCTGGAGGCCTTGATCGAGGCGGGGATCCGTTCCTTCAAAATTGAAGGGCGTCTCAAGGGGCTCGACTACGTCAAAAACGTCACAGCCTGGTATCGGCAGAAGCTGGACGCCATTCTGGATAGTCGCTCCGATCTGGTGGCCGCTTCGGCCGGCCGTTGCAGCTACAGCTTCACGCCTGACCCCAAGAAGAGCTTCAACCGCGGCAGCACCGACTATTTCCTCCATGGCCGCCAGCAGGGGATCGACTCCACCAAAAGCCCGAAATATGTGGGCGAACCGCTGGGGCGTGTCACCAAGGTGACCCGTGACGGTATCGAGATTGATGGCAAACAGGTCACCCTCAACAACGGCGACGGTTTGGGCTTCTTCAAGCCGAACAATGAGCTGGTGGGGATGCGCCTCAACAAGGTCGAAGGTAAGCAGTTACTCCTGTCAGAACGAATGCCGGGGCTAAAGGTGGGGACAGAAATCTACCGCAACCACGATCAGGCGTTCAGCAAGATGCTGGAGAAGGCGAGCGCGGATCGCCGCATCCGGGTCGATATGGTGCTGGCTGAGTGCGATGAGGGTGTGATCCTCACGCTCACCGACGAGCAGGGCATCAGCGTTGCGGTGACCCTGCCTTGCGACAAGCAGCCTGCCGACAACCCGGAGCGGGCGCTGCAACAGGCGCGGGATCAGCTTGGCAAACTCGGCAATACCCTGTTTGTGGCGCGCAAGATTGAGTTGGCATTCACTCACCCGCTATTTATCGCCGCATCACAGCTCAACGGTTTGCGCCGGGATGGCATCGCTGCACTGGAGGCCGCACGCGTGGCCAGCTACCAGCGCCCCGAGCGACGCATTGCCCTGCGGGATATCAACTATCCCCAGCACCGTCTCTCCTACCTTGGCAATGTGCTGAACAGCGCGGCCGAGCAGTTCTTCCGCGAACACGGGGTGGATCGGATTGCTCCCGCCTATGAGGCGAACAAGGAGGAGCGGGAAGTGGTGCTGATGATCACCAAGCATTGCATCCGCTATAGCCAGAACCTCTGCCCGAACGAGGTGCCAGGTCTCAAGGCCGAGCCGCTGGAACTCAAAATGGGTAAAGACACCTTCCGCCTGCGTTTTGACTGTAACCGCTGCGAAATGCATGTGATGGGCAGCCTGAAACGCTGATCAATGAGCCCCTTTCTCCAGCCGGAAAGGGGCAATTTTTTATCGCAGGTGCTCTACTCAGACTCCTTTAATTGCCCCTCTCCAGCGCCAGCAGCGCTTTTTTAATCTCCAATCCCCCCGCATAGCCGGTCAGGCTGCCGTTTTGGCCGATCACCCGATGGCAGGGGACGATGATCGAGAGCGGATTGCGGCCATTCGCCGCACCCACCGCCCGCACCGCATCGGGTTTGCCGATGGCGCGGGCAATATCGCTGTAGCTGCGGGTCTCGCCGTAGGGGATGTCGCACAACGCTTGCCATACCGCCTGCTGAAAGGCGGTGCCACGGGCGGCAAGGGGCAGGGAGAAGCGCTGCAAGCGACCGGCAAAATAGGCGTCAAATTCGGCGAGGAAGGGAGCCAGCGCTTCGTGATCTTGCTGCCAGCCACTCATATCGGGCAGTGCCCGCAGGCCCGCCACAAAGTCCACGTGCACCAAGCCATACTCGTTGATGGCAACCAGCAGATTGCCGCAGCGGGTCGGCAGGATATCGTAGCGGATCATGGGGTTATCTCCTGTTGTTGGCTATCCTGCTGGTTTTCGTTGCCAGTGGCACGGAGTAGCAAATCGGGCGCTTCACTCATGGCGTGCCACAGCCAGCTGGCTGCATAGCTGCGCCACGGTTGCCATGCTGCGCTTTGCGCCAACACCTCCTTCACCGGCAGCTTGGTGCCGTCGCCGAGTGCCTTTTGCAGCACCAGATCGGAAGCGGGGAAGGCATCGGTATCCATTCCGCAGCGCAGCCGCCAGTAAGAGACCGTCCAGGGGCCTATGCCCGGTAGTGCCAGCAACTGCTCATCACTGGCTGTCGTGAGGGTCAGCTCGCCACTGGCCAGTGCCTTCGCCACTCCCCGCAGGGTACGAATACGGCTGCCGGGCATGCCGATGCCGTCGAGATCGAGTTCGCACAACTGGGCGGGGGTCGGTAGTTGCGCCACCCCGTATTGCGCCTCGGTGCGCGCCACCAGTCGCCCGAGTATGGTGATGGCTCCCTTGACCGAGACCTGCTGGCCGACGATGGCGCGCAGCATCACCTCGTATTCGTCCCAGCCACCCGGCAGCCGAACGCCGGGCCAGCGCCCCAGCAAGCGGGCGAGCAGCGGATCCTGACCGAGCAGATCACCGATCCGCTGCATATCGGCATCGAGATCCCACATCCGGCGCACCCGATAGAGCAGATCGGGCAGCGCCGCGAGCGGCAGATCATGGACGGTAAGCTGCAGGCTATGCCCCTTGCCCTGCGCGATGCGCACCAGCGCGACCTGATCGCCGACCCGGTAGCGCCGCTCATACACCTCACCATCCACCTGCTCCAGCCCGGGGATCGCCCGCAGCCGGTAGAACGCCAGCATGGCCGCCACGTCATACGGAGGGCGGTAGGGCAGTTGCAGCGTCAGGGTTGCGCCGCGCAGCTGCGCGCTCATGTGCTCTGGCGCGTCAGCGTGCTGCTCCTGCTGGCGCAGGGTGCGTGGGGCCAGCCCGTAGGCGTTGAGCCAGGCGTCATTGAAGCGGCGGATGCTGGCAAAGCCAGCGGCAAACGCGATGTCGGTAATGGGCAGCCCAGTTTCAGTCAGCAGCCGTTTCGCGAGCAGCAGGCGGCGCGTCTGCTCCACCTGTTTTGGCGAGGCGCCGAGGTGCTGCTCGAACTGGCGGCGCAGGGTGCGTTCGCTGATCCCGGCCTCTTCGGCCAATTCAGCGAGCGTGCCGTCAGCCAGCTCGCCGCGATCGATGCGCGCCAGCAGACGTGCCAGTTCAACCGGCAGATCGCCACGGGCGGCGGGGGCCAGCTCAGGGCGGCAGCGCAGGCAGGGTCGCAACCCATACTGCTCGGCGGCCGCGGCGCTTTGGAAGTAGCGCACATTGTGCTCGTGCGGTGGCCGTGCCGGGCAGACTGGCCGGCAGTAGATGCCGGTCGAGAGCACGCCGGTAAAGAAGCGGCCATCAAAACGAGCGTCGCGGGCGAGCCGTGCGGCGTGACACTGTTCGCGGCTGAGGGTGTTGATCACCTCATCCGGTGACGACTCAGGGCTTGGCTTTGCATTCATGGTGTTGGCGGCTTTGCTGGAATAGATGGCAAGAGAGTAAGGGGGCTCGGGGGCCATGACTAGCCAGAAACGGACAGAGATAGCAAAAATTGGCCAAAGGTTATTTTGCTCTTTCATTGCACGGCCGGGTTTCACTCTTCGTCACGCTGTTATTCATGTATCGCGGCTCGACAGAAGGGGGCATAACGGACGGGTCGTAGGCACGATTGGCCTAGCTTTATTTGCTTAGCGAGATTAGTGGCGGCGAAAACTGCTTAAAAATTAATAACAGATCACATAACTATCTTTTTTACATTGAGTGTGGCGATTTTGTGTTGTTCAATCGAGTCAGTTAATTTTTGATGATTATTAAGTCGTCACATCTGCGGCCTTAGGCCGACCAATAACAACACTTGCCAAGGATGATAAGTGAACGACTGTAAGGCATGGCCCCATTGCCGGGGCTTTAGTCTGATCGAGTTGTTGATCGCCATGACGGTTGTCAGCATTCTCGCGGCCATCGCGTTGCCAGCGTATCAGGGTTATCTGCAACAGGGACGCCGTTACGAAGCGCAGCAGCAATTGCTGGAGCAGGCGCTCGCCCTCGAACGTATCTATACCCGACAGGGCCGTTATCCCGATACGTTTGCTACCCCTTCCAACACGGATTTCTACCAGTTCAGCTACAGCCAGCAAGATGCTGGCGACTACCTGCTCAAAGCCATTCCAACGACGCGACAACAGGATGAATGCGGCACTCTGACCCTCGATCAGACCGGTTATCGCGCGGCCAATCGCCATGACTGCTGGGGATCATAAGATGAACGTGCGCGGATTTACTCTGATTGAGTTGATGATCACGGTCGGTATAGCCGCCATCTTGCTATTGGTCGGGTTGCCCTCCATGAGTCAGCGCCTCGCGGCCGAACGGCTCGATCGCAGCGCGACCGAACTCGCGTCTGCCTACCGTTTTGCCCGCAGTGAAGCGGTCAAGCTGACCCTGCCGGTGGTGCTGCAGGGCACCGAGAACGGTGGCTGGGTGGTGATGGCTGACAGCAAGTTGCTTCGTCAGGCGGCAGCACCTGCTGGTGGAGTGGTGATCAAGCCGTTTGACCCCATCCAGATCGCGCCAACCGGCAGCAGCAGCCATGCCGAGATCATTCTGGCCAATCGCCTCGGTGAGCAGCGGGTGCTCTGCGTGGCCCCGAGCGGCCAGCTGCTGCAAGGGAGCTGCTCATGAGACACGCCGCACTTGCCCGCCAGCAGGGCTTCAATCTGGTGGAGATCATGGTCTCCATGGTGTTGGCGGTGATGGTGTTTCTCGGTCTCGCCAAGGGGCAGGTGGTCTCGTTGCAGCAGGCGCATTACAGCTTGCAGAGCACGCTGGCTACGATCGAGGCGAGCAACAGCGTGGAGCAGATCTGGAGTTCGCTGTGTGAAGTGCAGCGCAAGCCCGAGCGGTTCACCCAGGCCGATTTTCTTGCCCGCTTCACCCTGCACGAGGGCCACCGGCTGGTGCTACCGAACCGTTATAGCGACAACTTTGTGGTCGCTATCGAGTGGCAGGATGAGCGGGTCTCCGGCGCCAAGCGGGTGGAGCTGAACGCAGGATTTCCGCCTTTATGCTGAGCGTCCCCTCCCGGCAACGAGGTGTCAGTCTTGTCGAGCTGATGATCTCCATGGTGCTCGGTCTGATGTTGATGCTGGCGATTTTTGCCGGTTACGCCCCGATCAAGAGCACGGTCGAGCAAAGCAAGGCGCTGGAGCAGGCGAACGAAGTGTTGCGCTTTGCCACTCTCACCTTTACCAACAGCATCAAGCAGGCGGATCAGCTGATAGCCGTGACCCCTGATCGCCTGACGCTGGCCTTCAAGGTCGAGGGGGGCAGTCCGGTGCTCTCCTGCCTTGGCAACCAGAAAACCGCCGATTTTACCGAGCAGTACCGCTTCACGCCGCCGGTGCTCAGTTGCGATGACGGAGATGGCCCGCGCCTGTTGCTGGCCCATCTTCAGGATCTTGAATTCGGCCAGCAGGGTGCACTGGTCAATATCCGCATCTTGCCCGAAGGGCTGCCGAGCTATCTGGCACCGGGAGTAGATGTGCAGGTGGCCCGCCGCAAGGCGGTCTGGGCAGCAGCGTTGGCCACGTCCGGTGCCAACGCCACAGCAGGGGGATCGGGATGAACAAGGGATTGCAGGGGCAGCGAGGAGCCGTACTGCTGGTTGTGCTGGTGGTGAGCCTGCTGTCGAGTCTGCTGGTGTTTACCAGCATTCAGGAGAACCAGTTGCAGACTCGCCTGAGCGGCAATTTTCACAAGAAGATCAATGCGCAGCTCAGTGCCGAGCAGGGGATGAACGAGAGTTATCGAGCCCTGCATCAGGCCCTTGGCGCTGAACCACGGATAGAGTGGGCTCAACTGGTGCAGAAGGTGCCAAGCAAGGGCGAAGGAGCCATGGCGGGCAGCCGCTTCAGCATCGAGCAGTTGGATGCCGCCACCGGCAGCAAGCTGGCGTTGCAGAGCCATGGCAGCTATCTGGAGGGCAATGCCAGCCTCAACGCCCTGTTTGCCCTTAAGCGCAAGCCTGGCAATCTGATCTTTCAGGATTCGGTGGTGGCATGCGAAGGGCTAAGCCTCTCCGGTAGTGGTTTTATCGACAGCTACGACTCGCGCAAGGGCAAATATGGCGGCACCAACATTAACCAGAATGCCAAGGTGGCGACTGTCAGCGACAAGGCCAATGTGGTGCTCGACGGCAATTCGCCAATTTGGGGCGATGTGCGGGCAACAGGTACCGTGACCCTCAACGGATCTTCTCCCATCTCAGGCAACGTGAATGCCGGGAGTGACGTCATTATCTCCCCCTCTTCGGACAAGATTGTCCGGGTCTCCGGCAATGTGAAAGGGAGCGGCAGTTTGACTCTGAAAGGGGGACGCATCGGTGGTCAGGTGGCGGTCAACGGTAATGTCTCCATGGATTGGGGCACCAGCATCGACAGCGGCAAGCTCAATTATGGTGGCGCTGGTTTTTTTAAAGATCAGGAGAACCAGAAATATCTGGATCCCGAGTACCGCACCCACCCCAAGTTGCCACCCGTGGCCGGGCAGGTGTGTGACCCGCTCAATGTGGTCGCGCTGTCCAAATCGTTCCCTCCTGCCACACTGCCCATCAATGGCCCGCTGACGCTGGGCGCCACCCAGCAGATGGTGCTGACCACGGATCCTGCCACTGGCTCGGTCACCAGCAGCAACCAGCACAAGCCCGGGCTGCCGCTACCCGGCAAGGGGGAGCTGTTTGGCAAGGATCAGACCATTTATCAGCTCGACAGTCTCAATATGGGGGCCGATGCCACACTCACCATCAAGGGGGATGTGGTGCTGCTGATCGACAAGGATTTCACCATGACAGGCAGCAACAAGTTGACGGTGAGCGAGGGGAGCAGCCTGACCCTGATCGTCAGCGGCAAGGTCGATCTTGGGGCCGGTGCCGAGGTGACGGCAGCCAAACAGGGGCTGACCGCTGGCGGTACGCCCGCTATCTCCATCTATTCCGCGTATAGCGGCAAGGATGGGGTCAAGCTGTCGGGCAATACGCCGCTCTATGCTGCTCTCTATGCCCCGCTGACCGAGATGAAGATCAGCGGAAGTGGCGGTCTGTACGGGGCGGTGCGTGCCAAGCACCTGACCGAGAGCGGTGCGGGCGGGGTGCACTATGACGAGGCGCTGGGCATGGCGGATATGGGCGAAGATCAGGGGCCGCCTCCGACGCTGGCACTGCGGCAGTGGCACTTTGTGCAGTGAGGCTGGCGAGCCGCTAAAAAGGATCGAACGGGGCGCGCAACTGTGAGAAGGTGGAGACCTGTCCACCCAGCCGTTCACTGTTGAGGAGTGCTCCATGCCAGGCCCCGCTCGCGCCGGTGCCCTGATCTATGCCAAGGATCCGGGCCTGCTGACCCACTTTTACCGTACATTGCTGCAGATGGTGGTTTGCAGTCAGGATGAGCAGTTGGTGGTGCTGGAAAACAGCGATATCCAGCTGCTGATCCACGCCATTCCTGCGCCCTATGCCGGGCAAGTCGTTATCAAGCGGCCGCCAGCACTGCGGGAAGAGGGGGCCATCAAGCTGTTCTTCACCGTCTCCAGCCTCGCCTGGGCGGAAGCGAAGGCGGCGGATCTCGGCGGCGGCCTGCTGCCACAGCAGTGGACGGGGCCCGGCTTTGTGGTGCGCAACGCCTTCGACCCTGAGGGCAATATCCTGCAACTGCGCGAGTTGCTGGGTTCCCCTGATCCTCTCTGAATTTTCTCTTTTTACAGCATGGTGGTGGTGGCGGCGTGCTATGCCATGCACCGCCATAAAAACGGGGCCTGTCATGGCCCCGTCTTGTTTTACCCGTGTAGCACGCATCACTTCAGATAACGCTGTTCCAGATGCTGGCGCAGCCAGTGCGGGTTGAGCGCTTCACCGGTGGCGCGGCGCACCAGCTCGTCGGTGCTGTGCAGACTCCCCTGTGACCAGATGTTGCGCCCGAGCCAGCCGAAGATCTCCGGCAGGCGGCCCGCCGCGATCACCTCACCCATGCTGCCCAGCTCTTTCTCGAGGGCAAAACGCAGCTGGGCGGCATACATGGCACCCAGGGTGTAACTCGGGAAATAGCCGAACGAGCCGTCGGTCCAGTGAATATCCTGCATGCAGCCATTGCGGTAGTTGCCCTTGGTGGAGAGCCCCAGCCACTGCTGCATCTTGGCATCCCACAGCTCGGGGATGTCGGCCACCTCGATCTTCCCTTCCACCAGATCGCGCTCCAGCTCGTAGCGCAGGATTACGTGGGCCGGATAGGTCACCTCGTCCGCATCGACCCGGATAAAGCCCGGCTCGACCCGGCTGTAGAGCTTGGCCAGATTGTCCGGCGCAAACGCCGCCTGTTCGCCGAAGTGGTGACGAATGTGTGGTGCCAGCAGCGCGAGGAAGGCCGGATGATGGCCCAGCTGCATCTCGCAAAACAGGCTCTGACTCTCGTGGATCGCCATGGAGCGCGCTTCGGCCACCGGCTGACCCAGCAGATGGCGCGGCAGCCCCTGCTCGTAACGGGCGTGACCGGTCTCGTGCACTATGCCCATCAGGCTGGAGACAAACTCCTGCTCGTTATAGCGGGTAGTGATCCGCACGTCGGTCGGCACGCCGCCACAGAAGGGGTGACTGCTCACATCGAGCCGGCCGTGGGCGAAATCAAAGCCGAGCAGTCCCATCACCTCCTGACCGAGCGCTTGCTGGGTCGGGATGGGGAAGGGGCCTTGCGGCAGCAGCAGGGCATCGCCCTTTTGTTGTTCACTCACGGTCTGGATAAGAGCCGGCAGCCAGCTGGCGAGATCGCCGAAGATCTGATCGAGCCGTGCGCTGGTCATGCCCGGCTCATAGAGGGCCAGCATGGCGTCGTAGGGGCGCACGCCAAGCGCATCGGCCCGCAGCTGCGCTACTTCACGGGAGAGTTTCACCACCTCCTCGAGATTGGGAGCAAAACCGGCCCAGTCGTTGTTCTTGCGCTGGCTGCGCCAGGCGTGTTCGCACTTGCTGCCAGCGAGCGACAGCGCTTCGACCAGCTCACCGGGCAGCAGGCTGGCATCTTGCCACTGGCGCTTGATCTCGCCGAGGTTGGCCCGTTGCACTTCATCGAGCGGCTCACTCTCGGCCCTGGCAATCCAGTCACCCAGCTCGGGAGCGGTGCGCTTTTGGTGGATCAGCAGACCGAGTTCGGCCATCGCTTCGGCGCGGGCATCATTGCCCCCTTCCGGCATCATGGCCGCCTGATCCCAGCCGCAGATGGCGGCGAGGTGGCTAAAGCGGTGGATCTGTTGCTGATGTTGTTCAAGCTTTTGATATGACATGGGATTGTCCTTGTTATCGTCCCTGATGGTATGCCGCCCCGTACCTGGCATGCTCGGGGCCGTTCGATGCTAACACCGCCGCCGCATCGTTGACCACCATCATGCAGGCGGGCCAAAGGTGTGGTGGCGAGACGCGGATTAGCCGAGCCGCTTCTGGTGCCGTTCGCGGTTTTCCGCTTTTTTGCGTTCGCTTTTACGCAGCAGCACGTATAGAGCACCGCTGCCGCCGTGGCGACGCTCTGCGCTGTGGATCGCCATGACGGCGGGCAGTTGCGGCAACCAGGCGCTCACATAGCTTTTCAGCAGGGCACGCGGGGTGCTGCGCTCCCCCTTGCCGTGCAGGATAAGCAGGCAGCGGATATCCCGGACTTCACAATCCGCAATGAACTGCACCAGCGTCTGGCGCGCTTCGTTGAGGGTTTTCTGGTGCAAGTCCAGGCTGGCCTGCAGCTCGTATTTGCCGAGCCGCAGCTTCTTGTAGACCCCCTCCTGCACCCCATCACGCTTGAAGCCGACGATTTCGTGCGGATCGCGCATCTCGATGGCCTCCATGGTGAGGTGGTCGAGGGCGAGTTGCTCGGCGGTGGCAGCCTGGCGGCGAGCGAGTTGTGCCTCGGTCGGGGCGGATTTGGCCGCATGGGGATGGATGTTGTCGCTGCGAATGGGCCGCACGTCGGCCACTTCATTCATAAATAGCGAGAGTTCGTCGTTATGAGACACGGCAGGCTCCCCATAAGAAAAAGTGGGGGCCATTATAACGGCCGCAACCGGCACAGAAAACGGGGAAAGGGGGAGGGGATAAGGGGCTCCCAGCATGGACACTGGTGCATCCTGGCCCGGGAATCACAGTCGCGAACCATAAAACAGCACAGGCGGTCAGTGTGAACTGCCGCCTGTGGTCAGAGGATTATTTGCCCTCTTTGGGTTGTTGAGAATGGGGTTGCTGTGAATGAGGCGGTTGCGAGTGCATCACCTTGTAGATGAAGTAGGCCGCGTAAGAGCTGATGAGCAAGAAGGTGCCGATAATCACCAGCATCGACATCAATCCCACGCTGTTGCCAAACATCAGGTCCAGCCAAAAGTCCATTTTATTGCTCCTGTCACCCGGTTGATGACAGGCATGATAAATACCTCTTTGCCCCATCCGGGATGATCCCGATCAACTCCCTTGCAGGTTGTTTAATAACCAGCGCGATCTGTGATCGTTCTCACTGGACTCCTTGCGACCGAGCCTGCACAGGGCCCGGTGTGGTGAGCGGGGTAATGCGCCACCCCTGCTGCTCCAGCAACGCCAGCAACCCCTGTTCGCCGTAAAGGTGCAGGGCGCCTACCACGATAAAGCTCTCGTTGGGCAGGGTGGACCATTTTTTCAGCCAGTTGTGATTGCGCTCGGCCAGCAGGGTCTGCTCCATCCAGCTTTGTAGCGCGGGCGGGGCCATCTCCTCCTTGAGCAGATTGATCAGCGTCGACTCATCCCCCTGCTGCCACGCTTTCATTACGGCGGCGAAACCTGTCTCCAGCATCGGCAGCTCATCCAGGGTGCTGGCGAGCATCAGGGTCTGGTTGTCACCCACGCTGGCCAGATAACCGAGTTGCTCCAGCAGGGTCTCAAAGCCCACCACCGGTTTGCTCTCTTTGGCGGCCCGGGTGGCAAAGTGCTGGTCTATCCCGAGTTCACTTTTGAAGTCGGAGCGGGCCATGGCGGCCTGGGTCAGGGTAATGGCGGCAAACCAGGGGCGCAGGGTGGCGAGGGTCGCCTCGTCGATGCCATAGCGGGCCCCCGCCATCAGGGTGCGTTGATAGAGCTCGGCAGGCAGATGATCCTTGAGCGGTTTGCCATCCACCAGTCGGGTGAGGGAGCCGGTCTGTTGCCACTGATCCGGCGTGATGCTGTTCATGTCCACCTCCATCACCAGTGCGCGACTCTGCAGCCAGGCACGCTCCACCGGCTCGGGCAGAGGATAGAGGGCTGGTTTGCCCGCATGGATGGAGCCCAGCAGCCAGTGTTGCTGGTTGCCCTTGCTCACCCGATAGAAGGCGGGATCGGCAAAGGCGTGCAGCGGTAGCAGCAGGCAGAGCAGGAAGGCAAAGAGGGTGCGATGAAATCTCATGGGGATCCTTAATATGCGCCGGGTGACTTCTCTTGCTGACAATAACCCCTATGATAAGTCCTCATTTCAGATAACCAAGAGGTTTGCCATGCCCCATCTTCGTTTTCGCGCCGTGGCGCTCGAGACCCTGCAACAGGTGAGCGGCCCGCTGCTGGCCGAGCTTTGCGAGCTGACCGGCGGCAAGCCGGAGTTTGTCACCATGGAGCGGGTGGAGAGCTGCTGGATCCGTAACGGCGAGCCAGAGGCGGGATTTCCGTTTGTCGAGTTGCACTGGTTTGCGCGGCCGCAGGAGATGCAGGACGCCGCCGCGCGCCTTATCACGCGCCATTTGAAACGGGTGCTGGGGGAGCAGACCTATGTGGTGGTGCAGGTGATCCCTCTGGTCAAGAGTGCCTACTACAGCAATGGCGAGCACTACTGAAACGAGGGATAAACCAGGTTAGCGGATTGGATTACGTCGCTATACAGCTGACCCAACCCGGGCGACAGGATGCTTGTCGCCAATCACGGGATCAGGCTGATTTGGCCAGCAGTTTATCGAGCCAGCGAGTGGGCAATACCCGTCGCAAGAAGGCAAACAGCCGGGTCGGCGTGGTCACCGGATAGCGTGCCTTGGGATGGGCGTGGGTCAGCGCATGGAGCAGCGGTGGGATGCAGGCTTCGCTCGGCAGGGTAAAGCCGCTGGTGGCCCCCTCTTTTTCCAGCCGTGTCAGAGTCTGGCGGTAGGCCGACTGATGACGGCTCTGGGCCGGATCGATGTGGTGCAGGAAGGCGCTGCGGGCATTGGCACGAAAACGGGTATCGATGGGGCCCGGTTCAATCAGGCTGATATGTACCCCGCTACCCGCCAGTTCGAGGCGCAGGGTATCCGAGTAACCCTCCAGCGCAAATTTGCTGGCGTTATAGGCGCCGCGATACTTCATGGCAACCAGCCCCAGCACCGAGCTGTTCTGCACTATCCGCCCCTCTTTGGCCTCCAGCATCGGCGGCAGCACCTGACGGATCAGATGGTGCCAGCCAAACAGGTTGACATTAAACTGCTCACGTAGCGCCTCGGTGGGCAGATCTTCCAGCGCCCCGGGTTGGCCATAAGCGCCGTTGTTGAACAGGCCATAGAGGCACCCACCCGCCAGATGGAGTGCCGCACTGGCACCCAGTTCGATGGACGCAGGGTCCGCCAGATCCAGCTGTACCGCCAGCAACCCCAGCTGTTGCAAGCGTTCCACATCTTCCGCCTTGCGCGCCGAGGCGATCACGGTAAAGTCGTGCTGGCCCAGCGCCTGTGCGGCGGCGAGGCCAATACCGCTGGAACAACCGGTGATCAGAACAAATCGCGACATGGTGACATCCTCGTCATGGCAGGTCTGTAGGTGTGTTGAATCCTAACCCAAGGGTGGATGTTAACCCGCTGATCAGGAAAAAGAAAACCGGGCCAAGTAGCCCGGTTTGCTGACATGGTATTGCCTGATTACATGATGGTAAACGGCATGATGATGTGGAACTTGACGTCTTTTTCGGAGGCGAAGATGTTGGGATACTCGGTCCAACCACCTTTTTGGGTGATATCGTTGTTATAGTCGGTGTAGTGCAGCTTGAACAGGGTGCCTTTCAGCTTGCCATCCTGCACGGTATAGCTGACATCGAAGTTGGTTGCCCACTCGGTATCTTCACCGTTGGTGGCTTTAGTGCCATCGCCTTTCTCGATATCCCAACCGTAGGCACCGGATACACCGACGGACCAGCCAGGGGCGCCAACCAGATCATCCAGCGAACGGGTGACACCAAAGAAGACGGCTTTCTCGTTGTTGGCGTTCCAGTCGGAGCGGGAGTCCCACCAAATTTCGTTGGCGCCTTGGGAGTTGCCGTAGCCACGGGTCAGGCGGGGCAGGTAGTTGCCTTCCGCACCTTCAGCCTTGGTCCACAGCCCTTCCAGACGGAAACCGTACTGGGCGTAGTTCCAAGCTGCGGTCAAAGCCTGCTGCCATGCGAGTCCGTCATAGGTTTCGAGTTGTGAGCCATCACTAAGAGTTGTTTTGGTATCCGTCTCAGAACCGTAGAATTGGTAGCTGGTGGAGAGGCCACCCAGCACGTCAAACTTGTGGGCCAGTTTGACGTGGTAGCTATCCATATAGCCTTCGGACTGACCGAAAGAGCCGGTCACAGCTGTGCCGTTCTCGAAGGTGTAACGGGCTGCGATACCGTGGATATAATCAATAACGTTTGCATCGGAGAACGGGGCGTGCCATGCCTTGCCACGCGAGAAGACCTGGGTCTCTTTGTACCAAGGTGACTTGTACTCATCTGCTATGGCATAGGTCAGATAGAGACCGCCGAAGTTGCCTTCAACTTGGCCACCACGATAGGTACCCGGTTGATAGGACCAGTTAACACCGATCTGACCTGGGACATACAGCTGGGTATAACCACCCTTCGCAGTGATGCCACCATCCATGAACTTCAGCTTCATCGCTGCGTTGGAGAGGCTAAAGCCATTCTCCGGAGAGCCATCTTTAGCGTTGTTGCCCCAGTTGCGACCTGCAAACGAGAATTCGTTTTCTTGGTTCACTGCATGATTTTCTGATACGGCCAAGTCATAAGCACCAAAGCCGCCAACATCTAAACCGACTACATCCCATGCGTAACCAGAGTTAAAGTTAAGGGCAATTTGCGCAGTGGCATGATTAAGGTTGTTCTCGTACTGCCCTTTGTGACGCGACGGGCTGTAGTTTGAATCGCCAGGTTCACCGATTTGACCCATGTTGGGATTACCGTCAATACGCTCACGGTCACGCTGGAAGTAGAAGATACCGCCGGTCAGTTTGGAGTCTTTAACGAAGGTTTCATAGGACTGGCCGTATTCCGGGCTCATCATGTCCTGAGCTGCCAACGCCATACCGGGGGCGACCAGAGCGGCTACCACAGCGGCACTCAAAGCGGCGCGCTTGAAGATCACTTTTTCCATTTTAATTGCTCCTGATTTTATGGACTTAGCTTTTTTTTCCGGCAGTTGGCATCGGGCCTACCGCTCGGTATTGGCATTGCAATCAAAACCCCGAAGGGCAAAAAATCTTGTCTTGGCTACCTGCAAACCCGGATGTCTTGGCACATCTGTAGTTGGCAGTCCTGATCATCACATGTTGTTTTTTATGTTCCGATTCTTGGCTATCGGACAACCCCAAGAGTACGTTCGCGGTGCGAAATATCAATGAAAAGTTCCCTCAACGTTTCAAAAGTATGACCGAGTGCAAATAATCATGGGCAAGGTCGTAAACAGCCTCATGGCAGGTATCACGGTGATGAGAGCGTTTTCTTGAGGCTGCGGGCAGCGCCAGTGCGGGTTTTCATCCGGTACGGGGGACGAGGTGTCAGTTAACCTGCCGATAACAGATAATTTTGTGCTACAAAAAAACTTTCCCTCTGGTCGAGGGAAAGTGATCTGGCAAAGATGTGGGGCGAATAGGGTTCAGCCTTGCTGGCCGAGGATGCGGGGGATCTGTTGCGCCTGATGGTGAATATGGGACGAGACCTGCACCGAGAGCTGACTCACCTGACGGGCATGCTGATGGATACGGGTGATCAGATCGGCAAAACTGGCCAGCTTGTGCTCCTGACTTTTGGCATTGTCGGCGCCTTGCAGGGCGATCACTGCGGTGTTGCGGGCGATCTCCCTCACCGCCTGGGTAGTCTGGCGCAGTTGTTCCGCCTGTGCCCGCTGGCGGCTTGATTCGCTGGTGATTCGGTTCAGTACAGTGCCAAGTTGTTCGCCGGATTGGGTCAGACGTCCCAGAATATCGGTGATCTGGTTGAGGGATTGCTGGGTATTGGCCGAGAGGTGGCGTACTTCATCGGCGACCACCGCAAAGCCGCGTCCCTGTTCCCCTGCGCGGGCCGCTTCGATGGCGGCGTTGAGGGCCAGCAAGTTGGTCTGCTGAGCGATATGACCGATCACATCGACAATGGCTGTCACATCGGCAACCGAGCGGGTGAGGGCTTGCAGCGCCTCATCGCTTTCGTCAATCGCCAGTCCTGTCTGATGAGTGGCGTGTAGCATGCTCCCCACCAGATCTTCGCTCTGGCTCATCGCCTGTTCGTTATGGTGGGCATGCCGGGCGATGTCGGCGGCGACCTGATGGACCTCTTCGGCCAGCTGGTTCAGCTCATCCATCATCTGGCCGCTCTCGTCGACCACCTGTTCGGTGGTGCGGGTGCTGTGGTGGATCTCGTCAACCTGGCTGACCATCCCTTGCAGACTGAGGGATACCGCTGACAGCTGTCCCTCTTTCTGTTGCTGGTCCAATTGCAGGCGACCGATCAGCCGATTGTAGCTGGCAACGATATCGGCCAGCTCGTTGCGATCGCGCCCGGCAGGCAACGGCTCGGCCTGCCCTGTCTGATCGAGTTGCAGAAAGGCTCCGCGCAGTCGCAACAAGGGGGTGAGCAGCCAGCGTCGTTGCACCAGCGCAAACAGCAGGGCGACTATCACCAGACAGAGCGCCAGCGTGCCGAGGATGGTGGCCAGCTCCTGATTGACGGTTTGCCGCTCGCGGGAAAGTTGTTCCCCCATCTGTCTGGTCGCTTGCAACATCGCCATGATGTCTTGCTGCACGGTCTGGCGGCCAGCCTGTTGTTGCTGAAGCGCCGTGCGGCTGTTGGCCAGCTCCTGCGGATAGCGGCCCAGCAGCGAGCGTAATTCGCTGCGCGGTTGATCTCCCAGCTCCTTGCGTACCGGCTCCCCCAGAGTGAACTCATCGGCGGGCGCCTCTTCATACAGGCCGAGCAGCGGCAAGACTTGCAGTGCTTGCGCCTGTTTTTGCAGTGCCTCCAGCTCGAAGCGGATCCCTTCGAGCAGCTTTTCATTGCCCTGCTCCATATAGCTTTGGCGCAAATGGGCGAGGCGCGGCAGGCCCGCCAGGATCTCGGCTGCGCCGCTGCGATATTGCTGTGCCGCGGCAGATTGTTCCGTGCTGGCGCCTTGCTCCCCATAGCGGATCAGCGCCATAGCTTGGCTGCCCAGCTCACTCTCCGCATTTTGCAGTAGCAGCTGGCTGTTGCCCGAGAGCTTGCCTGCGGCCTGATAGTCGTGCGCGATGCGCTGCGCCATCTGCTCGAGTTGCTGCCTGAGCGGGGCCGCCACGGTATCATCCTGAGCTGCCAGCGAGGAGAGCGCTTGCTTGCGGATCTTCTCCGCAGCTGTCAGTTGTTGCGGATCGCCGCTGTTGAGGTAGTCACGCAGACTGTTTTGCAGGGTCACTGTCACCAGTTGTTGCAGCGTCTCGTGCTGATGCTGTGCCTGATTGGTATGGGCAAGCTGTTGCCAGCCGTGGTAGAGGGCCAGCGCCTGTCCTCCCGCAACCAGTAACAAAACAAGGGAGGAGAGGGTGGCGTAATGGGCGATTTTCACGGGGTAATTCCTGTCAGCACAGACCATGGGGGAGCGTGGCCCGAGCCTAAACAGGGATGATGGCGTTTTTATGACAGCATGGTCATGTAGCCCTATTTTTGCCAGATTAACTGGCTGGGGATGCCAGTGCTCTGTTGCGTTGGCCAAGCATACCGAGCAGGGCGCCGCCCATGATAAGTGCACCGGCCAGCAGATGGCGCGAGGTCAGCGTTTCTCCATTGAGCAACACCAGCAGCAAGGTGCTCAGCAGAGGTGTCAGGTAGGCAAGGGCACCGATCCGGCGTGGATCGCCGTCTCGCAGTGCCAGATACCAGGTCACAAAGGCCGCCCCCATGGGGCCCAGCGCCAGCCCGATGATCAGCCACCAGTCACTGGTGGGGATCTGCGCGAGCGGCAGGGGCCCCTCCAGCAGACGGGCGAGCAGCAGAGCCAGCAAACCAGCGGGCAGGCAGGCTGCCGCAGTGACCACGGCAGGTGCCGGTGGCAGACGGCGTGATAGCACCGAATAGGCCCCCCAGACGACAGCTGCACCGAGTGCCAACAGGTATCCCGGCAGATATGGCTGCTGCAGTTGTAGCTCGCCGTTGACCATCACCAGCATGGAACCCGCCAGACCAAAGGCGCCAGCCAGCAGATGACGGGCATGGAGTGGATGGCCGGGCAACAACAGCGGGGTGAACAGAATGATGCAGAGCGGCCAGAGGTAGTTGATGAGGTTTGCCTCCAGCACCGGGGCATGGCGAAAGCTCATAAAGAGCAGCAGATGGTAGAGCAGCAATGCAGTAACCGTCACCAGCCAGGTAATAGGGCGAGCACGCCACTGGCGCCAGAACGGCAAGGCCCCGACCCCGCAGAAAAACAGCACCAGCCCGACCAGCACCAGTGGTGACACGCTGGTGACCCGTGACGTCAGCGCCGCCAGCGAGGCCCACAGCACAATTGTCAGCAAGGCAAAACCGGTGGATCTATCCCACCAGGAACATCCGGACATCCAACACTCCTTTGCAAGATGAAACAGGGCTTGGCCTCAAAGACAAGCCGAAGAGAAGCAGTCTATCAGAGAGCGCATGCTCTGAACGCAGAAAGGAGAGGGTCATTACGGTTGGATGGTCGGATTTATTGTCGCCAAAAACGATCAAGGGGTTGGCACCATGATGATGCCAACCCCTTGTTTTATATGGCGCTCCCGACTGGAGTCGAACCAGTGGCCTGTCCCTTAGGAGGGGACCGCTCTATCCTGCTGAGCTACGGGAGCTGTGTGGCGGGCATTATACAAGAAGCAACTCCCTTTTAAACCCTTGATTCTTATTCCAATACTGCCAAATCCCCATTCTGGATGTTAAACGGCGAATATTTGTTCTGGCTGCTGATGATGGCGCCATCGTCGAATACCTGCACCACCTCGAATAGGCCATCGGCTGGGTTGCGCATCATGCGCGACTTGCCGTATGGGTCGATGAAGTCAGCGTTGTGCTGGATGCGGAACTGATCGCCAAGCTTGACACCGTTGCGCCGTCCCAGATTGATGTAGGGGCCGCGTTCGTTCTGGCCGACCACTCTTGCGGTGACCGGGGCACAGGTGAGCTGGGCCACCAGATCCTGAGCCGCCTGCTGCAGCTGGTAGTCGACCTCCTGGCCGTAGCTTGACTGCCAGAACTGGCCGCTGCTGCTGCCCACCTGTTCCCGCTTGCCAAAGGTCCAGGTGGCACGCCCTTCGTAAACTTTGCGGTTGATCAGACTGCCGTTGATACCGTCGAACAGGTAGAGCTGCATGCGAAAGTTGCGTACGGGATCCTCATACCAGCTGGTCAGCTGGTTGCCCTGCGGCTCGATGGAGAGATCATCGATGCTGCCGAGTACCAGATACTGGCTGTCGGTGCGCAGGCTGAGCGCCTTGAGCTCTTCGAGGGCGCTGCGATCCCCCTGTTGCAGATGGAGCGGATCGATGCGCAGGTTTTCATCCAGCCACTGGCGCACCGCGACCCCTTGCCGCGCGTTGGCGAGAGTCTCGAACAGTCGTCGCGAGAGGTTTTCCGGCATGTCGTCCATGGCGCCGTAGCTGGCTTGGTCCGGATAACGCATCCGCAGCCTGACCAGTGTCAAATCCTTGGCGAAGTGCTGGGTCTGGCAGATCTGGCGCTCGGCCTGAATGTCGGCCACTAGCGTGATATACATGCGGCCGTTGCGCACCTCTTCCCGCTTGAGCCGGTACTGGCGAATGTCGCCGCCGGAGCGGATCTGGATCTGCTCGGATCGCAGGCTGCCATTTTCCAGACGCTGGACGCTGGAAACGGCCGCGCCGCTAGCCAGCAGCGCCTGACGCAGGGCGTCGCGGGTCGCCTGCTCGCGGGCATAGACCTCATCGCCCCCCAGAATGGCGGCGCTGCCCTGCGCTTCTATAAGCTCGGCTCGGGCGCTCAGGCTGGCCAGCAGCAGGGTCAACAGCAGCGGTAATTTCATAGCAGATACCTTGAGTTGGCGGGCAGCCGCGCCATTTTGAGGAAATGGCGCCTGCTGGCCGACATGGATCACAACACGTTCCAAGTGGCAGCGCACGTTGGCGCTGACGATGTCCATTAAAAAGCAAGAATCATGCCTCATTCCCGGCTCAAGCTTTGTCCGGCGCGTCCGATAATAAGTCAGGTGCAGATACAGGAAAGGTATCCATGAACAAACTCATCACGGCGTTGGCGCTTGCCCTGGCATTGACCGGGTGCGGCTCCGACCCTATCAATCGGGATCAGGGTGACCCCCGCCAGGCGGCGCAGGGGATGGAGCTCAACTGGCTGGTGGCGCGCATGACCGATCAGCTGATGGAGCGCAAATCGCTGACCACCCTGACCGAGCCCATCGCGGTGGCCTCTTTCGTTGATCTCGACACCCTGCAGGATACCAACTGGATGGGGCAGCAGATTGAGGAGAGCTTTATCTACGAGCTCAACCGTCGCGGCGAGGTGGTGGTGGACTTCAAGCTGACCGGCAGTATCAAGGTGACGCCGCAGGGGGACTTCGTGTTGAGCCGAAACTACAAGGAGCTCTCTTCCCGTTTGCCGATCTCCCGCATTCTGGTCGGCACCTTCAGCCGCAACAGCAAGGGAATTCTGGTCAATGCCCGCGTTATCGACATGCGCACCAAGATGGTGGAGACCACGGCCCAGAGCCTGATCCCGCAAAAATATCTGTTCGGTGCCAACAATTCGTTTGGTCGGGCATCGATCAATCGCGGTTATCTGATGCGTGACAGTCAGGCCCGGCCGGGCGGTCATCTGGTCAACCTGACCCCGTGAGGAGCGAGTCATGAAGATCCTGTTTGGTTGCCTGTTGGCACTCTTGCTCACCGGTTGCAGCTACAACCGGGTGGTGGATTACACCCAGGGTGGCAAGCCCGATGATTTTCCGGTGCTCAAGGCGGTGGGCTATGCGGTGATAGACATCCAGCCTGGCCCCTCCCAGTCGGAGAAGATGCTGCAAGCCATTCGCGCTTCCAAGATGGATGCTTATCGCGAGCTGGCCGAACAGCTCAATGGTCAGCAGGTGCGCGGCCAGAGCAGCTATCGTGACCTGACCCAGACCTCCAACTCACTGGATGTGTCGGTCGCCGGTGTGGTGCGTGGTGCCCGGGTGGTTGCCTCCTATCCGCGCGGCAATACCTATGCCACCGAGATGGAGCTCGATACCCGTGCCCTCTACAACATCAACCAGCTGATGGCCGGTCAGTTCTGAGTTGATGGGCTTGCCGTGAAAACCGGCATCAAAACAAAAGGCGAGCAGGGTGCTCGCCTTTTGTCGTTGTGGGCTGGTTAGCTCCCCATCAGCACCGGCGGCACTGCGGTGGGTTTCACATCCTCGCTCGGGTAGCAGCCAAGCACCTTGATATAGCGGGTGATCTTGGTCAGCTCCACCAGTGCGGCCTGCATCGCCGGGGTCTGCAGGTTGGCGGAGACATCGAGGTAGAACATCTCTTCCCACGGGTTGCCCTGCACCGGACGGGATTCGAGCTTGGTCATATTGATCTCGTGGTTGCGCAGCACCAGCAGCGCCTCGACCAGCGAACCCGGTTTCTGGGAGGTGGACATGATGAGGGTGGTCTTGGCCGGGATCTGCGGCGCCACGTCGATGGGCTTGCGCGCCACCACGATGAAGCGGCTGTAGTTCTCTTTCTGGTTGGCGAGCTGCTCGGCTAGCACGTCCAGACCATACAGTTCGCCACCGGCGGCGCTGCCGATGGCGGCGGCCTCCGGGCTGGCCAGTTCTTTCACCTTCATCATGGCACTGGAGGAGGAGTCGCAGATCTCGTGGCGCGCCCCTTCCAGCTTGCTCAGATAGTGGGAGCACTGCTGGAACACCTGCGGGTGGGCATAGAAGGTCTTGATGCGGCTCAGCTCGGTCGGCACGGCGGTGAGGATGCAGTGCTCGATGGGGTAGGTGAGCTCGCCGACGATGGAGAGGCTGGTGTGCTGCATCACGTCATAGACTTCGTTGATGGAGCCAGAGCTGGTGTTTTCGATGGGCAGCACGCCGAAGGCGGCGCGACCCGACTCCACCGCATCCAGCACTTCGCGGAAGTTCTGGCAGTTTACTTCGATCACCTGATCCTTGTAGCGCGCTAGATATTTGCGTGCGGCCAGGCTGGAGTAGGAACCACGCGGCCCCAGATAGGCGACGCTGGTCATCGGCTCCTGCTGCTCCGGGTTGAGCAGGCTCTGCAGATAGGCCTGCTGGGAGAGCACAGAGTCTTCGATGATGGTGTGATAGATGCGGGTGATGTACTGGGCGTCCAGTCCCAGCACGCGCCCTTTCTGGATCAGGGCGACCAGCAGCTCCTGCTCCCGCTGGTGGTCACGAATGGGGCGGGGGTTGGCTTGCTTGGCACGGGCGACCTCGATGCTGAGGGTCTTGCGTTTCGCCAGCAGGGCAAGCAGCTCCTGATCCAACCGGGTGATGTCTTGTCTGATCTCGTCGAGCGTTGCCATGATTGTTCCCTATCCAAGTAATCGATTGATATTAATGCAAAAAAAAGCCTCCGCTAGGGGAGGCTCGATTCGTCTTTGCTTTCTGTTCACACGACGACAGGCCTTCCCTCAAGCGGGCCGGATAAACGAGAAAGCAAAGAAGAATGGTGCGTGCATAGGTGTGTCCTTGAAGTAACGTCATAACCATTAAGGGATTTGCCGGTCTGATGCAAGTAAAACTTGCCCGCGGGCGGGGATGGGGGCAGGGTATCCGGTTAAGAAAATGGCGAATGAGCGATGTTCTATTGACTCTGTTTTGATGACTGAAACCCAGTGGGGGAGGTAAAGACGATGGCGATTATTTTCGATCTGGGACGGGTGGTGGTGAGCTGGAATCCGGTAGGCATAGTGCGTTCGGTGCGTGGCCCGCAAGGGGCTGAACAATTGGCCGAGCAGCTCTTTAACCACCCGGACTGGCTGGAGGTGGACAGAGGCACCATGTCGCTCCACACCATGGCCCGGGAAGCGCAAGCGCGCACTGGCCTCTCGACGGCGGAGAATCTGGCCATTTTACAGGCAGTTCCCGCTTCCCTGCTGCCAGATCCCGCTATGCTAACCCTGATAGCCGAGCTGCACGGGGCGGGGCACACCCTGTATGCCCTCTCCAACATGGGTCATGCCAGCATCGACTGGCTGGAGCAGCATCAGGATTTCTGGCGCTTCTTTAGCGGCAAGGTGGTGTCGGCGCGGGTGCGGATGATGAAGCCGGAGCCGGATATCTATCGCTATCTGCTGGTGTCGTTCGACCTGAAACCGGCAGAGTGCATCTTCATCGATGACAGTCCCGCCAACATCGCGGCCGCCGAGGCCCTCGGTATCAGGGGGATCGTCTTTACCGACGCGGCGAGTTGCCGCCAGCAACTGGGTGAGCTGGGCTGTTTGCCCGCCACCGGCAGGGGGTGATGCCCCTTTAGGAGCACTATGGAGCATGGCCGGTTTCGCAATTGGCTCAGTCACTATCCCGAGGCGACCCTGATCATCGCCTGCAAGGATGGCAGCGGTTATCAGCTCTGTGTTGAGGCAGAAGGGGAGTGCCTCTGCCTGACCGACAGTGAGGGAGGGCGCTTGACCTTCACCTCGCTGGATCAGGCGCAGGGTTTCTTGCGAGCCCATCGGGTTCACCAAGCAAGATTACGAATTTATGACGCCCAAAATGAAGATTTAGCAGCAGAATCACAGGAAATAATCATCAAGTTTTAATTTTAACCAGACTCTTTAAGGGTCTATTCAGTTTGCTTGCCGCACAATACTGCACCTGTTCATCATCCGGAGCTGTTTAATGGGTGCCAATGTAGTTGTACTGAATCAGGGATATGATCACTCTTTTCAAGCCAGGGAACAGCTGCTGATTGAGCGACTGGCAAGTTTTGACGAGCTGGTTGTCTCTTTTTCGGGACGGTTGGAATCCTGCTACAGCATCGAGCTGTGCCGCGCTGCCGGTGTGAAAATCCACGCAATTACCCTCGATAATCCGACCCGCAGTCGTAGCGAAGTGGCCCGTGCCCGCCGTTATTGCCAGCGTTATGGCATCGATCACTGGGTCATCAAGAGTGACGAGATCGTCTTTTGCGATCGCCTGCCAAATATTGAAGGGCTGATCGACCCGGTTCGCCGCATTGGTGAGTATGTGCAGACTCGTTCTGAGTGGGCTCATCTGCCGTTGCTGGTTCCGGCAGCGGTGGAGGAGCGTGATGATTATCTTGCCCAGTTCGGGTCTCTGCCTGCCAACTCAATCTGGTTTTTTGCCGACAACGGATTGATGCGCCGCGATTATCGTTACGGCTTCAACAAGCGTCAGCTCGGTCGCTGGGGCAAGGGGAGCAACGGTTGCCTTAGCAATCGCTTCACCAATCCACGGCAGCTTGAGCAGCGTTATCTACGAATGGTGGATCAGGCCGAGCAGATGCTGGCCGACATGGGGCTGGACGAGGCACAGGTCTTTTTCCATACCCTGTGTGACTGCTCCACCACCCTAGCCCGGGTGCGTCTGCCAGAACATCAGCGTGCGCAGGCATTTGATATGCAATCGGATATTTTGTCTGCCCTCAAGGGGAGCAAGTTCGATCTGGTGACCCTGGATATGGCACAGAAAGAGCGGCACGATCTCGCCATCTAGCCTGCGGGCAAGCGATGCGGGTGCCAGAACGTGAGTGCCGTCATAGGCAAGGGGCGACGGGACTGTTTATACTGTCGCCCTTTCACCCGTTACCGAGCTTCGCCCAATGAAACCCTTCTCCCGTCTGCTGATTGCCCTGTGCCTCTCCCCCGTATTGGCGCAGGCTGCCCCTCTTTCTCAGGTGACGCTGCCCGATGGTCGGCAGGTTCAGCTCAACGACGACTTCACCTGGGAGTATCTGATGGTCAAACCGGCCGAACCCGTACAGGGCGTGGCTGCTGATGGGAAGGCTGGGGCCGTGGTGGCCGTCGCTGCTCCGGTGCTGACCGATCAGGCCAAGGCCAATCCGGAACTGCTTGCCCAGATGGCGCGTGACGGTGTGGTGGTCAAGCTGGACAAGATCGAGGGATCTGACCCGCTGGTGCTGACCTTTATGGTGAGCAATACCGGTACCCGCAATGTAGTCGGGGTGCGTGGCATGGTGACCCTGTTCAGTGCTGACGGGGTGCAGCTGAGCCGTCAAGAGGCACGCTTCTGGGTTGCCGAGAATCGTCTGCCGGAGACCTATCTGCGCAAGGGGCAAGCCCGTCCGTCGCTGGCCCTCGAGATCCCCCGTCCTGCCGGATTGACCGGTCAGCCGCTGGTGCGGGTCGAAATTGACGAGGTGGTCTTCCGCTAATTTTTTCGCGGATCCGGCCCATGCAAACCGTGTGGGCCGGCAACTTGTTGCCGCTGACACCCCCTGCAATATCTGCTTACATCTGACATGGTTCTGCAACAGCTTGCAGCTCGGCAAGCCGGGAACCTGATCGCACAATGACTCCATACCAGCTCGCTAGCAACGGGCCCAATCACATGGAGTTATCATCATGAAAAAAGCAACTGTCTCTCTTCTGGTTCTGGCCGGGTTTGCCTCTACTTCCGTCATGGCGCAGGATGCCTTCAGCTACGCCAAGGGCGCGGCTACCTGGGCGCACACCAAATCCGATTATCTCAACGGTACCTTCAGCAATGACAGCAAAGGAACCCGTGATTTTGGCGGTCTGAGCTTGGATCTCTCCAAGAGCTTCGGCTCCAATTTCTATGGTCGCGGCAGCACTGAATACACCTCTCGCAGCAACGGCAACGACAGCATGTCGATCTCCAGCATTGGTGTCGGTGTATTTACCCCGCTCAGCACGGGTCTGAACCTCTACGGTGAAACCGGTGTGACCGGCTACATGCTGGAGCGTGAACTTGCCAGCGATATCGCTAACAAAGGGTGGGATGCTGTTGCTCGCAAAGATAGCGGCAGCATGTACGGTGAAGTGGGTCTGCGCTACGACATCGGCAATGTCGAGCTCTCCACCGCTTATCGCTACGCCAACATGACCGACGATATGCACGACTTCAAGGTGGGCGGTGCCTACAAGCTCAACCAGAACTGGGCGCTGACTGCCGATTACACCTATCGCAACTGGGATCTGCAAAAAGGTTCCATCTCCAGCCTGGGTGTGAAGTACAGCTTCTAATCCCCCTTCCCGTAGTCCGTAGTGTCTTGTTTTTTACCCATGGCGTTCGCCATGGGTTTTTTCTTTTTCCGGTGATCCCTTTTTTCTCCTTGTGTCGTATCAGTCGCAAATAGTTATACAACTTTCATTTTTTTGTATAACTGCTATAACTGAATCAATGCTTATACAAGGAGCGTCATCATGTACAAGATTAAAGTCGGTATCAGTGCCTGCCTGCTGGGACAAGAGGTGCGTTTCGATGGGGGCCACAAGCGCTCCAGCTTCTGCGAACGGGATCTTGGCGCTCACTTTGACTACCACCCCGTCTGTCCCGAGATGGCCATTGGTTTAGGGGCGCCTCGCGCCGCCATCCGGCTGGTCAAGCGCAACGGCGAGATCCGCGCCGAGGCGAGCAACGGTAGCTTCGATGTCACCGAAAAGCTGATTGCCTTTAGCGAGCAGAAAGCGCGCCAGCTCGACTTTATCTCCGGTTATATCCTCTGTGCCAAATCACCCAGCTGTGGCATGGAGCGGGTCAAGGTCTATGGCGCCAACAACGAGGGGAGTGCCAAGGAGGGGATTGGCTTGTTTGCCAAGGCGTTGATGGAGGCCAACCCCCTGCTGCCGGTGGAAGAGGATGGTCGCCTGTGCGACCCCATCCTGCGAGAGAACTTCGTGCTGCGGGTCTTCGCCTACCACGACTGGCAGCAGCTCTGCGCCCGCGGCATTACCGCCTCTGCGCTGATCCGCTTCCACTCCCGTTACAAGTATCTGGTGCTCTCCCACGCCACCACCCACTACCGGGCGCTTGGCAAGCTGCTCGGCAATCTGGGCAAGTCCGCCAACTTGCAGGAGGTGGCCGACAACTACATCAAGGGATTGATGACGGCGCTGACACTGCGAGCCAACCGCCGCAGCCACACCAATGTGCTGATGCACCTGCAGGGCTACTTCAAGCGGGTGCTGACCCCGGCCCAGAAGCAGGAGCTTGCCGATACCATCGACAAGTACCGCACCGGCATATTCCCCTTGCTGGTGCCGCTCACCCTGATCCGCCACTACCTGCGCGAGTACCCCAATCCCTATCTCGCCGAGCAGGTTTATCTCAATCCGCACCCCGATACGCTCAAGCTGCGTTACGGGCTCTGAATCCGTTCTGTTGCCCCGGCGCATGGTTTGCGCCGGGGGGCTTTACCCCTCTGTTTGATGGACGTTGTCATGTCTGATTTATCGCAAGAAGTTGCTCCTCTCGCTGATGAGGGGATCTACCCCATTCGCGAGGTCTCCCGTCTCACCGGCGTCAACGCCGTGACCCTGCGTGCCTGGCAGCGCCGCTACGGTCTGGTGCAACCGGCCCGCACCGAAAAGGGCCACCGCCTCTACAGCGAGCAGGATATCCGCCAAATCGGCGAGATCCTGAGCTGGCTTGAGCGGGGGGTGAGTATCGGGCAGGTGAAGGGGCTCTTGAGCGAACCACATTCCGAGCCAGTGAGCGATCACTGGCAGCAAACCCTGGAGCAGTTCAGTCAGGCGCTGCTCGCCTTCAACCAGCGCAAGGCGGAGGCCGAGCTTAACGATCTGCTGGCGAGCTACCCGTTCGAGCTGGTGCGCAGCCGGGTACTGCAACCGCTGGTGGAGCGGCTGCTGGGGCTGTGGCGCGAGCGGCCCGATGGCGAGCTGCTGCAACAGGTGTGGCTGGGCTGGCTCCATACCCGCTTCGCCCGCCACCTGATCGAGCAGGAGAAGGGCGTGCCGATCACGCTGGCGAGCTGGGGACAGGTTGGCCCCCTCGATCTGGTCTGGGCCGCCTACGAGCTGATCGGTCAGGGCTATGAGGTGCAACTGCTGGGGGCGGTCGAGCCGCGCCATGCCAGCTTGCTGGAAGGACGTGCCGTAACCCCCTGGCTGGTGCTGCTGGGTGCCGGGCTCGGCAAGCAGGAGCTGGCTACCGGCTGGCCCGCCGGCACACGCCTGTTTGGCGAGCTGGGGCGCCTCTACGACGATGAGTGGCTTAAAGCCCACGGCTGGCAGGCGAGCCTTGCCGAGCTGATGGCAGATACACCTGCTGCGGCTGGCGCCAGCGGACGCGGGAGGAAAAAATCATGAAGCTGGTCTGGTTTCGCAATGATCTGCGCCTTGCCGACAACCCCGCGCTGCGGCATGCCTGCGCCGGTGATGAGCCGGTGGCCGCGCTCTTTATCATCTCCCCCACCCAGTGGCGGCAGCACAAAATGGCCCCCATCCGTCAGCGCTTTATGTTGGCGCAGGTGGATGAATTGGGCCGCGAGCTGGCGGCCCTTGGCATCCCGCTCCATCTGCTGCGAGTGGAGACTTTTGCCGAGGCGCCCGCTGCGTTGTCAGACCTCTGCCGCGAGCTGGGGGTGACCCAGCTCTATGCCAATCAGGCTATCGAGATCGACGAGCAGCGTCGCGACCATGCCGTCACTGCCGCACTGGCAGAGCAGGCAGTGAGCTGTCACTGGCTCAACGGCTGTTGCGTATTGCCGCCGGGGCGGGTGCTGACCGGCTCGGGGGATATGTTCAAGGTGTTCACCCCCTTCAGCCGCGCCTGGCTCAAGGCCCTCGATGAAGAGGGGTTTGTCATTCATCGGGCGCCGACACCGCGTGGCGAGCCTTTGCCTTGGCAGCCGCTGGCTGAGCGGGCGTGGGTTGATGAAGCTCTCGGCGAGCTGACGGTTGATCCGCATTGGCCGGTGGGGGAGGCGGAAGCTCTGCGCCGTTTGAACATTTTTCTGGAACAGGCAGTGCTCGACTATGGGGAGACCCGGGATTTTCCTGCCATCGCGGGCACGTCCGTGCTCTCCCCCTATCTGGCGGCGGGCATCATCAGTCCCCGTCAGTGTGTGGCGGCGCTCCAGCAGCGGCTCGGCTATCGGCCCCAGTCCAAGGCTCAGCCCGGCTTTGTCTGGCTCAACGAACTCATCTGGCGCGAGTTCTATCGCCACCTGCTGGTGCTGATCCCGACTCTTTCGATGAATCGCCCCTTCAAGCCCGAGACGGCGGCCTTGCCGTGGAGCTGGGATCCGGATGCCTTCGCCGCCTGGTGCGAGGGGTGCACTGGCTACCCCATCGTCGATGCGGCGATGCGCTGCCTCAACGCCACCGGCTGGATGCACAACCGGTTGAGAATGATAGTGGCGAGCTTTCTCACCAAGGATCTCCATATCCACTGGCGGCTCGGGGAGGATTACTTCATGAGTCGGCTCATCGATGGCGATCTGGCGGCCAACAACGGCGGCTGGCAGTGGGCAGCGGGTACCGGCGCCGATGCGGCCCCCTACTTTCGGGTCTTCAACCCCACCACTCAGGGGCAACGATTTGATCCACAAGGGGAGTTTATCCGTACCTGGGTAACTGAACTGGCCGATATTCCTGCCGCTTATGTGCATCAGCCCCACGACTGGCTGCGACTCAAGGGGCGACAGGATTATCCGGCACCCATGGTGGATCACGCCGTTGCCCGGTTGAGAGCCATCGAGATGTTTCGCTCTCTGGAGAAATAGGATGAACGAGCCGCTGGCACGCTTTATTGGCCTCTATCAGCAACTGGACAAACAGCAGTTGCACCGCTTGCCCGAGGTCTATGCCGAACAGGTGGTCTTTACCGATCCGGCCCACCGTATCGAGGGGCTGGCGGCCCTTGGCGACTATTTTGCCGCCCTCTATCAGCGCCTCGCCTACTGCCGTTTCGTCATCACCAGTCAGCAGCAACAAGGGCAGCAGGCCTGGCTCGGCTGGACCATGACCTTCTCTCACCCCAGATTGCGTGGTGGTGAGCCGGTGACGGTGGAGGGGGCCACCCGCCTCGAATTCGACGAGGCGGGCAAGGTGTGCCAGCACAGGGACTATTTTGACCTGGGCGCCATGCTCTACGAGCAGTTGCCGCTGCTCGGGCCCGTGGTGCGCACTATCAAGATGAGGCTTGGCGCATGAGCGGCCGGGTGCTCATCACCGGGGCGACCTCCGGCATTGGTCGCCAGTTGGCGCTGGATTACCGGCGGGCAGGCTGGCAGGTGTGGGGTTGTGGCCGCGATGGTGAACGGCTGCAGGAGCTGGGGCTGGATGGCGTCACGCCGCTGCAGTTCGATGCCCGGGATCTGGCCGCAATGAGCGGGGTGGCTGCCACGTTGCCATCCCTCGATCTTATAATCCTCAACGCAGGCAACTGCGAGTACATGGATGTGGCGGAGGGGTTTGACAGCGAGCTGTTTGCCCGTGTCATCGACACCAATCTGACAGCCACCGGCCATGCGCTGGCCGCCTTCTTGCCGTTGCTAGGGGCGGGATCTCGGCTGGCCATTGTCAGCTCGTCGGTGAGCTGGCTGCCGCTGCCGCGAGCCGAGGCGTATGGCGCCTCCAAGGCGGCCCTCGACTATCTGGCGGATACCTTGCGCCTCGATTTGGCCTGCAAAGGGATCGGGGTGACCCTGATCCGCCCCGGCTTTGTCCAGACGCCGCTCACCGCCAAAAATGATTTTCCCATGCCCTGTCTGGTGACGGTGGAGCAGGCCTCCCGCGCCATCATGGACGGGCTGACCGCTGGTCGTCACCAGATCCACTTTCCCCGCCGTTTCATCTGGTTGCTGCGCCTGCTTGGTGCGCTGCCGGTGGGGCTCTGGCTGCGCCTTGGCCGCGCACTCGTATCGAAAGGAAGCCATTCATGAAGAAAAAGATCGCCATCGTCGGTTCAGGGATCTCGGGGCTCACCGCCGGTTTTCTGCTCCACAAACTCCATGACATCACCCTGTTCGAGGCGGCGCCGACCCTGGGCGGCCACACTGCGACTGTCGATGTGAATCAGGCTGGCCGCAGCTATGCCATCGACACCGGCTTTATCGTCTTCAACGATCGCACCTACCCCAATTTCTTGAAGTTGCTGGCGCGGATCGGTATGGCGCGCCAACCGGCCGAGATGAGCTTCTCGGTAAAGAGCCCGGAGGGGCTGGAGTATAACGGCCATAACCTCGATACCCTGTTTGCCCAGCGCAGCAATCTGTTGAGCCCCCGTTTCTACGGCTTTGTCGCCGAGATTTTGCGGTTCAACCGGGAGGCACGGGCCTGGCTGGCAGATGGTCAACATCAGGGTGCTGGCCCCGAGCTGACCCTGGGGGACTTTCTGCTGGCGGGGGAGTTTAGTGACTACTTCGCCCGCCACTACATCTTGCCGATGGGGGCGGCGATCTGGTCATCGACCCTGGCCGATATGCGTGCCTTCCCCCTTGGCTTCTTCCTGCGCTTTTTTGCCAACCACGGCCTGCTGGATGTGGCCAATCGCCCCCAGTGGTACGTGATCCCGGGTGGCTCGCGGGAATATATCGGCCCCCTTACCGCCGGATGGCAGTCGCAGATCCGCCTCGCCTGTCCGGTGCAGAGCGTACGGCGAGACGCGGACGGCGTGGTGATCCAGAGCAGTTACGGTGAGGAGCGGTTTGACGAGGTGATCTTCGCCTGCCACAGCGATCAGGCGTTGGCGCTGCTGGCGGATCCCGGCGAGCGGGAGCAGGCCATCCTCGGCGACATGCCCTATCAGGCCAACGATGTCTGGCTTCATACCGATGCGCGTTGCCTGCCCAACCGCCGCAAGGCATGGGCCAGCTGGAACTATCAGCTCGATGGCAACGATGAGGCGCGGCCGCTGGTGAGCTACAACATGAACATCCTGCAGGGAGTGAACTCGCCGGAGCCCTTCTGCGTCAGCCTCAATCCCAGGGGCAAGGTGGATGAGAGCAAGGTGCTGCGCCGCTTCGTCTACCACCATCCGGTGTTCAATCAGGCCTCCATCGCCGCTCAGCAGCGGCGCGCGGAGATCTGCGGCCAACAGCACACCCATTTCTGTGGCGCCTACTGGTACAACGGCTTCCATGAGGATGGGGTACGCAGCGCGCTGGATGTCGCCAGGCGCTTCGGAGCCGAGCTATGAACGGCGCCACCGTGGCCACCGAACATGAGCGTACAGACGAACTGGCTGGCGTCACCAGCGCCATCTGGCAGGGCTTGGTGCGCCACCGCCGTTTTGCACCGCGGCCCCACGCCTTCTCCTACAGCCTCTTTATGCTGGGACTGGATCTCGACGAGCTGCCACAGCTCGATCAGGGGCGCTGGTTCGGGGTTGAGCGAGCTGGGCTGCTCTCGTTTCACAGCCATGACTATCTCAAGGGGAGTGAGGGAAGCCTCAAGCAGGCGGTGTGGCAGAAGGTGAGCGAGCTGGGTGGCGATGCCGAGCCCGAGGGGCGGGTACTGCTGCTCGGTAATGTGCGCTGTTTGGGGTTCTACTTCAGCCCGGTCAACTTCTACTTCTGCTACCGGCAGGGCGAGGCGCGCTATCTGCTGGCGGAGGTGTCGAACACCCCCTGGAACGAGCGTCACTACTACCTGCTCGATCTGGCGGCGCTGGCGCCCCATGACAAGGATTTTCACGTCTCCCCCTTTATGGGGCTGGCGATGCGTTATCACTGGCGGATCAGGCCGCCCGCGCAGGAGACACTGATCCACATCGAGAGTCATCCCGTATCCGGTGAAGCCAAGCTGTTTGACGCCACCCTGGCGCTCACGCGCCAGCCGCTGTCGCGCAAGGGGCTGGTGGCCCTGCTGGCCCGCTGGCCATGGATGACCATGAAGGTGCTGCTCGGGATCTACTGGCAGGCCCTGCGTCTATTTATCAAACGAACCCCGATTTTTACCCATCCGGAGAGCCGCTAATGGAACTTGCTCAATCAACCCTCTCTGCCTCTTTCATCGACAAGGGGGCAAGACAACTGCTGCTCAATCTGCTGGGTCGCCTCGAACATGGCCAGCTGCTGCTGCGGGATGGCGGTGAGCGCCACAGCTTTGGCGTCGCGGGTACCGATCTGCATGCCGAACTGGTGGTGCAGGATCCTGCCTTCTATCGTCGCCTGTTGCTGGGGGGCAGCATTGCCGCTGGGGAAACCTGGGTGGAGGGGCTCTGGACCAGCCCGGACCCGGTGGCGCTGGTGCGGCTGCTGGCCCGCAACCTGACCCTGCTCGACTCCCTCGAGCGGCGCCTTGGCTGGCTCAGTTTCCCCTTCAACAAGGTGCGCCACTGGCTCAACCGCAATACTCTAACCGGTTCGCGCTCCAACATCGCCGCCCACTACGATCTCGGCAATACCCTCTATCAGGGGTTTCTCGACAGCCATATGCAGTACTCGAGCGCCATCTATCCGAGCGCCGAGGCCACTTTGGAAGAGGGGCAGCAGGCCAAGCTGCGCACCATCTGCGAGCGGCTCGAGTTAGGGCCTGACGATCATCTGCTGGAGATCGGTACCGGCTGGGGTGGCCTTGCTGTCTATGCCGCCCGCCACTATGGCTGCCGGGTGACCACCACGACTATCTCCCGGGCCCAACATGACTATGCCAAGGAGTGGATTGCGCGGGAGGGGCTGGGGGATCGCATCACCTTGCTGCTGGAGGATTACCGCAAGCTGGAGGGGACGTATGACAAACTGGTCTCCATCGAGATGATCGAGGCGGTGGGTCACGCCTTCCTGCCCGACTATTTCCGCCAGTTGTCACGGCTGCTCAAGCCCGGTGGCCGCCTGCTCATTCAGGCCATCACCATCGCCGATCAGCGCCATGCCCAGTATCTGCGCGGAGTCGATTTCATCCAGCGCTACATCTTCCCCGGTGGTTGCCTGCCGAGCGTCTCCCAGATGGCGGGGTTGCTGGCGCGGGAGACCGACATGCAGCTGGTGCGGTTGCACGATCATGGTCATCACTATGCCCGCACCCTGGCTCACTGGTGCGATCGCTTTCTGGCGTTGGCGCCCGAGCTGCCCAAGCTAGGTTACAGCCAGGATTTCATCCGGCTGTGGCACTTCTACTTCGCCTATTGCGAGGGGGGATTCTGGGAGCGCAGCATCAGTCTGGTGCAGCTGGAGGCCGCCAAGCCGGGGCCCGCTGGCTGGTCGGGTGATGTGCCAGTAAGCGGTCACTGACCATGTGGCAGTGGGCTCACCTGCTGGGGTTCAACCTCTACTGGTTGCTGGCGGTGAAGTGGCAGCAGCCGGGCCCGCTGCTGGCAATGTTGCTGCTGCACTTTATCTTCTCACCCAGCCGCCTGCGTGACTGGCGGCTGCTCCCCATCGCGGTGGCTGGCTGTCTGCTGGATGTGCTGCTCTGGCAGCTCGGCCTGTTCCGGTTCCCGTCCGGTTTTCCCCTCTGGCTGGTGCTGCTCTGGCTCGGTTTTGCCCTGACGCTGGCCCACGGTATGCGCTGGCTGCTGCGCTTGCCTCGCTGGCAGCAGGCGCTGTTTGGCGTATTTGGCGGTGCCTCCTCCTATGTGGCGGGGGCCGCCATGGGGGCAGTAAACTTACCCTGGGGCATCTGGATCAGCACGGCACTGCTGGCAGTGATCTGGATGTGGTGGTTACCCGTACTCCTGTGGGTAATGGTCAAGCTGGAGGGTGAGTCATGACAAACACCTTTTCGACCGACTCGTTGCTTTTTTCCAAATGGACCAAAGAGAGCCAGCATGAGCTGACTGATCGCTTCTATCTGGTGGTTGCCTGCCAGCGGGATGCGCAGGGGCAGCTGGTGCAGGTGGTGATGCAGGATATCAACACCCTGCAAGAACAGGAGATGGACTGGCATGAACTGGAAGATCCCAACCACTGGCATATGGGGTGGAATTAACCCGCTACTGCTGGCGTTTACGCTCTTTGCTGCAACCGCGGTGCAGGCTTCTTCCGCCCCCTGGCAGCAGCTGCGCCCGGTCGGGCAGGGGGAGATGAACTGGCTATGGTTCAAGCTCTACGATGCCACCCTCTACAGTGAAAGCGGGCACTATCAGCCCGGTCACTATCCGCAGGCCCTGACCCTCACCTATGCCAGATCCATTGAGCGGGAAGATCTGCTGAGCGCCACTGCCGCCGAGTGGCAGCGACTCGGTCTTGGCTCCGACGCCGAACGTCAGCGCTGGCTCGGCCAGCTCGCAGCACTCTGGCCCGATGTGCAGGCAGGCGACAAGCTCACCTTCTATGTCGACAAGGTCGGGGCAGGCCACTTCTGGTGGCAGGAGAAGTCCCTCGGCACCCTGGCCGATCCGCAATTTTCGGCCGCTTTTCTCGCCATCTGGCTGGCTGACAACAGCCGCGATCCCGCCCTGACCCGCCGCCTGCGTGGCCAACCCTGAACATGGAGTTTCCAATGTTTTTCTATCGTGCATACCGCTGGTTGTTGTTGCTCCCTTTTTTGCTGCTGAGCGGCTGTGGTGCCAGTCTCGATGATTATCGGGGGCAGGGACCAAACTGGGATCTCGCCCGTTTCTTCAACGGCAAATTGGTGGCTCACGGTCTGGTGACCGACCGCAGCGGCGAAGTGACCAGTCGCTTTCGGGTCGAGATGGTGGGTCGTTGGAAGGACGGCAAGGGAGAGCTGTTCGAGCAGTTCTACTTTGATGATGGCCGCCAGCAGACCCGTACCTGGTATCTGAGCAAGGGGGTTGACGGTCACTGGCGAGGTACTGCTTCCGATGTGGTGGGGGAGGCGGTGGGTAAAACCCAAGGGTTCGCCCTCAACTGGCGTTATCAGCTCGATCTGGCGCTGCCGGATGGCGAGGTGGTGCGGGTGAGCTTCGATGACTGGATGTACCTGTTGGACGAAGAGCGTCTGATCAATCGTGCCGAGATCAGCAAGTTCGGTATCCATCTTGGCGAGGTGATCCTCTATATCGAACGTCAGCCCTGACCGTTAACGCAAGATAACGGCCAATAAAAAGCGCGCCGATGGCGCGCTTTTGTTTACCGAAAAACCAGAGTCATCAGATGATGCGGTTCTCTTCCAGCATCTTGCGACGGGCCTCTTCCTTGGCCATCTTCTTCTTGCGGTTGTCACAGGGTTCCGGGCAATCGCACTCTTTCTCGATGCCGACACTACCCAGACCGCCACAGGAGCCGGAGATGGTCTTCTTCTGGAAGATGTAACCGATAGCCATGGCGGCTATCACCAGCATGAATACCCCGAAGGTGATCAGAAAAATCTGCATCTCTACCTCTTACTTCTTGACCAGATAGGGCTTGAAGGCATCGGAGTAAGCCTCTTCAAAGCCGTTGTCCGTCTTGGTGATCACGAAGATCGCCAGGCCGCGCTCGTTGGCATAGGCCAGGCTCTTCTCGGTCCCCATCACCATAAACACGGTGGCCAACCCGTCTGCGGTCATGCAGGAGGGGTGTATCACGGTGACCGATACCAGACGGTGCTGGATCGGCTTGCCGCTGCGCGGATCTATGGTGTGGGAGAAGCGCTGACCATCCAGTTCATAGTAGTTGCGGTAATCGCCGGAGGTGGCTACCCCGTTGTCACCGGGCACGATCACCTCTTGCACCGTGCCGGTGCCTGCAGTGGGCTTCTCGATGGCCACGCGCCAGGGGTGCCCCTTGCCGTTGACGCCATTGATCCGCAGCTCGCCGCCAATCTCCACCAGATAGTTGCGTGCACCCAGTGACTCCAGATACTCGGCTACCTTGTCCACACCAAAGCCCTTGGCGATGGCGGAGAGGTCAACGTAGAGATCCGGAATGTCTTTTTGCAGGGTATCGGCATCCACCGAGGTGATGACGTGCAGGTTGCCCAGACCGGTCTTCTGGCGAGTCTGGGTGATCAGCTCGTCGGAGGGGACCTTGGTCGGCTTCTTGTCCGGGCCAAAGCCCCACAGATTGACCAAGGGGCCAACGGTGACGTCCAGCGCCCCCTGGCTCTCACGGCCAATGTGAATGGCCTCTGTGACGACCCGTGCGGTATCGCGGGAGACCACAACCGGTTTGTTGTCACGGCTCTGGTTGAAGCGCGACAGTTCGGAATCGGGGCGATAGGTCGACATCTGGTCGTTGACCCGCTCCAGCAACACATCCACCTCAGCTTGAAGCTTGGCCGGATCGCTGATGGCGCTGTCCGCCACCTTGATGGAGTAATAAGTGCCCATGGTGCTACCGGTGATGTGGATCTCCGGTTTGGATTGGACCGTCTCCTGACCGCACCCAGTCAAGAAAAAGGCTAGCCCGAAGGCTAGCCAGGTCTTTACAACACTGTGCATGGATTAACCACCAAAGTCATCCAACAGGATGTTTTCGTCTTCAACGCCCAAGTCTTTGAGCATGTTGATGACGGCAGCGTTCATCACCGGAGGTCCACACATGTAGAACTCGCAATCTTCCGGTGCTTCGTGGTTCTTGAGATAGTTCTCGTAGAGCACGTTGTGGATGAAGCCGGTGTAGCCGTCCCAGTTGTCTTCTGGTTGCGGATCAGACAGCGCGACGTTCCAGGTAAAGTTCTCGTTCTCGGCGGCGAGCATGTCAAAGTCTTCGACATAGAACATTTCGCGCTTGGAACGGGCACCGTACCAGAAGCTCATCTTGCGCTTGGACTTCAGGCGACGCAGCTGGTCGAAGATATGGGAACGCATCGGCGCCATACCTGCACCACCACCGATGAATACCATTTCGGCATCGGTGTCTTTGGCGAAGAACTCACCGAACGGACCGGAGATAGTCACCTTGTCGCCAGCCTTCAGGCTGAAGATGTAGGAGGACATCTGTCCCGGAGGGGCAGTCCAGTTGCTGGGCGGCGGGGTCGCGATACGCACGTTCAGCATGATGATGCCGAACTCTTCCGGATAGTTGGCCATGGAGTAGGCACGGATGATCGGCTCATCGACCTTGGACTCCAGCTCAAAAATCTTGAAGCGATCCCAGTCACCGCGATACTCCTCGGGAATATCGAAGTTCTTGTAGTGCACGTGGTGAGCCGGGGCTTCAATCTGGATATAACCACCGGCGCGGAACGGCACGCTCTCGCCATCGGGGATCTGCAGCTTGAGCTCCTTGATGAAGGTGGCCTTGTTATCGTTGGAGATAACAGTACATTCCCACTTCTTCACCCCGAAGATCTCTTCCGGCAGTTCGATATCCATGTCGGAGCGAACGGTAACCTGACAGGCCAGGCGCTCGCCATGACGGGCTTCGCCCTTGCTGATGTGATCCAGTTCGGTCGGCAGAATGTCGCCGCCACCGGATTTCACCCGTACCTTGCACTGGCCGCAGGAGCCACCGCCGCCACAGGCGGAGGAGACGAAGATACCGCTGCCAGCCAGCACGCCGAGCAGCTTGCCACCGGCCGGGCTGGTCACAGCCTTGGCCGGGTCACCATTGATGCTGATTGTCACGTCGCCCGCGGTCACCAGCTTGGACTTGGCGAACAGAATGACTGCCACCAGTGCCAGCAGGATCACGGTAAACATGACCACACCCAAAATAATTTCCATCTATCGTTCCTTTCTGATTGCAGGAAAGCCGATTACAGGGAGATACCAGAGAAGGACATGAAGCCCAGCGCCATCAGACCGGCGGTGATGAAGGTGATGCCCAGACCGCGCAGGCCTTCCGGAACATCGGAATACTTCATCTTCTCGCGGATACCTGCCAGCGCAACGATCGCCAGCATCCAGCCTGCCCCTGAACCCACACCGTAGACCACAGACTCCATGAAGTTGTAGTCACGCTGCACCATGAAGGAGACGCCACCGAAGATGGCGCAGTTCACGGTGATGAGCGGCAGGAAGATACCCAGCGCGTTGTAGAGTGCCGGGAAGTACTTGTCCAGCGCCATCTCCAGGATCTGTACCAGTGCTGCAATCACACCGATGAAGGTGATGAAGCTCAGGAAGCTCAGATCCAGACCGGATACCAGAGCGCCATCTTTAAGCACGTAGTTGTAGATCAGGTTGTTGGCAGGAACCGCGATGGTCTGCACCACAATAACGGCAATACCCAGACCCATGGAGGTCTTTACCTTCTTGGACACCGCCAGGAAGGTACACATCCCCAGGAAGAAGGAGAGTGCCAGGTTTTCGATGAAGATCGATTTAATCAACAGACTCAGATAGTGTTCCATACCTTAATCCTTCGCCTCCACCTGCTTGGGATCCTTGGTGCGAACGCCCCAAATGATCAGACCAATGATGAAGAATGCACTCGGCGGCAGCAGCAGCAGGCCGTTGGGCACATACCAGCCACCGTTGTTCACCAGCGGCAGCAGCTCGATGCCGAACCAGGTGCCGGAGCCCAGCAGTTCACGCACGGTCGCGACACTCAGCAGAATGGCACCATAGCCCAGACCGTTGCCGATACCATCCAGGAAGGAGGGCAGCGGGGCACTCTTCATGGCGTACGCTTCAGCGCGGCCCATTACGATACAGTTGGTGATGATCAGACCCACGAAGACCGACAGTTGCTTGGAGATGTCATAGGCGTAAGCCTTGAGCACCTGGTCAACCACGATAACCAGTGAGGCGATGATCGCCATCTGTACGATGATCCGGACGCTGTTCGGGATCTGGTTGCGGATCAGGGAGATGAACAGGTTTGAGAAGGCGGTGACCGCCATGACCGCGAGGGTCATTACAAACGCAGTTTTCATCTGGCTGGTAACCGCCAGTGCAGAACAGACACCCAGCACCTGCAAGGCGATGGGGTTGTTGCCCAGCACAGGCGTCAACAGCAACTTCTTCATTTCGCTCTTGTCAGCCATTGTTGATTTCTCCTGCACGAACCTTGGCCAGGAAAGGACCGAAGCCCTTGGGACCCATCCAGAAGTCGAAGGTATGCTGTACGCCGTTACCGGTCAGAGTGGCACCGGAGAGACCATCGATCTCGTGCTCGGAGCCCGCCGGAGCATGGCCCTTGATGACGCGCAGCGCCGGCATGCCATTCTGGTCGAACAGTTTCTTGTCCTTGAACAGCGCCTGCCAGGCCGGGTTTTCGATCTCGCCACCCAGACCCGGGGTTTCACCGTGGTCATAGTAGGTGATGCCCTTGATGGTCTGGCCATCAGCGGCAACGGCGACGAAGGCATACATGGTCGACCACAGACCCTGACCGTAGATGGGCAGGATGATGCTGTCGATCTTGCCTTCGGCATCCTTGGCGAAGAATACCGGGATCTGCTTGGAGATCTGACGCAGGCTGGCCTTGTCGTCAGCGGCGGCAAGACGGATGCTGCGGGCCGGATCTTTGGCTGCTTGCTTGGTGTCGAAGTTGTCGGCATCGCCGTCAACAAAGTCACCGGTCGCCAGATCCACCAGACGGGCTTCGATCTTCTCGCCATACAGTTTGGCCAGGTCGCGCTTGGCCACTTCGCTCACATCCACACCGGCTACGGAGAGAATGTTGCTCTGCTTGTCCAGCGCCTTGTTTTCCTGCTGGGTAGAACGCAGGCCCACAGCGGCAACGGATACCACGATGGAACAGGCCAGACAGAGGCCGGTGACCACGCTGACGGTGCCGAGGGTTGAATCTTTATTAAACGCCACGAGCAATCCTCCGCTTGATGTTTGCCTGAGCGACGAAGTGGTCAAACAGGGGAGCAAACAGGTTCGCAAACAGAATGGCCAGCATCATGCCTTCCGGGAACGCAGGGTTGACCACGCGAACCAGCACGACCATTACGCCGATCAGGGCGCCATACCACCACTTGCCTTTGTTGGTAAAGGCGGCGGAGACAGGGTCGGTCGCCATGAAGGCCATACCGAAGGCGAAGCCACCCAGTACCAGATGCCAGTGCCACGGCATGTTGAACATGGGGTTGGTATCGGAACCGATGACGTTGAACAGCAGGGAGGTGGCGATCATACCGATCATCACGCCGGCGATGATGCGCCAGGAGGCGATGCGCATGTAGACGATCATGGCGGCACCCAGCAGGATCATCAGGGTAGAGACTTCACCGATGGAACCCGGCAGGTTACCCAGGAAAGCGTCCATCCAGCTGATAGCCTGGCCGGTTGCACCGTTGATCAGCGCCATCTGGCCGCCTTGGGCCCACTGGCTCAGGGCAGTCGCGCCGGAGAAGCCGTCAACGGCAACCCATACGGCGTCACCGGAGATCTGGCCCGGGTAGGCGAAGAACAGGAACGCACGACCAGCGAGCGCCGGGTTCAGGAAGTTCTTGCCGGTACCACCGAACACCTCTTTGGCCATCACCACACCGAAGGTGATACCCAGCGCAGCTTGCCACAGGGGCAGCTCGGGCGGCACGATCAGGGCAAACAGGATTGAGGTTACGAAGAAGCCTTCGTTGATCTCGTGTTTGCGCACCATGGCGAACAGCACTTCCCAGAAACCACCGACAAAGAAGACGGTGATGTAGATCGGGAAGAAGTGGGTGGCGCCAATCAGCATCTTGCTGCCGATACCGGCTACAGCCGGATCGAGGGAGGCGCCCAGCATGGTAGCCAGGGCATATTGCCAGCTGCTGGCACCAGCAGCCGAGCCCATGTGGGCAATGGCGGCAATCGCCTGGTTACCAACGTTGTACATGCCCCAGAACATGGCCGGGAACACGGCCAGCCACACCATGATCATCATGCGCTTCAGATCGAGCGCATCACGAACGTGGGAGGCGTTGCGGGTAACGCTACCCGGGGTGTAGAACAGGGTGTACGCCGCTTCGAACAGGGCATAGTACTTGGCGTACTTTCCACCCGGTTCGAAGTGGTGTTCCATATTTTCAAGAAGTTGCTTGAAACTCATCGCTTAACCTTCCAGTTCAATCTTGGTCAGGCACTCACGCAAGATCGGGCCGTACTCTGTCTTGCCGGGGCAGACAAAGGTACAGAGCGCCAAATCTTCCTCATCCAGCTCCAGGCAGCCCAGAGCTTGCGCACCGTCGGTATCGCCGGAGACCATGTCCCGCAGCAGCAGGGTTGGCAGGATGTCGAGTGGCATCACCCGCTCATAGTTGCCGATAGGCACCATGGAACGGTCACTACCGTTGGTAGTGGTGGTGAAGTTGATCAGCTTGCCCTTCATCAGATGAGAGAGGGTGGTACGGGTGATAGAGAACTTGTTGGCGCTGGGGTTGATCCAGCCCAGGAACTCTTTCTCGCGACCTTCACCCAGCACGCAAACCTGATTGTGGTAGCGGCCCAGGTAGTCGTGAACACCTTCGGCTTTGGCACCACTCAGGATAGAACCGGAGATGATACGGTTTTCGTCGGCACGCAGCTCATTGTTGGTGAGCTGGCTGATGCAGGCGCCCAGACGGGTACGCAGCAGACGCGGCTTGAGCACGTTCGGGCCAGCCAGCGCGATCACCTTGTCAGTGAAAATCTGACCGGTGGTGAACAGCTTGCCGAATGCGATCACATCCTGATAGTTGATGTGCCACTGCACCTTGGTGCTGCTGACCGGATCCAGGAAGTGGATATGGGTACCCGGCAGACCGGCAGGGTGCGGACCAACGAAGATCTCTTCCTTGACCTGAGCCAGCGGAGAGTGGGGCAGGCTGCCTTCGCCTTTACAGACGTAGACGGCGCCGTCGGTCAGGCGGGTCAATACGGCCAGACCATCGAGGAAGGCCTGCGGCTGTTCCTTGATAATCAGCTCGGCATCGGCAGCCAGCGGGTTGGTGTCCATTGCAGTCACAAAGATGGCGCGCGGGGCAGACGCTACCGCGGGGACTTTGCTGAACGGACGGGTACGCAACGCAGTCCACTGACCTGATGCGACCAGGATCTCTTGCACCTTGCTGCGCTCGAGCTTGGCCAGCTCGGCAGAGGCAAAATGCTCAAACGTCACCTGTTCATCGGAACCGTCCAGGTCGATGACCACAGACTGGAGAACACGTTTGGCACCACGGTTGATCTCTGAAACCACACCGGTGGCAGGAGCTGTGAATTTAACGCCCGGATTCTTCTTGTCTTCAAAAAGATCCTGACCTTTGATGACGCGATCACCTACTTTGACGAACATAGTAGGTCGCATACCCACAAACTCCTCGCCCAGTGTCGCAACACGGGTGATGGCGGGGCCATCGTAGATTACTTGCTCTGGCGCACCCAGCACGGGGATGTCCAGTCCTCTTTTGATTGTAATCATACTTACTTGCACTACCGTTACGGGAGAGGTTGGTTAGCGCCGAGAAATACATCACGACGGGTGGTTGAATGAGTCGGTGTTGTGGTTGCGCCAGGTGGGCAGGCTCAACAATTATTCAACATGCAGGCTCACTCAAAAGCGCTTGAGTTTACCACTTAAGGTGCATTTTCTGCCATGCCAAATGGGCAAAATCCCCGTGCCATCACAAAATTAACCTGCAATGAATAAGCCCCTGACACCTTGTAAGTAGTGGTTTTAAAGGTTTTTTTATTTCGATACCTCGATGGGGGTATTTGCCTTTGTCTCCACTATCAACAAAAAGCCTTGATGCCGAAATATACCCCCTTGGATGTAGCCTTTTCGGGGCCAATGGGGGAAATATGTTTAATTTTTGTTGGCAGGTTCTCGAGGGGAATCCTGTGGTACAACCGCTTTCAGGAGAGTGACGGTTTGCCAACGCAGCTCGGGGTGCGCGGGGCGTGGCCTTTTTCCTGCCACTCGGTCTCGGTGTAGGTATGCAGCGCCAGTGCATGAACGGCACCGGCCAGCTCGTCGGCCAGCACAGCATTGACCTGACGATGTCGTGCCAGCAGCCGCAGCCCTGCAAATTGCTCGCTGACGATCACCACCTTGAAGTGGCTCTCAGATCCCGGTTCCACACGGTGCATGTGGCTCTCGTTGATCACCTCCAGCACGGTGGGAGAGAGGGCGGCGGTCAGCTTGGCTTCAATCAGTTGTTGGATGGTCATCGGATCGGCTTCCAGAGTGAATGTCGGGCCATTCTATCGGCAGTTGTGGGGCTGAATAACCCCCTTGCGAGGGAAATCATCCATCAGCAGCGCGCTCTGACGCGCTTGCAACTGGTGAAATTCCTGCTCCTCGCTAGAATAGCGCCACTTTGCGTCGTCCCTGGCGCCTGTTATCCGAATCAAGCCGAGGTTGGACTCATCCTATGCAAACCCTTCTCGAGACGCCCCATTGCCAGCTCACGCTCTACCGTTATCCGCGCCAGAGTCAGGAGACCCTGCAAGCTTGGGATGCGGCTGACGAATACCTGATCAACACCCTGGCGGAGTCTCCCCTCGAGCAGGCGGGCCCCGTCATCATCATGAATGACGGTTTTGGCGCGCTGGCCGCCTATCTGCATCCGCACTCCCCCTGCTGCGTCACCGACTCCTACATCAGTGAGCGGGCGACCCTGGCCAATCTGGCCGAAAACGGACTGGATGCAGGCGCGATCCGCTTGCAGGATGCGCTGGCGCCGCTGCCCGATGCCCCTGCGCTGGTGGTGATCAAGGTCTCCAAATATCAGGCTCTATTGGAGCAGCAACTGCTGGCATTGCGTGCGGTGGTGACACCGGCAACCCGCGTTATCGCTGCCGGCAAGGCGAAGGATATTCATACCTCCACCCTCAAGTTGTTCGAGAAGTATCTGGGGCCTACCCGTACCTCGCTGGCCTGGAAAAAGGCGCGTCTCATTCACTGCGAGCCGCAGGCGGGGCAACCCGCGCTGGCCAACCCCTTCCCGACTGTCTGGCCGCTGGAGGGGAGTGGCATGCTCATCCACAACCATGCCAACGTCTTCTCGCGCACCAGTCTCGATATCGGTGCCCGCTTTATGCTGGACAACCTGCCCATCCACAGTGCCCGCAAGGTGATCGATCTGGGCTGTGGCAACGGGGTGCTGGGTCTGTCGCTGCTCGCCAAAGACAGCGAGGTGGAGGTGACCTTTATCGATGAATCCTATATGGCGGTCGCCTCGGCACAGCTCAACGTCGAGCACAATCTGCCCGATGCACTGCCGCGCGCCCACTTTATGGTCAATAACTGTCTCGACGGGGTGGCGGTCGGCTCGGCGGATCGGATCCTCTGCAACCCTCCTTTCCATCAGTTGCAGGCGATCACCGATCATATCGCCTGGCAGATGTTCAGCGATGCGCGCCGGGTGTTGCCTCAAGGGGGTGAACTCTGGATAGTAGGCAACCGTCATCTGGACTATCACAACAAACTCAAGCGCTTGTTTGCCAACGCACAAGTCGTTGCGTCGAACAGCAAATTCGTTATTTTGAAAGCCATCAAACGCTAAAGCCAAAGGAAACCATGATGAAAAAGTCACTCTTGCTGCTGGCCGCCCTGATGCTGGGCGGGTGTGCCACTCATTGGCCGGAGACAGCGCTGCTCAATCCGCAGGTGATCCCCGCCAACCAGCAATACTACTCTGGCAATCGCATCACCATGGAAGGGGTAGACAAGCGTGAGGCTGCCTACGTCTTCTCCATCAAACATAAAGAGAAAGCGCCCGTGCTGGTCAACAGCGAGCGTCCGCTCAACCTGCTGATGGCCGAGCGGCTGGCCGAAGGTCTGCGCAGCCAGGGTCTGGAAGTGGGCAACAGTGGCACCACCAACCTGACGCTGGTGATTTCCAACGCCGCAGTCAATGTGGAAGAGAAGACCTTTACCTATGTCACCAAATCCCGCGTCAGCCTGCAGGTGATCGCCGATTTTCAGGGCAACCGTCTGACCAAGCAGTTCAACATGTCCTCCAGCAAGGAGAGCCCGAGCGAGCCAAGCATGGCCGACCTGGAGTCTACACTGAACCTGCAACTGGGTAGCGTGCTGCAGCAGATCATGGCGGATGACGCGCTGCGCGGTTACCTGAAAGGTCAACCGAACGGTGCAGGGGTCTGATGATGAAAAAACTCTGGTTGCTGGCCATGCTGATCGCCCCGCTGGCGTTCGCAGGCCCGAAAGTCAGAATGGAGACCAACCACGGCAATATCGTGGTGGAGCTGGCTCCTAAGCAGGCGCCCCAGACGGTGAAGAACTTCCTGCGCTACGTGGCTGATGGCAGCTATGACGGCAGTATCTTCCACCGGGTGATCCAGGATTTCGTGGTGCAGGGTGGGGGTTACAACCAGCAGTTCCAGCAGCTGCCGACTTATGAACCTGTGGTCAACGAGTCGCGTGGCGGTCTGCCCAACAAGCGTGGCTCCATCGCTATGGCTCGCACCCAGGCGGTCGACAGCGCTACTCGCCAGTTCTACTTCAATCTGGTCGACAACAATAACCTCAACGCCGGTGGCTCAGCGGGTTATACCGTGTTCGGTCAGGTGGTGCAGGGGATGGAGGTGCTGGACAAGCTGGCTCAGGTACAGACCGGTTACAGCCCCATTTTGCGTGCCAACGATGTGCCGACCAGTCCCATCATTCTGAAGAAGGTGGTCTTGCTGGCAGAAACCCCGGCAGACAAGAAAGTCGACAAGAAAGCGGGCAAGTAACTCTCGCCGGACGCGGTTCGTCACCTCGCCTCGTCAGGTCACAATACAAGGCTCATCCCGTTCGGGATGGGCCTTTTCTCTATCCGGGCTTCTTTTGCCTATCTCTTTTTGCTTGCCTTGGCTATCTGCCATCAACCTGCCAAAATGACGCACTTTTCCAAAGTCGTCAGGTAGTTGAACATGATCCGCACACCGAGTTGGCGGGAATCGCTCGCTGTTTATCTCGAAGCCCGAGTACTCATTCTCTTTGCCATGGGCTTTTCATCGGGTCTGCCGCTGTTGCTGGTATTTGGCACCCTCTCATTCTGGTTGCGTGAGGCCGATGTCAGCCTGACCGATATCGGTTACATGAGCTGGGTGGCGCTGGCCTACGGCTTTAAATGGTTGTGGTCGCCGCTGGTGGATCGTATGCCATTGCCACTGCTCTCTACCCTGTTGGGGCGTCGTCGTAGCTGGATGTTCTTCTCCCAGCTATTGATCGCGGCTGCGTTGGTAGGGATGGCGTTTTGTGATCCCAAGAGCGGGTTGACTCATTTGGCCTTGTTCGCCCTGCTGGTGGCCTTTGCCTCGGCCACGCAGGATATCGTTATCGATGCCTATCGCATCGAATCCGCCCCCGAGCGGCTACAGGCGGCGATGGCTGCTTCTTACATGACCGGCTACCGGCTGGCGATGATCATGGCGGGCGCCGGTGCGCTGGCACTGGCAGCGTGGTTTGGCAGCAATAGTGGCTATGACTATCGTGGCTGGCAGATTACCTATCTGGTGATGGCGGGTCTGATGTCACTCGGGGTTATCACCACGCTGTTTTGCCACGAGCCGGATATCGATCTGGCCGAGCAGGGCAAGCAACAGGCCGAACGCAAGGCGCAGCTCCTGGAAAAAGGGTGGCCTGCGCTGCTGGCGAGTGCGGGGGCCTGGGGCTATGAGGCGGTCTGGTGTCCGTTCGCCGACTTCTTTCGTCGCTATGGCAGCTCGGCGCTGCTGATCTTGGCTCTGATCGCCTGCTATCGGGTTGCCGATGTGGTGATGGGGGTGATGTCCAACAGCTTCTATGTGGATATGCAGTTCAGTAAGACCGAGGTTGCCACCATTACCAAGGTGTTTGGCGTCATTATGACGCTAGTGGGGGCGGCGCTGGGGGGCGTGCTGGTGATGCGCTTCGGCACGCTGCGCATCCTGTTCTTGGGAGCGCTGCTCACTGCCAGCACCAACCTGCTGTTTGCCTTGCTCAATCAGGTTGGTCACAGCCTGGAACTGCTGACCCTGATTATCTCGCTGGATAACCTCAGTGCCGGTATCGCGACCGCGGCCTTCGTGACCTATCTCTCCAGCCTGACCAATGTGGCATTTTCGGCCACTCAGTACGCCCTGTTCAGCTCGGTAATGTTGCTGCTACCCAAGTTGCTGGCCGGTTTTTCCGGGCAGGTTGTGGAGCAAATTGGCTACAGCGCCTTCTTTGTCGGAACCAGTTTATTGGGCTTGCCCGTGTTGTTGTTGATTGTGCTTGTCGCCAGAAAAGGGAGTGAGTTGCTCTCAACGGCTGACAAATAGCAAGCGTTTGCGTAGAGTCGGGGGTGATTAGATTCACACTTCCGGATAAAGTTCCCGAGAAGTTGTTTCACCCCCAATTTTATTTGATTAGAATCCCTCTCGCTCCTTGTGGGCAGGCTACGGAAAACCTCAACTAACGCACAAGAGACCAATAAAATGGCCAAATTTACCAAGACTCTGATCGCTGCCGGTCTGCTGGCTGCCGCCGCTACCCCGGCCTTCGCTGCTGACTACAGCGGTGATATCCACAAGAATGATTTCAAATGGATGCAGTTCAACGTAATGCATACTATTGACCAGCGTCCGACGTTCACAGCTGATGGTAACTATAACGACACCTATTTTGAAATGGAGTTCGGTGGCCGTTCTGGAATGTTCGATCTTTACGGTTATGTTGATGTGTTTGATATCATGGATACCAAGCACAGTGATAAGCACGATAAGCAAAATATCTTTATGAAATTTGCGCCTCGTTTGTCACTTGATGCATTGACTGGTAAAGATCTTTCTGTTGGTCCGATTCAAGAGTGGTATGTCGCTTCTTTGAACAATGTTGCCGATGGTCAGATGGAGAATCTGATTGGTCTTGGTACTGACGTGATGGTTCCTTGGTTTGGCAAAGTGCCGATGAACTTGTACGCTCGCTATTCTAATGAGAACTCTAATTTCAAGAAAGAAGAGAGCTCTTGGAATGGTTATCAGTTCTCTATGAACTGGTTCAAACCGTTCTATACCTTCGCTAACGGTAGTTTCATTTCCTATCAAGGTTATCTGGATTACACCTTTGATATGGACACTTATGATCAAGCTGATCGTGCAAGTAGCGGCCTGGGCTTCCTGAATGGTATCCACTGGCACTCTGACCGCTTTGCCGCTGGTTATGATCTGAAATATTTCCATGAAATTTATGGTATTCAGAATAGCGACTTGAGCCAATCAACAGGTTTTGGTCACTACTTCTCTGTTTCCTACAAGTTCTAATAAAACTTGGGGTACAAAAAACCGGAGCATCTGCTCCGGTTTTTTTATGGCCGCGATGTAGATAGCGTGGCGCGAGTCATCAAGTGCGCCACGGCTGAGTGGATAAATCAGTCGCGGAAGTTCTGGAACTGCATAGGTTGACCCAGTTCGGCGCCACGGACCAGTGCCATGGTCTCTTGCAGATCGTCACGCTTCTTGCCGGTGACACGTACTTCATCACCCTGGATGGCGACCTGTACCTTGATTTTGGAGTCCTTGATCAGCTTGACCAGCTTCTTGGCGATCTCTTTCTCGATCCCCTGCTTGAATTTGACGGTCAGGTGGAAACGCTTGCCGGAGTGAACGGAGTCACCCACTTCCATGGAGCTGTTTTCGATGTTGCGCTTGAGCAGGGCGCCGCGCAGGATTTCGACCATCTGCTTGAGCTGGAAATCAGCATCGGCTTCCAGCTTTACCTCTTCCTTGTTCAACTCGAAGCTGGCTTCTACCCCACGAAAATCGAAACGGGTGGCCAGTTCACGATTGGCGTTGTCGACTGCGTTCAACACCTCGTTCATTTTGACTTCAGAGACAATATCGAATGACGGCATAGCCGGAGCTCCTCATGTTGCGTTATCGGGGGGCAAATCTACCAGAAAACGGGCAAATTTGCTGATTTTGATGGGGTTGCTCTGCTAGAATCCCCTGCGCACAGGACGGGTGGACCCGTTAGTGTCCACCAGCGACATCTTCACTTATCCCCGGTAACAGGTTGAGAGGATTGCAACCCTTACCCTGACAGAGTCACACCATGCCAAGCGGATTAAAGAATTCCCGACAGCCCGTTATTCCACCCGTTACTCCGAAGTGGTCGCTGTTGGGTTGTGGCGCCCTCGGCGGCGTTTTTGCCTCCCTGCTGACCCAGAGCGGTCAATCTACCCGTGTCTTGTTGCGCGAACATCATAAGTCCACGCTCCATCCGGGGATCGATTTCACCTCGCTGGAGGGGCATGTCCAGCTGCTCAATATCGAGCGCGGGTTTGTCAGCAAACCCGGCAAGATCCAGCGTCTGCTGGTGATGACCAAGGCCAGTCAGGTGATTGCCGCACTGACGCCGCTGGTGGGTAAGCTAGATGCCGGCGTGCCGATCGTGCTGCTGCACAACGGGATGGGGATTGCCGAGCAGGTGGTCGAGATGTTCCCGCACAATCCGGTGATTGCCGGTGTCACCAGCCATGGCGCCATGCAGTGCGGCCATTTCGTGTTCCGTCATACTGGCAAGGGTGAAACCTGGCTTGGCCCGATCAACGATGCCGCCAAGGCCCATGCCGCGCTCGCGGACGAGCTGGCGCTGGCACTGGGTCAGGCTGGTTGGGATGAACAGGTATTGACGCGCCAGTGGCAAAAGCTGGCCATCAACTGCGCCATCAATCCCCTGACTGCCCTCTACAAGCTGAAAAATGGCGAGCTGGCTGGCCCCCGTTTTGCCGATGCCCTGCAGCAGATCTGCGTGGAAGTGGCGGATGTGATGTGTGCCGAAGGGATTGCGACCACGGCAGAGGAGTTGCAGCGCCGGGTGATGACAGTGGTGGAACTGACCGCTGACAATTACTCCTCCATGCATCAGGATATGGAGCTGGGACGCGAGACCGAGATTGAGGCCATCACCGGCTTCCTGTTGGCCAAGGCTGCCCGGCATGGCATTGCCGTACCGGTCAATCAGGGTCTCTATCAGGCGATCAAAGAGAAGAGTCAGGCCGCCTGAGCCGTTACATGACAGAGCAAGCAGCAAGGAGGCGAACGTGAGTGTACTGGTGCTGGTGGCCCCCGGGTCGGAAGAGATAGAGACGGTTGCGATTGTCGATACCCTGGTGCGCGCCAGTATCGAGGTGGTGCTGGCCTCTTGCTGCCCTGCCGGATCCCGGCAGGTAAAAGCGTCGCGCGGGGTGCAGCTGGTGGCCGATTGTCATATCGACGAGCTAACCCGTCGGGACTTTGAAGCCATCGTGGTGCCCGGCGGTTTGCCCGGCAGTGAAGTGATCCGCGATACCCCGCTGGCCATTGATCTGCTCAAAGAGCAGGCCGCTCTTGGTCGTTGGCGTGCTGCCATCTGCGCCGCCCCTGTGGTGGTGTTGCAACATCACGGTCTGCTGGGTGGTGCCATCGTTACCTGTCATCCCGGCTTTCAGCCCCGACTACCGACATCGCAGCTGTCACATGAGCGGGTAGTCAGGGATGAGGCTCATCGCCTTATCACCAGCCAGGGGCCGGGCAGTGCCATCGAGTTTGCGCTCGAACTGGTTCGGGTGCTGCGCGGGGATGAGGTGGCTACCGCCGTGGCTGGCCCTATGGTGCTGCCTTGAGCGCACTCTGCTGCAGAATCAAGCTGGTCATGCTTTGAAAAATGGGCCCCGGTCATCTTGATCGGGGCCCGTTTGTTATCTGCCGTTGTCGGTCACGCCATCTTGTCCGGCTCAGTAGTCGTACTGTGAGCACTGTTTTTTGTTGTACTCAGTTTTCCAGCGTGCCAATTCTTGCTCTGTGCCGAGCTTGTCCCCTTTCTTGATGGCCTGTTCCAGTATCTCAATCCGGTCGTAGAGCCAGCGGCACTCTGCCGTCGGGTTGTTCTTGCCGATGCCGGTCAACGGTAGCAAACAGAGTCCCAACCAAAGATATTTCATCCCGAACGCTCCTTGTCATTGTGGTAGTAAAGGTCTCCTTGGAGTCTACTATTTTAGCCGCAACGAGAGAGATAGAGCTGCGGTTATCCTTGGGGTAAGATGATGCCATGTCTGTTTATTTATACAGTGGTATGCGCAAGATCATCCATATCGACATGGACTGTTTTTTTGCCGCGGTGGAGATGCGGGACAATCCGGCGTTGCGGGAGGTGCCGCTTGCCATCGGTGGGTCCTCCGAGCGGCGCGGCGTCATCTCGACCTGCAACTATGTGGCGCGCCGGTTCGGGGTGCGCTCCGCCATGCCGAGTGCATTGGCAAAAAAACTCTGCCCGCCGTTGGTACTGATCCCGGGGCGAATGGTGGTGTACAAGGATATCTCCCGTCAGCTCAGAGCAATTTTCCTGCGCTATACCGATCAGGTTGAACCGCTGTCGCTGGATGAGGCTTACCTCGATGTGACCCACAGCCGCTGCTGTGGCGGCAGCGCCACCCTGATGGCGCAAGAGATCCGGCAAGCCATCGTCTCCGAACTGGGATTGACCGCCTCGGCCGGAGTGGCCCCCAACAAGTTTCTCGCCAAGCTCGCCTCGGAGCAGCGCAAGCCTGATGGTCTGTTTGTCATTCGTCCCGACGAAGTGGCCGAATTTGTCTGCCAGTTGCCCCTCGGCAAACTGCCCGGGGTGGGGCGCAAGACTGCCGAGCGGCTGGAGGCTCAGGGGCTTTACACCTGTGAGGATGCGCGGGCCTTGTCGGCACAAGAGCTGTGCAGCCGTTTTGGCAAGCTGGGGGAGATGTTGACGACCCGGATCTGGGGGCTGGATGAACAGCCGGTGCAGGCGCACCGGATCCGCAAAACCATCGGGGTGGAGACCACCCTGGCGAGCGATGTTTGTGACGAAGCCGCCTGCCTGACGGTATTGCAGCAACTGCTGCCAGAGCTGGAGCGGCGATTTCAGCTGGCGTGCCCTGCCGAACAGGTGATGGGGCAGGGGATCAAGCTCAAGTTTGCCGACTTCCACCAGACCACTGTCTATCGCAGTCAGGGTGGTTATCAGCCAGCCTTGTTCGTCCCCCTGCTCAAAGAGGGGCTACAGCGGGCGCAAGGGCGTTCGGTTCGTCTGCTGGGCTTGGTGGTGGGTTTGCCAAAAGAGGGTGAAGTTAATCAACTCTCGCTGGATTTGCTGTGAGAGAGTTAAGTTTTTGTTTATAAAGTCGATAATCTATCCATATCTGTATGACGTAGGAATATTGGCATGAGCGCTCTTTCTGTCCAGGGTCGGATTACCCTAATCGCCGGTTGCTGTCTGTTGGTGACAGCCGCCGCTCTGGTTGCCTCTTCGATTTACAACGCGAACAAGATGCAACAGCAGGTGCGGCAAGCCACCATGCACGAGGCGCAGCAGTCTGCCGAGAACTGGATGAAGGCGATGGGCTCGGAGCAGGCGGCCAAGGTGACCAGCTATCTCGATGAAGCCTATTTCCGCGCCAGTTTGCTGGCGGAGAGCGTGTTGTTCCAGCGCAAGAATGCGGCCGAGAACTTTGTCCATTCGGAGGCGCTGCGCAGCGCCGTCAATCAGCAACTGCACGATGCCGTTGCCTCATCGACCAATCTGCTTGGTGTCTATGCGGTGTTCGAGCCTGATCAGCTGGATGGGGAAGACAGCAACTATCAGGGCTCAACGGCGCTCGGTTCCAACGACAAGGGGCGTTTTTCCAGTTACTGGGCCTATGACAACGGCAAGATAGAGCCGGAAGTGCAGAATGAGGATGTACTGGCCGATGAGAGCCCGACCGAGGCTGGTGGCATCGAAAACGAGTGGTATCGCTGCAGCATTCGCACCCGTGCCCTCTGCCTGCTGGAGCCCTATCTGGACGATGTGGGCGATAAACAGATATTGATGACCTCGGTGACGGTCCCGCTGCTGGAGCAGGAGACCTTGCTGGGGATGGTCGGGGTCGATATCTCGCTGGCCACTTTGCAGAGTCTGGTCAGTACCATGGACAAGGAGCTCTATGACGGCAAGGGCAGAATCTTGCTGGTCAGTCACGAGGGGCGCGTGGCGGGAGCCGATGAGTTCGATGTGACCATGGGGCGTGGGCTGGATCAGAAGTATCAGGGGCTGGCCAGCGAGCTGAAAGGCTGGCTCAGTCAGGGTCAGGAGCTGACTCGCTGGAGCAGCGACGGAGCCCTGTTGCAGACCTTTGTCCCGGTATCCATGCGTGGCACCGACCGTAAATGGGGCATCTACATTGAATTGCCACGGGCAGTAGTGCTGGCCTCGGCCCAGCAACTGCAAGATGCGCTGGCCAGTGAGGCCAATCGCAGCGTGGTCTCGCAGCTGTCAATCGGGGGGCTGATCTCGCTGGTTGCCCTGAGTTTTATCTGGTTGATGGCGCGCCAGATTGTGGCGCCCATCCGCGCCGTGGTTGCCCGTCTCAAGGATATCGCCAGCGGCGAGGGGGATTTGACCCAGCGTATCGAGATCCAGCGGCAAGACGAGATCGGCGAGCTGGCCAAGTGGTTCAACAGCTTCCTCAACAAGTTGCAATCCACCATCAGTCAGGTGATTGATACCGTCTCCGGTACGCGCAACAGTGCCGAGCGGGCCGCGCAGGTGGCCGAGCGCACCAGCAGCGGCATGCAGGCCCAGTATCAGGAGATCGATCTGGTGGCGACGGCATTTGAAGAGCTGAGCGCCACGGCGTTGCAGGTCTCCGGTAATGCCGGCTCGGCGGTGGCGGCTGCCAACACCACTGATGCCGCTGCGCAAGAGGGCAAATATGTCGTTGCCGACACCCAGGAGGCGATGCGCAAGCTGATGACCATCATCAACGATGCCCAGCCGGTGGTGGAGCGACTCTCCGCCAACAGCGACAACATCAACGATATTCTCACCGTGATTCAGGGAATTGCCGAGCAGACCAACTTGCTGGCGCTCAATGCGGCCATCGAGGCTGCGCGGGCCGGTGAGCAGGGTCGTGGCTTTGCCGTGGTGGCCGATGAGGTGCGTAATCTGGCCGGTCGCACCCAGAATGCCATCGTCGAGATCCAGACCCTGATCAGCCAACTGCAATCCGGTACCGGCGCCGTGGTCAAGGCGATCCGCGATGGTCACGGACAGGCTGACGAGACCCTCGCCAAGGTGGATCTCTCGGTGCAGGTGCTGGAGCAGATTATCCAGTCGGTCTCCACCATCCATCAGATGAACGAGCAGATTGCCCGGGCGGCGCAGGAGCAGAGCCGGGTTGCGGACGAGATCAACCGCAACGTCAGCAACATTCGCGATGTGAGTCACACCATTCGGGCCGAGGCGGCGACCTCCGCCGAAAATGGTCGCGAGCTCTCTGCGCTGGCGGACAAGCAGCAGCAGCTGGTGGGGCAGTTCAAGGTATAGAAGGGATGAAAAAAGGCGCCATCCAGCTGGAGGCGCCAAACACATTCAGATGACAGACTGGGTCAAACCGGTGAGATTTGAGCCCCTCTTCCCGCAGAGGAAGAAACACAACACCACAATCGCAGTCGAAAGACTCACTAAAAACACATGTAAACCAACACGTAGTAGAAAATGTGAGCCATATGACGACTGATTGCTGGGCGAATTATGTTTATTCACTGGTCGACCCGCAACCGACAAATTATAATGCGCCCCATTAGAAAAACTCATCGTCGGCTGGTGTCATGTCTCGTCGTTTACCCCCGCTCAATGCCCTCAAGGCCTTTGAAGCAGCGGCTCGTCACTTAAGCTTTACCCGCGCAGCAGAAGAGTTGTTTGTGACTCAGGCGGCCATCAGTCACCAGATCAAGGCGCTGGAGGAGTATCTTGGCATCAAGCTGTTCCGCCGCAAAAATCGCTCCTTGTTGCTGACCGAAGAGGGACAGGGCTATTTCCTGGATATCAAGGACATCTTTGCCTCCATCTCTGAGGCGACCGACAAGCTGCTGGCCCGCAGTGCCAAGGGGGCGTTGACTGTCAGTTTGCAGCCGAGTTTCGCCATCCAGTGGCTGGTGCCGCGGTTGGTCAAGTTCAGCGAGCGCCACCCCGATATCGACGTGCGGATCAAGGCGGTCGATCTCGACGAAGGGTCGCTTACCGATGATGTGGATGTGGCTATCTATTACGGGCGCGGCAACTGGCCGGGTCTGCGCTCGGACAAGCTGCATACCGAATACCTGATCCCGGTCTGTTCCCCCTTGCTGCTGACCGGGCCCAAACCGCTGCGTACGCCGCAAGATTTGACTCTTCATACCCTGCTGCACGATACCTCCCGCCGCGACTGGAAGGCCTGGTTCCGCCAGCTCGATATCGATGCACCCAACGTCAATCAGGGGCCCATCTTCAGCCACTCCACCATGGTGATCCAAGCGGCGATCCACGGCCAGGGGGTGGCGCTTGGCCACAGCGTGCTGGCACAACCCGAGATTGAGGCCGGCCGCCTTATCTGCCCGTTCGAGCAGGTGCTGGTGAGCAAAAATGCTTTCTATCTGGTGTGCCAGGAACAACAGTCGGATCAGGGCAAGATCGTGGCCTTCCGCGACTGGATGCTGGAGCTGGTGGAGCTGGAAGAGGCGCGTCGCAGGGCAAGGCTCGCCGATGCGTGAGGTGATCCGCGAGGGGGCAATTGATGCCCCCGTTCGCATTTTGCTGGCCCACGGGGCAGGCGCGGGGATGGATCATGCCTTTCTTACCGAGTTGTCACGTCTGCTGGCTGGCCCCGACATCGAAGTGGTGCGCTTCAACTTTCCCTACATGACCAAGCGTGCACAGGATGGCAAGCGCCGCCCGCCGGACAGAGCTCCTGTGTTGCTAGCCCATTGGCGCGACATGATCCGCGAGTTTGCCCATCCACGGCTGTTTCTGGCGGGCAAGTCGATGGGCGGGCGGATGGCGGCGGAACTCTATCGTGAAGGCGAGGGTGAGATGAATGCTGCAGGATTGCTCATTCTCGGGTATCCTTTCCACCCTCCGGCCAAGCCCGACAGTTGGCGAGGCGAGGTACTCAAGCATATTGCAGTGCCAACCCTGCTGTTGCAGGGGGAGCGCGACACCTTCGGTAGTCGCGCCGAACTGGCCGATTTCCCCTTCTCACCCACCGTATCGGTCCATTGGTTGACCGATGGTGATCATGGTTTCAAACCGCGTAAAGCCAGTGGCGTGAGTGAGCAGGAGAATATGCAGCATGCAGCGGCGGCCATCAGCCATTTTGTGGCTCGACATGGATAGCACGAGAGGGTTGGTTTGATTGCCAGCCGTGATGAGAGAGGGAGAGTGAGGATGCAGATCCATCGACATTGGCTGATACTGGCTGGTCTCTTCGGGTTGACGGCCACCATGCTGGGGGCTTATGGCGCCCATGGATTGGCGGCGACCGGCATTACGCCCGAGCGTCTGGCGGCGTTCAATACCGCCGTGCAATATCAGTTTTTTCACGCATTGGCCCTGCTGGTTCTGGGCTGGTGTGGTGTGCGCAGCAGGGTGATCCACCTGGCTGGCACCGCTTTTGTGCTGGGGATCATCGGATTTTCCGGCAGTATTTACGCCATGGTGCTGCTTGGCAGCAAGGGGCTGGGGTTGATTACCCCGGCCGGTGGCCTCTGTTTTATGTTGGGATGGACGGCCCTCTGCTGGGCTGGCTGTCGTCTTGGAGGAAAAAATGAATAATCTGCTGCTTTATTGCCGCCCCGGTTTTGAGAAAGAGGCGGCAGCAGAGATCACCGAGCGTGCCGGTAACATGCAGTGCTATGGTTTCGCCCGGGTCAAGGACGACAGCGGTTATGTGATCTTCGAACTGTATGACGAGGAGCAGGCGGACCTGCTGGCTCGCAAGCTGCCGTTCCGGGAGCTCATCTTCATCCGCCAGATGCTGGTGGTCACCCATGAGTTGAAGGATCTGGATGTCGCGGACAGGATCTCCCCGATCCTTGAGGCGGTGAGTGACTACACCATTTGCGGTGATCTGCGGGTCGAAACCGCGGATACCAACGAAGCGAAAGAGCTGTCGGCCTTCTGCCGCAAGTTCACCGTGCCGCTGCGTCAGGCGCTGCGCAGCAACGAGATCCTGACCAAGAAGGAGACGCCGAACCGTCCGGTGTTCCATGCCTTCTTCATGGCCAATGATCATGTCTTGCTGGGCTACTCCTATTCGTTCAACAACTCCGGATTCCATATGGGGATCCCGCGCCTGCGCTTCCCGGCCGATGCACCGAGCCGCTCCAGCCTCAAGCTGGAGGAGGCGTTTTACGTGTTCGTGCCGCGGGAAGAGTGGGATGTGCGTCTCTGTTCAGGCATGAAGGCGGTGGATCTGGGCGCCTGCCCGGGTGGCTGGACCTATCAGTTGGTGCGCCGTGGCATGATGGTGACGGCGGTCGACAACGGTATGATGGCCCAATCCCTGATGGATACCGGTCAGGTCAAGCATATCCGGGATGACGGTTTCGTCTGGCGTCCGAGCAAGAAGAACACCTACTGGCTGGTGTGCGACATGGTCGATAAACCGGCGCGGGTCGTTCACATGATTGCGGACTGGTTCCGTGAGGGCGATTGCCAGGAGGCGATGTTCAACCTCAAGCTGCCGATGAAGAAGCGTTATGCCGAGTCGGTGCACAATATCGAGGTGCTGCGCGAGATGCTCAAGGAGATCGACAACGCGTTCGTGATCCAGGCAAAGCAGCTCTATCACGATCGAGAAGAGATCACCGTGCATGTTTACAACAAGTACTGGGTCTCCAAACTCGAGCCCAAGGCGTGATGTAGCAGTTCTGCCCGTACGATAAATACCAAGGCCGACAGGGAAACCTGTCGGCCTTTTGCTATTCGGCTGCCGGAAAATATCAGAAACGGTAATCGAGGCGCAGGGAGGATTCGTCGTCCGTCACCTTGATCTCGATCTGCAGCGGGATGGTTTTGTCGACCGGATTGAACTGCATTTTGATGCCATCCCCTCTCAGTCTGATTGCCGTATGCAGTCCACCGGCTTTGAATTTGACCTTGGGTCTGAAGCGTTCAATTGACAGACTGATACTCTTTTCCGGGGTCAGATTGAGCTGCGGGTAGGAGGTGATCTTTTGATTACCAAAGTTGTCGGTGGAGACTTCAATACCAAACGACAGGGGGTTGGGCGCCTTGAGCAAGTCGTTGGTATCCAGGCTTGAACGCCATACCTCGGTGGCAGTCCGTTTTTCCTGCTGTGGCAGTTTGGCGATTTGGGTTGATTGGGCCGGTTCGAAGGCACTGGCAGTGCCACAAACCAGCATCAGACCCGACACCAGATAGCACCCGTATCCCTTCATGAAAAACACTCCCTGTTCTTCTTCTCTATTGAACATAGTTGCTGTTTGGGGAGTGGCAAAGGATTCGGAAATATAAAAAAGGGAGCCTAGGCTCCCTTTTAAAATCAATTGGTTAGCTTACAGGCGATCGATGATGGCTTGGGTGAATTCGCTGGTGGAAGCCGTGCCTCCCAGATCACGGGTGACCCGATCTCCGGATTCGATGGTAGCTCGTACCGCCTCGCGGATCCGTTCTGCTTTATCCTGCATGCCGAGGTACTCCAGCATCTGAATGGAGGCAAGGATCACCGAGGTCGGGTTGGCGATATTCTTGCCAGCTATGTCAGGCGCAGAGCCGTGGACCGCTTCGAAGATGGCCGCGCCATCGCCGATGTTGGCGCCGGGCGCCATGCCAAGGCCGCCGACCAGACCGGCGCAGAGATCCGAGAGGATATCGCCGAACAGGTTGGTGGTGACCATGACATCGAAACGCTCCGGGTACATCACCAGGTTCATGCAGGCGGCATCGACGATCATCTCTTCGCTCTGGATATCCGGGTAGTGGCTGGCGATGTCACGTGCCACTTCGAGGAACAGGCCGGAGGTCGACTTGAGGATGTTCGCCTTGTGGATGATGGTGACCTTCTTGCGCCCTTCCTGACGGGCCAGCTCGAAGGCGAACTTGACGATGCGCTCGGCCCCTTCGCGGGTGATGATGCTCATCGCCTCGGCACTCTTGTTGTCATCACTGCGCTTCTGACCTGCACCCGAGTACATCCCTTCGGTGTTTTCACGCACCGTGATGATGTCGATGTTGTCGTAACGGCTTCTGGTGCCCTTGAAGGAGATGACCGGACGCACGTTGGCGTAGAGGTTGAACTTCTTGCGCAGGGAGACGTTGATGGAGGTAAAACCGCCGCCGACCGGTGTGGTCAATGGCCCTTTCAGGCTCACCTTGTTCTTCTCAATCAGATCCAGGGTAGCCTGGGGCAGCAGCTCGCCATGCTTCTCGAGGGCAACCAGACCCGCATCAGCGTATTCGTACTCAAAGTCACAGCCCGCATGGGTCAGGATCTGGATGGCTGATTCAATGATGCTGGGGCCGATGCCGTCGCCGGGGATCACGGTAATTTTTCTTTTGGACATGAGAGGGTTCCACTTCCAGGGTATAGGGGAGGATGGGGCTGCTTTATAGCATTTACTCAGCAAACCAACCACATTCCTTTACATTCTACTCACTTTTATCAACAGCGAGGGTGAGTCTCGTCATGGTTCACGCCCTTGCCTGCATTTTTGTTCGGCACTTTAGTCTGGCTGGGGCGGGTAGCGGATGTCCCGCAGGTTGAATCCCAGCGGAATATCCTGCTGCAAGCGCACCAGCCGCTGGGCCAGCAGGGCCTCATCCTGATGTTGGCGCAGTTTGATCAGTGGCTTGGCAGCGTCCTCTTGCTGGCAGGCTTCGAGCATGGCTGCCAGATTGCCATATTGTTGCAACAGCTGGGTGGCGGTCTTGGGGCCGATCCCCGGAACCCCCTTGATATTGGAACCGCTGATACCGGTCAGGGCCCAGAAGTCGACCAGCTGAGCAGGGGCTACCCCATATTGCTGCTGGACGAAGGCCGCATCCAGCCAGCGCTTGTTGAAGTAGTCGCGCACCCGGATCTGCGGGCAGATCAGTTGGCAGAACCCCTTGTCGGTGGAGATGATGGTCGCCTGATGGCCGTGGCTGGCGATGCCGCTGGCGAGGGTTGCGATAAGATCATCCGCTTCATCGGTCTCGGAGAGCAGGGCGTCGACCCCGCACTCCCAGAAGGCATCCTGCAGGGTCGCCAACCCCTCACGCAGTTCGGGGGGCATGGGAGTTCGCCCCTCCTTGTAGGCCGGATAGACCTCTTTGCGCCAGCTATGCACCTCGCCATCAAACACGGCAATGACATGGGTTGGCTCGCTATTGGCCAGCAGCTTGCGGCAGGTATTGATAAGGTTGGCGCGGGTTGCAACCAGCGCCTGGGCAGGGGTCAGTGCCTGCTGGGCCTGTACCGCGTGCAGACGGCGAATGAGGTTGAGGGCATCGATGATGAGCAGGTGTGGCCGGATAGTTGACATGGGGCACTCTTGGCGGTCGGGACGCCCCATTGTAACAAACCGCTCGCCTTATGGGGGATTGATGGCGGTTGGGAAGGCATAGCGCCAATAAAGAGGGGCGCCGATGCGCCCCTCTGTCGATGATGTATCTGTACCCTAGCGGACGATTTCGTAGCAGGGCACATACTGGCTGCCCGGCAGCTTCATCCGCTGCTGCTTGACGAAGCTCTCCAGCAGCTTGTCCATCAGGTGCATCAGCTCCTTGTCGCCGTGCAACTTGAAGGGGCCCTTCTTCTCGATGGCGCGAATGCCCCCTTCCTTGACGTTGCCGGCGACGATGCCGGAGAAGGCACGACGCAGGTTGGCGGCCAGCAACTGGGGCGGCTGGTTGCGGTGCAGATCCAGACTGGCCATGCTGGCGTGATCCGGTTCGAAGGGGAGCTGGAACTCTGGCTCAATCTTGAGGGACCAGTTGAAGGAGTAGGCATCGCCGACCGATTTGCGGTATTCGCGGATTTTCGGCATCGCCTCTTTCATCACCCGGGCCACTTCCGGCGCATCGCCGACAATGATCCGGTAGAGTTTGGTCGCCGGTTCACTAAGGGTCGCCTTGATGAAGTCGTCGATAGCACGGAAGTAGTCGGCACTCTCTTTCGGGCCGGTCAGGATGATGGGCATCGGCTGCCGCTCGTTGGCCGGATGCATCATGATGCCGAGCAGATAGAGCAGCTCTTCGGCGGTGCCGACCCCGCCCGGGAAGATGATGATGCCGTGACCAAGGCGTACGAAGGCTTCCAGCCGTTTCTCGATATCTGGCAGGATCACCAGCTCGTTGACGATGGGGTTGGGCGGTTCGGCCGCAATGATGGAAGGCTCCGTGAGGCCGATGTAGCGCCCGTTGCGCACTCGCTGTTTGGCATGGCCGACGGCGGCCCCCTTCATTGGGCCCTCCATGGCGCCAGGGCCACAGCCGGTACAGATGTTCAGCTCACGCAAGCCCAGTTCGCTGCCCACGGCGCGGGTGTACTGGTATTCGATCTCGTTGATGGAGTGGCCACCCCAGCAGACGATCAGGTTGGGATCGGCGCCGGGCAGGATCACCTTGGCGTTGCGCAGGATGGCGAACACTACGTTGGAGATATGAGTGGAGTTGGTCAGATTGACCTGGCGGTTGGACTCGAGCTGATTGGAGACATAGAGAATGTCGCGCAGCACCGAGAAAAGGTGCTCCTGAATGCCGCGAATGATCTCGCCATCGACAAAGGCGTGCTCGGGGGCATTGAACAGTTCCAGCTTGACCCCGCGCTCGCGCCGGATCACATGAATATCGAACGATTTGAATCGCTCCAGGATCTCCTTGGAGCTGTCGGTATGGCTACCTGAATTGAGCACTGCCAGCGAGCAGTTGCGAAACAGTTGATAGATATCGCTGGAGGCAGTCTGCTTGAGGCGATCCACCTCGAGCTGTGACAGCAAATCCATGCTGCCGACGGGATTGATGTGCGTAATCATAGGTTCCCCTTTACTCACTTGTTATCGTTGTGTTTTTCCCTGGGGAGAAAAGGGGACGCTATGTTGCATCCCCTGAGATCGATAGTAGTGGTAACAGAGGGTGGAGGGAAATAGGGCGACGACTGTTCGCTGTTTTTTTAGCCGCTTGTCAGGCCAGTGTCACTTGATCCCGACCGGTGTGCTTGGAGTGGTAGAGCGCCTTGTCTGCCCGTTCAAACACATCTGACGGGTTGTCCCCATCCTTGAACAGGGTTGCGCCGATGGAGATGGTGATCTCCACCTTGGCATCGCGAAAACGGAACGGGATGCTCTTGATGGTCTGGCGCAGTGTCTCCAGCGGCTTCTGGAACTTGTCCGGGTTGATGTTGGGCAGCAACACCACAAACTCTTCCCCACCAAAACGGGCGATGAAATCTGTGTCACGCAGCGCGCTCTGCAGCGCTTTGGCGACCACTTTCAGCGCCTTGTCACCCGCCATATGGCCGTAGTTGTCATTGATATTCTTGAAGTGATCGATGTCGATGATCGCCATGCAGAGCGGAGTGCGGTAACGAAGCCAACGTTTGTATTCCTGCTCCAGCCGTTCATCGAGGGCGGCCCGGTTGTGTACCTGGGTCAGGCTGTCGAGGAACAGCTTGTGTTTTTGAATGGTCAGCCGCTTCTTGTACTCGGCGGTCTCCTCCTTCATCAAGCGCAGCTTGGACTCCATGGTGGAGAGGCGGGTAAGCAGGTGACGCTCTCGCGCCGCCGTGCTGTCACGCTCCTGCAGCAGCAGGTTGATGGCGCCCATATGGCCGGAGATGGCGCGCTTGAGCGCATCGATGGAGTTATGGCTGGCCAGGGAGTGATCGATCGCTTGCAACTCGTTGACCAGCGCCTCGCGGGTCTCGCGAGTTTCATTTTGCAGCGCACGCCCCTCATCGAGGGATTCGGTAAACCCGACATGTACTGCGGAGAGGCTTTCGTTGAGGGAGCTGAGGAAGGCGCGGGAGGCTTTGCGCTCCTCACGGGTGCCTTCGATGATGAGCTCGATCACCTGCAGGCAGGTTTCTGCCAGCAGGGCAGGGTTGATCCCGATCAGCAGCTGACGGCGAATGTCACTCAGGCTCTCGCCGATGGCGCCGGCAAAGTCGAGTTCGGTGATAAGCCGCTGCAGCTCATCGGCGATGCGAGCGTGATCCTTTAGATCAAACGGGTCGACATCGGGCTGGCCATCGTTGCTGGCAGTATCGCTTTCTTGTTGAGTTGCACCTGAAGGTGCCAACAGGGGCTGGCTTGGCAGCAGCTGGATCTTGATCGCCTGCTGGTAGAACTCCAGCAGCTTGATCACCTTCTTTTGGTGATCGGCAATGCCGTAACCGGCGGGACTTGCCAGAAATTCCTTGAGGGACTTGCGGGTCTCTTCCGGGAAGCCCTTGATGTTTTTCAGCTGTTTGGAACCAAGCTCGATGGCGGTCTGGGTCAGGGTGATCGACTCTTCCAGCGCATTGCTGTGCTGCTGCAGCAGTTTTTCAATGGCCAGCAGATCCTCGTCTAGCGCGGTAAATGCGGGGTTGTTATCCAGTTTCTGCTTGAGCTTGGCGAAGCGATTGTCCAGCTCGCGGTCGAAGCCACGGCAGGAGAGCATCAACTTGTTGATAAACTGAATACCGCGAGCACGCTCTGCATCGGAAAACGACAGCACGCCGTCGAGTTCCAGCTGTTTCTGCTGAAGGGATTCCCTGAGTCTTGCCAATTGTCCTGCTACGGCAGCGATGTCATTCATTATCAGGTCGCCCTGTTGTCATTATTGTTTTTGGTGTTGGATAGCAACAGTGGTCGAACTTGGTTTCGATCCTCGCCTGTTATCTACATTATTTCCTGGTGGTTATCGGCTGCCGGCTTCCTTGCAAGGCTGGGCCAATTAACCCATTGCTTTTCATGAGAAGAATTGACTTTTACCAGTCCCTTGTCAATTGCCATCAGGCCGCATTGCCACACATCTCCATTAAAAAATGCCGCTTGTTGGCAATCGATCGCCGCGAGCTCCAACCAGGCGTTTTGTTGGCATTTTTCACTGAGCTGAATGGCTCCCGACAGGGCGAGATAGCAGAGGTCAAACAGGCCATTGTGATCGAGCGCGGTCGCCGCTTTCGGCAGGAAGGGGTGACTGACAATCCCGAGGCTGATCTGGCGATCCAGCGGATAGTTGCAAGGGAAGGCGGCGATGGCGGTCAGCAGGTCTCCCGCCAGTTGATGCAGGTTGGTGACGTGGCGTTGTGGCACCACATAGAGCATGTGTCCTTCACGCAAGTCATAGATACGGCCATCTTGTGGGGTCAGGGTGTCCATATAGGCACCGAAGGCCTGCTCGATTTCTCTGCTGGCCTGATAGCCGTGGCGCTCCAGCGTATTGACCAGGAAAGGTACCCGGAACAGCAGATAGTGCAGCTTGTCATCGAACTCGCTGGAGGGCTGTTCGCTGAGGTACCAGCGATCCGATTTCAGCTGGCGCTTTGCCATCTCCCGCGGCCAGCGGTTCATCAGCCGCTGCCAGTTGGCCAGCCCCGAGCGTGGCTCGATCAGCAGGGCCTCATTGGTCCGTTTCAGTTGCAGGCGGGCAGTACGCAGCTTGAGCCAGAGGGTGAAGAAGAGGTAGATAAAGAGCGCCAGCAGCAGGCTGGTGGTGATACTCGACCAGAGATAGCGCTCCTGCTGATGCTGGCTGTTGTTAAGCCGCTGCTCCAGCTCCTTGATATGTTGCACCCGCTCGACCTGGACATAGTTGTCGCGGATCGCCGCCTGCTCCATGGCCTGTTCCTGCTGGCGCACCTCCTCGCCAAGACGGTGGAAGCGCTTGTAGCTGTCGAGTGCCTGACGCAGATACCCCTTCTGCTCATAGGCCAGCGACAACAGGCGGAATACCTCGTACTGACGGCGGGTATCGCCGAGCTGATTGGCCAGCGCGCGGGCGTTCTCCAACTGCAGGATGGCGATGGCGGCCTCCTGTTTCTTCAGATAGAGCTCGCCGAGCAGCAGCAGGGTATCGATCAGCGGCTCTTTGGCATCGCTCAGCTCGTGGGACTGACGTGCCGCATTGAGGTAGTTGCTGGCCAGCGAGAGGTTGCCGCTTTGCAGGTAGGTCTTGCCGATTTCGTATTTGAGCAGGGAGGCTTGCGGTCGGTTGCTCCCCTCATCGAGCAGATCCAGCGCATTGAAGAAGTAGACCAGCGCCATATTGAGGTCGCCCTGCTCGCGATTGAGTCGCGCCAGCACCATCAGGGAGTCACACAGCAGGGAGGGGTTGCCGATGGAGTGGAAGTAGTTGGCCGCCTCATTGGCATACTGCAGCGCTTTTTGGGGCTCCTGCTCCTGCTGATAGAGTTTGACTATCTGGTTCGACAGCAGGCCGAGAAAGAGCGGGTCGTTGAGGCTTTTGGCCTGTTGCTGGGCATCGATATATTCCCCCAGTGCCAGCTGTGGCTGCTGCAGCGCGCGATAAAGATCGCCGCTGATGGCGCTGACCCAGGCACTGGCGAGGGGATTGGGGGTCTTGGCGGCCCAGATCCGCGCGTCTGCCAGATGGGCCTTGGCATCATCGAAGTGCTGGTTCTCGATGTCGTAGCTGGTGCGTTGCAGGCGGCCATAAATCTGCAGCTGGCTCTGCTTGAGCGTGGGGACGGCCAGCTGTTCGTCCAGTTGATCCATCAGGGCGCGGCTGGTGCTCTGGTTATCCGGTTTGAGGGCCTGACTGCGGATCTTGAGATAGAGGCCGTGGGCCTTGAGTTCCGGTTGCCGCTCTTTGTCTGCCAGCGCCATCGCCTTGTCGAGCGCTTGCTGGGTGGCCTGATATTGGCCCAGTTGCAGCAGACACTCCCCTTTGAGCAGGTGGGCGCCTATGGTCTGGGCCGCCGTGCTGTAGCTCAGGATGGGCTCGCGATAACCGAACTCCTGGCGATTGCTGATGATTTGCTGGGGATTATTGGCTGCGCGCGTCAGGAAGGCGGTGGTGATCTGGACGCATCTGGCAGGATCGGTCAGTACCATCGATTGCGCTTGTTGCAGATCGATAGAGAGTTGCTCCTTGTCCAGATCCAGATTCGGAGCTGACAGGGAGGACATCATCATGGCCAGAAAAAACAGTTGATTCATTGGATTAAGGACGGCGCAGAGGTGTTGGCATGTTATCCAAGCCCCCCCCTGCGAGTCCAGCGTTTACTGTGGTTTGCTGGTGGCCGGCAAGTGGGTTTCGTCTGGATTTTATTATCCAGCCTCCTTATCCCTGCTGCGTAAAGCATCGATTGAAACCTTTTTGCCAGTCATGGAGGGCAGTGTGCCTGCCCTCTCTGTCGCAACTCGACTTTATTGGCGGATCAGACGCAAGTTGGCGGGCACGGCTTCGAAATCGGAGCGGAACGGGTTGATGTCGAGGCCGCCGCGGCGGGTATAGCGGGCATAGACGGTCAACTGCTCAGGCTGGCAATAGTGCTTGAGGTCGATAAAGATCCGCTCGATGCACTGCTCGTGGAACTCGTTGTGCTGGCGGAACGAGATGAGATAGCGCAGCAGCTTCTCCCGATCGAGTTTCGGCCCCTTGTAGCGGATCACCACAGAGCCCCAGTCGGGCTGGCTGGTGACCAGACAGTTGGATTTGAGCAGGTGGCTGTGCAGGGTATCTTCTACCTGTTCGCCACCGGCTGCCCCTTGCAGCAGGGACGCATCAAACTCGTAATTGTCTACCTCGATATCCTGCTCGTCGATGCACTCGCCGGGCAGCAGGGCAATCTGGTGTGGCGCCTGGTCGAGGGGGAACAGGGTCACCTTGACGGTCTCACCGGCACAGGCACTCAGATCCTTGGTCAGCATGGCGGCGACTGCCTCGATAGAGTCGCAACGGGTCTGGTTGAAGGAGTTGAGGTAGAGCTTGAAGGATTTGGATTCGATCAGGTTCGCACTGGTGGCAGGAATGGTCACTTCCCCCACCGCCACCATCGGCTTGCCCTTGGCGTTGAGCCAGGAGAGCTCATAGAGGGTCCAGACATCGCAACCGCTAAAGGGCAGATCATCGCCCAGCTGGAGATCATCCCGGTTCAGGCTACGTGGAACCGGCTGCAGCAGGGAGGGGGTGTACTGGCTGATGTAATCGGATTGCTGGCCCAGGCTCAGGCCGGTCAGGGCGCTGGCCCCGGCGTATCTATCTTGTTTGCTCACAGGGTTGCTCACGTAATGTGCTCATGATGAGTGGAATGAAACGGGCCATTGCAGGACCGGATGGTTGCAGCCGTTTGGCTTGGGCGTCGGCCTCTCTGTATCCCGGGTTCTGTTTCTCGGGTCGCCAGGTCGGCTGGCAACCTTGTCTGTTACCGGGTTTGGTGGTGCAATAGCGGACTTTGCCAGCAATTGTGGGGATTTTCGATGTCGGATCAAGTTTTGTCTGCCCTGGAGCACTTTTTTGCCCGCTGGCAACGTGATGGCGAGGCCAGACGAGGCCTGCCCCTGTGCGAGTGGGAGGCGGACTGGCGTTCCCCCTGCCAGCTTGGTGAGCCCGCCGATGGTCGGGTGGCTTGGCGTCCTGACCATCGCCCCGAGCCCGCCGATTTTACGGCCATGGCCGATGCCCTTGAGCTGACAATTCATCCCAGCGCCATTGCCCTGTTTGGCCACTGGTTCAGCCGCCCCATCCCCTGCCTTTTCAAGGGGCTGCGCCTTGAACTGATCCTGCCGTGGAACGACGCGGATCTCGACCTGCTCAAGGAGAACCTCATCGGCCACCTGCTGATGCTGCGCAAGCTAAAACGAACCCCCTCCATCTTCATTGCCACCACCCGCAACGAGATGACGCTCATTTCCCTTGATAACGAGAGTGGTCAGGTGTGGCTGGAGTGGCTCGATTCAGGCCGCCGTCTGACGCTGGCTCCCTCTTTGCCGGCGTTTCTGGAACGGCTGGAGACGTTGCCGCAATAGCGCCGCTTCGAGCCAAGGTTACCCATCGGAACGAAAAGAGCCTTGCCATGCGGCAAGGCTCTTTTTTATGGCATCGCGTACAGGGAACGCGCTTAATCCTTGAAATCCCAGGAGAGGTTGGAGACCAGGCGGCAGCTGTCGCACTTGAAGTCGAAGATCTCGTGCAGTGGCTCTGCCAGCGCCCACTCACCGCCACAGCTGGGGCAGGGGCGCGCCTTCTCCTCGGCCGCGCTCAACCCGCCCACCCGGTAGAGGTAGTAGTAGGTGGGGATGCCGCTCAGCACTTCCAGCCGCTTGGCCAGGTCGGTGCCGCGCCGGTAGAGGCGGCTGCCCACTTCGCCGATTTCGTGCAGCGCCGCATGTTCGGCGATGGAGCCGTTCATCTGCAACTGATCGCACGCCTCCCAATCCTCCTGCCACTTGATGATCTGCTTCTGATCGCCGTTGGCGACTGCGGGCAGCTGGTAGAGCGGAATGGGGGCGAAGTGGTCGCCACAGCGCAGCGGCGAGCAGGTGTGCAGGAAGCTGGTGTAGAGCATCATCCAGCTCGGCCGCTCGCCCTGCTGGCCGCAAGGATCTGTGCTGTCGGATAGCAGATCCGCCCCCTGCAGTTGGAGTTTCGGCGCCAGCAGTCCGGCCTGATTGAGCTGCTGTTCGGCCAGCTTGACCTGATCGCTCTGGTTGTCCGGATGCAAACTATCCTGCTCTGGGCAGACTACCCGACTGACGAAATAGCCGTCGTGCATGCTGGTGGGGAATTCCCGCCCGAGGATCTGGCCCTGATAACGCAGCATGTCGAGGTAGTTGACGATGGCCCGCTCGGCGTCGCCAAGGGAGGTATCGCGGTAACACTCAAAGCAGAGTTCGACGATATACATGGTTCAGCCTTGCCCCTGCTGGAGGAGCAGGTCGGTCAGGCGATCCACCTTCTGTTCGATGCGTGCGAGCTGTTCGGCGAGTTGCTGCAGGGTGAGCTCCGGCGCTGGCTGGGGCTCGGCCTCTGGCAGGAGCTCACTCTCGGCGGTCGCGATGGGCTGCTGCTTCCACTGGCTCAGCACTTTCAGCAGCTCGGCCATCGGCACCGGCTGGGTGAGGCGGGCCTTGATCATGGCAGTGGTGGGCGTCAGGCCCTTGGCGGCCAGCTCGTTGGCAATTCGGATGATCTCGTGGGCGGACATAAGCATGCTCTGGGTGAGAAGGAGGGATCGATATCGGGGCGGGATCTTAACCAAAGCCGGCAGGGGAGGAAAGGGGCGGGCGGCTAGCGGGGCTGGCGCAACATCACATCGAGCTGGTCGATCGCCTCGCACCAGTCGGAGTCGTTCCACAGGGCATCGCGCAGAAAGCTTGCCTGGGCGGCGTTCCAGAAATCGGCCTCCGGCAACAGGGTTTCATTGTCGAGGTGATGGTCGTGCACAAAGCGGTGCAAGCTCAGCTCGTCGTTGGCCATCCCGAGCTGGGCAAACAGGGCTGGCAGATCGTGGACAAGGGGTTCCATCTCGTCTCTCCCTTTGTTTAATCCCTGAGATTATAGACAGGCACAGCCATCGGGCGCAGAGACGAGATTGGGGATCAGGCTGAGGGGATTCGATGGGGTGGCAGATCAACGCCCACGACGTGCAGCCCCTGCATCTTGAGGGTGCCCTGATAGTGGCTCTCGCCATCGCTGGAGAATTCAAACTGATAGTGGGTCAGCAGCCGCAGGGGATTGCGGGCCAGCTCCCGCCGGTTGCGGGCCAGCGACAGCAGTTGCAGATCATGGTGCTGGCAGTAGCGGCGCATGTATTGCCAGGCCACTTCTGCCTGTTGGCGTTGCAGCCAGAACAGGCCGGCAATCGCAATCAGCAACAAAATTCCGAGCATCTCTCCCATAGGCGGGCTTCCTTATCGTGATGTCGATAACCGGGAGTCCTGCTCGGTACTCCCGATCTCCTTGTCTATTTCCCGCCGTGTTGCCTCGTGGCGTGAGGGGGAGGCGAGGGATCAGGCCGAGGCAAACAGACGGCCGATGGCCTTGCCCAGCACATCGCTGCGCTCGGGGTCACGCAGTCTGGCCAGCATATCATTGCGCAGGGCTGGTAAAGTGACCAACTCGGCAAAAACCTGATTGAAGAACTGGGTCGGTTGCAGTGCCAGTTGTTCCAGATAGTGGCTGAGCAGATTGGCATCTTTCAGATCGGGCCAGAGCCGGCCGGCGATGGCGAGCAGCAGCGCAGGGCTCGGCTGGGTTTGCAGCAGGGTCAGCAGCTTGTTGGTGCGCAGCGTGCTGCCGGGGCAGGAGGCCATGGCGCGGCAGAGGTAGGCCAGGGTCTCCGGGTTGGGGGCGGCGCACTCCTGCTCCTTGCCGATCCGCTCGAGCAGGGCGCCTTGTACTGCCGGCGGCAGCGGGGCGTTTTCAAGGCTCTGGCAGAGGGCGTAGAGCGGCTCTTGCGGCAGTTTGGGCAGCGCCTTGCAGATCAGCGCCAGATTGCGCTCATCATGCAGTCGCTCGGCCAGATCGGCAAAGCCCTGCAGCCCCAGCGTCTGCCAACCGGTGTCGTTGGGGGCGGCCAGATAGTGGCAGAGGGCATCGTAATAGGCTGAAGGGGCCTGCTCCAGCTGGCGCGCCAGCTTGGCGTGCAGACTGGCCATTTTTGCCTCCGCCGGGCGGAAGGTGTAGGGGTTGTCGGCCAAGCGCTGGGCTTTTTCCTCGTCCAGATCGCCGGTGAGCTTGTAGCCCAGGGTCTCCACCACCTGATCCATGAACAGCTTGGGGCCATTTGACATCAGCAGGCCGCGCTCATCGAGGGCAAACTTGAGGAACCAGAGGTAGTGGCGAGACTCGCTCGGCTGGAAGAAGTGCACACCCAGCCAGGCGTGCTGCTGCAGCGGCCAGGGGTAGGGCTCCTGCTGCTGTTCGATGCGCACAAAGGTATCGCTTGCCAGTGGCCGCACCTGGCGGCCCATGTCAAACAGCTGGAACTGGGTGCCAGCCTGAGTCAGAAATTCGGTCAAGGTATTGATGGCAGTAGGCGTCGCAGACATGGTGAGATCCGGCTAATGGTGATGCGGGCCGATTATAAGGCCCTTGCCGAGGATAGCCAGTGGCAGCAGACGCGCGTTGCGGCAGATATCAACATGGCAGCCATGCGGGGGGAGGTGTATAGTATCGCCCTTTTTTAACGGCGGCAGGCCGCGCTGGCTGCCGTGTATGTCGACGAGCTGGCTGAATCGCTGGTGCTGTGCGACTGAATGTATCGGTATCCTGGCTGACCCTGTCGGGTCAGCGGATCAATCTGTGGTTATGAGGAAGAGAGCGAGATGAATCAATATTTGCTGGTAGCTGGCCTGTTGGGGGAACTCACCGCCGAGTTGCAGCGCCTTGAGCGCTGGCAAGCTGACCATCCCGGTGATGAAGCCCTGGCAAGCACCCTGCCTTTTTGTGTCGATACCCTGAGCTTTGATCAGTGGCTGCAGTTCGTGCTGATCCCGCGCATGGAGCAGTTGGTGATGTTGCAGGCGCCGCTGCCCACCAGCGTCTCCCTCTATCCCATGGCCAGCGAAGTCTACAAAGAGGATCTGGCCGAAGCAGAAGCGCTGCTGCGCCTGATCGCCCGCTTCGATCTGCTGCTTTCCGGCAAAGTGATCGAACAATGATGCCTGCGCAAACTCGAGAAGAGAGTGACCTGAAGCTGACTCTGCTCTATCAGGATGAGTGGCTGGTGGCGGTCAACAAGCCGTCCGGTCTGCTGGTGCATCGCAGCTGGCTCGACAAGGGCGAGACCCGTTTTGCCATGCAGATGACCCGGGATCTCATCGGTGGTCGCCATGTCTATCCGGTGCATCGCCTCGACCGTCCCACCTCCGGGGTGCTGCTGTTTGCGCTCGATCCGGTGATTGCCCGCGCACTGACCGAAGCCTTCACCCAACGTCAGGTGCACAAGGAGTATCTGGCATTGGTGCGCGGTTGGGCGCCCGAGCAGGGGGTGATCGACTACCCCCTCAAGGAGCAGCTGGACAAGATTGCCGATGCAATGAGCAACCCGGATCGTCCGGCGCAGGATGCTGTCACCACCTTCCGTCGCCTGCATCAGGTCGAGCTGCCCCACGCGGTCTCCAAGAAGCACCCCACCAGTCGCTACAGTCTGGTCAGATTGTTCCCGAAGACCGGCCGCAAGCATCAGCTGCGCCGCCATATGGATCACCTGTTCCATCCCATTGTCGGGGATACCACCCATGGGGATGGTCGTCACAACCGTTTCTTTCGCGAGCACTTTGGCTGCGAACGGCTGCTGCTGGTGGCCCGCACCCTGAGCTTTACCCATCCGGTGCTCAAGGTGCCGATGCGGATCCAGGCGCCACTTGGTCAGGATGTGCTGCGCCTGTTTGCCGAGCTGGGCTGGCCCGCCAGCGAGAGCGACTACTAAGCGCCTGATCCTCAGCCTTGAACCGGTGGCATCTGACGCCAGCTTGCTGATAGAGTTGCTCAAAAGAGTGACTCAAGCAGGGAGAGGAGAATGGCGCAGATCGATATCGTGGTAGGGAGTGTCTACGGCGCAGCCATGCTGGTGGCCGAGACCTTGGCAGATGAGCTGGAACGCAAGGGGCATCATTGTTCTCTGCACGAAGAAGCACGGCTGGCGGACATTGACCCCGGCCGTTTTTTATTGCTGGTCAGTGCCACTACAGGGCAGGGGGACATTCCTCCCAATCTGCAGCCTTTTGCCAGCGATCTGGCTGATAAGGCACCCTGGCTCAAGGGGCAGCGTTATGCCCTGATTGCCATGGGTGACAGCAGCTATGACCATTTTTGTGGCGCGGGCCGTCGGCTGGATGGATTGCTGCAAGAGCTGGGGGCCACGCGAGTGATTCCCCCGCTGGAGCTGGATGCCACCGTGCACGATGAACCCGAACAGGTGGCACTCAGCTGGCTGAAAAAGTGGGATATTCAGCCCTGAATATTCTCTGAAATAGAGCCATATCAATCCCCTGACCTTTAACCGGCAGGGGATTGTTATTTGTGAACAGTCATTTCTCATATGTTCCCAGAAATTATCTCTGTTGTTGTTTTATTTTTTCTCTTTTGAGTCCTCTTTCGTGTGGAAATATGTTCATAGTTCTTTCTAAATAGTTCAATCGCTGAAAGCGATTTCAATCATGTTTTTAAAGAATTGTGGAGCTAATGAGACATTTCCTGATGGCTTATATTTTTGTTGGTATCGCTTTCAAGTGGTTTCTTGTTGCTTTAAACTTGCCTTTTGGGGTTTTATTTCTGCTAGTTTGTTGTTTTTGAGGGGTTTTCATGTGCTTTTTGTTGTGGTTTGGCAATGAGCGTTCATTTTGTGAGTGTTGTCATATCACCCAGATGGCATGCTCCATATAATCGCATCTGCTTGTCACTTGGATATATCTACTGGCTAAGCCTTGATTATTAGGACATCACTCATCCTCAGCGGGAAAAGGAAAATGACAATGAATGCAAAATGGCTTCCGATAGCTGCCGCAGTAAGTATGGCGCTCTCTTCCGGTGTTGTTGTTGCTGCTGACGCAGATAATGGTTGGGAAGTACATGGTTATGGTCGTCTGGGTGGTCAATGGAATGGCGATGGCGCCAGTAAAATGAACACCTTGGGGAAACAGGACTACCGTACTGTGACCTCTATGGATGAAAATGCCAACCAGGTCGAGTTGTCTGTAAAAAAGAAATTTGAAGGCAAAAATGGTGTAAAGGGTGAGTTTGTCACTCGTGCCGAATATGGTAACCAGAATGCAGGTGACACTGGCTATTTTGTTTCCTCTGAAGGCTCACTGCAGACAAAGCGTGATGATGCCCAATTTGAAATGAAAGAAGCCTATGTGGAGCTGGCTGGTTTTGATTTCCTTGATAAGGATACCAAGATTTGGGCAGGTCAACGTTATTTGAACCGTGAACAAGGGATCTTGACCAAAGAGTTCTGGAAGCAATCTTCCGGTGTCGGTGCTGGTTTCCAGAATGGTGGTTTTGGTATGGCCGTGGTATCAGCTGATGATGCAGGCCAAGTTCGTAATAGCCATGACTTCGGCAAAACCGGTGAAAATCGCACCGCTACGTCACTGAATATTTATTATTATGGTCTGCAAGCTCTTGGTGGCACTTTCGACTTCGATTTGAAGGGGATGAAGCAATCTAATACCGATGCTGATGCCGCATCAAACAGAGATCCGGTGACCGGAAAATACACCATCAATGCTGATACCGGTGTTGGTGCCTCTATTGCCTATAACCGTGATTATTATGGTTTTAAAGGTTGGTCCAAAACGGCTATCGCTTATGGCGAAGGTATGGCCTCCAATCGTGGGGTTAACTTCGGTTCCTGGAACGGTGGCTTTGGTAAAGACTCCAGCGCGCTGTTCTTCACCTCTTATGGTGTTGCAGAAGTGGCTCCTCGCTTGCAGCTTGGTAGTGAGTTGACTTATTGGGCTCCACAACATGTGAGCTGGGCTGATCCCCGTGCTGATCTAAATGTTGCCCGTACCATCTTTGCCCTGCAGCCATCCTACAAGATCAATGACAATCTGCGTTTGATCCTGACCGGTTCTTATGCGAACGAGAAAGTTGAAGATCAGAATGGTAAAGCGCAGTGGGGTCGCACGGATGTAAATACCCAGTTCTATGCTTTGGAAGTAGCTACAGCATTCACTGTTGATGCAGACTACTGGGGACGTCCACAGATCAAACCCTTCGTGACCTGGGTGAAATCCAGCGACGAAAATGCCTCTGGTGCGATCAGCATTGACTCCACCAAAGACAACGGCAAGCTGTCTACCTCACAAGTGTTCTTCGGGGTTGAAGCTGAAGTATGGTTCTAAGCTGATGCTCAGCTAACAGTAAAAGAAGCGGCGCATGTTCATGCGTCGCTTCTTGATTTAAAGGAATAGCTATTATGAGACGTAACACGAAAGTGGCAGTGATCGTGGCTGGAGTTCTGCTGTTGGGTGGGTGTGCCAGTCATAGCTCACAGTCAATTCCGGATTCTGGATTCGCTACCTTGATGGCGTCTCCCGCATGTTGCACGGATTTTGCTCAGATGCCCCTTGATGCATTGCCAGATGATGACAGCACTCTGGAAGTAGTCTTGGATTTTCTTCGCCTGTATTTGACTTCAATGATGGCAAATCTTACTTCAAAGCCTTTCAGCTGCCCAAGCAGCGTAGCCAAATAGATATCATGCTTAAGTCTTATTTCACTGATAGCATCATGTTGCCAAGTGTGCTTTTTTTAGACAAAAAGCTAAGGGTTATAAAAGAAGTCAATGCTGAGCAATTCCAGCTCGTTTATGGCAGCATCGGTCGTCGTATTTCCCTGGATAGCCATATTACCTTAGACCAAGCGTCATCTGGCCAGCAGGCTGAGTTTATGATTATCAAGGCGGACCCCAAAAGTCGTCAGGGTGAGACTAAGGTAATGTCTGCGGCAAGAAAATGGGCAAAGGAGACTGGCTTGGCCGAGCCGGTGGAAGCTGATCCTGTGTTCTCACATAGCATGTCTGGTAATTTAGCTCTGTCGGTGCGTTCATCTGGCCAGCTCTTGAGTTCAGGGCAGGTAATGTCATTAGGTGCAGTGCAAAACCAGTCCATCACTCCCTCACCTCAGCCTACCGTAGGCAATAGCAAAAGTGCCATTGTGTTACCAGCATCAACTTCAGCACCTGCCATGCTGAGTGAAACAGAAGCCTTCTACCAGAGCCAGATCGAAAAAGCGGTCAAGGCGGGGGATATCGACAAGGCGATGAAGCTGGTGAACGAGGCCGAGCGGGCTGGTTCAACCAAGGCAAAAAGCGTGTTTATTGATGCGGTCAAGCGGTCGCAAAAATAGAATAATACGACCATTTACTGGTCAGATATATTTATTGAGGCCTCCCTTGTTGGAGGCCTTTTTAATCGGTAGACTGTAATAAATAAAAATCAAGTTGTTACGTTTGGTTACAATTGGTTTCCGTTAGATGCAAACGGCATTATTAAAATACAAAGTGAAACTGCTATTTATATGTCTTTGTAATAAAGTGATAATGCGGATTATTAACCCATATTAGAGGCGTTTTTTAGCCGCTAAACAAGTTGTGATCTTCCCTCCAAATTCAATATTCCCCCGCCTTCGAAAGCAGCAATTTATGACCCGCTGGGTTATATTCTGATGGTCAAAATAAACAAGCCCGACTCGAAGATATCTGAATGAATCAGTCCTTATTTCATCCAGATAGATCGTTCAGGGACGACAATCCATTCAGGAGCGCACACAATGTTCAAAAATGCTTTCTCTAATCTGCAAAAGGTTGGTAAGGCGCTGATGCTGCCAGTATCAGTCTTGCCAGTCGCAGGTATTCTGCTGGGGGTGGGTGCTGCCCACTTCAGCTGGATGCCGGAAATTGTCTCCCAGTTGATGGAGCAAGCCGGTGGTTCCGTATTTGGCCAGATGGCCCTGCTGTTCGCAGTGGGTGTTGCTCTGGGCTTTACCAATAACGACGGTGTATCCGGTCTGTCTGCCATCGTTGGCTACGGCATCATGGTTGCAACCCTGAAGGTCATGGCACCTGTGATGGGTGTTGAAACCATCGAAACCGGCGTGCTGGGTGGTATCCTGGCCGGTGGTATCGCTGCCTGGGCCTTCAACCGTTTCTACAAGATCCAGCTGCCAGAGTACCTGGGCTTCTTCGCGGGCAAACGTGCCGTACCCATCATCACCGGTTTCCTCTCCATCGGTCTGGGTGTGATCCTGTCCGTGATTTGGCCGCCAGTGGGTGGCGCCATCGGTGCCTTCTCTGACTGGGCTGCCAACCAGAATCCGGTACTGGCTTTCGGTATCTACGGCGTGGTTGAGCGCTCCCTGATCCCGTTCGGTCTGCACCACATCTGGAACGTACCGTTCTTCTATCAGGCGGGTACCTGCGTCAACGGTGCCGGTGAAACTGTTCACGGTATCATGACCTGCTTCCTGACTGCTGATGACGCTTCCCGCGCTGCCGGTAACGGCTTCGGTCAGCTGGCTGGTGGCTACCTGTTCAAAATGTTCGGTCTGCCTGCTGCTGCGTTCGCCATCGCTCACGCTGCCAAGCCGGAAAACCGCGCCAAGATCGTTGGTATCATGGCCTCTGCAGCCCTGACCTCTTTCCTGACCGGTATCACCGAGCCGATTGAATTCTCCTTCCTGTTCATCGCTCCGGTTCTGTACGCAATCCACGCTGTACTGGCTGGCCTGGCTTATGTGCTGACCAACTCTCTGGGTATCGTACACGGTCACACCTTCTCCAACGGCTTCATCGACTTCGTGGTGCAATCTCCGCGTGCCGACAACATGCTGCTGCTGGTAGGTCTGGGTCTGGTTTACGCGGCCATCTACTACGTGGTATTCAGCTTCGTTATCCGTGCCATGAACCTGAAAACCCCGGGTCGTGAAGACGAGACTGCTGAAGAGGCCGTTGGCCAAGGCAAAGACGAAATGTCTGCTGCTCTGGTTGCCGCCTTCGGTGGTAAAGAGAACATCGCTTCTCTGGATGCCTGCATCACCCGTCTGCGTGTTGGTGTGAAAGATGTTGCCAAGGTTGACCAGGCTGGTCTGAAGAAACTGGGTGCTGCCGGTGTGGTAGTGGCTGGTTCCGGCGTTCAAGCCATCTTCGGTACCAAGTCCGACAACCTGAAAACCGACATGGACATCTGGATGAAGAGCAACTAATTCTGTTGCCTGAATATCAGCGTGTTTGAAGAGGGAGGCGAAAGCCTCCCTCTTGCTATTTGTGGTTATGGAGCGTGCGAGTCACAGCAGGTCGAACTCGGCAGGAGTCTCGTTACCCAAGATGCGATGTGTAACGGGATGCCCTATGTCGGCACAACCGCTGGTGTGCCTCGCTCGACTTATCGCATGTCATCACCTGATAAACCTATATAAAGTCAGCCAATAAAAAGAGCGCCACATCGGGCGCTCTTTAAGCAAGAGGGGGAGGGTTAGAGTTTCTCCAGATCCCGTTCGATTTCGCTGATCTTGTTTTGTACCACTTTTTCCAGATGGCGCAGGTCGCGCAGGATCTTCTGCTTGATGTCCGGGTCGGCTTGCTGATGGACGCCCTGGGTCAGGTTGTCCAGCTCATCCACCACATACTTGAGGTTGGCGTTGATCTCGGTGACATCCTTGTACTCATGGGTACCGGAGTCGACCAGCATGGTCTTGCGCTGGCGGGGATACTTGAATTTGACACTCTTGGCGAAGAACTCGCCCTTCTGCTTCTTGAAGTAGATCTTGAGGATGTCGTGGTTGGCCTCCTGGCGCAGGGTATAGCTGTCGACGGAGGCGGGATCCTGGATCCCCAGGCTCTTCAGATTCTCGTACATCAGGCTTCCTCGGTTTGAAACGATCCTGTCCCATCCATCTTAACCGATGCCTCATGGCTTGCCTGTGACAGGGGCGCCAAAATCAAAAGGGCGCCATCAGGCGCCCTTTTCATCACAGCAATGCTGATTACTCGTCGATGGAGCGCAGCAGGGCGTTGATGCCGACTTTGGCGCGGGTTTTGGCATCGACCTTCTTGACGATCACCGCCGCGTAGAGGCTGTATTTGCCGCATTTGGAGGGCAGGGAGCCGGAGACGACCACGGAGCCAGCCGGTACGCGGCCGTAGTGGATCTCGCCGGTTTCGCGGTCATAGATGCGGGTGGACTGGCCGATAAAGACGCCCATGGAGATGACGGAACCTTCCTCGACGATGACCCCTTCAACCACTTCGGAGCGGGCACCGATAAAGCAGTTGTCTTCGATGATGGTCGGGTTGGCCTGCAGTGGCTCCAGTACGCCACCGATGCCGACGCCGCCGGAGAGATGCACGTTTTTACCGATCTGGGCGCAAGAGCCGACAGTGGCCCAGGTATCGACCATGGTACCTTCGTCAACGAAGGCGCCGATGTTGACATAGGAGGGCATCAGCACGGTATTGGGGGCGATAAAGGAGCCTTTGCGGGCTGTTGCCGGCGGCACCACGCGCACACCCGCTTCCTTGAACTGCTCGGCGGTGTAGTTGGAGAACTTGAGGGGAACCTTGTCGTAGTACTGGGCATCGTCGCCCTTGATAATGCCGTTGTCGTTGATGCGGAAGTAGAGCAGTACCGCTTTCTTCAACCACTGATGGACAACCCACTCACCGGCGATCTTCTCGGCAACCCGTGCCTTGCCGGAGTCCAGCAGGTCGATGGCTTGCAGGATGGCGGACTTGGTGGCGCTATCCACGGAGCCCGGAGTAATGGTGTCGCGGCGCTCGAAGGCCGCTTCAATGATCTGTTGCAACTCGGTCATGACAGGTTTCCTTTAAAAAATTCTGTTTGTTGTATCACACTTTTCCGACTGTTTTTAAGGGGTTGACCGGAATTCTTCCGGCCAGCGGCCATTTCTTCATCCGGTGTGCGCCAACCAGTTGTTTGGTATGGCAAAAAACGCCCAACAACCAGCCTCTTTCGAATCACTCTTCGCTTAATCCAGTACCGACTGCTGGGGGTTGAGCTGGTGTACCAGTCGCTCTTCCAGCTGTTTTTGCTGCTCGGCGGTCAATGGCTCGCCATCGAGGCTGGTCAGGCTGAAAAAGTCCTCGACCCTCTCACCGAAAGTGGCAATTTTGGCGGCGTGCAGCGACAGTCCACACTGCTGGAAAACGGCACCGATCCGCGCCAGCAGGCCGGGAGTATCGAGGGCCGTCAGCTCCATCAGGGTGTGACGGCTCTCCCCTTTATGGGGCAGGAAGACCACCCGGGTCGGCACGCTGAACTGGCGGTGGCGCCGCGACAGCGGCTTGTTGCGCAGCACCAGTTTGCCCGGCTCCTGCAGCGCCTTCTCCAGCGCCTTCTTGATGGTGGCGGTGCGGTTGGGGCTGATGGGGTCGCCGCTCGGCTCCAGCACCACGAAGGTATCGAGCACATAGTTACTGCGCGAGTTCATGATCTGGGCGTCGTGGATGTTGAGGTTCTTCTGATCCAGCGCCGAGGCAACGGTGGCAAACAGATTCGGCGTGTCGCGGCAGTAGATAAACACCTCGCTGCCGCCGCGGGTCGGGTGTTTGCCGATGATCACCAGCGGTGCCGGATTGTCGCCATGCTCGATGATGTGGCGGCAGTGCCAGGCGATCTGCTCCGGGCTGTGGCGCAGGAAGTAGTCGGCCTTGAAATCGGCCCAGAGCTGATTGATCGCCTCTTCCGATATATCCCGTTGCGCAAGCAGTTGCTTGGCCTGACGCTGGTTTTCGCGAATGCGCAGCCGCATGTCGGGCGGGTTCTCCAACCCCTGGCGCAGCGCCTTCTGGGTCGCGAAGTAGAGCTCCCGCAGCAGGGTGCCCTTCCAGTCGTTCCACAGGGTGTCGTTGGTGGCGCAGATATCGGCCACGGTAAGGCAGTAGAGCAGGTCGAGATGCTGCTCGTCGCGCACCTTCTGGGCAAAGTCGGTGACCACGTCGGGATCGTAGATATCGCGGCGCTGGGCGGTAACCGACATCAGCAGATGGTGGCGCACCAGCCAGGCGACCAGTCGGCTCTCGTAGCGATCCAGACCGTGCAGCTGGCAGAACTCCAGCGCATCGACGGCGCCGAGTTCCGAGTGATCGCCGCGCCGCCCTTTGGCGATATCGTGGAACAGGGCGGCGATGCTGAGCAGCTCCGGTTTGCGCAGCCGGGTGAAGACCTCGTGGCAGAGCGGGTGGCTCTGGCGACTGGCCGGATTGGGGAACTGGTGAATGTTCTTGAGCAGCCGGTGGGTGTGCTCATCCACCGTGTAGGCGTGGAACATGTCGAACTGCATCTGGCCGACGATCAGGTTCCATTGGGGCAGATAGGCGGCGAGGATGCCGTATTTGTGCATCAGGGTGAGCGGCAGGCCGATGCCGTTGGGGTGGCGCAGCAGCGCCATAAAGAGGCGACGGCAGTCGGGCAGATCCTGCAACCAGCAGTTGAGTTTGCGGCGCGCCTCGCGCAGTTGGCGCAAGGTTGCCGAGTGGATACCCGCAATCTCGGGATGCTGGGCCATCTGATAGAAGAGGCGCAGGATAGCGGCCGGTTCACGGCTAAACAGCTCCGCATCCACCGCATCGATGAGGCGGCCACGGATCTGGAATTCGTCGGAGAGGCGGCGCACATCCATGGCGGTGTTGCCGAGGATCGCCTCGTCAAACAGCTGCAGCAGCATCTCGTTAAGCTCCGAGACCCGCCGCACCGTCTGGTAGAAGCGTTTCATCATCTGCTCGACCGGAGTGTTGCCTTCCCCTTCAAACCCCAGCATCTGGGCCACGGTGCGCTGGCGATCGAACAGCAGGCGGTTATCTCCCTTGTTGATCGCCATGTGCAGGGCAAAGCGCACTTTCCAAAGAAAATTCTGGCAGTCGAGCAGCTCGCGGTACTCGGCCCGGTTGAGGAAGCCGTGGCTGGTCATCTCGAACAAGGTGGTGGCGCCAAAGTGGCGGCGGGCGACCCAGGCAAGGGTCTGAATATCCCGCAGACCGCCCGGATTGCTCTTGAGATCGGGCTCCAGCTTGTAGGCGGTGCCGAGAAACTGTTGATGACGCTCCGCCTGCTCCTGGCGCTTGGCGCGAAAGAAGGCTTCGCTCGGCCAGAAGTGTTGGGGGCCGGTGGCCTCCTTGAGTTGACGGAACCCCTCCTTGCGACCGGTGATGTAGCGCGCCTCGATGAGGTTGGTGGCCACCGTGATGTCGGCCTTACCCTGCTCGATGCACTCCGCCACGTTGCGTACCGCCTGACCCACCTCAAGCTTGAGATCCCACAGCAAGGTGATGAACTCACCGATGCGCAGTCCCAACACCTCGTCCAGCTCGTCGCCGTCATAGAGGATCAGCAGGTCGATATCGGAGTGGGGGTGCAGCTCGCCGCGGCCATAGCCCCCCACCGCGATCAGGGTTAGGTCGCTCTTGTCGAAGCCGAACTTCTGCCACAGCCGGCAGAGCAACTGATCCATGTACTCGGAGCGGGTGGCGACCAGCTCGATGATGTTGTCGCCGGCATCAAAACGGGCGTGCAGCCAGCCGAGAAAGCGGCTCAGGTACTCTTTGCAGTTGTCGCGAGTGAGCTGGTCATCGGGTAACAAATGGGGGGAAAGCAGGCTGGCGTCCATGGCATCTCACACGCAAGTGGCAGGCAAATGGCTGAAACAGAAATAAAAACCCCGGCGCTTTGGAAGTTCAGGGCCGGGGTTCGATGTTAGCTGTGTTTGATGAAGCGGTCGATAGTGTCATCGGGGCGCAGGGTAAGCACCTCGCAGCCATCCTCGGTCACCAGCAGGGTGTGTTCCCACTGGGCGGAGTCGCCGCCATCCTTGGTTGTCACGGTCCAGCCATCCTTCGGATTGACCTTGCAGTGATACTTCTTGCTGTTGACCATGGGCTCGATGGTGAAGCACATGCCCGCTTTCAGCTCCAGCTTGCCACTGTTGCGGTAGTGGAGGATCTGCGGCTCTTCGTGGAACTCGGCACCGATGCCGTGGCCGCAGTAGTCACGAACCACGGAGAAGCCGGCCTTCTCGACGATGGGCTGAATGACGGCACCAATCTCGGTAATGCAGGCACCCGGACGCACCTTCTTGATGGCGGCGTAGAGGCTCTCTTGCGCAACCTTGCAGAGCTGGCGGCGCAGCGGGGTGGTTTCACCCACGATGAACATGGCCGAGGTATCGCCGTGGTAACCATCCTTGATGACGGTGATATCCAGGTTGATGATGTCGCCATCGCGCAGCTTCTTGTGGTTCGGGATACCGTGGCAGATCACATCGTTCACCGAGGTGCAGATGGATTTGGGAAAGCCGTGGTAGTTGAGCGGAGCTGGAACCGCCTGTTGTACGTCGACAATATAGTCGTGGCAGAGGGTGTTCAGTTCGTCAGTGGTGACGCCAGCTTTGACATGGGGCGCAATCATGACCAGCACATCGGCGGCCAATTGGCCGGCAACGCGCATCTTTTCAATCTCTTCCGGTGTCTTGATTTTAATGGACATGGGATCTCTCTTGCGGCCTGCCGCTGGGCCTGCGAGGGCAGACAGGACAGGTAATGAAAAATAGATGCGTTTGCAATCAGGGCAAAATTTTATCCGCAACCCCCGCGTACTTCCAGTGTGATTGTCATCACAACGTCAAATCGGCGTCGCAGCATCCTCTGGCGGGATCCATATTTACACCTGTTTAGGGTGTCGGCCGGTGGTGTCCTGAACAAAGTTATGGTATAAAGCGCGCCGGAATGGGGAACTTGCGTCCCGATTTCATCACCCTTACTTAAACAACACACACACATCGACACATATGCCGGGGTGCCTTAACGGGTCGGTTATATGGGATGTGTGGAGGCCTAACCCCAATACAGAGGTATAAAATGGCTAAAGTTTCTATGCGCGACATGCTGCAAGCCGGCGTTCACTTCGGTCACCAGACTCGTTACTGGAACCCGAAAATGAAATCCTACATCTTCGGTGCTCGCAGCAAAGTTCACATCATCAACCTGGAAAAAACCGTTCCGATGTTTGACGATGCCATGAACTTCATCAGCTCCGTAGCTGCCAAGAAAGGCAAGGTACTGTTCGTTGGTACCAAGCGTGCCGCGTCTGAAGCCGTAAAAGAAGCCGCTGAGCGTTGCGACCAGTTCTATGTAAACCACCGCTGGCTGGGCGGTATGCTGACCAACTGGAAAACCGTTCGTCAGTCTATCAAGCGCCTGAAAGATCTGGAAACCCAGAGCCAAGACGGTACCTTCGACAAGCTGACCAAGAAAGAGGCGCTGATGCGTACTCGCGAAATGGAAAAGCTGGAGAAGAGCCTGGGTGGTATCAAGAACATGGGCGGCCTGCCTGACGTTCTGTTCGTTGTCGATGCCGACCACGAGCATATCGCTATCAAAGAAGCCAATAACCTGGGTATCCCGGTAGTTTCCATCGTTGATACCAACTCCAACCCGGACGGCGTTGACTATGTCATCCCGGGTAACGACGACGCTATCCGTGCCGTACAGCTGTACCTGAATGCTGCTGCTGACACCGTACTGGAAGCTCGCGCTCAGGACATCGTTGTTCAAGCCGAACAAGATGGCTTCGTTGAAGCTGAGTAATTGATAAGGACTGTAAAGCCCTTATTAACCAAGCTGATGTAATTGGTTAGCAGGGGCCCTTATGGCCCCTGTTTCTTGTCAATTCAAGACCGAGGATACTGGACATGGCTAACGTTACTGCCGCCCTGGTAAAAGAACTGCGCGAGCGCACCGCCGCTGGCATGATGGATTGCAAAAAAGCACTGGAAGAAGCTGCTGGTGATATCGAGCTGGCAATTGAGAACATGCGCAAATCCGGTCAGGCCAAAGCTGCCAAGAAAGCTGGCCGTATCGCCGCTGAAGGCGTTATCTTTGCTCGCACCGAAGGCAACGTTGCCGTCATGATCGAGCTGAACAGCGAAACCGACTTCGTCGCCAAAGATGCCAGCTTCATGGCAATGGGCCAGAAGATCGCTGACATCGCTGCGACCCAGAAAATTGCTGACGTTGACGCGCTGAAAGCCGCTGACTTCGGTAACGGCGAATCCGTCGAGCTGACCATCACCAACCTGATCGCCAAGATCGGTGAGAACATGAACCTGCGTCGCGTGATGCTGGTTGAAGGTGACAACCTGGGTACCTACGTTCACGGTTCCCGCATTGGTGTTATCACCAAGCTGACCGGTGGTTCTGCCGAGCTGGCCAAAGATCTGGCCATGCACGTTGCTGCCAACAGCCCGCAATTCGTCAAGCCTGAAGACGTGTCTGCTGAAGTCGTTGCCAAAGAGCGCGAAATCCAGATCGACATCGCCATCAACTCCGGCAAGCCGAAAGAGATCGCCGAGAAGATGGTTGAAGGCCGCATGAAGAAGTTCACCGGTGAGGTTTCCCTGACTGGCCAACCGTTCGTGAAAGATCCTTCCATGACCGTTGCCGAGCTGCTGAAGAAAGAAGGCGCTGACGTTGTTTCCTTCACCCGTTTCGAAGTGGGCGAAGGCATCGAGAAGCAAGAGACCGATTTCGCTGCTGAAGTTGCAGCCCAAATCGCGGCCGCTCAAAAGGCCTAATCGAACCGGTTTTTCCGTTTCCCCAGACCGCGACTTATGTCGCGGTCTTTATATGACCAGGAATCAGTGACATGAGTACCAATCCCAAACCTGCATACAGACGTGTTCTTCTGAAGTTGAGTGGTGAAGCCCTGCAAGGATCCGAGGGTTTCGGCATTGATCCGGCGGTGCTGGAGCGTATGGCCCAAGAGATCAAGGAGCTGGTTGAGTTGGGTGTTCAGGTCGGTCTGGTCATCGGTGGCGGCAACCTGTTCCGTGGTGCCGGTCTTGCCAAAGCGGGCATGAACCGCGTGGTGGGCGACCACATGGGTATGCTGGCAACCGTGATGAACGGTCTGGCCATGCGTGATGCCTTGCATCGTGCTTATGTGAATGCCCGTCTGATGTCTGCCATCTCCCTGCAGGGTGTCTGTGACTCCTACAGCTGGGCCGAGGCAATCAGCCAGCTGCGTGCTGGTAAAGTCGTTATCTTCTCTGCCGGTACCGGCAACCCCTTCTTCACTACCGATTCTGCGGCTTGCCTGCGCGGGATCGAGATCGAAGCCGACGTGGTGCTCAAAGCCACCAAGGTTGATGGTGTATACAACGAAGATCCGGTCAAGAATCCGGATGCCGTGCTGTATCATGAACTGAGTTATGATGAAGTTCTTGAAAAAGAGCTCAAGGTGATGGATCTTGCTGCCTTTACCCTGGCACGTGACCATGATCTGCCGATCCGCGTGTTCAACATGAACAAACCGGGTGCCCTGCGCCGGGTTGTCATGGGTGAACCGGAAGGCACTCTGATCCACCACGTTGGTAAATAAGATAAAAGTGAGCCACCTGGCGCTCTTATCCTATCCATCACATCAGTAAATAAGATAGACACGGGCCGTGTAGCGGCTCGTTCGCCAAAAGGAAAACCACTGTGATCAACGAGATTAAAAACGACGCCAAGGACCGTATGGGCAAGAGCGTAGAAGCGCTCAAGACTCAAATGTCCAAGATCCGTACCGGCCGCGCTCACCCGAGCCTGCTCGACGGCATCCAGGTTGAGTATTACGGTGCTGCCACTCCGCTGAAACAGTTGGCCAACGTCGTGGCAGAAGATGCTCGCACCCTCTCCATCTCCATTTTTGACCGCTCCATGATCCAGGCGGTAGAGAAGGCGATCCTGACCTCCGATCTGGGCCTGAACCCGTCCAGCAATGGCCAGACCCTGCGCGTGCCGCTGCCGCCGCTGACCGAAGAGCGTCGTCGTGACCTGACCAAGATCGTCCGTGCCGAAGCGGAAAACGCTCGTGTTGCCGTGCGCAACATCCGTCGTGACGCCAACGCTGATCTGAAAGCGCTGCTGAAGGACAAAGAGATCTCCGAAGACGACGACCGTCGCGCTCAGGAAGAGATCCAGAAACTGACCGACTCCTACATCAAGCTGGTCGATGAGGCCCTTGCCGTAAAGGAGAAGGAGCTAATGGAAATCTAACCGTCTGAAAGGTATATTACGAGCGCCGTGTAGTGCCCCTGCACGGCGCTTTTGTCTTTGTGGGAGAATTACATGTCGCTTTTGGCTGCGTTGGGTGATTGTGCCAACTCGTCTTTACCCCGTCACGTCGCCATCATCATGGATGGTAACGGTCGCTGGGCCCAGAACCGAGGCAAGATGCGGGTTTATGGCCACAAGGCGGGCGTCAAGTCAGTGCGCGAGGCCGTTACCTTTGCTGCGCGTGCCAAGATCGAGGCATTGACTCTGTTTGCATTCTCCAGCGAGAACTGGCGCCGCCCGGAAGGGGAGGTCAGTGCCTTGATGGAACTGTTCATCACAGTGCTGGGTCGTGAGGTGCAGAAACTGCACAACAACGGGATCCGGCTCAAGGTGATTGGCGATACTGCTCGCTTTAGTGAGCGGTTGCAGGCCAAAATCGCCAAGGCGGAAGCCTTGACCGCCAATAACAAGGGGTTGACCCTGAACATTGCGGCCAACTATGGCGGCCAGTGGGATATCGCCCAAGCGGCCCGCAAGCTCGCTAAAGCAGTGGCGGCCGGTGAACTGGCCGCTGACGACATTGATGAATCCATGTTGACCCGCGAGGTTTGCATGGCCGATCTGCCACCCGTGGACCTGTTGATCCGCACCGGTGGCGATCATCGCATCAGCAACTTTGTGTTATGGCAGCTCGCCTATGCCGAGCTCTATTTTACCCCGGTATTGTGGCCCGATTTCAACGAGGCCGAGTTCAGTGAGGCGGTCGCCTCTTTCGTTGCCCGCGAGCGTCGCTTCGGTTGCACGGGTGAACAGATACGGGAATTGATCGCCGAGCAGCAGACCGGCTAAACCCCGCTCCCAAGAGAGAGGTTTCTTTTGCTAAAACAACGAATTATTACTGCTTTGATGTTGATCCCTCTGGTGTTGGGGGCGCTCTTCTTTCTGCCATTGAAATTTTTTGCCCTGTTGGCTGCGCTGGTGTTTTTGTTGGCCAGTCGCGAATGGAGTGGGTTTGTCTCTGCTGCTCCGCAACAATGGTTACCCATCGTATTTTGTCTGTTGCTCGGTGCCAGCCTCTTTTGGCTGCCGGTGGAGCAACTCTGGACGCCCCATCTGCACCCCCTCGTGATGGGCGTGCTCTGGACCGCGGTAAGCTGGTGGCTGCTGGGTCTGCTGCTGGTGCTGCGCTATCCCCAAAGCGCCAAGCTGTGGAAAGAGTCTATCTGGCTCAAGTCGCTGTTTGGTCTGGTGACCCTGGTTCCTTTCTTCTGGTCGCTGGTCGCCATCCGTGGTTACAACTTTTACCATGACCCCATGATGGGCGCCTGGATCCTGTTGTTCGTGATGGGACTGGTCTGGGCGGCAGATTCTGGCGCGTATTTTTTCGGCAAGGCGTTCGGTAAGCACAAGCTGGCACCGGCTGTGAGTCCGGGCAAAACCATCGAAGGAATGTGTGGCGGCCTCTTTACCGCCAGCCTGCTGGCCATCGGCGTTACCTGGTCGATGGGATTTGTTCCTGCCAAGATGATCACCGTGCTGTTTTGCTCTCTGCTGGCGGTGCTGGCCTCTGTGCTCGGCGATCTGACCGAGAGCATGTTCAAGCGCGAAGCAGGCATCAAGGACTCCGGCACTCTGCTGCCGGGTCATGGCGGCATTCTCGACCGGATTGACAGCCTGACCGCCGCCCTGCCGGTGTTTCTGCTCAGTTATCTGCTACTCAGTCAGGAGTTTTGATGCACAAGTCACTGGTTATTCTGGGGGCCTCCGGCTCCATCGGTCAGAGTACCTTGAAAGTGCTGCGCCATAACCCGGGCAGTTGGCAAGTGTTGGCGTTGACCGCCGCCCGCAACGTGGATGCAATGTTGCGGGACTGCCTCGAATTCTCCCCCGTTTTGCCGTGATGGTCGATGAGGAGGCCGCCCGTGAGCTGGCTGCCCGTCTGAAAGCGCATGGCAGTGCGACCCGGGTCATGTCTGGTGCAGCAGCCCTTTGCGATGTGGCCGCTCACCCCGACACCCATAGCGTGATGGCCGCCATCGTCGGTGCGGCCGGTCTGGCCCCGACCATGGCTGCGGTACGTGCCGGCAAGCGTATTTTGCTGGCCAACAAGGAGGCGCTGGTGATGTCCGGTGCTTTCTTCATGGAAGCCGTGCGCGAGCATGGCGCCGAGCTGCTGCCTATCGACAGCGAACACAATGCCATCTTCCAGTGTCTGCCGACCGCCGTGCAGCGCCAGCCCGGTTTTTGCGATCTGGCGGCGGCGGGGATCAGCAAGATTTTGCTGACCGGTTCCGGCGGCCCGTTCCGTTACACCGAGATCGGCGAGCTGGCGAAGGTGACGCCGGCGCAGGCCATCGCTCATCCCAACTGGTCGATGGGGGCCAAGATTTCGGTCGACTCCGCCACCATGATCAACAAGGGGCTGGAGTACATTGAGGCGCGCTGGCTGTTCAATGCGGCGCCCGAGCAGATCCAGGTGGTGATCCACCCGCAGTCGGTGATCCATTCCATGGTGCAGTACAAGGATGGCTCCGTGCTGGCTCAGCTTGGCAATCCGGATATGTGTACCCCCATCGCCCATGCGCTGGCTTATCCCAATCGCATCCCCTCCAGTGTGGAACCTTTGGATTTCTTCAGTGTCGGAGAGTTCAGCTTTATCCGGCCTGATTATGATCGCTACCCCTGTCTGGCGCTGGCCATCAATGCCTGCCAGAAGGGACAAGCGGCGACCACTGCGCTCAATGCAGCCAACGAGGAGGCGGTTGCCGCCTTCCTGGCCGGGCGCATCGGTTTTATGGATATTGCCCGGATCAACGAGGCCGTGATGCTGGCGCTGGAGAGCTGCGCCATCGGCTCGCTCGATGATCTGTTTGCCCTGGACGGTGCGGCAAGAGCCCGTGCTCACACTTTGATTGAGGAGCTTGGCTGATGGGCGGTGTGTTGTGGAATATCGGTGCCTTTGTTGTTGCGCTGGGCCTGCTGGTCGCGGTGCACGAGTTTGGTCACTTCTGGGTGGCCCGTCGTTGTGGCGTCAAGGTTGAGCGCTTCTCCATCGGTTTTGGCAAGGCGATCTGGCGCCGGATGGGTAAAGATGGCACCGAATATGTGCTGGCGCTGATCCCCCTCGGTGGTTACGTCAAGATGCTCGATGGCCGGGTCGATGAACTCAAGCCCGGTGACGAGCAGTATGCCTTCAACCACAAGAGTGTCTGGGCGCGGATGGCGATTGTTGCCGCGGGCCCCATGGCCAACTTCGTTTTTGCCCTGTTTGCCCTCTGGCTGATGTTTATCATCGGGGTGCCGAGCGTCAAGCCGGTGATCGGTGAGGTGCGTCCTGCATCCATAGTTGCCGAGGCGGGTGTGCTGCCGGGGATGGAGATTGTCGGGGTCGGCGATGAGCAGACCGGTGACTGGGAGAGCGTCACTTACGCCCTTATCAGCCATCTGGGTGATGATGCAGTCACCCTGAAAGTGCAGGCACCCAATACCAGCTATGCTACCGATAAAACCTTGTCGCTGACCGGCTGGACCTTCGATCCGGATAAAGAGTCGCCCATCGGCAGTTTGGGAATTGTCCCCTTGAGTGGCAAAGTGCTGCCAGTCGTGGCTGCCGTGGTGACCAAGAGTGCCAGTGAAAAGGCGGGGCTGCAGGTTGGTGACCGTATCAAACAGGTCGGCGATCAGCCTATTACCGCGTGGGCCCAGTTTGTCGAGCTGGTGCAGCAGGCTCCGGGCGAACCCCTGCAAGTGGTGGTTGAGCGCAACAACAGTGATCTCAACGTGACCCTGACCCCGGATAGCCGCAAGGTGCAGGGCAAGCTGGTAGGATTCGTCGGTCTCTCGCCGCAACTGGTTCCATTACCGGATGAATATCGAATTCTGTTACAGTATGGGCCTTTACAGGCGCTGTGGCATGGCGCGGACAAGACCTGGAGCCTGATCACGCTCACCTTTGACATGATTGGCAAGTTGATCGGTGGCATCGTGTCGCTGGACAACCTGAGCGGCCCCATCTCCATTGCCAAGGGCGCCGGCAGCAGTGCCGACTATGGTCTGGTCTATTTCTTGAGTTTTCTGGCGCTGATCAGCGTCAACCTGGGAATTATCAATCTGTTCCCCCTGCCGGTGCTCGATGGTGGCCATCTGGTCTATTTCCTGATCGAAGCTGTCACCGGCAAGCCGGTATCAGAGAAAATACAGGAAGTGGGTTTCAGGATCGGCGCCGCCATTCTGATGTTATTGATGGGCATTGCGCTGTTTAACGATTTCGCTCGCCTCTGAGGCCAGAGCATCAACAAGGACACATAAGAACAAAATGGCTGTTAAAAAAGCATTGGTGTTGAGTTGCCTGCTGGGTGCCAGTTTCCTGGCCCAGGCGGCCCCTGCCTCTTTTGTGGTGCAAGATATCCAGGTCGAAGGTCTGCAACGGGTGACCCTGGGTGCCGCACTGTTGAACCTGCCGATCCGGGTCGGTGATACCGTCGATTCCGTGGCTCTGGCCAGCGCCATCAAAAAGCTCTATGCCTCGGGTAACTTCGAGGATGTGAAGGTTTACCGTGACGGCCAGGTGCTGCAGGTGATGGTCAAGGAGCGTCCGACCATCTCCAGCATCGAGTTTGCCGGCAACAAGGATATCAAAGAGGAGCAACTGACCCAGAGTCTGGAGTCCTCCGGTATCCGTGTGGGCGATCCGCTGGATCGCACCGTGCTCACCTCCCTCGAGAAGGGACTGGAAGATTTCTACTATGGCGTGGGTAAATACTCCGCCAAGGTCAAGGCCATCGTCACCCCGTTGCCGCGTAACCGGGTCGACCTCAAGTTCACCTTCGTGGAAGGGGAAGCGGCCAAGATCCAGCAGATCAACATCGTCGGCAATAGCGTCTTCCCTGAAGAGAAGCTGATTGCCCAGCTCTCTTTGCGCGACGAAGTGCCCTGGTGGAACTTTACCGCCGACCAGCGCTATCAGAAGCAGAAACTGGCCGGTGATATCGAGACCCTGCGCTCCTACTACATGGACCGCGGTTATATCCGCTTCCAGCAGGAGTCTACCCAGGTCTCCATGACCCCCGACAAGAAGGGCGTCTACGTTACCCTCAACATCAAGGAAGGGGATCAGTACAAGGTCTCCGGTGTCCAGCTCAAGGGTGACCTGATCGATCGCGGTGGCGAGATGAAGGGATTGATCCCGATCGCCATCGGCAGCACCTACTCCGCCAGCCAGGTGACTCATACCGAAGAGGTGCTCTCCAAGTTCCTCGGCCGCTACGGCTACGCCTATCCGAAAGTGGTCACCTTCCCGCAGATCAATGACAAAACCAAGGAAGTGGAGCTGATCGTCAACGTTGAGCCGGGCCCCCGTGTCTATGTGCGCAATATCAACTTCAGCGGTAATGCCACCACCGAAGATCAGGTGCTGCGTCGCGAGATGCGCCAGATGGAAGGCACCTGGCTCTCTTCCGACAATATCGAGCAGTCCAAGAGCCGTCTCAACCGCCTTGGCTACTTCGAGAGCGTCGAAGTGGACACCAAGCGGGTGCCGGGCAACGATGATCTGGTTGACCTCGACTTCAAGGTCAAGGAGCAGCCAGCAGGCTCCATCAACGCCGGTATCGGTTACGGTACCGAATCGGGTCTGAGCCTGCAGGCGGGGATCTCCCAGGACAACTTTATGGGTACCGGTAAAAAGGTCTCCATCAATGCCAGCACCAACGACTACTCCAAGAACGTTGACCTGAGCTACAACGACCCCTACTTCACCGTGGATGGTGTCAGCCTGGGTGGTCGGGTCTACTACAACCAGTTCCGCGCCGATGATGCCGATATCGTCGATTACGAGAATGAAACCATCGGTTTCCGTCTCTCCAGCGGCTTCCCGGTCAACGAGTTCAACCGTCTCGACTTCAGTACCGGTATCGAGAGCACCAAGCTGAGCCGTCCGTCTTTTAATGCCCAGAATTATGCGCAGTGTTTGAAGGAAAATGAGAATAATACTGACTATTGCTGGAACCAGTGGAACGATAATCGCCAGTCGGTGCAGATGGATCAGTTCTGGAATATCTACTCACAGGATGGCGCCAACCTTGACTTCGTGACCGTCGATCTGACCGCTGGCTGGACCCGCTCCACCCTGAACAAGGGGATGTTCCCGACCGCCGGTGAGCGTCAGCGTGTCAACGCCAAGGTGACTGTGCCGGGCATGGAGCTGCAGTACTACAAGCTCTCTGCCGAAGATGCCCATTATTTTCCGCTCGATGCGGATCATAGCTGGGTGATGATCGGCAAGGGGCGTATCTCCTACGGTAATGGCTATGGTGATGATCCCATGCTGCCGTTCTTCGAGAACTACTATGCCGGTGGTTTCGATACGGTACGGGGCTTCAAGAGCAATACCATTGGTCCTAAGGCGGTCTACAAGGTCTATAACAAGCCAAGTGTTGCTGGGCAAAGTCCGACCTGTCAGACAAATGCTGACGGTTCTTGCTTGTACGAAGGTTCCGATACCTCTGTAGGGGGGAATGCCTTAGCCGTTGCGTCATTTGAATTGGTCTTCCCGACCCCGTTCGTCTCCGAGACTTATCGTCCGCAGATCCGTACCACCGCATTTGTCGATGCAGGTACTGTCTGGAGCACTGATTTTGCCAACGGGGCATATCCTTGTGCCGCCAGTTCTAATTGCAATTACTTGAGCCAGGACTACTCCAGCCCGGGCAATATCCGGGTCTCTGCCGGTGTCTCCCTGCAGTGGCTCTCGCCGATGGGTCCGCTGGTGTTCGCCCTGGCCAAGCCGATCAAGAAATACGAAGGGGATCGCACCGAGTTCTTCTCCTTCAACATCGGTCGTACTTTCTAAGCAGAGTTTCGCCCCCACCCATGCGGTGGGGGTCTTCAATGATGGGACGCGCGGTATGCGTGCCTCACCAGGTAACAAGACGGTCCTAACGCCGCTTGCATAATCGGGTAAATCAGGTAGCCCTCGCCATGAGGGAACAAGGAGTAAGTGTGAATAAAGCGTTGAAAGTAGCTGGTTTGAGCTTTGCACTGATGGCTGCCGGCATGGGTTCTGCCTTCGCTGAGACCAAGATCGCCGTGGTCGATATGGGCGAAGTCTTCCAAAAGCTGCCACAGCGTGAAGCCGTTGCAGCCAAGCTGAAAGGTGAATTCGAGCCGCGCATGCGTGAGCTGCAGAAGCTGGAACAGGAAGGCCAGAAGCTGGTCGAGAAGTTCCGCAAGGATGAAGCCTTCATGAGCGCCGAGCAGAAGAAGCAGAACCAGGAGAAGCTGGCCAAGCTGCAGATGGAGTTCAACCAGAAGCGTCAAGCCTTTGAGCAGGACAACGGCCGCCGTCAGTCCGAAGAGCGCAACAAGATCCTGACCAAAGTACAGGCTGCCATCGATTCCATCGCCAAGAGCAATGGTTACGATCTGGTGCTGGAGCGCAATGCCGCCCCGTATGCCGCCAGCAAGCTGGACATCTCCGGCCAGGTTATTTCTCAGGTAAGCAAGAGCAACTAATTGATGGCATTCACTCTCGCACAGCTGGCCCAGCAACTGGGGGCCCAGGTCCATGGCGACGGAACCCTGGAAATCCGCAAGGTAGCGACACTGGAAAAGGCCGGGGAGGGGGATATCACCTTCCTGTCCAACAAAAAGTACCGGCACTATCTGGAGCAGAGCAAGGCGACTGCCGTGCTCATTACCGAAGCGGATCTGCCATTTTGTCCCACCAATGCCCTGGTGCTCAAAGACCCCTATGTGGGCTTTGCCCGGGTAGCCCAACTGCTGGACACCACCCCGCAGCCGGCCACGGATATCCATCCGAGCGCCGTTATCGCGGCTGACGTGCAACTGGGCGAGAGAGTGGCCATCGGCGCCAATGCAGTGATCGAATCCGGCGTCGTGCTGGGTGACGATGTACGCATTGGCCCGGGCTGTTTTATTGGCAAAAATACCCGGCTGGGAGCCCGCTCCCGGCTGTGGGCCAACGTCACCCTCTATCACAATGTGACCATGGGTACCGACTGTCTGGTTCAATCCGGCACAGTGATCGGCGCCGATGGTTTCGGTTATGCCAACGAGCGTGGCGAGTGGATCAAGATCCCCCAGCTCGGCGGTGTGACCATTGGCAACCGGGTCGAGATCGGTGCCTGTACCACCATTGACCGCGGTGCGCTGGAAGATACCCGCATTGCTGACAACGTCATCATCGACAACCAGTGCCAGATCGCCCACAACGTGGAGATCGGTTACGGCACCGCCGTGGCGGGCTCTACCGTGATGGCTGGTAGTCTCAAGGTCGGCAAATACTGTATCATTGGCGGCGCTTCCGTCTTTAACGGGCATATGGAGATCTGCGACCAGGCCACCGTCACCGGTATGGCCATGGTGATGCGACCCATTACCGAGCCCGGTGTCTACTCTTCCGGCATCCCTCTGCAAACCAATAAAGAGTGGCGCAAGACCGCCGCCCGGGTGATGCGTATCGAAGAGATGCACAAGCGGTTAAGCAAGCTTGAGAAGAAGCTGGATCAAGAATAATCACGATTGGTATAGGGTACTGTTTTGACTACTGAAAAGAAGAGCCTGGGTATCCAGGAAATCATGGATCTGCTGCCCCACCGTTATCCGTTTCTGATGGTGGATCGTGTAGACGACTACGAGATCAGCGATGAGCGCAAAACCCTGCGCGCCATCAAGAACGTCTCGTTCAACGAGCCGATCTTCCAGGGGCACTTCCCGGCCAAGCCGGTGTTCCCGGGCGTACTGATCCTGGAAGCGATGGCACAGGCCACCGGTATCCTGGCCTTTACCATGGTGGGCAAGCCGTCTCCCAACGAACTCTACTATTTTGCCTCAATCGACAACGCTCGCTTCAAGCGCCCGGTCGGCCCCGGTGACCAACTGGTGCTGGACGTGGAGTTCCTGAAAGAGCGTCGCGGTATTGCCAAGTTCACCGGTGTCGCCACCGTCGACGGTGAAGTGGTCTGTACCGCCGAGCTGATGTGCGCCAAACGCGAGGTTTAACACACGTGATCGACCAGACTGCCATCATTCACGATACTGCCATCGTCCATGAGTCTGCCGTGATCGGTAAAGGGGTTGAAATCGGCCCCTTTTCTGTCATCGGCGCCGAGGTGGAAATCGGTGACAACACCTGGGTAGGTTCCCATGTGGTGATCAAGGGGCCGACCAAGATTGGTCGCGGCAACAAGATCTTCCAGCACACCTCCATCGGTGAGGATTGCCAGGACAAGAAGTACGCCGGTGAGCGCACCTTCCTCGAGATTGGCGACAACAACGTCATTCGCGAGAACTGCACTTTCCACCGTGGCACCATTCAGGATCAGAGCCTGACCAAGGTGGGCAGCGGTAACCTGTTCATGGTCAACGTTCATGTTGCCCACGACTGCATCATCGGTGACAACTGCATCTTCGCCAACAACGCGACCCTGGCGGGCCACGTGGTGATCGGTGACTTCGTGATCTTTGGTGGTCTCTCCGCCATTCACCAGTTTGGCCGCGTCGGCTCCCACGCCTTCGTCGGTGGCTGCGCCGCCCTGAACAAGGATGTGCCGCCTTACGTGATGGCCGCCGGCAACTACGCCAAGCCGTTCGGGGTCAACTCCGAAGGTCTGCGTCGCCGCGGTTTCAGCGCCGAGGCCATCTCCGCCGTCAAGCGTGCCTACAAAGAGATCTTCCGCTCCGGCAAGACCATCGAAGAGGTGCTGCCGGTGCTGAGCGAGATGGCGCAAGCCGAACCGGCCGTCCAGCTCTATGTGGACTTCCTCAAAGATAACGAGCGCGGGATCATCCGTGCCTGATCCGGTTCGTATCGGTATCGTCGCCGGAGAGGTCTCCGGCGACATTCTGGCTGCCGGTCTGGTGCGCGAGCTGCAAGCCCGCTACCCGGATGCGCAGTTCGAAGGGATCGCCGGGCCGCGGATGCAGGCCCTCGGCGTCAAGGCGCTGTTCGAGATGGAAGAGCTCTCCGTCATGGGGATCACCGAGGTGCTGGGCCGTCTGCCGCGCATCCTCAAGGTCCGTCGCGAACTGCTGCGCCACTTTATTGCCAATCCGCCCGATATCTTCATCGGCGTGGATGCACCGGATTTCAATATCGGAGTGGAGCTGAAACTGCGCCGCGCCGGTATCAAGACGGTTCACTATGTCAGCCCCTCGGTGTGGGCCTGGCGCCAGAACCGCATTCACAAGATCAAGGCCGCCACCGACATGGTGCTCGCCTTCCTGCCGTTCGAGAAAGCCTTTTACGACCGTTTCGACGCCCCTTGCCGTTTTGTCGGCCACACCATGGCGGATGATATTCCGCTGGTACCGGATCAGGCTGCCGTGCGTCGCAATCTCGGTATCGATGCCAATCGCCGCTGGCTGGCAGTGCTGCCGGGCAGCCGCACCGCAGAAGTGGGCTTTATGTCCCCCCTGTTTCTCGAAGCGTGCAAACACCTGACGGTGCGCTATCCGGATCTCGGCTTCATCGTGCCGCTGGTCAACCAGAAACGGCGCGAGCAGTTTATGGCCATCAAGGCTGAGGTAGCGCCGGGTCTCGACATGGTGCTGCTGGAAGGGCAGGGCCGCGAGGCGATGATCGCCGCTGACGTGGTGATGCTGGCCTCCGGCACCGCGGCGCTCGAAGCCATGCTGGTGAAAAAGCCGATGGTGGTGGGCTACAAGCTCAAGCCCTTCAGCTACTGGCTGGCCCAGCGATTGGTGAAGACCGAATTTGTCTCTCTGCCCAACCTGCTGGCTGGGCGCATGCTGGTGCCGGAACTCATCCAGCACGAGTGCACTCCGGAGAATCTGGTGGAAGAGGTGAGCAAATATTTCGAGCACGACAACAGTGCGCTGGTCAACACCTTCACCGAGCTGCACCAGCTGATCCGCTGTAATGCCGACTCGCAGGCCGCCGATGCGGTGGCGGATCTGCTCGGCAGATAACGCTATTTCGGACCGTCGATTGCGCCGCGCAGCCCGTTAATCCGTTTTCCGAGCGGTGATGCCGCGTCAGTCGACCTCTGTCAGGCCCCACGGGGCCTGTTTTGATTCAAGGCTACAAGATGATGATCGATATTCCTGACGACAAGCTGGTTGCCGGTGTGGACGAAGTGGGCCGTGGCCCGCTGGTGGGCGACGTGGTCACCGCCGCGGTCATTCTCGACCCGGCCAATCCGATTGCCGGCCTCAACGACTCCAAGAAGCTCTCCGAGAAGAAACGTCTCGCCCTGTTTGACGAGATCAAAGAGAAGGCGCTCGCCTGGGCCATCGGTCGCGCCACTCCGGAGGAGATCGACGAGCTCAACATTCTGCATGCCACCATGCTGGCGATGCAGCGCGCCGTGGCGGGACTGAAGGTGACGCCCGAGCTGGTCTTTATCGATGGCAACCGCTGCCCGGCATTGCCGATGGAAGCGCGCGCCGTGGTCAAGGGCGATAGCCTGGTGGCCGCCATCAGCGCCGCCTCGATCCTTGCCAAGGTGACCCGAGATGCGGAGATGACCGAGCTGGACAGCCGCCATCCCGAGTACGGCTTTGCCCGCCACAAGGGTTACCCTACGCCTGAGCACCTCGCCATTCTGGCCGAGCGCGGCCCGTTGCCCGAATATCGCAAGAGCTTCAAACCGGTGCGCCGCGCACTGGGGATCGAGTAGACCATGCCATTTAGTTTGAGCAGCGAGAGGAGATGACGATGGCTGCCCCCCGTTTTATCCACCTGCGAGTCCACTCCGACTTCTCCATGGTCGATGGCCTGCAGAAGATCAATCCCATCGTCGGGGCGGCGGCGGCCAACAACATGCCGGCGCTGGCGCTGACCGATCAGATGAACATGTGCGGTCTGGTGCGCTTCTATGGCGCCGCCCACGGCAAGGGGATCAAGCCCATCGTCGGGGCCGACTTCTGGGTGCAGAGCGATGAGCTCGGCGACGAGCAGTTCCGTCTCACCCTGCTCGCCATGGATAACGACGGCTACCAGAACATCACCCTGCTTATTTCCCGCGGTTACCAGCGCGGCCACGTGCAAGGGCGGCCGGTTATCGACAAGAGCTGGCTCGCCGAGCATGCCAAGGGGGTGATCGTCCTCTCCGGCGGGCGCGAGGGGGATGTGGGCAAGTTCCTGCTCAAGGGCAACCGGCAGATGACCGAGCAGTGTGTCGCCTTCTATCAGACCCACTTCCCCGATGCCTACTATCTCGAACTGCTGCGTACCGGTCGACCCGACGAAGAGGTCTACCTGCACATGGCGGTGGCCATCGCTACCGAGTTCGAGCTGCCAGTGGTCGCCACCAACGAGGTGGTGTTCCTCAACGCCGATGACTTCGATGCCCACGAGATCCGGGTTGCCATCCACGATGGCTATACCCTGATGGACAAACGCCGTCCCCGTCGCTACAGCCCCCAGCAGTACCTGCGCAGTCAGGAGGAGATGGCAGAGCTGTTTGCCGACATTCCCGAAGCGCTGGAAAACACGGTGGAGATCGCCAAGCGCTGCAACGTGACGGTGCGTCTCGGCGAATACTTCCTGCCCAACTTCCCGACCGGCGACATGACTACCGAAGATTTTCTGGTGGCCAAGTCGAAAGAGGGTCTGGAGGAGCGTCTCGAGTTTCTGTTCCCGGATCCGGCGGTGCGGGCCGAGCGCCGTCCCGAGTATGACGAGCGTCTCGATGTCGAGCTGAAAGTGATCAACCAGATGGGCTTCCCGGGTTACTTCCTCATCGTGATGGAGTTTATCCAGTGGTCCAAGGACAACGGCATCCCCGTTGGTCCGGGCCGGGGGTCGGGGGCAGGCTCTCTGGTGGCCTACGCCCTCAAGATCACCGACCTCGACCCGCTGGAATTTGACCTGCTGTTCGAACGTTTCCTGAACCCCGAGCGGGTATCCATGCCCGACTTCGACGTCGACTTCTGCATGGATCGGCGCGACGAGGTGATCGAGCACGTCTCCGACATGTATGGCCGGGATGCGGTGTCCCAGATCATCACCTTCGGCAGCATGGCGGCCAAGGCGGTGGTGCGAGACGTGGGCCGGGTGCTGGGCCACGCTTACGGCTTTGTGGATCGCATCTCCAAGCTGATCCCGCCGGATCCGGGCATGACGCTGGCCAAGGCATTCGAGGCCGAGCCCAAGCTGCCCGAGCTCTACGAACAGGATGAGGAGGTCAAGGACCTCATCGACATGGCCCGCCGCCTGGAAGGGGTCGTGCGCAACGCCGGTAAACACGCCGGTGGCGTGGTGATCGCACCCACCAAGATCACCGACTTTGCGCCGCTCTATTGCGATGATGAGGGCCATCACCCGGTCACCCAGTTCGATAAGAACGATGTGGAATACGCCGGTCTGGTGAAGTTCGACTTCCTGGGTCTGCGGACGCTCACCATCATCGACTGGGCGCTCGGCATGATAAACCCGCGTCTTGCCAAAGAGGGCAAGCCGCCGGTGGATATCGCCGCCATCCCCATCGATGACAAGAAGTCGTTCGACCTGCTGCAGCGCTACGAGACCACGGCGGTATTCCAGTTGGAATCCCGCGGCATGAAGGATCTCATCAAGCGGCTGCCCCGACTGCTTCGAAGATATGATCGCACTGGTGGCCCTGTTCCGACCGGGCCCGCTCCAGTCAGGCATGGTGGATAACTTCATCGACCGCAAGCACGGTAATGAAGCGATCTCCTATCCGGACGAGAAGTGGCAGCACGAGAGCCTGAAACCGATTCTGGAACCGACCTACGGCATCATCCTCTATCAGGAGCAGGTGATGCAGATCGCCCAGACCCTGGCGGGTTATACGCTCGGTGGCGCGGACATGTTGCGCCGTGCCATGGGTAAGAAAAAGCCCGAGGAGATGGCCAAGCAGCGAGCCGGTTTCGAGGAGGGCGCCGTCAAGAATGGCGTCGACGGCGAACTGGCGATGAAGATCTTCGATCTGGTGGAGAAGTTTGCGGGCTACGGCTTCAACAAATCCCACTCCGCCGCCTATGCGCTGGTCTCCTACCAGACCCTCTGGCTCAAGACCCACTTCCCGGCCGAGTTCATGGCGGCGGTGATGACCGCTGATATGGACAACACCGACAAGATCGTGACTCTGGTGGATGAGTGCCAGCGGATGGGGCTCACTGTGATCCCGCCGGATGTGAACACCGGCCGTTATCGCTTCTCGGTCAACGAAGATGGCCATATCGTCTACGGGATTGGGGCGGTGAAAGGGGTCGGTGAAGGCCCTATCGATGCGATCTTGAGCGCACGGGATCAGGACGGCCCGTTCCGCGATCTGTTCGACTTCTGTAACCGGGTCGACATCAAGAAGCTCAACAAGCGGGTGATGGAGAAGCTGATCCTCTCCGGCGCCATGGATCGGCTCGGCCCCCACCGTGCCGCTCTGATGGCGACCCTGGATGAGGCGATGCGGGCCGCCGAGCAGCACGCCAAGGCGCAGGCAGTGGGGCAGGTCGACATGTTCGGCGTGCTCACCGAAGAGATTGACGACGTCAAAAAGGCGTTTGCCAACGTGCCGCACTGGCCTGACAAGGTGTGGCTGGAAGGGGAGCGCGAGACCCTCGGGCTCTATCTCACCGGTCACCCCATCAACCAGTACAGCAGCGAATTGCGTCGTTATACCTCGGGTCGCCTGTGCGATCTGCATCCCACTTCACGCGATACCGTAACCACGGCGGCGGGGCTGGTGATTGCGGCCCGCAGCATGGTGACCAAGCGTGGCAACAAGATGGGGATCTTCACCCTGGACGACCGTTCTGGTCGCCTTGATGTGACCCTGTTCAGTGAAGCGCTGGAAAAATATGAAGAATTGATGCAAAAAGACCGCATTTTGGTGGTTTCTGGACAGGTCAGCTTTGATGACTTCTCCGGTGGCCTTAAAATGTCGGCTCGAGAATTACTGGATATCAACGATGCGAGGGAGCGTTTTGCCAGAGCAATCCGCATCTCCCTCGATGAACAGCGGATTGATGATCGCTTTTTCCCGCGTTTGTGCGAGATTTTGGAGCCCGCCCGTGCCGGAGTCTGTCCGGTTCAGGTAAACTATCGTCGCCCCGGCTCCCGGGTGCGATTGACGCTCGGTACCGAGTGGCGGGTGACGCCCACCGATCAACTGATAGATGACTTGCGAGTCCTGCTTGGACGAGAGCGGGTTGAATTGGTTTTTGATTAGAGGTTCTAAGGCCCTATGAGTCTTTTTCTGGATTTTGAACAGCCGATTGCCGAGTTGCAGGCGCAGATTGATGAACTCAAACATGTGAGTGAAGGCAATCACGCCGTGGATCTGAAAGACGAGATCCGCCGGCTGGAGAAGAAAAACGAAGAGCTGACCAAGAAGATCTTCGGTGATCTGGGTGCCTGGCAGGTATCCCAGATGGCGCGTCATCCCCAGCGCCCCTACACCTTTGACTATATCGAGCATATCTTCACCGATTTCGACGAGTTGGCTGGCGATCGCGCCTATGCCGATGACAAGGCTATCGTCGGCGGCATCGCCCGTCTCGACGGCGAGCCGGTGATGGTGATTGGTCACCAGAAGGGTCGCGAGACCAAAGAGAAGATCAAGCGCAACTTCGGCATGCCGCGTCCGGAAGGGTACCGCAAGGCCCTGCGTCTGATGGAGATGGCCGAGCGCTTCAAGATGCCGATCATCACCTTTATCGACACCCCGGGCGCTTACCCTGGCGTCGGTGCCGAAGAGCGTGGCCAGTCCGAAGCGATTGCCCGCAACCTGAAAGTGATGGCCGGTCTGACCGTGCCGGTGGTCTGCACCGTGATCGGTGAGGGTGGCTCAGGTGGTGCGCTGGCAATCGGCGTGGGTGACCGTGTCAACATGCTGCAGTACTCCACCTACTCCGTCATCTCGCCGGAAGGGTGTGCTTCCATCCTGTGGAAGAGTGCCGACAAGGCCTCCGTAGCTGCCGAAGCGATGGGTATCACTGCCCAGCGTCTGAAAGAGCTCAAGCTGATCGACCATGTGATCGACGAGCCCCTCGGTGGTGCCCATCGCGATGTGGAGAAGATGGCCAAAAACCTCAAGGCTCGCATCAAGCAGGATTTGGACGCTCTGCGTCCGCTCGATACCGAGCAACTGCTGGAGCAACGCTACCAGCGTCTGCTGGGCTACGGTTACTGCTAAGCGCAGCCGTCACCCCCGAGTATTCTGGCCCCCGTCATCGACGGGGGTTTTTTATTGCTGATTACTTGTCTTGCGGTGATTGCCCCAATGCGCCCTGAAACAGCGCAGGTCAGTCTTCTAGGGTGAGGGGCAGGGTTGGTATGCCACGCTGTTGGTGAGGGCTGTTAGTAGCCTACAGTATCCTTTGGCATTGCGGGCGATGGCATGACAAGCCACGTGATCATCCGATTGCGGCATAAAAAAGCGCCCCGGCTGTGCGGAGCGCTTTTACAGGTGTCTGGCAGTATTACAGTTCAATCTCGTCTGTAAGACCTTCATAGGCGATATCGATGGATTGCAGCTCCTTCTGCAGGCGATGTTTGTCTTTCAACGCCTCGATTTCACGCCATTTACGTTTTTTTCCCGTTGTCCCGCGGCTACGCGAACCGAGTTCAACCACTTCGTCATAATCGAAGTTGAACATTTCCATGGCTCCCTCCTTGGTTTTTATCGTTTTCACCACCCGTATAACATAACGAACCTGAAATTAAAACGTTTTCGTGACGACTCTATGACAGCGCTAAAAAAGCCCATGAAAAAAAACCGGGCCCCTTGGTAGGGGCCCGGTTTTTATCAGAAAAAAGAACCGATTACAGGCGGCTTGCCAACATGGTTTCCAGCTTGCCTTGGTCGATGGCAAACATGCGGATGCCTTCGCCCAGCTTCTCGTGAGCCATGGCGTCTTGGTTCAGTTCCCAGCGGAATTCGGCTTCGGTCATCGGAGTCGGTTTGGCCTTGCGCTCACCGGTGTAGTCCAGTTTGCGTACCACGGTTCCTTCGGTCTTGCTCAGCTCTTCCAGCAGGGCCGGGCCAATGGTCAGGCGGTCGCAACCGGCCAGTTCCAGGATCTCGCCGGTGTTGCGGAAGCTGGCGCCCATCACCACTGTCGGGTAGTCGTGCTGCTTGTAGTAGTTGTAGATGGAGGTGACGGAGACCACGCCCGGATCTTCGCTGGCGGTATAATCACGGCCATTTTTGGCCTTGTACCAGTCGAGGATGCGGCCTACGAACGGGGAGATCAGGAAGGCACCGGCTTCGGCACAGGCACGAGCCTGGGCGAAGGAGAACAGCAGGGTCAGGTTGCACTGGATACCCTCTTTCTCCAGTACCTCGGCGGCACGGATCCCTTCCCAGGTGGAGGCCAACTTGATCAGAATGCGGTCGTTGCTGATACCCGCTTCGTTGTAGAGACGGATCAGCTTGCGGGCCTTGGCGATGCTGGCTTCGGTATCGAAGGAGAGACGGGCATCCACTTCGGTAGAGATGCGGCCCGGAACGATCTTCAGCACTTCCAGACCGATGTTGACGGCCAGCTTGTCGCCCGCGTCGATGATTTGCTGTGCCTTGTCCTGGCTCTGGGCTTTGGCCCACTTGATAGCGTCTTCGATCAGCGGAGCGTACTCGGGGATCTCGGAGGCCTTCAGAACCAGAGAGGGGTTGGTGGTGGCATCGATGGGCTGATAGCGTTTGATGGCTTCGATATCACCGGTGTCGGCAACAACAGTGGTCAGGGCTTTCAGCTGGGTTAATTTATCGGCCATAGCGAATATCATCTCTTAATGAGGGAGTAATCCCTGGGTTGCGGGCTTGAGACGGTGGTTCTGAAATAAAATTACAGAATCTTGGTGCCTCAGGCTCAGAAAAGCGCGATGGGGGCGGCCCATCGTCATTGCCTGCCTAATTAATACTGATGTGGTGCATCCTGCAATAGGGGCGCTTGGTTGTTAAACATTCAGGCTGTTGAGCTATCCCGTTTTATGGCGTGAAACTATATGATTAGTAAGGTTTTTTACATTTCATCCCGACCTCGTTCCGGTTTGCTTTCAGCTGAACTTTTTTAGCCAATATCCATATTTGTGTCGTCGATCACATAAATTATCTCACTACGTACTTGAAATTTAATTACAGCGAAAACGTTTGGCGAAATGTCTCCGTTTGAAAGCCATTTCATGCAAGCGTTTGCGTTTTCGGATAGCTCATCAGGGATATATCAAAATGGTTCTCTTATGGGGCTTAATGGTGGCCTGTCTGATTGAATTATTGAGTTTGTTGAAAGTTTGCGATTTAAATGGAGCTTTATGGGCTTTTACCGTTCGTTTTTTGTGTCTCGCGTGACCGGGATCACTATTCCGGGCTCTCCCGCTGTGCTAGATTCCGCCCCTTTAGCGAAACGCTAATTAAACGACAGACAGAAAACGGTCAGCGCAGACTGGCCATGGATGTGAATAACAACGAGAGAATTATGGACACCTTGATTGCGATGCTAAACGACCTGATGTGGGGAGCCGTGCTCATCTACCTGCTCATCGGGGTCGGTATCTTTTTCACCTTCCGCCTGGGTTTTATCCAGATCCGTCACTTTGGCCACATGTTTTCCGTGCTGAAAAACAGCCGTAAATCGGACAACGCAGGCATCTCCTCCTTCCAGGCCCTCTGTACCAGCCTTGCCGCCCGTGTCGGCACCGGCAACCTGGCCGGTGTGGCAGTCGCCATCTATCTGGGTGGCCCCGGCGCCATCTTCTGGATGTGGCTGATTGCCTTTATCGGCATGGCGACCGCATTCGTCGAAAGCACTCTGGCCCAGCTCTACAAGGTCAAGGATGAGGATGGCAACTACCGTGGTGGCCCGGCCTACTACATGGAGAAAGGCCTTGGCATGCGCTGGATGGGGGTGGTCTTCTCGCTCTGCCTGATCCTGGCATTTGGTCTGGTGTTCAACGCGGTGCAGGCCAACTCCATCAGTCTGGCGATGAAGGTGGCGTTTGGCATTCCTGACTGGGTCAGCGGTCTGGCGCTGGTGGCGCTCTCCGGCCTGATTATCTTCGGCGGCATTCGTGGTATCGCCCGTTTTGCCGAGCTGGTGGTGCCCTTTATGGCACTGGCCTACATCCTGCTGGCGCTGGTGATCGTGGCGATGAACATCACCGAGTTGCCTCATGTCTTCATGCTGATCATCAAGTCCGCCTTCGGGATTGAGCAGGCAGGCTCAGGTGCGCTCGGTTATGCCATCTCCCAGGCGATGATCAACGGTATCAAGCGCGGTCTCTTCTCCAACGAAGCGGGGATGGGCTCTGCGCCCAACGCTGCGGCGACTGCCACTCCCTATCCGCCGCACCCGGCCTCTCAGGGTTATGTGCAGATGCTGGGGGTCTTTATGGACACCATCGTCATCTGCAGCTGTACCGCCGCCATCATCCTGATGTCCGGTCAGTTTGAGCCGGGCTCCGGCGTGACCGGTGTCGAGCTGACCCAGCGGGCGCTCTCTTCCCAGATTGGCAGTGGAGGCAACATCTTTATCGCGGCAGCCATCTTCTTCTTCGCCTTCACCTCTATCGTGGCGAACTACTCCTATGCCGAGACCAATCTGGTGTTCCTCGAGCACAACCACAAGGGCGGCCTGATGCTGTTCCGGGTGTTCGTGCTGGGGATGGTGATGTTCGGTGCCGTGGGTGAGTTGCCGATTGTGTGGGCGATGGCGGATGTCTCCATGGGACTGATGGCCATCGTCAACCTGGTAGCGATCCTGCTGCTCTCCAGCGTCGCCATCAAGCTGGCGAAGGATTACAACGACCAGCTCCGGCTGGGCAAGGTACCCACCTTCGATGCCAACAAATACCCCGAGATCCGCTCCCAGCTGGAAGAGGGGATCTGGGACAATCCGACCAAAAAGTAACAAGCGGTGAATCAAACCTCTTGATTAAAACCTGAAGGGGGAGCCGGTGGCTCCCCCTTCTTTTATGGCGCACTCGTTGGCTGTTGATCCCAGCGCTGGGCGAGCTGTCTGACACGCCGTTGCAACTGGCGCCAGCAGCGCCCTTGTTGCCGGTCGCTGAGGGGGGCATAACGCCAGAGTCGATAGAGCCACGCACTCTTTAGCAGGGAGTGGGCAAGGTCGGGACGCAGCCGTGCCAGCCGCTCGCACCATGCCCCCATGCTCTCGGCGGGCTGGGGTGGGTAGCCACTGCGTTTGCCCCGTTTGAGCAGGGGCTGCCAGATGCGCCGCTCTGGCGGCAGGCGGGCGGGCAACAGCAGGGGCAGGCTCACCAGCAGGGCGACCAGCATCAGGCTGGCGAGGATCAACCAGGGAGTGTGCCCCGTCAGTGCAGGCCAGCGCAGGCCAATTTGCTGCCAGAGCTGGCCCGCATCGTAACCAATCACCCAGCGACTCCACTGGTAGTCGATATTGTTGCCCCACCAGCGCAGCTGATTGAGCAGAGCCCAGTTGCGATAACGCTGCAAAGCGAGCGGGTCGGCGGCGGTAAACTCGTCGCTCAGCGCCTCCCTCACACCACCTTCAATGCGCACCGGCGCCACTGCAGCCGTGGGGTCGATTCGCCGCCATGTTCCTCCTTCATCGAGATACTCCACCCAGGCGTGAGCATCGAACTGGTGTACCGCCAGATAGTTGCCTCTGGGATTCCACTCGCCGCCGAGATAACCGGTGACCAGCCGTGCCGGAATACCGGCAGCGCGTAGTACGAAAGCGGTCGCCATGGCGTAGTGGCCGCAAAAGCCCTGCCTGGTATCGAACAGGAACTCATCCACCCCGTCACTGCCAAGTCGTGGCGGGGTCAGGGTGTAGTAATAGGATTGGCTGCGAAACTGTGCGAGCAGGGCGGCGACCAGCTTGGCGCGTTCTGGATAGCGCACAGCCAGCCCTTGGCCGTAAGCTCGCGCTCTCGGGTTGCCCCCTGCAGGCAGTTGCAGGTTGCGCTGGGCGGCTTGGTGGTCATCCTCGGGCAGCGCTTCGCCACTGCCAATGCGATAGCGGATCGCCACCTCGCCGCTTCCCTGACGATAGAGGGTGTCGAGAGGGGTAAGCAGCACCGGACCCGCCAGCAGGCGCGGTTCACTCAGGGCAAAGGCCCAGCGGTGGCGCTGGGGCTCGGCGATCACCTCGTAGCTCCCGGCGGGCAACGGACTATCTGCCAGTTGAGTGTTGGCCTGTGAAGAGGATGCCAGAAGGGTCAGCCCGGTCTGCACCGGCACTGTCTGCTGCCATGCTTTGACCTCGGGGCTCAGCAACCAGCGCTGACCATCGAAAACTTCTTGGCGCATCACCGGAAAATAGCGCTCGCGGACAGGGGGCGGGCCATCGGCAAAAGTGACCCGAAACGCCAGTTCCGAGGAGTTGACCAGTTCGCTGATATCGCCGGGGGCCAGCTCTTCCGAGAGGCCCGACAGGGTGCGGCTGGTGGTGGGCATCTGCCAGAGGGGCGGGAGCCTTGGCAGCAGCAAAAACAGCGTGATAAGCAGGGGAAGCGCCAGCAGCAGGCTACCACCCGCACTTCGCCAAGGCCGTTTCTGTTCGGGGGCGATGGCGGCCACCAGCGTAGTTACTGCCAGCCAGAGCGCCACTGTCATTCCGACCGTCCAGCCGATGCTCTGTCGCTGCACCAGCGCCAGCGCGATGAGGAAGAAGGCGAGCAGCAGCACCTGCTCGATATCCCGCTCGCGCCGTACCTCGATCATCTTGAGGCTATAGCCGAGCCAGAGCAGATTGATAAGGGCAGGCAGGGTGCCCAAGCCACGCCACTGTAGTCCCAGCAACAGCACAGTGGTGATGGCCAGCAGCGCCAACCCGCGGGCAGGCAGGGGCGGCCAGCCGCGCCACAGCATCATGGCCCGGATGCCGAGGGTGATGGCGCCCACCGCCACTACCCAGATCTGCAGTTGGGGCCAGAGCGCCGCGACCAGCAGCAGCTGTTGCAGGGCGATGAGTGGCAGCAGGCGGCGGTTATTTAGCAGCATCCTGCGTGCTCTTCGGTGGTGTGGCATCGAACTGGGCCAGCACCGCCAGCCGCTGCTCCAGATCCCCGCCCGCGACCCGCGGCAATGTGAGGCGAGTGTCATCCTGCTGAGGTTCATGGAACTGTTTGGTCAGCAGGCCGCGCCCCTGGGCAAGTTGTTTCCAGGCGACCCGGCTCAGTGGTTCACCGGCCTGATGTGTCCGCAGGGTATCAAAGTCACCGAGAGTGGCCGGAGCGGGCTGGCCCTGATGCCCCTCGCTTTGGGTCGCATGCTCCCCTCTTAACGCGCCGAATGCTGGTTTGGGAGAGAGCCAGCCCTCCAACTGCAAGTCCAGCAGGGACCAGCAGCGAAACAGACCGAGGGGGTAGCGACTCTCGACCCGCAATCGACCAAGGGGCAGTGGCCCACGGCGCGAGCCCGATACTGGCAGGATAACTGTGCTGGCCACAGCGTCGGCCTGTGCCAGCCAGAGGGTGCCTTCGTTGAGGCTAAACCGGAGCGCCTGCACCCGGCGAGGGCTCTGCACCAAGATACGGATAGGTAGCTGGCTACCCGCTTCCCCCAGCACCAGCGGCCCACCCAGCAGCTCCAGCCCCAGCAGGTTGCGGTGGGTGAGCCACATGGCTGCCATAAACAGGCTGCCGAGGCAGTAGGCCACCAGCAGTACCAGATTGTTCTGGTAGTTGGTGCCGAGCAGATAGATGGCGAGCAGCACCAGCAGATAGAGCAGCCCCATGCGGGTGGGGAGGATAAAGAGGCTGCGGGTAGCCAGCGTGATCTGGCGGGTCGGAGGAATGCGGCGGTCGAGCCAGCGCCGCTGCCAGCGGGCTCGCCACTGCTGCCAACGGTTTAGCAGTTTGCTCATCAGGGATTGTCCGGATCGACCCGGGCCAGCAATCGCTGGCTAAGGGGACAGGCTTCGCCGTGCTGTACGCCAAAGCTGCCCCGCAGCCGATGCTCGGCCACATAGGGGAAGACTGCCTGCACATCCTCCACCGTGACAAAGCGCCGCCCCGCCACCAGCGCCCAGGCCCGGCTCACCGCCAGCAAGGTCTGGGCTGCCCGGGGGGAGAGGGGCTGTGGCAGCTCCCCATCAAAGCGGCTCTGGTGCACCAGTGCCAGCAGGTAGTCGAGGGTGGCATCCGAAACATGGATGGCATCCCCTTCGCTTTGCAAGGTGGCGAGTCCGGCAGCATCCAGCATGGTGGGCAACGGGCCAGTCGGCTGGTTGCCCCGCAGTAGCTGGCGCTCCGCTTCTCGCGGCGGAAAACCCAGCGAGAGTCGCACGGCGAAGCGGTCGAGTTGGGACTCCGGCAGCGGATAGGTGCCCGCCTGATCCGCCGGATTCTGGGTGGCGATGACGAAAAACGGATCGGGGAGGGGATGCGTATTCCCCTCAATGCTCACTTTGCCCTCGGCCATCGCCTCCAGCAGGGCGCTCTGTACTTTGGGGCTGGCACGGTTAATCTCGTCCGCCAGCAGTACCTGGGCGAAGATGGGGCCGGGGTGAAAGCGAAAGGCTTGCTGTTGGGGGTCGAAGATCTGCAACCCCAGCAGGTCGGCGGGCAGCAGATCGGCGGTGAACTGCACTCGCCGACAGTCGAGCCCCAGTACCTGTGCCAGGGCGTGGGCCAGGGTAGTTTTGCCCATGCCGGGCAGATCCTCGAGCAGCAGATGGCCGCGGGACAGCAGCGTCACCAGCGCGATTTTCAGTTGCAGTGGCTTGCCCAGAATGACTCGCTCCAGTGTCGCCAGCACCGCCGTGATGTGCTCTTGTGATCTCACCTGCGCCTCCGTTTCTCTCTTTGGCTCTTTGGCCCCTACAGCTTATACGCCCGCGAGCAGAGGAAGGGCACATCGAGCTGTCAGCGATGCAACCCCGGCCATTTCCCGATGACTTCACAGAGGCTTCACACAGGTTCATCGTGGGCACATACATCTTGTTTATGCTAATCCCAATTTCATTCACCACGAGAATAACCATATGCAACAACGAACCACGGTCTCACTGCTGACGCTGGGCACCCTGCTGCTCTCTCCATTATCTTCCTCACTCTCCTATGCGGCCGGGGAGGCACCCCTGACCGCCGCTGTGGACGGCATTATCCGGCCGGTGCTCAAGGAGCACAGGATCCCGGGCATGGCGGTCGCCGTGTTGAAAGATGGCAAGGCCCACTACTTCAATTACGGGGTGGCTAACCGGGAAAGTGGTCAGCGTGTCAGCGAGCAGACCCTGTTCGAGATTGGCTCGGTCAGCAAGACACTGACCGCGACCCTCGGTGCCTATGCCGTGGTTAAAGGGGGCTTTCAGCTCGATGACAAGGTGAGCCAGCATGCCCCCTGGCTCAAGGGATCCGCTTTTGATGGTGTGACCATGGCCGATCTTGCCACCTACAGTGCGGGCGGTCTGCCGCTGCAGTTCCCCGATGAGGTGGATTCGAATGACAAGATGCGCACTTACTATCGGAACTGGTCACCGGTTTATCCGGCGGGTACCCATCGCCAGTACTCCAACCCCAGCATAGGTCTGTTTGGTCACCTGGCCGCGAATAGTCTGGGCCAGCCGTTTGAGCAACTGATGAGCCAGACCTTGCTGCCCAAGCTGGGTTTGCATCACACCTATCTCCAGGTGCCGGAGTCGGCCATGGCGAATTATGCCTACGGCTACTCGAAGGAAGAGAAACCCATCAGGGTCAATCCGGGCGTGCTGGCGGCCGAGGCTTATGGGATCAAGACCGGCTCGGCGGATCTGCTGAAGTTTGTCGAGGCGAACATGGGGTATCAGGGGGATGCAGCGGTAAAGAGCGCGCTCGCGTTGACCCACACAGGTTTCTACTCGGTGGGGGAGATGAGTCAGGGATTGGGATGGGAGAGTTACGCCTATCCGGTGACCGAGCAGGCGCTGTTGGTAGGCAACTCGCCTGCGGTGAGCCTCAAGGCCAATCCGGTCACGCGTTTTGCCGCGCCCAAGGCGATGGGTGAGCAGGTGCTCTATAACAAGACTGGCTCGACCAATGGCTTTGGCAGCTATGTGGCCTTTGTGCCCGCCAAGGGGATAGGCATCGTCATGCTGGCCAATCGCAACTACCCCATCGAGGCCAGGGTCAAGGCGGCCCACGCCATCCTGCGCCAGCTGGCCGAGTGACAGTGTGGCTGTTCTGACCGAGATGAGTACGCCGGGGTGACCCGGCGTACTTTTTGGGTCCTGCCCGGCTCGGCCATCATTCATGTTAATGCCCAAACAGCTCGGCACTTAAAATAATATTTCCAAATTGGAATGTACCGATCGCCATCTCTTCACTAGGTGAGAGCGGTGGGCGCCCATATAGTTGCCCCCATTGCGACGCGCTGCGTTGCTACCTTTGTGACCACCTTGGCTCCGCCCACTCTTGCCCTATGTTGCTGCCATCTGGCGGGCCACTCTGTTATGGAGCATCCATGCCTGTTTTCCTGTTGTGCACCTTTCTGATGATCATTCTCTATCCGGTCGGGATCGATCTCTATCTGGTGGCGGTGCCCCGGATTGCCGATACCCTGCAGGCGAGCGAGGCGCAGATCCACACCGCCTTCTCCAGCTATCTGTTCGGCATGGCGGCGACCGTGCTGCTGGGCGGAATGATTGCCGATCGCTACGGGCGGCGCTGGGTGGTGCTCGGGGGCGCCCTGATTTTTGTCCTCGCCTCGCTGGTGGCAGGCAATGCGGAGGGGATTGGCCAGTTCTATTTCGGCCGTTTCTGGCAGGGAGTCGGGGCGGGGGCGCTCTATATCATGACCTTTACCGTGCTGCGGGATGTGCTGAGTCAGGAGCGGCTGGCGATGGCACTTTCAATGATTAACGGGGTCATCTGCGTGATCCCGGTACTGGCGCCGGTGCTCGGTTACCTTATCCTGTCCCATTTTGACTGGCGCGGGATCTTCGTGGCGATGGCGCTGGTGGCGGCCATCAGCGGTCTGGTGAATTTGTTGCTGCTCAAGGAGACCCGCCCAGCACGGCAACCGGGGAGTAGCGCGGCGCTGCCCTTTGCCCTACTGCGCTCGCCGCGCTTTATGCTGCTCTCCCTGCTGACCAGTGTCAGCGTGACCTCTATTTTGGTCTATGTCAGCGTCTCGCCGCTGATCCTGATGAAGGAGTTTGGCTTCACCACCGAGCAGTACTCCATCGTGATGATGGTGATGGCCGGCGTGAGTATGTCCACCTCCTTCCTGACGCCCCTGCTGTTGCGCTGGTTGGGCAAACAGAAAGTGCTGGCTGTGTCTCATCTCTCCTATCTGCTGGCTGCGTGCTCACTGATCGGCAGCTGGCAGGCGGGGGGCGATATCCATCTGTTGCTGCCGGGGTTTGCGTTGGTCTGTGTCGGCTTCTCCTGTGGCTTCGGGGTGGCGATGGGGGAGGCGCTCGATGGTTGTCAACACAATGTGGCCTTTGCCAGCGCGGTGCTCTGCATCATGCAGATCAGCCTCTCCGGCCTCTATATCTGGCTGCTGGGCCAACTTGGCTTTGCCCCGACCGAAATGCTGATCTGCGCCCTGCTGCTGGCACTGCTCAGTTACCTGGCTGTCAAAGGGCTGTTACCATGGCTCGCGCTTCGTGAAGCGCGGTCGCAGGGCTGATGGAAGATGAGAGGGGATATGCGCAATCTGGGTGAACTCGATTTAAACCTGCTGGTGGTGTTCAAGTACCTGATGCAGGAGCGCAGTGTGGCAGGGGCGGCCAAAAAGCTCTGTGTCACTCCGTCAGCGGTGAGCAAGTCTCTGGCCAAATTGCGGGAGTGGTTTGACGATCCCCTGTTTGTGCGGGTACGGCAGGGATTGCAGCCCACCAACCTCTCCCTGACCCTGGAGGAGGAGCTGAAGGTCTGGTTCCAGCTCACCGACAGCATCACCTCGCTCAATAGCGAGGCGATCCCCGACGGTGCCCGCTTCACGCTGGTGATGGAGTCCCCCTTCTACATCAGCTTCCTGAGCGATCTGCCCATGACCATCTACCAGAAGTACCCCAACTCGGTGGTCAGGATGCTGGGGTGGGATCACCACTCCCTCAACGATATCGTCAATGGCGATGCGGATCTCGGCTTTTGTGCCCGCGAGACCCATGGCCGTTCCCGGGCCAAGGTCAACCGCTTGCCCTACTACATCGATCACGAGGTGCTGTTCACCGATCGCCCGGTGGTTTTTCTGCGCAAGGATCACCCCTTGCTCCAGCAGAAGTGGTCGCTGGAGAACTTTCTGGCCTGCCCCCAGATCAGCATGGTGTGGGAAGCGAACGATACCTGGGCCCTCGACAGTCTGCTGGAGGACGAGGGGCTGAAGCGGGAGGTGCCCATCATGGTCTCAAGCTTCGAGCAGGCGCTGCATATTGCCTCCCAGTCGAGCCACGAGCTGATAGCGGTGGCGCCCTCTTACTGTGGTGGTTATGCCAGTCGGCATCACGGCAATCTGATCGCCATGCCGCTGCCGCTCCCCGAGAAGCTCTACGCCCAGCTGGAGATCGCCTTCATCTTGCTGTGGCACAAGCGGCACAATCAGGATGCCAAGGTGATGTGGCTGCGCAACGAGATCCGGCGACTCTACAACGATGAATCGCCACGCTAATGTGGCCGTGACGGTGCCCATCGATCAGCCGGAGCCATCTGCTCCGGCTTTTTGTTGTCGCAGCGTCCGGATGAGTGGGCTTTTGCACGACTTAAGTGCCGAGTTCGGGTTCAACTGTGTGCCATTCAACTCTCTTTATGCACAGATTGGCCTTGGTTGCACGTCTCGAGTGAAGCTCTTTTCACGAAAAAAATTCATGTGGTTTCATTAGAAAACTTCACTGATGGTCACTTTTAAAGTGTGATCGACCATTAAGTTCCTGTATTTGCAGTGATATAGCATGACACCCCTTGGAGTGGCGGGGTTAGATAGCGCCTGCGTAGGTGACTGCCAGTAGAGCGCGGCGTGAGCCAGCCCCACAGGTCGTCTGTGGCCGTGTCATGCCCCAGCTATCTGGCCACCAGCCATGAGTGACGGAGCAGAGGGGAATAAGCAAAACCGGCTTGAGTGAAGGGATGCAGCAAAGGTAGCACCTGGAGCCGGTAACTGTACTGGGAGACGCCACTCACCATCCCCCGATAACCCGTAATTGAAACCGGCTAGATGAAAAACACCTTTCATCGAACGGGGCGTGTGCACCCGAAAATAGCCAGATTGGCAGGCTGACTGTGCTCCCCGTTATAGCAATGGCGGGCAAAAAAATAGTGCGGTAGCCACCACCAGATTAATAAAAATAAATCTCAGCAAAGGCAGGTTGATATGCGTCCAGCAACAGCACCCACAGGGTTGTTACAACAGCCCAAACCCTTCTTTATGATATTTTTCGTCGAACTCTGGGAGCGCTTCGGTTATTACGGCGTGCAGGGGATCCTGGCGGTCTTCTTTGTGCAACAACTGGGATTTTCCCAAGAGCAATCCTTTATTACCTTCGGTGCCTTCTCGGCGCTGGTATATGGCCTGATCTCGGTCGGTGGCTATGTCGGTGACCATGTGCTCGGCACCAAGCGCACCATGGTGCTGGGGGCCGTGGCGCTGGTGATAGGCTACTTTATGACCGGCCTCTCTATCTACAATCCCGACCTGATTTTCTATGCGCTGGGCACCATTGCAGTTGGTAACTGCCTGTTCAAGGCCAATCCGGCCAGCCTGCTTTCAAAATGCTACCAGCCAAAAGATCCGCGGCTGGATGGGGCTTTTACCCTGTTCTATATGTCGATCAATATCGGCTCCCTTATTTCCCTCTCGCTCGCTCCGGTGATTGCCGATCACTACGGCTATACCGTGACCTATAACCTGTGCGGGGTGGGACTGATTATTGCGCTGCTCACCTTCTTTGCCTGCCGCAATATGGTCAAGGATATTGGCTCCGAGCCGGATCACCTGCCACTGAATTACAGCAAGCTGCTGCTGGTTATATTGGGCTCGGTAGCCATGGTCTTCTTCTGCGCCTGGCTGATGCACCACGTGGTGATCGCCAACATGGTGCTGATGACGGTGACCATCGCCGTGGTGATATTCTTTTTTCGCGAGGCATTCAGGCTCGATACCGTGGGCCGCAACAAGATGTATGTGGCCTTCGTGCTGATGCTGGAGGCGGTGCTCTTCTATGTGCTGTATGCCCAGATGCCGACGTCTCTCAACTTCTTTGCCATCAACAACATGCACCACGAAATGCTGGGCATGAGCGTTAACCCGGTCAGCTTCCAGGCGCTCAACCCCTTCTGGGTGGTGGTGGGTAGCCCGGTACTCGCGATGATCTATACCCGGATGGGCAGCAAGGGGCGGGATCTCACCATGCCGCTCAAGTTCACTCTCGGGATGTTCTTCTGCTCGCTGGGCTTTCTGACGGCGGCGGCATCCGGCTGGTGGTTTGCCGATGAGCAGGGGCTGACCTCCCCCTGGTTTATGGTGCTTATCTACCTGTTCCAGAGTCTGGGCGAGCTGATGATCAGTGCGCTGGGACTGGCGATGGTCGCCGCGCTGGTGCCACAACGCCTGATGGGCTTCATTCTCGGAATGTGGTTCCTGACTCAGGCGATGGCGTCCCTGCTGGGTGGCTATGTGGCGACCTTTACCGCCGTGCCGCAAGGGATGACGGATCCGATGCAAACTTTGCCCATTTACACCGGCGTATTTGGCAAGATCGGGATGGCGACCCTGCTGATTGCGGTAGTGATGGGGCTGATGGTGCCCTGGCTGAACCGGATGATGAATGCGAACCCGACAGAGGCCGAAGGGCTGGTGCCAGGTCAGTCACAGGCGTAATGAGAGGATAGTGCGAGACAAGGCAAGGGCGGCGACCCTTGCCTTTTTGTTGATGGTTTAGTTGTACTGCTCTTCCATCCAGGCTTCGACGATCAACTGCGCCGAGACCCCGTCCACACTGCCTTTTTCCAGCGCGCGATAGCCGCCTCGCTCAAACAGGCGGGCGCGGGCATCTGTGGTGGTGAGTCGCTCATCCTTGAACTCGACCGGTTTGCCGAAGCGACCGTGCAGGCGATTGCCAAACTTGCGGGCACGAACCGTGATCTCCTGATCGGTGCCATCCATGTTCAGGGGCAGGCCGACAATGAGCAGATCCGGTTGCCACTCCTTGAGCAGCTTCTCGATTTCGTCCCAGTTGGGGATGCCGTCATTGGCCTTGAGGGCGCGCAAGGGACGGGCAGTGCCGGTCAGCTCCTGGCCGATGGCAACGCCAATGCTCTTGGTGCCGTAGTCAAAGCCCATGATACTGCGTGATGACATGAAAAAATCCTCGAAATACAACGCAATATGCGTCGCAGGGGTTAGCTGTGGCCGACATCGCTTGATAGGTGGATCGGGTTAACCCCGATGCTGGCCGCAGCTTGCTGCCACCGCTTGTGGATGGGGGTTTTGAATATAAGGTCAGGATTGGGAGGGATCACCAGCCAGGCGCCATCAACCAGCTCCTGTTCCAGCTGTCCGGCACTCCAGCCAGCGTAACCAAGCGCCACCAGCCAATGATCGGGAGCCTCACTCGTACCCAGGGTTTCCAGTATATCCTTTGAAGTGGTCACCATCATTTCGTCCCCCACCTGCATCGTGGAGCCGAAACCGGGGCGGAAGCTGTGCAGTACAAAGCCACGATCGGCGTGCACCGGCCCCCCTTGCACCACCGGCTGCTTGAGTTCCGCAACGGTCGGGGGAGTGAGCTTGAGCTGGGTCAGCATGGCCTCAACGGACATGTCGACCGGGATGTTGACGACCAGCCCCATGGCGCCCTCTTCGTTGTGTTCGCACAAGTAGACCAGCGAACGCTCGAAGTAGGGGTCCGAGAGGCTTGGCATGGCAAGAAGAAAGTGATTTTGCAGTGTTTGCATATGGGCCAGATATTGCAAAGGTATTTGAGGTCAATTATGGCAGTTGATCCCCATGGGAAAAACCGCTTTTTGGGCTGGGCGAGATCCCGCCCCTTTCCGGATTGCTTTGAAACAGAGAGGGTGGCGCCGGGCCACCCTCTCTGTTTTCGGGCTTGTCGGGGGCGGGTTACCCCTGAACAGGCCGGTTTAGCCTGCCTGGCGATTATTTGCCCAGCCGACGCTCGATGGCATCCATCAGCATGCCGGTGATGTGTACATCGAAGGCCGCTTCAATCTCGCGAATGCAGGTCGGGCTGGTGACGTTAATCTCGGTCAGCCGATCGCCGATGATGTCGAGACCGACGAAGATAAGGCCCTTCTCTTTCAACGTCGGGCCCACCGCACGGGCGATGGCCCAGTCGGCTTCGCTCAGGGGGCGCGCTTCACCACGGCCGCCAGCAGCCAGATTGCCACGGGTCTCGCCTTGCGCCGGAATACGGGCCAGACAGTAGGGAACCGGTTCGCCATCCACCACCAACACCCGCTTGTCGCCATCCTTGATGGCGGGCAGATAGGTCTGCGCCATGCAGTACTGGCTGCCGTGGGCGGTCAGGGTCTCGATAATCACGCCGACGTTGGCGTCATCTTCCTTCATGCGGAAGATGGAGGCGCCGCCCATGCCGTCCAAGGGCTTCAAGATCACGTCTTTGTGCTTAGCGTGGAAGGCGCGCAGCTTGTCGGCGCGGCGGGTCACCAGCGTGGTCGGGGTGTGCTCGGCAAACCAGGCGGTGTAGAGCTTCTCGTTGGCGTCACGCAGGCTCTGCGGCTTGTTGACGATAAGGCAACCCTCATCCTCGGCCCGCTCCAGCATATAGGTGGCGTAGATAAATTCGGTGTCGAACGGCGGATCCTTGCGCATCAGGATCACATCGAGGTTGGAGAGGGGCTGGTCCACCACCTCGCCCAGGGTGTACCAGTCGGCATAGTCATATTTGACGGTGAGCGGGCGCATGGTGCCAAAGGCGCGACCGGCTTCCATGTAGAGATCCTTCATCTCCAGATAGAAGAGCTCATAGCCGCGCTTTTGCGCCTCTTCGAGCATGGCAAAGCTGGAATCTTTCTTGATGTTGATGGCCGAGATGGGGTCCATCACGATGCCGAGTTTAATGGTCATCCGCTGTTCCTTTTTAGTGGCTCGATAGGGTTGTAGGGTCGATTAGCGCAGCGTAATCGGCCGCTTGAGGCTGCGTCGATGCAGCCATGGGGCTGATTGATGCGGCCGATAGTATCAAGCTAGATCGCCAAAGCGGCACTGCAGCGCAGTAATCGCAGTCAGGGCGGCGGTTTCGGTGCGCAGCACCCGCGGCCCCAGCAGCATCTCTTTGAAATCTTCCTGCACGGTACGGGCGATCTCGTCGCTCGACAAGCCCCCTTCCGGGCCAATCAGCAGGCGCACGCCGTGCTCGGGAACGGGCAGGGTGTTGATGCTGTACTCGGCGCGCGGGTGCAGGTTGAGCTTGAGCTCTTTGGTCTCTTCCGCCAGCCAGGCGTCCAGCTCCATCGGCATGCGCACCTCTGGCACCACGTTGCGGCCGCACTGTTCGCAGGCGCTGATCACCACCTTCTGCCACTGTTCGCGCTTCTTCTCCAGCCGATCGGCCGGCAGCTTGACGCCGCAGCGCTCGGAGAAGAGTGGGGTGATGCAGGTGACGCCCAGCTCAACCGATTTCTGGATGGTGAAGTCCATCTTGTCGCCGCGGCTGATCACCTGACCCAAGTGGATGGCCAGCGGTGACTCCACTGATTGGACGTCGCAGCTGTCGATGGTCACTTCCACCGACTTTTTGCCGACGCTGGCGATGGTGGCGGGATATTGATTGCCATCGCCGTTGAACAGCTCGAGCTGCTGGCCCGGCTGCATGCGCAGTACCCGGCCGATATGGTTGGCGCCGTCTTCCGACAGGGCGATGGTCTGGCCAACTTGCAGGGTGGCCGGTTCATAGATACGTGGAATGCGCATGGCTGCTTGTCAGTCTCTTGCTTGGAAACCCTTTATATCCTGCGGCGAGCAAGGCTCACGCTGCGGTGAAGAAGGGTTTCATGATAGGAGGGGCGATCCCCCTCCCTGGTCAAATGGGGTTATTGGCACTGCTTTTCAATAAAGGGATTGGTATTGCCCTGCAGCTTGCCGATGCGGCGGTTGCGCTCGCACTCCCAACCCTCTGCCGGGTACTGGCGATCCCAGGCTTCAAACAGTTTACGCTGTTGCGCTGCCAGACGCAGCCCATACTGCTGGCTCATGTAGAGGTAGGCACGGGCAATCTGGCCCCGCACCGGCCCCTTGGGCGGTTGCACCCGACGATCCTTGAAATCCACCAGCATCTGGCACTGGCCGTACTGATCCGGCTTGCCGTTCCAGTCGGAGAAGCGGTAGTTGGCCCGATCGCCGTTCACCTCGCCAATGGCGGGGAAGAGGTTGTGCATGTCCCCCTCCATCTTGTTGAACTCGGGGCTCGCTTTTTCGCAATTCTTGCGACCGCCATCCTGCCAGCATTGCAGCTGGTGGCCGAACTCCCAGGCTGGGACCACGTGTTCCCACTCGATGCGGGCGGCGCGCTTGGCCTGCTTGCGCGGCTCATAACCGCAACTGGCGAGATCCGGGCTCATTTTCTTGCCCTGATAGTCGATGTCACAGCCGCAGTAGAAGGTGGTGACCGCAGGCTGACTGCGATAGAGCTTCACCAGATCCTGCTTGGCTTCACGAAAGGTCTGGGCGTGCAGGGGTGCGCTAAGCAGCGGCAAACCGGCCAGCAGGGTCAGGGCGAGGGAGGAGATGAAACGCATGGGATTCCTTGCAAACGGGATGATTGACGAACGATGGCGGGCACCCTACCACAGGGGCGCGACACAAGTTGGCTTACTGCTCTGGCTCCGGCCGTTCCCGCTCCAGCGGCTGCTTGCAGCGACGACAGTGATAGCGGGCCTCGCCACGCACCACCTTGTTGTGGCGGCGAATAGAGAGCTGATGCTGCTGGCAGTGACAGCGATAGGGCACGGTGCGTTGCGCCAGTACCGCCAGATCGAAGCTGTGGGTGGTTCTGGGCTCAAGGCCGAACACCTCCCGCATCACCGATTGCCACTGGCGGCCGTGGGGTAGCACCCGGTTTTTGCCGCGCCCTTCACCCCACAGGGCATAGACCAGCAGATGGGCCACCTCGTGGGGCACCACCTCATCCAGAAACGCCTGCTGGTTGGCCTGATAGAGGGCGGGATTGAAGCGCAGCTCCCAGGTTTGCAGCCGCGCCGATCCCGCCGCCCGGCCCCGCATATTGCAGTAGATCCGCGGGCGGGGGAAGGTGCGGCCAAGGCGCGCCTCGGCCTGCACAAAGCAGGCTTCTACGCGTTGTTGCAGCAGGGCGACAAGCTGGGCAGGAGTGGCAGACATCAACATCTCGTCAGATAGCGGATAAGCAAAAGGGGAGCCAGGCTCCCCTTTTATTACAACAGCGAGCCTTACAGGCCAGCGGCGGAACGCAGCAGTTCGGCCTTGTCGGTCTGCTCCCACGGGAACTCGTCGCGACCGAAGTGACCGTAGGCAGCGGTAGCCTGGTAGATCGGACGCTTCAGATCCAGCATTTCGATCAGACCATACGGGCGCAGTTCGAAGTGCTCGCGCACCAGCTTGACCAGCAGCTCCTCGGCGACCTTGGCAGTACCGAAGGTCTCGACGCTGATGGAAGTCGGCTCGGCCACGCCGATGGCGTAGGAGATCTGGATTTCACAGCGATCGGCCAGACCGGCGGCAACGATGTTTTTGGCAACGTAGCGGGCGGCGTAGGCAGCGGAGCGGTCAACCTTGGACGGATCCTTACCGGAGAAGGCGCCACCACCGTGACGAGCCATGCCGCCGTAGGTGTCGACGATGATCTTGCGACCGGTCAGACCGCAGTCACCCATCGGGCCGCCGATAACGAAACGGCCGGTCGGGTTGATGAAGTATTTGGTGTCCTTGTTGACCCACTCGGCCGGCAGCACCGGCTTGATGATCTCTTCGCGTACTGCTTCAACCAGATCTTTGTGGCTGATGGATTCAGCGTGCTGGGTAGAGAGTACTACCGCATCCACACCGATGATCTTGCCTGCGTCGTCGTAGGCGAAGGTCAGCTGGCTCTTGGCATCCGGACGCAGCCACGGCAGGGTGCCGTTCTTGCGCACTTCAGCCTGACGCTTCACCAGCAGGTGAGAGTAGGTGATGGGGGCTGGCATCAGCACGTCGGTTTCGTTGGTGGCGTAGCCGAACATCAGGCCCTGGTCGCCAGCGCCCTGCTCCAGCGGATCGCTGCGGTCAACGCCTTGGTTGATATCCGGGGACTGCTTGCCGATGGCGTTCAGCACGGCGCAGGAGTCAGCGTCGAAGCCCATGTCGGAGTGGGTGTAGCCGATTTCACGTACGGTATCACGCACGATCTCTTCGATATCAACCCAGGCAGAGGTGGTTACTTCGCCGGCCACCATGACCATACCGGTCTTGACCAGGGTCTCACAGGCAACGCGTGCCTTGGTATCTTGCTTGAGGATGGCGTCCAGTACCGCATCGGAGATCTGGTCCGCAATCTTGTCGGGATGGCCTTCGGAGACCGACTCGGAAGTAAACAGCTTTGCCATGATAAGAGTCTCAGCTTGTCTGGGTTATCGCCACAGCAATAACCGGATGAATAGGATGGTGTAGAGGTATCTACATCTGGACGTCTATTTTAATTAGCGCCCCCCGTGATTGCCAGCACTATTTTGTCGCGCAGTGTCCAATGGGTCACAAGCGGTGCTCTCCTATCCCGAAAGGGATGGAAGTCAAACGTTTTTCTCTGGTTGCTTGGGTCAATAGAGGGCAAGAAAAGCGATTGTCCTCCCAAAGCCACTTTATTCATCCAGATAATATTTGCACGCCGCGCGCCCTGCTGGGACAATAACGCGCCTTAATCTTGGCCATCAAATGAAGCAATCGCAGGAGATTCAGATGCCTTCTCGTAAAGAGCTTGCCAATGCCATTCGTGCATTGAGTATGGATGCCGTTCAAAAAGCCAACTCCGGTCACCCGGGCGCCCCCATGGGAATGGCGGATATCGCCGAAGTGCTGTGGCGTAGCCACCTCAGACATAACCCGAACAACCCCAAGTGGGCCGACCGCGACCGTTTCATTCTCTCCAACGGCCACGGCTCCATGCTGCTGTACTCCCTGCTGCACCTCTCCGGTTATGACCTCTCCATCGACGATCTGAAAAACTTCCGCCAACTGCACTCTCGCACCCCGGGTCACCCGGAGTACGGCTATGCACCGGGCGTTGAAACCACCACTGGCCCGCTGGGTCAGGGCATCACCAACGCCGTTGGTATGGCGATCGCCGAAAAAGCCATGGCTGAGCAGTTCAACCAGCCGGGCCACGATATCGTTGACCACTACACCTACGCCTTTATGGGCGACGGCTGCCTGATGGAAGGTATCTCCCACGAAGCGTGCTCCCTGGCAGGTACCCTGCAACTGGGCAAACTGATCGCGTTCTGGGATGACAACGGTATCTCCATCGACGGTCACGTAGAAGGCTGGTTCACCGACGACACCGTCAAGCGCTTCGAAGCCTACGGCTGGCACGTTATCCCGGCTGTTGACGGTCACAGCCCGGAAGCCATCAATGCCGCCATCGAAGCCGCCAAGGCCGAGACCGGCAAGCCGACTCTGATTTGCTGCCGCACCATCATCGGTTACGGTTCTCCGAACAAATCCGGTTCTCACGACTGCCACGGCTCACCGCTGGGCAACGACGAGATCGCCGCTGCTCGCGCATTCCTGAAGTGGGACCACGCGCCGTTCGTTATCCCGGCTGATATCGCTGCCGAGTGGAACGCTCAGGAGAAGGGCGCCAAGCTGGAAGCCGACTGGGCTGCCAAGTTCGCCGCCTATGAAGCCGCTCACCCGACACTGGCTGCCGAATTCAAGCGCCGTACCGCTGGCGAACTGCCGGCCAACTGGGCTGCCGAATCCGCCAAGATCATCGAAACCCTGCAAGCCAACCCGGCCAAGATCGCAACCCGTAAAGCGTCCCAGAACTCTCTGGAAGCATTCGGCAAGCTGCTGCCGGAGTTCATGGGTGGCTCCGCTGACCTGGCTCCGTCCAACCTGACCATGTGGTCCGGCTCCAAGTCTCTGACCAACGACGATGCCTCCGGCAACTACATCCACTACGGTGTACGCGAGTTCGGCATGTCCGCCATCATGAACGGTATCGCCCTGCACGGTGGTTTCATCCCCTACGGCGCTACCTTCCTGATGTTTATGGAGTACGCCCGCAACGCCCTGCGCATGGCCGCCCTGATGAAGCAGCGCGCTATCTTCGTTTACACCCACGACTCCATCGGTCTGGGCGAAGATGGCCCGACTCACCAGCCGGTTGAGCAGATCGCCTCCCTGCGTCTGACTCCGAACATGAGCACCTGGCGTCCGTGTGACCAGGTTGAATCTGCCATCGCCTGGAAACACGCCATCGAGCGTACCGACGGCCCGACCTCTCTGATCTTCTCTCGTCAGAATCTGGCCCAGATGGATCGTACTGCCCAGCAGCTGGCCGACACCGCCAAGGGTGGTTACGTGCTGAAGGATTGCGCCGGTACTCCGGAGCTGATCCTGATCGCCACCGGTTCCGAAGTGGAACTGGCCGTTGCCGCCTATGAGCAGCTGACTGCCAAGGGCCGTGCCGTGCGCGTGGTCTCTCTGCCGTCTACCGACGTGTTCGACGCTCAATCTGCCGAGTACAAAGAGTCCGTCCTGCCGTCCTCCGTCACCAAGCGTGTGGCCATCGAAGCCGGCATCGCTGACTACTGGTACAAGTACGTCGGTTTCGGCGGCAAGATCATCGGTATGACCACCTTTGGTGAGTCCGCCCCGGCTGAACTGCTGTTCAAGGAATTCGGCTTTACCGTGGAAAACGTGGTTGCGACCGCTGAGTCCCTGTAATAGCTAATTGCTTTGTATAGAACTGAAAAGCGCCTCCCTAGGGAGGCGCTTTTTTATTTTATAATTATTGTTGTAAATAAACAGCTGGTTTATTTACAACAATAATTGACTTGTGTGACAATAATCGGGGTGGTTATTAGAGAGTTTTCTTGGCGTGAAATCATCAATGATCGATATATTAAGTATGCTTGGTTCCTGGGTGTCAGGAATAGGTACGGTATCTGCTGTTTTGTATGCGATGGATATAAACAAGCCGCGGGTAAAAGCTCTTGTTAGTGATATTAAGTTCAATGATGAAGGTGATTTTACTATTGATATATACAATGAAAGAGCAATATCGGCACATATATCTCATATACGATTAATTCCTGCATGGTCAATGAAACATAGAAAAACTAAAAAAACTAGGTTCAGTGAAAATTCAATAATAAAAGGATCTAGCAAAAAACAATATGAGCGGCTTGATATTGAAGTGCAACCAGGTATGTACCAACAAATTAATTTATCTGCGTCATCCTTATTAAAAGCATATTGTGAGTTTTGTCCAATATCTAGAGCTGATAAGATGATGAGGATGACTAAGGCTCGTTTAGCTATATACCTAACTACTGGGTCGGTCTGTTATGTAGACTTACCAAAATCACAGTATCAAAAAATTAAAAATGCTATGTTTTTACCAGTTGAACGACGAGTAGATAGTTATACAGCGATCGACTTTCATTGGAATTTTCCATCCGATTATACTGAGGAGCATAAGGATAGTATATATAAAAGAGAACTTGATGAGTTTGAGCGGGCATCAAGACGTCATAAATACATTTTGTTACCGTTTGGTATATCAAAGGATGATTTTTGGAATAACAGATAATTTAATGTGATTTTATGTGTTGAGATTTTTCGATAGAGACTCTGTTCGCTATTTAAGTCAAAGGCATAAAGATAATGCCAATTATTCTATGTAAAATAGACCGGTCAGTAGCCGGTCTGTTTTCATTCAGTCAATATTTACCTTTACGTGTGCTTAATAGCCGTAAAACACACATCTATCGTAAGATTAGGACGTTTTTAAATATCGCTGGCCTTTATCAATCTGACTACAACGGCGCCATGGTTAATACCAGCTTGCCAATATGACGACCTGAATCCAGCAAATGGTGGGCGGCGGCGGCCTCATGCAGCGGGAAGGTCTGGTAAACCTGTGGTTTGACCTCGCCCCTTTCGATAAATGGCCAGACATGAGTTTGCAGCTGGGCGATCAGATCGGCTTTTTCCTGCGGAGTACGCGAGCGCAGGGTAGAGCCGATATGGGTCAGCCGCTTTTGCAGCATGGGAAACAGATCCAGATTGGGGGCGGCGCCCGCAATAATGCCGATCTGGACTATGCGGCCATTGATGGCGGCCGCCGCATAGTTGCGCGCGACATACTCCCCGCCAATGATATCGAGAATGATGTCGGCGCCATGGCCATCGGTGGCTGCATGCACGGCCTCGACAAAATCCTCCTCCTTGTAGAGCACGGCCACATCCGCGCCCAGCTTGATGCTGGCGGCCTGCTGCTCGGGTGAGCCGACCGTGGTGATGATTTTTGCGGCGCCAAATGCCTTGGCCAGCATGGTGGCGGTCGTGCCGATGCCGGAGGCGCCGCCATGGATCAAGATAATGTCCCCTTTTTTAAACTGGCCCCGTTCAAACATATTTGACCAGACCGTCATAAAGGTTTCCGGCAGCGCCGCGGCTTCGACAAAGCTCAATCCGGGCGGCAGGGGCAGGACATTGCTCTGGTGGGCGACGCTGTACTCGGCATAGCCGCCACCCGAAATCAGCGCTGCGACTTTGTCGCCAACCTTGAGATGCTCCACCTGCTCCCCCTTGGCGACCACGACCCCGGCGACCTCCAGCCCGGGAATATCCGATGCTCCTGCCGGAGGCGGGTAGAGCCCTTTGCGCTGCATCACATCCGGCCCATTGATGCCGGTCGCATAGTGCCGGATCAAGACCTCATCGGGCTTGGGCTCTGGTGTGGCGCGGGTGGTCAGTTGCAAGACATCGGGGCCACCTGGCTGGGTAATCTCTACCGCGCTCATGGTGGCGGGAATGGAATAGGCGTTATGCATCAGCGGCTCCTTGTAACGAGGTGATATGAGGTTCCCCGAGTGGGATGAGCACCAAGATAGTGGAGATTGCTGATGAATAAACGCAGTATTATCCCTCACCTGTAATGCAAAAATGCATTTCAACCGGGAGTCGTGATGAACTGGGATGATGCGAAAATTTTTCTGGCGTTGCATCGGGAAGGGAGCCTGAGGGGCGCCGCCCGTGTGGTCGGGGTCGATCAGGCCACCATTGGCAGGCGGATTGCCGCACTGGAGCATCGTTTGGCGGCCACGCTGTTTCTCCGTACATCCAAGGGGTATGCGCTGACCCATGTCGGAGAGATAGTGCTGGCCAGCGCCCAGCAGATGGAGCTGGCGGCCATTGATTTTGTGCGGGCGGCGCAAGGGGTCGACAACCGTCTGGTTGGGGAGGTCAGCGTGGCGACCACAGACACCCTGGGGATGGATTTTCTGATACCGGCCCTGACCGAGCTGCATCAGCGTTATCCCGATATCAGGGTCATCCTCAATACCTCGACCCAGGTGGTCAATCTGTCCCTGCGGGAAGCGGATATCGCGATCCGGACGGTGAAGCCGGACAATCCCGACCTGATTATTCGCAAGCTGGCCTCCTGGCCGGTCGGGTTGTATGCCTCCGCCGACTATCTGGCTCGCCATGGCATTCCCGAAGCGGGCACCGGTTTTGCGGGCCATTCGCTGGTGGTGTATGAGCCCCACTGGCAGAGCGCTCGCTCGCCAATGATGCTCGAAGAGGCGGCCGAGGGGGCCACGGTCGCCGCGGGGGTCAATACCAGCCTGATGCTGCGTCAGGCACTGTTGATGGGGCTGGGGCTTGGCGAGGTGGCGGTTCCGCTCGCCGCGCAAGCCGGGTTGGTGCGGGTCTGGCCCGAGCGGCAGTTACAGCAATCCTACGATGTGTGGCTGGTGACCCATCAGGATGTGCAACATGCCGCGCGGGTCAGAGCGGTCATGGATGTCATCGTCAGGGCATTTGCCGCGATGGCCTAAGTCTGTCGGGGATTCTGTTCAGGTTTTGTCGCAGCGCGGTCACACCTCTTGCCATAGTCATGGCGGTTGAGGGAAAACCCTCATTTACTTGGTCTCTGACAGTCAATACTGTGAGACCGAGTCCACCACTACTGGAGCCTGAGCCATGACCGATATGCTTGTTGACGATAAACAACCGACCCCGGATCCGGCAGAGCAGAATGCCTTCTTTCCGTCGCCCTACTCCCTGAGCCAGTTCACCTCGAGCAAATCTGACCTTGCCGGGGCCGACTATCCCGCTCCCTATCGGGAGGGGCGCTGGAAGATCCTGCTGATCGGTGCCGATGAGCGTTATCTGCCCACCGACAACGGCACCCTGTTTTCCACCGGTAACCATCCGGTCGAAACCCTGCTGCCCATGTATCACCTCGACAAGGCGGGCTTTGCCTTTGATGTGGCGACCCTCTCCGGCAATCCGGTCAAGTTCGAGTGGTGGGCCATGCCCGGCGAAGATGAAGAGGTGCTGGGGCTCTATGGCAAATATCAGGCGCAGTTCCGCCAACCGGCCAAGCTGGCCGACCTGCTGAAGCAGGCGCTGGCCGCCGACTCGGACTATATCGGCGTCTTTATTCCCGGCGGCCACGGCGCCCTGATGGGGTTGCCGCAGAGTGCCGAGGTGAAAGCGCTGCTGGAGTGGGCGATGGCCAACGATCGCTTCATCATCTCCCTCTGTCACGGGCCTGCTGCGCTGCTGGCGGTGGCCAATCCAGAGACCTTCGCGGGCTACAAGATCTGCGCCTTCCCCGACGAGCTGGATGCCCAGACCCCGGCAATTGGCTATATGCCGGGCCACCTTACCTGGAAGTTTGGCGAGAAGCTCAAAGAGATTGGCTTTGAGATCGTCAACAACGGCATCTCGGGAGAGGTGTGCCGGGATCGCAATCTGCTGACCGGTGACAGCCCGCTGGCGGGCAATAACCTCGGCAAGCTGGCCGCTACCACCTTGCTGGAGGCGGTTGCCAAGCGATGAGGTTGTCGTCGTCGCCAGCAAATGCGCTGCAGGTCGCGGTGGCGCTCGAAGGGTGTCAGCGGCTGGAGGAGATCCAGCAACTGGTGCGCGCCTTTGCCACTCCGCTGGGGTATCACCGCTTTGCGCTCTTCTCCATCAGCGCCAGCGAGGAGGGGGTGGTCGAGCACCTCTACTGGCTGGAGGGGGAGTGGTTGGAGAGCGGCGAGGCGGTCGACCTGCATGCCTATATGCGCGAGTGCCCGATGGCGATGCATATCAGGGAGCGAGACCAGCCCTTCTTCTGGAGCAAAACGGTTGGCGCCGTTGGCGAGCAGTACCGTATCGTTCGCCATCCTGAGGGGCCGGGCCGACATGGCTTGCAGGTACCCGTCTATGGGCCGTTGGGACTGGAAGGGGCGATGAGCTTTGGCGGCGATCAGATCGATGCCTGTGCCCACACTCGGGTTGGCCTTGCGCTGATCGCGGTGGCGGCTTTTCATGCTGCCCGTCGGCTGATGGAGATGCCGGTAGCGGGTCACGAGCGTGGCCTCACTGGGCGCGAGCGCGAAGTGCTGGAGTGGGTCTCCCGGGGTTGGCGCCATGCCGATATCGCCACCACCCTGAAGCTTTCGGTGCGCACGGTCGAGAACCATCTGCGCAGTGCCCGCCGTCGACTGGGGGTGGCCACCACGGCAGAGGCGGTCAGAGTAGCGATCAGGTACCGCGATATTGAGGGCTGAGGGCCACCCCTTTGTCTGGCATGTAAAAAGAGACCGGCATATAGCCGGTCTCTTTTTATTTATTGCAACCCTTACACCTGCGGCGGGGTGCTTTCGGCGTTGGACATCACTGCATCCATCTGGATTCGCGCGCCGGCCGGCAGCTCGCGCACCGCGATCACGGTGCGGGCAGGCAGGTAGGTCGGGAAGTATTTGGTGTAGACGGCGTTGACCGCATCCAGATCCGCGATATTGGCGAGCTGGATATTGACCTTGACGATATCGTCCATCACATGGCCGATGCTCTCCACAATTGCCTTGATATTGCTCAGGCACTGGGCGGTCTGCTCCTTGATGCAGCCAGCCAGGATCTTGCCGGTGGCGGGGTCAATCGGCAGCTGCGCAGAGAGATGGTTGTAGTGAGAGAAGGCGACGGTCTGGCAATGGAGCGGGCTACGCGGTGCCTTGTCAGTATTGCGGGCGCTGATCACCAGATTGTGTCTGTCTTCCACCAGTTGCGGCGGGGTGCCGTCACCGTGGGAGATGACCGCATCCATCTGCACCCGTGCCCCCATGGGCAGAGCGGCGGCACTGACTACCGAGCGGGCGGGCAGATAGGCGACGGCGCGGGCGATGGCGGAGTCGGGGAAGAAGGTGGTGTAGACCTCGTTGACGGCCTCCAGATCTGCCAGATCGGTCAGATAGACGGTCACCTTGACGATATCGTCAAACGGCACGTCGATGCTCTCCAGCACCGCCTTGATATTGCGCAGGCACTGGCCCGCCTGCTCCTTGATGCCACCGGCAACCAGCTGGCCCGAGGCGGCCTCGACCGGCAGCTGGGCACCGATATTGTTGTAGTGGGAGAAGGCCACAGTATGGGTGGAGAGCGGATTGTGCGGCGCCTTGTCACTGTTGCGGGCCAGTTTAATCAGCTGGCAGGGGGCTTGCGGGAAGGTGCCTTCGCCGTTGGAGATGATGGCATCGATCTGCACCAGCGCGCCCAGCGGCAGGGCTGCGACGGCGAGGGTGGTGCGGGTCGGCAGATAGCCCGGGAAGAATTCGCGGTAGACGGCGTTGACCGCCTCCAGATCCGCCATCTCTTTCAGGAAGATGGTCGCTTTGACCATATCGTCCATCACATGGCCGATGCTCTCGATGATTGCCTTGAGGTTGCTCAGGCACTGTCTGGCCTGCGCAGTGATATCGCCACTCACCATCTTGCCGGTGGCCGGATCGACCGGCAGCTGGGCGGAGATATTGTTGTAATGAGAAAACGCCACCGTTTGGGTGCAGGGACCCAGATCCTGGGGTGCATGGGGGGTATTTCTTGCCGACTTGATGATGGTGCCACTCATAGATATGCCTCTTTTTAATATTTGTTGTTTATTCAGGTACAGGTTTACCCCATCTTGTTGTGCGCCATGGCCACTGCGCCAGCGGCGGCATCCCCGGTTATTATTTGTGATCCACTCAATTACTGAGAGGAATAAGGGAGAAGAGGACAGGGTAGATATTTCAGACGCTGCGATTCTATGAGTGGCTATCAGGGGTTGCAAACCGCTGATTGCATTTCTATGAGATGGCTCAATGGGTGGAAATTTAATCATATTGCTATTCAATTCACCCGAAATCGCAGCCAATTCGTGTGCAAATAGTGTCGAACCGGCGGACAGCCTTGCCCTGACTGGGTTTGCTCTCCCCCTCTTCGGGATATTGGCGTGTGAATAAAGGGTTAATATTATGCGCCGATGTGCAAAGAATGCATATTATGGTGCATGGATATCTGTTTTAAGCTTTTTTAAGGGGCTATGAAAATTCCCGTGAATATGCATATCCACCTTATTAAAGATACCTCTGGAATATAATTCACGGCTTTTGCATTCCTCTCTGTTAACGATTATTCCGGCATACTCGATGACGCCTTGCTGGCAGCCGGGATCTGTTATTAACGCCATAAAATTCTATGCCATGAATTTGCACGGCGGATCTGCTCCTGCTGCACAGGAGTGGTGATCATGGCGTTGGCGTTGGCGTTGGCGTGACGGAGTGCGGGAGCTGTGGTGCTGGATGAAAGGTGGCGTTGGATGAGGGGCGGTGGTGGCAATACGAGTCTCTTCACTCCGGTTGTATCCCCCGATAGGGGGCTTGCCCCGCGTCATCGCTTTTTCCATTTTTTGCGGCTTTGTCTGATCTCCCTCTTATCTGTGGCTGGTTGTGATGATTGGGATGGTTTTCAGGGCTCGGGAACAGCCCAGGTGATTTCGCAGGAATAAAGTTCAATATATTGTTTTTAAAAGGGAATGCGTCAAAAAATGGATTTATCGACCACTTCTTATGGTTTCTTGATGAAACTGTTAATTAGTGGCGTGATTGCGAGTCAGGTCGCTTTTTTCACTCGCTATTAATCGTATGATTAATAAGGTAATCAAGGAGCCCTGACGGAGAGCATCGATGCACCGGCAGGCCATTGCCCAGGATTGGCAAACGAGATCGCGTCGCGATCATCATTACCTGACTGTGGAGGATTTATGCTGGGTTTCGTTCTGGGCGATATGTATTGTCAAACATCTGGGCAGCGGTTACCTCCTCGCCTGGGAAAGAGCTTTCCCATTCCTGCCGATTACCGACTGCGCGGCCGGGTATCCGCCGCCATCATGACCATCGAGAGCCTGCTCGATACCCCTTATCCGCAAAAGCAGTTTCGTGATCTGGTCTTTGGCGCTTTTATCGAGCGCCAGCGTCGGCTGTTTGGCGAACATGTGATTGTGGCCCGCATGGAAGGGGAGGAGGGGCTGGAACTGTCGATTGATCTCTCGTTTGTCAGCACCGCCGTACCTGTGGGCCTCTTGGCCATCTCTGAAGAGCTGGCCCTCGCCACGGCGCCGCGTCCCAAGAAGAGCCATCCCCACTACGAGGCGCTGTGCAAGGCGATCGACTGCATGGTGATGCTGATGTTTTATGGCAAGGTGATCAGCCAGCGGAATACGGTGTTGGAAAATATCGGCCATCAGTTTGGCTATCAGCCCGCGGCGACCCTGACGGCGCGCGTTGGCAAGGGTGGGGAGGATGATTACGACGCCTTCATGGTCAATATCATGACCTGTATTGCTCACTCCAATTCGCTCAAGGAGGCGCTGGAGAACGCCAGCCGGATGGGAATTCAGGAGCCCGCTTTCTTCTGCATCGTCGGGGCGATTGCCAGCACCCTGTGGGGCGTGCCCAGACAGTGGGCGTATCAGGCCTCACAGCTGATCCATCGATCCCACCACCACTACATCCAGAATCTGCTTCGCTGTGAAACCCGTGCCGGGCGGCGCCATATCAATCTGGAGCCGCCAAAGCCCCCGCTGTTTGCACCGATCCGGCAACAGGTTGTGCGTCTGTTCAAGGGGGCACACTGATCCGCAGCCCCTTGTCATCACTCAGGCGGGATAAAGCGCCCCCAGCACAGCCGGACGGCTGGCACCGGTGACGGCGGGCAGGTTGCCCGGCTTGCGGTGAACAAAGCTCATGGCCAGCCAGGCAAAGGCAGCGCCTTCCACCCAGTCGGGGGCAAGGCCCAGCTCGGCAGTGCTGGCGATGCGCCATGCAGGCAACAGGCTGGCCAACTCCTTCAGCAAGGGGGCGTTATGGGCACCGCCGCCGCAGACAAACAGCTCGGCTTTCGGCTGGCTGGCACCGACTGATTCGGGCCGGGCGGGCAGTTGGCGGGCGATGCTGTGGCAGGTGAGCGCCTGCAGGGTGCGCTGCACATCCACGGGGGCGTATGAAGTGCCAGCCAGCTCCCCATCGAGCCAATCGAGGGTAAACATCTCCCGTCCGGTGCTCTTGGGGGCGGGGGCTGCGAAATAGGGGTGAGCCAGCAGCTTCTCCAGCAGGGCCGGGATGGGCTTGCCACTGGCGGCCCATTTGCCACCGGCGTCATAGCTGCCGCCGTGGGGCTGATGGCGGCGATACCAGCCATCGAGCAGGGTGTTGGCCGGGCCGGTATCAAAACCATATACCCCGCCCGGATTGCCCGGCAGCACCGAGATATTGGCGATGCCGCCGAGGTTCAGTACCACTCGCAGGGCGCCGGGTTTGGCAAACAGCGCCTGATGGAAGGCGGGCACCAGCGGCGCCCCCTGACCACCGAGGGCCATATCCATGGTGCGAAAATCGGCGATAACGTCGATGCCGGTCAGTGCGGCCAGCAGGGCGGCATTGCCGATCTGCAGGGTAAAGCCGAGCTGGGGGCGATGGCGGATGGTCTGGCCGTGGCTGCCGATGGCGCGAATATCTTTGGGCTCAAGCCTCGCCTTGGCCAGCAGCGCGCGGGTGGCGGCGGCAAACTCTCGCGCCACCAGATTATCGGCCACGCCCATGCGGTCGATTTCGTTGTCGCCCGGGGTGCAGAGTGCATGCAGCGTGCGGGCGGTCTCTTGCGGCCAGGGGTGACAAAGCGCCGCTTCGACCCGCAGTTCATCCCCGGCGATCATCACCAGCACGGCATCAATGCCGTCCATGCTGGTTCCCGACATCAGACCGATATAGCGCTCAGCCATGGTGTCTCCTTACATTGCTGTTCGAAAATACGGTGTGCAGAGAGGGTGAAGAGGGGAACGGCTTTCATCCCATGCCACATGGCGTGGTCTTTGACATCAGACCGATATAACGCTCAACCATGTTGCATCCTCAATGCGGACCGGAAAAAGAGTGAGAGAGACAGGATAGATAAGCCCTTGCTTCCGTGCCACATGCCGCTCCCGGTTATCCATCTCATCTTATGTCTGAAGGGGGACTCATTTCAATCTGGTCACCTGGCGCGGGTTCAATAAAAGGGGCTGGCAGGGCCTTCACCCTGCCAGCCCTGATGGCTTAGTTGCCGCGACTATCCCGCTTGTTCTGGGCCAGCTGCAGCTCGGGGTTGTCGAGCTTGGCCAGTTGCGGCATCGCCAGCTTTTTGAAGTTGGCCAGCTCGCGTCCGCTCAGGGTCTCTGCCTGCGGCAGGGTGAGGGTGCGCGGGTTCTTGTGAATGCCGCCCACCACGAATTCGTAGTGCAGGTGCGGGCCGGTGACGCGGCCGGTGCCACCCAGGGTACCGATGGTCTGCCCCTGCTTGACCCGCTGCCCCTTGTTGACGGTGCGCTTGGAGAGGTGCAGGTACTTGGTCACATAGTTGCCGGCATGCTTGATAAAGACGTAGTTGCCGTTGAACTGGTTGTAACCGGCGGCCACCACGCTGCCGGAGCCCGCCGCCATGATGGGGGTGCCCACCGGCGCCACATAGTCGATGCCGTTATGGGGGCGGATCTTGCCGGTCACCGGATGGAGGCGGCGTGGGTTGAAGTTGGAGCTGATGTATTTGAAGTTGACCGGCGCGCGCAGGAAGCTCTTGCGCATCGCTTTGCCTTCCGGGGTGTAGTAGTTGCCATCTTCATTGAGCACGGCGCGGTAGGCGGTGCCCTGGTTGACGAACTCTGCCGCCAGAATATCGCCGGAGGCGACCCGCTCGTCGTCGCGGAACTTGTCTTCATAGACCACCCGGAAGCTGTCCCCCGGCTGCAAGTCCTGGGCAAAGTCGATGTCCCAGCCGAAGATGGCGGCCAAGTCCATGATCTGATCTTCGGTCATTCCCGCATCCACCGCGGCGCCCCAGAAGCTGGAGCGGATCTCCCCTTTGCTCACCTGTTCGCGGGTGTCGAGGGCGATCTTGACGTTGCGGGCGACAAAGGTCTCCTCCTTGCGGCTCACCTTGAGCGCCTGCTCCAGACTGTGGGGGTAATAGAGGCTATGCAGCTCGCCGTTCTCGGTGAGCTTGAAGGTGAGTTCCTGCCCCGGTTGCAACATCCGCAGGGGATCGCTGCCCTCGAGCTGGTCGATCAGGTGCAGATCCGTGGTGCTCAGGCCAATGCGCTGGAAGATCACCCCCATGTTGTCGCCACGGCGTACCTTCACCTGCTTGGTGATGTAGCGCGGCTTGGGCGGGGTGATAGGCTGGGCGGCTTCGGCTGGTAGCTCGTCGTTTAGCGCGTTGTCGTTGGCCGGTTCCCGCAGGGCAATTTCGTTGCCGTTTTCATCGACCCGTGTTGCTACTGCCTGTTCGCTTGGCCAGGCAGCCAGCATCATGATCATGATGCTCAAGATCAGCACCATCTTGCGGTGCCAGTGGGGGAGTGCGTTGAAGGCGTGCCAAATAACCATGAGAAGCAGATGAAGTCGGGCAGAATGGACGGATTTTACAGCCTTTCCAATTGGCCCGCCATTCCAGTAATATGTTTGGCCCTGTGGAATCGTGATGGAGAGTCAAAAAATGTCCCAGCTCGAGGTGGCGCTAGCCGAGATCAAGCGCGGAGCGGAAGAAATTCTGGTTGAAGAAGAACTTGTCGCCAAGTTGAAGGAAGGGCGCCCGCTGCGCATCAAGTTGGGCATGGACCCGACCGCCCCCGACATTCACCTGGGTCATACCGTGATCCTCAACAAGCTGAAGACCTTCCAGGATCTGGGCCATGAAGTGATCCTGCTGATCGGTGACTTCACTGCCATGGTGGGTGATCCCTCCGGCAAGAACGCCACCCGTCCGCCGCTCTCCGAAGAGGCCATCAAGCACAACGCCCTCACCTATGCCGAGCAGGCGTTCAAGATCCTCGACCCGGCCAAGACTCGCATCGAGTACAACTCGACCTGGCTAAGCGAGCTGGGGGCGACCGGCATGATCAAGCTGGCGGCCAAGCAGACCGTGGCCCGCATGATGGAGCGTGACGACTTCAAAAAGCGCTACACCGGCGGCCAATCCATCGCGATTCACGAATTCCTCTATCCGCTGCTGCAAGGCTATGACTCGGTCGCGCTGAAGGCGGACGTTGAGCTGGGTGGTACCGACCAGAAGTTCAACCTGCTGATGGGCCGAGAGCTGCAAAAAGATGCCGGCATGGCGACCCAGTGTGTGCTGATGATGCCGCTGCTGGTGGGTCTGGATGGCGTCAAGAAGATGTCCAAGTCCGCAGGCAACTACATCGGCGTTCACGACGCTCCGGGCGAGATGTTCGGCAAGATCATGTCCATCACCGATGATCTGATGTGGAACTACTACGAGCTGCTCTCCTTCCGTCCGCTGGCTGAAATCGAAGAGTTCAAGGCTGGCATCGCTGCCGGTACTCTCAACCCGCGCGACGTGAAGATCTGGCTGGCCAAAGAGATCATCGCCCGTTATCACGACGAAGCGGCGGCCGAAGCGGCCCACGAAGATTTCACCCAGCGCTTCTCCAAGAACGCCATTCCGGACGAAATGCCGGAAATCGAGCTGGCTCTGGAAGGCGAAGGTCTGGCCATTGCCAACCTGCTGAAAGAGGCCGATCTGGTGGCCACCACCTCCGAAGCGTTGCGGATGATCAAGCAGGGCGCAGTCAAGGTGGATGGCGAGAAGCTCGAAGATGGCAAGGCACTCATCGGTGCCGGTACCGCCGTCTATCAGGTCGGCAAGCGCAAGTTTGCCCGCGTGACTGTCAAATAAGCAGTACCGTCAAATAAGCAGTCGCATCAGGCAAGCTGGTCATCAAACCGGTTCAAGCTTGTTCAACAGGGCCTCCTTCGGGAGGCCTTGTCGTATCTGGGCGGCACGGATCTGGGCGATAAAGTGCCGCAGCACGGCACTGCTTGGGTGTGGTCGTGTCGCCAGACTGATACTGGTCATCATGCCGTTGCCCTCAATGGGGTGATAACTGACCCCGAGCGGGCGCAGCGCCGCCACCGAGCTGGGCACTAGAGTCACGCCAAAGCCCGCCTGCACCATGCCGACGGTAGAGATCACCTGCGGGCATTCGGGCCCCAGTATCGGCTCGAAGCCCGCCTCCCGGCAGAGACCCACGATGCCGTCATAGAGCCCGGGCCCGATGGCGTGGGGAAACAGAATAAAACTCTCGTCCTTCAGGCTGGCCAGTGGCAAGGGGCCCGGCTTGGCTTTGGGGTGGCTGGTGGGCAGGGCGATCAGCAGCGGCTCCTGCTCGATAAGGTGGTGGGCAAAGCCCTCGCTACCCCGGCAGGGGAGCCGCAAGATGGCGGCGTCCAGCCGATCGTTGCGCAGCGCCTCCACCAGTGCCGGCATGGTGCCCTCCTGCGGGCTGAGGGCTACCTCGGGGTAGCGCTCCCGATAGTCGTGCAACAGGGTCAGCACCGCAGGGTGGAGCACGGTGGAACCGGCGAAGCCGATCCTCAGCGCCCCCTGCTCGCCCCGGGCAATCCGCTTTACCTTCAGTTTTGCCGCATCGGCCAGCGCCAGGATCTGCGCCGCATCCCGATAGAGGCTTTCGCCCGCCTCAGTCAGCTCGACACTGCGGGTCAAACGGCGCAGCAGCGGGGTGCCCAGGGTCTCCTCTAGCTTGCGGATCTGCTGGCTCAGGGGCGGCTGGGCCATGTTGAGTGATTCGGCTGCGCGGGTGAAATTCTGCTTTTCAACAACGGCCATGAAGTAGCGGAGCGTACGAAGTTCCATATCGATTGAGTCTCAAAGTCATGGGATCAGCGTATTGGTGTTGAAATGTGAACCAAGTCACCATTGGATCCGAACGCTAACAGGATTCACGGTGGAGGTGAAACCCGAATGGAACATATTGCAACATCTGACAGTGCCGGGTGCAGCTGTGCCCTCGAAGTGAGCCAGCAGTTTTCCCGCTGGCGCAGGCAGCATGACGGTGGCGAGATCTACCAGAGTTCCCTGATGAGCGCCCTGCTGGCGGGGGTCTACGAAGGGGAGACCACCATGAGCGAGCTGCTGCGCCACGGCGACTTTGGCCTCGGCACCTTCAACCACCTCGATGGTGAGCTGATCGCCTTCGAGCGCCAGATCCACCAGTTGCGCTCCGATGGCTCGGCCCGTCCCGCCCGCGCCGATCAGAAGACCCCCTTCGCGGTGATGACCCATTTTCGCCCCTGTCTGGAGCGTCGCTTCGACCATCCCCTCAGCCGTGACGAGATCCACCAGTGGGTGGATCGGCTGGTGGGATCCGACAACGTCTTCGTCGCCCTGCGTCTCGACGGCCAGTTTGAAACGGCCAAGGTCCGTACCGTGCCGCGCCAGGAGCCCCCCTATCGCCCCATGCTGGAAGCCATCGAACAGCAGCCGCTGTTCCGCTTTGCCGCGGTGGCGGGAACCCTGGTGGGTTTTCGCTGCCCGCCGTTCGTGCAGGGGGTCAATGTGGCGGGCTTTCACGAACACATGATCACCGCCGATCGCAAGGGGGGCGGTCATCTGCTCGACTACACCATGGCCCACGGTACCCTGCGGCTTTCTGTGGTGCGTCACCTCAATCTGGCCCTGCCATCGGATCCCGCTTTCCGGCAGGCCGACCTCAACCCCGTCGATCTCGATCGCGCCATTCAGGCTGCCGAAGGCTGATAGACAAGGAGCAATATCATGGAAAACAGACAGTGGAAGTGCGGTGCCGAGCTGGTGGTTCGTCATCTGGAGGCGCAAGGGGTCAAGCAGGTGTTCGGTATTCCCGGCGCCAAGATTGACCGGGTGTTCGATGCGCTGGAGGACTCTCCCATCGAGACCATAGTGGTGCGCCACGAGGCTAACGCCGCCTTTATGGCGGCCGCCGTGGGGCGCCTCACCGGCAAGGCGGGGGTGGCGCTGGTCACCTCGGGCCCCGGTTGCTCCAACCTCATTACCGGGCTGGCGACCGCCACCTCGGAGGGGGACCCCATGGTGGCGCTGGGCGGTGCGGTGCGCCGTGCCGACGGCCTCAAGCTCACTCATCAGAGCATGGATACGGTCAACCTCTGCCGTCCGGTCACCAAGTTCAGTGCTCAGGTCAACAGCGGGGCGGCGATCTCCGAAGTGATGGCCAACGCCTTTCGCGCCGCCGAGCTGGGACGTCCGGGGGCGGCGTTTGTCAGCCTGCCGATGGATATCATCAACAAGCCGGTGCAGGGCAATGTGCTGGTACCCCGCGAGGTGCCGGAGCCGGGCTGCGCCGACGAACAGAATATGGAGCAGGCATTGACCCTGCTGCGCAACGCCCAGAATCCGGTGGTGCTGCTCGGCCTGATGGCGAGCCGGCCGGAAAATGCCGAAGCGGTACGCGCCTTCCTCGACAAGGCGCGGCTGCCGGTGACCGGTACCTATCAGGCTGCCGGGGTGGTGGACAGCTGCCACTTCGATGACTTTGCCGGACGGGTGGGGCTGTTTAACAACCAGCCGGGGGATCAGCTGCTGGCGGGGGCCGATCTGGTGATCTGCATCGGCTACAGCCCCATCGAGTACGACCCCGTGCTGTGGAATGGCGATCGGGAGCGGCGCATCCTCCATATCGACGTGCTGCCTGCCGATATCGACAGCAGCTACTGCCCGACCGCCGAGCTGGTGGGGTCGATCCGCGCCAACCTGTTGCAGCTGACCCGCATCATGGGCAATCCGAAAATCCGTCCCCCCGAGGTGGATCGGCTGCTGCAAGGGGTGCGCCAGCAGCGACTGCGACTGGCGATGCGGGCCGATGATCTGCACGGCAATCCGGTTCACCCCTTGCGTATCGTGCGCGAGCTGCAGGATCTGGTGCGCGACGACATGACACTCTGCGTCGACATGGGCAGCTTCCATATCTGGATTGCCCGCTACCTCTACAGCTTCCGCGCCCGTCAGGTGTTGATCTCCAATGGTCAGCAGACCATGGGGGTGGCACTGCCGTGGGCTATCGGCGCGGCGCTGGTACGGCCGGGTGAGAAGGTGATCTCGGTATCGGGGGATGGCAGCTTTATGCAGTCGAGCATGGAGCTGGAGACGGCGGTGCGGCTCAAGAGCAATATCGTCCACATCATCTGGGTTGATAACGGCTACAACATGGTGGCGATGCAGGAGCAGCAGAAGTATTGCCGCACCTCCGGCGTCTCTTTTGGTCCCATCGACTTCAAACGCTATGCCGAATCGTTCGGGGCGGCCGGTTTCGCGGTGCGCTCTGCCGACGAGCTGCGCGCCACCCTGCGGGCCGCACTGGCGGTGGAGGGGCCTGCTGTGGTGGCGATCCCGGTGGATTACTCCGACAACCCGGGGCTGATGGCCCAGCTCAGGCCAGAAGTATTGGCATAGTGTGGGCAGCGGTGTTGGCCTGGCTTGTTGTGTCAGCGCAAGCAGACCCGCCCATATAGCAAAAACCGGCATCAATGGATGCCGGTTTTTTATTGTTTTGCGGGATGGGTGACCTTAACGGGCCAGCTGGACGGCGGCGCGTGCGCGGGCCGGTTGCGGGCGACGCTTGTTTTTTGGCGCGCAGGCCATCTTCAGGCGCAGCCACTCGCGCCACAGCAGCCAGCAGAGCGGCAGGGTGAGCAGCAGCACGGTGGCGGGCTGGGCCATCAGCACCCCATCACGCCCCCACAGTTGCGGCAGCAGGAAGATGAGCGGCAGCAGCAACACGGTTTTGGCGATGGAGATGACCAGCGCCTGACGGGTACGCGCCATGGATTGCAGCAGCACTATGCCGAACATGATGATCCCCTCCAGCGGAATGGCGCCGAGGTTGAGGGTCAGGCTGCTGATGGCGGCGGCCAGCAGTTCGGGATCCTTGTCGCCGGTATAGAGCATGGCGACCTGTCTCGGCAGCAGCTGGATGGTGAGCCACACCAGCATGCCGTAGATAAAGGTGAACTTGAGCCCCATCTCCATCAGGTACTTGAGGTTGCGATTGCGCTTGGCCCCTGCCGCCTTGCTGATGAGCGGTTGAATGCCGAAGGCGAGCCCCTGCAGAATGACGATAAAGACCGCTTCGGTGTAACCGGCCACGGTAAAGCCCGCCAGATCCTTCACATTGCCATACACCATCAGCTGGCTGTTGTGCAGCATCAGCAGCAGGCCGAGGTTGAACTGGGCAATCAGGCTCGGCAGGCCGGTAAAGAGCAGGTGCGGCATGGCGGGGAGGTTGGGCACCAGATCCCGCCAGCTGAGGCGCAGCCGCGCCCAGGGGGTAAAGAAGTAGCCAAGGCCGATCAGGCTCACCGCACCCTCTGCCATCAGGGTGGCTTGCGCGGTACCGATCAATCCCAGCCCCAGCCGACCCACCATGATGTAGTTGAGGATGATATTGAGCACGGCGCCGCTGCTCACCAGCACCATGGCCAGTTTCGGGCGGCCATCGTTGCGCAGCAGATAGGGCACCGCCAGATTGCTGGCCAGCAGCAGGGTACCGCCGCCAATCCAGGTGAGGTAGTCGCTCGCCTGTTTCCAGGTCTCGGTGCCCTGTTCAATCCCCAGCCCCAGCAGGATATCGGTGTGGGTGTAATAGAGCAGCACCGGCGCAACTACCCCGAGACCGGCCAGCAGCCAGAGGGCGTTGACCAGCGCCTGACGGGCCAGCGTGTCGTTTTTCGCCCCTTGCTGGAAGGAGATGGCAGTGGCCGCCCCCATGCTGATCATGGCGGCCAGACCGATCAGCACCATGATGACCGGATAGACCAGGTTGATCCCGGCGAGGCCAGCGGCACCGACATAGTGGCCGACGAAGATGCCGTCGATGAGGTAGTAGGCCCCCGAGACCAGCATGGCAAGAATGGAGGGGAGGGCGTAAGCCCAGAAGCGACGGGTCATGGCCCGTTGCCGCAGTGTTAAATAGGCAGACATATCTGTTCTCTCGGGGAGTTCGATTATCGAACAGCTAGTCTAGATTAATACTTATTTGGTGATAATCAGGGTTTCACTTGATGAATTGCTGAGTATTACTCACTAATCCGGGGTTTTGGTAGTGAGCCTTGAGCATGTCGATCAGGATGCGCAGGCCGCTGCCCAGCTGATGCCGACTGGGATAGAAGAGGTAGAAGCCGGCAAAGGTGGGGCACCAGGGCTCCAGCACGGTGAGCAGTTTCCCTTCCGCGACCTTTTGGCTTACCTCCTCTTCCAGACAGTAGGCCAGTCCCAGCCCCGCCTCGGCGGCGCCCAGATAGAGGGCCGGGGTGCTGGTAGTGAGCGGCCCGGTCACTTCGATCTCCAGCATGGTGCCGTCGGCGGCAAAGGCCCAGCGATAGTGGTGGTGCGGGGTGAGGCGATAGCCGATACAGGCGTGGCGGCTCAGCTCGCTCGGGTGCTCCGGCGTACCGTGCTCCGCCAGATAGGCCGGGGAGCCTACCACCAGATAGCGCTGGGGCGGGCCGAGGGGGATGCCGATCATCTCCTTGGGCAGCAGATCGCCATAAAAGAGCGCGGCATCGTAGCCATCTTCAATCAGCCGGGGCATCAGCTCCTGCTCCACTACCTCCACCTGCATCCGCGGATAGCGGGCCAGATAGTCGATCAGCACAGGTGCCAGCAGGCTGTCGATGGCGCCGCGGGGGGCGCAGAGCTTGAGCCTTCCCACCGGCTCGTCGCTGTTGCGGGCCAGCTCGCAAAGCGCCTCTTCCAGGGTATTGAGGGTGGGGAGCAGCTGCTTGAGCAGCCGCTGGCCCGCTTCGGTCGGTACCACGGCGCGGGTGCTGCGGTTGAGCAGCCGTACTCCCAGACGGGCTTCCAGCCCCTTCAGGCTATGGCTGAGGGCGGAGGCGGAGACCCCGAGTTCGAGGGCGGCCTTGCTGAAACTGCGGTGACGGGCGACGGCGGCAAACACCGCCAGTTCGGCGAGATCGGTACGGGTAATGGTCATCATCAATCAACAAAAAGGCGTGAGTCACAAGGGTACGCCAAGGCCGTGCTGCACACAATCCGCGCTAAATGGGTGGCTTGTTGCAAATATGTAGCTGCTCGCAGGCCATTGATTCCAGTGAAACTAAGTTGAATTGTTAAAAAAAACTCACAATAAGGCGCTTTGAGTGTGATCTTGGTCGTCCGAAAGGCGACCAAAATCAAACTTTGGTTGATTAATTCAAAAAAACGCTGTGATTAATAAGGGCATTTAATTAAAGTCAGCCCATCAAGAGTGGCGCACGTTAATCGGTTGTTAAGTGAGACGGGCGCCGACCCTCAGGGTCAAAATCTCGCACTGTTGTTTGTTGCAATCCTGTTGTCACAAGGAGTGATGGCCAGGTTGCCGGGGGGCGAGAGGTTAATATCAAGGACGGACAGCAGGCGTTCCAGGGAGATGGAACCGGGCCAAGGCCCGACCAAACAAGAATCCCATTTTCCTAGATGACAGGAACAACGTATGTCTGACATGAATATTGCAGCTGATGGTCGTTTAGCCAGCAACACCTCCCGCGGCGTCAACAAGGCCGATGTGGTCTGGATGCTGGGTCTGTACGGTACCGCGATCGGTGCCGGTGTGCTCTTCCTGCCAATCAACGCCGGTGTAGGTGGCCTGTGGCCGCTGGTTGCCATGTTGATCCTGGCGCTGCCGCTGACTTTCTTTGCTCACCGTGGTCTGACCCGCTTCGTGCTGTCCGGCTCTACCCGTGATGGCGACATCACTGAAGTAGTAGAAGAGCACTTCGGCAAGACCGCAGGCAAATTCATCACCCTGCTCTACTTCTTTGCCATCTACCCGATCGTGCTGATGTATTCAGTCGCCATCACCAACACCGTCGAGAGCGTGATTGTTCACCAGCTGGGCATGTCTGCACCTCCCCGTGCCGTTCTGTCACTGGCCCTGATCCTCGGTCTGATGGCGGTTGTTCGTCTGGGCGGCCAGGTTATCGTCAAAGCGATGAGCGTGCTGGTATTCCCGTTCGTGCTCACCCTGATGGGTCTGGCGTTCTACCTGATCCCGCACTGGAACGGTGCCATCATCACTGAAGCTCCGGCCCTGTCCGACGCCTTCAACGGTGACTTCATCAAGACCCTGTGGCTGGCTATCCCGGTAATGGTGTTCTCCTTCAACCACTCCCCGATCATCTCCTCCTTCGCGGTGGACAACAAAGGTCGTTACGGTGAAGGTGCCGAGAAGAAGTGCAGCAACATCCTGCTGGGCGCCCACGTCATGATGGTGATGACCGTTATGTTCTTCGTATTCAGCTGCGTACTGAGCCTCTCCCCGGCTGACCTGGCTGCTGCCAAAGAACAGAACATCTCCATCCTGTCCTACCTGGCCAACCACTTCGATAACCCGGTTATCGGTACTGTGGCTCCGCTGATCGCCATGGTTGCCATCAGCAAATCCTTCCTGGGGCACTACCTAGGTGCGCAAGAGGGCATGAACGGCCTGATGGCCAAGGCGCTGCGCGAGAAGGGCAAGAACGTTGACACCAAGCAACTGAACAAAGTCACTGCCGTGTTCATGATCCTGACCACCTGGGCCATCGCTACCATCAACCCGAGCATCCTCGGCATGATTGAAGACCTGGGCGGCCCGATCATCGCAATGCTGCTGTTCCTGATGCCGATGTACGCCATCACCAAGGTTCCGGCCATGCGCAAATACGCTGGCAACATCAGCAACGGTTTCGTGACCATCATCGGCCTGATCGCCATGTCCGGTATCATCTACAAGCTGATTGCCTGATAACTCCGGTTACCAAGTTGAATGAAGAAGCCGCCTCGCAAGAGGCGGCTTTTTTTATGGCTTTTTGGGGCGGCGAGCGGATGCGGTATCGCTACTTCATCAGCTTCTTCACCTCATCGCTGGCCAGCGCCTTGTTGAATTTGTCCCGCGCCTCTTTCTCCTTGGCTGAGTTGGTAAAGCAGACGTGGAGGGACTTGTCCTCGAGGATCTTGCCGTTGAAGCCGAGGTTGGCGGCGACGTCCTTGAGCTGGGGATCGCTCTCCAGCAGATAGGTCATCACATTCTGGTCGATAACCGCCAGATCGAGCCGACCGTTGCCGAGCTTGAGCAGGTTCTGGCTGTCCGAGCTGGTGGCGTCAGCCGAGAGCGCCTTGCTGGCCACTTTTTCGTCGAACTCGGTGGTATTCACATAGCCGGTGACGACACCAATTTTCTTGCCCTTGAGGTCATCAAGGCTCTGCCAGGTGACCGACTGATCGGCTCGCTGGGCAAACCCGAGAGGGCCGTTACCTATGGGGTCAGAGAAGAGGCAGCTGCTCTTGGGGTCGAGATACTCGGGGAAATAACCCAGTACCTCTGGGTTGTTGGTTGCCTCGTCCACGGCCCGTTGCCAGGGGTAGAACTTGATAGTCAGCGGGTCGCCAGCCAGGGCAAAGGCTGCGGTCACCACCTGACTGCTCTTGCCCTGTTCAGGCAGGCTGGCGCTGGTGTAAGGGGGCCATTCAAGGCTGGTCAACATCGCCGCCTGAGCGACCGACATGCCGAACAAGGGAAGAGTGGCCAGGGCGAGGTGCTTCCATTTCAGGCTCATAGAGATAACTCCTTGTGGTCAAACACCCCTTAAAGATAGCCCCCGGTGTCGATTGCGGATGCCGGCCATGGCTGACCGGCATCCGTGCCATCTATTTATTGTCGATATTCTCCGACTGCCAGAGGGCATAGCCCTTGCCGGAGGCCGTGGTGGGCAGATCAATCTGCATCAGGTCGTTGCCGATGACGAAGGGGCCCGTGTAGCGGGCGCGCAGATCCTGCGCCAGATCTTTGACCCTGATCTTGCCGTTGAGGCCGATATGGCTGAACACGGTCAGCGCCGGTTTGGCTTCGTTCATTACCCGGGCCGCCTGCTCGGGGGAGGCGAGGTGACCGGCGATCGCCTTGTAGCCGGGGTTGGCCTTCATCTGTTCGGCAGAGGTCATTGAGACGCAGTGCACCAGCAGGTCGGCTCCTTTGGCCTGCTTCACCACTTCAGGGCTGTAGCGGGTATCGCCGGAGAGCACCACGCTGTGGCCGTGATAGTCGATGCGATAGCCGAATGATGGCTTGATGTTGACTCCGTGGTCGTTGTCAAAGGCGGTTACCTTGACCCCGTCATGGTTGTAGACCACCCCGGCGGTGACCTCGTGGCTGTTGATCTCCACCCCGTCCAGCGGCGTTCCCTCATCCTTGACCCGGGTGGCGATGTCGGTGGCGTAGGCCTGCTGCAAGCCACGGGCGAGAGCTGTGGTGCCCTTGGGGCCGTAGAGTTCCATCGGCGCGTGGCGCTGGCCATAGGCCGGTTGCAGCCAGCCGGTCAGCCAGAGATCCGCCAGCCCGTTGGTGTGGTCGGAGTGAAAGTGAGTGAGGAAGAAGGCGTTGACCCGGCCGATGGGGATATGCAGCTGCCACAGGCGAGTGGCGGAGTTACGGCCAAAATCGAACACCAGCTTCTGGTTGCCTGCCTCGACCAGAGTGCTGTAGCCGCCCCGGCTGATCTGGGGCACCGGAGTGCCGGTGCCGAGCAGGCTGACCCGAAAGATATCGGGCCGGGCTTGAGTTGCTGAGGCAGGGGCATGGTCGTGGTTGCTGATAAAACTGCTCTCGGCGGCCTGACTGACACCGGTAGCCAGCAGACCGACCAGTAATGCGGCCAGATAGGTGCTTTTCATGGGAATTTATCCTGTGGGGAAGGGACGGCATCACTGTATTGGTAACTAAAAGTTGAATAAATTGGCTAAAATCCATTTCTTACTAAACTTTTGGTTGTGAATTAGTGCCCTTGTCGCGGGCCAAATCGCCTTGAATGAAGGTCAGAGGAGGGGTTGTGGACCGATTGACCAGCATGCGTATCTTCACCCGGGTGGTGGATCTCGGCTCCTACAGCGCGGTGGCGAGCGAAGAGGGGATCAGCGCCCAGATGGTGGGCAAGCATGTGCTGGGACTGGAGCAGTGGCTGGGGGGCAAGCTGTTTCACAAGACCACCCGCCAGCAGACTCTCACCGAGCTGGGCCAGCTTTTTCTCGCTCGCTGTCAGCGGGTACTGGAGGAGCTGGCATTGACCGAGTCGCTCACCCAGAACCTGCTGGCCGAGCCGGCCGGACGGCTGCGCATCGCCGCTCCCCTCAGCTTTGGCCACCATCGGCTGGTGCCGCTGCTGCCCGCTTTTATCGACCGCTACCCCAAGCTGGATCTGGATCTGCAGCTCACCCCGCGCTGGGTCGATCTGGTGGAGGAGGGGTTCGACGCCGCCATCCGCACCCTGCGCCCGCAGGATGAGGCGCTGATCGCCCGTCCGCTGCTGACCCAGCACTACCGCCTCTGCGCGGCCCCCGACTACCTCAATCGCCACGGCGTACCCCGTCATCCGGCCGATCTCGCCCGCCACCAGTGCCTGCACGGCAACTGGGGGGAGCACGAGCGCTGGCAGTTTGTCGGGGAGGATGGCCAGAGCGAGGAGGTGCGGGTCGCCTCGCGCCTGCGCATCAATCACTGGCCAGCCTTGTTGACGGCTGCGCTCTCGGGGGCTGGCATCACCTTACAGCCCGCCGAACAGGTGCGTGAGCATATCGCTGCAGGGCGTCTGCTGCCGCTGCTTGGCCGCTATCAGAGCCCGGCCAAGATTCTCTACTTCATCTATCCAGCGGCGCGGCGGCAGGTGCTCAAAATCACCCTGCTGGGGGATTTTCTGGCCGAATCCCTGCAAGCTGAGTCCGAGCCTGAATAAAAGGCTGCATATTCTCGCTGCCGTGCTTAACAAAGGGGCGGGGCAGGCCTAACATGGCGGGATGTTTTTTTAGTCAGGACAAAAGGATATGTCTGGGTTGAAAAAGGATCTCGGGCTCTGGCAGGGGATGGGGCTGCTCGCCACCTCGCTGCTCGGCACCGGGATCTTCGTGGTACCAGCGACTGCCGCCTCGCTGGCGGGTGGGGCCTCGCTCTGGGCCTGGTTGCTGCTGATTGCGCTGGTGCTGCCCATCGCCTTTACCTTCGCTCGCCTCGGTCGTCGCTATCCCCATGCGGGCGGTGCGCCGCACCTGATTGGCCTTGCTTTTGGCAACGGCGCCGAGCGCTTCTCCGCCTTCCTGTTTCTGGCGGTGCTGCCGGTGGGGCTGCCTGCCGCCCTGATGATTGCCGCCGGTTTCTGGCACGCCCTGTTCGAGATGGGGGAGTGGACCCTCTGGGCCATCCAGCTGCTCACCCTGCTCGGGGTCTTTCTGCTGGGGCTGCGCGGGGCGCGATCTTCCGGCAACCTGCAACTGTTGATTGCGCTCGCCATTCTGGGGCTCACCCTGCTGATCTGGTTCAAGGGGGAGGTGAGCTGGCGCGATGCGGCCCGGCCGCTGCCGAGTGCGGATGAGTGGCCCCCTATGGCCACCGCGCTGGCGGTGATGTTCTGGTGTTTCGTCGGGCTGGAAGCCTTCGCCCATATGGGTGAGGAGTTCAAGCGGCCGGAGCGGGACTACCCCATCGCCCTGCTCGGCGGGGTGCTGCTGGCGGGGCTTATCTACTGGGTGCACTCGCTGGTGGTGCTCAAATATGGCCTCTACGGCGATGAGGCGAAAAACGCCACCGCCATCCCCTCCCTGCTGGCGCTGCTGTTCGGCCCCACCGCCAAGTGGCTGGTGGCGGTGCTCGGCTACCTATCCTGTTTTGCCAGCATCAACATCTACATTCAGGGCTTTGCCCGGCTTATTTGGAGCATGGCACGGGAAGGCAAGTTGCCCCCCTCGCTGGCCGTGCTCACCGCCCGCGGCGCGCCGCTGCGGGCGCTCGGCCTAGTGCTCGCCATCTGTCTGCTCTGCATCACCCTCATCATCTGGTTGCGACTGCCGCTCGATGAGCTGATCCGCTACGCCAACGGCAACTTCGTGCTGGTCTACCTGCTCTGCATGGCGGCGGGCTGGCGTCTGCTCGGCGGGGTGGGCAAGGGACTGGCGGGCGTGAGCGTACTGCTCTGCGCTCTGGTGCTGGTGGCACTCTCCACTCAGGTGCTCTATGCGGTGGTGCTCAGTCTTGGCTACGGCGGCTTCTCGTTGTGGCGGCGTCATCTGCGCCGCAGTCGTCAGCAGGATGCGCTCCCGCTGGCGAAGTAACGTCTCCCCGATTGTCGAAGAAATGAGAAAGCCCTGATGTTCAGGGCTTTTTGATTCCGGCATATGGGATGTTCATATGAATACTAGTTGGCATGCTATTTGCCGAAAAGTGCGGTGTCGGATCAACTCAACGGCGATTTATAGCCAAAAAAAGTGGGATCCAGCTCCCGTTTTGCTTAAAGTGATCCCTTCCGATCCCGGTGGTCGGAATGCCCGCAAGGATGCCCTTCAGACGTAAACAGGATGGCCTGGCCAGACTGACTCTCAGAGATGTGATTGCTTCGGTTCTCTTTTTATCTGTCACCTGTAGTGATAGCGCCTTGTTCCGTTCAGTCAGCCCGGGTTTTGCGTCTCTCTCATCGTGCATTGTCACCATCTGCAGCGAGTGAATCATGAGCGAATCGGTTTTTGAGATCCACGACTGGACCCTGAGCGTTGACGACAACATGTTGTGTCGCCCCGACCGTGAGGTCTACCTCGAACCCAGACTGGTCAATCTGTTGCGGTTTCTGGCCCACAATGCCGGCACCGTGTTTGGCCGCGATGCCCTGATCAACGAGGTGTGGGATGGCGCCGAGGTGACCGATCAGGTAGTGACCCAGTCCATCTTCGAACTGCGCAAGATCCTCAAAGATGGTCGCACCGATGCGACCGACTATATCGTCACCGTACCCAAGCGCGGCTACAAGCTGGTGGCACCGGTGCGGCCGTTGCAGGTGGTTTCCGTGGTGATGGCGGACGAGCAGCCCGCGCCCGCGGTCAATACCGCTCTCTCCGACAACCCGACGCTCTCCGATCTGAGCCCGCCCGTGGCTGAGCAGGATGATGATGCACAGCCCAATGTCGCCCCTTTTCCCGCCGGGCCCCTGACCCGCGCCATCTCCACCCATGCCAAGGATGCTCGCAGCCGCTGGAAGATGGTGAGTTTCGATATCTTCGTTGCCATCGTGCTGATCGCCATTGTCAGCATGCTCAGCTACCAGCACACCAGCCCCCAGGTGCATGCCATGCTGGATCCCAATCTGCTGGTGTTCCGCTTCCACTCCGGCATGGATGACAACAACGAGAACGTGCGCCTCGCCGATGGCATTACCCGTGCCCTGATGGGGGAGGTGGCCGTGGCGACGCCGCTGCGGGTGCAGTACGGCGCCACCACTCTGATGGGGGGTATCATGCCCGGCAAGGAGCTGAGTGTGCGGGTCACCCGCCAGCCGCGCGGCACCTATCTCGATCTGGAGTATCGCAATATCAACACCAACCGGGTGCTGTTCAGCCATCAGTACCAGCTCAGTCGCCACAGTGTGCACGGCGTGTTGCAGGCGAGCAGCCAGGATCTGCTGCGTGCCCTAGACCAACCCGATGCCGAGCCGGGGATGGGGTGGCCCACCGATGATGCCTCCCTGATGGCGATGATGGAGGCGCAGTACTACATCAACAGCCGGGATCCGGTCGCCCTCAAGCGCGGCATCGATCTGCTGGAGCAGGCGCTGATTGCCCATCCGGATCAGCCGCTGCTGTTGGCGGAGCGCTATCTGGCGGGCGAGGCGCTGGCCACCCTGGCGGGCAAATCCGAGAGCGAGCGGCTGCAGGGGATTGGCACTCATCTCGCCAGCGTGGTGCAAAACAGCGGCGCCCTCCCTGCTCGGGTGTGGGAGGCGTTGACCCTGCAGGCGATCCTCAACGGCCAGCAACAGCAGGCCAACTATCTGCTGGAGAAGGCGGCGAGTCGCGGCCGCTCGGTGCTCTACTACATACTGCAGGGCAAGCTGGCGGAGCTGGACGGTCGTCCCGAGGCGGCGGGTGATGCCTACAGTCAGGCCTTTCTGATGGAGGCGACCGAGCAGACCTATCTGCTCTGCCAGCAGCTCGGTTTCTACAGCAATATGGAGAGCCTCACTCCGGCTCTGTTCAATGCATTGGGTCAGAGCAAGGTGAAGCTCTTTTAACACCGCAGTTTGGTTTTCCCCCGGTCGGTGCGGTTGCCGACCTCATCCACAGGCTGCCTTCGGGCGGCCTGTGCGGTTTCTGCTCGTCTCAATCCTGCATGTTTGCCACCGGGGATAGTCGCTCTGGTGCGGCCCGATTTATCCCCCGAAGCTCCCCACTATCCCCACTATCCCCACTATCCCCACTATCCCCACTTGCCTTTGCCTTGCACGCGGCATTCGCTGCACTCGCGTTTGTTCGGCTTCACGCCGTGCGCGCTGCTCGTGATGTCTATCCATTGTTGGTAGCGGGATAAGATGTCCGTCACTGCTCACTGCTCACTGCTCACTGCTGAACAGTTGTCGCCACTGAGCTTTGCTTTTGAGTCTGAATTGCGATGAAACAAGCAGAGGGTCAAACAGGAGGTGAGCGGTCTTCAGGGTGATGGTCAGCAGGGCGTTCAAATGGTTACAAGGGCAGGGGGGCGCAATGGGAGCTGCTTTATCCCGGGTTTATCTGGCCAAAAATATCAAGACGGCGAGATAAGGGGGTTATCAAGGGGAAAAATTGGGCGGAAGGATATCAAGGTTTTATCAAGACGGCTGTGTGATGTGATGTCAATTTACTGTTTTTAAATGGTTTTTATCAAAAGTGACGAGGCGGCGAAAAAAGTTGGCTCATATTTTTATCCGTTAGCTGGTCTTTATGTTTTCCGGGGATGAGAGGCCTAGTCTGTGCCCATTCTTTGGCGGGGCGTTCCGCCAAATGTGTATGTGACGACCCGACCTTTTATAGAACCGGAGATCTTATGTCCCTAGATACGAGCAAGAAGATTGGCCTTATCGCCTGTACAGGTGTGGTGGCCGGCAACATGATGGGGAGTGGCATCGCGCTGCTGCCTTCGGCACTGGCCACCATCGGCTCCATCTCTGTCTTTAGCTGGGCAATCTGTCTGGTAGGCGCCATGGGCCTCGCCTTTGTCTTCGCCCGCCTTGCTACCAAGAACCCGCAAGAGGGTGGCCCCATTGCTTACGCTGGCGAGATCTCTCCGGTGTTCGGTTTCCAGACCGGTGTGCTTTATTACCACGCCAACTGGATCGGTAACCTGGCCATCGCCATTACCGGCGTCTCCTACCTCTCGGTCTTCTTCCCCATTCTCAACAGCCCAATTCCGGCCGCCGCAGCCACCATCGCTGCCGTCTGGATCTTCACCTTCGTCAACCTGCTTGGCGGTAGCTGGGTGAGCCGACTCTGTACTCTGGGTCTGGTGCTGATCCTGCTGCCGGTGGTCGGCACTGCGGTGATGGGCTGGGGTCATTTTGATGCCACCGTCTACAGCCAGAACTGGAACACCACCAGCGGCAGCGACCTGCATGCGGTCATCAGCGCCGTGCTGATCTGCCTCTGGTCCTTCGTCGGTGTTGAATCTGCCGCCGTCTCTTCCGGCATGGTGAAGAACCCCAAGCGCACCGTACCGCTCGCGACCATGCTGGGTACCGGTATCGCCGGTGTTATCTACATCCTCTCTACCCAGGTGATCAGCGGCATGTTCCCGGCCGGTGAAGTGGCTGCTTCCGGCGCCCCGTTTGCCATGGCCTCCTCCGCCATCTTCGGTAGCTGGTCTGCACCGTTTGTCTCTGCCTTCACCGCCCTGGCCTGCTTCACCTCGCTGGGCTCCTGGATGATGCTGGTGGGCGAGGCGGGCAAGCGTGCCGCCAACGACGGCAACTTCCCGAAAATCTACGGCGAAGTGGACAAGAACGGCGTAGCCAAGAAGGGTCTGATCCTGGGCTCCCTCAAGATGACTGCCCTGATGGTTGGCCTGACCGCCTTCACTTCCCAGTCCGCTCACGCTGCCGATCTCTTCAACGTGCTGACTACCGATGCGGTGCTGCTGACCATGCTGCCCTACTTCTACTCCAGCATTAACCTGATCCGCTTCGAAGGCATGACCTCCCGCAGCATCGGCGCGATGATCTTCTCCGGTGTGGCCTGTGTCTTCTGTCTGGTAGCCCTGATGGGTGCCAAGGGTTCCAACCTTACCGCTACCTTCGTGGTGTCGCTCATCATCCTGATGTTCTACGCCAAAAAACAGGGTCTGCGTCAGCACGACGCCCTGCTGAGCGAACAACCCAGCAACTAATTCCCCCTTTTATCTTCCGAGCGCTCTTCACTCACCATCCATGATGGAGAGCGCCCCATTACGTGTGGAGCATTACGATGAATATCATTGCCATCCTCAACCACCTGGGCGTTTTCTTTAAAGAAGAACCCATTCGCCAGCTGCAAGCCTCCCTCGAGCGCAAGGGTTTCGAGGTTGTTTATCCGGTCGACGTTGCCGACCTGCTGAAACTGATCGAGAAGAACCCCCGCGTTTGCGGCGCCATCTTCGATTGGGACAAATACTCTCTGGGTCTGTGCAAGGAGATCCACGATCGCAACGAGAAGCTGCCGATCTTCGCCTTCGCCAACGACCAGTCCACCCTCGATATTCACCTGACCGACCTGCGTCTGAACGTGCACTTCTTCGAGTACCGTCTTGGCATGGCCGATGACATCGCCCTCAAGATGGGTCAGGCCACTCAGGAGTATCAGGACGCCATCCTGCCGCCGTTCACCAAGGCGCTGTTCAAGTACGTGGAAGAGGGTAAATACACCTTCTGTACGCCGGGTCACATGGGCGGTACCGCCTTCCAGATGAGCCCGGCCGGCAGCATCTTCTATGACTTCTACGGCCCGAACGCGTTCAAGGCTGACGTCTCCATCTCCATGCCGGAGCTGGGCTCCCTGCTGGATCACTCTGGTCCGCACAAGGAAGCCGAAGAGTACATCGCCCGTACCTTCAACGCCGATCGCTCCTATATCGTCACCAACGGCACCTCCACTGCCAACAAGATCGTTGGCATGTTCTCCGCGCCGGCCGGCAGCACTGTGCTGGTTGACCGCAACTGCCACAAGTCGCTCACTCACCTGATGATGATGAACGACGTGACCCCGATCTACTTCCGTCCGACCCGCAACGCTTACGGCATTCTGGGCGGTATCCCGCAGAGCGAATTCAGCCGCGACACCATCGCTGCCAAGGTTGCCGCGACACCGGGTGCCCAGGCTCCCCGTTACGCCGTCGTCACCAACTCCACCTATGATGGCCTGCTCTACAACACCGGCTTCATCAAGGAGAGTCTGGATACCCCTTACATCCACTTCGACAGTGCCTGGGTGCCTTACACCAACTTCAGCCCGATCTATGAAGGCAAGTGCGGCATGAGCGGCGAAGCGATGCCGGGCAAGGTGTTCTACGAAACCCAGTCCACCCACAAGCTGCTGGCAGCCTTCTCCCAGGCCTCGATGATCCACATCAAGGGTGACGTGGAGGAAGAGACCTTCAACGAAGCCTTCATGATGCACACCTCTACCTCGCCGCAGTACGGCATCGTGGCATCGACCGAGATCTCTGCCGCCATGATGCGTGGCAACACCGGCAAGCGTCTGATCAAGGACTCCATCGATCGCGCCATCTCCTTCCGCAAAGAGATCAAGCGTCTGCGTGATCAGAGCGAAGGCTGGTTCTTCGACGTATGGCAGCCGGACAACATCGACACCGTCGAGTGCTGGAAGCTGGATCCGAAAGATGACTGGCACGGCTTCAAGGACATCGATGACAACCACATGTACCTGGATCCTATCAAGGTCACCCTGCTGACCCCGGGCATGGGTCGTGATGGCAAGCTGCTGGAGAAGGGTATTCCTGCTTCACTGGTCTCCAAGTTCCTCGACGAGCGCGGCATCGTGGTCGAGAAAACCGGCCCTTACAACATGCTGTTCCTGTTCTCTATCGGTATCGATCAGTCCAAGGCGATGCAGCTGCTGCGCGCCCTGACCGAGTTCAAGCGTGGTTATGACCTGAACCTGACCATCAAGAACATCCTGCCGAGCCTCTATCGTGAAGACCCGAGCTTCTACGAAGGGATGCGCATTCAGGAGCTGGCCCAGAGCATCCACGATCTGACCTGCAAATACCGTCTGCCGGAGCTGATGTTCAAGGCGTTCGATGTGCTGCCGGAGATGAAGATGACCCCGCATGCTGCATGGCAGCAAGAGCTGGCGGGAAATCTGGAAGAGGTGCCGTTGCGTGACATGGTTGACCGCATCAGCGCCAACATGATCCTGCCGTACCCGCCGGGAGTACCCTTGGTTCTGCCGGGCGAGATGGTGACCCAGGATTCTCTGCCGGTGCTCGAGTTCCTCGAGATGCTGTGCGAGATCGGTGCCCACTACCCGGGCTTCGAGACCGACATCCACGGCCTCTATCGTCAGGCCGATGGCAGCTACACCGTCAAGGTGCTGCGTTAATCGACAGTGACAACAGTCGAAAGTGACAACAACGGGCCGCAAGGCCCGTTTTTCCCTCCGGAATTCCTGTTCTTATTGCGTGAGTCGCCAACCATGAAGCGAGTGCTCTCCATTCAATCCCACGTAGTCTTTGGCTGTGCCGGCAACAGCGCCGCCGTTTTTCCCATGCGTCGCCTCGGGATCGAGGTGTGGCCGATGAACACGGTGCAGTTCTCCAACCACACCCAATACCGCGAAGGCTGGCAGGGGATGGTGATGCCAAGCGGTCATATCCGTCAGCTGGTGAACGGTCTGGCGGAGATCGGCGTGCTGGCCGAGTGCGATGCGATCTTGAGCGGCTACCTCGGCTCGGCCGAACAGGGGGAGGAGATCCTGGCGGCGGTGGCCCGGCTCAAGGCGCTCAATCCGGCCGCCCTCTATTTTTGTGACCCCGTGATGGGTCACCCCGACAAGGGGTGCATAGTGGCACCCGGCGTCGCCGATTTTCTGAAACACCGGGCACTGGCCTGTGCCGATATGCTGGCCCCCAATCTGCTGGAGCTGGAACAGCTCACCGGCCGCGATATCCGCAATGTGCCGGAGGCCATCGAGGCGTGCCAGCAGTTGCGCGCGCAAGGGGTCAAGCTGGTGATGGTCAAGCATCTGGGCAAGGCCGGCTTTGCCATGGACCGCTTCGAGATGCTGCTGGTGTGCGAGGAGGGGACTTTTCACCTCTCCCGCCCGCTCTACCCTTTTGCTCGCCACCCCATCGGGGTGGGGGATCTGCTGAGCGCCACCATGCTGGCCAATCTGCTGGCGGGTTGTACCCCGGTAGCGGCGTTCGAGCTTACCAACGCCAGCGTTGATGCAGTGCTGGCTCGCACCTGGCTGGCGGGGGCCTACGAGCTGCAACTGGTGGCGGCCCAGCACGAGATGGCGCTGCCGCAGGTCTCCATCCGGGCGACCCGCCTCTGAGCTGTTTGTACCAACAGCAGAAACAACAAAGCCCTGATCATCAGGGCTTTTTACATTGCAGATTCGAGGAGAGGGCTTAGTCCTGCGGGCTTTTGAGCGCCTTGACCACATCCTCTTTGGGCTCCAGCTCCTTGACCTGATTGAAGATCTCCAGCTCCCCTTGCAGGCTGACGGTGTAGGCATCGGCATCCTGATAGCTGCCGCTGCCAGCGCTCTCGATGATGACCACCAGCTCGGGCTGTTTGTCGCCATTCAAATCGACCAGTTTCAGCTCCCGGATAAAGCCGTTGCGGGCCATCACCTTGCCATCCTGAAACTCATCCAGTGGAAATTGGGCGTTCTGGCCCGAATAGAGCCGCACGTCATAGCTGCCGATGGAGGCGGGCTCACCGGCCCCCTGCGCCACCCGGATCACCTGCCCGGAGGGGAGGGTCAGTTGCTTGCTAAATCCCTCTTCGGCTTGTGCTTGTGCCGCCAGCGGCAGGGCCAGCAGCCCCGCCATCATCAATGCTCTGTTCATCTTGCAACCTCTTGCTGTCTCTTGAGTGCGGGCTCCCGGGGAGCCCGCCGTGATGTTGCTACCAGATCTTCACCCGCTTCTGGGGTGGCAGATAGAGCTTGTCCCCCGGCTGGATGTTGAATGCCTCGTAGAAGGCGGGAATGTTCGGCACCACGCCGTTGACCCGGTACTCGGGGGGCGAGTGGGGGTCGGAGCGCAGCAGCATCTGCATCAGCTCGGGGCGATACATCCCCTTCCACACCTGCGCCCAGCCGAGGAAGAAGCGCTGCTCGCCGGTAAAGCCATCCAGCACCGGCGCCTCCTTGCCATCCAGCGACAGCTCGTAGGCCTTGTGGGCGATGGTGAGGCCGCCCAGATCGCCGATGTTCTCCCCCAGGGTGAACTGGCCGTTGACGAACTGACCGTTGATCGGCTCGAAGCGGTTGTACTGGGCCACCAGACGGCTGGTGCGGAAGCGGAACTCCTTGAGATCCTGCGGTGTCCACCAGTCGCGCATCATGCCGTCGCCGTCGGATTTGGCCCCCTGATCATCAAAACCGTGGCCCATCTCGTGGCCGATCACCCCGCCGATGGCGCCGTAGTTGACCGCATCATCCGCCGTCATGTCGAAGAAGGGGGGCTGCAAAATGGCCGCCGGGAAGACGATCTCGTTGTTGCTCGGGTTGTAGTAGGCGTTCACCGTTTGCGGCGACATGTGCCACTCGTCCCGGTCGACCGGTTTGCCGAGGCGCGCCAGACTGTCTGCGTATTCAAAGGCTTGCGAGCGTTGCAGGTTGCCCACCAGATCATCCGGTTTGATGGCGATGGCGCTGTAATCCTTCCACTTGTCGGGGTAGCCGATCTTGGGGCGGAACTTGGCCAGCTTCTCGAGGGCCTGCGCCTTGGTCTCGGGCGACATCCAGTCGAGCTCCTTGATGCTCTGGCCGTAGGCGGTGCGCAGGTTCTCCACCAGCTGCTCCATCCGCTCCTTGGCCGCAGGCGGGAAGTAGCGGGCCACATAGAGCTGGCCGACCGCTTCACCCAGATGATCGTTCAGCACCCCGAGCGCCCGCTCCCAGCTGGCGCGCTGCTTGGGCGTGCCGCTCAATGTGGTGCCGTAGAAGGCAAAGTTGGCGCGGTCGGTCTCGCTGTCGAGATAGGGGGCGTAGTCGGTCAACAGTTGCCACTTGAGGTAGGCCTGCCAGTCGGCAATGGGGGTCTGGGCCATCACCTGATCCAGCGCGCTCAGATAGGTTGGCTGACCGATAATGAGCTCCGGCTGGCCAGCAATGCCCGCGGCATTGAGATAGGCCTGCCAGTCGAGATGGGGGGCGAGCCGTGCCAGTTCGCTGGCGGAGCGCTTGTTGTAGTTCTTCTCCCGATCCCGCAGGGCGACGTTGTCCCACTGGATGGTGGCGAGCCGGGTTTCGAGGGCCAGAATCCGTTTGGCCTTGCCGCTCGGGTCAGACTCACCGAGGCGGCTCAGCATGGCGGCGATATGCTGCTGGTACTTCTGGCGTAGGGCCTGACTCTCGGGATCCTGCTTGAGGTAGTAGTCCCGATCCGGTAGCCCCAAGCCCCCTTGGTAGAGGTAGACCGCATAGCGGTCAGGGGACTTGGCATCGGCATCGATCCAGATGCCGAACGGCGCGCCGCCGCCCATGCGGCCACTTTGGGCAAAGGCACGGGCCAGCGCGGCCTGATCACCGATCCGATCGATGTCGGCCAGCGCCGGTGCCAGCGGGGTAAGCCCCTTGGCGTCACGGCCTGCCTGATCCAGATAGCTGGCGTAGAGGTCGCGGATCTGCTGGGTCGGCGTGCCGGTGGCGGCCTCCTGCTTGGCCAGCCCCTCGACCAGCACCCGCACATCGGCGAGGGATTTGTCCCGCAGCATGTAGAAGGCGCCATCGGCGGGGCGATCGTCGGGGATCTTGGCGGTGGCGAGCCACTTGCCATTGACGTAACGGAAGAAGTCATCGCCGGGTTTGACCTGAGTGTCCATATTGGCCAGCGCCAGCCCGGAGTGTTTGGGGGAGTCTTGCGGTGCCTGACTGCAGCCAGCCAGCAGGGCCAGTCCAATCAGGCCGGCCAGTAAGCTTTTCTTATTGTTCATCTTGTTTGATTCCAATTCGGATTGTTTGCTTCCCTGCCCATCTTCCTTGCTCCAACCGGTTGTGCGACCGCCTTGCGGCCAGCCTGGTGGAGAGGGCGGGCGAGCCTCACTCTAGCAGCAGGGTTGCAGCTTGATAAGCCCGACTCTGCTAAGATCGGCCGGTCCGTTTTGGGGAAGCCTATGATTTCTCATCTTTATTCTCGCTTTTGTCTGACTATGCCAGCGCCGGAAGGTTCCACCGGTCTGCTGGTGGCCTTCAGTGGCGGCCTCGACTCCACCCTGCTGCTGGTGCTGGCGGCGCAGTATGCCCGCGAGCATGGCCTGCCAGTTCGCGCCCTGCACGTGCACCACGGCCTCAGTCCCCATGCCGATGAGTGGGTCGCTCATTGTGAAGCCGTGTGTCAGCAATTGGCGGTGGAGCTGCTGGTCGAGCGGGTGACTCTGGCCCGCGGCAATGGCGAGAGTCTGGAGGCGCAGGCCCGTACCGCCCGTTACCAGCGTCTGACCGCCCGGATGCGGGAGGGGGAGTGGCTGCTCACCGCCCACCATCAGGACGATCAGCTGGAGACCCTGCTGCTGGCCCTCAAGCGCGGCGCCGGTCTGCGCGGCTTGGCGGGGATCCTGCCAAGCCAGCCCTTTGCTGGCGGCCTGTTGCTGCGGCCGCTGCTCGATATGAGTCGCGCCGAGCTGGCCGAGGCGGCGGCGAGCCTCCCCTTTGGCTGGGTGGAGGATGAGAGCAATCAGGACGTGAGCTATGACCGCAACTTTTTGCGCCAGACGCTTATCCCCCAGCTCAAGGCGCGCTGGCCCGCCATGGCCCAGACTGCGGCGCGCAGCATGGCCCTGTGCGCCGAGCAGGAGGCGCTGCTGGACGAACTGGCAGAGAGTGACTGGCAGCTGGCGGGCGAGGGGGAGGCGCTCCATATCGGCCCGCTGCACGCCCTTTCACCCACCCGGCGCAACAACCTGCTGCGCTACTGGATCCGCCGTCAGGGGGGGAGATGCCATCCCGCGAGCAGCTTGCCCGGTTGTGGCAGGAGGTAGCGCTGGCGCGCGGTGATGCCAATCCCCAGCTCAACTGGGGGCACCAGAGCTGCCGCCGTTTTCAGGAGCGACTCTATCTGGTGAGCCCTGACCTGCAACCTTGCCATCAGGTATTGCCGCTGACCGTGGGTGAGCCGCTGGCCCTGCCGGACGGTTTGGGCGAGCTGGTGGTGCGCATGGCGGAGCACGGCGAGGATCTGCTGCGTTCCCCCCGGCCGGACGAGCCGCTCTCGGTGCGTTTTCAGGTAGTGCCCGGGATCCCCCTCAAACCGGTGGGGCGAAGCGGCAGTCGGCGGATGAAGAAGCTGCTGCAGGTATGGCGTGCCTTCGTGGCAGCGGGGGCGCATCCCCATCCTCTACTATGGCGAGCAGGCGGCGGCGGTGGTGGGGCTCTTTGTCTGCGACGGTTTTATGGCGCAGGGGGCCGGGCTGGTGTGCCACTGGCAGGGGAGCTGTGCAGCTCCGGTTTTGCCCGAGCAGGATCTTTCCTGAGGTGATCGGTGTGAGCGGGGACCCCAAAAAAAGAAGCTCCGGTCACATGGCGCGCATGTGCCGGAGCAAAGAAGAGTTCGGGATTATTCGTTAGGGCTGGCCTTGCCTGCTTTCTTGCGGGCGTAGAGGTGACTGTCGGCCGCCTCGTAGAGGCTCGGCACATCGACCCCGGATTGCCAGCTGGCGGCGCCAAGGCTGCATCCGACCGAGAAGGTGCTGAGCTCCTTGTTGGTCATCAGCATGTGCTGCAGTCGCAGCCAGACCGGGCGCCACGCCTCGGGTTCGGCCGGTTGCAGCAGCAGGGCAAATTCATCTCCCCCAAGCCGGAAGGCTTGATCCGTGCTGCGGATACACCCCTTGAGCAGCTGGGCGAAGCGGCTCAGCACCAGATCCCCCACCGGATGGCCCCAGGTGTCATTGATCTGCTTGAAGCGATCGAGATCCAGCAGCACCAGCACCAGACCGTGGGGCTCGCGGCTGTGCTGTTCGATGGCGCGACCGATGGCCTCGTCAAAGTAGGAGCGGTTGCCAAGGCCGGTCAGGTGATCGAGCCTGACCAGCTGATCCAGTTTTTCCAGCCGCAGATAGAGGGGCAGCAGCAGGCAGAGCAGCTGATGGTATTGCATCAGTACCCGTTGCTGGCTGCCGCTCATCGGATGTTCCAGCTCGTAGTGGAGCTGGCCGAGCAGCTGGCCATGCTGACCGCGCAGTTCGAACGGATAGTTGTGCAGGTTGAGGGTGGCCAGCGGCGGGTGCTGGATCAGCACATGGGGCTGGCCACAATCGAGGTAGAGACCGTGGATCCTGACAATTCTTGCCGCACGATCGGCAAAAGTTGTCAGCAGACCGCCGAGATCGCTCTGCCCCAACAACTGCTCGAGCAACTGGTTGCGTTCAACGCTGGGCAACGGCGTGAGCCGCTCCATCTGGCGAACCCACTGCTCGATGCCATGGCTAAAGCCATTAAGTGACGACGTATTTTCCATGGTCTTCCACCTGTAACACCTGACTACTGTCTCCTCCCTGCAATTGGCATGCCCAATATATCTTTCCTGCCCGCCAGATCGGCTGACTAAGCTTAAGTCGATAAAAGGAGAGGGAAATTTGTACACCGACCTGTTGATCCTGCTGTTCGCCGCCGTCCTGCTGGTGGCAACTTTCCGGCGCCTCGGCTTGCCGGTCATCCTTGCCTACCTGATTGCCGGCGTCTTGCTCGGCCCCCACGGGCTGGCGGTGATCACCGGCCAGTCGATCATGCAGACCATTGCCGAGCTGGGGATCGTCTTTCTGATGTTCTCGCTGGGGCTGGAGTTTTCTCTGCCGAAATTGCTGGCGATGCGCCGGTTGGTGTTGGGGGTCGGGATGTTGCAGGTGCTGCTCACGTCACTGCTTTTCTTCGCCATCGGCTGGTGGTGGGGGTTGGGTCTGGCCCAGTCGCTGGTGGTGGCGGGGACGCTAGCGCTCTCCTCGACGGCTGTGGTGATCAAGCAGCTCGGCGAGCAGAAGCAGCTCCATACCCGCCGCGCCCAGCTGGGGGTGAGCGTGCTGCTGTTTCAGGATCTGGCGGTGGTGCCCCTGCTGGTGATGATCCCGATCCTCGCCCAGCCGGAAGTGCAGGGGAGCGCCCTGGCCGCCGAGATCGCCTGGGCCACCCTCAAGGGGCTGTTTGCTCTCTTCACTCTGCTGGCGGTGGGCAAGTGGTTGCTGCCGCTGCTGTTTCACGAGGTGGCGCGAGCCCGCTCCGACGAGTTGTTCGTGCTGAGTGCCCTGCTGGTGGCACTGCTGGCTGCCTACATGACCCATTCGCTCGGGTTGTCGATGGCGCTGGGGGCATTTCTGGCTGGGATGATGCTGGGGGAGTCTCACTACCGTCATCAGCTGGAGGTGGACATCAAGCCCTTTCGCGACGTGCTGATGGGGCTCTTCTTTATCACCATCGGCATGGCCATGGAGTGGGAGCTGGTAGCGCGGGCATGGTGGCAGGTACTGATCTGCGTGGTGCTGCTGGTGCTCTGTAAATCCTTGCTGGTGCTGCTGGCCGGGCGGCTGATGGGGGAGCGCAAGCGCGACAGCATGGCCGCCGGCATCATGCTCAGTCAGGTGGGGGAGTTCGGCTTCGTGCTGCTGGCACTGGCGCTCCACCACGGCCTGCTGGATCAGCAGCTGGTCTCCCTGCTTATTGGCATCGGCATCATCTCCATCGCCATGACCCCCTGGCTGGTGACCCAGGCCCATTCGCTGGCCCGCAGCCTCACCGATCCGGCGCTGCTGACCCGCTCCGAGGTGGCCCAGTCGGGCCTGAGCAAAAACCAGCATGTCATCATCGCCGGCTTTGGCCGGGCCGGGCAGACCTGTGCCCGCTTTCTCAAGATCGAGGAGATCCCTTTTCTGGCCCTAGACCTCGACCCCGAGCGGGTGAGCGAGGCCAAGCTGGCGGGGGAGCAGGTGGCCTTTGGCGACGCCAGCCGCCGCGATATTCTGCTGGCCGCCGGGTTGTTGCGGGCACGGCTGGTGATCATCACCTTCGATGATCGCAAGCGGGTGGAGGCGATGCTGGCACTGATCCGCGAACTGGCGGGGGATCTCAAGGTGCTGGTGCGTACCCGCGATGACAGTTTTCTGGAGCAGTACAAGCAGGCGGGGGCCTTCGAGGTGATCCCCGAATCCCAGGAGGGGGCCCTGATGCTGGTCTCCCACCTGCTGCTCAATTGCGATATCCCTATCGGCCGGGTGATCCGTCGGATGGAGCTGGAGCGCAGCAGTCAGTATCGCTTCCTGCACGGCTTCTACTGGGGGGATCAGAGCGCCAGCAATCTGGAGGCAGATCAGCTGCTTGAACGCCTCCATCCGCTGTTGCTGCACGATCAGGCGTGGGCAGTAGGTCGTGAAGTGCGCGAGCTGCCGCTCGATGAGGTGCGGATCAAGGAGGTGCAGCGCGGGGATCAGAGCCTAGAGCCCAGACCCGAGCTGGTGCTGGCGGCTGGCGATCGGCTGATCCTGTTTGGTACCGTGGTGGCGATGGAGCAGGCGGAGCAGCGTTTGCTGGAGGGGCGCTGAGTTCCCTCGGACTCATCGGCCGCGCCCTTTATTCCCGCTCTTTTGGTAGCCCTTCGATATCGAGGAAGGCGACGACCCGCTCCCGCTCCCTCAGGGTGTCCTGATAGCCCAGCTTGATCAGCTGCTGACAATAACCCGGATAGAACATCAAAAAGCTGGCCAGACTGCTGGTCTCATCCCCCTTCACACCCAGCACCCGCAACAGGCGGCGCAACTTTAGCGGCAGTTTGCGCAGGTAGGCCAGTGCGATGGTATCGAGATCCTGACTCGGTTTCAGCACGCAGGTTTCCACCCGCTTCAGCTTGAGGCGGTTGCGTTCCCGCTCCGGGATCAGATCCAGAGTCTGGTTGATGCGCCACAGCCGCTCCAGATCGGAGTTGAGAGTGTCGGTAAAGACGGTATCGAGCAGATGGCTGGCGATATTGGAGCTGGTGAGATGGCCGTGATGATGGGTCGGCGCCGAGTGCGCTGGCGGATCCAGGGTGATCAACAGGAGCCGCTCCGCACCCAGATGGATGGCGGGGCTGAGCGGGCTCAGCTGGTGGATGGATCCGTCGCCGTAGAACTTCTCGCCGATCCGGGTGGCCGGAAAGACGAAGGGCAATGCCGAGGAGGCGAGCAGGTGCTCAGATGTAAGCACGGTGCGTACCCCGCGTCGTCTGGCTCGCTCCCAAGGATGGTGGTCGGCTCGCCCTTGAAAGAAGGTTGTGGAGAGGCCGTCATCGTAATCCGATGCCGTGATGGCCAGTGCCTCCAGACTGCCGTAGAGGATGTTGTCATCAATGCGGTGATAGTCGATGAGTTGATCCAGCAGGCGGTGCAGCGGCGCGTTGTCAAAGAGGTGAAAGGCGTGGTTGGTGTGGGGATTGATCAGCCCTGCCGACCCCTCGTACATCAGCCGCCACAGCAGGCGACCGGGATGAAAATCGAAGATGTGGTGGGTCTCGAAGCGGCGCCAGACCCACTCCAGCTTGCGCACCCCCAGATGGAAGCAGGAGGCGTAGCAGGCCAGCGCGGTGACATTGATGGCCCCCGCCGAGGTGCCACACAGGATGGGAAAAGGGATGCCGAGATTGCGCGGGTAGAGCTCCGCAATCGCTTTGAGGGCGCCGACCTGATAGGCGGCGCGAGCACCGCCACCGGTGAGCAACAATGCTGTATTGGGTCTGGCCATATGCTGGCGCCTTATCGTGTTCTGACAAGAATGTTCCCACTGACAAATTAACTATAAGGCGCTGTATCAAATATAAAAACGGGCGCTTGCCCGTTTTTTTCATGGCCCCATGTCAAAGGGCGCGGTGAGGATTTTCCGGTCGCGCCAGCTGATCGAAGGCGGCGAATACCGGGGCGCTGGCGAGGATGCGACCGTGGCCCAGTCCCCGGGTGCTCACCAGCCGGGTATGACCATCCTGACTGGCCCGCAAGGAATCGCCGTGCGGTGCAAATCTGTCCTCCTCGTCGTGCACGATCATCGCCGCGCCGCTGCGACTGGCGAGCCGCCCCAGCGGATCGACCGTGCTCAAGGGGTGCTGGTACTCTTGCTCAATCTCCTTGACCACCGCATCGAACAACCGGATGGAGTAGCCGGAGCGTGCCACCATGCCGTAGAGCTGGGGCACATAGTCGAGCACCGGTGAAATCAACAGCAGCGGCAGGGTATCGATACCCGGCTGACGGCTGGAGAGAGTGACGGCGCCTCCCATGCTGTGGGCGATGACCCCGTGCAGCGGGCCTGCTTCGCTGGCCAGCTTGGTCGCCAGCTTGGTCGCCAGCTCGTCGAAGGCGCGTACGAAGCGGGGCAGGTGGCCAGTGTTGCCTGCGCTCTGGCCGTGGGCCGGATGATCGTAGGCAATTGCGGTGAAACCCTGCGCGGCGATATGGCTCATCAGCGGATAGAACTGGCTGGCGCTGCCGGACCAGCCGTGCATCAGCAGCCACAGCGGCCCCTGACCGAGCCGATAGCTCATCAATACCCCTTCGCTGGTATGGACGGCCTGCTTCACCAGACCGGCTGGTTCGTGGCCACCGCGCTGGTTGCGCTGGGGGGTGAGCAGCAACTTGCTGGCGGTGCGCTTGGCATGGGTGGGGGCGAGTCTGTGGTGCAACCGGGTGCCGATCCCCAGCAGCCATTTGCTCGGGCTGAAGCGGCGGGTGTTGAAGTAGATCTTGCTGCTCATGGTCATCCTGTGGTTTTTATGTGCGAACGGTCGTGCTTTTTTGTCGGTTTTTAAAAAGTCGTGTTGAACGGATGCTAAAACATCAGCGCCAGCTGGCGAGCAGAGCATCCACTTCGGGCCAGAAGTGGCGAGCCGGATCCTGACACAGTTCGAGATCGTTGAACACCTGATCCGCCAGATAGAGGCCATAGAGGCGATAAACGGCGCGCCAGGGATCCATCTCGCGTCGCCACTCGCCTGCGGCCTGACCCTGCACCACCTGACGGGCCAGATAGTCGAGCCAGAAGCGCACCAGTTGCCGGGCGGCTTGCTGCACCTGGCTCTTTTGCTCATGGCCATCCTGCACCGAGGTCCAGGCGTCGAGGAACATGCAGCGTCCGGCGAAGCAGTGGTTCCAAGCCTGCCAGGCACGCAGCAGGGCGATCAGCTTGTCGTGCTGGCTCTGGTGCTCCTGCTGGCGTACCGGCTGGATCACCCGCAGCCGGAACACCTCGGCGGCGTACTCCAGCACGGCTATCTGCAGATTGTCTCGGGATTGAAAGTGGGCAAACAGGCCGCTTTTGGACATCTCGCAGGCGCTGGCCAGCGAGCCGATGGTCAGGCTCTCCAGCCCTTGCTGGCTCGCTTGCTCAAAGGCTTTCTGTAAAATGTTTTCCCGGGTCAGGCGCCCCTTGCTCATCACTCTCTCCTCGTTGGCGCTGGCAGCATAAAGTACGATCGTGCTAATTGTCGAGCAACAAATAGCCAGCATGGCTGGCTATGTCGTCTCGCGCGTGTCACTGCGCGCGGTGTTCAGCTCTCCTTGATATCGAGCTGTTGCAGGGCGATGACTGCCTGAGTGCGGTTCTTGACGCCCAGTTTTCTGAAGATGGCGGTGATATGGGCCTTGATGGTGGCCTCGGAGACATTGAGCTCCCAGGCGATCTGCTTGTTCAGGCTGCCATCGCGCAGCATGATCAGCACCTTGTACTGCTGGGGGGTGAGGCTGGCCAGCTTGCTGGCGAAATCGGGGCCATCTTCCGATTCGGGATGAAGCGAGATGCCTTCCGGCACCCAGTTATCCCCCCCGATCACCGTATTGAGGGCGTTGACCAGCTCCTTCATCGGCACCGATTTGGGAATGAAGCCGAGCGCACCGAGCCGCAGCACCTGTTGGATGATGGCCGCATCTTCCGAGGCGGAGACCACCACGATAGGCAGGTCGGGATACTGGCCGCGCAGGTGGGCCAGCCCCTCGAAGCCATTGGCTCCCGGCATCTTGAGATCGAGCAGCAACAGGTCGACCTCGGGGTGCTCGCCGAGCAGGTTGGTCAGGCTGTCGATGGAGTCCGCTTCCAGCAATTGAGCGTCGTTGATGGCCATGTGCACCGCTTGGTAAAGGGCGCCCCGAAACAGGGGGTGGTCATCTGCGATGACGATGGTAAATTGGCTGTCCATATTTCGGTTAATGGCTCACATTGTTGCTAACTGATTGTTTTGAAAAATCAAACTAGCATCGCTCACCAAGAGGGTCAAACCCGCCGGTGCGCAAATGTGAAGCGACCATCGGATGTTTTGCCATCAGGGCAGATCGGCCGGTCGCAGGCAACTCATGCAGGAGGCAACAGATGGGATCCTTGGTATTGGCGGTGGGCACCGGCTCCACCTGGGCGATGCGGGCGGCACTGGTGCTCGCCATGAGCGGGCTGACGTGGCAGGAGCAGGTGTTCGATCTGGAGGATGCCAAGTCGCTGGCGCGGCTCAAGCGGCTGGCACCGGCTGGGCTGGTGCCCTGGCTCGAACACGATGGCGTGCGGGTTCACGACTCGCTGGCCATCGCCGAATATGTTCACGAGCTCTGTCCCGACCGTCAGCTCTATCCCGTTTCGCTGGCCGAGCGGGCACAGGCTCGCAGCCTCTGCGCCGAGTTGCATGCAGGATTTCGGCAGATCCGTTCTCTGCTCCCCTTCTTTCTTGGGGCACCAACCCGTATCGATCCCCCGGTGGAGGCGGTCGGCGAGCTGGCCCGTTTGCAGGAGATCTGGTCGCAGGCGCGGGGCCCCTTCTACTTTGGCGAGGCGGGCATTGTCGATGCCTTCTATGCGGTGATGGCCTATCGGTTGGCCAGCTATGGCATCCTGTTGCCCGGTCAGGCCGGAGCCTATCAGCAGGCGCTGCTCTCTTGGCCTCTGTGGCAAGAGATGTTGGTCAAGGCGCGGTTGCAGTGGCCAGCGGCGGCGCGCCAGCCACAGTGAACCGTGGCAGATAGATAAACGAGAGAGGGGAGTCAGTGGCTCCCCTCTCTGTTGCTGGTCAATGTGGCTCAAGGGTTACTTCTGCCGACCGGCAAAGACCACCACCACCTTGTCATCCCCCTTCTCCCGCACGAAGGCGTAGGGTGCATCCGAGAGTTTCTGGTGACTGCCTGCCGCAATGGCCGGATGGGCGGCGCGGAACTGGCCCAGTTGCTGCCAGTGCTTGACCAGCTCAGCCTTGTCTCCGCTGGCCAGCTCCTGCCAGTTCATATCCGAGCGCAACGCCTGATCGAACACTCCGCCATCCTTGGCAAGCCCGCGGCCGGACTCGTCGCCGTAGTAGAGCTGGATGCCGCCCGGCAGCAGCATAAAGCTGTTGGCGACCCGGCGCTGTAGCGGCACATCCTGATAGTCGCCAAAGAACAGCTTGGTGTCGTGGGAGCTGATGTAGCTCAACACGTTGAACTCGGGATCCTGATTGATACGGCTGGCGTAGCTGGCATAGGTGGGCTCGGCGCTGGCCATGCACTGGGCCTGGGGCAGGGCAAACTCGCGCTGATAGTCGAAGTTGATCAGGGAATCGAAACCGTTCTGATACCAGAAATCCTTGGCCACCCCGTGATCCCACACCTCACCCACCATGTAGAAGGGCAGAGCGTCGAGGGCCTTGTCCGGGTTGGCGGCTTTCCACTCCTTGAGTGCAGCGGTGCCCGCCTGCTTGAGCTTGGCCCACACTTCGGGCTCCAGATGCTTGACGGTGTCGGCGCGGAAGCCGTCGATGCCAAAGCGGCGCACCCAGTCGGTGTGCCAGGCGATGAGATAGTCACTCACGGTAGTGTCGGGCAGCGCCTTGGCGAGGGTGTCTTTTTTCGCGGCCAGCAATGGCGGCAGCCCTACCGGTTTGGCCGATTCGGTCAGAAAGTCCGGCAGCCCCGCCACCGAGCCGGTGACATCGTCGGTGCCGGGCTGCGGGTAGCCGGGCAGACCGGCGCGCACCCAGTCACCACTCCACCACTTGTTCCACGCGGGTGATTGATAGTCGATGAACTGGTTGTAGCCATGCCAGTTAAGGCCGCCGCTCGGGCGCCACTGGTTCCAGACGGTTGGCAGTTTGCTGCTGTTCTGGGTCAGTTCGGTGAGCCCGAGATCTTGCAGATCGGCGAGGGTGGCGTAACCGGCGTGGTTCATCACCACGTCGAGGATGATCCGCATGCCGCGCTTGTGGGCCTCGTCCACCAGGGTTTTCAGGCTCTCTTCATCGCCGTAGTTGGGGTCAATCTTGGTGAAGTCGAGCGCCCAGTAGCCGTGGTAGGCGTAGAAGGGGAAGTTGCCCTGCTCGCCACCGCCGATAAAGCCGTGCACCTGCTCCACCATGGGGGTGATCCAGATGGCGTTCATGCCGAGGCTCTTGATGTAGTCGAGCTTCTCGGTCAGCCCCTTGAAGTCACCGCCGTGCCAGGTGGCCACCTCGTCCTGACCATCCTTCTGGCGGCCGAAGCTGTGGTCGTTGGCAGGGTCGCCGTTGTGGAAGCGATCGGTCAGCAGGAAATAGACGCTCGCATGATCCCAGCTGAACGGTGCTGACTTGGCTGCCTTGACCGGCTCGAGCAGCAGCAGGCCGCCGCTCTCTTTGCTCGGGGTCAGGGTCAGCTTGCCCTGTTTGACCTCCGCCTCCTGTTTCGAGTAGGCATCCCGCAGTCGGGTGCCGTCGGGCCAGACCCCTTTGAGCGACACAGTGACCGGGCCGCCATTCCAGCTGATGCAGGGCTCTTGTGGTGGCTGGCGCTTGAACTCGCTCTTCTTGGTCGCCCGCAGCACCTTGAGGCTGGGAGTATCCGGGTTGAAGGTGAACTGATACTCCCCGGCCAGCATCACCCGCAGGGTAAAGCTCTGATCCTTACTGCATTTGTCCATTGGTTGGGCGGTGCCGAAGGGAAGTTGCTTGCTCTCGCTCGGGCCAAAGCTGGTGCCGCAACTGTTGCCTGCGTCGCTGATGCGGATCTGGTGGCTCCCCTTGGCAAGGGGATGGGTCAGCTCCACCGTGCCCTTGTCCAGCGCGATCGGAGTCGCCACCGGCTGACCATCCACATAGAGGCGAACCTCGGGGGCGGCTATCGCCTGTTGGATGAACAGAGGGGCGGCCAGCAGGGCGAGCCAGAGAGGGGATAAGTGATGAGCACGACGCATAAGCCATTCCTTGAGCAGGGCAGTTCGGACAAGGGCCCATTCTAGGAGCAGCAAAGCGCGCCTTGGATCGGCAAAACGCCGATTTGTGACATCAGTTCAAATGGTTACGTTTTCAAGCCGAGGAAAGTGTGACGGGGAAGTGGTGGGATGCTTTGTCGATAAAAATAGCGGCCATAAAAAAATGCCGGTCAGGTGACCGGCATTTGGTGTATCAGGCATTGTCGTCACATCAGACGGTGAAAAACTTGAAGTTGACGAAGGCCACCGCGATGAAGGAGGCCACCATGCCGCTGATGCAGAGCACAGCAGGGCGGATGGCTGGCCAGCGATGGGTCAGCAGAATGATGGCCAGCAGGGTCGGGTAGAGCCCGAACATGTAGCGTGGCATGGCGTTGAGGCCGGTCATCAGCGGGATGGTGCAGCAGATGAACATCAGGGTCGCTTCCGCCCAGCGTTTCTGGCTGAACAGGTAGCCGTTCAGGCACCAGCCGAAGATCACCATGATGGAGAGATAAGCCTTGCGGCCGCCCAGCTCGAAACCGCTCAGCCACCAGTCCAGCGGGCTGTCCATGTAGCGACCCCACGCCACCTGAATGTGCTTGAAGGCAAAGGCATCGCCGGTCAGATGATAGAGGTAGACCATGTAGGCAAACAGGCCAAACGGGATCATCCAGAGGGTGAACACCACCTTGAAGGCGCGCTCGGTGAAGTGGAAAAATTCCCGCCAGCCGTAAGCCTGCAGCGCCAGGATCAGCACCGGGAAGACCATCATCACCCCCAGATTGCGGGTGGCGGAGATACAGACCCCCAGCACAGCCACCATCAGCCACTGCTCCCGATAGGCGAACAGGAACATCCCCAGCATCAGCGCCATAAAGGTCGACTCGGTATAACCGGAGACGAAGTAGGCGGAGAAGGGGGAGAAGGCGAGCAGCCAGACGCCGAAGCGGGCGGTATCGTCCCCCAGCTTGAGCTGACGCAACACCAGCAGCATCAGCGGCAGGCTGGCGAAGAAGGAGATATTGGTAACAATGATGAGGCCGATCAGGCTCTCGACATTGAACAGGTTGGAGATGGCACCGGAGACCATCGGATAGAGCGGCATAAAGGCCCAGTTGGCCGCATTGCCCTTGCTCAGCCAACGCGGGTAGAGATCGTATCCGTTCTCGATGATGCGCTGGAACCAGACGCAGTCGAACTGACAATAGGCCTGCAGCGGGCCTATGTCGGGGGAGCCATAGAGCTGGACACCGAAGTAGCCCATGCCATACAGCGCCACCCGGCTCAGCATGAAGGCGGCGATGATCATCAGCCAGTCACGACCGCTGATGCGCAGTGACGGGCGATAGGGGAGTGCAGCCCCGGTTAGCGGGACAGTATTAGTCATATCATTCATCAGGCAAAAACCCAGACGCGAGAGAGAACGTAAGTGAGGACGGTAACGGTCAGGGTGGCGATGACCACCGGCAGCAGACCGGAGAGCCCTGCAAACAGCAGGCCGCTCAGGATCAGGTTACGCACCGCCAGCGAGAAGAGGGCGACCAGCAGAAACTTGCTGGCGGCTCCCTGCTTTTGGAAGGTGATGTAGCGGTGACCAAAGAAGGAGAACCAGAACGCGATGGCAAAAGCCAGCGTGGTAACCAGGTGCTCCGAGATGGTGGGCCAGGTATGAAACAGTGCGATGGAGGTGCCAAGGTCGACGAGGGTAGCCCCCCCGCCGACAAAACCGAAACGTACCAGCCGCCAGAATTCCTCGCGGGAGATCATTGAGGCGCTTACTCCTGCTGCTCTTGCGGGTTGCTGTCAGCGCTCTGCGGTTTGGCCGCATCCTGCTTGGCATACTGGCCATAGACCCCTTCAATGAGGTAGACCGGGCGCTGTTTCACTTCCACGAACATGCGGCCGATGTACTCGCCGATGATGCCGAGCGACAGCAGCTGGATACCGCCGAGGAACAGCACTACAGACATCAGGGAGGCGTAACCGGGCACGTCGATGCCGAAGAAGACCACCTGGGTCACGATCTTGAGGATGTAGAGGAAGGCGACGAAGGAGACGCCGACACCCACATAGCTCCAGACCCGCAGCGGCCAGCTGGAGAAGCTGAGCAGACCGTCAAGGGCGAAGTTCCACAGTTTCCAGTAGTTGAACTTGGTTTCACCGGCGTGACGGGCCGGGCGCTCGTAGGGGACGCCAACGGCACGGAAACCGGCCCAGACAAACAGACCCTTCATGAAGCGGTTGCGCTCCGGCAGCAGCTTGATCGCCTCGACCACGCGACGGTCGATCAGGCGGAAGTCACCGGCGTTTTCCGGCAGCTTGGTGCTGGTGGAGAGGGCGTTGAAGAAGCGGTAGAAGCCACCGGCAGTCAGGCGCTTCATCGGGGTATCGGCGCTGCGATCGACGCGGATGCCGTAGACGGTGTCATAGTCACCGGTCTGCCACAGTTTGACGAATTCCAGGATCAGGGCGGGAGGATCTTGCAGATCCACGTCCATCGGCACGATGGCATCCCCTTTGGCCTGATGCAGACCGGCAGTCAGGGCCGCCTCTTTACCGAAGTTGCGCGCCAGGTTGACCAGTGTCACGCGCGGGTCACGGGCGATGGCCTGTTCGACCACTTCACGGGTGCGGTCACGGCTGCCATCGTTGACGAATACAATTTCAAGCTGGTCTTTCAGCGGGGCCAGTTCGTTGTCTATCGCGTTGATGAAGGCATCGATGCTCTCTTCCTCGTTGTAAACGGGAACGACCAGAGAGAGTCGAAAATCTGGATGCGACATAAGAACGTCCTTATTTGGGATAGTTGTTTTTATAAAATGGTATTCGGGGCAAGGATCACTGGGCTACGGTCAAACGTACCGACTGCACATTGATGGGGGTCGGGGCCGAGAGCGCCAGAAAATTGGGGTGCTTGGGGTCTGCCGTGAGCGAGTCGCCGGGCAGACTGAGACGGATTTCGTTGATACCCGCCTTGGCCAGTTTCACCGTGGTGGTGAAGTCGTGACCCAGCGCCACTTTCAACAGGGCCCCGGCTTGCGGGCTGTTGATGCGGGCGTGTACGGTGAGCTGATCCGGATTGGCCGCCTGTTTGGGCAGCACGAAATAGAGACCGCCCTGACCGCTGAGCAGGGTGCCTTCATCGCTCGGCTTCTTGGCCCAGCCTTCGCTGGAGAGAAAGCGGCTCGGCTTGGTCAGATTGAGCTCGTTACCCGGCTGATAGGTCATGCTGGAGTTGTGTTCCCAGAAGCGGGTTTTGCCTTCCAGATAATAGAGTTTGTAGGCCAGGCTCACGTTGGGGTGAGCAGCCAGATAGAGGGTGTAAAGATAAAAACCGCTTAACGCCAGAATGGCAGTCAAAAAACCGAACTTTTTGTACGTCATATCACTCTCTACGCCTGACAGAATTGGTAGGCCGATGTCGCGCATATGCTAATCCAATTGCAAAAAAAGCATAGTGGATCACAAAAAAATATTTGGTCACATATTAACCCCTTTTTCCCTCTGTTCCAAATGTTGCTGTTTGCTGGTCAAACAAGGCTGGCGGGGCGCAAGTAGCCAGTGGCAAGGGGCGCTCCGGCAGGCAGTTTGGCAGATAGAGATACATTGCTGCGTCATTTTCTAGCGGATGCGATAGTCCGCTGGCCTCTATCGCCATTTTGCAGGGGGCGATTTATGATGACTCACCTTTTCGTCAAGGATGACCTATGAAGTGGCTCTCCCTCTCTCTGCTGTTTGGATTATGGGCGCCAATGGCCTTTGCCAAGGCGCTTTGCCCCGAGCCCATTCAGGTCGGTTACGATAACTGGCCCCCTTACCATTACTATGAGGCTGACTCACCGCAACAGGTGCGCGGTTATGCCGTCGAGGTGCTGACGGCCGTGCTCACCGCCATGCACTGCAAGGTCAACTATGTGGAGCTGCCCTGGAAGCGGGTACTGCATGAGATGGAGTTCGGCGAGATAGACATGGCAATGGAGGCAAACATCAACGATGAGCGCGCCCGTTATGCCTGGTTTTCCGACTCCTACAACCCGGGACGCACCTTGCTGTGGGTCAGCAAGGGCAGCCACTATCCCGAGCAGGATCTGGCGAGCTGGCTGGCCAAGGGGTACTCCCTCGGCGTCACCAAAGAGTACTTTTATGGGGATGAGGTGATGTCGCTGCTCGGCCGATATGCCAAACAGGTGAGTGCGGTAAGCGACAAGCAGAATTACGAGAAGCTGGCCCGCGGGCGCATCGACGGTTTCCTCGGCGACATGCTGGCGACACCCAGCGCCCTTAACAAGGAGGGGCTGAGCGGTCTGTTCACCAGCCACCCCATGGTGGTATCTGAATCGCCGAGCTTCTTTATGTTGGGCAAGCGCAGCGTTTCGCCGCAGTTCTTGCAACAATTCAATCAGGCGTTGGCGCGGTTCAAGGAGACAGATGCGTATGACATTATCTGGCAGCGTTATGCCCCCGGGCGCTAGCAAAGTATTGGCCGTTCACGCATCATGAGCGGCCTGAGCATCGGGTCTGCTTGTCAGGCCCGACAGAGTGAACAAACCGTTTTGAGGTACCCATGGGGATGAAGTATTGGCTGGCCCTTGCCAATCTGGTGTGGCTGGGATGTTTGCCCGCTGGCGCGGTACATGCGACCGAAGCACAAGTTGTGGTGGCGGCCAGTGAAACCGGGCATGACTGGTATCAGGGCCGTCGGGCCGAACAGGCCCGTGTCGAGCTGGAGCAGCAGTTGCAAGAGGCTGTGCTGGCTCAGCTGCACCCCGATTTTTTCACCTTGTGGAAGCGCCTGCAGGCCGCCCCTGCCGCCAAGCGTGGCGCCATCTATGATGACATTTTTGCCAAGCTGAGCCGTTTCCAGCATGCCTGGCGGGGGATGGATCTGGTCTCTCGCGAGCAGATGAAGACCCTCAAGCTCGATTTGAATCGCCCTGTGGTGACCAAGCCCGGCAGTGATGACCTGCTCACCCAGGTGAAATCCCTGCGCCCCCAGGTGGCGGAATACGAGGCGGTGCGGGCCAAAGTGCACAAGCTGCTGGCGATGCCGATGGCCAGCAAGTGGCCGACCCTTGATATGCCGACCCTGCGGGCCGGAGAGAGCGCCGCCGAGCTTGGCCAGATCCGCGCCATGCTCAACGAGCTGGGCGACAGTGCCCCGAGCCATGGTGATCTGATTTACGATGGCGATACCGAGCAGGCCATCAAACAGTTCCAGCGTCGTCATGGCCTTACCGCTGATGGCATCATCGGCCGTCAGACTCGCTCCTGGCTCAATACCGGCCCGCAAGTGCGCGCCAGCCTGCTGCTGCGCAACCTGTGGCGTCGCGATCTGGTGGATCAGCTCGCCGCTGGCCGCTACGTGCTGGTCAATATTCCCGACTACCGCCTGAGTGTGGTGGAGTCCGGCAACGAGGTGTTCACCAGCCGGGTCATCGTCGGCAAGGAGCAGCGGGCCACCCCCATTCTGGCCAGCGAAATTCGCTCCATCGTGCTCAACCCCTCCTGGCATGTGCCGCGCTCGATCCTGAGCAAGGACATTCTGCCCAAGCTCGGCCGTGATCCTGCCTACCTCAATCGTGAGCAGTTCGAGGTGATCGACAGCGAGGGTAACCCGGTGCAGTTCACCGAAGAGGGTTGGCATCAGGCGCTGGCCGCCGGTTTCCCCTATCGCCTGCGGCAAAAACCGGGTGATCACAATGCCCTGGGGCGCTACAAGTTCTACCTGCCCAACAATGACGCCATCTATCTGCACTCCACTCCGCGCAAGGCGCTGTTCGAGCAGGGGGCGCGCGCCTTCAGTTCGGGCTGCATCCGGGTGGAACATGCGGACGATCTGGCCGAGCTGTTGCTGGCCGATTCCCGCTATCAGCCGGACAAGGTGGCCAATATCCTCAAGGAGAGCCAGACCAAATGGTTGCCGCTCACCACGCCGATCCCGGTCTTTACCGTCTACTGGAGCAGCTGGATCGACGAAAATGGTCGCCAGCAACTGCGCAACGACATCTACGGATTTGATCGGGTCAGCTTCCAGAGCCGCCTGCTGTGATCCCTGCCACAGAGTGAAAAGCCCGGCCTGTGCCGGGCTTTTCTGTGGGCGATTGAGGTTTGACAGGCCCCCCCGCCGGAGGGTAGTTTCAAGCGCCTGTATGACATTCACTCAGTGAGCTTATTCACCTATTTTCGCTTGAATCTGCGATGGACGAACCCCTTATGCTGGAACAAGAGATAAGTCGACGTCGCCTGTTGCTGGGAGCCGGTTGCCTGTTGGGCAGCTCGCTGATCTCCTTCCCTGCACTGGCAAGCCGCAGTACCACCGGGCGTGAACTCAGTTTCTTTAATCTCAATACCGGCGAGCGGGTGCGCGCCAGCTATTGGGAGAACGGCCACTATCTGAGCGACGGGTTGGCCGAGCTCAACCACATCTTCCGCGATTACCGGCGCAATGAAGTGTTCAACATCGACAAGAAGCTGTTTGATCAGCTGTTCCTGTTGCAGCACAAGCTGGGTCGGCGCAGCGAAATTCAGCTGATCTCCGGCTATCGCGCTCCGGCCACCAATCGCCAGAAGCGTCACAAGAGCCGCGGCGTGGCCAAGCACAGCTACCACACCCTGGGGCAGGCGGTGGATGTGCGGATCCCCGGCGTACAGCTGGCCCATCTGCGCAAGGCGGCGCTCCAGCTCAAGGTGGGTGGGGTTGGTTACTATCCCCGTGATAACTTCGTTCACCTCGATACCGGCCCGGTGCGCAGCTGGTAAAGGGGTTGGCAAACTGCCAAGCTCTTCCCACCAGAGAGGAGATAGCGATGAAAAAGATAGTGATTGGCGGTCTGATAGCCATGTTGTTGACCGGTTGCAGCAAGCTCAACCGTGAAAATTACGACCAGTTGAAGATGGGGATGAGTTACGCCGAGGCCAGCACCATTCTGGGCAAGGCGGAGCGTTGTGATGATGCCTTGGGCACTACCAGCTGCCTCTGGGGCGGGGAAGGGAAGAACATCAAGGTCCGCTTTATCGCCGACAAGGCGACCTTCTTCAGCTCGGAAGGGATTAACTGAGTCGCAGACCGTCCATGAAAAAAGCGCCGCTCGGGCGCTTTTTTGTTGCTCGCAATTCAACCCGCCTCGCCAGAAGCTGGCGTACTCAGTGGGTCGCGTACTGGTAGTTGAAGGTGGGCAGACCCCACTTGAAGCGAACCGCCAGCAGTCGTAGTACAAAGCCGATCCCGATGGAACCGAACGCGGCCCAGTTGGTCGGCAAGCCCTGATCCAGCGCCAGACAGTAAAGCGCTGCGGTGATCAGCGAAATGGCTGCATAGAGCTCGCGACGAAATACCAGTGGAATGCGCTGGCAGAGCAGATCCCGCAGCACCCCGCCAAAGACCCCGGTCACTACCGCCATGATGCAGGCAATACCGGCGCCGTGGCCCATATCCAGCGCCCGGGCCGCACCGAAGATGGAGAAGACCACCAGTCCCAGGGCATCAAGGGCCATGAACAGCTTGCCGAGATAGCGCATCAGGGGGGCGGAGACCACACCCGCCATCGCAGCTGCGGCAACCAGCAGCACATATTCCGGATGTTCAATCCAGAGCAGCGGATAGTGGCCGAGCAGCACATCACGAATGGTGCCACCACCGATGGCCGTCGCCGAGGCGATGATCACCACACCAAACAGGTCCATCCGTCGCCGACCCGCGGCCAGCGCGCCGGTCATCCCTTCGGCCACCAGGCCAACCAAGAAGAGTGCATGTAACATGAGATATCCCAGGGAACGAGAAAGGCCAGAATCCTACCAACTCGTGTCATATGGGACAAGCTATCGAATGCATGCATTAATTTAATTCATGCTAAATGCGAAAAAGGCACCGTTTCGGGTGCCTTTTTCTAATCAATGTTCAAGGGTTAGCGCCCCAACTGCTCCTGCCGGTAGTGATCGACCCACATGGCGGTGGCACCACAGATGGCGACTGGCATCACGAAGAGGTTCACCACCGGAATGGCGGAGAAGAGGGTCACCAAAGCGCCGAAGCTCAGACACTTGCCGCGGCGTTGCTTCAACGCATCGCGCATGGTGATGAAGTCGATCTTGTGGTTGTCGAAGGGATAATCCACATACTGGATCGCCATCATCCAGGCGCTGAACAGGAACCAGAGCACCGGCGCCAGGGTCTGGCCCACCACAGGGATCAGGAACAGGATCAGGCAGCCAATGGCCTTGGGCAGGTAATACTTCAGCTTGGTCCATTCGCGGCCGAAGGTGCGTGGCACATCCTTGACGATATCCAGCACACCGCTGTCATTGGCGGGCTGGCCGGTGAGGATCTGCTCCACCTTCTCCGCCAGCAGGCCGTTGAAGGGGGCGGCTACCCAGTTGGCAACCGAGCTGAAGATAAAGGAGAAGACCACCAGTATGGTGATGAGGGCGATGGGCCAGAGCAGGTAGTCCAGCCAGTCGAGCCAGGCGGGGATCTGCTGGTGGAGCCAGGCGAACAGGCCGTCCAGTTGCAGCAACAGGGCATAGAAGGCCCCGGCAAACAGCACGAAGTTGACCAGCAGGGGGATCAGCACAAAGGTGCGGATGCCAGGTTGGCGAATAAGGGAAAAACCGCGCAGAAAGTAGTCTGCACCGCTGATTGAATCTTTGACCATATGGGGTGATTGGCTCATGTGAGCTCCATCTATGCATGGGAGAACTGCCAGCATATTACAAACAAGCCTTTGATTTGGTAAAGTCGCCGACTATTCCTTATTTCGTGCCGTGGAGACCAAAAATCGGGCATGAATGGGGATGATGCCTGCATATTACAAACAAAGCCGGGTCTGGATTTGGTAAAGTCACCTGCCCGCATCCTCTTTATTTAGCCACTGATACAGGTCGCCATGCGTCTGAAACTGATCAAACTCGCCGGCTTCAAGTCGTTCGTCGAGCCGACCCGCATCGAACTGTCGGCAGACATGACTGCCGTGGTGGGCCCCAACGGCTGTGGCAAATCCAACGTCATCGACGCGGTGCGCTGGGTGCTGGGGGAGAGCTCAGCCCGCCATCTGCGCGGCGAGAACATGACCGATGTTATCTTCAACGGCTCTATCAATCGCAGTGCACACGGGCGCGCCTCGGTCGAGCTGGTGTTCGACAATCCCCATAACCGGGTGCCCGGCGAGTTCGGCCGCTTTACCGAGATCTCGGTGCGCCGCGAAGTGCTGCGCGACGGCTCCAACCACTATCAGATCAACGGCCAGAAGTGCCGCCGCAAGGATGTGACCGACCTCTTCCTCGGCACCGGTCTTGGCCCTCGCAGCTACGCCATCATCGAGCAGGGCACTGTCAGCCGACTGGTGGAGTCGCGTCCGGCCGATCTCAAGCTCTTTATGGAAGAGGCCGCCGGGGTTTCCCGCTACAAGGAGCGGCGCCGCGAGACCGAGCAGCGCATTCGCCACACCCAGGAAAATCTGGAGCGCCTCGGCGATATTCGCGGCGAGCTGGGCTCGCGCCTTGACCACCTCAAAGCCCAGGCCGAAACAGCCGAGCGCTACAAACAGCTCAAGAGTCGTTCGCGCGCTGCTCGTGCCGAGCTGATTGGCTCCGAGTTGTGGGCGCTGGAGACGCGCCTTGGCGAGGCCAAAACCGAACTGGCGCAGGCCGAGCAGGCGCTGGCGGCGCTCGATGCCAAGCGCACCGCCGATGAGGGGCGCCACGTCACCCTGTCGGTCGCCAGACAAGAGGCGCAAGCCGAGCAGGCGAGCCGTCAGCAACAGATTTTTCTCGGTGGGCAGGCTATCGCCCGCCTCGAACAACAGCAACTGCACCAGAGTGAACTGGGGCGCGACTGGCAGGCCCGTGCAGAGGCGCTGGGCGAACGGATCGCCACCCGCAAGGCGCAGCTTGCCAGCCAGCAGGATCAACTGACCGAAGGGGTATTGCGCGCCGAGCAGGAGAGCGCCCGGCTGGAGCAGTGTGAGCAGTTGCTCACCGAGCAGCAGGAGGCCCGCCAGCACGCCAGCGAGCAGCTGGAACAGGCCCGCTTGCGCCAGCAGCAGTGGCAGCAACAGTTGGCCGGGTTGCAGGGCCAGCTCAACCAGACTCGTGCCCGGTTGGGTGGCTTGCAGGAGTTGCAAGCCAAGACCCGGCTGGCCCGCCTCAAGCTGGAAGATGAACGCGCTGGCCCCCTCGGCACAGAGGCCGACGATCTGCAACCGGCCCTCGATGCCCTGAGTGGTGAGCTGGAGCTGACACGGGCGGCCAATGGCGAGCTGACCGAGCAGCTGGCACAGGCGGTCGACGCCCATGAACAACTCAAGCAGCAGCATGGCCAGCAGTTGAGCCTGCAACGGGAGCTGGAGGCGCGGCTGGCGACCCTGGATCAGATCCTCGGCGAGCAGATGGAGGGGGCGACCCTGGCCGACCGGTTGCAGGTTGCCCCCGAGTGGGCACAGGCACTCGACAAGGTGCTGGGTCGCTGGCTCACCGCAACGCCGGCGGACGAGTGCAATCTGGCGCAAGAGGGACTCTGGATTGGCCCGGCGCAACCGGCGGTTGCCGGTACGCTGGCGGCGCAACTGGGTGGTGCGCATATTCCTGCCTTCCTCAACGCCATCTGGCTGGTGGAGAGCCGGGAGGCCGCATTGGCCCGCCAGCCAAGCCTTGCGGCCGGTGAGTCGGTACTGACTCCTGCTGGCGACTGGCTGGGGCCAAACTGGGCAGATTTGGGACAGGGCGCGGCGCTTGGCACCATGGCGCTGCTGGGTGAGCGTGAGCGGTTGCATACCGAGCAGGAGAAGGTTGCCGCGGGGCTGGCACAGCTGAGCGAGCAACTTGTCTCAGCCGATGCCCGGCGCGCCCAGCTTGCCAGTGCGCAGGAGTTGTCGCAGCGAACCTTGCGCGAGCAAGAGCAGAAATGGCAACAACTGCGCGAAGCCTGGAGCCTGCAACAGGGTCAGCGGCAGGAGCGGTTGCAGCGGCTCGGTCAGCTCGGCGAAGAGCTGATCCGGCTTGATCAGGAGCAGGCCGAAGAGGCAGAGCGACTGGCCAGCGCCCGTGAACAACTGGAACTCGATGAGGCACGCCTTGCCGAGTTGCAGGAGCAGGGGGAGCCGCTGAAGCAAGGGTTGCAGCTCGCTCAGGAGCTGCTGACCCGCTGCGAGCGGGCGGTCGACGAGGCCCGTGCGCGCCGCGAGCAGCAACAAGCGGCCTGCCAGCGTTTGCAACTGGAGTTGGGCAATTTGCGCCAACTCATAACCCTGGGCGAAGAGGAGTTGGCGAGGCTCGGGCTGGAGCTGGCCGGGCTGAAAGGGCCGGATAGCGAGGCAGTGCCGGATCTGGCGCCCCTGCTGGCCGAGCAGCGTAATCTGGAGGCGCAGCAGCTCGCCTGCCATCAACGGCTTGCGGAGCTGGAGCGCCAGCTCGGTGAGCTGGAGCAGGCCAGAAGTGCCGATCACAAGCAGCTGGTGACGTTGCAGGAGAAGCTGGCAACTCTGCGCCTTGAGCGCGAACGCAACCTCACCCGTCGACAGGGGCTGCATGAGCAGTTCGAAGAGCTTGGGGTGAGGCTGGTGGATCTCGATCAGGCGGTGCTGATCGCCGCAGATCGCGGCAAGCTGCGGCAGGAGATCCAGACCCTGGAGGCGCAAGTGGAAGCGCTTGGCGCCATCAACCTGGCGGCGCTGGAGGAGTACGAAGAGGCGAAAAACCGGGCAACCTATCTTGAAAATCAGTGTCAGGATCTCGAGCAAGCGCTGGAAACCTTGAGCCAAGCCATTAAAAGAATTGATAAAGAGACACAAATACGGTTCCGGGACACTTTCGATAAGGTCAACGAAGATTTAAAATCCCTGTTTCCAAAAGTGTTCGGTGGGGGCAGTGCCTGGCTTGAGCTCACCTCCGATGATCTTTTGGAGGCCGGAGTGAGCATCATGGCGAGACCTCCGGGTAAGAAGAATGCTACCATTGCCCTGCTTTCCGGGGGGGAGAAGGCGTTAACCGCGCTTGCGCTGGTTTTTGCCATCTTCAGACTCAACCCAGCACCTTTTTGTCTGCTGGATGAGGTGGATGCACCGCTCGATGAAGTGAACGTCGGTCGCTTCTGTTCTCTTGTCAAAGAGATGTCGAGCACAGTACAGTTCGTTTACATCAGTCATAATAAGGTCTCCATGGAGATGGCTGAGCAGCTGGTTGGCGTCACAATGCAAGAGCCCGGGGTTTCTCGCATTGTGTCGGTCGATATCGGTGAAGCCGTCGCTTTGGCTGAGCAAAACTAGAAAGAGAAGCAGCTAATGCAGGAATTGCGTTACATCTTGGTTGCCCTGGGCGGTATTGCTATTGCGGCATTGCTCATTCACGGGTTGTGGAGCAACAAAAAGAATCGTCAGGCACCGATCAAAGAGAAACCGATTGGACGGATGGACTCCAAGTCGCGGGATCGTGATAACGACGCCTTCGACAGCGATGGCATCGGCCAGGTACGTGTGGTCAGTGGTGGCCGTCGTGCCGAGCCCAAGCTGCGCAGTGAAGAGAGCCGCCAGCCGGAACTCGGTCGTCGCCCTGCCGTCCCCGCCTTTGATGATGAAGATGACGAGGACGATCTGCCGCCGCCCGTAGTGCGCAAGCCTGCTGCCCGCCCGGTTCCGCCGCCTCCTGTCTATGAAGAGGAAACATTCGACGAACCGCTGCCCGAGGAGATCGACGAGGCGCCCGCCGCGCCGGTGCGCAAACCTGCTCAGGTCAATCGTCGTACCCCGGTCTACCGTTCCCGTCCCCAGCGCGAGCCCATGATGCAGTCGCTGGACGACGAGCCGCTGGTCGAGCCCGCTTACGCGACCGCCCCGACTTTTGGTGCCCGTGCAGAGACAGTCCGTACCGCTGACACCGTTCGTGCCGAGCCGGTGCGAGCTCCCGAGCCGGAATATCAGCCGCAGCCCCGTCATGTGGCTCCCGAGCCTGTTTATGAAGAGCCGGCCTATGTGGCACCTGCACCTGTGGTGGAAGAGCCGCGCATGGCGCCCCAGCCGGTCGAGAAGATCTGGCAGGATGTCTATGTCATCAACCTGATGGGCCGTCCGGGTCACGACTTGCAAGGTGCAACCCTGCTCTCATCCCTGATGGCGCAGGGCTTCAAGTTTGGCGAGATGGATATTTTCCACCGTCACGAAGATCCCAACGGCAAGGGTGAAGTGCTCTTCTCCATGATCAACATGGTCAAGCCGGGTACCTTTAACCCGTACCGGATGGAGCAGTTCACCACGCCGGGTGTCTCTCTGTTCATGCAGTTGCCGCTGCGCAGCAATGCCGCGTTTGCCTTCGAGGACATGCTGCAGGCTGCCGATCAGCTGGCCAGCGATCTCGATGCCATGCTGACCGATATGGATCGCAGCCCGCTGAGCGACGAGACCATTGCCCGTTACCGTCACGAGCTGGCTGCCTACGAGGCCAGTCGCGACTAATACGCCATGCGGGTCGAGTGAAGAAAAAGTGCGGTACCCTGGTACCGCATTTTTGTTTCTACCCCGGCCGTACGTTCAATCACACTTCGAGACTTTTTCATGAGCGACACCCTCTCCCGCCACCGTCAATTGTGTGAACTGCTTACCGAATATGGTCACCAGTACTATGTGCTGGATAACCCTACAGTGCCGGATGCCGAATACGATCGCCTGATGCGCGAGTTGATTGCGCTGGAGGCCGAGCATCCCGAGCTGAAAACACCGGCGTCACCCAGCGTGCGGGTCGGCGGTCAGCCGCTGACGGCCTTCAAACAGGTGCGCCACGAGATCCCCATGCTGAGTCTGGACAACGTCTTTAGCAGCGAAGAGTTGCAGGCGTTCGAACAACGGATGAGCGATCGCCTCAAGCGTGACGTGCGTTTCACCTTCTGCTGCGAGCCCAAGCTCGATGGTCTGGCGGTGAGCCTGCTCTATGTAAATGGTCAGCTGGTGCAGGCGGCCACCCGGGGCGATGGCGCCACTGGTGAGGAGATCACCGAGAACGTGCGCACCATCAAGGCCATTCCGCTCGCGCTGCGTGGCACTGGCTGGCCCGAGCGGCTGGAGGTGCGTGGCGAAGTCTTTATGCCCAAGGCCGGTTTCGAGGCGATGAACGCCAAGGCGCTGGCCGCAGGCGAGAAGGTATTCGTCAACCCGCGCAATGCAGCCGCTGGCAGCCTGCGTCAGCTTGACTCGCGTATCACCGCCAGCCGTCCCCTGAGCTTTTACGCTTACGGTGTCGGTGTTGGCGGCGAGCTGCTCGGTGGCTCTCACTTTGGTCGCCTCAATCAGCTCAAGGAGTGGGGGCTGCCGCTCAGTCCCGAGATGAAGCTCAAAGAGGGGGCCGCCGGTTGTCAGGCGTTCCATGACGACATTCTGGCCCGCCGTGGCGAGCTTCCTTACGAGATCGACGGCGTGGTCTACAAGGTGGATGCCATCGCTCTGCAGGAGGAACTCGGCTTTGTGGCCCGCGCCCCGCGCTGGGCGACCGCCCACAAGTTTCCAGCGCAGGAGGAGATGACTCTGCTTGAGAACGTCGAGTTCCAGGTCGGCCGTACCGGCGCCGTAACCCCGGTGGCCAAGCTCAAACCGGTGTTTGTCGGCGGCGTCACCGTCTCCAACGCCACCCTGCACAACGCCGACGAGATCGAGCGCCTCGGCGTCATGGTCGGCGATACCGTGATCGTGCGCCGGGCAGGAGATGTGATCCCGCAGATCGTCGCCGTGGTGGAGGCGCAGCGCCCTGTTGATGCGCGCGAAATTCTCTTCCCGACCGAGTGTCCGGTCTGTGGCTCTGCGGTCGAGCGGCTGGAAGGGGAAGCGGTTGCCCGCTGCTCCGGCGGCCTGTTCTGCGAGGCGCAGCGCAAGGAGGCGATCAAGCACTTCGCCGCCCGTCGCGCCATGGATGTGGACGGCCTTGGCGACAAGATTGTCGAGCAGCTGGTAGACAAGGAGCTGGTGAAGACTCCCGCTGATCTCTTCAGCCTCAACGCCATCCAGCTGGCCGGTCTTGAGCGGATGGGGCAAAAATCGGCCCTCAATCTGGTAGCCGCCATCGATGCTGCCCGCAGTACCACCTTGCCGCGCTTCCTGTTTGCTCTGGGGATCCGCGAAGTAGGGGAGGCGACTGCGCTCAACCTTGCCAACCACTTCCTCACCCTGGATGCCCTGCGCGCAGCTTCGGTGGAGCAACTGCTCGAAGTGGCCGACGTGGGCGATGTGGTGGCCAAGCATGTCTACTACTTCTTGCGTCAGCCGCACAACGTGGAGGTGCTGGAAGCCTTGCTGGCTGCCGGCATCCACTGGCCGGCCATCGAGAAGAAAGAGGCCGCGGAGCAACCCTTTGCCGGCAAGACCTTCGTGCTGACTGGCACCCTGACCACCTTGTCGCGCAACGATGCCAAGGCGGCACTGCAGGCGCTGGGAGCCAAGGTAGCGGGTTCGGTATCTGCCAAGACCGATGTGCTGGTCGCGGGGGAAGCGGCCGGTTCCAAGCTGACCAAGGCGCAGGAGCTCGGCATTACCATCTGGACCGAAGAGGAGCTGCAACAGGCGTTGCAGGGCTGATAGCCCTCACCAAGCCTGCTAACCGCAGCACCCGATAAAAGAGAACCCGGCATGGCCGGGTTCTCTTTTTTTGTTTCGGCGGTTACTCACGCCAGAGGATCTTGTGGCGCCATTTGTCGGGCACGGTGAGCTGCCAGCGGGCCAGCTCACTCTTGCTGAAGACATATTCGCCGCGCAGGGCCGCGCGCGGGGAGATGGTACGGGGCAGGGTGCCCGCCAGTATGGTGTTGATGAGGCTGGCTGCCTGTATCCCCTGATCGTGGCCGTCCAGCACCAGCCCACCGATGGCCATCCCCTTGCCGACGGTAAACTCCCAGAAACAGAAGAGCGGCACCGGCGTGTTGGCGCTGGTCCACTCCAGCACCGTCTTTTCGCTTACATGCTTGCCATTGTCATCGACCAGCGTGTGGTAGAGGCCGAGGAAGATCGCCTGATAGCCGTTCTTCTTGGCGTTGAGCACTGCCTCCTGCCATAGGCTGTAATCCCCCATCAGCTGGCTGTTGATCCGGGTCTGACCGACCCGCAGCTCGGTCTGGGTCTTGAATTCATCCTCAATGGCAGTGAGGGCCACATTGCTGGAATCAAACAGCACCAGTGCCTTGTCGAGCCCTCCCATCATCTGGCTTATTTCGCTGATGTTGCGCTTGAGCAGGGGGCGCTCCAGCACGCCGGTGATCTTGGGGTGGCCGACAAAGCCCTTGAGACGCGGATTCTCGTTCATGCCAAGAAAGACCACCGGGGTGCCCAGCGAGGCGATCTCGTTGGCCAGATAGTTGATGGCGTTGTCATCCCCCAGTACTACCAGATCCGGTTTGCTCTTGAGATAAAAGGCGATGGCTTGCTGGGCTATTTCGTCGAACTTCTCCCGTGGATGGCGTTTGGTATCCATATAGAAGTGGGTGATCTTGTGCTCCCCCTGCAAGCCATCGAGCAGCCCTTTGTTGTAGCTTTGGTCCCACAGGTATTCGGGATTGTAGCTGCTGATCACCAGAATGTTGGCAGCCCAGAGCGGCAGAGAGAGGGTGGATAGCAGTAGCAATAGCAGGGAGGTGCGCATGGGTTGTCCCTTGTCGAGGGGGAAAGAGTTCTTGTTCAGTATGGGCGGTTTTGGTTGACGCTGTCATCTCGAAACCGGTGCGGCGGGGGGCGATTTTTTTTCGGGTGGGTGGATCGGACGCCAGCCCGCACCCCGCTTGAGGTTGGATTTGAATGGGGCTCCTTTGGGTTGGTCGTGAACTGTCCCGCTCGCTGAAAAACCTGTTCTGGATCAAGAAATGAGGCTGCGCTTTGGTGCCTAATAGACACCACATATAGGGACGCATTCGTTTTTAATCCCTATATGTTGTGTTATTAAGCTGTGTATAAGCTGTTCCTCTCCTATCTTCAGCCCAGGCTTGTCAAGCCTCGGCTGAATTTATTTGCGTCCAGGACGAGATGCCGGGAGGGGGGCCCAACAAGGGTGAGCCAGAGGCAAATGCCTGGCCTTTTAACGGGGAAAATCCATGAAACCGGTTGTGATCAAACGTGACGGATGTCGCGCACCATTCAATGCCCAGCTGATTGCAGAGGCGGTCAGCCGAGCGGCGGAAGCGGTCAATCAGGCCAATCCGGCACTCGCCTCCCGCATTGCCAATGCCGTGAGTCAGGAGCTGGGAGGGCGTGGTGAAGTTGATATCCACGAGATCCAGAACCGGGTCGAAAACCACCTGATGGCTTCCGACGACAAGGCCATCGCCCGTGCCTATATCGAATATCGCCACGACAGGGATCAGGCCCGCGAGGCGCGCGGCCGTCTGGCGCAGGAGATCCGTGGTCTGGTCGAGCAGACCAACGCTGCCCTGCTCAACGAGAATGCCAACAAAGACTCCAAGGTGATCCCGACCCAGCGCGACTTGCTGGCCGGTATCGTCGCCAAGCACTATGCCACCAGCCACATGCTGCCCCGTGATGTGGTTCAGGCTCATGAGAGCGGTGATCTGCACTTCCACGATCTCGATTACTCTCCTTTCTTCCCGATGTTCAACTGCATGTTGATCGATCTGAAAGGGATGCTGACTCACGGCTTCAAGATGGGCAATGCGGAGATCGATACTCCGAAATCCATCAGCACCGCCACGGCTGTGACCGCCCAGATCATCGCCCAGGTGGCGAGCCACATCTATGGCGGCACCACCATCAACCGCATCGACGAAGTGCTGGCCCCCTATGTGACCATCAGCTGGCAGAAACACCGTGAAGTGGCCGAAGAGTGGGGCATTGCCGATGTGGAAGCCTACGCCATGGCCCGCACCGAGAAAGAGTGCTACGACGCCTTCCAGTCACTGGAGTACGAAGTCAACACCCTGCACACCGCCAACGGTCAGACGCCGTTTGTCACCTTCGGCTTTGGTCTGGGGGACAGCTGGGAGTCGCGGATGATCCAGCGCGCCATCCTCAGCAACCGTATCGCTGGTCTTGGCAAGAACAAGAAGACCGCGGTGTTCCCGAAACTGGTGTTCGCCATCAAGGATGGCCTCAACCACAAGCAGGGCGATCCCAACTACGACATCAAGCAGCTGGCGCTGGAGTGTGCCTCCAAGCGGATGTATCCGGACATCCTCAACTACGACCAGGTCGTGAAAGTGACCGGCTCCTTCAAGACCCCCATGGGGTGCCGCTCCTTCCTCGGTGCCTACGAGGAGAATGGCGAGCTGATCCACGAAGGTCGCAACAACCTGGGTGTGGTGAGCCTCAACCTGCCGCGCATTGCCCTGAAATCCCGTGACGAAGCAGACTTCTGGGATCGTCTCGATGCCTCCCTGCGGGTCGCCAAGAAGGCGCTGATGTACCGCATCACCCGTCTGGACGGGGTGAAAGCACGGGTTGCTCCGATCCTCTATATGGAAGGGGCTTGCGGCGTGCGGCTCAAGGCGGACGACAACGTCAGCGAGATCTTCAAGAACGGTCGTGCCTCCATTTCCCTCGGTTATATCGGGGTTCACGAGACCATCAACGCCCTGTTTGGTGACAAGGTGCACCTGTTTGACAGCACCGAGCTGCAACAGAAGGCCATCGCCATCATCGCCCGTCTCAGGGCAGCCATTGACGAGTGGAAAGAGGAGACTGGCTACGGCTTCAGCCTCTACTCCACCCCGAGCGAGAACCTCTGCACCCGTTTCTGCCGCATCGACGCCAAGGAGTTTGGCGTGGTATCCGGCGTGACCGACAAGGGTTACTACACCAACAGCTTCCACCTCGATGTGGAGAAGCAGGTCAACCCGTACGACAAGCTGGACTTTGAAGCGCCTTATCCGCCCATCGCCAGTGGCGGTTTCATCTGCTACGGCGAGTACCCCAACATCCAGCACAACCTAGAAGCGCTCGAAAACGTCTGGGATTACAGCTATGACAAGGTGCCCTACTACGGTACCAACACTCCCATCGACGAGTGCTACGACTGCGGCTTTACCGGAGAATTCGAGTGTACCTCCAAGGGCTTCACCTGCCCGCGCTGCGGCAACCACGACCCGGCCAAGGTATCGGTGACCCGCCGTGTCTGCGGCTACCTCGGCAGCCCGGATGCGCGCCCCTTCAATGCGGGCAAGCAGGAAGAGGTGAAGCGCCGCGTCAAACATATGTAAGCGTACAGGCGATGAAGAGCTGGCCCCTGACTCAAGGGGCCATTTTCATTGGAGGGCGGCAACCACGCCGCCTTCCCGTGAACGAGGCAGGAAACAAGCGATGCACTACCACCAATACTACCCGGTCGATGTGATCAACGGCCCCGGCACCCGTGCCACCCTGTTTGTCTCCGGCTGTGAGCACCAGTGCCCGGGTTGCTACAACCAGAGCACCTGGCGGCTCGATGGCGGCAGGCCGTTCGATGAGGCGATGAGCGATCGCATCATTGCGGATCTCAACGACAGCCGCATCAAACGGCGAGGTCTGTCGCTCTCCGGCGGCGATCCGCTCCACCCGGCCAACGTGCCCCACGTGCTGGCGTTGGTGAAACGGGTGCGCGCCGAGTGTCCGGGCAAGGATATCTGGTGCTGGACCGGCTATCTGCTCGGCGAGCTCTCGGATGCCCAGCGCGAGCTGGTCGCCCTGCTGGATGTGCTGGTGGATGGCAAGTTTGAAAAGGCGTTGGCGGATCCCGGTTTGCTCTGGCGTGGCAGCAGCAATCAGCAGATCCACGACCTCAACGCCTGGCGTGATGCCGGTGAGCGAATTCCCTGTCTGGTTTGCAGTTGAAGTCCGGGATGTTTATGGTTAGCCCATTCCAATCCTGACGACATTTTTGAAAAGGAGAGCCGAGATGAACAATCTGCTCAAGATCCTGCTGGCCATTTTCCTGCCCCCGGTGTGCGCGTTTATCCAGGTGGGCTTTAGCCTGCACTTTTTAATCAACATAGTGCTGACCCTGATGGGCGGTCTGCCGGGCATGGTCCATGCGCTCTGGTTGGTGGTGAGCGACAAGCGCGGCTGATGCCAGCGTATGGTTAGTGAGCTTATTGACGATAAAAGGGCCAACCTCTCGGGGTTGGCCCTTTTGTTAATGTTCATACGAATACTTTTTCGTTAGGATGGGTGACTGACCAAGCGGGCCGCGTTGAGCGGCCCGCAGTCCGGCAACAAGCACCGGCAGAGAACAAGGAGCGTTACATGAAGTGGAAAGTCGCAGTATGGTCAGGTCTGGCAGTGACACTGTTACTGGGGTGCTCATCCCGTCAGGAGGTAGCGCACGAGCGCGCTCCGATCGCTATCCCTCTCGAGCAGTTGTCCAGCTACTGGGTTCAGGAGAAGCAGTGGTCATGGCTTGGCAATGACGAGCCGGCCCTGCCGGCCAAACCGGTCAAGGGGTATGTGGAAGTTCGCTATCAAATCGACGCCAGCGGCACGCCGGTCAAGCCGGAAGTGGTGGCGGCCGAGCCCCCCGGCGAGCTGGAACAGAGCGCGCTGGCGACCCTCTCGCGGATCCGCTACAGCCCGGCAGAGGGCAATCCGGATGCTATTCCGGTCGAGGTGACCAACCGCTTCGAAATCGAGATCAATTGATCCCCCACCACTCTGATGCCAGAGAAAGAGAGACCCCGGCCAGGCCGGGGTCACGTTTATTGCTGTTTGCAGTCGTTGTAGGCGGTCTGCCACTCGCCATCCTGATCCCGAAGCTCGACAAAGCCCTCATCCCCCTTGTTCCACCAAACGGCCTCATGTTCGTCCGTATAGCGGGCGCCGGAGGCCGAAATGGCCTGGGGCAGGGTGTAATCCTTGCCGTCCGGCAGTGACAGCTTGATAAAGTTGAGGCTCTCGTCGGAGAGAGAGAAGTAGCGCACCTGCACCTTCTTGCCCTGTTCGCACTGGTAACTGACCGGTTCGCCACCAGTGACTGAGAGGGTATTGCCCTGATTGCAGCCAGCGAGCAGGCCGAGGGCCAGCGCACCAGCGGCCATCATATGTACCTTATTCATGATTACAGCTCCATTGGTGTCATACGGGCGTGAGCCTAACAGGTTGCCGTGATTGTGCAATCAGCGGGGCCATTCGGTGCGTCGCTGGCTGTCCGGCATACCGCGCGAGTATGAGGGGGCGCTATCAGGAAGGAATCGTCAATCAGTAGAGGCCAAGTCTGGTTTCAAACTGGCGGATCAGCGTCTCATAGATGCCGTTGTTCTTGATCTTCTGCAGCCCCTGTTCGAACTGTTTGGCCAGCGCTTCCCCTTGCGGGTGGTGGCGGGAGAATGCGAGCCAGAAGCCATCGGTGGAGAGTTTGCCAACCTTGACCACCTTGCCGGTCAGCTGCTTCTGCTGGATCTTGAGGTAGCCCGGCATGCCGTTCATCAGGATGTAGTCGACCCGGCCGCGCACCAGCATCTCGAGGATCTGGGCATCGGATTTGGCCTGAAAGCGGGTGATTCTGGGGTTCTCCATAAAATCGGTGGGGTAGGTGTAGCCGAGGGTGATGCCCACCCGCTTGCCCTCCAGCGAGGTGAGCTTGAGATCCCGTTGCGGCTCGCTGGCGAGGGCGAAGATGGCAAGATCCTCCTCGAACATGGGGGTATCGTGCCAGTGGTACTGGTAGCGGTTCTCTTCGGTGATGGTGGCGTTGAAGCACCCCGCAAGTTTGCCGCTTTTCGCATCGTGCATGCAGCGGGCGAAGGGGAGGGTGCGAAAGACAATCTCGATCCCTTCGGCGGCGAACACCGCCTTGACCAGCTCAGGCGCCAGTCCGTGGGGCTGGTCATCCTCATTGTCCTTGTCGCGCTCGCAGTAGGGGGCCCAGTCATCTTCGGCACCAATGACAAGCGGGGTGGCCCCGAGCGGGCTGGTAGCCAACAACATCAGACAAACCAGCCATTTTTTTAACAACGGAACCATAAGTGTGCACCTCATCGACAGCAGCCTTACAAGCATAGCCACACTTCTGCGCTGACTTGTAGTGGCAGGAGTATTGGTGAGGGATGTCAACGAGCGAGAGAAAAAACGCCCCGGCAGGCGACGGGGCGAAAGAGAGCTCATCCATGGGCTGACAACAGTGCTTACAAAAGGAGATCAATAACCGAAGCGGGTCGCCTCGAAGCGGTTGAGCAACCGGTGGACGAGGTAGCAGGCCAGCAGGGTGACCACGATGGCAAACAGGATGCTGCTCACCCGGTAGAGGGCGCTGAACACCAGATCGTTGCCCGGGGTGAGGTACTGGCCAAACAGGATGCCGAGGGTGGTGAGGGCGCCAAAGCCGACCCCAGAGCCGCCTGCCTCCTTGACGTGGGCATGGCTGAACAACATGGCGCCGAGCCACAGCAGCGGAGCGACCAGCAACAGTTGCCCTGACCAGTCATAGAGCACCAGCTGGCCGAGCAGGCCGAAGGTGACCCCCAGCAAGGTGCCCATCGCCCGTTTGCGGGCATAACTGAGGGCGCCGTTCCAGTGCATGGGGAACAGCACCAGCAGGGTTGTGGCCTGGGCAGACATGGAGTCGCGCAGGTCAAACACCTGAAATACCAGAAACGACAGGGTGGCCACAGTGGCCCCCAGCAGAGCTTCATGGCGCATCCGGTGCGGCGCCTTGGGGGCCGAGGCTGGCTTGGGTCTGGCTTCCACATCCGGGATCAGCATGGTCATCAGGTAGGCGATCAGCACCGACAGCACGCTCGCCCAGATATTGTTGAGGATCAGGTCGTTGAGGTCGGTCTGCGGATAGCTGGCAAAGTGCAGCATGATGCTGAGGCTCAGCACCCCGTTGGCCCCGAACAGAAACAGGCTGCCCCGCGACATGGCGGCGAAGCGGTAGAGAAACAGCATGAAGGCGATAGGGGTCATCAGCGCCGGATGGCTGCCAAACAGCCCCCCCAGCAGCCCGACCTCCACCCCACAGACCACCGCCGCCGCGATCAGCTGGCGTGCGGCATGGCCATTCATCACCGGCACCATTCCCAGCAGCAGCACCGGCGTGACCGTATAGAAGACCCCGTAATTCCAGCCAAACAGCTTGCAGAGCAGAAAGCCCGTGGTACAGCCAAAGGCGATGCGCAGGCACTGGCGCAGCTCGTTGCCGGTGAGGGGCCGATACCAGAGGTGGGTGGCAGCACCACCGGCGGGGTGTGCTGGGGCGGTATTGGCCGACGGGTGAGTGGCGTGGTTAGTAGACATAATGGAGCAGGCTGAGCAGGTGGATCTGGCCCCGTGCCAGCATGGCGGTCAGGGCATTGTCCGGCAGCAGTTGTACCGTGGCCCGCGCCCCGGCTGGCAGATGGTCGGGGAGCTGCTCCAGCTCGAGGTGCAGCCGCATCCGCTGGGCATCTCTTACCCAGCGATCAGACTCCACCGGTGCGGCCAGTCGACCATTGGCATCAAACTGACCGGCGCTCACTCCGGCATCCAGACTGCTTACCCGAGCAGGATAGAGCTGACCCGGCTCGCCATCGAAGGCGACCAGTGCGCGGGTTTGCTCGCCAACATGGCGCAGGCTCTTCTCCCGAAAATCGGCAATGACATCTACCTGTTCCGACACCAGTGCCAGCAGCGGGCTGCCGGTGCTGGCGATACTGCCCGGCTTGAGCTGCAGGTTGGTGATGGTGCCATCCTGATCCGCGTGGACCTGGCTGTAAGAGAGGGCCAGTTGCGCTTGCGCCAGCTTGTTGCGGGCCTGGCGCAGCAACAGATTATCCTCACCGGTCACGCCACGACTGGCCTTGATCTGGGCCAGTTTGGCCTGACTGGCGCGCAGGTTGGCCTGGGCGCTGCGCAGGGCGCTGTCAGCTTCATCTTTTTGTTGCAGCGAAACCATGTGACGTTGGTACAGCGCATCGATCCGCTCAGCCTCGCGCCACTTCTGGCTGGCCAGGGTCTCCTTGGCGTTGATCTCGGCAACGGCGGCGGTCAGGGCGGCATCCAGTTCACTGTTCTGCTGCTCTGCCTGTGCCAGCGCAAGGCGGGCCTGCTCCACTGCCAGTTCAAAAGGGGCCGGATCCAGCCTGAACAGCAGATCCCCCTTCTTGACCTGCTGGTTGTTGTGAACGGCGACCTCGATCACCTTGCCGCTCACCTGGGGGGCCAGCTTGGTGACCACCCGGGTCGCCATCGCCTGAGGGGTGAGGGGCATCAGCAGGTCGGCTATCAGAAAATAGGCAAACAGGGTGGCAAAGCCAGCCATGGACCATTTGATCCAGCGGGTAAATTGTTGATCCGGAGTCATCTTATTCTCTCTCTGTGTCGGTCTCGGGAGGGCTTGTATCGCCTCCGGCTTGTCGGTCGTGGTGTTGTTCAATTTTGCTGAGGGCGTTGGCCGAGATCCGCTGCACCGTGGCTTCAAACAGCTGCAGGGTCTGCTCGTCGATGCCCCCCAGCAGCTCGCGGCGGATATTCATGATGCGGTCGGCGATCTGATCGAGCAGGGTCTGGCCAGCCGGGGTCACGCAGACGATGCGGGCCCGCTTGTCCTGACTGCAACAGTGGCGCTCAATCAGCCCCTGCTCTTCCAGCTGGCCCAGGGTGCGCATCAGGGAGGGGAGCTCTATCTCGAGGGCTTCGGCCAGAGTCTTCTGGCTGACATGGCTCCCCATGCGGGAGAGCTTCCACAGCGCGGTCCAGCGGGGATGGGTGAGGCCAAGGGGGGCCAGCTCCAGATCGGCGGCAGTACGCCATAGCCGGTGCATCCGCGCTATCTGCTCGGCGAGCGACAGCTCGCGCAACCTTTCCAGATCCGTCATCTTCTCATCCTCAATCTACTTAGCCTGCTAAGTATCATACTTGTTTAGCAGGCTAAGTAAATAGTGTGATGCGGATCATGTTTCTGGTCGGATCTTTCGCTGGTGCGAGTTAGCATCGTTCGAGCCCCTGATATTATTCTCGGGGCTGATCCACTCGAGGCTCTCTTGCCGATTCGGATATTGCGCCGTGAATAGAGGATATCCGGTGGTTATTTTCATGAAATTTTCAGCTTCAGCGAGTAGCTCTTTTTTTATCCGCTAATATTGATGGGGTTATAAAACAAGGGGGAAACGGGTTGTGGATGGATATGACAGTGGATGTGTGTATCTGGCAATTGAAGCGCTGTTGAGTGATGGGGAATATGGTGCAGAATCACATCATGGCGTGAATCGGGAAGGTGCTATCAGCTGTACCGATATCAGTCATGATTTTGACCCCGCCAATATTCCATTGCTGTTGGCAGAATAGACCTGACCGTGTGTGATCCTTGTGAGCTCAAGCCAGTGCTCTGGTATTCGCTGGCTTGGCTCATCACTATTTCAATCTCCCCTTTTTGCATCTTTCTCCTCACCCTTTTTCATCGTGCGTGCTTCCTGCACGCCGACTCAAACCCTGATGTGGCATACCGTGGCACTCGCGTTATGGCAATGACATAGCCCGCTGATTATCACTCACAGGAGCTGTGACGATAAATGGTCGCAGAGCTTGTCATCTGGCTCTGTTATTTCTCCGAAGGGGGAGAGATCATCGCATCGTTATTACTGCTGATCACCCAAATATCCATCATTGGGTTCGCTCGTTTTATCGCCCTATTTCCTGGTCGAGCAGGGCATCGATGGTCTGGTGTTCTATTGTGCAGCGCACGTTGGCGGCACCATGATGTTTAAGTTTTTAATGTTTTTATATGGCTTTGCAATCTGGCTAACCGACAGGGGCGAGGGGGATCAATAAAGTAGCGGCCACAATCACACGCAGAGTACATAACAATGAAAAACCTCTCCCCCCTACAAACCACACAAGAAAAGGCCGCCTTTATGGGCGGCCAACAAATTGCCGGTATGCCGCTCTTTATATTTCTGGGGTTGGCGACCTGCGTTCTCTTTTCCGGCTGGAACGGCTCGCTGCCGCTGGGCATGGTCGGTGCGCTGGCACTGATGTTTGTGCTGGGCACCCTGCTGACCGAGCTGGGGGAGCGGATCATGCCGATCCGCGAATACCTGGGGGGTGGCACCATCCTCGCCATCTTTGGCGGCGCCGCCCTGTTCGAATATCAGCTGCTGCCGGTGCAGGCAGGGCAGGTCATCACCAACTTCATGAAGGAGGGAGGGTTTCTCAACTTCTTTATCGCCAGTCTGGTGACTGGCTCCGTGTTTGGCATGAGCGGCGCTTTGCTGAAAAATGCCGCCATGCGTTACCTGCCGGTCATTCTTGGCGGCGTGGCGCTGGCACTGCTGAGCGTGGGGTTGGTCGGCTCCCTGATGGGGTATGGCTTCAAGAATGCGGTGCTGCTGATCGGCCTGCCCATCATGGGCGGTGGCATGGGCGCCGGTGCGGTGCCGTTGGTGGAGATCCTCTCCGGCCCGATGCAGATGTCCAGTGCGGATCTCTTGTCGCGCATGGTACCGGCGGTGGTGATCGCCAATACCCTGGCCATTCTGGTGGGCTCCCTGCTGGCGCGGCTCGGTCGCCGTTACCCCTCCCTGACTGGCAACGGCAAGCTGATGGTCAAAGAGAATAGCCAGAGCATTGCTGACGAGCAGGCCGAAGCGCCGACCCTGCAGAGTTTGGGTATGGGCCTTTTCATCAGCTCCAGCATGTTTGTGCTGGGCTCCCTGCTTGGCAACTTTATCCCCATGCACCCCTTCGCCCTGATGATTTTGGCGGTCGCCTTTATCAAAGTGAGCGGCCTGCTGCCGCGCCGTTATGAGCAGGCTGCGGCCGACTGGTATCAGTTTGTGGTGAGCAACCTCACTCCCTCCCTGCTGGTGGGGATCGGCGTCGCCTACACCAGTATTCCCGAGCTGATCAGCGCCTTCTCCATCAGCTACTTCGTGCTGGTCATGGTCACCGTGATCGGTGGCGCCCTTGGCGCGGCACTGGTGGGGCGGATGATCGGCTTCTACCCCATCGAGGCAGCCATTACCGGCGGACTCTGCATGGCCAACATGGGCGGCACCGGCGATGTAGCAGTGCTCTCGGCGGCCCAGCGGATGAAGCTGATGCCCTTTGCCCAGATCTCCTCCCGTCTCGGCGGTGCCGTGATGCTGATCTTGGCGACCGCTCTTATCTCCCTGCTTGCCTGATACCGGATTGAGGAACACACAAAATGAACGACATCATGATGGGCACCAGCCTGCCCTATGCCGAGCGCAAGCGTCAGGGCGTGCGGGGGCGTATGCCCCACAAGGAGGAGTCCCTCTCCCAGCAGCGGCGGCGGATCTACCGATTGGTCAGCGCCATGCAGAGTCCGTTTGACCAGCATCTGCTGCTGCGCCAGCTGCAGGAGGACAATCCTGTACTCTTCTACGATCTGGTGCGTCACCACCTGCCGGAGCTGCTGCCGATCATCTACACCCCGGTGGTGGGGGAGGCGTGCCAGCGCCACAGCGATCTCTATCTGCGCAGCCACGGCCTCTACCTCTCCTGGCATGATCGGGACGATCTCGACGACATCCTCGAGTCAGTGGAGCAGGAGGTGGACGTGATCGTCATCTCCGACGGCGAGCGGGTGCTGGGGCTCGGCGATCTCGGCATCGGCGGCATGGGCATCTGTATCGGCAAGCTGGCGCTCTACTCCGCTGCTGGCGGCATCAATCCGGCGCGCACCCTGCCGCTCTGTGTCGATGTAGGCACCAACAACCCCGAGCTGCTGGAGGATGACTCCTACCTCGGCTGGCAATCCCCGCGCATCGACGGCGAGAGCTACTACCACTTCATGGACAAGGTGGTGGCCGCCATTCGCAAGCGCTGGCCGCAGGTGGTGCTGCAGTTTGAAGACTTTGCAGGCAAGCATGCCGCCAACCTGCTGACCCGTTATCGGGACGAGCTCTGCATGTTCAACGACGATATTCAGGGCACGGCGGCGGTCGCCTCCGCCTGCGTGCTGGCCGGGTTGCAACAGGCGGGGACCCCCCTCAGTGATGCCCCGGTGCTGATCGTCGGCGCGGGCTCTGCCGGTTGCGGCATCGCCGCCATGCTGGCCCAGCTGGCGGGGAGTCACGACGGCGTCTGGCTGTTTGATCAGGATGGGGTGGTCTGCGCCGATCGTCCCAACTTGACTCGCGCTCAACAGCCGTTTGCCCGTGCCGTGGAGGAGGGGAGCAGTTCGCTGCTGGAGACCATCCGGCAGGTGCGTCCGGCGGTCTTGATTGGCGTGAGCGGGCAGGGCGGCCTCTTTACTGGCGAGGTGTTGCAGGCGATGGGGGAGGTGTGCGATCAGCCGGTGATCCTGCCACTCTCCAACCCGACCCGCAGTGCCGAGGCTACCCCCGAGCAGGTGTGGGCGGACACAGATGGCCGCGCCCTGCTGGCCACCGGCAGCCCCTTTGCGCCGGTAACGGTGGCCGGGGAGCGGCGGGTAGTCTCCCAGTGCAACAATGTCTATGTCTTCCCGGGGATTGGTCTCGGTGCCTGCGCCGTCAAGGCGCGCCGCATCAGCGATGGCATGTTGCTGGCCGCGGTGCGGGCTGTCGGCGCCTATCCGCTGGTGGCGGGTAGGCTGCTACCCCCCATCGAGCAGGTGGGAGAGGTGGCCCGCGCCGTCGCCAGAGCGGTGGCACTCTGTGCCCGCGAGGAAGGATTGGCCGATTTTGTCGGCGATCCGGCACCTTTGATTGACCAGACCTGGTGGCATCCGCACTATTGGGCAGCGTCCTGACGTTTTAAGGTATGTGCATGAAACTTCGCCACCAGTTGGTCACCCTCTCTCTTGGGCTCTCCCTGCTGCTGATCCTCATTCTGGGCAGCCTGCTGGCCCTCTTTATCCGTCATCTGCTGGAGAGCAACCTGCAGGATAAGGGGAGCGATCTAGCACGGGTCATGGCGGCGGACACCCGGGTGGTCGAGGCCCTGCGTCAGGGCAGTGATCCTACCCTGCGCGACTATGTGGAGGCGGTCTGCAACCGCACCGACGCCACCTATATGGTGGTGACCGACGAGCATGGTCGCCGCCTCAGCCACCCCAACCCCGATCTGGTGGGTCAGAAGTTCCGCGGCGAGGATATCTGGCCCGCGCTGCAGGAGCGGCGCAGCTACTGCTCCAAGGATCGGGGCACCATGGGGCCAGCGATCCGCTGCTTCTCCCCGGTGGTTGGCGGGGATGGGCGCGTCATGGGGGCCGTGGTGGTGGGCTACCTGATGCAGCAGGTGGAGGGCATCTATATGGAGCGGGTGGCCCTGCTCATCAGCGCCATTGTGGCGGTGCTGGGGTGCGGCCTGCTGCTGGCGCTCTGGGTGCAATACCTGCTGCGCAAGACCCTGCTCGATCTGGAGCCGGAGGCGATCGTGCGCCGCTTTACCCTGCAGGATCTGGTGCTGGAGCACATCACTGAAGGGGTGATTGCCCTCGATGGCCGCGGCAACATCAACATGATCAACAGCACCGCCAGCTATCAGCTACGGCTGCCGGTTACCGGGCGCCATGCCCTGCAGGGGCAGTCGCTGGCGGAGCTGGTGCCACCCCTTGCCCCCTGTCTGGAGCAGGAGGGTGGGGAAGTGAGCTTCACCATTCAGGGGGAGTCCTTCGTCGGTCGCTGGCAGGCGGTGCAGGGCAAGGCACCGGGGCGGCTGCTGATCTTCAGCCGCCCAGAGGTGGCTGCCAGTCTGGGGGTGCAGGTGACCCACCTGCGCCAGTATGCCGAGATGCTGCGGATGCAGAGCCACGAGTTCGCCAACAAGCTGAGCAGTCTCTCCGGCCTGTTGCAACTGGGCCATGTGGATCAGGCGGTGGAGCTGATCCAGCAGGAGAATGAGGCGTGCCAGACCATGCTGCAGGAGCTGCTGCGGCTGATCGACAACAAGCCGGTGGCGGGGCTTATTCTCGGCAAGTTCAGCCGGGCTCGCGAGCTGGGGGTGACCCTGGAGCTCGATCCCGATTCGGCGCTGGCGGAGTATCCGGCCTCGGTCTCGGCCGATCTCATCACCCTCATTGGCAACCTGCTGGACAACGGCCTGCAGGCGGCCTGGCGCAACCGCCAGCAGCGACCGCCGCGGGTGCTGCTGTCCCTGTGCGATGTGGGGCGGCGACTGGTGATCGAGGTGGAGGATAGCGGCGAGGGGGTCGACGAGGAGCTGGCCGATCATCTGTTCGATTACGGAGTGAGTCGCCAGAGCGGCGATCACGGGGTGGGACTGTTCCTGGTCAAGGAGACCGTGGGTCGGCACGAGGGTGTGATAGAATGGCGGCGAACCGCCGAGCAGACCACCCTGTTTGGTATCTACTTGAATAAAAACCAATTAATGTGAGCCATGGACCCAATAATCACGCTTGTTATTGAAGATGACGATCGGATCGGTGCCATCTTGTCAGAACTGGTAGCGGCGACACCCGGTTTCTCCCTGCTGGGGCGGGCCGGCACCCTGGCCCAGGCCGATGCCATGATGGCCGGTGTGGTGCCCCAACTGCTGCTGGTGGATGTCTCCCTGCCCGATGGCTCCGGCCTTGAGTGGGTGAGCCGCCTGCGCAGCCACAACCGCGAAGCCTATGTCATCATGGTGACCGCCTCGCGGGATGTGGAGACCATACAGCAGGCCCTCAATCTGGGGGTTCATGACTACGTCATCAAACCATTGCGGCTGTTTCGCATTCAGCAGAGTCTGGATGAGATCCTGCAACTGCACAGCCGTCTATGCGAGCGGGGTCGGCTGGAGCAGGAAGATCTCGACAAGTTGCTGGGCAAGGGGGGGCGCTCCCAGATCAAGGAGATGCGCGTCACTCCCAAGGGGATCGACAGCATCACCCTGCGTCAGGTGCTGGATCTGCTGGCGGGCGAGCCGGAGAACGTCTTCTCCACCGACACGGTGGCGCTGCGGCTCTCCCTCAGCCGCACCACGGCGCGCCGCTATCTGGAGTATCTGGAGTCGGAAGATCGGGTGGATGTAGATCTCAACTACGGTCAGCGGGGGCGGCCGGAGCGGCGCTACCGCTGGCGCCGGGCCGGTTGAGATGCGCACTGGAGTGCATTGCAGAAACAACAAGGGAGCCATGGGCTCCCTTGTTGTTTCCGGACGATGTTGGTTCTCAGGCGGTTTCCCGTTCGGCTACCGGCGCACGCCCCTTCAGCTGGGAGGTCATCACCCCGCCCAGGATCAACCCTCCACCCAGCAGGTGATAGCCGTGGATCGGCTCGCCCAGACCGACGACAGCGATAAGCGCTGTACAGAGTGGCATCAGGTTCATAAAGACCGAGGTGCGCTCTGCCCCCATGCAGGCGAGGCCGCGCATCCAGCAGTAAGCCGCCAGCAGGGAGGAGGCGAGCCCGGCGAAGAGCACCAGTCCCCACCCTTCGGCCGGCACCGCCATCGAGTCGGCGCTGAGAGCGAGCGGCACCAGCAGCAGTACCGCCAGCAGGATCTGCATATAGAGGTTGAGCCAGGGGCCAAACGGCAGTTGCCAGCGGCGGATCAAGAGGCCGTAAAGGGCGTAGCTGGCGGAGCCCAGCAGCATCATGCCATCCCCCGGGTTGATGCCGTTGTGGAGCAGGGCGAGCGGCTCGCCCTTGCCAAGCAGCCAGAGCACCCCGAACAGGGAGATACTCATGCCGAGCAGTGCCTGTTTGCCGGGACGCTGGCCGAAGAAGAGCGCCCCTTGCAGCAGAGTAAGCAGTGGAATGAGGGAGCCGATCACCCCCATATTGGTAGCCGAAGTGCTGTGAGCGGCGTAGTAAGCGAGGCACTGGTAGAGCACCATACCGAGCGCCGTCAGCACCAGCAGCTTGCCGAGCCAGGGGCGAACCTCACTGCGGCGGCGCCACAGCTGCGGCAGGCAGAAGGGGGTCAGCGCCAGGGCGGCGATCACCCAGCGATAGAAGGAGATAGCCGCGGGGTCCAGCACACTGGCGGCCGCCTTGGACACCACGGTATTGGTAGCCCAGATCAGCACCGCCATCAGCGGAAAGAGAAGAGGGGAAAAGATTCGCATCAGAGGCTCCTTATTAACAGGGGGCCAAGTCTACCCTTGTCTTTATATTATCAAGTAGCGTAAAACAGACAGATGACCCAGCAGAAAAGACAACTCTTTCTGATGTACCTTATTCCGGCCCACACGGGCTGCGTCAGCCCGCAACTGATGGCTGCTTTTGGCCTGTGCCGGAGACCGAGCCAACAGGGCGTTGCATCACGCCTGCTCCTCTCTCTCGCTGACAAGGGGCGCTGATGGCCACTCACCACTTTCAGCCGGTAGATGTCGTTCTGCCCGCTCCCAATCCGCTCTATTTCAGTTACCAGCAGATGCTGGCCGACAGCGCGACCGTGCTGCACTCCCACCCCTGGGGCCAGCTCAACATGATCAGCCTGGGGATCATGGAGATAGAGCTGGGGGATCAGCGACTGGTGGCCCCTGCCGACTACCTGATCTGGGTACCGGCGGATCTCGACCACACCTCCTACAACGAGCAGACCCTCGACTACACCTCCATCTACGTCAGCCACGAGCTGGCGGCCAAGCTGCCGCCAGAGCCCAGATTGCTGCTGCTCACCCCGCTGATCCGCGCCCTGCTGAGCGATTTTTGCGAACGGCGGGTAGGCCATATGGTGGATGAGTGGGATCAGCGTCAGGCCGAGTTGCTGGTGGAGCGACTGGCGCGCACCCGCTGTCAGGAGAGCTACCTGCCGATGAGTCAGGACAAGCTGCTGGCTCCCATGCTGGCGGCGTTGCACAGCGATCCTGCCGATCCCCGTACTCTGGCCCAGTGGGCCGGACAACTGCACACCACAGAGCGCACTCTGGCGCGGCGCTGCCTGCGGGAGCTGGGGATGAGCTTCGGTCAGTGGCGGGCGCGGCTGCGGTTGCTCAAGGCACTGGCCTGGCTCAAGGGCGAACTGCCGGTGCAGGAGATTGGCTGGCGGCTCGGTTACGGCTCCACCTCGGCCTTTATCGCCATGTTCAATCGGGAGCTGGGCTGCTCGCCCCAGCGCTATCGCCAGCAGCTGGGCATCGGTGCCGGGCAGGCGGCGCTCTAGCAAGGAACGCTCCAGCAATGAAAAGGGCGCCCGCAGGCGCCCTTGTTGATCATAAGAGGGGCTTAGAAGAAGCCGAGGGGATTGATGTCGTGGCTCACCAGCAGGTTCTTGGTGTTCTGGTAGTGGTCCAGCATCATCTTGTGGGTCTCGCGGCCGATCCCTGACTTCTTGTAGCCGCCAAAGGCCGCGTGCGCCGGGTAGGCGTGGTAGCAGTTGACCCAGACCCGGCCGGCCTGAATGCCGCGTCCCATGCGCCAGGCCAGGTTGCTGTCACGGGTCCACAGGCCCGCCCCCAGCCCGTACTGGGTGTCGTTGGCAATCGCCAGCGCCTCCGCCTCGTCCTTGAAGGTGGTGACCCCGAGCGCCGGCCCGAAGATCTCCTCCTGGAACACCCGCATCTTGTTCTGACCCGAGAAGATGGTGGGCTGGATGTAGAAGCCCCCCTCCAGCCCGCTCACTCTGGCCGGGCCGCCGCCGATCAGCATCTTGGCCCCTTCGCCGCGGCCGATCTCCATGTAGCTCAGGATCTTGTCGAACTGCTCGCGCGACGCCTGAGCACCGACCTGGGTGGCGGTGTCGAGGGGGTTGCCCTGCACTATGGTGCGGGCGCGGGCCAGCACCTTGTCCATGAAGTCGTCATAGATGCTGGCCTGCACCAGGGCGCGGGAGGGGCAGGTACATACCTCGCCCTGGTTGAAGAAGGTCATCAGCATCCCTTCCACCGCCTTGTCGATGTAGCTGCTCTCGTGCTGCATCACGTCGGCGAAGTAGATGTTGGGGGACTTGCCGCCCAGCTCCACGGTGGAGGGGATCAGCTTGTCGGCGGCGCAGCGCAGGATATGGGCGCCCACCTCGGTGGAGCCGGTGAAGGCGAGCTTCTGGATGCGGTTGCTGGTGGCGAGCGCCTGGCCCGCCTCGGCGCCGAAGCCGTTGACCACGTTGACCACCCCGGCAGGCAGGATGTCCTTGATGAGATCCATCATCAGCATGATGGTGACCGGGGTCTGCTCGGCGGGCTTGAGCACGCTGCAGCAGCCGGCCGCCAGCACCGGGGCCAGCTTCCAGGCCGCCATCAGCAGCGGGAAGTTCCACGGGATGATCTGGCCGACTACCCCGATGGGCTCCTTGAAGTGGTAGCTGACGGTGTTCTGATCCAGCTCGGCGGCCGAGCCCTCCTGGGCGCGGATGCAGCCGGCGAAGTAGCGGAAGTGATCCACCACCAGTGGCAGGTCGGCGGCCAGGGTCTCGCGCACCGCCTTGCCGTTCTCCCAGGTTTCGGCGATGGCGAGCACTTCGATGTTCTGTTCGATGCGATCGGCGATGCGCAGTAGCAGGTTGCTGCGCTCGGTGACGCTGGTCTTGCTCCAGCTGGCGAACGCCTTGTGGGCGGCGTCCAGTGCCAGCTCGATGTCGGCGGCGTCGGAGCGGGCCACTTCGCAGAACACCTTGCCGTCCACCGGCGAGATGTTTTCAAAGTAGCGGCCGGCGCGCGGCGCCACCCACTCACCACCGATGAAGTTGTCGTAACGGGACTTGAAGCTGACCAGGGCACCTGCCTGACCGGGAGCGGTATAAATCATCTCATCATCCTTTATGTGTGTGGTCCTGACCGGGCTGGCGGGCAACCCGGTTGCTGCTGTGTATCGCAAGGGGCGTGCCAGAGGGTCTGACCAGCACAGGGAAAGTTACAAAAACGTTATCAAACGAGGTGCGGCAGCGTATCTTGGTTAACCAATGACCAGGGCGAAGGTGAGGAAACTGTGCCGATTCTGGACAGTGACCGTGACAGTCGTGCCGTTTGTGAACAGGAGGCGTGATGAGCGAATTATCTCAATCCAGTGCCAGCCCGATCGAGCGTTCCTGGCAGCGCTGCCTGCATCAGGGGCTGAGCCGCCGGCAGAGCGCCGAGCTGGACTTGCTGCCCCAGGGGGAGCTGTCGGCCCGTCAGGAGCAGCACAGGGTGCTGATCGCCAGCTTCCAGCGCTTCGTGTTGCCGCTGTTTGGCCAGTTGCTGGCAGGGCGCCCCTGTCGGTTGCTGCTGTGCGACGGCGAGGGCGCCATCCTGGCCGCCAGCGGTGACGACGGCTTCGCCCGCCACGCCGAGCGCATTTTTTTGCGCAGCGGCGCCCGCTGGGGGGAGGCGAGCAAGGGCACCAACGCCATCGGCACTGCACTGGCCGAGCAGAGCGAGGTGCAGGTGCTCGGCAATCAGCACTTCTTCGCCCAGCACAGCTTTCTCAGCTGCAGCGCCTGCCCGTTGCTCGGGCCAGACGGGCAACTGCTCGGGGTGCTCGACATCTCCACTGACGCGGCCCATCACGATGGCGACATGCTGGGCACGGTGCGACTGTTGGCCATGACGCTCGAGAACGCCCTGCTGGCGCGCCAGCCGGGCTGGTTGGTGGATCTCGAGCCCCAGAGTCTCTGGTCCGCCCGTCTGCTGCTGGGGGAGGAGGGCGAACTGCTCGGGGCCAACCGGGCCGGTCGGCTCTGGCTCGGCCAGCACCCCTTCGACGGCAAGCAGCTGCTGCGGGATCGGCGCGGCTTGCGGCTGGTGCCAGAAGCGGACGCGACATCTTCCTGCACCGCGCTGCCGGGTCACTCAAGCCCGGTGCCACATCCGCAGCAGGTGCCGCTCAAGATGCTGGAGCGCGGCATTTCGCTGCTTATCGAGGGGGAGACCGGCAGCGGCAAGGAGCATCTGGTGCGGGCCCTGCACCGAGCGTCGAGTCGGCGGGATCAGCCACTGGTGTGTGTCAACTGTGGCGCGTTACCAGCAGATCTGGTGGAAGCCGAGCTGTTTGGGTATGTGGGCGGGGCCTTCAGCGGTGCCCGCAGCCAGGGCAGTCAGGGTTATCTGCGCGCAGCCCATGGCGGCATGCTGATGCTCGATGAAATTGGCGAACTGCCGCTGCATGCTCAAACCCGACTGCTGCGGGTATTGCAGGAGCGCAGCGTGACGCCGGTTGGCAGTCACAAGCCGGAGGCGGTGGATTTCTGGCTGGTCAGTGCCAGCCACCGGGATCTGGCGGCCATGGTGCAGAGTGGCGCATTTCGCGAAGACCTCTATTACCGGATCTGCGGCTGGCGCCAGCAGCTGATGCCGCTGCGCCGTTGGCCTGCCGCTGAGCGTCTGGGGCTGATCCAGCGACTGTTGGCGGAGATGGACCCGACCCTGCGTCTGACCCGCGATGCGGAGCAACAACTGCTGGCCCATCCGCTGCCCGGCAACGTGCGCCAGCTCAAGCAGGCACTGGAAGTGGCCTGTGTGCTGGCAGAGGGGTTGGGTTGGATAGAACCCGCCCACCTGCATCTGCCCAGTGTGGCCACTGAGCCCGGCGCCTTGCCGATGGGGGAGGCGACCAGCTTGCGTGAACAAACCCGGCGGCAGGTACAGCAAACGCTGACGGCATGCGGCGGCAATGTCAGCGAAGCCGCGCGCCAGCTGGGGATCAGCCGCACCACCCTCTACCGGACGCTGCGCGAAGCCCCCTGAGTGCTCACTCCTCCTCACCGGTCGTTTTCAAGACGCATATGACGGCTGGAGCCCTGCCCATCCAGCCGCTATGATGCGCCCTTGCCGGGGCATTGCGCCCGTTGACTCATCCGTTGAGGATTTTCTGCCATGTCACAACACATAGGGGCGCTGACCCTGCTGGTGGCTGATTACGATCAGGCCATTCGCTTTTTTACCGAGGGACTTGGCTTTGCGCTCCTGGAAGACACCCGGCTCGATGAACCGGGCAAACCGGGCAAGCGTTGGGTACGGGTTGCCCCCAAAGGCACCCCCGGTTCCGCGTTGCTGCTGGCACAAGCGGCCAATGCGCAGCAGCAGGCCGCCATCGGCCAGCAGGGCGGTGGCCGGGTATTTCTGTTCCTCGAGACCACTGATTTCTGGGGGGATTACCAGCGCATGCAGGCGTACGGTGTTCATTTTTGTGAACAGCCTCGCGATGAACCATATGGCACCGTGGTGGTGTTTGAGGATATCAGCGGCAACCGGTGGGACTTGTTGCAACGTACTGCTGCCAACTGAATCTGAAAACGTTTATCATCCCGCCTGTCATAAAGTCATAAAAGTGTCACAGAAAATTCTAATAATTGGCGCACCCATCTTCACAGAGGAGAGAGAAGGGAATGGCTAAGCGAATTCTGGTGGTCGAGGACGAAGCACCGATCCGCGAAATGCTCTGCTTCGTGTTGGAGCAGAAGGGATATGAGACGATTGAAGCGGAAGATTACGCCGATGGACTGGCGAAGGTGCGCGAACCCTACCCCGAACTCATCGTGCTCGACTGGATGATGCCGGGCGGCAGTGGCATCCAGTTTATCAAACAGCTCAAGCAGGATGAGGTGACGCGCCAGATCCCGGTGGTGATGCTCACCGCCCGCGGTGAAGAGGAGGACAAGGTGCGTGGTCTGGAGGCCGGAGCCGACGACTACATTACCAAGCCGTTCTCGCCCAAGGAGTTGACCGCTCGCCTCCATGCGGTGATGCGCCGCGTGTCGCCCACCTCGGTGGACGAGGTGATCGAGGTGCAGGGGCTGAAACTCGATCCTGTCTCCCACCGGGTCAGTGCCGAAGAGAAGGCGCTCGACATGGGGCCGACCGAATTCAAGCTGCTTCACTTCTTCATGACTCACCCCGAGCGGGTCTACAGCCGTGAACAGCTGCTCAATAATGTCTGGGGTACCAATGTGTACGTCGAGGACAGAACCGTGGATGTGCATATTCGTCGCCTGCGCAAGGCGATTGAAGAGACAGGGCACGACAGATTGATCCAGACGGTGCGTGGAGCCGGATACCGCTTCTCAACCCGTCTCTAGAGGCAGTTATGTTGCAACCTTACGCCTGGCGGCGACAGTTGTGGCGAATGGCGTTTTTTTACGCCCCCTTCGCATTGGTTGGCTGGTTGATTGATCATCTTGCCCTCTGCCTGTTGGTGGCGGCCGTGTTGCATCTGGGCTGGCACTATCGCTTCCAGAAGCGGCTCTCTGACTGGCTGTGGCATGACCGCAGCCTGGTGCCCCCCAGCGGCAATGGCAGCTGGGAGTACATCTTCAACGGTATCTACAAGCTGCAGCAGCGTCATCGTGCCCGTCGCCGCGAGCTGGCGGGGCTGATCCGCCGCTTCCGGGAGGGGGCCGAGGCGCTGCCCGATGCCGCCGTGGTGTTTCGCACCGATGGCAGCATCCTCTGGTGCAACCGGCTGGCGGAGCAACTGCTCGGTTTTCGCTGGCCGGAGGATGCTGGCCAGCATATCGGCAACCTCATTCGCAATCCGGCCTTTAACGCCTATCTGGGCAAGGGAGCGTATGACGAGCCCCTCGAGATGCATTCCCCGGTCAACGAGGAGAAGTTTCTCGAGTTTCGCATCATGCCCTACGCCTCCGATCAGGCGATGCTGGTGGTACGGGATGTCACCCGCTTGCGCAGTCTCGAGAAGACCCGCAAGCACTTTGTCTCCAACGTCTCTCACGAACTGCGCACTCCGCTGACCGTGCTCAAGGGCTATCTGGAGATGACCGAGGAGCCGCCCCCGCCCGCCATGTGGGCCAAGGCGCATCGGGTGATGATGGAGCAGACCATCCGGATGGATAATCTGGTCAATCAGCTGCTTACCCTCTCCCGTATCGAGGCGGCCCCGACCGTGGATCTCTCCCATCTGGTGGACATGCCTGCCATGCTGGGGCTGCTGGAGCAGGAGGCGCGGGCGCTCTCGGGCGAACGGGCCCACCAGCTCGAATTTGTGGTGCAGCCCAATCTGTTGGTGCGCGGGGATCAGGAGCAGCTGCGCAGTGCCGTCTCCAACCTGGTCTACAACGCCATTCACTACACCCCGGCGGGGCGAAAAATTACCGTGGAGTGGCGCAAGCAGGGGGCGATGGCGCTGTTTGCCGTGAGCGATGAAGGGGAGGGGATTGCCCCCGAGCATCTGGCGCGGCTGACCGAGCGGTTCTATCGGGTCGACAAGGCACGCTCGCGCCATACCGGCGGCTCAGGCTTGGGCCTTGCCATCGTCAAGCATGCCCTCAGTCATCATGACTGCCAGCTCGATATCGAGAGTCGGGTCGGCCTTGGCAGCCGCTTCAGCTTTCTCATCCCGAGCCGCATGGTGGTGATTAAATAGTCTTTCATGGCAATGAGTTAGCTGCAAAAAGAGGGCCTTTGAACGGGCCCTCTTTTCATTTGTTCAAATCTGTCGCTATGTCATTAAAGTGTCACATTAAATCCATAAATTTGTCACTGCCAGGTCAGATACTGGCGCCGTCTTAAGAACGGACCTTCTGTAACTTTGGAGAGATTGGATGAAACTCAACAAACTGGCTGGTGTAATCGGATTCACCGCAGCAACCCTGTTTTCTGTCAGCGCCCTGGCTGCCGGTGTGGATAAAGACCTGCCGGATTACACACCGACCAGCGGCATTTCGGGCAACCTGTCCTCTGTCGGCTCGGACACCCTGGCCAACATGATGACCCTGTGGGCCGAAGAATTTAAGCGCTTGTACCCCAACGTCAACGTGCAGATCCAGGCCGCCGGTTCTTCTACCGCCCCGACTGCCCTGACCGAAGGTGTTGCCCAGTTCGGTCCGATGAGCCGTGCCATGAAGGCCGGTGAAGAGGAAGCATTCGAGAAGCGTTACGGCTACAAGCCGACTGCCATCCGCGTTGCAGTCGATGCCCTGGCGGTGTTCGTCAACAAGGACAACCCCATCAAGGGGCTGACCATGCCGCAGATCGACGCCATCTTCTCCAGCACCCTCAAGTGCGGCGAAGCCAAGGCTGCCACCAAGTGGTCTGATCTGGGTCTGGACGGCAACTGGTCCAGCAAGGATCTGCAACTGTTCGGTCGCAACTCCGTATCCGGTACCTACGGTTACTTCAAGGAGCACGCCCTGTGTAACGGCGACTTCAAGAGCGGCGTGAACGAGCAGCCGGGTTCTGCCTCCGTGGTGCAGTCTGTCTCTGCCTCCCTGAACGGCATCGGCTACTCCGGTATCGGTTATGTCACCTCCGGCGTGCGTGCAGTACCGCTCTCCAAAGATGGCAAGACCTTCATCGAAGCGACCTCTGATAACGCCATCACCGGCAAGTATCCGCTGTCACGCTTCCTGTACGTTTACGTGAACAAGCATCCGAACAAGCCGCTCTCCCCGATGGAGCAAGAGTTCGTCAAGATGATGCTCTCCAAAGCAGGCCAGAACATCGTTGCCAAAGATGGCTACGTGCCGGTGCCGGCCAAGGTGGTACAGGCTGACCTGAAAAAGCTGGGTATCATGTAACTGCCCGCAGTCAGCATGCCCTGATAAAACGAGCCCCAAGCGGGCTCGTTTTGTTTTTGGCGGCTGTCAGTTTTGTTAATAGCGCAGGATGGATATTTTTCCGCCAGCCGGGGGCTGGCTCCCTTGCGCAGCCGGGCGGCATTTCCGAGAATAGGGCAACGTTATGGCAAAGGATCCCTTCATGATTGCGTCCCTCTCCAAGTTTGGCCTGGTAGCCCTCTGTAGTTCCCTGCTGGTTGCTTGCGCCCAGTCGCCGACCGGCCGCAGCCAGATGCTGCTCTACTCTCCCCAGCAGATGAACCAGCTGGGAGCCGACTCCTTCGAGCAGATGAAGAAGCAGGAGAAGGTGAGCAAGGATGCCAAACTCAACGCCTATGTCTCCTGTGTCGCCAAGGCGGTGACCGCCCAGGTGCCGGCCAGCTATGGCATCACCAACTGGGAAGTGGTGGTGTTTGACTCCAAACAGGTCAACGCCTTCGCCCTGCCCGGCGGCAAGATCGGGGTCTACAGTGGCCTGCTCAAGGTGGCCAAGAATCAGGATCAGCTGGCGACCGTCATCGGCCACGAGCTGACTCACGTGCTGGCCCAGCACTCCAACGAGCGACTCTCGCGCAGCCAGCTGGCGGGGATCGGTCTGGCGGCTGCGGACATTGCCATGGGCACCAGCGAGTATCGCGGCGCCACCATGGCCGCCCTTGGCCTCGGGGTCGAGGTGGGGGTGATGTTGCCCTATGGCCGCACTCAGGAGAGCGAAGCGGATCGGCTCGGACTTGAGCTGATGGCGCGTGCCGGGTTCAATCCGGCCGAGGCAATCCCCCTGTGGCAAAACATGAGTGCCGCCGCCGGTGGCAACACCCCGCCGCAACTGCTCTCCACCCACCCGAGCAACGAGAACCGGATCGCCGAGTTGCAGGCGCAACAGGCGCAAGTGTTGCCGCTCTATGAGCAGGCCCGCGCCAACGGTCTGGTGCCCCAATGCAAGGCATAAGCCTGCGCATGGCGCGCAGCGACGATGCCGCCGCCATGACGGTGATGCAGCGAGCCAGCTGGCTCGCTGCCTATGGCCAGGTGCTCGGTGCCGACCTGCTGGAGCAGCTGGACGTCACCGCCCATCTGCAGATTTGGCAGAGCCGTCTGGCCGAGCCGGGCCCAAGGCCCATGCTGCTTTGCCTCGATGAGGTGGTGATTGGCCTGCTCTACTGGCAACCACAACAGGAAGCGGGGCAGAGCCATGCCCTGATCCGCGCTTTTTACCTCCATCCCGACCACTGGCGACAAGGTTATGGCAAACGGCTGTGGCAGGCGGTGGCGATGCAGATGCGCCGCGCCGGTTGCCATAGCGTCAAATTGTGGCTGCTTGATGGCAACCACATCGGCGAGGGGTTCTACCTGCGCCGCGGCTTCGTCTTTGACGGCGAGGAGCGTACCCTGATAAGCCTCGGGCAGCCCTGCCTGCAGCGACAAATGAGCCGTTTGCTCTGATCACTCTCCCGTTTTTCGCCTTCGGTCACTTTATTTTTTTTGCGAATTAATACAATGTCCCCCTTGGAACAGAGTTGGATAAACACGGGCTGACAAGGGAGTGCTGGCATGTATTACGGCTTTGATATCGGTGGCACCAAGATCGCTTTTGCGGTCTATGACGGTGCATTGAACCTCTGCCACGAGGAGCGCATGAGCACCCCGGGCAACGATTATGAGGGGCTGCAGCAGTTGATCCGCTCCCGGGTCGAGCTGGCGGATGCCCGCTTCGGGGCTCGGGGCTCGGTCGGTATCGGTTTCCCCGGTGTCATCAACAGCCAGGATCACAGCATAGTGGCGGCCAATCTGCCCTCCATCAATGGTCGCCATCTGGGGGCCGATCTGGCCGAACTGCTGGAGCGGCCGGTCAAGGTGGATAACGACGCCAACTGCTTCCTCTGGTCCGAAGTGCATCAGGGTGCCGCCGACGGCGCAGGCAGTGCGCTTGGTGTCACCATCGGCACCGGCATCGGCGGCGCCGTTTATCTGGCGGGCAAGCTTATTCAGGGGCGCAACTGGCTGGCTGGCGAGATTGGTCACTACCCCTTGCCCGCGACCATGCTGATGAAGTACCCCGATTTGCCCCGTCCCCGTTGCGGCTGCGGCCGTCTGGTCTGTTTTGAAACCTATGCCTCCGGCACCGGTCTGGAGCGTCTCTATCATCATTTCCATGGCCAGCGCGCCACGGGTCACCAGATTGTGGGGCGCTTCGAGGCCCATGAACCCCATGCGGTCGAGACGGTCGACTGCTGGCTGGAGATCATGGCCGCCGGGCTTGCCACCGCCATTTCGGTGATTGATCCCGAGGTAGTGGTATTGGGGGGCGGCCTGAGCGGCCTGCCCGCCCTCTATGAACAGCTGCCGCTGCGTCTGCCCGGTCACTTGCTGCCCGGGGTCGCCCTGCCCGAGATCCGCCAGGCCCGCTTCGGCGGTGCCGGTGGTGTGCGCGGCGCAGCCTTGCTCAATCTATGAGATCAGATGTGGGGTCTGATCTCGCCGAAAAAGGAGTCCTCATGACCCGTCTTGAAATCTGTATCGACAACCTGGAATCCCTGTTCACCGCCCAGCAATCCGGGGCGGATCGCATCGAGCTCTGCTCTGCGCTGGGTCTGGGTGGCCTGACCCCCTCCTACGGCTTTATGCAGCTGGCAGCCCGCCACGCCAGCGTGCCGGTTTACGCCATGATCCGCCCGCGTGCCGGGGATTTTTGCTTCAATGACGGCGAGTTCGAGATGATGCTGCAAGATATTGCGGCCGCACGCGCTGCCGATCTGCAAGGGGTGGTGGTCGGTTTGCTGGATGAGGAGGGGCGGGTGCCTGCCGCCAAGCTCAAACAGCTGGTGGATGCAGCAGGACCGTTGGGGGTCACCTTCCATCGCGCCATCGACCTCTCTTCCGACTGGCGCCTCGATCTGGAGACCATAGTTGCGGCCGGTTGCGAGCGCATTCTGAGCTCGGGCCATGCGCCGACCGCGCTGGCTGGGCTGGAAACCCTGCAGGAGATGCAACAAGCGCTGGCGGGACGTGCCAGCCTGATGCCGGGGGCCGGGGTCAATGCCGACAACGTGCGTACCATCATCGAGTTCACCGGGGTGAGCGAAGTGCATATGTCCGGCATGGGCTGGCGCGGCGGCATGGTGCCGCACGGAGTGAATATGGGCACTTCGGATGATGGTCGGGTCAATATCACCGATGGCGCCAAGGTGGCCGCGGTCAGAGCCTTGCTGGATCGCGGTTAAGCAGATCGCCGCCGTTGGGCGGCGTTCATCCGCATCTTGTGTGAAGTTCCTCCCACTGACGGGGAAATCAGGGGCACCCCCGGCAGCACCCCGGCCAAAAGTCTGATATTATCCCGCCTCTTTACTACATGGATCTGGAGCAACATCTCAATGTCCCAATACGACTCTATCGAACAGAAGGCCAGCTATGGCATCGGCCGCAACATGGGTGATCAGCTGGCGCAGCAAGCCTTCGCCGGTCTGGATATCCCGGCTCTGCAACAAGGTCTGGCAGATGCCCTGAATGGTCTGGAGTTCGCGGTCAGCCGTGACGATATCAATGATGCCTTCCAGGTGATCACTGCGCGTATGCAAGAAGAGCAGGAAGCCGCCGCCAAGGCCGCCGCTGCTGACGGCGAAGCCTTCCTGGCTGATAACGCCAAGCGCGCTGAAGTGAAGGTGACCGACTCCGGTCTGCAGTACGAAGTGCTGGTAGAAGGCAACGGTGCCGTTCCGGTAGCCGGTCAGTCCGTGCGTGTGCACTACCACGGTACCTTCACCCACGGTGGCGTATTCGACAGCTCCGTCGCTCGCGGCCAGCCGGCTGAATTCCCGGTGACCGGCGTGATTGCTGGCTGGGTTGAAGCGCTGCAGCTGATGCCGGTTGGTTCCAAGTGGAAGCTCTACATCCCCCACGATCTGGCCTACGGTGCCCGTGGCGCGGGCTCCATCCCGCCTTACTCTGCACTGGTATTTGAAGTCGAGCTGCTGGACATCCTGTGATCCTGCTGGCTTGATGCAAACGGCGACCCTCGGGTCGCCGTTTGTTTTTGGGCTATGTGATAGACAGCATTTGTCGCGACCAGCGGGCTGGAGAGCAGAAAAGGGCGGCACTTTTGCGCTTTTTACTGGTTTTTTCAGAAACGGGAACAGGCATACTGCGACTCATTAGAGAGGATAAGGAGAACCCGATGAGCAAGAAGATGAAGAAAGTAGCGGGGCTTGCTCTGTTGCTGCTAAGCATTCCGGCCAGTGCCGATGCCATGCGCTGCAAGAACGCCCTGATCAGCGAGGGTGACAGCACCGCCGAGATGCTGCTCAAGTGCGGCGAGCCGATGTTGCGGGAAGATATTACCCGTAACGAGGAGAACCAGTTTGGCAACATGGTACAGGTCAAATATGGTGAACGCTGGACCTACAACTTCGGCAAGAACGAGTTCATGCGCTTCGTGACGGTACGCAATGGAAAGGTGACTGACATCGAAAACGGCCCGCGCGGCCAGTAGCCGGCGGGCAAAGCATGGATGCACAACAGACAGTAGGGCAAGACCCTTTGACTCACATGTCCGGCAAGGGGTCGCGGTGACCAAGTTGTCTGACAGCCAGATTGATCTGGCGAGCCAGTCTTAGCCGCTGGCGGCAGGTCAGGCCATGGAGGCTGATCCTGCCCGCGTTGAATTCAAATGTCCCCAGCGACTCGATGGCAAAATAGCCTCGATGAAAGCTCTTGATGTAGCGAGCGATCTGCCGTGGGGATAACTGCTTGAATACCTTCATCACACGGTTCCCTGATTGCCTGGACAGGGCACACTATGGTGTCGGTCGATGACACTGATATGACGGTTTATCAAGATTTGCATGAATCCTTATTTTGCCAGTGAGTTCGGCAAATTGACGGCGTCATCGAAAAAGTTGTGCCATGACAAACCACCGCACCGATATACTGCGGGCTTGAATGGAACAAATAAAAGGGCCTGTGCGTGGAATGGGTTGATGTGGTGGACGGGAACAACCGGGTGATTGGCGTGGCCGAGCGAGCCAAGGTGCGGCGGGAGAATCTCTGCCATCGTGCCAGCTATATTCTGGTGCTCGACGACGCGGATCGGATCCTGGTGCAGCGACGAACCCTCAGCAAGGATTTCTGCCCCGGCATGCTGGATGCCTGCGCCGGTGGCGTGGTCACCACCGGTGAGGAGATGGAGCGCTCCGCCCGGCGCGAGCTGGCCGAGGAGCTGGGGATTATGGATGTTCCTCTGCAGGGCTTTGGCAGCTTTTATGCAGAAGGGGAGGGCTACCGGGTCTGGGGCGGCCTCTTCAGTTGCCGTTATCAGGGGCCGTTGCAGTTGCAGGCCGAAGAGGTGAGCGCGGTGCACTGGATGAGCCTGGCCGAGATCGCGGAGCGCGCCAGCGAGTTTACCCCCGACTCCCTGCTCGCCATCGCCACCTGGCAGGCAAGGCGCTGACCAACTTCATATATTCTCTTCTCCAGAGACAAGACGGGCAGCCTGATGGCTGCCCGTCTGCCTTTGTGCATTTTCTTGGTCTGCTACACCAGCTTGAGGCGCCGGTTGGTGCGCCCGCAAGCGCTCGGTTTGGCGAGCCAGTGCCCTTGCCAGTCGGTGGCCAGACGCAACAATGGATACTCCAGATCGAGCCGGGTCACCACCAGCTGGCCCGTTTCATCTCCACTCACGGGATTGCCGCTGGCGGGATCGATGATCTCGACGATGCAGCTCTCGTTGACGATAAAGCCCTGACCGGGCTGACTCTCGTAGGCCACCACCCCCACATCCTGCCACACCAGACAGTTGAGGGCCGCAATGCCATGAATGGCGCGCAGCGGCGCGGTTTCAGGATGGGTGGCTTCGCACAGTAGGGCGCGGCGCAGCGAGTCGCTCGGGATCTCCGCCGCTTCGGCCGCTTCCAGCAGGTCGAGCAGGGTCACCAGCGGGCCGACATAGCCGGTGGGTTGATAGCGCAGTAGAGCCTCCAGCTGGCGCTGTGTATCGTGGGGGCCGCAGGGTACCACGGGAGCCCCCAGCTGGCGGGCGCCGTTATCGAAGATAAAGGCGGTGGGGCCAGCATGATAGTCGTGGCCGTTAAGCATCACTTCCCCCGACTTGAAACCGGCGGCAAACAGGGCCCGGGCGGCGCCCCACCAGTCTGCCCCGGCATATTCGGGGATGGCCAGTTGGCCCGGACAGGAGAATACCCGCAGCGCCTGACTGGCCGGACGGCCGGTGAGACCGGCGAAGGGGGGATGAGCCTGCTGGGCGGCAAAGAGCTCTTTGCTGTCGAGCAGTGGCAGGGTGGCCAGCTCTGCCAGATCCTCGAGGCGGCACTGGCGATAGGCGCTGGAGTAACCGGCGCAATATTGACTGACATGGGTAAGCTGATGATTGAGCTGGTCCAGTTGCTGCTGTTCGCGCATGGCGGGGGGACGAATTTCCAGACCATCGTAATAGTGTTGCATGGGGCCTCCTGGCGCCGTGAAACCAGCTCAAGAGTAGTCTGCCCAAGGGGAAAATGCCTGCCGCTATCCATGGTCAGGATCAGAGCCGCTGTTAGGCGGCATCGTCACTCTGGGATAAACTGGCGACTTCCCATCACGACTCAGGACGAGAAATCATGATTGCTGTAGGACACCCCCTGCCTGCGGGCGAATTTACCTTTATCACCGCCGAGGGCAAGCAGCTGCGGGATAGCCAGACGCTGTTCGCCGGTAAAAAAGTGGTGCTGTTTGCGGTACCCGGCGCCTTTACTCCCACCTGCTCCAATGCTCATCTGCCCGGTTATGTGGTGCTGGCCGATCAGTTCATGGCCAAAGGGGTGGATGCCATCTGTTGCCTCTCGGTCAACGATGCTTTCGTGATGCGGGCCTGGCAGACGGCCCAGAATGCAGAGGCGATCACCATGCTGGCGGATGGCGACGGCAGCTGGACCCGGGCGCTGGGTCTGGCCAAGGATACCGGCGCCTTTGGCGGCATCCGCGCCCAGCGCTTTGCGTTGATCGCCAATGATGGTGTGGTCGAGCAGCTGTTTTTGGAGGCGCCGGGCAAGTTCGAGGTCTCTGATGCCGCGAGCCTGCTGGCTGCACTGTGAAATGTTAATCACGGTTTGATTTCCCCTTGAAATGGGAGGTGGCACAGCTACACTGGCGCCACTTTCCCATGGTGCCTGCCCGTTTGGGCTGGCGCTTCGTTGCAGATCACAAGAGATGAAGATCCTATGACCCTGGCTTTTGTTGCCCTGATTGCCGGACTGGCGCTGCTGGTCTGGAGTGCAGACAAGTTTGTCGACGGCGCTGCCGCCACCGCCCGTTATGCGGGGATGCCGCCGCTGCTGATCGGTATGGTGATCATCGGTTTTGGTACCTCGGCCCCGGAGATGGTGGTCTCGGCGCTGGCGGCGTCCCAGGGCAATCCCGGGTTGGCGCTCGGTAATGCCTATGGCTCCAACATCACCAATATCGCGCTGATCCTGGGTCTGACGGCACTGATCAGCCCTATCGCGGTGGCCTCTCAGGTTGTGCGCAAGGAGATCCCCATTCTGCTCGGTATTACCCTGCTCTCCGGCGCCTTGCTGATCGATGGCCATCTGGGCCGGATGGATGCGGTCATTCTGGGGGCCGTCTTCGTTGCCCTGATGGGCTGGTCCATCTGGGCTGGCATGAATGGCAAGGGAGATGCGCTGGATACCGAGACCGCCGAGGATATCGAGAGCGAGGGGATGTCCCTCAAGAGCGCCATCTTCTGGCTGGTGGTCGGGCTAGTGCTGCTGATCGGCGCTTCCCGTCTGTTGGTCTGGGGGGCGGTGACCATCGCTCAGGCGCTCGGCATCAGCGATCTGGTGATTGGTCTCACCATAGTCGCGGTAGGGACCTCCCTGCCGGAGCTGGCCTCGTCTCTCATCGCCATTCGCAAGAACGAGCATGATCTGGCCCTTGGCAACGTGCTCGGCTCCAACCTGTTCAACACCTTGGCGGTGGTGGGGATTGCGGCGGGCATCCACCCGCTCGATGTGGCGCCGGAGGTGCTCACCCGTGACTGGAGCATCATGATGGGGCTGACCCTGCTGCTGCTGGTGATGTGTCTGGGCCGCAAGGGACAAGGCCGTATCAACCGGTTGGAGGGGGGCGTGCTGCTCACCTGCTTCGTCGCCTACACCGGCTGGCTGCTGACCAGTCAGTTTATCTGATAGGGGTTGGTGAAATGAGAGAGGGGGAAGCGCAAGCTTCCCCCTCTTGTTTTTGCCCAGTGAACCTGTTGGCGAGCGAGCGGTGTGCTCAGGCTACTGCCACCAGCTTCTGCCCCTTCTGGCTGCTGTCCAGAATGAGGATGCTGGCCTTGGGGAAGAAGTTGAAGGTGGAGGCTGAGGCCCAGGTGTAGGCGCCCATCACCTTGCCAACCACCAACTCGCCGATAGCCAGATCCGGCAGCATGATGCCATCGCGGATCACATCCACGCTGTCGCAGGTGGGGCCGGAGAGCACCGAGTTGTGCTGCTCGCCACAGGCATAAGGCGTGCTCACCGGATAGGTAACATGGTCATAGAGCTGGCCGTTGTAGCTGCCGTAGAGACCGTCATCCAGGTAGTACCAGATCTTGTCGCCGCGGTGGGCCTTGCCCATCACGCTGGATACCGAAGTCATGGCCGGCGCGCTGATAAAGCGGCCCGGTTCGGCAATCTTCTGCACGGTAGCGGGCAACTTGGCCAGCGCTTCGCGGATCGGCGCGCAGAAGCCGTCGATATCGAACTCGCCCCCCTCATAATCGACCGGGAAGCCGCCGCCGATATCCAGCACCCAGGGCTTGAGCCCGAGCGCCCAGGCCTGCTCCATGATCTCGCGGCAGGCGTCGATGGCCTGCACATGGCGACGGGCATGAGGCACTTGCGAGCCGACGTGGAACGACAGCCCCATCACCTTGATCCCCTTGGCGTGGGCCAGTTGCAGCAGCGGCAGCGCCTGCTCCGGAGTGCAGCCGAACTTCTTGGAGAGATCGACCTTGGTCTCGGGGTTCGGGAAGCTGACCCGCAGCAGCAGTTTCACTTCGTCCTTGTAGGGAATGAACTTCTCCAGCTCCAGCGGGTTGTCGTAGACAAACACGGTGCAGCCGAACTCGAGCGCATAACGGATATCGCTGTCGCGCTTGATGGGATGGGTATGAATGCAACGGCCCGGGCGAACCCCCTGACTGCGCACCAGATCCACTTCGCCATTGGTGGCCAGATCGAAACAGGCCCCCTCTTCCTTCAAGACAGAGACCACCGCCTCATGGGGCAGGGGTTTGAGTGCATAGTGCAATCGTACATCGGGCAGGGCGGCGGCCAGGGCCCGATACTGTTTGCGGACGGCTGCCTTGTCGAGCAGCAGCAGGGGGGAGCCGAATTGTTCAACCAGCTGACGGTAATCTTGTGCGACCACATCTTTTGCAACCAGGGCGTCGTTCATTCTCTTTTGAAAGTCCTTAGGGGGCGTGATATGCCCAAGCCATATGCGATTGAACCGGCGACGGCCGGGTCAGGCGAGCGGTCCGGTGGGACCAACCGAACACAGTGCATAAATTGATAACAAAGTGCTTGGTTATGCAGCGGATTATCGGCTTATTGATTCTGTGTGCAAGCATTTTGATTGGATATGTCGGCAAGATTTTCTTGGCGAAACGAGAGGGATCACTGTTCTCTATCCGCCATTTTTCCCGTTTGGGCCACATTTGATCCGTGAGAGCCTAACTTGTTGATAGTTAACTAACATTTAACATTCTTGCCGCGGTTCTGGCGGTCACTAAAAAAATATAAATGGGAGTGGCCAAGTGCGAGACAGCTCACATTTTTTGGATTAACATGCCGACTTCCTAATCCAAACTAGTTCGGATGAAGGTAGCAGGAGAGCGATGGGCAACCATCCACCGAAGAAGTGAATCTTTCAGGTACCGGGCAACCGGTGTGGACTGCTACTGGACGATACTCTGGAGAGACCCGTTAAATCGGGCGCCGAAGGAGCAAGGCACCATGACTACCCGCAAGGGCAGGCTGGCGCCGGAAACTCTCAGGCAAAAGGACAGAGGGGATGGGATGGTTGTACCTGGGCTTGGCCCGCATCCGATCGCCTCTGGGGATCGCGACACCTATGGGAAGATCATCCTTCTCCTCCTTAATTTCTGTTTCTTAAGGAGGATGCATGTCATCAATTCAATCGGCGTTAACCGCCATCGATAGCTTTATCTGGGGGCCGCCCCTGCTGATCCTGCTGGTCGGGACCGGTATCTATCTCACCCTGCGTCTGGGTCTGCTTCAGGTCGTGCGCTTGCCGCTCGCTCTGCGGCTGGTCTTTGGTCGCGATCAGGGGCAGGGCAAGCAGGGGGATGTCTCCAGCTTCGGCGCCCTCTGTACCGCCCTCTCTGCCACCATAGGTACCGGCAACATCGTCGGGGTGGCCACCGCCATCAAGCTGGGGGGCCCGGGTGCCCTGTTCTGGATGTGGATGGCGGCGCTGTTCGGCATGGCCACCAAGTACGCCGAGTGTCTGCTGGCGGTGAAATATCGCGAGCAGGATGCCAACGGCCAGATGGCGGGTGGTCCCATGTACTATCTGGAGAAGGGGCTTGGCTCCAAGCCGCTCGCCAAGTTGTTTGCCCTGTTCGGCATCGGCGTGGCTTTCTTCGGTATCGGTACCTTCCCGCAGGTCAATGCCATCTCCGACGCCATGAGCCTCTCCTTCTCGGTGCCCCGTGAAGCGACCGCCGTAGTGCTGACCCTGATCGTGGCGCTGGTGACCCTGGGAGGGATCAAGTCCATCTCCAGCGTGTCGAGCAAGGTGGTGCCCTTCATGGCCATCTTCTACATCGTCGCCTGTCTGGGCGTGCTGGTGAATAACGCCAGCGCCTTGCCCGATGCCGTCATGCTGGTGATCGAGAGTGCCTTCACCGGCCATGCGGCGACCGGCGGCTTCGTCGGTGCCAGCATCATGCTGGCCATTCAGTCCGGGGTGGCGCGTGGGGTCTTCTCCAACGAGTCAGGGTTGGGCTCTGCACCCATCGCGGCGGCGGCGGCCAAGACCGATTCGTGCGTGGAGCAGGGGCTGGTCTCCATGACAGGTACCTTCATCGACACCATCATCATCTGCACCATGACCGGCCTGACCCTGGTGGTCACAGGCGTGTGGAGCGGCGATGCAAGCGGCGCGGCCATGACCAGTCTGGCCTTTGCCCAGGGGCTTGATGCCCATGTCGGCCAGTATCTGGTGAGCATTGGCCTCCTGTTCTTCGCCTTTACCACCATCCTTGGCTGGAACTACTACGGCGAGCGCTGCACCGAATACCTGTTCGGGGTGAAGGCGATCAAGCCCTACCGCCTCATCTATCTGGTGCTGGTGGCGAGCGGTGCTTTTCTCCATCTGGATATGATTTGGCTGCTGGCCGATATCGTTAACGGTCTGATGGCGGTGCCCAACCTCATCGGCCTGATTGGCCTGCGCCATGTGGTGCTCGCCGAGACCCGCGCCTACTTTAGTCGCGAACAAGATGGTGAAGCCGAACCGGAGCCGCAGACGGCCTGAACGCCTCGGCCCGTTTCACGTGTCCATTGAAAAGAAAAAGCCACGACTCCGGTCGTGGCTTTTTTGTGCGCCGTGTCTATGGACGGGGACTTTCCCTCTCCCTTCGGAATAAGGTCAGGATGGGGGGGGTAGCCCCTCGCTCAGCAGGCTATCCAGACGTGCTCGCACTTTCTCTACCAGTGCCTGATCGCTACCGCGCCAATCGATGCAGCTTGCCAGCGTGGTGGAGGTTCCCGTCATAAAGCGCAGCTCGCCGCCCGCCAGCTCGTAGAAGCGGCTCGCCATCCTGGTTCCCTCATCCACATCACCCGCCACCAGCAGCATGGCTTGCGCCAGCACGGCGCCCTGGTGATCCTGCCCCGGCGCCAGCCAGCGCTGGGCGGTACCGGTGATCTTGCGTCCTCCGATCACCAGATTGTACTGACCATCGCAAAAGGAGCCGGGCACGAAGTCATAGCTTCCCTCAAGGCCGTACTCCGCCAACAGGGTCAGCAGCGGCGCCCCCAGCAGCCGGTAGTAGTGGGCGAGATCTGCGGTGGTACGAGGCAGCAGCAGGGATAGGTTGAGGATCCCCGCCCCGTGGGGCACGGCGGTGCCGCCGCTGTCGCGCACATGTACCGGCCAGCCTTCAGCTGCAAGTTGCTGGCAGGCGGCTTCGTAATGGGGGAGGCGGGTATCCTTGCGGGTGACAATCAGGCATTGGGGCGCCTGCCAGAGGTGAGCGCGGGGCTGGCCGTCATGGGCACAGTCGCGCAGCCAGCACTGCTCTTGCGCCAGTATCTGTGCGGGTGAAGCGGTATCGTGGAGGGGGGAGAGCAGGCGATAGGGCATTGCGGCATCCTCAAAAAAGGCTGCCCAGCACACTACCCGTGGCGACTGGCAAGGTAAAGCCCCGCAGTGCGGGGCTTGGGTTGGCTATCGGTGGACGATGTCTCAGGAGTGGCGCGCTTCGCGCTTGGGCAGCAGCAGGTTGAGCACGATGGCGGTGATGCCACCGGTGGCGACGCCGTAGGAGAGCACACTCTTGGCCAGCTCCGGCAGGTGTTGCAGCACTTCCGGCACCTGTGCGACCCCCAGCCCCATGGCCAGCGACACCGCCAGGATCATCAGGGCGCGGCGATCCAGCTCCTCGCGGGCAATGATGCGCACGCCAGCGGCAGCGATGGTGCCGAACATCACGATAGTGGCGCCCCCCAGTACGGGCTCGGGGATCTGCTGTACCAGGCTGGCGACCGCCGGGAACAGGCCGAGCAGGGCCAGCATGGCGGCGATAAAGAGACCGACGTGACGGCTGGCGACGCCGGTCAGCTGAATGACGCCGTTATTCTGGGCGAAGGTTGACATGGGGAAGGTGGAGAACACTGCCGCCAGCATGGAGTTGGCACCATCAGCCAGCACGCCGCCTTTGATCCGCTCCATATAGACAGGCCCTTCCAGTGGCTCGCCAGAGATATCCGAGGTGGCGGTCATGTCGCCGATCGCTTCGAGCGCCGTGACCACGAAGATGATGGCGAGCGGCACGAACAGCTGCCAGTCAAAGCCGAGACCGTAGTGAAGCGGAATGGGCACCATCACCAGGGGGCCATCGAAGGTGGGGGCGCTCACTTTGCCCAACAGCAGGGCCACGGCATAGCCCGCCAGCATGGCGATCATGATGGCGGAGAGGCGCAACCAGGGGTTGCGACTGCGTTGCAGCAACACGATAAGGCCGAGCACCAGCAGGGAGAGGAAGAGGTTGGTGTGACTGGCGAAGCTGCCATCAGAGAGGGCTGCATAGCCGCCGCCCATGCTGATCAGGCCCACTTTGATCAGGGTCAGGCCGATCAGCAGCACCACTATGCCGGTGACCAGTGGGGTGATGATCCGTTTCACCAGATGGAGGAAGCGGCTCATCACCACGATAGTGAGTGCAGCAACCATCATGGTGCCAAACAATGTGCCCAACAGATCCTCGGTGGGCATAGCCGCCTGTTTGAGGGCGAGACCGGAGGCGATGATGGGGCCGAGGAAGTTGAAGCTGGTACCTTGCACCGAGAGCAGGCCGGAACCGATGGGGCCGAAGCGGCGGGTTTGAATGAAGGAGGCGATGCCGGACATGACCAGCGACATGGAGACGATATAACGGGTGTCGGCGGCAGGGAGGCCGAGGGCATTGGCGATAATCAGGGGCGGGGTAATGATGGCGACAAACATGGCGAGCATATGCTGCAGGGCGGCGAACAGCGTCTGGGGCAGAGGCGGGACATCCTCTATGCCATAGACCAGTTCGCTATGGGCTCGCCTGGGTGGATGTGCCTCTCGATTGGCGCGTGTGACAGCAGCCTGTTCCATAAGTACCTCGAATTGTGTGGGGAGGGGGAGAAAATTGGGCGCTATTGTAGTGATTGAAATGAGGCTGACCAGCGCTAATTATGCAAAAAAAGGTTTATTTTTTGATGGGTTGAAACGTTTGCGCACTGCGATTATCATCTGTCGGTTTGTGTGATCAACCTCTCCTTTTTATTCTCCCCGCTAATGACATTTTTACCACTTTGTAGGTGTAGAATGAGCCCTCAGTATTCATCGTGGAGACTCTGGATGCTCAAGTTGTCAGAGTTCTGGAGTGCGAGGGTTCACTCCGAAGACTTTACTCGTACACGCATGGGGTTTATGACGGTGCGTTTGCGCCTGCTGACCTGCTTGCTGATGCTCGGATTGCCCGCCTGGGCCGTGGTGGATTGGTTGACCTTGCCCGCCGTTCATTTCGAGCAGCTATTCCAGGCCAGGATCTTTTGCACCCTGGCGCTCTCGCCACTTATTCCGCTCTCGTACCTCATCCACTTCAAGCGGGAACGGATGAAGCTGGCCCTTGGCTACCTGATGGCCGTGATGATGCTCTTTTCCCTCTTCTGCCTGAACAGCTTTGGCGCCGGACAGGAGTTACAGGCGGGCTATGCTGCCTTTCCCTATCTGCTGATAACCCTGTTTGCCATCTTCCCCATTCCCCTCTCCCTCGGCTTGCAACTGGCAGGCGTGGTGCTGGTGACCATGCTGCTGGGCCACTGGCTGCTGGTGGGCCAGAGCATCTGGAGTCAGGCCACCCTGAATCAGGTGTGGGTGCTCGGCATGTTTACCATGGCCAGCTGCTGGGTGCAGTGCGGCCAGCTCAACATGCTGCTGCGGCTATATCGGGAATCGACCACCGATGAGCTGACCGGCATGATGAACCGCCGCTTGCTGATGAAGCAGCTGGAGCAGGCCAGAATCCGGCTGCAACTCAAGAAGAAGCCCTTTGCGGTGATGCTGCTGGATCTCGATCGCTTCAAGCGGATCAACGATATCTACGGCCATCTGGCGGGGGATGCGGTGCTCAAGGAGGTGGCGACCACCCTGGGGGAGCAGCTTGAGCCTGATATGGTGCTGGGGCGCTATGGCGGCGAAGAGTTTGCCATCCTGATGCACAACTGCGCCGATCCGGCACTGGCGAGCAAAATGGCCGAGCGGCTGCGCATTGCCGTCGAGGCGCGGCTGGTGAAGAGCCCCACTTCGGACGAATTGCTGGAGGTGACGGTAAGTATCGGGATTGCCATGGCTCGTTCCGATGACACCATCGATATTCTGATCAACCGTGCCGACGAGTGTCTCTATCAGGCCAAGATGGCGGGACGCAACTGCGTGGTGGTCGAGGGGCAAAACCGCGCAAAAACAGATGCCGCCTGAGGGCGGCATCCTGTTGGCAATGAGCTGGCGAGATCAGGCCAGCTTGTACTTGCCGGAGAGCTGCTGGGCCAGCAGCTTGAACATGTTGAAGACCGCCATGGTCTTGCCGGTCGGGGTGCCGTCTTCGGCCAGGAAATACTCCCCCTTGAACACCAGAATATCCCCCTTCTGCTCCACCGAATCGGCGCGCATACCGTGGATGAAGTCTTCATGCTCCTTGATGATCTTGTTGGCCATCTCAAGCAGGGCCGTCTCGGTGATCAGCTCTTTCTGTGGTTGCATGCTCGTCTCCTTAAACGACTACTGGACAGGGAAACCGTGGATCCCTGCCTCTGATTGAAGAGGCGCCAAGCATACTGCAAACAGGGTTTTTCTGTCATTGATATGACCCCGATTTGTGGCTGTTTATCCGATCACCAGATTCTTCAACCAGCAGCGTTGGCGAATACGGCGCTGCACCAGCAACACCTTGCTGAGCTCCTCCAGCAAGACCACCGCCACCACCCAGGAGAGGGGCCAGCCGAGCAGCGTGACAGCCACCCAGGCGAGCGGGATGCCGATGCACCACATGCCGACGATGTCGATAAAGATGCTGTAGTTCACATCGCCGCCAGAGCGCAGCACCCCGATGATCCCCACCATGTTGAACACCTTGAGCAGCATCCCGAGGCACATGATGCCGAGCACCTGTCCCGCTTCTGTCATCAGCTCGGGGGGCAGGTTGCCGACCCACTGCAACAGGTTGGCTTGCAGCAGCCAGACGATGATCCCCACCAGCAGCGCGCCAATCGGTGCCAGCAGCAGGAACAGCTGGGAGTGCTGCCAGGCGACCTCGTACTCCTCGGCCCCGAGCCGGTGGCCGAGCAGGGTGGAGCAGGCTACCGCCAGTCCGAAGAAGAGGGAGATAAGGATGCTCTCCAGGGTGCCGAGTGTGGTCATGATGGCCAGCGAATCGGTGCCAAGATGAGCGTAGAGAAAGCCGTAAATCAGCATGCCGAAGGCCCAGAGGCCGTCATGGAACAGCAGCGGCAGGGCGATCAGGGTAAAGCGCACCACCTCCTTGCGCTTGAAGGCGGCCAGCCAGTCTGGTGCGCGCGGGATCAGGCGCGCCTCATAACGCTTTACGTAGAGCAGCAGCAGGGCTGTCTGCAGCAGCCGGGAAATGGTGGTGCCCCAGGCCGAGCCGGCCACCCCCATTGCCTCGAAGCCGAAGTGACCGAAGATGAGGGCGTAGTTGAGGATGACGTTGGCGATGATGGCGATAATGCCGATGCGGGTCGGCGCAGCGGCATTGCCGACCGAGCGCAGGGCTGATTCCAGCGGCACCACGATGGCGGTACAGAGGATGGTGGCGCCGGTGATCATCAAGAATTGATCCGCCAGAGCTCGCAGTGCCGGATCCTGACTGGCAAAGCCGAGTACGCTGCCCGGTGATAACACATAGATGAAGGCAAAGGGCAGGGTGACCAGCAGGGCGCCCACTATTGCCAGCGCCAGGGAGCGGCGTACCCCGGCCATCTCCCCGCGCCCGAAGTATTGTGCTGCCAATACCGAGACCCCGCCCGCGAGGCCCGCTATCACCAGCAGATTGAAGAAGAAGACCCGGTTACCCAAGCCGACCGCCGCCACAGCCGTGGTGCCAAGCTGGCTCACCATCATGATATCGATGAGGCCAAGCAGGGAGAACATCATGGATTGCAGCGAGACAGGCAGGGCCAGCCGCCACAATCGGGTCATGAACTCGCGATCGGTGGTTTGTTTTAAAATCGCTTGCCAATAATTCATAGTTGTTAACCGGGTATGAGAAAAGCAAGGTTTGTCAGGGGTATGATAGGGGCTGACGAGGCTCTTCTCACTGTGAGTAGCTCTCGGTTTTCTTGTGTAAAACTATCCTGTTGAGGTGTTATGCCATTTGCCAGCGAGTGTCTGGAGATAGCGCCAGCCTGTGAAGAGCAGATGCTGGGACGTGAAGGGCTGCCCCTGCTCGGTGAGGCGGGGATCTTCCTGACCGGCCTCTCACGGGTGCGGGATCACTACCTCATCCGCCGCAATCGCCCCGAGTTTCACATTCTGATGGTGAGTCACGATGAGGGGGGGGCGCTGCTCACCGACGAGGGGGAGCAAGCCATTCCGGCCGGATCGCTGATTTTCCTGCCCGCCGCCGTACCCGGTGGGCTCAAGCTGATTGGCGAAAGCTGGCAGATCAGCTGGATTTTGCTCGATGACGTGCCACGCTGGCAGCACCTGCATCGCCTTGGTCACCGTATCTGGCAAGGGGATGGCGGCGATCAGCTCTACCATCTGCTCAGCCTGATGCAGGGGGAGGGGGTTCGCTCTTCGCTGCAACCTCAACTGCTCAGCCTGTTGCTGGCGCTGTTGGAGCGCACCCTGCAAGGGGAGGTGCGCGGTACCCCTGAACTCAGGTTGCAGGCACTGTTTCGCCGGGTGGAGGCGCGCCTGGATGAACCCTGGAGCGTCGCCCTGCTGGCCCGACAGATGGCCTGCTCGGTGCCCCATCTGCACCGGCTCTGTCAGCAAGCGTTCGGTATGGGGCCGATGGCGAGGGTGACCGAGCTCAGAATGAACAAGGCGCGCCAGCTGCTGCTCTATACCAACTGGCCACTTGGCGAGCTGGCGGCCCGGGTCGGTTACAGCGATGGGGCCAACTTTGCCAACCGCTTTCGTCGTCTGACTGGTCAGACCCCAGGCGCCTTTCGTCGACTGGGTCGCAAACCTTTTGCAACGGATGTGCAAACTCTTTGAAATTAATGAGACAAGCCCCTAGGATCGGCGGGTCCCTGCGTCTAGCTAATCGTTTAGGTACCAAGATCCATGTTTGAAGATAATAACCAGAAACGTCCTCTCTACATTCCCTACGCCGGTCCCGCCCTGCTGGAGACCCCTTTGCTCAACAAGGGTAGCGCCTTCACCAGCGAAGAGCGCAGCAACTTCAACCTCGAAGGTCTGTTGCCCCAAAATATCGAGACCATCGAAGAGCAGGCCGAGCGCGCCTATCGCCAGTTCATGGCGTTTGGCAACGACATGGACAAGCACATCTACCTGCGCAACATCCAGGATACCAACGAGACGCTCTTCTACCGTCTGCTGCACAACCACCTGACCGAGATGCTGCCCATCATCTACACCCCGACGGTGGGCAAGGCGTGCGAGGAGTTCTCCAACATCTATCGCCGCGCCCGTGGCCTGTTTATCTCCTATCCGGACAAGGACAGGATCGATGACATGCTGCAAAACGCCACCAAGCAGAACGTCAAGGTGATCGTGGTGACCGATGGCGAGCGGATCCTGGGTCTGGGTGACCAGGGTATCGGCGGCATGGGCATTCCCATCGGCAAGCTCTCCCTCTACACCGCCTGTGGCGGCATTTCGCCCGCCTACTGCCTGCCGGTGGTGCTGGATGTGGGCACCAACAACCAGCAACTGCTCAATGACCCCTTCTATATGGGGTGGCGCAATCCGCGTATCTCGGGGGATGAGTACGCCGAGTTTGTCGATGCCTTCATTCAGGCGGTCAAGCGCCGCTGGCCCGATATCCTGCTGCAGTTCGAGGATTTCGCCCAGAACAACGCCATGCCACTGCTCAACCGCTACAAGAACGAGCTCTGCTGCTTCAACGACGATATTCAGGGTACTGCTGCCGTGACCCTGGGCAGCCTGATCGCCGCCTGCAAGGCCTCCGGCGCCAAGCTCTCCGAGAAGCGGGTTGCCTTCCTCGGTGCGGGCAGCGCCGGTTGCGGTATCGCCGAGCAGATCGTGGCACAGATGAAGGCCGAGGGGCTGACCGATGCCCAGGCCCGCAGCCGGGTCTTTATGGTGGATCGCTTTGGTCTTATCACCGACAAGATCCCCAACCAGCTCGACTTCCAGCGCCGTCTCTCCCAACCGGTGGAGCGCATCGCCGACTGGCCGGTGGGTGACAACATCTCCCTGCTGGAGGTGATGGAGCATGGTCGCCCGGATATCCTGATCGGGGTCTCCGGTCAGCCGGGGCTGTTTACCGAAGAGGTGGTCAAGACCATGCACAAGCACTGTGCCCGTCCCATCATCTTCCCGCTCTCCAACCCCACCTCCCGGGTCGAGGCGACGCCGGCAGACCTTATCCGCTGGACCGACGGTCAGGCGCTGGTGGCCACCGGCAGTCCGTTTGCACCGGTGGAGCACAAGGGCAAGCGCTACGTCATCGCCCAGTGCAACAACTCCTTTATCTTCCCGGGGATCGGCCTTGGCGTCATCGCCTCCGGCGCCACCCGGGTAACCGACGCCATGCTGATGTCGGCCAGCCGCGCGCTGGCGGAGTGCTCGCCGCTGGTGAAAGGGGAGGAGGGTTCTCTGCTGCCGGATCTGGCGGATATCCATCAGGTCTCCCGCTACATCGCCAAGATGGTGGCCAAGACCGCCATGCTGCAGGGCAAGGCGGTGCAGACCCCGGACGAGGTGATCGATCAGGCCATCGACGCCAACTTCTGGCATCCGGAGTATCGCCGCTACCGCCGCACCTCGTTCTGATTTCTGCGGGAAGTGGCAAAGCAAAAGGGATGCGCAAGCATCCCTTTTTACTGCACGTCTGACATGGTTATCGCCTCAAGATCAACTACTCGCTGCCACCCTGTACGCCGGTGACACGCACCTCTACCCGGCGATCCGGCCCAAGGCAGTCGATGAGCGCCGCCTTCGCCTTGATGGCATCACACTGGTTGCCGGTGACCGGATTACTCGCGCCATTGCCCTGGATGCTCACCTTGTCGGCAGGCAATCCTTTGCTGATCAGAAAGTCGGCAACGGTTTGGGCCCTAGCTTCTGACAACCGCTGATTGTTGGCATCCGAACCGATACGGTCGGTATACCCCATCACGACCGCACTGCCATCCTTGGGCTGCACGTCGACGATCTGCTGGTAGAGATCGTCCAGCGCGCTCATCCCCTCCTGTTTGAGGTCCGCTTTGCCAAAGGCGAACAACACATCGGAACTGAGGTTGAAGGTCTGATCCACCACCTCCGGTTCGGCCGGTGGCGGGGGAACCACGACCGGGGCGGGCGTGGGGGCCGCTTCTTTGGGTTGGCTGCGGTTCGGGTGGATCACCAGTTCCAGCGTGGCGGTGCTGATGTCGCTGACCCAGCGCTGGGTGCCGCTGTTGGCTTTGCCGTTATCCGGATCATCGCCAACGCGCACTATGTAACGGTAGCGTGCCTGCAGATCGACCCAGTCATGGAGCCGGGCCGTCACTCCCAGGCCTGCCAGCGGCGCCAGGTTGTCGTCCCCGCCATTGACCGATTCGACGTGATAGATATAGCCACCGCCTTCGGCAAAGAGCGAGAACATCTCGCTGAGCGGCAGGCGGCCAATGACTGACAGCGTGGCTCCCTTGCTGTTGAAGTCATGGCCGCTGATATCCCAGTCACCAGTGGAGAGATAGCCAATCTCTGCCCCCAGATTTTCCGTGAAGTTGTAGCCGCCAAACAGGGAGAGCGCAGTCGCATCCTTGCCGACATCCTGACTGAAATCATTCAGATTGTGGGCAATGGCCCAGCCACCGCCGACCCCGGCATACCAGTCGTGAACCGGTTCCGCTTGTGCGCCTGTGCTCGCCAATGCCAGTGCAATCCACACAGGTTTTACTCTTATGTTCATCGCGTATCCTCGTCGATGTTTGGTGTAGTGGGGTTGCCTGCTGGTCAAACCCCACACTTATGTATAGGTGACGGGCTGTTTTTAACCACCAAAGAGGTATAGGGGGGGCGACACGCCGTGAACTAGGGCGCGAGACGGGAAGAGGAAGGGGGGCAAAAGAGGGTTGCAAGGTGGGTGAAATAAGCGCCAAGAAAAAGGAGGCCAGGTGGCCTCCTTGTTATGTCGGACTGCAGGATTACTGTTGTACTTGCTGCACGCCGGTGACGCGTACTTCTACACGGCGATCCGGCGCCAGGCAGGAGATCAGCTGAGCCTTGCCCTTGACACTGTTGCACTGGGTACCGGTGACCGGATTGGCTTCACCGCGACCTTCGATGGCAACTTTGCCAGCCGGCAGACCTTTGCCAACCAGGAAGTCGGCCACGGTACGGGCACGCGCTTCGGAGAGTTGCTGGTTGTAGGCGTCAGAGCCGATACGGTCGGTGTAACCGACGACCACGGCGCTGCCATCTTTCGGCTGAACATCAACGATCTGTTGATACAGGATGTTGAGCGCTGCGACACCTTCTGGCTTGAGGGTGGATTTGCCAAAGGCAAACAGCACGTCAGAACTCAGTGCGAAGTTCTTGTCGACCAGTACCGGCTCGGGAACCGGCTCAGGCGCAGGGGCGGCCACCGGGGCAACATAAGAAGTGCGGTTCGGGTGCATCACCAGCTCCAGGGTCGCGACGCTCATGTCGCTCTCCCAGGTTTTCTGCTCGTCACCCAGATTCCACAGATAGCGGTAGCGTGCTTGCACATCGATAAGGTCGGAGAGCTTGGCAGTCAGACCCAGGCCCGCCAGCGGCGCAGTGCCGTTGTCGCTGTTGCCATTGCCGTTGACGTGATTGAAGTAGGCACCACCTTCAGCAAACACCGAGAAGATGTCGCCCAGCGGCAGGCGGGCGATACCGGAGAGGGTGGCACCCTGGGTTTTGAAATCGGCACCGTCAACGCCCGCTTTACCGGCGTAGAGGTAGCCCAGTTCCGCTGCGTAGTAGTCGTTGAAGTTGTAACCGCCGAACAGGCTCAGCGCGGTGGCGTCTTTGTCAGTGTCTTTGCCAAAATCATCCAGACCGTGGGCATATGCCCAACCTGCACCAACACCGGTATACCAGTCATCGGCAGCCTGAGCTGTGGTGCCTGCGGCGGCGAGCGCCAGTACGATCAGGGTAGGAGCCATTTTGAGTTTCATCGGTTTATCCTCGTTGTGTTAGCCCATGTCGGGCAATGCACTTATTGTTATTGCTGCGAAAAATCGCCAGCAAAGTGGATAGCGAAGGCTCTGGACTCTCATGATGCAGTGGCGTCATGGACAACAGACCGGACAAGAAGCGCTTTTTAGTGCTTATCCAATACCTTACAGGCGCAACTACTTTATGCTTTCGAGACGGGGCAGGCAAGGGCAGGGAGGCGGGAGTGAGGGATGCAAGCGAGAACCATACAAACAAAAAGGGATGCCGCAGCATCCCTTTTTTTCGCACTACCTGAACGAGGTCAGATTATTGCTGAACTTCTTGTACGCCAGATACGCGAACTTCTACGCGACGATCCGGAGCCAGGCAGGAGATCAGTTGAGCTTTAGCCGTTACGCCGTTGCACTTGGTACCGGTAACCGGGTTGGCTTCGCCACGACCTTCGATGGCAACCTTGCTGGCAGCCATACCTTTGCTCACCAGGAAGTTGGCAACGGTACGGGCACGGGCTTCAGACAGCTTCTGGTTGTAAGCGTCGGAACCGATACGGTCGGTGTAACCAACAACAACAGCGTTGCCATCTTTCGGCTGGAACTCAACGATTTGCTGATAGAGACCGTTCAGGGCTGCAACGCCTTCCGGCTTCAGGGTGTCTTTGCCGAAGGCAAACAGCACGTCTGAGTTCAGGGCGAAGTTCTTCTCTACCACTTGCGGAGCAGGAGCCGGAGCCTCTTCAACAACCGGTGCCGGAGCCGCTACCGGCGCTACGTAGGAAGTACGGAACGGGTGGTATACCGCTTCCAGAGTTGCAACACTCTGGTTGGACTTGTAGTGGAAACCATCGTTATTCAGGTCAGCTACGTCCCACATGTAGCGGTAGCGAGCTTGCAGATCCAGCGCGTCACTTACCTTGTAAGTCACACCGGCACCGGCCAGCGGGGAAACTTTAGTGTCGCTGATGCCCAGACCATCGGTGTGAGCCCAGTAGGCGCCGCCTTCAGCGAACAGGGAGAAGTTGTTGCCAACCGGCAGACGAGCGATTCCGGACAGGGTGGCACCCTGGTTCTCGTAACGCTCACCTTCAATGTTGCCACGACCAGCGTACTGGTAACCGAACTCGGTACCGAAGTTCTCGGTGAAGTTGTAACCAACGAAGGCGTTGGCTGCAGCAGCATCTTCAGTACCTTCGTAACCGCCGCCATCGATCTTGTTCAGACCGTTGAAGTGAGCAGCACCGACACCGGCACCGAAGTAGATGTCGTCAGCGGCGTGAGCAGCGGTAGCACCCAGAGCAGCCATGGCGATGGCGATCATGGAAGGAGCCATTTTCATCATAAAAAAATCCTCGTTGAGATCGCACGTTATTCACGTGCTTCACACTTTGTAATTTATGTAAGCTGCAGGCTCCGCCGTACGGCTGGCGTCGAGTCTGGCAGATGACCCGGCAGAACCGGGTTGCACACTCTCCTGGTGTGTCGAGTCCGCTGGCATGGCACGCAATGCGTGAGAAACCACGGCCAAGCAACTGATGTCATTCCGATGACGAGGCGCACTCTATGCCGAATTTAAAACATGATCAAGCTCACAAATGAGCCTTGTGGCAAATTGTGTCGTGCCCTTAACTGGCTGTTTATTTTGATTAATTAGTGATCCAGATAGGCCCTGTGCAGTTTCTTCTCCAGCTTCATATAAGCCTGAACCCAGTCTGGTTGCGGGTTGGCCGGATTCGCTCTGGCGGCAAAGACCGCGAGGTAATCAGCCTGGGTTACGTTCTGCAGCAGGGGGGTAAATGTCATCAAGAAATGTCGGGCCAGATAGGGGTCAAGGGGCCAGATGTTGAGGAGGGCGCGAGCCACAGGCTGAACCGCAGCTGAACAGATGAAGTGGCGGTGTCCCGCCTCCAGCCAGTCGGCCATTTCGCACATGCCCGATTCGGGCACCAGACCACCATCACCCGGGGTAGTTGCCAGCGCAATAACCTGACCATTTACCGTGATGAGCTGCTCATTGTTATGCAGGGTGCCGTCGTGGCTGCGCAGGGCCAGGTCCGGGCATGCCTGTTCAAGAAACAGGCTGCAGCTCTCCGGCAGGGCGGCCAGCAGTTCGCTGGCGTGGCTGGACATCAAGGCCGGAAGCCAGAATGCTTCGGCGCGATATTGTTCACCTTGCAGGCGCTGTTGTGCCAGTTCTTCTGTGCTGGATACGGGGTGCAGGCGAGAGATAATGCCGGGAAACGCCATACTTATTCCTCTTAATGGGTAGCTGGCGGATTATACGAGTTATTGGGGGGGTCACAATAAAGGTTTCTTTTCGAGACTGTTTACCTGAGGCGGCTGAGCGATTAACATCCCCCCTTGAAGGCAAGGGTTGTCGCCGAAAGGCGCTCATAAGATAGAGGCTCGACCATAACGAGTCCGAACAAAACTGATACACTTGACTACGAGTCGTCGCGAAAAATAAAAGGCGGAGTAAATCCGCCAAACGGAGTATGGAACATTATGAATTCAAATATCGTCACTGTTGGCAAGAAGATCCGTCAGATCCGTGAAGCGGTCGGTTTGAGCCGTCCGAAGTTTGCAGATTTGCTGGGTGTTCCTCCCACCACGCTGAAAAACTACGAGCTGGGTTACCGTGAAGTTGGGGGCGCCTTCCTGGTTGCCCTGGCGCACCACCCGGATCTGCACAAGTTCACCCTCTGGCTGCTGGCAGACAAGAAAGTCGCCGAAATCGGCCAGATTGGCCCGGATGACCTCGCCAAGGCGTGATCATCGATGTGAATAGAAATGCCGCCTTCGGGCGGTATTTTTTTTGGGTTGCCGATCGATATTTTGATCTAACACGCTTTGAATTATCCATGCAGGCCAACGAGAATAAGCGGCCCCGAAAAGTGGGCCCCTGGTGGTATCTGGCCACCCGAACACTATTACATTCAGGATGATATGAGCAATCGTATGGAGTATGGGTATGAGCAGTAATGAGTTGGATAAACGCTATGGCCTGATGACTGCCATTGCGATGGTGGTCGGCGTGGTGATCGGCTCCGGTGTCTTCTTCAAGGCCGATGATGTACTGCGTCTGACTGGCGGTAATCTGGCCATTGCGCTGCTGGCATGGGCGCTGGGGGCATTTTCGATGATCTTCGGCGCGCTGGTGTTTGCCGAGTTTGCCCAGCGGATCGAAAAGTCCAACGGTATCGTCGATTATGCCGAAGCGGCATACGGCAAAATGTTTGGTTATCTGGTGGGGTGGTTCAAAGGCGTACTCTATTACGCCCCTCTTTCCGCCATCCTTGCCTGGGTCGCCGCTCTGTACACCATGATCTTGTTCGGTAGTGATAATCCGACCAACTCTGGTGCGACCTGGATACTGGCGGCTGTCTATATGACGGTCACCTATCTGATCAACTTCTATACCCCGGTCCTGGCGGGCAAGCTGCAAGTGGGTTCTACCCTGATCAAGTTGATCCCGCTGATCCTGGTTGCCATTGTGGGCACCATTTCAGGCTTGCTCAATGGTGTCACCGTGACCAACTTTGTGCAGGCAATGGATGGGATAGGAAGCACCGGAGGCACTCTGGCCACGGCCGTGGTTGCCACCGCCTTCGCTTATGAGGGGTGGATTGCCGCCGTGACCATCAACAGCGAAATTCGCGATTCCAAGAAGAATCTGCCCAGAGCGCTGGTGATTGGCACCCTGATAGTCTTTGTGGTCTATGTCACCTATTTTCTGGGGATCGCCAGCGTCTTGCCGACGGACGAGATAGTGGCGCAAGGGGATAACGCGGTAAATCTCGCGACAACCAGCCTGTTTGGCGGGACTGCCTCGACCATTTTGACCGTGTTCGTGATTATCTCCTGCCTCGGCACCCTCAATGGTCTGGTGTTGGCGACCATGCGTATTCCCTACTCGCTGGCGATCCGCAATCAGGGTCCTGCACCCAAGTGGATGAGCCGTATCGAACCGCATCACCACATGCCAATCAACTCGGCCCTCGCGGCAGCCTTGTTGTCGGTGATCTACTCAGTGCTGTGGTACTGCAGCATCAACGAGACATTCGGTCGTTACATCGCCCTGGACGAGATGCCGATCGTGCTGATTTATGGCCTCTATCTGTTCCTCTATGTCTGGTACATGCGCACCTTTACCGAGTTGGGCTGGATAAAGCGGTTTGTGATCCCGACCTGCGCCACCCTGGGCGCGCTCATCATTCTGTATGGCGGTATCACCAATCCCAGTCTGGGGCTCTATCTGCTGGTCTCTGTGGGGGTGATTCTGCTCGGGTTGCTCTTCTATCGTAAGGAGTGACCGGGTCAGTGAGTCGAAAAAAAAGGCGCCGAATGGCGCTTTTTTCATGTGTAAACCACGGTATGTCGACAACTAACTGCCCAACAACCCGAGGCGGCCCAGTTCATCCTTGAGCTGATCGAGGTTGCGCTCGACGCAGGCTTCCCCCTCGTTGATGGCATCGCTGGCGCGATGAAAATCCATGATGGAGAAGCTGCCAAGGCGCGGGCAGAGCTGGATCTCCGGCGGGTCACCGGCCATCCGGGCGCGGGTGATCCGCTCCTGCATGATGTTGATGGAGCCACTCATCACGCTCCACAGACCGGGGGTGGCTGGCGCAGACTCACCGCGATTGAGCCACTGGCTGAGCAGGCCGCCGCTGCCGGGTTGATCCGGCTCGTCGGTCCAGGGTTGGTGCATATCGGTGTTGAGGTTGACCGCAATCACCACCTCGGCCCCCATGGCGCGGGCCAGCGAGATGGGCACCGGATTGACCACGGCGCCATCGACCAGCCAGCGGTCGTTGATCCGGGTCGGGGTGAGGATCCCCGGCATACCGCAGGAGGCGCGCACCGACTGGCGCAGCGGGCCCTGTTGCAGCCAGATCTCGCGGCCGGTATCCAGCTCGGTGGCGATGCAGGCGAAGGGGATGGGCAGGTTCTCGAGATCGGGATCCCCCAGATGGCTGGCGGCAAGGCCAAACACCTTTTCGCCGCGAAACAGCCCACCGGAGAGGGCCGGGTCGAGCAGGCTGACCACTTGCAGGCGGGTAAAGCCGCGCACCCAGGTTTCCAGCCGATCCAGTTCTCCGGCGGCATAGGCGGCACCGACAAAGCTGCCGATGGAGCAGCCAGCGATCAAATCCGGTTTGATGCCGAGACGTTCAAGGGCGCGGATGACGCCGATATGGGCCCATCCTCTGGCGGCGCCGCTCCCGAGAGCGAGCCCTACGCGGGGTTTACGTGGCACGACAGTCCTCCAAAAAAGGGGTTGAGGGCTCAGCTTACTCCGAGAGTCAGGAGGCGTCACCCTGCCATCTTTCGCTGCGGTTGCGACCGTTGGCCTTGGCCTGATAGAGCGCCACATCGGCGCGGCGTACCGCTTCGTGCAGGGGAAGGTTCTCCTGGTGGGGCAGATAGCCGAGGCTGATGGTGACCTCCAGCTCGGGCTCGATGGCGGCCCAGTCGTGATCTGCCACCGCCTTTCTCAGCCGCTCCGCCAGTTCGCCGATCTGTGCGGCGTTACTGCGGCCAATCAGCAGCAGAAACTCTTCACCCCCCCAGCGGATCAGGCGATCAGTGGGCCTAAGCTGCTGCTGGCAGATCTGCACCAGCCGGATCAGCACGATATCGCCGACGGCATGGCCGAAGTTGTCATTGACCCGTTTGAAGTGATCCGCATCGAACATCAGGATCCCCGCTTGCAGCCGGGCCAGATCGCCCGCCTGCTCCAGCAGCACCAGATAGTGGCGGTTGAAGGCGCCGGTGAGGGCATCGTGGCAGGAGAGATAATTGAGCCGCTGGTTGAGGCGATGGGATCTCAGGTTGGAGAGGGCGGCCAGCAGCATAAAGAGGATGGCGAGCAGGGTCGGCGTGGATTGGCAGAGCATGGCCCACACCAGCGGGAGCAGGGTGACGTTGTGCACCAGTCGCAACGGGGTATCTGGGATTGCCATGGTCAGCTGCAATGCCCCTTGCCGCCACTGGTATTCGTCGGTCGGCTCGGGGTCTTGCGGCACCACGGGCTGGCGCGCGCTGCTGGCCAGCACCTGATGGTACTGATTGAGCAGCAGATACTCACCCAGCGCCGGCGCCAGCTGATTGAGCTGCGATTGCAAGCGTGAGAGCAGGATGTCCATGCTGATCATCCCCACCAGCGAGCCGTCCTTGTAGAGAGGCTGGGACATGGTGACCATGGTGCCCAGTCCGGCAAAATCTTCGTAGGGGCGGGAGAGAATGGTGTCCCGGCTGGGGTTGGGTGACATCAGCGCATCCTGCCAGTAGTGCTTGTCATAGATGCTGCGGGCAAAACGAAACTGGCTGGAGGGGATCCAGGGATAGAGGTAGATAAAGTTGTCCACGCCGGTGAAGTAGGCCCAGGCGATCTCGCTGCCCAGGCGCTGGCTTGCGGTGGACAGCAAGGGAGAGAGGCTCAGGGCCAAATGAAGTTGCGCCTCCCGCGCACTGCCGGGGGGCGGCAGCGGACCGTCACCGGTGAGGTTGCCCGCCAGTCCGGCCGGTAAATCGCCGGGGAGCTTGTCGAGAGCCAGCCCCTCTGGCAGTACCTCGATATGGCCATAGAGCTGGCGGGTGAGCACCGACTGGGGGTCGCTGCGCAGTCGCTCTTCGGCCTGCCCGCGCATCGCCTCCAGAAACACTTCGGTCTGTTTGAACCGATCCCGCAGGTAGATGGCGCTGTTGAGGGTATCGCTCTGGTAGAGGCGTTCTATCTGTTTCAGGCTTTGCCGCAAGGTCAGACCAATCAGCAGGATGACCACGGCGAACAGGAGCCAGGTCAGGCGTGTGAGAAAGCGGTGGTCAGACATTTTGGGCATAGGCAGTCAGTCGGGTTGCGAAGGAAATTGTCGTTAGTGTATGCGATGTGGCGTGAAAACAAACGGCGCGACCTGAAACAGAGTGAGCTTATCCCGCTCTTGTTACGTTTTGTCACATTTATACATAGTCACGGCATAGTCTGGGGCTAAAATGGCCCCAATCTGGATTTACCCTCTCACTCTTCATGGACTGTTCGATGAAAATGCGTATCTGGCTCGGCTTGGGCCTTCTTCTAATTGTGGTTGCCGGCGTCTGGGCGCTGCGTCACAGCGAACCCGCCGCCAAAGCACCGACCAGACAGGTCAATATCCGCACTCAAACCGTCAAGCAGAGTCTGGCCGAGCCGACCCTCAAGCTGGTGGGCAAGCTGGCGGCCAATCGCTCCGTCATCATTAGCCCCGAAGTGACCGGCCGCATCGTCAAGATTGCGGTGCAATCAGGCCAGAGCGTGGCGAAGGGGGAGACCCTGATCGCGCTCGATGCGGGCAAGCAGCAGGCGGAGCTGGCCGAGCAGAGCGCCAGTCTGCGCGACGAGAACCGCAAGCTGAGTGATATGCGCAAGCTGGTGGCCCGTGGCGCCGTGACCCAATCCGAGCTGGAGGGGCAGGAGGCCACCGTGGCCCAGGTGCAGGCACGCCTCGATGCCGCCCGCTACGAGCTCTCCCTGCGTACATTGCAGGCGCCCTTTGCCGGTACCGTGAGCCTGATTGACTTGAGCGAAGGGGCGCTGGTCAACAGCGGCGACACCCTGCTGCATCTCGATGAACTTGATAAACTGCGCCTCGATCTGGCGGTGCCGGAGCGTTACCTCTCCCTGCTGCGCCCGGGCATGGCGGTTACCGCCACCAGCACTGCCTGGCCGGATCAGCAATTCAACGGCACCCTGACCACCCTCGACAGCCGCATTTCCAACGATACCCAGAACATCAAGGCGCGGGTGATGATCCCCAATGGCAATGGCCAGTTGCGCCCGGGCATGCTGCTCAATGTGGAGCTGGCGCTGCCTGCCCAGCAGCTCACCCTGATCCCCGCCCAGTCGGTGGAGTACGCCGGTGAGCAGCGCTTTGTTTACCGTCTCGAGGCCGATGGTCGGGTCAAGCGGGTGCCTGTGGTGCTCGGCGAGACCGAAGGGGAGACCGTCTGGGTCACCGAGGGGCTGAAGGTCGGCGATCGCATCGTGGTCGAGGGGCTGGTCAATCTGCGTGATGGGGTGCAGGTGCGTGATCTGGCCGAGGTGAACGGCTGATGTGGCTCTCCGATATCTCAGTTCGCCGCCCGCTGGTGGCGGTGGTGCTCAGCGCCCTGCTCACCGTGTTTGGTCTGGTCGCCTTCAGCAAATTGACGGTGCGGGAGATGCCGGACGTGCAGATCCCCTCGGTCTCCATCACCACCACCTATGAGGGGGCGGCCCCCTCGGTGATGGAGAGTCAGGTCACCAAGCCCATCGAGGATCAGCTCTCCGGCATCAGCGGCATCAAGAACATCAACTCCATGACCCGCAAGGGGCGCTCGATGATCACCGTCGAGTTCAAGCTCGGCTGGAACATGGTGGAGGGGATCTCCGATGTGCGCGATGCCCTCTCCCGCGCGCGGCCCCGGCTGCCCGATGATGTGGACGAGCCGCTGGTAACCAAGGACAGCGGCAACGGCGATGTGGCGATCTGGCTCAACTTCAGCAGCAGCCAGATGGATCGCACCGCCATGACCGACTACGCCAACCGGGTGCTGGTCGACCCCCTGAGTCTGGTGGACGGGGTGAGCGAAGTGGCGCTCTCCGGCGATCTCACCCAGGTGATGTATGTGCGGCTGCGCCCTGCCGACATGGCCGCCCGTGGCATCACGGTGAGCGATGTGGAAGATGCCCTCAAGCGGGAGAACATCGAGCTGCCGGGTGGGGAGATCCGCAACAACTCCATGACCATGGCGGTGCAGATCGCCCGTCTCTACCACACAGCGGAAGATTTCCAGCAGCTGCAAGTCACCACCGCCGCCAACGGCCAGAGCGTCTATCTGGCCGATATCGCCGACGTGGAGGTGGGAGCCAAGAACGAAGACAGCGCCTATCAGCGCAACGGCAAAGAGAGTCTGGGTATCGGCATCGTCGCCCAGTCCACCGCCAACCCGCTGGCTGTCGCGCAGGGGATCGAGAAGAAACTCGGTGAGATGCAGCGCTTCCTGCCAGAGGGGGCCAAGCTCGAGGTAGATTACGACTCCACCATCTTTATCAAGCAGGCGATCGACGAGGTTTACGAGACCCTGGCCATCTGCGCCGTGCTGGTGGTGGCGGTGCTCTATCTGTTCCTCGGGCAGGGGCGCACCACGCTCATTCCAGCCATTACGGTGCCGGTGTCGCTGATTTCTGCCTTTATCGGCGCCTGGTATTTCGGCTTTTCCATCAACCTCATCACCTTGCTGGCCCTTATTCTCGCCATCGGCCTGGTGGTGGATGATGCCATCGTGGTGGTGGAGAACATCCACCACCATCTGCAGCGGGGGGAACCGCCGCTGCTCGCCGCCTGGCACGGCACCCGCGAGGTGGGCTTTGCGGTCATCGCTACCACCGCCGTGCTGGTGATGGTGTTCGTCCCCATCGCCTTTATGGATGGCATGGTGGGGCGGCTCTTTACCGAGTTTGCCATTCTGCTCTCGCTTGCGGTGCTCTGCTCCTCGCTGGTGGCGCTGACCCTGACCCCGGCCATGGGCTCCTGGCTGATGCGCCCGCTGGATAAACCGAACCTGCTGACCGCCGGGCTCGATCGCGGGCTGGGCTGGCTGGAGGGGCACTATCGCCACCTGCTGGCGTGGGTGCTGCGTCGCTCCCGCTGGACGCCGCTGCTGCTGTTGTTCTGTCTGGGCGGTATCGGTGCCCTCTTTACCCAGCTGCCGACCAGCCTTACCCCGACCGAGGATCGCGGCGTCATCTATGTCTTCGTCAAGGGGGCGGAGGGGACCAGTATCGAGCGGATGAAGCGCAACATGCAGCAGGTGGAGTCCGCCATCATGCCGATGCTCGGCAAAGGGGTGGTGCAGGCGCTGAGCTTCAGCACCCCCGCCTTTGGCCGTGGCGGCGATCAGACCGGTATGGTGATCATCCAGCTCACCGACTGGGCCGAGCGCGACGTCACCGCCACCGAGTTCTCCCGCTCGCTGGGTGCCAAGCTCTCCGGCATTCCCGATGTGATGATCCGCACCTTCCAGCCCGGTTTCCGCGGCGGCTCCACCGCGCCGGTGCAGTTCGTGCTGCAGGGTAACGACTATGCCGAGCTCTACCAGCAAGGGTTGGCGCTGCAACAGGCGGCGCAGGGCAGCGGCCTGATGCTGAGCCCGGATCTCGACTACGCCGAGAAGACCCCGGAGCTGCAGGTGACCATCAATCGCGACAGCGCCAGCCAGCTCGGCATTCCGGTCTCCACCGTGGCCAACAGCTTACAGACCCTGCTGGGCGGGGCGAGCAAGACCACCTATGTGGACAGGGGCGAGGAGTATGACGTCTACCTGCGCGGCAACCAGACCGAGTTCAACGGCATCTCGGATCTCGGTCGCATCTATCTAAAAGCCGCCAACGGCGAGATGGTCAGTCTCTCGACCCTAGCGACCGTCAAGCAGGTGGCGACCGCCAACCGCCTCAACCACTACCAGCGGCAAAAGGCGATCACCCTGACTGCCGACGTGCACCCCGATCACACCCTGGGTGAGGCCCTCGATTTCCTCGATGGCTGGGCCAACGCCAACCTGCCTACCGGCATGACGGTGGATTACGCCGGTGATTCCAAGGATTACCGCGACAATCAGGGGGAGATGGTGCTGGTCTTTGGCCTCGCCCTGCTGGTGGTCTATCTGGTGCTGGTGGCCCAGTTCGAGAGCACCCTGACCCCGGCGGTGGTGATGGTGACGGTGCCGCTCGGCATCTTCGGTGGTCTGCTTGGCCTCTGGCTGACGGGGCAGGAGATGAGCATCTACAGCCAGATCGGCATGATCATGCTGATCGGCATGGTGACCAAGAACGGCATCCTCATCGTCGAGTTCATCAACCAGCTGCGCCAGCGCGGGGAAGGGTTCGAGGAGGCGATCATCGCAGGCTCGGTGCGCCGCTTGCGCCCTATCCTGATGACCTCGCTCACCGCCATTATCGGCGCGGTACCGCTGATGCTCTCCATGGGGGCCGGCTACGAGAGCCGGATGGCGGTGGGGACAGTGGTCTTCTTCGGATTGTCGCTGGCAACCCTGGTTACCCTGCTGGTGGTGCCCGCCATTTACCATCTGATCGCCCGTCACGCTGGCATGACAGGGGCACGGGATCAGCAGGTAGACGAAGCGTTGGCCGCCAAGGGGGCAGGGGAGTCGCAGCCTCCGGCGCCCTGATCAGCACTTTGGCCTCAATCCTGGCCTGAACCCTGACCTGCGCGCTCAAGCGGGGGCCAGTTATTAGCCTCCATCATCACAAGGGCGCCTGCGGGCGCCCTTGCTATTGTGGGCGGCGGCCTATTCCGCGGGATCTATAGGGACAAAAAGCCATCGCCCCCCTTGGCCGCAACCGGTATAATGCGCGACCCGAATTTTTCCAGGTGTTTAAAATGCAGCCGGTACCCAACCTTTTCTCCTATCCCCGCTATTGGGCCGAGTGCTACGGCACGGCGCCCTTCCTGCCCATGTCCCGCAAAGAGATGGACAAGCTCGGTTGGGACAGCTGCGACGTCATTCTGGTGACGGGGGATGCCTATGTGGATCACCCGAGTTTCGGCATGGCGGTCATCGGCCGCATGCTGGAGGCGCAGGGCTTTCGGGTCGGCATCATCGCCCAGCCGGACTGGTCATCGAAGGATGACTTTATGCGTCTGGGCAAACCGAACCTCTTCTTCGGGGTGACCGCGGGCAACATGGACTCCATGATCAACCGCTACACCTCCGACAAAAAGCTGCGCCACGACGACGCCTACACCCCGGGGGATGTGGGCGGCAAGCGGCCGGATCGCGCGACCCTGGTCTATACCCAGCGCTGCAAGGAGGCCTTCAAGGAGGTGCCCGTCGTTATCGGCGGCATCGAGGCTTCCCTGCGCCGTATCGCCCACTACGACTACTGGTCCGAGACCATCCGCCGCTCCATCCTGCTCGATGCCAAGGCCGATATCCTCATCTACGGCAACGCCGAGCGGCCGCTGGTGGAGGTGGCCCACCGCATCGCAGCGGGGGAGACCATCGACACCATGCAGGATATTCGCGGCACCGCCGTCATCCGCAAGGAGCCGCTGCCGGGCTGGAAAGGGGTGGATTCGAGCAAGCTCGACCAGATTGGCCGTATCGATCCCATCATGAACCCTTATATGGAAGGGGCACCCTGCTCGGATGACGCCACCGACGCGGCACCTGCCGCGCAGGAAGCCCAGCCTGTGCTGGTGCAGCCGGCCAAGCCCAAGCCGTGGGAAAAAACCTATGTGAAGCTGCCGGCGTTCGAGCGGGTGAAAGAGGACAAGGTGCTCTACGCCCACGCCTCGCGCATTCTGCACCACGAGACCAACCCCGGCTGTGCCCGCGCCCTGTCGCAGGCTCACGGCGATCGCATCGTCTGGGTCAACCCGCCCGCCTTCCCGCTCGAAACCGAGGAGATGGACGGCGTCTTCGGCCTGCCCTACCAGCGGGTGCCGCACCCGGCCTATGGCAACGAGAAGATCCCCGCCTTCGAGATGATCAAGACCTCGGTCAACATCATGCGCGGCTGCTTTGGCGGCTGCTCCTTCTGCTCCATCACCGAGCACGAAGGGCGCATCATCCAGAGCCGCTCGGAAGAGTCGATCCTCAAAGAAATCGAAGATATCCGCGACAAGGTGCCGGGCTTTACCGGCGTCATCTCGGATCTCGGCGGCCCTACCGCCAACATGTACAAGCTGCGCTGCAAGAGCCCCAAGGCCGAGCAGACCTGCCGTCGAGCCTCCTGTGTCTGGCCCACCATCTGCCCGCACATGGACACCGACCACAGCCCGACCATCAACCTCTATCGCAAGGCGCGCGACCTCAAGGGGATCAAGAAGATCCTGATCGCCTCCGGCGTGCGTTACGACATCGCGGTGGAAGATCCCCGCTATATCAAGGAGCTGGCCAAGTACCACGTCGGCGGCTACCTCAAGATCGCGCCGGAACACACCGAGGAGGGGCCGCTCTCCAAGATGATGAAGCCGGGCATGGGCAGCTACTACCAGTTCAAGGAGCTGTTCGACAAATACTCGAAAGAGGCGGGCAAGCAGCAGTACCTGATCCCCTACTTCATCTCAGCCCACCCGGGCACCACCGATGAAGACATGATCAATCTGGCGCTCTGGGTCAAAGAGAACCGCTTCAAGCTCGATCAGGTGCAGAACTTCTACCCGTCGCCGCTCGCCAACGCCACCACCATGTATTACACGGAGAAAAACCCGTTAAACAAGGTGAGTCGCGAGGGGGGTGATGTGTTCGTCGCCAAGGGCGAGCGCCGTCGCCGCCTGCACAAGGCGCTGCTGCGCTACCACGATCCCGCTGGCTGGCCGATGATCCGCGAAGCCCTGCTCGCCATGGGCAAAGGCCACCTGATTGGCAACGGCCCCGGTTGTCTGGTGCCAGCAGAAGGGCGCAACGAGCGCGCCGCCAGCGGCAAGGGCATGAAACCGGCCCTGACTCGCCACAGTAACATTGCCCATCAACGCGGCAACGGCGCAGGCAACAAGCCGACGGGTGGCAAGCCGGTGGGCTCCCAGTTGCAGAAAGGGGCGGCTAATGGCAAACCGGCCGAAGGCAAGAGTGCGGGTAAAAGCAAACCTGCCGGCAAACCCGCCCATAAGGGCAAAGCGCCGACCCGCGCTGGCTCTGCCAAGCCCGCAACTCAGGGCGGCAAGCCAGCTGCCAAAGGGAATGGTGCCAAGCGACCGGCGCGGTAAGTTTTCCTGATTGGAAAGCGATAGAAATAAAAAGGCGACCAGATGGTCGCCTTTTTATTTGAACGTATTATATGGAGTGTATGGAGAATGATTAATGTAGTGGGTGCAGGCTATTTTAAAGTTATTACAGTATTCTCTATTTAGTTATATTATTTCTCAATGATTAACTGATCTTAAATAGACATAATTTTTCACAAAATATTTGAATGATTCTTTTTCGTTCAATATTATATTGCCAATACGCTTGATCTAATTTTTTTATTTTGTCTGTACCATCGATTGCTTCATATTCTTGATCAGATAATATCGTGTATCTAACCCAATTCATCATCCAAGAAAGAGCGGTGTCCATAATGGATTCATCTTCATTCGATAGGCCAATTGCAGAGCTCAGCGCAGTATAGGAAATGCTACCTTGGGAAACTTTTTTAAATAATCCCGGATTAACTACTTTTAGCGTGCTTACGAAAGTAATAATAGGAACCAATCTGAGATGGTTTTTTTCTGATGTACTGTAAATAATAGCTAGGTTTGTAAAAACCTTTTCTAGTTGTCGGAGTGATAAATTGAAGTGTTGACCGAGAGGCTTTAGACAATCATGTATATTATGTTCATCTCCCCATAGTTCTAGTTCATGCAATTGTAGCAATCTATTTATATAGGCGCTTATGTCATGGCCATGATAGCTATTTAATCTTTTGGGAAGAGAAGTTTCAATGTTTATAAATTTATGTAAATAAGTGTGAGCATCAATATTTTCACCATATACAGACTTAATCGCTTCTTCTAGCTGTGATTTATGCATAACCAGAACAAAAACAACATTTTTTACGGAGAAAAAATGTTTAATTTTCTCAAGGATCTCTACAGCGAATGATGGTCGACATCTGTCTAATTCATCAATAATAATAACTAAACGCCCACTTCTATTTTCTTTTATAGCGTTTGGAATTTCTGACAATGACTCTTTGAAGCTTTGAATAAGCTCACTCTCTTTTGTATGTGAGCTCAGTCTTTCTTGAATTAATGCAGAAATACTTTCCGATGTGTCAGAAGCAATATCACTCCCTATTTCTGACAGAGCTTCGATATCTGAGCCCTTGATAGCACCAAGAGTAGCCGCCTTTATTCCTATTTTTGCACTCCACGAGAGAAGGCGAATACCTACTTTTTTTGCCTTATCTGAAAAATGGGCTTTAGCCTCAGTTTCGGGAGCGTATTGTTCTACATATGTATTTATAGAACTGGCTATTGATATAAAGGCATCATCAGTGTAGTCATTCTGAAATGCATCAATGTATATGCTAGGAACTCCATTTTCTTTCAAAAGCCCTTGCCACATCTTAACGAAAGTTGTCTTACCTTCTCCCCATTGACCATCAATGGATATTACAAGGTCATCTGTAGTTCTTGTTACCATATTTGATAAAGCTTGACCAAAATATTTTCTCTGAAGCACATCATTCTTAAATCCATCACCCTGTTCAATTACAAGGCTGGGTGTTACGAATTTCATATCATTCCTTTTTATCGATAGAAAAAATCTTTACACTGCGATTGCTGACCGTGAACTTTAATTTTGCATGACTAAAAATATTTTTTGATAAACTCATCCATGGGCATTGGAAGAAGTTGGTCATTTATTCTAATAATGGCCATTAGTAAGCGTTCCCTGATGGCTGATCTCGGTTTTCTATCCTCAGAATTGTCTATTGCAATCAGTATGTCGCTGAGAATTTCAGTGATTTTTTTAGTGTCCGCCTTGTGATTATTTATTTTTCGATAAATTATTTCATCTATAACAGTGTGAGTGGATACTTTGTTTTCTTTATCGCAAGGACATATGCATTTTCGTTCACCTTGATAAAGTTGAATGCCTGTCCATATGTACATGGGGTCTTTGTATTTTACTGATATGCCATGTTCATTTGTTGTTGGGTACCCATCATCAACATTATAGTGACCTTTGTTATGGCAACTGGTATGCCGAGTCACCTTATATATTCCGAAATGTTTTGATGCTAGCTTAAAATAAGTACTATATATGTTTTCCAGTTTATTCTTAATCATGTAATTAGGGGTTGTATTATCCCAGTAAATACATCCACCTGAATTTTCCACTCCACTAATAACTTTCAGTAAATCGCCTCTTAGCTCTAAGTAAAAACTATTGACTTTCATTGTTTCTCACAATTAATTATTTCAGTGATATTAACGCAGTGAAGGAATATTTTGAGTCTCCTTCATTTCGGAGTGGAGCTTCCACGCTACCGCCCGTGGATTGCAGCTTCCAATATGCTCCCTTGACCCGCGCTGGCTGTAACCCATCGCAGCTCAACAGGTTCTGGATGGCTATGGTAAGCCAAACGAAACTGCCGAGGCGAGTCATTAAATAACTTAACTATCAGAAATTAATCATTTTTTGCGCTTGATCAGCAAATGGAACCGGAAGGCGGCTTTATAGCCATATCCCGCTTTGGCAAGCAGGGAAGGGGAGTGAATTGGGGCGACCTGCTGGTCGCCCCTGGTGATTGCCATATCCGGCGTGCGAGGGGCTAGCCGTTATAGCCGTAGCAGCGTTTGAGCTCCTCGAAGTCGTAGTAGTGGCTGCCGCTTTGGTAGGGCTGGCAGCCCGTTTTAAAGGCGATCTCCTTTTCGTTGTAGAGCATCTTGACCAGCACCTGCCGCTGCCCGTTCTGGTAGATATCCCACTGAATATTGGCGGTATAGGGGGAGACCCAGCCGCCGCGCCACTCGTTGTTCTGCTGGCTGAACAGCTGATCCGGGCTGGCCCCCTGACGGCTCCCTTCCAGCTTCATCAGGGCGGCGAGGGGGATAACGGCTTCGGCGTGGGCAAAGCGCAGGGTGGCCCGTCTGCTCTGCTCGCCTTCCACCACTTGACGTTGCACCTCGCCAAACAGGCCGTCGAGCAGCGGCTGGGCAATGGCGTAGGGGGCGCTCTGGTTAGCAAAGCTCGGCCCCTTCTCGTAGAAATCTTCCGCATCGGAGAGGTAGGAGAACCAGGCAGACTCTTCCGGGGTGAGGAACTGCTCCAGCGCCCAGGGTTCGCTGCCCTGAGCCTGCGCTTCGCGGATCATGCCGGGGCCGATGATAAAGAGGTTGTAGAGCATCAGGGCGGCATCCACTTCGTCGCGCACATAGGTCATGCCGCCATCTTCCGGGTTGACGGCGACAAACTCGACGCCGCCCGCCAGATAGTCGACAAAGCCCTTGCTGTAGATACGCTCCAGCATGCTGCGGGCCATCTCTTTGGTCTTGCTCAGGTTTTTAAGCTGATCCAGCGCCCTGGTCAGCTCGGGGGCCGGGGCGATCCCGGCATCTTCGTCGCCGATAAAGCGCTGGTAGCTCTCATAGGCGGGCAGGTAGCGGGCGTAATCCCCCTCGGGTGTGGTCTTGTGGAAGTAGAGCTCGAACTTGTTGACCAGCTTTTTGTCGATCTTCGAGGGGTCATCCTGCGTGAGGTAGCACTGCGCCGAGTCGCTGACATAGCTCACGTTGCGTTTGAGGCTCTCCATAAAGTAGAAGGCGCTTTCGTTGGCCCTGTCCTTGCCCGAGGTGACCACCTTGATGCAGTGGGGCTCGCTGCTGTTGAGCAGGGTCGGCAGCCGCGCCGCCAGTTGGGTGGCGAGATTGGCGTGCTCCTCCTTGCCCAGCGCCGAGAGCAGGCCATAACCCAGTTTCTGGTTGGCGGCCGTCACCAGATCGACCTTGCCTCCCAGCCCCTGCCCGAGAGTGGTGAGCGCCCCCTGACGCTGCGCCTCTTCCCATACCAGCTTGGTCAGCACGTCATATTTCGGGCTGGAGAGGGAGCGCGAGCCGTGGCGAGCCACCATCTCGGTAAAGACCGGGCTGAACCCCTGGGGCGCTGGCTCGTAGCTCTCCGCCTGCTGTTGCGGGCTGTAGACCGCTTTGGTGCTGTATTGATAGGCGGTTTTGTCCTGGCTGTCGGCAGACGATTCATTCTCTGACTGGCAGCCACCAAGCAAGACCAGCGAGACGGCCAAAGCCACATAAGAAGAGCGCGGGAAAGTCATGATGTTCCTTATCTATCCATATGAAAAATAAGTGAAAAACTCTATGGCTTGAAAATGACCGCGGGATGTCAGCCAGATGACAGGCTGATGACTTCTGATAAAGCAGTAAGCAAGGGGACAGACGTGGCGAGCATGCCCATCAGGGAGCGCTTCTGTTATTTTGGCCTGCCCGGTAGATGGGCTTGGGGCCCGTTCATGACGTGTTTGGCAGGAGCAATCAGATGGCAATAAAAACGCGATCCCGCAGGGAGAAGGTGGGCAGCAATGAAAATAACAAGGGCAACCGGTTGGTCGCCCTTGTGTGATGGGGTTGAAGCGTGGAGCTCTGCCTGTGGATGTGACGGTTACTGCAAATCCGTGCTCAGGCTGGGGGCTCCGAAGTTCACCAGAGTGGCATCGGAGTGCTCGAAGTACTGTGACCAGAAGTCACCAAGTGCATCCATGGTCTTGCCGGAACGATAGGCATGTTTCACCGCGTCTGTCACCAGACCGGCGCCCGTGACGTAGACTCGAGCGCCTTGCAGATCGGCAAACAGCCCCTTGCTCTTGGCCTGCTTGAGCTCGTTGCCGACATTGAGCTGCTTGATCTTGTTGGTGGCATAGAAACTGGTGTAATCGGAGTGCTCCAGCATGTCCGAAATGAGGAACACGACGCGGTCACTGACGCCTTGCTCGGCCTTCATATCCTCACCCACTTTTCGCAGCGAGTTCATGATTTCGCTCTTGGGGATGTCTTGGCGGGCATCACGCAGTGCTTTCACGAACTGTTTGCCAAAGCCGTTACGAAAGACCTTGGTCTGCGTCGTCAGGCAGGTGTCCAGACCGCGCAATTTACGCATGCTGACATCGTCCCGGACTTCCCCTTCCAGCGGCATATCCAGTTGCCCCGCATAAGTCAGGCGAAGGTATTCACCAGGCAAGAAGGCGGAGAAGGTATAGAGCTTGACGCGATCACCGGCTTGGACGAACCGTTCGATCTGCCCCCAACTGCTTCGTTGCAGGTCTTCAGGCATCGGAATGGTCTGGTCGATGATGACTACCAGCTCGCGGCCGGTGCCCGCAGGTTTCATGTCGGCCAGGCCATTACGCTCATAGCAGCTCTGTATGTCGTTACGCTCGGCCGCCAACGCTGCACAAGGCAGCGTCAACGCCAGTAGCAATATATGGGTGATCTTCACGATTAGGCACTCTGCTTGGCGGGAAAGAGGCCCAGGGTCTTGAGGGCCATCTGCTGCTCACGGATATCACGCAACTGAGCTTCATCAACACCCAGTGCGCGGCTGGCCGCGGCCAGGCTCTCTTCGGGCAGGCCAGTGACATCATGGAAATCGGCGGCCTTGACGCTAGGTCCGGCTTGGCTGGGGGCATCAGTGGTTGATAGGACCTCCGTTTCTGCTTGAGCAACCGCAGGTTGTACGGCCGGTGCAACCTCGGCTTGCGCTGCCGGAGTTGCCTGAGGGGCAACCTTGGATGGTACAGTGCTCGGCCTTTCAATAAAGGCCAGGAAGTTACGACGGGCAGATTTCTCCCCTTCCAGCGCACCTAGCACAGCAGAGTTGGTATGGTCACGGCTCGACAACAGGGTCTGCAAACGGCGGAGTTTGTCATCGGCATGGCTGGCAATGGCAGTGCGTTGCTGGTCCATCGCGTCCAGCATCTCCTCGGCAGTCGCATACTCGTGAGTCAGACGCCAGGCTGTTTTGGAATGGGTGCCCGCAAAATGGTATTTGCTGGCAAGCCAGATGCTGATCCCCTGGATGGCGATGTAGATGAGCGACAGCATGACGTAGGTGGTCAGGCTGGCCTCACGGATTGCCTGCATCTTGTCTTCGATGGTGGCTTCTTCCGCCTCGTTGTTGATTGCCTGAGACTCTTCCGGCAGGTCAAATGGCGAACTCATGCTGCTGTCATGCTGGGCCGTTGTTTCTGCACGCATGTTGTTGACCATCTCGGTTTCGATGCTATCGAGGGTCGCGGAGCGTACCACGAAGGCGCCAACAGCCATGCAGGCAACAAATGAAGCACAGACAATCAGCCAGACAAACTTGCGGCTAACATTGGAATTCACATCCTTCAGGCGTGCCAGCAGCTGTTCATAGTCAGGTTTGTCAGAATCCGAGAAGGAGTCTTCCAGATTGATGGCCTTGTTTGCCTTGAGGGTACGAGAGCGTTTGGATGGCTCTTCCCCTTGCCACCAGTGGCGCGCACGGGCTATCAGACTGTTGTGATGCAGGGAGTGCCCGGCAACTTCCGCTAGAAATGCGGATGCGACGGCAAGCAATAGCGCAGTCGCGGCCGCCAGCAGGTGACGGTCATTGGTTGATGCATCCATGTTCATCCAACCTGCGAGCACGTAGGCAAACCCCATTGCCTCGACCAGTACCAGTACTAGCACCAAGGCCAGAACCCACGCAGGGCGCGGGGAACGACCAGCCTCTCCTGCCTTGGCCAGGTAGTCGAGGGAGGCGTTGTAGGCATCTGTTCCTTTTAAATGCTTCTTGTATTCGCGGTAATACACATTGGACAGGGTCACTTCATGGTTGATCCAGCCATTTCCATCGACCGATGCGGGTTTGCGCGCTAGGCGAGCAACGGTGCCGATGAGAGGGAGGCTGTGCCATACCCGGATCAGGAAGTAGGAGACATTCTCCCAATGCCGCCATACCACAACGGCACTGATGAGGAATGAAACAAGGCCAACGGTCAGCATCTGGTTGGCGAGGATCAGCGCTTTGAGCGCTGCCAAAGAAAAGTCTTCCACTAAGTTTCTCCGTTTTCTTATTTGGAATGGGTGGCGGGAATGGGCTTGTAGGAGGCAACATAAGCCTCGGAACCTGCCGGATAGAACAGGGCTCCCTGGCTTACCTGGGCGTTGCCTTTGCTGAACACGAGATCCATGCAGGACACAGATGCCTTGGGATCGCTGGTGAAGACGCGGTAAAGCACTTCACTTTCTCCCTCATAGGTGTTGGCCACCGCCTTGAGGGTTTGAGGCTTCTTCTGATTCGAAGATTTGTAACCCTGAACCACCTGCAGGATCGGTTGACGATCGACCTTGGCGTTGTCACGCAAGATGGAAACCGGAGAAACAGTCACCAGGTGGCCGTTGACGGTATTGGCCCAGACACGATTGTTATAGCCGGGCATGTACTCCTTGGTGGCATGACGTGGGAGAGGTTTGTCGTCCGCCATGCTCAGTACCTGGCCAGCACTGCGCGGCTTATCTGCCTCACAGCTCGACATCGGCATGTCGCTTGCGTATGCGCTGCTAATGAGTGCAAAACCGCTCGCTTTGGGCTTGATGTTCTGAGCCATGTTCCACTGATAGGTTTCAGCAGGCTTGCCGCCGAAGTCCACTGCTGCCTTGGCGTTGGGGGCGGCCTTGGCCATGCTGGTGTCTGGAGCGCTCTGCTTGGCTGTTGTGTGACGAGGTGCTGTTTGCGACGTGGTCGTCACCTTGCCTGAACCGCTTGCGGACTGAGCCGCAGGTCTGGTCGCAGCCACACGAGGTTTGGCGGTCTCGGAAGTCCCATAACGCAGATATCGGGTATTGCTCTCTTCGGATTGGGCTCGCATGACCAAGGCCTGCTCGTTTGCCAGTTCTACAATTTCGACCCGGCGATTCTGACCGCGAAGCAAGGGATCACTGTTGTCTGCTATAGGGCGAGAAGAACCAGCACCTTGATAATAAATGGAAGAGGCCGGGATACCCGATGCGACCAAGATCTTGCCGACGGCTCTTGCCCGTTGCTCGGACAGTCGCAGATTCAGTTCTGCAGGGCCGGTGGCGTCACTGTGGCCGACGAGGAGAATGCGGCGCGCATTCGAGGCGTCAGCGGCGGCGGGTTTGGAATAGAGCTGGGCCAGTTTTGTGACCACTCGCAGACCGCTCTCTGTCAATTGAGCAGAGCCAATTGCAAACATGCCGGAATCGTGTATCTGAGCTACCAGTCCTGCATCCTGTGGCACTCCCGTAACTGCAGATGGCTCGGCAACGGTCAGTTTCTCGGTGGCAATGTTGAGATTTTCTTCCTTGGCTATCCGGTCAAGCTCTTGTAGCCGTGACTGCCACATATAGCCTGCAGCACAGCCTAGCGCCCCCCCGATGGCGCCCCCTGCAACAGCACCTTTCTTTCCGTTGAGCGCGTAGCCTGCAGCGCCCCCGGCTATAATGCCAGCCCCACAAAGAACCGGCATACCGTAATCTTTGCCAATGTCATTGACAGTAGATTTGAAATTCTGCATCTGCTGAGAACTGCAACCAACAGCCACGATCAGCACACAGCTGATAGGCGCAAGACGAAACGATTTATCCATAGCTATTCCTTGCCATTTTTATTTAATAGCGAGATTTAGACATACCAATAAAGTCGGCATCAAAGCTTCTTCGGGGGCGGTAAAATATCGACAGCTATTGACTTTGGACGCATTAGCGCTGGCAGCTTTTGATTATCAGCGCTCAATGCATTAATTCACTTCAATTGCTGTGTCTTATATGACCTGATTATCAGAAGAGGCAATATCTATGCGTTCTTATAGGTATCGAGTGGCTATGATAAGCCAAATGAAGCTGTGCAAGCGAGAGTAAAAGTGATGTAACCATCAGAAAAGCTTCGCCTTTTAAAATCTGTTATCAAGTTGTTTTTTATTGGTGACGGGAGGGGCTCTCATGTGGTTCGTGAAATGTCAGCTCTCTTCGGGTCATATTGGTTTGAGATACAGTCAAGACGGATCATGGGCGATGGCAACCTACTGCCTGACTTCCTGCCCCTTGGCGTTCTGCAGGGTGTGAAACAGGTAGTGATCGTCCCGATCGTAATAGACGGTAATGGTGTGGCGCTGGGTGTAGTCCGCCGCGACCCCGGCTACTGTCATCGGCACCAGGATCAGCTCCCCCAGCCCCAATGTCACGGCGCTCGCCGTGGCCTGGCCATTGCCGTCAGCGCGTTTATGGATCTTGCCGAGCACGGTAAAACGATCGCACCCCTTGACCTGCGGCGTATCCAGATATTGGCCTTGTGTACAAGGCTGCGGTTCGCCCAACTCGGCACGGATATGTTCTCGGGGTTGTCCCTGTGTCAGGGTCTCGCGAAAGCGCCCCGAATAGTGATCGATGGCGGCAGCGCAGCCACCTAGCAGCAATGGCAGCGCGAGCAGCAGCGGATGAGAAATACATACAGGACGATTCATAAGGGCAAGACTCCGTTATTGCGCCAGTGACGCGCTATCTTGGCCACGTCGCTCCGGCTCGCTGCGATGCAAAAAAGTGGTCAGGGTATCGCGCGGCGGCGTGATGCCGCACTGCACCAGAATCCGCCCGATGGCTCCCCTGTGATAGCCGCCATGAGTCACCAGATGGAGCAGCATTTCATCGCGGCTCATCTGCCCCTTGTCACCATCGACAAAGCGAAACGAGAGCGGGGTTGCCCCCTCTTGCGGGCTCAGCGACGTGACGTAATCCACCAGCCAGTTATCCAGCTTGGTGACTGCGCCACGCAGTGCGGTGAGGGTCGGCGTCTCCGGGGTATTGGTGGCGGTAAAGCTGTGGCGTTCCCCCAGCAGATTGGCCTGGAAGATGGTATCGACCACATGGATATGGTTGAAGATCCTGAGGCTGGTGTGGTGTGCCTCGCCATATTGCTGCGCATCGAGTGTGGCGATCGCATCCAGCAGTTCGCCATCGGCCCAGCGTTTGTAGTGAAAGAGGGATTGCAGTGTCTTGTTGCTCATCGCGTCCTTGCCCTTGTCGCTTCGTGAAGTGCGGCATGTTAGCCAAAATGGGTTCAATACGAAACCCGTTCTGCTGCTGTTCTGCCCCCCACCATACAAAAAGCCCCGAGAGCTGGCGCTTTCGGGGAAGAGGAAAAACATCGACAAGGCATTACAAAGGCATTGGGGTCACACCTGAACCGGATCAGGCATCGACATAGAGCACCTGACCGCTAATAAAGCCATCGACGGAGCGCTCAAACGCCTTGCCGACCAAAGCGCCCGGCACCGGCTGGAAGCCTGGCATCATCTCGCCATATACGTCCCACGCCTCTTCCAGCACCGTCGGGTTGACCACATTGATGCGAATGCCGCGGGGCAGCTCGTGGGCCACGCACTGGACAAAGGTATCGATGGCGCCGCTGGTGGTGGCATCGGCAATGGCCAGCGGGATCGGCTTGATATTGAGGATGCCGGAGATCAGGGTGAAGGAGCCCCCCTGATTGATGTAGTTGAGGCCGATATTGACCAGATTTATCTGCCCCATCAGCTTGCTCTGGATGGTGGTTTGCCACTGCTCGTCGCTCATCTCGCCAAAGGGGGCGTATTCGCAATAGCCGGCGGTATTGACCACCGCATCGAAGGAGCCCACGTTTTGGTAGAGCCGCTCGATAGACTCTCTGCTGGTGATATCCACCTGAAAATCACACCCCTCGCCGGAGCGGCTGGCGGTGATCACCTTGTGCTTGCCCAGACCACTGAGGGCGGCTTGCCCCATTTTCCCCTGAGCACCAATCAGAATGACAGTTTTCATCGTTAACCTCGCTTTGCTGGAAGAGCTGCAAGGTTAGAGAGCCACTGATACAATGTAAATCATGGGTGGTTTGTATATGATACAACTTTAATTGGTGAGGTAAGGGTGGAGAAGATCGATATCAGGCAGATGCGGGTGCTGGTGCTGCTGGTGAGATACAAGAGTGTGTCGCGGGTGGCCGAGCTGCTGGAGATCTCCCAGCAGGGGGTGAGCAGCCATCTGAAAAAGCTGCGCGACCTCTTTCCCGCCGAGCTTTTTATCCGCCAGAGTGCCGGGTTGCAGCCGACCGACTACGCCTGCGAGCTGGCTGACAAGTTCGAGCAGATCCTGGCCGATATCGACGGGGTTTTTGTGGCCGCCCCCTTCGATCCCGCCAGCAGCCAGCGCACCTTCAGGGTGATGGCGAACGAATATGCCCAGCTCGCTATTATTCCAAGGCTGGCGAGCGCCCTGCGCAGTCAGGCACCCTCCATCCGGCTAGATGTGGTGGACTTTCAGACCGAAAATCATCTGGACGCGCTGGCCAGCGGCGAGGTCGATCTGGTGATTGGCTTTGATGCCTATCTCGACCCGGGGTTGCTGCGTGCCACCCTGCGCCGGGATCACTACTGCTGCGTGCTGCGCCGCGACTCCCGATATCTGCCGGACAAGGCCCCGCAGGATATGGCGGCCATCCCCTTTGTGCAGTTCGCCAACAGCGTCGGCAATTTCGAAGGGCAGATGAGCCCGCAGCAGGTCGCCAGCTTGGCGGTGGCGACGCTCCCCTGTTACACCTCGCTGCAAGCCTTTATGTCGGTCAATGACGTGGCGGCCTGCATTCCATCAGCTATCGCCGCCCTCGGGGATTTTCGCGTGCTGGAGCTGGCCGGAGCGCCCCAGCCGTTCGAGGTGGTGGTCGGCAAACACCGCAAAAGTCAGGGCAATCTCGCCATCGAGTGGCTGGCCGAGGTGATCAAGTCGGTCTGCGATCTTGCCATGCCGAGATAACATCGCCGTTTGCACAGATCTGCACACGCCAGCCAGTGCGCTAACGGCAGGCTGGATCTGCGGGAGAAATCCTGCGATGGTGCGGGCAGTTATCCGCTTGTCCCGTTATCGAGTGAAAAGGAGTTGAGATGCGCATTGCCATGATTGGTCTGGGGGATATCGCCCAAAAAGCCTATCTGCCGCTGCTGGCGAGCGATGAGCGGGTCACCCCGCTGCTCTGCACCCGCAATCCATCTGTGCTGGAAAAGCTGGCCCGCCAGTATCGGGTCGCCGAGTGCTTTACCGATGTGGCGGCCCTGCTTGCCAGTCGCCCCGACGCCGTGATGATCCACGCCGCCACCGCCGTTCACCGCGAGCTGGCCGAGCAGTGCCTGCGGGCAGGGATCCCCACCTTTGTCGACAAGCCCCTGTGCGACAATCTGGCCGAGGCAGAAGCGCTGGCCAACCTCGCCATCGCGCAAGATTGCGCCCTCTTTACCGGCTTTAACCGCCGCTATCTGCCCGCCATGGCCGAGGCACGGGCCCAGCCGCTCACCGAGCTTAACTGGCAAAAGCACCGCTTCGCCCTGCCGGGCAAGGCGCGGGATTTTATGTTCGATGACTTTATCCATGTGCTCGACAGCCTCTGCTTCTATGGCGGCGTGCCGGGCGGCGACTTTCATGCGGTATTGCGACCGGATGCGAAGGACAGCAGCCTGTTGGCCGGGGTTAGCGTTAGCTGGCAGAGCGGGGATCGCGCCATCAGCGGCAGCATGAACCGCAGCGCCGGCATCACCGAGGAGCGCATCGATGCCTACGGCGACAATCTCTCCCTGCACCTTGAAAACTGCACCCGTGGCATCATCGCCCGCGACAAGCAGGCGCAGATGCTTAGCCCCAGCGACTGGCAGCCGGTGCTGGCCCAGCGCGGCTTTGCCGCCATGCTGGAGCACTGGTATCAGCAGATTGAAATCGGCAAGGCGGATAGCGAGCTGATCGCCTCCTACCTGCACGGTCACCGGTTGGCAGAGCAGCTGGTGGCGCAGGCTGACAAGCGGGGATAAGGCTGGCTGGAAGCCTGAGATATATGAATGGGAGGTGCGCGAAGGTAGCGCACCAAAAACAACGGGGGCCGCAGTTGCGGCCCCCGTTGTTATGGGATGAGATGCATGGGATCAGATGCACTTCACCGGCTTGGGCAGGCCGCCAATCTTGGTTGCCTGCTTGGCGGGCCCTTCCGGGAACAGTTTGTAGAGATAGCGGCTGTTGCCCTTCTCGGGGCCGTACTGCTTCTCCATCGCCTTGACCAGTGCGCGGATGGCGGGGGAGGTGTTGAACTCCAGATAGAAGGCGCGCACAAAGCGCACCACTTCCCAGTGCGGCTCCTCAAGCGTGATCCCCTCCTGCGCAGCCAGTACCAGTGCCAGCTCCTCGCTCCAGTCGTTGCTGTTGAGCAGGTAGCCCTTGGCATCGGTCTCGATGAGTTGGCCGTTGAATTCCAGCTGATGTTTTTCGGACGCAGACATGAGGGCTCCTCGCTAATGGGGCTATCAGGATTGGGCGGGCATGGTAGCGCCTTGATCCCCGGTGAGCAACCGGCTCTCGTTGGCCAGATGCAGCAGCTGATCTGCCAGCTCGCTGATCAGGTTGAGCTGCTGGGTCAGCATCAGCTGCTCCTCGCTGCTGTCCGGACTGCTGTCCGTGCAAAGAAGGGGGCTCTGACCACCGACGGAGCTGGAGGGGTTGCCCGCCAGATGACCGGCGGCCTGCTCCAGGGTGTGGCAGATGTGGTGGCGCACCTCATCCAGCCCGCTGATGGCCTCCAGCTTGTCGCGATGGGCCCCCAGCGCCGAAATGTAGGAGAGCAGGGCGTGGTTGCGCCAGGTGAGGGTAAAGCAGAGATCGAGGAAGCGGCGGCGCTTTTGCGGCTCCACCAGCATGCTCTGCCAGGCGGTGGCCAGCTCGCTGTCTGCCAGATGGGCGCTCTTGCGCGCCACCCGATAGTCGATGGACTCGTCCCGCTGCTGCTTGAGGCTCGCCAGCACCGCCGAGAGGTAGCGGGCGTTGGCCGAGAGCGAGTTGGCGATCAGGGTCGGTAACCGCTTGTACTGCCAGTCAGGCCACAGCCAGGCTACCAGCCCGTAAGAGATCAGGCAGCCGAGCAAGGTATCGAGCAGCCGCGGCCCCAGAATGGCAAAGCCGATGCCATCAAGCAGGTTGAACGCCATCAGCACGTAGAGGGTGATAAAGCAGACCGCGGCGCTGTAGTTGTTGCGCACCTGGGTGAAAAACAGGAAGGCGGCCAGCCCCATCACCACCAGCTGAACGTGCAGCTCGGGAAACAGCCAGAGCACCGGAATGCCCACCAGTATGCCGGCGAAGGTGCCGAGCATCCGCTGCACCAGTCGGCGGCGGGTGGCGCTGTAGCTGGGCTGGCAGACAAACAGCACGGTCAGCAAAATCCAGTAGCCCTTATCCATATCAAAGGTTTGCAGTATGCCGTAGCCGATCACCAGTCCGAGCGACAAACGCAGCGCGTGGCGAAACACCATGGAGTGCAAGGTGAGGTGCTGCTTGAGCTGGGCTAGCAGCGGCAGGCGGGGGGGGCGCGCCAGCGCTGGCAGATCCTGCTCCGGCTGCTCGGGGTTTTGCAGCACTTCGGCGCTGCCCAGCAACTGGTTGATGCTGGCCAGATTGCGGCGCAGGAATTTCATCGGCGTCAGCAGGGTTTTCGGGTAGTGCTGCTTGAGATTGGTGAACTCCAGCTGATCGCCTAGGGCCTCCAGCGTCCAGTGGATGCGCTTGTTATGGGCGTAGGGCTTGTGCACCAGAATGGCGTAACCCAGCCGCTGGCATGCCTCGGAGAGTTGCAGGAACACCTCCTGAAATCCTTCCAGTACGATGCCTTGCTTGAGCTCCGCTTCCAACCGGCTGTAGGGATAGTGGCTGGAGGTGGCGCGCTCGTGAATCTCCAGCGCCAGAAGATAGAGGCGCAGCAGGCTGGCCAGCTCGGGGCTCGCCGGATGGCGGCGGCTCAGGCGGGCGTTGAGGGCCGACTTGGTGAGGGTCAGCGCGCTCACCAGATTGATGTTGAGCTGGGCCAGATTGTGGCGAATGGCCTGGGCGCCGTGCTCGTCCGCCGGGAAGAAGCGGGACTTTTCCAGCAGGTAGCGGCCAAGGGCGAAGTAGCTCTGGGCCAGTTGCTCGTGCAGGGTCTTGTAGGGCAGCAGCCAGAGCCAGATAAACGAGACCAGCCCGTACCAGAGGGCGCCGGCGCCGAGTGCCAGCGGCTGGTAGAAGAGATCCGGCGCCTTGGCGGCCCCCAGCATGGTGTAGATGGCGATCAGCAGCGAGCCAAAGCTGATGGTGGCGTAGCGGGCACCGAGGGCCCCCACCATCACAAAGATAAAGGTGGAGCTGGCCAGCCCGATGGCAAACAGCCAGGGGGTGGGGTAGAGATACTGCACGCACAGGGACGCAAACATGAAGCAAATCAGCGTCATGGCGAGGTTTTTAAGGCGTCCCCACAGGCTGTCGTCGGTTTCGGCGATGGCGCCCGCCACGACCCCGAGGGAGAGCAGCACGGTGAGTTGGATATTGCCTGTGGCCAGGGTGAAGGCGAGCAGACCGAGAATGGCCAGCAGCACCTTGAGGGCGAAGTAGATGTGACTATCGGTCAGCAGTCGGCGCAGCAGGCCAGAGAGATCCATCGGCATGAAACAGGAACAACCCTTGAACGAAACGAGGGCAGGATGTTACCCCGCCGAAGCGGGGTTTTTGATTAGTTGCGGTTGCCGCCAAGCAGGCTCAGCAAGCTCAGGAAGATGTTGTAGATGGAGACATACAGAGTGACGGTGGCAGAGATGTAGTTGGTCTCGCCGCCGCGCACGATCTGCTGGGTAGTCAGCAGGATGGCGCCGGAGGAGAAGAGCATGAACATGGCGGACAGAGCCAGGCTCAGGGCGCTCATCTGCAGGAAAATGTTGGCAATCATGGCTACCAGCAGTACCCAGAAACCGACGAACAGCATGCCGCCGATGAAAGAGAGGTCACGCTTGGTGGTCAGGGCATAGGCCGACAGACCGAAGAAGGTGAGCGCGGTGCCGCCAAGGGCGGTCATCACGATCTCGCCACCACCATTGTTCATGTACATGTTGATGATGGGGCCCAGGCTATAGCCCAGCAGACCGGTCAGGGCGAAGGTGAAGACCAGCCCCATGCCGTTGTTGCGATTCTTCTCAGTCAGGAACATCAGACCGTAGACACCGATCAGGAACACGGCCCAGTGCAGCGGCGGCATGTTCATCACGGTAGCGACCCCCGCCACCACGGCAGAGAAGCCCAGAGTGAGGGAGAGCAGCATATAGGTGTTACGCAGCACCTTGTTGGTATCGCGTACGGCACTTTGGGTGCCAGTGTAGATAGAACGGGTATCCATCTTGGGTGTCCTCTTGATGTCCGGGTGAGACGGCGAGCAGCCGCCTCGTGATCGCTGTTTGTTACTGCATGTTTACGCATTGTATGTAGAACAAATAGGGATGACGAGGAACAATTTCAAGCCACCTGCCATTTTGCTCCCGCACACTATCCCACAGGAAATATGTATTGCATATGAACAAGGGCTTAGCGTAGTATGCACGCCGTTCGGAGGGGTGGCAGAGCGGCTGAATGCACCGGTCTTGAAAACCGGCGATGGGCGACCATCCGTGGGTTCAAATCCCACCTCCTCCGCCATATTCAAAGAGAAAGCCCAAGCGATTCAATCGCTTGGGCTTTTTTGTATCTGCGGTTTTTACCGGTCCACCTGATGGCCTGCGGCTATTGCCACTCCCGATAGCTGGCGAGGCGGTAGCCGCGCTCGGCGATAAGGGCGGGCAGGGACGGGTCGGTCAGGATCGCCAGTTCGTTGAGGCGGGGCTGGCAGTAGGAGCTGCCCTGCATTTCAAGATCGACAAAGGAAGGGTGGCACATGATCTCGAGCGAATGGGCCCCCAGTTCACTGGCCTCATCGAGCAGTTGCAGCAGGCTGGCTTGGGTCAGCTGCGTGCCGTAGAAGCGGTCGTCGAACCGATCGCAGCTCTGCGGGTGGGTGACGGTCAGGCCGTGGCGGGCTATTTCGCCCCGGTCGATGCGAAGGGGCAGGCCATGCGCCTTGGCGAAAGCCTCCACCAGCGGGTAGAGTGTCGGCAACATATGAACATGGTGGTGGCTGTCGATATGGGTCGGCTGCTTGCCGAAAATCGCGACAAAGCGCTGATACTGACTCGCCAGCTCACCGGATATCTCGGCCAGATCCAGCTCTCCCGCCTCGCTCTTGTGCCAGATCCCCTTGTTGAGCTCGCCCTGCTCGTTCACCAGCGAGGTGAGCGGCGTGAGCGGCTTCCCCCAGCTGAGCATAAAGTGCAGCCCGACTGGCAATTCGGGGAAGCGTTCGGCCAGCCAGGCGGCGTGTGCGATAGCGGGGGAGGTGACGATGGCGCTGGTGGAGCTGACGACCCCGTGCTCGAACGCCTCTACGATGCCGTAGTTCTGGGCGCGGCAGAGGCCGAAGTCGTCGGCGTTGATGATCAATCTTTTGCTCATGAGGATTCCCTTGCGGTTAAGCACCCCGCCAGTTCGGGCGGGGCGTGTTGGCCTCAGGCGAGGGCGTCGATAGCGGCGGCGAAGTTGGGCAGGTGTTCGCGGTGGGCCAGCAGCAGCTCGCGGGCGACGATGCGGGCATCGTTGTCGGAGTGGATCAGCGGGTTGAGGTTCATCGCCAGCAGCAGGTCATCGAAGTCGCCGCTGATGGCAGCCTTGGCGGCGGCTATCTCGAAGCTCTTGATGAGGTGCACCAGCCCGTTCACCTTGTCGTCAAAGCGGGTGAGGCGCGGGTGGGGGATGGCGCCATCACGCCCGATCAGGCAGCTCATCTCCACCGTCCAGTCGGCCGGGATATTGGTGACATGGCCCTGATGGGGCACGATGACGTAGTGCTCGCTCTGCTTGTCGTTGTAGATGGCGCTGATCACCTCGCAGGCCGCATCGGAGTAGTAGGCGCCGCCACGCAGCTCCAGCTCCTTGGGCTTTTCGCACAGCTCGGGGTTCTGGTAGAGCTCGAACAGCTTCTTCTCGACCTGCTGCACCACTTGAGCCCGGGCACCGCCCTTGTAGAACTCGCCCATCTCGATCCCCAGCATCTCTTTCTCCTTGAAGTAGTAACGCAGGTAGGAGCAGGGGAGCAGGCGCAAGCCGCGGATAAAACCGGGGTCGAACGGCAAGTCGAAGATGTTTTTGACCGAGCTGGCGCGGGTCAGGCTGCCATCGGCGACCCCTTCCAGCAGCTCGTCAAAGCGGGATTCGCCGTTGACCAGCACATCGCCGATAAAGACCAGATGATTGAGGCCGAACAAATCCATGGAGAGGTGATCATGCTCGGTGAGCTGGAGGGCATCGCGCACAAACATCTGCATGCCGACCGGAATGTTGCACACCCCGATAAAGCGGCGGAAGTTGGTATGACGGCGCACCGCTTCGGTCACCATGCCGGCCGGATTGGTGAAGTTAATCAGCCAGGCATCCGGGCAAAGCGCTTCCACGTCGCGGATGATGTCGAAGATGACCGGTATGGTGCGCAGTCCCTTGAACAGGCCGCCTGCGCCGTTGGTCTCTTGCCCCAGCATGCCGTGGCTCAAGGGGATGCGCTCATCCTTCTCCCGCGCCTGCAACTGGCCGACTCGAAGCTGGGTGGTGACGAAGTGGGCGCCCACCAGTGCCTCGCGGCGATCCAGGGTTTTGTGCAGGGTCATGGGGATGCCCGCCTGACGGATCATCCGTTGGCAGAGGTCGAAGATGATGTTCAGTTTCTCTTCGCCAGCGGGAATATCCACCAGCCACAGCTCGCTGATGGGCAGCTCGGCATAGCGCTTGATGAAACCATCGACCAGCTCGGGGGTGTAGCTGCTGCCGCCGCCTATGGTGACTACCTTGATCTTCTCGCTCATAAATCCCTCTTTATCGATCTTTCTAGGTTTGATGGTGGCCGCTCAGTCATCAGGGTGAGAGGGGCCGCAGCCGCCTGTGGCAGGGGCTGGTGACAATGGATTGGTTCTCTTGAACCGGGTTGTTTAGGTCAGCAACTCGCTGGTCTCAGGCTGAACTTTCGAATTTCGGATAGAGATATTTGCGGTAACTGCCGGGGGTAAACGAGGTGAGCTTCTTGAAGTTTTTGATAAAGAGGCTGACGTCGTTGTAGCCGGTCTCGAAGGCGATATCGGCCACCGAGTTGTTGGTCACCTCCAGCTGCATCTTGGCGTAGTTGATCCGGATCTCGTTGATGATCTGCATCGGCGTCTTGTTGTAGTAACGCCGGGTGGCCCGGGTCAGATACTCCTGGCTCTTGCCACAGAGGGAGACCATGTTGGCCAGCGCATCCTCGGCAAAGAGGGGGCGATCGTGCATCCGCTCCACGGTTTCATGGAGCCAGAGTGGAAGATCATCGCTGGCGGAGGTGTCCTTGTAGTGACGCAGCCGGTTCATCACCGCGTAGGTCACCACTTCGAGAAATTCGGTCAGCGCCTCTTCCCTAAACCCCGGTGAGACCAGCACCGACTCGATGTAGCTGAGGAACTCGCTCTTGAGCGGATAGGCCTGTGAGGCGACGAAGTGTTCCGGCAGCAGGTATTTGAAGTGCTCGTCAAAATAGGTACGAGTGATCCCGACGTTGAAGATGCGGGTGGTGCCGAACTCGTAGAAGCTTTGATGGCGGGAGCCGAGTGGGATAAACACCACGTCCCCCCGCTCCAGCAGCACCCGCTTGCCGTTGACCTCCTGATAGTAACGACCGGTCAGTACCAGGGTGAACTCGTAGTAGTCGTGCTGGTGCAAACCGGTTCCGCTCACCTGTTTGTTGTAGATGAACATGTGGAACGGTTTGTTGTTAAACAGTTCGGTTTCCCGGATTGTTTTAACGCTCATGAGTCGCTTCCTGATCTGCGGGCCGATGACGGGGCCTCTCGCCCCGTCCGGAGGTTATTGGTTCTGCAGCTTTTCGTGCAGCTCGATCAGCTCGCTGATCAGCTCACGGGCCAGCATGGAGGTCATCAGGTGATCCTGGGCATGGACCAGAACCAGGGTGACCGGGATCTTGCCTTCGCCCTGATCATCCTCGATCAGCTGGGTCTGCACCAGATGGGCGGCATTGAGTGCCTCGCGGGATTGGGCCATCAGCTGGTGGGCGGCGGCCAGATCCCCCTCCTTGGCTTTTTTCAGCGCGGTGTAGGCGAGACTGCGGGCCTGTCCGGAGTTGATGATGAGCCCCATCACCACCTCTTCCAGATCGTTGCAGGTGGCGGCCTCTTCAGTGATGTTGTCCAGATCGAACATGTGTCGTTCCTTACGTGAATGCGTTAATTGAAACCGTTAGTTGAAGCCGTTAATTGAAACCATGGTTGCGCGCGACCTCGGCAAACCAGTAGCCGCTCTTCTTGATGGTGCGCTGCTGGCTCCCCAGATCTAGGCGGATCAGGCCGTAACGGTTCTTGTAGGCGTTGAGCCACGACCAGTTGTCGATAAAGGTCCACAGGTGGTAGCCGCGGCAGGCGCTGCCCTCTTCCAGGGCGAGATGCAGCCACTCGAGGTGTTCGCGAATGAACTGGATGCGGTAGTCATCCTCCACCCGACCCTCGGGGCCGATAAAGCGATCTTCCCCCTCTACCCCCATGCCGTTCTCCGAGATGTAGCAGGGCAGGTTGCCATAGTTGACTCGCAACTCGGTGAGGATGTCGTAGATCCCTTTTTCGTAAATCTCCCAGCCGCGGTGGGGGTTCATCTTGCGACCCGGCATCTTGTAGTAGTCGAACAGGTCGTCAGGGGTGCGGGGCAGCCCCTGCCAGGGTTCCTCTTTGGCCTTGATCCGGCGTGGCTGGTAGTAGTTGATGCCGAGGATATCCACCTTACCGGCGGCGAGCAGTGCCTTGTCACCCTCTTCGATCTGCGGCAGCAAGTCATACTGCGCCAGCAGGGCGACCAGCTCGGGGTCATAGCTCCCCTTCATGGCCGGATCGAGGAAGCTCTTGTTGAGCAGCAGATCCGCGATGCGGGAGGCGGCGAGATCTGCCGGATCCTGCGAACGGGGATAGGTCGGGCTCAGGTTTAGGATGATGCCGATCTCGCCATCATGCTGACAGGCGCGATAGGCCTGTACGGCACCGGCATGGGCCAGCGCGGTGTGGTAGGCAACGGTGGCCGCCCGGCCGAAATCGACCACGCAGGGGTAGTGATAGTGGCCAAGATAGCCACACTCGACCGGCACGATCGGTTCGTTGAAGGTGAACCAGTGTTTGACTCGGCCGCCAAACAGGTCGAAGCAGCGGGTGGCGTAGCGCACATAGGCGGCCACCACTTCCCGACTCTCCCAGCCGCCACGCTCTTGCATGCACATCGGCATGTCGAAGTGGTAGAGGTTGATCAGCGGGGTGATCCCCTCGGCCAGCAGCCGATCGAAGACGGCGTTGTAGAAGCTGACCGCCTCCTGATTGACCTCGCCGACTCCGTCCGGGATCAGCCGTGACCAGGAGATGGAGGTGCGGAAACTGTTGTGTCCAACCTGTTTGAGCAGCTTGATGTCACTCTCGAAGTTGTCATAGAAGGTAGAGGCATCGGTCGGACCGACCCCGTTGTGGAAACGTTCGGGCTCAATAGAGAACCAGTAGTCAAAGATATTGGCGGATTTGCCGCCGCGGTTGGCGGCGCCTTCCATCTGCGGGGCCGAGCTGGCGCTGCCCCACCAGAAGTTATCCGGAAAACGATACTGCATGGGTGATTTCTCCAGGCTGATGGGGGAGGAGTCTTGCTCCTCCCTTGCTGTCATTTGAATGGCTGTTATCAGAACTTCAGGGCCAGAGCGATATCCTCTTCGCTCTCCTCTTCTTCATCGATGACGTTCTGCGCCTTGTTGGCAATCAGCACGAAAGGCATATACATCAGGGTGGCGACCCCCAGGTTGAATATCGCCAGACAGAAGGCGGCCACGCTGCCGTTGGTGGTGAAAAAAGCCATCAGGCCGGTTGGCATGGTCCATGGCGCTGTGTTGGTGATGGGCGGGATGATCCCGGCGGAGTAGGCCGCCATGGTGATCCCCATCAGTACCGGGTGCACCAGCAGGAATGGCACCATCAAGACGGGGTTCATGATGACTGGCAAGCCAAACAGGATGGGCTCGTTGATCTGGAACATGCCTGCTGGCAGACCCAGTTTGGCGACCTGACGGTAGTCATCGCGGCGGGAGACCATAAAGATGGCGATGATGAGGCCCAATGTGGCACCGGTACCGCCAAGGAAGACGAAGGAGTCGGTGATCGGCTTGGCCCAGAAATGGAACTGATGACCAGCTGCGATTGCTGCGTCAACTGAACCGTAACGGTTGAATAGATCGATGTTTTCGAGTGTGAAGGGGCCCAGTACGCCGGACTCCAGCGCGGTGAGTGCCAACATACCGTGCACACCGAAGAACCAGAGGAAGGAGGAGAAGACCACGTAGATCCAGCCTACCAAGTCACTCATGTTGGACAAAGGTTTGGAAATATTGTCCATGATCAGCTGGTGGAAGTTGGTACCGACGCCGTTCAGCAGATAGGCAATTACCCCCATGATGGAGAGGATGATAAAGCCCGGGATCAGCGCAGAGAAGGAGCGGGAGACCGAGGCCGGTACGCTGTCTGGCAGGGTGATGACCCAGTTGCGACGGACGATAAAAGCAAACACTTCGGCAACACCAATACCGAGCAACATGCCGGAGATGACATTGGTACCACCCAGCCAGTTGGCGCCAACCGCATAGGCGTCGCCCACGCTGAACGGTGTGACCGTCATAAAGGCTGCCACCGCGAGCAGGCCGGCGGCCAAGGGATCGGCCTTGCGCTCTTCCGCCATCGCCATACCGATAAAGAAGGGGGTCATCAGGGACATAATCCCCATGGTGCCGTTATAGACGTTACCACCAATTCCTTTGAGCCCGTCCAGAATGGCAATGGTGGCGGGATCGAGCCGTATCCCGATGGAGTAGAAGAAAGAACCTTCGCCAAAGCTCAGAAAGACACTATTGATGAGGATAAACATTGCCCCGACCAGAGAGAGGGGCATCATTTTGATAAAGCCGTTCTTGATGGCGTTGACATGAGGCTGCTTACCCATCTTGACGGCGATGGGCAGAACGACCTTTTCCAACGATGCGATGATGTTGCTCACAGGGATCTCCTTACTGCGCGAGGCTCTTCTTGATGGAGGCGACGGCAGCCTTCAGCACACCCAGCCCGTCGACCTTGCCGTAGAGCAGGGTGTCGATCACCTCAACCGGCTTGCCCGGCAGCTGTTGCTGGATGTCAGGCAGCATGTAGGCGATTTGCGGGCCCAGCAGTACCAGGTCGGCATCCTGCCCCTTCTCACCGGCCAGGGTCTCCGGGTAGGCATCGATCAGCACCGGCACATCATATTTTTCCGCCTGCGCTTTCATCTTTGAGACCAGCAGTGACGTGGACATCCCGGCAGAGCAAAACAGGTAGATACGCTTCTTTTCCATAACTCTTCCCTCAACGCTTGATAACCAAATGAACAGATCGGTCGAGATGCTTGTTTGTCGCACTTGCAAGACAAATCAATCATCTTCAGTTGACCTCATTGTATCGATCCCTGGTTTTCATCTGGTATTTCGATATTTATATCAATAGTCTTTGGTTGACCATCTGTTTTGCCGTTGCTCACATTTTTGAGGGTGGGGATCAAAGTGAGTACACAAAAAACAGCAGACACAGATGATGTAGTGAACAGATAAGTTGTTATTTTTCATGCGATTAATGTTTTTCATGAGATATGGCATTCTACTTTTCATATAAAACACTCATAACTGGCGAGAGATCACATTTTTAGCAATGTGCAACGTGGTTGATATTTTTCTTTTTTGGCTCAAAGGTTCGCTACCAGTAATGAAGTGTGTGCTAATTGACTATTTATTCGCAGCTGAAGTTGTGGTGACCAAAACCAGCCGCTTCATTGTGATGTGTCGATGGCGCAGAGTTTCACTTCATGCCACTTCAAACTGGGTGGTGATGAGGTCGGGGCGGGGCGTCCTCCTGCATACCCCGCAAGAAGTAACAACACAGATACCCGGTCAACAGACCACTTTCGAGCGACGAGAGCCCACTATTTAGCCCGTTTACTCCTGTATAAGGAGCTCAATAAATTTTCAGCAATCAAGTGATACTTTGGTGTCAGTGCCGTGATTTAAATCACGAAAAAAACCGTTTTTATGGATTAGCATAATCACGCATGACGAATTGTATCGGATGATTGCTTTATTTTTTAGTGGCTTGGGGAACGCAGATGAAAAGCGTGGTCGGATTGATAGAAAGCAAATTGATGCCGCTGGCAGGGCGCCTTGCTCAACAGCGTCATTTGGGGGCAATTCGGGATGGCTATATCTCGTTTATGCCATTCATCATCGTTGGTTCGATATTGTTGGTTATCTCATCGTTCCCCAGCGACAGTTATAAAGCCTTCATGGCATCCATATTTGGTGAACAGTGGGGGAGCACGATTGAGATCCCGTTCAATGCCATCTTCTCGACGATGGCTCTGTTTATCTCTTATCTGGTGGCCTATCGTCTGGCTGAGCGTAATGATATCGACAAGAGTTCTGCCGGGATCCTGTCTCTCTCCTGTTTTCTCATCCTGACACCATTTAGCGTGGATGCGCATGGAGCAGCAGTGATTCCGATGGAGTGGATCGGTTCCAAAGGACTGTTTGTTGCCATGTTGGGGGCCATTGTCTGGACTGAGACCTTCACCTTATTCTTGCGTCGCAACATTGTGATCAAAATGCCGGAGGGGGTGCCACCAGCGGTACAGAAGTCATTTGCTGCGCTTATCCCTGCGTTGATCATTCTTTCCATGGCTCTGGCCATCCGGGTCTTCTTTGCAGCCACCTCTTACAACACCATTCATGAGTTTATCTACTCCGTTATTGCCATGCCGGTTCGCCATTTTGGGACGTCCTATTTTGGTGCGATTTTGACGGTGCTCAGCATCAGCTCGCTCTGGTCGGTCGGGATTAATTCCGGTTCCATGATTAACGGGATCTTGCGTCCCTTCTGGATGGACAATCAGGCAGAAAACCTGGCAGCTACCCATGCCGGCTTGATGCCCCCCCACGTTGTCACAGAGCAGTTTTACGACATGATCTGGATGGGGGGATCAGGGGCGACCTTGTCGTTGGTGCTGGCAATGCTCATTTTTGCCCGTAGCCAGCACATCAAGAAAATGACCCGACTGGCCGCTGGTTCCTCCATCTTCAATATCAACGAACCCATCCTGTTTGGCCTTCCGGTCATCATGAACCCCATCATGCTGATCCCGTTCAATCTGGTTCCTGTGGTTCTGGTGACTATTCAGTACATCGCGATGGCATCGGGTGTGGTCTCAACGACAACCGGGGTTTATATCCCCTGGACGCTGCCCCCTGTCATCAGTGGTTTTATTGTCACTGGTCATCTGAGTGGAGCCCTCATCCAGTTATTCAATCTGGTGATTGGCGCCATGATTTATCTGCCTTTCCTCAAGGTTCTGGATCGCCAGTATCAGGCGGCAGAGCACCCGGCCGAACATCATGGGGAGTCGTCACATTCACTTCAATCGCATAAGAAGGTAAGCAATGGTTAATCATCAATGGGGCATTATCGCCACCTGGCGGATGGCTTACGAAGGCCTGAGTGCCAGTGCAAAACTGCTGGCTGACAAAGGGGATGCCCGCTCTGCCGTATTGCAAGCAGTCAAACAGGTAGAGGATTACCCACTTTACAAGTCAGTCGGGTACGGTGGCTTGCCAAATCAGGATGGTGAAGTCGAGCTGGATGCGGCCTTCATGGATGGCGACTCATTGGCCATGGGCGCCGTGGCTGGCGTACGCAATCTGGCCAATCCGGTCTTGATCGCTGCGGCGTTGAGCGAAGAGCGATTCAACAGTTTCATGGTGGGTGGCGGTGCGGAACAGTGGGCTATCCACAAGGGATTCGAGCAAAAACAGATGTTGACCGAACGGGCTTTGCAGCACTATCGCAAGCGTTGCCGAGAAACACTTGCTCGTGGCCTCAACCCTTATACAGGGCATGACACAGTCGGGATGATTACCCTGGACCAAAACAGCAAGATTTGTGTAGCAACTTCAACCAGCGGTCTCTTTATGAAGCGGCCAGGACGGGTGGGAGACTCCCCGGTCTCCGGTAGTGGTTTTTATGCCGACAGCACCATGGGGGCCGCGACGGCCACTGGCCTGGGTGAAGACTTGATGAAGGGGTGCATCAGTTACGAGATTGTTCAACGCATGGGGCGGGGGATGACGCCGCAGATGGCGGCCGAGTCTGCCGTCTATGAGCTGGAAGCCCGTCTGCTGGACCGCTATGGGCGTGCCGGGGATCTGTCGGTCGTCTGCATGAATCGCGAAGGCGAGTTCGGTGCGGCAACCAATATTGATAGTTTCTCTTTTGTCGTGGCCAACCACACCCTTGCACCAACAGTTTTTCTGGCTCGGCGTGAAGGCGATCATACCCTCTACAGCGAGGCGGATGAGACTTGGCTGAATGCCTATCTTGCCCGTATCAGCGCCCCCGTGGAGGAACCCCATCATGCTTGATGCATCAGTCACGCTCTGGTCTACCCCTTTGCCTGCGACGACGCATTTGCTGCTGTGGCAGGGGGGGGCTCATGGCTATCGGGAGCAAGCTGTCTTGCAGCCCATCGCGACACTATTGGCTGAGTTGAACGGTCGTCCGAGCACCACGCTCGATGTCGGGTTGGCGGGGCTGTGCCAGCGTTTGACATGGCTGGCGGCCGACCATCAGACGCTGCTGGAGCCGGCGGGATTGCGCGAGATGACCGATGTATTGATCCGTGCAGTACCCGCTGACGGAACCGGGTGCGTTGCCCTCGACATCACCCCCTTTTCGCTGGAAAACCCGGCGCAACGGGCTGCGCTGCGCCACTGCATCGTAACGTTGCAAAACCAGTTCTACCAACTGCCTCTGCTCGGTTATCGATCCGCCCCAAGCCGTGCAGAGCCGGCACTGCGGCTACTGGCTGCGCCAGAGCAGTATCCATTGGCCGAGGCGCTGCTGAAGGAGTGTTGTGCCATCAGCTGCGGGATGCGAGTTGCCCGGCGTATGGCTGATCGGCCAAGCCAGGATTGTACACCTGTGAGTGTGGCCGATGAGTTAGCAAGCTATGCCGCTCAGCATGACGAGGTCAGCTGTGAAATTCTCGATGAGGATGCGATCCGTACCTTGGGATTGGGAGCATTGCATGCGGTTGGCAAGGGGAGCGTGAATCCTCCTCGCCTGATCTTGCTGCGTTATCAGGGGGGCGGTGATGCCCAACCTTACGCGGTAGTGGGCAAGGGGGTTACCTTTGACAGCGGCGGCCTCTGGCTCAAAGAGGGCGAAGGCATGCGTACCATGAAGTACGATATGTGCGGTGCAGCCGTGGTATTCGGACTGATTGATACCGTGCGACGTTTGGCGCTGCCGCTCAATCTGGATGCCATACTGGTATTGGCTGAAAACATGCCAACGGATCGCGCCATGCGGCCTGGCGATGTCGTCACCACCTATGCTGGTCACACCGTCGAAATCATCAACACCGATGCCGAGGGGCGGCTGGTATTGGCGGACGGGATTGCCTTTGCGGATCGTCAGCTCTCTCCTCGCTGCATTATCGATGTGGCCACGCTGACCGGTGCCGTCGTCAAGGCGTTGGGTTATGACATCAGCGGCTTGATGAGTAATGATCCTGCGTTGGGCACTGCCCTGACCCGGGCGGCTGAGTCGAGTCGGGATCGTCTATGGGCATTGCCGTTTGATGACAGTTTTGAACCGCAAATCAAGAGCTATATAGCAGATTTCACCAATACTCCCCCTAATAACGCGGCCATTGCTGTCTCTGCGGGCTATTTTCTGAGTAAATTCTGTGGCAACCGTCCATGGGCTCATCTGGATGTGAGTGGTACAGCACTGCGCCGTGGTGACTATACCCAGGCCAGTGGTCGCCCTATCCCCTTGTTGACGGAATTTCTAATCCAGCAAATCGCGCCCGCCATGAATGGGTGAGCAGAAGGAGTTAAAAATGAAAAAGATTTTATTGGTATGTGATATGGGCATGTCTACCAGTCTGGTAGTGAAAAAAATGCAGGATGTAGCGGCCCGCCGTCAACTTGAGATCGACATTCAGGCCAAAGGCATGCAGGAGTTCAAAGAAGCCATACAGTCGTTTGACTGTGCACTGCTGGGCCCGCAAATTAGCTATAAATTGGCAGCTTGCAAGGAACAAGCCGCTCAATATGGTAAAAAAGTCGAGTCTATCAATATGATGCACTACGGGATGCTGGATGGGGAAAAGATCCTCGACCATGCGTTGACGCTGATCTAAGGAGCAATCATGGAGCTCGAAGAACAGGTCATGACCCTGATTGTCAGTGCAGGTAGTTGCCGCAGCATGTTGATGGAGGCCATGAGGCATTCACGTAACGGGGAGTTTGAACAAGCGGAGCAGTTGGTCGAGCAGGCGCGGGGCGCGCTTCACGCCGCTCACGCAGTGCAAACACAACTGATTGAAGCCGATGCAGGGGAGGGAAAACTGCCCGTCCAGATCGTGATGGTACATGCTCAGGACCATGTGATGAATGCGGTCCTGCTGATGGATTTGACTCAGGAGATGATCGCGATCCATCGTCGTTTACCCCCTGTGGCGACAAGCTGCAGTCCATCCGCGGCAATCGCCTGCTAACGGTATTTCTGCTGCCACACTTAAGGTCAAAAGAGGGAGGCATCAGGCCTCCCTCTTCTCATTACCGTGACATACAACGCTGAGGATTTTGGTCTATCAGCCATGCCTAGTCTTGTGGCTGCAGTTGGCGGATGTAGGTGCTCGGCGTAAGGTTCTTCAAGCGATTTCGCAATACCCTGTGGTTGAGAATATCTTCGTACTCAAGTAACACGGCTCCTAGGCTAAGGCGTTTGTCAAAACGCTCACCAGCTAGAATGTCTGCCAGTGATTTAGAGCATGTAGTCGAGTCGAACAACTCGTTTGATATTGGCAAAGAGGCTGACGTCACCGATGTGCATAGCGTGTTGGCAATAGCCTGAACGTCGGGGAGTGGACTGGTGACCTCAATGCTTTTGATCGTGTAGGGCAGTTCTGCTTGCAAATAGTTGACGAAACCATTCAGGGTCTGCCCTTTCTCGTCTGGCGCACAGAGGGCAAATGAGAGATGGCCGGTTAATTGTTCTGTGAGCATCAGCAGCAAAGACTGATTGGCTGTCAGCCCAGCTGGGAGGTAGACAGCATCCAGCCACATTCTCCCTAATCCCGATGCCGGATCAGGCTTTTTTAACCGATCTTGTTGATGCTTTTGTAGACAGCGACTCAGGCCTGCCCGTGAGACGTCGGCGCGGATCAGTAAACGCGTGACCTCCAGAAGTTCATCAAGAGACAGGTGCAGCCGATGGCGGAGAAACAATACCAGCCACTCCTGCTCCGGCTGCAGCTTGCGATGGATAGTTCGTGGTCGATGGGATTTGTCATAACAATCCTCACGATTGCGCCAACGTCTTACTGTATCAATCGAGATGTTCAGCTCTTCGGCTAGCGCTGCATCCGACTTGGTAGACGTCTGGATATACTTGCGGGTCCGGGGCGTTGTGGTTGCGTTCTGGTGCAGCTTTATTTCCATCTTGCGTACTCTTGGACTAACCGTGCGGGCCGGGCGAAAAGAGGTGAGATTATATCGTAATAAACGGTATCTGACATATCGGCCATGGGCTGGATGGTGAAGTCAGCGTAGCCTGGATATAAACAATCAATAACGAGTATCAGCTCACATTGCATCTCCAATGCAACCCATTGCCGTACTGACCGGGCTTGTGGCAAAGGTGAGCGGCTCTGCTCCAAGGGAAATTGCGGCGAGGGAGTCAGTGCAGTGAGAGGAGCGGGCACCAAGGGGGAAAAACCGACCCCGGAGTGGCTCCGGGGTCGGTGGGGGATGGCGTCAGATCCGCCCCTGATAGCGCAGGGGGAAGCGGCCCTGACTGTCGGGCTGGCCGAGGAAGGGGAGCCCTTGCTGCATCTGCGGCGGCAGTTCGGGGCCCGGCTTCAGGGTGCCCTGGAACAGGTACTGGCCATAGGCTTGCAGCTCGAGGCGACCCATGGTCTGCACCGCATCTGAGCCCTGCTTGAGTTCGGCCACCAGTCTGGAGTCGAGGCAGGTGAGTTTCAGCTCGGGGTCGGCCAGATCCAGCTTGCCCGCCGGAGTATCGGCGCTGGCGTTGTACCAGTCGAGGTTGCCGTAGAGGTTGTCACACCAGGGGTTGCCCTGGGCAAACTGCTCCACTTTAAGCTGCAGCTGACCGGTGACGGTGAGCGGGATCGGCAGGCGCATCGGCACCCGGCTCAGCAACCAGGGGGCGGGGGCGTTGAGGGTCAGATCCCGGCCGAAGGCGGCGCCATTCCAGCCGACAACGCCTTGACCATTGAGGCCGTTGCGATCGCCAAAGCGAATGGCCACTTCGGGGGCGAAGCGCAGCAGCGACCAGCCGTTGAGATCCCAGCGCAGCTGGCTCACCGATTCGCTGGCATATTGCAGCCGGGCGATCTGGCCGCTCCAGAGGGTGCCGCTCACCCCTTCCAGTTTCAGCAGATTGGTGACGTTGGCAGGCAGCGGCAGATAGCGTGCCACCAGCGCCGCAGGCAGGGTCGCCAGCAGGAAGACGAAGTAGGCTGCCAGAAACAGGCTGGCAATCAGGATGCGCTTTTTCATTGGGGACGACTCAACTGCAAACGTCTGACCTTGACCAGACCCGGGGCCAGGTCCTCGCGGGCGATCTCGATGATTTGCACCTGAATGCCATGCTGCTCCACCAGGGTGGAGAGCCAGAGCAGCAAGTCATCGAACTGGACCGTGTCGATCCACACCTGCAGCTCCTGCGCCTGGGGTTGCAGCCGGGCAATCTTGATCTTGTGGTTGAAGGCGGTGCGGTTGACCACCCCTTCCAGGGTGCCGCTGGTGTCGATCTGGCGACCCGAGCCACCCTGCATGGCCAGCACCTCTTCACCCTTCTCCTTGAGCCAGGCGAGGGTCTGCTGCTGGTTCTGCACCTGCCGCTCCCGCTCGGCAATGCGATTATTGATCGGTTGCCAGACGCTCCAGTAGAAGAGACCGACCAGCAACAGGGCACCACCCGCGACCACCAGCCGCTGTTCCCGTGCTGTGATGCCGTGCCACCAGCTCTGCAATTTTTCCATCATGATGATTTACCCTTGAGCACCAGTGCGCCCTCTACCTTGCCCTCGGTGCTGCGCACCTCGCCCTGTTGCACCTCGAATTGCTTGCCTGCCAGCTCGCGGAACCGCTCGATCTCGGCAAAGCCGGGAGCGGTGACTTGCAGCCGCAGCTCGCGGCGACTGGCATCAAAGCGCATCACCTGTGGCTTGAGGCCGGGCACTTCGGCAAAGGTCGGGGCCAGCTCGGTGAGCATCAGCAGTACGCCGTTTTGCGGGGCCTGTCCCATCTGTTGCAGATGCTGGGTCATCTGGCTGCGCACGTTCACGATGCGGCTCTCCCCCGGGAAGATGCGGGTATAGACGGCACGGATCTCCGCCTTGAGCGCCTTGTCCTGCTCTGCCAGTTGATGCAGCTGGACACCGCGCTGGACGAGTGCCACCACCAGCAAGAGCGCGGCGGTAATGGCCACCTTGCGCCACTGCAACCAGTAGCGGGCATATTCGGTCTGTGGCCGGTAGGGGCCGGTCAGCAAGTTGGCGCGGCAGGTGAGGGCCGCCTTGGCCAGCAGCAGCATGGGGAGCTCGGGCTCGGCCGGCAGCCAGTTGGCCGCCGCAATGGCAGGCGCCGGGGTATGGCTGTGAATGGTAACGGGTTCGGCTTCGGCGGCCAGCAAGATGGCCAGCAGCGACTCGTCGGCCACAATCCCCTGACAGGCGTTCTGGCGGATCAGCCACTCGGCGCCGAGCTGCAGGGCAGACCAGCCCTCTGCAGCCTGCGGCAGTGCCAGCACATCGGGCAGCAGTTGCTGACTTCTAAGGCCGGCAGCGTCGAGCCAGCCGAGCCACTCGGCCATCTTCTGGCGATCCACCGCCATCAGGTCGACCTGCGGGCCGTCGTGGGCCAGCACCACCAGATGCAGCTCATCCACGTCGGAGGCGATCTGCTCTTCAAGCAGATAGGGCAGGGCCGCCGCCGACTGGCGGTTATAGCGTCCCGGCAGGGTAACGCGGCGGAAGATCAGATCGCTGCCCGGCACCAGGGTAACCACGGGGCGGCCGCCAGCGCGCTCCTGCAGCTCGGCCAGCGCGTCAGCACAGGGGAGCTCGCCGGAGGCGATGATCTCCTGCTCCTGACTCGACCAGACCAGCCATGCGACCGGTTGTTGTTTGGTGGTCCCCAGACGGATGACCAGACTCTCGCTCACGCATCTCTCTCCTGCGATACCGGTTCGCGCGGGCCAGGCCAACGCAACCGGTGCGCAGCCCGCAGGCTGCATCCAATGTTTGCCCTGTCGGGAGTTGCTCCCGCCAGCGCTTGTTTATTCGGTGCCGCTATTGAGGCGGCGCAGCATGACCAGCTTGTTGTCCTTGCCCCGCTGGAAGATGCTCTCCAGCCAGGCGCGGTTGTCGCCGACCTCGGCAACCACGCGGGCCTCGAAAAAGTCGCTTTTGACCACCAGCGCCTCTTTAAGCCCCTTGACGCTCTCAAGAGGCGCGGGCAGCTGATCCGTCATCAGCTTGGTCTCTTTCCACCCCTTTTTTGGCCGCTCGGTCAGTACCCGCTTGGCGTCATCGCTGCCAATCTTGCCCAGATAGAGGGCTGCCAGCAGCTCGGGGCGTTCCGGCAGCAGGGTGTTGATATTGATCTTCAGCTTGTCGCTTGGCAGCGTGCAGACATAGGGGGCCAGTTTGGCATAGACCCTGGCCGTTACGCCGCGCACCGACCGCAATTCATCCTTGCCCAACATCCACTGGTTGGCGGTGAGGTAAGGTGGCTTGAGTCCCTCGTAGTAGGCATCCTCGGCGCCGAGGCTGGAGACCAGCACCGTATCCTTGTCTGTCCAGTCGCGAATGGCATCGGTGAGCTGGGCCGCCTCGTAATCATCCATCGCCAGCTCCTTGAGCAGGGCGCGAAACACCTGCACCGGATAAGGTTGCTGCGCCAGCTCCTCGCCGCTTCCCGCCTTGGAGGCCACGCTCAGGCTGTTGAGGTTGAAGCAGGATTGCAGGTCGGTCACCTCGCCCTTGAGCTGGCCATCGTCCACCGGAAATACAGTGTTCTTGCGGGCCCAGTTCTGGCTGAGGTTGACCACCTCGGGATTGTCCTTGAAATCCTGCGTCAGCACCTTGCTCACCAGCGCTTCCGCCGAGAGGGCATACCACCATGCCTGTTTGCCGGTGGTGATGTTGGCGGTGCGGCGCAGCTCAAGCTGCAGGCGGCCGCTCATATTGCTGGCGATGATCACCATCACCGAGAGGATCAGCAGCACCACCAGCAGGGCCATACCGCTCTGGCGGCCGGGGCGTACAGGGTTAGTTCGCATTGGCGCTCCCCCCGTTCTGGCTGTCACCATTACCGCCATTGGTATTGCCGTTGCCGCCGTTGTTCCCGTTGTTGTTGCCACCTTGGTCGGGGTTGCTGCTCTGGCTGTTCTCCTCGGCGCGCTGGCCACCGGCACCAATCAGGAACTGGCGGCGAATGGTGCCGTAATCTTCCAGATCCAGCTCCACTGCCAGCCCGTGGGGCAGCACGCTGCGCTGGGTCCACTCCTCTTTCCAGTTGCCCTTGTCGAAGAAGTAGAGGCGAAACGCCGTGACCCCCGTCAGCACCGGCTGGATGCGCGGCTCGGTGCCGATCACCGGATCCGGATAGAGGTAGCTCAGGCGCTCCAGCTTCTGATCCTTGAGGCGCCAGCCGACCCGCTGTAGATGGGAGCGGGGCAGCATGCCGTCCGGGTTGAGCCAGCCGCTGCGCATAAAGGCCATGCCCCAGTCATCGCTCTGCTGGCCGAAGCGGGAAGCCGCCAGCAGCACCTTGTTGTTCTCCCCCTCGATGCGACCGCTGCGCGGCACCATCTGGGTGATGTCTCGCTCCAGCAGGGTGAAGGCGAGCTGCAATTCGTTGAGGCGGGTCTCCTTGCGCTTGGCCACCTCGTCGCTGGTGAGCACCCCCTGCAGCACCTGATAGGCGCCCATGCTGAGAGTGGCGAAGATGGCGATCGCCACCAGCATTTCGAGCAGGGTGAAACCGGCGTGACGGACGGGGCGAGGCGTGCGTGCGGATAGCTGGGTCATCGGCTGATATAGGTCCGCATCATGGCGACCGGGTTCTCGGCCTTGGCCTCGGTACGCACTTCCATATCGAGCGCCCGGAAGTTGTTGTCGGCGGTGGCGACACCGCGATAGCGCCAGTACCAGGTACTGCCCGCCATCTGCTCATCCCCTTCCACCCAGCTGTCACCAGGCCACTTGTTCTCGAGCTTCTGCTGCACCAGCTGGTTCTCCACCACCCAGGTGGCGAGGGTCTTCTGCTCCAGATAGTTGAGGGCCGAGAGGTGTTCGCTGGCGGTTTTCATTACCGCCAGTCCCGCGATGGCAAAGACCGCCAGCGCTACCATGACTTCGAGTAAGGTCATACCGCGGGCGTTCATTCGCTCACCTCTTCATCTTCATCGCCGGTGAGCAGGGTGAGGTGGCCGAACTCGTCCCCCTTGACGATGCGGGTGTAGCGGGCATCCTCATCCTGCTGGGTGAAGGTGAGCACGAACGGGCTCAGCTCGCCGCCCGGGAAAATAAGCAGTTGTGGCGTGCGCTCCTTCTCGTCGCGCTTCTGTTCGGTTTTCTCGTCGGGGTCGGGCTGCCAGCCGAAGCCTTCCAGCTCCAGTGCCAGCGTCATGTTCTCGGCCAGTTGTACCGGCCCCAGCTGCTTGTCGCCAGTCAGGGCCAGCCACTTGCGATCCTTGGCCTGACGCTGCATAAACTGCCAGCCGTTATCCTCGATGCGAATGCCTACCAGCCGACCATCCATCACCGCATACTCCTGCGCCAGCTGCAGCGTCGCCATCAGGCGACGCGCCTGCTTGTCCAGCTCCCGATCCCCTCTGGCGCCTCCCATACTGAGAGTGACGGCGGTGGCCACTAGTCCCATCAGCATGGCGACCAGCAGCACCTCCAGCAGAGTAAAGCCGGATTGGCGATGAAAGGAGAGAGAGCGCTTCATGCAGTCAGCTCACAAGGAGTGCGGTGGCGACATATCACTTATTGGAAATCCTTCAGGTTCCAGTTGCCGATGTCGTCATCGGTACCGGCTTCACCATCCAGACCCATGGAGAAGATGTCGATCTTGCCGAACTGGCCTGGGCTCAGCAGCTGGTACGGGTTGCCCCAGGGATCTTGCGGCAGGCGCTTGATGTAGCCGCCATCGCGGTAGCTGCGCGGCGCCGGATCGATAGAAGGCTTGGTCACCAGCGCGTCCAGACCCTGTTCGGTGGTCGGGTAGCGGTTGTTGTCCAGCTTGTACATGTCGAGGGCATTTTCCAGCGCCACGATATCTGAGACCGCTTTCTGCTGGTCAGCTTTCTCCTTGTTGCCCATCAGGTTGGGCACCACCAGACTGGCCAGAATGCCGAGGATCACGATGACCACCATGACTTCCAGCAGGGTAAAACCGGATTGACGACGTTTGTTCATGAGTTGCTCCGTAACGAATGAGATGGGATAGCCCATCAGAGAGTGATCACTGGGTGGGTTCGACGGGCCGCCAGCGGCGCCACCGAACGCCGGAAACTTACATATTCACCATATTGTTGAGCTCGAGGATCGGCTGCAGGATCGACATCACGATAAACAGCACCACCCCGGCCATGGAGACCACCAGCATGGGTTCGAACACCCCGAGGGCGATATTGACCTGGGATTCAAACTCCCGATCCTGGTTGTCTGCCGCCCGCTCCAGCATGCTGTCGAGCTCGCCGCTCTGTTCGCCGGAGGCGATCATGTGCAGCATCATAGGCGGGAAAATCTTGGTCTCGGTCAGCGACTTGCGCAGACTGGTCCCCTCGCGCACCCGTTCGGCGGCTTCGAGAATGCGCATTCTGGCAAAGTCGTTGGAGAGCACTTCGCCGGAGATCTTCATCCCCTCCAGCAGCGGTACCGCACTGGCGTTGAGGATGCTTAACGTGCGAGCGAAGCGGGCGGTGTTGAGACCGCGGCTGACCCGGCCAATCACCGGCAGGCCGAGCAGCACCTGATGCCAGCGTCGGCGACGCTTTTCATCGGTGAGCCACCAGCGCCAGACAAAGCTGCCAAGGAAGATCAGCAGCAGGAACCAGAGGCCGTAGGCCTGCATCAGTTCGCTGGTACCGATGAGAAAGCGGGTGGTGCCCGGCAACTGTTGACCCATGTGTTCAAACTGGGCCACCACCTTGGGTACCACGGCGGTAAGGAGGATCGAAATAACCCCGATAGCGACACAGGTGAGCACTATGGGGTAGATCATCGCCTGCAGCAGCTTGGTGCGCATATGCTGGCGCTGCTCGGTGTAGTCGGCGAGGCGGTTGAGCACCTTCTCCAGATGGCCCGATTTTTCACCGGCCGCCACCATGGAGCGAAACAGCTGGTCGAACACATGGGGAAAAGCCCCCAGCGAGTCGGCCAGCGAATAGCCTTCCACCACCTTGCTGCGCACAGTGGCCACCAGAGATCGCAAGTGGGCCTTTTCGCACTGCTCGGCTACCGCTTTGAGCGCCTCTTCGATGGTGAGACCGGCCCCCACCAGGGTCGCCAGCTGGCGAGTGATCAGAGCCAGCTCGGCAGTGCTGGCACCGCGCCGAAACAGGGCGAAGCGGTTCGCCTCCCGTTTCGCCTTCTCGGTGGTCTCGTTCACCTCGAGGGGGGTGAGCCCCTGTTCGCGCAGCAGCTGGCGCACTTGGCGGGCCGAGTCGCCCTCCATCACACCGCTCTTGCTGCGTCCCTTGTTGTCGAGGGCCTTGTATTCGAATGCCGCCATCTCAATCTTCCCGGGTCACGCGCAGTACCTCTTCGAGGCTGGTCTGCCCCTTGAGGACCTTGTCGATGCCGTCACGGCGGATGCTGGGGGTGTGGCCGCGGATCAGCCGCTCGATGGCGAGCTCGCCGCTGGCGCTGTGAATGGCTTCACGCACTGCTTCGTCGATCACCACCAACTCGTGAATGCCGGTCCGGCCACGGTAGCCGGTGTGGTTGCACAGCTCGCACCCGACCGGACGCCACACCTGCTGATCGGGAGCCAGCTCGATGCCCATGGCGAGGCGCTCCTGCTCGGTGATGGGACGCGGGGCGCGGCAATCGGGGCAGAGGGTGCGCACCAGCCGCTGGGCCAGTACCGCCAGCAAGGAGGAGGAGAGCAGGAAGGGCTCGATCCCCATGTCACGCATCCGGGTGATAGCGCCGATGGCGGTGTTGGTGTGCAGGGTCGACATCACCAGGTGGCCGGTCAGCGACGCCTGTACCGCGATCTGGGCGGTTTCAAGGTCACGAATTTCCCCCACCATCACCACATCCGGGTCTTGACGCAGGATGGCGCGCAGGCCGCGGGCGAAGGTCATGTCCACCTTGGTGTTGACCTGGGTCTGGCCCACCCCTTCGAGGTCGTATTCGATAGGGTCTTCCACCGTCAGAATGTTGCGATCCCGCGAGTTGATTTCAGACAGCGCCGCATAGAGGGTGGTGGACTTACCGGAACCGGTCGGGCCGGTGACCAGAATAATGCCGTGGGGCTTGCGAATAAGCTCGCTGATGATGGTGCGGTTGGCCGCGGTCATCCCCAGCTGCTTGAGCTCGAGGCGCACGTTGTTCTTGTCGAGCAGACGCAGTACCACTCGCTCGCCGTAGCTGGACGGCATGGTGGAGACCCGCACGTCGACGGCGCGACCGCCGATACGCAACGAGATACGGCCATCCTGCGGCACCCGTTTCTCGGCGATATCCATCCGCGACATCACCTTGATCCGCGAGACCAGCAGTGATGCCAGCTTGCGATGGGGGCGCAGGATCTCCCGCAGCACCCCATCGATGCGAAAGCGGATTACCAGCGCCCGCTCGAAGGTCTCGATATGGATATCGGAGGCCTCCTCCTTGATCGCCTCGCTCAACATGGCGTTGATGAGACGAATGATGGGGGCGTCGTCATCGGCGTCCAGCAGATCTTCGCTCTGGGGCAGCTCTTCGGCCAGGGCGAAGAAGTCCATCTCGTTGCCGAGATCTTCCATCAGCTGGCGCGCCTCGGAGGAGTCGCGCTGATAGTGGGCCATCAGCAGCTCTTCGAAGGCCTCGTTGTCGAGCTGCTCCACCGCGAAGCTGCAACCCGCGACCCGCCGCACTTCCAGCAGGGCCTGCGGGGTGACGCCGGGGCGGCACTGCAGCACGGGGGCGCCGTCCCGCTCAATCAGGATCACCCCGAAATTGCGGGCAAAGACAAAGGGGAGCTCGGGCAGTGGCGCAGGCCCGACGCTTCCATCCAGATGGTAGGCACTCATCAGGGCTTACTCTGCACAAACGGGGCGGTGGTCTCGACAGTGCTTTGCTGTCTGCTCCGCATCTCGTTGATCTGCTTCTGGATCTCTTTTTGCAGCTCGGGCGACACCATCACATCCTGGCCATAGGCAGGCAATACCTGACGGGCGGGGGAGGTGAGATACCCCTCCTGCGAGGCGGCATTGAGCTGCTCGGCGCGGAACAGGCTGTATTTGTTGCTGGAGACACCGGTATAGACGTCCGCATCACGCAAGATGGTCGGCCGGATAAAGACCATCAGGTTGCGCTTGGAGGTGGTGTTGGAGGTAGAGCGGAACAGATAACCCAGCACCGGGATATCGCCCAGCAAGGGCACTTTGGAGACCTGCTCCTTGGTCTGTTCGTCCATCAAACCGCCCAGCACCACAGTTTCGCCACTTTTGACCAGCACCGCGTTCTTGACGGTACGGGTGTCGAAGGTGGGGCCAAGGTTGGCAGTACCGGTCGCCTGGGTCTGGGCGACGCTGGAGACCTCCTGCTCGATATTGAGCAGCACCGAATCCCCTTCGTTGATCTGCGGGGTCACCACCAGCTTGGTGCCCACCGTCTTGCGCTCGATGGTGTTGAACACCTGATCGCTGGTGGTGGAGCTTTGCGAACCGCTCTGGACCGGGACCTCCTGACCGACGTTGAAAGAGGCCTCCTTGTTGTCCATGGTGACGATACTCGGGGTGGAGAGAATATCGTTCTTGGTATTGGAGGCCAGCGCCGTGGCCAGCATGGCCCAGTCGCCGTGATAGAAACCGGCGGCCATGCCGTTGAACTCTTTCAGCAGACCGGCAGCGGTGTCGGTCTTGCCATTCTGGTAATCCTTGCCCGCCGCAATGGCGCTGCCGAGAGGCAGACCTGAGTTGGTGAACTGGGTGCCACCGCCGTTGGCATTGCCCCACTGGACGCCAAGGGTGAGGCCGTCGCCATCCTGCATCTCGACGATGATCGCCTCCACCAGCACCTGGGCGCGGCGGATATCGAGCTTGGCCACCACCTGCTCCAGTTCGGACATCACGTCCGGCTGGGCGGTGATGACCAGCGCATTGGTAGTCTCGTCGGCTGAGATGGCCAGCTTGCCTCCGCCGATGCTGGCGCCACCTGTGGTTGCGCCGCCGCCCTTCTTGTCGGCCTCGATGCTGGAGCTAACCCCCTTGAGCACTTCGACCATGTCTTTGGCCTTGCCATATTTGAGGTAGAAGACCCGGGTGTTGCCCTGGCTTTGCAGGTCGCGGTCGAGCTGGCGCACCATCTGGATGATGCGGGCGCGCGCTTTCGGCTCACCACTCACCACCACAGAGTTGGTGCGCTCGTCGGCCACCACCTTGGGGGAGAGCAGCAGGGAGGCGGTGCCCCCCTGCGGGTTGCCATCCTTGTTGAGGTTGGTTACAAGCCGCACCATTTCACCCGCCGAGGCGAACTTGAGCTTGATGATGTCCACATCCTGATCGCCTGCGCGGTCGACCCGGTTCACCACCTCTACCAGACGATTGACCACGGCGGCGCGGCCGGTGATCAGCAGCACGTTGGAGGGCTCGTAGTGCACCACGTTGCCACCACCGGCGTTGTCGTTGAGCTGGCGCAGCAGCGGCGCCAGTTCACGGACCGAGACGTTGCGCACCGGCACTACTCTAGTCACCATCTCGTCGCCGGAGCCCGGGTTGCTGCCATCCACCACCGGAATGGCGGAGGTCTTGGCATCCCGCGAGCGCAGCACCTTGAGCACCCCGTTGTCCATCGGCACCACGGCAAAGCCGTAGACGTCGAGCACGCTCAGGAAGAACTGGTAGTACTGCTCCTCATTGAGCAGGTCGTAGCTGCGCACGTTGATCTTGCCGCGCACCGATGGCTCTATGATGATGGTTTTATTGAGGTTCTTGCCCACCGTATTGATGAACTCTTCAATGTCGGCGTTCTTGAAACTGGCAGAGTATTCGGTGGCCCAGGCTGAGCCCGCCATCATCAGTGCCGCTGCGATAGAGGCCAGACGCCAGCTTTTCCCTTTAGTGGTCATTATTGGTACGACTCCAAATCATTATTCTGACAAGCGCACATAGATGTCGAACTGTTCGCCCTGTCGCTCGACGGTCACTGTCATTTCCGTTGCGCCAGCCATCTGCTGCATCGCCTGCATGGCTTGCATGTTGTCCCGTAAATCCAGCCCGTTGATGCTGATGGCCAAGTCATTGGCCTGCAGCCCGCTCTGGTTGAAAAACTCAGGATTGCTGCCCGGATTGAGGCGATAGCCGGTCATGCGGCCATCCACCTGAACCGGTGAAATATTGAGGTAATCGGTGATCTTGCCCGGATCAGCCATCAGCTCGCTGCGCAGGGAGCCAAGGGGGGCGGCGTTGGTCTGCGGCAGCGGCTTGCCATACTCCTCGCCATCCAGCATCAGGGTCTCGTCGCGGCCATCCCGCTCGATGATCACCCGATCCGGATAGACCTGCCGGATCCGCGCCTGGGTGCCGTCAATCATGTCACCGACCCCGTAGGAGTTCTGGATGCCGGACATGGCGATGATGGCGATGGATTTGGCGGGATCCGAGCTTGCCAACACTCCGTTGAGCTGGGCATTGAGCTGGGTACGCGGCGCATTGGCGGCCACGGCGGCTTTGGCTTGCGCCTTGGGGATCGCCTTGCCAAACAGTGCCAGTCGGCTTACCTCGCCCAGTTCAAGGCGCGGGTTGCTCTGGCCGTTGACCGCCACTGCGGAGGGTTGCCACGGTTGACTGGTTTGCGGGCTTGCCAGGGTGAGCAGACGCCAGGTGAGGGCGGCGCTCTGCTGGGCCAGTATGATCAGCAGCGCCAGAAAGGCCACCTGGGTGACTCTGGTCATGGGAAGCCGCCGGCACTGGGCCAGCAGCATGGTCAAGATGTCATCCCTGAATCGTAGCGTCATATTAATCAACAAATTCCAGGCTCTGGGGCGGCTGCGTATTGTGTACGGCCGGTGGCTGCGACACAACGGGTCCGGGCGCGCCAAACCGTAAAAATGGATATTTCATCACATCGTAAACCTTTGAATGCTCACAAAAGTGGCACTCAGGTGAGGTGCATCCTGCTTGCCAGCGAACATCAGGGTACGGTGCGTACTCATCCTCGCCAATCCTGCAGCGCCTTGAGGGTCACGCTCTGTCCGGCGACCTGCAGCACTATGTATTGCTGGTCGATGGTGGCGAGCACGACTCCCGGGGCGATTTCGCTCCCTTCCCGGTATTCCCGGCCATTGAGCACCACGGCGCGCTTGGCGGGGTTGGAGGAGAACACATGAGAGCCATAGCTCAGCTGCGGTACCTGCTGGCGCACCGACTGGGGTGCCGAGCCCAGCGCCATCAACTGGGCCGGTTGCACGTTGTTCTGGCCGGTGGGGTGTGGCGTCTCCTGCAATGGGGTTTCATTGAGGGCTTTCATCAGCTGCTCGGCCAGACTCAGCGCGGGGGTATTCCCCTGACTGGTCCCTTCGTTTTTGGCTACTGCTCTGGGTTGGGCCACCGGCTCCGGCAGGGGCGGGGGCAGCGGACGGGTCACCATCGCCTTGGGTTCGACCCGCACGAAGGGCGGGGTGATCACCTCTTTCACCTCCACCTTCTCCTCGATGGGGCGCAGGTGGATCAGATGCCAGCCATAGTTAGCGCCCGCCCCCAGCAGCAAGGCCAGGGGAGCCAGCAGCCAGCCGATGCGGCGTGGGCTGCGCTCCTCTTCCCGGGGCATGGGCAAGCCCATGGCCGGAATATGGGCGGAGAGTTGCGGTTGCTGCGCACGGCGCAGCGCCTTGAGCAGGGTAGACATCAGGAGGCCTCCTCCAGTCTGGGCATGGGTTCACCGGAGAGGGCGTTGAGACGCAGCAGGGTGTTGCTGCCCGCGATGCCATCAGGGGTCAGCCCCTGATCCCGCTGGAACTGCTGCAGCTTGTTCTTGAGCTCGCCATCGAAACGGCGCACCTTGCGCTCGGGTTGTTGCAGCGCACGGCTCAGGGCGTTGTCGAGCCACTGGATCTGGGTCTGTCCGGCATTGCTGGCGATCAGGCTGACGCCCCCTTTCGGCATGCGCCAGAGCAGGGTATAGCTGCCACCCCAGTTGTCGCTGAGCCACTGGCGATCCACTTGCCAGCTTTGGTTGCCGATCATCAGGCTGGCCTTGCTTGGCCCCAGATTGACCAGTGTCGCGTAGTAGAGGCCGCCAGTCTGGTCAGTGAGCGTGATCATGGCGGGATGCTGCAGGGCGCGCAGCTCCTCGAGGCTTGCCTCTCCCTCCTGGCAGCGCAGACCGGCGCGAGGGGCGTTGTCACAGGTGGCATCGAACGGTTCCGGTTCATAGCCCCAGACCCGATAGAGATTCTGCATGGCGCTCTCGGGGTCGAGGGCCTGATTGATCGCCTCGGTTAACTGTTCCTGTTGTTCGGCGGTCTCGTCAACGGTGACAGGCACCTCGACCTTGACCACAGGCCGTTCGGGGAATACGCCGAAAAATTGCCAACCCCACCAGCCTGCAGCTACCAGCAAGGCGCCAGCCAGTGTCACCATCAGACCGGAAAGCCAGCTCCCCTCATCACGGACGCCGCTCACCTCGAACGCTGCCTGGCTGATGTCGCCATGAACAATCTTGTAGCTGCCACGGGCGAAGGCGGCGAGCAGGGCGCGATCGCAGATGAGGTTGAGCAGGCGCGGAATGCCGCCGGAGAGCCGATGCAGCGTCTGGATCGCTCTGGGGGTAAAAATGGGCTGCACACAACCGGCTACTTGCAGCCGGAAGCGGACGTAGGCATCCACATCGGTGGCGGAGAGGGGCAGCAGGTGGTAGCGGGCGGTGATGCGCTGGGCCAGTTGGCGCAACAGGGGCTGGCGCAGCATCTGTTGCAGTTCGGGTTGGCCGATCAGCACGATTTGCAGCAGTTTTTTCTCGTCGGTTTCCAGGTTGGTGAGCAGACGCAACTGCTCCAACACCCCGGGCAACAGATGTTGGGCCTCGTCCACCAGTACCACGCTGCGCTTGCCTGCGGTCAGGTTGGCCAGCAGGTGGTCGCGGATCAGGTCGAACAGTTGCTTGATCCCGGCCTCGGCGGGGTAGGGGAGTTGAAACTCGTCGCAGATGGCTGCCAGCAGATCCCGTTCGGTCAGGGAGGGGTTGAGGATGTAGGCGATCTCGGTATCTGCTGGCAACTGCTGCAGCAGGCAACGGGAGACGGTGGTTTTGCCGGTGCCCACTTCGCCGGTCAGCAGCACAAAGCCGCCACCATCCTGCAATCCGTAGTTGAGGTGAGCAAGGGCTTCGCCGTGGCGCTCACTCATATAGAGGTATTTGGGATTGGGCGAGATGGAGAAAGGCGGTTCCGATAGGCCGAAGAACTGTGTGTACATGAGGGGATTCTTTTGTAGCCGGCGACAGATAAGAAATGTCTCCGGATGATAGCAAACCTCGAATTCATTGGAAGCCATCATTGGCGCCGGAGGGCAAATTGCGGCCTTTTCCTGCCATCTTGTGATCCCGGTTGCGTCATCGGCACGAATCCGGATCACAAAATGACAAAAAATAGCTGTAAATAAAGGGAAATATCAATATGGGGACGGCGTGGCAAAGGCCGTCAGCATGGTGCTGAGTCGGCCATGGTCAGACCTGTTTGTGTACAATTTATGACGCCGGTTGCCCTGTCAGCCATCAGGGCAAGCTGGTCGGCATGTACTTGCTCAGTGGTGATCCTGAAACTGCGCGGCAATCTCCCTGAACTGCGCTTCGCAGGCGAGAAACGCCGCGACAATGCCGGGATCAAAATGGCTGCCGCTCCCCTTCACGATGATCTCCTTCGCTTCCTCATGGCTGAAAGCAGGTTTGTAGACTCGTTTCGAGATGAGGGCATCGTAGACATCTGCTACCGCCATCAAACGCCCGGAGAGGGGAATCGCCTCACCCGCCAGCCCAGCCGGATAGCCGCTGCCATCCCACTTTTCGTGGTGGGTGAGGGAGATCTCCCGGGCCAGCCGCAAGAAGGAGTTGGAGCCTAGCTGCGCCTCGGCACTCGCCAGCGCATCGGCGCCGATCTGCGGGTGGCGCTTCATGATGGCGAACTCTTCGTCGGTCAGCTTGCCCGGTTTGAGCAGGATGGCATCGGGAATGCCCACCTTGCCCACATCGTGCAGCGGGGCCGACTTGAACAGCAGATCGATGGTGGCGTCATCGAGCGGATAGCGATCCCAATCACTGCGACTGAGGTATTGCGCCAGCGCCTTCACATAATGCTGGGTGCGGATGATATGGGCGCCGGTCTCGTTGTCCCGGGTCTCCGCCAGCGAGGCGAGGCCAAGGATGGCCACGTCACGGGTCAGGTTGAGCTCGTCGCTGCGGGATTTCAGCTCACCGATCATCTGATTGGTGCTGGCGGCGATAAGGCCAAACTCGTCATCCCGGGTGACCGGCACCCGGGCGTCGAAGTCACCACACTGTACTCTGGCCATTGTGCTGGTCTGCTGGCGCAGGGATAGGCCGAGATTGCGACCATAACCGTGAATAATGAGGGCGAGATAACAGAAGGTCACCGTCATCACGAAGGCGATCTCCCACAGGATGTAGTGCTGGGCATCGACCCTCGGCAGGCTGCGCTCCACCGTCACCAGCCACTCCAGATCCTTGTTGAACAGCAAGAAGAAGACGCCTCCCTGCAGGGTGAGGGTCGCCAGAGTAAAGAGGGTGAACTTGCGTGGCAGCGGCATGGCCAGCGGGTGGCTTAGTGCCAGGCTCTGCTCGGCTTGCCGTGCTCTGGCCCGATGCAAGTCTCGCTCCAGAGTCAGATCGGCCGCTACCAGAAAGCCGAGGGTGGTCATCCCCAGCAGCACCTTGAGGTGACTCTCCAGCGGGAAGTTGTGGGCCAGGGCGTTGTAGCCCGAGAGCAGCAGTGCCCCCAGCAGGTAGAAACCCACCTCCAGTCCAAACCCGTCCAGCCCGTTGCGCGGCAGGGGCCGCCTTGAGAGCAGCCAATTGCGTACGGCGAACATGATGGCGAACGTCACCAGGGTCGGCCCCAGCAACTGGGGCAGGGTGAGACTCTCGAGAAACGGGCAAACCTGCCAGCCATAGAGACAAAATAGTGACAGGGTTACCCCGTAGTGCAGGGCGCAGCGCCCCGTGATCCTCTGCATATTCCCACCCATGTTGCTGGTTATTGTTATGTCGGCGGGAGGCCCGCCATTACAGGCGCCGCAGCAGCAGGCTACCGATGGAGTAGCCAGCGCCAAAGGAGCACAGTACGCCGCGAGCCCCCGCAGGAAGGTCGCGATTGTACAGATGAAACGCGATGATGGAACCCGCCGAGCTGGTATTACCATAGCTATCAAGAATGACCGGCGCCTCCTGCTGGCTGGCATCGTGGCCCAGCAGCTTGCGACCGATGAACTGGTTCATAGTGAGGTTGGCCTGATGGAGCCAGAGCCGGTTCAGGCTCTCGGCGGGCCAGCCCTGCTCATCGAGCTGGTTGGCTATCTGGTCGCACACCAGCGGTAACACCTCCTTGAACACCTTGCGCCCCTGCTGGCGAAACAGCTTGTCGTCACTGTAGCGGGTACGCGGGCTCAGCCGGTTCAGAAAGCCGAAGTTGTTGCGGATGTTGTTGGAGTATTGGGTCACCAGCTTGCTGGCCACCAGTTGCCACGGGTTGGCCACCTTGCAATCTTCCGCTCGCTCCAGCAGCACCGCGGTGCAGGCATCGCCGAAGATAAAGTGACTGTCTCTGTCCCGGAAATTGAGGTGTCCCGAGCAGATCTCCGGATTGACCACCAGCGCCACGTTGGCGGTGCCTGCCGCCAGCATGTCGGCGGCCGTCTTGATGCCGAAGGTGGCAGACGAGCAGGCCACGTTCATGTCAAAGGCCATGCCGCTCGCCCCCAGATAGTGCTGCAGCTCGATGGCCAGCGCCGGGTAGGGGCGCGGCATGTTGGAGGCGGCCACGATCACCAGATCGATCTCACCCGGCTCGCGGCCGGCGGCGATCAGCGCCTGCTCGGCGGCGGCCACCGCCATCTCCACCATGATGGAGGGCATCTCATCGGGCCGCTCCGCCAGCAGCGGCTGCATGATGTCGGGGTTGAGCACTCCCTCTCGGCTTACCAGATAACGGCTCTTGATGCCGGACGCCTTCTCGATGAACTCGCAGCTGGAGTGCTGCTTGGCGGGGAGCTGGCCGGCATCGATGGCGGAGGCGTTCTCCTCGTTGTAGAGATCCACATACTGGTTGAAGGCGGCCACCAGCTCTTCATTGCTGACGGCAAAGGGTGGGGTATAGAGGCCTGAGCCACTGATCACGATAGAGGTCATCTTTGCTCCTCGCCGGGTGCGTTCCCGGCTTGTCGGTTTATAGGGGTGAGAGGGTTACAGCTGGTCGATCGCCGCAGCGAGACCCGCCAGGGTCAGCGGATGCATCCGTCCGCCAACCACGTCATTCATCAGTTTGATGGAGGGATGCCAGAGCCACTCCCGCCGCGGGGTGGGATTGATCCACACCAGTTTGGGAAAGTGTTGCTGCAAGCGGGTGAGCCACACCTGACCCGACTCCTCGTTCCACTGCTCGACACTGCCGCCCGGCCAGGTGATCTCGTAAGGGCCCATGGTGGCATCCCCCACCAGGATAACCTTGTAGTCGCTGCCATAGGTGCGCAGCAGCCGCAAGGTATCGAACCGCTCCTCAAAGCGGCGGGCGTTATCCTTCCAGACGAAGTCGTAGAGGCAGTTGTGAAAATAGAAGTACTCCAGATGCTTGAACTCGTGGCGCAGGGCGGAGAAGAGGCGCTGCACCTCGGCCACGTGGGCATCCATGGAGCCTCCCACATCGAAGAAAACCAACAGCTTCACCCCGTTGTGGCGCTCGGGCCGCAGTTTCACATCGAGCCAGCCCTGGCGGGCAGAACTTTTTATGGTGTCGTCGAGATCCAGCTCGTCCGGGTTGCCCTTGCGCACCCAGCGCCTGAGTTTGCGCAGTGCCAGCTGGATGGCGCGCTGGCCGAGCGGCGAGTCATCGCTGAAGTTGCGATAATGTCGGGCCTCCCACACCTTGACCGCCTGACCGTGCTGCCCCTCTCCACCCATGCGCACCCCCTCGGGGTGAAAACCGCCGTGGCCAAACGGGCTGCTGCCACCGGTCCCCACCCATTTGTTGCCGCCGGCGTGGCGCTCTTTCTGCTCGCTTAATCGCTGGTTAAGGGTCTCCAGCAGCTTGTCGAGTCCGCCGAGGGATTTGAGCAGCGCCTTCTCCTCTGGGCTCAACAGTCGCTCGAACTCCTTGCGCAGCCACTCCTCGGGCAGGCTTTCCGGCAGCAGGGGGATGGCGTCCAGCCCCTCATAGTATTCGGCGAAGGCGCGATCGAAGCGATCGTAGTGGGCCTCGTCTTTTACCAGCAGGCAGCGGGAGAGCTGGTAGAACTCGTCCATATCGATGGTGACCAGCCGGGCTGCCAGTGCGGCGTGCAAGTCCAGCAGTTCGCGCAGGCTGCAGGGGAGCTTGTGGCGGCGCAGATGGGTAAAAAAGTCGATCAGCATGGGTCAGCTGCCGCGCCGGGCCAAAAAGGCGAGCTTCTCGAAGAGATGCAGATCCTGCTCGGTCTTGAGCAGGGCGCCATATAGTGCGGGCACCAGCTTGCCCGGCTCGCGGGCGCGCATCGCCTCAGGGGCGATATCGTCGGCCAAGAGCAGGCGGATCCAGTCCAGCAGCTCCGAGGTGGAGGGTTTCTTGCGCAGCCCCTCTACCTCGCGCAGCTCGAAGAAGAGGTCCATTGCCTCGCCAAGCAGGCTCTCCTTGAGGTCGGGGTAGTGGAGCTTGACGATGGCCTGCATCTCGGCCTTGTCGGGGAAGCGGATGTAGTGGAAGAAACAGCGGCGCAGGAAGGCATCCGGCAGCTCTTTTTCGTTGTTGGAGGTGATGATGACCACCGGCCGCTGGCGCGCCTTGACTCGTTCGCCGGTCTCGTAGACGTCGAACTCCATCCGATCCAGCTCCAGCAGCAGATCGTTGGGGAATTCGATGTCGGCCTTGTCGATCTCGTCGATCAGCAGCACAGGTCGCTGCTCGGCGCTGAAGGCCTGCCACAACTTGCCTTTACGAATGTAGTGACTGATATCGGCCACTCTGGGGTCGCCGAGCTGGGAGTCGCGCAGCCGGGCCACCGCATCATATTCGTAGAGTCCCTGCTGGGCTTTGGTGGTGGACTTGATATGCCAGGCAATGAGATCGGTGCCGAGATGGTCGGCGACCGCTTCTGCCAGCACCGTCTTGCCGGTGCCCGGCTCCCCTTTGATCAGCAGCGGTTTTTCGAGGGTGATGGCGGCATTGACCGCCATCTTCAATGCATCGGAGGCGAGATACTGGCTGCTTCCTGAAAATCCCATAACGTCGGTTCCTTTGACGATTGGCGCCCGGAGTCAGGGGCCAGAGAGAATAAGCTCTATATGTTGTAATACCATATGGTTATAACGAATAGTCACTTCTCATTCAGAAACCACAGGGTAATCTTGTTTCATCGTCGTAACAAACACAGGGATAGCACCATGAGCAAAATTTTTGAGGACAACAGCCAGACTATCGGTCACACCCCGCTGGTTCGTCTCAACCGTGTTACCAAAGGCCGCGTGCTGGCCAAGATCGAGAGCCGCAACCCCAGCTTCAGCGTCAAGTGCCGGATCGGCGCCAACCTGATCTGGGATGCCGAGAAGCGCGGCATCCTGACCAAGGGTAAGGAGATCATCGAGCCCACCAGCGGCAACACGGGTATTGCTCTGGCCTTTGTCGCGGCAGCTCGCGGCTATCCTATCACCCTGACCATGCCGGCCACCATGAGCCTGGAGCGCCGCAAGCTGCTCAAGGCGCTCGGTGCCAATCTGGTGCTGACCGAAGGGCCGCTCGGCATGAAGGGGGCCATTGCCAAAGCCAACGAGATCCTCGAATCCGAGCCGGGCAAGTATGTGTTGCTGCAACAGTTTGAAAACCCGGCCAACCCGGAGATCCACGAAAAGACCACCGGCCCAGAGATTTGGGATGCCACTGACGGCGAAGTGGATGTGTTCGTAGCCGGGGTCGGTACCGGCGGCACCATTACCGGGGTCTCCCGCTATCTGAAGCAGACGAAAGGCAAGGCGGTGGTCTCTGTCGCGGTCGAACCGGCCGAGTCGCCGGTCATCAGCCAGAAGCTGGCTGGGGAAGAGATCAAACCGGGCCCCCACAAGATCCAGGGGATCGGCGCCGGCTTTATCCCGGGCAACCTGGACCTCTCCCTCATCGATCGGGTGGAGAAGGTGACCAGCGATGAAGCCATCGAGATGGCTCGCCGCCTGATGGAGGAGGAGGGGATCCTGGCCGGTATCAGCTCCGGTGCTGCGGTGGTGGTTGCCAGCCGTCTGGCCGAGCTGTCGGAATTTGCGGGCAAAACCATTGTGGTCATCCTGCCGAGTGCGGCGGAGCGTTACCTCTCCAGCGCCCTGTTTGCCGGGGTGTTCAGCGAGCAGGAGCTGCAGCAGTAACTGATCGGAATCTTTCAAAACAGCGGCGCTCCCAGGAGCGCCGCTTCTTTATGGGCTAGACTCAACCCCTGTTAGTGTCACTTGATCCTTATTTTTTGGGGTAAAATAACAAGTTCCGGAGTGAGAAAAAAAGCAGACATTCCGCTCTAAATCTCATATCCTGTGCGGCGTCACGCGGTGTTTGCTGGCTGGGTATCACAAAGTAACAAAGTGTTATTTTTCGTTATAAAATAATTTCAGGCCAGTCCTGATGCGGCTTGTAGCCAAATAACTGAAAATTGCCAACCAGCGCGCCGATTACTGCACAGAAACTTGACCTGGATTAAACCATTGCGGGTCTGCTTTCGTTACTTTACAACATATCCATACTGACACGGTGGGTCAGGTTGCTTCAAAAACGACCAATCCACCAAAAAATATCAATAATATGGGGTGAAACCATGTACGAGAAGTCTGTTGTTATTACTGCTGAAAACGGCCTGCACACCCGTCCGGCAGCTCAGTTCGTGAAAGAAGCCAAAGAATTCCAAAGCGAGATCACTGTGGTCTCCGGTGGCAAGTCCGCCAGCGCCAAGAGCCTGTTCAAGCTGCAGACCCTGGGCCTGACCAAGGGTACCAACGTAACTATCCAGGCTGATGGCCCGGATGCTCAGCAAGCTGTTGAGAAGCTGGTTGCCCTGATGGACGAGCTGGAGTAATCCAGCTTTAGATTCCTCCCCCACAGTCGTTTTAATAGGAAGGATTATGATATCTGGCATTCTTGCGTCCCCCGGTATCGCATTCGGTAAGGCGCTTCTTCTTAAAGAAGATGAAATCGTTATCAATCAGGGCAAAATCTCTGCTGACCAGATTGATGTCGAGATCAACCGTTTCCTCGAAGCTCGTACCAAGTCAGCTGCCCAGCTGGAAGCCATCAAAGAGATGGCCGGTCGCACCTTCGGTGAGGAAAAAGAGGCCATCTTCGAAGGCCACATCATGCTGCTCGAAGATGAGGAGCTGGAAGGGGATATCAAATCCTTCATCAAAGACAACAAGGCTTCCGCTGACAAAGCCATCTATGAGGTGATCGAACAGTACGCCAAGATGATGGCCGAGCTGGATGACCCTTATCTGCGCGAACGCGCTACCGACTTCCGTGACATCGGTACCCGTCTGGTCAAGAACGTACTGGGCATCGCCGTTGTCAACCTGAGCACCATCGACGAAGAGGTGATCCTGGTCGCCAAAGACCTGACCCCGTCTGAAACCGCTCAGATCAACCTGAAATATGTGCTGGGTTTCGTTACCGACATCGGTGGCCGTACCTCTCACACCTCCATCATGGCCCGCTCCCTGGAGCTGCCGGCCGTGGTAGGCACCAACGACATCACCGAGCGCGTCAAGAACGGTGACATGCTGGTGCTGGATGCGATCAACAACCAGATCATCATCAATCCGACCGCTGAACAGCTGACCGAAGCCAAGAAGTTCCAGGCTCAGTTCCAGGCCGAGAAAGATGAGCTGGCCAAGCTGAAAGATCTGCCTGCCATCACGCTGGATGGTCACCAGGTCGAAGTCTGCGCCAACATCGGTACCGTCAAGGATACCGAAGGTGCCATCCGCAATGGCGCCGAAGGCGTGGGTCTGTACCGTACCGAGTTCCTGTTTATGGACCGTGACGCGCTGCCGACCGAAGAAGAGCAGTTCAAAGCCTACAAAGAAGTGGCCGAAGCGATGCCGGATCAGCCGATCATCGTGCGTACCATGGACATTGGCGGCGACAAAGAGCTGCCATACATGAATTTCCCGAAAGAGATGAACCCCTTCCTGGGCTGGCGTGCCGTGCGTATTTTCTTCGACCGCGAAGACATCATGCACGCTCAGCTGCGGGCCATTCTGCGCGCCTCTGCCTTCGGCAAACTGCGCATCATGTTCCCGATGATCATCTCTGTCGAAGAGTTCCGTAGCCTGAAAGCCACCGTAGAGACGCTGAAAGCCGAACTGCGTGCCGAAGGCAAAGCCTTTGATGAATCCATCGAAGTGGGTATCATGATCGAGACCCCGGCCGCTGCCGTGATGGCTCATCATCTTGCCAAGGAAGTGGATTTCTTCAGTATCGGTACCAACGACCTGACCCAGTACACTCTGGCTGTCGATCGTGGTAACGAGATGATCTCCGCCATGTACAACCCGCTGTCACCCTCCGTCCTGACCTTGATCAAGATGGTTATCGATGCGTCCCACGCCGAAGGCAAGTGGACCGGTATGTGTGGTGAACTGGCTGGTGACGAGCGCGCTACCCTGCTGCTGCTGGGTATGGGTCTGGATGAGTTCTCCATGAGCGCCATCTCTGTACCGCGTATCAAGAAGCTTATCCGCAACACCAACTTCGAAGATGTGAAGGCAATGGCTGATCAAGCACTGAGCTTTGCCACCGCCGCTGAAATCGAAGCATGCGTAGATAACTTTATTAAGCAGAAAGCAGTCTGCTAAGATCGGCTGCAAACAGCGACAAATCATCTCTAGGAGCTTTATATGGGTCTGTTTGATAAACTGAAGAAACTGGTTTCCGACGATAGCTCTGACACCGGCGGCATCGAAATTTTTGCTCCGCTGTCTGGCGAAATCGTGCCGATCGAAGATGTGCCTGACGTTGTCTTCGCCGAGAAGATCGTTGGTGACGGTATCGCCATCAAGCCGGCTGGCAACAAGATGGTTGCGCCGTGCGATGGTACCATCGGCAAGATTTTCGAGACCAACCACGCATTCTCTCTGGAATCCGACTCCGGTATCGAGCTGTTCGTTCACTTCGGTATCGACACCGTTGAACTGAAAGGCGAAGGCTTCAAGCGTATCGCTCAGGAAGGTCAACAGGTCAAGCGCGGCGACACCATCATCGAGTTCGATCTGGCCGTTCTGGAGGCGAAAGCCAAGTCTACCCTGACTCCGGTTGTCATCTCCAACATGGACGAGATCAAAGAGCTGATCAAAATGACTGGTGCTGTGACTGTGGGCGAGACCCCGGTTATCCGTATCAAGAAGTAATGCCCGGCTGGCTCACGCCAGTTGCGCAGTAAAAAACCGAAGCCTTGTGCTTCGGTTTTTTTATGGCTGCGAGTCAGCTTTCCGTTCTGGTTACCACTCTATTCCGTTGAGATGACAACCCGGTTACGGCCCTGATCCTTGGCCTGATAAAGGGCCCGGTCTGCCATCATCAGCAGATAGTCGATGCTCTCCTGCCCCTTCATGCTGGCACACCCCAGACTGATGGTGAGGGAGAGCTGCTTCCCCTGCCATGGCAAGCGGGTGGTACTGACATGCTGGCGCAGCTGTTCGGCGCGCCGTGCTGCCTGTTCAATATCGCAACCAGGCAGGATCAGCAGAAACTCCTCTCCGCCCCAACGGGCCAGACTCTCCCCCGGCAACAGCTGGCTCGCCATGGCGTGGGCGACGGCGCAGAGCGCGGCATCACCCGCAGGGTGGCCGTAGCGGTCATTGACCTGTTTGAAATGGTCGATATCTCCCAACACCACCGAGAGGGGCTCACCTTGCAACCAAAGGGCCTGCAGCTGTTGCTGGGCGCCACGCCGGTTGGTCAGTTCGGTGAGCGGATCGGTGCAGGAGAGGCGGCTCACCTCTTCCACCATGCACTGCAGGTCGTGGATATCGCGAAAGGTGACGATATGGCCATCCGGGATGGCATCGGCTCCCAGCTGGGCAGTGACGATAAACCAGCGCGACTGACCGCTCTTGCAGCGGATCAGCGCAGGCATCTCGGCAACCTCCAGCCCTTGCGACAAGCTCTGTTCCACCTGGGAGTGCCAGGAGTCGATGATGGTGCGGCGATACCCTTCATCCGGGTAGACGACCTGAAACCAGGAAGCCATGTCCGGCAGATCGTCAAGGTTGTAGCCCAGCTGCTCAATGAAGGCTTTATTCAGGAAGCGGTGGCGCCGCTGCGGGATCATGTCGGGTGAGCAGCCATCGTGACGGGCAATGGATTCGGACACCAGAATAGGCAGCGGGATCACATCGAAGGAGCGAAACAGGATCTGTTGCAGTTCTCGGTCATTCATAGGAAAAGCAGCTCCACGATGCATCTTTTATATGCTTTACCATAGGTCAGACCAGTGTGGTGGTAAACCGATTTATGGCGGTTACGCCGCCGGTTTTTCAGCCAATGGCAAAGGCGAGAAAATAGCGGAGTTGTTTGCCGTGGCCGTATCGGGTGAAAGCAGGGCAGGCTGAGGAGAAGGGGCAGAGCAAAAGGGTCAAAAAAACCCACATGGTCAGGCACATGTGGGTCGGGAAAAACCAGACAGGGTAAAACAGACACTCCCTGTGTCGGTCATCTTCAGCTCAGGTGGAGGTGGTCCATCTGCTGGAGCTTTTCGGGCCAGGGCCCCTGCTGGTGGTCACCAAATCTTCACACGCTCGGAAGGTGGCAGATAGAGCTTGTCTCCCGGCTTGATGGCAAAGGCGCGGCAGAACGCTGGCATGTCATCCGGTATCCGTGTCTGGGCCCGCGCAATGAGGCTGGCGATCATGCTGCGTTGCTGTTTCATCGTGTGTGTCCTGTATGGGGGGCCAGTAGTGAATTGGCTGTAACCGCTGGTCAATCAGCTGCGAACGACCGAGAGGAAGCGACCGTCGTGATTGAAGGTGCAGGTAAAGTCGACCAGATTATCATCGGTCTCGTACTGGCCATGGACCTTGTATCTCTGGCCGCTCTCTTCTGCCGACTCGGTGGTGATATCGCGGGGGGAGACATGGAATTTGCTGGCCGCTTCCCCCGAGCAGTAACGGGGCATCTTGCTGGTGGCCATATGCTGGTCATCGCTATCGTCATGCTGGCCATCATGCTCGTGTTTGTTATCGCTGTGCTTTTTCCCGGCGTAATAGCCAGCAGCGCCGATGGCACCCAGCGCAGCTGCACCTATCAGGACTTTCTTGGTGTCCATATTCTGGCAGCCACTTAATGCCAGACAGGTGGCTATTCCCATTACCATCAAGGGGTGTTTCATCTCTCGGATCCTTTCAATTATCAAATGAGCAAGTCGGTGTCAGCCGGGCGGTGGTCACAGGGCCCGGCGCTGGAATGGCGCTACTTTGCAATGGTCAGGATGAAGAGGACACTCAAATAAAATTAAAAAAAGTTATAAAAATCCGGGAGCCGGAGCGAGCGCGGTATGGGGGCGCGGTGAGGGGAGAAGGGCGCAGGTTTCATCCATGCGGTAAGTAGTGGTGTGGGGCAAGTGTCTGTTTTTAGACTTTTATTTCTCTTTATATTTTATCAAGGGTGATGGCTGCCTGTTGTGCGGCAGCCAGCCATGCTGGCGGTGGATAGCCGTCTCTATCTTCATAAACTGGCATAAAAAAACCGCTCACCTGGGTGAGCGGCTGTTGTCATCAGATCAGTGCAGTTCGCTATCAGGCTGGCTGCTTGCCATCTTCCGCGGGAGGTGGCAGAGCGGCGGAGTTGGACTCCACCTTCTGCTCTTCGCCCTGCATGTTTTTGATGTAGACATCCATCTGGTTGAAGGCGATCTCGATGCCGTTCTCGCGGAACAGCTGGTCGATCTTGCGGTTCAACTCGTCCACCGCCGGGTTGCGATCACCCAGTTCGCTCACGAAGAAGCGCAGCTCGTGATCCAGCGTGCTGGCGCCAAAGGTGAGGAAGTAGACGATGGGGGCCGGGTCTTTCAGCACGCGGCTGTTTTCGTCGGCAGCCTGTTTGAGCAGGGTGCGGGTCAGCTCCAGATCCGAGCCATACGCCACGCCCACCCGTACGATCACCCGGGTGACGGTGTCACTCAGCGACCAGTTGATGAGCCGTTCTGTCATCAGCTGCTGGTTGGGGATGATCACCTCTTTGCGGTCGAAGTCGGTCAGGGTGGTGGCGCGAATGCGGATCCGCGAGACGGTACCGGAGAAGGAGCCGATGGTGACGGTGTCACCGATCCGCACCGGACGCTCGAACAGGATGATGATGCCGGAGACGAAGTTGGAGAGGATCTCCTTCATGCCGAAACCGATACCGACTGACAGACCACCCGCTACCCACTGCAGCTTGTCCCACTGCACGCCCATCATGGAGAGAGCGGTCAGGGAGCCAAAGCCGATCAGCACGTAGTTGAGCATGGTGGTGATGGCGTAGGCGGTCCCCTGAGCCAGGTTGAGCTTGGAGAGCACCAGCACCTCCAGCAAGCCCGGCAGGTTGCGCGCCAGTGACCATGCCCCGCCGAGCAGCAGGAAGCCAATCAGCACGTCACTGAGGCTGATGGGGAACAGCACGGCGTTGGCGCCGGTGCCTTCACTGCGGTGCCACAGCACCATGCTGTCGAGGTAGGAGAAGACCGCGACCAGATCGGACCAGAGCCAGTAGAAGGCGACACCGAAGATCAGCATCAGCACGGTACGGGTCAGACGCAGGGACTGCTGGCTGACATCCTCCAGATCCATGGGCTGCTCTTCGATGGACTCGCCACCTTCCGCATCTTCCGAAGATTTGTGCTCACGCTTGGCCACCGCACGACGGTAGGCCAGACGACGGGCAGCCAGCTCCAGACCACGCAGGGCGGTGCGGTAGACCAGGCTCCAGATGATGATGAGGTAGAAGGATTCGATCAGGCGACCGGTCAGCTTCAGCGCGGTGTAGTAGTAACCGAGCACGGCCAGCACGATCAGCGCCACCGGTGCCAGCGCCAGGGCGATGGCGATCAGCGACTTCTGCATGCTCGCCTCGCCCTTGATGCGGGCGCGGGAGATGGGGAACACCAGATAGGCGGCCAGCCCCAGCAGGGTCAGGGTCATGGCCTGGCCGATCACGTCGTTGCCCAGGGTGGAGGGTTCAACCACCGCCTTGGTTGCGAGCATGATGAGCGGCAGCAGTGGCAACCAGATGTAGCGCATGCTGTTGCGCTTGGCCTGCAGCTCCGCTTTCGGGATCCGGAAGTGGGTTTCGGCGATGCCGCCCGGGCGCATCACCGCCAGATAGACGCTGAACACCAGATAACCGAGGGCGAGGTTCAGGGTGATCTGGAACATCAGCTTGGGACTGAGCAGACCGCAGTAGGTGAGCAGCAGACCGCCAGCCAGAATGAACATGCTGCCCGGCAGGCGTTGCAGCACGGTATAGAGCAGGGCGCGCGGGGTGTGCCACTGGCTGTCCTGACGGAAACGGCCAAGGTCCTTGGTGATCTTCTTCTCGCGCTCAACCAGCGCCGGACGTTTCCAGACCAGCAGGCCGCCGATCAGCAGCAGCGGGAAGGCGAGCAGGGAGATCCCCAGCAGCTCTTCGCGCCAGCGTTTCCAGTCCGGTTTCAATACCCAGTCGGATGCCTGTTTGTATGCTTGGGCGGGCCAGCTGATAAACCACTTGCTGTCGATGGGCTTGTTGCTGCTTACCCAGAAGATGTGTTGCTGCAGGGTAAATTCGATAGAGGCATAGACCCGCGCCAGCTGCTGCTGGGTCAGCTGCAGGCTGATGGCGTTGGTGAGCTGGCTGTCGAGTTGGCGGTTGAGCTGATCGAGCAGATTGATGCGGGTATCGAGCAGCTTGGCAAGGTTCTCCTTGTCCTCCTCGCTGACCGGTTCCTTGCTGCCGGCGATCAGATTGTCCAGATAGAGGTTCTTCTGGAACAGTTGGTCACGCTGCTGGCTCAGTTCAAACTGGGCCAGATGCAGATCGGCAATCTGCTCTTCCAGATTTTTGACGGCGATGGTGGGCGCCGCTTCCAGCTGCTGGTAGAGCTGATAGAGGATGCGTGACAGCAGCAGATTGCCCTTGAGCATCTGCACCTGTTCATTGAGGTTGCGCTCGGTCTGGATGCCGCGCTCCAGCCAGCTCTTGGCTTGCAGGTTTTTCTGTACCAGTGAGTTGAGGCTGGTGGTGGCACCGATCAGCTGCTGGCTGAGCTGGTGGTTGAGCTCCTGCTCTTTTTGCACCAGCGGGCTGTCTTCGGTTGCCACCAGTTCACCGGTCTGCTCGGCGGTTTTTTCGGTGTCGCCAAGGCGCTTGGCGCTGCTCTGATCCTGCAACAGCTGCAGTTTCTGCTCTTCGCTGGCGAGACGGGCACTCTGGTAGTCGCGCTGCTTGATCGCCAGATCCTGCATGCTGGTACGGTTATCCAGCTCCTTTTGCAGGTGGGCCAGTTGCAGGTCGAGCAGGGCCAGTTCGGCACCGAGCTTCATCTTCTCGGCGCTGGAGACGCTTTCACCTGCGTTGAGGCGGGTACGGATCTCCTGACTGCGCTGGTAGGCACGGCTCATGCTGGCCTGGGCCCGTTCCGGCAGGGTCTGCAAGCTGGTGAGCTGGCTGCCGATGGCGCCGAGGGCCTCCTGCGCCGCCTGCATGTTGGCCAGCACTTCCGGCTGACGGCTGTCGAGCTCTGCCAGACTCATGCTGGCGTATTCGCTCTTGATCTGCTCGGCACTCTTGCCCTTGGTCAGAGCATCGAGCTTGGCGCTGATCTCTCTGAGTTCGGTGGGCAGGTTGCGGATCCGCTGGGCCTGAGTCTTGGCCTTTGCCTCTTCCTTGTCGATGCTGTCGAGCAGGCCGAGGGTTTCGGTCAGCAACTTCTGATCCGCTTGCTGACTGACGGTCAGGGTCTCTGATTTACCCAGACCATCAAGCGCTCGCTGAACTGCGTTGCGAGAGGGGACATCTTGCGCCATGGCTTGCGGGACGCAGAGGCTGGCGAGGAGACAGAGCAGCGGCAACAGGGTGGCCGAGACTCTTTTAAAACGTATTGAGGGCATATAACTTCCGGGTTATTACGCGATATTCGGGAGATTTCCCGCATAGATTAAATTCGCGTGGATTCTAACACCGGGCTTGTCAGGTAAGCAGGGGGGAGGGACAAAAAAAACGGCGCCCGCAGGCGCCGTTTTCAACTCGTTCAGCTCTGATTAAAGAACGTGAACAGAAGCGGTGTTTGTGGTGCCGCTCGGTACCAGAGCACCGGAGACCATCACAACCACGTCACCTTTCAGACCCATGCCGATTTCCAGCGCGGCTTCTTTACCGATGCGATAGAAATCGTCGGTAGAGGCGATGCTGTCAACCACGTGAGCAACCACACCCTTGGTCAGAACCAGCTGGGCAGCAGTTTTCTTGTTGGTGGTGATAGCCAGGATCCAGGCTTTCGGGAAGTACTTGCGAATGGCCTTGGCAGACTTGCCGCCTTCGGTAGCAACCACGATCAGCGGGGCGTCCAGCTTCTCGGAGGTCTCTACGGCGCCTTTACATACGGCTTCGGTGATGCGCAGCTTGTTGCTGTCGTTGGCAGCAGACAGGTTGGACGGCATCACGGCATCGGTACGCTCGCAGATGGTGGCCATGATGGTCACGGCTTCCAGCGGGTACTTACCTTTGGCGGATTCACCGGACAGCATCACTGCGTCGGTACCGTCCAGGATGGCGTTGGCCACGTCACCAGCTTCGGCGCGGGTCGGACGCGGGTTCTTGATCATGGAGTCCAGCATCTGGGTGGCAGTGATAACCACTTTGCGGGCTTTGTTGCACTTGGCGATGATCATCTTCTGGGCGAAGATAACTTCTTCAACCGGGATCTCTACACCCATGTCGCCACGAGCAACCATGATGCCGTCGGAAACAGCCAGGATCTCGTCGAAGTTGTCCAGACCTTCCTGGTTTTCGATCTTGGAGATGATCTGGATGTTCTCGCCACCGTGGGCTTTCAGGTGCTCACGGATTTCCAGAACGTCTTCTTTCTTACGGATGAAAGAAGCAGCAACGAAATCAACGCCTTGCTCGCAACCGAAGATCAGGTCGCGCTTGTCTTTCTCGGCCAGGGCCGGCAGCTTGATGGAGACGCCCGGCAGGTTAACGCCCTTGTTCTCGCCCAGGTCACCGTTGTTCAGCACTTTACAGATAACTTCGCGCTCGGTGATTTCGATAACGTCCAGACCGATCAGGCCGTCATCAACCAGGATGCGGTTGCCGACGCGCAGATCGTTGGCGAAACCTGCATAGGTCACCGCCACTTTGTCTTTGTTGCCAACCACGGTCTGGTCGGTGGTGAAGGTGAAAGTCTGGCCAGCGACCAGCGCGACGTCGTTGCCGCCTTCCAGCTTCATGGTACGGATTTCCGGACCCTTGGTGTCCAGCAGGATAGCTGCGTGCTTGCCGGTCTCGGCCATCACAGCGCGCAGGTTGCTGATGCGGCTGCCGTGCTCGGCGTAGTCACCGTGGGAGAAGTTCAGGCGCATGACGTTCATGCCGGCGTCCAGCATTTTGGCCAGCATTTCTTTGGATTCGGTCTTCGGACCGATGGTGCAGACAATTTTGGTCTTTTTCATGTCAATCTTCATGGTTAAGGAATTTCCGCCGAGCAATATACACCAGTTTTTGGAATCTTTTTATGATCCAGAAACAACGTTTTGACCAGATAACGTTTTCTTTTCAGGGATAACGTTTTCCTGTGAGTCACATTTTAGAGCATACGGCCACAGGTTCGGGCTGAAGGGATACAAATGTTGCCATCTGTGGTTGTTTGGCCGGGTTGAGGTTCAGATGTTGTAAAATGACCACCCGTCCGCTGTCACCGTCTTGTCACCGGCTTGCGCAAAAATGTTAGTTCATTGGCGCACGGGTGAAGGAGGCAGGGATGAAAAACAGCCATGAAACCGGATGGGCTCTGCTCTTGCTAGGCGCCGCCCTGCTGCTGGTTCAGACGCTGCCAGCTCGCTACTGGCCTGATAATGCCGGTCTGCTGGCGATCTTCTCCCATCCAGTGAAAGGGGAGGCGGCCGCCGAGGGATTGGCGTGGCGAGAGTGGCAGGATCACAGTGCAGCGACCCGGATGGCGCTTCGTGTAGCCCGACAGCTGCCTGAAGCGCCGCAGCCTTGATATCTATTGCTGCTTACCGGTCGTGAAAGCGTGAAATTATCAACCATTAGTTGATAGTTCTTATCTATCTTGCTGGATTGTCCACCTTTCATGGCAGGGGGATAATCGATTCCAACAGCGATATCCCCTCCGGTATCGCCCCCTGATACTTTGTTGTAGTCTGCTTTATGTCCCTCGCCCCTGTCTGGTTTATCTCCCACGGCGCACCGGATCTGGTGCTGCGTGAGCAACCCGCCACCCGCTTTCTGCGAACCCTGCGTCTGGGTGAGCTCAAGGGGCTGGTGGTCATCTCCGCCCACTGGTTCAGCCGCGAGCTACAGATCAACGTCGAGCCCAAACCGGCCTTGATGTACGACTTTTACGGTTTTCCCGAGCCACTCTATCGGATGCGCTGGCCTGCCAGCAGCCCCGAGTGGCTGCAACAAGGGGTGAGCGACCAGCTGGCACTGGCCGGACTGACCGCCACCCCGGTGCTGCGCGAGCTGGATCACGGGGTCTGGTCGCCGCTCTCCCTGATCGACCCAAACAGCGAGATCCCGCTGGTGCAGATCTCCATTCCCGCGAGCTTCACCCCGGCCCAATTGTGGCAGTTGGGAGAGGTATTGGGGGCGCTGCGCAGTCAGGGGATTGGCATCCTCGCCTCTGGCGCCATCACCCACAACCTGCGGGCGCTGGCACCGGAAGGCTCGCCAGTGCCGGAGTGGGCCAGCCAGTTTGTCGACTGGCTGGAGCAGAAGATGGCCGACGAGGATCGGCTGGCGCTGCTCGACTATCGCCGGCAGGCCCCCGGAGCGGTGGAGTCCCATCCCCACGATGACCACCTGCGCCCGCTCTTTGTGGCGTTGGGGGCGGCCGATGGTGTGGCGCCCACCCGGCTTCACGAAAGCTGGGATGGTGGCAGCCTCTATATGGGCGCCTACCGCTTCGGCTGATAGCCTCTCAACAAGACCCCGCCAATTGGCGGGGTCTTGTTATTTCCGGCGTAGTGATTTAGCCGATGGTACTGGTGATTGAGCTGATGCTACTCAGGGGACCACTACCCGGCTCTCGCCGCCGCCGAGGGCTTCGACCCTGATCTGCACGCCAATCCGCTCCACCAGCGTCTGGACGTGGGAGATGACCCCGATCTGGCGACCGGCGGCTTGGAGGGAGTCGAGGCTGGCGAGCGCCAGATCCAGACTGTCCGGATCGAGGGTGCCAAACCCTTCGTCAATAAACAGCGACTCGACCTGGGTCTGCCGTGACGAGAGGCTGGAGAGGGCCAGCGCCAGCGCCAGCGACACCAGAAAACTCTCGCCACCGGAGAGGGAGTCCACCGAGCGCACCTCATCCCCCATGTCGAGATCCACCACTTGCAGCGCCAGATCGGTGCCGGGTACCCGCTCCAGCCGGTAGCGCGGTGATAGTTCGGCGAGCTGGGCGTTGGCCTCCAGCAGCAGACGCTCGAGGGTGAGGCTCTGGGCGAAGGTGCGGAACTTGGCTCCGTTGGCCTGCCCGATCAGATCGCACAGCTGCTGCCAGTGGTCGGCCACCGCCTGCTGGGCGGCCAGCTCCTGTTGCAGGCTGCCCGCCTTGAGCGCTGCGGCTTCGGCCTGTGCCAGCTTGCTCTTGCTCTCGAACAGCTGTTCTTCAAGGGTGCGACAACGGGCATCGAGAGCCACCAGCTGCTCGCTCAGCTCTGCATCCGGCAGGGTGGCCAGCTCGGGGTGATGCTCCCGATAGCGATCCCGCTTGCTCTCCTCCAGTGCCAGCGCCCGTTGCCGCTCGGCAAGGCGGGTGCGCGCCTCGCCAAGGGCATCTTCCAACCCTTGCAGGGCAGTGCGGCGAGCCTTGAGTTCATCGGGGCTGATGGCGAGCAGACGGCGCAGGTCGTATTCGGCGATGCCGAGGGTACTGGCGTGGGCAGCCCAGCGCCCCAGCACCTCCCGCTTGCGGCGGCTGCTGGTCTGCTTTTCCTGCTCCACATGAGTGAGGCGGGTCTTGAGCTCGGTCTGCCGCTCCCGCAGAGCACGGCCGCCGCTTTGCATCAGATCCAGTTCGCTGGCGAGTTGTTGCAGACGCTGTTGCCAGCGGTTCTCGACCAGCGGGATCTCCTCGCCACCGAGACAACCGCTGCGGCTGGTGAGCAGCCTCTGCCGCTGCTGTTCGTGCTCCTTGTAGTCCCGCTCGAGTTTGTGCAGCAGCTCGCGCTGGGTCTGCAGGCGTGCCTCCTGCGCGCTCAGGGCGGGGGTGAGGCTGGCGATCTCGCTGGCCAGACGCTCCCACTCGCTCTGGCCGTGCAGCCAGGCTTCGCAGGCTCGCTGCCACTCTTGCCACTGCTGGCTGCCGAGCCATTGGCGCCACGGTTGGCCGCCCATCTGCTCGTCGAGGCGGTGGGCGCCTTGCTCAAGGCGCTGGCGCAGGGTCGCCTCCTGCTCGCCCATCCCCTTCACTTCCCCTTCCAGCGCGATGCGCTGGCGGTCGGCCTCCTGCCACTGCTGGTCAAACTGCTGGTGCTGGGCAGCCAGTTGGCTCAGTTGCTGACGCACCCCTTGCAGCTGTTGTTGACCAAGCTGGGCCTGACGCAGCTGCTGCTGGCTCTGGGCCAACCCTTGCTCCAGCGCCTGGCCACGGCCAAGCAGGGTGCTCATCAGCTCGTTCCACTCAATGGGGCTTTGGCGCAGCGGCAGCGGATGGCCGAGCAGGGTATCGCCACCCAGCTGTTGCCAGCGCTGGGTCAGCTGCTCGGCGCGTGCCTCCAGCTCCGGCAGATGTTGCTGACGCACCGCCAGCTGGCGGGCCAGCTCCTGACGCTCGCTCTCGCATTGAATGTACTGATGGTTGAGCCGCTCCCACTCCAGTTCCAGACTGCGGGCCCGCTCCGCCAGCTGACCCAGGATCCCCGCCACCTGGGGCTGGCTCTGGCTGTAGGGGTGCTCCTCGGAACCGCACAGCGGGCAAGGTTCGCCATCGCTCAGGATATGGCGATACTGCTCGAAGCTGGCGATGGCGCGGGACTGCTCCAGCGCGTGGCGCGCTTCATCCCGCTGCAGTGCGAGCCGCTCGCGGGCGGGGGCCAGCTCTTCGCTTAGGGAGGCGAGCTTGCCAAGGGCCTGCTCCAGCTGGCCAATCTCCTGTTGCAGGCGGGTATGCTGCTCGCCGTGGTTGCGGCCGTAATCGGCCAGCTCCAGCAGCTGGCGCAGCTGACCCAGTTGTTCAGTCTGCTGCTGCCACTGCTCCTGCGCCTTGGCGAGGCGGCTCTCCCACTGTTGCTCCTGCAGCTCGTTCTGTTGCTGTTGCAGCCGAGCTTGTTCATGTTGCCAGTAGTCGCGCTCTTGCTGGCCTTGCTCCAGCTGGCGCTGCAACTGTTGCAGGGCGCGCAGCTTGTGATCCCGCAGGGTGAGCAGTTGCTGCAGCTTGTCGGCATCCTCGGCCCAATCCTGCATTGCGCTGAGCAGGGGCTGCCACTGGCGGGCCACCGGTGCCAGCTCCTTGTGCTCTTCGAGCCAAAGTCCCCACTGCTGGTGCTGCTGCTTGAGCAGTTCCACCTGTCGGCTCTGCTCGCGCCAGCCCTGCTCCAGCGTGAGTTGCACTTCTCGCTCCTGTGCCCCCTCCTGCTGGATCTTCTGCAACTGCTGCACTTTCTCCCGGATGCGGGTATCGAGCTCTTGTGCCCGCTTGAGTTCGGGTTGCAGGGCGCCCCATTCCCGCTCGGCGGCGATCTTCTCCGCCAGCAACTGCTGTTCGGTCAGCGCGCTCTGCTGGGTCTGCTCTTCGAGTTTGGCCAGCTCCGGCCCCAGCTCTGCGATCACCTTCTCCTGCTGCTGCACTTCCAGAGTGAGGCGGGCCAGCTCGTCGTGATCGGCGCGGGCCACCTGGGCCTGTTCGGCACGGGCAAACTCCTCGCGCTCGGGGGCCGCGGCGCCGTGGGCCTGCAGGGCGGCATCGAGCGCCGCCTGTCCCTCGGCGCAGCCCTGCAACTGGGCTGCAATGCGGCTGTTGAGGTCGCGCAAGTCCTGCATCAGCTGCTGCTGTTGCTGCTCGTGCTTGAGGGTGGTCGAGAGGCTTACCTGCTGACTTACCCAATGCTCTCGGGTCGCTTCGTCCATCAGCGCCACGTCGCCGAGGCGCTGGGCAATAGTGGCCAGCTTCTGCTGCTCTTCCCGCGCCCGTTCATAGGTCTGGATGGAGATGGCGGAGTAGAGTTCGGTGCCGGTCATCCGTTCGAGCAGGGCGGAGCGCTCGTTGGCGTCCGATTTGAGGAAGGCGGCAAACTCCCCTTGCGGCAGGATCACCGCGCGGCGGAACTGCTCCCAGGAGAGACCCACCAGCTCGTCGATGCGATCCTGCAGCTCCCGCTTGCTGCCGGAGAAAACTTGCCCGGACTCCACATCGGTCAGGGTGCGCTCCTGCGCCTGAAAGCGCCCCTCCGAGCGGTTTCGCGCCCGGCGCACCGCCCAGCGGGCCAGCCAGATGCGACCATCGCAGCCACGAAACTGCACCTCGGCAAAGCCGCTGGCGTGGCCGCGGCTGAGGATGCCGCGCACGTCGTTGGCCTTGAGCTTCTCCTCGTCATCCATGCGGCCCACTTCGGCCACGTTCTTGCGATTGGCAATAAAGCGCGGCATCTCGTCGTAGAGGGCCAGACAAATGGCGTCGAGCAATGTGCTCTTGCCGGCGCCGGTGTTGCCGGTGATGGCAAACAGACCGGCGGCGCCGAGCGCCCCCTGGGTAAAGTCGATGGTGAAGGGGCCGGTCAGACTGGCCAGATTCTCACCTGACAGAGACAAGATTTTCATTGGTTTGACTCCTTCACCTGCTCCAGGATCTCTTCAAACGAGGCAACCAGCCCCGCCTCGGGCTCCCCTTCAAACTGGCGCTGATAGCAGAGGCGAAACACCTCGGTGGGAGAGAGCTCATCGAGCCTGCGCCGCTCGCGACCATCGGCCAGCCCTTCGCCCGAGCCCTGATACTGGGTGCTGATGCGGGCCAGCCGCACCGGTTTGTCTGCGATGGCGGCGAGAATCCGCTCGCGAATGCGCGCTTCTGGCTTGGGCAGCAGCAGCCGCACTTCGAGGAGGGTTGTGCCTCTTGTGGACAGACAGGCAGCTCGAGCGAAGCGATGGCTTTGAGTGCGTCGTCGAGGGTGCTCTGGGGCAGGCGGATCATCTCCACCGCGCGGGGCACCGGGATCCGCTCCAGCCCGGCCAGTTTCCCCTCCGCAAAGGTCACTTCCAGCACCTGATGGTTGTAGTTGGCTTCGGCAAGCGAGAGCGGTAGTGGCGAACCGCTGTAGTGCACCCCCTCGGCAGGGCTCTGGGCCAGATGGAGGTGGCCGAGCGCCGTGTAGTCTGCACCGGCAAAGAGTTCGGCGGGCAGGGCATGCTGGTTGCCGCCAAGCACCCGCCGCTCCGACAGCTCCGAGAGCTGGCCCGCCGCCAGATAGGCGTGGCCCATGGCAATCAGTGGCAGCGCTTCCCCGCAGCGAGCGTGCCCTTCGGCCAGCACCTCGGCGTAGACCTGTCGAACCCCTTCGATCAGCCTGTCTTGTCCTTCTGCCAGCTGTTCCACCCGCAGATCGCTGCTGCGCAGGAACGGCACGGCGGCGCACCAGGCGGCAATGTTGCCCTCCTTGTCTTGCAGCGGTACCAGCAGGCGGTCGGTCTCGAGCTTGCCCTCACTATCGCGGCTGATGCTGCCCACCAGATGCAGATCAAAGGCGCGCAGCAGTTCGTGTGGGGCATCGAGCTTGGAGGGGGAGTCGTGGTTGCCGCCGATCAGCACCATGTTGAGGTGGGGCATCTCGGCGCGCAGCCGCGCCAGAAAACGGTAGAGTTGCTGCCAGGCGCTGGCGGGGGGATTGGCGGTATCAAACAGATCGCCCGCTACCAGCAGGGCGTCGATCTCGCGCGCCTTGAGGGTGTCGCTCAGCCAGTCGAGAAAGGCATCGTGTTCAAAACGGCGGTCATGACCATGAAGTTGGTGGCCAAGGTGCCAGTCGGCGGTATGGAGGATTTTCATTGGAAAGCAGCCCGGTTGCAGGGACGGTGCCTGTGGCACCCGATGAGGACAAGATGAGGATGCCCCGTGCTTTTTTCAAGTAAAACAGGGGGCTGGCATCGATTCAGGCAGGTTCGCAGCACATCCGGTATTGGGGGTGGCCCGTAAGGGGATCGGACTCCTCGGCCTCAATGACGAAGCCGTGGCGGCGATAGAAACGCACTGCCTGATCATTCTCGACGAAGACCCGGGCGTGGAGCGACGCCCCCTGACGCTTGGCCTCCTGCAGCAGGGCGTGGCCGACGCCGCGGCCCTGACGGTCGGGGCGTACGAAGAGGGCGGCGAGATAGTTGTCCACCAGCGCCATGAAACCGAGCAGATCGCCACGCTCCTCAAACACCCAGATGGCGGCGCGATCGAGATAGCGGGTACGCAGATCCTCCTGGGCCTGCCACCAGCAGGAGGCATCGACGAAATCGTGGGCCTGCAGGGAGGCCAGCAACCAGATTTCGACGATCTCTTCCATGTCTTCCGGGCGACTGGGCCGCAACATACCTTCATCCTTATTAACAATTTACTTTCGCAGTCTAGGAGAACTTGATGAACAAACCGGTGACATAAATGAGACCCTGTGAGGTCGATCGCCCTTTATTTAGCGAGAATGATTGGCTGATCACAAAGCGCCTCTCTAGTACAATGCCCGCCGGACAATCTAGAGACCGAGGACGCCATGTGGTTTAAAAACCTGCAGATTTATCGCTTTACCCGCCCCTTTGACCTGACCGTGGATCAGCTGGAAACCCAGCTGGAAGCCTGTGCCTTCACCCCTTGCGGCAGTCAGGACATCTCCCGTTTCGGGTGGGTCAAGCCCCTTGGCAAATTCGGCTCAACCCTGACTCACTCTGCCTCCGGTCACATCCTCATCTGCGCCCGCAAAGAGGATAAGATGCTGCCCGGTACCGTGGTCAAGGAGATGCTGGCCGAGAAGGTAGAGGCGATCGAGTTCGAACAGGGACGTGCCCTCAAGAAGAAAGAGAAGGAGGCGCTGAAAGAGGAGATCCTCCACACCCTGCTGCCCCGTGCCTTCAGTCGTACCAGCCAGACCTTCGCCTGGATCAATCCGGCCGACAATTTGATGGTGGTGGACGCAGGTTCTGCCAAGAAGGCAGACGATCTGCTGGCGCTGCTGCGCAAATCCATCGGCTCCCTGCCGGTGGTGCCGGTGGCCCTCAAGAACCCGCCCGAGATCACCATGACCGAGTGGTTGAACGAGGGTAACCTGCCTGCCTCCTTCACTCTGGAAGATGAAGCCGAGCTGCGCAGTGCCATGGAGCACGGCGGCATCATCCGCTGCAAGCAGCAGGATCTGATGACGGATGAAATCAAGAACCACCTGGCCAACGACAAGCTGGTGACCAAGCTGGCCCTCAACTGGGGCGAGACTGTCAGCTTCGTGCTGGGGGATGATCTCTCCATCAAGCGCCTGAAATTCAGCGAAGAGCTGCGCGAGCAGAACGACGACGTCAACAGCGAAGATCCGGCCGCCCGTCTGGATGCGGACTTCGCGCTGGTCACCGCCGAGCTGTCCCAGTTTATCCCGGCGCTGTTTGCCGCCTTGGGTGGCGAAGAGCAGTCCATCTAACCGGACTTGCGCCTGTTTGGCCTCTGCCATCCCATCGTAAAAGCCGCCTTCGGGCGGTTTTTTTATATCTATTGCGGATAGCCATTATTGATAGATGAGTAAGATATTGATCTTGTTCAATAACTTGAGCTGTCAGCGCCAATCGTGACATAGTCCCTCTTCATGGTCATAAAACAGACAAGGAGAGTGTCATGTTGCGCAAACCTCTGGGGCTCGCTATCGCCCTTGCCTTGCTGGCCGGTTGTGCCAGTGACAACGGCTTTCACTACACCCCGCCAGCCCAGACCCTGATTGCGCCGGAGGCGGCCAGTGGCTGGACCGACAAGCAGGGCTGGCAGGGCCATGATTTCATGGTGGCGGCCGCCAACCCGCTGGCGGTGGATGCGGGCTACCAGATCATCAAGGCCGGTGGCAGTGCCGTCGATGCTGCCATTGCGGTGCAGCTGGTGCTGACGCTGGTGGAGCCGCAATCCTCCGGGATCGGTGGCGGAACGCTGCTGCTGGTGTGGGATGGCCGCAAGGTGAGTGCGGTGGATGGCCGCGAGACGGCGCCGGCTGCCGCCACCGACCAGCTGTTTATGCAAGATGGCAAGCCGCTGGCGTTTTATGACGGGGTGGTGGGGGGGCGCTCGGTCGGCGTTCCCGGCACCCTGCGCGCTCTGGCACTGGCCCATCAGCGTTATGGCAAGCTGCCCTGGGCTGTGCTGTTCCAGCCCGCCATCACGCTGGCAGAACAAGGATTTGTGATAAGCCCACGGCTAGCCACATTGCTGGCCAAGGATCCCTATCTGGCACGGGATCCGCAGGCTCGTGCCTACTTCTATCAGGCGGATGGCAGCCCCAAAACGGCGGGCTCCCGGCTGACCAACCCGGCGCTGGCCAAGGTGCTGCGCACTCTGGCCACAGAGGGGGCGGATGCCTTCTATCGGGGGCCGCTGGCGGATGCCATGGTGGCCAAGGTTCGCCAGCATCCCACCAATCCCGGGGTACTGGCGGCCACCGATCTGGCCAGCTATCAGGCCAAAGTGCGGGATGGCCTCTGCTTTGACTATCGCCAGAGCAAGATCTGCGGTTTTCCCACTCCCTCGTCCGGCACCCTGGCGCTCGGCCAGATCTTCGGCATGCTGGAGAGCCGCGATATGGCGGCCCTCAAGCCGATCACCACGAAAGAAGGGGGGCTGGCAGCCTCCAGCGAGGCTATCCACCTCTACAGCGAAGCGGCGCGTCTGGCCTTCGCCGATCGCAACCAGTACGTCGCCGACAGCGATTTTGTCAGCGTGCCAGTGAAGGGGCTGCTGGACAAGGGCTATCTGGCCGAGCGGGGCAAGCTTGTCGGTCAGCACTCCATGGGGATTGCCAAGCCCGGCACGCAGCCACTGGCGCTGGCGCGGGGCCAGGATGCGACCCCGGAACTCCCCTCGACCAGCCATGTCTCGATCGTCGACAAGGCGGGGATGGCCATCTCCATGACCAGCTCCATCGAGGATGGTTTCGGATCGCGTCAGATGGTCAACGGCTACCTGCTCAACAACCAGCTCACCGATTTCTCCTTCACCTCGGTGGATGCTGCCGGTCTGCCGGTGGCAAACCGGGTGGAGCCGGGCAAGCGGCCCCGCTCCTCCATGTCACCCCTGCTGGTGTTTGACAAGCCAAGCGGCGAGCTGACCATGACGCTGGGCTCGCCGGGGGGCTCCGCCATCATCAACTACGTGGGCAAGACCCTGCTCGGCACCCAGGATTGGGGTCTGAACCTGCAACAGGCCATCAATCTACCCAACTTCGGCAGCCGCAACGGCCCCACCGAGCTGGAAGCGGGACGCACCCCCATGTCGGTGGTAGAGGGATTGAAGGCGAGGGGACATGAGGTGGTACTGAACGAGCAGACCTCCGGCCTGCAGGGGGTTGAGCGCAACGCTGGCGGCTGGTTTGGCGCTGCGGATCCGCGCCGGGAAGGGATCGCCAAGGGGGAGTGAGGTTCCCATAGCAACAAGGCCAGCATGATGCTGGCCTTGTTGTTGATGGAGCGTTCTGCGCGGTTACTGGATACCCAACAGCTCCACTTCAAAGATCAGGACGGGCGCTCAGTGGGATATTGCCACTGGAGCATCCTGCGCGGTTACTGGATACCCAGCAGCTCCACGTCGAAGATCAGGACTGATCCCGGCGGGATTTTGCCAGCGGCGCGGTCGCCGTAGGCGAGGTTGGCGGGGATGTAGAAACGGGTCTTCTCACCTTCCACCATCAGCTGCACCCCTTCGGTCCAGCCTGCAATCACCTGATTGAGGCCAAACTCGATGGGCTCGCCACGGGCGACCGAGCTGTCAAAGACGGTGCCGTCCAGCAGCTTGCCCTCGTAGTGCACCTTCACCTTGCTGGTGGCAGTGGGATGAACGGTGCCGGTGCCCGGGGTCAGCACTTCGTACTGCAGGCCGGAGGCGGTGGTGGTCACCAGCGGTTTCTCCTTGTTGCTGGCGAGGAACTCGGCGCCAATCCGCACGTTGTCGGCCGCCAGCTTCTTGTTGTTGCTGCTGGAGTAGAAGTAGTAGGCCACACCGGCGATGAGCAGCGCGATCAGTATGAATTTCATCGGTTTTTCCTGTTCCATGAAATGTAAAAAGTGCAATGAGGGCGCCATCTTATCGCGCACCGACCCTGATGGCGAGCCACAGGGCGGGAGGATGTGAGCGGGCAGGCAAAGCTCGGAGACGCAGACGCAAAAAGGGGCGAGTCGGTGACTCGCCCCTTGTCATGGCGGCGGCGCTTACTTGGCGGCTACCATCATCAGGGCGGGCAGGGCGAAGAAGAGACCCGTCACATAACCCAGTGCCAGCAGCTTGTTCTCGCTGCCGACCCGGGCCAGCCCCTCGGCGGCGCGCACCGGCAGGTCGCGCAGGAAGGGGATGCCATAGATGATGACCACGGCAAAGAGGTTGAACAGCACGTGGACCAGCGCGATGGTCAGGGCCAGCTGGGCACCGGCTCCGCTGATGGCGGTGGCAGCCAGCAGGGCGGTGATGGTGGTGCCGATATTGGCCCCCAGGGTGAAGGGGTAGAGCTGACGGGTGCTGAACACGCCGCCGCCGGCCAGCGGGATCATCAGGCTGGTGGTGGTGGAGGAGGATTGCACCATGATGGTCACCAGCGCACCGGAGGTAATGCCGGTCAGCGGGCCACGGCCCAGCGCCTTGTGCAGCACCTCTTTGGCACGGCCAACCAGTACCTGTTGCAGCACTTTGCCCAGATAAGTGACGCAAGCGAGGATCAGCAGGATACCGATGATGATGGTCGCGATGGCGGCGCCCTTGCCCGGCAGGAAGGCGACAGCGCTGTCAATCAGCTGCTGGGCCGGTGCGGTCAGCGGCTTCATGAAATCCATGCCCTTCATCGACATGTTGGCGGAGCCTACCAGCAGGTTGGCCAGCCACTCGGCGCTATGTTGCAGCAGGCCGAACATCAGTTCCAGCGGCAGGAAGATGAACACCGCCAGCAGGTTGAAAAAGTCGTGCACGGTGGCGGCGGCGAAGGCGCGGCGGAACTCGGCGCGATCCCGCACATGGCCCATGGAGACGATGGTGTTGGTGATGGTGGTGCCGAGGTTGGCACCCATGACCATGGGGATGGCCATGCTGATGGGCAGGCCGCCAGCCACCAGACCGACGATCACCGAGGTGACGGTGCTGGAGGATTGCACCAGCGCGGTAGCGAGAATACCCAGCAGCAGGGCGACAAAGGGGTTGTTGGCAAAGGCGAAGATCTGGGCTGCGCCCTCGGCACCGCCGGAAAAATCTTTGAAGCCGTGGGAGATGGCGCCCACGGCAACCAGGATCAGGTAGACCAGTACGATGACACTCATCCAGTTGAACAGGGCGCGGGTCGCGGGCGGCTGTGACAAGGAGTGATGGTGTTGCATAAAGCCTCTTGAGACGGTCGTTCCGTCTTGGGTTGTTGATGACCCGCGCATTTAATCAGTGGTTAATGACAGAAATATGACAAGGTGACACTTTTATGATGGTTTTATGACTTGCGTTGGTGGTTTGTTCGCCAATAGATGATGGGGATGGCGAGAGATATGGCTGGTGACGCCATCCGCCCTGTCTGTTCCTTGCCGACCAAGCAAGTGCGGGAGAGTGGCAATAGTCGAGCCCCATATTCAGCCCGTCAAATAGCAAGAAGGGGAGCCGTGGCTCCCCTTCTGTCTATCCGTTATCCGCAAAGGATCAGGCGTCAGCCGCTTCCTCGTACTGACGGAACGGGATGCGGAACACCGCCAGACGCAGGAACAGATAGGTTGCACCGAGGCCCGCCCAGATCAGACCCAGCTCCAGCGAGCTCTGCTCCAGGTTGATCCACAGAGCACCGATGGTGGCGGCACCGAGCAACGGCATCAACAGGTAGATGACGTGATCCTTGAGGGTCTTGTTGCGCTTCTCGCGCACCCAGAACTGACCGATCACCGACAGGTTGACGAAGCTGAACGCCACCAGAGCGCCGAAGTTGACCAGCGCCAGCGCGGTATCCAGATCAAACGACACGGCGGAGAGGGCCAGACCGCCCACCATCAGCACGTTGATGGCCGGAGTACGGTATTTCGGGTGGATGTAGCCAAACACCCGCTCCGGGATCATGCGGTCACGCCCCATCACGTAGAGGATGCGCGACACACCGGCGTGAGCCGCCATGCCGGAGGCCAGTACCGCGACCGTGGTGCAGACCAGCACCACGGACTGGAAGAAGGTGCCGCCAACGTAGAGGGCGATCTCCGGCAGTACCGCATCCGGATGCTGGAAGCGGGCAAGGCTCGGGAAGTAGAGCTGCAGGCAGTAGGAGACCACCACGAAGATGATGCCGCCGATAAGGGCCGTCAGCACGATCGCCTTGGGGATCACCTTGCCAGCGTTCGGAGTCTCTTCAGAGAGGGAACTCAGACCGTCAAAGCCCAGGAACGAGAAGCAGAGGATGGTCGCACCGGTAAAGAGCGGTACCAGCTGTGCTGACTCGAAGTGGAACGGACGGCTGCTCATCAGGGTGCCAGCCCCTTCACCGTGGTAGATGCCCCACGCCATCAGGCCGATAAAGAGGGTGATGATGGCCAGCTGGATCACCACGATCAGACCATTGAAGTTGGCTACCAGATTGATGCCACGCAGGTTCAGGAAGGTCATCACGGTCACCAGACCGAAGATGAACACCCAGGGCTCAACGCCCGGGAACATGGCGGTCAGGTAGATCTTGGCCAGCAGGATGTTGATCATCGGCATGAACATGTAGTCGAGCAGGGATGACCAGCCGACCATGAAACCGACGTAGGGGTTGAACACCTTCTGGGCATAGGTATAGGCAGAGCCCGCAGAGGGGAACTTGCGTACCAGATGTCCGTAGCTGAAAGCGGTGAGCAGGATGCCACCCAGAGCCAGCAGATAGGCGGTGGCGACCCGGCCATCGGTGATGTCACCGACGATGGCGAAGGTGTCGAAGACAGCCATGGGGGTCAGATAGGCCAGACCCATCACAATCACTTGTGTCAGGGTAAGGGTCTTGAGCAGCTTGGCGTTTTGCGATGCCATTACGCTTTCTCCTCAATCAGTGCCGCAGCACGTGCTTGCAACGAGCGCAGGGATACGATGGATTCGCAAGCCTGTACATCAAGGGCGCCGGGGAGGCGCATACCGGGCTGTACCGGCAGGAAAGCATTAAAACGCCCCATTGTTATCCTCTCAACGTCGGGAGATTGTTTGGCAATCTCGAATATCACTTCCGGAAACGTTCCGGCCTCTTGTGGTGGGTTTGTACTGCACTTCAAAAATACAAAAACCGATGTCGCAGTGAACATCGGTCCTTTATTGGCGGCGTATTGTGCATTCGGTCAGCCCCCTTGACAAGCAAAAAAGGGCGGATTAACGCATTTTTTTGCATACGCACGGGGCAGGTAAGTGGTCACTCGCCCCCTGCAGCCGTCCCCGAGCTGCTCCCCCTTTTTCGGGGGGAAGAGAACCCTGTCGTAACGTATGAAAAGTCGGCAAATCGGGGCTGCAGGGTGCATAGCGCCTCAACATTGATCCTGATCATATTTGCCGGCGCTCCCCCGGGCTCGAGTCCAGCGAACTTATCGGCTGGCGGGGGATGGGAGGGGGGAAGTGGAAAAAGAGTGGTTGCATATCCATTCACATTGATGACTGAGGATAGGGGGCGACGCGGCTCGGGCCATGGCCCGGCGAGCGGTCCGGCTGGGTAGTTATTTGAAATCAGTCACACTTCCTGCAGAAACCGCATTTCTGGTAACCCGTGCAGCTGGCAACCAGAACACCGCAAAAACAACAAGGAGCCCGCAGGCTCCTTGTTCGCTATCGGGGGGAGGGGCGCCAGCGGTTACTGGGCGATCTCCACCTTGTCGGCGGTATGCAGCGGGATGCGGAACACGGTCAGGCGCAGGAACAGGTAGATGGCACCGAGCGCCGCCCAGATCAGCCCCAGCTCGAAGGAGGAGGGCTCGAGGTTGAGCCACAGTACCCCGATGCAGGCGGCGCCACAGAGCGGCAGCAGCAGATACATCAGGTGATCCTTGAGACACTTGTTGCGACCGAGCTTCACATAGAAGTGGGCAATCACCGCCAGATTGACGAAGGTGAAGGCCACCAGAGCGCCGAAGTTGATCAGGGCCAGCGCGATCTCCAGATCCAGCGACACCGCAGAGAGGGCCAGCAGGCCGACCAGCAGCACGTTGAACGCCGGGGTCTGCCACTTCGGATGGATGTAGCCGAAGAAGCGGGCAGGCAGGGCGCGATCCCGTCCCATCACGTAGAGCAGGCGCGATACACCGGCGTGGGAGGCGAGCCCCGAGGCCAGCACCGCTACTGTGGTGCAGACCAGCACCACCGCCTGAAACAGCTTGCCGCCGACATAGAGGGCGATCTCCGGCAGTACCGCATCCGGATGCTGGAAGCGGGAGATGTCCGGGAAGTAGAGCTGCAGGAAGTAGGAGGTAGTGACGAACAGCACACCGCCGATCAGCGCCGTCAACACGATGGCGCGGGGGATCACCCGATCCGCATCCGGGGTCTCTTCCGACAGGGTGCTGATGGCGTCAAAACCGAGGAACGACAGGCAGAGGATGGAGGCCCCCATCAGCAGCGGTGACACCTGGATCTGTTCGGAGAAGAAGGGACGGCTGCTGGCCACGGTCCCCAGCCCCTCACCGTTGTGAACGCCCCAGGCGATCAGGCCGATGAAGATGGCGATGATGCTGAACTGCATCACCACGATCAGGCTGTTGAAGTTGGCCACCAGCTTGATGCCGCGCAGGTTGAGGGCGGTCATCACCGCCGCCAGACCGAAGATATAGGTCCAGGGCTCTACGTTCGGGAAGAGGGCTTCCAGATAGATCTTGGCCAGCAGCATGTTGATCATCGGCATGAACATGTAGTCGAGCAGGGAGGTCCAGCCCACCATAAAGCCGACATAGGGGTGAAACACCTTCTGGGCATAGGTATAGGCGGAGCCGGCTGACGGGAACTTGCGCACCAGATGGCCGTAGCTCAGGGCAGTGAACAGCATGCCGATGAGAGCAAACAGGTAGGCGGTCGGCACATGGCCTTCGGTGATTTCGGTAACGATGCCAAAGGTGTCGAACACCGCCATGGGGGTGAGGTACGCCAGTCCCATAACCACGACCTGCCACAGTTTGAGGGTCTTTTTCAGACCAACCTGCTGGGCCGCCATTATGCATGTTCCTCATGCAGTGCCAGAGTGGCACGGTCCATCAACGAAACCGGGAGAGAGGCCCGGGAATCAAGGGCGCCAGGGCGGCGCACACCGGCCATGGCCGGTTGGAAAGCATTGAGATGCCCCATGTTGTTCCTCACTAGACTTGGTGTCGGGAGACTGCTGCCAATCTCGCTATCTTTTCCGGGGGTGATCCGGCCTCGTTTATGGGTGTGTTCACTGTTTAAAAAAGAACCGATGCCATTGTTTTACATCGGTTCTTTCAGTGGCGGCGCATTGTGCATTTGCAGGGCCCCCTTGACAAGAAAAAAAGGGGGCAAAATTGCATTTATTTGCACAGGTGAGTGGTCACTTTCCTGCTGGTCAGGCCAGCACGGCCTCCAGTGATTTTTCAAGGAGTTGCAGCCCCTCGTCAATCACTGCCGCAGGGGCTGTCAGGGGGGCGAGAAAACGGATGACATTTGCGCGCACCCCGCATGAGAGCAGGACCAGACCGCGTTTGCCTGCCTCGGCCACCAGTCGCTTGGTAAGGTCGGGATCGGGCTGACTGGCATCACGGCGTTTCACCAGCTCCATGGCCACCATGGCACCGGGGCCGCGAATTTGACCTATGCAGTCAAAACGCTCGGCTATGCGTTCCAGCCCCGCCTTGATCTGCTCCCCCTGAGCCAGCGCTTTCTGGTTGAGTTTCTCCTCGTCGATCACCTGCAATACCGCCAGCGCGGCGGCGCAGGCGATGGGGGAACCGGCATAGGTACCACCCAGGCCCCCCGGCTTGGCCGCGTTCATGATCTCCGCCTTGCCCACCACGGCTGATAGGGGGAAGCCACCCGCCAGACTCTTGGCCAAGGTCATGATGTCCGGCTCGATGCCGGCATACTCGGTGGCGAAGGTCTTGCCGGTGCGGCAGAAACCGCTCTGGATCTCGTCGCAGATGAGCAGAATGCCGTGCTGGTCGCAGACGCTGCGCAGCTTCTGCATAAAGCTCGGGGAGGCGGGATAGAAGCCCCCTTCGCCCTGTACCGGCTCGATGATGATGGCGGCAACGCGGGAGGGTTCTATGTCGGCGCTGAAGCAGAGCTCGAGGGCGTGCAGGGCATCCTCCTCACTCACCCCGAGATAATCGGCGGGGAAGGGGATGTGGTAGACCTCCCCCGGGAAGGGGCCAAAGCCGGTCTTGTAGGGGACTACCTTGCCGGTGAGCGCCATCCCCATCATGGTGCGGCCGTGAAAGCCCCCCTTGAAAGCGATGGTGCCGCTGCGACCGGTGTGGGCGCGGGCAATCTTGATGGCGTTCTCGACCGCTTCGGCGCCGGTGGAGAGAAACAGGGTGCGCTTCGGCGTCGGGCCAGGCACCAGGGCGTTGAGCTTTTCGGCAAGCTCGATATAGCCCGGGTAGGGGGTGACCTGAAAGCAGGTGTGGCTGAATTTTTCCAGCTGCTCGCGCACCGCCGCCACCACTTTCGGGTGGTTGTGGCCGGTATTGAGCACGGCGATGCCGGAGGCAAAGTCGATGTAGCGGTTGCCCTCCACATCCCACAGCTCGGCATTTTGCGCACGCTCGATGAAGACCGGCAGCAGGGTGCCAACGCCATTGACCACTGATGCTTCGCGGCGCGCTTGCCACGCCTTGTTTGATTCTGACTGACTCATCTTTCCTCCCTGAGGGGCCGCAGCCCCCGATATTCCCTGAAAATGTGGCAGGCGTTTTGGCGCCCATCACCGCCGATCAGCCCATCGGGCCAGATCGGCGGCGCCTTGTCTCTCTGTTGCTGCCCTAGCGAATGGCGCCAAAGCAGAGGTATTTGGTCTCCAGATACTCCTCCAGTCCCTCGGCTGCACCCTCCCGACCCAGACCCGACTCCTTGATGCCGCCAAAGGGGGCCAGTTCGGTTGAGATGATCCCCTCGTTGATGCCAACCATGCCGTACTCCAGCTGCTCGGCGACGCGCCACACCCGGGCGATATCGCGGCCATAGAAGTAGGCGGCGAGCCCATAAGGGGTGTCGTTGGCAATGGCGATGGCCTCGGCTTCCGTCTCGAAGCGCACCAGCGGCGCCACCGGGCCGAAGATCTCCTCCTGCAGGATGGGGTTGGTTTTATCCACCTTGCCCAAAATGGTGGGTTGGTAGAAGAGGGGGCCGGCGGGGTGGGCTTCGCCCCCCAGCAGCACTTCGGCACCAGCGGCGACCGATTGCTGCACCAGCTCGGCCACCTTGCTGGCGGCAGCCGGGTTGATGAGCGGGCCGATCTGGGTGCCTTCCGCCATGCCATCTCCCACCTTGAAGGTGGCAACGGCGGCAGTCAGCTTCTCGGCGAAGGCGTCGTAGACGCTGGCCTGCACCAGAATCCGGTTGGCGCAGACGCAGGTCTGCCCGGCGTTGCGGTATTTGGAGGCGAGCGCCCCGGCAACGGCGGCGTCGAGGTCGGCGTCGTCAAAGACGATAAAGGGGGCGTTGCCACCCAGCTCCAGCGACAGCTTTTTCATGGTGTCGGCGCACTGGCGCATCAGCAGTTTGCCGATACGGGTGGAGCCGGTGAAGGAGAGCTTGCGCACCACCGGATTGCTGCACAGCTCGTTGCCCACCGCGCTCGCCTGATGGCTGGTGACGATATTGATGACACCGGCGGGGATCCCTGCCTGCTCGGCAAGCAGCGCCAGCGCCAGCGCGCAGAGCGGCGTCTCGGCGGCAGGTTTGATGACGATGGTGCAACCGGCTGCCAGCGCCGGGCCCGCCTTGCGGGTGATCATGGCTATCGGGAAATTCCACGGAGTGATGGCGGCGACCACGCCCACCGGCTGCTTGATGGTTGCCAACCGGCGATCGCCGCTAAAGCCCGGGATGGTGCGGCCATAGGCGCGCTTGCCCTCCTCGGCGAACCACTGGATAAAGCTGGCGCCATAGGCCACCTCGCCCTTGGCTTCCGCCAGCGGCTTGCCCTGCTCGCAGGTCATGATGCGGGCCAGCTCGTCGCTGTGGGCGGTGATGGCGGCAAACCAGGCGTAGAGCTTGTTGCTGCGCTCCTTGGCGGTCAGCGCAGCCCAGGCGGGTTGCGCCGCGTGGGCGGCCGCGATGGCGCGGCGGGTATCCTCGGCATCCATGTCGGGTACCTGGGTAATGACGGCACCGCTGGCGGGGTTGGTGACCTCGAAGGTGCGGCCGCTAGCGGCCTCGCACCACTGTCCATCTATATAGGCGCGGGATGTGATCAAGCTGGAGTGGGATGTTGTTCCTGACATGAGAAGCCTCGAGTGTGGGTCAGAGCAGCTGGTTGCCGGAGTGAGCCGACCCTTCCTGCGCCGCTGCCGTATAAAATAATAAGCACAGGAAGACCATAATTTGAGCTGAAATGTTTTTCAAGTGTTAAATATATTTGAATTGCTGGGGGGCGCCATGCTAGAAAATGGGCTGTGTAGCGCGCTTTATCCGGCTCGCTTGCAGGCTGCAAGTGGGCAGACGACCGGGAGATGGTAAATCAGGTGTGCAAAATAATGAACGGTTGTGCTGTGTAACATAGTGAACGGCAAGGGAAAGCTGGTCGGCTATTTTAACCAGCAGGGTAAACAGGCAGCGCCTGATCCGATGCGATCACGCGCAAGCAGGAGAGGCTGATGATGCAAGGATGCAGACATGGCGCAGCAGGGGGCCTTTCATGAGTGGGCCACAGAGTCGGGAGGGCGTGGCTCGACCGTTGAGTGGGGCTGACGCCGGGGCGCGCACCATGGGGGAACGGCTGGCGGCGGTACGCCATCAGCTGGGGCTCTCCCAGCGGCGGGCGGCCGAGCTGAGCGGCCTGACCCACGGCGCCATCTGCATGATCGAGCAGGACAAGGTGAGCCCCTCGGTCGCCTCCCTGCAAAAGCTGCTCACCATCTATGGCCTGCCGCTGTCGCGCTTTTTCGCCGAGGAGGAGAGCCGCACTCCGGAGGTGGTGATCAAGGCTGATCAGCTGATCGAGCTGGGCAGTCAGGGGGTCTCCCTCAAGTTGGTGCACAACGGCAACAACCGTCGCCAGCTCGGCTTTATGCTGGAGACCTATCCCCCCGGCACCGACACCGGCGGTCAGGTGACCCATCAGGGGGAGGAGGTCGGCACCGTGCTGGAGGGGTCGGTGATCCTGACGGTGGCGGGCCAGAGTTATCAGCTGGAGGCGGGCGACAGCTATGTGATCGACACCGGCGAGCCCCACAGCTTCAGCAATCCGTCGGGGGAGACCTGTCGCATCGTCAGCGCCCACACCCCGGCGAGCTTTTAATCCTGACAGTAGTTTGGCAACCGAACCGGTAAGGAAACAGGGATCATGACCGAACATGTAAACAGTTACTACGCAGCCAGCGCCAATAAACACGCGCCCTATCCGATATTGACCGAGCAGCTGGAGTGCGATGTCTGCGTCATCGGTGCGGGTTATACCGGCCTCTCCAGCGCGCTGCATCTGGTAGAGAAGGGCTACAAGGTGGTGGTGCTGGAGGCAGCCCGTGTCGGCTTTGGCGCCAGCGGCCGCAACGGCGGCCAGATCGTCAACTCCTACAGCCGCGACATCGACACCATAGAAGCGAACTGCCCGCCGGATCAGGCCAGGCTGCTCGGTTCCATGTTGTTTGAGGGGGGCCAGATCATCCGCGAGCGGATCAAGCGCTACAACATCCAGTGCGATCTGCAGGAGGGGGGCGTCTTTGCCGCCGAGACCGAGAAGCAGCTGCACGAGCTCAAATCCCAATACGCCCGCTGGCAGAAGTGGGGCAACGACCAGCTGGAGCTGCTCGATGCCAAGGGGGTGCGCGAGGTGGTCGCGAGCGATCGCTACGTCGGCGCCCTGCTCGACAAGAGCGGCGGCCATATTCACCCGCTCAATCTGGCGTTGGGGGAGGCGGAAGCCATCCGCATCCAGGGTGGGCAGATCTTCGAGCAGTCCGCCGTCACCAGTATCACCCCGGGTCAACCAGCACTGGTCAAGACCGCCAAGGGGGCGGTGAAGGCACGCTTTGTGGTGGTGGCGGGCAATGCCTACCTCGGCAATCTGGTGCCGGAACTGGCCAGCAAGAGCATGCCCTGTGGCACCCAGGTGATCGCCACCGAGGTGCTGGGAGAGGAGCGGGCCCGGTCACTCTTGCCGCAGAACTACTGTCTGGAGGATTGCAACTACCTGCTCGACTACTACCGCACCTCCGGCGATCACCGGCTGCTCTATGGCGGCGGCGTTGTCTATGGCGCGCGGGATCCGGCGGATATCGAGCGGCTGATCATCCCCAAAATGCTCAAGACCTTCCCGCAGCTGGCCGACGTCAAGGTGGAGTACACCTGGACTGGCAACTTCCTGCTCACCCTGTCGCGGCTGCCGCAGTTTGGTCGCATCGGCCCCAACATCTACTACATGCAGGGCTACAGCGGCCACGGCGTCACCTGTACCCATCTGGCGGGCAAGCTGCTTTCGGAGGTGCTGAGCGGTCAGGCGGAGCGCTTCGATGCCTTTGCCAAACTGCCGCACTACCCCTTCCCGGGTGGCCGCCTGTTCCGCATCCCCTTCACCGCCGCGGGCGCCGCCTGGTACACCCTGCGCGACCGCTTGGGGGTATAAGAGCTGCCCAGCGAGAAATGTGGGCTGGTGGTTGCCGCTTAGATAACGCTGACGCCAGTACCAATACCGGAAACAACAAGGCCACCGCGAGGGTGGCCTTGTTGTTATCAAGCAGCAGCGTGCTGATTAGCTGTAGAAGGCTTCAACGGTGCCCTTGAGCTTGATCAGGATGGGCTGACCGCGACGATCCAGCGCTTTGGGGGAGGGGATCTTCACCCAGCCTTCGCTGATGCAGTACTCCTCGACATCGGTGCGCTCTTTGCCGTTCAGGCGAATACCGATCGGGTGCTCGAAGCAGGCGGCCACATAGTGAGGGCTGCGGGGATTGCAGGAGAGGTGATCCGGCAGAGCCGGTTTGGTGCTGGTATCGCTCATCGATATAACCCGAAATGAATAAAAAGTGGGTCATTGTAGAGAATGCCGCCATGGCATTCAAGGCGGCCACAAAACAGGCAAAGGATACCCGCCATCGCTATGGGCGACCCGCTTATCCTCGTTGCCAATGCATCACCAATTCGGGGTGGCCGCTATGCTCGCACAGCTGCTGCTCACCCTCTTTAAAACCATTGCGGGAATAGAAGCGCCGCGCCTGCTCATTTTCGGCGTAGACCGTCAACTCGAGCCGGTCATATTGGGCTTTGAGGTGCTCGAGTAGTTGGCGACCCAGCCCGTGTGACTGCTGGTCAGGGGAGATAAACAACGCCGCCACAGTACCCTGATACCAGGAGATAAAGCCCAGTAGCTGTCCATCCTCCTCATAGACCCAGCTATGGCTGGCGGTCAGATAGATATCCCGCATCGCTGCCCGTTGCTCATGCCAAAAGGCGGCGGGAATAAAGTCGTGGGCTTGTACCGATGCCTGATACCAGAGCTCGACGGCGGCATCCAGATCGGTTGTTAATAATGGGCGGATCATAGTGGCCTCGACTGTGAAGAGTGGTCGCACGATATGCCCGATCCATGTCGTGTTATCGGGCATATCGTCTATCGCAGGCTGGCTACTATTTGCGGGTCAGCTTGTCGAGGTAGCCCATGGCGAAGGCCGAGAGGACAAAGGTGATGTGGATCAGCAGGTACCACTTGATCTTGTCGTTGGGGAGATTTTCGGCATTCATAAACACCTTGAGCAGGTGAATAGATGAGATGGCGACAATGGAGGCGGCGACCTTGTTTTTCAGAGAGCCGGCATCGAGCTTGCCGAGCCACACCAGTTTGTCGCTCTCATCCCCGACATCGAGGCGCGAGACGAAGTTCTCATAGCCGGAAAACATCACCATCACGATAAGTCCCCCCACCAGGGTGATATCGATCAGCGACAGTGTGACCAGCACCAGATCCACCTCTTTCATCTCCAGTATGTTGGGTAGGATATGGAGGATCTCCTGAAAGAATTTCACTCCCAGTGCCAGCAGTATGAGGCTGAGCCCAAGATAAATGGGGGCCATGATCCAGCGGGATGCGTACATCAATCTTTCAAACATGTTTTCCATAGTGCGATTACAGGTCCATCAAATGGTTAACAAACGAGTCGGCCATAGCTTAACCGAGATGCCTCACATCTCAAGCATCTCGATAGCATATTGCTGAATTGGGTGGTGTCAGGCAGGAGTTTTTAACCTTGGGTAGGGCTGTGCAGCGGGTGGCAGAGGGCCCGTGGTCGGGCCTATCAGGTGTCAGGGAAGATCCAGGGTAAAGCGGGCGCCGCCGAGGGGGGATTCATCGACCCGGATCTGGCCGCCGTAGCTGTGGACGATTTCGGTCACCACCGCCAGTCCGATGCCCTGACCCGGCGAGCTGTCAGCCCGCACGCCGCGCTGGAAGATCTGCTCCGATTTGGCCGGATCGATTCCCGGGCCATCATCTTCCACTTCGATACGCAGCCGCTCGAGATGGCGACGCACCGTCACCTTCACTTCGCTGATGGCAAACTTGCAGGCATTGTCGAGCAGGTTACCCATCAGCTCCATCAGGTCGCCCTGTTCGCCGTGGAAGAGGGCGTCATCGTCGAACTTGAAGTGGGTTTGCAGCTTCTTGTGGCGATAGACCTTGGTCAGGCTGGCCAGCAGTTTTTCAATCAGCGGTACCGGCTCGGTGCCCTTGCTGGCAAGGCGCTGGCGGCCGGTCACGGCCCGTCTGAGCTGATACTGGATCATCTGATCCATGGTGAGGATCTGCTCGTTGATGTTGTCGTGGATCTCCCGCCCCAGCTTCACTTCGCGGGTGGTGATCTGGATCAGCGCCAGCCGGGTTTTCAGGCTGTGGGCGAGATCGTTGAGGGCGTGCTGGTAGCGCTGGGTCTGCTGGCGTTCGTTCTCCAGCAGCTGGTTGATGGAGTCGGTCAGCGGGGCCAGCTCCCGCTCAAAATCGCTCGAGAGGTCATCGCGCTTGCCGGCCCGAATATCGTCGATCTGACGGGCGATGGTGCGCAGGGAGCTGAGGCTCCAGAAGGTGGTGAGCAGCAGCAGCCCGGCCAGCAGCATATAGGCGAGCAGCGCCTGTTTGGCGGTCTGGTAGAGGTAGGTGCGGGACTCTTCGTGATAGCGTTTGGCCGAGTCGATCATCACCACGTAGTAGGCGGTGGTGCCGCTACCGGGATTGCGGATAAACCGCAGGCTGTAGACGAAGTAGCTCTCGCCGTTCTTGATGGTGTGCTTCTTGAAGAAGTAGTCGAGATCCATCCCCCCCAGATACTTCATCAGATCGCCGCAGATGGTTTGTTTGGCCTTGATCACCTCCGGCATATGGAGGCTCGACCAGACCAGATCGCCATCGGCGCGGCAGATCAGGGTATCGAGGTTGCGATCCCCCGCACCACGGGATATCCGCCCCAGCTCGACGTTCGACCCCTTGTCATCCGGCTCGGTGGAGGAAAACAACTTGGCCAGGTTCTCCTGCATCCGGGCGCTGGCCTTCTGGGTCTGCTCCTCGACGTGGCCAAGATAGAGGGCGTAGACGGCAAACCCCATGATCAGCGCGATGACCAGCAGCGAGCTGAGCAGCAGTTTGATGTGCAGTGAGCTGCGGATCATCTTGATGGGGCGCGGCAGATGAAACTGCATCAGTTACAGGAGAGGTTGAAGATATAACCCTGACGCCGGATGGTGGAGATGGGTTGAATCGTCCCCTCCGGATCCAGCTTCTTGCGCAGGCGGCTCACCATCACCTCGATGGTGTTGGGGTCCCCTTCGCCGTCGCCGTAGAGCTGGTCGAGCAGTTGCTGCTTGGATACCACCTGACGGGCATTGCGCATCAGGTACTCCAGAATGAGGTATTCAAAGCTGGTGAGCACCGCCACTTCTCCGGCGATGGTCAGCTCCTTGCGGGAGAGATCCAGCTCGTAATCACCGGCCTTCACCTTCGGCGAGATAAAGCCGGCGCTGCGCCGCACCAGCGCATTGAGTCGGGCCAGCAGCTCATCTTTCTGGAACGGTTTGACCAGATAGTCATCAGCCCCTGCTTCCAGTCCTTCGACCTTGTCCTGCCAGTTGCCACGGGCGGTCAGCACAATGATGGGGAAGGGGATCTGCCGTTCGCGCAGTTGCCGGATCAGTTGCAGGCCGTCCATATCGGGCAGACCGAGGTCGATGATGGCCACATCAATGGGATAGTCGGCGGCGTAGTGCAGTGCAATCCCGGCCTGGTCGGTGCTGTAGACCTGATTGTCGGCTTCGGTCAGCAGAGAGGAGAGGTGGTGATTGAGCAGCTTGTCGTCTTCGACCAACAGAATTTTCATGATGTGAGCGGTCATAGGGATCCAGGCTGTCAATTAGAAAGTGTATGTCGCTTCGAGTCAATTCGAATCCTAATGCATCCCGGCTGTATCGGGACTGAATCAGCGGGACTTCAGAGTTCGCGCCAACTGGTCGTTTAACCATGGTCCGGGTTGTCGATGGCATGCTGGTCGGCAGTCATGTTGCGAAAGGTTTGATGTGATGAGAGAGATGGCCGGGAGGTTGCTGGCGCGACTGCAACAGTGTGAGCGCAGCGACCTCCTCTATATTGTCTGGCTCTGCTGGGGGGCAGCCTTGCTGCTCTACGTGCTGGGGTCGCCCTGTTTTCTGTGGCCAGTGGCGCCGATGCCGCTGGTTCTGCTTGTGTGGTTGGTGGAGAGAGTACGGATGTTTGGAAGAAACAAAGGTGGTGCGGCTACTGGGTCGGCGGGGGCCACCGTGATTGCAGCCGGTGCCCGCTTCAAGGGCGAGTTGCAGGTGGAGGGGGATCTGGAGGTGCGCGGTCAGATCAATGGTACCATCCAGCTCATCGGTGGTGTGCTGCGCATCATGCAGGGCGGCAGTGTTGAGGGAGAGGTGAGTGCGCCCCACGTGATCATCAATGGTCTGCTGGAAGGCACCTGTACCTCCGCCGAGGTGGAGATCCTGGAGAGCGGCAAGATGCAGGGGATCTTCAAGGGGGGCAGTCTCTCCATCTGCAAGGGCGGCAACTTTGTTGGCCAGTCCCAGCCCACCGTGGCCGGCAAGGCCGATCCCGTGTTGCAAGCCTTGTCTGAAAACAGTTCGTCCGGGAGCAAGCAGCCGGAGAGCAAGAGCAATGTGAAAAAGCTGCCGCACGAGCCGAAAGGCAAGCCGACCGAGGAGCTGGCCAAGCAGGCGTGATGTCGTTTGCCAGCGGTGCTGTTCAGGAAAACAGAGAGGGGGCCACGATGGCCCCCTCTGTATTTCCTCGTTAGCCGTTAGCTGCTGCGCGGCGGCAGCATATTGGTGAGGGTGTTGTCTTTGAGAATATGGTGGTGATAAAGGGCTGCCACCGTGTGCAGGCCGATCAGGGCGTAACCGATATTACCCAGGGTCTCGTGCACCTCCTTGATCAGCCCCTTGAGATCCGGACTGGGGGAGAGCAGGGCTGGCAGCTCAAGCCCGAAGAAGGGGATGGGCTTGCCCGCGGCGCTCAGCAGCAGCCAGCCAAACAGCGGGGTGAGAATGAGAAAACCGTAGAGGGCGAGGTGGGCCAGTTTTGCCAGCTTGTGCATGACCGGGGAGAGCTCGGGCACGATACGGGGTGTCGGGCTCATCCAGCGCAGGGCCAGTCTGACAAACACCAGGGCGAAGATAAGCAGCCCCAGCATAAAGTGCCACTCCTTCATCAGATCACGGCCAGGGTCCCCTTTGGGGAAGATATCGCGAAATTCGATCAGGGCGTAGACGGCGATCATGGCCCACAGGGTCAGCCAGTGCAGCCCGATATTCAGAGTGCCATAACGTTGTTCACTGTTCATCAGCATAGGTTTGTTCCTTCGAAGTGCTGTCACATCCGTGTGGCATCCCCGCACTCAAGCGTGTCGGAGCGAGGCCAGATCCTTTGGCGGCAACAGCCGGGCTGCCATGCTTGCCATACATCGATAGCCTGCTGCTGGCATCAGTCAGAGAGGAGATGCCCTCTGCTGTCTGCATGGTATCACTGGCAACCGGGTGGATAGTCTGATCAATGCCACACAATTTACAGGCTCATTAAGCCCCTTGTGACGTGAAGAAGGCGTGAAATAGCATCAGCGATGTCGGCCCGCCCAGGTTCAGGCGGGCTCGATGGCCAGCACCACGCAATCCGGCTCGCTGATGCGAAAACGGACGTTGCAGTCAAACAGCCGCACCCCGTACTCCTTCTCATCGGGCTTGCCTTTCTTGTAGGCGGGGCGCGGATCTTGTGCCAGCACTTCGCTCACCAGCTGGCGCAGCTCGGGATGGGCCTTGAGCCAGGGTTGCAACTGCTGCTCGGCCTCGGCACTGAAGCTCACCGCTAGCGGCGGGGTGGGGGCGTCGGGGGCAAAACCACCACGGGCATTCGGCAGGCTGTCGGCATAGGGGATGTAGGGTTTGATATCGACGATGGGGGTGCCATCGAGCAGATCCACCGCCCCCAGCTCTAGCCACAGCTTGCCCCGCTCGCGACCGACCCCGTGCAGCTCGACCACCGAGAGGCCAAGCGGATTGGGGCGGAAGGTGGAGCGAGTGGCAAAAACCCCGACCCGCTCGTTGCCGCCAAGGCGCGGCGGGCGCACCGTTGGGTGCCAGCCCTGCGCCATGGTCTGGTGAAAGACGAAGCTTAGCCACAGATGGGAGAACTGCTCGATGCCGCGCAGCACATCCGGCTGATCGTAAGGGGGGAGCAGCTCGAGGCGGGCGCGGGCCGATTTGACCAGTCCGGGCTGGCGGGGGATGGCGAACTTCTCCTTGTAGGGAGAGCGGATGATCCCGAGGGTATCGATTTCGAACTTCATGGCGGATCCTGACTGAAAACCTCGGCAATTTAGCACAGGCGGCCCCAAAACGCAGGCTTGGCCTCACTACGCCCTTTTTTGCGGCGCTGCCGTGATCCCTGTCCCATCCCGGCCAGTCGGGGGCTGTACCCGCACGCCGAGTTGCGTAGGGTGGAGGCATTGGCGTGTCAGGATGAAATGTGCGCACTCGCGCCGAAGGGGGAGGGAGAGGGATGAAACTGCTGATTATCGGTGGCACCGGCTTTTTGGGGCGCCACCTCACCGCGCTCGCGCTAGATTGGGGCCATGAAGTGACCCTGTTCAATCGCGGCCTGCACCAGCATCCGGACTGGCGCGATCTGGTGCAGCTCACCGGCGACAGGGACAAGAGCCTGAGCGCCCTGCAAGGGGCCGGGTTGCAGTGGGATCTCGTCATCGATACCTGCTGCTATCGCCCCGAGCAGGCGGCGAGCCTCTCGGCAGCTTTGCTCGGGCGCTGCGCGCGGTTGATCTTTATCTCCACCATCAGCGTCTATCGCGATTTCTCACTGCCCGGGATGGATGAGTCTGCGCCGCTGCACCCTATCCCCGAAGGTGAAATGCCCACTGACTATGGCCCGCTCAAGGTGTTGTGCGAGCAGGAGTATCGCGCCCACTGGGGCGAGCGGCTTTGCATCCTGCGCTCGGGCGTGTTGTGCGGCCCCCATGATCCTACCGGGCGCATGGCCTGGTGGATTAAGCGGGTGCAGCAGGGCGGGCCCTGGTTGCTGCCGGGCAGTGGCGAGGATCGCTTGCAGTATCTCGATGTGCGCGACTGTGCCGAGTTTGTGTTGCGTGCGGCGGAGCAGCAGTTGGGGGGCACATTCAACTTGCTCAAGCCCGGCATTACCCTCTGCGACTGGCTGGAGCGGCTGAGCGCCCGGTTGCACCCCGCCCGCCCCATCCAGCCCGAGTGGTTGCCCTGGTCGACCCTGATGGCGGCCAGTATCGAGCCCTGGCAGAGCTATCCCACCCTCTTGCCCTGCGCGCAGGCGGAGTTTGCCGGTTACGGCTCTATAAGCGCCGAGGCGGCCATCGTCCACGGGTTGAATTTCCGGCCGCTGGAGGAGACCGCCGCCGACCTTGCCCACTGGCTGGCCATCGAGCCTGCCGCCGGGGGGGCGGAACATGCCATGACTCAGGCCGAGGAGACTTCGTTACGGCAGCAGCTGCTGGAGCCCAGTCTGCAATAGGAGAGGTGCATCGAGCCGCTGCTGCCGAGCGTGGCGCGGCAGGTGTGAATACAACGAGAGAGGGCATCCCGCGGGATGCCCTCTCTGTCTATCCATGCCTGATGGTTGCCGAATACAGGCTGACGCGATTCCCCATCCCATCGCTGTCGCTCGCCGAGTTAGCGGATGGCGGCCCCCGCGGCTACCAGCAGCTCTTTCAAAATTGTGCGATGGCAGCGGGACTCCTGCTCGCAGTAGCAACCCACCGACAGATTGGTGGTGTGGGAGAGGGCGGCCAGCAGCGCCAGATCATGCCTGGCGGCAGGTTGCGCCATCTCGGCCTTGTACTGTTTGCCAAACGCCGCCCATTGGGCGGGTGTCTCGGCTGCCTGCCCCAGCTTCATGGTTTCGCTGCTGGGGGCCAGATTGGGGAACCAGACATCGTACCAATGCTGGCTGGCAAATTCGCTCTTGGGTACGCCGCGGGGCGGGCGGCGCACCGTGCCGATCCGCAGCCCCTCATCGGGCAGGCGCGGGCTGCCAAGGCGAACGATAGCGAGGGCCATGACAGCGGTTACTTCTCTTCGGCCACTTTCAGCGCCTGCCCGTAGCAGATCACCTGTTTCAGGCAGCCCGGGGTGTCGCTGAACTCGGCGCACTTGTCGATGGTGACGCCGTTGCCGCCCATGTCGGCGGCGCGGCGGCGGGCCAGGGTGCGTGCTTCACCGGCGTTGGGCACCGGCTGGTTGGCATCGGCCTGGCAGGATTCACCCTCGATGGTGCCGAGGTAGAGGTAGTTGAGGTCAGCCAGCTCATCCTGTTCATAGATGCGCACGCTACCGGGTTTGAAGTATTCGTCGAAGTTCTCTTTATCCAGATTGCTGTTGAAGGCGTAGTTGGCACAGCCGGAGGCAATCAGGGGCATCATCAGGATCAGGCGTTTCATCGTCTCGTATCTTGTGTCGGTGATGAGGACAGTAGAAATGCGCAGGCGCTCCATGTCGGCATCTTGTTGAATAATGAGGGGGACATTATAGGGGCCAGCCGCCTGCGGCGACCAGCCCCGTTTTGCGCCCGGTTGTCGGGGTGTGACCCCCATCAGCCTGATATCAGGCTGATATCAAACAGGAGCCAGCCGCTGATAGAGGCTGCGGTAGTAATCATCCGCCAGCAGTTCGTTGTGAGGGGCGCAGAGGCGGATCTGTCCCTCTTCCATCAGGGCAATCCGGTCCATCTGCTCCATCCCCAGCAGGCGGTGGGAGATAAGCAACAAGGTGCGATCAGCCCCGAGCCGGAACAGCAGATCCATGATCTCCCGCTCGGTCTGACTGTCGAGCCCTTCGGTCGGTTCGTCCAGCAGCCAGAGCGGCGCATCGTGCAGCAGGGCGCGGGCGATACCGATACGGCGACGCTCACCACCGGAGAGGGGGCGTCCGCCGTCACCGAGCCAGGCATCGAGGCCCGCCTCATCTTCCAGCAGATTGGCCAGTCCGACCTGGGTCAGCACCGCAATCAGCTGCTCGTCAGAGGCGGTCGGGGCGGCCAGTTTGAGGTTGCCCCGCAAGGTATCGGCAAACAGATGCACCCGCTGGCTCACCACCGAGATGGAGGCGCGCAGCGCCCCTTCGCTGTAGTCGGTGAGCGGCTTGCCACCCAGCAGGATCTTGCCAGCCTGCGGGCTCCACTCCCGGGTCAGCAGCCCCATCAGGGTCGATTTGCCGCAGCCGGTCTGGCCCAGCAGCGCCAGCTTCTCACCGGCGTGCAGTTGCAGGGTGCAGCCACGCAGCACCGGCTGGAGGTTGCCGGGGTAGCCAAAATAGAGGTCATTGATCTGCAGCGCGCCAGCGGTGGCATGGGTCTGCTCGTCGCCCCACACGGGGGCTTTGGCCTCTTGCAGGATCTCGTTCAGGCGGCGTGCCGAGGTAAGGCTGGTGGAGAGGTGCTGGAAAGCCCCCGCCAGCGGCATCAGTGCCTCGAAGCTTGCCAGGGTGGCAAAGACCATCAGCGCGGTGATGGGGTCGGGCGCAGCACCCGCTACCCCATGACCGGCCAGCCAGAGCATCAGGGTCAGGGTCCAGCCGCTCAGCAGTTGCACCGAGAAGTTGGCCAGCCCGCTCACCTTGGCCATCCGGGCCTGCGCGACGAGCAGCGCCTGTTCGGCTTGTTGCAGCTCAACCAGCGCCTTGGGAGCGGCGGCAAACATCTGCAGTTCGGCCTGACCATCCAGATAGTCCACCATCCGGGTGCGCAAGGTCGATTTTTCTGCAATCAGCGCCTGACCGGGGCGACGGCCGAGGAAGTAGAACACCAGCGGCAGGGCGATCATGCCAAATAGCAGAATGGCTCCCAGGGTGAGGGCGAGGCGACTGTCGAAAAACGACAGGAAGAAGACCAGTCCGGCGGTGCTGAGCAGGGCCGCGCCTATGGGGGTGATCAGCCGCAGATAGACGTGGTCCATCGCATCGATGTCGGCCACTAGTCGATTGAGCAGATCCGCCTGACGGAAACCGGCCAGGGTACCGGTGGAGAGCGGCGAGAGTTTCTGCCAGAACCAGACCCGCAGTCGGGTCAGCACCCGGAAGGTGGCGTCGTGGCTCACTACCCGCTCACCCCAGCGACCGGCGGTGCGGACGATGGAGAAGAAGCGCACTCCGCCTGCAGGGGTCATGTAGTTAAAGGCATGGGTCGTCGCAACTGTCATCCCCGCCACGGCAGCGGCGGAGAGGAACCAGCCGGAGAGGGAGAGCAGCCCCATGCCAGCGGCCAGGGTCACCAGCGCCAGCAGCAAACCAATGGTGAGGCTGAGCCAGTGTTGGCGATAGAGGCGCAGAAACGGCAACAGATCACTCATCGAGAGAACCTCCGGAACGTTGGGAGAGCAGGCGGGCAAAAGGCCCCTGCCCAGAACTAAGTTGCTGGAAGCTGCCTTGCTCCACCAGCTGGCCGTGGGCCAGCACCATTATCTTGTCCATCTTGGTAAGCTGGTCGAGGCGGTGGGTGATCATCAGCAGGGTCTGGCCAGCCATCGCCTGCTCGAGGGTGGTCATGATGGCGCGTTCGGAGTGGCGATCCAGACTGGCGGTCGGTTCGTCGAGCACCATCAGCTGGGTTGATTTGAGCAGGGTTCGCGCCAGTGCGAGGCGCTGGGCCTGACCGACCGAGAGGCCGCCAGCCTGATCGCCGACCGGATAGTCGAGTCCCTTCTCCATGGCAAATTCCCACGCCTGCGCCCGTTTCAGGGCATCTTCCAGCTCGGCATCGCTGGCCGTTGGCTTGGCCAGCAGCAGGTTGTCGCGCAAGGATGCGTGGAACAGCTGCGGGTTTTGCGAGAGCCAGCCCAGTTGCAGGCGCCACTGGCTCATGTCGAGGGTGGCAAGCTCCTGTCCGTTGACCTTGAGCTCGCCACGATAGGGGGCAAAGCCGAGCAGGGCGTTGACCAGCGAGCTCTTGCCTGCGCCGCTGACGCCGATGAGGGCGGTGCGCGAACCGGCTTCCAGGGTGAAGTCGATGGGGCCGACCAGCACCTTGCCCTCGGCGCTCAGCACTTCAAGGCCTTTTGCTTCTACCTTGACCGGGCTGTCGGCATGGAACTGCGCCGTGCCTGCGGCCGGTTCGCTCACCTCGGCTTCAAGGAACTCCAGCAGCTGCTCGGCTGCGCCGATAGCCTGCGCCTTGGCGTGGTAGTGGGCACCCAGTTCCCGCAGCGGGGCGTAGAACTCGGGGGCGAGAAACAGCACGAACAGACCGGTAAAGAGGGTGACCTTGACCCCATAGCTACCAAAGTTCAGATGGTCGATATAAGAGAAGCCGAAATAGACGGCGACCAGCGCCACTGAAATAGCGGCGAAGAACTCCAGCACGGCGGTGCTCAAAAACGCCAGGCGCAGCACCTCCATGGTGCGCTCACGAAAATCTTCCGAGGCATCGCGAATGGCGTCACCTTCCGCTTGGGTCCGCATAAAGAGTTGCAGGGTACGCAGCCCCTTCAGCCGATCGAGGAAGTGGCCGGAGAGGCGAGCCAGCGCCTGAAAGTTGCGGCGGTTGGCATCGGCGGCGCCCACACCTACCAGGATCATAAAGATGGGGATGAGGGGCGCAGTGCCGAGCAGGATCAGACCTGCCGCCCAGTTGACCGGGAACACGGCCACCAGAATGACCACCGGAATAAAGACGGCGATGGCCATCTGCGGCAGATAGCGGGAGAAGAAATCCTGCATGTTTTCAATCTGTTCCAGCAGCAGGCTGGCCCAGCTACCGGCCGGACGGCGCTGGATATAAGCAGGGCCGAGGCGACTCAAGCGAGTGAGCACCAGCTGGCGGATGGTCTGGCGCACCGCGCTGCCCGCCTTGAAACTGGCCACTTCGCGGCCATAGGCCAGCGCTGCCTTGCCAAGCGTCACCAGCAGCAGGGTAATAAAGAGCGTGATGGATTGCTCGGGCGTTGAGCCTTCGATGATAAAGCCGTGCAACAGGGTCGCCAGCAGCCAGGCTTGCGCCACCATCAGAATGCCCTGGCCAAGGCCAAAAGCGATGGATATCGTGATCCAGCGGCGACCGTGACTCGATTGCTTGCGCAACCAGCCATAGAGACGTTTTTGCGTTTTTTTATCCATTACCACCATCCTCGCGTCGAGTGGCGCAAGACTATCCTTGCCGTTTGGCCTTGGCAACCTTGTAAATTATCTGTGTTGAAAATGTTTGATTGAAAAAGCAACCGTCTGTTCAATCCTTGTCCGAACAGATTGATTTATTGAAAAAAGTGGCAAAGGCGCCATTGCGCTCGGCGGCAAAATGCATATAGTAGGAGCCCTGACGCGGGTGTAGTTCAATGGTAGAACGGTAGCTTCCCAAGCTGCATACGTGGGTTCGATTCCCATCACCCGCTCCAAATTTCAGATGCCAGGCGGGCATCGTATAATGGCTATTACCTCAGCCTTCCAAGCTGATGATGCGGGTTCGATTCCCGCTGCCCGCTCCAGCTTCAAAACAAAAAGCCCACTCCTGCGAGTGGGCTTTTTGTTTTTCATCTGCCTTGTGTGGCGTTCGACGTCACGCTCACGGTTTCTCAGCGTTTAAGGCAAATCGCAGAGACAGAAAAGGCGCCCGAGGCGCCTTTTCAGATCAACAGCGTAGCGGGAGCTTATTCCTGCTCCAGCTCACCACAGAAACGGTAGCCTTCGCCGTGGATGGTGGCGATGATCTCCGGAGTATCGTTAACGCTTTCGAAGTGCTTGCGAATGCGACGGATGGTCACATCGACGGTACGGTCGTGGGGCTTGAGCTCACGGCCGGTCATCTTCTTCAGCAGCTCGGCACGGGTCTGGATCTGGCCCGGGTTTTCGCAGAAGTGCAGCATGGCGCGGAACTCGGAGCGCGGCAGCTTGAACATGTCGCCAGTCGGGCTGACCAGTGCGCGGCTGTTGATATCCAGCGCCCAGCCGTTGAACAGGTAGCGCTCAACCAGCTTCTTCTCTTCGCCACCGGCTGCCACGTTCATGGTGCGGCTCAGCAGGTTGCGGGCACGGATAGTCAGCTCGCGCGGGTTGAACGGCTTGGTGATGTAATCATCGGCGCCGATCTCCAGACCCAGGATCTTGTCCACTTCGTTGTCACGACCGGTCAGGAACATCAGGGCGATGTTGTCGTTCTCACGCAGCTCACGGGCCAGCAGCAGGCCGTTCTTGCCCGGCAGGTTGATGTCCATGATCACCAGATTGATGGTGTGGGAAGTGAGGGCCTGGTGCATTTCGTCGCCGTTGTTGGCTTCGAGCACGATGTAGCCTTCGGCTTCAAAAATGCTTTTCAGGGTATTGCGTGTGACCAGCTCGTCTTCGACGATCAGAATGTGTGGTGTTTGCATGAGTATTCCCAGATTCTTATCAGTTAATTATCTTAAATTTAACACTCTTTGGCGTTTCAAACCGATTTCCTGACTGATCCTGAAAATTTATTACGTCATCCTGGGTATGAGAGTCAGGTCGGAATATCGCGAATTAGGCATCAGTACCGGCAAGTATCCCTGTGCCACTTATAGGTTCCCGACAAGTCTGGTCGAGCAGAGCCTGGAAAGGTCGTCCATTACGAAAGTGGCCGCATTTTATCAGTTAACAGGAGCATAACAACACTCTTTGCCGTCAGATAGCAACTTTTTAACTCTGATTTGATATAGGTCAAACCCTAGTACAGCTGCATCATACTTGGCCTGAACCGGGTTTTCGCCCCTACAAAATGTAATGGAATGTAACATGTGATTGACATGAATTTGTGGGAAAACTACAAGAAAATCTGCTTTATCGCGCCATTTGAGCCACCAGACAGGTCTGCCTTTGCCATCATCACAGCCTGGAATCCGGCCAGTCAGTGGGTCACAGAACGACGCAATCGGCGGCGGGAGCTGGCATTGTGGCGCCATCTGACCGTGGATTTACAGGTGCCCGTAGTGGGGCCGTTTTGGGGATCTGATCCCAACGAGCGCTGGCAGGAGTCATCGCTGGCGGTGGCGCTCTCCCTGCCGCAAGCCTGTCAGCTGGCAGCGTCTTTTGGTCAGAATGCCCTTTACTGGGTGGAGGATGGCCAGCTCTGGCTGGTGTCGGTATTGACTGATAAATCAGCAGTTTGTCTGGGCAATATTGAATCCTTCTGGATTGCCAGAAACCTTGTCTGATGAAAGAATGAACACCTTCATGTATCTGAAAGGAATCAAATCATGCTGGATCTCCTGCCCGACCTCTGCGATCAACATGGCGACTTGCTGCAAGTAGCCGACCCGGTGTTTCAGGATTTTGGCGGTAAGGCCATCTTCTATGGTCGCGCCGTAACGCTCTCCTGTTATGAAGACAACAGTCTGGTGCGGGATCTGGTGACCCGCCACGGTCACGGCAAGGTGATGGTGATCGATGGTGGTGGCTCGCTGCGCCGTGCGCTGCTTGGCGATCAACTGGCGGTCAAGGCGGTGGAGCAGGGGTGGGAGGGGATCCTGATCCACGGTGCGGCCCGGGATGTGGGCACCCTGGCGACATTGGCACTCGGGGTCAAGGCGCTGGCGGCCTGTCCGGTCAAGACCGAGAAGCGAGGATTGGGAGAGCTGGGGGCTGTGGTCAGCTTTGCCGGTGTGACCATCCACGAAGGGGATTATGTCTATGCGGATCGCAACGGCGTGGTGGTGAGCGCCACGCCGCTGTTGTGATCATCAGAAATTGAAGCCGACCCCCAGACTCAGTGCCTGATCGGCAGTGATGGCGCTGACCCCGTAGTTGGCGGTGAGGGAGAGTCTGGGGGTCAGCAGCAGGCTGGAGTTGAGCTCCAGCAGGGTGCTGGCCTTGTTGAGATCGAGATGCTTGATCTGGCTGCCGATATTGAATGCCGGAGAGAGCTGGTAGCGTACCCCCGAACTCATATTGAAACCTGATGTGCGATTCTGATCCGCCACCGCCGGGCCCGCTTCCATAAAGAGGGTCACATCATCCACCACCGGATATTGATAGCCGCTATTGACCAGCCAGAGATCAAAACTGTCGCTGTGATGGCTATGGCCATTGAGCAGCACACCCGAGTAACTTTTGACATAGAGAGACGGATTGGATTGCGGCTGAACCACTGCCCAGTCGGCGGCCTGTGCGGCCATGCTGGCGCAGGTTGCAAGCAGTGTGATGATGAGCGATTTGACCATTCGTTTCCCCTCCCTGGGTCCGGAACTGAGCCTAAGCATGGCACATGCCAGCTGGTAGTAAAGTGAAGGGAGATCACAATAAAATCCTTTGGCATGGGCGCCAGCCATGTTAAACAGGCTGCCGTATTGATGGCTCTAATCATTAAGAGGTGAATCCATGAACAAGAAACTGACTCTGCTGGCCGCGCTGGCACTGGGAGGCTGCGCAATGGCAACAGGTTCCAGCATGGCTCAACTGCAAGCATCCAGCTGGCAGCTGCAAGGCGCCACCGGCGATACCTTCACCCTGCAAGTGGTCGACGGCAAGGTGGCGGGCAAGGGCGGCTGTAACCGCTATTTTGGCGGTATCACCAAGCAGGGTGACGGTGTCTTGACGCTGGGCGCCATGGGCTCCACTCGCATGATGTGCATCGGCGACGCCATGAACAAAGAGACCGAGTTCCTGCAAAAGCTGGAGAAGGTGGCAACCTACTCCATCAACGGCAACCAGCTGACTCTGAGCGATGCCAACAAGGCGGCCCTGCTCACCTTCAACGCGGTGCCAGCTGCCAAATAAGGCACGCCTTTGTCTGATTGCCCCGACAGCGCTGACTGTGCTGCCGGTCAAACGCTCTGATACGCCCTCCGTCTGGAGGGCGTCTGTTTATCTGCGATGAACCCTGTGTGGTCGTCCGCTACTGTTGTTCACTCGTCGTCCCCCTTTCTGCCTGTTTGATGCCAGAACCTCATATCTTCGCTTCGGTACGTATCTTGATCATTTCAATAATTCTTGTATAGTTGAAATAAAGGTCGCACCAAGGGGAGTGAAGATGAACAAAGAGATGGCCACCAAGGTCTTTGAATCGCTGGCATCCGGCATCCGGCTCGATGTATGGCGGCTGCTGGTGAAGGCCGGGCTGGAGGGGCGGGTCGCCGGTGAACTGGCCAGCGAGCTCGATATTGCCCCCAATACCCTCTCGTTTCACCTCAAGGCGATGCTCAACACTGGTCTGCTGTCGGTGGAGCAGGAGGGGCGCTTTCTGCGCTACCGCGCCAATATTCCCCTGATGCTGGATGTGATCGCCTACCTCACCGAGGAGTGCTGCGCCGGTCATCCCGAGGCGTGCGGCGTGATGCGTGCCGAGTCAGCCTGCTCCCCCCATGTTCTGCCTGTGCAGCCCTGCTGCAACAAGGAGTAATGCCATGTCCTCCATTCAGATTTTTGATCCCGCCCTCTGCTGCTCCAGCGGTGTCTGCGGTACCGAGGTTGATCAGGCACTGGTCACCTTCGCAGCAGACCTCGCCTGGGCCAAGGAGCAGGGCGTTGCCATCGAGCGTTTCAATCTGGCCCAGCAGCCGATGCAGTTTGCCGAGACGCCTGCCGTCAGCGCTTTTCTGACCCACGCCGGGGAGGAGGGGTTGCCGCTGGTGCTGGTGGAGGGACAGGTGGTGTTGACCGGCCGTTATCCGAGCCGCAGCGAGCTGGCTCGTTATGCCGGGCTGCCAGCGCCGCAAGCGGCCATCAAGGGGATCGTCAAGGGTGGCTGCTGCTCTGGCAGCGGTTGCTGCTGAGTCGCGATGCACCATTCGGGAGAGGCTATGTACCATTTTCAGACCAATCCACCGCCGTTTCTCTTTTTCACCGGCAAGGGCGGGGTGGGCAAGACCTCGCTGGCCTGCGCCAGTGCGGTGGCGCTGTGTGATATTGGCAAGCGGGTGCTGCTGGTGAGCACAGATCCTGCCTCCAACGTGGGGCAGGTGTTTGCCACCGAGATCGGCAATCGCGTCACCACCATCGCCGCTGTGCCCGGTTTGTCGGCGCTGGAGATAGATCCCCCCGCGGCGGCCAAAGCTTATCGGGAGCGGATTGTCGGGCCGGTGCGCGGCAAGTTGCCCGAGAGCGTGGTGCGCAGCATCGAGGAGCAGCTCTCCGGCGCCTGTACCACCGAGATCGCCGCCTTTGACGAATTCACCGCCCTGCTGACCGACCACACGCTGCTGGCCGAGTATGACCATATCGTCTTTGATACGGCCCCAACCGGCCACACCATCCGGCTGCTGCAACTGCCGGGCGCCTGGAGCGAATTTCTGGAGCAGGGCAAGGGGGATGCCTCCTGCCTGGGCCCGCTGGCGGGGCTGGAGAAGCAGCGCAGCCAGTATGCCGACGCGGTCGCCGCCCTGGCTGATGCCACTCGCACCCGGTTGGTGCTGGTGGCGCGGGCCCAGCAATCCACTCTGCGGGAAGTGGCTCGCACCCACGAGGAGCTGGCCGCCATCGGCTTGTTGAATCAGCAACTGGTGATCAATGGCCTCTTCCCCGAAGGCGCCATTGCCGCAGATCCGCTGGCAATGGCGCTCTGGCAGCGCGAGCAACAGGCTCTCGCTCAGATGCCGCAAGGGATAAAGGGGCTGGCGCAGGATCATATCCCGCTGCTGGCCACCAATCTGGTGGGGGTCGACAGTTTGCGCCAGCTGCTGCAATCAGAGGGAACAGCCGCCCAATCCCCGACAGTACAGTCCACTGTCAAGCAAGCCCAGCCCGAGTTGAGTTCGCTGGTAGACGAGCTGGCCGCCGACGGTCACGGCCTTATCATGCTGATGGGCAAGGGCGGGGTGGGCAAAACCACGCTGGCGGCCGCCGTGGCGGTGGAGCTGGCGAGCCGCGGTTTGCCGGTGCACCTCACCACCTCGGATCCCGCCGCGCACCTGAGCGAGACGCTGGCAGGTAGCCTGCATCATTTGGAGGTGAGCCGCATCGACCCCCACGCCGAGACCGAGCGTTACCGCGCCCAGGTGCTGGCCACCAAGGGGGCGGCCCTGGACGAGCAGGGGCGGGCGTTGCTGGAGGAGGACTTGCGCTCCCCCTGTACCGAGGAGATCGCCGTGTTTCAGGCCTTCTCGCGCATCATTCGCGAGGCGGGCAAGCGCTTCGTGGTGATGGATACTGCCCCCACCGGCCACACCCTGCTGCTGCTCGACGCCACCGGCGCCTACCACAGGGAGATCGCTCGCCAGATGGGAAACAAGGGGCTGCACTTCACCACCCCCATGATGCAGTTGCAGGACCCCAAGCAGACCAAGGTGTTGATTGTGACGCTGCCCGAGCCGACGCCAGTGCAGGAGGCGGCCAATCTGCAGGCCGACCTGCGCCGAGCCGGTATCGAGCCCTGGGGCTGGCTTATCAACCACAGCTTGCAGCAAGCCGCGGTCAGCTCACCGCTGCTGCAACTGCGGGCCGAGCGCCAGTTGCCCCATATCGAGGCAGTCGAGCAGCAACACGCCAGCCGCTACGCCGTGGTGCCACTGCTCGCCGAAGAGCCGGTGGGGCCCGATGCCCTGCGCCGCCTCTGCCAGCATCATTGAGTCGCCGCCCCGGTCTGCTGCCGGGGCGGCTTGAATATGCCGTTACTTGTTATAAACCTGTGTTTTGAACCAATAGAAGATGCGGGATTGCGCCGCATCGGGAGCTGTGATGTCTGCAACATGTGATGCCAAGGCCGTGCCTGCCATCGGCTTTTTTGAACGTTATCTGACCGCCTGGGTCGCCCTCTGCATTCTGGTGGGGATTGGTCTCGGGCAGGGGTTGCCGGATCTCTTCAAGGCGATCGGCGCCATGGAGGTGGCCAAGGTCAACCTGCCGGTGGGGCTGCTGATCTGGGTGATGATCATCCCCATGCTGCTCAAGATCGATTTTGGCGCCCTGCATCAGGTGAAGGGGCACATGAAGGGCATTGGGGTCACCCTCTTTATCAACTGGCTGGTCAAGCCCTTCTCCATGGCCTTCCTCGGTTGGCTCTTTATCCGCGTGCTGTTTGCCGACTGGTTGCCGGCTGATCAGCTCGACAGTTACGTAGCGGGGCTGATCCTGCTGGCGGCAGCCCCCTGCACCGCCATGGTGTTTGTCTGGAGTCGCCTCACCAACGGCGATCCCTACTTCACCCTGTCGCAGGTGGCGGTGAACGACCTCATCATGGTGTTTGCCTTCGCGCCGCTGGTGGCGCTGCTGCTCGGGGTCTCCAGCATCATAGTGCCGTGGGATACCCTGCTTACCTCTGTGGTGCTCTATATCGTCATCCCGGTCATCATCGCCCAGCTGCTGCGCAAGGCTTTGCTGAAAAAGGGAGAGGCCCATTTTGACGGCGTTATGACCCGCATCCAGCCCTGGTCGGTGGCGGCCCTACTGCTCACTCTGGTGCTGCTGTTTGCCTTTCAGGGCAACGCCATCATTGAGCAGCCGCTGGTTATCGCCCTGTTGGCGGTGCCTATTCTGATCCAGGTGCTGTTCAACTCCGGGCTGGCTTACTGGCTCAACCGCAAGGTGGGGGAGAAGCACTCGGTCGCCTGTCCTTCCGCCCTGATCGGCGCCTCCAACTTCTTCGAGCTGGCGGTGGCCGCAGCCATCAGCCTGTTCGGCTTTCACTCCGGCGCGGCGCTCGCCACAGTGGTCGGGGTACTGATCGAGGTGCCGGTCATGCTGCTGGTGGTGCGGGTGGTTAACGCCAGCAAACCCTGGTACGAAGCAGGGCTAAGCCGCTAACTGATGACCGTTAACAGATGGCCGCGAACTGATGCTATCCATTTTCTATTCACTTGATTAATGAGAGACACGCAAATGAGTGCAATCACCATCTATCACAACCCGGAATGTGGTACCTCCCGCAATACCCTGGAGCTGATCCGCAACAGCGGCGTGGAACCCACCGTCATCCACTATCTGGAGACGCCCCCCTCACGCGACCAGCTGGTGGCGCTGATCGCCGCCATGGGCATGCCGGTGCGCGATCTGCTACGCAAGAACGTGCCACCCTACGAGGCGCTCGGTCTGGCGGAAGATCGTTTCAGTGATGAATCGCTTATCGATGCCATGCTGGCCCACCCCATCCTCATCAACCGCCCCATCGTGGTCACGCCGCTTGGCACCAAACTGTGCCGCCCGTCGGAAGTGGTGCTCGATATTCTGCCCGATCAGCAAAAAGGGGCCTTCGCCAAGGAGGATGGCGAGCAGGTGGTGGATGCGAGCGGCAAGCGCCTCAAGTAATCATCTGAGTACTCAAGTACGGATTGAAACAGGGCCAGCTTCACGCTGGCCCTGTTTCGTTGTGTGAACAAGTTGAAAAAGTTACTCCGGCCAATCGTTTTACCGCTTTTTCTGTGACGATGATCACTGTACCATCGCCGCCCGACCTGCCACCCGGCCGCATCTCCCCCTGCGACGGCGCTGGCGTCACCCGATACATGCTGTCACCCGGAACGTGAATGACCCCAGGATGGGACCCGCCACTAACCTGTAGGTTTGTGGTCTGCGTGTCGCGTGGGTCGGCACTTCTCCCGCCGGATCGCCCGCGACGCCTGTCTGCAGACTTGCCATATGAAACTCCTCTCTTCATAGGTGCAAGATGACACTGTTATTGAGTCTGGTCGGTATGCTGGCCCTGATGTTTATCGCCTGGCTGGCGAGTGAAAACCGCCGAGCCATCCGCTGGCGAACCGTGCTGGGTGCACTCGCCCTGCAAACCGGTTTTGCTGCCCTGGTGCTCTATTTCCCCCCCGGACAAATCATGCTCGGTGCCATGAGCAATGGCGTCTCCGCTCTGCTCGGCTTCGCCGACAGCGGCATCCGTTTCGTGTTTGGCGATCTGGCCAGCAACGGCTTTATCTTCGCTGTGCGGGTGCTGCCGCTGGTGATCTTTATCAGCGCGCTGATCGCTGTGCTCTACCACTTCGGCATCATGCAGTGGGTGATCCGGGTATTGGGCGGCGCCATCCATCGCCTGCTCGGCACCAGCCGCGCCGAATCCCTGGTGGCCACCGGCAACATCTTCCTGTCGCAAGGGGAGTCGCCGCTACTTATTCGCCCCTTCCTTGCCGGCATGACCCGCTCTGAACTCTTTGCGGTGATGACCTGCGGCATGGCTTCGGTGGCGGGTTCGGTGCTGGGCGGTTACGCCGGTCTGGGTGTGGATCTGAAATACCTGATTGCCGCCTCCTTTATGGCGGCGCCCGGTGGCCTGCTGATGGCCAAACTGCTGGTGCCGGAGCAGCAGCAGGTGAGTGATCAGACCGAGATCACCCTCGACAAGAGCGACTACAGCAACGCTATCGACGCACTGGCGGGCGGCGCCATGGGCGGCATGAAGATCGCCGTGGCCATCGGCACCATCCTGCTGGCCTTTGTCAGCGTCATCACCATGATCAACGCCGGTCTCACCACCGTCGGCGAGTGGTTCGGCTGGGCCGATCTCTCCCTGCAACAGCTGCTGGGTTATCTGTTTGCCCCGGTGGCCTGGCTGATTGGCGTACCTGCCAGCGAGATGATGGCGGCAGGCTCCCTGATTGGTCAGAAGGTGATCATGAACGAGTTCGTCGCCTATCTGGACTTTGCCAATATCAAGGAGGGCCTGAGCGCCCATACCCAGATCATCATCACCTTCGCACTGTGCGGTTTCGCCAATCTGGGCTCCATTGCGGTGCAGCTCGGCTCCATCGGCACCATGGCGCCGGAACGCCGTCACGATGTGGCCAATATGGGCTTCAAGGCGGTGCTGGCTGCGACCCTCGCCAACCTGATGAGCGCCACCCTGGCCGGGATCTTTGTCTCCCTCTGATGAGATAAAGCCAGGCTGCGCCAGTAAAAAAAAGCGCCCGCCCCATCTGGGGCGGGCGCTTTGCTTTATGGGGCTTTATGGGCCGGGTGCTAGCGAGCGTTCGCTTCCCCCAGCCGTGGGTTGAGGGAGAGGATACGGGTCTTGCTGACCCGGTGGCGATAGATCTCCCGCAGATAGAGCAGCGCCTTTTTCACCGATTCACGACTGAGGCGAATATCGTTGATGGAGACGAACTTCTCTTTCTCGCGGATAAGCTCCCGATATTTCTTCTCATACATGGGCTTGATGGCGTACCAGTTGGTATCGAGGATCTTGGCCGGGTTCTCGAACTCGTTGAGCATGCTGTCGAGCAGCGCATCGTTCCACTCCTCATTGCAGATCATCTCGATCACCGCCTTGTCCAGATGCTCATCGAAGCGATAGTGATCCTTGGCAAAGCAGCGCTTGATAAAGGCCACGATCAGGGTCAGGAAGTCATCGCTCAGGCAGGGGCTCTTGACGATCAGGGTGGTGAGGGAGATGTTGGCCGACGCCCCGATGACCAGCGCATACCGCTTGAGGGTGGTATTGGGGAAGAGCCCGTTGAGGTGAGACTTGAGCCGGTTGAGATCCATATAGGAGAGCTTGTACTCCTTGGGCAGGGAGATGATCGACACCACCGATGAGCAGTTCTTGAAGAAGTGCAGCTCGTTGAGGTGGGCCGGGTCATGGCCACTTTTCACATAGTCGTCCAGATACTCCCGATAGTTGCCCGCCTCGATGGGCAGCAGACTGATCCCCTCAATGGCCTGGGTCATCTTGTTGAAGTGGGGCAGCTCGATGGAACGGGTGAAGAGATCGTCCACATTGAGCCCGTCCTCCTTGTCAAACAGGCCGCCGGGGGGCGAGATGGACTCGGCATATGCCACCGCCACCGGCCCCGCCAGACTCATAAAGAGGTCGTTGGCATCGAGACGAATGGTTTCGCTGATGTCGATGCCCGCCCGGCGAAAGTAGTTCTCGTCGTAGTCGGTGGTGACGGCCTGGGCGGTGAGGATGTTGAAGATCTGCTGGGAGATGTATTGGTTGGCGTACTTCTCCATGGTGTTGACGTCAACGTGCTGGATTTCGCCATCGTCGCTCTCTTCGGCGTAGCGCATGATGTCGTTGGAGATCAGCATCATGGCATTCCAGGGCCTGATCCGCTTGAGCATGCTGGCATCGCACGCCTGCTCGTTGTCGAAGTGATAGGAGAAGTCCCACTCCTCGGCCAGATACTTGCACAGCAAACGCCCGGCGTTGATGTGCAGCGCTTCCGAGATCTCGATCCCCCGATCACAGATATTGGGCAGGATGCAGATGCCGCTGGTGAAGATGGGATCGAACATAAAGTGCTCCCCGAGGGAGAGGTGCTCCTCCTCTTCTGACGGGGGGGAAAAGGTCTTGCTCATGTAGGAGTACTGCTGGGCCAGCCCGAACTCGGAGGCCATGCCGGAGCCGGTGCCGCCCCCGGCACTGAAGATATAGAAATAGAGGCGGGACTGGTTGGCCTTGATGCCGCAGGAGTCCACCAGATAGGTATGAATGGCCTGCCACTCGGAGTTGGCGAAGTAGTGGGGACTCTTGTTGAGGATGATCTTGGCCAGATACTGGCCAAGGATGGGGGCGTTACCCGCGCCTCCCGCGTGGATCTCCGACAAGTCCATCACCCGCATCTTGGCGTAATCACGCAAGGAGCCACCTTCGCCGCTGCGATTGGAGTGGCGGATGCGGCCATCGATGTCCTTGTCCAGATCCCCCAGCATCACCATGGGCTCGATCAGAAAGACCGGCCGAGCCCCGTTGTTTGGTAGCCGCAGGTTGCGCCGGATCCAGCTCACCGGGCCAAACTCCTTCTCCCGCTTGCGTTGCTCTTCACTGTTGAACTCATTGAGATAAAAGCTGCGGGCGTTGTAGACCAGCGAGGCCACATCCTGCGCGATGTTGGAGCCGCAGCGCCCCAGCCCCACCAGACAGACGGACGGAAAGTTGTGGGGCACGGTGGCGCCCGTTTCACTCTCTCCGATGGCGGCCGGAAACACCGCGTGGCGCAGCTGTTCCAGATTGGCAAGAATGCGGGCCAGATCCCCTTCGGTGTAGTAGAGGTAACGGTTGCCTGCGTCCTGCTCATCATCCGTGCTGATAGGTAGCAGATCGATATGCTCGGTCATGAAAAAAGATCCCTCTTGGCGGCGAATGTATATAAATCAGCAGCTTTGCACTGCCCGCTAACTCTAGATGATAAAAAGCGGGGACGCGGTGAGAGGAGGGCGAGAGTTGTGACTGTGTGATCATGGGCACAGCAACACCCCGGAAATCTGCCGGTACTCCTCACCGGACGGATGGTGCAACGGCGCCTCATTCCCCTGAAAAGAAGGGCGACCACACTCAACAACGTGTTGACCCCGTGCCAGATGATCCCGCTCTGAGCGGCCTGTTTCCCTTGCGCTTGCGTGGTGGAATAAACACGGAAAAGAATTTTTAGATTGATTTCAGCACTTCCAATCGATTATTTGATTGGGCAGTAACGGCATTAGCGGTGTCAGATTAGGGGAGCAGGTTGGCCAACGCGCCGTCAGCCAGTCTTTACGCGGTCACACAAGGAGACACTCTGATGGAAACACTTGACCAGAAAATCGACACCATGCGAGAAGCATTCATGCAGCAGGAGCGCAAACAGGCCCACGACAAGTGGCAAGCCAGGGTCGAAGAGCTGCTACAGATACGGGGTGAGGAGAGACAACCGGAGGAGCAGGAAGAGTAGTGCTCGCTCCCGGGCGAAAGTTGAGGTAGCGAACGCTTCGTATCGGCTACCCGTTATCTACCACCGATAAAAAAACCACCGACCTTTTGCAGGTCGGTGGTTTTTTTATGGATAGCGGCTGATTGGATGGCCTGACTTCCGGGCCGAGCAATGGGGTCACATCCAGGGGCGTAGGGGCGCGACTACTTCGAATGGGTGACGGGCTCTTCGGAGAGCAACTCGTTAACGAGTCCTGCAGCCAGATGAATATTCGACTCCATCTTGTCGCCATCCACCGCGTTCGCTTTCCACGATTCGGGGGCTTCGGGGTGTGGCCCGGAAACGGCCACCTTGCCTTTCCCGTATGAGCTGATCAGCGCGGCAATATGATGGTTTTGAAAATGGGCGATGACCTTGACCTGCTCTGGGCTTGGCACCGGCGTAAATTGCGGGCCGGCCTGGTAATACATCTGGCGCTCTTCACCAAGCCAGGTGATCGGGAAGATCCTGGCGCTAAAGTCGCCGTCATAATCATCGGATGTGGCAGGAACAAGGCCCAGCGCCGGCACAAAGCCCTCCTCCTCAGACCAGCCTGTGGATGCCACAAATGCGCCCCCACAGATCCCGAGATAGCGACCACCGCTTAGCAAATAGGCTTTTAACGCCAAACGAGCGTCCGCGGTGAAGGCGTTGAGCAGCGGCTCAACATCGTCCTCAGTGCCGCCAACGATAAACACTCTGGCATTATCGAGCGCTGCAGGCAGCTCCCCGATATTGGAGAGATACCTGACTGGTAACCCCACCTGCCTGACCACATCTGCAATCGCCTTCGTGCTATCCCCATCAGAAACCGGCCCGTTATAGATCAGCGCATACGGCTCTTGCTGCGGCTGCGCAGAGGCTGCCTCTGCCATGCATCCTGTCATTAACCAAAGGCTGATAACGCTCGCAATCCGCACGACGCTTTTTGATACATTCATCGCTGCCACTGTCCCTGTGATGTGAACCGAAGAGACTACTTATCACGATCCCGTTCTGCATGTCAGCCGCAGTTAAATGAACATTTCAAGTTAACGTGCCAACGCTGATTGGGCCTGTGTTCGACACACAACGAACGAGCCAATACAGAGGGACAAACCACAGGATTTCGGCCCCTGCTTCGGAGCGCGTGCAACAGCTTTCCTGTGTGACGCCTCTTATGGATGATGGATAAGGATTCGAGGGGGAATACAGCAACATAAGAGGGGCACTTCACCTTCACTTCACCGAGCGGGGATAAGGTAGGCCCACGTTTCAGTTGGAGCTTCATTATATGCCCACCATCGTCACTCACGCTGCCGTCCCTCTCTGCCTTGGACTCGGGCTTGGCAGCCGGATTATCCCGCCCCGCCTGCTGTTGGCTGGGGTTGCCATCGCCATGCTGCCCGATGCCGATGTGCTCGCCTTCAAACTGGGGGTTGCCTACGGCCATGTCTTTGGCCACCGCGGCTTTACCCACTCCCTGTTGTTCGCCTTTGCCTTGCCCACCCTGGCCATGTTGTTTCACCGCCAATTTCGGGCCCGCGCCGCCACCGTCTGGTCGTTTCTGTTGATCTCTCTGCTCTCCCACAGCCTGCTCGATTCACTTACCACCGGCGGCAAGGGGGTTGGCTGGCTCTGGCCGTGGCGTGACGAGCGTTTCTTCGCCCCCTGGCAGGTGATCCGGGTCGCCCCCTTCAAGCTGGAGGCCTATCTCACCGCCCGAGGTGAAGCAGTGATCCTCTCCGAGCTCTACTGGGTCTGGCTGCCGGGGGCTGTATTGATGCTGGTGTTGATGGGATGGCGGGTGTGGGGCAGGGAGCTGTAGGAGTGGGATTAGTAAGATTGATTGGATATATCGAGGATGAGCAAAAAAAATTGGACCCCATCTCTTGGATTCTTCCTATACGACGTCTGGCTCAGAATGATGGGGCCTGATTTTTTTCCTGCTAGGGTTGAGGTAGCGAACTTTCTGTATCTACTACCCATTTATCAAGCCACCGATCTCCTGAAGGTCGGTGGTTTTTTATGGACTGGTGTTGATAGGCTGTAGGGGAGATAATCGAGGAGGGGCTCCCCATCGGGCTTTTCTTAGGTATGATCATCTTTTGGATACTGCCGATACAGATGTTTGCTCAGAAAGGTGGAGGGCATTCATCTTTTTGAGTGTTGGCTATGCTGCGCTTTGTTCAGAAGGCCACTCCGCTTCTTCAATTAGTTCCATTCACGTTGCATCGTTTGGGCAACAACGCTTTCAGAAACCTATGATGTCCCCCGACATTGATTGGGCATTACCGCTGATATTTGTACATGTAATGTCGCCACTCATTGTCTCTACATTGCCATGAACATTCCCACAACAAACATCGCCATTTGAAGTTGTGATCTGGCCAACAGAGCCGTTAACTATCACATCTCCAGATGTTGACTCGAGTATCTCAACATCACCGTAAACCTCAACTTTAATCTCTTGGTTAGGTACAATACTTACATCCTGAGTAACCCCATCGACGGAAATAGTCCCATTTTGTATATTGATACTATTACCTGAAAATGCTATCCCATTAATTTCGACTGTGCCATTTTTCAAGTTAATTCTCATGTACTCTCCTTAGCTAATAACTTTGTATTGTTAATGTCTGAAATGTCTGAGCTCGTAAATTTCCAAGTAAAACCAAGAAATAGCTCTTTAAACAAAGGAAGTATTGGCTCCTATTTTTCACCATTGACGGCGTGCATATTATTTAGCTCGACGTAATCTATTTATTTGTGTTCTTTGTTCAAGGCGCTGGTGCCAGTCTCTTCCTTTTTCTCCGCATCGGTCACGAATTGCAGCTTTTAGTTCTGCTGTCTGTGCATTAAGGCGTTTTACTTCAGCAAGAAGGCCGTCTCTTTGCGACTCCATTTTTTCCTTGTCTTCTAGAACCTTACCTATAAAGTCATTCAGCGACCGGATTTCTGTTAAATACTCCTTCTTTAGTTCTCGAGTAGAAGTTTCCAGTTTGGATTTTAATTCATTTTTTTTTGTGAATGCTTGGTTGAGTATTCTGATCGTAGCACCAAAAGATTCTCTGGCGTCATTTAAAATTTTATAGGCGCTGTCAGCAACTCTGTGGGATGAATAATGAAGGTCGGTTAAAAAATGAAAATCATAGGATTGTTGTGCTTTTTTAAGATGTATTTCAATATTTTTTCTATGTTCTTCAACGGTTTTCTTGACTTCCTCACGTTTTGACTCCCAATTTCTGCGTGCATTTCTTTCGTGTTCGGATGCTGAAGACATAATTGCCGCCACGACTCCAGCGGCTACAATTGGTGCGATTATCCAAAACATCATCAATCTCCTGAAGGAAGTAAATGATCTGGCATTGAAATGGGAGGTAAACTTTTTACAAGGACATCCAAGCTTTCATTTGCTTTGCTACCAAAAGCAGATAGCTGAGAGATCAGCTCTGTTGCCATATCCTTGAAAATTATTTTATGTTCGCTTGGAGTGTTGTTGGAAAATGCCATCTCCGAAGCACGTTCAGCCATTTCTAACACTTTCATTCTTTCAATGTGAAGTAGTTTTAATTCACCTTGAACTGTGTCATAGAACCGTTCAATTTCGAGACGCCTCTGAGACAATTCTTCCATTTTTAAACGATAAGTTTTATCTAAGGCGTTATGGATGACGCCTGCCTGTATATTTACTCGTTGTATTTCGGCGTCAAGGCGCTTGGCTTCCAAGCGATAGGCCAAGGTTCTAGCATATGCCTCTGCTACAAATCCAAGAGGGTTAAATGCCTTTGCTACTGTGATCCAGTTATTTTCTGCTTGAACTGGGCTGGGCGCATCAATAGCATCAATCGTTACTCTACCTGACTTTCTAGTTTTTTCTTGTGACATAAAGAATCCTTGTGATGAAACACAAATCTAGGTTTTTTGGGCAGTTTAACCTCCCAATAACTGGCACAGTAGGTACGTATCTCGTATGTTGAGCTAAAAATCGTAAGTTGGTGCTGAACGAAGTGAAGCCCAACGTTTACTGCGAATATATCTGCAAATCTGTTTTATGGAGCTGCAACATCCATCTTTATCCCGCTTAGGTTGGCTTAATAATGTTCGCCTGTTGGACTTCGCTACACACTGCGCCAACCTACAAAAAACCACGCTACCGCCCCTGAGTGACAGTTCCCAGTCCGCTGCTGTTAACCTGCGAGATAGCAACAATCGCTGTCATGGCGTTCTTCCGAGAGGTTGATTGTCATTCGGGTATCTTAAGGGGGAGGGGGGGCGTTGAGAAGCGTGTTTTGGCGGGAATCTGTGTTGGATCAACAAATTGGTCATTAAGGCGTGGGGGTGAGTGAGCATCTTGCTTGACTGGAAATGCACCATCCCCTCACCCCAGCCCTCTCCCAAGGGGAGAGGGCGTGTATCAGCTGTTAGAGGGGGGAGAAGACTTTTGGTGACTTTGGGTCTTTCCAAAGTCACTCGCCCAGGCCCGAAGGGCGGGCGAAACCCCGTCGAGGGCGGCGCCCTCGCGTCCTGCGTGGTAAAGCCATGCCATCAGGAATATCCGCTAGATCGGGCGTTAGGATTAACTCCGCCTGGATCGCGAACGTCCGAATACGCTGCGCTATTCGAACCTACGATTCGATAACGCCGGGGTATGATGGTTCCCTCACCCTGACCTCTCCCAAGGGGAGAGGGGACAAAGACGTTGGGAGCGGCAACAAGCAGGAAATAGAAAGGGAGCCTATCAGGCTCCCTTTCCTCAGAAACGGCCAATGGCATGTGACCCATGCAGCCCCTTATCTATTGGTCGCCGCCTTCATCCCTTCCACAAACTCTTTCAAACGAGTGAGCATATGCTCCGGGTTCTGGTGGTGGGTCTCGATGATCTTCACCACGGCGGAGCCGGAGATGGCACCGGCGGCGCCAGCGGCAATGGCTTCACGCACCTGAGCCGGTTCGCTGATGCCAAAGCCGAGCAGGGCGGGGGGGGCGTTGAACTCGCGCAGGGTATTGATGAGACCTTCCACCGGCATGCCGGCCTTGGTCTCGGCACCGGTGACACCGGCGCGGCTCACCAGATAGGTGTAGCCATTGCCGAGCTCCGCCACCTGTTTCAGGGTCTCGGCGTCGCCATTGGGCGGGGCGATAAAGATGCTGTCGATGCCGAACTTGTCGGCCGCCGCCTTGTAGGGGGCGCACATCTGCACCGGCACGTCGGCAACCAGCACCGAGTCCACGCCCGCCTGCTGGCACTTCTCGTAGAAGCCGTCAATTTTGCGCACATAGACCAGGTTGGCGTAGACCAGCAGGCCAATGGGCAGCTGCGGGTACTTGGCGCGGATGCGGCCAAGCAGCTCGAAGCAGTCATCCGGGGTGGTGTGGCTGGCAAAGGCGCGCAGAGCGGCGCCCTGAATGGTGGGGCCGTCCGCCACCGGATCGGAGAAGGGAATGCCGAGTTCGAGGGCATCGGCGCCCCCTGCGACCAGCGCATCGACGATGGCCAGTGACAATTCGGGGGTGGGATCACCCAGCATCACGAACGGCACAAAGGCGCCCTGATTGGCCGCGTCCAGACGGGAGAATAGTTGTGCGTAACGGTTCATGACAAGGTTCCTTCTTTTTCAAAGATGTCAGCGACGGTGAAGATATCTTTGTCGCCACGGCCGGAGAGGTTGACGATAAGCACCTGCTCTTTTTCCGGTTCACTGCGGGCCATCTTGAGGGCGTGGGCCAGCGCGTGGGAGGACTCCAGCGCGGGTATGATGCCTTCGGATTTGGCCAGCTCCTGGAAGGCGTCCAGCGCCTCCTTGTCGGTCACCGAGGGGTACTCGGCGCGGCCGATGGCGGCCAGATGGGCGTGCTGCGGGCCAACGGAGGGGAAATCGAGCCCCGCCGAAACGGAGTAGGACTCCTGAATTTGGCCCTGATTGTCCTGCATCAGGTAGGAGTGCATGCCAAAGAAGACCCCCTTGCTGCCGTGACCGAGTGGCGCGCCGTGCTCGCCACTTTCGATACCGTGACCGCCCGGCTCGACGCCGATCAGGCGCACCGACGGCTCATCGATAAAATCGGCAAACATGCCGATGGCGTTGGAACCGCCGCCGACGCAGGCGATCACTGCGTCGGGCAGTCGCTCCTCCTTCTCGAAGCACTGGGCCTTGGCCTCTTCGCCGATCATCTTCTGGAACTCCCGCACGATGGTGGGGAAGGGGTGCGGGCCGGCGGCGGTCCCGAGCAGGTAGTGGGCCGACTCGTAGTTGGCAGCCCAGTCGCGCAGCGCCTCGTTGCAGGCATCTTTGAGGGTGCTGGAGCCGGAGTGCACCGGAATGACGGTGGCGCCCATCAGCTTCATGCGAAAGACGTTGGGCTTCTGGCGCTCGCAATCCTTGGCGCCCATATAGACCCGGCACTTGAGGCCGAGCAGGGCGCAGGCCAGGGCAGTGGCGACGCCATGCTGACCGGCACCGGTCTCGGCGATGATCTCGTTCTTGCCCATCCGCTTGGCGAGCAGGGCCTGACCCAGCACCTGGTTGGTCTTGTGGGCGCCGCCGTGCAACAGATCTTCGCGCTTGAGATAGAGGCGGGTCTTGGTGCCCTTGGTCAGATTGCGGGTCAGGGTGAGCGGGGTCGGGCGACCGGCATACTCGGTCAGCAGGGACTGAAACTCGGCGATAAAGGCTGGATCATCCTTGGCATCGACGAAGGCTTTCTCCAGCTGGAGCAGGGCCGGGATAAGGATTTGGGGCACATACATGCCACCAAATTCACCGAAAAACGGGTTGAGCAGGGTCATGGCTTCTTCCTTGTATTAGCTAAATCGAAACGTCAAAAAGGGTTGCGTTACAGGTTGCGCAGTGCGCCGAAGGCGGCTGCAATCTTGTGCGCATCCTTCTGGCCCGGGGCACTCTCTACCCCGGAGTTGAAATCAAGGCCGAGGCAGCCCACTTGTGCCGCTTGCAGGGCGTTGTCGGGGTTAAGGCCGCCCGCCAGCATCAGCTTGGCTTTATCGAGCTTGGCCAGCAGGGCCCAGTCGAACGCCTGACCGGTACCGCCGCTCTGGCTGCCTACTTTGGTATCCAGCAGCAGGCGATCCGCCGGGTAGTCGAGGGCGGGCAGCGGCTCGCCGCTTGTGACTCCGATTGCTTTCCAGATCTGGCAGCCAGCGGGCAGCAGTGGGCGCAGGGTATCGATATAGGCGGCATCCTCATCCCCATGCAGCTGCACTGCAGAGAGCCCCAGCGCATCCACCGTCTTGGCGATGGTGGCGGGTTGGGCATTGCGAAATACCCCCACAAAGCTAAGCGGCGCACCCGCCATCACGGCGCGGGCGGCGGGGATGTCTACATAGCGCGGGCTTTTGGAAACAAAGATCAGGCCGCCAAATACCGCGCCCGCCTGATGGGCTGCGGCGGCATCTTCGGCGCGGGTCAGGCCGCACACCTTGTTCTGGCCCAGTATCAGCTTGCGTACAGCCGCTTCCAAATCCGGCTCGGCCATCAATGACGAGCCCACCAGAAAGCCCTTGGCGTGGTGGCGCAGATCCGCCACCTGAGCGCGGTGATTGATGCCGGACTCGCTGATCACCACCCGATCGCTCGGAATATCTTTAGCCAGCTGTTTGGTGCGGGCGAGATCGACGCTCAAGTCGCGCAGATCCCGGTTATTGATGCCAATCACCGGTGCCCCCAGCGCGATGGCGCGGGTCAGCTCCTCCTCGTTGCTCACCTCGGTGAGCACGCCAAGGCCCAGCTCTTTGGCCACCGCGAACAGGGCGCGATAGCCCTCGTCGGTGAGCACCGAGAGCATCAGCAGGATGGCGTCCGCCTGATAGTGGCGGGCCAGATAGACCTGATAGGGGTCAATCATGAAATCTTTGCAGAGCACCGGCTGCGATACGCGGCTGCGCACCCGCGGCAAAAAGGCGAAATCCCCCTGAAAGAACTTCTCGTCGGTCAGTACCGAGATGGCGGTGGCGTATTTGCCATAGATATCGGCGATGGCCTCCGGGCTGAAGTCATCGCGGATCAAGCCCTTGGAGGGGGAGGCCTTCTTGCACTCCAGAATAAAGCGGGTGGAGCCCGCCTTGAGGGCCCCGACGAAATCCCGATCGCTGGGGGTCAGCGTGCTCTGGAAGCTCTCCAGCGGCTGGGCCTGCTTGCGGGCGGCAACCCACTCCTGTTTGGCCGCCACGATCTTGCCGAGGATGGTCTGGCTGATGGAGGCCATGTTCAGAAAAGCATGGGGGGCAATAAGGTCTGACATCTCGTTATCCTTGCGAAACTGGCTCTTGCCCGGCGGGCGTTCTGAATGACTGCTGTGCAACGTGGTGGCTGACATCATGCCTCCTGATTATCCGCGTCCTGATGGCTCAAAGTGGCGAGCCGAGCAGCCAGATCCGCTGCCTTGCCGCTCGCCAGCACGGCCAGCACCTCGGCCGCCGCGCTCTTGAGATCGGTCGCCTTGCCCGCCATCAACAGCAGCGGCGCCACATTGGCGGCAATGGCGGCGTTGTGGGCTGGGGTGCCACGCCCTTCCAGAATGGCGGCGGTGATGGCGCGGTTCTCTTCCGGCTCTCCGCCCTGAATGGCGCTGACCGGGTAGGTCTCCAGGCCAAAGTCAGCCGGGGTGAGCAGAAATTCGCGGATCTCGCCGTCACGGATCTGGGCCACCTGGGTCGGGCCGTGGATGGCAATTTCATCCAGCCCGGCGCCGTGAACCACCATACCGGTTTTCAGCCCCAGTGCCAGCAGGGTTTCTGCGATGGGACGCACCAGCTCGGGGGCATAGACCCCCATCAGCTGATAGGTGGGACGAGCGGGGTTGATAAGCGGCCCCAGCACATTGAACAGGGTGCGGGTTTTGAGGGCCTGACGCACCGGCATGGCGTGGCGCACCCCGGCGTGGTACTGGGGGGCGAACAGGAAGCAGATGCCGAGCTCGTCCAGGCAGCGGCGCGCCTGCGCCGGGCTCATGTCGAGCTTGATGCCCATCTTGTCGAGCAGATCGCTCGAACCCGACTTGCTCGAGACCGAGCGGTTGCCGTGCTTGGCCACTTTCAGGCCGCAGGCGGCGGCGACCAGCGCCGAGGTGGTGGAGACGTTGATGGTGTTGAGGCCATCGCCACCGGTGCCGACGATGTCGCAAAATTCATAATCCGGACGCGGGAAGTCGCGCGCTTCTGCCAAGAGGGCCTCGGCGGCGCCGGCGATCTCCTCCGGGGTCTCACCCTTGATCTTGAGGGCGGTCAAGAGGCTGGCGAGCACGATGGGATCCACTTCGCCACGTACCACCTGGCCGAAGGCGTCGCGGGTACTTTCACGGCTCAGAGACTGACCCTGATAGAGGGTGTTGAGATGATGATGCATGTTGGTCTCCTTACCGCACGCTGCTTTCTGGACGGGTGATATGGGCGAGCGCCTGGGTCAGCAGACGGGCCCCTTCCGAGGTCATGATGGATTCCGGGTGGAACTGGAAGCCCAGTACCCGCTCATCCTGCTGCTCGATGGCCATGGGCATGCCCTGATAGTGGGCAATCACCGTCAGCTCTTCCGGTACATAGGTGGCGACCAGCGAGTGGTAGCGGGCCACCGGCAGCGGGCTCGGCAGACCGGCGAAGGCGCCGTGGCCGTTGTGCTCAATCAGGGAGCGCTTGCCGTGGACGATTTCGCCCGCCGCGCCGACGGTGCCACCGTAGGCTTCGCACAGGGCCTGATGACCGAGACAGATGCCGAGGATGGGCACCTGACCGCGTGCCAGCTTGATCAGGTCAATCAGGCAACCCGCCTCATGGGGGGCGCCCGGCCCCGGCGATAGCACCAGCACGGCGTCCCCTTCACAGGCGGCGATTTCGCTCATGATGCGGCTGGCCGGCAGGCTGTTGCGATAGATCCGCACCGGATAGCCGAGGGAGCGGAACTGGTCGACGAGGTTGTAGGTAAAGGAGTCGAAGTTGTCGAGCAGGAAGATGTTAGTCATGGCTCACGTCCTTATGTTGCTCCTGCTGGGCGCTCAGGGCTTGCAGGGAGGTGCCATGGCTGGCTGCGATGGCGGCCAGCACGGCGGCCGCCTTGGCGCGGGTTTCGTCCGCTTCGGCCTGGGGCTTGGAGTCATAGACCACCCCGGCACCGGCCTGTACGTGGGCCACGCCATCTTTCACGAAAGCGGAGCGAATGACGATGCAGGTATCCATCTCGCCAGCGCCGTTGATGTAGCCGACCGCGCCGCCGTAGCTGCCGCGGCGCTTGCCTTCCACCATGCGAATAAGCTCGCTGGCGCGGATTTTGGGGGCGCCGGTCAGGGTGCCCATGTTCATGCAGGCCTGATAGGCGTGCAGGGCATCAAGGTCTGAGCGTAAGGTGCCGACCACCTTGGAGACCAGATGCATTACGTGGCTGTAGCGATCTACCTTCAGCAGCTCCTTGACGTAGCGGGTGCCGGGCTCCGAGATGCGGGCGATGTCGTTGCGGCCCAGATCCACCAGCATCAGGTGCTCGGCCACCTCTTTCTCGTCCTGACGCAGTTCCAGCTCGATGCGGCCATCGAGATCCCGGTTGATGCTGCCATCCGGGTTGAAGCCGCGGCGGCGGGTACCGGCGATGGGGTACATCTCCACATCGCGGCTGGCGGCGCAGAATTTCACCGCGCTCTCCGGCGAGGCGCCAAACAGGGTGAAGCCCTCATCCTGCACGTAGAACATGTAGGGGCTGGGGTTGGTCTGCTTGAGGCGGCGATAGGCGGCCAGGGGGCTCGGGCAGGGCAGGGAGAAGCAGCGGGATGGCACCACCTGGAAGATGTCGCCACGGCGGATAAAGCCCTTGAGCTTCTCCACCTCGGCGCAGAACTGTTTGTCGCTCTTGTCCACGCTCATGCCACCGGTCAGGGGCTGGGTGGTCAGCTCGGCGCAGAGGGGTTGCTGGCAAATCTGTTTGAAGTCGGTGAGCCGTTCGGTCAGGCGGGTGTATCTGTCTTCCACCTGGCTCTCGTCGCTGTCGCCGCCAAAGATGCAGGCCAGCAGTTGAGTGGTGCGCTCGATATGGTCGATGGTGATCAGGGTTTCGGCCACATAGAAGCAGTAGTCGGGGCAGCTGTTGCTCCCTTCCGGCACGTCGGGCAGATCTTCAAATGAGGCGATGAGGTCGTAGGCGAAGCTGCCCGCCATAAACAGTGCCTCTTTACCCAACTGGCAATCGAGCTCCCGCTGCAGGGTGCGCAGCACGTCCAGCACGCTGCTCCCCTTGAGGCGGGAATCTTCGTCCAGCTCCCGATCGGAGGCCGGGAAGTCGAGTTGCAATTCGCCATCTACCAGCGAGCGGGCCACCACCACGGGCAGCCGTTCGGCCAGCAGGCTCTGCAACTGGGCGCCGTTGTCGTTCAGGCTGCGCACCCGCACGGTGCGGCCACGGCACTCGATGCGCAGGCAGGCATCGACCAGCAACAGGCTCTGTTTGCCCGCCTTGGAGTCGATCTCCACCGATTCCAGCAGCAGGTTGTTGGGGCGGCCCTGACAGAGGCGGGTATAGAGCGTCAGCGGATCGGCCACATAGGGGGCGTTGAGTTTGAGGGTATCGAATTCACCCAGAGGAAGGCGATGTGTGGCTGTCATAGTGCGTTCCCTTGCGTGTGATGCGTGTTACCGATGTTCATGACGTTGAATTCCTTAGAAATTTTATTGGTCCGGGGTGGCTGGTTTAGGGGCGCCATCGCCAGGTCAGCTTGCTTGTCTGAATTCTCGGTTTCATCACAGGTCCATTTGCCGGATAATAAAAAAGCCCGCTGGGGTCAGCGGGCTTTTTCTTTGGGTTCTTAATTTGCTGTCAGATTACAGGTACAGCAACGACCACACGCCCGCATGTCAGGGAGTGTGCCACCACCAGATGGTCAGGATGGAAGTCGTTTGCATGATAAAGTCCTGTAAAAAGATGTTTGCAATGAAGTGCCTACAGAAAACGATAAAGCCGCGGCCAAGTCAAGTCGCTTTTTAGCCTTCTTTCACCGATTTGCCATGAATGGTGACCTGACCACGAGAGCGGAATAACCTGATGAGATTCGATCTTCACTGCCATACCACTGCCTCCGACGGGGTGCTGAGCCCAGCCGAACTGGTGCGCCGCGCCGCCGAGAAACAGGTCGAGGTGTTAGCAGTTACTGACCACGACACCCTCGCCGGGCTTGATGAGGTGCGCCGCACCATCGAAGCCGAGCAACTGCCGCTGCGACTGGTGAGCGGGGTCGAGATCTCCACCGGCTGGGAGCATCACGAAATTCATATCGTGGCGCTGGGGGTGGATGAAAAAAATCCGCAGCTGTTGGATTTTCTGGCCGGTCAGCTGGCACGACGTGAGGCGCGCGCGCTGGAAATCGGGCGTCGTCTGGAGAAGTGCCTCATCCCCAGCACCTATGAAGAGGCCAAACAGCTCGCCGGTGATGCTGCCGTGACCCGTGCCCACTTTGCCCGGGTGCTGGTGGCACGCGGGGTGGCCGACAACATGCAGAAGGTATTCAAAAAGTACCTGAGCCGTGGCAATAAAGGCTATGCCCCGGCCGAGTGGCCCGAGATGAGCGAAGCCATTGCGGCCATTCACGCCGCCGGTGGGCTGGCGGTGCTGGCCCACCCCAGCCGCTACGATCTCACCGCCAAGTGGATCAAGCGGCTGTTGGTGGCCTTCAAGGCGGCCGGTGGCGATGCCATGGAGGTCTCATTGCCCCAGCAGAGCCCGCAGGAGCGGGCCAATCTGGGCCAGTGGGCCAAGGATCACGACCTCTATATCTCGGTGGGATCGGATTTTCACTTCCCCTCCAACTGGACCGAGCTGGGCCGCCACCTCTGGCTGCCAAAGGAAGGCATGCCCGTCTGGTTGGCCTATCCCGGTCACTTCGGGCTCACCACCGAACAGCATGCCGAGCTGCTGGCAAGCCGGTAACGGCGCCAGCGAAATAGGGAACAAGCCGGGCAAGAGGGGATTCCCATAGTGTGGCTTGCCTATCCCGGTCACTTTGGGCTCACCACCGAACAGCATGCCGAGCTGCTGGCGAGTCGGTAACGGCGCCAGCGAAGCAGCCACAAACAGGTTAAGGTAGTGTCATGGGTCTTTGACCCGTGACCATACGAGCGGGCAGGTATTGCTGCCCCCATTGCGAGAACAAGCTATGAGTCAGCATTTTTACGTACATCCGGAAAACCCCCAGGCCCGTCTGATCGGTCAGGCGGTACAGATCATCCAGAACGGCGGCGTCATCGTCTATCCGACCGACTCCGGTTATGCGCTGGGTTGCCAGATGGGTGACAAGGGCGCGCTGGAGCGCATCTGCCGCATCCGTCGCCTCGACGCCAACCACGACTTCACCCTGGTGTGCCGCGATCTCTCCGAGATCTCCACCTACGCCAAGGTCGACAACAGCGCGTTTCGCCTGATCAAGAACAACACCCCGGGCGCCTACACCTTCATCTTCAAGGCGACCAAAGAGGTGCCGCGCCGCCTGATGAACGAGAAGAAGAAGAGCATCGGCATCCGGGTGCCGGACAACAAGATTGCTCAGGCGCTCTTGGAAGCACTCGGCGAGCCGCTGCTCTCCACCACTCTGATCCTGCCGGACTCCGAGATGGCCGAGTTCGACCCGGAAGAGATCTTCGACAAGCTGGGCAAGCAGATCGATCTGGTGGTCAACGGCGGTTATCTGGGCGAGCAGCCCACCACTGTGGTCGATTTCTCTGACGACGAGCCGGTATTGCGTCGTCGCGGCGCCGGAGACCCGACCCCGTTTGAGTGATGTCGCTGAACCGGTGACAGTCCCTTCCGCCGAGACGGGGACTGGCGCCGCGCTACCCATCGCGAAAGTCCTGGGGCAGCCCTATCACGAGCTGCCTCAGGACCTGTTCATCCCGCCCGATGCGCTGGAGGTGTTCCTCGATACCTTCGAGGGGCCGCTGGATCTGCTGCTCTATCTCATCAGGCGCCAGCAGCTCGATATCCTCAACCTGCCGATCCTGCAGATCACCGCCCAGTACATGGAGTACGTGGAGCTGATGCAGGGGCTCAACCTTGAGCTGGCGGCCGAATACCTGCTGATGGCGGCCTGGCTGGCGGAGATCAAATCCCGCCTGCTGCTGCCCAAGGCGCCGGAGCTGGAGGATGAAGAGGAGGGAGAAGACCCGCGGGTGACCCTTATTCGCCGCCTGCAGGAGTACGAGCGCTACAAGGTAGGGGCGGAGAGGGTCAATGAGCTGCCACGGGTGGAGCGGGAGATTTATATCGCCGCTGCCTTGCCCCCCGATTTTGGCGCCCTCAAGCCACTGGCGCCCGATGTTTCGCTGGTTGAGCTCGCCCTTTACATGCAAAGTGTGGTAAAACGCGCGACTCATTTCGAACATCACCAGATCCGCCGCGAACAGATCCCGACCCGGGTGCGCATGGCGGAGATCCTTGCCATGCTCACGCTGGGGCAGACCCTGCGCCTTGAGCAGGTGCTGCGTGCCGAAGAGGGGCGCATGGGGGTACTGGTGACGTTTCTGGCCCTGCTGGAGCTGTGCAAGGAGCAACTGATCTGGATCCTGCAGGCAGAACCGCTGGGACCAATTCATTTCGCATTGGCCGAGCAGAGCGAGGAGGGCAACCGTGGCGCTGCCCACTGAACGACTCAAGACCTTGATCGAAGCGGCGCTGTTCGTGGCCGGTCGTCCGCTCAATGTCAGCGAACTGAAAAGCAGCGTGCTGGCGGATTATCCGGTGACCAGTCGCTATGTTCAGCTGCTGTTGGCCGAGATCAGGCAAGATTACAGCTCGCGGGGCGTCGAGCTCAAAGAGGTCGCCTCCGGCTGGCGCTTTCAGGCGCGTCAGGAGTATGCCGAAGAGCTCTCGCGGCTCTGGAGCGAGCGGGCGCCGCGCTATTCGCGCGCCGTGATGGAGACGCTGACCTTGATCGCCTATCGCCAACCCATCACCCGGGCCGAGATCGAAGCGATCCGCGGGGTGGCGGTGTCGAGCCAGATAGTGAATACCCTGAAAGAGCGTGGCTGGGTGCGCAGCATAGGCCACAAAGAGGTGGCGGGTCGCCCCGAACTGCTCGCCACTACCAGAGAGTTTCTGGATTACTTTAATCTGCAGAGTCTGGAGCAGCTCCCCGAGCTGGATCCTGAGCTGCAACCCCTGTTGCCCTCTGCGGTGGACGGGGAGAGCGATGCCCGGTGAATGGCGCCCAAGCGTGCCGATTTCACCGAGATATACATTTTTCAACTGTGGCAAACGCTCCAACCGACGTTTGTTACAGTTAACCCCGTTGCCCCTTTTACCAGTGGGCAGCGATCAACAATCAGGTAACCCCGATGAGTGAAAAACTGCAAAAAGTGTTGGCCCGCGCGGGTCACGGCTCCCGTCGTGAGATGGAGGCCCTGATCACCGCAGGTCGGGTCAGTGTGGATGGCAAGGTCGCCACACTGGGGGATCGCGTCGAAGTGAACGCCGTGATCCGGGTGGATGGTCACCAGGTCAAGACCCGTGCCGCAGAGGAAGTGATCTGCCGCGTACTGGCTTACCACAAGCCGGAAGGGGAGATGTGTACCCGTCACGATCCGGAAGGTCGTCCCACCGTGTTTGATCGTCTGCCCAAGATGGAAGGTGCCCGCTGGATCGCGGTCGGCCGCCTCGACGTCAACACCTCCGGTCTGCTGCTGTTCACCACCGATGGTGAGCTGGCCAACCGTCTGATGCACCCGAGCCACGAAGTGGAGCGGGAATACGCGGTACGTGTCTTTGGCGAAATCACCGAAGCCATGCTGCAGCGTCTGCGCAAGGGCGTGCAGCTGGAAGATGGCACTGCCAAGTTCAACAAGATCAAACCGGCTGGCGGTGAGGGTCTGAACCAGTGGTTCAACGTCACCCTGACCGAAGGTCGAAACCGTGAAGTGCGCCGCCTGTGGGAATCCCAGGAAGTGCAGGTGAGCCGCCTGATGCGGATCCGCTACGGTGACGTCAAGCTGGATCGCGGTATCCCGCGCGGCGGCTGGCAAGAGCTGAAACTGCCGGAAGTGAACTACCTGCGCGGTCTGGTCAACCTGCCGCCGGAGACCGAATCCAAGGTCGATCTGCAGCAGGATGGCAAAACCAGCCGTCACAAGCAGGCCGCCCAGATCCGTCGCGCCGTGCAGCGTCACAAAGAGATGCAGGGCAAAGAGCCGCGCGCTCGCGCCACCACCGCCCGTCGCAAGCCGCAAGCCTCTACCCGCAACTCAGGTACCGGCAGCAAGTAAGCCGATAGCCTGTTGCGAACTGCGCGCCGTCAAATAGCGCACAGTCGGCCAAGCAAAGGCCCGCACCAACTGGTGCGGGCTTTTTTGTATCAGCGCCCCTTGGCTGGTAAAAGGGTGGCTGGTGAGAAATTGAGGGGGCATTTCTGTCGTCAGCTTGCCCGCTAAGACGTGGCCGAGGTTGCTCTGCTCCGGTGAGCTTGTTAGCCTGTGCGGCTCTGACAGAGGAGTGAACAATGAGCAAGGTACTTGATGGGCTGCTGGCGTTGCTGGCGCTGGAAAAAATCGAGGAGGGCCTGTTTCGGGGCCAGAGCCAGGATCTCGGTCTGCGGGCCGTGTTTGGCGGACAGGTAATGGGGCAGGCCTTGTCAGCCGCCAAGCAGACGGTCGAGACCGGCCGTCAGGTTCACAGTTTTCACTCCTACTTCCTGCGTCCGGGGGATGTGACCCGTCCCATCGTCTATGACGTGGAGAATATCCGTGACGGCCAGACCGTCTCCACCCGCCGGGTCAAGGCGATTCAGGGCGGCAAGCCCATCTTCTATCTCAACGCCTCGTTTCAGGTGCCGGCCGATGGCTTCGAGCATCAGGCGCAGATGCCGACCGGCATCACCCCGCCGGAGGAGCTCAAGAGCGAGCTGGAGCTGGTGCGCCCCTACGAGAACCTGATCCCGGCCTCCCTGCGGGACAAGATCCTCTGCGAGCAGCCCATCGAGATGCGCCCGGTGACCCTGGTCGACCCTATTCGGCCGACGGTGCAGGACCCGGTGCGTCACGTCTGGTTCAAGGCCAATGGCCAGATGCCGGACGATCTGCGGGTGCACAAATACCTGCTGGCCTACGCCTCCGACTTCAACTTCCTGCTCACCTCGCTGCAGCCGCACGGGGTGTCGTACTGGGAGCCGGATATGCAGGTGGCCACCATCGATCACTCCATGTGGTTCCACCGGGATTTCCGCTTCGACGACTGGCTGCTCTACGTGGTAGACAGCCCGAGCGCCAGCAGCGGTCGCGGTCTGGTTCGCGGCCAGTTCTTCACCCGCGATGGTGTGCTGGTGGCGAGCACCATGCAGGAGGGGGTGATCCGCCGTCGCGGCAGTTAAGGCGCAAAGCGGATAGCAAAACGGGGTGGCTTGGGCCACCCCGTTTTCGTTGCTGCCATTTGCGCTGGGCCAGCGGGATCAGCCGCCGCGCTGGTATTTGAAGCGCTTCTTGCGCCGGTAGGGGTAGACATCCTCGAACACTCCCACCTTGATATTGCTCTGCAGCATCTTCCAGTAGTTGGCGTCGAACATCTCCTTGTGCAGTTGCAACATGATCTCCCGCACCTGCGGCTTTTGCAGCAGGAAGGTGGCGAACTCCTCGGGGAAGATGTCGTTGGGGGCCACCGAGTACCAGGGCTCGGCGCTCCACTCATCCTCGGGGTAGCGCGGCGGCGGGATCTGGCGGAAGTTGCACTCCGTCATGTAGCAGATCTCGTCGTAGTCGTAGAAGACCACCCGGCCATGGCGGGTGACGCCGAAGTTCTTGAACAGCATGTCCCCCGGGAAGATGTTGGCCGCCGCCAGCTGCTTGATGGCGTTGCCGTACTCCTCCAGCGCGAGGCGGGTCTGCTGTTCGTCCGCCTTGTCCAGATAGAGGTTGAGCGGGATCATCTTGCGCTCGGTGTAGAGGTGCTTGATCACCAGCTTGTCATCCGTGATGGTGAGGGCCGACGGCGCCACCGTCTTGAGTTCGGCAAGGAGTTCGGGCGAGATGCGATCCAGCGGAAACTCGAAGTTGGTGAACTCCTGGGTATCGGCCATGCGGCCAACCCGATCATGCTGTTTGACCAGCCGGTACTTCTCTTTGACCTGCTCGTGGCTCACCTCCTTGGGCGGGGTGAACTCGTCCTTGATCACCTTGAACACCACATCGTAGGAGGGGAGGGTAAACACGCTCATCACCATCCCCTTGATGCCCGGCGCGATGATGAACTGATCCCGACTCTGGGCCAGATGGTGGCGGTAGTGGCGATAGAGCTCGGTCTTGCCGTGTTTCTGGCAGCCGATGGCGTTGTAGATCTCGTAATCGGGCTTGTGGGGCATGATTTGGCGCAGAAAGGCGACAAACAGCGCCGGTTCACGGGCATAAACCATAAAGTAGGCGCGGGCGAAGCCAAAGACGATGGAGGCGAGATCCGGCTCGAAGATGACGGTGTCCACATAGATGCTCTGGCCGGTGCTGAGTAGGGGCAGGATAAAGGGGAATACCTGCTCCTTTACCCGAATAAGCCCCACCAGATAGGCCCCCTTGTTGCGGTAGAACACCTCTTTCAATAGCTCGATGGCAAAGGGTTCATCATGGAGGATTTGCGGGCCGTTCTCGGCAAGATGGCGGTGGATGTCGACAATATCCCGCTGCTTGTCCTCGTAGGGGAGGGTGAAGCTGTAATCCCCCAAAAGCTGGCTCAGGGTCTGCGGCAGGTGGGCCAGATCGGTGCGATAGATGCGCAGCAATGCGCTGAGATCTGGCTTGTCGCCACGGCTGACGAAGGGGTGGATATAGAGGTTCTCGTCGCGGATGTTGCGATGGCGAAAGATCCGGCGATAGACGGAGTTGAAGAAGGACTCCGCCACCTCGAAGTTCTCGCACTTGGGCAGCAGATCGCTAAAGGCCCCCTTGACCCGCTTGAGCAGCTCCTGGGTGGCGTGGTGCTCTCCCATCATCTGGCGGATGGAGCTGGCGGTGGCCCCCACATGGTGGTCATAGAGGCGAATGCGCTCGCGCCCCGCCAGCTGCACTCCCAGCCAGTCACTGTTCTCGAAGCGGCTCTTGCTGCCGCGAGTGATCTCGAGAAACCGGCTGTAAAACGACTCGAACCGTTGCAAGATGGTCTCGGCGACGGCCTGTTCCAATGGCTGCTGCATCTCTCTCTTCCTTGTGATTCTTCGGACCGAATGCGCCGGAAAACGGGCGCAAAAAAGGCGTGCGTCAGGCCACTATGGCAACATTGAAACGTCTGTTCAAGTGGCAATTTTCGCGGATAAACGGTAGATTGCGCCCCTGTTTTGGCGATGGTTTAGCGACTGTTTGCCGTCTGTTTGAGAGGCCGTCCGGCCTGTGAGGAAACCCGATGAAGCTCTATTTTGTCCTGGTGGCACCCGCCCGCCCCGCCAACGTCGGCGCCGCCGCCCGCGCCATGAAAACCATGGGCTTTGATGCCATGCGACTGGTGGCGAGCCGGGTACACGAAGAGGAGGAGGCGAGCTGGGTGGCCCACGGCGCCCAGGATATCCTGACTCAGGCCGAGGCGTTCGAGACTTTGCCCGAGGCGCTGGCCGACATGGATCTGGTGATCGCCACCACCGCCCGTGAGCGCGGCCGTTACCAGCACTACCTCACGCCGGGGGAGATCCGCGAGCAGATCCGCAGCAAGCCTTCACTCAACAAGGTCGCCATCGTCTTTGGCTGCGAGGAGTCGGGGCTCTCCAACGAGCAGCTGGCCGAGGTCGATCTCATCAGCTATCTGCCCCTCAAGGTGAGCTACCCGTCTCTCAATCTGGGGCAGGCGATCATGCTCTACGCCTACGAGATGAGTCAGCTGATGGATGAGCTGAACGCCGACGGCGCCACTGCGGTAGCAGAAAATTTTGATAACACCGGGCAGGTTCGTGTGCTGAAAAGCAAAACAGCAGAATTGCTTGGTGAACTCGGGGTTTCGCAGGATGAAAAACTACATCAATGGGTGATGGACCGGGTACCCATGCTGCCGCAGCGGGATTTGAACATGCTCCACCTGCTCTGCAAAGACCTTGCGCGCAAACTTGGCAAAGAGGTTTAAGTTGACAGCCCATCGCCAGCCGCGGTATTGCTAAAAGCCAGCTTCGTCAACGAGTGTTCGTCATGCAGTTATTCACCAACGTCATCACCACCACCATTATTACCGGTACCACCACAGGTGGCACTGGGGCCGGTTGATGCGCTGACGAACAAGCACAGAAATCAAAAAAGGCCCGTACCCACCCAGTACGGGCCTTTTTGTTGGATTGGTTTTTAGATTGAATTTCATAGATTTACAGGGAGAGAAAGCGATGAGAGTGTTGAAATTTGGCGGGTCTTCACTGGCCGATGCAGAACGTTTTTTACGGGTGGCCGATATCGCGGTCAACACCCACGGCCAATCTCAGGTAGCCCTGGTGCTGTCTGCTCCTGCCAAGGTGACCAATCATCTGGTGGCGCTGGTGGAGCAGACCAGTCGCGGCATGGATGCCAGTTCCACCCTGTTTGAAGTCAATGGCATCTTCTCCCGCCTGCTGGCCGGGTTGAAGGCGGCCTATCCGGCGCTCGATGACAAGGCGCTGCTGGCCCGCCTCACCAGCGAACTGGATCAGGTGGAGCGGCTGATGCAGGGCATCCGTCTGCTGGGCCTCTGCCCGGACAACGTGCAGGCGCGCATCCTGAGCCGTGGCGAGAACCTCTCCATCGCCTTTATGCACGAGCTGCTGCGGGTACGCGGTCTGGATCTGGAGCTGATCATACCGGAAGAGCTGCTGGTCACCGACGGCGGCTATCTGGAAGCCCATGTCGACATCGAAGCCTCCCGCCTGCGCTTTGCCGCCAAGGGGCTGCGTAGCGACTGTCTTTACCTGATGCCGGGCTTTACCGGTGGCAGCGACAAGGGCGAGACCGTGCTGCTGGGTCGTAACGGCTCCGACTACTCCGCCGCCGTGCTGGCTGCCTGCGTCGATGCCGAGTGCTGCGAGATCTGGACTGACGTCGAAGGCTGCTACAGCTGTGACCCCCGTCTGGTACCGGATGCCTATCTGCTGAAAACCCTCTCCTACAAGGAGGCGATGGAGCTCTCCTACTTCGGCGCCAAGGTGCTGCACCCGAAAACCATCGCGCCGGTGGCCCAGTTCCATATTCCCTGCCTCATCAAGAACAGCTTCAACCCGCAGGGGCCGGGCACCCTGATCGGCCCGGAGAGCGGCGATGATGACCTGAAAGTGAAGGCCATCTCGGATCTCTCCGGTATGTGCATGTTCAACGTCTCCGGTCCCGGCATGAAGGGGATGGTCGGCATGGCCGGTCGCATCTTCTCAGCCGTCTCCCGCGCCGGGGTCAGTATCGTGCTGATCACCCAGTCCTCTTCCGAGTACAGCGTCAGCTTCTGTATCCACAGCTACGACCAGGAGAAGACCCGCAAGGTGCTGGAGCGCGAGTTCGAGCTCGAATTCAAAAACCAGCTGCTGGAGCCGCTGGATATCATCAGCGATCTGGCGATCATCTCCCTGATCGGTGACGGCATGCGCACCAGCAAAGGGATGGCAGCCCGCTTCTTTACTTCGCTGGCGCAAGCCTCCATCAATATCGTCGCCATTGCGCAGGGGTCGAGCGAGCGCTCCATCTCGGCGGTGGTGCGGGATCGCAAGGTGGCGGAAGCCATCAAGGCGTGTCACCAGAACTTCTTTGGCAGTCAGCAGTTTATCGATCTCTTTGTGGTCGGGGTTGGCGGCGTTGGTGCCGCGCTGGTGGATCAGATTGCCCGCCAGCAACCGGTACTGGCCGAGCAGGGCACTGGCCTTCGCGTGGTCGGCATCGCCAACAGCCGCCAGATGGCGGTCAACAAGGATGGCCTGAACCTCGCCAACTGGCGTGAACAGCTGGTGGAAGCCCGCGACAGCTTCTCGCTGGAAGGGGTGAAAAAGCTGGTGGAAGATAGCCACATCATCAACCCGGTGATCGTCGACTGCACCTCCTCCGAGGCAGTAGCCGTCCAGTATGCCGACTTCCTCGCCGCCGGTTTCCATGTGGTCACCCCGAACAAGAAGGCCAACACCGGTTCGCTCGATTACTACAAGGCGCTGCGCCGCACCGCCCGCCAGACTCGCCGCAAGTTCCTCTATGAAACCAACGTGGGGGCTGGTCTGCCGGTTATCGAGAACCTGCAGAACCTCATCAAGGCCGGTGACAAGCTGCGTGCCTTCGACGGCATTCTGTCCGGCTCCCTCTCCTTTATCTTCGGCAAGCTGGATGAAGGGATGGCCTTCTCTGAAGCCACCAAGATTGCTCGCAGCAACGGCTTTACCGAGCCGGATCCCCGCGACGATCTCAACGGCATGGATGTGGCGCGCAAGCTGCTCATTCTGGCTCGTGAAGCCGGCATGGCGCTGGAGCTCTCCGATGTGGAAGTGGAGCAGGCACTGCCGCCCGGCTTTGACGTGAGCGGCGACGTGGAAGCCTTTATGGCCCGCCTGCCCGAAGCCGATGGCTGGTTCCGCGACCAGTTCGCCGCCGCCCAGCGTGAAGGCAAGGTGCTGCGCTATGTAGGTTCCATCGAGGGTGGCAAGTGCAAGGTCGCCATCAAGGCGGTCGGTGGCGACGAGCCGCTGTTCAAGGTCAAAGACGGGGAGAACGCGCTCGCCTTCTTCTCCACCTACTACCAGCCGATCCCGCTGGTGCTGCGCGGCTACGGCGCCGGTACCGAAGTGACTGCGGCGGGCGTCTTTGCCGACGTGCTGCGCACCCAGAACTGGAAGCAGGAGTTGTAAGCATGAGTTCAGACATGTACCAGAGCAGTAGCGTCGTCGCCTACGCGCCCGCCTCCAGCGCCAACCTGAGCGTGGGATTCGATGTACTGGGGGCGGCGCTCGCCCCCGTGGATGGCTCTCTGCTCGGCGATCGGGTGCAGGTAAAAGCGGCTGACGTGCCGTTCGCCCTCTCATCCGTGGGCCGCTACGCCCACAAGCTGCCGGACGATCCGAAAAAGAATATCCTCCATGACTGCTGGGTCGCCTATGGCGAGGCGCTGGAGAAGCGCGGCCTTAAACTCAAGCCGCTCGAAATGGTGCTGGAGAAGAACCTGCCGGTCGGCTCGGGTCTGGGTTCCAGCGCCTGTAGCGTGGTGGCGGCCCTTGAAGGGCTCAACGCCTTCCACGGCGAGCCGCTCAACGAGCACGACATGCTGCTGCTGATGGGGGAGATGGAAGGCAAGATCTCCGGCTCCGTTCACTACGACAACGTAGCCCCCTGTTATCTGGGCGGCATGCAGCTGGTGCTGGAAGAGCACGGCGTTATCAGTCAGGGTATTCCGGTGTTCGATCAGTGGTACTGGGTGGTCTGTTACCCGGGTACCGTGGTCTCGACCGCCGCGGCCCGCGCCATTCTGCCGGCCCAATATCGCCGTCAGGATTGCCTCACCTATGGTCGCCGCTTGGCTGCCTTTGTCCACGCCAGCTACACAGGGCAGGAGGGATTGGCGGCGAGCGTCTTGAAAGACGTGATTGCCGAACCCTACCGCGCGGCGCTGATCGAAGGCTTTGCCGAGGTGCGGGCGCAGGCGGCCCAGAACGGGGCGCTCGCTACCGGCATCTCCGGCTCCGGCCCCACCGTGTTTGTGGTGATGAAGGATCTGGCGCAGGCCGAGCGGATGAAGGATTGGATGGAAGCACATTTCGTGCAGAACGAAGATGGATTTGCCCGGGTCTGCAAATTGGACATGGCCGGGGCACGGGTAACAGGAAGCGAGCTATGAATCTCTACAACATCAAGGACAACAGCGAACAGGTGAGCTTCGCGCAGGCGGTGCGTCAGGGCTTGGGTCGCGAACAGGGGCTCTTCTTCCCCGAACAACTCGAACCGCTCGCCGATGTGGATGCCCTGCTCGATCTGCCGCTGGCCGAACGCTCTGCCCGCATCCTGAGCCACCTGCTGGGGGACGAAGTGCCCGGCGCCAAGGTCAGCGAGCTTATCAACGCCGCCTTCACCTTCCCAGCGCCGCTGGTCAAATTGAAAGACGGCACTTACGCCCTTGAGCTGTTCCACGGCCCGACTCTGGCGTTCAAGGATTTCGGTGGCCGCTTTATGGCCCAGTGCCTCGCGGCCTTTAGAACCAACGACAAGATCACCATCCTCACCGCCACCTCCGGCGACACCGGCGCCGCCGTGGCCCACGCCTTCTATGGGCTGGAGGGGATCGAGGTGGTTATCCTCTATCCCAAGGGCAAGATCAGCCCCTTGCAGGAGAAGCTCTTCTGCACCCTCGGCGGCAATATCCGCACCATCGCCATCGACGGCGACTTCGATGCCTGTCAGGCGCTGGTAAAACAGGCCTTTGACGACGAGGCGCTGAAAAAGGCCATTGGCCTCAACTCCGCCAACTCCATCAATATCAGCCGTCTGCTGGCGCAGGTTTGCTACTACTTCGAAGCGGTGGCCCAGTTGCCGAAAGCCGATCGCGCCAAGGCGGTGATCAGCGTGCCGTCTGGCAACTTTGGCAACCTCACTGCGGGCCTCATCGCCAAGGCGCTGGGGCTGCCGGTGAAGCGCTTTATCGCCGCCACCAACGCCAACGATACCGTGCCGCGCTACCTGAAAACCGGTCAGTGGGAACCGCGTCAGACAGTGGCCACCCTGTCGAACGCCATGGATGTGAGCCGCCCCAACAACTGGCCACGGGTAGAAGAGCTCTGCCGTCGCAAGGGCTGGGCGCTGGAGACCCTGGGTTCTGGTATGCGTGACGACGCCCAGACTCGCGATGCGCTGAAACGGCTGCACCAGCTGGATTACCTCTGTGAACCCCACGGCGCCATTGCCTGGGATCTGCTGGGCGAACAGCTTGCCGAGGATGAAGTGGGGGTGTTCCTCTGCACCGCCCATCCCGCCAAGTTCAAGGAGTCGGTGGACGAGATCCTGAGTCTCGATGTGCCGCTGCCCGGCCCTCTGGCCAAGCACGCCGAGCTGCCGCTGCTCTCCGTTAATTTGCCTGCGGAGTTTGCCCGGTTAAGGGCATTTTTGGTGGGTTAAGCTGCCTAGCTGAGATAACCGATAGAAATAAAAATCTCCCCGGTAACGGGGGATTTTTATTTTCTGGATAGGGAAAGGTCAATCAGGTTTTATTGGGGGTCGATAAGCCGTGCAACCATGTGGTTCACCATTCGTACCAGCTGCTGGTTTCCTATTCCCCCTGATTTGCTACCTGAGTGTGGATTGAAAGGGAATATTGGTTTGGGAAGAGTTAATCAATAACGAAGACGTCCCCACAAAATAGTGGGGAGGTTTTTCCATTTTCTTAAACTAATCAAGTTAGATGTGCTAGTACTTTATTAAAAAACCTTTAGTGTATTATTCATCTGTTTCTGCTAGCGCATTTAGTTCATCCTTATACGATGAAATAGGATTGTAGAGATTGTGAAAGGCTCTACCAATAGCACCATGAAACAACTTCATGTGAGGTTGTAAATCTGTACGACCTGCTGACAGAATGTGTTCGAATGATATTCCTGGATAGGGATCAATATAAAAAATCCTTTTAATACCTAATTGATACGCTTTTTTTGCACATAGTTCACATGGACTTGCAGTTGTAAAAAGAAATCCTCCTTCTATACCTGTCCCCCCATCTTTTGATAACTGTAAGAAAGCATTTTCTTCAGCATGTAGAGATCTTGTGTGAACTTGATTTTTATCTTTCTTAATTGAATTGTATTCTGATTTGAAACAGAAAGATATGTTGTATCCTTTTTGCTCAGCGCGTTGAAATTTTACGCTTCTTGTAGAAATTCGTTCCTTGAACGTAGAATTGTTTCTTTCAAATGGGCTATATGCATCTTGGTCTGTATCATTTTTTAAGTCCCCCATAGAGCGAAGATTACAGGGAACTTGTCCATAAGGGGTGTCATTCCAACCTACAGCCTTGATCGAATAGTTGTTTTTGGTGATTACAGCGCCAACTTTTCTAGATAAACATCCAGAATTTAGTTTTGCTGTATAAGCTATTTGCATACAGCGTTCTTCTGCACTTGGAGTTATAATGCCTGGTTTTTGTGCCAAGCATACAAATTTAATTAATTGATTTCCGATGCTTACTTCGCTTTCATCACCACTATTTATATATATGTCTGCCTTCTGGAGACAACCTTGAATATCTTGATCTGTAAAGCTTCTTTCATCATCTATATCCAAGCTAGAGTATTCATTTTTATCAATGTTATCTATGCTTTCTTGCGATAGACCTTTGGCTTTCAATCTGCTGGATCTTGTAGCTTCAGAGCATGAAATAGCTATTAAATAGAATGATGAATAGCGTTCTTGAAAATAGCTGGCTTCAAGAGGATTTCTAATCGCATCGATTACTATGTATGTATTCTTCCTATTTTCTTTATCCTCTTTTCTTAAGTTTGATAAAGCGATTTTTATTTTTTCCGCAACAGTAAAAAACATGCCATTTTTAATTTTGCTATCAGTTACACAACCAGATCTTCGAGCGTTTTTACCTAGAAGTTGATAAAGCTTTATAAAACTTACGTCTTCAATTGATTGTTTGATTTTGTTAGTAATGGCAGGTAAGATTTCAGTGTATAATTTACTGGTGTTACATTTTGTTTTTTCATTTTTATAAAACACCAGCTGATCGATGATGAAATCGACATCAGAATTTCTGATATAATCTTGGGCCTTCAAAAAATCCTTGATTGTAGCTTCATTGTCTATATCTAAAAGCATCTGTGTCAGTATGGATGTTACTTTGAGGTGGATAAATGCTTGCCAGTTTTTATTGTAGTGTTGAATTAAAATACGTTGCTTTCTTTGTATGTTATCTTGCGGCTGCGTGCCAGAGAACAAAGAATGTTCAATTTTTTCTTTGGAAAGCATTTCTGATGCATAAGTACAACCACTTCCAGTTCTGCCCGTCATACCGAAAATGATAAAATCATCATTTTTGCTATGTAACTTCTCTAATGCTGAAGATAAGTATTCATTTGTTTTCATGTTTTTATTTTTCCAAACCATTAATATTTTCAATGTGACAAGACATATAATTTATTAATGTCTTTTTATCTACAATGTTATTTTTTAGGCCAAAGTTGTATCAATGTAAATAAATATTACCGTCCCAGATTACAGCTTCCAAAATGCTCCATTAACCAGCGAGGGCAGCAGCCCATCACGGATGAATAGGCACCGGATGGCTATGTTAAGCCAATCGAATCTGGCCATACCAGTCAAAAAGTGACGTAAGTGTCAGTAATGACTGATTTTTTGCGCTGGCTCAATAAAAGGGGGTAGCTGGAGGCGGGATTCCCATGGTCCTTGATTCTATTGGTGTTGGTGGGCGTGGGTGGGAATAGGGTGGCGTGCTTGCCGTTGGAGAAGGCTGGGAGGGGGCAATCTCACTCTGGCAATCGGCGCTATAGTGCGGGCGATGGTTGCCCTGTGCTCCGTGTCCCAAGTTGGCGAGGCGGGGGATCTGCGGCAACAATCAGCTGTTGCAATCACAGCCATTTGCAACACATCGTCATGCCAATATGACCATGCAAACACATCACCAGATAGAGAGGAGATCTCCCATGAAGCGTACCATCCTGTTCGGCCTGCTCTGCGGCAGCGTGCTGCTGGCCAATCCGGTCTTTGCCAACGACACGGCCCAGTTGCAGTGCGAGGCGCAGGCCGCAGCCAAAAAGCTTAACGGCGCCGCCAAGACCAGCTTTGTCGGCAAGTGTGTGAAAGATGCCGCTGGCGCGGCGACCGGCGAGTGCGAGAAGGCGGCAGCCGACAAGAAGCTGGCCGGTGCGGCCAAGAACAGCTTTATCCAGAAGTGCGTGAAGACGGGCGCGGCGGTGGATCCGGCGGCCAAGTGCGAGAAGGCGGCGGCCGACAAGAAGCTGGCTGGCGCGGCCAAGAACAGCTTTGTCCAGAAGTGCGTGAAGGATAGCGCCGCCAAGTAAGGTATTTTCTCATCCGGTGTGTTTGCGGGGGGCCATCAGGCTCCCCGCGCTTTTTGGGGCGCAGGGGCGTTATCGCTAAGCGGGTGATGCGAGCTTGCAGCAAGGGCAGGGGTTGGATTGTGCGGGGCGGACAAACGGCTGCGAAGGCGGGCAAGCGGGGTGGCCCCGGAGAAGTTGCCGGAACTGGGATCTCGATCGGGGCAACAGGACTTTTGTCCTGCAAGGGGCGAGGGGGCGGGGGCTAGGATGCCCTCATCCACACGAGTCAAACTGGAGCACAACAATAATGACCGCTCATATCAATGCCAACCCGGGCGATTTCGCCGAGACCGTCATCATGCCGGGAGATCCGCTGCGGGCCCGCTATATCGCCGAGACCTTTCTGACCGATGCGCGCGAGGTGACCAATGTACGCAATATGCTGGGCTACACCGGCTACTACAACGGCCAGCGCATCTCGGTGATGGGCCACGGCATGGGGATCCCCTCCATGGTGCTTTATGCACACGAGCTGGTGAACGACTTCGGGGTCAAGCGGATCATCCGTATCGGCAGTCTGGGTGCGACCCAGCGCCACGTGCAGATGCGTGACGTGATTCTGGCGCAGGCGGCGGGCACCGACTCCCCGACCAACGCCAAGCGCAGCGCCGGTTACCAGATGGCCACGTCGGCCGACTTCGCTCTGCTACACAAGGCCTTTACCAAGGCGCAGGAGAAGGCGATTCCGGTCAAGGTGGGCAATATCTTCACCGGCGACCTCTATTACGATCCGGACGAAAACCTCATTCCGGCGCTGGAGAAGTTCGGCGTGCTCGGCATCGACATGGAGGTGGCCGGTCTCTACGGGCTGGCCCATCAGCAGGGGATCGAGGCGCTCGCCATCCTGACCGTCTCCGACCACTGTCTGACCGGTGAAGAGACTACTGCCGAGGAGCGGCAACTCTCCTTCAACCAGATGATCGAGCTGGCGCTGCACACCGCGCTGTAAGCGCCGCAGCCCGCCCAACCCTACACGCACCCTGACCTTATGAGAGATCCAATATGAACAATAAGCTCTCCCTCACTGCCATCAGCTTCCTAGCCAACTTCGTGATGGCCGGTTTTGCGACCCAGTTCGGCATGCTGATTGACCCCATCGCCGCCAAGTTCGGCGCCGACGTCAATCAGGTGGCCTCCATCTTCTCCCTGCTGAACGGCGGGGCACTGGCGGGCACCATTGCCGCCTTCTTCCTCATCGAGAAGGTGGGCCTCAAGCGGATGACGCTGCTCTGCTATGGCCTGATCGCGCTGGCGGCGGCCTCGCTCCATCTGACCGGCTCGCTCTATGTGGTGATGACGGCCATGACGGTGATCGGCCTGTGCGGCGGGGTGGGGCTCTGCATTGCGGGGACGCTGGTGGTGAGCGTCTGGCAGGCGCGAATGCAGAGCACCATGCTGGTGGTGCAGGATGCCACCTTCAACGTGGCTGGGGTGGTCTTCCCGCTTATCACTACCTACACCCTGACTCACGCCATGGCGTGGAGCTGGAGCTATCTGGCGGTGGGTGTGGTGGCGCTGGCGACCATGCTGGTGGCGGTGCTGACCAACTTCCGCAGCTGCGAGGCGGGCGGCGAGAGCGCTGGCAACGAGCACTCGGAGTGGAACCTCGGCATCATCAGCGGCGGGCTTGGGCTCTTTCTCGGCATGCTGGCGCTCTACACCTTCCTCACCTGGGCGCCCATGTTCGTGAAGAACAAGTTCGGCATCCCCTTCGAGGAGGCGGGCAATATCATCACCCAGTACTGGACGGCGGCCCTGCTCGGCGCGCTGGTCTCGACCGCTATCGTGACCCGCGTTGCGATCCGCACCTTCCTCTTGGTGATCATCACGCTGGCGATGGGGATGACGGCGCTTATCGTCACCACTGACAACCTGAGCCAGCTGCCTTACCTCACCTACGGTTACGGCTTTGTTTGCGCGGCGCTCTACAACGCCTTTATCGCCTACGGGGTGTCGTTTGTGCGTCAGGCGTCGAGCAAGAACGTCTCCTATATCCTCATCAGCGGCAGCGCGGGGGCCATGTTCAGCCCGGCCATCAGCGCCCTGTTCGAGCAGGTGATCGGCCTGCAGGCGGTGATGTACGCCATCCCGCTTATCTACGGCGTGATCCTCGCCATGCTGGTGGCGTCGCTGCGCATGGCCCGGCCCCAGCCTTGTCTGGCCTGAGCGGGAGAGTAAACAGCAAGAGGGGCGGTATCGACCGCCCCTCTTTTTTGTTGCTGTTCCGCTTGTTGCTGTTCCGCTTGTTGCTGTTCAGGCGGCGACTGATACCCGCGATTTATGGCTGCTCCAGAAAGGCCTTGAGCCCCGCCAGATCGCGGATCTGCAACCCCTCCTCGCCGCGCTCCACCAGTCCCTTGTCCATCAGATCTTTCACCGCCCGCCGGTAGACCCTGTCCGTGGTGCCGAAGCGTTCCGCCTCCTGATACCCCTTGCGAAAGCCGCTCACCGGGTTGTCGTGGCAGTGGCTGTGATAGAGGTCGAGGGCGATGTTGTAGCTGATGGGGTAGAGCATGCGGCAGGTGAAGATATCCACCGTGTCCTGATAGTCGATGGCAATGGCGGTGGCAAAGAAGAGCGCCACCTTGGGGTGGGCGACCAGCGCCTGTTCCAGCTGCTCGCCATCGATGCGGGCCACTTCCAGCGGCTCCTCGGCGATGATGTCGAGCTGGCAGCGGTAGCCGGTGAAGAACTCCATCTCGCCAAACAGCTGGTTGTCGCACTCAAGGGTGCCGAGCTGAAAGCGGCGACCATTCATGGCGGTGTGGCCCATGGCGATGCGCCCGCCCGGCACCAGCACCAGATCCCGCAATAGCTCCCCCTGACGCATCAGGGGTTCCCCCTCGGGGATCAGGCGCCGCTCCGTGACGCAGGAGATGACCACCTGTTCGATAAGATCGTGGCTGGCCTGCCAGTGGGGCTGAAAGCGCCCCTTGAGAAGGGGTTTGAGTTGCATGGCGGACTCTTTGACTGACTTGTACAGGCGGCTATTACACATGTTCGCCCCCCGATAAGCCAGCCTCGCGGCGGTGGCGGCCCGGTTGGCGCCAATCCTCCATGTGGGCTTTGCACTGCAACCGGCTTATGGGGCGGCTGGCAATTGGCTAACACGGGGGCGGAGTGATAAATTAACGCCCTGATTTGCAAGGTTTATCAAGGTAGCAAAATGTTCAGACGCTCGGCTGTGCTGGTGGCGCTGCTGCTAATCGGGGGCGTTCACGCGGCTCCGGCCGTTTTCTCTCCCGCCGCCAAGGTGGTGTGCGACAAGAAGGGCGGCTATTGCGCCGACCCGCAGGGGATCTCCATCGGCCTGACCCGCGCCCATCTCGGGGAGCAGGCGGCCAGCCGTTTGCAGAAGAACCTGCAGGGGGCCGACCCTGGCAGCTACACCCTGAGCAACGGGGTGCATTGCGAGAGCAGTGAGCAGCAGTGCTACAAGGATCGCTACTTCCCGCGCACCAAAGAGAGCCACTTCACCGCCATCCTCTTCAAGCAGGGCAAGTAAGCGGGTCGCGGCTGGCAAGTTGGCGAGACAACAGGAGTTGAACGAGATGATGGAAGGGACGCAGTGGCGCTGGCTCAATGAGCCTGCCGAGTGGCGCCAGACTAGCGATGGCTTGCAGGTGGTGACAGACCAGCAGACCGATTTTTGGCGCAGCACCTGGTATGGCTTCGAGCGCCACAGCGGCCATGTCTATGGCTGCGAGGTGGCGGGTGAGTTTACCTTTCAGGTCTGCGTCGAGGGGGAGTTCACCACCCTCTACGATCAGGCGGGGCTGATGCTGCTGCAAGACGAAGCGCACTGGCTCAAGGCGGGGATCGAGTACAACGACGATCAGCCGATGATCGGCAGCGTGTTGACCAATCCGCGCTCTGACTGGGCTACCGGTATTTTTACCGGCAATCCGCGCCGCTTCTGGCTGCGGCTGACCCGGCTGGCGGACTGTCTGCGCCTGCAATACTCCACCGATGGCAAGGTGTGGCCGCTGCTGCGCCTCGCCCCGTTTCCGCCAAGCGAGAGTTGCTTTATCGGGGTGATGTGCTGCACACCGGAGCGGCAGGGGCTGGCGGTGCACTTCTCTGATTTGCGCCTCACGCCGCCCCTTGGCAAGGCGCTGCATGACCTGAGCTAGGCCAGCGGTTTTGCCTGCGACATTGAGCCAATAAAAAAGCGCCCGAAGGCGCTTTTTTATTTGGCTGGTAGAGCCTCAATTAGCTGATCAGGCTGGCCCACAGGTCATATTCGTCGGATTCGTCGATCCGTACCTTGACCATGTCGCCCGGTTTGAGGCCGGTTTCGCCGTTGAGGTAGACCAGACCATCGATCTCCGGTGCATCGGCGAAGGAGCGGCCGGTGGCGCCCTCTTCGTCCACTTCGTCGATGATAACGGTCAGCTCCTGACCCACTTTTCGGGCCAGCTTGCGGATGGAGACCTGCTGTTGCAGCTCCATAAAGCGCTGGAAGCGCTCTTCCTGAATCTCTTCCGGTACCGGATCCGGCAGCTCGTTGGCCAGCGCCCCTTCGACCGGGCTGTATTTGAAGCAGCCGACCCGATCCAGCTCCGCCTTGTCGATAAAGTCCAGCAGCATCTGGAAATCTTCCTCGGTCTCGCCCGGGAAGCCAACGATAAAGGTGGAGCGCAGGGTGATCTGCGGGCAGATCTCGCGCCACTTCTGGATCCGCTCCAGAGTGCGCTCGACAGTACCCGGGCGCTTCATCAGTTTCAGGATGCGTGGGCTGGCGTGCTGCAGCGGAATATCGAGGTAGGGCAGTACCTTGCCATCACGCATCAGCGGGATGACGTCATCTACGTGCGGGTAGGGGTAGACGTAGTGCAGGCGCACCCAGATATCGAGCTTGGCCAGCTCTTCGCACAGGGCGACCATGCTGGTCTTGACCGGCATGCCGTCGTAGAAACCGGTGCGGTGCTTCACATCGACGCCGTAGGCGGAGGTGTCCTGGGAGATCACCAGCAGCTCCTTCACGCCTGCCTCTTTCAGGCGCTTGGCTTCGGCCAGCACGTCGCCGATGGGGCGGCTCACCAGATCCCCGCGCATGGAGGGGATGATGCAGAAGGTGCAGCGGTGGTTGCACCCTTCGGAAATCTTCAGATAGGCGTAGTGGCGCGGGGTCAGCTTGACGCCATGGGCCGGTACCAGACTGGTGAAGGGGTTGTGCTGCGGCTTCTCCACATATTTGTGGACGTGACCCAGCACCTCTTCATAGGCGTGGGGGCCGGTGATCTCGAGCACCTTGGGGTGGATCTCGCGGATCTGATTCTCTTTGGCGCCGAGGCAACCGGTGACGATCACCTTGCCGTTCTCGGCCAGCGCTTCGCCGATCGCTTCCAGCGACTCTTGCACCGCGCTGTCGATAAAGCCGCAGGTGTTGACGACGACCAGCTCGGCATCGTCATAGCTGGGCACCACATCGTACCCTTCGGTACGCAGCTGGGTCAGGATGCGTTCTGAATCGACCAGGTTTTTGGGGCAACCCAAGGAGACGAATCCTACTTTGGGGGCCTGTTTTGTGTTGGACATCGCTCAATCACTCTTAGGTGGCTCTTCTTTAAGGGCGCGGATTTTACCGGAATGGTTAACCAAAAACTATACAGCCAGCATGGCAGAACCGAACAATATCTCCGACCAAGCAAGATTGGGCCGCACCTACAGCCGTTGATGGCGCGCCCTGGGTAGGGCTATTGCCTCTGCCATGCGGGCTTGTTGTGGGGAAGCTGCTTTGTTGATTTTTCTGTCAATTTTGACGCTGTGGCGGGGAGAGCGTCAAAGGGAGTCACTATACTTCCATCACGGGGTCCCGTTGGAGAAGGCGATGGAAAGTTCATTTGGCGAAAAAATGCAAAGCGTACACGCCACGCTCAGGCAGCGCTTTGACAAGCTGAGTCGGGTGGCCATCGCGATTTACGATCCCCATACCGATCAGCTCAAGACCTTTGCCCACAGCACAGAGGGGCCCTCGCCACTGGTGCAATATGAGGTGAAGCTGAGCGATGTTCCCTCCCTGAGTTATCTGGCGGAGCACAAGCAGCCCCGGGTGCTCGGCAATCTGGATGCCCTGCGTGGCTCTGCGTCGGAGCACAGCCGCAAGGTACTGGAGGCGGGTTATGCCTCCAGCTATACCGAGCCGCTGCTGTTCAACAGCAAGCTGTTTGGTTTTCTGTTTTGCGATGCCATGGAGCCGGGATACTTCGAGGAGCCGATCCGCAGCGAGCTATCGGCCTATGCCCAGGCGCTCTCGGCCATCATTGCGGTGGAGTTTTTCTCCATCCAGACCCTTGGCGGCGCGCTGACCACGGCGCGGGAGTTCAGTCGCTATCGAGATGAGGAGACCGCCAACCATCTGCACCGGATGTCGGCCTACTCCCGGCTGATCGCCAAGACGCTTGCCCCGACCAGCGGGCTGAGCGATGAGGAGGTGGAGTTTATCTACCTCTTCTCCGAGCTGCACGACATCGGCAAGATCGCGGTGCCGGATGCCATTTTGCTCAAGCCGGGCAAGCTGACGCCGGAAGAGTTCGAGATCATGAAGATCCACCCCGGCAAGGGGCGGGAGATGATCAGCCTGATGATCAACGAGTTTGGTCTCGATGGCATTCATCACACTGACATGCTGACCAATATCATCGCCAGCCATCACGAGCGTTTCGACGGTACAGGCTATCCGCTGGGGCTGGCGGGGGAGGCGATCCCGCTGGCGGCGCGCATCGTGACGGTGGCCGATGTGTTTGATGCTTTGACCAGCGAGCGCCCCTACAAGAAGGCCTGGCCGTTCGAGACGGCGTTTGCCTATCTGGAGGAGCATGCCGGCAGCCAGTTTGATCCCGCTTGTGTCGCCGCAGCCCTGCACAACAAGACCGAGTTTTATGCCATCTATCAGCAGTATCAGGATCCGGCCTGCTCTGCGAGTGTGGCGCCCAGCGGCGCCGAGCCGGGTTGAGCGCGTGTGATGCGCGTAAGGGGCAAAGTGGCGGTTCAAGCATGACGAGGAGTAAATAGAGAGGGGGCACCAGCAGGTGCCCCCTCTCTTTTATGCGTCTCTCGATTCCACGCGCTCTTATTTTGCCGACCTTCTATCTGTGGCTAGGGCGGCTGCGGTCAGGTTACTTTTTGGGCGTCGGCTCGCTGATCTGGTAGAGGTGATCCGCGCAGGCGCTGGAGCAGCCACAGGGACGCACCTCTTTATCTTCCCGCTTCTGGGCAAGCTGGTATTGGCGCCACCAGATGATGGTGCCCATGGCCAGGATCAACACGAACGAGGCGAGCAGGCTCAACAACCAGATGGACATGATCTCTTCTCCTTGATGGTGATGACATGCACCGCGATGGCATCAGTGATGATGGCAGCAACCGCCCTGCTGGTTGGCGCCTTCACTGCCGTGGCAACAAGTATGGCCTTGTCGTGAGCTCTCTGCCTGATTGCCACTACTGGCGCAACAGTGATTGGCGCCACTGTTGCAACCACCGTGACAATTCGCATGGCTGTGGCCTGTGCCGAGGGGCTGGATGGCACGGATAGTCGCCTTGCTCTGATGACGGCGAGACGGACGCCCCTGACTTGCCTCGGTGAGAGGTTGCAGATTGGCGGGGGCCAGCAGTGCGGGCAGCGGCAGGCGGGCAGAGCGACACTGCAGCACCCGGATATTGGCTGCCAGCAGGCGCCCCAGCATTCGCTCGCCGATATTGCGCACCACCACCTGACCCACCTGATAGTGGGCGAGGGCGTCGAGCAGCGCTTGCTTGCCGTGGCAGCCTTCGGCGGCGGCCGGGTTAGCCAGGGTGGCGATAACGTTCCCTTCGGGGTTAAGAATTTGCAGCTGCTTGGCTCGGGTAAAGTGGCCAGCCAGCAACCCCTGACTCAGCATCATGGCGCTGTTGCAGAGGGTGGTGGTCATGGTTGTGACAGCATTCATGTCGGCTCTTCTCCACTGGTTGGGTGGTCGGGCTCGGCGGGTTGCATCATCAATGCCTTGCCCAGACTCAGACACTCCACCACCTTGCAACGCCCTTTTTTCAGGATATTGGCCAGGGTCTGGCGGGAGACCCCCATCACCAGGGCGGCCTCCTGCTGCTGCATTCCTTGAAGGTCGACGAGGCGCAATGCCTCGAACTCGTCAGGGGCCAGCGTGACCTGTTCCAGCTGATGCATGGGGCGGCCGTTGGGTTTGAAGCAGCTGTTGGCGGGGCGGCCACAGATCTGGCGGGCAATCTTGGGTCTTGGCATGGTGGCTCCTAATTGGCATAAGCCATTTATACGCTCATATGTAGCATATGCCAATAATTTTGTCTGATGCAGAGGGTAGCGCCAGTGCTGTTCACGGCAGAGAGGGGTAAAGAGGGGGAGGAGGAATACTAACAAAAGCAGTGAAGGGGGCAGAAACGACGCAGGCCCGAACATGGTTCGGGCCTGCGGTTTTGCAGAGGATGGTCGGGCTATCCCGGCGAGCTTACGCCTGTTCGGCCTCGGCCACTGGAGCTGCGCTCTCGCTACCTTTGGCGAAGCGATCCGCCCACAGGGCAATCACGCCGTCACCGGTGACGTTGCAGGCGGTGCCGAAGCTGTCTTGCGCCAGATAGAGGGCGATCATCAGGGCGATGGAGGCTTCACCGAAACCGAGCATGGAGGTGAGCAGGCCCAGCGCCGACATCACGCCACCACCCGGGGCGCCCGGGGCGGCGATCATGATCACCCCCAGCATCATGATGAAGGGGAGCATGGTCTCGATGCCCGGAATGGCCAGATGCTCGGAGAGGAACATCACCGCGGTGGCACAGGTGACCAGGGTAATGGTGGAGCCACAGAGGTGAATGGTGGCGCACAGCGGCACGGTAAAGTTGGCGATGCCGTCGCTCACCCCGTTGTTCTTGCTCGATTGCAGGGCAACCGGAATGGTGGCGGCGCTCGACATGGTACCCAGCGCGGTGAAGTAGGCCGGCAGCATGTTCTTGATGAGCTGGGCCGGTGAGCGGCCAAGGGCCAGACCGGTACCCACGAACAGTACGGAGAGCCAGATCCAGTGCATCAGGATCGCCATCACCAGCACCACGCCGAAGGTTTTCAGGGTGGCGAACACGGTGCCTTCTACCGTCATCTCGACAAAGACCCCGGCGATATAGAACGGCAGCAGCGGGATGATCACCTTGGCCAGCAGGCGGTCGATGATGTCACGACCCTGATCGGCGACCCGGCGCAGATCGGTGGCCTGGGTGGCGCTGATGCCGATGCCGAACACAAAGGCGGCGGCCAGTGCCGACATCACGCCAAACAGCGGCGGGATCTCCAGATTGACGTAGGAGGCAAGCTTGATAGCCGTGGCCGTGGTGGGCTCGGCAGCGGTGGTGAACTGCGGGATCAGGTGGCTCGCCACGGTAAAGGCGAACAGCCCCGCCAGAATGGTGGAGCAGTAGGAGAGGGCCACGGTTTTGCCCAGCAGCTTGCCGGAGTTTTTCGGCAGGCTGGCGATACCGCTCATGATAAAGAACAGAATGATGAGCGGAATGGTGAAGGTGATCAGCTGACCTATCACTGTCTTGGCCGTAAACAGCACGCGCGCCACCCACTCTGGGGCGTAGAGACCGAGCAAGAGACCGGCAAGGATGCCAGCAATGAGTTTCAGGACAAGTTTCATAAGGAAATCCGGAGTTGGTTGTATTGTCTGTTTTGTTATTAAATTTTGATATTAATCAAACTTTTTAACACGTAAGCCGTGTTATGTCTGCCTTTTCTGCGTTAACGCCGAGTTAAATATTGTCGAAAGCCAAGATCGCCGACTAGCTGTCGGCTTGGTGTTGAATGGGAAAATCCGTGATGAATTAGCCCGTTAGGTGGCCTGATGATCGCCACGCAGCAACATAACGTACTGGCTGGCGTGTTGATTTGAGGAATCTGACGTACTGGCTGATACGGTTTCCATCGGCGCCAGTTGCAGCGCTATCCCGGATGTGGTGACCAGTTGTTGTAGCTGAGCGTGACTTATCTTGCCGCTTGGCGGCAGGGGGAAGCAGAGCGGAGCGCCCGCTTTGAGCAGGGTCGCCAGCTGTTGCAACAGGGGGACAAGGGTGGCCACGTCGTCATCAAGCGGGCGGCTCAGCCAGATGCCATCGTAAGGGAGCACCGAGTGCATCTTCGCCAGCGAGCAGACCCGCACTGCTTGTCCGGATTGCTGCGAGGCGACTCTGGCGTCGGCCAGCACAGCTTCACAGGCGGTGACCACATACCCTTCTGCACGCAGCCAACACAGAGCCCCCCCCGTACCGCACTGACCATTGAGCAGGTGAGCACCGGGTTTGAGGTGCGCCACAAAGGCAGCTCGAGCGTGGGCGTGCTGGTCGTTAAATGGCCGGGAAGCGGGGATGGCGTCAGAGTGTGGCACAGGGGTTACCTCAAGCAGGGGGCGCACAGGGTAACAAATCGGGGCCTGACTGCCAAAGCGCCCCGATTTGGATGTGATGAAGTTGCCGGAGCCGGTTAGCGGACGCAGGCAGGCCCGTGGGGCTGGGCCAGCATGGTGAACATGCTCTCTATCATAAAGGCGGATTCGCCCTGCAGGTCGATCCGCCCCGGAAAGTGGAGCCAGTTGATGATGTAGCCATCCAGAGTGCAGTGGAGCAGGGTGGCGGCGCGCTGCAGGTTGAGGTTGGCGGGCAGTTGGCCCCGCCGTACCGCATTGGCCAGGGTGGTCTCCAGATCCCGGAAGAAGTTGGCGGACTGGCTGCGGATATGTTCGCGTAGTGAGATGGCTTCCCCCTCCAGCGATTCGAGATTGAACAGGATGGTGAACATCTGCCGCTGGGCCGGATTGTGAATGAAGCTGTGGAGCACCCCTTCGAAGAAGAGGCGCAGTTGCCCCAGCGGATCCGGCTCATCTGGGTTGAGGCAGGCGTCGAGCTGATGGGCGAGGGGGCTGCAGAGCTCCTGCCAGAGCGAAATGAAGAGTTCATCCTTGTTCTTGAAGTGCCAATAGATGGCCCCGCGGGTCAGGTCTGCCGCTTTGGCGATGTCGGTCAGGCTGGTCTTGGCCAGGCCCTGGGAGCAGAACAGATCCAGCGCCGTGCTCATGATGTGGCAGCGGGTTTGCTGCGCCTCTTCTTTGGTTCGTCTGGCCATCGAAATTTGTGCCTCATGCAAGCAAAAAGTCACTTACATACATTTATGAATGTATGTATATTGCCTCATCTTTCGACTATTTACCAACAGGGCCCATGCGGCCCTGATTGTTCATTGACTGGCAAAGGCTCAGGTGTTTCATGCATAAACATATTCTTGCTCGTTCAGTTGGTCTTGCCTTGCTGGCTACAGGCTTGCTGGCAGGTTGTGGTGACAAGGGGGGTGTACCCCAGGGACAGGGCGGCATGCCCCCCGCGGCGGTCAACGTGGTGACTCTGCAGAGCGGTCCGCTGATGTTGACCACCGAGTTGACCGGCCGCAGCGCCCCGTTGCGGGTGGCCGAAGTGCGTCCGCAGGTGAGCGGCATCATCCTCAAGCGCCTCTTTACCGAGGGAAGCGATGTGAAGGCGGGCGATCTGCTCTATCAGATCGATCCGGCTGTCTATCAGGCGGCAGTCGCCAGCGCCAAAGCCAATCTGGCCAAGGCCGAGGCCAACGAGCAGAGTGCCCGCCTCAAGGCCCAGCGCTATCAGGAGCTGCTTAAGGTCAAATCCATCAGCCGTCAGGACTATGACGACGCCGACGCCAGCTGGAAGCAGGCCAAGGCGGAGATCATGGCGAGCAAGGCGGCTTTGCGTACTGCCGAGATCAATCTCGGTTACACCCGCATCACCGCCCCCATCAGTGGCCGCATCGGTAAATCCGCGGTGACCGAGGGTGCGCTGGTGACCGCCCAGCAGGCTGACAGCCTGACCGCCATCCAGCAGCTCGATCCCATGTATGTAGATGTGCGTCAGTCCACCGCCGATCTGCTGCGCCTCAAGCGACTGGTCGCCGAGGGCAAGCTGACCCAGGACGAGCAGAAAGGGGCCAAGGTGACCTTCCAGCTGGAAGATGGCTCCACTTACGGCGAAGAGGGCTCGTTGCAGTTCTCCGATGTGACCGTGGATGAGACCTCCGGCATGGTGACCCTGCGGGTGATTGTGCCCAACCCTCATCAGCTGCTGCTGCCCGGCATGTTCATGCGCGCGACCCTGCAAGAGGGTGAGCGGGCGCAAGGGCTGTTGGTGCCGCAAACTGCGGTGACTCGCACCCCCAACGGCGGCGCCACCGTGATGGTGGTGACCGCTGACAACAAGGTGGAGCTGCGCAACGTGCAGCTGAGCCGTGTCGTTGGCAGCAACTGGGTGGTGGAGTCAGGGCTCATCTCCGGCGAGCGGGTGATCGTGGCTGGCCTGCAGAAAGTACGACCGGGCGCCGTGGTCAATCCCGCCGAGCAAGGTGCTGATGCAGCGTCTGCTCAAGCCGCGTCCAACACCCCGGCCAACAAGTAGGATGGAGTAGTCGCTTCATGGCTCGATTTTTTATAGACAGACCCATTTTTGCCTGGGTGATCGCGCTGGTGATCATGCTAGCGGGCAGCCTGGCCATCATCAAATTGCCGGTCGCCCAGTATCCGAGCATTGCGCCGCCCGCTGTCGGTATTTCCGCCAGCTATCCGGGCGCATCCGCCAAAACGGTGGAAGACTCGGTGACCCAGATCATCGAACAGAACATGACCGGGCTGGATCACCTGCTCTACATGTCCTCCCAGTCTGACTCCGCGGGGCGGGTGTCGGTGACCCTCACCTTCCAGCCGGGGACCGATCCCGATATCGCCCAGGTACAGGTGCAGAACAAGCTGCAGCAAGCGATGTCGCTGCTGCCGCAAGAAGTTCAGCAGCAGGGGATCCGGGTACAGAAGACCTCCAGCAGCTTCCTGATGGTCGCTGCCTTCATCTCCAGCGATGGCAGCATGAACAACGACGACCTGGCGGACTATGTGGTCTCCAACATCAAGGAGCCCCTGAGCCGTCTGGACGGGGTAGGGGATATCACCTTGTTCGGTAGCCAGTATTCCATGCGGGTGTGGCTCGATCCCAATAAACTCAACCGGGTGCAGATGACTCCTGGTGATGTGCAGGCAGCCATCAAGGCGCAGAACGCCCAGGTGGCCTTCGGCAAGCTGGGCGGCACACCGTCGGTGGAAGATCAGCAGTTCACCGCCACCATCATGGGGCAGACCCGTCTCTCTACCGTGGAGCAGTTCAACGACATCCTGCTGCGGGTGAATCAGGATGGCTCCAAGGTACGGCTGAAAGATGTGGCCCGGGTCGAGCTGGCGGGCGAAAGCTATGACGCCGATGCGCTCTACAACGGCCAGTCCACCGCCGCGGTCGCCATCAAGCTGGCGACCGGCGCCAATGCGCTGGATACCGCCGAGAAGGTGCGTGCCAAGCTCAATGAGCTGTCGGATTACTTCCCGGCCAACATGGAGATCGTCTACCCCTACGACACTACGCCGTTTGTGAAGATCTCCATCGAGGAGGTGGTGCAGACCCTGATCGAGGCGATCTTCCTGGTGTTCTGCGTCATGTATCTGTTCCTGCAGAATTTCCGCGCCACCCTGATCCCGACCATTGCGGTGCCTGTGGTGCTGCTCGGTACCTTCGGGGTGATGGCGGCGTTCGGCTTCTCCATCAATACCCTCACCATGTTCGGTATGGTGCTGGCCATCGGCCTGCTGGTGGATGACGCCATCGTGGTAGTGGAGAACGTGGAGCGGCTGATGAGCGAGGAGGATCTCTCCCCGCTGGAAGCGACCCGCAAGTCGATGACCCAGATCACTGGCGCGTTGGTGGGGATCGCGTTGGTGCTCTCCGCCGTGTTCGTGCCGATGGCCTTCTTCGGCGGCTCGACCGGTGCCATCTATCGCCAGTTCTCATTGACCATCGTCTCAGCCATGGTGCTGTCGGTGCTGGTGGCGTTGATCCTGACTCCGGCGCTCTGTGCCACCCTGCTCAAGCCGATGAAACATGGCGAGTTTGGTGCCAAGCGCGGCTTCTTTGGCTGGTTCAACCGCGCCTTTGATGCCGGTACCAACCGCTATCAGAGCGGTGTGCGCAAGGTGATCAAGCAGGGCGTGCGCTACAGCCTGATCTACGGCGCCATGCTGGCGGTGTTGGCCGTGCTCTTTATGCGGATGCCCACCTCCTTCCTGCCGGAAGAGGATCAGGGGGTCATCATGTCCATGGTGCAACTGCCGGTGGGGGCCACCAAGCAGCGCACCGAGGTGGTGCTGGCGGACATGCGCGACTACTTCCTGAAAAACGAGAAGGATAATGTCGATTCTGTACTGACCGTATCCGGCTTCAGTTTCGCCGGTAGTGGCCAGAACGCGGGGATGGCCTTTATCAAGCTCAAGGACTGGAGCGAGCGCAAGAGCCCGGATCGCAGCGCCAATGCCATTATCGGTCGTGCCATGGGCTATCTGTTCAGCATCAAGGAGGCGCAAGTGTTCGCCTTTAACCTGCCTCCGATCCCGGAGTTGGGTACGGCGACCGGTTTTGACTTCTTCCTGCAGGATCGCGGCGGTATCGGTCACGACAAGCTGATGGCGGCGCGTAACCAGCTGCTCGGCATGGCGGCGCAGGATCCCACCTTGGTGCGAGTGCGTCCGAACGGGATGGAAGATACGCCGCAGCTCGATATCAAGATCGATTACGAGAAGGCGCTGGCGCAGGGGCTATCCATCGCGGATATCAACAACACCCTGGCCACCGCCTGGGGCTCGTCCTACGTCAATGACTTCGTTGACCGTGGCCGGATCAAGAAGGTCTATATGCAGGCGGATGCCCCCTTCCGGATGAACCCGGAAGATATGAAACTCTGGTATGTGCGCAACAGTGCCGGTCAGATGGTGCCCTTCTCCGCCTTTGCCAGCACCGAGTGGAGCTTCGGCTCGCCGCGTCTGGAGCGTTACAACGGCGTGCCGGCGATGGAGATCGTCGGTGAGGCGGCGCCCGGCAAGAGTACCGGTGATGCGATGGCTGCGATTGAGCAGATGGTGAAACAGCTGCCGGAAGGGGTGGGTATCGAGTGGACCGGGCTCTCCTTCCAGGAGCGTCAGGCCGGTTCACAGGCACCCGCGCTCTACGCCATCTCCTTGCTGGTGGTGTTCCTCTGTCTGGCGGCCCTCTACGAGAGCTGGAGCATTCCGTTCTCGGTGATGCTGGTAGTACCGCTCGGGGTTCTGGGGGCCATTGTGGCTGCCACCCTTCGCGGGCTAGAGAACGACGTCTACTTCCAGGTGGGCCTGCTCACCACCATAGGCCTGTCGGCGAAGAACGCGATCTTGATCGTGGAATTTGCCAAAGAGCTCTATGACAAAGGGATGGGCTTGGGTGAGGCGGTGGTGGAGGCTGCACGCCTGCGTCTGCGTCCGATCCTGATGACCTCGCTCGCCTTTATCCTCGGGGTGTTGCCGCTGGTGATCAGCTCCGGCGCCGGTGCCAGCAGTCGTAACGCCATCGGTACCGGCGTGATGGGGGGCATGATCAGCGCCACCGTGCTGGCCATCTTCTTCGTGCCGCTCTTCTTTGTGCTGGTGATGCGTTACTTCACCAGCCACCAGAGCAAAGAGGCGCGCATTGCTGCAGCAGTTGAGTCAAAAGGTGACTGATGGCATGCAGGTTTAGCTAATCTGAACAGAGTCCAATGTCAGCTTTGGCCTGGCTGACAATCAAACAGGGCAACCCCATGGGTTGCCCTGTTTTTTTGTTCAAAAGAGCAACAGACAAAACTAAGTAACAACTTGAAGCCTATGTGACGAGGCAAGCAATGTGCGATGCTCGGCCTCAAGTTAACCCCGAACAAACACATTTTTAGCTGTTCATCTTTGTGGAAAACGGGATAGAATTCAGTATCAAATCGGGCTGACTCGGTGTGGCAACAGTTTCAATTAGCGACTGTTTACCTTATCTACACCGCCATAAACACAATAATGCTGGAGGACATGATGACCAACAGCGTGAGAAATGTGGTGAAAAGCAGCAAACTGGGGGCTGTAACCCAGTGCGGTAGCCATGGCTCTTTGATTTTTTTGATTAAAAAATAATCAGGTTGTTGTGGCTCTACTGTGACTACCAGGGAATATATTGGCCCTCTTTACTGGGAACACATATTGGTGCTGCCATGTATAGCTGTCTTTCCATAATCTGGCCACCGATGATTTATATAAAGGTCAGTAGCCTATTGGTTATTTCACTAAATAACGGTTCCTAATAGCGCTATAAGTTCGTGTTGCCATGAATTTCCAAAGGAAAGGATACATGGCGTCATGTAATTTGGTACCACAGCCGCTCTATGTGATTAACCCTATTGCTGTTGTATACCGGTTGGAATACTAGATAGAACTTTGTATTCTTCTTCAATTAGGCGTTATTACCCAAATCAATGTAGCTTGAGTGGAGCTAGCTGAGGGCTCGGTGATCGGATCATCACCATCCTCTCCAAGTCTGCATCATGGGCGCGTCGCTTCACCCCCATCACCAACTGGCCTCAATATAACAAGTCTTTGATTAATCGTGGTTTACTCACCTTCTGGGTTGATGCCGAGGCCATGAGCAACTGGTTTCACCAAGACCATCACGAGCGACGGGGCCGCAGCCAGCTCTACATCGACCAGGTCATCTGTACCTTCCTGAGGCTCAAGTGGATTTTCAACCTCACTTTGCGAGCAACACAGGGACTACTCGACTCCCTGTTCGAGTTGATGAACGTACCGCTGTGTGCGCTGGACTATAGCTGTGTCAGCAAGCGAGCACGCTCAGTGACGGTAGCTTATCGACAGCCCCCAAAGGGAGGCATTACCGACCTGGTTATCGACTCTACTGGCCTCAAGGCCTTTGGGGAAGGCGAGTGGCAGATCAGAAAGCACGCCGCCTAGAAGCGGCGAGTCTGGCGCCTATGACAGCAGAGCCCATCATCAGTTGATAGCATGCAAAGGGGCAACAGCCAGTATCCCGCCTCGCAAAAACGCTGGATTATGGAAAAAAGGACACGCAAGAAATGACGCGGTGCTGGTGATGCGCAAGGAAGGACTGGCGTACAGGAAGAAGATATCGGGGTATCACCGTCGCTCACTTGCAGAGACTGCGATGTATCGGTTCAAACAGTTGTTAGCGGGGAGAAAGCCAGTCTACGTAACTACAACGGCCAAGTGGGAGATGTCATGGCGTATGTAAGTGCCATAAACAAGTTGAATATCCTTGGTCTACCTGTCAGAAAGCTCCGAGTGTAGCGGTCCCCTGGGCAGGGGAAGTAATGACTGCCTGCTGATTTGGGCAACAACGCCACAGTTCATACAATCTAAGCCTAGGGTTGAAGGTTACTTTTTTAAAAAAATTTATGTGGTTGGGTGCCCTTTGTAACAATCCCTGTGTACTTTTGTTCTTGTATTAGGAGATCCTGCCGTTTAAATAGCTCAGTAAAAGGCTAGTTCTTGATGATGAGATTAGTCATTTTATGGTAAATAGAGATTCAATGCATGGATGATTGGACTTGTCAATAGTGGCTTAATATGCGCTCAAGCTAGCTAGGATATAGCTTTTGTACAAATGATAAGGGATAAAACAGGAATCAAATCATGGAGATGTCTGGTCTTATTGCCTTTCTAGGCACTGCAATGGCGATCATGTTTTTACGTCCAATCGCAGGTAAATTGCAACTTGTCGATTTGCCTAATCAGCGTAAACAGCACGTGGGGGCTATCCCGTTGATTGGGGGACTTGCAGTGAGTATAGGTGTTTACCTAAGTGTCTTTATCACCATGCCTCTTTCACTCACGCTGGTTATGTTGCTGCTTTGTGCTGGAGCTATTGTCCTAATTGGTGCGGTAGATGATGCACTAGATATTTCACCAAGGCTACGTTTGGGTTTGCAGGCATTGCTTATTGTTGTGTTGTGTCTATCCACCGGTGTGGGTCTGCACCATTTTGGTGACATAGTGGGAGTGGGTGATATTCGTCTGCCTTGGGGTGAGGTTTTTGTCGCAGTACTGGCGGTTTGTGCAGCGGTCAACGCCTTTAACATGATGGATGGAATTGATGGTCTCGCTGGCTCAATGGCCGGGATAAGTTTGGTAGGGTTGGCTACTTTGTTTAGTAATACCATGCCCGATATGGCCAATTTCTGTTTAGTGATCGCGATTGCACTGGTACCCTACTTGGCGATCAATCTCACCATTCCCCCATTTAAGCGCAAAATTTTTATGGGTGACGCAGGCTCAATGTTTTTGGGCTTTATAATCGGCTTTTTGGTGATCTATGGTTCACAAGTCACTGAACAACGTCCAGCATTCAGACCAGTGATGGCCCTTTGGCTGATGGGATTGCCATTGATCGACATGGTCGGGATTATGATCCGGCGTATTCGGAAAGGTCAATCCCCACTCAAGGCTGACCGTAATCACCTCCATCATATCTTGTTACATGCTGGCTTTACTCATCGTGAAGCATTGTTGCTAATGGTTGTTACCAACCTTGGCATAGTTTTCATGGGCATTTTGGCTGAAATGGCAAAATTACCTGAATGGTTAATGATGGTTATCTACTTGGGGTTGTTTACAGGTTATACACTATCTCTTAACTATGCATGGCGAGTTGGTCGTTGGGTAAAGAGCAGTAAAAATCAAGTAAGTAACAATAGCAATTGACTCGTGCCTAGGCTCCGTCAAACCTGGGCTAAGGAATATATAATTTCTTGTTCGTTTTATCTCTCAGAGATTTGTATTTAACTTCAACATGGCCTAATAAAGAGAATGAAAATACTTGTTACCGGTGGCGCAGGCTTTATCGGCTCTGCCGTGGTGCGTCATATTATCCGTGATACCCAAGATTCAGTTATCAACCTTGATAAACTCACCTATGCCGGCAATCTGGAATCCCTGGCCGATGTATCGTCAAGCGAGCGTTATGTGTTTGAGCAAGTGGATATCTGCAACCGTGCCGAGCTGGATCGGGTGTTTGCCCTGCACCAGCCGGATGCCGTGATGCATCTGGCCGCCGAGAGCCATGTTGACCGCTCCATCACAGGACCGGCTGACTTTATCGAGACCAATATCGTCGGCACCTATATGTTGCTGGAAGCGGCTCGCGCCTACTGGAATGGTCTGGAGGAGGTACGCAAGGCGGCCTTCCGCTTCCACCATATCTCCACCGACGAGGTGTATGGTGATCTGCCCCATCCGGATGAAGTAGCTGTCGGTGAACCATTGCCGCTCTTTACCGAGACCACCCCCTACGCCCCCAGCAGCCCCTATTCTGCCTCCAAGGCTTCCAGCGACCATCTGGTGCGCGCCTGGCGCCGCACCTACGGTCTGCCCACCATAGTCACCAACTGCTCCAACAACTACGGCCCGTACCACTTCCCCGAGAAGCTGATCCCGCTGGTCATTCTTAACGCGCTGGATGGCAAGCCGTTACCTGTCTATGGCAAAGGCGACCAGATCCGTGACTGGCTCTATGTGGAAGACCACGCGCGCGCGCTCTACAAGGTGGCGACCACAGGCGTGGTCGGTGAGACCTACAACATCGGCGGTCACAACGAGAAGCAGAATCTGGAGGTGGTACACACCATCTGCGATCTGCTGGACGAGATGGTGCCAAAAGCGGGCTCTTATCGTGAGCAAATCACCTATGTAGCGGATCGCCCTGGCCACGATCGCCGCTATGCCATCGATGCGACCAAGATGAGCGCAGAGCTGGATTGGCAACCGCAAGAGACCTTTGAATCCGGTATTCGCAAAACCGTGCAGTGGTATCTGGATAACCAGCAGTGGGTGAATAACGTCAAGAGCGGTGCCTACCAATCCTGGATTGAACAGCACTATTCCTCTATTGAACAAAACGATGGGGAGCGTACCTGATGCATATTTTGCTGTTTGGCAAAAACGGCCAGGTAGGCTGGGAGCTGCAACGCGCACTGGCGCCGCTGGGGCGCATCACTGCCGTTGATTTTGACTCCACCGATTATTGTGGCGATTTCAGCAATCCGGCAGGAGTGGCTGAAACGGTACGTCTGGTCAAGCCGGACGTGATTGTCAACGCCGCAGCCCACACCGCAGTCGACAAGGCGGAGAGCGAGCGGGAATTTGCCGAGCTGCTCAACGCAACCAGCGTGGCTGCTATCGCCAAAGAAGCGGAAGCATTGGGTGCCTGGCTGGTACATTACTCCACCGACTATGTGTTCGATGGCAGCGGTGAGCGCCCTTGGGTGGAAACCGATGCGACTGCACCGCTTAACGTCTACGGCGAAACCAAGCTGGCGGGTGAACAAGGCGCTGCTCTCTGCGCTCGTCACCTGATCTTCCGCACCAGCTGGGTCTATGCCGCCCGCGGCGCCAACTTTGCCAAGACCATGTTGCGCTTTGGCAAAGAGCGTAGCGAGATGTCAGTCATCAATGACCAGTTCGGCGCCCCGACCGGTGCCGAGTTGCTGGCCGATTGCACTGCCCATGCGATCCGCGTGGCGCAGCGCAAACCCGAGGTCGCAGGGCTCTACCATCTGATTGCCTCTGGTACCACCACCTGGTTTGACTACGCCCAGCTGGTGTTTGCCAAAGCCAGAGAGGCCGGGGTTGAACTGGCGGTGACACAAATGAATGCAGTGCCGACCTGCGCCTTCCCGACCCCGGCCAAACGTCCCCATAACTCCCGCCTGGATACCGGCAAATTCCAGCGCACCTTCGATCTGGTGCTGCCAGACTGGACAGTCGGTGTGGAGCGGATGTTGACCGAGATCCTCGGTAAGTAAATTACTGGCCTGGGATGTAGTGACTGCCTCCCTGGCTGGCAGGGATAAAACAGGAAGGTGTGGCCGCAAGCCACCTTTTTCTTTTGCAATTTAAAAATAAGAAACAAGCATCATGACCAAACGTAAAGGCATTATTCTGGCCGGTGGCTCGGGCACCCGTCTCTATCCGGTCACCATGGCGGTGAGCAAGCAGCTGCTGCCCATCTATGACAAGCCGATGATCTACTACCCGCTCAGCACCCTGATGCTGGCGGGGATTCGCGATATTTTGATCATCAGCACGCCGCAAGATACTCCCCGCTTTGAGCAACTACTGGGTGACGGTAGCCAGTGGGGCCTGAATTTGCAGTACAAGGTGCAGCCAAGTCCGGACGGGTTGGCACAAGCCTTTATTCTGGGTGAAGAGTTTATCGGGTCAGACCCCTGTGCGCTGGTGCTGGGGGACAACATCTTCTACGGTCACGACCTGCAGAAGCAGTTGGCGGCAGCTGCAGCCAAAGAGAGTGGCGCAACCGTCTTTGCCTACCACGTGCACGACCCGGAGCGTTATGGGGTGGTGGAATTTGATAAAGAGGGTACCGCAATTTCTCTGGAAGAGAAGCCACTGGAGCCCAAGAGCAACTATGCGGTGACCGGCCTCTATTTCTACGACAACAGCGTGGTGGAGATCGCCAAGAGCCTGAAGCCGTCGCCCCGTGGTGAGCTGGAAATTACCGATGTGAACCGTATCTACCTGGAGCAAGGTAATCTGTCGGTGGCCATGATGGGCCGTGGTTATGCCTGGCTGGATACCGGTACCCATGAAAGCCTGATTGAAGCGAGCAACTTTATTCAGACCATTGAGACCCGTCAGGGGTTGAAAGTGGCTTGTCCGGAAGAGATCGCCTATCGCCAGAAATTCATTACTGCCGAGCAGGTGCGTGAACTTGCTGCGCCGTTGGCAAAAAATGCGTATGGACAATATTTGCTAAAAATGGTTGCCAAAGCCTGATGTGATATGGGGGGAGGGAAGATGCTCCTCCCATAAAAAATGAATCAAATGTGGATAGACAGATGAATGTAATCAAGACAGCGATTCCTGACGTGCTTGTTTTTGAACCAAAAGTATTTGGTGATGAGCGTGGTTTTTTCTTTGAGAGTTTCAACCACAAGTTATTTGAAGAGGCGGTAGGATATCCGGTTAACTTTGTGCAGGATAATCATTCCAAATCCTCGAAAGGGGTGTTGCGTGGTTTGCACTATCAACTGCCTCCCCATGCCCAGGGCAAGCTGGTACGTTGTGTGGCAGGTGAAGTATTTGATGTGGCGGTAGATATCCGCAAAAGCTCACCGACCTTCGGCCAGTGGGTTGGGGTTCACTTGTCAGGTGAAAACAAGCGACAGTTGTGGATCCCGGAAGGGTTTGCCCATGGTTTTTTGACACTAAGTACAAACACTGAAGTTTTATATAAAACTACTGATTATTATAATCCTAGTTGTGAACGAGGATTTAGATGGAATGACCCATATCTTAATATTAAATGGGGGGATGAACAAAAACCAATTCTTTCAGAAAAAGATAATAACGCTGTTTCATTCTTTGAATCATTAAATTAATAGCAATGCTAATGCTGTGGTAAATAAATGTACAGTGAAAACTCTAAAACAATTAAGTTGTATTTAACCGGTTTAAAGGGATTGGAAACTTTAAGGGGGGTTTTAAATATAACAAATGATGTATTTGTTTGTTTTAGTACTGATGTAAACGTTGAATTTGATTATTCAATAGATATTGTGAATGCATGTAAACAAAGCAATGTTCATTGTTATCACTATGATAGTGAAAAATTCAGTAGCTGTCGCAGCTTTGGTATAGCAATTGCGGCAGGATGGCAAAAAATGATTAGAAATATACCTGAAAATAAATTGATTGTATTTCATGATTCAATATTGCCTAAGTATAGAGGGTTCAATCCTTTAGTGACGGCGCTTATTAAGCGCGATGAATTTATAGGCGTTTCGGCCATATCTGCTGCAGAACGATATGATGAAGGTGACGTATATTATCAGGAAATAATCAATATTTCATACCCGATAACAATAAAAGATGCTATTCAAAGAATCAGTTTTTGCTATCGGCGCTTAGCCGAAAAGATTTGCATGTCTTATTATTCAGATACTCTCACCTCACAACCGCAGAATCATAATGCTGCTACATATAGTTTATGGCGTAATGAAGATGATTACCGAATTAATTGGTTTGATGATGCTGATGATATATCACATTTTATTAGATGTGTAGGCTATCCATATAAAGGTGCATTAAGCTACTTAAATGGGTTGGAGGTTCGTATTCGTAGTGCAACGGTATTACCTGATGTATTAATAGAAAACCGAAGCTGTGGTAAGGTAATATTTAAGCATGACGATAAATTAATAGTTGTTTGTGGTAAGGGGCTTTTGAGATTAGATGATATAACTGTCGATAGTATTGACAACCCCTCTATTGGAATTAGAAGTAAATTTATATAAGAAACAAGGATTTTTGATATGATTCCATTTAATAAACCTTATCTTCACGGTCGCGAATTAGTATATATATCTCAAGCTGTTGCTGGAGGGAAAATATCTGGAGATGGTCTTTTTACGAAAAAATGCCATAGTTTTTTTGAAAAAAGGTATAACTTTAAAAAAGTACTATTAACTACATCGTGTACAGATGCATTAGAAATGGCTGCAATTTTATTAGATATAAAAGAGGGGGATGAAGTCATCGCACCTTCCTTTACTTTTGTTTCTACCGTGAATGCGTTTGTATTAAGAGGTGCGAAAATTAATTTCGCAGATAGTTATAAAAATAATCCAAATATTGACCCTGATGAAATTGAGCGATTAATTACATCAAAAACAAAAGCTATAGTTATTGTTCACTATGCTGGTGTGGCATGTGATATGGATAAAATTATAGCTATATCCCAAAAGTATAATATTCCGGTTGTTGAGGATGCCGCTCAGGCGATTGATTCATTTTATCGTGATAGACCTTTAGGTAGTATAGGTACTTTTGGTGCATTTTCGTTTCATGAGACAAAGAATATCATTTCTGGTGAAGGGGGAATGCTCGTTATTAATGATGAAAAATATATCAAACGGGCAGAGATTATTCGTGAAAAGGGAACCAATAGGACTGCATTTTTTCGGGGGGAGATTGATAAATATGGATGGGTTGACATAGGCTCTTCCTTCCTTCCTTCCGATATTATTGCTGCATATCTATATGCTCAACTTGAAGTTATTGATGACATTCAAAATAAGAGAAAGTTATTGTGGGAACGGTACTATGATAATTTGAAAGAATTAAATAGTGCTGGGTCTATTAATATTCCTAGACATATTGATTATGCGACTAATAACGCACATATGTTTTATCTATTATGTCCGTCACTAGAATGTCGAAGTGAATTAATAAGTTATCTTAGAGAAAATAATGTTCATAGTGTGTTCCATTATATTTCATTGCATTCAAGCCCTTTCTTTTCAATGAAAAATGAAAAAGAAGAACGGTTGCCAAACAGTGACGACTTTTCGAATAGACTGTTAAGGTTGCCAATGTACTATGAACTATCTATCTCGGAGGTTGATTATATTACAAATTTGATTTACAAATTCTTTGAAAAAGAATAGTTTTATATTTTTTGTACTATTTGTTAGATGGTAGTAAATGAAGAAAAAAATGCTAATATTATATTGTTCTCAGATATACAGAACGATACTACCCTTGCTTTTTATTCCATTAACGATTGCAATTCTCGGGCCTGAACAATATGGTCTAATATCTTTTATGACAATGTTGTTAAGTTTCCTCGCTCTGCTCGATGCCGGCGTTAGCGGCACGTTTATCAGAATGATCTCTATTCATCGAAATAATATATTAGAGTTTTGCTCTGTTATTAAATTGTATAATCGGGCACTAGGCGTATTTTTATTCATTTCGATACTTCTGTTTTTATTTATCTATAATTTTTCAGATGTAATATCATCTCAGTGGTTAAATACAAGCATTGATTATGAAACCACGAAAAATGCAATTGAAATTATTGGATTTGTGTTGGGGGTTAATTATTTAAAGTTATATATATGCAGTTTTTTTTATGGTGTAGAAAAACAGGTAGTTATATCTGTATGGGGTTGTATATATACGACATTGTTTTATGGTGGAAGTTATTTAAGTATTAGATATATTGAAAGCTCTATAGGGTGTTACCTTGATTCTATATATTGGATTTCATTGTTTGATATAATAGTGATTTTTTTAATGTTATGTTATTATATATATAACAAGGAAACGCTATGCAATATAGAAGATGGGGGGGAAGGGACTGATTGCTGTTATGATAAATTTAATTTATTCTCTGTGATAAAACAATCTGGATATTTGTCTTGCCTTTCACTGGTCTGGATCATTACAACACAGTTAGATAAATTGATATTGTCAACATATACAGAACTATCTGATTATGCGCATTATCAGATTGCAACACAGCTCTCATCTCTAGTTATTGTTCTAACAATGCCCATATCACAATATTTGATGCCTAGGTTAAGTTATCTATTTAAAACAAACAATATATTGCTCTTCAAGAGGCATATTATACTCTTTATTTGTCTCTTCATCCTTTTGTGCACGCAAATAGTGTCATATTTTTTCATATACGGAGATGGCTTAATTGGATTGTGGATGAATAATCCAAGTTTAGGACATAGTGTTAATAACTATGCTAAATGGTTAGTGTTATCATCATATGTAGCAGCACTAATTAATTTCTTATTTCTAGTGCTATATGCGATTGATGATATAAAAAGTCATTTTTATGCATATTTGTTATATTCAATCTTTGTTATACCTTCAACTATATTCATTGCTAAAGTTTGGGGCGCTACGGGTTGTGCTATTTTTCTTGCAATACATACATCCTTTTTTGGAGTCGTATGGGGGGGGGGGGAGATTTAGCAAAGCAATCAAAAATATTGCTTTTAAATTATTTTTGTTAATATTGTTTATCTCTATTGAGAATACTCTATTCTTTTATATCTACAATAAAAATATTGTTTTTAATAATCCTGTAATTGATTTGTTGCTACCAGTAATAGTTAATTCATCATTGCTTTTAGTTGCAGGATATAGTATTCGTAAATCTATTTATAGATGGGCCGATAATTCCTTTATGTAAATTGAGTTTATTTGTATTTAATGTTTGATTGATCTGTAGTTGATATTCTGTAGCCAATATTATATTGGCGTATTAAGAGTTTTATATGAAAGTTATTCATTTATCTTGTGGTGATAGTAAAGGCGCATATTATGGGGCATATAGAACCCATAATAATTTTTTGAAATATGGACATGAATCAAAGATGTTTGTTCTAGAAAAAACAACACCTGATCAGTTCGTGTATTCAACAAAGGATTCATATTTCATCTTCAGGAAATGGTTAGATAGAATACTAAGGAGGCTCTTTGTCGTTAGAGGAATGAAGAAGGAACACACTTATTTATTATATTATTCAAGTAATAGTGTTGGTAAGATTATCGATAGACTTTCTGAATCACCAGATTTAATAATAGTATATTATGTCGCTGGATTCTTATCAGATAGAGATATATGGCTATTACAAAATAAATTAGGTTCAAAAGTCCTTTTTTATCTTATGGACGTAGCCGCCTTAACCGGGGGGTGCCATTATCCATGGGAATGTCAAGGATATCACTCTTCATGTGAAAGTTGCCCCGCATTATACAAGCCAGCTCAAGTCATAGCTAAAAAAACAATGGAGCGGCGTAAGGTTATATACAATCAAATGGATAGTATGTTCATATCTTGCAGCTCATGGATTGATGATAAGATTACAGCATCAGCGCTACAAGCAAAATATCCTTCCAAGAAAATCCTTATTGGGATAGAACCTGAAATTTTCACGCCTAGAAATAGGCAAATTGCAAATGAAAATTTAGGGCTTAACATTCCTCTTGATAAGAAAGTCATCTTGATTGGCGCTCAAACACTAAAAGATGTACGTAAGGGAGTATCATTATTATTAGAAGCGTTAAACACACTATCAAATAAAAAATCGGAATTGGATGATGTTGTACTCTTGTCTGTTGGTGATGACATTGACAGCGCGTTAATTTCTGGAGTAGAACATATCTGCATTCCTTTTATCAAAGACAAATCATTATATCCATTTATCTACAATCTGGCGGATGTTTTCATTTGTCCTTCGATTGAGGATGCTGGGCCGATGATGATAAATGAATCTATTTTATCCGGTACTCCCGTTATTGCATTTGATGTCGGTGTTGCAAGAGATCTGATTCTTGATTCTTATTCTGGTTTTATTTGTAAAGATAAATCAGTGAAGTCATTACGTGAAAACATAATGAAATTCCTTTCACTATCTATGAGTGATATTAATTTTATGAAAGAAAGAGCTAGAGCGATAGGTCTGCAAAAGACAACATCTGAAGTCCAAGTAAAATTGTTCACTTCTATATTGGATTCCGAATAATGAGTAGGTCTAATGAAAGATTAGGAGTGTATATAACAAAGGCAATACAATTTTTATTTAATAGAGTTAGGAATTATTATTATTCTAGAGTGTTTAATACTAGCAACCTCATTATAGGCCGTTATCCAATTTTAATTGGTTCAAAAGGGTTGCATATATCATCTAACGTCAGGATTGGTGATTTTGCTTGGTTTGAATCTATTGGGCTTGGAGAGATCATTATTTCTGAAAATGTTTCAATTAGCCAGAGTGTCCATATAGCCTCATGTTATAAAGTTGTCATTAAGGAAGGAGCCTTGATTGGGAGTAATGTTCATATAACCGATCATAATCATGGATTTGGAATTGAAGAGGAAAAAATCCTGGACCCGAAAGATAGAAAGCTAGTTGTGAAAGGAATGACTATAATAGGGAAAAAGGTTTGGATTGCTGATAATGTTAGGATTTTATCTGGGGTGAGTATTGGCGATGGAGCTGTGATTGGAGCAAATGCTGTTGTGACCAAATCTGTACCACCGTATACATTAGTCGCCGGTGTGCCAGCAAGGAAAATTAAGCGATATTAAATTATGAAAATAATGTTTCTTATAGTTATTTACAAGCAGAAATGTAGCCAAAGTCCAACAGTGATGACTTTAGATTTAGATGGAATACCTGATAGTAATTTAATTGTCTGGGATAATTCACCTGAACCCTGTAAAATGGAGAATAAAAGATATCTGAAGTCCAGATTTAATGATTTTCTATATGTCTCTTGTGTTGACAATTATCCCCTATCTGAAGTTTATTTGAAGGTTTTTAGAAGAGCAATAAAGAAGAAATTTACTCATGTTGTGTTATTAGATCAGGATAGTTTATTGTCTCCATATTTTAGTAAGAAAATTTTAGCAGATGTGAATAACTCTCCATTTTCTGTGATTTTACCGCAAGTATTCGTATCAGATAAATTAGTAAGTCCTGCTCATAATTTTCTATGGTTTGGATGGGAATTATCAAAAATTGAAAGTGTCAATTTAAAATATATTTTTGCTGTAAACAGCGGAGTTACAATCCCTTGTCGCTATATTGATGATTTTTCTTTTCCTGTAGGTCTAAAGAATTATGGTACTGATACGTATTTGTTTATGTTTTTAAGAAAATTTAATGCAGCCTTTATTATAAATGATAATTATATTAAGCATGACCTGACATTTCATAAGAGTAATAGAGATAATACCTCATATCTTCGTTCTTATAATGAGCACATGCGAGCGATGAGGCTGATTTTCAAAAGGAATAAATGTCATAGAATTTTGTTCTCTCTTTACGAGAGCATCCACAGATTAAAGACTGCTATATTTAGGAGGGACATTTCATTTGTCAAGAATATCTGTAATAAATAGCGCTAGCTCAACGCTTTGTGTATTTATATTCATTTTCATTTTTTTTGGAGGTGTGAGGTTCAATGCGGCTATATTTACTACAAACTATTTTTTAATTTGTATTGGTTGTTGTTTTTTGCTATTTATTTTTTTTTGTAGAAAAACTAATATATATTGCGTGCTGCCAAAAGAAGCATTAAGTTATAGTGTAACATTATTGTGCTTTCCAGCATTATCAGCTTTATATTTCTTATTATTAAGTATAGGTGATGAGGAAGCTTTTTTTTGGAATTTGAAACAGTTTCTTCTAGTGTCAGTTAATTTGTTATTGTTTCTATTTTTGTTAACTACATTTTTTATTCGTATGCCGTATATAATCCACCCTATTATCTTGGCGCGAGCGTTTTCTTATTTTTTATTGTTGTCAATTATTCTTTGTGGTTTACAATTATCCATAGATGAGTTCAAACGTTATTATATAGAGAATTTTACAGCACTGGAGGGGCATTGGTATGATTTTGCCATTACCTCCTTCAGAGGCATTGGGTGGCAGGGATTATCTATATGGGACACATCTTTATCATATGCGATAATTTCTTGGGTGCTGTATCCCATGTTGTTTAGTGTAAGAGTGGTAGATAAAATTACATGGTTTGTAGGAATGATATGCCTTTTTGTTCTGGTCTGCATTTCAGGTAGAACAGGGTTGTTTGCTTTTGTTATGATATTTTTCCTGCAGTTGTACTTGTCAGCTAAATATATAAATGGTTTTCTCGTTGTGTTCACGCTTATAGCTATAATTGCTTTGCTATTTATATTTGGGGGCGAGCAAGTTCAGTATTTAATTTCATTTTCTTTTGAAGTAATAGGGAATTTTATCTCTGGGAGAGGTATTCAGAGTGAGTCAACCAATGACCTCGTGCAAAATCATTTATATGTTCCAGTTTTAAAAAATATATTACTAGGTGAAAACTATTATATTAACCAACCGGACCTGTCGTTTTTAAATAATATAAATAAGCCTTCAGATTCAAGTTTAGTTATTAATTATGTATTCTTTGGTATAATTGGGCTTGTATTGACTTTTTTGTTGATTTTCTTTAATAGTAAAATACTACTGAAAGCAGTCCATGATATAACTGGGTTTCATAGCAGAACAAAAGAATTTGTTCTTGTGCTTTCAATATTTCTATTAATTTTTTTCGTCTATGTTAAAGCTCCGCCATATTATAGTCAAACGTATATAAAAACGGTTTCCTTCTTGTTGTTTTTTGGTCGTGCGTGTCACATTGAACAACACTATAAATATAAGCAAGGTGGGTTGCATGGTGCAAATTGATGATATAATCTATCGGTTGCAGTCAAAGGGTGGTATAAGTGTTTATTTTGATCAGTTAATATCAGGTCTAGAGAAAAGTACTTTAGATTATAAAATTGTTGGTCATGAAATGAAAAATCGATTCTTAGATAGATATCGATATTGTCAGATAGGTTATGAAGAGGAATATGGGGTCTTTCATTCCAGCTACTATAGGCTACCAGATAAACGGAAAAAGTTGAAAGTAGTGACTACTGTTCATGATTTCACATACGAAAAATTTTTAACTGGACCTGCGAAGTGGGTGCATTCATGGCAAAAAAATAAAGCTATTCGTAACAGCGATTTGGTGATCTGTGTATCGTATAACACTGCGAAAGACTTGCAGCAGTATTGCCCTGTTGACCCAAGTAAAATTCGAGTTATCTATAACGGTGTTTCGGATAGTTATCATCCTATAGATGCCTTATCAAATGAAGAAAGCCAACAAGCTGTAGTGTTTGTGGGGGCTCGAAGTGGTTATAAGAATTTTACATTAGCAGTTGAGTCAGTAGCCGTTGTGCCAAGTTTGCAGCTGCAAATTATTGGTGGTGGCAAACTTAGTGAAGATGAAATCAAGCATCTTGAGCGCTATTTGCCTAACCGTTACTGCTGGCTTGGCCGTTTAAGTGATGAAGAGCTGAACCAAACTTATAACCAAGCCTATGCGTTGTTGTATCCCTCAAGCTATGAAGGGTTTGGTATTCCGGTTATAGAGGCTATGCGTGCTGGCTGCCCGGTGATAGCGGTTAATGTTTCATCTATACCTGAAGTGGCAGGTGATGCTGCAATTTTAGTCAATGAACCAACGGTTGTTGCATTCAGTGACGCTTTGATAAAGTTGCCAGTAATGCGAAAACAATTGATCACTGCCGGTCTGGAGCAGGCAGCCAAGTTCTCTTGGGGGCGTTGTTTTGAAGAAACTTTGGCAGTGTATAAAGAATTGCTTGCTAAATAAGTAGTGCTGTCAAAAGTTAATTATTTAAACGGGGAATGAAAATGATCAATAAAGTAGCATTTATCACCGGCATTACCGGTCAAGACGGTTCTTATTTAGCCGAGCTGTTGGTTGAAAAGGGGTACCAGGTACACGGTTTAATCCGCCGTGCCTCCTCTTATAACACCTCACGTATCGATAATCTGCGCCAGTTAAGTGATAACATCACCCTGCATTATGGTGACTTGTCCGACAGTTCTAACCTTAACCGACTGATCAAGGAGATTGTACCAGACGAGGTATATAACCTCGCGGCCATGTCGCATGTGGCCGTCTCTTTTGAATCACCGGAGTATGCTGCGGATGTGGATGCCATCGGCACCTTGCGTATTCTTGAGGCGATTCGGGTGAATGGCCTGGCGCAAAAAACCCGTTTCTATCAGGCTTCTACCTCCGAGTTATATGGGCTGGTCCAAGAGATCCCGCAGCGCGAGACCACCCCGTTCTACCCCCGTTCCCCCTATGCGGTGGCCAAAATGTATGCCTACTGGATCACGGTTAACTACCGCGAGTCTTATGGCATGTATGCCTGCAACGGTATTCTGTTCAACCACGAGTCCCCACGTCGTGGTGAAACCTTTGTTACCCGCAAGATCACCCGCGCCATCGCTAATATCGCCCAAGGGCTGGAGCAGTGTTTGTATCTGGGCAATATGGATGCGCTGCGCGACTGGGGTCACGCCAAAGATTACGTGCGTATGCAGTGGATGATGCTGCAGCAAACCCAGGCTGAAGATTTTGTGATTGCGACCGGTAAACAGATTTCCGTTCGCGAATTTGTGCGTATGTCGGCCAAAGAGGCTGGTATCGAGCTGACCTTTAGTGGTCAAGGCGTCAATGAAGTCGCGACTGTCAGTGCGGTCACTGGTGACAACGCACCGGGTGTCAACGTAGGTGATGTGATCGTCAGAGTCGATGAGCGTTACTTCCGTCCTGCAGAAGTTGAAACCCTGTTGGGTGATCCTGCCAAGGCCAAGGCCAAACTGGGTTGGGTGCCGGAGATCACTGTTGAAGAGATGTGTGCCGAGATGGTGGCCAGCGACCTTAATAAGGCCAAGCAACATGCACTGCTCAAAGCCAACGGCTTTGACGTTTCTCTGTCGGTGGAGAACTGATCAATGACAGCGCAACACGCCAAAAAAAAGGTCTTTGTTGCTGGTCACCGAGGTATGGTGGGGTCGGCGATTTGCCGTCAGTTAAGCCAGCGAGGAGAAGTTGAACTGGTCGTGCGTACTCGTACCGAGCTTGATTTAACCTCCCAACAGGCGGTGACAGAGTTTTTCGCAAGCGAACAGATTGATCAGGTGTATCTGGCTGCAGCCAAGGTGGGTGGTATTCATGCCAATAACAGTTATCCCGCCGAATTCATCTACGAGAATCTTATGATGGAGTGCAACATTATCCACGCTGCGCATCTGGCTGGTGTGCAAAAGCTGCTCTTTTTGGGCTCGTCGTGCATTTATCCCAAACTGGCTGCCCAACCGATGACTGAAAGTGCGCTTCTGACCGGCACGTTGGAAGCGACTAACGAACCATATGCCATCGCCAAGATCGCCGGTATCAAGTTGTGTGAATCGTATAATCGCCAATATGGTCGAGATTATCGCAGCGTGATGCCTACCAATCTGTATGGCGAAAATGACAATTTCCATCCGGAAAATTCCCATGTCATCCCTGCCCTGATGCGCCGCTTCCACGAGGCTAAGTTACGTGGCGACAAAGAGGTGGTAGTGTGGGGTAGCGGCACACCTATGCGCGAGTTTCTGCATGTTGATGATATGGCGGCCGCCAGCATTCATGTGATGGAGTTGGCGAACGAGGTATATCAGGCTAATACCCAACCAATGCTGTCTCATATCAATGTGGGGACCGGTGTCGACTGTACGATCCGCGAGTTGGCTGAGACGATGGCCAGAGTCGTTGGGTTTGCCGGTGAGGTAGTATTCGATGCTACTAAACCTGATGGCACTCCGCGAAAACTAATGGATGTAAGCCGCTTGGCTAACCTAGGTTGGCATTATACCCATTCATTGGAATTAGGCCTGACCCTGACTTATCAGTGGTTCCTGGAGCACCAAGATGCCTTCCGTGAATAACGACGTCACAAATAAATCAAGTCATTGGTTAGATAAGACACAATTTCAACAGATAGTGGCGGCAATGCCACTTATCTCGATTGATTTGATTGTACGCAATGAGCTTGGACAAGTACTGCTTGGGCGAAGGTTAAACCGCCCGGCGCAAGGCTTCTGGTTTGTTCCTGGTGGTCGGGTGCGTAAAGATGAACGGTTAAATGATGCTTTTTGGCGTTTAACTGAGGAAGAGTTAGGGATTGCGGTTAGTCGGGATATTGCCCGCTTTCTCGGTCCTTACGAGCACTTTTATACCGATAACTTCTCGGGCGAAGATTTTTCAACCCATTACGTGGTGTTGGGGTATGAAATGGTATGGCAAGGAGAACAAGATGCATTGCCATTGAGCCAGCATGACCAATATCGTTGGTGTAGCGTCAATGAGTTGCTGCAAGACCCGAGTGTGCATCAGCACACCAAAGATTATTTTTTAGAAAGGACGTAATGCCATGTTATTGCCAGTTGTAATGGCTGGGGGCTCTGGCACTCGCCTGTGGCCTTTGTCGCGCACTCTGTTTCCCAAGCAGTTTTTATCCCTAACCAGTGAGGCGACCCTGCTGCAAGAAACCTTGCAGCGCTTAAACCCGTTGGCGCATCAGCCAGCCTTCATTATCTGCAATCAAGAGCATCGCTTCATCGTTGCCGAGCAGTTGCGCAAAGGGCATTTGCAACACAGCGGGATTGCGCTGGAGCCGTTTGGCCGCAACACGGCACCAGCAGTGGCCATTGCCGCCCTGCATGCCAGCGCACAAGGTGACGATCCCTTATTGCTGGTGCTGGCCGCAGATCATGTGATCGCCAAACCCGCCGCCTTTTGCCAAGCGGTGCAAGCGGCTATTCCCTTGGCCGAGCAGGGCAAGTTAGTCACCTTTGGCATAGTACCTACCGCGCCAGAAACCGGTTATGGCTATATCCAGCAGGGCAGTGAAGTGGGCTATGGTGCCAGCACGGTAGCAGCTTTTGTCGAGAAACCAGAATTATCCACCGCCCAGCAATATCTGGCCGATGGCCGTTACTTGTGGAACAGCGGTATGTTCTTGTTTAAGGCTTCTGTATATCTGCATGAGCTTAAACAGCATAACCCCGCCATGTTGGCGGCCTGTGAGCAAGCACTCTCCTTAGCGCAAGATGATCTGGATTTTATCCGGCTTGATCCGGATTCTTTTGCCGCTTGCCCGGATGATTCCATCGACTATGCGGTGATGGAAAAAACCGCCAATGCAGTGGTGATGCCGCTGGATGCCAACTGGAGTGATGTCGGTTCTTGGTCTGCCCTGTGGGAAGTGAGTGACAAAGATGCGCAAGGCAATGTGCTGCACGGTGATGTGTTAACCGAGCAGACTCGCAACTGCTTTATCTATGCCCAGCACCGCTTAACAGCTACGGTCGGCATTGATGATGTGGTGGTCATTGAAACCAAAGATGCGGTGTTAGTGGCGCATAAAGACCGAGTGCAAGAGATCAAAGGCATTGTCAATCAATTAAAAGCGGCCAATCGCCCCGAACAATTGCAACACCGCGAAGTGTTTCGCCCTTGGGGTAGCCACGACGCGATTGCCGATGGGTTGCGTTATCACGTTAAACAGTTGATGGTGAAACCCGGCCAAAAAACCGCGATGCAAATTCACCACCACCGCGCTGAACACTGGATTATTGTGTCTGGCACAGCACGGGTGACGCGAGGTGAAGAAAGCTTTTTGTTATCCGAAAACCAATCTACCTATATTCCACTTGGAGTGGCGCACGCCATTGAAAACCCAGGAAAAATCCCGCTTGAGATGATTGAAGTTCGTAGCGGTATTTATCTTGGGGAAGATGATATTGTGCGTATTCCATCTACCGGAGTTGGCTATTGATGAAGGTCAGTATTATTACTGCAACGTATAACAGTGCTGCCACCATTCATGATACTCTCGTGTCATTAGAGAGCCAGACATATCCAGATATTGAATACATCATTGTCGATGGCGCCTCCAAAGATAATACCCTTGAGGTGATTAACCATAACTGCACCAGAGTAAGCAAAATTATCTCTGAGCCCGATCGTGGAATTACGATGCGCTCAATAAAGGTATTGCTGCTGCAACCGGTGATATAGTGGGTTTTTTGCATTCGGATGATCTGCTGGCTTATCCAGAAGCGATTGCTGATTTGGTTAATGTATTCAACATCGGTGAGTATGATGCTGTCTATGCCGATCTTGAATATGTTCAGCAAAACGATATCAGTAAAGTGGTACGTCTTTGGCAAAGCGGCAACTATAACAAGAAAAAATTAAAATATGGTTGGATGCCTGCTCACCCGACGTTTTATATGCGTCGCAGTTGCTATCAAAAATTTGATGATTTTGATTTAAGTTATAAAATTGCTGCTGATTATGACTCAATTTTACGATATCTCTGGCGTGCAAATGTCCGAGCTGGTTACTTGCCTCAGGTGTTAATAAAGATGCGTGTAGGTGGCATCAGCAATCGTTCGCTAAGCACTATCTTGCGTAAGATGCGTGAGGATATTCAAGCTATGCGCAACAATGGACTATTTTGGCCGGTGACGCTTGCATGGAAAAACCTGTCTAAAATCCCGCAATTTTTGGTTAAAAATAATGATTAATACCCAATCTATTATTTCACAAAGTGGTATTGCCTTTGGCACCAGTGGTGCCCGTGGCTTGGTGGTCGATTTCACGCCCGAAGTGTGCGCGGCTTTTACTCATGCTTTTGTTGCCGTGTTACGCCAGGAATTCGCTCCTAAGCAGCTGGCGTTGGCAATCGATAACCGCCCGAGCAGTTATGCTATGGCTCAGGCGTGCGCTGCAGCCTTGTTGCAAGCAGGGGTTGAGCCGCTTTATTACGGGGTGGTTCCAACCCCCGCATTAGCCTATCAGGCGATGCAAGATACTATGCCATGCATCATGGTGACAGGGAGCCATATTCCATTTGATCGTAACGGGCTGAAATTCTATCGACCAGATGGTGAGATCACCAAGGCTGATGAACTGGCGATTTTGGCGGCTGAGGTTGAGTTTGATGCTTTACCCGTGTTGCCTGAGTTGATTGCCAGCCCGCGGGCAGCCGAAAGTTATTGTGCTCGTTATGCATCTTTGTTTGCTGCAGATATGTTAGCAGGTAAACGAATTGGTATTTATGAGCATTCCAGCGCTGGACGTGAACTCTATGCGCCGTTATTTGCTTCGTTGGGTGCAGAAGTTATTCGCATCGAGCGCAGTGATCAATTTGTGCCGATCGATACCGAAGCGGTAGGGGAAGAAGATAAATCCAAGGCACGGTTGTGGTCTGCCCAATACCAACTTGATGCAATCTTCTCGACTGATGGTGATGGCGACCGTCCGTTGGTAGCAGATGAGCATGGTGAGTGGCTGCGTGGTGATATTTTGGGTCTGCTATGTGCCAGTGCCCTGAATATTGAAGCGTTAGCCATTCCAGTCAGCAGTAACACAGTGATTGTTCGTTGTGGCCGTTTTGACTGCGTGCAACTGACCAAAATTGGTTCACCTTATGTGATCGCTGAATTTGCGCAACTAGCTAAACAATATCAACGCGTAGCTGGTTTTGAAGCCAACGGTGGCTTCCTGTTAGGTAGTGATATCGAGTTTGCAGGTAAACCACTGGCGGCCTTGCCAACCCGTGATGCTGTGCTGCCGTTTTTGATGTTGTTAGCTGCTGCGGGCAAGGAGGCGATTTCACCCTTGGTGAATGCCTTACCTGCTCGTTATACCCATTCTGACCGAATTCAAAATTTTGCCACTGCTCGTAGTCAGGCAATTTTGGCTGAGGGGGGGCGGATCCTCAGACGTTATTAACCAAGCTGGGTTTAACTGATTTCACTGTTAGCTTGGTAGATACCACAGATGGATTGAGGTTGACGTTAAATAATGGTTTTATTATTCACCTGCGACCATCAGGTAATGCCCCTGAGCTGCGCTGTTATGCTGAGGCGGATAGATTTGAAATAGCAAGTACGCTAGTTTCATCTACATTAACTAACCTAATTAATCTATAAATTTTCCTATTCAGGTGTAAAAGGATTAACCATGAGAATTGCTGTAGCTGGTACATGCAAACCGCATGGTTTGTGAACATCGCTGATGTGATGGGCAAGGTATATACCCGCGATCTGTTTGGTAGCTAAACGTCAGGCTGAGGCATTTTCTAGGTCTCCTGTTTAATCGATTGTCATAATCTGTGCGCTTTTTGTTATGATGCCGCCTGTCTATGCCGTGGGTGGCATCAATATTTTTGTATGTGGTGGATTTTATCAAGATGAATCAAAAGGGATTGCTTCTTTCTCTGGCTTTGGTGGGCTTGCCGCTTATGGCGGCGCCACAAATTACGCCCGAGATGATGGCCAAATTTAAACAGCTGTCTCCTGCCCAGCAGCAGGCACTGGCCGCTCAGTATGGTATCGATCCATCCCAGGTCGGAGGGAGTAACAGCCAAAGCAGTGTCACGCCGGTCAACACTGCGCCTGTGGCGGCCCCACGTGAAGTGGATTACAGCCAGGCATCTCAGCGGCCCTTGGTCGCAGGTGCGGCGCAAGATGGGGAATTACAGCCTTTTGGCTATAGTGTGTTTGCCGGTGAACCGCTGACCGATGCGCCAGTGGTGGATATGCCCGTGGCCGACGATTATGTGATGGGCCCGGGTGACGAGATACGAGTCCAGCTCTATGGAAAGGAGAATGCGAGTTACAGCCTTGCGATTGGCCGTGAGGGTTTTATCGACTTTCCGTCACTTGGTCCGATTGCTGCCAGTGGCCAGACTTTCCAGCAACTACGCACTGAGCTGGAAAACCGGATCAAAGAGCAAAAGATTGGTGTAGAGGCGTTTATCAGTTTTGGTGCTTTGCGCACCATGCAGGTCTTTGTGATGGGCGATGCCTATCGCCCTGGTGCTTACAACGTCAATGGCATGGCGACAGTGACCCAGGCTTTGCAAGCCGCAGGTGGCATCGACACCGTAGGGTCGCTGCGCAAGATCCAGGTCAAGCGTGCTGGGCAGAAAGTGATCGATGTCGACCTCTACAAGATGCTGGTATGGGGCGACACCAGTCAGGATATTCGTTTGCGTTCCGGTGACACAGTGTTTATCCCTGCCAAAGGGATTGAAGTGAGCATCGATGGTCTGGTGAAACGCCCCGCTATTTATGAATTGAGTGGCCCGGCAGCCCTGGTTAATGTGCTGGGGTTGGCCGGCGGCATGAAGGCTGCTGCGCTCAAAGAGGTTTCGGTGACCCGTTATGGTGAAACCGGAATGCGGGTATTCAACTTGAATCTGGCAAGTCAGCATGATCGCCAGTTTGTTGTGCGCGATGGTGACAAGATCACGGTCAAGCCGAGCAGTACCGAATATAGCCAGGCGATTGTGGTAAAAGGTGCCGTGGTTCGTGAAGGTGTATTCAGCTTCCAACCTGGAATGCGGATCAGTCGGGTTCTACAAAGTGCCGATCGTGATCTGACCTCTGTCACAGATTTGAATTACGCCCTGGTTGTCCGTGAAGTGGATGCGCAGCGCAATATCGAGGTGCTGCAATTTAATCTGGGGCGAGCCCTGCAAATGCCTGGTGGCGAAGATGACATTCGCTTGCAACCGCGTGATCAGGTACTTGTCTTTAGCAATGATACGACCGACCGCTTGATACAACAGGCTAATACTCGCACGCCGTTTACCTCTATCAACAAGCAGGCGCAACAACGTATTGCCCAACAAGCTGATACGGTCGATAGCAGTACCGGTGCCGATGTCAGCCGTGCACAGCTTGCCAAAGAAGAGAAGATGACGTTGGCGGAGGTTTCTGGCACAACTACAACAGAGGCAGTTGTGGGGGCTTCTCGTCAGGCTCTTCTTGCTCCCGTTCTTGAACGTTTGAAAGCGCAAGCTGCACAAGGCAAGCCTGTACAGATTGCTGAAGTGCGCGGCGAGGTGAAATACCCGGGGATCTATCCCTTGACTCCCTATAGCCGTACCCATGATTTGATCATGGCTGCGGGCGGTTTTAACGAACAGGCAAATGTAATTGAGTTGTCTCGTGTTAGCGAACGAGGGAACGATATTGCAATTGAAAATCAGCGTCTGGATTTGGCAACTGCAAATCGGGTAACTGGTTCACCTTTGGTGCAATCAAAAGACAGCTTGAACGTATTGCCTCATCCTCAGTGGCGTGAAGAAGCAACCGTACAGGTGTTTGGCGAGGTGAAGTATCCTGGGACCTATACAGTTCGTCGTGGCGAAAGCCTACAGGACTTGATCCAGCGAGTCGGCGGTATAACCCCTTATGCGAACCCGAATGGCGCTGTATTTGCTCGTGAAGCGCTGCGCAAGCAGGAGGAAGAACGCATCGCGTTATTGCGTGATGAACTCAAGCAAGAGATCGCGACGATGACCTTGCGTCGTCAATCCAGTATCGCCAACTACACCAGCTCGCCAGCCGAGGCGATGACGGTGGTCAATCAGCTTGAAAACAGCAAGGCTGTCGGTCGCATGACTATCGATATGCCGGCCATTTTGTCTGGCGACAAACAGGCTGACGTGATGCTGCAAGATGGCGACAAGCTTTATGTGCCTGCGTTACAAAATGTGGTCTCTATTCAGGGTATGGTGCAATTTCCCTCTTCCCACGTTTACGATGGCAACCTGAGTGTGAACGATTATTTGAGTCGTGCTGGGGGAACCAAGAAACAGGCGGATACCGACCGTATCTACGTGATCAAGGCTAATGGTAGTGTGATGCTGCCAGGTGATAGCTGGTTTGGTGGTCGCAAGAGCCTGGAACCGGGCGATACGATCGTAGTTCCGGTTGATTCTGATTATCTGGATAACCTGAGTATCATGACCTCAGCAACTCAGATCCTCTACCAACTGGGTGTCGCATGGAATGCAATCAAGTAATGACATTGTTCATTTGACAACCTATGCAGTCAGGTAGTGAAGACTACCTGACTCTTTTGAGATTCGGTTTGTTATGACACAACTAAAAGAACACCCTCCCTTGCCATTGGTAATGAATGGGGAGAGCGAAGATGAAATCGATTTACGTGAGTTGTTCGCAGCGCTGTGGCGTGGTAAGTGGTGGATAGTCGCCAGTACCTTGGTGGGGGCGGGAATAGCTGTCATGGTCGCAATATCATTGCCCAATATTTATCGCTCGGAAGCCTTGCTGGCTCCGTCTGTTGAGCAACAAGGGGGGGGGCTTGCTGCCATGGCTGCCCAGTTTGGTGGTCTTGCCAGTTTGGCAGGCGTAAACCTTAGTGGCGGTGGTTCTGACAAGACTGCGATTGCAGTCGAGATTGGGAAATCCCGTCAATTTTTAAGTCAATTTATTCGCCAGCATCAGTTGGAAGTGCCATTGTTGGCAGTTATTAAAGCTGACAAGGTGACCGGCGAGTTACTTGTTGATAAACAAATCTACGATGTTGACACCAAAAAGTGGGTGCGAGAGGTGCCATCTGGCAAGTCGGTTGAACCAACAGACTGGGAGCTGGTTAAGGCATTTCGTGAACTTGCCAGTATCAGTCAGGATGCCAAATCGGGGCTGGTGACGGTGGCGGTGGAGTACTACTCTCCGGAGTCTGCCAAGCAGTGGGTTGACTGGCTGGTTGCCGATCTCAATGAGGCCATGAAATTGCGTGATCAAACAGATGCGACACGTAATATTACCTATCTCAAAGCACAGCTTGAGAAAACCCCAGTTGCAGATATGCAGAAGGTGTTCTACCAACTGATCGAGGATCAGACCAAAACTATGATGTTAACCGAAGTGAATCAAGAGTACGTGTTTAAAACCCTTGATCCTGCGGTGGTTGCTGAAGAAAAAGCGAAACCCAAACGGGCATTGATCGCAGTATTAGGCACTTTGCTTGGGGGCATGTTAGGCGTTATGATCGTTTTGGTACGCCATGCTATGGGGCGTCCACTTCGTAACACTAGATGAGAATGCTCTTCTGAGCGGCGTATTCTGGTTTATTGGTTTGTTTCACGATATCCTGTTATTACTTTAAGTCACGTTTAAACAAGGAAACGAGTAATGAAAAAATCCGCCCTGACTCTGGCTGCGTTGTTGGTTCTCTCTTCAAATGCATTTGCAGCTGAAGAAGTAGCTGCTGCAGCTAGCACCGGTGGTGGTGCTGCTGGCGGCGCTGCTGCCACTGGCGCAGCTATTGGTACCACTGCCGCAGTTGCTGTTGGCGTTGGTGCTGCTGCACTGGCTGCGATTGTTATTTCTAACGCAAATGACGACTCCACCAGTACCAGCACTAACACAACAACTGCTACCAAGTAAGTTGTTCGATATTGTAATAAGGCTGCCACATTGGCAGCCTTATTTTTGTCACTTTGCAATCATTTTCCAATTCCACTGAGTGACCCGTCTATGTTTTCTCTTCGTTTGTTTATACCTTTGGGATTGTTACTCTTGAGTGGTTGTTCCGCCACCAGTTTAGATACCTATGCAACTCTCCGCTATGCCCTTTTGGGAATGGATGATGTGGAGGTTACGACTGAAAAAGTACGTGAATTACCTTATGCGAGCGCCTATCTGCGAGTGGGTGATAATCCACAGGCATTGGTTGTGCTTGCGTTTGCAGATCCTGATGGTTCATTGAGCTGGGTGAGCTCTGATAATAAGCTTTTTGTTACCAAATCAGGTCGACTACACAAGACGGTGGGTTTGGAAAATGATCTCTATTTAGTAGCATCAACTTGGCCTGATCCATTGCAAAAAATGGTAAATGTACCCGATATATCTTTGAGCTTGGATGCTATGTCTTGGCAGTATTCTGCCGAATGGGAAAAGGATTATCTGAGTGGATATGACATGCGGGCTAAGTTTATATCTGCTGTCCCAGAAAAGCTGTTAATCCTTGATAAAACACATAATGTTATGTTGATTGATGAGTTGGTCAGTGTCGGACATGACCAGAACTCTTGGCATAATTACTATTGGTTTGAGCCTAGTACGGGCAGAGTATTAAAAAGCCAGCAGCAATTGGGGCCGGAATTACCGGTGATTGAAATGACAATATTAAAGCCGTACGCATTATGAAAAGATACCTGACGATCGGTCTCATACCATTTTTTGCTTTGGCTCAAGCTGATGTAAACGTGATTTTTGAGCGTCATGCTACAGCGAAGATTGAGTTGCATGATGGTGCCAGACTTGCAGACCTGTTATTTAATGTTCAATTACCAGATGATATCTATTGGCGTACTGCACAAATTGCGAATGAAAAGACCATAGCGGAATTTCAGATGACTAAAGAGCAATTGCTCAAGGATATTAAAGCACTTCAAGTACTTTGGATGCGAGCAGGTGACAAAGGTTCATTGATCCAGTCAACGCAACAGTTACTACAAGAGCTGGACAAAGTTCCTGTCAGTGGCCGTTTGTCAATCGCATTAGATCCTGCCAAGTCCAGAATTGACCCGCATGGTAATCCACTATTAAAAGGGCAGTACACCCTTTTCCTTGCTTCAAGGCCCGATTTTATCTACTTCGTAGGACTGATTAACGGTCGCAGTAAACAGCCACTTCAGCCTGGTGCCAGTTTGGCAAGCTATTGGCAGGATTACCGCTTGTTGGCTGGCGCTGCGCAGCATGAAGCGTTTCTGATCCAGCCAGACGGTTCTATCAGTCGCGTTCCTGTCGCTAATTGGAACAAACTGCATCGTGAACCTATGGCGGGTGCTACGCTCTTTGTCGGTTTTGATCCCCAAATCCTTCCAGAGCAATATAAGGATATTAATATTCGTATTGCCACTCTGCTTGCTAATCGAGTACCAGAATGATGCTGCCTAAATTGAAATATATTGCGATTTTTGTTTCAGGGGCAGTGTGTGCTGCTGAGTCTGTTATTGATCCTTATGGCCCCTCACAAAGTGATTTCGGTGGGGTGGGTCTGCTTCAAACTCCTACCGCACGAATGGCCAAAGAAGGCGAATTCAGTGCCAACTATGTTGATAATGACCAATATCGTCGATGGTCTATCTCGGCACAGCCATTTGAGTGGTTTGAAGCGACACTAAGGTATACTGATATAAGAACAAAAAAATATAGCAAATATGAAGATTTTAGTGGTGATCAAACCTATAAAGACAAAGGGATGGATTTCAAGTTCCGCCTTTGGCAAGAATCTAACTATCTGCCACAGGTTTCAGTTGGCTTTAGAGATCTAATGGGGACCGGTCTCTTTGATAGTGAGTTTGTGACGGCTAGCAAACGGTATGGCCCTTTGGATTTTACTGTCGGTATCGGCTGGGGAAATATAGCCGAAAGCGGAAATATTAAAAATCCATTTTGTGAGTATAAAGATAGCTGGTGTCAAAGGAATTCAGGCTATTCTGGTAGTGGCGGTAAGTTTGAAGTTGATAGCCTGTTTCATGGTCCAGCTGCTCTCTTCGGTGGAATTGAATATCAAACACCATGGCAGCCACTCAGGTTGAAGCTGGAATATGATGGCAATGATTATAGTAAGGAGGAGGCTGGCCATATTTCTCAAGATTCCCCTTGGAATGTAGGGGCAGTGTACCGCGTGTTCGATAATCTGGATAGCCATCTAAGCTGGCAGAGAGGAAACACCTTGATGTGGGGGGTGACTTTTCGGACTAACTTTAATGATATGAAACCCGCTCATATTGATCAGCCGAGACCCATTTATCAGCCTGACCAAGTTCCAGCCACTATGACTGATGTGAAGTGGAAGGCGCTAACTGACGATTTGAAAGAGAATGCTGGTTGGCAGGATACAGAATTTTACACAACCTCCAATTCTGTGACTGTCATCGGCACGCAGAGCAAGTATCGCGATCAGAATGAGGCGATGAAGAGAACCTCTTTGTTAGCCGCAAATTATTTGCCGGGTACGGTCGATGAGCTGAATGTTGTTGAACGTAAGGCGAACTTCCAGTTGCAAGAAACCCGCATCGATCTCCCATCTATTCGTCGTGCCAATGTGGTACAGGTGTTGGGAGAAGAACAACATGAAAAATCGACGGTTCAGGCTGCAGGAAAAATTCAGGGAGAATCTATCTACTCATCTGAGCGCAAGTCATTTTCATACTCTTTTGACCCAGACCTAACGCAATCATTTGGTGGTGCTGAGTCTTTCTATATGTATCAGTTAGGCATTAATGCAAATGCTGATTGGCGTATAAATGAAAACAACAGTTTGCAAAGTACGCTGTTTGTTAATCTGGTTAATAACTACGATGAGTTCAATTATAAAGCTCCTCCTCCAGATGGCGCTGCCTTACCACGGGTTCGGACGTGGATTCGTGAGTATGTCGATTCTTCTAATGTATTACTCAACAACTTGCAGTTAACCCATATGCAACCACTTGCTCAAGATTGGTACGGGCAAGCTTATGGTGGATATTTGGAGATGATGTATGCCGGCGTTGGGAGTGAGGTACTCTATCGCCCATACGGTAAGACTTGGGCCATTGGTGTTGATGCAAACTGGGTGAAACAGCGAGACTGGAACAACACCCTGAAAATGGCTGATTATGATGTAATGACCGGATATGTTACTGCGTATTGGCAGTTACCATTCATGAATAATGTCACTGCCAAAGTTTCCGTGGGTCAGTATTTGGCTGGTGACAAAGGCGCTACATTCGACTTTTCCAAGCGGTTTGATTCGGGGGTTATCTTGGGGGGGTATGCAACATTTACAGATGTTTCTGCGGACGAGTATGGTGAAGGTAGCTTTACCAAAGGAATTTATGTCACGATACCGTTTGATTTGATGCTGCTCAAGCCAACAACCGCGAAAGGAAGCATTGGATGGGTTCCTTTGACACGGGATGGAGGCCAGATGTTGAGCCGCAAGAATGGTCTTTACGGCTTGACAGAGCTATAGTAATCAAAAGTTGCATAGAGCCTATCTTTTTTCATCAAACAGGGCGAGCAGTTGTAAACTGCTCGCCCTTTTATTACCTACCCAAGAGATATGGCAATCTGCAGAATTATGCTAGGAATGCATGATGATTAAATACTTACGTGTTTTGTTTGGCGTACTTTGTATCGCTTATTGGTTGTTGGGCATGCATTTTTTTATGCACAACCCGGGAGGCGCAGGGCTGTATCTGCCCTTTAATGCGTGGGGATGGGGGTTTGCCTCGCTGGCTATTGGATTGGGACTGTGGCAGGTGACGTTACGTCAACGGCTTGTCTTTTCTCCATTACAAGCGGGCTTATGTATAGGGGCTCTCTTGCTACTGCTCCCGATGCTCTATCCAGGTTTTGCACTCAAGGATTATGCCATTCCCCGATTGCTGGGACTTTTTGCTGGACTGCTGTTTTTGTTTGGACTCTATCAATGGCGCTTTGATAAGGCGCAGCGTGATCGCTTGCTCTATCTCATCCTGATTGCGATCGCGATGGAGGCATGGCTGGGTCTGGTGCAATTCTACCTCTTAACGCCAGGAAACTGGATTGGCTATGACACCAAGGCCAATCGCCCTTACGGGATCTTTCAACAGCCAAATGTGATGGCGACATTTATGGCAACTGGCCTTGCCCTTGCTATCTGGCTGGAATTACGCCGAGAGGGGGGGCGATTGCTGATGGCGTTGCGCTATGGCGTCATTCTATCTTCAGCACTGCTGCTCGTTGTTTTGCAATCCCGAGTGGGGCAGTTAGGCGGCCTGCTAGCCCTGTTCTTACTGATGCCTCAGCTTTATCGACAGCGGCTGCTATGGCGGATATTGGGTCTGGTTATTTTGGCTGTAGCGATTGGCCTGTTATCACAATATTGGCTGGCTGGAGCAAAACGAGGATTAGAGATCTATCAGTCCGGCGGTATGCGCTCTATTTACTGGCCTTATGCGGTAAAACTGATTGCACAGGCTCCTTGGAGTGGATGGGGATACGGCAGTTTTGAATCTGTTTTTCTCCATCACTACATGGCTGATAAAGCACTGAATCCGTCCATGGTGCAGATTGAGTACAATCTTGACCACCCCCACAACGAGTTTCTCTATTGGGCTGTTGAGGGCGGTATTGCACCCATGGTCGGCATGGTGATCATGGGAGGTGCATTATTATGGCGTCTGGCGAGTGTGCGCTGGGTGCATGCCATGGGGCTGCTTGCCTTGGTTACCCCAATATTGCTTCATACCCAGACGGAATACCCTCTCTACCATGCGATCGTGTTATGGTGGCTGTTGCTGACGCTGATTTATATCATCGATACCGAAATTGAGGAGACCAACCTAGCGAGTCAGGGTTTCTCATCATGGTGGGATATGGAGTGCCGCCCATGGCTGTTACTGCGATTTATGGCGATCGCTATCCCGCTGCTGGTCGTTCCCTTTATGCTCACAGCAATTCACACCGCATGGGTAGTCACCAAATATGAACGGGGTGGGTATAAAGAGCCGACCTTGCTACTTGATATCGTCAATCCCATGGCTTGGTTGACCCGAGTCGAGTTTGATGTGAACTCAGTTCGTCTGATGGTGGGCTTGCAGACAAATAACAAGACCGAACTGGAAGCTTATCTGGAGTGGGGGCAGGCATTCGTACGCCATACACCGCGTGCCAACATATACGCCAATATGGTGATCGCGCTTAATGCATTGGGTCGTACAGAGGAGGCCAATGCGATGCGAGCTGAAGCACTTAAGCTCTATCCAACCGAGCCCCTTTTAACTGGGTCTGCTTCACAGGCAGTGATTACCGGTGTTGACCAATCAGGCAAGAATATAACCAAAAATAAATAGTGCTATTTGGATACATAGAAAGCCAGCCCTTAAAAACGGCTGGCTTTTTTATTTTTTCCCTTCTGGACAACCAGTATCTGAACAGTCTGTTTTCGGACGCATGCGTTTGTCAAACGGGCTATGAAAGGCATATTTTAAATGTCATGTGGCGATCCCAACCAATTGATTAATATGTAAATTTGTCGATGGCGTTGAAGGGGTTGATAGTCAATTGGGAGTATCCCCTTCATCATCGGGTGAAGGGACAGGTTCTAGACGTGTTCATTGCTAAACAGATAGGCATAGTCTTGTCACATGATGTTGAACGTATGGTAGAAATGTTCGCTCAGGCTTATAAAGCAGGTTACCGAGTTAGTTTTGTTGGATGCTGAACTGGAAATTAATGAGTCTTGAAATACCGATGTTTCTTGAACACAAGATGGTAATCACCTCTCTACCCAGAAGATCTGCATTCCAGCCAGTTTGTTATTGATAGTGGCAAGCATTCGATCTTGATGGTGAAATTTAAGAAAAAAAGAACGTTAATATAGAAAAACTGTATGTTCTCGCGAATTGTCCATGCTATTCTGAAACAGTTATCACTGTAACCGACTTTTTTGTGAGGAAATAATGAACGAGTTTCTGAAAGTTCTGCTGAACATTCGCAGTCTGCGTGCGGCTATTCGTGAGCTGCCGTTTGAGCAACTGCTGGAAGCTAAAGAGAAGTTTGACCTGGTTTACCAAGAGCGCGCCGATTCTGTTGAACAGGAGCGTGCTGAACAGGAAGAGCGTCAGCGCAAGCTGAATGAATTCACCGAAATGCTGCAGCAGGCTGGTATTGATCCTCGCGAGCTGCTGGCGACTGCCGCTGCTCCGGCTTCTGCAACTGGCGCAGCCAAGAGCAAGCGTGCTCCGCGTCCGGCTAAATACAAGTACGAAGAAGATGGCCAGGAAAAAACCTGGACCGGTCAAGGCCGTATGCCGAAAGCCATTGCTGCTCAAGTAGCACTGGGTAAAGACCTGAACGATTTCCTGATCTAATTCGTCAGGTTCCGAGATTGAATAATGCCGCCCAAGAGCGGCATTATTTTTTGCCGTTTTACTCGTGGTTATCCAATCCGCCTTCCGCCCCACTGCTATCTACATCCTCGCTTGTATCCTTTTTACCGTCGTTTCACTTCACTGTTACTTTGCTCAATATCAATCGTTGTTTGCGATTAATTTTGTCGTGCAGGATTAACAGCGTGATATCGCTATTTGTATGCGTCGTGCAGATATGCGCTTCGGATATGTCTCTCACGATTCACGGGAAGCCGCTCGGCAAGAGCCCCGAGCTCTCTGCTGATGGAATATCCGGTAACCGTTATCTCCGATCAGGGTGCGTGAGGTAGAGAGAGCCGCAAGGTATGGCCGGGATATTCAGGGTCGCCGATGCATGTAATTGGCTGCGCTGCCATGACTGCCCCTGATGATGGGCAATGGCGTTCGTCTGCCGTGTGGGCGAGGGAATTCTGTGCGGTCGATGGCGATGGTATTCCCCACTCTACAGGCAGAGTGGGGAATATTAGGGGGAGGCGTTATCGGGGCGCCACGCTATCGCTGCCACCCAGGGCGCGATAGATTTTGGCAGTGGTGGTGAGCTGCTCTTTTTGCTGGGCCAACAGGCTCTGCTGGGCATCCCACAGTCGGTTCTGCTCATCGAGCCAGGCTTGCACGCCGGTCGCACCCGCCTGGAAGCGAGCCTTGGCCAGGCGTTCGGCCTCCCGGGCATAACTCAGCTGCTCCTGCAGATAATCGAGTCGCTGCTGGCCATAGTGGCGTGCGGCCAGATTGTCTTCCACCTCCACCAGTGCGGTGTAGAGCTGTTTGCGAAACTCGGTTTCAGCGATCTGGTAATCCAGCTCTGAGCTTTCGATGGCGAGCTGGGTGCGGTTGTATTCAAGGAAGGGGAGGGCAAGGCTGGCTCCCAGCGTACCGACCGGATTTTGCAGCACCTGCGCCAATCTATCGGATGCGGTGCTGGCACTGCCGGTCAGGGTCAGGCTGGGGTAGAAGCTGGTGCGGATCTCGTCCCCCTTTGCCAGCGTCTTGCGCAGCCGCAATTCGGCCGCTTTGACGTCGGGGCGGCGTGCCAGCACATCGGCCGGAATACCCACCGCAAGTTCAGGAATGGTCTGCTTTGCAAGGGAAGCGGGTGCATACTCCAGCGGCCCGCTGCTGCGGCCCAGCAACAGACGCAGGGCATTGCGAGCCTGTTCCTGCTGCGCCTTGAGGGAGGCCAGCTCAGCCTGCTTGCCTGCCAGTTGCTGGCGTGCCTGCGCCAGATCGAGTCGGGTGATGGCGCCTGCCTGGTATTTGGTTTGGGTCAGCTGCTCGGTTCGCGTCAGGTTGGCCAGCTGCTGTTCCCCAAGGGTGATGGCAGAGCCGAGATAGCCGAGCTGCCAATACTGCTCCAGGGTATTGCCGATCAGCAGTAGTCGGGTGCTGGCGAGATCCTGCTCGCTTGCCGCCGCCTCCCAGCTTGCCTGATCTCGCACCGAGGCAAGCTTGCCCCACAAATCCACTTCGTAACTGAGGCTCAGCGAGGGGCCCAGACTGTTGGTGTCTTTGCCGGTTTTCAGATCCTTGTTGCCACTGGCGGCGATAGTGCCATTGACCGAAGGCGTGAGGTTGGTATCGGCCTGCTCGGCGCCCAGTCGGGCGCTTTTGAACTTGAGGGCCGCCACATGCATGTCCGGGTTAGCGGCCAGAACCGCCTCGACCAATTTGTCGAGCTGGGGATCATGAAATTCCCGCCACCAGGGGCCAGCCTGCGTAGCCAGTTGGGTGCCCTCTGCCTGTTGCCATGTGGGGGCAATCGTCAGCTCGGGTCTTTGATAGGTGCTGTGCTGACTGCAGCCGCTGAGGGCCATGCAGAGAGCCAGCCAGGAGAGTTTGTGCATTGTTATTCCCTCGCCAGTGCGACAACAGGGTCGAGCCGCGCCGCATTGCGTGCCGGCAGGTAACCAAACAGGATCCCGATGAGTGATGAGCAGCCAAAGGCCATCAGGATGGAGAAGAGCGAGAACTGCATCTTGATGGAGTCCACCAGCAGTGAAAAGAGTGCGCCAATGCCTAGCGAGAGGCCGACGCCGAAGATGCCCCCCAGCAGGCTCACCATCACAGCCTCAATCAGGAATTGCTGCAGAATATCCGACTGGCGGGCGCCCACGGCCATGCGAATGCCGATCTCGCGGGTGCGTTCGACCACCGACACCAGCATGATGTTCATCACGCCCACCCCGCCGACGATCAGCGAGATCACCGCGATGGCCGAGACCATCAGGGTCATGGTGGCGGTGGTTTTCTCCACCGATTTGATGATGCTGTCGCTGCTGAAGGTGAAGAAATCCTTCACCCCGTGGCGCTTGGTGATCAACTCGATCACCGCCTGCTCGGCCAGTGCCGGTTGTACCCCGTCCTTGACCCGGATAGTGATCTGGCTGAAGTGGTGCTGCGAGATGAGGCGACTCATCACCGCGCTGTAGGGCAGCCAGATATTGACCGACTGGCTGGTGGGGCCGAAGCCGGTCTCCTGCGAAACCACACCGACAATCCGCACCGGCAAGGTGCCGACCAGTACCACCTTGCCGACCGGCTCCTCCTTGCCAAGCAGGCTGGTGATACTCTTCTTGTCCACCACGGCGACGGCGGCACGCTGCTGGATATCTTGCCACTCCAGTAAGCGACCACTGACCAGCGTCATCCCCTTTACCTTGAAATAGTCGTTGCCGACCCCGGTCACGTTGCCGCTGTTGGTCTTGTTGCGATAGCGCAACTGGCCTGAGCTGCCGATCTCGGGGCTGGCGCCCGCAAGATAGGGTTGCCCCAGCAGAGCATCGAGATCTCCCTTGTTGAGGGTCTGGATGCTGGCCATCTTCTCATCGCCCCATCCTTTGCCCGGGAAGATTTCGATGGTGTTGGTGCCCATCGCATTGATCTGGTCGATCACCTTGGCGCGTGCCCCTTGCCCCAGCGCCACCACACTCACCACGGCGGCGATACCGATGATGATGCCGAGCATGGTGAGGAAGGTGCGCATCCGGTGTGCGAGCATGGCATGCATCGCCATCCGTCCCGCTTCCCGATAGCGATCCCAGTCGTGGCCCATGGCGCCTTTAGTGGGCGCTATTTTTTGAGGGGCTACAGCGGTGGCTGGGGCCAACACGGCCGTTTGGCAGGGGCCGCTATCTTGTTCAATCCGACCATCCTTGAGAGTGATGATCCGGTCGGCATGGCTGGCCACGTTCATATCGTGGGTGACCAGAATGATGGTGTGGCCCTGAGCGTGCAGCTCCTTGAGGATCGCCATCACCTCCTTGCCGCTCTGGCTATCCAGTGCGCCGGTCGGTTCATCGGCGAGGATCACTTCGCCGCCATTGGCCAGCGCCCGGGCGATACTGACCCGCTGCTGCTGACCGCCGGAGAGCTGACCCGGGGTATGGTGGCTGCGATCGGCCAGACCCAGTCTGCCCAGTAGCTGACGCGCGCGCGCCTGGCGATCCGGGCGACTGGTGCCGGCATAGACGGCGGGGATCTCCACGTTGGCGGCGGCATCGAGATGGGGCAGCAGGTGGTAGCGCTGAAAGATAAAGCCGAAGTGGTGGCAGCGCAGCCGGGCCAGCGCCAACGCATCCATTGTCGCGGTGTCCTGACCGCGAAACAGATACTGGCCGCTGCTCGGACTATCGAGACAACCCAGCAGGTTCATCAGGGTCGACTTGCCGGAGCCGGACGCGCCGACAATGGCGATCATCTCTCCTGCGGAGATGGTGAGGTCAAGAGGGTGGAGCACGGTGACTTCGCTGTCGCCGCTCTGGTAGCGTCGCTCGACCCCTTTCAGCTGGATCAACGGCAGCTGGTTCAGGGGCTCACTCATAGCATCACCGCCATCTCATCATTGTCGGCGGGGGCACCGTGATTGAGCTGCACCTCCTCCTTCTCACTCAGCCCGCTGATCACCTCAATGCGGATCTCGTCCTTCATACCGGTTTTGATATGACGGGTTTCGGTCGTCTCATCTTCCTTGATCACGGTGACTTCATACTCGTTGTCACCCAGCGACTTGCCGAGAGCGGTTTGCGGCACAGTGAGCACCTGCTTGCGCTCGCCGAGCACAATGGTCACCTGGGTGGTCATTGCGACCCGCAGGGTATGGTCGGGATTGGGTACATCGAACAGGGCGTAGTAGTAGACAGCCGCATTGCTGGTGGTGGTGCCTGTGGTAGCCTGATCGTTGATGTTGGTAGGCGCTAACTCCACGGCGCGAAGCGTACCCTGATAGCGGGTATCCGGATCGCCGATCAGGGTGAAGTAGACCGGCATGCCGGCTTTGACCTTGGTGACATCGGCTTCGGAAATCTGCGCCTTGACCGTCATGGTATCGAGGTCGGCCAGCTTGAGCACGGTTGGTACCGTCTGGCTGGCTGCCAGGGTCTGGCCTTGACGGGTCACAATGCTGATGACGGTGCCATCCATTGGCGCCAGGATCTTGGTGTAGCCCAGCTCGGTCTTGGCCCGATCAACCTTGATCAGGGCGTTGTCGATATTGGCCTGGCTATTTTGCAGTTCGGCGCGGGTGACCGCCAGCAGGGCTTCGGCACTCTCCAGATCGGCCCGTGAGCTCGCCTCCTGCTTGAACATCTGCTGCTGGCGCCGCCAGGCGAGCTCGTTCTGTTTGAGTTGTGCCTGCTTGATCTTGAGCTGGGCGCGGTTGCTGGCAAGCTCCGCCTCGGCCGTCTTGAGGTTGTTCTGGGCAATCAGGGGATCGATCTCGGCCAGCAGGTCTCCCTGCTTGACCTGATCACCGGCCTCGACGGCCAGCTTGGTAACCTGACCGGAGACTTGTGCCCCCACATCCACCTGCTCCACGGCCTGCAGCACACCACTGGCCAGCACGGTCTGGGCAATATCCTCGCGGGTCACCTGAGCGGTCAGCATCGCCTTGGGTGGTTGACTGGGCCAGAGCAGCCAGCCGAGGAGCACCACGGCGATCAACATGGTGATGGCCAGGGTTCTCTGCTTGGGGGTTATGTTCATCGATCACCTGAATGGAAACGGAAAAGGTTGTGCGCGGCGATTATCCTGCAGCAAAGCCCTGATAAATAACAGCCGCAAATATGTAAGCAAAGTTATGGCGTTAACTGTCAATAAGCCGTGAAAGGAGTAAGCGAGAGACCGCAGTGGTGAGCAAGATGGTCAGCAAGAGGATGGGGGGGGCGGCTGGCGGTGGCGATGAAAAAGCCCTGCGCTGAGGCAGGGCTTTGGAATAGGTAATGGCGAGGGAAGATCAGGCCTTGGCCAGCAGTTCCATCACCCAGGGCAGACCCTGCTTCTTGCGGCTGACAAAGCCCGGGTGGTAGCTGGACTCGGCCGGTACTTTGGCGTGCTCGGTAAAGTAGATACGGCTGGCTGCGGCCGTCAGGTCAGTCACCATCAGCACGAAGAAGTCGAGCCCTTCGCTCGCCACGCGCTGGGCCATCTCCTGCTGCAGGGCTGGCAGGTGCTCTGCCAGCTGCTGCTCGCTGCCCACTTCGATCTGGCTCATGATGAAGCTGCAACCTTCCGCCTGGAATGCCTTCTCATCCTGCTGCAGCAGTTGAGCCGGAGTCAGGCCGCTCAGGTCGGTTTTCGCCATCAGCAGCTGTTGGCCGAATTCGGCCAGCGATACTTCGGCCAGCGGTGCCAGACGCTCACAGGCGATCTTGTCCTGCTCGGTGGTGGTCGGCGAGGTGAGACAGAGGGTGTCGCTCATGATGGCACCCAGCATCAGGCGAGCCTGGCTGCGGGTCACAGTGCCTTGCTGGCTCAGCAGATCGAAGGCGATGGTGCAGGTGCAGCCGACGGCACGGATCCAGGCATCCAGCGGAGATTGGGTGACCAGAGTGCCGAGACGGTGGTGATCCACCAGGCCCAGTACATTGGCTTGTGCCAGTGTGGCAGGGCCCTGTTCCAGATCACTGAAATCCACCAGCCAGACATCTTCACCGGTCAGATCTTTGGTCAGCAACTCGGGTTCGCTGACGCCAGCCTGCTCCAGAATAAAACGGGTTTCGGTGCGCAGGTCACCCAGACGCCATGGGGTGGCCTGACGGCCCTGGCCATTGAGCCAGTCGGTGATAACCAGCGCACTGCAGATACTGTCGCTATCAGGATTCTTGTGACCAAAAACGTGGATCATAGACAAAGCCTCACAATTGGATACCCATAAAGGGGGGCAACACTATGCGAAATCCGCTACATGAAGGCAACCGGATCCACGCCCATGTTGCTGCCAGCTTCGCCTAACTCGCCATTTTATTGATCTGGGTCGGTAATCCTGACGCGAGTTCAGTTATCACAGTTGGCTATTGGCTATTGGCTATTGGCTATTGGCTATTGGCTATTGGCTATTGGCTATTGGCTATTGCTAACTGTGCAGGCTATGGCACTCGTCCGTTCCTGCGCAGTCAGCATGTTCTGTCAGCGTTATCAGTCGCCATCGCTGCAAGTGGGCTTTATTGCCTGATTCAGCGACGCAGCAGCTCGCGGGCATTGGCCAAGGTGTTGTCGGTGATCTGGTCGCCACCGAGCAGGCGTGCCAGCTCGTTGAGACGGGCGGTCTCATCAAGGGCACTCATTTGGGTTTCGGTGGTTTTGCCATCGGTATGCTTGCTCACCACCATATGCTGGTGGCCGTTGCCTGCCACCTGAGGCAAGTGAGTGACCACCATCACCTGAGTGGACTCGCCGAGCTGGCGCAGCAGGCGACCCACCACTGCGGCAGTCGGGCCGCTGATCCCCACATCCACTTCGTCGAAAATCAGGGTTGGGGTGGAGATCTTGCGAGCGCTGATCACCACGATGGCGAGGCTGATGCGCGACAGCTCGCCGCCGGAGGCCACCTTGCCAAGCGGCTGGATCGGTTGGCCCGGGTTGGTGGTGACCATGAACTCCACCCGATCTATACCCAGTGGTGACAGACTGCTCTGGGCATCGGGGCGCACCTCGATGGCAAAGCGGCCATCGGGCATTGCCAGTTCGTGCATGCTGCTGGTTACCTTGGCGCCCAGCTCCTGGGCGTAACGCTGACGGCTCTGGCTCAGGGCTTCGGCGGCCTGGACAAAAGCCTGACGGGCCTCGGCCAGCTCATCTTCCATCCCCTCTAGCCGCTCTTCGTCAGAGTTGAGGCGGGCGAGATCCGAGGCCAGCTCCTGATGGTACTGAGCCAGATCGGCCGGTTTGACGTGGTGCTTGCGTGCCAGATTGATCGCCTTGGAGAGGCGGGCCTCCAGCTCGTTAAAACGCTCGGGATCCAGCTCCAGCCGATCGAGGTAGCTGCGAAGTTCGCTGTGGCTCTCCTGCACCCCGATCAGCGCTTCATTCAGCATCTCCAGTACCGGGTTGAGGCGGCTGTCCATGCTGACCAGCCCCTCGGCCCGATCGACGGCCGATTGCAGCAGCCCTGCGATAGTGGTCTCTTCGTTGTCATAGAGCAGATCGAGGCAAGCGCCGCACTCCTGCATCAGCTCGGTGCCGTTGGCGAGACGCTGGTGCTCCTCCTCTATCTCTTCAAACTCCCCCGGCTGCAGGGCGAATTCGTCCAGCTCCTGCACCTGATACTCGATCAGTTGGCGACGGGCCTCCCGCTGCTGCTGCTCGGCCTTGAGCCGGTTGAGCTCGTTTTGCAGTTGACGCCACTGCTGATAGTGCTGGCGCACCTCATCGAGCAGCAGATGGTGGCCGGCGTAGCCGTCGAGCAGGGCGAGCTGGTAGTCGGGTTTGAGCAGCATTTGGTGGGCATGCTGACCGTGTACGTTGACCAGCAGTTGGCCCAGATTCTTGAGCTGGGTAAGAGGGACAGGCACGCCGTTGATATAGCTGCGTGAGCGCCCCTCGGCGGAGATGACTCGCCGGATGATACACTCACCTTCGTTTTCCAGCTCGTTGGTGGCGAGCCAGGCGCGGGCGGCCGGGTTGTTGTCCAGCAGGAAGCGGGCGCTGACCTCGCTTTTGTCGCTATCGGGTCGCACCATGCCGGCTTCGGCCCGCTCTCCGAGACAGAGACCGAGAGCATCGATGGCGATGGATTTACCAGCGCCGGTCTCACCGGTGATGCAGGTCATGCCCGGTCGCAGATCGAGTTCGAGAAACTTGACGATGGCGAAGTTGTTGACGGTCAGCTGGGTCAGCATGGTCTCATCCTGTATAGGTCAACATTACTGTGTATGCATCCAGTATATACTGGTCTTATATACAGTAAAGAGGGCTCCGTCATTTTTAACAAAGGAAAGCCGCGCCAGTGCGCTATGGCTATAAGAATGCGGTACTGACCATTGGCACGCGGTACGGATATGAGAGTGCAGGGGCGGTTGCTACGAAAGAAAAGAGAAGGGCGCCAATTCAGGCGCCCTTCTCTGGCAATGCCGTTGTCGGTCAAAGCTGATTAGAACAGCTTGCTGCCCCAGCCGAGCTTGTTGCGCAGCACGTGGAAGTAGCTGTAGTCGAGGGGATGCACCAGATGAAGCTGGTGGTGACTCTTCTTGATCAGGATCTCGTCCCCCGGGTGGACCGCCAGGGTTACCTGACCGTCACAGCTGACCTGCATGGCATCGTCCTGATTATCCGGCGAGACCAGCAGCCGTACTTCGCTGTCGGCATCGAGCACGATGGGGCGACTGCTGAGGGTATGCGGGAACATGGGCACCAGTGTGATGGCGTTGAGCTTGGGGGTGAGGATGGCGCCACCTGCCGACAGTGAGTAGGCGGTGGATCCGGTCGGGGTGGCGACTATGATGCCGTCCGAACGCTGGCTATACATAAAGCTGCCATCGATATAGACCTCGAACTCGATCATGTGGGCGATCTTGCCCGGGTGCAGTACCGCCTCGTTGACCGCCAGATTGCTCGACTTGCGCTCGCCGTGGCGATAGACCGAGGCTTCCAGCAGGAAGCGGTGTTCGCTCTTGTAGTGGCCGGAGAGCACCTGCTCCAGCGGCAGCAGGTAATCTTGTGGCGAGAGATCGGTCAGAAAGCCGAGGTTGCCCCGGTTTACCCCGATCACCGCCACATCGAAGCGTGACAGTACCCGCGCCGCCCCCAGCATGTTGCCGTCACCGCCGACCACGATGGCGAGATCGGCCTGCTGGCCCAGTTGCACCAGATCCATCACGTTTTCATCGAGGATGCTCAGGGTCTGGGCGACCCGGCTCTCCACCAGTACCCGAAAGCCGCGGGCGGTCAGGTATTGATGCAGGCCGGTCAGCGTCTGGTTGGCCCCCTCATGGTGGGGTTTGCCAATCAGGGCGATGGTTTTGAACGGAGAATCCATAGTCAGTCAGATCTGGGATGGGTATTGCGGGCCAGTATACAGTGCTTTGCTCCGCTTGTGACGCTCTCCCGTGTGACGGGGGTGGCTATCCCCTTGAGGTTACTGGTTAAACGGTGAGCGGCAACTCGGATAAACCGCCGGTTGCGGCTATTCAGCAACCCTGATTGCCCTTTACCCCTTGAAAGCCGGGGATGCATCCCCATAATAGCGCCAACATAGTCGGTCTGTTGTCGTCCGGTCGCTCAACCAGACGTCAGGGCCCTCATAAGTAACCCCGGAATTGGAGATGTCATGAACCACGAAGAGCAAAAGGTTGAAGCGATGGAGCAAGTGGAAGCCCAGCCAGTCGAGCCGACCGATGTAGACAGTGAAGTGACAGCCGAGCAGGCCCGCATTGCCGAACTGGAAGCGCAGCTGGAAACCGCCATCCAAAAAGCGGCGGAAGAGCGTGAACGCGCCCTGCGTACCGCCGCCGAGATGGAGAACCTGCGCCGTCGTACCGAGCTGGATGTGGAGAAGGCGCACAAATTCGCTCTGGAGAAGTTCGCCAATGAACTGCTGCCGGTGCTGGACAACCTTGAGCGTGCCATCGAACTGGCCGACAAGGAGAACGAAGCCCTCAAGCCGATGATCGAAGGTGTCGAGCTGACCCTGAAATCCATGCAGAGCGGCGTGGCCAAGTTTGGTCTGGTGGCGCTCGACCCGATCAACCAGCCGTTTGACCCCAATGCCCATCAGGCGATGAGCATGGTGCCGAGTGCCGATGTGGCCCCGAACACCGTCATTGCAGTGATGCAGAAGGGCTATGACCTCAACGGTCGGGTGATCCGTCCTGCCATGGTGATGATCGCCAAAGCGGTCGACTGATTGGCTGTGGGTGCCCGAGCCCGCCCTGTGGCGGGCTTTTTGTTTCGTAGTGCAGCCCCTGTTCATCTTGCCCGGTTTACGGCTCAACGTGACCGCGCAACCATGACAAAGGGTGTGGTTTTTTAGGGTTGGGGCTTGAAGCTGCGTCTGGCGACCCCATATAGGTAGCAAGGCCACGGCGGCACAAAAAAATTGATGCCGGGAGCTTGAAAGCCAGATTGGCAGCCCCCACCTAGCCGTTAACGCATTAAGGCGAGTTCCTCGCCAGTTTATTCAAAGTATTTGGAGATTCGTCAAATGGGTAAAATCATCGGTATTGACCTGGGTACTACCAACTCCTGCGTCGCTATTCTGGATGGCGACACTGCTCGCGTGATCGAGAACGCAGAAGGCGATCGTACTACTCCGTCCATCATTGCCTATGCCGATGATGGCGAGATCCTGGTTGGTCAGCCGGCCAAGCGTCAGGCCATCACCAACCCGAAAAACACCCTGTTCGCCATCAAGCGTCTGATCGGTCGTCGTTTTGAAGATGAAGAAGTGCAGCGTGACCTGAAAATCATGCCGTACGCCATCGCCAAAGCTGACAACGGCGACGCTTGGGTTGAAGTGAAGGGCAAGAAAATGGCACCGCCGCAGATCTCTGCCGAAGTGCTGAAAAAGATGAAGAAGACCGCCGAAGACTATCTGGGCGAGCCGGTAACCGAAGCCGTTATCACTGTTCCGGCCTACTTCAACGACGCCCAGCGTCAGGCTACCAAGGATGCCGGTCGCATCGCCGGTCTGGATGTAAAACGCATCATCAACGAACCGACTGCTGCTGCATTCGCTTACGGCGTGAACAAGGTCAAGGGCGAGCGCAAGGTTGCCGTATATGACCTGGGTGGCGGTACTTTCGATATCTCCATCATCGAGATCGACGAAGTGGAAGGCGAAACCACCTTCGAAGTACTGGCGACCAACGGTAACACCCACCTGGGTGGTGAAGACTTCGACAACCGCGTCATCAACTATCTGGTAGACGAGTTCAAGCGTGAGCAGGGCATCGACCTGCGCAACGACCAGCTGGCTCTGCAGCGTCTGAAAGATGCCGCCGAGAAAGCCAAGATCGAGCTCTCTTCTGCCCAGCAGACCGACGTCAACCTGCCGTACATCACTGCAGATGCCACCGGTCCGAAGCACATGAACATCAAGGTGACCCGCGCCAAGCTGGAATCCCTGGTAGAAGACATGGTGAAAGACTCTCTGGAGCCAGTTCGTGTCGCCCTGAAAGACTCCGGTCTGGCAGTTGGCGAGATCGACGACGTGATTCTGGTTGGTGGTCAGACCCGTATGCCGCTGGTTCAGAAGACCGTTGCCGAGTTCTTTGGCAAAGAGCCGCGTAAAGACGTCAACCCGGACGAAGCCGTGGCCATGGGTGCTGCCATCCAGGGCGCCGTATTGTCCGGTGACAAGACCGACGTACTGCTGCTGGACGTCACCCCGCTCTCCCTGGGTATCGAAACCATGGGTAGCGTGATGACTGCGCTGATTGAGAAGAACACCACCATCCCGACCAAGAAGTCCCAGGTGTTCTCCACTGCAGAAGACAACCAGTCTGCCGTGACCATTCACGTGCTGCAGGGTGAGCGCAAGCGCGCCAGCGACAACAAGTCTCTGGGCCAGTTCAACCTGGAAGGCATCCGTCCGGCACCGCGCGGTCTGCCGCAGATCGAAGTGACCTTCGACATCGATGCCAACGGTATCCTGCACGTCTCTGCGAAAGACAAAGAGACCAACAAAGAGCAGAAGATCACCATCCAGGCCTCCTCAGGTCTGTCTGATGACGAGATCGAGCGCATGGTACGCGAAGCCGAAGCCAACGCGGCCGAGGACAAGAAGTTTGAAGAGCTGGTACAGGCTCGCAACCAGGCTGATGGTCTGGTCCACTCCGTACGCAAGCAGATCACCGAAGCCGGTGAAGCCCTGCCTGCCGACGACAAGACCAAGATTGAAGCTGCTCTGAGCGAGCTGGAAGCGGCCATCAAGGGTGACGACAAGGCTGCTATCGAAGCCAAACAGCAGGCTCTGCTGGAAGCGTCCCAGAAGCTGATGGAAATTGCCCAGCAGCAGGCTCAGGCCCAGGGTGCAGCCGGTGCTGATGCCGGTCAGTCCTCCTCTTCTGCCAAGGCTGACGACGACGTAGTCGACGCCGAGTTCGAAGAAGTGAAAGACGACAAGAAGTAAGCCCTACCCAGATGGGCGAAGTCCGCTTCGCCCATCGGCTTGGTCAATGAATTCACGGGCGTTGGGTAACCAACGCCCGTCTGCGTAACCACAGGATGAGTATGTCGAAGCGCGATTTCTACGAAGTACTGGGTGTGGCGAAAGATGCCGACGATCGCGAGATCAAGAAGGCGTACAAGCGCCTGGCCATGAAGTATCACCCGGATCGTAACCAGGGTGATGCCGCATCCGAAGAGAAGTTCAAAGAGGTCAAGGAAGCCTACGAGGTCCTGACCGATGCCAACCTGCGTGCCCGTTACGACCAGTACGGCCATGCCGGTGTCGACCCGAGCCAGGGTGGCGGTGGCCACGGTGGCTTTGGCGGCGGTGCCGACTTCGCCGACATGTTTGGTGACGTATTCGGTGACATCTTCGGCGGTGGCCGTGGTGGTGCCCGTCGTGGCCCGGCCCGTGGCTCCGACCTGCGTTACACCATGGAGCTGACGCTGGAAGAGGCGGTACGCGGGGTCTCCAAGGAGATCAAGGTGCCGACTCTGGTTCACTGCGAAGTCTGTAACGGCTCCGGTGCCCACACCGGCAGCAGTGCCCAGACCTGCCCGACCTGCCACGGCTCCGGCCAGGTGCAGATGCGTCAGGGCTTCTTTGCGGTGCAGCAGGCGTGTCCGCACTGTCACGGTCGCGGCAAGATCATCAAGGATCCGTGCCGCAAGTGTCACGGTGAAGGTCGCTACCAGCGCACCAAGACCCTGTCGGTGAAAATTCCGGCGGGCGTCGATACCGGCGATCGCATCCGTCTCTCCGGCGAAGGGGAGGCAGGGGAGGCAGGGGCTCCGGCAGGGGATCTCTACGTACAGGTGCACGTCAAAGAGCACGAGATCTTCGTGCGTGACGGCAACAACCTCTACTGCGAAGTGCCCATCAGCTTCACCGCAGCTGCGCTGGGTGGCGAGATTGAAGTGCCGACCCTGGATGGCCGCGTCAAGCTCAAGGTCACTCCGGAGACCCAGACTGGCAAGATGTTCCGCATGCGCGGCAAGGGCGTGAAGTCCGTGCGCTCCGGCCAGGTAGGGGATCTGATGTGCAAGGTGGTGATCGAGACGCCGGTCAACCTCACCGAGCAGCAGAAAGAGCTGCTGCGCCAGCTGGACGAGTCGTTCAGCGGTGCCGCTGCCAAGACCCACAAGCCGAAATCGGAAGGCTTCTTCGAAGGGGTGAAACGCTTCTTCGACGATCTGACCAGCTGATTTCAGCGACCCGAATAAACAGAGCCGGCCTTGTGCCGGCTCTTTTTTTGCCCGCCGTTTAGCCAGGATCCGCCCTATTGAGTGGATCCTGATGAGGGATCCTCCTCACAACTCCCGCCAATTCCTGCTGTACAAATGTTATCCCGCTCACACTGTTGCTGAAACGGTTTAGCTGTTGTATTGAGTTGGCTAAATTGGTTTAGCTATGCTCCGTCTGTCGATAACAACAGCGCCCGTCCGGGCCACAGATGACAGGTGAGGAAGATGATGATGTTCAAGAGCAAGTTGGCGCTGGCGGTAGCGCTGGGATTGGGGATGAGCAGCCCGCTGTGGGCGGCGGATGGCGGTATCGAGGCCCGTCTGGCGGCGCTGGAGGCGCGGGTACAGGCGGCTGAAGCGAGAGCCGAGGCAGCAGAGAGCCGTGCCAGTCAGGCGGAAGTGAAGGCGAGCACGGCGAGTGAGCAGGCGCAGGCGGCCGACAACCGCAGCCAGCAGGTGGATGAGAAGACCGCTGGTGCCCAGGGCTTCGAGTTTCACGGCTATGCCCGCTCGGGCCTCTTGGTCAACAGCAATGGCAACGGCGGGCGCGGCGGCCCCTACATCACGCCAGCCGGTTCGGTGGGCGGGGCCGTCGGTCGCCTTGGCAACGAGGATGACACCTACATGGAGGCCAACCTGCTGAAAACCCAGACCTTCGAGGATGGCAGCTGGGCCCGCTACAAGCTGATGCTGGCGGACGGGGTGGAGACCAGCAACGACTGGACTGCCAGCGATTCGAGCCTCAATACCCGTCAGGTGTTTGCCGAGATCGGCAATCTGGCGAGTTTCAACGGCCCCTTCAAGAATGCGGTGCTCTGGGCGGGCAAGCGCTTTGACCGCGACAACTTTGACATCCACTGGCTCGACTCCGACGTGGTGTTCCTGGCCGGTACCGGCGGCGGCGTCTACGACGTGCAGCTGGCCGACAGCTGGAAGGCCAACTTCTCCCTCTATGGCCGCGATTACGGCGACATCAGCGCCAGCGGTCTTTCCGATATCGAGAGCTACATCCTCACCATGAACAACCGCGTCGGCAACTGGCAGTGGATGGTGAACGGCCTCTCGGCCAAGGACAATGACGCCCGCATCAATGACAAGGGGGCGGGCAGCGAGGCGGCGGACAAGGGGGCACACACCCTGCTGGCTTACCACGGCGAGAGCTTCTTCGGCATCAACCCCGGTTTTGCCAAGGCGGCTGTGCTGTACGGTCATGGGTTGGGGGCCGAGGTCAAGGGGCTGGGCTCTGACAGCGAGCTGTTGCCGGACGCCGATGCGGTGCGGGTCGCCGTGTTTGGCGCTACCGATCTTAATCCGCGCTGGCGTTTTGCCCCGGCCCTGCTGGCCGAGCAGAGTCAGGATCGCTACGTGAAAGGGGATGAGTATCGCTGGCTCACCGTCAATACCCGGGTGGCGCAGGTGCTGAGCCAGAACGTGGAGCTGGTCTACGAGGCGGCCTGGCAGTACATGGATCTCGATCCCAAGGGCTACAAGGGACGCCAGGCAGTGAACGGCAACTTCACCAAGCTCACCTTCGCCCCCACCTTCAAGGCGCAGACCGCCGGATTCTTCGAGCGGCCCGAACTGCGGGTGTTCGCCAGCTGGATGGACTGGTCCTCCGAGCTCGACAACTACGCTAGCGACGATGCCATGGGCCAGAGCAACTTCACCGCCGGTGGCGAGTGGAACTTTGGCGTACAGATGGAAACCTGGTTCTAGTTCGTTATCCCGATCACAAAAATGGCAGTCGGTGCCGAGATCTGTTGGTTGGCTAAAACGGTTTAGCTGATAATGCCAGCCAACAGAACAGAGTTCGGGTTTGACCGAGGATCCGATGCAGCAGTGGAGTAGCAAGGTGACGAATCGTGTGTGGGTAATGGGGGATGCGGTGGTGGACTTGATCCCGGAAGGGGCGTTGCACTACCTCAAGTGTCCGGGTGGCGCACCCGCCAATGTGGCGGTTGGCGTGGCACGGCTGGGCGGCGATGCGGCCTTTATCGGCCGGGTCGGTGCCGATCCGTTCGGCCGCTTTATGGCCGAGACCCTGAGCGGGGAGGGGGTGGATATCGGTGCGCTGCGGTTCGATCCAGACCATCGCACCTCTACCGTGCTGGTAGAACTGGATGACGAGGGGGAGCGCAGCTTCACCTTTATGGTGCGTCCCAGCGCCGACCAGTTCCTCACCCCAAATGAGTTGCCCCGCTTCGACGCCGGTCAGTGGCTGCTCACCTGCTCCATCGCGCTCGCCAACGAGCCGGTGCGCACCAGCTGCCTGCAGGCCATGGCGGCCATCAAGGCGGCAGGCGGGCGGGTCTGTTTCGACCCCAACCTGCGCCCCGAGGTGTGGGGCAACCCCGCCGAGATGCTGCCGCTGGTGCGTCAGGCCATTGCACAGGCGGATGTGGTCAAGCTCTCCATTGAGGAGCTGCAACTGTTGAGTGGCGAGGATGAGCTGGCCGCCGGGCTTGCAACGCTCTCTGGCCCGGCGCTGGTGCTGGTGACCCGGGGCGCGGCCGGTGTGGTGGCTCGCCTTGATGGCGAGTTGCTGGAGTGGGTGGGGCAGAAAGTGACGCCCATCGACACCACGGGGGCGGGGGATGCCTTCGTCGCCGGTCTGCTGGCGGCGCTGGCCGGGCGCTCGTCGCTGCCGACGCTGGCCGAGTTGCCCGCCATTCTGGCTCAGGCTCACGGCTGTGGGGCGCTCGCCACCACCGCCAAGGGGGCGATGACGGCGCTGCCGACCCGCTCCGAACTGAATGCCTTTTTGCGATCAGGCGCAAGCGACTGTTGAGCTGAGGCTAGAAGCCCGGCTCGACAGCCCCTACTCTCATGTGACAAGGGCCCGCCAGCGTGGCGGGTCATAAGAGGAAGAATATGAATATCAGTGCGATAGCCAAGGATCTGGTGCCCCTGCTCGGGGGCAAGGAGAATATCGTCAGCGCTGCCCACTGCGCCACCCGGCTGCGGTTGGTGCTGGCCGATGACAGCAAGGTAAACAAGGCCGCCATCGACAAGCTGGAGGGGGTCAAGGGGTGCTTTAGCAACGCGGGCCAAATTCAGGTGATCTTCGGCACCGGTCTGGTCAACAAAGTCTATGCGGAGTTTGTGACGCTGACCGGTACCGGCACCGCCAGCAAGGCGGAGCTGACCGACATGGCGGCGGCCAAGCTCAACGTGGCCCAGCGGTTGGCGCGAACCCTCTCCAACATCTTCGTGCCGATCATTCCGGCCATCGTCGCCTCGGGCCTGCTGATGGGGCTGCTTGGCATGGTGCGCACCTACGGCTGGGCCAATGCCGACAGCGCCCTGTTCGTGATGCTCGACATGTTCAGCTCGGCGGCCTTTATCATATTGCCGATCCTCATCGGCTTTACTGCGGCGCGGGAGTTTGGCGGCAATCCGTACCTCGGGGCGACCCTTGGCGGCATCCTCACCCACCCGGCGCTGACCAACGCCTGGGGCGTGGCCGGTGGCTTCAAGACCATGGATTTCTTCGGACTGGATGTGGCGATGATCGGCTATCAGGGCACCGTCTTCCCGGTGCTGCTGGCAGTCTGGTTTATGTCCCATCTGGAGAAACAGCTGCGCAAGCGCATTCCGGATGCGCTGGATCTGTCCTCACGCAGTTTCTCACCGTCATCATCACCGGCTTTGTGGCGCTGCTCTTTATCGGCCCAGCGGGTCGGGTGCTGGGGGATGGCATCTCGTTTGGTCTGAGCGCCCTCTATGAGCAGGCGGGCTGGCTGGCGGGGCTGGTGTTTGGCGGCACTTACTCGCTTATCGTCATCACCGGCATCCACCACAGCTTCCACGCCATCGAGGCGGGGCTGCTGGCCAATCCGCAAATTGGCGTCAACTTCCTGCTGCCCATCTGGGCCATGGCCAACGTGGCACAGGGTGGGGCTTGCCTCGCGGTCTACTTCAAGACCCGCGACGTGAAGATCAAGGCCATTACCGTGCCGGCGGCCATGTCCTGCCTGCTGGGCATCACCGAGGCTGCCATCTTCGGGGTGAACCTGCGCTATATCAAACCCTTCCTCGCCGGTCTGTTTGGCGGGGCCTGCGGCGGCGCCTACGTGGTGGCGGCCAAGGTGGGGATGACGGCGGTGGGGCTGACCGGTATTCCCGGCATGGCCATCGTCCAGCCCATGAGCCTTGTTCATTACATCATCGGGCTGGTGATCGCCTTTGGCGCCGCCTTCGCTGCATCCTACCTGCTCAAGTACAAGGTGGAGTGATGAAGGAAAGCGATCTTCTCAACCAGATTGTCCGGTCGCTGCTGGCCGGACAGCTCAAGGTGGCGGCCGATCCCCATCGGCCCCGCTGGCATCTGGCAGCCCCGGTGGGGCTGCTCAACGATCCCAACGGCTTTATCGAGCATGACGGGCGCTACCACCTCTTCTACCAGTGGAATCCACTGGGCTGCGAGCACCGCAACAAGGGCTGGGGTCATGTCACCTCCACCGATCTGCTGCATTGGCAGCACGAGCCGGTGGCGCTGTTGCCCACCGAAGCCTATGAGAGCCACGGCTGCTATTCGGGCTCGGCGGTGAGCGACGAGCAGGGGCGCCTGACCCTTATCTACACCGGCAATGTCAAATACCCGGATGGCAGCCGCACCGCCTATCAGTGTCTGGCCCGCGTCGACGGTGAGGGTAGTTTTGCCAAGCTGGGGCCTGTGCTGGATCTGCCCGAAGGCTACAGCGGCCACGTGCGCGACCCCAAGGTGTGGCATGACGGCCAGCAGTGGCTGATGGTGCTGGGGGCCCGCACCCTGGATGACAAGGGCGAAGTGCTGCTCTATCGCGGCGACACCCTGCAAAGCTGGCAGCGGGTGGGCCCCATCGCCGGTAGCGGGCGCGGGGGGCTGGGTGAGTTTGGCTATATGTGGGAGTGCCCGGATCTCTTCCCGCTGGGGGAGCGCCATGTGTTGATCAGCTGCCCGCAGGGGATTGCCCCGGCAGGCGAGGATTATCGCAACCTCTACCAGTGCGGCTGGCTTTCTGGCAACTTCGACGGCAAGCGCTTCGAGCACGGGGCTTTCCACGAGCTGGACCGGGGCTTCGAGTTCTATGCGCCGCAAACTACCCTGGACAGTCAGGGGCGCCGCCTCTTGTTCGGCTGGCTGGGGCTGCCGGAGGAGAACGAGATGAGCCAGCCTACGGTCGCTCACGGCTGGATCCACCAGATGAGCTGCCCGCGGGAGCTGTTCTGGCAGGATGAGTGGCTCTGCCAGCGACCGGTGGCGGAGCTCGCGGCATTGAAGGGAGAGCTGACCCGTTTCGAGGGGACGCTTGGCGAGTTTCCGGGGCTGGCCATCGACTCGGCCTGGCTCGATCTGGATCTCTGCGGTGAGGGGAGTCTCTGGTTCGGCGCCGTGGCCGAGCTGGTGTGGCAGCCGGACCGCATCACCTTGCGGCGCCAGAACTGGCAGAGCGGAGCGTGGGAGACCCGCTGCAGCCCATGGGCTGGCGGGCGGATCACCGTCCTGTGTGATCGCTCCAGTCTGGAGTGTTTCATCGATGAGGGGCGTCACAGCCTGTCGGCGCGCTACTTCCCCGGGGAGAAGCCGCAACTTTCATCAGGTAACGGCGATGATGGCTGCAAAATTTGCCTCAATCACTGGCCGCTGTCGGCGTGCCTAGTACAATAGCCCGGTTCTAGTCAGCCGGGAGGCCAGGTGGAGAAGAAGAAACGGATCACGATTGCCCAGATCGCCGAACTGGCGGGGGTGTCCAAGGCGACCGCCAGTCTGGTGCTCAACGGGAAGAGTGCGGAGTACCGGATTGCCGACGATACCCGCAAGCGCATTCAGGCGGTGGCGGAGGAGTGTCACTACCTGCCGAGCTTTCACGCCCGCTCCCTGCGTGAGACCCGCAGTTACACCTGGGGACTGGTGATACCCGATCTCACCAACTTCGGTTTTGCCCGCATTGCCCGTGCCCTCGAGGCGCACTGCCGGGAGGCGGGCATCCAGCTGCTGATCGCCTGCTCCGAGGATGATCCCGCTCTCGAGCAGCGGGTGGTGGACAACCTCATCAGCCGTCAGGTGGATGGGCTGATTGTCGCCTCCAGCGGCCACAGCGATGACATCTATACCCGCATTCACGACCGCCTGCCGGTGGTGCAGCTCGACCGCCATATTGGCGAGTCGCGCCTGCCCATGGTGATCTCCGATGCCTGCAAGGCGACCGCCGAGCTGGTGCGGGACATGGCCAGCGAGTGCGGCGAGCAGATCTACTACTTCGGCGGCCTGCTGGATCTCTCCCCCAGCCGTCACCGGCTGGCGGGCTATGAGCTGGGGCTCCATCGCGCCGGTTTTGAAGCCGATGCCGCCCGGGTGCGTCATCGCGACTACCAGCCGAGCTCCGGTTATCAGCTGATGGCCGAGCTGGTGGCCGAGCTGGGAGCCCCCCCCAGGGGGCTCTTTACCGCTTCCTTTACTTTGCTGGAAGGGGTGCTGCGCTACCTCAACGAGGCGGGGCTGATGGAGACGGGCATGCGCCTGTGCACCTTCGACGATCACGACCTGCTCGACTGCATCCCCATGCGTATCGACTCGGTGGCGCAGGATTGTCCGGCGCTGGCCCTCGCCGCTTTCGAGCTGATGCAGCAACTGATTGCGGGCAGTCCTCCCGCACAGACTGCCCAGGTGATCACCCCCAGGGTGCGCTGGCGCAGTCGCCGCTAGCCACTCTTCGCCCATCCATATGAAAAAGCCCCGCTATTGCTGGCGGGGCTTTTTGCTGTGGGCGGGTGGCTCGTTCCTCTGACCGGCAGCTCAGTCGGTGGTACTGGTGCGCCAGAACACCTGCTTGATATGGGGGTGGATGCCGAGTTTCACCATCAGGGCATCCAGCTCGTCGCCATCGATGGAGGTAGCCAGCAGCACCGCCGAGATCTCCAGATCCCCCGCGCCAAACGGCTCGATGTCGAGCTCGCTCAGGGGGTAGTTGGCCTGCTCCAGCATCTCTTCGAGCCAGTGCAGCACCTCTTTTTGATGTTCGCGCTGGGTCAGTGCCGTCACCTTGTAGGTCACTTCGGTGTCGGTATTGTCCACCGGACGGCGGTTGATCTGGTTGACCAGCGGTCTCAGCAGGGTGTTGGCGGCCAGCACGAACAGGGCGCCCAGAATTGCCTCCATGGCCAGCCCGGCGCCACAGGCGGCGCCGACCGCTGCTACGCCCCAGAGGGTGGCGGCGGTGTTGATGCCGCGGATATTGCCCGATTCGCGCATGATGACGCCGGCGCCGAGAAAGCCGATGCCGGAGACGATATAGGCCACCACATGGACCACGTTGTAGTTGCCGCCGTGCAGGTCATAGATACGCTGGGCCAGACTGACGAACAGGGCGGCCCCTACGGCGACCAGCACGTTGGTGCGAAGGCCTGCGGTACGTTGGCGGTACTGGCGCTCCAGCCCGACCAGACTGCCGAGCACAAAGGCGAGCAGCAGGCTGGCCAGGGTGTCGAGCAGGGAGATCATGTCAATTTGTTGCCACATCTTCATGGCGTACTCCTTCTGATAAGCGCTGGCTTGACGCAATCCATGATGAAACGCCGGGGGGCGGATGGATCAGGGGATGATTGCGCGGATGGCCAGCAGAAAAACAAAAACGCGGCGTCCCGGGGCGCGAGCATCATCGGATGCCCTGACGCTTGGAGAGGACGCAACAAGCGGGGCCAGCGTGGCTGGCCCCTTTCACTGTGGTTAACGCAGGTGTGCGGTCAGTTGAGTTCGGGATCGCAGTCGATGCGCGGGCGCAGTTGCCAGCGCACCGGATGTGCTACTCCGACCTGATGAACGAACTGCACCAGATAGCGTCGCTGGGGCGGGGTGCACTGCAGGTTGAGCACCAGCTCTCGCCCGCCGCCGCGACCCGGCTTCATCGATTGCATCGGTTGCAGCCCGGCCGGTTGCAACGTGTGGTTCACCATATCCAGCACCTGCTCCATATCGGCGCGATCCTCACAGCGGATCTGCAGCCGGTAGTGGTGCTGACGCTGTTTGCCGCCCAGCCAGCGTGGCAGCATGCCACGGCCGAGCCGGCTCAACAGGGGGTGAGCCCGGGTAGCAACAGAACCTGTTGCGACCGTGCGATCCGCAGCCGGTTTGATTGAGATAAAACGCATAGCAGCCTCCTTGTGGGAAGCAGAAACTATGCAGGCATGGCGACCGTGGCGGTTGGCCTCTGGTTGCCAGACGTCAAGTGTAAAAAGGGAGAAGAGGGGAGTGGATTTCCGCTTCTCGCAGGGTTGCGAGCATGCGGCAGAGAAAGACCTGCGGCTAGCTCGCGACCTTGGTACCGACGATGAGGGTCGGTCTACAACTGTCACTTGATGAGTTGCCCACTGATGGTCTCCGCTATTGATAAGAGGCTCGAATGATAGCCGAGGTGGTAGGCAGGGTAAACCCCGCGCCGCCCGCAGCAACATCTTGAAACATAATTGAAAGCCCCGTTTTGCCGCGCAGGGCCGTAAAAAGAGACCCGGCGAGGGCCGGGTCTGCGGGGTCATTCGGTCTTGTCGATGCCGAGGTATTTGAGCATCAGTTTCTCGTAGATGGGCTCGGTATCCCCCACCTGCATCTTGTGCAGGAAGTACTTCTCAAAGGCGATCTTGGTCAGATGGACCCACTTTCCTTTCTTGAACCAGGCGACGTTGCGCGGCGGGATCTGCGGCATGGCGACGAAGGCGGCACCTGTGTCCCCCATGTCTGCCAGGCAGATGGCATTCCACACTGCCTTGGTCACCGGCGGCTGGCCGCTGAGCTCCGCCTTGATGTTGTGGCTCAGGGTGCGCACCATCGCCTCAATCATATAGCCGGTCTTGGGCACCCCGGTTGGTACCGGCGTCTTGTGCGGCGGTGCAATGGCGATGCAGACTCCGGCGGCGTAAATCTGCGGGAAGGCGGGATTACGCTGGTGTTCGTCGACGATGACAAAGCCGCGGGGATTGACCAGCCCCTCGATGCCCCGCAGCGGCGCAATGCCGACAAAGGCGGGCAGCATCATGGCGTGTTTGTAGGGCAGGGTGTGAGTGCGTTTGATGTTGCCCTCATCGTCCAGCTCCTCCACCTTCATCTGGCCATCTTGCGCCGCCACAGTGCGGGCATTGCAGATCCACTGCACGTCGCGCATCCGCAATTCGCTCTCCAGCATCCCCTTGGAGTCGCCCACGCCGTTTAGACCCAGATGGCCGATGTAGGGCTCGCTGGTGACAAAGGTCATGGGCACATTTTTTCTCACCTTCTTGTCGCGCAGGTGGCGATCGAGGATGAATGCGTACTCGTAGGCGGGGCCGAAGCAGGAGGCACCCGGCATGGCGCCGACAATCACCGGGCCGGGCTCATCGACCAGGGCACTGACGCTGTGGCGGCACTCTTCGGCGTGGGAGAGGGTGCAGACGCTGGTGGTGCCACCGGATTCGGGGCCAGCCCCCGTCACCTCGTCAAAGGCGAGGGCCGGGCCGGTGCAGATCGCCAGAAAGTCGTAACGCAGGGTCTGGCCATCGGAGAGGGTGAGCTGCTGCGCCGCCGGTTGCAGCTCGGTCAGGGCGGCATGGATAAAGCGGATCCCCTTTTTCTTCACATGGGGTTCGATGGGTATCGAGGTCTCCTTGCGCTCCCGCCACTGGACGGCAATCCAGGGGTTGGAGGGGGTAAATTCAAAGTCCGGCTTGTCATTGATGAGGAGCACCTCATGCTGCTTGCCCAGTTCGGCCTTGAGTTCGTAGGCGGCAGACATGCCCCCCAGACCCGCGCCGATGACGATTACCGTTGCCATGTTCAGCCTCCTGCGTTTATTACACGCTCATGTGAGCCGGGTCATCCGACCCTGTTATTTAAATCCTATCCGTTTGAGGATCATCGCTGCCGGGCAGAAACCGGTGAAGGCGCTCTGGATCAGGTTGACCCCGACAAAGGCACTCAACCAGACAAAGCCCGGATGAACCCAGGTGGTAAGGATCAGCGAGAGCAGCAACATGCAACCCGCGACGATTCTGACTCCGTTATCTACTGTCATGGTCCTTCTCCTCATCTACTTTAGATGTTGCTAATTTAGTGTTGTTTTATACAATAGAACAAATATCAGCAATTGCTAATTTAATCTTATGAGCCAATTCGACGAGATGAACAGACATGCGACAGCCGCCGCCTCCCTGCTCAAGGCGTTGGCTCATCCCGAACGCCTGATGGTGCTCTGCCAGCTGGTGGAGGGGGAGAAGGGGGTCGGGGAGCTGCTGGCCCATAGCCAACTTGGGCAGTCGGCCTTCTCCCAGCAACTTTCGGTATTGAAGCGCTACGGCCTGATCCGTTCGCGCAAGGTCTCCCAGCAGATCTACTACTCGCTGGTGAGCGAGGCGGCCGCCGATGTGTTGGGGGCGCTGCAAACCCATTTTTGTCACTCAGAAAATAAGGAATCTTGATGATGGAAAGCCAATGGCTGCTCTCTTTGGGCGGTGGCATGCTGGCGGGGCTGTCGGCCCTGATCCTGATGTTGTTCAACGGCCGGGTGGCCGGGATCAGCGGCATTCTGGCCGGTGCGCTGCAACACCGTGCGCCGTGGCGGGTGCTATTTCTGCTGGGGCTCGGGGCGGGCGCCTGGTTGGCGCTGACTCTGGGTTGGGCCCGCATGCCCACATTCACCACGCTGCCCGGCTGGCCCGTTGTGCTGCTGGCCGGTCTGCTGGTCGGCATCGGTACCCGTCTTGGCAATGGCTGCACCAGCGGCCACGGCATCTGTGGCATGGGGCGGCTCTCCCTGCGCTCCATCGTCGCCACCCTGACCTTTATGGCGGCTGGCTTTATCACCGTCTTCGTCACTCATCATCTGCTGTAAGGGGCTGATTGCCATGAAGTTGCTGACAAGTTTGTTTGCGGGTGTGTTGTTCGGACTGGGGATGGCCATCTCCGGCATGATGGATCCCGCCCGGGTCACCGGTTTTCTCGATCTGGCCGGGGCCTGGGATCCCAGCCTCGCCTTCGTGATGGGAGGGGCCCTGCTGGTCTTTATGCCGGGTTATTTTCTGCTGGTGAAACCCCGTCGCCAGAGTGTGCTGGGGGAGCCCATCGCCGCCGTACCAGCCCCTCAGCTGGAGCGCAGGCTGATCGGCGGGGCCGCGCTGTTTGGCATCGGCTGGGGATTGGTGGGTATCTGCCCGGGGCCTGCTCTGAGTCTCATTTCCAGCGGGCAGCCCATGATAATGTTGTTTATAGCGGCCATGGTGGCCGGGATCTTGCTGTTTGACAGAGGGCTGGCCAGGGTGCTGACCAAGGCGCCAGTTCGGGGAGTGGATAAGGTGCGCCAGTCCCATACCGCCTGATCCCGTGAAGTGACAGATTACGCCAGGGAAGGAGAGTAATAATGGAAAAGATCCGGTTGCTGGGGATCACCTTGTTGGTGATGACATCGCAGGCCATGACATCCCCCCGGGCCCTTGCCGCGGACGGGGAGCCAGAGCCCTTGTTGACAGTGGCGCCACAGCCGGTGACTGACTGGCTGACGCTGGATGGCACCGTCAGTGCCATCAATCAGGGGACGGTGGCGGCCCAGACCAGCGGCCGGGTCTCCCGCATGCTGGTGGATGTGAACGATCAGGTGCAGGCGGGGCAACCGCTGCTGGAGATCAGTGGCAAGGAGCAGTTTGCCGCCGTCACGGGGGCCGAGGCGCGGCTGGCGCGGGCGCAGGCCCAGCAAGTGGAAGCCGAGCGCCAGCTCGCCCGCTTTCAGGCGCTGATTGCCAAGGGGGTGATCACCCGCGCCCAGCTCGATAATGCCCTGGCGACTGATCGCGCCGCCCGCGCCGAGGTGAACGCTGCCGATGCGGCTCTCACTCAGGCTCGCGAGGCCTACGGTTATACCCGCATTCTGGCCCCTTACGCCGGAGTGGTGACCAAACGGCTGGTAGAGCTGGGGGAGACTGTCGCCCCCGGTACCCCGCTGCTCTCCGGCTTCTCTCTCGACACCTTGCGGGTGGAGGTGGAGTTGCCCCAATCCGCCCTGACGCTTGCTCGTGAGCCTGCGGATGTGCAGGTGCTGCTGCCGGATGGCAAGTCTGTTACCCCGGTCAAATTGACCCGCTTCAACTATGCCGACAGCCAGAGCCACACCTTCAGGTTGCGCCTCGACTTGCCGCCGCAAACCGCCGGGGTATTGCCCGGCATGTGGCTCAAGGTGCAGCTCAAACAGGGTGAACGTCAGGTGTTGCAGGTGCCGGATCGCGCCCTGCTGCGGCAAGGGGAGTTCAACGGCGTCTATCTGCAGCAACCCGCTGGCTGGGCCCTGACACCGGTGCGGGTCGGCCATTGCGTCGAGGGACAGTGCGAGATCCTGGCCGGGCTGCAAGCCGGTGACAAGCTGGCTCCCGATGCCTGGGCGCAGCAGCAGGAGGTGGCCCATGAGTAGCGAGCTGAACGGCAACAAGGAGAGGCTGGGGCCTGCCGGTCGGCTGGCTGCGCTGTTCCAAGGCTCGGCCATCACTCCGCTGCTGGCGCTGGTGGGGCTGTTGCTCGGTCTGTTTGCAGTGCTGGTGACCCCCAAGGAGGAGGAGCCGCAGATCGATGTCACCTTCGCCGATGTCTATATTCCCTTCCCGGGAGCCACTCCGGCTGAAGTGGCCTCTCTCGTCACCACCCCTGCCGAGCAGGTGGTCTCCCAGATAAAGGGGATCGATACCCTCTACTCTTTTTCCCAACCCGATGGCGCCCTGCTGGTGGTGGTGTTCAAGGTGGGTGTTAGCCGCGAGCAGGCCATCGTCGATCTCAACAACCAGCTAGACTCCAACCGCGATTGGCTGCCACAGGGGATCGGAGTCGGTCTGCCACTGGTAAAACCCCGGGGGATCGATGATGTCCCTATCGTCAGTTTGACCTTATGGAGCAAAGAGGGGAGCAAGCAACTGGGGGCTCCCGAGTTGACCCGGGTCGCCCATGAGCTGGAGACCGAACTCAAGCGCATTCCCGGTACCCGCGATATTTACACGCTGGGCAGCCAGAGCGCCGTGTTGCGGGTGATGCCGGATCCGGCGGCCCTCAGCGCCCACGGCATCAGCTGGGGTGAGCTGAGCCAGCGCCTTGCTGCCGCCAATCAGGTGGGCACCACACAGGCCATCGAGCAAGACAACAGTGAGATCAAGGTGCAGGTGGGGCAGTTCCTGCAAAACGAACAGGAGGCCCGCGAGCTGGTAGTGGGGCTGCACGACGGCAAGCCGGTCTATCTGGGGGAGGTGGCCAGGGTCTCTCTGGGTCAGGAGACCCCGACCAAACGCAGCTGGATGGGGATGGGACAGGCCAGTTATCCGGCGGTGACCCTGGCCATCGGCAAGCAGCCGGGCCAGAACGCGGTCGATGTGGCCAAGCAGGTGGAGGCGCGGGTCGAAAGTTTGCAGAACCGACTCATCCCTGCCGGGGTCGAGGTGACGGTGACCCGGGACTACGGCGTCACCGCCGAGACCAAATCCAACACCCTCATCGGCAAGCTGATTTTTGCCACCACAGCGGTGGTGCTGCTGGTGCTAGTGAGCATGGGTTGGCGCGAGGCGTTGGTAGTGGGGGTTGCCATCGTCATCACCCTGGCGCTGACCCTGTTTGCCAGCTGGGCCTGGGGCTTTACCCTCAACCGGGTGTCGCTGTTTGCGCTGATCTTCTCCATCGGCATTCTGGTGGATGACGCCATCGTGGTGGTGGAGAACATCCACCGCCATCGCGGTTTGGGCAAGGGGGCGCTCAAGGATCTGATACCGGGGGCGGTGGACGAGGTGGGGGGGCCGACCATACTGGCGACCCTGACCGTCATCGCGGCCCTGCTGCCGATGGCCTTTGTCAGCGGGCTGATGGGCCCTTACATGAGCCCCATTCCCATCAATGCCAGCATGGGGATGCTTATCTCCCTGCTGGTGGCCTTTATCTTCTCCCCCTGGCTGGCGAGCCATTTGCTCAAGGATTCGGTGCACGGTGCCCACGGCGAGGCCAAGGCGGGTCTTTTTCACCGGCTGATGACCCCTTTCCTGATTGGTGATGGCGCCAAGCGTGCCAGACGCAAACTCTGGCTGGTGGTGTTGCTGCTGGTCGGGGCCGCCACCGCCATGCCGGTGGTGCAGTGGGTGGTGCTCAAGATGCTCCCCTTTGACAACAAGTCGGAATTTCAGCTGGTGCTCGATATGCCGGAGGGGGCGACCCTGGAGCAGACCGAGCGCACCCTGCTGGCGGTCGGACGAGAGCTTGCCAAGGTGGAGGAGGTGAAGGATTACCAGATCTACGCCGGCACCGCCGCCCCCATCAATTTCAACGGGCTGGTGCGCCACTACTTTATCCGCAGCGGCGCTAACGTGGGGGATATTCAGGTCAATCTGGTGGACAAGCATGAGCGGGATCGCAGCAGTCACCAGATTGCCCAGTCGGTTCGGGAGCCGCTGCAGGCCATCGCCAGTGCGGCAGGGGGCAACCTGAAAGTCGTTGAGGTGCCGCCTGGCCCGCCGGTCTGGTCACCTATCGTTGCTGAAATCTATGGCCCAACTCAGGCCGCCCGCGAAGCGGCGGCTCGCGCCGTACAGGCTCGTTTTGTGGCCACGGCGGATCTGGTGGATGTGGATATCTATCTGACCGACCCGCAGCCCAAGTGGCGGCTGGTGGTGGATCGCAGCAAGGCGGCCCTGCTCGGGGTCGATCTCGGGGAGCTGGTGAACACCCTCAATGGCGGGGTGGGTTATCAGGATGCCAGCTGGCTGCAGGGGCAAGGCGCCAAGTATCCGGTGCCGATCCGCATCGAACTGGCTCCCGGTGACAAACGGGATCTGGCGGGTGTGCTGGCCCTCAAGGTGCGCAGCCAGAGCGGCCAGCTGGTGCGGGTCTCCGAGCTGGTGAGTCGCCGTGATGAGGTGGCCCCCAGCTATATCATGCACAAGAACATGCAGCCCATGGTGATGGTGGTGGCCGACATGGGTGGCAATACCGACAGCCCGCTCTACGGCATGTTTGCCGCCGGTGCCGATATCGACCTGCCCCAATATTACGTGCAGCAGCCCGACAAGCTGGGGGAGGTGGCGCTGTTGTGGGACGGTGAGTGGAAGATTACCTACGAGACCTTCCGCGATATGGGCATCGCCTACGGGGTGGGGATGATCCTCATCTATCTGCTGGTGGTGGCCCAGTTCCGCTCCTATCTGGTGCCACTCATCATCATGGCTCCCATTCCGCTCACCATCATAGGGGTGATGCCGGGCCACGCCCTGTTGGGGGCCCAGTTTACCGCCACCTCGATGATCGGGATGATCGCCCTGGCCGGGATCATCGTACGCAACAGCATCCTGCTGGTGGACTTTATCGAGCAGCAGCGCAGCGCCGGAGTGGCGTTCGAGCAGGCGGTGATCGAAGCGGCGCAGGTGCGGGCCAAACCCATCATGCTGACGGCGCTGGCGGCGATGATCGGAGCCCTGTTTATCCTCGATGATCCCATCTTCAACGGACTGGCCATCAGCCTGATTTTCGGGATCCTGGTCTCCACTTTGCTCACCCTGGTGGTGATACCCTTGCTCTATTATGCCCTGCTCTCCCGACGCACATGACGGGAGTCACTAGCGAAAGGATGCGCGATGAAGAGAGGTTGGTTGTGGTGGGGAAGTGGCGCTGTGGTAGCGGCTGCTGCTGTGGCATGGTGGTGGCAACCGCAGCCGACGCCGATCAGGCTGGCTGAGGTCGGGAGGGGGGATGTGCTGGTCACCGTGGTCAACACCCGGGCTGGCACCATCAAGTCGTGTCAGCGGGCCGGGCTCAGTCTGCCCGGTGGCGGCGTGGTGGAGCAGATCGCCGTCAAGGCCGGGGAGCGGGTAGCCCGGGGAGATCTGCTGCTGACCCTCTGGAGTGACGATATTCATGCCGATCTTGCCCGGGCCCGCGCCCAGCAGGCGCTCGGCAAGACCCAGCGCGAGGAGCGTTGCAGCGAGGCTGCCTACTACGAGCGGGAGGCCAACCGGCTGGCCACCTTGCTGGCCAAAAACCTCACCTCCCGCACCCTCGCCGAGCAGGCCCAGAATCTGGCCGATACCCGCCGCTATGTCTGCCGCGCATCCCGTCAGCAGGAGCGGGTAGACGAGGCGCAGGTCGCCCAGGTGGAGGCTCGCTTGAGCGAGCGCCGCCTGCTGGCGCCGTTTGCCGGTGTGGTGGCAGAGGTCAACAGCAAGTTGGGCGAATACATGACTCCCTCACCGCCCGGGGTCGCCATGCCTCCGGTGATCGATCTTATCGATGATAAGTGTCTGTATGTCTCTGCCCCCATCGATGAGGTGGATGCCGCCCGCCTCAAGGTGGGCCAGTCTGCCCGGATACTGCTCGATGCCATGCCCGGGCGCGATTTTGCCGCCACCGTCACCCGTATCGCCCCCTATGTGAAGGAGCTGGAGAAGCAGGCCCGCACCGTGGAGGTGGAGGCGGCGCTCACTGCCCTGCCCACCGATGTCCCCCTGCTTATTGGCTACAGCGCCGACCTTGAGGTCGAGGTGACCCGCGCCACCGATGTGCTGCGGGTAGCGGCCAGCAGCCGGGCCGACGATGGCAGTGTGCTGCGGCTGGAAGGGGATAAGCTGGTGCGGGTGGTACCCCGCTGGGGTGTGGAAAACTGGAACTGGATTGAGGTGGCCGAGGGGCTCGCCGCCGGTGATCGGCTGGCAGCCCAGCCCGGACAGATTGTCGGGGAGGGCCCTTTCAGCGCCGCCACGGAGCAGACGGATGAGTGATCTCATTCGCCTTGAGGCCGTCAGCCGTCGCTTCACTCTGGGGGGGAGCGAGGTGGCTGCCCTCGATCGTGTATCCCTGCGGGTTGCCGAGGGGGAGTATCTGGCGGTGATGGGCCCCTCGGGATCCGGCAAATCGACCCTGCTCAATGTGCTGGGGCTGCTGGATCGGCCCGATGAGGGGCGCTACTGGCTGGGAGGGGAGGATACCGCCACCCTGTCAGAGCCGGCGCTGGCCCAACTGCGCGGCCATCGCATCGGCTTCGTGTTCCAGTCGTTTCACCTTATCTCCCGCCTCACCGCCCGTGAAAACGTCGAGCTGCCGCTGATGTTGTGCGGGATTGCCCCCGCCGAGCGCCATCGTCGCAGCCAACGACTGCTGGGGGAGCTGGGGCTGGAGAACCGGGCCGGACACCGCCCTGCCGAGCTTTCCGGTGGTCAGCGTCAGCGGGTAGCCATCGCCCGTGCCATGGCGATGGCGCCGCGGCTGATCCTGGCCGACGAGCCCACTGGCAATCTCGACTCCCGCTCCGGGGAGGAGGTGATTACCCTGCTGGAGGGGCTCAACCGGGAGCAGGGGATCACGCTGGTGGTGGTGACCCATGATCCGCGCCTCGGTGAGCGGGCGGGCAGGCGGATCCTGATGAACGATGGCCGCATCAACATTGATAGCGGCGGTGGCTGAATGCGGCGCCCCGATGTGATCCGCTTTGCCGCCGTGGCGTTATTGCGTCAGCGTTCACGGGCGCTGGTCTTGATCCTGGCGGTGAGTCTGAGCGTCACCTCGGTGCTGCTGCTCACCGCGCTGGGGGAGGGGGCGAGGCGCTATGTGGCCGACCAGTTCAGCTCCCTTGGCAAGGATCTGCTGGTGATGTTCCCGGGCCGCAAGGAGACCACCGGCGGGCTGCCGCCGGTCACCGGAAACAGTCTGCGGCAGATCACCCTCGATGACATGCACTACCTTGGCCAGCACCAGCCAAACGTGCGGCTGGTGCCGCTGGTGATGGGCTTTGCCGAGGCCAAACAGGGGGCGCGGCTGCGCCAGACCATGCTGCTTGGCAGCAGCAACGGGCTGCGCGATACCCACGGGCTGGAGCTGCTCTCCGGCCGCTGGCTGCCGGGGGATGCCGCAGAGGATCGACCGGCCGTCCTGCTCGGGGCCAAGGTGGCCCGTGAGCTGTTCGGTCAGGCCGATCCGGTCGGCCAGTGGCTGCGTTTTGACAATCGCCGCTTTCGGGTGGTGGGGGTCTTCACCAGCCAGAGCAGCAATCTGGGGATGGATATGGCCGAGGCCGCGCTGATCCCGGTCGGTAGCGCCATGCGGCTGTTCAACACCGAGGGGCTGTTTCGGCTGCTGATCCAGCCGCTGGCGGGGCAAGCAGTGCCCCCGCTGGTCAAGCGACTGGAGCAGCTGATGCAGGGGCGTCACGGGGTGCTCGATGTGACCGTGGTGCGTCGCGACGCCATGCTGGCCACCTTCTCCACCATTCTCTCGACCCTCACCCTGGCGGTTGCCGGCATCGGTGCCATCAGCCTGCTGGTCTCCGGCATCATGATGATGAATCTGGCGCTGATCAGCACCCGCCAGCGCACCGGCGAGATCGGCCTGCTCAAGGCGCTGGGGGCCGACAGTCGCCAGATCCGCCAGCTGTTTTTGTGGGAGGCGCTGCTGCTAAGCGGCAGTGGCGCGCTGTTTGGAACGGTCTTGGGCTATGCCCTTGTTTCCCTCGCCGGAGTGATTTGGCCCGGATTTCCGGCGGCGGTCCCTCAGCTCGCTACTTTCTGCACCATACCGGCGGCCCTGCTGACCGGGCTGTTTTTTAGTTGGTTGCCCGCCTCCCGGGCGGCACGGCAAGATCCGGTCAGCAGCCTGCGCAGCGGGCAGTGGAGCGGTGGCTGATGCGCGCCGCTGATCTGCTGTTCTGGCTCTGGCGCGCCTTGCTGGCGGGGCGCAGTCGCAGCCTGCTGTCGGCGCTGGGGATCGCCATCGGGATCGCCTCGGTGACCCTGCTCACCGGCATCGGCGAGGGGCTCAGGCTCTATCTGCTCGACAGCTTCTCCCAATTTGGCACCCGACTGATCGCCGTGACCCCGGGCAAGACCGAAACCGCCGGCGGCCCGCCCGGCATCCTCTCCAGCAGTCGTCCCCTGCTGCTGGAGGACGCCGATGCCCTCGCCAGATTGGCAGGGGTAGAGGCGGCGCTCCCTGTGGTACAGGGGCAGGGGGAGGTGCGCAGCCGCGGGCTCACCCGCAGCACCGCCATTCTGGGCACCGGCCCGGCGGCACTCTCCGGCTGGCGACTCACCCTGGTGCAGGGGCGTTTTCTGCCCGCGGACGACAGTGCCATGCCCCGCGCCTATGCGGTGCTGGGGGCCAAGGTGGCGGCTGAGCTGTTTCCCGGTGGCGATGCGCCGGGCAGTCTGCTGCGGGCCGGTGATCGCCGTTTTCGGGTGGCCGGCGTGCTGGCGCCCAAGGGGCAATTTCTCGGCTTTGATCTGGACGACATGATCTATCTGCCCGCCGCTCACGCCCAGGCGCTGTTCAACAAGGAGGGGCTGCAGGAGATCGACGTCATCTATCGCGCCGGACAGACGGAAGCCGATATCACCGCCCAGATCCGGCGGGTGCTGATCGCCCGCCACGGCGCCGAGGACTTCACCCTCACCTCCCAGCAGGACATGCTGACCAACCTCGACAAGATCCTCTCCATCATCAAGCTGGCGGTTGGCGGGCTCGGTATTATCTCGCTGCTGATCGGGGCGGTCGGCATCTTCAGCATCATGAGCATCGCCCAGCAGGAGCGGATCCCTGAAGTGGGCTTGCTGATGGCGCTGGGCTGCCCGCGGCGGCGCATTCTATTGCTGTTCCTGCTCGAAGCCGTGGTGCTGGCGCTGCTGGGCGGAGCCATGGGGCTGGCCCTGCTCGGCGGGCTCAAGCTGCTGCTCACCCTGCTGGCGGCCGGCTTGCCGCTCACCCTCCATCCTCTCTATCTGCTGCTGGCGCTCGGTTGCAGCGCCCTGGTTGGCCTGCTGGCCGGGGTCGCTCCTGCGCTGCGGGCAGTGCGTCTCGACCCAGTGGTTGCCCTGCGCGGTGACTAGGTCGCCCCTTTCGCAAGAGGCGCATTACGCTCGGGTCTTAGCAGAGGGGGACTAGGCGACCACCTCCGCAACCGACAGGCTGCGCTCAGATCTGAACAGGGGGAAGTAGCGGCGATCCGCCTGACTCATGTGGCCGACTACCAGCTCCTGAATGATGAAGTTGAGCAGCTCGTCGTTGCCCAATGTCCCCGCTTTGGCGGCGTGCAGCAGTTGGCTCGCTTTGTTGAGCAGGCGCTGGTGATCCTGACGGTGGCTGACGAGCTCCCGATAGTCGATCTCCGCCAGCATCTGCTCTTCAAAGGCGAAGTGATGGCGGGCCATGTCGAACAGGCTCTCCAGACTCTCCAGAAACGGGGCCGGATCCTCGTGCTGATCTTTCATCCGCTCCAGCAGCCGGTTGGTCAATACGAAGAGCTGGCGATGCTCGGCATCGATGCGCGGGTGACCGCACTCGTGGCCTGGTTGCCACAGCAGTGCGCCCTGCTCGGGATCAAGGCCCTCGGTAAAGAGGCAGACCCGGCCGCGGCCGCGATTCTTCGCCTGATACATGGCCTGATCGGCGTGGTGCATCAGGGTTTTGGCATCCTCCCCGTGCTCGGGATAGAGCGCCAGCCCGATACTGCTGGAGATGAGCAGCTCCTGCCCCTCCAGCTGGAACGGATGGCGCAGATGCTGGTGCAGCTTGTCGGCCACCGCCAGCACTTCGTCGCCACTCTCCGGCAGCAAGATAACGAACTCATCGCCCCCCAGCCGTGCCACCAGATCCTGTTTGCGCACGCAGTGGCTCATCCGCTCGGCCACCATATTGAGCAGAATATCCCCGGTCTCATGGCCGAAGGTGTCGTTGATCGGCTTGAAGTGATCGAGGTCGATAAACATCAATGCCAGCGGACGGGGCGTCTCCTGCTCCATCAGCTCCTTGAGCCGTTGCTGCAGCAAGCGGCGATTGGGCAGCCCGGTGAGGGGGTCGTAGAAGGCGAGGCGGCGCATCATCTCCTCTCGCGCTGCCCGCTCGGTGATATCCCGGGTGACCCCAAGTATCGCCTCCGGCTGGGCATTGTGGTTGCCATGGAGGGTGGTGATGGTCTCGGTCGCCACCAGATGGCCATCCTTGTGGCGCAGCTGGGTGCGAATGACCCGGCGAGTCTGGTCATGTTCCCCCCGCTGCCAGGCCTCCAGGGTGGCGGAGATCTCCTCGCGCAGCAGTTGCCTTGAGGCATCGGGCAGCAGCTGTTTGAGGGGCAGGGCAAAAAGCTCGGGGGCCTCGTAGCCGCTCAGAGGGGCGATGGCCGGGCTGACATAGCGAAAGCGCAAGCTGGCGGCATCCATGGTCCAGATCACATCGGCGCTGTTCTCCGCCACGAAGCGATAGTGTTGCTCGCTCTGGGCCAGTTCACGGGTCAGCCGCTGGCGATCCCGCGCCTCCTGGCGCAGGCGCAGATAGAGGTGCAAGAAGATGCCGAGCAGGGTCATCAGGGTAAAGGTGATGAGCATGGCCACCGCCACGCTCTTGTCGAGCAGTTGCCGTTGCTGGCGTAGCCGCTCCTGCGCAGGGTCGTAGATAAAGCGGTCGAGGTTGGGCAATACCGTGAGCATGCCCGCCTCCAGATAGGTTTTGGCGATCTGCAGCCAGCGCTCCTGCTGCATGTAGCCAGGTTCGATCAGATCCGGTTGCATCAGCTCTCTGGTTTCGCGCGCCTCGAACTCCAACTGTTCACGGCCAGCCCCGGTCGGGTACTGCTCCATGATGAGGTTGATCATCTCTTCGGGGTGGTCCATCGCATAGCGCCACCCCTTGAGGCTGGCCTGCTGGAAGGCGTAGACCCGATCCTGTCGGGTGATCAGCTCCCGCTCGGAGGTAAACAGGTTGTCGCCGTAGAAGTCGAAGTCGATGGTGCGCGGACTGAAGACCCGATAGGGGATGCCTCTTTGCTGCAGATAGAAGGGCTCGGTAGTGCTGTAGGCGCTGATGGCATCCACCTTGCCCGCCAGCAGTGCCTGTATCCCCTGCTTGTATGGGAGGGTGACCCAGTCGCGGCTGCGGGTCTGGTGAGAAAGGTAGTTCAGCAGCTCGTTGGAGCCAGGCTCCAGCATCAGTCGCTTGTTGGCCAGATCAGCCGGGTTGCGAATATCTGGCCGATCCAGCGTGAGCAGAACCAGCGGCGAGTGCTGCAGCAGGGCGGCGAGCACCACCACCGGACGACCGGCAGCCCGATCCAGCAGCAGATCACTGCCGCTGATGCCAAACTGGGCCTTTCCCGAGATCACCTCGCTGACCACATCGGTGCGGGAGTCCGCTTCGCGCAGGGTGACATGCAGACCGGCCTCCCGATAAAACCCTTTGGCGATGGCCGCGTAGTAACCGGCAAACTGGAACTGGTGTTGCCACGGCAACTGGACGATGACCTGCTCGCCGGCTCGCACCGGGGGAGAGGTCAGGGTCGCGATGACCATACTGACCAGCATTGGCAGAAACCAGCTGAGGGGCTGGCGGGGGGCTGCGTTCTCCGTCATACAACGTTTCTCTCGGGAGCGGTGTCTAGGCTAGATTCAAGCAATTTTGTGTCACCTGCAAGGGGAGAAAAGGCGTTTGCAATGGGGGATAGGGGGGTTGGAAAGTCATTTTTGTGTCATTCATCACACGGAATGGATACATGCCGTTTTTTTGCAAGTTATGTGACCAATAAGAGAGTCATATGGCCTATCGAAGTGGTCGCATTCTAGCCACTTTTTCCCGTTTTTATCGTTGTCATTGTGGCTTGACTGCATTTTTTCCGTGGTTGCACGTCAAGCTGTGTCGTTATATCAATAGATACTTTTATGGGGCGGTCAGGTGTGACGCAAATGTATCGCGGCTGCTGCGCACCGGTTAATGTGCGATGGCTCAGTGATGGTACCCCGTCAGTGTTATCATGCTGCCCCCAGTTCCGGATAAGGTCTTTTTATGTCCCGCTTGCGTCTGCTTGTCTCCGACTCTCACGATCCCCTGTTCAATCTGGCCGTTGAGGAGTGCATCTTCCGCCAGATGGACCCCGGCCAGCGGGTGCTGTTCCTCTGGCGCAATGCCAATACCGTGGTGATTGGCCGTGCCCAGAATCCGTGGAAGGAGTGCAATACCCGCCGCATGGAAGAGGATGGGGTTACCCTGGCGCGTCGCAGCAGCGGTGGTGGCGCCGTGTTTCACGACCTTGGCAACAGCTGCTTCACCTTCATGGCGGGCAAGCCGGAGTATGACAAGAGCGTCTCCACCGCCATCGTGCTGGACGGGCTCAAGCGATTGGGGATCGAGGCGTTTGCCTCCGGTCGCAACGATCTGCTGGTGGCCACCCCGGACGGGGAGCGTAAGGTATCGGGGTCGGCCTATCGGGAGACTCTGGATCGCGGTTTTCACCACGGCACCCTGCTGCTGGATGCCGATCTCGGTCGGCTCGCCAACTACCTCAACCCCGACCCCAAGAAGCTGGCGGCCAAGGGGATCACCTCGGTGCGCAGCCGGGTGGCCAATCTGTGCGAACTGTTGCCGGGGATCGACCATCAACAGATGAGCGAGGCGCTGCAGGAGGCCTTCTTCCACCATTACGGTGCTCGAGTTGAGCCCGAGCATATCTCTCCCGAGCAGATGCCGGATCTGCCGGGCTTTGCCGAGACCTTCGCCCGTCAGCGCAGCTGGGAGTGGAACTACGGTCATGCCCCGGCGTTCAGCCATCTGCTGGAGGAGCGGTTCAGCTGGGGCGAGGTGGAGCTGCACTTTGATGTGGAGAAGGGGGTCATCACCCGGGCACAGCTCTTTAGCGATACTCTGGAGCCGGCCCCGTTTGATCTGTTGGCGGCCGAACTGGCAGGTTGCGGCTATCGACCGGAGGCGGTTTCCGCGCGCCTGCAGCCCTGGCTGGCGGCCTTCCCGCAGCAGCAGAGCGAGCTGGTGGAGTTTGCCCGGTGGCTGTTGACCTCCCTGCGTTGAGGGGGGGCACTGCACTGATGGCGGTCCGTTAGTGAGGGCGCTGTCAGCCAGGATGGGAGCAAGATCACGAAATATAAAGAGGCGCCTCAAAGGCGCCTTTTTGCCAGCCCTTGTGATGGCTGATACATGACAAAAAGTAGGGTAGGCCATTAGATATTGTCACTGTCGGCCCCGCAGGTACAGGGGTATAACGGCCGCACATTTGCTGTACTAATGGTATAAAAATGAGTGACTTAGTTTATCTGCAAGACGAAAGCGTCAATGCCGTCCACCCCGATTTTTCCGCCCGTTTCGCCACCGTCAAAGCCAACTTTTTCTCGCGTAATCCCGATCTCTGGCCCGTTTTTCGCGAACCCGGATTTGCCACTCTCAACGAATTTCGGGCCCGTGGTCTGGCGCCGGATGCCCGTTTGAATGCCTGGCCTGATGGCCGTGCCCGCCTGGCCGATCTCTGCGAGACCATGCCGGTGCCCGCCACCATGCGCACCCCGGGAGAGCCCATGGCCGAGCTGCTGTTTGCCGCCGCCCTGTCGAAGGATTGGGAGAACCCCTCCAGCGTCGAGAACGTCATCACCATGTCGGCGGATCCCGCCATCTACGGCGCCCAGCTGGGCATTCTTGCCAACCCCAATCTGGTCTACTCCGAATACGCCGGGGTGGCCGAGGAGCTGGAGAAGAAGGTGGTGCGCCAGATTGCGCTGCTGGCAGGCTATGACCCCGAGCGGGCCACCGGCATCTTCACCCAGGGGGGGACCTTTTGTAACCTCTATGGCTACCTGCTCGGCATTCGCAAAAGCCTGCCCGAGGCCAAGCACAAGGGGCTCGGCCACTATCAGGATTACCGCATCATCAACTCCCAGGGCGGTCACTACTCCAACATCACCAACCTCTCCCTGCTCGGGGTCGATATCGAGAACAAGACTATCCGCATTCAGGTCGGCGAGAACAACGACATCGATCTCGACCACCTCGAACGCACCCTGACCGCCAGTTTTGCCCTGAAACACGTGGTGCCCACCATCATGCTCACCATGGGCACCACTGATACCTTCGGGGTGGATCAGGTGAAACCCGTGTTCGAGCTGCGCAATCGCCTCTGCGAGCAGTTCGAGGTGACGGTCAAGCCCCATATCCACGTCGATGCGGCCATCGGCTGGTCGATGATCTTCTTCCTGGGTTACGACTTTGCCGCCAACCCGCTCGCCATCAACAGCGCCACTCTGGCGGGGATCGAGCGCAACGTGGCGCGCTTTGCCGAGCTGAAATATGCCGACTCCTTCACCGTCGACTTCCAGAAGTGGGGCTATGTGCCCTACACCTCCAGTCTGGTGATGATCAAGGAGCAGGACGATCTCAAGGCGATGGAGAATGACCCGGAGAACTTCTCCTACTTCGAGCGGGACATTCAGGGCCAGACCCACCTGCAATCCACCATCGAATGTTCCCGCGGCGCGAGCGGCCTGTTCGGTGCCTATGCGGCGCTCAACTACATGGGGGTGGAGGGGTATCGCACCGTGCTGGCCCACTGCCTGCAAAATGCCAACTACTTCCGCTTCCGGTTAAGTCAGCTGGGCAACGTCAAGCTGGTGGCGCAGGAGAATCAGGGGCCGAGCGTCGGCTTCAAGATCTACAACCCCGTGTGGGTGAGCGATCCGGAAGCCGAATTTGCCTTCGAGCTGGCCCGCTCCAGCGACCTTGCCTACAAGGCGCGACTGCAGCGCAACACTGACTACCACCGCAGCCTGTTCAAGGGGCGCGGCAAGGTGGGGCTCTACACCAACTGGGTGGAGGCGGTGGCCCACTCCGACTATGACGCCCGCGGCAAATACTCCTACATCGCCGGGGAGAAGGCGGTCTTTATGAATCCTGCCTGCACTCGCGAGCAGATCGACGCCTTTATCGACCATATTCGTGGTTGATGGCGGTTGCCCTGACTGCCGAGCGCGGTCAATGGTGGCAAGAGGTGGTTGGGGTGTATCACGCCAACAGATAGACAAAGGGCAAGCCGGTTGGCTTGCCCTTCTGTTTTCACGACTGAATGCGAAAGCGGTGGAAAAGGCCGGGCTCAGAGGGCCAGCAGTTGCTCGTTCTCGACAATCTCGCACCCGACGGGCAGTTTCGAGAGGGCGATCATGGCGCGGGCCACCTGACGGGCCTCGATGGCGCGCCAGCGGGCGAGCTTGCCCACCAGCAGTGGCCGAAACAGCGGATAGATGGCCTGAAAGATCTGCTCCGAGCGGCGCGGCGGTTGTCTATCCCCCAGCAACATGGCGGGGCGCACGATGGCGAGCCGCGGCCAGGATTGGGCCAGCAAGGCCTGCTCCATCTCCCCCTTGGTTCGCGGATAGAGAGCCGGGGACGATGCACTGGCCCCCATGCTTGAGACCACGATGAGCCGTTGACAACCGTGGCGGCGGGCCAGTTCGGCAAAGGCGACCACATAGTCGAGATCGACCCGGCGAAATGCCTCGGCAGAGCCCGCTTCCTTGCGGGTGGTGCCGAGGGCGCAGAAGGCGATATCCACCGGTCGGGGCAGGGTGACGCTAGCCAGATCATCAAAATCGACCGGCAGCCAGTGGTGCGCCTCCTTGCCCGGCTTGCGGCAGAGCAGGGTCAGCCCGTGTTCGGCGGGCAACTGTTTGATCAGCTCGCGGCCAATCAGGCCGCTGGCTCCGGCAATCAGGATCCGGCTCATGGGGATTCTCCCTGTGTCATTCGATGGTGTTGATGCCATGGTGGCTGCTCATCAGCATCAGGCAATTTGCGGGCAGCTGCAATGGTAGGAGATGATACGACATCCCCCGACAGGATCACGGGCAAGATAGATAGTGCGGAGGCTGGATAAAACAAAACCGGCGCGAGGCCGGTTTTGCGGGATATCAGAGCGGGGTATTGAAAGCTGCTGGCAGCGGGAAGTCACCCGTCACTGTGGTCAGCCTGTCATTGGCGAAGGTGACGGTGAGCTCTTTGCGCTCCTTGTCGCCGTGGCCCGGCTGGAATTCATAGAGGTAGTACCAGGTGTTGGGGTCAAAGCCGTCACGCAGCATGGGGGTCCCCAGTACATAGCTGACCTGCTCGCGGGTCATCCCCTGGCGCAGTTTGTCGACCTGTTTTTGTTCCACATAGTTGCCCTGGGGAATATCGATACGATAGACCAGGCTGCAACCGGAGAGGGTGAGGGCGGTCAAAGCCGCGGCAATCAGGTGTTTCATCCGCATATCGAGTTCAGATCATCCATACAGTCTTTTTGGCTCGGCAAATCATACCGACTCCCTCCACGGAAGTAAAAAGCCATTGATCCATCAGCCAATAAAAAGGGTCGCACTGCGACCCTTTCTGGCAATCCGCTGCTGTCACATCGCTGCGCGGAAGATGGCGACGATCTCTTCGTGGCTCGCCTGTTTCGGGTTGGTGAAGCCGCAAGCATCTTTCAGGGCGTTGCTGGCCAGGGTATCGAAGTCATCGGCTTTGACGCCGAGCTGCTCCAGACCGGCCGGGATCTTCACATCCAGCGCCAGCTGCTTGATGGCGGCAATGGCAGCGGCAGCGCCCTGCTCGTCGTTCATGGTGCTCACGTCAACACCCATGTAGCGGGCCACATCCTTCAGACGAGCCGCGCTCACCTGGGCGTTGAACGCCTGAACGTGGGGCAGCAGCACGGCGTTGCAGACACCGTGGGGCAGGTCATAGAAACCGCCCAGTTGGTGGGCCATGGCGTGCACATAGCCCAGGCTTGCGTTGTTGAAGGCCATGCCGGCCAGGAACTGGGCATAGGCCATCTGCTCGCGGGCATGCAGGTCATCACCATGGTGAACGGCGGTGCGCAGGTGCTTGGCAATCAGCTCGATGGCCATCACGGCGCTGGCATCGGTCACCGGGGTGGCGATGGTGGAGACATAGGCTTCGATGGCGTGGGTCAGGGCATCCATGCCGGTGGCGGCGGTGAGACCGGCTGGCTTGGCCAGCATCAGCTCGGGATCGTTGACCGACATCAGCGGGGTAACGTGCTTGTCGATGATGGCCATTTTCACGTGGCGCGCTTCGTCGGTGATGATGCAGAAGCGGGTCATCTCGGAGGCGGTACCGGCGGTGGTGTTGATGGCGATAAGCGGCAGTTGCGGTTTGGCGGAGCGATCCACCCCTTCGTAATCCTTGATGCTGCCACCGTTGGCGGCGACCAGCGCGATGCCCTTGGCGCAGTCGTGGGGCGAGCCGCCACCCAGCGAGATAACGCAATCGCAGCCGTTGGCCTTGATCATGGCCAGACCCGCTTCGACGTTGCTGGTGGTGGGGTTGGGTTTGGTCTCATCGAAAAGAGCGCTTTCAATGCCATGTTCAGCCAGCAGGGTGGTGAGCTTGGCAACCACACCGATCTGGTTGAGGATTTTGTCGGTGACGATCAACGCCTTGCGATAGCCGTAACCCTTGATATCGGCGGCGGCCTCTTGCAGACAGCCGGCACCCATCAGGTTGATAGCGGGAATATAGAATTTGAATGTAGCCATGATGGACTTCCTATAGTTAGCCATTAAGTGGTAGTTGAGAGCTAGGCTACCATCTAGAAAGGGATACAAAAGCATCTTGTTTACAACTTTACGGGGTCGATCACGAGTCGTTAATTAAGCGCTGAACCAGGCTTGACTTTCCCGCATCTGACTTGATTGGTAGAAAAACGTTTGTCAATTATTTCATTGAGTTAGCAAACGTTTTGCGCAATGTTTGTCACTGTCAATGCGTGGAAGTGTGAGGCGCTTCAAGGAATTGGAAAGCGCTTTCGACCATAGTTGGCGCCTCCCCGAAGAGGGGGGTAAAGGCTTGAAAGTATCATAAAGAATCATCTTAACTTGTGCCCTGACCATGCTGGCAGGGGGCAACCAGGAGTCCAATATGTCTGATGTATTTCACTTGGGTTTGAAGAAAGCGGATCTGCAAGGCGCCACCCTGGCGATCGTCCCCGGTGACCCCGAGCGCGTGAAGCGTATCGCAGAGCTGTTGGATAACCCGGTGCACCTGGCCAGCCATCGTGAATTCACTACCTGGCGCGGCGAGATGGACGGCAAGGCCGTGATTATCTGCTCTACCGGTATTGGTGGCCCGTCCACCTCCATCGCGGTAGAAGAGCTGGCCCAGCTGGGTATCCGCACCTTCCTGCGTATCGGTACCACCGGCGCCATCCAGCCGCACCTGAACGTGGGTGACGTGATCGTGACTACCGGTTCCGTGCGCCTCGACGGTGCCAGCTTGCACTTTGCACCGATGGAGTTCCCGGCTGTTGCCGACTTCGACTGCACCACCGCGCTGGTGAACACCGCCAAAGAGATGGGCTCCAAGCTGCACATCGGTGTGACTGCCTCCTCTGACACCTTCTACCCGGGTCAGGAGCGTTACGACACAGTTTCCGGCCGCGTAGTGAGCCGTTTCCAGGGGTCCATGAAAGAGTGGCAAGCCATGGGCGTGCTGAACTACGAGATGGAATCAGCCACCCTGCTGACCATGTGCTCCAGCCAGGGCCTGCGTGCCGGTATGGTGGCTGGTGTTATCGTCAACCGTACCCAGCAAGAGATCCCGAACGCCGAGACCATGGCGAAGACCGAATCTGATGCCATCAAGATCGTACTAGGCGCTGCCCGCAAGCTGATCTGATAGCACCACAAAGAGTGGGGGGTGGGGGCCGTTGCGAAAGCGCGGCCCCTATCTTTATCCGCCGTTTACCGCTTTTCCTCTCCCGTCACCCCTTTCACTGATCCCGTCGCACTCGCACTTGTTGTTCCTACCCATTGCCTCTAAAACGCAGGCGCACAGCGGATCTGCATCGGCTCACCGCTCACCGGATGAGCAAAATCCAGCTCGCTGGCATGCAGCATCAGCCGCGGCGCCTGTTCGCAGCCGGGGGGAAGCAGGCCACCATAGAGATCGCAACCTAGGATGGGGTGGCCCAGCAACTGACTGTGGATGCGCAGCTGATGGGTGCGGCCGGTCTCCGGCACCAGTCGTACCCGGGTCAAAGGCACGTTCTGCCCCTGTATCTGCTGCGCCAGCCGCTCAATCACCTGATAGCGGGAGCGGGCGGGCTTGCCGCTGGCGGCGCAGATCTTCATCAGCGGAAAGATCGCTGGATCCTTGGCGATAGGAGCGTCGATAACTCCTTCGTCGTCAATCAGATGACCGCACAGCAGGGCGCTGTAGGCCTTGCTCACCGCCCGCTGACTGAACTGCTGGCAGAGCAGGGCATTGATGGCCTTGTTTCTGGCCACCACCATGATGCCTGAGGTGCCAAAATCGAGGCGATGCACCAGGGTGCAGCCGGGGAAATCCTGCACCAAGCGATAGTGAACCGAGTCGAGGTTTTGCGGATTCTTGCCCGACAGACTCAGCAGGCCGCTCGGCTTGTTGATGAGCAACAGATGCTCATCTTCGAACAGGATCTCGATGGCGGCATTGCAGGGCGGGGCAATAAAGGTGTCGACGATAACGGACATAGGTGGCACAGGCTGGAAACGGGGGGCGATCATACCCGAACCGGCGCGGCCGGGCGAATGGGGGGTGCGCAGCCTCGGAAAATGAACGGCATGACGCCATGCAAACTTTTGATAGTGAGCCGTGTTGAGCTAGGTGGCGTGCCGTGCAAACCGCCCAGGTCAGCAATAAGGCCCCATTTTGTGACCCCTTCCCGAGTTCATCCGAAGCTTGCTTGTTAAGGTATGGCTCCCTGTTATGTTGTAAGGACCCTTTCCATGGCACTGCCCGTTATTCTCGATTGTGATCCCGGCCACGACGACGCCATTGCCCTCATTCTGGCGCTGGCCAGCCCTGAACTGAACGTGCTGGCGGTCACCACCAGTGCGGGCAACCAGACGCCGGACAAGACCCTCAACAATGCCCTGCGCATCCTCACCCTGCTGGGGCGGGACGATATTCCGGTGGCGGCCGGGGCGCCGAAACCACTGGCCCGCGAGCTGATCATCGCCGACAACGTCCATGGCGAATCTGGGCTCGATGGCCCCAAACTGCCAGATCCTGCCTTTGCGCCGCAGACCATGACTGGGCTTGAATTGATGGCCAAGTGCCTGCGCGAGAGCCCGCAGCCCGTGACTCTGGTGCCGACCGGCCCGCTCACCAATATCGCCCTGCTGCTGGCGGCTCATCCCGATCTCAAATCCAAGATTGCCCGCATCGTGCTGATGGGGGGCGCCGCAGGGGCCGGCAACTGGACCCCGGCCGCGGAATTCAATATTTATGTGGACCCGGAAGCGGCCGATATGGTCTTCAAGTCGGGCATCCCAATTACCATGTGTGGCCTCGATGTGACCCATGAGGCGCAGGTGATGGATGCGGATATCGAGCGGGTGCGCGCCATCACCAACCCGGTAGCCCAGTGTGTGGCCGGTCTGCTCGACTTTTTCATGATCTACCATCGGGATCCCAAGTGGGGATTTACTGGTGCACCGCTCCACGACCCCTGTACCATTGCCTGGTTGCTGGCTCCCGAGCTGTTCCACGGAGTCGAGTGCCGGGTCGATATCGAGACCAGCGGGGAGCATACCGTGGGGATGACGGTGGTGGATCGTTATGGTCTGACCGGCAAGCCAGCCAATGCGCTGGTATTGTTGGGGCTGGATCGTCCGGGCTTTATCGATCTGCTGGTGACGCGGCTGCGGGCGTTTGACTGAGCGCCGGTTCATTTTTGCAAGAAGGGGCGGGGAATGTGGAAGAGAGGCTTGGTGCTGCTGGCCGGGTTGCAACTGATGGGCTGTGCGACGCCATTCGAGCGGATGTGGCAGGGGCTGGCGACCTGTGAATTTACCGATCTCTATGTGGATGAGACGGGCAGGCCCGCCAATCTGCAACTGGCCAACTACACCCCCTACAAGGTGAGCGACGGCTTTGCCTGGTACAAGGTGCACGAGGAGCTGCACGGCCTGCCGGTGGTCGGTTTTATCGTGCCCGCCTCCAGCTTCGAAGTGCACGCCCTGTTTGTTGATACCCCCATCGCCAATGCTCGCCGCTTGACCCACAACGCCTACGGCAGCGAGTTTGGCGACGAGCAGAAGCATGACGAGGGCTCAGCCCCTCTGCTTTTGCGCGATCCCAACAACCCCAAGCGCTCCATCATCGACTGCACCCGCGGTGAGTCTGACGGGGAGCTTGAGGATTCGGCCATGCCCGAGTAGGGCGACCTGTTACGCCATCGGCCTGAAAATAGAGGGGCCAGCCTTGCCGGCTGGCCCCTCTATTTTGTTCCCCTTCGCCCGCCTAAGGGGCTGGCACGGCACGCGTTGGCATTCCTTCTCGAGGTGTTTGTTATGTTCAACTCACAGTAACTTCATAATAACGTTCAACATTAACAGAAACTTTACCCCACTTAGACGATTTAACTCTTAGCTGATGCCTATCAAAAGCAGTTTGATCTTTAAACTCTTCATATACATCGAACCGATACTGGTTTTCTTCGTTTTGCGTGACTTCAAAAATCAGACAACCATCTTCTAATCTCGTCAAACGAATATGATTGTCTAGCTCATTGATAACAGCAGTTAACTCAGCTTGTGGCACAACAATGAAGCCTTTTAGAATCACCTTGCTCAACTTTCATCCTTTTAAATTTTTGCAGATGTAGCTGATTTGTTTATGTGAAGCGCATAACACTCGGATCAGGGATAGCTCAGCGTCTTCTTGATAAGCGGCAGTTGAGCCTTGATCCATGCCGGATTGATGGGCCCCCAGTCGCTGATGCGGTAGTGTCCCTGCAGGTGGCGAGCCCCCTCGGTCTGTTCGAAGGCGCAGCTGATATCGAGTTCGGCCAGCGCCGTCAGGGTATCCTGCGCGGTGCGACGCGGCATGCCGGTCGCCTCCATGATGGCGGGCACCGTATCCGTGCCCTGGCTGATCAGCCAGGCCACGTAGAGGCGGCGGTAGAAGCTGGTGCGGGTCTTGCTCGGCTCACTCATAGCTCGTCCTCGAGACGATCGAAGTAGCGCCAGGTTGCGATGGCGGCTTTGCCCATCACCAGTGCCCAGAGGCCGAACCAGAACCAGCGGAAGAAGCTCCAGGTGGAGGCGTCAGGCTCGGTGCTCTCAATCTTGGTGACGTTGGGGAACATGGAGAACATGTTGATGCGCCAGCCGTAGGAGGTGATGATGGCGAGTCGTTTTTCGAACTCCATCGACTTGGCCTTGGCCTGTACGTCGGCGGCGTTGAACTTGAAGTAGAAGGGCCAGCCCCACTCGGTATCCTCGTTGCGGAACACCCGGATCTTCTCGCCGGGACGCTCGGTGTAGATGTAGTAGACATCGGTAGTGGGGCCGTCAGCCGGGTTCTTCTGGCTGATGGGGCCATCCTTGTCGGTGCGCTTCACCTCGACCCCGGTGATGGTGGCGATGGTGTGCTCCGGCAGGTAGTAGTCGAGCCAGGTGGCGGAAACGAGGGCAATGAGCCCCAGGGCGATAAAAGCGGGTTTCTTGAATCTCAGGCTCATGATGGTCTCACGTGAGGGGGAGTGACGTGCCTCTACCATACTCACATTTGCCCCCACAGCCCAGCCCCTTATGGCACCAACTGCCAAAAAATGGCGTTTAAAACAGAGACAAAGCCATTGCTCCATCAACAAGAAAGGCCCTTGCGGGCCTTTTTGTCTGGTTCACTTTGTGCGCTTACAGCTGGAATTGGGCCAGCTGTTTGCGTTGCTGCTCGGCGAGCTGGGAGAGTTCGTTGCTGGCACTGGCGCTCTGGCTGATGCCAGCGGAGCTCTGGCTCACGATCTCGTGAATATTGGTGATATTGCGGTTGATGTCGGCGGTGACGCAGGACTGCTCCTCGGCGGCGGTGGCCACCTGGGCGTTGGCGTCGTTGATCTGGCGTACGGCACCGGTAATGCCGCTTAGCAGATCCTGCACCTGAGCGGACAAGCGCTGGTTATGGCTGAGGATCTCCAGAGTTTCCTGCACGCCGTTGTTGGCGGATTGGGACTGGCTCTGCAGCCGCTCGATGATGGCCTGGATCTCCTTGGTGGAGTCCTGGGTACGGGCCGCCAGCATTCTCACTTCGTCGGCCACCACCGCAAAACCACGACCCGTTTCACCGGCACGGGCCGCTTCGATGGCGGCATTGAGCGCCAGCAGGTTGGTCTGCTCGGAGATCCCCTGGATCACTTCAATTACCTTGCCGATCTGCTCGGACTGGGATTTGAGCTGAGCCACGATGGCTGCGGCATCTTCCAGACTGCCTGCCATCCGGCTGTTGGCGGCGATGCTTTCGGTAAAGAGGGCGAGCCCCTGTTCGACCCGGCCATTGGCATCCCGCGCCAGCTCATCGGCGATGGCGGCGTTGTGGTTGACGTTGTCTGCTGTGCTGGAGAGTTCGGTCACGGCGGAGGCGACCTGTTCGATCTCGCTGTGCTGCTGCTTTGCATTGGCCTCTGACTGGGTCATCACGGCGGCCAGCTCGGTGGCGGCGGAGGCGACGCTGTTGCTGATCCCGGTCAGGTTCTCGATGGTGCTACCAAGTTGCCCCAGAGTGAGGTTGATATCTTTGGCCAGACGGGTCAGCTCGTTGTTGCCCTCCGCTTTGGCGCGCACGTTGAAGCGCCCTTGCGCCACGGCGTGCATCACTTCTTGCAACTGGCCGATGGGGCTGACGATGCGCCCGGATAGGACCCAGCCACAGATCAGCGCCGCCAGCAGGGTACCGGCGGTGAGCAGCAGGGTACGCAGCAGGGTGGCGTCGTAGTGGGCCTGCTCTTCGGCCAGCTCTTGCTGGATCAGCTGGTTGATGTGGGCGGACATGCTGTCGATCTGTTTGATCAGCTGTTCACCCAGCTCGCGGAAATGGAGGCGAGCCGCCTCGTAGGCGACCGGATCGCCGCCACCCTGATGTTTTTGCGCCAGCAGCGGCAGCATGTTGCTGCGGGTATGGCTGAGGTAGGCCTGCAGGGCGGCAGCGACCTGACGGTTATCCTGCTCGGCACCGGGGAGCACCAGACGGCCGAGGATGGCGTTGATCTCCTGCTCGGCGCTGTTGAGGTTTGCGGGCAGTGCGGCAAACAGCTTGGCATCGTAGAGGCCATAGATGGCGCTGGTGCGTAGCCGGTAGGTGGCGTGGATCAGTTTGGCAATATCGTCCTTGTGCTGGACCACGGTCTGGGTCGTCTCATCTATGTCATTGATGGCTTCATCCAGACCCTGTTTGCTGATGGCGATCATCACCATCATCAGCAGGCTGGCCAGCAGCAAAGGTATCAAGACCTGAACGCGTATTGATAGATTATTCAATGACATAAGTGGCTCTAATCCGGAATTGGAGGAGCCGACATATTACACATGCACGTCAGGAGCTGTCACAGGCTTTTATTGCTGAAATGTGCTGAATAAAAGGTTTTTTCTTGTGGGAAAGGAGCCATTTAGGCATGATTGAGCGCTTTATCCCCTGAATATGTGGTACAACTGGCTGGATTGTGTCAATCCTATCCCGTTTTCGTGATTTCCCGCTCTCGTCATATGGAGGTGTGTTGTGTCCAGCTGGATCGATCCGGCCATTCTGGCTCTGTTTATCCCGACCTTTTTCTTTGTCTCGGTGACCCCCGGCATGTGCATGACCCTGTCGATGACGCTGGGGATGAGCCTGGGGGTGCGCCGAACCCTGCACATGATGTGGGGGGAGCTGATCGGGGTCGGGCTGGTCTCGGTGCTGTCGGTGATCGGGGTGGCAGCCATCATGCTCAACTATCCGGGGATCTTCGCCGCCTTCAAATATGTGGGGGGCGCCTATCTGGTGTGGCTTGGCATCCAGATGTGGCAGGCTAAAGGGAAGATGGCCATTCCGGCGGATCTCTCGGCCGGTCAACAGACCAGCGCCATGGGGTTGGCGCTGCAGGGCTTTGTCACCGCCATCGCCAACCCCAAAGGGTGGGCCTTCATGATCTCCCTGCTGCCCCCCTTTATCTCTGCCGACAAGCCGATGGCGCCGCAGATCAGCGCGCTGGTGGCGCTGATCCTGGTCATCGAGTTCTCCTGCCTGCTGCTCTACGCCAGCGGCGGCCGCACCCTGCGCCACTTCCTTGCCAAGAGCGGCAACGTCACCCTGATGAACCGCATCGCCGGTACCCTGATGCTGGGGGTGGGAGTCTGGCTGGCGCTCGGGTAAGAGCTGTCAGTGACTCTCGCCACAAAAGAAAAATGCCACCGATCGGTGGCATTTTTTATGGGCGCCGGGTGGCTCAGTGAGGCTTGAAACGCTCGACCCAGGGGTTGGCGGTGAGGCCGTGCAGGATGACGCTCAATATGATGGTGCAGAGCACGGTGGCGATGATAGGGCGCTGGCCAATCAGGGCGGGCTCGTTTTGCAGCACCATCACCGCAAAGACGATACTGGCAAGGCCCCGCGGGCCGAACCAGCCGATAAAGAGCTTGAGCTCCGGCTTGAGGCCGGTGCCGATGAGGCTCAGCCAAACCGGCACCATCCGCAGCAGGGTGAGGCTGGCAATGGCATAGAGCCAGTATTGCCAGTGCAGCAGCTCCGGCAGAATGGGCATCAGGGTCGCGCCAAACACCATCCAGATCACCACGGAGAGCAGATCGCCGTACCCTTCACAGCTGTCCATATAGGCGTGCTTGTGCTCGCCGAGGCGGTGGCCGATAAAGAGGCCGCCGACAAAGGCGGCGATAAAGCCGCTCCCCCCGAGAGTCTGTGCCAGCGCAAAGCAGAGCAGGGCCAGCCCCGGCATGGTGAGCTGGCGCCAGAGCGGCAGTTGCCAGCCGTTGAGATAGGTGATTTTCAGTAGCCGGATGGTGAGGCTGGTCAGCACAAAGGCGACCAGCAGGCCAATGCCGATCTCCTCCAGCATCAGGGTGATAGCCAGAGTGGCGGTGCCTGCGTGCTGCTCGGTGGGGGCGATAAGGGCCAGCAGCAGAAGCAGCACCGGTACGCAGATGCCGTCGTTGAGGCCGCTCTCCTGATTGAGCCCTTCACGCACAGGTGCAGGCACCGCGGGGTTGCTTACCACCGCCTTGCCGAGCGCCGCATCGGTGGGCGCAAGAATGGTGGAGAGGATCGCCATCTCCAGCAGTGGCAGGTCGGGGAAGATCCAGTGGCCAAACAGGGCACCACAGAGCAGGGTGAGGGGCAGGCCGATCAGCAGCAGCCGGATGGGCAGCTGGCGGTTGGCCAGCAGCACCTGCCAGTTGGTGTTGGCGGCATCGTTGAACAGCACAATCACCAACGTCAGCTCGGCCAGCAGCTTGATGCCGGCGCTGTCGATAGAGAGGGAGAGCAGCTCCAGCCCTCCCGGCCCCAGCAGCCAGCCGCTCAGCAGAAAGAGCAGGGGGCCGTTGACCAGTTTTGACTCGAAGCGCCCCGCGATCAGGCTGTAGAGCAGCAAAAAGGCGGCGATCACCGCCAGATTCTGATAAAGCAGGTGTGCATCCATACAACCTCCTTCCAGCCACGCGGGCGGTTTAATCGGTCAGGCAGTCCGGGTCGAACACATACTCGCCGTCCAGCCAGCGCACGATTTCATCGACGCAAGCCTGATCGCGAAACGGCAGGTAGCGCGCCTTGAGGGCGGCAATCTGCTCGGGAGTGAGTCGGGCCAGTCCCAGATCCTGAAACAGCGGCAGGTCGGCCTCAATCATCGCCGAGATCTGCGGGCCGCAGGTGGCGTTGAGGGAGGCGTGCAGCGCCTTGTCGGGATCATACTGCTTGCCGAGCTTGTAGCTCATCGGCAGGGTGGCGAGCGGCAGGGCGGAGAGCGCCGCCTGCTTCATCGGGTTGACCGCATGGCCGGAGAGCAGATCCGCCAGCTCGGCGGGGCGGTTCTCGAAGGCACGCAGATAGAGATAGCTGCTTGCCTTGCTGCCATCGTTGACCGGGTAGTTGTCCCACAGGAAGGGCTTGCGGCCGAGCAGTTCGGTCACCTGCTTGAGGTGGCTCGCTGGATACTCGGTCGAGCAGACCTTGGGGCCAGTCCAGAAGATCTCGAAGCGGCGGTCGAGCTGCTCGCCAAGCTCCTCCAGATAGCGGGGAGGCATGGCGCCAAACACCTTCTCCAGTACCGGATCGGTCGAGTAGTAGCTGGGGCAGAAGATGAGGCGGGTCGCCTTGCTGTGGGCCGCTATGTCGTGGGCGATGGTGAGCTGGTGACGGGCCAGGTCCGGGGTATCCCCCTTCATATCGTCAAACAGCACCGCCAGAATATCGGGCTGGAGCATCTCGTCGATGAGGCGCACTTTCTCGAGCAGTGCCGGGCGCTGCCGCTCATAGTCGTGATGCGCCCCCATGGGGCTCAAGCCCACCCCGAAGGCGAGCCCGTTGGCGCGGCACTGGCGCGCCAGTTCGGCGAGATCCGCCAACTGCTGCTCGGGCCAGGGGAGGGCCCAATGCTTGCGCAGATAGCCATCCTCTTTCGGGGCGTAGATATAGAAGCCGTAACCGTGGCGCGGCAGCCACTGGGCATAACGGGCGCGGGCCTGCCAGCTCCATCCCTTGCCAAAAAAGCCTTCAATCACCCCCAGATTGGCAGCGGGGGGCAGGGGGCCGGACAGCAAACTTTGATATGGCATAACTCTCTCCCTTCTTGCTGGGGACTTGATACGGGACGGTCGGTCAGACCGGGTCCTCTTCCTGAAAGCGCACCCCGATCTTGCTCGGCACGCTCTCGTCCATTTCGGCCACGGTCCAGATCAGGCCCTGCCATTCGATGTTGTCACCGACTACCAGATTATCGCCCAACTGGCTGGCAATAAAATCGCCCAGTGTCTGATCCGCCACCTCGCTCACATCCAGCCCGTAGAGAGGGGCGAGATCCACCAGCCGCGCGGCTGCTTCCAGCAGGAAGTCACCGAAGAAGCGGGGGCCGAGATCTTGCTCCGGCGCCTGACTGAACAGCTTACCGAGGGCGGGGAGGTCACGTTCGTGACCGATCACGCAGAGGATGTCATCGGCCTGCAGACAGGTACTGCCCGAGGGGTGGAGCAGCTCGCGGCCGCGAAAAAGGGCGCAGATCCGGGTGCCGGTGGGCATCTGCAGATCCCGCAGTGGCGAGCCGATGCACCACTTCTCCTCCCCCAGCTGGTAGACGAAGGTCTCCCACTGGCTGTCGAGATCGATCTCGAGCCCGGAGCGGTTGATGGGGGACGGCGGTGCCGGTACCTCCACCCGCGCCAGTTTTGAGGCCAGCGGCAGCGAGCTGCCCTGCAAAATCAGCGAGACCAGCACCACGAAGAAGGCGACATTGAAGTAGAGCTGGGCGTTGGGCAGCCCCGCCATCATGGGGAAGACCGCCAGAATGATGGGCACTGCGCCGCGCAGGCCGACCCAGGAGATAAACCAGCGCTCGCGGGGGGCGAAGTTCTTGAACGGCAGCAGCCCGATCCAGACCGACACCGGGCGGGCAAACAGGATCATCCACATCGCCAGCGCCAGCGCGGGCAGGGCGATGGGCAGCAGCTTGTGGGGGGAGGCGAGCAGCCCCAGCACCAGAAACATGCCGATTTGGCTGAGCCAGGTCAGACCGTCCAGCACCGACAATGTGGTGCTGCGGCTGCGCAGGGCGAGGTTACCGAGCAACAGACCGGTGAGGTAGATGGCGAGGATGCCGCTGCCACCGACCGCCGTGGTGAGGGCGAAGATCAGCAGACCGCCGCTGACGGTGAGCAGCGGATAGAGTCCCGGCGCCAGGCGGGCGGTGTTGATAAGGCGCCACAGCAGCCAGCCGCCGCCAAGGCCAATCCCGGCGCCAAGGCCAAACTGCTTGACCAGTTGCAGCAGCAGGAAGCCCCCATCCAGCCCTTGCTGGGCGGTGGCGAGCACCTCGATCAGGGTGACGGTGAGAAACACTGCCATGGGGTCGTTGCTGCCTGACTCTATCTCCAGAGTGGCGCTCACCCGCTCGTTGAGACTGCGTCCGCCAAGCAGGGAGAAGACCGCCGCCGCATCGGTGGAGCCGACGATGGCGCCGATCAGCATCCCCTGCATCAGGTTGAGGTCAAACAGCCAGGCGGCGGCAAGCCCCGTCAGGCCGGTGGTGATGGCCACCCCGACCGTCGCCAGCGACAGGGCAGGCCAGAGCGCCACCCGGAACGAGGAGACCCGGGTGCGCATGCCGCCGTCAAGCAGGATGATAGCGAGCGCCAGGTTGCCCACCAGATAGGCGATGGAGTAGTCAGCGAAGTGGATGCCTCCTGGGCCATCCTCACCGGCCAGCATACCGACGGCGAGGAAGATAACCAGAATGGGAATACCGAGGCGGGAAGAGAGGGCGCTCAACAGTACGCTGGCTCCCACCAACAGGGCAGCGACAAAAAAGAAACTGTTGATGGTAGCGGCATCCAAGGGCGAACTCCTTCCTGGTAATGTGCAAAGTAGGCACATTATATGCAGTTAGGCCCCCCTTGTGTGGCTTATTTGTGCATCAATTTGCACTTTCTTACATTTTTCATCCCTTTTTTCAGCATGGCCGCGCCATATTCTGACAGTGACGGGGTTAACGAAAGCGGAGTCAAAGGAGCGTCGATTTCAGGATGCGCAGGGAGGAGAGGGCGGGGAAAAGCGAAACGGCACAGCAGAGGGAGAGGGGAGCACAAGGGCGCTCCCCACGGGATGGGGGCGGGATTCAGTCGTCCTCGTCGTCCTTCACTTCGCGGATCTTGTCCTTGTAGTTGGGCAACTGCTTCTCCAGCCGTTTCATGTCTTTGATGGCATTGAGAAACAGCCCGAGCAGGAACAGCAGCGGCAACCCTATCCACAGCCAGAGATTCATGGGATTTTCCTTTCGTCAGGACAGGTGGTGACATAACGGGCCAAAATTTCATCAAGGTTGGCCAATATGGTCGACTTGCCTTCAATATCCGCCTGTTGCAGACAAAGCGCCAGTGCCGCGGGATCGAGCCGCTGCTCGTCGGACTCCAGCGAGAAGCTGATATGCCAGGGCTCGTAGGCGACGCCGCTGCCTGCACCAACTGGTTTGGCATAAGGGAGGAAGAAGCCGAAGTCGCTCATATGGTCGCTGAGCCACTCGCTGAGGTCCGCAAACCAGCCCCCGTCTTCATACTCCCAGGGCTCCAGCGTCAGTTTGGTATCGGCTGGCAGGCAGTCCGGGTCGTAGATATCGAGATCGGTCCCCCAGTGGTGACGACTGGTGCCGGGCAGGGCACTCCAGCGCAGGATGGCGTGCAGCCGCTCTATCTCGCCCAGTTGCAGGGCATCGATGGGCTGGCTGTTGGCATCGAGCAGCGGCCGTTCGCCGCGCCACTTGCCATTCCAGATGGCGAGCTGGCGCTCGAAGCTGCGCCAGCTGGAGGCCGCCTGCAGGTTGAACCCCTCATAGGCGGCCGCCACCTGCATGTCGTTGAAGGCCGCCGCGGTGGCGGCGGTCAGCCGATGAGGGCCGCGCCCCACCAGAATAAGGTGGCTCTCGTCGAGCCCCAGCAGTTGTTCCTGCGTCATGCCAGCAATCTCTCGAGCACCCCTTGGTACATGTCGGCCAGCAGATCCAGATCGTCCGCCTTCACGCACTCGTTCACCTTGTGAATAGTGGCGTTGACGGGGCCAAGCTCAATCACCTCGGCGCCGGTGGGGGCGATAAAGCGCCCGTCGGAGGTGCCGCCGGTGGTGAGCAGGGCCGGTCGCTGACCATTAACCTGTTCGATGGCCGCCACGGCCGCATCGAGCAGCGCGCCAGTATCGGTGAGAAAGGGCTGGCCGGAGAGGGTCCAGTTCAGCTGATAATCGAGGCCATGTTTATCCAGCAGCGCTTCGACCCGCTCGCGGATATCCATGTCGGTCAGTTCGGTACTGAAGCGGAAGTTGAACTGGACCTGCAGCTCGCCCGGAATGACGTTGGAGGCGCCTGTGCCGGCCGAGATGTTGGCGATCTGGAAGCTGGTGGGGGGGAAGTAGGCGTTGCCCTCATCCCACACGGTGGCGGCGAGTTCCGCCAGCGCTGGCGCGGCTTTGTGAATGGGGTTGTCCGCCAGATGGGGGTAGGCGACATGGCCCTGCACTCCGCGCACCAGCAGATCGCCGGTGATGGAGCCGCGGCGGCCGTTCTTCACCACATCCCCTACCACTGCGGTAGAGGAGGGTTCACCGACGATGCACCAGCGGATCTTCTCGTTACGGGCCTCCAGGGTGTCGATCACCCGGGGGGTGCCATTGATAAAGGGCCCCTCCTCATCGGAGGTGATGAGAAAAGCGATGGACCCGGTGTGATCCGGATGCTCGGCCACGAAGCGCTCGACCGCCACCACCATGGAAGCCAGCGAGCCCTTCATGTCGGCGGCGCCGCGCCCGTAGAGCACACCATCCTTGATGGTCGGCTCGAACGGCGGGGTGTGCCATTTGTCCAGCGGCCCGGCGGGCACCACGTCGGTGTGACCGGCGAAGCAGAACAGCGGCCCCTCGCTGCCACGACGGGCCCAGAGGTTGGTGGTGTCTTCAAACACCATGGATTCGATAACGAATCCGATCCTGGCGAGGCGCTCCGCCATCAGGGTCTGACACCCTTCATCGAGGGGGGTAACGGAGGGGCGGCGGATCAGATCCTTGGCCAGTGCGATGACATCCGACATCAGTTGTCCTTAGTTGTCCTTAACGGGAAAAGAGGGATTGGTAGTGATCAGCCTTGAAACCCAGAGTCAGTTCGCCGTCACGGTCGAGCAGCGGGCGCTTGATCATGGCCGGATGTTCCAGCAGCAGGGCGCGTGCCTTGGCGGTGTCGAGCCCCTGTTTGGCCTCATCCGGCAGGGTGCGGAAGGTGGTGCCGCGGCTGTTGAGCAGGGCTTCCCAGCCGAGTTTTGCCAGCCAGCTGTCCAGCTCGTCCGGATTCAGGCCGTCGGCGCGGTGGTCGTGAAAGCGGTAGTCGATACCGGCCTCATCCAGCCACTTGCGGGCTTTCTTGATGGTGTCGCAGTTCTTGATGCCATAGAGGGTGATGGCCATGGGGAGTCCTTCTCTTGTGGGCGCTGGCCGTGGCCGTGCCCGAAAATCCGAATCAACGCAGTGCAAGGGCCCGATTCTGGCATTGTGGCAATCCCATGGCAACGCCGATGGTCCGGCTCGCGGGTTTTACCGGGACTGGTCACACCTGAACGGCGATTTTGAGATCAAGATCAGAAGCAGTGCGGTGGGTATGCCCGATGAGATGGTGATTGCGGAGAAAAGCCGCTATTGCAGGAGAAAAAGAGAAAGGGCAAACGCCAGATAGCCAAAACGCGCCAGCGGGCGCGTTTTGGTCGGCATCATCAAGCACCTCAATCAGTGCAGGGTGGTCCATTCATGATCAAAGACCCGGGCCCGTTCCCAGGGTGCATCAGGCAGGCTGGAAGAGAGGCCAGTGTATTTGCCCACGTCGTCCACCACGATGGCGGAGAGGATCGGCAGGTTGTTTTCGGTGCAGTACATGCGGATGCGTTGCAGCAGGGTGCGCAGTTCATCCTGGCACTGCTCCAGCCCGGCCTGCTTGGCCAGTTTGGAGTAACGAATGGTAGTGCGTTCCTTTGCAGACTCGACGAGGATGTCCCACAGCTTGTAGTCGCAGGTCGAAGCACCTGCGGTGGCTTGGCTTGTCATAACTCTCTCCGGCGCGAAATGGTCGCTATATGTCGAAGCGCATCTTCGCCAGTTCGGCGCCGTCATATGTTGATCCAACGCAAAAAAGAGGGGAGTCGCGTCACACAATTCCCGGATATGGGGTGATAAAGGTTTTCTGGCAGTTGAAATAACGAAAAATTGTTACATGGCCGACATATTATGCTAATGAATCACGGTGACGGCACCTTTATTGATAGGGATCAAAGGCAAACAGTGGTCAGATCACTAGATTTCGCTCTTCGATAAATTTATCAGGAGTGAATATTGGAACTTTTATTCGTCTTGCTCGTTCTGGTCGCCGTGGTCTACGGCATTATCAAGGATTACAACCCGCAGGCGGTGCTGGCGCTGGCGGGCATGGCCATTTTTGCAGTGGCCTACTGGCTGGGGCTGCACCCCATTCTCCCCGCTGACAAGAGCACCGGCTTCGCCCTGTTCGACCTGTTCGAAGTGTTCAAGGGGATCTTCTCCTACCGCGCGGCGGGCCTCGGTCTCACCATCATGGCGGTGGCGGGGTTTGCCACCTACATGTCCCATATCGGGGCCTCCCAGGCGCTGGTGCGGGTGGCGGTCAAACCGGTGGCGGGCATCCAGTCCAGCTACCTGATGCTCTCCATCTGTTATCTGGTGGCGGTATTCGTCTCCCTGTTCGTTACCTCCGCTACCGGCCTTGGCCTGCTGTTGATGGTCACCATGTATCCGGTGATGCGCAACCTCGGCATCAGCCCGGCCTCCGCCTGTGGCGTCATCGCCACCTCCCAGGCGTTTGAAATTGGCCCGACCCAGACCAACGCCATCTTCTCCGCCGGTCAATCCGGCATGGATCCGACCAGCTATTTCGTTGACTACCAGATCTGGCTGGTGGCCCCCATGCTGCTGGTGACCATGGTGCTGCACTTCTTCTGGCAGCGTCACTGCGATCGCAAGGATGGCTGGGATCCGGCGCTCCATCGCGGCGATCACGCCGAGCTGGACGAGCAGGGCACCGAGAGCGTGCAGGCGCCCACCTGGTATGCGCTGCTGCCGATCATCCCCTTCGTGCTGATGATGACCTTCTCCAAGCTGCTGGTGAGCGACATCAAGATGAGCGTGGAGGTGGCCATGCTGCTGTCGGTCTTTATCGGCATGCTGTGCGAGCTGCTGCGTAGCCGCTCGGTGCGTACCGCGTTTGCCGGGCTGTCGAGCTTCCTCGACGGCATGGGCAAGGTGTTTGGCCCCGTGGTGGCGCTCATCGTCTGTGCCGAGCTGTTTGCCGAATCCCTCAAGGCCATCGGCGCCATCGATACCCTGCTGCACTCTGCCAGCAATGCCGGTATCGGCAGCGGTCTGATGACCCTGGTGATGGTGGCGCTGATCATGGTGGCGGCGGTCATCATGGGCTCCGGCAACGCGGCGTTCCTCAGCTTCTCGACCCTGGCACCGGCGGTGGCGGCCAAGTTTGGCGTACCTGCGGTGACCATGCTGCTGCCGATGCAGCTCGCTTCCAGTATCGGCCGCACTGTCTCTCCCATCGCGGCTGTGCTGATCGCCTGTGCGGGGATTGCCAAGGTATCGCCCTTTACCGTGGTCAAACGCACCAGCGTGCCGATGGCGGGGGCGCTGGTGACGGCGTTGACCCTCAACTATCTGCTGTTTATGTAGTGATGTGGGTTATGTAGTGGTGTTTGGAATTTACCAGTCGGGCGGGTGGCATGGCTGCCCGCCTTTTTCTCACTGTGTCGCATTGTTGCAATAGACGATCGGCCATCAATGCTGATTGTTGCATGGAGAAGATAATGACAGTTGTAAAGAGCCCGTTTTCCCTTGATAGCTATCTGGCCGATCTGGCTCCGCTCATCAACCTCGATTGCGGTACTCGCACCCCGGCCGGGGTAGCGAAAGTGGCCGACATCATGACCGAGAAATATGAGGCCATCGGCTGGCAGGTGACCCGCCACCAGTTCGCTGCCGAGTGCGGCCCCTGCCTCGAGATCACCAATGCGCCGGGTGCCGATCACTACGACGTGATGCTGTGCGGCCACATGGATACCGTCTTCCCCGAGGGGACGGCGGCCAAGCGCCCGCTGAAAATCGAAGGCAATCAAGCCTTTGGCCCCGGTGTGTCGGACATGAAGAGCGGCCTGCTCTCTATCTGGTATGCCCTCAAAGAGATGGATCCGGCATTGCTTGCCAAGCTCAAGGTGCTGGTCTGCTACAACTGCGACGAAGAGATTGGCTCCCCCTGGTCGAAAGATTGGCTGGTGGAGAAGGCCAAACAGAGCGGCTGCGTGCTGGTGGCCGAGGCAGCCCGTCCCAACGGCGATCTCATCAGCGCCCGCAAAGGCAATGCCAAGTACCGCATCACCTTCCACGGCAAGGCGTCCCACGCAGGTTCGGCCCTCACCGAAGGGGTCTCTGCCATCACCGAGCTGGCGCACTGGGTATTGGCCATCAACGAGCAGGTCAACATGACCACGGGCACCACCATGAACGTCGGCGTGGTACAGGGCGGCACCGGTGTCAACGTGGTGCCGGACTTTGCCGAGGCGATCGTGGATTTGCGCTTCTGGAGCAACGAAGAGGCCACTGCGGTACACGATCGGCTCACCTTTATGGCCAACAACCCCTTCCTTGCGGGCTGCCGGGTCGAGGTGGATCGCCAGAGCTTCAAGCCGGCGATGCGCCCGAGTGGTGACACCGAGGCCGTGATGGCGCTGGTGGAGGCGGCAGCCAAAGAGGAGGGGATCCCCTTCAACTGGCTGGAGGCCGGTGGCGGCTCGGATGCCAACTTCACCGCCGCCGCAGGTGTGCCGTCGCTGGATGGCTTCGGCCCCATGGGGGGCGGTTTCCACTCGGAGGCGGAGTTCCTGCTGCTCGACAGCATCGAGCCGCGCATCCGCCTGCTGCAGCGGGTGCTGGGCAAGCTGGCGAAATAAGCCGGTTTATCCCTTGTTCGGGTCGTTATTGGCCTGCTCAAAACTGGTCCGCTCAAATCCAAACGGGAGGCTGTTGCCTCCCGTTTTTTTATCTCGATTTTCGCGCGCTGAGTGAGCGGGCCAGATGGCCTGAGGCCGTTACCCCTGTGGCTCGGCCAGATAGGCCAGATGATCCTGGCGCGCCACCTGCCAGCCATCGAGGCGCAGCGGGGCCGCAAAGCCCGGGCCGTCAGTCACCATGGTGTGGTACTCCCCCTGCTCGCCGCAGGCATCGAAGTCCTCGCGCTCGGCCAGTTGTTGTAGCTCGCAGAGGGTGGCGGCATCGAGGGTGCGTCCAGTCCACTCGGGAGCCAGCACCCGGGTATCGACGCAGGAGAGGTGGGCGACGATGCCGCGGGCCAGCAGATCCGCCAGCAAGGCTTGACGAGATTGCAGCCAGAGCGGGGTGTGGACGGTGAGCCCCAGCGGCTGGCAGCGTTCGCGGATCCAGTTTGGTGCGCCCCCCACGCTGTCGATATCGCCGGTGACTACGCCATCGAGTTGCCACTCCTCCTTGAGCCGTGCCAGTGCCCGCTCATAACCGAGATCGAACGGCGCTTCTATGGTGACCAGCAGATGGGGCAGCCCGAGGGCTTCCGCCTGACGGCGCACCAGCGGCAAGGGGTGAGCGAGAAATCGGGGCTCTGGCGGGGCAAAGGTGGTCAGTGCCATCACCTGATGGCCCGCTTGACGGGCATGACAGAGGGCCAGCATGGCATCTTTGCCACCGCTCCAGAGCAGGATGACGCGAGACATGGATGAGATTCCAATGGTGAACGAGGGGGCATGCTACCCAGCGGCGGGGGCAGAGGTAAAGGCATAGTGTCCGGAAATGGCGGCGGGGAAATGGTTGGGGTCACAGAGCGGGAAAAAGCAGGCCCCCGAAGCGGGGGCCTGTATTGCAATAGCGTGGTAAACGCCGCTGCGATTAGAGCAGGATGCTGGTGAGGATAAAGCCCAGCGAGCAGGAGGTCACCACCCCGATCAGCCCCGGAATGATGAAGCTGTGGTTGATGATGAACTTGCCGATGCGGGTGGTGCCGGAGCGGTCGAAACCGATACAGGCCAGATCGCTCGGGTAGGTTGGCAGCACGAAGTAGCCGTAGCTGGCTGGCAGGAAGGCGATCAGCAGCTTCGGCTCGACACCCAGCGCCAGACCCATGGGGGCGATGGCGGTGAGGGCGGCTGCCTGGCTGTTCACCAGCTTGGAGATGAGGAACAGCACCAGGGCGTAGGTCCAGGGCTGGGCCTGTACCACATGGGCCAGAGTCTCTTTGAGCAGCGGCATGTGAGCCTGGAAGAAGGTCTCACTCATCCAGGCAACCCCGAATACGGAGAAGATGGCGACCATGCCTGCCTTGAAGACGGCACCGTTGGCGATCTCGCCCGGCTTGACCTTGCAGCGCATCAGGATGATGGCACCGGCGATCAGCATCATCATCTGGATCACCAGGTTCATGGAGAGCGGGCCGGTTTTGTCCTTGATGGTGAACACTGGACGCAGACCTTCGTTGGCACCGAGCAATACCACGGCAGCGATGGCGGCGAAGAAGATCCAGGTAGACCAGTAGGCCTCTTTCGGGAACTTGGTGTTGAGCAGGGTTTCACCACCGCCGTAGATGAAGGCGCGCTGCTCCGGGTCTTTTATCTTGGCCTGGAACTCTTCGTCCTTGTCCAGATCCTTGCCGCGACGCAGGCTCCACAGGGCCGCCACGATGACACCGGTCAGGGAGGAGGGGATGGCGATCATCAGGATGTCGAGCAGGCCGTAAGCCTGACCGATACCATGACCGGCCGCCAGAATGGAGACCATGGAGACCACGGCAACGGAGACCGGGGAGGCGCAGATGGCCATCTGGGAGGCAACGGAGGCGACAGCCATCGGACGCTCGGGACGGATGTTCTTCTGCAGCGCGATGTCAGCGATGATGGGGAACATGGTGTAGACCACGTGGCCGGTACCGCACAGGAAGGTGAGGGTCCAGGTGGTGAGCGGCGCCAGGATAGTGATGTATTGCGGGTGACGGCGCAGCAGGCGCTCGGCCACTTGCATCATCAGGTTGAGGCCACCGGCAGTCTGCAGGGTGGCGGCACAGCCGATCACCGCCAGAATGGTCAGCATCACCTGCACCGGCGGTTCGCCCGGCACCAGACCGAAGACGAAGGTCAGCAGGAAGAGACCGATACCACTGATGAGACCGAGTCCCATGCCCCCAAAGCGGGTACCCAGCAGCAAGCAGCCGAGTACCACTAAAAATTCCATCAAGATCATTCCGTTACCTCGTGTGATTCAACCCATATTGCCGCGGGTAGCCTGAACCATGAATTGTCATTGTCTGTTTTATTTAGCCCAAAAGGGTTAGTTGCTATTCTGCTCCCCTGAAAAAGTGAAAAAATTGAGTTACTTCAATAACTCGATGAATTTTTGATTAAACCACTTAAAAACCACGTACTAACAAAAACATCATTTCTGTCACCAAGTGGTATCACTCGGGGCCAAGCCATCGGGTGGTCATGGCGGTAGAACAGAGCGGCAACAGGGCTGCAGGGGAGGGGCATAAAAAGGGCTCGATTGCGGCAGAAGAGGGTGAAAAAGCCAGCGCTCAGGCTATTTTTGCCAGCAAGGGCTGACTTCGTCGGGTCTGCTCACTTGGCCGCGGGTGCTTGTTGCAGATGGCGGCGCTGATAATCCTCGCTCAGCTTGGCAATATCGAGTCTGGCAATGGCCTGTGCCAACTGTTGCTGCAACGCCTGCTGATCGGGACGAAACATGATGTGCAGGCTCTTGTGTTCGAGGATCTTCGGGTGAAATTGCAATCTGGCGCTGCTCAGCTTGCGATCATGGTTGATGAGCCAGTGAAAGACATCCCGGTCGATCACCGCCAGATCGAGCCGGTCGCGCTGCAATTTGCGCAGGTTGAGCAGGTCGGAATCGACGGCGGCAGTGTTGAGGCGCTTGTTGGCCATCAGGGCATCGAATTCACGGGTGTTGACGTACCCTTCCACCACGCCGATCCGATAGGGGGCGAGATCCGTGAGCTGCTGCCAGGGGATGGGGGGGCCTGAGCGCTGCGCCATACCCAGCACACTGTCGCCTACGCTGGCTGAGCTGCGCCACAGGGTCGGCAGGGTGTCGGAGAGGTACTCGGGAAAATAGCCGCTATAAGGCTGGGTCGGGTCGGCCGCCAGCCGCACTGCCCGCTGCCAGGGATAGAAGTCGAATGTCACTTCCAGTCCCGCCTCGGCAAAGGCGCGTTTGACAATATGACCGGTGAGGCCGCCATCGGGCAGGCTCTGGCTGGTGTAGGGGGGCCACTCCAGGGTAGTCAGACGAACGGGCTCGGCCCACAGTTGAACAGGCATGCAGGACAGTAGTAGCGAGAGCAGCAGGCGATATCCCATAGGCGACGAGTTCCTTGTGCCGGTTGATCCTGAGTATCATCCATAACGGTGACAATAAAAAAGCCGACCCACAGGTCGGCTTTTGCAATGCAGTGGCAAGATGCCGCTGATCAGAACTCGGCGGTACGCGGAGTACGCGGGAACGGGATCACGTCGCGGACGTTGCCCATGCCGGTCACGTATACCACCAGACGCTCGAAGCCCAGACCGAAGCCGGAGTGCGGCACGGTACCGAAGCGACGCAGGTCGCGGTACCACCAGTAATCTTCCTTGTTCAGGCCCATCTCGGCCAGACGGGCATCCAGCACGTCCAGACGCTCTTCACGCTGGGAACCACCGATAATCTCGCCGATGCCCGGTGCCAGTACGTCCATCGCGGCAACGGTCTTGCCGTCGTCGTTGAGGCGCATGTAGAAGGCTTTGATATCTTTCGGGTAGTTCTTCACCACCACCGGAGACTTGAAGTGCTCCTCGGCCAGATAGCGCTCGTGTTCGGAGGAGAGATCGATACCCCAGGAGACCGGGAATTCGAACTTCTTGCCGCAGTTTTTCAGCACTTCGATGGCGTCGGTGTAGTCGATCTGGGCGAAGTCGGAGGAGACGAAACGCTCCAGACGGCCGATGGCATCCTTGTCCACGTGCTGGGCGAAGAACTCCAGATCGTCGCGACGCTCGGTCAGTACGGCGTTGAAGACATACTTCAGCATGGCTTCGGCCAGTGCGGCGTTATCTTCCAGATCGTTGAAGGCCACTTCCGGCTCAACCATCCAGAACTCGGCCAGGTGGCGGCTGGTGTTGGAGTTTTCAGCGCGGAAGGTCGGGCCGAAGGTGTAGACCTTGGAGAGTGCGCAGGCATAGGTTTCGGCGTTCAGCTGGCCGGATACGGTCAGGAAAGCTTCTTTGCCGAAGAAATCTTCGTTGTAGTCCACCTTGCCGGCGTCGGTGCGCGGCAGGTTTTCCATGTCCAGAGTGGAGACGCGGAACATCTCGCCGGCACCTTCGGTGTCAGAGGCGGTGATGAGCGGGGTCGCAACCCAGAGGAAACCCTCTTCGTGGAAGAAGCGGTGGATGGCTTGCGCCAGGCAGTGACGAACGCGGGTCACGGCGCCAACGATGTTGGTGCGCGGGCGCAGGTGGGCCTGTTCACGCAGGTATTCGATGCTGTGGCGCTTGGCGGCCATCGGGTAGGTATCCGGATCTTCGACCCAGCCGACTACCTTCACCTCGGTCGCCTGCAGTTCGAAAGCCTGGCCGCTGCCCTGAGAGGCGGCAACCACGCCGGTCACTTCCACGGAGCAGGCAGTGGTCAGACGCAGCACTTCATTCTCGTAATTGGCCAGGGTATTGGGGACAACTGCCTGTACCGGATGGAAACAGGAGCCATCGGAAATGGCCAAAAATGAGATCCCCGCCTTGGAATCACGGCGAGTCCGGATCCACCCTTTGACAGTTTGGGTGGTGCCGACCGGATACTTACCGGCCAGCACATCTACTACGGATGCGTGCGTCATCGAAATATTGTCTCCAGCTTGTTCTTGCAGCGCTATTTGCAACACTAGGGAGTCTGGCCCGGGCACAGATGGCCCACCATGGCAGACTAAGCCGTCAATCTTACCCGCGCGGGTTTGATAAACAAGCAAAAATGTCGGACTCTGGTGGGGTTTTCGGCATGGTTCACTCAACAAGAGTGTCACGGGCGCAGGAGAGGTGGGTGAAAGATCGGCGGCATGGGCCAGATTGGCTGACACGGGTGTTGCAGGGGCTGGTGATGCTCTGCTGGGGCGGCTTTATCGTGCTGCTCTCCCTTTACCACTATGCCCGTCCCGAAATTGCCTACGGTTTTCTGGTCTATGGCGGGATCGAGGTGCGCGATTATTGGGACCCGGCCCTTACCCCCTGGCTGGTCTACGGGCTCTGGAGCTGTTGCGCCCTGACGCTGGCGGTGTTGCTGCTGGAGCGCAAGCGCAGCCGCCGTCAGGATGACTCCCGGCATGTCAATCTGGCCATCCTGCTATTGGTGCTGATCGCCAGCTTGCTCTTCTACTACGTCGGTTAAGCGTTCGTCTTAGCGGGGCTGATCCGGCTCCTGCCTGCTGGCCTTGGTGCGCTTGCCGAGCTGGCGCTCCACACTGTCGAGCATCTGGTTGTAGGCCACCGCCACCCGGCCAATCTCGTCACCGTCATCCCCCTCCAGCCGGTGGCCGAAGTCGTGCAGGTCAGTCGCCTCTTCCATGGAGCGGGTCAACTGGTTGAGAGGGCGCACGATCCAGGTGCGGATGACCCAGAGGGTCAGCAGCAGTCCCATCCCGAAGATGCCGGTGAGGATCAGCGCCGAGGTGAGAATGTTCTGCTCGACCCGGGTAAACAGCGAATCGAGGGAGTAGTCAAAGCGCACGGCCCCTAACACAGTGTTCTCCGGCACCAGATGACAGCTGGTGCAGTCGGTGCCGCGAAAATCCTTCTTGGCCAGCAGCGGTCGGGTGACCACCAGACGGCTGTGCATGCCGTTGTGCACCACCTCCAGACTCCCTTTGCCCGCCAGAGCCAGCTCATCAAACTCATCTTTTACCTGCTCTGTCTCCCGTCCCGGCCCGAACTGTTTGCTCACCGCATCGCCACGGACGATGCGGGCATCCTCCACATGGGCGTGGTCGAGAAACTTGCCGCGCAGGGTATCGCGGGCATCCATCTTGCCGGTCAGCATCAGCATGTTGAGGCCGTCGAAATAGGCTTCGGTCTGCTCGCGGCTCTGCTCCTTGATGAGGGTCAGGATGAGATCGCGCTCGCGCACCGCCTGATAGGCTGCGGAGAAGACCAGTACCATGGAGAAGATGAAGAGCAGGAAAAAGTTGATTTTGGCAGCAATGGAGAGGCGCATGAGCAGTCTTTCTTGATGGTAAAACCGCAGCAGTTTACCCCTCTTGGGGTCTCAGGTCTGGTGTTTTGCTCACATTACGGCAAGTGAAACTGCACTGAAGTGGATAAAGTTGCCCTCTTTATATATCAAATGCCGGTAGTCAAACGGGCGGCTGCGATGGCCGCCCGCTGCATGCATTAAAACTCGCCTTCGGTGATGGCCTGACTGATGGCGCCGGTCAATACCCGCAACTCTTCAGGGGTGATGACGAAGGGGGGCATCAGGTAGACCAGCTTGCCAAAGGGGCGGATCCAGGCGCCCAGTTCGACAAACTTGCGCTGGATGCGCGCCACATCCACCCGCTCTTTCATCTCCACCACCCCGATGGCGCCGAGCACCCGCACATCCGCGACCGCCGGGTGCAGGGTCAGCTCTACCAGTTCTGTTCGCAGCTGATGCTCGATGGTGCGCACCCGCTCCTGCCAAGGTGAGGTCAGCAGCAGATCGATGGAGGCGTTGGCCACCGCGCAGGCGAGGGGATTGCCCATAAAGGTGGGGCCGTGCATAAAGACGCCGGCCTTGCCGTGACAGATGGTGCGGGCGACATGCTCGGTGGTCAGGGTCGCCGAGAGGGTGAGGTAGCCGCCGGTGAGCGCCTTGCCCAGACACATGATGTCGGGGCTGATCCCCGCCCAGTCGCAGGCAAACAGCTGGCCAGTGCGGCCAAAGCCGGTGGCAATCTCGTCGGCAATCAGCAGCACGCCGAATTCGTCGCACAGGGCGCGCACCCACTGCAGGTAGCGGGGGTGATAGAAGCGCATGCCGCCAGCACCTTGCACTATGGGCTCAAGCACGATGGCGGCGATCTCTTCGTGATGATCGGCGATGAGCGTCGCCAGCTCCACCACGCACTGCTCGTCCCACTCGGCGTGGAAGCGGCAGCTGGGTGCTTCGACAAAATAGTGTTCCGGCAGGAATCCTTTGTAGAGCTCATGCATGCCGCCATCGGGATCGCAGACGCTCATGGCGCCAAAGGTGTCGCCGTGATAGCCGCTGCGCAGGGCGACGAACTTGGCTCTGGGCGTCCCCCTGGCGTGCCAGTACTGCTGCGCCATTTTGAGCGCCACTTCCACTGCCACCGAGCCGGAATCGGCCAGAAATACCCGATCAAGCCCCTTCGGAGTGATCTCCACCAGCTTGCGGCAGAGCTCGACCGCCGGGGCGTGGGTGAGGCCGCCAAACATCACGTGGGACATTTTGCCGAGCTGGGCGGTGGCGGCGGCGTCCAACTCCGGCACCTGATAGCCGTGCACGCAAGCCCACCAGGAGCTCATGCCATCCACCAGTTTGCGGCCATCGCTGAGGGTGAGGGTGACCCCTTTGGCACTGGCCACTTCATAGCAGGGCAGGGGGTGAGTGAGTGAGGTATAGGGGTGCCAGATGTGGTGCAGGTCGAATTCTTGATTGGTCATTTGTTGTTCTATTGTCAATTGGTTTGATCTGGTCGGTGTTGACAGTCTACGCGTGCTCTCTACACTAGCCAACAATTTCAGCCACTTGGCACTGCGCATCACCCTGAGCGCGCAGGCCCGGCGGCGGGTTCTGTGGCCGTCCATCCCAAGATGGCGGGCGCAGGATCCCACTAATAACAACCGGAAGCCATGTATGAATGCTCTCACCGCGGGCGGTCACGCCCTTCGTCATGACTGGACCCTAGCCGAGGTTCAGGCCCTGTTTGCCCTGCCATTCAACGATCTGCTGTTTCAGGCCCAGACCGTCCACCGCGCCCACTTTGACCCGAATGAAGTGCAGGTGAGCACCTTGCTCTCCATCAAGACCGGCGCCTGCCCGGAAGATTGCAAATACTGCCCCCAGAGCGCCCGTTACCACACCGGTCTAGAGGCCGAGCGGCTGATGGAGGTGGAGAAGGTGCTGGAGCGGGCCCGCGAAGCCAAGGCCAATGGCTCGTCCCGTTTCTGCATGGGGGCCGCCTGGCGCAACCCCAAAGAAAAAGACATGCCCTACATCATCCGGATGATCGAGGAGGTGCGCGGGCTCGGTATGGAGACCTGCATGACGCTAGGGATGCTCACCGCCGATCAGGCGGCCCGTCTTGGCGCTGCGGGGCTCGATTACTACAACCACAACCTCGATACCTCGCCCGAGTTTTACGGCGAGATCATCTCTACCCGCACCTATCAGGATCGACTCGATACCCTGGAGCATGTGCGCGGTGCCGGGATGAAGGTGTGCTCCGGCGGTATCGTCGGCATGGGCGAGCAGGCCAAAGACCGTGCGGGCCTCTTGATGGCGCTCGCCAACCTGCCGCGGCACCCGGAGAGTGTGCCCATCAACATGCTGGTCAAGGTGAAGGGAACGCCGCTGGAGGATCAGGAGAACCTCGATCCGTTCGAATTTATCCGCACCATCGCCGTGGCACGGATCATGATGCCCGCCTCCCATGTGCGCCTCTCAGCCGGGCGGGAGAAGATGAATGAGCAGATGCAGGCCATGTGTTTTATGGCCGGGGCCAACTCCATTTTCTATGGCTGCAAGTTGCTGACCACCCCCAACCCGGACGAAAACAGCGATATTCAGCTGTTCAAGCGGCTCGGCATTCGCCCTGCCCAGCGGGCCCAGAAGCCGGATCAGGTTCAAGAAGAGGAACTGCTGGCCGAGGTGAGTCGCCAGAGCGAGCCTGCCGAGATGTTTTATGACGCCACCCGCCCCCGTGCAAGGGCTGCGCGGTCATGAACGGCCCTGCAGTAACGGGCCCCTTTGTGTTGGGCACGGCTCTGGCCGAGCGCGAGCAGGTGGGTCTGCTGCGCAACCGCATCGCGACCGACGGGGCGAGTGGCGGGCGGCTCAGGGTTGCGGGGCGCGACTACCTCAACTTTTCCGCCAACGACTATCTGGGACTGGCGGATCACGGCGCCATCAAGGCCGCCTTCAACGCGGGGATTGAACGTTATGGCACGGGCTCCGGCGCCTCGCCGCTGGTGACCGGGTACAGCCGTGCCCACCAACAGCTTGAGGAGACCCTGGCCGAGTGGCTCGGGGTGGAGGCGGTGCTGCTGTTCAACTGCGGTTTTTCGGCCAATCAGGCGGTGCTCAAAGCGCTGCTCGGCAAGGAACATCTGCTGTGGCAGGACAAACTCAACCACGCCTCTTTGCAGGAGATGGGCAGCCAGCTCCCTTGCAAGATGAAGCGTTTTGCCCACAACGATATGGCGGCCCTTGAACGGCAGCTTGAGCCAAATCGCGGGCTGATTGTCTCGGAAGGGGTGTTCAGCATGGACGGGGATCAGGCCCCCTGGGCTGAGCTTGCGGCATTGGCCGCCCAAAGCGGCAACTGGCTGATGATCGACGATGCCCACGGCCTCGGCGTGCTGGGACCCGAGGGGCGTGGCACGCTGGCGGCGCAGGGAGTTCCTCCTGCCAGCGTACACATCCAGATGGGCACTTTTGGCAAGGCGCTTGGCGTCGCAGGCGCCTTTGTCGGCGGCAGTCGCGAACTGGTGGAGTATCTGGTCAACTTCGCCCGCCACTACGTCTACAGCACCCATATGCCCGCCGCCCAGGCTTGCGCGGTCAGCAAGAGCATCGAGCTGGTGCGTGCCGCCGATGAGGCCCGCTCCCATCTTGGTAAGCTCATCGCCCGCTTCCGGCAAGGGGCACAGGCGTTGGGTTGGCAACTCGGTGCGAGCGATACCCCGATCCAGCCGCTGCTGGTGGGGGAGAGCAGTGTTGCCCTGCAACTGGCAGAACGGCTGCGGGAGCGCGGCGTCTGGGTGAGCGCCATCCGCCCGCCCACGGTGCCAGTTGGTAAGGCGCGGCTGCGCATTACCCTGAGCGCGGCTCATCGCGAGCAGGATGTGGATCGCCTGCTCGATGCCTTGGGGGTCTGCCCTGCAGTTACAACACTTGGGGAGGCTCACTATGGCTGAGCGTTTTCAAACGGTTGACAAGGCGCAGCTTGCTCGCCGTTTCGGCGCCGCTGCTCGTCATTATGATGCCCATGCCCGCTTTCAACAGGAGGTGGGTCAGGCGCTGTTGGAATGGATGCCGAGCAGGCCGGTTGGCACTGATCTGACGGTGAGCGGACTGGATCTGGGCTGTGGCACCGGCTTTTTCTTGCCCCAACTGGCGAACCGTTGTCATCAGTTGGTGGGGCTGGATCTCGCCCCCGGCATGCTGGCGCAGGCTGCCTTGCGTGGCAGCGATGCTCGCCTGCTCTGCGGCGATGCGGAGCAACTTCCTTTCGCCGACAGCGCGTTTGACTGGGTTTTCTCCAGTCTGGCGTTGCAGTGGTGCGAGCGTCCGGCCCAGGCTTTTGGCGAGCTGCTGCGGGTGGTCAAACCGGGCGGCCAGATCTTTTTCTCGACCCTGCTCGATGAGTCGCTCTGGCAGTTGCGAGCCGCCTGGCAGCAGCTTGATGGTCGCGCCCATGTCAATCGCTTCCTCAGCCTGCCACAATTGGAGCAGGCTCTGGCGAGCGCCGGGGTATCTGCTCCCGAGCTGCGTTGTATCACCTGGGATCTCGCCTATCTTGAATTGCCGCAGTTGTTGCGCGATCTCAAGGGGATTGGGGCCAATCAGGTCAATGACAATCAGGGGAGTGCCGCCCCGGCCGGTCTGAGTGGTCGCGCCAGATTGCAGCAGCTGGCTCAGGCGTATGAGGCGTTTCGCCAGCCCGATGGCAGGCTGGTCGCCAGTTATCGGGTGTGCCTCGGCCGTCTCAGCAAGCCTCGCTGAGCGCCGGGAATCGCATTGTGTGCAGGGTAGTCAACGGGCCCTGCCAAGGAGAGAACCGTATGAAATCATTCTTTATCACCGGCACCGATACCGATGTGGGCAAGACGCTGGTGGCGCGCACCCTGCTGCGTGAATTCAGCGCACAGGGAATCAAGTGCGCGGGTTACAAGCCGGTCTCGGCCGGATGTGCCCGCACTCCGGACGGGCTGCGCAACCTGGATGCCGTCCTGTTGCAGGAGGCGGCGAGTCTGCCGCTGCCCTATGAGGTGGTCAATCCGTTCGCCTATGAGCCGCCGATTGCACCCCACATTGCCGCCAGCGAGGCGCGCCAGCCCATCACCATGCAGGGGTTGAGCGAGGGGCTACGCAAGATTGAACAGGCCGGGGCCGAACTGGCGGTAGTGGAAGGGGCGGGGGGCTGGTATCTGCCGCTCGATCGCAAGCATCTGCTGTCGGACTGGGTGAAACAGGAGAACATGGCGGTGATCATGGTAGTGGGGGCCAAGTTGGGTTGCCTCAACCATGCGCTGCTCACCTTTGCCGCCATCCGCAACGATCAGCTGCCGGTGGCGGGGTGGGTAATTAATCGGCTCCATGGTTCCATGAGCCATTATCAGGAAAATCTGGACACCCTGAGGGGCTTGCTGCCTGCCCCCTTCCTCGGCGAAATTCCGTTTATAAACAATCCGCTTGAAGCCGATTTGCAGGGGCGTCTCGATATCTCGCCGCTACTTTGACGGCATATTCAGCGAACATTCATCGAATCTCCCTAGAATGTCGACATTAACATGATCAGGTGGGGATCCCGAGTGATCCCCGGTCATGTCCCTTATCTTCACAAGGAGTCTATATGAAGCGAATTATGCTATTCCTGGTGACCAACCTGGCCGTCATGCTGGTGCTGGGGGTGGTACTCAATATCCTGTTCTCGGTTCTGGGGATCAACAAGTCCAGCATTTCCGGGCTGTTGGTGTTCTGTGCCGTGTTCGGTTTTGGGGGTTCCTTTATCTCCTTGCTGATGTCCAAGTGGATGGCCAAGCGCAGCTATGGCGTCCAGGTCATCGAGCAACCCCGTAACGAGACCGAGCACTGGCTGGTGAGCACTGTGGCCCGTCAGGCTCGCGAAGCGGGTATCAAGATGCCGGAAGTGGGGATCTACGACTCTCCCGAGATGAACGCCTTTGCAACCGGCGCCCGCCGCGATGATTCGCTGGTGGCGGTCTCCTCCGGCCTGCTCTACAGCATGAGCCGTGACGAGGCGGAAGCGGTACTGGCCCACGAGGTTAGCCACGTGGCCAATGGCGATATGGTGACCCTGACCCTGATCCAGGGTGTAGTGAACACCTTCGTGATGTTCTTCGCCCGGATCGTGGCTGGCGTGATCAGCAACTTCTTCAGCTCCAACAACGAGGAAGAGAGCAGCAGTACCGGCGGTTTTGCCTACATGATCACCGTGTTCGTGCTGGAGATGCTGTTCGGCATTCTGGCCTCCATCATCGTCATGTGGTTCAGCCGTCAGCGTGAGTTCCGTGCCGATGCCGGTGCCGCCAAGCTGGCCGGTCGCGACAAGATGATTGCCGCCCTTGAGCGCCTCTCCCGCGGTGCCGAGCCGCAGCTGGAAGGCTCCATGATGGCCTTTGGCATCAACGGCAAGCGCTCCATGAGCGAGCTGTTCATGAGCCACCCGCCCATCGAGCAGCGTATCGCCGCCCTGCGTGGTTGATAGATACTGAATGACGGGGGATCACCCCGAATAAAAAACGGCTGCCTTCGGGCAGCCGTTTTGCTTTTCAGCGTTCTTTAAAGCTTGAAGTGTCCCATCTCCTGACGCAGTACCCGTGACAGCTGCTTGAGCTTGGCCGCCTCTTGCGACACGTGGCGGGCGGCATCCCCCGATTGCTCGGAGAGGGAGGTGATGTTGCCGACGGTGGAGACTACCTCGTTGGCGGCGGTCGACTGCTCGCGCAGGGTGTGGCTGATCTCTCCCATCAAGCCGGTGAGGTTGGAGGCGTGGCTCTGGATGCTGGCGATCGCCTCGCCGGTCTGGTTGGCCAGCGTGACCCCGCGAGAGACGTTGTTGACCGTGTTCTCCATGCTGCGGATGGAGGCATCCGCCCCACTCTGGATTTTGCTAATCATCCCGGTGATCTGCTGGGTTGAGGCCGCCGAGCGACTGGCCAGATTGCGCACCTCGTCGGCCACCACCGCAAAGCCGCGACCCTGTTCACCGGCCCGCGCTGCCTCGATGGCCGCGTTGAGAGCCAGCAGGTTGGTCTGATCGGCGATACCGCGGATCACCCCGATGATCTCCGAAATCTGCTGGGTATGGCCGTTGAGCTCGGAGATGGTGCTGGCTGCATCCCCCACAGTGGTGGAGATATTCTCGATGCTGCCAAGCGTCTCTTTAATGACCCCTGACCCCTCCTCCAGGGTATTGGCTGAGACCTTGCTCAGCTCGTCGGCATGGGTGGCATTGTCGGAGAGGTGACTGATGCTCACCACCAGCTCCTCGATGGCGGCGGCCATGGTCTGGGTGCTGGTTTGCTGATCGGTGGCAAACTGGGCGGTCTGCTCGGCAATTTGGGCGATGCTGTCAGCAGAGTGGGACAGCTCCTCGGTGGAGTGGGAGACCTTGGCGATGATCCCCTTGAGGGTGGTCTGCATACCGCCGAGCAGGCCGATCAGGCTCTCTTTCGATCCTGGCGGCACCTTGATGGGGCGCGAGAAGTCCCCTTCCGCCATCATATGAAGATCGGTCTTGAGCTGTTCGACCGAGGTGCCCACCAGATCGAGCAGGGAGCGATAGGTGCGCCAGAGGAAGAACATCAACACCAGACCGAGGGCGATAAAGAGATAGCGCAACATATCGGTATTGGCGATGGCGCTCTCGACTGCCTCATGGTTGCGCTGCTCCATCATCACGTAGAAGTCATCGATGGGGGACATGATGCGCCCCTTGTTCTGGTGATAGGCCTTGTCATGCATCATGGCGATGGCTTTTTGCTGGTTGGCAACCGGATCGCCATCGCTCTGCTGCACCAGCTTGAAGGCGGCGACCTCGGTGTTGACCAGGGCATCCGAGTTGTTTTTGGCCTCGTTCAGTTTGGCGAGTTCGCCGTCGGTGAAACCGGCATCCTTCATCAGGTCGATCAGGCCACGGCGAACATTGCTGTCGGGGCGGGGATTCTGGCCGTTGGCGGCGACAAAGTCCCAGTAGATACGGTTGTAGCCATCCGGTCTCGGCTGTTCGCCGTTGCGAATGGCCAGGATCCGCATGTACTGCTGTTCGTAGGCTGGATCCTTGGTGATGACATAGGTGCGCCCGAGTCGGGTCAGATCATCGGAGGATTGGCGCAGCTCATCGGCCAGCAGGTAGGAGACATATTGTTGTCGATAACTCTCTTCCAGTTGTTTACCCGCCCAGCTATAGGCGAAAAACACCAGTGACAGCAGGACCAGGGTGATGACGGATAGCAGCAGGTTGAGCTGAAAGGCGGGCTTGTTCTGTTCCATGGTATGGGCGTCCTTTCCCTATGGCTGAGTGTCGTATGGAGCATCGCCAAGTCAATGGCTGGCAAGGCTTTTTGCTCTGAGAGTATAGGAAGGGAAACTCACAGATGAAGGCGGTGGGGACAAATTAAGGGCGGGTCAGGTGAACAAGTGTGGATAAAGATGACCGGGGTCAATTCCCCGGTCATCTGGATTGGTGTGAGTTAATGCGGCTCGATCACCCGATCATAGGATTTCAAGGTCGGTGAGCGGCACGGCGCAGCAGGCAAGGATCTTGCCCTCTGCCCGCTCGGCAGCGGTGATGGCGGGGGCATCCGGGTGGTCAACATCACCAGAAACCAGCGTCTGCTTGCAACTGCCGCAGATGCCGGCGCGGCAGCTCCATGGCAGCTCTACGCCTTGCTTGTTGGCCTGATCCAGCACTGTGCCCTGATTGTTGCCGGTAAAGGCTTGGGCGCCGATACGCAGTTGCACCGTCTGATGGGGGCGGGCCACCGAGAGAATGGCGCCGCCAAAACTCTCCTGTTTGATCCGTGCGGCCGGAACGCCGAGGGCTGCAACTTTGGCGGCAGCATCGGCCATAAAGCCGTGGGGGCCGCAGATAAAGACCTCTTTTTCGGCCAGCCCTTTGATCTGTTGCAGATGCTCATCATTGAGCCGTCCTTGCAGCCCCTGCCAGTGATTGTCCGGCTGGCTCAGGATCAGGGTGAGGGTCATCCCCTGCTGCGCCATGACGTGCAGTTCGCTGGCGGCGGGAATGTCCGCTTCGCTGCGGCACAGGTGCATAAAGTGAACCTCTTCCAGCTCCCCGCGTAGCGCCAGGGTGCGGGCTATCGCCAGCATGGGGGTGACGCCGGAGCCTGCGGAGAGCAACAGGAGGTTGCGCTCAGACCCTAAGTGAAACTCACCAGCGGGGTTGGCGGCCAGCAGCCGATCACCCACCTGCAACTGCTGGTGCAGCCAGTGGGAGATGCGGCCACCCTCCACCTTCTTGACGCTGATGCTGTAACGCTCCGGTTGATCCGGTGTGGAGCTCAGGGTATAGCGGCGCTGAATCCGCTCGTTTTTGATATCGAGACTGATGGGCAGATGCTGGCCCGGCAGGTAGTCGGGCAGGGGCTCGCCATCGGTGGCTTCGAACCAGAAGGTCTCCAGATCCCGCGCCAGCGGTTCGCGGGCCACGCAGACCAGCTCCCGCTTCTTCGGCGCGGCGGCGGGATAGACCACCGGACGGGTACGCTCCAGCACCTCGATCTCGCTGCCTGCCTCAATCCATCCCTCGTTCAGCGCCACCATATTCTGGCCGAAGTAGACCTCGCCATCCTCGCCACGGCGGTAGCGGGTAAGGGTGGCCAGCGGCTCTTTCAGGGCGTTGAAACGATCGGTGCCCGCTTCCACCGTGGTCATGATGCAGCGGCTGCAGGGCTTGACCACCTTGAATTCCACCTCGCCGATGCGGATACGCACCCAGCTGTCCTCCTCGAAGGGCTGGGTGTTGCTTGCCACCAGATTGGTGCGGAACTGGCTCATCTGGTGCAGCGCATCGGAGCGCAGATTGAGATCCTCCAGAGAGGCCTGGCTTATCAGCAGCAGCGGATAACCGTCGGCAAAGCTGACCCGGGTGCCGGTCTTCTCGCGAAAGCGATCAGAGGTTTCACCCAGCCAGAGCAGTTGCACCGTCTCCCCTGCCACCCGGCTTAGCCAGCCATCGGCTTTGGGGTCGGTGTGCAGGGCGGTGAAACGGTCGCTCCAGACTCCGGTAGCTTGCGGGGCGCGGCTGAAGTCGACCTCTTGCAGGGTGAGCGGTTCAAAGCCCGGATAGCGCAGTTGCAAGCCTCCTTCGATGGGGGTGGCCACGACCTGTTGCAGCTGGGGATGGGTACGGGCGGTGATAAAGGTGCCGTCCGGTTTGACCACCATGTAGCGGCGATCCCCTGCCAGTCCCTCTTCGGTCACCCGGGCGCGAGCCAGCGGCATACCTGCAGTCGATTTGATGGGGTAGAGGTGAATGCTGTCTAGCCTGGGCATCTTCATATCCTTGTGACGCGGCGCGATCGCCTGGAAAAAGGGGAACATAACGGTTCCCCGACGATCCGGCAATCCTTTCAAGGGGGCGGTCTATAGTTGGGAAAACAGAACAAGAGGGCATCGGGATGAAAATAAGCTGGTTGCTGGCGGGGAGCCTTTTTTGCCACGGGCTCTGGGCGCAGGAGCTGACCCTGACCACGGGAGAGTATCCCCCTTACTGCTCCGAGACGCTGAAATATCAGGGGCTTATCCCCCATGTGGTGAGCGAGGCATTCAAGAGTGAGGGGGTGAGCGTCAAGTTCCAGTTTCTGCCCTGGAAGCGGGCCTTTCGCTTGTCGGAGGAGGGAGTGGTGGATGGCACTGTCCACTGGTATGAGTCGAGCGAGCGGCGCAAAACCCATCTCTACAGCGATCCCATCCTGAGCGAAACCTATGTCTGGTTCTATCTCAAGTCCGATCCGCTGGAATGGCGCAGCTATCAGGATCTGGCGGATCGCAAGCTGGCTGCGGTCAGTGGCTATACCTACAATGCAGATTTTTTTGCAGCCATCGCGCAGGTGCCGCTGCAGGTGCAGTTCGTCACCCGGCTGCGCCAGAGCTTTGATCTGCTGCTCTCCGGCCGCGCCGACCTGACGCTGGAGAACATCGATGTCGGCTACTACTCCCTGCGTCAGTTCTACCCGGCCAGCACGGTCGATCTCTTTGCAACCCATTCAAAACCCGTGATGAAGGTCGAAGGTCACCTGTTGATCAGTCGCAAGCGCGCCAACGCTGACGAGCTGATCAAAACCTTCAATCGGGGCCTCGCCAAACTGAAAGCCAGCGGTCAGCTGGAGAAGATGTTACTTGAGTCACGTTCTGGTCTCTATGAACCATAAAGTGCAACATTTTTTGATCCTGATTCGCTAATCAGTACAAAAAAGCGGCCATTATCGACTCAGTTCCCAGTTTCTAACGCTTTCGCTTCTTCCCCATCCGGCCACCGTCCGCTTCGGCTACACGGTATCAAGCGCCATCGGGTGGGGCCTGTCACACAAAAAGAAGAAAGCAATGTATGAGCAAACAACTGGACATGACCCCATTGCCGGATCTCTCCCTGAAAACGGGAACAGGCCCGGTGCGTACCCGGCTACCCGTTTGGCGGCCAGCCCTGCCACCCTGCAATCACGCCTGCCCGGCCGGAGAAAATATCCAGGCCTGGCTCTCTTTGGCGCAGGCCGGCCGTTTTGAGGCGGCCTGGCAGACCCTGATCGAAGAGAACCCCTTGCCCGCCATTCATGGCCGGGTCTGCTATCACCCCTGCGAGAGCGCCTGCAACCGCGGTCAGGTGGATGAATCCGTCTCCATCCACGCCATCGAGCGCTTCCTCGGCGACGAAGCGCTGGCCCGTGGTTGGCTGCCTGCGCCCCCTGCGCCCGCCAGCGGCAAGAAGGTGCTGGTCATTGGCGCTGGCCCCTCCGGCCTCTCCTGCGCCTGGCACCTCAACCGGCTCGGTCATCAGGTGGAGATCCGCGAAGCGGGGCCGCTGGCGGGCGGCATGCTGCGTTTTGGCATTCCCGCTTACCGTCTGCCTCGCGATGTGCTGGATCGGGAGGTAGCCCGTATCGTGGCGGCCGGAGTGACCCTGACCCTCAACCACAAGGTGGAGGATGTGCTGCGCGAGCGTGACGAGGGGGGCTTTGATGCCGTCTTTATGGCCATCGGCGCCCATCTGGCCAAGCGGGTCGATATTCCGGCCCGTGAAGCGGGCAAGATCCTCGATGCGGTGAGCTTCCTCGAACAAGCCAGTCTGGCCGAAGAGCAGGGCTTACCGCCACCCAAACTGGGACGGCGGGTGGCCATCTATGGCGGCGGCAATACCGCCATGGATGCGGCCCGTACCGCCCGCCGTTTGGGCGTTGAAGAGGCAATGATCATCTACCGCCGCGACCGGGACCATATGCCGGCCCACGCCTTTGAAGCCGACGAGGCCGAGGAGGAGGGGATCAAGATCAACTGGCTGCGCAGCATCCGCCAGCTCGACAGCACCAATATCGAAGTGGAGGTGATGGCGCTGGATGCCGAGGGCAAGCCAGTGCCCACCGGCAAGTTTGAAACCCTCGAAGCGGATTCCCTTATTCTGGCGCTCGGTCAGGAGGTCGACCTCTCGGTGCTGGAGAGCATTCCCGGCGTGCGGGTCAACAAGGAAGGGGTCGTACAGGTGGCGGGCAACCTGATGACGGATGTGCCGGGTCTGTTTGCCGGCGGCGACATGGTGCCCTCCGAGCGCACCGTCACCATCGCCACCGGCCATGGCAAGAAGGCGGCGCGCCATATGGATGCCTGGCTGCGCGGTCGCCACTACCACAAACCGCTCTCCTACCCGCTGGTGGGGCCGGAGCAGTTGCAACTCTGGTTCCAGACCCACGCCCCGGCCAGCAGTCAGCCAGTCAAACCGGCGTGGGCACGGGATGACTTTGGCGAGATCATCGGCGGGCTGGATGAGGTAGCCGCCCGTTACGAGGCGGCGCGTTGTTACTCCTGCGGCAATTGCTTCGAGTGCGACGGCTGCTATGGCAGTTGCCCCGAGCAGGCCATCGCCAAGTTGGGGCCGGGCAAAGGCTATCAGGTGGATGCCGAGCGCTGCACCGGCTGCGGTGCCTGTCACGACCAGTGCCCTTGTCACGCCATCGAGCTGCGCCAACCGGAGGAGTCCTAATGAGACATGAACTGATCATGGTCGACGGCAACGAAGCCGCGGCCCGGGTGGCCTACCAGCTGAGTGAAGTGTGTGCCATCTACCCCATTACCCCGAGCTCGACCATGGCCGAACTGGCCGATGCCTGGGCGGCGGAGGGACAAACCAACCTGTGGGGCAACATTCCCACAGTGGTGGAGATGCAGAGCGAAGGGGGGGCTGCTGGTACGGTACACGGCGCCCTGCAGGCGGGGGCGCTCGCCACCACTTTCACCGCCAGTCAGGGGCTGATGCTGATGCTGCCCAACATGTACAAGATCGCCGGTGAATTGACCTCGGCGGTGTTCCATGTGGCGGCCCGCTCGCTGGCGGCTCAGGGGCTGTCGATTTTTGGCGACCATCAGGATGTGATGGCGGCGCGCAGCACCGGCTTTGCCATGCTTGCCTCCGGCTCGGTGCAGGAGGCGCAGGACCTGGCCTTGGTCGCCCACAGCGTCACCTTGCAATGCCGGGTGCCCTTTATCCACTTCTTCGACGGGTTCCGTACCTCCCACGAGGTGAACAAGATCACCGCCCTGCATCGGGATGAAATTCGCGCTCTTATCGACAACGACTGGGTGCGGGCCCACCGCGCACGGGCCCTCAACCCGGATCATCCCGTGATGCGCGGCACCGCCCAGAACCCGGATACCTATTTCCAGTCCCGCGAGAGCGTCAACCCCTTCTACGAGGCTGTACCGGCGCGGGTGCAGCAGTGCATGGACAACTTGGGCGAGCTGACCGGCCGCCACTATCGGCTGGTGGAGTACCACGGTGCGCCTGATGCCACCGATGTCATCGTGCTGATGGGCTCGGGGGCGGCCACCGCCCGCACCACCGTGGATTGGCTCAACCGGCAGGATCGCAAGACCGGGGTACTGGTCATTCGCCTCTATCGCCCCTTCCCGGTACAGGCGCTGCTCGACGCGCTGCCGCAGGGCGTGCGGCGCATCGCCGTGCTGGATCGCACCAAGGAGCCGGGGGCGGGCGGCGAGCCGCTGCTGCTGGATGTGCAGAGCGCGCTGATCGACGGTTTGCAGCGCGGCCTTATCAAGCGGCTGCCCTGGCTCAGTGGCGGTCGCTATGGCCTCTCTTCCAAGGAGTTCACCCCGGCCATGTGCGCGGCTGTGTTCGAGGAGCTGGCATCCGATGCGCCGCGTCCGCGCTTTACCGTGGGGATTGTCGATGACGTATCCGGCCTCAGTCTGGCCTGGCACCCCATCGGCGATCTGGAGCCTGCCAGCCGGGTGCGGGCCCTGTTTTTTGGCCTTGGCGCAGACGGCACAGTCGGCGCCAACAAGAACAGCATCAAGATCATCGGCGAGCTGGAGGGGTTCCACGCCCAGGGCTACTTCGTCTACGACTCCAAGAAGTCGGGCTCGCGCACCGTCTCCCACCTGCGCTTTGGCCCCGAGCCCATCGACGCCCCCTGGCTTATCGAGCAGGCGAGCTTTATCGGCTGCCACCAGTGGGGTTTTGTCGAATCGGTCGATCTGCTGGAGCACGCCGCCGAAGGGGCGACCCTGCTACTTAATGCTCCCTATGAGGCGGACAAGGTGTGGGGCCAGCTGCCCGAGCGGCTACGCGCCCGTATTCGCGCCCTCAATATCCAGCTCTACTGCATCGATGGGGATCGGGTGGCCGAGCAAAACGGCATGGGCAATCGCATCAACACCATCATGCAGACCTGCTTCTTCGCGTTGGCTGGCATCTTGCCGCGGGATGAGGCGATTGCGCTGATCAAGGAGAGCATCGAGAAGAGTTATGCCCGCAAGGGACCCGAGGTGGTGGCGCGCAACTTCGCGGCAGTGGACGATACCTTGGCTCACTTAAGCAAGGTGGTCATTCCGGCCGGTGAGGAGCAGATCAGCGACTATCCGTTGCCGCTGGCACCAGGGGGCAGCGAGTTTGTCCAGCGGGTCACCGGCGAGATGCTGGCGGGGCGTGGCGATCTGATCCCCGTCTCCATGCTGCCGGTGGATGGCACTTACCCCACTGCCACCAGCCGCTTCGAGAAGCGCGATATCGCCCGCGAGATCCCGATTTGGCATTCGGATATCTGTATCCAGTGCGGCAACTGCGTCTTTGTCTGCCCCCACGCGGCACTGCGGGCCAAGTTCTACCATCAGGACTGGCTGGCGACCGCCCCCGAGGCAGCCCAGTCGGTGCCCGTTACCGCCAAGGGATTCCCCGACAGCCGCTACACCCTGCAGCTCTATCCGGAGGATTGCACCGGCTGCGGTCAGTGCGTGCAGGCCTGTCCGGTGCGGGTCGGGGCCGATGAGGAACACGAGGGCGAGCGCGCCATCACCATGATGGACAAGGCGCCCCATCTGGCTGGCCAGAAACAGGCGCTGCGCTGGTTCGAGAGTCTGCCTTGGCCTGCCCGCGAGCGGGTGGATTTCTCCACGGTGCGCGGTGCCCAGTTCCTCGAACCCCTGTTCGAGTTCTCCGGTGCCTGCGCCGGCTGTGGCGAGACCCCGTACCTCAAGCTGCTGACCCAGCTGTTTGGCGATCGCATGCTGGTGGCCAATGCCACCGGCTGCTCCTCCATCTACGGCGGCAACCTGCCGACCACGCCGTGGGCCAAGAATGGCGAAGGGAAGGGTCCGGCCTGGTCCAACTCCCTGTTCGAAGACAACGCCGAGTTTGGCTTTGGTTTTCGTCTCACCGCCGATCAGCATCACGGGCAGGCGGTGGCGGCCTTGCAAGCGATGAAGGGGGAGTTGGGTGAGGCATTGGTCGAGTCGCTTATCAACGCTCCGCAGCGGCTGGAGTCGGAGATCCGTGCCCAGCGTACCCGGGTCGCGCAAGTGCGGGAGCGGCTGGAAGAGGTGAAATCCGGCAAGGCCCGCGAGCTGCTGTCACTCATCGATCAGCTGGTGCGCCGCTCGGTCTGGATCATCGGCGGCGATGGCTGGGCCTATGACATCGGCTCATCGGGGCTCGATCATGTGCTCGCCTCCGGGCGCGATGTGAACGTGCTGGTGATGGATACCGAGGTCTACTCCAACACTGGCGGCCAGATGTCGAAATCGACCCCGCTCGGTGCCGTCGCCAAGTTCGCTGCGGGGGGTAAGACGCTGGCCAAGAAGGATGTGGCGTTGCAAGCCATCTCCTACGGCAACGTCTATGTTGCCCGCATCGCCTTTGGTGCCAACCCGCAGCAGGCGCTGCAGGCCTTGCGCGAAGCGGAGGCCTACCCGGGCCCGTCGCTTATCATCGCCTACAGCCACTGTATCGCTCACGGTATCGATATGGAGTTTGGCCTGACCCAGCAAAAACGGGCCGTCGCCTCCGGCCACTGGCCGCTGATGCGCTACAACCCGGTACTGCGCAGTGCGGGGCAGAACCCCTTCAGCCTCGACAGCCTGCGCCCCTCCATTCCCCTTGCGGAATACCGGCAGGAGGAGACCCGTTATCGGGTACTGGCCCAGAGCTATCCGGAGGAGGCCGAACGGCTGATGCAGGTGGCGCAAAAAGTGGCGTGGCAGAAGTGGGCCACCTACGAGGAGATGGCCACCCGCGAGGCCAGCCATTTCCATCCGCCGGTGTGAGGATTGGTTAAGTGAAATATAACCAAGCGGGCCAATGGCCCGCTTTTTGATCGAGATTGTAAGTCTTTGCTATTGACCGAAATATTTATTTTTACGGCAAGCATAAGTCAATGTGGAAGTAATATATGAGAAATAGTTGTTGTCATTGTTGATATGCTATTCATCCTAGTGGATAATTTCCTCCTTGAATTTTTATGGGTGTAAGCTATATGGCAGGAACACAAATAATTCCAGAAAAAATAACAAGTCCAATCCAGCTTATGGCTGCGTGGTTTGTCATGTTAGTATTACTATCGTCAGTATTATTAACGGCTGCATCAAAAATTGAAAAGCCAGAATGGGCTGCTGGTTATTTAATTGTATTTACATCGGTACTGGTTTTACTAGTCATCGGTTGTGTTACCTTAATGCTGACTAAGTTCAGACCACATCTACAAGATGGAAAAGAATATGCACAATGGTTGAAGGATAAAGGTATGTATTCTTCTAGCGTTTTCATTGAGCAAAGTACATCTGCATTTAAAGGTTCTGGAAATGTGAATAGAAAATTTGTCATGGATTCGAATGTTATAAATGATGTTTCCGTTAATGTAGTTAATACATATGACTCCAATGTAATGGTTGATGCTTTAAGAACTGATGGTTTTAATGCTGATATTTATGAACCAGAAATGGAGCCATATCAAAATCATTCTGCACATGAATCTATTTGGCTTGGTTATCGTGTGAACCCTACTATCGCTACTAGAGTAATTCAATTGGCAGTTAAAATTTGGCCGCACTTGAAATATGTTCACTTATCTAATGATGGAGGATCACCGCCTGATGAAGTTCATGATCAAATATTTATTGGGGGCTCGACAAGTACGGCTGTGAGTTATGGTATAAAAGAGTGGTTATCTCAAGATTTTGAAAGATTGAATGAGTCGATGACTTATATTGATCTGCATGGGGTAGTGAGGGATAAATATTGAGTTTGCTTGGTGGGAAAGTATTTCTGGTATGGTGGAGTTAGCTCGCCAAAGAATATAGCGTTCGGTCTATATCTAGTAACAATGATGCGAAGTAAAAGTGTAAAAGATACTGGGGTAGGTAATATCTCGTTAGAGAGATGATGACTTTAAAAGTCACTAAAAGTGGGAATGATATGCTGCAACCTTGGCGGAGTTTCTCCACCTGCAGAATAAGGCTGCCTTTTCCCTCCAAGGCAGGTAAGCTGCGGGGCACATAGCGTCAAGCAGGAGAAGGGACGATGACAGAGCAATATATCGCCGGGACGATCGGCATTCTGGGGGCGGGGTGGCTCGGGCTGCCGCTGGCACGGGCCCTGCTGGCGGCAAGCAAGCAGGTAGCAGTCACGGTCAGTAGCGCCGAGAAGGCGGCCCGCCTGCAGGGGGAGGGGATCAACGCCTATCCGCTGACCATCTCTGCCAACATGAGCTCTGCCGAGATGCCCGTTGCTGATCAACAAGCGCTGTGGCCCATCCCCTGCGAATCGCTGGTTATCTGCGTACCGCCCAGCAAGACCGATGACTATCCGCAGGCGGTGGCAAAGGCCTGTCAGCTTGCCAAAGCGAGCGGCACCCGACGGGTGCTGTTTGTCAGCGCCACCTCGGTATGGGGGGCGGGCCAAGAAGAGGGTGAGCTGCCCAAACCGCGTCATGCCCGTGGCGAGCGGATGCTGGCGGCGGAGCAAGCGGTGCTGGCGGCCGGTTTCGAGGCGGTGATGATAGTGCGCCCCTCCGGCCTTTATGGCCCGGAGCGCCATCCTGGCCGTTTCCTCGCGGGCAAAACTCTCGATGGCGGCGCCCAGTCGGTCAATCTGGTTCATCTGGACGATGTGGTGGCGGCTTGCATGCTGCTGCTGGAGCGGGGCAAGGACGGGGATGTCTTCAACCTGAGCGCGCCGGTGCATCCGCGCCGCGAGCAGTTCTACCCCTTTGCGGCGCGTCAGCAGGGGCTGCCTGCGCCGGTCTTTATCGAGCCTGCCGGTGAATTTCAGCCCATCGACGGTCAGCTGATCTGCCAGCAGATGGGATTCAACTATCGCTGGCCCGATCCGGCCCACTGGTTTGCCGAGCTGGCCGCCTCGGGCAATTGAGGTTTGCCAAGGGGGTGATCGCCCCCTATCATGCCGCCATCCATGAGAGAGAGGCGGTAATGATGGTAGATACAAAACGTCACCCCGATGGGGAGTTGTTGCTGAGAACCCTGGCTATGCCAGCCGATACCAACCCCAATGGCGACATCTTTGGTGGCTGGATAATGTCCCAGATGGATATAGGTGGGGGCATTATGGCCAAGGAGCTGGCAAAAGGACGTATTTGTACCGTATCCGTCGAAGGCATGACCTTTCACAGTCCGGTCAAGGTGGGCGATGTGGTCTGCTGCTACGGCCGCTGCATGAAGATCGGCCGCAGCTCCATGAAGCTCAAGCTGGAGGTGTGGGTCAAGCCGGTACTGCGGGAAAACGATGCCCAGCGCTACTGTGTGACCGAGGGGATCTTCACCTATGTCGCCATCGACGAACAGGGCAAATCCCGCCCTGTTCCGGTGAGTGCCTGATTAAATCAGCCGGGCATTGATGATGGATATTTCCTGCTCAAGCCCGGTTTTTTGCCGTATCATGCGTTCCAGCATCTCTTCCGAGCCCACATATTGCAGGGTGTCGAACAGGCAGAGATCGCATTGAGGGTCCCGTCTTATCTGATAGACGGTGGCCAGCTCCACTTGATGACAATTTCCTTGTTGATCATAAAACGTCACGTTGTACCGAAGTTCTTTCGCCATGAGACAAGGTCCTTCTGGTTGGGTGGAACAGGGACTATCAGCTTAGTCGGCGTGAATGACGTTTGTGATGGTCGCAACAAAAAGCAAAGGCGGGCGGTTGTTAGCCAATGAAAAATAGTTATCGCATTCTTGGCACCTCCCTGCTGACCCTGGGGTTGGTAGGCTGTTTCGAGGTGCCGGATCAGAACCATCTGGTCACAGCTCAAGGGATTGTGCCGGGACTCGACTGCCAGCGTCCGCCGCTGGTAGCGTTGGCGACCACGGCGCTGCCCCGTGAATTCGGGGTGACGGTGTGGAATCTCTACAAGGGCCAGCGCAAGAACTGGCGTGAAGGGATGGACAGTTATGCCAAGGGGCAGGATCTGGTGCTGCTGCAAGAGTCGGCCACCCGTCCAGATATGCTCGACTGGCTGCGCGCCGGTGATTTCCAGTGGCAACAGCTGCAAGCCTTCACCCAGGGCGGCGTCTCGTTCGGGGTGATGACGGTGGCCAAGACCCCGCAGGCTTTCGTCTGTGGCGTGCGCTCCCCCGAGCCCTTGCTGCGCATTCCCAAATCCGGGCTGGTGAGCCTCTATCCGCTGCAGGGCGATCCTGACGGCGTCATGGTCATCAATATCCATGCGGTCAACTTCGAGCTGGGGATGGCCACCTTCCGCGAGCAGCTCAACGATTTGACTGCGCTGGTGCGCCGCCATCAGGGGCCGGTGATCCTGGCCGGGGATTTCAACACCTGGAGCGACAAACGTCAGTTCTGGTTAAGCAAACTGGTGGACGAGTTGGGCCTGCAAGAGGCCGTGCCGGTGCCTGATTTGCGCCGCACCGCCTTCGGTCGCCCGCTGGATCACCTCTACTACCGCAATCTGGACCTGGTTGAGGTGAGTTCACCGGCCACCGACAGCTCCGATCACAACCCCATTATTGCGCGCTTTGCCGCCCAGTCTGTGACCCCCTGATCGGGGATGATGTGCGCGTGCTGGCCATAAAAAATCCGGCGCCTGATGGCGCCGGATTTTTTTATACGCAACTGGCAGCAGGGGCCAGCTCGGAATGACCCGCAAGGATTACTGGTAGAGACCCAGATTCGCTTTGGCGTAGGCTTCGAAATCGGTGCAGCCACCGATGTGCTGCTCATCCAGGAAGATCTGCGGCACGGTATTGACCGGCTTGCCGGCGCTCTTGGCCAGATCTTCTTTGGTGATGCCTTCTGCATGGATATCCACGTAGCGGAATTTGAAGTCATCGCGCTGTTCGGTCAGCTGCTCGGCGATCTGTACGGCACGGACACAGTAGGGGCAACCCGGGCGACCAAAAATCACTGCAAACATATTTTCTCTCCGTTTTTTAAGCCGTTTATGTATGGCCGTTGATATGAGGCAGGCAACAGCATAGCCCTGCCTCGTGGCGACTTGAAGCCGAAATTATCGATACCCTGATTCGAGTGGGCCTATTGGCTCAGCTCTCATCGGCGATCTGGATCGGCTGCTGCTGATAGATGCTCTCCAGCACCCCCTTCTCGAATACAGTCCAGGGCCACGGCGCCTTGCTGGCACGGTAGCGCTCATGGGTGGCCGGATCTTGGGACAGGCCGCGCTGGAACATCACGAACGCCTTGCGCTGGCCGCCTGCCGTGTCGATAAAGCCCACCAGATTGGAGGTGCCGGTGATGGTACCTGTCTTGGCATGTACCTTGTTCTTCATCATGGGGGCGGTGACACTGCGCCGCCACGCCAGGGTGCCATCCACCTGAGAGCTTGGCAGCAGCTTGATCAGGCCAAGCTCGGCATCATTTTTCTGGATGAAGTTCAGCACCGACATCATCTGACGGGCGCTGATGAGATTGTGAGCGGAGAGACCGGAGCCGTCAGCCAGGGTGGCATTGCCCAGATCGATGCCGTTCTTGGTCAGAATGGCGCGCACCGCCATGGTGCCGCTGCGATAGCTGCCCGGCTTGTTGTAGTAGTGACGGCCCACGGTTTTGAGGAAGGTATCGGCATAGAGGTTGTCCGATTTCTTCAGCATCTTGGCCAGCATCACCGGCAGGGAGACCGAGTAGTGGGTGCCGAGGGTCTCTGCCCCTTCCGGGGCCTTGTGGGTGACCCGCAGCAGGCCATCATGCTTGATACCGGCACGGTTCATCGCCCAGCGGATGTTGTCCCAGCCCCAGGCTTCCACGTCGTGGATGGCGAAACGCAGTCCCTGTGGCTCCTTGTTCGGAGTAATGCAGCCCTTGAGCTCGTAGAAGTTGCCCTTGGCCATGTCCACTTCCAGTGCGCAGAACTGGCGTGCCATGTCGCCATAGCTCATCACCTCAACGTTGTCGGCACCGATGCCGATGGGCACGCCGGTAGCCACATTGCCGACCGCCGGTTTGCCAATCTGGGTGGCAGTGATGGTGCCGTAGGCGCAGTTCTTGTCGATGATGACCGAGGAGACGGGCGCTGCGAAGCAGAGGGTCTGATCCCCCCACGACCAGCCGTTGCCGCGCTCGTAGCCGTTGTAGGCGCCGGTGTTGACGTAGACATTGCCCTTGATGCTGGTGACGCCGAGCTGTTTGAACAGGGCCAGCAGATCCATGCGGGAGAGGGTGGGGTCGCCGACGAAGTTGATCCAGATATCGCCGTTGATGGTGTCACCCTGTTTGGCACCAGGCTGGGCCTGAATGTCGGTGGCGAAGCGGAAATCGGCGCCCAGCTCGAGGCGGGCTGCCAGTGCGGTGAGCACCTTCATGGTGGAGGCGGGGGCGATCATCTGATCCGCGTGGCGGGCGAACTCGACGCCGTTATTGCCCTGCACCATGATGGCGTACTGGCCACCCTGAGGGGGCGTCAGCGGGGCGGCGTGAGCCGCCAGAGAAGAAAAGAGAGCACAAAAACCAATCAACAGCCGCTGCATAACATCCTCTAACGTGACGAAGGGCCCGGCAGTGGTGCCGACCCTGATAATTCAACCCGCCGATGCGGGATCGACGGGGGTAATGCAATTCATGCCATGTATGCCGGTCGCCATCATGCCATCGAGTTGGCGGTACGATAGCGACCCTCATAATCAAAAATTTTCTCTTTTATCTGCCAGAAGCGACCCGATTTGCGGGCGATGACAAAATCCGGATGACGGAACTGGCTTTGCGCGGCCAGCACGCTCGCCAGGGTGGCAAATTCGGGCTCCAGCCCCGGGGCGGGCCAATGATGACGCACAAAGTGCTGTTGAAACAAGCGCCGTGCGCCCGGGGAGTGAAATCCGAAGTATTCACTGAGGGTCAGCCCATCCTCATCGTGGTAGGTCACCTCCAGCCGCTCCCCCTGTTTGCCGCGCCCTGCTGTGAGGGTTAGCCCGGCGCAGCGGATCACCATGCAATCCTTGAGATTGAGCGCCTCTTTAAGCTTGTCGTCAGGGTCCACCAGCAGCTGATCGCAGCTCTGGCAGCGGCGGGCGGCGATGTCGTTCTCCGCGCCGCAACCGGGGCAGATCTTGGCGCGAAAGCGGTAGTCGCACTCCTCGCGGTTGCCCTCATCATCTTCAAACAGCCCCTGACAGCGGCGACCGTAGTGCTCGATCACCTTGCCATCCTCGTCGGTTTTGCCCCAGAAGGTGTTGGCAAAACCGCAGGCGGGGCAGGGCACCTGTACCGGCTCGGTACCGGCGTGGGGGCGAGGCTCCCCCACTTCGGGGGCAAACAGGTTGAAGTTGTTGCCCGCATAGTCGAGCACCAGACAATCCTCCTTGCCCGGCGAGAGGCGCAGGCCCCGCCCGACGATCTGCTGATAGAGGGAGACCGACTCGGTGGGACGCAGCATCACGATAAGATCGACATGAGGGGCATCGAAGCCGGTGGTGAGCACCGCCACGTTGACCAGAAACTTGAGCTCCCGCGCCTTGAAGGCGTTGATGAGGGCATCGCGCTCCGGCCCCGGGGTCTCGCCGGTGATAAGGGCCGCCTGCTGGCCTCTGGCGCCAAGCAGACCGTGAATTTCGCGGGCGTGTTCGACGGTGGCGGCGAAGATCATCACCCCCTGCCGGTCGGCGGCATACTCCAGCACCTGACTCAGGATATGGGGAGTGACCCGCTGCTGGCGTTTTAGCTCGCCGTTAAGATCCGCCTCGCTAAAGAGGCCGTTCTCCCGCGCCACCAACTTGCTGAAGTTGTAGTGGACGATGGGGGCATCCACCATGCGTGGCGGCGTCAGGTAGCCGTTTTTTACCATAAAGCGCAGCGGCAGCTCGAACACGCAGTCGCCGAACAGCCGCTCGCCGTGGCTCTTGACCATGCCGTGGTAGTGGCGCCGGTAGATCCAGCCCAGTCCGAGCCGATAGGGGGTGGCGGTGAGACCGAGGATCTTGAGGGCCGGATTGGCGGCCTTGAGGTGGCCTAACACCTGATGGTACTGGCTATCGTCATCGAGCGAGACCCGATGGCATTCGTCGATGATAAGCAGCGAGAACGCACCGTCGAAGGCATCCAGATTACGGGCGACCGACTGCACCGAGCCGAACACCACCTGGGCGCTTGCCTCCTTGCGATCCAGGCCGGCAGCGAAAATATCGGCCTTGAGCCCCCACGCCTCGTACTTGGCGTGGTTTTGCTCCACCAGCTCCTTGACGTGGGCCAGCACCAGCACCCGACCGCGTGCCTTGCGGGCCAGTTCGGCAATCACCAGACTCTTGCCAGCCCCGGTGGGCAGCACCACCACGGCGGGATCCGGGTGTTTGCGAAAGTGGCTGATCACGGCGTTGACGGCGTCGGTCTGATAGGGTCTGAGAACGAACATGAGGGCGTGGCGTTTTGGCATGGTACGGCGCAGGGTGGCGCCATTATAGGGTGCTTGCTGCCACAAAAACAGCGGGCCGGCATGATGCCGACCCGCAGGGTGCTTGGTTGCTGATCAATGGAACGGGAAGATGTAGTTCATCCAGCTTGCCATGCGCAGCAGCACTTTGCGCATCACAGATACATGGTGGAAGTACTGGGTGTAGACCGCAGCCTGCCCGCTGGCACCGGCAATCATCTGATACTTGGCCCACTCGGGGTCGGTAATGGAGATGACTACCGGCAGGCGACCCGGACGCACCGCCGTGGTCTGATCCAGCAGACCGGCGTTGGCCTGCACGTTACCGGCGGCAATGGCCGGAACCACGGCGGTCACCTTGCCTTTGAAGATTTTGCCGGGTACGCCATCGATCACCACTTCGGCCTCATCACCCACCGCCAGTCGCTGCATGCTGTTCTGCCAGAACCAGCCGACGTAGGCGGTGTCATCCTTGTGGATGAAGGTCATCACCGGACGATACATGAAGGGGGTGGCGATCATGCCGGGGCGCAGGGCCAGCTGCACCACATGACCATCGCTCGGGGCATAGACCACGGTTTGTGACTGCTGGTACTTGGCTTCCATCAGCTGGGCCTGCAGATCGTTCAGGGTGGCTTTCTGCTGGTCAATCTGGGCCACGATGTCATCCACGTTGGCCTGGGTGACGTCGAGGTCACGCTGCTTGCCCACGCCACGGCGCATCAGGTCGCTGGCGCGATCCCTATCCAGCCTGGCGGAGCGCAGTCTTGCCTCAATGGACTTGAGGTGCTCGCGGTTGGATTCGACCCGTGCGGTGAGGCTCTCCACTTTCAGGCGGAACGGTTCGTCATCGAGGCGAAACAGCACGTCGCCTTTTTTCACCGGCTGGTTGGCCTGCACCGGAACCTCAACGACCCGGCCCTTGACCAGCGGCACTATGGGGGTGGAGACGTAGTAGTTGCGCGCCATCTCGGAGTAGGGGTGGTTGTAGTTCATCAGCATGATCAGGGTGCCGATGAGCAGCACGCCGCCCAGTGCTGCGGTGGGGACGGTCCACTTGTTGAGCGGGATGCGGAAGATTTTGAATATGGCGACACACAGCGCCGTGTAGGTCAGGATCAGTAGCAGGTCCATGGTCTATCCCTGTTGCTCACTCTGTTCGATAGTGTTGATACGGCTCTTCAGATCCGCCAACTCCTGCTTGAGGGCCGCCAGCTCCTCTTCATCTTTTTGCAGCCGCTGGCTAAAGCCCCAGCCCCGATCGGGGCGATAGATAGTTGCCCAGATCCAGAGGAAGGGCCACAGCACATGCAGGGTAAACAGGCTGACCCAACCTGCCACGTGAATGGCATCCTGATGAGGGTGATTCCGATGTTTGGCAATCTCGTAAGGAATATCGTGGATAACGATGACTCCATAAAAAATGACCAGCCCGACAAAGACGAGCAGACCAAGTGCAAAATAATCAAGGGCCATTTATAACCTCCACTGGCATGACGCACAGCTTAATCATTGGTTCCAACAAGCACTAAAGCAATTAAGAATCACACATTTATCGTCAGTTCGCCCGGAATCTTAAAGCTATTCGCTGTATTGAAGCTGAAGCCGTCCAACAGTTGTCTTATTAGTCTTTTTGCCATTAAAAAAGGCGCCATCAGGCGCCTTTTTGTGCTGCTTTCGCTGCATTTTTTGCTGTTTTTACCCTTCGCTGGTACTGCTGACCAGCGGCTGGCGGAACTTCATCAGGAAGGCCACGGTAATGGCCGCCGTTGCAGTCAGGCCGATGATGGTGGAGGTCCCCATCTCTAGCCCGAACCCGATGGGGGCGTTGGCCAGATAGGTGATCACCACAGCAGTCATGAACATGGCGGGAATGGTGCAGATCCAGTGCAGCTTGCCCTCTTTGATGAGGTAGGCGGCAGCGGCCCACAGCATGATGACGGCGGTGGTCTGGTTGGCCCAGCCGAAGTAGCGCCAGATCACCCCGAACTCAGCCTTGGAGATGATGAAGCCAAGGATAAACATGGGGATGGCGATCAGCAGACGCTTGGCCAGCGGCTTCTGGGTCATATTCAGGAAGTCCGCCACGATCAGGCGTGCACTGCGAAATGCGGTGTCACCGGAGGTGATGGGCAGGATCACCACGCCGAGGATGGCCAGAATGCCGCCGACTGTGCCGAGCAGGCTGGTGGAGACTTCGTGTACCACGGCTGCCGGGCCGCCGTTGGCCATGGTCGCGTTGAGTGCTTCGGTGCTGTCGTAGAAGGAGAGACCCAGGGTGCACCAGATAAGGGCGATGATCCCTTCACCGATCATTGCGCCGTAGAAGATGAAGCGGCCGGATTTTTCGTTCTGCATGCAGCGCGCCATCAGTGGTGACTGGGTGGCGTGGAAGCCTGATACCGCGCCACAGGCGATGGTGATGAACAGCAGCGGCCAGAGCGGCAGTTCGGTCGGGTGCAGGTTGGAGAAGTCCATCCCGGTGTTGTAGAAGCCTTTGCCGGAGGCGATCAGGCCAACGATGAGGCCGACCGACATGAAGACCAGCAGGGCGCCGAAGATGGGATAGAAGCGACCGATGATCTTGTCGATGGGGACTATGGTCGCGAGGATGTAGTAGGCAAAGATTGCCACAATCCAGTAGACCAGATCGGTGGAGGTGAGGTTGGCCAAGAGGCCTGCCGGGCTCAGCACGAATACCACGCCCACCAGCATCAGCAGCACCACGGCAAACAGGTTCATGAAGTGCTTGGCGGCGGTGCCCAGATGTTCACCGACCACGGTTGGCACCGAGGCCCCCTTGGCGCGTACCGACAGCATGCCGGAGAAGTAGTCATGTACCGCACCGGCGAAGATGCATCCAAAGACGATCCACAGCATGGCGACCGGGCCGTAGAGGGCACCCAGGATGGGGCCGAAGATGGGGCCAACGCCTGCGATGTTGAGCAGTTGAACCAGATAGACTTTCTTGTCCGACATCGGGACATAGTCCACCCCGTCAGCCATGGTGATGGCGGGGGTTTTCAGCTCGGGTTTCGGGCTGAATATCCGTTCGATGAATTTGCCGTATATGAAGTAGCCGGCCACAAGTAAGCCGACACAGAGGAAGAACCAGATCATTGCTACGCTCCTGCATTGTTATTTTTTAGTGTGCAGAGCGAGTCTAAAACGGTTGTGCCTGACTGGCAGGTGAAACTCCCCGAGCGGCGCTTTGGCGTGCCGAGCGGTCGGCGGCTGTGATCAGGCGCACACTCCGCAGTTCAGTCCAGCCCCAGCTGATCTTTGAGCTCCTTGAGATAGCGACGACTGACCGGCACCCGGGCGCCGCTCGGGGTGACAATCTCTGCCAGCTGGTTATCAAGCAGCCGGATCTCGAAGATGGCGTTGGGGGATACCAGATACTGGCGGTGGCAGCGCAGCAGCGGGCTCTTTTCTTCCAGCGATTTGAGGGTGAGCTGGGTGTGGAACAGCTCGCCCTGACAGGCCACATGGACCCCGCCCAGATCGGAGAAGGCATACTCCACTTGCGCGATGGGCAGCAGCCTGACCCGATTGTGCAGATAGCCCGGAATATGTTCGATAGTCGGGGCCAGCCGCTCGATGGGCTGCGGGGAGATATCCTGCTTGAGGCGAGCGAGGGTCTTGGCGAGCCGAGCGGGCTCCACCGGTTTGAGCAGGTAGTCGAAGGCGTTCTCTTCAAATGCCTGAATGGCATATTCGTCAAAAGCGGTGACAAAGACGATGCGGGGCAGGGGGTCGAGCATGGCGACCAGCTCCATGCCGCTCAGCTTGGGCATCTGGATATCGAGGAACACCACATCAGGCTTGAGGCGCTGAATAAGCGGCAGCGCCTCGATGGCGTTGGCCGCTTCCCCCACGATCTCGATGGCAGGATCGCAGGCCAGCTGTTGCCTCAGCTCTTCGCGGGCGTAGTGTTCGTCATCGACAATCAGGGTGCGGATCATGGTTGCTCCTTGGGGATGGTGAACGAGACCCGGGTCCACTGTTCCGGCTCGCAGGCAATAGTCACGCCATAGCGCTCGCCAAAGGCGCTTTTCAGTCGCCGATCGACAATGGTCATGCCCAGACCGTCGCCAGCGGGGTGCGCTTGCCAGGTGCCTGCATTATCTTCCACATGGATGGTGACGCTGGTGGGATGCTCATCGGTATAGAGGCGAATGCGCCCCTGCTCCAGCAGGGTCGAGATGCCGTGCTTGATGGCATTTTCGATCAGCGGTTGCAGGGTGAAGCTGGGCAGGTGCAGTGTGGCCAGATGGGGCGGGATCTCGTTTATCACCGTCAGCCGATCGCCAAAGCGGGCCAGCTCGATCTCCAGATAGGATTGGCAGTGCTCCTGCTCCTCCTGCAGGGTCGCAAGGCCGCTCTGTCGCTTGAGGTTCTTGCGAAAGAACAGCGAAAGATGCAACAGAAGGTCTCGCGCCTTGTCCGGATCACGCCGGGTGATGGCACTGATGGTGTTGAGGGTGTTGAACAGAAAGTGGGGGTTGATCTGGGCCTGGATAAGTTTCAACTCGGACTGCACCAGCAGTCGCTGATGCTGCTCCAGCCGACCGGCCAGCAACTGCTGTGACAGCAGGTTGGCAATCCCTTCCCCCAGGGTGTGGTTGATCTTGAGAAACAGCCGCTTCTTCGGCTCGTACAGCTTGATGGTGCCGATCACTCCTTTGTCCCCCTGCAGCGGGATCACCAGCACCGAGCCCAGCTGGCATGCGGGGGAGAGGCTGCAGCGATAGGGCTGGCTGTTGCCATCGGCAAACAGCACCTTGTTCTGGGCGATGGCCTGCATGGTGATGGCTGACGCGATGGGGGTACCCGGCAGATGGTGATCTTCGCCGGTGCCGATAAAGGCGAGGATCTGCTCGGTGTCCGTGATGGCGACCGCCCCCACACCGGTCTCCTCCTGAATGATGCGGGCAATCTTGTTGCTCGCCTCCGGGGTAAAGCCCTGACTCATGATCCCCACTGTGCGGTTGGCGATATTGAGCGCCTTGGCGGAGAAGACCCGGGAGAACTTCTCATACATCCGCTGCTGGTCGCGGATCATGCTGATAAAGAGCGCCGCGCCGCAGGAGTTGGCCAGAATCATCGGGGTGGCGATGGTGCGCACCAGCAGCAGGGATTTGTCGAACGGGGTCGCCACCAGCAGAATGATCACCATCTGCATGATCTCGGCATAGAGGGTGGTAAAGAAGGCGATGCGTGGTTCAAACAGGGCATCCGTTCGCCCCGAGCGCATCAGTCGCCAGTGCACTATGCCCCCGAGCAGCCCTTCACAGGTGGTGGAGATGGCGCAGGCGAGATCGGTAAATCCCCCCAGCGTATAGCGGTGCAGACCGCCGGTCAGCCCCACCAGAAAGCCCACCAGCGGCCCCCCCAATAATCCCCCCAAGACGGCGCCGACCGCCCGGGTGTTGGCGATGGCATCGTCGATATCGAGGCCCACATAGGTACCGAGTATGCAAAAGCTGGAAAAGATGATGTATATCAGTATCTTGTGAGGTAGTCTCACGGAATAGTTGGCCAGCGGGCGCAGCAGCGGGCTTTTCGAGAAGAGATAGGCGATCACCAGGCTGACGCTCATCTGTTGCAGCAAGGAGAGGACCAACTGCATAAAAAACGCTCCTCATAAGCCAGCTGAAAAAATAGCCAGCCCGTGAATAAGTGTGATCAGGATCTTGTTCTGTTGGCCCAACTGGGCGCAACGGGACGCCAGTTTGCCAGAACAAGTGGATAAAACCATATTAAATCAGCATGTTAAATTGATATTTGTGTAAGCGGCAGCGGGTTGATATTGATGGATGGAGCATGAATGTATCCGCTGGATACGCCACACGGAGGTGGCATGCTCCGCCCAGCCCCTTGGCTGGGCGTTTTTATACATGATCAGATGGCAACTTGTTGGTGGGGATTCGTGCAATTATTCCGGTTTGTCCAATGAGTTATCCCCAGCTTCTGGGGATAACTCAGAATGCAAAGTAGTAACAGAAGCGGCGGGTCAGATTGAAGAACTGCCGCTGTCCCTCATCCAGTTCCTCCTGTTTGATAAAGGCACTGATGGTGCGTTCATCTTCCCGCAGATCGATCATGGCGACCGCTTCCGGCCGCTGGGCCTTGATATAGGGCAGGATCTTCGGCTTGAGGGGCATGGTGGGTTCGGTAGAGAGCACCAGCGCAATGCTCTCGTCGGAGAGTTTCACCAGGGAGCCCGGTGGGTAGACCCCCAGCACCTTGACTAGCAACTTGACCAGATTCTGGTCGAACTTCTTCTGGGATAACTTGTAGAGCTGGCTGATGGCCTGACTCGGTGCCGCCGGCGTGCCACTGTTGCGGGGATGAAGCAGCTCGTCGTAGAAGTCGACCAGTCCGATCAGCCGCGCCAGCGGCGGGATCTCCCCCCCCTTGATCCCCAGCGGATAACCGCTGCCGTCGAGCCGTTCGTGGTGCAGATGGGCTACCTGACGAATTTTGGGCTCAAAGGCATTGAGTTGGTTCAGCATGTCAAATCCGTACTGGGGATGCATCTTGAGGAAGTTCTGCTCGGCCTTGTTTAGCTCACCACGCTTTTGGGTGATCTGGCTGGGAATTTTCAGTTCACCTATGTCGTGGATAAGTCCCGCAAGGCCGGTCTCTTCCAGCTCGATGGGATTCATCCCCAGTTCGCGGGCCATCAGCATGGCAATAAAAGCCACATTGAGGCTGTGTTGCAGCAGGATATCGGTGTGGGGGCTGCGAATAAGGTGGAGCCCGAGAGGCCCTTCATGCTGACTGAGGGTGAAGGCGGCATTGCGGACAATCTGGGCGGTATTGGCCAGCCCCTCATCCGGTTTGAGGTTCAGCGCCCCGAGTGCATCACGCAGCTCGCTCATGGATTGGCCAAAGGCTTTGTCGGCGGCGCGCATGGAGCGGCGAAAGGCCTTTTCGTCAAAGGGGGGCGGGCCCGAGGCAATCAGCTCTTCCAGCTCATCAAGATCAGGCCCGGCATCCGGGATATCGCCGCGCAGCAGCGGCTCTATGGGCAGATCGCTCTTGTCGGGGTCGACCATCAGCAGGGTGAGATCAAGATGACGGAGAATGTCGAGTTGCTGCTGATCCTTGATCTTGAAGGTATTGAACATAAACGGGTGGTTGGTCCATCCCGTGGGGAGATGGATATAGTGGCCTACTCTCAATTGCTCTATCGAGGCTTGGATCAGTGCCATCGGTTAACCTGCATTTCGTGAATGCCTACTCAACAAGCTAGCAAAATCCGATGGATAGACAACTAAAAATCCATTTCGGGGCCACGGAGCACCCCCTGCTGTGATGGTGCGCACGAGCGCCGTGCTTCTCCTCTTAATTCGCGCTTAAGTTTTACTTCCTACGCTGGCCCCGTCTTTTTGTTGGCTTGACCGGCCCGCTGCGCTGCAGGCCGGTATGTAGGAGTTGTTTATGCGTGTAACCCTCGGTGTACTGCAGACCAATCTGTTGCTGGTGCTCTTTTTCGCCCTGGTACTGAACTGGCCAATCTTTATGCATTTCTATACGGTGCTTAGCGCCCTGACCCATGTCAAAGCCGGATTTGCCATCTCGATCCCGCTGGTGCTGATCGCGGCGCTCAATGCCGTGTTTATTCCCTTCACGTTCCGGTTTGTGCTCAAGCCCTTTTTTACCGTGCTCATTCTGACTGGCTCCATCGTCAGCTACGCCATGCTCAAATACGGCGTCATCTTTGATGCTGGCATGATCCAGAACATAGTGGAGACCAACAGTGGTGAGGCGGGGGCCTATTTGAATGGCTCGGTTGCGTTCTGGTTTCTGCTGACCGGGCTGCTGCCTGTTCTGGTGCTCTGGTCACTGCGGATCCGCTATCCGGTTCGCTGGTATCAGGGGTTGGCGTGGCGGGCTGGTGCACTGGCTATCTCTCTGCTGTTTATCGGGGGCGTCGCGTCACTTTACTATCAGGATTACGCCTCGGTCGGGCGCAACAACAAGTCTCTGGCCAAAGAGATTGTGCCTGCCAACTATGTGCACGGCCTCTACAAATATGGGCGGGATGTGCTGTTTGCCACGCCGATCCCCTACCAGCATCTGGGGACAGATGCCAGGGTGGTGGCACGGGGAAGCAAGCCGACTTTGATGTTCCTGGTAGTGGGGGAGACGGCGCGCAGCCAGAACTACTCCCTTAACGGGTATGGCAAGGCGACCAACAGCTTTACGGCAAAAGAGCAGGGGGTGGTGTCGTTCAAAGATGTGCGCTCCTGCGGCACGGCTACTGCGGTTTCGGTGCCCTGCATGTTCTCCAACCTCACGCGCCGTGGCTACGATGACCAGCTCGCCAGCTCCCGTGACGGCCTGCTCGATGTGCTGCAACATGCCGGAGTCTCGGTGTTGTGGAAAGAGAACGATGGCGGTTGCAAAGGGGTGTGCCGCAATGTGCCGACCATCGAGATCCTCCCCAAATCCTATCCTGCGCTCTGTCAGGGGGAGTCTTGCTATGACGAGGTGTTGCTGGAGGGACTGGATCAGCAGATTGCCGGCATGAAGGGCAACAAGCTGGTGGCCTTTCATCTGATGGGCAGCCATGGCCCGACCTATTTTCGTCGTTACCCTGCCAGCGAGCGCGTCTTTATGCCGGACTGCCCGCGTAGCGACATTGAAAACTGCAGCAACGAAGAGCTGGTCAACACCTATGACAACACCATCCGCTACACCGATAAGGTGGTGGGACTGCTGATAGACAAGCTCAAGTCGCTGGAGAGCCAGTACGATGTGGGACTGGTCTATCTCTCCGATCACGGCGAATCCCTCGGGGCCATGGGGCTCTATCTGCACGGCACGCCATACAAGTTCGCGCCGGATGATCAGACCCGGGTGCCGTTGCTGACCTGGTTCTCGCCTCAGTTGCAGGCCGATCGCCAGCTTGATATGGGTTGCCTGGCGGCGGAGGCGAGCAGTCAGCGCTTCTCCCATGACAACCTCTTTCACTCCATGCTGGGGATCATGGATGTGCAGACGAGTGTTTACGACAACAAGCTGGATCTGTTCAAGCCATGTCGGGCGGGCTAAACCGCCAGCAAGCACACAATAGAAAACGGCAGCCAGTGGCTGCCGTTTTGTTATCTCGCAAGATCAGTGTCTTACTTCTGCTCCATGATGATCTGCAGCAGATCTCCCTCCAGCAGGGCACGTTTGACCAGCGCAAAGCCGCCATAGGTTGGCTGGTTCTGGAAGCGCGCCTTCACGATGGGCAGGCCACGGTGGAAGCTCGGCAGGGACTGGTGCTCTACGCAGCGGCGGATAGCCGGGAAGAGGATCTCTTCGGCAGCGGTGATTTCGCCGGCGATCAGCACCTTTTGCGGGTTGAACAGGTTGACCGTGATGGCCACGGCTCGTCCCAGATGCTCACCCACGTTCTCGATCACGCTGCGGGCCAGTTCATCGCCTGCCAGCGCCGCCTTGCACACCTCCTGAATGGTGATGTGCTTCTCCTGCAGCGCGCTCTGGTGGCCGCGGCTGATGAGCTCCTTCACCTTGTCGATGATCGCTTCGTTGGAGGCGATGGTCTCGAGGCAGCCGAAGTTGCCACAGTGGCAGCGCTTGCCGAGCGGCTCGACCTGGATATGGCCGATCTCGCCGACGTTGCGGTTCTGACCGAGGAACACCTGACCCTTGGTGATGATCCCCGAGCCTGTCCCCTGATGGACGCTCACCAGAATGGAGTCCATGCAGTCGCGGGACTCGCCGAAGAAGTGTTCGGCCAGCGCCAGCGAGCGGGTGTCGTTGCCCACGTAGCAGGGGAGGTTAAAGTGGTTTTCCAACAGCTTCGCCAATCCCAGATTGCGGATCTGGTACTTGGGGGTGTAGATGACCATACCGGATTCCGGGTTGACCAGACCCGGCATGGTGAGGGCTATGCTGATGAGATTGCGGCTGCGCTCGGCGTTGGCGTCGATGAAGGCGCCAATTTCCCGCAGCAGCATGTCGACCACGGGTTGCTGGTCGATCTCGGTCACCTGAATGACGTGCCGGTCGAGCTCCTTGCCATCGAGGTCATAGAGACTCAGTTGCAGGTAGCCGCGGCCCAGCTTGGCAGAGACAAACTGAAAGCGATGTTTGATGGTGGTCAGGGAGATGGCACGCCGCCCGCCGGTTGAGGCTTGCGGAGAGGTCTCCTTGATCAGGCCATGCTCGATCAGTTGCCGGGTTATTTTGGTCACGCTGGCCGGGGCCAGCTGACTCAACTCGGCAATCTTGACCCGGGAGATGGGGCCTTGCAGGTCGATGAGCCGATACACGGCTGCACTGTTGACCTGCTTGATAAGATCTACGTTTGCTATTTGTCCGCCAGTCATGATGTCACTGTTGTGTGTAGTGTCCGTTAACCACGGTCCCACGGACCGTGAAGTCCTGATCGAAGACAGTGAGGTTGGCTACTTTACCGACCTGGATACTACCGAGACGTGAGTCCCATCCAATGGCGCGAGCGGGGTAGAGGCTGGCCATTCTCAGTGCTTCATCGAGCGGTAATCCGACCTGCTTGACCAGATTTTCCACCCCCTCAATCATGGTGAGGGAGGAACCGCCGAGTGTACCATTCTCGTCGATGCACTGACCATCGCGTAAAAAGACGGTGGTGCCACAAAAATCAAATTTCTCAAAGCCTTCCGGTGCACCGGCTGCCGCGGTGGCATCGGTGACCAGCACCAGTCGCTCCCCCAGCGCCTTGTGAGCCAGACGCACGTTGGCCCAGTGCACATGGTGGCCATCGACGATGATGCCCGCGTAGACATCCTTGCGATCGTAGATGGCGCCCACCACGCCCGGCTCGCGACCGTTGAGGGTCGGAGTCATGGCGTTGTAGAGGTGGGTCGCAAAGCGAATACCGTTATCGAACCCGGCCATGGCTTGATCGTAACTGGCGGCAGTGTGACCGGCCGAGACCAGAATGCCCGCTTCCACCAGACGGCGGATATGGGCCGGCTCGTTGCGCTCCGGAGCCAGGGTGATTTTGGTTATGGCATCCGCGTTGGCACAGAAGAAGTCGATCATCTCGTCCGCTGGCTGGCGAATTTGCGCGGCAGGGTGAATCCCCTTGCGCTTGAGGTTGGTGTAAGGCCCTTCCAGATGGACGCCCAGCACCTCGTTGGGGTGTGCAGCCATGTAGTCACGGGTCACCGCAACGGCCTGCTTCATGTCCGCATCCGGACTGGTGATCAGGGTCGGCAGGAAGCTGGTGGTTCCGGATTTGAGGTTGGCCGCCTGCATGGTCGCCAGGGTTCCGGTGGTGATGTCGGTGTTGAACATCACACCGCCACAGCCGTTGAGCTGCACGTCGATAAAACCGGCGGTCAGGTTGGCGCCTTTGAGGTCAATCTGCTCGATGCCCGCAGGCAGTTCGGCCAGGTGAGAGATGGCGACAATTTTGTCGCCCTCGATAAGCACCCCGTAGCCGGTCAGCACGCAGCTGCCGGTGTAGAGGGTGCAGTTGGTCAATGCGTACATGACGACTCCTTACAGACGGCCGATGTTGGCGGCTTCCAGCTGCTGGAAGTAGCGAACGGTCTTGACCTTGAGCTCCATGGTGGAGGGCTCGTCGCACACCATCATTCCCTTCGGATGCAGTTGCAGGGTGGAGATGGTCCACATGTGGTTGACGCTGCCTTCTACGGCGGCCTGCAGGGCCAGTGCCTTGCCGTGACCGGTGACCAGGATCATGATCTCTTCCGCATCCATCAGGGTGCCGACACCCACGGTCAGGGCCAGTTTGGGCACCTGCTCCATGTCGCCACCGAAGAAGCGGGAGTTGGCGATACGGGTGTCTTCGGTCAGGGTCTTGACCCGGGTGCGGGAGGAGAGGGAAGAGGCCGGCTCGTTGAATGCGATGTGGCCGTCGTTACCCACGCCACCCATGAACAGGTGGATCTTGCCGTAGGACTTGATTTTGTCTTCGTAGCGCTTGCACTCGGCCACCAGATCCTCGGCATTGCCGTTGAGGATGTTGATGTTTTCGGGACGAATGTCGATGTGGCTGAAGAAGTTGTTGTGCATGAAGCTGTGGTAGCTCTCCGGGTGATCTTCCGGCAGGCCGACGTACTCGTCCATGTTGAAGGTGACCACGTTCTGGAAGCTCACTTCACCGGCTTTGTGCAACTCGATCAGGCGCTTGTAGGTGTTGAGCGGGGTGCCACCGGTGGGCAGGCCCAGTACGAAAGGGCGCTCAGCTGTCGGCTTGAACGCGTTGATGCGGTCAACGATGTAACGAGCAGACCACAGGCCTACTTGGCTGGCAGATTTCAACGGGATCAGGCGCATATGGGATACCTCTGTGTCGGGTTGCGACCGGTTTGGCGGTTGCAATTGGCTAAGACGGATTCAAGTTGTTTTATAGCGTAAATAAAGATTGCGAACTAAGCCACATCTATCCACCACCTTTATCTTGTTTGGGTGATAACGATCACGATTATCGGTTTATTAATTTGCGCAGCGAAATAAAAGCCCTAGACTGCCAATCAAGCCTTGATGGCTTATGCGTCAAACGTGATAAGCACTTAATTTCTAGAAAAACATTAACTAAGGAGAGGAACCGTGAACATTCTCGGTTATTTGCAAAAGATCGGCCGTGCCCTGATGGTGCCGGTAGCGGTATTGCCTGCCGCCGCGATCCTGATGGGGGTTGGCTACTGGATTGACCCGAATGGTTGGGGTGGTGACAGTGCGCTGGCTGCCTTCCTGATTAAAGCGGGCGCAGCCATTATCGATAACATGTCCGTACTGTTCGCAGTCGGTGTCGCTTACGGTATGTCCAAGGATAAAGACGGTTCTGCTGCCCTGGCAGGTTTGGTCGGCTTCCTGGTCGTCACCACCCTGCTGAGCCCGGGCGCTGTGGCCCAGATCAAGAGCATCCCGGTGGAGCAGGTTCCTGCTGCGTTTGCCAAGATCAGCAACCAGTTCGTGGGTATCCTGTGTGGTGTTATCGCCGCTGAGCTGTACAACCGCTTCAGCAGCGTCGAGCTGCACAAGGCACTCTCCTTCTTCTCCGGTCGTCGTCTGGTACCGATCGTAACCTCTGTCGTGATGATCGTCGTGTCTTTCATCCTGATGGCCGTATGGCCGGCAATCTACGGTGGTCTGGTCTCCTTCGGTGAGTCCATCGTGAGCCTGGGCTCTACCGGTGCTGGTATCTACGCCTTCTTCAACCGTCTGCTGATCCCGATCGGTCTGCACCACGCCCTGAACTCCGTGTTCTGGTTCAACGTGGCCGGTATCAACGACATCCCGAACTTTCTGGGTGGTCAGGCTACCATCGATGCCGCTCTGGCCGCTGGCAAGAGCCTGGAGCAGGTGAAAGGCGTGGTTGGTATGTACCAGGCTGGCTTCTTCCCCATCATGATGTTCGGTCTGCCGGGTGCCGCTCTGGCCATCTACCACTCCGCCAAGAAAGAGAACAAAGAGAAAGTTGCTTCCATCATGATCGCAGCTGCCTTTGCTTCCTTCTTCACCGGTGTAACCGAGCCGCTCGAGTTCTCCTTCATGTTCGTGGCGCCGGTACTGTATGTCATCCACGCCGTACTGACCGGTATCTCCGTGTTCATCGCTGCCTCCATGCAGTGGATGGCCGGTTTCGGTTTCAGTGCCGGTCTGGTGGATATGGTGCTCTCCAGCCGTAACCCGCTGGCGACCAACTGGTACATGCTGATCCCTCAGGGTCTGGTCTTCTTCGGCCTCTACTACACCGTGTTCCGCGTAGTGATTGCCAAGCTGAACCTGAAAACCCCGGGTCGTGAAGATGACGAAGATACTGCTCCGGCTGCCGCTCAATCTACCAACCGTACCGAGCTGGCCAAGCAATACCTGGAAGTGCTGGGTGGTCAAGAGAACCTGGTCTCCATCGATGCCTGCATCACCCGTCTGCGTCTGACTCTGAAAGACCGCAGCATCGTCGATGAGCGCAAGCTGAAAGCCTTGGGTGCGGCCGGTGTGGTCAAACTCGGTGAGCAGAACCTGCAGGTGATTCTGGGCCCATTGGCCGAAATCATCGCCGGTGAGATGAAAGCCCTGCGTTAATCGAGCGACTCGCTCACCTCAAGTCTAAGTCCATTGTTGACATAACTAAGGGCCCCGATCAGGGGCCCCATATAAAAAAGCCAAGAAAATCCAACCTTTACTTCAAATGAGAGCAGCAGTTATGAACTTGAAACATTCTCTGTTAGCCATTGCCATGTCTACCGTTTTTGTCAGCCAGGTCCAGGCAGCCGATGCCGCCAAGCAGGCAGTGGTCGACTCCCTCGCCAACAACCTGGTGGTCAAGTATGAAGTGGTCACCAACGACGGTGCCGGTGCTGGCCTCGATTGCCAGGCACTCGGTTCCGAGTGGGCGAGCTGTGGCGTTGCCAAGCTGCACCTGACCAATACCGGTGCGGACGTGACCTCCAAAGACTGGAGCATCTACGTCTCCTCCATCCGTCGTATCCAGCGTGTGGATAACGACCAGTTCACCATCACTCACCTGACCGGCGATCTCTATCGTTTGACGCCAACCGAGAAGTTCCAGGGCTTTGCCAAGGATGCCACGGTCGAAGTGCCGCTGGTGGTGGAATACTGGGTACTGTTCGAATCTGACATCATGCCGAACTGGTATGTCGCCAGCGAAGGTGCCGAGCCGAAAGTACTGGCCAGCATGAGCAACATCAATGATGCCAGCACCTACGAGAAGCCGATGCCGGCTGATGGCTGGAAGCGTACCAAGGATGACAAGAACATCCTGATGAACAGCGAGACCCGTTTCGCGGCCAACCAGACCAGCACCCTGCTGCCGGCTGGCAAGATTGACAACCAGATCCTGCCGACCCCGATGAAGCAGGTAGTCAAAGCGGGCCCGCAGGTTGACTTCTCCACCATCAAACTCAATGCCCTGGACTTGCCGAGCGATCGCGCCGAGGCCCTGAAGGCTCAACTGACCAAGCTGGGTGTTACCCTCTCCGACACCGGCTACCCGGTGACCATCAAGCTCGGCAGCAAGCTCAAGCAGGCTGAAGGTTATGACATGACCATCGGTCAGAAGGGCACAGTGATCCAGGGTCGCGACATCGACGGGGCATTCTGGGGTGCACAATCCCTGATCTCCCTGCTGGGGGTTGATGACAAGCTGGTGAGCCCGATGACCGTCGAGGATGCGCCGCGCTTTGAATACCGTGGCATGCAGACCGACGTGGCCCGTCACTTCCGCAGTCTGGATACCATGAAGAAGCTGGTTGACCAGATGTCTGCCATGAAGCTCAACGTGCTGCACCTTGGCCTGACCAACGATGAAGGCTGGCGTCTGGAGATCCCGGGTCTGCCGGAGCTGACCCAGGTCGGTAGCCAGCGTTGCCACGACGAGTCCGAAACCAAGTGCCTGATGCCGCAACTGGGTTCCGGCCCGACCAGCGACAACCAGGGTTCCGGTTTCTACAGCAAGTCTGACTACGTGGATCTGGTGCGTTATGCCAAGGCCCGCGGTGTGACCGTGATCCCCGAGATCAACATGCCGGCCCACGCCCGTGCTGCCGTGGTCTCCATGGAAGCGCGCTACAAGCGTCTGATGGCGGAAGGCAAAGAAGCGGAAGCCAACCAGTTCCGTCTGACTGATCCGGCTGACACCTCCAACGTCACCTCCGTCCAGTTCTACGACAAGATGTCCTTCATCAACCCTTGCCAGCCAGGTGCTGCCACCTTCGTGGCCAAGGTAATGGATGAAGTTGCCCAGATGCACCAGGCCGCCGGTCAGCCGCTGACCGCATGGCACTACGGTGGTGATGAGGCGAAGAACATCATGCAGGGCGGTGGCTATCAGGATCCGGCCGTCACCAAGAAAGAAGAGCTGGTCGCCTGGAAAGGTAACGTCGACTCCAGCAAGCAGGACAAACCGTTTGGCAAGTCCCCGATGTGCCAGAAGATGATCGATGAAGGCAAGATCAAGGAAGTGGGCGAGCTGCCGGTTTACTTCGCCAAGGAAGTGGGCCAGATGGTCAAAGACCGCGGCTTCTCTACCCTGCAGGCGTGGGAAGACGGTCTGAAGTACGCCAGCGGTGCCAAGGACTTCGCCACCGACAACACCCGTGTCAACTTCTGGGAAACCCTCTACTGGGGTGGCTTCAACGAAGCGATGAAGTGGGCCCACAAGGGTTACCAAGTGGTGCTGTCCAACCCGGATTACCTCTACTTCGACTTCCCGAACGAAGTACACCCGGCTGAGCGTGGCTACTACTGGGCTACCCGTTTCAACGACACGCGCAAGGTGTTTGCCTTCGCCCCGGAAAACCTGCCGCAGAACGCCGAGACCTCGGTTGACCGCGACGGCAACGCCTTCGTGGCCAAGGGTGACCAGGATCCGGTCAAGTTCAAGGGGATCTCCGGTCAGCAGTGGAGTGAAACCGTGCGTACCGATGCTCAGTACGAGTACATGGTCTACCCGCGTATCTTCTCCGTGGCCGAGCGTGCCTGGCACAAAGGTGGCTTCGAGCTGAACTATGTGAAGGGTCGTGAGTTCTCCGGCGAGACCAAGTTCGTCAACAAGGCCACCCTCAACAAAGAGTGGAACCAGTTTGCCAACGTACTGGGTCAGCGCGTGCTGCCGAAACTGGATCAGGCCGGTGTTGAATACCGCCTCTCCGTACCGGGTGCCAAGGTAGTGAACGGTGTGCTGGAAGCGAACGTGGATCTGCCGGGTCTGCCCATCCAGTACAGCTTGGACGGTACCAACTGGAGTGCCTATGACGCCGCGGCCAAGCCGAGCGTGAATGGCAAGGTTTACCTGCGTACCACCAGCTTCGATGGCAAGCGCACCAGCCGCGTCACCGAACTGAACTGATAGCAGTCAACCGTTAACATGAGGTGGGTCGCAAGACCCGCCTTTCCCAAGGGCGATGGCGCATCGGGTTTGGGAAAGGTTGACTGTGCGTGTGAGCCTTTGTTGTGTGTAATTGTCTGTTTTGTGTTTTTCATCACTTTCAGCCCCGCCTCGTGCGGGGCTTTTTTATGCATTTGGGGTGCAATGTGCCAAGCCACGCCGTTTTTAGCGGTGCAATGGCCGGGAAATGGCCCGGAAGTGCCAAATTCAGGTTGAGACAGCGCCCGTAATAAGGGATCATACCCGGCTTGACGGCGGGGGGATGAAAGGGTGCCAGCCGGCACAACTTCCGCCAGTGACGCTTTTTTGAGGTGAGCCATGAGTCAGGCGAACAGCCCAACTAACTTTATTCGTCAGATCATTGATGAAGATCTGGCCAGCGGTAAGCACAGCAGCGTGCATACCCGTTTTCCGCCCGAGCCGAACGGTTATCTCCATATCGGCCACGCCAAATCCATCTGCCTGAACTTCGGCATCGCCCGCGACTATCAGGGCCAGTGCAACCTGCGTTTCGATGACACCAACCCGGTGAAGGAAGATATCGAGTACGTAGAGTCCATCAAGCAGGACGTACAGTGGCTCGGCTTCCAGTGGAACGGCGAGATCTGCTACTCCTCCGACTATTTCGACAAGCTGCACGGCTACGCCATCGAGCTGATTGAAAAGGGTCTGGCCTATGTGGACGAGCTGACGCCCGAGCAGATGCGCGAGTACCGTGGCACCCTGACTGAAGCTGGCAAGAACAGCCCGTTCCGCGATCGCAGCGTGGAAGAGAACCTGGCGCTGTTTGCCAAGATGAAGAATGGCGAGTTCGCCGAAGGCACCGCCTGCCTGCGCGCCAAGATCGACATGGCATCTCCCTTTATGGTGATGCGTGATCCGGTTATCTACCGCATCAAGTTTGCCCACCACCACCAGACCGGTGACAAGTGGTGCATCTACCCGATGTATGACTTCACCCACTGCATCTCGGACGCGCTGGAAGGGATCACCCACTCCATCTGTACCCTGGAGTTCCAGGACAACCGTCGTCTGTACGACTGGGTGCTGGACAACATCACCATCGACTGCCACCCCCGTCAGTACGAGTTCTCTCGTCTGAACCTCGAATACACCGTCATGTCCAAGCGTAAGCTGAACCTGCTGGTGACCGAGAAACACGTCGATGGTTGGGATGACCCGCGCATGCTGACCGTCTCCGGTCTGCGTCGTCGTGGTTACACCCCGGCCTCCATCCGCGAGTTCTGCAAGCGCATCGGCGTCACCAAGCAGGACAACATCGTCGAGATGAGCATGCTGGAAGCCTGCATCCGCGAAGACCTCAACGAGCATGCACCGCGCGCCATGGCCGTGCTGCATCCGGTGAAAGTGGTCATCGAGAACCTGGCTGCCGACGAAGTGCTGACTGCCCCGGCCCACCCGAGCAATGCCGAGATGGGTACCCGCGAGTTGAACTTCACCCGCGAGATCTTCATCGATGAAGCGGACTTCAAAGAAGAGGCGAACAAGCAGTTCAAGCGTCTGGTGCTGGGCAAGGAAGTGCGTCTGCGCAATGCCTATGTGATCAAGGCCGAGCGTATCGAGAAAGATGCCGATGGCAAGGTCACCTGCATCTACTGCTCCTACGATCCCGAGACCCTGGGCAAGGATCCGGCCGATGGCCGCAAGGTGAAAGGGGTGATCCACTGGGTCAGCGCCACTCACTCCCTGCCAGCGGAAGTGCGTCTTTACGACCGTTTGTTCAAGGTACCTAACCCGGGCGCCGAGGATGACTTCGAAGCCGCGTTGAACCCGGAATCTCTGGTGATCATCGAGGGGGCCCGTGTCGAGGCGTCGCTCAAGAACGCCAAGCCGGAGCAAGCTTACCAGTTCGAGCGTGAAGGTTACTTCTGCGCCGACAACAAGCTCTCCAGCCCGGAGCATCTGGTGTTCAACCGCACCGTTGCCCTGCGCGACTCCTGGGGCAAGGTAGAAGGCTAAGCTGATGGGGCAGGGGAGACCCTGCCCTGTGTGCTGCCAGCGGCCTGCGCCGGACAATAAAAAAGCCAGCGGATGCTGGCTTTTTTATTGTCCGTTATCTGCAAGTCGTGGCCGACTTATTCGTCGTGCTTGCACTCACCAGTAGCACAGTGACCGTAGAGGTAGAGGCTGTGGTTGGTGAGACGGATATTGAATTTCTTGGCGATCTCGCGCTGACGCTGTTCGATCACTTCGTCGGAGAACTCGATCACCTTGCCGCAGTCGAGGCAAACCAGGTGGTCGTGGTGCTCCTGAGTCGCCAGCTCGAATACCGACTTGCCACCTTCGAAGTGGTGACGGGTAACGATACCGGCATCATCAAACTGGTTGAGAACGCGATAGACGGTAGCGAGACCAATCTCTTCACCCAGGTCGATCAGTCGTTTATAGAGATCTTCGGCGCTGGTGTGCTGGCAGTCCGGCTGTTGCAGGATTTCCAGGATTTTGACCCGGGGCAAGGTGATCTTGAGCCCGGCCTTTTTTAACGCTTGGTTGTTGTCTGCCATATTCTACTTATTCGCATTCTCGAAGGTGGGGTTATTCTGATGGACTGCCGCAGGAATGGCAACCTTGAACTCGCTTGGCCTGTCATTATAGGTCGTAGCCTCCCTAAAAATAAACCCAGCAATTCAAGGGGTTTAGCCATAAATGGCCGGTTGGATTGAAATAATCAATCGTGTCGTCCGACTTGCTGGCATGGCAGATGTTGATAAGATGTAACTTTCATATTTCTGGTCGGATGAGATCCATGGATTGGCTTTTTGACAATGCGGCTTGGGTGCGCCGCGCACTCAACGCCTGGCCCCCTTTCTGGGGCGCCGGTATCAAGATAGAGACCCTGAGCGATGACTTTCGCTACTGCCGGGTGACCCTCAAATCCCGTTGGTGGAACAAGAATGCCAACCGCACCCAGTTTGGCGGCAGCATGTTTGCCATGACTGACCCCATCTATCCGCTGATGCTGATGGGCTACTTCAAGAATCGCTATTACGTCTGGGACAAGGCGGGCAGCATCAACTACATCAAGCCGGGCAAGGGCAAGCTGGTGGCCGAGTTCAACCTGACCGAGGGCAAGCTTGCCGAAATAGTGGCGGCGACTGAAGGTGGCAACAAGCACTTCCCCGAATTCGAGGTCACGGTACAAGACAAGAGCGGCGAACTGGTGGCGCAGGTCAAGCGCACCCTCTATGTGCGAGCCAAACCGGAGCACAGAGGTGAATAACAGGGGAGAATGAAGGCAGGCATCGCCACTTGCAGATACAACAAGGGCCCCGTTGGGGCCCTTGTTGTCAGAGGTATGAGGGGAAGCGGATTACTCCAGCTCGCCCAGGCACATCTCTTCGTGCAGTTGCTTGCACCAGCCCTTGACGCGCTCGGCAGTCAGCTCCGGCTGGCGATCTTCATCGATACCCAGACCGACAAAGTGCTTGTCATCGACCAGTGCCTTGGAGGCTTCGAACTCGTAGCCGGCAGTTGGCCAGTGACCGATGATGATGGCGCCTTTTGCTTCGACGATGTCGCGCAGGGTGCCCATGGCGTCGAGGAAGTACTCGGAATAGTCTTCCTGATCACCGCAACCGAAGATGGCGACCAGCTTGTTGGTGAAGTCGATTTCGCCCAGATCGGGGAAGAAGTCGTCCCAGTCGGCCTGGGCTTCGCCGTAGTACCAAGTCGGGATGCCGAACATCAGCAGATCAAAGCTCTCGATGTCGGCCTTGCTGCTCTTGGCGATGTCACGGACTTCAATCAGGTTTTTGCCCAGCTCTTTCTGGATCATCTTGGCGACAGCTTCGGTGTTACCGGTATCGCTGCCAAAAAACAGACCTACACTTGCCATAGTGTTTAGTTACCCGTATTTGGTGTTAATGCTCAACGCTCAGACTGCAATGTCCACCGCAAAGGCGGACTCAATCTGTTGTTTCAGGATAGATTGGATCAGCTCGGCTCGGCTGATGTTCTGTTGTAACGCAAGTTGGTTCAGGCGCTCCAGCAACTCGGCCTCCACCTTTAACTCTACCCGCTTCAGCCCATTTTCCCGATCGCGCTTAAGCTGGTTACGCTTGTTGATCTTGAGCTGGGTCTCGCGGGGGAGTGGATTGGTCTTTGGCCTGCCGGGGCGCTTCTCATTTGCGAACAGATCCAGTGTTGTTCGATCAGTTTGCTGTTTGGCCATACATCACAGATGAAAATAAGTTAGCCGAGTCCTGAGCCTTCCCAGCCCAGTTCGATCAGCCCCTTGGCGACAAAACCCGCACAACCCAGAAACAGTACCAACCAGACGATAAAACGACCGAAACGGGGCACGTTGCCGCGCTTGAGCACGTCCTGAATGGCCAGGCCAATCAATATGAAAATGGCCACAAAGAATAACTTGAGGCCCAAACTTTCGATCAGGTCGATATGTTCACTTAGCATGGATTGCGCACACTCCTTATGACCGGCGCACTATATCACAAAGGATTTGAAACTGTTAACCGCCTGTCGACAGGAAATCCACAACCAATTTGTTGAACAGAGCCGGTTTTTCCGCATGCAGCCAGTGGCCGGTACCCGCGATGACACGCACCTTTGCCGCCGGGAATTGGGCCAGTGCAGTCTCGCTGTATTGGGGCTGCATATAGTCAGAATCCCCCCCCTTGATAAAGAGCACCGGCCCTTCGAAGCGGCGGTCATCCTCTGGCCAGCCCATGATGTTGGCGTAGTTTTGCTCAAGGGCGGGCACATTGAAGCGCCAACCCCAGCCATGCTCGCCTCTGGCGAAGGATTTGAGCAGGAACTGGCGTACCCCGGCGATCTCGATGTGCTGCGCCAGCATGGCTTCCGCTTCACTGCGGCTTTGCGGCGGCGTATGCAGGGTGGCGTTGAGTCCGGCGAACACGTTCTGGTGGCGGGAATGGGGATAGGCGACCGGCGCCATGTCGGCCACCACCAGCTTGGTCACCCGCTCTGGCGCCAGCTTGGCGACCTGCATCCCTACCTTGCCACCCATCGAGTGGCCAATCAGGGTCGCTTCGGCAATCTCCAGCCGATCCATCAGGGCCAGGATATCGGCTGCCTGGGCCGGATAGCTCATTTCGCTACTATGAAAGGAGGCTCCGTGGTTGCGCAGATCGACGCTGATGACCCGATAGTGCTCGCATAGGGCTCGGGCCAGCAGGCCGAGGTTGTCGAGGCTGCCAAACAGGCCGTGGATCAGGATGACCGCCGGGCCCTGACCCTGCTCCTTGAAGTTCAATATGCTGTTTTGTTGCAAAATGACACCTTGTCGGTCGTGGGTGCGTATCGCTGTTTTATTTAACGCACTGGAAAGAAAAGGATTTCGTCCAATGGGTTGGGATTTTATGTGGTTTTTTTTCTAAAAAATCCCGTCCGGATCGGCTATCAGTGCGGCTGATCACACACTTGGCCCGCTATTATGCCGTATTCTCGATGAGATTCATGTACATCTGCCAGCCCCTTGCTTGGGCTGTCGGGTTTGCCTATGTATAATCGCCGCATCCGAATTTCGACGAGTCCAGCGCATCCCTATGAAAACCATCGAGCTTGATGACGATCTCTACTTCTATATCGCCAGCCAGACCCGGCACATTGGTGAGAGTGCCTCCGATATCCTGCGCCGTCTGCTGGAACAGCCTGCTCACCAAGGTGTGCCGGTTGCCGAGCCAGTTGCCGTCGCGCAGCCCAGTACGGTAGCCACCCAACAAGGGCTGCAAGCCTTGCTCGATTCCGGTGAGCTGCAAAAGGAAGAGAAGTCCATCAACCGCTTTATGCTGGTGCTGAGTACCCTCTACCGGGATAACCCGGAAGGCTTTACCCAGGCCACCGAAATCAAGGGGCGCAAGCGCGTCTATTTCTCGCAGGATCCCGAGGCTCTGCGTGCCAGTGGCAGCACCACCAAGCCCAAGCCGGTACCGGAGACCCCGTTCTGGGTGATCACCAACACCAACACCAGCCGCAAGCAGAACATGGTGGCCCAGCTGATGGCCAGCATGGGCTATGGCGAAGAGGTGATCGCGCAGGTGTGTGGCGCAATTTAACGATTCTTCAAGACTCAGGCCTTGCCCGGCAAGGCCGCCATTACGCAAGGAAAACGCCATGGCTCAGCATTCCCACGCCGGTCAACCGGCCCGTTTAAGCGACCTGACCAACATCCCCCGTCTGGTCAGCGCCTACTACCTCAACAAGCCGGACATGAGCCGCCCCGAGCAGCGGGTGGCCTTTGGTACCTCCGGCCACCGCGGCAGCGCCCTGCACAATGCTTTTACCGAATCCCATATTCTGGCGGTGACCCAGGCGCTGGTGGAGTATCGCCAGCAGGCCGGTATCACTGGCCCGCTGTTTGTCGGCATGGATACCCACGCCCTGTCCGAATCCGCTTTTGCCAGCGCCGTCGAAGTGCTGGCCGCCAACGGCGTTGAAACCCGCATTCAGGCTGGCCTCGGTTTTACCCCGACCCCGGTCATCTCTCACGCCATCCTGCGCTACAACTCTGGCAAAGAAGGGGCCAGCAAGCCTGCAGCGCGCGCCGACGGCGTGGTGATCACCCCGTCCCACAACCCGCCGGAAGATGGTGGCTTCAAGTACAACCCGCCCCATGGTGGCCCCGCCGAAGGGGAGATCACCAAGTGGGTGGAAGACCGTGCCAACGCTATTCTGGAAGCGGGTCTGGCTGGCGTGAAACGGATGCCGTTCGCCGAGGCGCTCAAGAGCCCGTTCGTGGTCGAGCACGACTATGTCACCCCCTATGTGGATGATCTGAAGAACGTGCTGGACATGGATGCCATCAAGAACGCGGGCATCAAGATCGGTGTCGATCCGCTGGGTGGCTCCGGCGTTGCCTACTGGGATGTCATCGCCAAGACCTATGGCCTGAACATCGAAGTGGTGAACTACAAGGTCGACCCTACCTTCTCCTTCATGACCCTGGATAAAGACGGCAAGATCCGGATGGACTGCTCCAGCCCGTTCGCCATGGCGAGCCTGATTGCCCTTAAAGACAAGTTCGACATCGCCCTTGGCAACGACCCTGACTACGATCGTCACGGTATCGTTACCAAGTCTGGCCTGATGAACCCGAACCACTATCTGGCGGTGGCAATCCAGTATCTGTTTACCCATCGCACCGGCTGGTCTGCCGATGCAGCCGTTGGCAAGACGCTGGTCTCCTCTTCTATGATCGACCGGGTTGCCGGCGAGATTGGCCGCACCCTGAAAGAGGTGCCGGTCGGCTTCAAGTGGTTCGTGGATGGCCTCTACAGCGGCGAGTTCGGCTTTGGCGGCGAGGAGAGCGCGGGCGCCTCCTTCCTGCGCAAAGATGGCACCGTCTGGACCACCGACAAGGATGGTTTCATTCTGGCGCTGCTGGCGGCGGAAATTCTGGCGGTGACCGGCAAGGATCCGCAGGCTCACTACGATGCACTGGAAGCCAAGTTTGGCCGCTCCAGCTATCGCCGTATCGACGCCCCGGCCAACAGCGCCCAGAAAGCGGTGCTCTCCAAGCTGGATCCGGCACTGGTAGAAGCCTCCACCCTGGCGGGTGAGCCCATCATCGCCAAGCTGACCAAGGCGCCGGGCAACGATGCCGCCATCGGCGGTCTCAAGGTAGTGACTGAGAACGGCTGGTTCGCGGCGCGCCCCTCCGGCACCGAGTCCATCTACAAGATCTACATGGAGAGCTTCAAGGGCGACACGCACCTCGACCTCATCCAGCAGGAAGCCCAGCAGATCGTCTCCGCGGCGCTTGCCAAGGCAGGTGTATAAGCCACCTTCAAGTTACTGACCGTTGACAAAAAAGAGGAGCCGAAGTGGCTCCTCTTGTTTATGCGCGGGTTGAGGTGATCTAGTGTTTACGCCTCGTTACAGATCCCTGTACTCGCTCGGCGAGCTTGCCAACGTTTGAAGAAGGGGCGTGCTGGCAGCTTCATCAGGAACAGGGAGAGCAAGATCACCCCGATGCCGATCCACTGGCTGACATCCAGGGTTTCACCCACCATCAATACCCCAAGCGACACAGCCATCATGGGATTGGTGAGGGCCAGCATGCCCATCACCTCTGGGCCGTGGTGCTTTAATCCCCACAACCAGGCCCAGTAGCCCAGCGCGGTATTGAGCAGGATCAACCAGAGCAATCCCGGCGCACTAGCCGGATCCGGTAACGGCATTGGGCCAGCTAGCCACCAGGCGAGCGGGATCAGCATCAAGCCCCCAAGCAGCAATTGCCAGGCGGTCAGCGCCAGCAGATCGTTTACCGGCCAGTGGCGCATCCAGCGGCTGGATTGGCCGATCAGCACTGTGGCCAGCATGGCGCATGCAACTCCGACAGGATCCAGATTGGCAGAGGGGTTGAGCAACAGTAATACCCCAGCCAACCCCATCAATCCCAGTAGTAGCCATTTCAGGCTCGGTCGTGTGCCATCTTGCAACCAGGCCAGTAGCATCAGCACCAGCGGCAGGGTGGCACCAAGTGTACCTGCTACTGCCCCCGGCAGCCGGAAGGCCGCCACAAACAGCAAAGCGAAGAAGGCGGCAATGTTGCAAAATGCCAACAGGAACTGCTTGCCCCAGGGCAAAGGCGGCATGCGCGGATGCAACAGTAACAAGAGCAGCCCGGCAGGCATTGCTCGCCATACGGCAACCCAGTAGGGTGAGTAGTCAGTCAGGTAGAGGCTGACGACAGCATAGGTGCTGCCCCACAGCAGTGGAGCCAGCAAGGCGATCAGTATTGGCATTATTTATTTCTTCATGAAGTATCTTTGAGTAAAGATAAATTAATGCCAAATTGATTTATCATCAAGTATCTCGATATAAAGATAAGTAGTTGGCGATGGAATCAGATCATGTAGACCTGCTGCTGGCTCAGTGGGCCCGGCAGCGACCGGATCTCGACTGTTCTCCTATGGGGGTGCTGGGTCGGGTAGCCCGGATGGCGGCAATTGCCGGTCGTGAGGTGAGTGAAGAGCTCAAGGAGTGCGGCTTGCTTGGCACGGACTTCGACATTTTGGCGACCCTGCGTCGGTCGGGTGAGCCACTGACGCCGACAGTGCTCTACCAATCGGCCATGTTGAGTTCGGGTGCCATGACGGCCCGGCTCGACAAGCTGGCCGAGCGGGGACTGATAGAGCGGCAAGCGGCGCCCAGCGATCGGCGCAGCCTGCTGGTCTGCCTCACCGAATCGGGCAAAGCGCTTATCGACCGGGCGGTTGAGCTGCACGTGGCCAACGAGCGTCTCCTGCTGGCGCCACTGACCGAGGCGGAGCAGGCTCAGTTAGCGGCACTGCTCAAACGCTGGTTGCTGGAAAACGAATAACAAAAACGGGCCAGCAGGCCCGTTTTTGTTGGCAAATCAGTGCTTGACTCAGTAACCGCCTTTGGCCTCTTTAACCGCAAGCCCCAGCTGCCACACCGCCATGGCGTAGTGGGTGCTGTGGTTGTAACGGGTGATGGTGTAGAAGTTGGGTAGGCCGTACCAGTATTGGTAGCCGGTGCCGACATCGAGGCGCAGCATGCTCGACTCGCTGTGGTTGCCGAGGGTGCTGGTGGGCGTCAGCCCTGCGCGGCGCAGGGTGGCCACAGGGTAGCGGGTCTGGAAGCCATGCTCATAGCCGGGTAGTTGGCCCTGACCACGCACCGCCACCGGTTGGCCTTTCTCCCAGCCGTGGGCCTTGAAGTAGTTGGCGACGCTGCCGATGGCATCCACCGGATCCCACAGGTTGGTGTGGCCGTTGCCGTCAAAGTCCACCGCATAGCGCTGGAAGCTGGAGGGCATAAACTGGCCGTAGCCCATGGCGCCTGCATAGGATCCCTTGGGTTCGGTGGGGTCCATCCCCTCGTCGCGGGTCATCACCAGGAAGGCTTCCAGCTCGCTGGTGAAGAACTCGGCGCGACGCGGATAATCAAACGCCAGGGTGGCCAGCGCATCCAGAATGCGGGTCTTGCCCATCACCCGGCCCCAGCGGGTCTCGACCCCGATAATGCCGACGATGATCTCCGGCGGCACCCCGTAGATCTGCTCCGCCCGGTTCAGCTCGCTTGCGTATTCACGCCAGAAGTTGACGCCGTTCTGTACGTTGTCGGGGGTGATGAACTTGGCGCGATAGCGGTTCCAGGCGCCGGTCGGGCCGGTGGGCTTGGCGGTAGTCGGCGCCTGGGCATCCATCAGGCGGATGATCCAGTCGTAACGCTCTGCCTGTGCCAGCACCTGATGCAACTGGGCGTTGTCAAAACCGTGCTTCTCGACCATTTTCTGGACGAACCTGTCCACGTTGGGGCGATTGGCGAAGTCCCCCTTGCTAACCCCTTGTGTATAAACGGGTTTGCTCGATGGCGCCTGATTGATAAAGGCGCTCTTGGGCTGGGGGACGACCACGGGCTTTGGCGCGGGGGCGCTGCTGCAGCCACCGAGCAGGGGGAATAATGACAGAGTGAGAAGAGAGGCAAGGCGACGCATAGGGTTCTCAAAGAGACTGATAAAGTGTCGCAATGGTAAAACATTGTCATCCCCGTGCAAGTGTTCCGTGCGCCTTGTTTGCCGCCAATTCATCGTGCGATGGATTAGCCCTCCGGTGAGGGCTGTGCTGTTTATGGCTGGGGGGGACGCAGGGTGTGGTAACCGCTCCAGAGTCGGGTCAGGGTGGTGATGGCGCAGAGCAGGGCAAAGCCGTAGGCGAGCGGGGCGAAGGCGGCGGGCCACAGGCACATCAGCACAAAGAGGGCGATGGTCTCGCTCCCCTCGGTGAGGCCGCCCAGATAGTAGAGGGATTTGTGGTGGTAGATCGGATTGTCGATCCCCCGCTTGCCCGCCATGATGGCAAACGCCAGAAAGCTCGACCCTGTGCCCATAAAGGCAAACAGCAGGGTGGCGGCGGGCAGGGCATTGGCCGGTGTGGCGAGGGCAAAGCCCTGCACCACGGCGGCGTAGAAAATAAAGTCGAGCGTGATGTCGAGAAAGCCGCCGCAGTCGGTGATGCCGGTTTCCCGCGCCACGGCGCCGTCGAGCCCGTCCAGCAGCCGGTTGAATAGGATCGCCGCCAGCGCCCACGGATAGCAGCCAAAGGCCAGCAGCGGCAGCGCCAGCATGCCGATGGCAAAGCCGGTGAGGCTCACCTGATTGGCACTGATCCCCGCACGGCAGAGCGGTTTGGCAAGCTGGGTGAGGGGGCTGCGGATCACGGGGATCAGGTGGCGGTCAAACAAGGTGAACTCCTCGGTTAAAAACAGGATTCGGTGAGGTGGAGTATGGTGCCCGGCGCGTCGTCTGCGTCGTGGGTCACCAGGATGGCGGGGATGGCCAGCGCCTTGATCTGCGCGAACACCAGTTCGCGAAAGGCGGCCCGCAGCGGCTTGTCGAGGCGGGAGAAGGGCTCGTCCAGCAGCAGGGCGTCGGGTTTGGCCAACAGCGCCCGCAGCAGGCTGACCCGCGCCCGCTGACCCCCTGACAGCAGCTGCGGCAGCTTGTCAGCCTGATCCGCCAGCGCGACTTGTGCCAATGCGGTCAGTGCCTTTTCCCGCCGTGCGTGTTTTCTCTTGATGGTCGCTGGCATGCCGAACATCAGGTTTTCCGCCACCGTCAGATGGTCAAACAGCAGGTCATCCTGAAACAGCATGCCGATGCGCCGCGCTTGCGCGGGCAAGGCGTTGAGTGGCCGCTCGCCGAGCCTTACCTCCCCCTCCAGCCGGATCGGGCCGCTATCTGTCTGCGCGCCGGGCAGTACCCCGGCCAGCCCCGCCAGCAGGGAGCTTTTACCGCAGCCGCTGGGCCCCATCAGGGTTAATACCTCGCCGGGGGCCACCTGCAGGGCGGGCAGCGAGAGCAGCAGTTTTTCATCAAGGTAAAGTCGAAGAGGCGTGGTGCTCAGCATATGGCTGTTTCCATCATCAGAGTTCATCGTGAGCCGCCCCCCTTGAGCGCCGGATTGATCCGCGCCGGCAGCCAGAGTGCCAGCAGGTAGATAATGAGTGGCAACAGCAGTTGCAGCAGGCCGTATAGACCCGCCAGCCGCCGATTGAGGCCGCTGCCGATGGCCACCGCTTCGGTGGTGATGGTGACCACTCTGCCTGCGCCAAAGAGCAGGGTCGGCAGATATTGGGCCAAACTCACCGCCGCCCCGACGCCGAAGGCAAACAGCAGCGGGCGCGCCAGCAGCGGCGCTTTCACTTGCCACCAGGCTCGCCATGGCGTTGCCCCCAGCAGCAGGGCGCTCTGGGTGACCCGCGGATCGAACTGGCGATAGGGGCCGTGCAGGCAGAGATAGACATAGGGAAAGACAAACAACAGCTGGCTCCAGAGCACCCAGCCCCAGCCAATGCCGCTGCTTATCGAGTCATGTGCAAGCCAGTCCACCCCGAGTCGGATGCCAAACAGCAGGCTCGCCTGCGGCAGCAACAGCGGCAGGCAGATAAGCCAGAGCGGCCAGGGACGGCGCCCGGCTTGCGCCTCCAGACTGCACACCGCCATCACCAGTGCCAACAAGCCGCTCGCCAGTGCCAGCAGTGCGCTGGTTGCCAGCAGTGGCAGCAGGGTTGGCAGCAGATCCAGCCAGTAGTGACTGCTCCACTGGCTGGGCCAGAGGGCGGGAAAGGGCCAGCGGCGCGCCAGCGACCAGAGCAGCAGCGCCGCCAGCACCGCCAGATTGAGGGTGATCAGAGTGAGTGCAAAGCCCGCTGTGAGCCGGTTGGCAAAGGAGTGGGGCGCCGCCCGTTTGCCATCGAGCCAGCAGCCTTTGCCCAGCTCTTGATGAAGCCACTCCAGTAATCTGAACAGAGCGATGAGCAGTGCCGTGATGGCGAGCAGCAGCAGGGCGCCGCTGGCGGTAGCGCCGCGCCAGAGCAGGTCCGGATCCTCATACCAAAGCCACAGCCGCACCGCCAGCGGGGTGGGGGCATCGGGCCCGAGCAGCTGGGCGAGATCCACCACCGCCACTCCGTAGGCTGCCACCGCATAGATGGGCAGGCGCAGGGCGGGCCAGAGCGCCGGCAGCAGCAGGCGCCACCAGATCTGGGGGGCGCTGAAGCCAAGGCTCGCCCCCAGCCACTGCTGGCGTGCCAGCTGGATGGGTTGCTGTGCGGCCATCGCCATCAGCAGCAAAAAGGGGGTCTCCTTGAAAACGAGCAGTGCAATCAGCCCGAGCCCCAGAGGGTCGCGAATGGTCTGCCAGTCGGGAGGCAGTTCAAACCCGGTCAGAGCTGGCGAGACGAGTCGCAGCAGCCAGCCGGAGGGGGCGAGCAGAAAGGCAAAACCGATGGCAAAGGCGACGTGGGGCATGGCCAGCATGGGCGAGAGCAGGCGGCGGAGCAGCCCGAAAGCCCGGCTGTCGCTGTGGGCCAGCAGCAAGGCGGTCATCAGCAGGCTGCCGAGGGTGGAGGCGGCGCCAATCCACAGGCTCAGCGCAGCGGAGTGCCACAGGCCAGGCTGGGCCAGCAGCAAGGCGAGATGAGAGGCGGTCATCCCTTCCGCCAGCAGTTGCCACAGCCCCGCCAGCAATGGGATGACGAAGATCGCCAGATAAATGACCGCCATCCCCGTACTCATACTGGGGTGGCGTGTCAACTGGCGCCACGGTCGGGAGCGGGAAAGCGGGTGACCAGCGGCACTCATCAGTGACCGTAACGCTCGGCCCAGGCCGCTTCCAGTTTGAGCTGCCAGCTGGGGTGAGGCTCGGCCACCGCTTTGAAGCACAGAGCCGGTTGCCCCTTGGCGGGATCAGGCAGCGCATCGGCCCGCAGCACGCTGGGATCACCCCAGAAGGCCGGATTGGCTTTTCGTGCCTGCGCCGCCGGGCTCAGCAGGAAGTTGGCCACCACCTTGGCACCCGCACGGGCACTGGCGTTGAAGGGGATGGCGAGAAAATGGCTGTTGGTGAGCGCGCCTTTCTCCATGGCAACTGCCTCCACGCTGGGGGGCAGGGCGCCAATCTGGGCGGCACTCTGCGCCTCCTGCGGGTTGAAGCTGATAGCCATGGCCAGTTCGCCATCATCGAGCAGCTGGCGGGTTTCGGCGGCGCTGGTGGGGAACAGTTTGCCCTTGCGCCAGAGTGCCGGATGCAGCTCATCGAGCCAGGCCCAGAGCGGGGCGGTGAGCTTGGCAAAATCGCTCTCGGTCGCCTCCCGATAGAGGGGGGCGGGGTTTGGCGTCAACTCCAGCAGGATCTGCTTGAGAAAACTGGAGCCATGGAACTGGGGCGGCTTGGGATAGGTGAAGCGGCCGGGATGGGCCTTGGCCCACGCCAGCAGGGCTGCAGCCGAGGTGGGCGCTCTGGCGACCTCTTCGGTATCGACCATCAGATTGAGCTGGCCGATGCCCCAGGGGGCTTCAAGCCCTGCCACCGGCAGGGTGAAGTCCTCACTCACCGGCAGGCTGCTGTCGACCAGCGCCATGTTGGGTAGCTCGGCGGTAAAGGGAGCGCCGAGCAGCCCCTGCTCTTTGAGCGCCTTGAAGTTCTCGCCGTTGACCCAGAGCAGATCGATGGGGCCGCCAGCTTGCTTGCCCGCCTGCTTGTTGGCCAGCAGCTGGCTGACGCTCTGGGCGATATCATCCACCTTCACCTGCACCAGTTTGACCTGATAGTCGCGCGCCAGCTCCTGCCCGGCCCACACCAGATAGGCGTTGATCTCCGGGCTGCCGCCCCAGGCGTTGAAGTAGACGGTCTGTCCCTTCGCCTCCTCAAGGGTCCGTTGCCAGTTGTCATCAGGGGTGGCTAACAGCGGACCGCTGGCCAGCAGTGGCAGGGCGCACAGCAGGGCGTTTAGCCGCTGTTTGAGCTGTGAGTTGAGTTGTGAGAATGGCTTGAGCATAAACGTTTCCCTGATTGTCAGGCGCCACGGCGCCAGCGGTGATAACGGGCCAGCAACGGCAGCACCCGGGTGGGCTGGTGGGCCCGTTTCCATTCACCCGCCACGTATTTGTTCCCCTCCATCAGGGTGGGATAGGCGTGAATGGTGCCGAGGATCTTGCCAAGGCCGAGGCGGTGACGCATGGCGAGCACGAACTCGGCGATCCGCTCACCGGCGTGAGTGCCCACTATGGTGGCGCCAAGGATAGTATCCTTGCCCGGCACGGTCAGCACCTCGACAAAACCGTGGCGCTCCCCATCGGCAATGGCTCTGTCCAGCTCGGCCAGCTCGAAGCGGGTCGCCTCGAAGGGGATCCCCTGCGCTTCGGCTTCCTTGCGATTTAGGCCGACCCGGGCAATCTCCGGCGTGGTGTAGGTGGCCGCCGGAATGACCCTATAGTCGGCCCGAAAGCGCTTGAACTGGCCAAACAGGGCATTTACTGCCGCATACCAGGCCTGATGGGCGGCAAAGTGGGTGAACTGGTAAGGGCCCGCTACGTCTCCTACCGCCAGTATGCTGGGGAAGTTGGTGGCAAGGAAGCCATCGACCGCTAGGGTGCCGCTGGGGGCAAGCTCGACCCCCAACGCTTCGAGCCCGAAGCCGCTCACATTGGCGACCCGACCCAGTGCCAGCAGCAGTTGATCCCCTTCCACCACCTGTGTCTCATCGCCACGGCGCAGTTGCAGCCGGATGGGGAGATCCCCATCGGCTGCGGGCAGATAGTCGGCTCGTTCGGCGCGCCAGCCGGTGAGTAGCTGCACGCCATCGCGGCTTATTTGATCGGCCAGCGCGTCGGCTACCTCTCTATCTTCGCGGGGCAGCAGTTGCTCCGAGAGTTCCACCAAGGTCACGGGAATGCCGAGCAGGGCGAAGCTCTGAGCCAGCTCGCAGCCGATAGGGCCACCGCCCAGCACCAGCAGGCGACGCGGCGGAGTGCGCAGCTGCCAGAGGCTATCCGAGGTGAGGTAAGGCACCTGATCCAGCCCCGGCAGCTTGGGCACCAGCGGCCGGGCGCCGGAGGCGATGACGATATGACGGCTGGCAAGGCGCTGGCCGTTCACTTCCACCTCCCAGGGGGAGACTAGCCGCGCCTCTCCTTCGATGCACTCCACCCCAAGCCCTTCATAGCGCTCGATGGAATCGTGGGGCTCGACCTCCTTGATAACTTCAGCCACCCGCTCCATCACGGCGGCAAAATCGGCGCGGGAGTGGCTTGGGCTAAAGCCCAGCTCGTCGGCTTTACGCTGCTCTGCGGCAAAGCGGGCGCTTCGGATCAATGCCTTGGAGGGGACGCAACCGCTGTTGAGGCAATCGCCCCCCATCTTGTGCTTCTCGATGAGCGCCACTTTGGCCTTCACCGCTGCCGCGATATAGCTGGTAACCAACCCACCTGCCCCAGCACCTATTACCAGCAGGTTGTAGTCATAGCGAGCGGGTTTGCGGTAAGGGGCGAGCAGGCGCCGTCGCGCGAGGTATGTGGTCAATTTCTTGACCAGCCAGGGCATCAGCCCCAGCAGGGTCAGCGCGACCATCAGTCCGGGGGAGAGGATATTGCCGGTGCTGGTCAACTGGCCAAGCTCGCTGCCCGCCAGCACATAGACGAAGGTGCCGGGCAGCATGCCAAGCTGGCTGACCCAGTAGTAGGTGCTGACTCTGATGGGGGTGAGCCCCATCAGCAGATTGACCAGAAAGAAGGGGAAGATGGGGATTAGGCGCAGGCTGAGCAGATAGAAGGCCCCCTCCTTCGCCATGCCGGACTGAAAGGTGGCCAGCTTGTCGCCAAAGCGCCGCTCGACCCAGTCGCGCAGCAGAAAACGGGCGCTGAGAAAGGCCAGGGTTGCGCCTATGGTGCTGGCGAAGGAAACCAGTAGCAGCCCCCAGGCGACACCGAACACAGCGCTGCCACCCAGGGTGAGCAAGCTGGCGCCGGGCAGGGAGAGGGCAGTGCTCAGCACATAGATAAGCACGAACAGCAGGCTGGCCGAGACAAAGTGGCTGTCGACCCATTGCGCCACTGCCGCCTGCTGGGCCTGCAAGGCGTCCAGAGTGAGGTAACGACCGAGATCGAGGGCAAAAAAGGTGCCTATAAGGCTCCCCATCACCAGCGCAAGCAGCAGGCGGGTCCGGTTCATCAGGCGTCCTTGCTGTCGGGCTTGGCAGGGCGTTCCGGTTGCACCGGCAGCTGGCAGAAGCCCTGCGGCGCGATATCGAGGGCGGCGTTGAACTTGGCCGACATGTTCTGGAAGGCGATAAGGCCGGTCAGCTCCACCATGGCATCGTCATCGAACCAGGGTTTGAGGCGGGCCGCTTGCTCGTCGCTCACCCCATCGAGGCCAGTCATCGCTTCTGTGTAGTCGAGCACAGCTTTTTCCCGCTCGTCGAACAAGGGGCTTTCGCGCCAGTTGGCGAGCGCCTCCACCTTCTCGCTGGAGCCGGCTCTCTTTATCAGGGTCATGGCATTGATGTCGACGCAAAAACGACACCAGTTGAGCTGGGAGACCCGCACCGTCACCAGAGAACGCAGCACGGGATCGATGGGGGAGCGCTTGCGGTTGATGACCCCGTAGAGGGTGGCGACGGCGGCAAAGAGGCGCGGCGAGCGGCCCCAGCATTTGCCCGGAATAAGCACCTGACCATAGTTGCGCTTTTGCAGCCAGAAAAAGGGGCGGATAAACCAGGCATATTCCCGGTCGGGTTTGACCTCAACGCGCATCAGTTACCTTCTTGTTGTTTCACACTTACGGTTTCAAATTGGGTTTGTAGGCCTGACCGAGTCGCTCATTCAGGCGGGTCAGGAAATCCTCGATCCGCGCCCGGTTGGTGCCCAGATCGCTTTGCCCCTGACGGGAGGCTGATCGCATATCGATGCGGGTCTCTTTGGGGCCGGCAAAGACCCGCAGCGCCACATCATCTTGAAAGCCGAACCAGCCGGTGGTGACCACCGCATCCAGACCATCCGGGCTGGGTCGTACCTGCCAGCCCAGCTCCTGCATCAGTTCGTTGGCTTCAATCACCACTTCGGCAGGAGAGGCCCTGGTAAAGAGAGGACCGGGTTCTGCCTCAACTGCTTTCAGCGGTGCGCTATTTATTGGCAGATCCTGCGCCGTTCTGAGCTCTGCCGCCCAGCGCAGCTGGGGGGGATTGTAGGGATCTGTGCTCACATCGTTGATCAGCGGCATGCGCAGCGCCTGTGCCACAAAGGTCAGCGGTAGCAGCAGTGGCAAGGCGCCAAGGCCGCTGGCATAGCGGTTACGGCTCCAGGGCAGGCGTACCAGCAAGATCAGGGAGACAAGGGCTCCGATGAGACAGATCGCAAAACCGATCCACCAGGGCCAGAGATGAAAGCGGCTGCCGAGGGCGCCAGCGAGCGGGAGTAACCAGGCCAGCAGGGGCCACAAGCAAGAGCGGGGCATAGCACGGGATCCATCGTCGAATGTGGACAATGCCGAGAAGGATAAACTTAATTGCCTGATAACGTTAGTAAATTGATGCGAGTTTGGCGTGGTTTTGGCCAGTTTTGCGAGGGAGATGCAGAGGTCGGTGAAGCCCGCCTGATGCCTGATGGGAGCTTCACCGAGAAAATGGTCAGTTGCGATGACTTAGTTGCGATAGAGCACTTTAGTCTTGTGTTCTTAAGATAAATGTTGAGCTGTTCAATATTCGTTCCAAACGAAGGGGCCTTTACTGTGACTATTAACTAAACCTCTTGAAATTATGGTGATTAACCCATATATCAAATACTGACTTTGGTGGGGGTTCACATGGCGCTAGATAAGGTAGAGCAAAAGATAGTCGAGCAGTACTTTGATATGAGGACGGGCTATGTCCTACATCATAGTAACCGCACGTTTGCAGATTTTTTCGAACAGTTTGATATTGAGATTTACAATGACCGATATTGCGATATCGGCGATTCGAAAGCTAAGCGCCTTCGTTCATTTTTTGGTGATGCATCCGATCGGTTGAGTTGATATGATGAACTCTTTTGAGACCGACAGCTTCATGACATCCATCCCCGTTCACTGTCCTCGTTGCAACTCTGACCACGTATATCGCCATGGTAAGACCCCTGCTGGCCATGTTCGCTATCGTTGCCCCGTCTGTCCGCACGTGTTTCAGCTCACCTACACCTATGAAGCCCGCAAGCCTGGCGTCAAAGACAAGATTGTTGATATGGCGTTCAACGGCTCAGGTGTTCGTGATACTGCTCGCGTCCTCAAGATTGGCATCAACACCGTCATACGCACCCTAAAAAACTCGCCCCAAGGCAAGTAACCTCCGAAAAGGTGGTGCTCTATGACGTGGCGCTTATCTGTGAACTTGATGAACAGTGGGCCTATGTTGGCAACAAACAGCATCAACATTGGCTTTGGTATGCTTTTGATACCAAGAGAAAACGAGTCGTGGCCTATACCTTTGGCCCACGCAACGATGAGACATGCAGTCGGTTGCTGAGCCTGCTTTCTCCGTTCCAGATAGGCTTTATCACCAGTGATGACTGGGGAAGCTATGCCAGAGAGGTGCCGAGCGAGATGCATCTGACCGGGAAGATATTCACCCAGCGTATCGAGCGTAACAACCTGACGCTCAGAACGCGCATCAAGCGATTGGCTCGCAAGACCATCTGCTTCTCTCGTTCCGTTGAGCTCCACGAGAAAGTGATTGGTGCCTTTATAGAAAGACACCATTTCAACTGATTGGAGTCATTACCCATTTTTTAATCAGCATGACGATGAAATCATAGGCAAAGTTATACTCGCATTAATCGAAGATAACGATATCGAACAAAATTTAAATTCACCTCCCAAAAATCAGGAACTGCGCCAGCGTTGCATTGATATTGCAAATCGATTGATTAATTCGGCTACTACAGCTGCACCAACTCAACATAATCCGTTAGTGAACCCGTTTAAATCACAACAAGCTCGTGCCATAAATGAAATATTCAGCGCAGCCATACCAACTAAACCATTATTCGTAGCTTCGAGTTGTACACCCTCTAAACCGAAATATTCTCAAGCAGCCCCTTCTATGACTACACCCTCGATACCAGAAAAAGAAAAAATCTTTATTGTTCATGGGCATGATGAGCACTTGTTGAGTGAAACAGAAAATTTACTCCGCAAGCTCAATCTGGAGCCTATAGTTCTTCGCGATCAGCATAGTGGTGGCAAGACGATTATCGAGAAATTAGAAAAATATGGGGATGTTCGATACGCGGTCATTCTTTATACCGCTTGCGATGAAGGTCGAAAAATTGGTACTCCGGAAGTTAATCCTCGAGCCAGACAAAATGTAGTGTTCGAGCATGGTTACTTTATCGGTCGTCTAGGACGTGAAAATGTAGCTGCTGTTGTTAAAGGGACAGTGGAAATCCAAGGCGATATAAGTGGAGTCGTATATCACCAGTATCAGACTGGATGGCAACTTGAGTTAGCTAAAGAAATGAAACGCTCAGGTTTGAATGTTGATTTGAATCACCTATGATCACAGAAGTAATTATGAGCCCTTAAAGGGCTCAAGTAATTTCAGCAACGGGTAAGGCTCTTCCATAGAGTTGTGTTCTTAATGCAAAAAAACAAGCCTGTCTAGATTCTGTACAAAACTTTGATCAGATGGAAGCCGAACTTGGTGCGTACCGGCCCCAGCACCTTGAGCAGTTCGCCCTTGAAGACTGCATCGTCAAATGCTTTCACCATATCTCCCTTGGAAAATTCTCCCAAATCGCCAAAACGCTTGCCTGAGGGACAGGTGGAGAAGCGCTTGGCCATCTGGCCGAAGTCGGCTCCCTTCTCGATCTTCTCCTTGATCTCCAGACACTGTTTTTCGGTCTTGACCAGAATGTGCTGGGCACAGGCTTTTTTCATCGGGGCGCTCCTGGGAGTGATGGCGAAGGTTGTTAACGCCAAGGGTGGTAGCAAATCGGGGCGCAAGAGTACCCCAATTTGCCACTGGCGTCAGCCATCACAGCCCTCCCTTTATCGGCCGTATTATTGGCGAGCGCGGGTGACCAGCATGGCGCGGGGACGCGCTTGCCAGATGATCTCCAGCCCGAGCAGGGCGTAGAGGCTCCAGATGGCCAGCGGATTGAGCCACTCACCCCCCAGTTGCAGGGTCATCAGGGCGCAACCTGCCAGCAGCAAGGTGATCCCCGGCAGCCGCCAGTGGGCGGGCAGGGGGGCCAGCAGCGCCATCGCCAGCAAAATGCCGAGGCCAAACGGCAGGTTCAGGGCGGTAAAGGCCAGCGCCTGCTGGCCACTCATGCCGGTCAGCAGGGCCAGCAGGGCGCTGCAACAGGCGAGAAAGGTGATGAACTCGAGACGATCGGCAATATAGTCAGCCATCTGTTCGCTACGTGCATGCATGATGTGTCTCCTTCAGTTGATGGTTCAAGTGTGAGGGAGGGGCGCTTGCAAAGGCAGCGGGATAATTCGATTGCGCTGAACGAGCAATTCTTAATCACCCGCTACGGCGGGCTTTAGGGTGTGCCGGGACTGTTAAACGGTGAGGGTGGGGTGATGCCGACAAACTCTGTCGTGGTGGGTTTCTGGTGGTAATGAGAGGGGGAGAGGCGACAAATGGTGCCTGACGACGAAGTGAACCTTGTTCAGGGCAGGTCAATTCGCCCTCATCGGGAAAGCGGGCGGCGTCCTTGTCAGCAAAATGTGTGATTTGTGGTCAACCTCTTAAAAGATATGGTGAATTTGCCAATGGCGCCGCGCTGTCGCTGGCCGATGCCTATGTTAGGATAAGGTTCGCCATTTTTCTGGCGCGCATTTTTGTGTCACGGCCATGCACGGCATGGCGTGCTGCGCCGCATTCGGGGTTGGCCCGAAAGGGCGCTGTTTTCCTTCACCACAGATTCAGGAATATTGACCTTTGACAGGATGCATTTCATCCCTGCTGGCAGGGCGTTCACTGTCTGGCTCTGCGTTTCGCCGCGGCCTGCGGGTTCTGGGGGTGGGCCTGTTGCTGTCGCTGCTGGCTTCGCCCGCGTTTGCCGCCAAGCTCACCTATCAGGTCAAGGGGTTGAAAGGGGAGAACAAGGATAACGTTGAAGCCTACCTTAATGCCCTGCCGGTCTATCAGGAGCGGCAATACCGCCCGGCCCGCGCAAAAATTACCGAGAGCGTGCAAAAGGCGCTGCAGGTTTATGGCTACTACCAGCCGAAAATCACCCTGAGTCGCGACAAGAAAACCCCGTCCAAAGTGGTGATTGAGGTGGACAAGGGGGAGCCGGTCATCGTCTCCCGCCTCGATATTCTGCTGGAGGGGGATGCGGGCAGCGACGAGCTTTACAGCGCCCTGCTGGACAAGTTGCCCCTCAAAGAGGGGGAGCCTCTCAACCACGCCAAATATGAATCCATCAAGGCCGATCTCGGCAGCCTCGGGCTGGCCCGCGGTTACTTTGATGCCAAGCTGAGCAAGAGTCAGGTCAAGGTGTTCCCGGACAAGGGGACGGCGGAGATCTTTATTCTGTTCGAATCGGGCCATCGCTACCGTTTTGGCGAGATCCGCTACGATGCCACTCCCGAAGCGCTTCACCTGATCCGCCCGCTTATCAACATCAAGAGCGGCGACCCCTATCTCGCCATCCGTCTGGCCGAGATGTCGCAGGATGTCTCCTCCACCAAGCTGTTCCGTCAGGTCGATATCAAGCCGGTATTGAGCGAGGCGAGCAACTATCGGGTGCCCATTGCGGTGACGCTGGATAACCGGGTCGATCACGAAATCGAGACCGGTATCGGTTACGCCACTGACGTAGGCCCGCGGATGAGTGCCACCTGGGAGAAGCCCTGGGTCAACCGCTACGGCCACCGCCTGTTTGCCACCGCCAAGGTGTCGGCGCCGGAGGCAGAGCTCAGCTTCGACTACCAGATCCCGGTGGGTAACCCGCTGCGGGACTACTACTCCATCCAGACCGGCTACCAGTACAAGGACAACAACGATACCCGCTCCGATCTCACTACCATCGGTGTGCACCGCTGGACGCGGCGGCCGGAGAGCTGGGATCGGGACGTCTTTATCCGGCTGGAGAACGAGATCTATACCCAGGGCGCCGACGAGGGGAACAGCTTGCTGCTGATCCCCGGGGTCTCCTGGTCCCGACTGCGGGTGCGCGGCACTCTGGTGCCCGACTGGGGGGATCGCCAGCAGCTGACGCTGGAGTTCTCCGATCCCAGATGGGGTTCCGACATCAGCTTTATGCGGGTGTGGGGACGCAGCAAGTGGCTGCGAACTCTTGGCGATAACCACAGATTCCTGATGCGGGCCGAGCAGGGGGCCATCATAGGTGACAGCTTCTCGCTGGTGCCGCCCTCCTTGCGCTTCTTTACCGGTGGCGATCAGACGGTGCGCGGCTTTGGTTACGAGAGCATCTCCCCCACTGGGCCGGATGGCAAGCTGACCGGTGGCCGCTACACCAGCGTGGCCAGTCTGGAATACAACTACCGCTTCAGCGAGAAGTGGCTGGGGGCCATGTTTGTGGATGGCGGCACCTCTACCACCGATTACAGCGAGCCCTGGAAAATAGGTACTGGCGTCGGTGTGCGCTGGGTCACCCCCATCGGTCAGGTCAGGCTGGATCTGGCGGTCGGGGTATCGGAGGAGGACAAGCCCTTGCGGCTGCATTTCGCATTGGGGCCTGAATTATGATGTTGTCTAAACGCTTTTTTCTTTGGCCGCTGCGGCTGTATCTTGCGCGGGGGTCTGCATTGTGATCTGGCTAAAACGCATCTTTCTCTGGCTGATGGGGCTGGTGTTCCTGCTGCTCATCGGCGTCAGCCTGCTGGGCTTTACCCATCAGGGCAACAAGTGGCTGTGGCAACAGGCCAGGGCGGCGCTGCCCTCCCTCAAGGGGGAGCTGGTGGCCGGTCAGCTTGGCTATGGCTGGACCCTGGAAGGGGCCGGCTGGCAGGATGAGCTGGTGGATGTGACGGTGGATCGCGCCGTGCTCGACTGGGATCTGGGCAAGTTGCTGCAGGGGAAGCTCTGGATAAAATCCCTGGCGGTGACCCATCCGGTGGTCAAGGTAGCCGACTCCGAGCCTGCCCCGGAAGAGCCTTCCGAACCCTTTGTCTGGCGCCCGCTGCCACTCAAGATCCAGGTCGACAGCCTCAAGGTGGCTGACCTCGATCTGGCGGTACCCGGTGTTGCCGTGACGCTGGGATCCCTCGATATCGGCGCCACCCTCAACCGCAAGGGGCTGATTGTACGCGGCCCGGTGCTTGATAACCTGACGGTGACGCTGGATGACGCGGCACCCGCCAGCGCAGCCAAATCTGCCAAGCAGCCGGCCGCTAACGAGAAGCAAGCCGGTGCTGCGGTGGCGCGCAACGACAAGGCCAGCGCCGAGACAGCCAAACAGGGCAAAGGGGCGCCAGCTGCAAATACGGCAAAGGCTGCCCCCATTCTCCTGCCCGCCATTCATCTTCCTTTCCCCATCAAGCTGGAAGGGGTCAGCGCGACCCGGGTGCAATATAAGCAGGGCGAGTTGATCGAAGGGCTCGACAGGCTGCTGCTCTCGGCCACCGCTGCCGACGATCGCATCGAGGTGCGCGAGCTCTCGCTGCGCCATGCCATGGCCGATCTGGCGCTCAAGGGGCACATCCAGCTCAGTGACGACTACCCGCTGGCGGTGACCCTGGATGCCAAGGCCCGCAAGGGGCTGCTGGATGGCGAGCTGCAGGGGGAGCAGGCCACGCTGGCGCTGAGCGGTTCGGTCGGCAAGCTGGGGCTGGCGTTGTCGGCCAAGGGGCCGGTCGCCGCCAGTCTCAAGGGCTCGCTGGCCGCCCTCGACCCGGCTCTGCCTTTTGATGTGGCCCTCGACTGGAAGAGCCTCGGCTGGCCTCTTCACAAGCCTGCCAAAGATGAGCCGAGCTATCGGCTGGACAAGGGGAGCCTGACCGCCAAGGGCAAGCTCTCCGGCTACCAGTTTGCCCTCAATACCTCCGGCAAGGGGACCGATGTCCCCCCCTTCAAGCTTGCGCTGGACGGCAAGGGGGATCTGGAGCGGCTCAGCAAGATCGCCTTGCAGCTCAACGCTCTCAAGGGGGAGCTCAAACTCGATGGCAAGCTCGCCTGGAACAAGGGGATCGAGTGGCAGGGAACCACCCTGTTCAAGGGGATCAATCCGGCCGAGCTGCTGCCTGAGCTGAAAGGGACGCTGGCCGGTGAGCTGGAGAGCCGTTTCGTGATGAACGAGGCGGGTCACTGGGAGCTGAAACTGCCCAAGCTCAAGGTGGATGGCAAACTCAACCAGTACCCGCTGGCCCTCAAGGGGGAGCTTAGCGGTAATGACAAGATGGAGTGGCAGATCCCGGCGCTCTCGCTGCAAAGTGGCCCCAACCAGTTGCAGGCCAAGGGCAGCATCAGCACTGCCCAATGGAAGCTCGATGCCAACCTGCAGGCTCCCCAGCTGGGGGGTATCTATCCCGGCCTGAAAGGGGATATCAAGGGACAGGTGAAGGTCAGTGGCAATCAGCAGACGCCAAAAATCGATGCGGATCTGGCCTCCAACCGGCTCTACTATGCCGGCACCGACCTGAAGGGTATTAGCCTCAAGGGCAATGCGGTGATCGGCGCCAAACCGGCCGGTGAGCTCGCGTTGTTGGTGGCGCAGCTGAAACAGGGCGAAACCAAGCTCAGCCAGCTGGCCCTGAACCTCAGCGGCGATATCAGTCAGCATCTGTTGACACTGACCATGAAGGGTGACCCTGTTGCGGCCAACCTCAAACTGGGTGGCGGCGTGCGCGGGGATCACTGGCGCGGGGCGCTCTCCGAGTTGCGGCTGAAAACCCCGCTGCGCCGTTGGGACTTGAGCTCCCCCTGGGCGCTGGATCTCGATCTGCCGCGTCAGCGGCTGGCGATGGGGGATCTCTGCCTCGGCTCCCAGGGTGCCAGCCTCTGCGTCAAGGGGAGTCAGGTTTCCGCTGCCCAGGGGACTCTGGAGTTTGCCCTGAGCGAGTTTGATCTCAAGCGGCTGCGCCCCTGGTTGCCGGACAACTTCCGCTGGCAGGCGATGCTCTCCGCCGATGGCCGCGCCAGCTGGCGTGGCAATCAGCCGACCCTGCATGCGGTGGTGCGCACCACGCCGGGCACTTTTGTGGCAGATGGTCTCAAGACTGATTATCAGCAGCTGGCTCTGGCCCTGGATTTCGAGCGGCAGCAGGCGGCCATTCGCCTCGATTTTGCCTCCAAGCAGATCGGCAATATCGATACCGATTTGCTGATCAGGGAGCCTGCCGGTCGCGGTCTGCTCGGCGGTCAGCTCAAGTTTGACGACCTCAAGCTTAATACCTTTGCGCCGCTCATCCCTGAGGTGCGCTCCCTGCAAGGGATCATCTCCGCCGATGCCCGTTTCGACGGCACGCTGGCAGCGCCCCTGCTGTTTGGTCAGCTCAACCTGCGTGACGGTGAAGTGCAGACTCACTCCGATATGGTGACCCTGACCAAGCTGGTGACCCACCTCAAGATCGAGGGCAATCGCGCCGAGCTCGATGGCTCCATGCTGGTGGGCAAGGGACCGCTGGCGTTGGGCGGCTGGCTCAGCTGGGCCAAGATGCCGGTCAGCGGCAGCCTCACCATTCAGGGCAAGGATCTGGAGGCGCAATATCCGGGCATGGGCAGGGTCAGAGTCTCGCCCGATATCGCGGTGTCGCTGGGGGAGGAGACCCGCATTACCGGTCAGGTGGATATTCCCTGGGCACGTATTCTGGTCAAGAGCCTGCCGGATTCGGCGGTGGCGGTCTCAGACGATGTGACGGTGGTCTATGACGATCTGCCCCCGGTTACCAAGCAGGCCAGCCTGCCGCTGGCGATGAAGGTGGCGATCCGCCTTGGCAACGATGTGAAGCTCGATGCCATGGGGCTGAAGACCGATGTCTCCGGTGGCCTCAATATCCGTCAGGATCCCGAGAAACCGCTGGCAGGCAACGGCCAGCTGGTGCTGACCAATGGCCGCTTCAAGGCCTATGGTCAGAACCTCATCATCAAGGAGGGGCGGATCCTCTTCTCCGGTCCGCTGGATCGGCCCTTCCTCAACATCGAGGCCAACCGGGATCCCGATACCATCGAAGGTCAGGTGACGGTCGGGGTGCGGGTGACTGGCCCTGCCAGCAAGCCGGAGATAACTGTCTACTCCGAGCCGCAGATGGCGCAGTCGGAACAGCTCTCCTATCTGCTGCGCGGCAAAGGGCTGCAAACCAACGGAGAAGATGGCGGTTTCAACGGTCTGCTGGTGGCCGGTGCGGTCAATCAGGCCAATGGCGTGGTGTCGAGCATCGGCGAGTCGCTCGGGATGAGCGATGTCTCCCTCGATACCGCGGGCAGTGGTGACAACACCCAGGTGACGCTGTCGGCCTATCTGCTGCCGGGCTTGCAGTTCCAGTACGGGGTCGGGGTCTTCAGCCCCATCGCCGAATTCAAGCTGCGCTACGAGGTATTGCCACGACTCTATCTGCAGGCGATGAGCGGGGTGGCTCAGGCGGTCGATATCTTCTATCGCTTTACTCTGTAACGCATCATCCCGTAACAGGGCTGATATGAACGTAAACGGGAGGCACAGACCTCCCGTTTTTTATTGCACGATCGGCTGCAGGCAAACAGCGATAAGGGGCTGGAGGGTAGAGGAATAACGGATTGGGCAGACCAGAAATGCGAAAACCCGGCGCTAGGCCGGGTTTTCTGAATGATGGTGGAGGGAGAAGGATTCGAACCTTCGAAGGCAGAGCCGTCAGATTTACAGTCTGATCCCTTTGGCCGCTCGGGAACCCCTCCACAAGTGCGAGGCGCATACTAACAGATCTTCCGGTTTTGTGAACCCCCAAGCAGGATTTTTCCATTAAAAGAATTGGATTTGTGGCCGATAACCAGTGAAATCGCCATTTTCGAGAGTTATCTCATGCTGCCCAGTTCAATCCGTAATCACCTGCTCGTCGATGAGGGCCAGTTGGGGCAGCGCCTCAACCGTGACCTGCAGCATGGCGATCGCGCTGATTTCCGGTTGCATCTGGCCCTGCTGACCGATGCGGTGGAGGAGCAGCCCTGGTTTGATGCCAAACCGGCGGCCACTCCCCAGAGCCGTGACTGGCGTCTGCACTTTGCGCTGAGACCGGCAGAGGTGCTGGTGGCTGAAGGGGCGGGGAGTGACTGTAGTGCCATCAATGAGCGGTTGCAGCAAGGGGGAAGCATGGTGGATGTGCGGCTCTGGCTGGCGCTGCAAACACCGCCGCTGGCGGTCAAACAGCCGCTGCTGGATGAGGCTGTCTACGACAACCTGTCGCCGCTGGCGCGGGAGCGGTTGCAAGGAAAGCTGGCCGATATGCCACGCCAAGAGGATCCGCTGGTATTGCTGCCGATCCTCGACCGTTTGCAACAGGGGGTGGATACCCGGTTGCACTGGCTCAGTTGATGGCGCCTGTTCACTGGTGTAACGCGATGCTTGTCGGCAAATCACAGGCAACAAAAAGGCGGGTGACACCGCCTTTATGCTCTTTGGAATTTTTAGCCGTGCGGCATGCTATCAAGCGTCAGCTTCATCCGGTTGCGGCTGCTCTTTGAGCGCAGCATTGGCACGACGGGCAATCGGCTTTTCGGTATGACGGTTGAGTTGGCGCTCCAGTTTTTGCCCCAGTTCGTTGATGGCGGCGTAGAGATCCTCATGCTCTGCCTGGGCAAACAGTTTGCCGTTGGGGATGCCAGCACTGGCTTCGACAGTGAACATCAGACGCTCTTTGGAAACAATCACATGGGGTGTGATGAGAGGCACCTGAAGACGTTCGAGCTTTTCAAAACGGGATTCGATGCGCTCGCGGATAGCCGGGGTGATGTCGATGATTTTGCTGGTAATTTCGATTTTCATATTGGCCCCCTTCGGGTCGTCTTGCTTGTGTCTTCACCTTCAGATTACTCATTGGTAAAGATTGAAATGTGATCCATGTCACATAACCTTCCCTTGGCTATTCAGCAACTTATAAATTGTGATCTTTTCCGGTTTCGTGCCAAAAACAGCTTGAGCTCCATGAAACTGGCAGGCAGTATGACGGGAATAGGATCGTTTCTGTCCCTTCTTGGCAGCACTTCGTGTCGACCTCATGTCCGGTTTCCACTGCTTGATATCGCATGTTTGTACTCTTCCCTCGCAACCTCTGATCTGATGAGCGGATGCAGGGGGCGTTGCTATGCCTGATTGGACATCAAACGTGGTTGGTTGTTGTGTTGGAGTGGTAAATGAAGCAGCAGGCCACGCAAGTCATGTGGTTTTTCGATCGGCAACATGATCAGTGGAGTCTCTCTGATCAGGGGGCCTACCAGCAGTGGCAAGGGGAGGGCAATCATCCCTGGGCTACTCGCCTGTTACCGGAAGATGAGGCCGGTTTTGCCGACTTTCTCGTCCGGCTTCATGAATCACATCTGCCTGAACAGTTCATCGGTCATCTGAAAGATGATCAGGGGCAGCTCAACCATGTGCTCTGGAGCGGCCAGTTTGTGCCCACCCAGCAGATCTGCTGTGGCTGGCTGGCCCCTCTTGATACCGCCAACAGTGCGGTCTCCTCCCTCAATCTCTCTTTGCCATTGCTGCAAACCACCCTGCTCACCCAGTTGGCGCAGGCGCTCTCTGCCCGCACCGGGCTCGATTTCTTCAATACCCTGGTCAGCCAGCTGGCCCATATCCTCAAGGTGGATGCGGTCTGGGTGGGGGAGTTGTGCGGTGCCGACCGGGTCAAAGTGCTGGCCGCCGACGGGCTGGCGCAGAAGGACTATCCGCTGGCGGGAGCCCCCTGTCAGGAGCTCTACAAGCAAGGGGCCATCTGCTTCGAGGTGATCGACGAGTCGCAGGAGTATCAACCCTGGCTGGCGGCCGGGCAGACTTATTATGGTCAGCCGCTGTTTGATGCCAGAGGCCAACTTCTGGGCCATCTGGCGCTGCTCTATTCGGCCCCGGCAGATACCAGCAACCTCACCTCGGTGCTCAATACCTTCTCGGTACGGATGGTGGCCGAGCTGGAGCGCCTGCAATCCGATGCACAAATGCGCCTCTCTGCCGTTGCATTCGAGACCCACGAAGGGATTATCATTACGGATCCGGGGTTCAAGATCCTGCGGGTCAACAACGCCTTCAGTCAGATCACCGGCTTTGACAGCCAGTCGGTGCTGGGCCTGCATCTGGAAGAGGATCTCTGGCCAAATCTGGGGGGGCTCGGCTACGAGCTCAATACCCTCAGCCGCTGGCAGGGGGAGACCCAGCGTCGCCATGTCGATGGTCACACCTATCCCCAGTGGGAGATAGTGACACCGGTGCAGGATGAAAAAGGGGTGATCAGCCACTTTGTCATCTGCTTCGAGGATATCTCCGAGCGCAAGGCGGCCGAGCGACGCATTCAGGATCTCGCCTATTACGACGAGCTGACCGGATTGCCCAATCGCCGTCAGCTCCACGAGACTCTGGTGCAGACCTTCAACGAGGCGACCCGCGATGGCTTGATTGGCGCGCTGCTCTTTATCGATCTCGATCACTTCAAGACCATCAACGACTCCCTCGGTCACGCTACCGGTGACTGGCTGCTCAAGGAGGTCGCCGCCCGTCTCAAACGGTTGGTGCGACAGGGGGATTGTCTGGCCCGCCTCGGCGGTGACGAGTTTGTGTTGCTGCTGCCATCGCTCTCGGCCAGCCCGCCCCAGGCTGAGATGCAGGCCGATATCATTGCCGAGCGGCTCATCACCGAGATTGCCGCTCCTTATACCTATGTGGGGCAGGTGCTGCACATCGGCGCCAGTGTCGGCATTACCCTGTTTCCGGATCGGGAGCAGGGGGTCGATGATCTGCTCAAGCAGGCGGATACCGCCATGTATCAGGCCAAGTCCGCTGGCCGCAAGACCCGTCGCTTCTTCGATGCCTCGATGCAGCAGCAGGCGGATCGCCGTCTGCTCATTCACAACGAATTGCGCAACGCCCTCAGCCAGCAAGAGCTGACACTCTACTATCAGCCCCAGCATATGGTCGATGGCGGCGATATCATCGGTGTCGAGGCGCTCATTCGCTGGCAGCCGGCCGGTCGCTCGCTGGTCTCGCCGGCCGAATTTATTCCCATTGCCGAGGAGACGGACCTGATTGTCGATATCGGCAACTGGGTGCTGCACGAGGCGTGCGCCCAGTATGTGCTGTGGGAGGAGAACGGCATCCACATTCCGCAGATCTCGGTCAACGTCAGTGCCAAGCAGTTCCATGCCACCGATTTTGTCGAGCGGATCCACGATGTGTTGGCGCAAACCGGCATGGATCCGGCCTGCCTCAATCTGGAGATCACCGAGTCCGTGGTGCTGGGTCATGCCGAGGACACCATCAGCAAGATGACCGAGCTCAAGGAGCTCGGCATCAGCTTTGCCATCGACGATTTTGGCGCCGGTTACTCCTCCCTGAGCTACCTCAAGCGGCTGCCTGCCGATGAGCTCAAGATCGACCGCTCATTCATTCAGGACATCCCGAAAGATGGCGACAACATGGCCATCGTCGAGGCGGTGATCGCCATGGCGCGACATATGGGGTTCAACGTCACGGCGGAAGGGGTGGAGTCCCGTCAGCAACTGGAGTTTCTCAAGGCGCAGGGGTGCAGTTTCTATCAGGGCTATCTCGCTTCCAAGCCGCTGCCGGTGCCCTATCTGGAGAAATATGTACAGCGGTTGACCAGACCGGAGCAACTGCGTGAAATGCAGCTGAGCGAGTCAGAAAAATAGTCCCTGCTCCCCGCTGTAGCGCTGCCCGGCAACGGGTAGAATGAGAGGCAGTAGACCCACCGCCACCGGGCGGTGTATTGCCCTCAATGGAGATGTTCAGTGAAAGCTGTATGGGGAATTGTTTTGTCGGCGCTGTTCGTGCCGACCCTGATGGCGCAGACTGCCGACCAGACGCTCTACCGTCAGGCGTATGACGCCGTACGGGCCAATGATCAGGCCCGTTTCCAGCAAATTCGTGCCCGTTTGACCCATTACCCCCTGCTCCCTTACCTCGATTACTATCAGCTCGCCTTTCGTCCGGGGGCGGCGGATTACAACGATGTGACCCGCTTTATCCGCCAGCATGGGGATACCCCCCAGTCCAACCGGCTGGAGCGCAGCTATCTGACCTATCTGGCCCAGAGCCAGCAGTGGTCGCAGTTCCTGCGCTTCTATCCGGCCAAGCCGAGCTCCACCGATCTGCTCTGCATGCACTATCAGGCGCTCTATTACACCGGCAAGCCGAAAGAGGCGTTGCAGGGGGCGGACAAGATCTGGATGAGCGGCCAATCCCGTCCCGATGCCTGCTCAGCGCTGTTCCAGCTGTGGCAGGCATCCGGTCAGCGTACCCAGGAGAAGCTCTGGCAGCGGATGACGCTGGCGTTCGAGGCGGAAAACCCCAATCTGATCCGCCATCTTGGCGCGACCCTGGGTAGCGGCTTGCAAAGCTATGGCGATCAGATGGTGACCCTGTTCGAGCAGCCAGCCAAGGCGATGAACCCGGCCTATTTCAGCAGCAACCCCTATTCCCGCAAGCTGCTCTCCCTCGGTTTGACCCGCTATGCCAATCAGGAGCCGGAGTCGGTGCTGCGCCAGCTTGCGCTGTTTCGCAGCCGTTTCGGCCTGACCCAGGCCGAGGTGAAACCGGTAGAGCGTGCCATTGCCCGCCGCCTGCTGCTGGATCGCTCCATTGCCCAGCGCAGCTGGGTCGACAGCACGGTGAAAAAGCTGGCGGATCCCGATATCACCGAGCTGCGGGCACGTCTTGCGATTTGGGAACAGGATTGGCGTGGCCTCTCCGGCTGGGTGAAGATGATGCCGATGGCCCGTCAGAAAGAGGATCGCTGGCGCTACTGGATGGCGCGCTCCCTTGAAGTGCAGGGGCTGCAAAAACCGGCGCGGGATCTCTATCTGGAGACCGCCAACCTGCGCGGTTTCTACGGTTTCATGGCCGCCCAGCGCACCGGCGTGCCTTATCGCATCAAGAACCAGAGCGTCAAGCATGTACCGGACTGGCGCACGGCCAGTCAGCGCTGGCCCTTCCTGTTGCGGGTGCGCGAGCTTCTGTCGATGAACGAGATTGCAGCGGCCCGTTCGGAGTGGATCCACAACATGGATCGCAACCCGGTGGCCCAGCGCATCGAGTTTGGCCATATCGCCCTCAATCAGGGCTGGCACGAGCTGGCCATTCTCGCCAGCATTCGCGCCGAGGCGTGGGATGCCCTGGACCTGCGCTTCCCGCTGCCGCTCAAGCGCACCTTCTCCCAGATGGCGCAAGAGCGCACCATGAACACCAGTTTGCTCTACGCCATCTCCCGTCAGGAGAGTGCTCTCTATCCGCTGGCCCAGTCGCCGGTGGGGGCGCGCGGTCTGATGCAACTGATGCCTGCTACTGCCAAAGAGACTGCCGGCAAGCTGGGGGTGCCCTATCGCAACGAGCAGCAACTGTTTGATCCGACGATGAATATTCGTCTGGGGAGTGCCTATCTCAAGCGCTTGCTGGATGTCTATGATGGCAACCGGATCCTGGCGGCCGCCGCCTACAACGCCGGGCCGGGACGGGTAAAACGCTGGCGAGAGCAGAGTGACAACAAGCCGATGGACGTGTGGGTCGAGAGCATCCCCTACAAGGAGACCCGCAACTACGTGCAAAACGTGTTGTCGTTCGATCTCATCTATCAGCACAAGCTGCAGCAGCCGCTGCGCTTCATGTCAGAGCGGGAGCTCAATCACGCCTATTGAGTCGGGGGCCGCCAGCCGGCCCCTGTTTTCAAATTTCCCTGCTGCCGGGTATCATCGGGTAAGGTTTTGTTACCAAAGGAAACATGCCTGGTGACCTGGCTCCGGGAATTGCATCAGGCCGCAGGGTATACTCGGGCGTCGGCACCGACAGGTTCCCCCACAATAAAGGAATGGATAGTGGCAACGATTAAAGACGTTTCTCAGCTGGCAAATGTGTCTATCTCCACCGTGTCGCGGGTTATCAACAACACGGCACAGGTAGCACCGGAAAAGCGTGAGGCCGTACTGGCGGCCATGAAGGAACTGAATTTTCGACCCAACAGTTTTGCCCAGGCACTGGTCAGCAAGCGTTCCAACTGCATTGGCGTGCTGGTTGGCGACCTCTGTGGCGGCCCCTTCTTTGCCCAGATGATGCGTGGCATCGAAACCATGGTCGATCAGGCCAACAAGTTCACCATCGTCATGTCTGGCAACCACGATATCGCGCGCGAGCGTCACGCCATTCAGGCGCTGCTGCAGCGCCAGTGCGATGCGCTGATCCTCCACAGCAAGGCGCTCCCGGACGAGGAGCTGAGCGAGCTGGCGACAGGCTCTACCCCCATCGTGTTCATCAACCGTCAGGTGCCGGGCGCGGAAGATCGCTGCGTCTGGCTCGATAACCAGGCGGGGATCACCACCGCGTGCCAGCATTTGTTGGATGCCGGTCATCGCAACATCGCCTTTATCACCTCCGATGATGAAGAGTTTGTCGATGGTCAGCAGCGGATGGCCGGTTACACCCAGACTCTGGCCAGAGCCGGGATCGCCTTTGATCCTGCACTCGTCAGCCGCGCCTATGCCGACGAAAATGGCGGCTATGTGGCGATGAGTGAACTGCTGGCCCGTGGTGTCGAGTTCACGGCCGTGCTCGGTTTCAACGACGGTATGGTGGCGGGGGCGATCTCTTGCCTGCTGGAGCGGGGTTACAAGATCCCGCAGCAGGTATCGGTGGTGGGGTTCGACGATATCCCCTACGCCCGCTACATCTATCCCAAGCTCACCACGGTGCGTTACCCCATCGAGGAGATGGGCAGCCGCGCAGCCGAGCTGGCGCTGCGTCTGCTCGATCACAAGCCGGTGGACGGCCTGGCGCTCAAGTTTGAAGCCCAGCTGGTGGAGCGTGAGTCAGTCGCCTGACGTGCGTCAGACAGTGAACAACAAGGTGGCCCCATCGGGGCCACACTCTTTTCTGCGTTATCTCTCTAATCCGCTATTTATCCCGCTAGGGCGATCCGCTGCTGGCGGCGTGCCTCCACCCCTTCTGCCACCATATCGAGAAGCCGCCTTGTCTGTTCCCAGCCGATACAACTATCGGTGATCGACTGGCCGTAGCGCAGCGGTTTGCTGCCAATCTCCTGACGCCCTTCGCAGATAAAACTTTCCACCATGATGGCGGCGATGGCATGGCTACCTGCCCCCAGCTGGTTGGCAATGTCACGGGCAACCAGCAGCTGGCGGGCATGCTGCTTCTGGCTGTTGCCGTGGCTGCAATCGATCATCAGCCGGGGTGACAGATGATGCTGGCGCAGCAGCTCGCCAGCCTCTGCCACATGACAGCTCTGATAGTTGGGCAGGCGGCCACCGCGCAGGATCAGATGGCAGTCGGGGTTGCCATGGCTGCGCACCAGTGCCAGCTGGCCATCACCTGAAGGCTGGGTATAGAGGTGGGCTGCCCGGCTGGCGAGGATCGCCTCGACCGCGATCCGGATATTGCCGTCGGTGCCGTTTTTAAAACCGATGGGGCAGGGGAGGGCCGAGGCCAGTTGGCGGTGGAGCTGGGATTCGGTGGTGCGGGCACCGATAGCGCCCCAGCTGATGAGATCCCCCAGATAGAGCATGCTGGTGAGATCGAGAAATTCGGTGGCACAGGCGAGCCCTTCCTGTCCAAGTGCCAACAGTAACTCCCGGGCCTGGGATAGGCCCTTTTCCAGCCGATCGCTGCCATCGAGGTCGGGATCGAAGATAAATCCTTTCCAGCCGAGCGTCGTGCGCGGCTTTTCGAAATAGGTGCGCATCATCAGTTGCAGCTGCTCCCCGTATTGGCCCTGCAGTTCAGCCAGCCGGCCACCATAGTCGCGGGCGGCTGCTGGATCGTGAATGGAGCAGGGGCCGATCACCAGAAGCAGGCGGTCGTCCTCTCCCAGCAGAATATGGCGTGCTTGCTGGCGGCTGCGAGCGATCTGGCGAGCGAGCCGTGCCGGACAGGGTCTGGCCTTTAACATCTCGTCAGGGGTGGGCAATGTGGCAAGGGGTGAAGCATTCAGAAGTGAGGTGAACATGAGCGATCCTGATGAAAATGGAAATCTGCATGCTCTTTGCTGTCCAGTGGGGATCTCCCCCTTATTCTCTTGGTTAACAGAGCGCGGGCATGGGCCCGCGCTCTGTTATATCGACCTGGCTACCTTAGAAGCGGGCTGAGCCGCTGACGTAGTAGCTGCGACCCGGTTCGACGTTCTGGAAGACAGTATCTTTCTCTTGCAGGCGCACGTCGGTCAGGTTGTTGATCCCCAGTCGCAGGTCAAAGTTCTCGGTGACCTTGAAGCCGGTGCCGAGATCGAAGGTCTGATAGCTGGGCAGCTTGTGCAGTACGACAACCTTGTTGACGGTCTGCTCGGCAAACTGGGTGCCGGTGTAGGTGGTGCCGACAAAGGCATTGACCCGCTCGGTGGCCTGCCAGGTGATCTTGGCGTTGGCCTTGTGCTCCGGCCGCTCGGGCAGAGCCTGACCCTGATCGCCTTCCGCCTTGAGGTAGGTGTAGTTGGCGCCAAGGTTGATATCGTCGGTCAGATCGAGCTTGCCGGTCAGCTCCAACCCCTTGGTGGTGGCTTTCTCCAGGTTGTACCAGGTGCGGTCAGAATATTGCTTTTGAGGACCAGGTAACGCCTTGTTGATTAGCATGTCGTCTATGTCCGAGTAGAAGAGGGTGGCGCTGGTCTCCCAGATCCCCTCTCCTGCGATGACCCCCAGCTCGTAGTTGGTGCTGGTTTCCGGTTTGACCTTGTCATTACCATAGATGCTGCAGCGGCCTCCACAGCTCTCGGTGCTGTAGCCGTTTGTATACTGATGCGAGGCCGGCGCTTTGAAGGCCTGGCTGACACCGCCTTTCACGGTCACCACATCGTTCATCTCATAGACCAGATAGCCGCGCGGGGTGAAGTGGCTGCCGTAGAGCCCGTGGTGATCGTAGCGGCCACCGAGAGTCAGGCTCAGGCTGTCGGTCAGACCGATCTCGTCCTGAGCGAACAGCGCCTCCTGGGAGTTGCTCTCCTTGCCGCCGATATCCTGGTAACTCACCGCATCCACCAGCTCCCGATCCAGATATTCACCACCCAGGGTCAGGTAGTGGTTGGCCAGCGTCAGGTTGGTGTAGCCCTTCAAAGTAAAGTTGTTCTCTTCTTTAGGCTGCTGGTGGATTTTTAGAATGTCGTTGAAGTCATCTATCTTGGAGCTTTCGTAGTTGACCATGACGGTGGTGTCACCCCAGCTCCAGTTCCCCTTGTGGGTCAGACCAAACAGGTTGCGATCGTTTTGCTGCTGGCGGCTGTGCACCTTGTTGCCGATTTTGCGGAAGATATCGAGAGGCCGCTCATCCTGGTTGTAGAGGTAATCCAGCTCGAAGCGCTGCTGCTCATCCACCAGCCAGCTGAGGGTGGAGGCGAAGTTGCGGGTCTGTTTGGCTTCGATAAGGGGGATGCCGTCAGCGGCTTCGGTGGGGGTCCAGGCTTGACGGTCATACACCTCGCCGTTCATCCGGATCAGCAGGTTGTCGGTCAGCGGGCCGGTAAAGCCCAGGTTGGTTCTGTGCTGATCGCCGCCATCCTTGCCCTCGATGGCCTTGAAGTCGGCATCGGCCGCCCCTTGCCAGGTTTTGCCCGGCTGCTTGGTGATGATGTTGATGACACCCCCGATGGCATCGGAGCCGTAAAGTGCCGACATGGGGCCACGGATCACCTCGACCCGCTGGATCATGCCAAGGGGAACCGGAGTGTTGTCGAAGTTGCCGCCGCGCCACAGAGCATTGGAGGAGGAGAGGCGTTTGCCATCCACCAGCACCAGGGTGTATTTACCGGACATGCCGCGAATGCCAATATCGCTGCGGCCATTGGTGTCAGCTTCAGCCTGAATGCCCACTTCGTGGCGCAGCAGGTCGGCAAGGTCATTGACCGGTGCGGCGGCGATCTGTTCTGCCGTGATGACAGAGATGGAGGCCGGTGCTGAGCGGGTATTGTGCGCCGTGGTGGTGACGGTGATCACCTCATCGGCTTGAGGGGCGTTGCTGGCGGCGATCGCTTGCTGGGTCAGCAGAGTGACGATGGTGGTGGCCAGCAGGCTGGGAGCAATAAAACGGGAGGTTGAGGATTTCATTATTTACATCTTCCATAATATACAAATGATAAGCATTATCATTATCAAATTGAATTTGCTCCGATCGCAACTCTTTTTTATCGGCGAAGTTCAGTTTCGTTCGTCACCTTCTTTTGACTAAAAAGAAGTTAATGAAATTGATTCTCATTTGTATTGATCGTTTTTTCGCTCCTTGTTAGGATGCCGTTCACCCTGACATCTGGTGAGTCAAATGACTCACTTTAAGTCGTGTCAGGCAGTGATTCATTCCAAGGAGTAGCACCGTCATGTGTGACCATGCACTGGAAGGAGAGTGGCCCGCAGCAACTGCCGGGCTGGATAAAGTGTGCTGTTTTGCCAGCGGTGACAGGGTACTGGTCGCCTCCGGTATCCACGACAGTTTTACCGGTATCCCGCCGGAGAAGCTGCTCGCCCATCTGCGTCAGTTGCGCCAGCAGGGGATGGTCAATCCCATCGCCATCGGCGCCATTCCGTTTGACACCCAATCCCCCTGGCATCTGGTGATCCCGGCGCAATCGCAGTGGGTCGCAAGGGATGCGATGTTGCCCGCCAGCTGTTGCCAGCTCCATGGCGAGGTGAGTGAAGTGACCGGCTCTGCCCACTATCAGGGGGCGGTGCGGGCAGCGTTGCAGCAGTTCAGCGAGGGGCAGCTCGAGAAAGTGGTGTTGTCGCGCGCCATCGATGTGCAGAGCGCAGAGCAGACCTCCCCCGCACACGCCTATGGCTCTCTGTTGGCCCAGAATCCGGGCACCTATGTGTTCCAGGTCCCGCTGCCGGAGGGGGAGACCCTGCTTGGCGCCAGCCCCGAGCTGCTGGTGTCACGCAGCGAGATGGAAGTGGTGAGCAATCCGCTGGCGGGTTCCCGTCCGCGCCACGCGTTTTCCGATCAACAGGCGGCCTGTGTCGAACTGTTGGGGGCGCAGAAGGATCGCTATGAACATGCGCTGGTGGCCGATGCGGTCGCCACCGCCCTCGCTCCCTTCTGCCGCGAGCTGGACGTCCCTCAGGAGCCGCAGGTGATCGCCACTCCTACCATGTGGCACCTCTCGACCCGCATCGCCGGACGGCTCCATGAGCCCTCTCCCGTGCTGGCTCTGGCGCTGGCACTGCACCCGACACCGGCGGTGTGCGGCACGCCGCTCTCGGCAGCGCGTCAGGCCATCGCCCGGCTTGAGGGGTACGATCGCCGCTTCTACTGCGGCGCAGTCGGCTGGATGGATGCCGACGGCAATGGCGAGTGGGTAGTCACCATTCGCTGTGGCGTGCTTGCCGGCAGACAGCTGCGGCTCTATGCCGGCGCCGGGGTGGTGGTGGGCTCTTCGCCGGAAGCAGAGTGGCAAGAGACCGCCGCCAAGCTTGGCACCATGCTGCGCGCCTTTGGCCTCGAGAACCGGGAGCCGGAGGTGACAACATGAAGCCGCTGGTACCCTTTACCCCCTGGCCCGCCGAGCTGGCAGCCCACTACCGGGCACAAGGGTGGTGGCGCGGACAACCGCTCACCGCCCTGCTCGATGACTCTGCCGAACGTGATCCCGAGCGCACGGCCCTGATCTGTGGCGAACGCACCCTCAGTTATGGCCAGTTAAAGCGTGAGGTCGATGCGCTGGCGGCGCGGTTGGCCGCGTGCGGGCTGGGCCATGGCGATACCGCGCTGGTGCAGTTGCCCAACTGCGCCGAGTTCTATATCTGCTGGTTTGCCCTGATCCGCTGCGGCGTGGTGGCGGTGCATGCCCTCTACAGCCATCAGCGGCGCGAGCTGGTGGCCTTTGCCCGCCAGATTGAGCCCACCTTGCTGGTACTCAGCCCCTCCCATCCCGGCTTTGCCGGTGAAGCGGGGAGCTTGGCGGCTCTTGATGAGCGGGTATCGCCTTCTTGCCAGACACTGCTGTTCGAGCAGGCTGAAGGCTCCGATCTTCAGTCAGGATTTGCATGGCGTCAGCCTGACCTGATAGCCCGTGCTGATGGTTCGCCGTTGGCGGCTACTGCGTTAACCCCTACACCGACTCCTGCCGATCAAGTTGCCTTTTTCCAGCTCTCCGGCGGCAGCACCGGCACCCCCAAACTGATCCCCCGTACCCACGATGACTATGGCTACAGCGTGCGCCAGAGCGTAGCGGTGTGCGGTTGGGATGAGCGGGTGATCTATCTATGCGCCCTGCCAGCGCCCCACAACTTTCCCCTGAGCTCCCCCGGGTCACTCGGGGTGTTTTATGCCGGTGGCTGCGTGGTGCTGGCAAAGGATCCCTCTGCAGTAACCTGTCTGCCGCTGGTGCAGCGCCATCAGGTCAACTGGGCGGCACTGGTGCCACCGGCTCTGGCGCTCTGGCTGGAGGTGGCCAGCCACTATCCGCAGACCTCTCTGGAGTGTGTGCAGGTGGGCGGTGCGCGCCTCAGCCCGGCTCACGCCGAGGTGGTGGCGAGCCGCCTCGGCTGCCGCTTGCAGCAGGTGTTCGGCATGGCCGAGGGGCTGGTCAACTACACCCGCACCGAGGATGACCAGTGGCACATCGTCAATACCCAGGGTTGCCCGATGAGCCCGGGCGACGAGGTGGAGGTGCGAGGCAGCGACGGGCGCCCCTTGCCCGATGGCGAGTGCGGCGAGCTCTGGACACGTGGCCCCTACACCTTTCGCGGCTACTTCAAGGCCGATGCCCACAATCAGCGCGCCTTCGACCGGGACGGTTTCTACTGCTCCGGCGATCTGGTCTGCCGCTTGCCCAGTGGTCATCTGATGGTGGTGGGGCGCAACAAGGATCAGATCAACCGGGGTGGGGAGAAGATCGATGCCCTCGAGATTGAAGAGCTGTTGCTGACCCACCCGGAGGTGCGGCAGGCGGCACTGGTCGCCATGCCGGATCCCATGCTCGGGGAGCGCAGCTGCGCCTTTCTGATGTGCCGCGAGCCCCTCAATCTGCCCCGCTTGCGCCGTTTCCTGCGCGAGCAGGGGGTGGCCGATTACAAACTACCCGATCGCCTGGTGCTGGTGGAGCAACTGCCCCACACCCCGGTCGGCAAGATAGACAAACAGACGCTGCGCGAGCAGCTCGCCAAGGAGTGTGCATGACCATTCAATCCCTCGCCGCCTATCCGCTGCCTACCGCCGAGGAGCTGCCTACCGGGCGGGTGAACTGGCCCTTCGAACCGGGCCGCGCCGCCTTGCTGGTCCACGATATGCAGCACTATTTCGTCGACTTCTACGGGCCGGGCAATCCGCTGATCAATCAGGTCATCGACCATATCGCCACCCTGATCCGTCAGGCACGTATTCTTGGCATGCCGGTGGTCTATACCGCCCAGCCCGCCGAGCAGAGTCAGGCCGATCGGGCGCTGCTCAACGACATGTGGGGGCCGGGGTTGACCCGGGCGCCGGAGCGTCAGCCGATTGTTTCGGCGCTGGCCCCCGAGCCGCAGGATACGGTGCTGACCAAGTGGCGCTACAGCGCTTTTTGCCGCTCACCGCTGGCCGAGCTGATGGCCGGATGGGGGCGGGATCAGCTGGTGATCTGCGGCATCTACGGTCATATCGGGGTGATGCAGACGGCGGTCGATGCTTTTATGCGCGATATCCGCCCCTTCCTGGTGGCTGATGCCATCGCCGACTTCTCCCGCGAGGATCATCTGCTGGCGCTATCCTACGTCAGCCGCAATGCCGGTCGGGTGATTACCGTGGCCGAGGTGATGGCGGCCAGCAAACGCCCCCAGACTCGCGAGTCGCTGCGTGCTCAGGTGTTGGCGCGGCTGCCCGCCGAGATGCAGCATGAGCAGCCCACCGAGGATGACAACCTGCTCGACTACGGTCTCGACTCGCTGGCGGTGATGGGGCTGGTGGAAGAGTGGCGCCAGCAGGGGCTGGTGGTGGAGCTGGCCGAGCTGGCCCGCACGCCGACCCTGGCTCACTGGTGGGCGCTCCTCTCCCGTCAGCTTAATACCAGTCAACCCAATGTCAGTCAGGGCACGGCTTATCAGGTCAACGAAGAGCACGTCAGCGAACCGGAGTGCACCCCATGAGCGAGTGGCAAGGCAGAACCGTCTGGGTGACCGGCGCGGCGCAGGGAATTGGCCATGCGGTGGCACGCACCTTTGCAGAGGCGGGAGCCAGCGTGGTGGCGTTCGATCTGCAACTGGCCGAGGCGCTGCCCGGCAACGTGAAGGGAGTGGTGATCGATGTCAGCGACAGCGAGGCCGTGACCCGCTGCTGCGAACAGCTGCTGGACGAGGGACTGGGGCCCGATGTGCTGGTCAATGTCGCGGGCGTACTGGCGACCGGCAGGCTCGATGAGGTGGATGACGCTCTGTTGCTGCGCACCTTCGCCATCAACACCTTCGCCCCCTTCTACCTGATGCGGGCCCTGACCCCTTGGTTTCAGGGGCGGCGCAGGGGCGCCATCGTCAATGTCTCCTCCAATGCCGGTCGGGTGCCGCGAGTGGGGATGGGCATCTATGGCGCCTCCAAGGCGGCGCTGACCAGTCTCACCCAAACGGCAGGGCTGGAACTCGCCCCCTATGGGGTGCGCTGCAATCTGGTGTCACCGGGCTCGACCCGTACCCCGATGCTGTACGGCATGTGGCAGGAGGGGGAACAGCGCGAAGGGGAGCTGCGCACCATCGCGGGCCTGCCCGGGCAGTTCAAGCTGGGGATCCCCCTTGGCAAATTGGGAACACCCGACGAGGTGGCTGCCTGCGTGCTGTTTCTCGCCTCCGATGCCGCCAGCCATATCACCCTGCAGGATCTGGTGGTCGATGGCGGTGCCACATTGGGGGTCTAGCCCGCGCGCTGCCGATCTGGCAGGCGTGACACTCTCTTTATGGAGGAGGCCTGGCCTCCTCGCTTTTCAGCCATGCGGGCAGGGGTAAGTCGCTGCCCGCTCGATGTTTGCGCAAGGACATTCCCATGGAACAGACAATGGCGATGCGCGCCACCCACCAGCGCGGTGAGCACCCGCGCTGGCCGCTAACCACAGCTCAGGCTGGCATCTGGTTTGCCCAGCAAAAATATCCGCAGAGCCCCGCCTGCAATACCGGCGAGTACTGGCTGCTGGAGGGGGGGCTGGCTCCCCATCACTTCACCCGCGCGGTGCGCCAGACTATCGACGAGATCCCCGGTCTGCACTGCGCCTTTGTGGCTACTGCCGATGGCCCGCAGATGGTGGCCAACCCCGCCTGCTGGCAGCTGGCAGAGCGAGATTTGCGCAGCGAAGCCGACCCACTCGCGGCCGCGCAGGTCGAGATGCGTGCGCAGCTGGCCGTCCCCTTCAATCTGGCCGGGGGGCCGCTGTTTGCCACCACCCTCTATCGCCTTGGTGAGGGGCGGTGGGCCTGGTTTATTGCCGTGCACCATATCGCCATCGATGGCTTTGGCCTGAGCCTGCTCTGCCAGCGGGTGGCCAATTGGTATGAGGCGCTCTGCGTCGGCGAGCAGCCAGCACCCTGCCACTATGCGACCCAGCAGGAGTTGCTGGCCGAGGAGGTGGCCTATCAAGATTCACCGCGCGCCGCGCGGGATCGCGATTTCTTCGTGCAGCAGCTGGCCGGGGTGGAGAATCCGGCGTCGCTCTCCCGCCGTCCGGCGCAAGGGCCGGGCCCCACATATCGTCTTGAGCAGCGGCTGGCTGGCCGCCAGTGGCAGGCATTGGTGGCACGGGCGAGTCGTTCGGCCTGTCACCCATACAGTCTGCTGCTGGCGGCGGTGGCCAACTATGTGCAGCGGATGAGCGGCGCTGGCGAGGTGGTGCTAGGTATTCCGCTGATGGGGCGGCTGGGCTCAGCGGCGGCCGATACCCCCTGCATGAAGGTCAATGTGGTGCCCCTGCGCATCGAGCTGAGCGGCACCAGCCGGGTAGGGGAGTTGCTGGCACAGGTCGAGCGGCAATTTGCCGCCCTGCGCCGTCATCAGGGCTGCCGTCAGGAGTGGTTGCAACAGCGTCAGCCGGGCCAGCCGCTGTTTGGCCCTCAGGTCAACCTGATGCCCTTTGCCCGTACCCTCAGCTTTGGTGAAGGGCACAACCAGGTTCGTGGCGAGGTGCAGGTGCTGGCGGCGGGGCCGGTGGAGGAGTGCGCCTTTTACTTTGCCGAGGAGGCTGGCGCGATGACCCTGACCCTCGAAGCACATCAGGGGCGCTTCAGCCAACAGGAGAGTGAACGTCATCTGGCCCGGCTGGTAGCTTATCTGGCGGCCTGGAGTGAGGCGGGTGACGAGGCCCTGGCGGTGCGCTTGCCGCTGCTGTTGCCCTGCGAGCAGGCTGAGCTGGCGCGCTGGAACCAAACCGACCATCCGTTGCCGACCACCACCCTGAGCGCACTACTGGCCGAGGGGCTGGCGGCGGCAGATCAGAGCGCCATCGCGCTGGAGTGTGGCGCCGAGCGCTGGAGTGTGGCCGAGCTGCGTCAGCGTACCCGCCAGCTGGCCAGCTATCTGGCGGGGAGGGGAGTGGGCCCCGGTTGTCGGGTGGCGGTGGCGATCCCGCGCTCTCCTGAGCTTATTCTCGCCCAGCAGGCCATCATGGCGGTGGGGGCCGTCTATGTACCCGTTGACCCGGACTACCCGGCGGAGCGGATCGGCTACATTCTCGCCAGCAGCGATCCTGCGCTGGTGTTGACCAGTCGCACCTTGCGGATGCCGCTCGATGTGGCCGCGCCACTTGTCTGCCTCGATGCCCCCGGTGTCGCAGAGCAGCTGGCGGCGGTAGCACCTTGTGATCTGCCAGCCCCCGGGCCGGAAGATGCGGCCTACATCATCTACACCTCCGGTTCGACCGGTCGGCCCAAAGGGGTGGTGGTGAGCCACGGCGCCATCGTCAACCGACTGCTCTGGATGCAGCACATGTATCCCATCGGCCCGGCGGATCGGGTGCTGCAAAAGACCCCGGCCGGTTTCGATGTCTCCATCTGGGAGTTCTTCTGGCCCTTTATGACCGGTGCGAGGCTGGTGCTCGCCAAACCGGGCGGCCACAAGGATCCCGCCTACCTTGCCGAGCTGATTGAGCAGGCCGGGATCACCACCTTGCACTTTGTCCCCTCCATGCTGCAGATCTTTGTCACTCAGGCCGAGCCTGCCCGTTGCCGCGCCCTGCGGCAGGTATTTTGCTCCGGCGAGGCGCTGCCCGCGGATCTGGTGCAGCGCTGGTATGGGGCATTTTCAGCCCCCCTGCACAACCTCTATGGCCCGACCGAGGCGGCGGTGGATGTCACCTGGTATCCCTGCCGGGCAGACGAGGTGGTGACCAGCGTGCCCATCGGCTATCCGGTCTGGAATACCAGCATCCACATTCTCGACCCCTGGTTGCAGCCGGTGCCGCCCGGTGTGGCGGGGGAGCTCTGGATCGGCGGTGTGCAGGTGGCGGAGGGGTACTTTGGCCAGCCCGAGCTCACCGCCGAGCGCTTTATTGCCAACCCCTTCGGGGCGGGACGGCTCTATCGCAGCGGCGATCTGGCCGCCTGGCGTGAGGATGGCGCTATTGAGTATCTGGGGCGCCTCGATTTTCAGGTGAAGATCCGCGGTCAACGCATCGAACTGGAGGAGATCGAGCAGGTGCTGCTGCGCCATCCCCGGGTGGCGCAGGCGGTGGTGCTGGCCCCCGAATTTACCCCCGGCAATCGCCGTCTTGTGGCCTATGTGGTGGCCGCAGATAGCACAGAGCTGACGCTGGCCGAGCTTACACCTGCCCTTGGCGCTGCCTTGCCTGACTACATGGTGCCGGGGCTCCTGGTCACTCTGGCTGAGCTGCCGCTCATTCCCAATGGCAAGCTGGATCGCAAGGGGCTGCCACTGCCCGACATGGCGTCGGCGGTGGGTCAGTCACTGCCGAAAAACCTGCTGGAGGAGCGGCTCTGTCGCCTCTTCGCCGAGGTTCTGGGGCTGGCGCGGGTCGGCGCCGACGATAACTTCTTTGCCCTCGGCGGCCACTCCCTGCTGGCGGCGCAACTGGTGGTGCGCATTGAAGAGTCGACCGGACAGGCGCTCACTTTGGCCAGTCTGTTCGAAGCACCGAGCCCTGCCCAGCTGGCGCGTCGTCTTGGCGGCGAGCGGGAGGCGATGCCCATGCTGTTGCCCCTGCGGGCGCATGGTGCGCAGTCTGGCACATCGTGCCCCACCCTCTTTTGCGTCCACCCCGCAGGGGGGCTCGGCTGGTGTTATGCGCCACTGGTGCCCCATCTGCCGACCGACATGGCGGTCTATGCCCTGCAGGCGCGGGCGCTCTGTCAGCCGGATGCCCCGCTGCCCGTCAGCTTCGACGAGTTGGCCCTCGACTATGTGACCGAGCTGCGTCGTCAGCAGAACGAGGGGCCCTACTGGCTGCTCGGCTGGTCGCTCGGGGGGATGCTGGTGCACCGGATGGCCGCCATGCTGCAAGAGCAGGGACAGGAGGTGGCCATGGTGCTGCTGCTCGATGCCTACCCCTGTCAGCAGTGGCAGACCCAGCCGTTGCCCGACGAGCAGCGGATGCTCGATGCGTTGCTGCGGATGGGAGGCATTGCGGTTGCGGACGAGGCGCTCGATTCCCTTACTCGGGGCGACGTGGTGGCCCGACTGGGTGCAGAGGGGAGTGCACTGGCCATGCTCGACGAGCAGGTGGTGAGCGCCATGATTGAGCTGGTTGGCCACAACAACCGGCTGATCCGTCAGCCGGTCGACTACTGCTACCACGGGGAGGTGATCTTTATCGAGGCGTCAGCTTCCCGCCAGCTCTGGCTGGATGGACGCGGTTGGGAGTCGCTGACAGAAGGCAAAATCCGCTATGAGCGCTTCCCCTGCCTCCATCAGGAGATGGTGCATCCCGACTGGCTGGCGCAGGTCGGCGCCCTTATTGGTGAGCGGGTCGATGGGGTCTGGCAACAACCGTACATCCGGCAGGAGGGGGACGCATGACCCCGGTTGCCGCCATCCGGGAAGCCTTGCTGGCGGGCAAGCTGGTAGGGCTGGGAGAGCCGCACTGGCACCCGGATTTTATCCGGCGCCAGCACGTCTGGCTCTGCGATCCGGCGCTCTGGGGAGTCATGACCGATCTGGTGCTGGAGTGCGGCAACCGCCGCCATCAGGGCTTGCTCGATGCCTGGCTGACGGGGGAGGAGTGCTGGCAGGGTGAGCCGCTGACGCTGGCGCGGCTCTATCCGGTCTGGCTCGACTCCTGCGCCTTTCCTGCCTGGATGGCCCCCGAGTTTCCGGCTCTCTTTTCCGCTCTGCGCCAGAGCAATCTGGCGCGCCCTGAACATGTGCGGCTGCGGGTGCATCTCTGCGAGCCCTTATTCGAGTGGCAGGAGATGAGCCCGGAGCGGTGGCAGCAACACAACAGGGGACGGGATCAGGCGCTGGCCGACTATCTTCTAACACTTCCCGCCCGCGGCGTGGTGGTGCTGGCAGGGGCGCGTCATCTGCTCAAAGCCGCAGGGGATCCCCACTTTGCTCAGCCGACGCTGGGCCAGTTGCTGGAGGCGGCAAGACCGGGTTGGCTGCAGGTGCTTCACCCCTGGCCAATGGTTGATGGGAAGGGTGATGAGAAAGAGGAGCGGGTGTGCGAGCTGGTCGGTATCACGACTGCCGATCTCTATCCACACTGGCCGGTGCATCCGCCGCTGGAAACTCTTATCGACAGGTTGGTGCGGGTGGCTGACCGGGGACGGGAGATGCGAATTTGCCCGACCTTGCTGGCCGAGCCCTGGCGCAGCCGCTTGCTGAGTCGCGCTCACTTGCTGCCAGTTGGCATGGCCCGCCAGCTGCAACACTGGCTGGCGTAACTGCTGGTTGGAGTAACCCCTGACAGAAGTAACAGCTAACTGAAGTAACTCAATGGGGGAGCAAGGCTCCCCTTTTTCACATTTGGCATCCTGCGTTCAGTGCTGCAAAGTTGCACCATTTACGGCATACCTTGCCACTCATCGCCGAAAATTCAGCTCCTTCGCTACTTTAAAGAAGTTTCTACTGGTCTTACCTGAGTAAATTTCTTTGCTTTTTATTTAACAAAGTATTTACATCTAGGTGTCACCAGCATCGGTGACGCTCACAACGGCAAGGAGCCAGTTATGACCCATGTCTACATCCCTTTCCTTCGTTACCTCGATGCGGAAGGGTGCCCGGTCGCCACCTTACCGACCTGGCTGGACAAGGCGATACTGCACACCTTCTACCGCAATATGGTGATGGTGCGCAGCTATGACAAAAAAGCGATTGCGCTGCAACGAACCGGCAAGCTCGGTACTTTTCCCTCCCATCTCGGCGCAGAAGCCGTGGGGATTGGCATTGGTCTCGCCATGCAGCCGCAGGATGTCTACGTTCCCTACTATCGGGACATGCCCACCCTCTATGTGCGGGGCGTACCGATGGAGAAGAACCTGCAATATTGGGGCGGTGACGAGCGGGGGAGTTATTTTCTCAAACCCGATGGGACTCCCTCTGAAGATCTCCCCATCTGCGTCCCCATCGCCACCCAGATCACCCACGCCTGCGGTATTGCCTCGGCCTTCAAACTGCGTAATCAACCGCGGGTTGCCGTAGTCACTATCGGCGACGGCGGCACCTCCAAGGGGGATTTTCTGGAGGGGCTGAACTGCGCCGGTGTCTGGCACCTGCCCATGGTCATCATCGTCAACAACAACCAGTGGGCCATCTCGGTGCCGCGCAAGCTGCAATCGAGCGCTCCTACGCTGGCCCAGAAGGGGATTGGTGCCGGGGTGCGCAGCCTGCAGGTGGATGGCAACGATGTGGTGGCGGTCTACGATGCCGCGCGCAGTGCCGTAGAGCGGGCCCGCAGCGGCAAGGGGCCGACCCTGATAGAAGCGGTCAGTTATCGCCTCGGCGATCACACCACGGCCGACGATGCCACGCGCTATCGAGATGGGGCCGAGGTCGAGGCCGCCTGGGCGAAAGAGCCGGTCAAGCGGCTGCGCCAGTTTATGCACAGCCAGGGCTGGTGGGATGAAGAACAGGAGCAGAGCCTGCTGGCGGAGGCTACCCGAGAGGTCGAACAGGCGGTCGCCCGCTATGAGGCGATGGCGCCCCAGCCGCCGGAGGCGATGCTCGATTATCACTACGCCAGCCTGCCCGCCGAACTCCTGCCCCAGCGCGAGCGAGTGATTGCCAAGGGGATGAAGCAGGAGGTTGGCCATGAGTGAGATCAGTTTGCTGGAAGCGGTCAACATGGCCCTTCACTACGAGATGGAGCACGACCCTGATGTGGTGGTACTGGGCGAGGACGTGGGGGTCAACGGCGGGGTGTTTCGCGCCACTGTGGGCTTGCGCGACAAGTTCGGTTTCAAGCGGGTGATCGACACGCCGCTGGCCGAGGGATTAATCGCCGGGGTGGCGGTCGGCATGGCCACCCAGGGGCTCAAGCCGGTGGCTGAGTTCCAGTTTCAGGGTTTCATCTTCCCCGGGATGGAGCAGATCATCTGTCAGGCGGCGCGGATGCGAAACCGCACCCGTGGCCGCCTCTCCTGTCCCCTCGTCTATCGCTCCCCGTATGGCGCGGGCATTCACTCGCCGGAGCATCACAGCGAGAGTGTCGAGGCGCTGTTTGCTCATATTCCAGGGCTGCGAGTTGTGATCCCCTCCAGCCCGAGACGCGCCTATGGTTTGCTGCTCTCGGCCATCCGCGATCCGGATCCCGTGATGTTTTTCGAACCGGACCGCATTTATCGCTCGATGAAATCCGAGGTGGTGGATGACGGTGTCGGCTTGCCGCTGGATGTCTGCTTCACCCTGCGCCCGGGCCGAGATATCACGGTAGTGGCTTGGGGTGCCTGCATTCAGGAGGTGATGCGGGCGGCGAACCTGTTGGCCGAGCAGGATATCCAGTGCGAGGTGCTGGATCTGGCCACCATCAAGCCGCTGGATATGGAGACCATCCTCACCTCGGTGCGCAAGACCGGCCGGTTGCTGGTGGTGCATGAGGCGTGTGGCAGCTTCGGGGTCGGGGCCGAAATTGTGGCGCGGGTGACCGAGCAGGCACTCCCCAGCCTCAAGGCGCCGCCCAAACGGCTGACCGGCGTGGATGCAGCTGTTCCCTACTATCGCAACGAAGCGTATTACCTCATCACCGAGCAGGATATCGCCGATGCCGCTCACCAGCTGATGGAGAACCAGTGGCTATGAAATTTTTCAAATTACCGGATCTGGGTGAAGGGTTGGCCGAAGCCGAGATCGTCGAGTGGAAGGTGAGTGCCGGTGATACCGTTGCGGTCGATCAGGTGCTCTTGTCGGTGGAAACGGCCAAGGCGCTGGTGGATGTACCCTCTCCGGTAGCCGGGGTGATTGCCCGTCTCTGCGGCGCCGAAGGGGATATCCTCCATATCGGTGCGCCGCTGGTGGAGTTCGAGGGTGGCGAAGATGATGGCACCGTGGTGGGCAAGGTGAGCGCCCATCAGCAACATATCGAGGATCACTTCGTGGTAGGGGCCATTGCCCCGGGTGGTGCGCTGGTGCAAGCCATGCCTGCCGTGCGCCTGCTGGCACAAAAACTGGGTCTGGATATCGACCGGATCAAGGGAAGTGGCAGCGGCGGCATGGTGACCGAACTGGATGTGCAGCAGGCATTCGAGTCACAGCAAAGCAGTGGCAACGAATTCCTCAAAGGGTCGCGCAGGGCCATGGCCAAGGCGATGGAGCTCTCTCATCAGACTGTGGTGCCGGTCAGCATCACCGACGAGGTGGATTTGCGTCACTGGCGGCCTGATGAGGATGTGACGGTGCGCCTTATCAAGGCCATTGGCGTTGCGTGCCGCGCCGAGCCCTCGATGAACGCCTGGTTCGATGGCGAAACCCTGTCACGGCGTCTGTTTAAAGAGGTCAATGTGGCCATCGCGGTGGATTCAAAGCATGGCCTCTATGTGCCGGTGATGGAGAACGTGGCCGAGCGGGAGGGGGCAGATATCCGGCAGGGGCTGGATCGGATGATCGCCGATGTGAAGGCACGCGCCGTGCCGCGCGAGATGTTGCAGGGGGCGACCATTACGCTCACCAACTTCGGCGCCATCGCAGGCCGCTATGCCAGCCCCATCGTGACTCCGCCGCAGGTGGCCATCATAGGGGCAGGCAAACTGTTCGAAAAAGTGGTGTTCATCCATGGTGAAGCGCGTCCCGTCAGGGCATTGCCGCTGTCGATGACATTTGACCACAGAGCCTGTACTGGCGGGGAGGCGGCTCGTTTTCTCAGAGCGCTGGTCGAAGCGTTGGAAGCAGCCACCTTATAACGGTTTGTGCCCTGCCGTTGGCAGGGCACAAATTTGTTTGCGTAATCTACAAAGCCACGTATAATCCAAACCAGCTTGAAAGGGCGATAGTTATGTCAATGAATACGATGTTTCACATCTTGTCCTGTTGTTCATAAGTTAATCCCGTTTTTTGAGCTTTACCCGCTGAAAAGCATAAGTAATTATTTTGAATACAGGTTTAAAAGATATGTCTAACATGATCACCGGTACCGTTAAGTTTTTCAACGAAACCAAAGGTTTTGGCTTCATCCAGCAAGAAAACGGCCCGGACGTTTTCGTTCACTTCAGCGCCATTCAAGGTAACGGTTTCCGTACCCTGGCTGAAGGTCAGCGCGTACAGTTCTCTGTGACCCAAGGTCAGAAAGGCCCGCAGGCTGAGAACGTAACCGCTCTGTAATTCTTACAGAATTTAAGAAAGCCGTGGTACCTCTGGTGCCACGGCTTTTTGTTTATATGGCTTCTGCTACTGACTCCCATGTGCTGAATCATGCTGCTATCGCTCCTGCTTGCTGCCACCTTGACTCCGACGTCCGATGCGCCGGTACCGGTTCAATCCGCGATGGAAGCGCAGGTGATCTGCCAGCAATTTGTCCAGGTCCGGATGGGCACTGCACAGCAACCCGATGAGGTGAATGCGCGACTGGTGCCTGAAAGGGAGGGGGAGTGGCTGGTGGATGGCAAAGTAAAAGGACCCGAAGGTCCTTTGCTGTTTGCCTGTCATCTTCACCAAGGGGAGCGCTGGGAGCTACTCAACTTTTCGCTCTGGGCACCACAGCCGGTCAAAGCGGTTTGAGTGCGACCAGCAGATGTTGCAGGTGTTCAACCATGGTCATGCCAAACGGGGTGAGATAGCCGCCATCTTCTGCGCTGATGAGCCCCTGTTGATGCAGACGGGCTGCCGCCTGGCACAACTCTTCAGACATATCGCTGCGTAATTTAATCCCCAGGCTCATGTTGGCCGGATCAAAGCATGCCAGTATTTTCAAATCGTTCACGAATTCGTTAGAAACCTGGTCGATCCCAATCATGGATTTACTCCTTACGCTAAAGATGTATGCAAACTAGCATCCCCGGATCCACTTTAGTGGGCGCTGGCTCAAATTATTGATCTTTGGCTGGATGCTGCGTTTCAAATGCTGTTTTTTTCGGCGTAATCAGATGGTTGGCTGACAGCTTCGCCAAGGGCCGAGCTGGACCAAACGTGGTAGGATAGGGCACTTCTTTATATCGGACGGTCTATTGGTGGCTGTTCGCCCTGTTCAAGGTATCGCTCATGGTCAAGATCACTCTGGTATCCCTGCTGCATTCACTTTGTGCCCGCTTTCCTGTCTACCCCGCTGCTTCCTTGACGTCCCTGCTGGATGCCCATCAGGGCGAGGTATGGTTGCCTGCACGCAAGGGGGCCGACATTGCGCTGTTACGCAAGCATGCCAAGGGGGCTCATGAGCTGGCGTCACTCGATGCGGGCTGGTGTGATTTTGCCGCCAGCGACAGCGGTGATACACCCGAGCTGGATGCACTGGCCAACTACGATACAGAGATGATGGATAACCTGCTGATGTACTGGCACACCGCCGCCAAGATCAATAGCCCGATCACCGATAACCTGTTCGAGTTGCGCCGCGAGGTGGTAGATGAAGCCCATGGCGGAAAGCTTGCCGCTCTCTGGGAGCAACAACAACAGCAGCGATTTGAGCAGTTGATGAAAAGTGCGGCTGACGGTCGGGATCAACTCTGTTTCGTCGAAGTAGAGTCTGCCTACTGGCTGCGACAGAAGTTGAGCGAGCAACCTGATGTAGAGCTGATCACCCCGACCTTTTAATCAGATCTGGAAGGTTGTTGAGACGTTTTATTCGCCGCCCTGCTCTATCCTTATGGGCGTTGCTGTTTCCCCGACGGGAGTCAGGAGGCTGCAAGCTGGACAAGCTGACGACAAGATGTGAACATGGCGCCCTTTATCGAGAGAGAGACTTGGCCAATGAGCTATGAACTGAGCGACACCGAGCGCAATGCCGCGCTGCAACTGAACGCTGATTACCGTTACGATCACTTCATCAGCAAGCTGGTCGAGCATGAAGAGCTGTTCGTCCTGACTGACGAGCATGGCGTCATGATGCTGACCACCGACGATGAAGATTGCATCCCGGTATGGCCGCACCCGGAGTACGCCAAGGCGTGGGCCGAAGGCGAATGGGCCGATTGCAAGCCACAGTCCATCACCCTGAAGGTGTGGCTGGAGCGCTGGGTTGACGGTATGGAGCAGGACGAGCTGTGTGTTGCCGTGTTCCCGACCCCGGATCAGGAAGGCATCGTACTGGAGCCGGCCGATGTGGCTGACGCCATTGCCGAGAAGCAGGCCAAACGCGGCTGATCACCGAGCTATTCGCAACACCGGTTGCCAACAAAGACCCCGCTATCTGGCGGGGTCTTTTGTTTTAAGGACTTTTGCCGATGGGCTGATGCAATCAGGGCTGGCGATAAGTGGTGTCGATGATAGGCTCGGCCGGGAAAGTCTTGCCGCTCTTGATGGCTGCCCTGGTCTCGGATTTTAGCTCTTCATCAATCCACAGCAGACCGCCATAGCTGTAACCGCTGTTGTCGCCACCGAGTGGCCAGTAGAGCTGCTCGCTCTTGGGCGTTGCAGGTACTTTTGGCAGTTTGATCCATCGCCATGCCCCTTCCCGGGTATAGGGCACCTGATAGGCAGGGACGAAGCTCGCCAGCTCATAGAGCCGCTGCTGGATCTGCCGTGACAGGGCCGCCTTTTTGGCAAAGTCGAACTCCTTGTCATACTGCTCCACCAGCGCTGTGATGGCATCGTCATCGATGTTCATGATGTTGTTGGTCTGGGGCTTGTTGGCGTTGACCTTGTGGAAGAACTCCCAATAGGCGGGATAGCGGCTACTCGCCCAGGCCATCCAGGCGCTCTGGTGCTTTTTCTCCAGCATCGATTTGAAACCGGCCGAGGCATCCATCAGGTTGAGCTCCAGATTAAGCCCCGCCTTCTTGGCCTCTTCCCGCAACAGCGTGAGCCGCTGGGCGTGCTCTGCTGTGGTATAGGTGATGGCGAGGGTCAGTGACTGCCCCTTGTCGTTTTGCAAAATCCCCTGTGGCCCAACCTTGTCAAAGCCTGCCTTGGCAAAGTATTCCCGTGCCAGTTTGGGATCGAACGGACGGGCCTTGATCTCGCTGTTGGTAAATTCACCCTGACCGGAGCCATAACTGTTGAGTCGCTGGTAATCCCCCCGCAGCAGGGTGGTGAGCATCTTGTCGAGGTTGAGGGCATGCTGGACCCCGAGCCGCACATCGAGATTATTCAGCTGCGGATCGGCGGTGTTGAGATAGAGCCCCATCGGCGATTGCGGAGTCTGGTTGTAGAACCAGGTACGCGTGATATAACCCTTCTCGAACTCCGCGGTTTTGGTCTTGTCGTGCCACCAGTTGGGCATCACCAGCGGGAAGGTGTCGAGATCGCCGCGCAGGAAGTGCTGCCAGGCGATGTTCAGATCCCTGAGCACCTTGATCTCGATCCGCGCAGGATTGAAGCGATGCTGGAAGTAGCGCTCGTCATCCCCCCACCAGTTTTCAATCCGTTTGAAGGTGACCGATTTGCCCTTTTTCACCTGATCGATCTGATAGGGGCCGGTGACTGGCAAAACCTTCCAGTTGTACTCCTTGACCCAGTTGGCGGTGAGCTTGATGGCGTGGCTCGGCTCCGGGCTGATGGGCAGTGACTCGAGCAGATCCTGGCGGCTCTTTTCGGTGCCGCTGGTGATGGCCAGGGTGTGATCATCAAACTTGGTGATATCGGCTATCTGGGTGCTGTAGTAGTTGTTGTACCAGGGGTCGTTGATCTCTTTGCTGCGCATCATCTTGAGGGTAAAGAGCCAGTCATCGGCGGTCACCGGTTGGCCGTCTGACCAGCGCGCTTTGGGATTGATGCGAAAATAGAGGGTCTTGTTGTCGGCGCCGAAGGCCCACTCGTTTGCCAGCATCGGCATGGGGTTGCCGGTGACGGGATGAGTGCTCAGCAGTGGCAGGTTGGTTTCCCGCACGTAACCGGCAAAGCCGCCGTTGGAGTCGGGGCCATATTTGCGCAGGGTCAGGGGGAAGCTGGTCATAAAGGTGCGAAAGGTGCCGCCGCGTTTGGCGGCCGGATCGGCATAGAGAGGATCCTGGTTGTTGCTCTCCCACTTCAAGTCGGCAGGCAGCGTGGCACTCCAGCCAAACGGGCTCCAGCACAGGGTCAGGGTGATGGCGGTGGCGCGAATGATAGGGGAGAGTCGGCGCTCCCCGGCGGTGATGGTCGATGGCATGTCCTTGCTCTCCTGAAAATCTGCTTCCTGCAGATCACGCACTGGTGATGTCAGTCCCGATGGGGACTGGCTCATCATGAAAATTTTATCCTGTCAGGTCAATGAAATAGCGTGAATTAGCGGGTGGCCTAGGCCGCAACGCAGTGCAGGATGATCCCCTTGGCCGCAATGGCTGTCCGCATAGGGGCGGGCAGGGCATCGTCGGTAACCAGCACGTTGATCTGACCCGGCGCGCCGAGCTGGCTCGGGTGGATGGCGCCAAATTTGCTGCTGTCGGTGATGACCACATTGGTCATCCCCTTGGCCAGCACACTGTTGACCACATCGGCCCGCATCATGTCGCGGCCAGTGAAACCCATCTCGGGATGAAAACCGTCGACCCCGATAAAGGCCTTGGAGAAGTGCACCTGCTCGATGCAGAGGCGCGTGAGCGGCCCCACCACGCTCTCGCTCTGATGCTGGAACAGCCCGCCGAGCAGCACCACCTGAGCCGGGGTGTCTTTGAGCAGATGGGCGATATAGCTGCTGATGGTGATGATGGTGACCCGTTTGTGCAGGGCCAGATGGCGCGCCAGCATGGCGTTGGCGCTGCCCCCCTCGATAAAGACCGTCTCGCCATCTTCCACCAGCTGGGCGGCCCGCTCGGCGAGGCGCTCCTTGAGCAGGTAATTGATGTTCATCCGGGCATCCGGGTCATCGGTCTCCAGCGCCATGGCCGAGCCGTGTACCCGTCTGAGCAGTCCCTGTTTCTCCAGCGCGGTGAGGTCGTTGCGCACCGTTACCTCAGACACGCCGGTATGTCGGGAGAGTTCACTCACGCTCATCTTGCGAGCCTGATGGACCAGAGTGAGGATCAGTTGGTGGCGTGGATTCATGGTGCGCTCACATAGAAGGTGGTGGATAGCGGCAAGCCACCCGTGGGGTGGCTTGCCAATCATATGACGTCACAGGCGCCATGGGGTGCGCCCCGTCAGAGACTGTGCTCGGTGCGGGCGATGATATCATCTTGCGCATCCGGGGATAAGGCGGTGAAGAAGGCCGAATAGCCCGCCACTCGCACCACCAGATCCCGGTATTGATCCGGATTGGCTTTGGCTGCCAGCAGGGTCTCCCGCGAGACGATGTTGTACTGCACATGCCACCCCTTGTGCACTTCGAAGAAGGTGCGCAGCAGGCTCATCAGCTTGGCCTTGTCCCGCTCGTTCTCAAGGCTCGCCGGACTCAGCTTCTGGTTGAGCAGCACCCCGCCGAGGATGGCCGCCGTGGGCAGCTTGCCGATGGAGTTGAACACCGCCGTCGGGCCGAGACGATCCGAACCCGACGACGGGCTGGCCCCTTCCGCCAGCGGCGTACGGGCATGGCGACCATCCGGGGTAGCCATGGTGGCGGCACCGAAGGGCACGTTGGCGGAGATGGAGGAGGTGCCCGCATAGTAGGTACCGCCGATGGGGCCGCGGCCGAAGCGGGTGTTGTGCAGTCCCTTGAGCTCGTCGATGTAGCTCTGGTAGGCCTGCACCAGTAGCAGGTCAACCTCGTCCAGATCGTTGCCATATTTGGGGGCGGCGTTGGTGAGGCGCTGGCGCAGCTGCTCCCCCGCCAGTCCGGCAAAATCTTGCTCGAGTGCTTCGGCCAGCTCTTGCTGATCCACAATCCCCTGCTCGAACACCAGTTTCTTCAGGGCAGCCAGGCTGTTACCGAGGTTGGCGATCCCCACCTGCAGACCGGAGACCCAGTCATAGACGGCGCCCCCCTCCTTGATGGTCTTGCCGCGCTCGATGCAGTCATCTACCAGGGTGCTGCAGAGGATGTCATGGGCTTGGGCTTCCAGCACGCTGTCGACCACGCAGTCGATCTCGATGGATTTGCGGGTGAAGTAGCGCACCTGCTCATCCCAGCGGGCCATCACCTCGTCAAAGTTGCCAAAACTCCCGTCTCGCAGCGACTGGGGCTGGGGCAGGAATACCTTGCCTGTGGTGGCATCGCGGCCGCCATCGAGCGCCGCCAGCAGGATGCGGGCGAAGTTGATAAAGCTCATGCCGGTGCAGCGGTAGCCCCATTTGCCGGGTACGGCGGTCTCGATGCAGCCGATGGCGGCGTAGTGGTGGGCATCCTCCACGCTCACCCCGAGCTTGATGAACTCGGGGATCACCACTTCGTCGTTGTTGAAGGCGGGCATGCCAAAGCCGCAGCGGATCACCTGAATGCAGGCGTCGAGGAAATCCTCACTCATCCCGGCGTGGTAGCGCACCGAGAGGTTGGGCTGGGTAGATCTCAGCTGGCCGCAGGACTCCAGAATCGCGTAGGAGAGGCCGTTGACCCCGTCATGGGCAGTGCCATCCCGCCAGTTCTGGCCGCCGATGGTGACGTTTTGATAGAGCGGGCTGCCGGCGGAGGCCTTGGAGTGGGTGCCGGAGCGGATCTTGTTCACCTCCAGCAACTTGAGCCAGCACCCTTGCAGCAGCTCGATGGCTCGCGTCCGAGACAGGGATTCCGACAATTCCACCTCGCGGCGATACCAGGGGTAGAGATATTGATCCATCCGGCCGAACGACACCGAATGGCCGTTGGATTCGATCTGCAGAATGAGCTGGATAAAGTAGCAGAGCTGCAGCGCCTGCCAGAAGGTCTCGGGGGACTGGTGGGCGATGTGGGCGCAGTTGAGCGCGATGGTCTCAAGCTCGTTTCGGCGCTCGGGGCGAGATTCTTGTGCTGCCATATCATGGGCAAGTGCGGCGTAGCGCGCGATGTGAGCGCTGACCGCATCCAGAGTGATGGCGACGGCGTGCAGGAACTGCTCGCGCTGCAGATCGGCCCAATCCGCCAAATCTAGCCGACTGCGGCGCTCGGCCACCTTGGCCTTGAAGCCATCGAGCCCCAGCGTGAGCAGCTCCTCATAGTTGACCGCGAGGTGAGCATCCCCCGAGGTCATGTTGCCCTCGGCCTTGATGATGCCGCTCTCCAGCAGCGCTTTCTGCTCGTCGGTAAAGAGGCCGAAGCAGCGATCCTGCACCGTCTGGCCGCGCCAGAAGGGGGTTAGGGCGTGGATGATTGCCTTGTCGGTTTCGCTGACTGCAAAACCGGCGCCGGGGCGGTCTGCCAGCTCGTCGATCTCCTTCTCAATCCAGCTCACCGTGTACTCAGGATACAGTGGCGCTGCCCGCACCTGACTGGCCTGATTGCCGACGATCAGCTCGTCGTGCTTGATCCAGATGGTGCGCTCCTTGAGGTGATGGGCCAGCGCCAGCGCGCGGCGCACCGGCAGCGGCCGGGCGAGATGAGCCTGATAGGCCTCGGTGTAGTGGCGGGCACGCTCGGTGCAGACCGGTGGCTGCACTATGTGGATCAGGCTCTCTTTGTGGGCGCGGATCCGTGGGCTGAGGGTATTGAGGTCGAGCTGGGTCATGATCTTATCCTCTGGTCACAGGGGTCAGCCCCTGACGTTGGGCGTATGCGTGGGCAAAGCGGAGTAAATCGGGGTCGTCGAGCGGCGCGTCCGGCGCCTGATAGGGCAGATCCAGCAGGGCATATTTGCCCATCCCCAGCGTGTGGTAGGGGAGGAAGTGGATCTCCTGCACCGTGCCGAGGCTGGCGGCGGTGTCGGTGATGGCGCTGATCGATGCGCGGTCGGCATTGAAGCCGGGAATGAGCGGCACCCGGATCTGCATCGGCACGCCGTGCTCGGCGAGGCGTTTGAGGTTCGCGATGGGTAGCTCCACCTTGCCGCGGGTCCAGTGGAAGAAGCGTTCTTTATCGACGTGTTTGAGATCTGCCAGCACCAGATCCAGTGAGGGGAGGCTTGGCTCAATCTGGTGCCATGGCACATGGAGGCAGCTCTCGACCGCGGTGTGCAGCCCTTCGGCCTTGCAGCGGGCGAGCAGGGACGCTGCAAAGTCGGGCTGCATAAACGGCTCGCCACCGGAGAGGGTGACGCCACCGCCGCTGCGCTCGAAGAAGGGGCGATCCCGCAAGATGGTGTCCATCAGGGTGTCCAGGGTTTCATCGCGGCCGCACACCTGCAGCGCTTCGCTTGGGCAGAGGCCGCGCAGCCGTTCCATATCGCCGGCCTTGAGGGCAGAACGGCTGAGCTGGATGCCTTCGCTGTCACGCAAGATTGCCGGACAAGACTGGCTGCATAGCTGGCATCCCTCGATGCACTGGCGCCGGTCGAGTAGTATGTCCGGCTTGGGAGAGCGGCTTTCCGGGTTTTGACACCACAGACAGGCCAGCGAGCACCCCTTGAGAAACACCAGGGTGCGAATGCCGGGGCCGTCGTGAGTTGAATATCGTTGCAGGTCGAAAATCATACCGCCTCCTTTTGTATTTGCATTCTATTTGCTTTCATTCGAAAGTTGATTTGATTTCGATAAAGCTATTTGCAGATGTTTTATCGCTAGAATGGCGACATATTGAACATCCCGTTAAGGAGTTAGAGATGGAGCTGTATCTCGATACCGCCGATGTGGCGGCAGTGCGTCGCTGGTCACGGATCCTGCCGTTGGCCGGTGTCACCACCAATCCTTCCATTACCGCCGCCGGGGGATTGCCGCTCTGTGAGCTGCTGCCCGCCCTGCGCGACGTGCTGGGGCCCAAGGCGCGCCTGTTTGCCCAGGTGATGGCCAAAACCGAAACCGAGATGGTGCGCGAGGCATTTGCCCTGCGTGAGCTGGATCCGGATCTGGTGATCAAAATCCCGGTATGCGCAGAGGGGTTGGCGGCCATCAAGAGCCTGACCGCCAACGGTGTGCCGACTCTGGGCACCGCTGTCTATACCCCGCTGCAGGGCTGGTTGGCGGCGGTGGCGGGGGCGGAATATGTCGCGCCCTACGTTAACCGGCTGGATGCCCAGGGGGGCGATGGCATTGCCACCGTGCAGGAGTTGCAACAGCTGCTTGTGCTGCACGCACCGAACAGCAAGGTGCTGGCGGCGTCATTCCGTACCCCGCGCCAAGCGCTCGACTGCCTGCTGGCCGGTTGCCAATCGATCACCTTGCCGCTCGATGTGGCGGAGCAGCTGCTGAACGTGCCGGCGGTGGATGCGGCGCTGGTGAAGTTCGATCAGGATTGGCAGCGCGCTTTCGGTCGCTGATCCCGGTCGCAAGCTGATTGCCGTGATTGAGGGGGGGGGGGTGAAGAAGCGCGGGTGATGGAGATTGGCCGACTAGACTTTAAACAGGTGGCCACGTTCGCTGGCCGCCCTGCAGTCTACCGGAGGTATCCCATGAGTGACCATCTGCTACTCCCCCATGGTGAAGATTTGCGTCGTGCGGTGCTTTGGCTCAGCGAGCATCATCAGCACGATATCGCCGCCATTGAAGAGGCCAGCCTGCGTTTTGATCTCTCGCCGCTGGATGAGGAGTTTCTGATCCGGCACTGGCTCGACAGCCAGCGCCAATCATGAAGATCCGTGGTGAGGGATTAGAAGAAGTTGGCGAGGTTGATGCCAAACTCTTTGGGGTCGACCGTGTTTTCGATGCTCTCCTGCACCCCTGACTTGGCCAGATCCAGCCACTGTACGTCGAGGTAGTGACGCTGGGTGGCGTGATAGATCACCTTGACCACCGGCTTGAGCGGCTGCTGCTCGTTGCGCTGCATCACGATAGCCAGGCGCTGGTTTGAGAGCTGTACCAGAGTGCCCACCGGATAGACCCCCATGCACTTGATGAACTTGGTAACCAGTTCGGCATCAAAGTGCTGATTGATCCCCTTGAGCAGAATGCGGAAGGCCTGGGTCGGCTGCATACCTGCTTTGTAGACCCGATCCGCTGTGATGGCATCATAGACATCGACGATGCCGCTCATCCGGGTATAGAGGGAGAGCTGCTCCCCCTTGAGTCGCTGCGGGTAGCCGGAGCCATCGAGCCGCTCGTGGTGGTTGGCGGCCACCTCCAGCATGGTGGGGGTGATGCCCGGGGTATTGCTGAGGATCTCGTAACTGTGCACCACATGCTGACGCATGATGGCGAACTCCTCATCGGTCAGCTTGCCCGGTTTGTGGAGCACCTCGTCCGGGGTCATGATCTTGCCCACGTCGTGCAGCAGGCCACCCAGGGTCAGCTCCTTGAGCACGCTGCGCTCAAGCCCCAGATAGCGGCCGAAGTTAGCCAGCAGAATGGCCACGTTCATGGAGTGTTCCATCAGATAGGCATCCTTGGCGCGAATACGGGCCAGACAGAGCATGGCATCGCCGTGGGTGAACATGGTGTCCACCATCTCTTCGGCGACTTCGGCCAGCGGGGTGATGTCGATGGGTTCACCCGCTTTGAGGTGACGAATGAACTTGCCTTGCAGCTCGCGCGCTTCCTGATAGAGGCGGCGGATTTTAAGCTCCCGCCCTTCACCGTTGGCACTGGCACGGCGCCCTACCTGGGCGCTGTTGGCATTGAGATCGGGGGAGGTAACGGCGTCACTCTCGGCACTGCCCAGCTTGCTGCGGGCCAGATCGATGCGTACCGTGAGCACCCCTTGACGCACCAGATTGGCAATTTGCGCCACGCTGGTCACCAAGCCCATCTGGGCGATCTCCATCCCACCTGTCTGGCTGGCGATAGCAATGACATACATGCCGGGTTTCAGCTGGTTGATGGGAATGACGGGATAGGATGCTTGAGACTTCATGAGGGCTTCCTGACTCTTATTATTATGAGTATCGTTCGGATGGGTCACACCGGAGAAGTGTAACATCGGATGACCAGTTCGTCATAATTGGCAACCCCTTAACAGTGGCGTTGTCGCCCCCGCCCGATATAATGACGCCCCTTTACTTGTTGGACTCCGAGGTTGTGAATGCGGCTTGATAAATTTCTGTGCGATTGTTCCGATTTGACCCGCTCGCTGGCAGGCAAACTGATCCGTCAGGGTGAGGTCATGGTGGATGGCATTGTGGTCAAGCAGCCCGCCTTTCATATCAATGAGCAGAGCCAGATCGAGTTTGACGGCGTGTTGCTGACGCTGGAGCAGCGCAACCGCTATTTCATGCTGCACAAGCCGGAAGGTTATGTCTGTTCCAACGAGGATCCGGATCACCCGACCGTCTTCTTCCTGATGGATGAACCGGCGATGGGCAAGCTGCATGTAGTGGGGCGCCTCGACCTCGACACCACGGGGCTGGTGCTGGTGACCGACGACGGTCAATGGTCCCACCGCATCACCTCACCGCGCCACGAGTGTGCCAAGACCTATCACGTCTGGCTGGCCGATCCGGTGAGCCCGGATGCAATCGAGCTGTTCGCCGAAGGGGTCTACCTGCGTAACGAGACCGATAAAACCCGTCCTGCCCAGCTGGAAATTTTCGGTGAGTGCGAGGCTCGCCTGACCATCCACGAAGGCAAGTACCATCAGGTCAAGCGGATGTTTGCCTCCATCGGCAACAAGGTCGTTGGCTTGCATCGCGAGCGGGTGGGGGGCTTGACGCTTGACGAAGAGCTGGCCCCTGGTGAATACCGCGAGCTGACCGCTGAGGAGATAGCCCTGTTCTGATCAGGGATGGCGCCGGGTGTCAGTGAGTGCTGAAACCCAGCACCAGCGCCGTGCCCAGGGTGGCAATCAGTGCACCCGCCCAGGCGGCAATGGATGGCCGCTCCCCCGAGTGCCACCACAACAGCGGCAGCAGCAGTACCGGCGTGGTGGAGGAGAGAATGGCCACCATGCCCACCTCGCCCTGCCGCAGCGCCATCAGGATCAGCGTCATCCCCAGCCCCATCGCCAGAAAACCGTTGGAGGCAATCATGGCGAGGATATGGCGATTGACCGGTTTGAGCGGCATGGCCAGCGGCAAGCGCCCCAGCCGCAGGACGCAGTGGGCCAGCAGGGCACTGACCATCCGGATACCCGATGCACTCACCGCATCCACCTCACCACTCATCATCACCGGCTTGGCGATGATGGCTCCCACGCTTTGACACAGTGCCGCCGTCAGGCCAAGGCCAATTCCCAGCGCCAGATTGCCACGGATCTGCTCCCACTCGTTGCTGCTACTGCGTCTGCCAAACAGAATCGCCAGCATCACGCCGGCAAAGACCAGCACGGCCCCCAGCAGTCGCCAGCCTGTCAGCTGTTCATTAAAGAGCCACAGCCCCAGCAGGGCGGAAAACAGCGCATGGCAGGAGAAGAGCAGGGCACTGCGTCTTGGCCCCAGCCGATTCATGCAGGCAAACAGCGCGGTATCGCCCACGAAGATACCGACCAGCCCCGAGATGGCGAGCAGGGGCAGGGCGCTTGCGGTGAGGGTTTGCCAGCCACCGGTGAGCAGACTCATGGTGCCGAGCATCAGGCTGACCAGAAACATGCGCCAGCGGCTGTAGGCAAATGCGCCGAGATGACGGGCCGGTTTGACCGAAATTAGCGCTGCAACTGCCCATAAACTGGCCGACGCGAGGGCCAGCCACTCATAACCCATAAAAACTCCTGAAAAAATTAACCCGAAAGACTCCATCTCCCGGGCAAGCCCGATACAATACGGGGCGTTTTCGGGGATAACAAGAGCGGCATCAGGCATTCATCAGGCGCGCCGCCGGCCTTCCCCTCCTGCAGTGGTTTTATTCGAGGTTTTGTCATGAGGTATGGTTTCTTCCCCAAGCTGGCGCAACGCTGGCTCTCCCCGCTATTGCTTGCCGTGCTGGCAGGGCCCCTGGCCCATGCCACCACCGTTGAGCAGCAGCCTCTGCTTGCCGATCGGCAAATCCTGGTCAAGGGCAACGGTGCCGAGCCGGAGTCACTGGATCCGGCCCTGGTGCGCTCCGGTTTCCCGGGGGAGGCCGTACTGGTCGATCTGTTTGAAGGGCTGGTCAGCGAAGATGGTCAGGGGCATATCGTCCCCGCTCAGGCACAGCGCTGGGAGGTGAGTGAAGATGGGCTAGAGTGGCGATTCTTCCTGCGCCCCCAACTGAAATGGTCCAATGGCGAGCCGCTGGTGGCCGCTGATTTTGTCTATGCCTGGCGCCGTCTGCTCGATCCGGCTATCAACTCCCCTTCTGCCGGATTGCTGCTGGCAACGGGGATCAACAATGCTCAATCCATCTATGCCGGCGCGCTGGAGCTCGGCAATCTGGGCATTGAAGCGCAAAGCGATCAGATTTTGAAAATCACCCTGGAGCGGCCGGCTCCCTATTTCCTGCAGCTCATCAGTCAGCGCCCCTTTGTGCCAGTCAATCAGAAGGCGATAGCTAAATTTGGCAAACAGTGGACCGAGCCCGGCAAGCTGGTGAGCAATGGTGCGTACCGGCTGGCAAGCTGGACGCCGAACGAGCGGATCGAAGCCGAGCGCAATATCCACTACTGGGATGACCTTCACACCCGTATCGGACGGGTCACCTATCTGCCTATCACTTCGCAACATGCCGAACGGCTGCGCTATGAGGCTGGTGAAATACAGCTCACCAACAAGGTCTCCCTCGGCTATTACCAGAAGATGAAGCGCGAATCTCCGGAGCGGCTCTGGGGCTTGCCGCTGTTTGGCACCTATCTCTATGCGTTCAATCTGAAGCGCCCCGAACTGCAGGATGTGCGGGTGCGTCAGGCGCTCTCCATGGCGGTTGATCGACAGCAGCTCATTGGATCGGTGAGCGGGCAGGATGAACAGGCTGCATGGTCGCTGTTGCCGGAGATGCCGGGTTACCCCCGGGTGATATTGCCTGTGGCGCTTGAAGATATGCCAACCCGCCAGGCCAAAGCGGCAGCGTTGTTGTCAGCGGCCGGGTATAACAGTGCCAATCCACTCAAGCTGAGCATTACCTACAACAGCGCAGAAACCCACAAGCAGATGGCGATGGCCATTGCCGCCATGTGGCAGAAGCTGGGGGTGCAGGTCACCCTCAACAGTCTGGAGTGGGGCGCCTATCAGGTGGCCAAGGATAGCGGTGATTTCCTGGTGGCCAGAAGCTTCCTGTTTGGCGATTACGTGGAGCCGTCTGCCATGTTGGGCAGCTTCCGTTGTCAGGATCTGCGCAACGAGAGCGGCTACTGCAATCCCGACTTTGATCTGTTGCTGGAGCAGGCTGCCAATACGCTGGACAGCGCGAGCCGTGTTGAACTCTACCGGCATGCCGAACAGTTGCTGCTTGAGGAGGCGCCGATCCTCCCCGTGTATCATTACAATCAGATGAGACTGGTCGATCCCGCGCTGCGAGGGCTGCCCAGCCAGAATTTGAAAGGGACGATTGCCACCAAGGATCTCTATTTCAGCCCGCAGTGAGGAGCATTTCATGAAACTTGCCATCATTTCCGACATCCACGGCAGCATCATTGCGCTGGAGCGGGTGCTGACCCAACTTGAGCCCTGGCAGCCGGACCACTATCTGCTGCTCGGCGATCTGCTCAACCATGGCCCGCGCAATCCTCTGCCGGAGGGATATAACCCGGCCGCCGTGGCTGATCGGCTCAACGAGCTGGCACCGCAGATCATCGCGGTGCGGGGCAATTGTGATTCCGAAGTGGATCAGATGCTGTTGCGCTTTCCCATCACCGCCCCCTACAACCAGTTGCTGGTCGATGAGCGGCGCTGGTTTGTCAGCCATGGCCATCTTTATCGCACGGACGAGGTTCAGCTTCCGGCGGGTAGTCTGTTCCTGAGCGGCCACACCCATGTGCCGGTGCTGGAGTGGCAGGGGGAACGGATATTGATGAACCCGGGGTCAATCTGTTTCCCGCGCGGCGAGTTGCCTGCCAGTTACGGGAGCTATGAGGACGGGGTACTGCGCGTCAATGCGTGTGAGGACGGGCGAGAGTTGTTGCGACTGGTGCTTTAAAACGGACAGCAAAAATGCAAGGCCTGATAAGAGATGTCAGGCCTTGATACCGTAGGAGCGGGTGCCAGAGCGAGTGTTACCCTTGGCGTCATATGTGAGGCTGTTGCGATCGCGCAGCTGACTCAGAAAGGTTGCCAGACGACGGTTTGAGACGATGCTCAATTCAAGCAAGCGACCGTTGATATCATTTTGTGCCTGGCAGGCATCCAGTTTTGCACGAAGCTGTGCTATCTCGTCGGGATAGGCTGCCAGCTGCAGTGCCAGTTCCGGCATCTCTGCCAGTGTCTTGTCCAGGGTTTCTATCGCAGCAAGCAACTGCTGTTTGCGCTCGGTCAGTGCGGGCAGGGCCAGTGCCTGATGCTGTTCGAGCAAGCTGAACTCCTCTTCCAGAATGCCTTGCATCTGGCTGAGGTAATCATCTTGGGTGTGCAGTAACGAAGGTAAATCCATCATCCCAGAACTTTGTCCAGATTGGCCTCGAAACTGAACATCTTCTTGGCCACAGCGTCGCTGTTAACCTGATATTCACCACTCGCGACGGCTTTTTTCAGCCGTTCGACCTTGCTCTCATTGCCGGTCGAGGCGGTATTGAGGTTTTGTTGCACCTTTTGCAATTGTTGCGCCTCACTGGTCAAGGAGACGGAGTCCAGCTTGACAGTAGCCGCTTTGTTTTCGGGCGATGAGGTGACTGACTTGCTGCCTGTCCCCTGGCTATTAGCGGTATTTTGCAACCGATTATTCGCCAAGTTGTTGATATTGTTGATGGCCATTTTAGTTACCTTCGTCTGCTTTAAGGTTTGCTTACCTGTTTATCGGTGCGGCAGATCAAAACTTTAGAAAAAAGTTGTCAAGGATCCGGATTTAAAAAGTGACCGATACGGCACCTACTGCACTGACTTTACCCTCAACGGTTTTGCCGGAGCGAATATTGACGAGTTTGATGATCTCTCCGAAGCTGCCATCTTGCAAGGCTCGGGCCATGGTTTTGATCTGGAAGTTGCTATTTTCTGCCGTCAGGGTGACCTGATCCCCTTTGCACACGACACAAACCTGGCTCAAACGGATGGGTTGCCCAGGTTTTAGCTCCCGCTTGCTGCGTACTCCGATAAGAGGGGCGGTGTCAGTCAGGTAGTCGCCGCGGATCAGGGTCTGATCTTGATAGGCCAACACCAGCTGGCTTTCACTCAGTAGGTCCCCCTTGGCGATGGGGTTGGTCACAGTGACATAGGGCTTTTGAATACTGACACGCACCGGGAGATAGATGTCCCAAGGTTTGTCTTCCTCACATTTAAGGTAAACTGTTGTATTACGGCGAATTTCCATTTTTGCTGGTAAGCTGATAGTGAGCAGATCTTCGCAGCGGGTCAGTGGGAGCCGTTCATCCAGTGTGGCAGAGGTGACCTCGGCTCTGGCATCCAACGGAATATCCAGCTGGCTATAAACGAACTCTTGTGCCTTTTCTTGCAGATAAGTAGTGACGTCCGAGGCGTAGCTGGAAGATATGCTGCCAAAAAAGAGGCTGATGAGTAAAAGTCGGTTAATCATTTTCGCTCGTTGGTCGATAAGTTGTTCACGCATATCACCATATTTAACTATGATTGCTTCAGAATCTGTTCGTTGTCACATCGATAGTCTGACGCAATCCATCACGCATGCATGATTAATGCCAAGCGTTTTTAGGGAGTGTTTATGGCCAGTATCCTGGACTCGGTCAACCAACGTACCCAGCTAGTGGGGCAAAACCGGCTGGAGTTGTTGTTGTTTCGTCTCAATGGACGTCAAAGATTTGGCATCAACGTATTCAAAGTGCGTGAAGTGTTGCAGTGTCCCCCCTTGACCGTGATGCCAAAATTGAACTCCTGCATTCGCGGGGTGGCTCATATTCGTGGCCAGACTATCTCGGTCATCGACCTCAGCATGGCGGTTGGCAAACGCCCGATAGATGATCTGAGCAAATGCTTCATTATCATCTCCGAGTACAACCGCTCTATTCAGGGTTTTCTGGTGCATTCGGTCGAGCGCATCATCAATATGAACTGGGAATCCATCCTGCCTCCGCCCAAAGGTGCGGGTCGCATCAACTACATGACAGCAGTGACTGAAGTCGATGGCGAGTTGGTCGAAATCCTTGATGTTGAGCGGATATTGAACGAAATTTCTCCGGTTGCAACGGATGTGAGTGAGGAGTTGGTTCAGGCCAGCGTCGACCACCCGACTCTGGGGCGTCCTGTTCTTGTTGCGGATGACTCCTCAGTGGCACGCAAACAGGTACAACGTGCGCTTGAGGCTATCGGTGTCGAGTGTGTGTTGGCAAAAGATGGCCGCGAAGCATTGAACATGCTGCTGGAAATGACCAAAAATGGTCCTATCAAGGATCAGGTTGCGCTGGTTATTTCGGATATCGAAATGCCGGAAATGGATGGCTATACCTTCACTGCCGAGATCCGGAATAATCCCAATCTCAAGGATTTGCATGTTATTCTGCATACCTCGCTCAGTGGAGTATTCAACCAGGCAATGGTGCAGAAAGTTGGTGCGAACAATTTTATCGCCAAGTTCCAGCCTGATGAATTGGCCAAGGCCGTACAAAACGCACTCTAATAAAGAAGAACAGCTGCATGAAGACACTTTCGGACGACTTATACAAACAGTTCAGCAACTTTCTGGCGGTACAGAGCGGAATTGTGCTGGGGGATAACAAACAGTATCTGGTGAAGAGCCGTCTTTCACCTTTGATGGCTCAGTTTGGCATCGAGAGTCTGTCTGATCTGGTTACCCGTGCAATGAGTGTGCGAGAGCGTGACCTGAAAATGGCCGTGGTGGATGCTATGACGACCAACGAAACCCTCTGGTTTCGTGATACCTATCCGTTTCAGCTTCTTACCGACAAGATTTTCCCCGAGTTGGGGAAAAGTGGCCGCCCCATCAAGATCTGGTCTGCCGCATCCTCGTCAGGTCAGGAGCCCTATTCCATTGCCATGACGGCACTGGAGCAGCAGATGAAAAAGCCGGGTACCTTGCCTGGTGGCGTGCAGATTGTCGGGACGGATATTTCGACGACCATGCTCAATCAGTGTAAGGAAGGCGTTTACGATAGCCTTGCTCTGGCGCGCGGTTTGTCACCGGAGCGCAAGAAGATGTTTTTTGAGCCTTACGGTGACAACAAGATGCGGGTTGCCGAGCGAGTCAGAAAATTGACCACCTTCCGGCCACTCAACTTGCTGGAGAGTTATAGTTTGCTCGGCAAGTTTGACATTATCTTTTGCCGTAACGTGCTCATCTATTTTGCGCCGGAAGTGAAGTCGAAGATCCTCAACCAGTTTGCTGCCAGTCTCAACCCCGGTGGATATCTGATGTTGGGCGCGTCGGAGTCACTGGCCGGGTTGACCGACCGGTTCGAGATGATCCGCTGCAATCCGGGGATTGTCTACAAGGTCAAATAGGCCTGATGGCCTTGATATTCGGGGTCTGCCGAATATTGCCAGTTCATGCAAAGAGGGAAGCTACGAGCTTCCCTCTTTCTTAATCTACAGCTCAGTCTTTCTATTTACCTACCATATCTCGCCACTGCAAAAGTGGTTGCAACCTTAAGGTGGCCAAATGATGCCGTCTGACTCAATGCGCGAGATGCTCCTGCCGTTTTCGGTCTGAAATGTGCTCATACCCAAACCATCGAACTGAGTGATTTGCTTATGGCACATCTCTTGCAAACAAAATATACCAAGCAGGAGGTGTGCTATGGCTCTTTCATTTGACAAGGCATTCGGTGTGCATCAACACACCATAAGCGTTCGCGCCAAGCGTGCTGAGGTGCTTTCCAGCAATATTGCCAACGCAGATACCCCGGGCTTCAAAGCCAGGGATATCAATTTTGCTCAGGCATTGCAGGAGGCCCAGTCGCATCAGGGGTTTGGTTTGGCAACGACCAGCGAAAAGCACTTTGCCTTGAATATGGACGCCCCGGGTACCGTGCAATATCGCAACCCGCTGCAACCGGATACCGGTGACGGCAATACAGTCGATGTGCAGCAGGAGCGCAGCGAATTTCTGCGTAATAGCCTCGAGTATCAAACCTCCCTTGAATTTATGAATAGCAAGATCAGTGGCCTGCTCAAGGCCCTGAAAGGAGAGCAGTGATGAGTTTGTTCAAGGTCTTTGACATAGCAGGCTCGGCTATGAGCGCACAGTCAGTGCGCCTCAACACGGTTGCCAGCAACATGGCCAACGCGGACAGTGTCAGCTCCAGTGTGGAAAATACTTACCACGCTAGGCGGCCAGTCTTTGCCGCCCAGCTCGATCAGGCGATGTCTGACAAGCAGGGCTCAGTCGGGGTGGAGGTGAAAGGCATTGTCGAGAGCAAGGCGCCACTGCTTAAAGAGTACAACCCCAACCACCCGATGGCGGACAAAGACGGTTTTATCTTCAAGCCAAACGTCAACATGGTTGAAGAGATGGCCGACATGATCAACGCCTCGCGCAGCTACCAGACCAACGTACAGGTTGCTGATTCGGCCAAGAAGATGCTGCAGCAGACGCTCCAGCTTGGCAAAGGGTAAATAGAGGGCCTTTATTATGTCTGACATAAATAATCTTTATTGGAATCCCTCTCGTAATGCAGGCGGCTCAACCTCTAGTACCAATAATGCTTCAGCGCCCATCGGGAGTAATTCAAAAGCAACAGCGCCAAAGAAAGAGCTGGATCAGGCTTCATTTATGAAGCTGTTGACCATGCAGTTGTCATATCAGGATCCCTTCAAGCCGGTCGACAATGCCCAGATGCTTTCCCAGATGGCCTCAATGTCTACGTCGGAGGGGATCAGTAGTCTGTCTACCCAGATGGGCAAGCTTAATGACCAGATGATATCCAGCCAGGCTCTCCAAGCGTCTTCTCTGGTGGGTCAAAATGTATTGCTACAGGGCAATACAGGATTTTTAGACAAGGATGGTTCGTTATCTGCGGTCGTTGCTGTAGGCACAACGAATAAATATTCGGGCGTCAAAATTACCGTTGAGGATGAAAAGGGACAGGTTATCAAGGAGTTTCCCCTCGAAGGCGACCAAAAAGGTAATGTGGAAATTGCTTGGGATGGTAAAGACAAGGCCGGTAACCGAGTCGCCGCAGGCAAGTATGTCATCAAAGCCAGCGGCACTCTCGATGGCAAGTCGGAAAGTATTGCCACATTTGCTTATGCCAAAGTGGACAGTGTTGCCTTGGGCAATGCCACCAACCCGACTCGCCTCAATTTGAGAGGGCTGGGGAGCGAATATCTGAACAATATTCTGCAAATTTCAGGCACCAATTCAAATCCGACGGTTACACCGTCAAAAACCACGTCGACAGCATCGATCTAAGGAGCTGGATATGTCATTTAACAATGCCTTGAGCGGTGTCAACGCGGCACAAAAAGACTTGAACGTCACCGCCAACAACATTGCCAACGTTAATACCATGGGCTTTAAAGAGTCCCGTGCCGAGTTTGCGGATGTCTACGCCAACTCCATCTTTGTCAATGCCAAGACCCAGGTCGGTAACGGTGTAGCGACCGGGGCGGTTGCCCAACAGTTCCATCAGGGGGCGCTGCAATTTACCAATAACGCACTGGACCTGGCGATTCAGGGGAATGGTTTCTTTGTGACCTCTGATGGCTTGACCAATCTGGATCGTACCTATACCCGTGCTGGCGCCTTCAAGCTCAATGAAAACAGCTATATGGTTAATAATCAGGGTCATTACCTGCAAGGTTATGAAATTAACGCCGATGGCACCCCGAAGGCGGTCAGTATTAACTCTACCAAGCCGATCCAGATCCCTGATAAGGCGGGTGAGCCTGTGAAAACGACCAAGATCGAGGCAAGTTACAACTTGCCAGCTAATACAAAGCCGCTTCCGGCCGGTGCTACGGCACCAACGGTTCCTGTTCCTAACCCGCCTGATGCATCTACATTTAATCGAAAAGACTCAAATACCTATTCTGCGTCCACGTCAATTACGGTTTACGATTCGCTTGGTGAGCCACATACCATTACCCAATATTTTGTTAAAGAAGCAGATCCTGCCAATCTTGCTAACCCAGCAAATCCTACAGCATGGCGCATGTATCTTTACCAGGGAGATAAGCCTATTGATATCGATGGTGTTGGTGCGGTTACTCCGACGATGGCACCTGGTTTGGATCAGGCTCCTGCTGGTGCGAGAATCACATTTGATGCTGATGGAAAAATGATTTCACCGACTGCACCGGCGGTTATCAAGACCGAAGCATTAGGAGCTGGCGCAGGGATAATCAATAATGGTGCAGACCCTACCCAAGTCATTGAAATTTCTTTAGGTAATCTTACCTCTTACGCTTCTCCTTTCGAGGCCTATAAGTTGACGCAAGACGGCTCGACAGTCGGTCGTTTGACCAAAGTTGAAATTACCCCTGACGGTATTGTGTCTGCAACTTATAGCAATGCGACTACTGTCAAAGTTGCCATGGTGGCAATGGCCAAGTTTGCTAATGCGCAAGGACTAACTCAGGTCGGAGATACTTCCTGGAGACAATCGTTGCTTTCCGGAGACGCGTTACCGGGTATGGCAAACTCGGGCACTTTCGGGACCATCAAATCATCGGCGCTGGAGCAGTCCAACGTGGATTTGACCTCGGAGCTGGTGGACCTGATCACTGCCCAGCGTAACTTCCAGGCCAACTCCCGTTCTCTGGAGGTCAACAGTTCGCTGCAGCAAACCATCCTGCAGATCCGTTAATCTCGCAATAAATGATAATGAGAGGGGGCTTGGCCCCCTCTCTGTTTCTGTCGCATTCCCATCCTTATCCCTCCATATTTCTGCTATTGGCACTCTAATTGCATTTCTCCTGTCAGAGTCATCTGTTTGACGGAGAATTCCATGGATCACCTGCTTTATATCGCCATGTCCGGGGCCAAAGAGACCATGAACAGCTTGGCTGTTCGCGGCAACAACCTCGCCAATGCCAATACCACCGGCTTCAAGTCCGATTTTGAGCAGGCTAGAAGCATGCAGGCGTTCGGAGAGGGCTTGCCAAGCCGGGTGTTTGCCATGGCTGAGCGCCCGGGTCAGAACCTGCAGCATGGCATGCTGATGACCACCGGACGGGATCTGGACGTGGCGGTGGATGGGCCGGGCTGGATTGCCGTGCAGGATCCCAAGGGGGGCGAGGCCTATACCCGCATGGGGAATTTGCAGGTCAATGCGACCGGCAACTTGCAGACCTCGACCGGCCTGAATGTGGTGGATGACGGCGGTCAGCCAATCGTGTTGCCGATGCCGATGGAGAAACTCGAGATCAATCGGGATGGCACCATCAGCGGTCGACCGGAAGGGGCTGCCGCCAACTTGCCGGAAGATTTTCAGCGGATCAAGCTGGTCAACCCGGCCGCCGATGCGGTGGAGAAGGGGCAAGATGGCCTGTTTCGCCGCAAGGATGGCCAGAATGAACCCGCCTCTGCCAATGTCGGCCTGATTGCCGGCTCCCTTGAGGGGAGCAACGTCAATGTGGTGGATGAGATGACCAACCTGATCCGGCTGCAACGCCAGTTCGAAACCCAGGTCAAAATCATGAAGACGGCCGAAGAGAATGATGAAGCTCAAACCCAACTGCTGCGAATCAGCTAATCAAGGAGTTACACTATGAATCCTGCACTCTGGATCAGCAAGACCGGGTTGGATGCACAGCAGACCAATATTTCGGTCACCTCGAACAACCTGGCGAACGCCAGCACCGTGGGCTTTAAAAAGTCACGGGCCATCTTTGAAGATCTGCTGTATCAAAACATCAACCAGCCCGGTGGCCGCTCTTCTGCCGATACCGAGCTCCCCTCCGGCTTGATGCTGGGGGCGGGTGCCAAGGTGGTGGCGACCCAGAAAAACCACAGTCAGGGTAACGTACAAACCACTGACAACTCGCTCGATTTGATGATCAGTGGTCGTGGCTACTTTGAAATTCAGCTGCCGGATGGCAGTGCGGCCTATACCCGTAACGGTCAGTTCACCCTCAACGATGAAGGGACCATAGTGACCCCGGGTAATGGCTACCCGCTGCAACCGGAAATCCAGATCCCGGAAAACGCCCAGAGCGTTACGGTGGGTGAAGATGGCCAGGTCTCGGTGCAGCTCAAGGGCGATGGCGCTTCTCAGGTTGTCGGTCAGATCAACATCTCCGACTTCGTCAACGCCAGCGGCTTGCAGCCGATGGGGGAGAACATGTTTGTCGAGACCCAATCCAGTGGTGCTGCCGCTCAGGGGACTGCCGGTGCCGATGGCTTGGGGGTGATCAAGCAGGGGATGCTGGAGACTTCCAACGTCAACGTGACCGAAGAGCTGGTGAACCTCATTCAGGCTCAGCGGGTTTACGAGATGAACTCCAAGGTGCTCTCCGCCGTGGACGGCATGATGTCCTTCCTGATCCAGCGTACCTAATTAGGAGGTGCATGATGAAAGCCGTATGGATGCTGGGATTGTTGGTGCTGGGAGGGTGTAGCAGCACTCCCAATACGCCCAAGCCTGATGATCCCGAGTTTTCCCCCGTCTACGGGGAGTCGGAGCCGGTGTCGGTGCGACCGACAGGGGCGATTTTCCAGCCGGATCAGGTCAATGGCATCTATTCGGATATCAAGGCACACAAGGTAGGCGACATCATTACCATCGAGTTGTCGGAGTCGACCTCCGCCTCGAAAAAGGCCAATACCCAGAGTGGCAAGAATAACAAGTTCAATCTGGACCCGGTCAAATTGGGTGGCGTGCCCGTGACCGCCAGTCCCTATGATCTCTCTGCCTCCATTGCTCAAGACAGCGCGTTCAAGGGCCAGGCCAAGGCGGATCAGAGCAACAGCCTGCAGGGCAATATTTCGGTCAGCGTGGCCAAGGTGCTGCCCAACGGCAATCTGGTGGTGCGCGGCGAGAAGTGGATCATGCTTAATAATGGCAATGAATATATCCGGATCACCGGCCTTATTCGCCCGGAGGACGTGACGTCTGATAACAGCGTTTCGTCCCAGAAAGTGGCCAATGCCCGCATTTACTACGGTGGTACCGGCGATCTGGCCAATAGCCAGGAGCAAGGGTGGCTTACCAGCTTTTTCAATGGTCCCTGGTGGCCGCTCTAGGAGATGTTATGAAGTCACTCCGTCTTGTCACTCTGCTTTGCTGTCTGCTGCCCTTGGGTGTGGCCAATGCGGCCCGGATCAAGGACATCAGCTCGGTTGAAGGGGTGCGTAACAACCAGCTGATTGGTTACGGTCTGGTGGTGGGGTTGCCCGGCACTGGCGAGAAGAACAACGCCTTCACCGAGCAGACCTTCCGTACCATGCTCAACAATTTTGGCATCAAGGTGCCGGATAACATCAAGCCCAAGATCAAGGATGTGGCGCCGGTGGCGATCCATGCCGACCTGCCCCCCTTCTCCAAGCCGGGCCAGACCATCGACGTAACGGTGTCGGCCATTGGCGAGGCCAAGAGCCTGCGGGGCGGCACCCTGTTGCAAAGCTTCCTGAAAGGGCTCGATGGGCGGGTCTATGCGGTCGCCCAGGGCAGTCTGGTGGTCGGTGGTCTGGGGGCCGAGGGGGCTGATGGTTCCAAGGTAGTGATCAATACCCCGACCGTCGGGCGGATTGCCAACGGTGCGACCGTGGAGCGGGAGGTGCCCAACTCCTTCAGTCAGGGGGACACCATCACCTTCAACCTTAACCGACCCGACTTTACCACTGCGCGCCGTCTGGCCGATGTGGTCAACGATCTGGTGGGGCCCAATACCGCTCAGGCGCTCGATGCCACCTCGGTCAAGGTCTATGCCCCGCGGGATCCGGGCCAGCGGGTCTCCTATCTCGCCACCATCGAGAATCTGGAGGTGGATCCGGCCAATGAGGCGGCCAAGATCATCGTCAACTCCCGCACCGGCACCATAGTGATCGGCAGTCAGGTCAAGCTCAAACCGGCGGCCATCAGCCATGGCGGGTTGACGGTGACCATCGCCGAAAACCAGCAGGTCTCCCAGCCCAACCCGCTGGCGGGAGGAGAGACGACGGTGACCAACAACTCGACCATCAATGTCCAGCAGGAGCCGGGGCGGATGTTCAAGTTTGATACCGGTGCGACCCTGGATGATCTGGTCCGGGCGGTCAATCAGGTCGGGGTCGCCCCCGGTGATTTGATGGCCATCCTTGAGGCGCTGCAGCAGGCAGGCGCCATCGAGGGGCAACTGGTCATATTGTAACAAGCGGCAAGTGGTTGCCACGGGTGGCAATGAGGTAAGCAAAATGGCGGAGTTTGACAGCAACAGCGGCATGAATCTCGGGATGGTACAGGATATCAAGAACCTGGACCGTCTGCGCCAGATGAGCCAAAGCAAAGAGGGGCAGGCCGAAGCGCTCAAGAGTGCGTCACGTCAGTTCGAGTCAATCTTTACCCAGATGCTGTTTCAGAGCATGCGTCAGGCCAACGGGGTGTTGACTCAGGACAACCCGATGAACAGCAGCTATACCCAGTTCTATGAAGGGATGCTGGATGAGCAGCGGGTTGCCGACATGTCCAGCAAGGGGGGACTGGGATTGGCTGACATGGTGGCCAAGCAGCTCTCTCCCGAGACCTTTACCCATCAGGATGGACGGGTGCTCAAGATGCCGCAGCGTACCGAACGGACCTACAAACCCTATCAGCCACCCACGGCCGCTGCCGATGATTTGATCGCGGCATCAAAAGTTGGCAAAGATTTTGCTGAAAGAGAGATGACCGAGGAGGTCAAGGAGAGCCACGCACTCACTATGCCCCGTCGACCGCACCGCAGCATTCCGCCCATGGGACGCATGGCCAGCGAAGAGGGCAGAGCCACCGGTAGTGGGGGCAAAGAGTTCGATACACCGGAAGAGTTCGTTAATCGCCTGATGCCGCTGGCCAAGAAAGCGGCCGACAAGCTGGGGTTAAGCCCGGCGGTACTGGTCGCCCAGGCGGCACTGGAGAGCGGTTGGGGCAAGCGGGTGATCAAGGATGGCGAGGGGCAGGTGACCCATAACCTGTTTGGCATCAAGGCCGATCCGCGCTGGGAAGGGCCAAAGGCTGTGGTCAGCACGCTCGAGTATGAGCAAGGCGTCGCCTCCCGCCAGAAAGCGGCATTTCGCTCCTATGAGTCGTTTGAAGAGAGCTTCAACGACTACGTGGACTTCCTCACTTCCGGCTCTCGCTACAAGGGAGCCCTGGCGAAGGTGGATAGTCCTGATCGCTACTTTGAGGCGCTGCAACAGGCGGGTTATGCCACCGACCCGCACTACGCCAGAAAATTGAAACAGGTATTGCGCAGTGACGCCATTGCCCAATACAACGAGATGGAGCTGTAACGTATGGCAAGCGACCTGCTTGGGATTGGTTCATCGGGCGTGCTGGCACAGCAACGCCTGCTGCAGACCACCAGTAACAACATAGTGAACGTCAATAGCCAGGGCTATGTGCGTGAGCGTACGCTGGTGTATACCAATACCATCGGTCTGGGGACCGGTGACATCAAGACCCAGCGGGTAATCAACGACTATATGCAGGGGGAGGTGCGCCGTGATACCTCTGCCTATCATGCCTCCCTGACCCATTATGAACAGCTGGCTGGAGTTGACAGCTTGCTTGGGGATACCAGCAACAGCGTGGGGGCGGCCATCACCTCCTACTTCAAGTCATTTCACTCAGCCAATGAATCGCCTGCCGAGATCGGTGGGCGCAAGGTGGTGATGACGGAGTTGAGTGGCATGGTCAACCGTTTTCATACCCTCTCGGCGCAGCTCGACAAGCAGAGCGATACCCTCAACACCCGCATTGAAGATGAAACCAAGCAGGTCAACAGCCTGCTCACCAGCATCAATGATCTTAATCAGGCCATCATCCGCACCCAGGGGTCACCCGAAGAGAACCTGATGCTGTTTGATCAGCGGGATGAGGCGATCCGCCAGCTGTCGGAGAAGATGGATATTCGCACCGTAGCCCAACCCAACGGCAGCATGCTGGTCAATATGAGCACTGGCCACTCGTTGGTACTAAACGGCGGCGTGGCTCAGTTTAAAGTGATGCCCAGTGATCCTGATTCGAGAGATTTAGAGCTGCAATTAACTTTGGGTGATAATGAGGCGCTTATTGACAACGAGACCTTTGGTGGCGCCGTGGGAGGCCTTTTCAAAGCACGTAACGACCTTGAACCTACCAAGCGCGAACTGGGGCAGCTGGCCGTGGCGATGGCCGATGCAATGAACCAGCAGAACCGCCTCGGGATGGACCTGGATAATGAAATTGGCGGTGATATCTTCACCCTGCCAACCAGCAAGGGATTACCCTACGACGACAACACGGGGACGGTCGGGGCGAATGTCAGCTTCGTGCCGGGTAAGGGGACATCAGTGACCCCGTTTGATTACGAAGTGCGCTTTAGCAGCGCCGCCGGTTATGAGGTGTTCTCGCTGGACAAGTCTGGTAATCGAACCTCTGTGGCGACTGGCTCGACCCCTCCTGCAACGTTTGAACTCACGGGGCACGGCATTTCCATCGATCTCACCGGTGCGCCGGCTGCGGGTGACAGACTGTTGCTGCAACCGACCAAAAGTGCGGCCGCCGGTCTGGGTCAGCTGATCACCCGACCGGAAGACTTGGCCTTGGCCTCTCCGCTTAAAGCGGAAAAGACCACCAATAATGGCGGCGGGGCGGATATCAAACTGGGTGGCGTATTCAATACCGGTGCGGGGTCAGGTTTTGGGACCAATAGCCTGAGCCCGACAGCGCCCCAGGTGGTTAAAATCGATGGCAGTGGTAACTATCAGGTGTTTCAATCCGATGGTACTACCTTGATTGGCACGGCCCCCGCGAGCAGCAAAGGGCAAGACCTGATGTCAGCGATGATTAACCCCTTCCCCATTGGGACTGCGGTCTATGCCAACCCGAAACAGGCTCCCGGCTACGAGTTCAGTATCACCGGCACGGTGGATGCTGCTGACAGCTTCAAGCTCAGTTACAACAGCAATGGCTTTGCCGATAACAGCAATGGCCTGGTTCTGGCCGAGCTGCAAAACAAGGATCTGGTGCGCAAGAGCACCAATGGTGGGACGACCAATGACAAGATGACCTTCAATCAGGCCTATTCCGGGTTGGTGATGGAAGTGGGTAACAATACCAGTCAGGCAAAAACGTTGCTCAAGGCCAATGAGTCCAAGCTTATCCAGAGCACCGGCATCTTTGAAAGTGTGTCAGGGGTCAATCTGGAGGAGGAGGCGGCCAATCTGATCCGCTTCCAGCAATCCTATGCGGCATCGGCGCAAATCGTCAGCACGGCCAAAACCATTTTCGATACACTGCTCTCTTCCGTGAGGTAACGTCATGCGCATCACCACCAACATGATCTACGACCGGAATATCTATTCCCTCAACAGTGCCAACGAGCGGTTGAATACTGCCTACCAACAGCTGCAAACCGGTAATAAATTTCAGACTGCCGGCGAAGATCCCGCGGGGATGAGCCAGAAGATGGCACTGACCAAGGAGATTGACCTGTTCAAGCAGTACAGTGTCAATGGCAGCTTGCTGGAAAACAGCCTGGGACATGAGGAGACGGTATTAACGTCGATTAATAATGCGATGCTTAGTGCCCAGACCCTGATCCAGAAGTCAAATAATGGCGCTATCAGCATGGATGATCGCAAGGCCATAGCCAGCGAGCTGGAAGGGTTGCAGCAACAAATGTTTGATCTGATGAATAGCAAAAACTCTTCGGGTGAATTTATATTTGGCGGCAATCAGAGCAAGACCCAGCCATATATCAAAGACGCCAACGGAAAGTATATCTATCAGGGGGACCCTGGTCAGCGAAATATTCAGGTCTCACCCACAGTACAAATTGCTGCCAATGATTCCGGGCAGGATCTGTTTGAAATTGTGGCGACCAGAAGAACTGCCAGTGCAACCACCGCAAATATCAAGGTCGGAGTCGGTGATCAGGGCAACTTTGATAATTTCTATAAGTCCAATTATAACTTTGCACTGCCCAGCAACACTTATACTGTATCAACCACCATAGGTCCGCCTGATACCTATGATATCAAGGATGCCGGTGGTACAACCCTGCAAACGGGTAACTACACTGCTGGCACCAAGATCCCCTTCAATGGTCTGGAGTTGACCCTTGATTTGCCTGCAGGTGGTGCGGCTCAGCAGTTTGACCTTAACCCACCGAAGAATGACAACGTGCTGAACGGGATGTCGGATTTTATTACCGCCTTGCGTGATCCCGCTATTACCGCTGACAACTTTGCGCTGGAAGTGGCAGATGCCACCGTTCATATGAAAAATGCCCGCCTGAATATCGATCATGGATTGGGGGAGTTGGGGGGCAGGATGAACAGTCTCGAGGCAGTCATGGATTCTAACGAGGGGTTGAGTACCCTCAACGCCGAGGCGAGAGCCAAGGTGTCGGAAGCGGATCTCTATGAAGTGATCTCCGCGCTGTCAAAAGAGGATGCGGCATTGAGTGCCTCGCAACTCTCTTTCAGCAAAATAAGCCGTCTGACGCTATTTGACTATATTCGCTAATTAAAGAAGGGCCCCTTTGGGGCCTTTTTTTTGTCCAGACTATGAAAATTGGTTCCGTGTCATCTCCTGCCAATTGTAACAAGCTGTTGCCGTTGCCCATTTAATGGTGGTTGCGGGGTTGACCTCTCTGCGGGATTGGATAATCATGCCGCCCGCACAACAGAGGGTTGTGCGTATTATTTGCAGCATCTCGTTAGGCGAGGCTCCTGTATAAACACAGGCCACTGATCTCACGACGTCCAGAGACGCCCAAGATCAGGACAGTTTTCATCGGATTAAGGTGTAAACCCAAGTGGCTTCCGGCATGCCGGATACGTTATACAGTGCTAAAGCTGGTACGTGGGGATGATGACACGCCGAACGGCGTCATTTCCTGCCTATTACTCGTCAATCAAATTGCTGTTTTCTTGTCGTTGCATCCGGCTATTTCCGGAGGCATTCAGGTTCGCCTGAAATCACATGAGGATATCTGTGATGAAGAAAACACATACCATTCTTAACCGTCACCAACTGCTCGATCTGGCCGCCCTGCAGGGTTGGCTGGAACATAATCTGGATCCGGTTCAGCGCGCCGATCAACTGCTGACCCTGCGTCCGGAAGAGCTCAACTGTATCTTTGATACCCTGCCAATTCCGCAAGGTGCCGAACTGCTTGGTTCACTCTCGGCCGAGAGTGCCGGGCGCCTGTTGCAGCGGCTCCATGGCAGCATCGTCAGCGTGTTGCAGGAGGCCATTCCCCGCCGCGAGATGGTCGCCATCCTGCGCAAACTGAGTCGTCAGGATCGCACCATGTTGCTGGCTCGCTTCCCGACCCAGGCGCAGGCCATGTATTACTCCCTGCTGGATTGGCCCACCGAGTCGGTGGGGGCCAACATGCGCCACGAATATCTGGCTGTGCGGGAGGAGGACACGGTCGGTCACGCCAAACAGCTGATCCACGATGCCTGGGATAATGCCCAGCTGTTTCGCCATATCTATGTGGTCAACGGGGATGGTCGTCTGCAAGGGAGCCTCTCCCTCAAGACCTTGCTGATCGCCGACCCGCTGGCCAACGTCGCGACACTGATGGATCGGGAGACGGTGCGGATCAACGCCCGTGCGGATCAGGAGTTGGCAGCGCGCCTGCTGATCGACCGCGACCTGTCGGTATTGCCTGTCGAGGATCAGGGGCGACTGGTCGGTATTTTCCACGTCGATGATGCGGCGGATATTCTGGAGCTCGAATCCACCGAGGATGCCGAGATGCAAGGGGGCTCATCACCGCTCGATACCCCTTACTTGCAGGCGACGCCCTGGCAGCTGTGGCGCAAACGGGTGGGCTGGCTGCTTATCCTGTTTGTGGCGGAAGCCTACACCGGCACCGTGCTGCGGGCATTTGAGGAGCAGCTGGAAGCGGCCATCGCGCTGGCCTTCTTTATCCCCTTGCTGATCGGTACTGGTGGTAACAGCGGCACCCAGATCACCACCACCATAGTACGAGCCATGGCGGTCGGGGAGGTGAGTCTGCGCAATCTCGGCACAGTGCTGAAAAAGGAGCTCTCCACCGGTTTGCTCATCTCGGGTGCCATTGCCATGGCGGCCTGGGTACGGGCATGGAGTCTCGGCGTCGGTCCCCAGATTGGCATGGTGGTGACCTTTACCATCATCGCCATCGTGCTCTGGAGTGCCACGGTCGCATCCATTATTCCCATGGTGCTGCGTCGTTTCCGCATCGATCCGGCGGTGGTCTCTGCGCCATTCATCGCGACGCTGGTGGATGGTACCGGCCTTATCATCTACTTCGAGATGGCCAAGTGGTTGTTGCCCGAGTTGCAGTAACCGGGAGATTGAGATGCAAAAGGCAGCCAGTGGGCTGCCTTTTTCATTTATCTTTCCGGTTTAGCCGAGCTGGAACAGCAGTGGCCAGCCCTGCTCCTGACAGTAGCGGTGCTCCTTCTCCAGATTCTGCATCAGGAGACGGTTCTCCTCGCACCAGTCGATCGGCAGGGTCACGACCAGCTGATCCCCTTGCACTGCGACTTTCCACTCGGGCAGCAGGTTGTCCTGGCGCTTGTGGTGAGCGGCGACTGCGAGGCGCAGGATGCGGATGCAGCGCAGCACCGTCTGCATGTCGTGGTTGGGCAGTGGCGGCAGTTCGGAGAGCTTGAGCCCCTTGCGCTGAAAGCGTACCAGCGCCGCTAGCAGAGCCTGATCGTCCTGGTTGAAGCCGGGCAGGTCGGTGTGTTGCAGGATATAGGCGGAGTGGCGATGAATGCCGCTGTAGTTGATGGCAAGGCCAATTTCGTGCAGCCGCGCCGCCCAGCCGAGGATGGCTCGATAGGGCTCTATCTCCATCTGCCAGGGCTCTTGCAAGGCATCAAACAGCGTCAGCACGCTCTGCTCCACCCGGGCTGCTTGTTTGCGGTCCATCCGGTAGTGGGTGCCTAGCGCTTGTGCGGTGCGCTCGCGAATATCGTGGTGCTGCAAGCGCTCCTCGAACTCATACAGCAATCCTTCGCGCAGAGCTCCATCGGAGTAGTCGAGCCGCTCGATGGGCAGCGAGGTAAACAGCCCGAGCAGGATGGCCACTGCGGCGGCAAACACCTCCTGACGCTCCTCGGTAAGCCCTGTCAGCTTGAGGTTATCGACTCGCTTGCGCTCAATCATCAGCGCCTTGAGCCGCTCCAGCCCCTCCAGCGTAATGCTGCCGTCAGTCAGCCCTTCGCCTTGCAGTACATCCCGTACCGTACGAATGGAGCCTGAGCTGCCAAGGCAGCTCTGCCAGCCCAGCTTGCGGTACTGGTTGACGATGGGGGCGAGCTGGTGCTGCGCCTCCAGCACGGCATTGGTGAAGTGCTTGTCGTTCAGCTTGCCGCTGGCAAAGAAGCTCTGGGTAAAGCTGACGCAGCCCATCTTGCGACTGGTAAGGGCCTTGTGTTCAAACCCTTCACCGATGATGAGCTCGGTGCTGCCGCCGCCGATATCGATCACCAGTACCTGGCCCTCGATATGCTGGGTATGGGCAACCCCCTGATAGATGAGCCGTGCTTCTTCCTGCCCGCTTATGATCTCAATGGGGTGGTTGAGCACCTTGGCTGCTTCACTCACAAATTCGCGGGCGTTGCTGGCGCGGCGCAGGGTATAGGTACCTGCGATGCGGATCTGATCCGGCTTGATGTTGGTGAGGCGCTCGGCAAACAGCGACAGGCAGGCGAGGCCGCGTTCCATCGCCTCCGGGCTCATCCGCTTCTGCTCATCCATCCCTTCCGCCAGCCGCACCCGCTCCTTGATGCGATCGACGATGCGAAAACGCCCTTCGCTCAGATGGGCGATCACCATGTGAAAACTGTTGGAGCCGAGATCCACGGCGGCATAGAGACTATTGTCCATTGTTTGACTCGATACGTTTGAGATAGTCGTAAATCGCCACCTGAGAGCGGATCTTGCGGCGGTTGCCCCGCTTCACATATTCGTTCTGCTGGTCGGCATCAATGACCCGCGCCTTGCAGGTATCACTCAGTTGTAGCTCGAGAATGTCCATGATGCGCTGCTTGAGGCGCTCATCATAAATGGGGGTGCCCACCTCAATACGGCCGTCGATATTGCGGCTCATCCAGTCGGCGCTGGAGATATAGAGCTGGGGGTTTCCCTTGTTGTGGAACACCATCACCCGCGGGTGCTCGAGGAAGCGGTCTATGATGCTGATCACCTTGATGTTGTCACTGAGGCCCGGTACGCCCGGGCGCAGGGCGCACATGCCACGGATGATCATCTGGATCGGTACTCCCGCCTGCCCGGCGGCATAGAGACGGTTGATGAGATCCTTGTCCACCAGATTGTTGATCTTGAGGATGATGCCGCTCGGCTGGCCCGCCTTGGCGTTGGAGAGCTCGTTGTCGATGAGACGATAGAGCTGACGGCGGCTGTTGATGGGGGAGACCAGCAGGTGGTTGAATTTGTAACGCTTATAGGGGTACTCGATGTATTCAAACACCCCTTCCACTTCGGCGGTGATATCCGGATTGCGGGTCAGCAGCGAGAAGTCGGTGTAGATCTTGGCGGTCTTCTCGTTGAAGTTCCCGGTGCCGATATGGGCGTAGCGCACCGGCTCGCCATTTTCGTGGCGGGTGATGAGGCAGAGCTTGGAGTGGATCTTGAGGCTCGGCACCCCGAACACCACCTTGACCCCGGCATCGGTAAGGATGTTGGCCCAGTCGATGTTGGCCGCCTCGTCGAAACGGGCGCGCAGCTCGACCACCACGGTCACCTTCTTGCCGTTGTTGGCGGCATCGATGAGGGAGTGGATGATCCGCGACTTCTTGGCCACCCGATAAATGTTGATGCGAATGGCGCTCACCGCTGGGTCGAACGCCGCCTGGCGCACCAGCTCGGTGAAGTGGTGGAACTTGTGATACGGGTAGTAGAGCAGGATATCCTGCTTGGTAATCGCATCGAAGGCGTTGACGAAGCCGTCAAAATCGCGGCAATCGAGGGCTGGCAGCTTGGGGTTTTCCAGATAGTCACGACCCACGTTGGGGAAGCCGATGAAATCCTTGAAGTTATGGTAACGCCCACCCGGCATGATGGCGTCGTAGGAGCTGATCTGCAGCTTGAGTTTCAGGAAGCTTATCATGGCAGCGGGCATCTCCCGCTCGTAGACGAAGCGCACCGGCATGGCGGTGAGGCGCTGCTTCAAGCCGTCACTCATCTTGTCCACCAGGCTCAAGTCCAGCTGGTCGGAGAGATCATATTCGGCATCCCGGGTCAGCTTCACCGCATAGGCGGCAATCTCGTCGTAGTCGAAGAAGCCTTTGAAGATCTCGTCGAGGCAGAAGCGGATGACGTTATCCAGAATGATGATCTGCTTCTTGCGGCGGGTCCCTTCAGGCGGCAGCTGGAAGAAGCGGGGCAGGTCGTCGGTCGGCACTTCCACCAGGGCGTACTGGATCACCTGACCGTTCTTCTTCATCTCGATGGCCAGATAGGTGTACTCATCCTTGAGGAATTTGACCGGATTGACCTCCTTGTTGAGCAGGATCGGGATGATGTGACGCAGCACCTTCTCCTTGAAGAAGACCCGCAGCCACTTCTGAATGGCATCGGAGAGCTGGTTCTCGTTGACCAGGAAGATGTTGTGGCGAGCGAGCGCAATCAACAGTTCCTTATAGGTGTTGTCGAACGCTTCACCGAGCGCCATCACCTTCTGCTGGATGGCGCGCAGCAGCACTTTCGCTTCATCGTCGCCACCATGTACTTCATTGATGAGGATGCGGCGCTTGACGTCCGATACCCGTACCTTGAAGAACTCATCCTGGTTGGAGGAGAAGATCCCCAGAAAACGAACCCGCTCGATGAGGGGCACCGTCTTGTCCATTGCCTCTTGCAACACCCGTTCATTGAATGAGAGCCAGCTCAGCTCTTTCTCTTCATACTGCTTGTCGGTGCTCATCTTGTGCCTCTGTTTCAGGTCGCGTCTGCGCGGCAGTTATGGCGTTAATATATGACAAATAAATGACAGTATTGTTACTGCTCGCTGAACGCTTCGTCGATGTCGACCACCAGATCGTCGGAGAGGGATTCCAGCGCGGTGATAAGCGTATCCATCGCGAGCTCGTCGGGCAGGGCTACCAGCGCATGGGCATAGAAGAGTGGGGCGCCGGAGTGGGGAGCCGGTTCACAGCCGGTGGTGAGATCGGCCACGTTGATCTCGAGCTGGCGCAGGATGCTGGCTACTTCATGGACGATGCCGGGGCGGTCGTTGCCGGTCACCGTCATCATGACTTGATGGGCTGGCTCGGCGGTCGGTGTCCCTTCGGCAAAGCTGATGGTCAGATCCGGTAGCAGGGCCAGTGCTTCGCACAGGCTGCGATAGTGCTCATCGGGGACAGAGACATGGAGGATACCGGCAAACTGGCCCGCCAGTTCGCTCATGGCGCTGCCCAGCCAGTTACCCTGCTCGCGGCTGATGACTGCAGCCAGACTCTCGACGATCCCGGGTTTGTCTGCACCGATCACGGTGACCACCAATTGTTTTTGCATCCTGCTCTCCTTGAAATGGGATTTCTTGCTCTATCCCTATTGTGCCTGCTGGGGCTGGTCATATGAACCCCCGCCTGCTGACAAATAGATAAAAAGACGGGACTTTTCACTTTCTATACACGGGTCTGCTGCCTTGCTCCGTGGCGGCTGTGGTAAAGTGATTCCCCTTTCGTGTCGTGAACTGGATCGTGCTCTCATGAATACCCTTGTCCTATCGGGATTGTTGTTGCTGGCGCTGCTTGTGCTGGCGATCTTCTGGAGCAGAGGCAGACAGCAAAAGCGCCTGCCCTATGATGTGCAGGAGACCCTGTTCAGTCCCGCTGAGCGCTCCTTCCTCGGGGTGCTGGATTTGGCGGTGGGTGACAAGGCCCGGGTCTTTGCCAAGGTGCGGGTGGCCGATGTGCTGACGCCGCAGGCCGGGATCGGTAAAAGCAAATGGCAGCAGCACTTCAACAAGATCAGTGCCAAGCATTTTGACTATCTGCTTTGCCACCCCGCGGATCTCTCCTTTATCTGCGCCATCGAACTCGATGACAGCTCCCATCGTCACCAGAAGCGCAAGGCGCGGGATCTCTTTCTGAAAACCGCCTGCGACAGCGCCGGTCTGCCGTTGCTGCAGATCCCGGCAAGTGCCAGCTATCTGGTGGAAGAGCTGCGCGAACAGATCCTGCCGCTGCTGGTCAAAACCAGCGAACCATTGATCGACGATTTGCCGCACGGGGCGCGCCGCGAGCCGACGTTCAACCCTCTGTTGCTGGACGGCGTGGATGTCGGTGCCGGGATGCGTGGCCGCACTCCCCATGCCGAGGCCATCTCGCCTGCGTCGCTCCGCGAGCCCACCATCCAGGCCAACGGGGCGGTGGAGGCGCCGCAGAGTGAGGGTGAACTGGTCGATGGTTTGTTCGCCGATGTAGAGGATGATGAAGAGCACGAGGTACACCACTGCCCTCGTTGTGATGCGCCGCTGGTGGAGCGGGAGGCGAAAAAAGGCCCCCACGCCGGTCGACTCTTTCTTGCTTGCAGCCGTTTTCCCGAGTGTCGTTACGCGGCGCCGCACCATCATAATCGCCACTGAATGCGCTTCACCGTGTCCCATGCTGCCCTCTGACGAGGGCAGTTTTCTTTCCGCTATTGGCGGCGTTTGTTAACGGCGCCAATGCAGAAAATTCCTCGGCAAAATTTATCTAATCTCCCGTTTCTGTCGATACACTTAGCCTGAATACGACAATTTTTGACAATGTGTCGGAATTTTGGCACTTTGTGTGCCTGCAAAAAGACAGTCAGTAGCTGTTTTATCATTAAATAAAACAATAAGTTAGTTCAGGACATCGCGAGGAATGGATATGGTGGAGATGGGCGTGTTGATTGTTGATGCCGATGCGCAGCGGCGCCAACAGTTGGGAACCGTGCTCTCGTTTATGGGGATCCCGTGGCAGGAGGTGGCACAAAGCGATCTGGATGTGGCCATCGAATCCTCCGGTCCGCTGCAAGGGGTGCTGGTGGGTGAGCTGACCGACCGTCCCTTGTCAGAGCTGCTGGCCGCCTTCCCCCGTACCCCCTTCCTCTCGCTGGTTGAGGCCGATCTGCCCAACAGCAACTTTATCGGGGTCGCGCTCTCGCCCTTTACCTATGAATCCCTTACCCGTCATTTGCACTTCTGTCAGGCGTTCGTCTCCTTGCATCCCCGTCAGCAGACCCATGACAAGGGGCAGGCCCTGCTGCGCTTGCTGGTGGGTAAAGGGAAGGGGATCCAGGAGGTACGCCGCCTCATCAGCCAAGTGGCCGAGACCGATGCCAACGTGCTGATCCTCGGGGAGTCTGGCACTGGTAAAGAGGTGGTGGCGCGCGCCATCCACGAACTCTCTTCCCGCAGCAGCGGCCCCTTCGTGCCCATCAACTGCGGCGCCATTCCGGCCGAATTGCTGGAGAGCGAACTGTTTGGCCACGAGAAGGGGGCGTTTACCGGCGCCATCGCGGCCCGTCGCGGTCGCTTCGAGCTGGCGCAGGGGGGCACCCTGTTTCTCGACGAGATCGGCGACATGCCGATGCCGATGCAGGTCAAACTGCTGCGGGTATTGCAGGAGCGGTTGTTCGACCGGGTCGGTGGCGGCAAGCCCATTCAGGCCGATGTGCGCATCATAGCGGCGACCCACCGGGATCTGGAGGCGATGATCCGCACTCAGGGTTTCCGCGAAGATCTCTACTACCGCCTCAACGTCTTCCCCATTGAGACGCCGCCGCTGCGGGATCGCATCGACGATATCCCGCTGCTGCTGCAGGAGCTGCTCAACCGTCATGCCGAGCAGCACCACGGCTTTATCCGGTTGACCCAGCGGGCGCTGGAGTCGCTGATGCAGTACCCCTGGCCTGGCAACGTGCGCGAGCTCTCCAACCTGCTGGAGCGATTGCTGATCCTCTACCCGCACCAGATCGTCGATGTGGCCGATCTGCCGAGCCGTTATCGCCTGCTGCCGAGCGAGCCGCGGGATGAGCGGCTGACCGAGATGGATGAACGGGATGCGCTGGCGGCGGTGTTCCAGGATCCACCCGAGCTGGATCACGCCCTCGCCTCGGCCCGTACCATGCAGCTGCCGGAGGAGGGGGTCAACCTCAAAGAGATGCTGGCCGACCTCGAAGTGGAGCTGATCCGTCAGGCGCTGGAGTCTCAGGACGGGGTGGTGGCCCGCGCCGCCGATCTGCTCGGCATGCGCCGTACCACCCTGGTGGAGAAGATGAAAAAGTACGGGATGAGCAAGGACGTCTGAGGGTCAAAGCCTTGACGCTAATGCGCAATTCATTGTTTTAATCCATATAATTTAGTGGCATGGAAATTGAATGACCTGACCCAATAGCCAGTTTGAGGTCAGGTTTATGACAATCCAGCAGCAGGACATGCCACTCCAGTCCCACGAAGTGAGCCAGCTCTATGCCATCTTCAAGGCGCTCCCCACCGGGGTGTTGCTACTTGACGGGGCAGGGGTGGTCACCCGCGCGAATCCGGCGGCCATCTCCCTGCTGGGGGAGCCACTGGAAGGGGAGCTCTGGCGCCACATCATTGCCCGCTGCTTCGAGCCGCGCGAGGATGATGGCCACGAGATCTCCCTGCGCGACGGGCGCCGGGTGCAGCTCTCGACCCAACCGCTGCCGGATCAGCCCGGCCAGCTGGTCTTTATCAATGACCTGACCGAAACCCGTAAACTGCAAGACCGCATCAACCACATGAAGCGGCTGTCGGCGCTGGGCAATATGGCGGCTTCGCTCGCCCACCAGATCCGCACACCGCTCTCCGCTGCCATGCTTTATGCCGCCAATCTGGCCAACCGCACCCTCAAGCCGGAATCTCGCACTCAGTTTCAGCAAAAGTTGATGGCCCGTTTGCAGGATCTGGAGAAGCAGATCAACGACATCTTGCTGTTTGCCCGCAACGGTGACAATCAGGTGGTCACCCCCATCTCGGTACAAGGGCTGCTGGCCGAAGTGCAGGCCGGTGCCGAGGCCTTCTGTCAGCAACAGGGCTGCGAGCTGCACATGGAGGCGCCAGAGCCCGATCTCTGTCTGCTGGCCAACAGCAGCGCGTTGGCGGGAGCCATCAACAACCTGATTGCCAATGCCCAGCAGGCGGGGGCCACGTCACTCTTGGTCAGCGCGGTGCGCAGCGGTGCCCGGGTGGAGATGCGGGTCATCGATAATGGCAAGGGGATCCCTTCCCATCAGCTCGGTCAGGTATTCGAACCCTTCTTTACCACTCGCTCCCAGGGCACTGGCCTCGGGCTGGCGGTGGTGCAATCTGTAGTGCGTGCCCATCAGGGGGAGGTCGGTGTGGCCTCGGTTCCCGGTGAAGGCACCTGCTTTACTCTGTCGTTCCCCCTGCACCAGCAACCGGTGCAGCTTGGAGGTGTAGCATGACACAGGCCAGGATCCTGGTAGTTGAAGATGACAATGGCCTGCGCGAAGCGCTGGTGGATACCCTTTTGCTCGGCGGTTATGAGTGCCGTGAAGCGGACAGCGGCGAGCGGGCTCTGCTGGCCCTCTCCCGTCAGCCGTTTGACATGGTGATCTCCGATATCCAGATGGGGGGGATGGACGGCCTCACCCTGCTGGCCACCATTCGCCAGCAATATCCGCAGATACCTGTGCTGCTGATGACCGCCTACGCCAACATCGACGGTGCGGTGCGCGCCATGCGTGAAGGGGCCATCGACTATCTGGCCAAGCCATTTTCGCCGGAGGTGCTGCTTAATCAGGTCAGCCGCTATGTGCCCGCCCAGAAGGTGGAGAAACGCGCCGTGGTCTACGGGGATCCGAAAACTGCCGAGCTGTTCCAGCTGGCGACTCGTGTTGCCAGAAGCGAAGCGACCGTGATGGTGACCGGCCCGAGCGGGACGGGTAAAGAGGTGCTGGCCCGTTACATTCATGACAACTCCAGCCGCGCCGAGCAGCCCTTTGTCGCCATCAACTGCGCCGCTATTCCGGAAAACATGCTGGAGGCGACCCTGTTTGGCTACGAGAAGGGGGCGTTTACCGGCGCGGTACAGGGGTGCCCGGGCAAGTTCGAACAGGCGCAGGGAGGCACCCTGCTGCTTGACGAGATCACCGAGATGGATCAGGGGCTGCAAGCCAAATTGCTGCGGGTGTTGCAGGAGAAAGAGGTGGAGCGGCTCGGCAGTCGCAAGATGATCCCGCTGGATGTGCGGGTCATCGCCACCAGCAACCGGGATTTGAAAAAAGCGGTGCAGGATGGCCTGTTCCGCGAAGATCTCTACTATCGCCTCAACGTCTTTCCGCTGCGCTGGTCTGCCCTGTGCGAGCGGCCCGGCGACATTCTGCCGCTGGCGGAGCACCTGCTGGCGCTTCATGCCAGTCAGCAGGGGCTACCGACACCACAGTTGACAGATGCCTCGCGGGATCGGCTGCTGGCCCACCCCTGGCCCGGCAATGTGCGGGAGCTGGACAACGTGGTACAGCGCGCCCTGATCCTCAGCCCGGACGGGGTCATTGATTGTGACCACCTCATTCTGGAGGAGCTGGATGAGCAGGAGATGGAGTTTGTCAGCGTGGAGCGCAGCTATGGTGGCGATCGCCTCGGCAGCGAGCTCAAGCAGCAGGAGCACCAGATTATCCTCGACACCCTGCAAGATTGTAACGGCAGCCGCAAGGCGGTGGCCGACCGACTCGGTATCAGCCCGCGCACCCTGCGCTACAAGCTGGCCCAGATGCGGGAGGCGGGGATCGACCTGCCAGCCTAAGGCATGTAGGGAAACCGCACTGTGTGGGGGCTGTCATGGTCTTGACGGCCCGGCTCGATTATCATGGGGCCCTTGGCGCTTTGAGCCTGGGCCCTGTTTTTATTGGTAAAGCAGGGGACCGAGCCTTAATAAGGGACCCCTATGATCTCTCATCGAAAACTCGAAACCGTACTGAATCATCTGCTCGAACCGCACGCCATCAAGGATTACTGCCCCAACGGCTTGCAAGTGGAGGGGCGCGAGCGCATTCGCAAGGTGGTGACCGGTGTCACCGCCAGTCAGGCGCTTATCGACGCGGCGGTGGCTGCCGAGGCCGATGCCATTCTGGTCCATCACGGCTACTTCTGGAGCGGTGAACCGGCCCAGATCACCGGTATGAAGCAGCGTCGGCTCAAGACCCTGTTGACCCACGATATCAACCTGTTTGCCTACCATTTGCCGCTGGATGTCCATCCCGAGGTGGGCAACAACGCCCAGCTCGCCAAGCTGTTCGATATCAAGGTGCGTCGCGGCCTGGAGCCGTGGAACAGCAAGAGCGTCGCCATGGTGGGCAAGCTGGAAGAGCCGATGAGCGGCCGCGATTTTGCCAAACTGATTGCCGAGCGTCTCGGTCGTGAGCCGCTCCACTGTGGCGACAGCGGCCCCGAGCTTATCCGTTCAGTGGCCTGGTGCACCGGCGGCGGTCAGAGCTACATCAATCTGGCGGCGGAGCAGGGCATCGATGCCTTTATCTCCGGTGAAGCCTCCGAGCAGACCATTCACACCGCCCGCGAGATGGGGATGCACTTCTACGCCGCGGGCCATCACGCCACCGAGCGTTACGGCGTCAAGGCGCTGGGGGAGTGGCTGGCAACTGTGCACGGGCTGGATGTGACCTTTATCGATATCGACAATCCGGTCTAAACCTGTCCACGATCTGGCTACGAAACCGTGATCAAGGCTCATGTGCTGCTCGCTTATGTATACAGCAAAGAGTGCTCACGTATGTCCATACGCTCCGGTTCCTGTGCTGCTCTTCACCTTGTTGACGGTTTCTCGCTGCAGGTCGTGAACAGGTTTAAGCCTGTGCCTGTGGTGGGAAAATTCAGGAAATAAAAAGGAGGCCATCGGCCTAATGCTAGTCAGTTAAGCCTGACTGGCATTGTTTTTATTGGCTTTTTGCACCGTATACTTTTGTTGTCTTGGCTTCACGCAGCGGGGGTAACTCCGCTCCCTTCGCTCCGGCAATACAAACTGCCCCGCCTGCTTATCCAGCTCCGCCACCCGCTTCGGAATACTCCCCGGTGACAGGTACGGCATGCAGCTCAGTTCATGGATGAGGTACACCGATGCCATGTGAAAACTCAGCTGACTTGCCGTGTATCCCTTCAGACTCGCTGCCATCTTTACCATCTGGCTACGCAGCAGGTTGTACGCCAGCAGCACGCCCCACAGCTCTTGCCGTATCCCTGCCGCCTTTTTGCTGCGCAGGAGCCAGTGTTGTTGCAGGCTGTGCTTCATCTCCCGATAGCCCAACTCGATTTCCCAGCGGTGGCTGTAGAGCTCAACGATGTCGGCCCCCGGGAAACGCATCGGGTCGACCATTGAGGTCAATACTTGGCGCGCCTTGCCATTGATGTGTCGGGTCAGCAAGCGGGCTTCCACCGTGTCAGGTAGGTGCGGCCACTTCTTCCTCGCCTGTGGACTGGTTTTGAGACGCACCAGCACATCCTGACGCCCCAGCTTGCGCACCACCTCGTATTGCGTGCCCTTTTTGAGTGGCAGCAGCCAGTGCCGCTCGCAGCCAGCGGTTTGCCAGGCGTGGAGCAGACCGAGAGAGTAAAACCCCTTGTCGAACAGGGTGAGCGAGTGGTCCGGCGTGCGTGCGACAAGCTGTTCGGCCAACACCATCTCGTTGACGGCGCAGCTCTCCATGACCGCCTGCACAAGTAGGTGACTGGTCAGCTCCATCTGACAGAGCATGCGCACCTGCGGATAGGCGGTTTCGCCCTGCAGGGTACCGGGCTTGGCAAAGGCGGCGGCATTGTCTGGGGTATCGGGGGTGCGCCACATCACGCCATCAACGGCGAGCAGTTGCAGCCCGGCCCAACCAGGGTGGTTGGCCTGCTGGTGCCAACGCGAGGCGGTCTCGTGAAACAGGCGTTCGATGCTCTTGTCCCCCAGTTTTTGGCGAGCTTGCAGGAAGGCGCTGGGGGCGACGAAGGGGCGATCGCCGGGCAACAGGATATCGAGCTGATTGACCAGCTGGGTCATGGGGACGTGGCGGAAGATGGCTATGCCGATGATGGCCCAGACCAGACGCTCCATGGGCATACGGCGGCGACGCAGGGTCACGACATCCTCTTCGGCGAGCAGAGTGGTGATGAACTCGTTGGGAATGAGGTCGGAGAGTGACTCAAACTGAGCGGCATTACTGGCGTGCAGGAAATCGAGAGCCTGGTCGATACGCATAAAAAATCCGAAACCAATCAACAGGTTTCGGATTTTTACACATCAGGAGGATCGGTCAATGGATCCTTAACTGATCGGCATTAGGCCATCGGCCTCCTTTTTCACATTTCGACAAGACGTCTGCTTACTCGCAGGCGTAACCAGCGGGGCCCAGCAGGGCGCCATCCAGTTGCACGGCGCCATCTACCATCTGCAGCCTGCCTTCGCAGAACCAGCGTACCACCAGCGGATAGATGCTGTGCTCCTGCGCCTGTACCCGTGCCGCTACCTCGTCCGCACTGTCCCCTTCAAAGATGGGCACGCGGGCCTGCAGGATCACCGGGCCCCCGTCCAGCTCTTCGGTGACGAAGTGGACGCTGGCGCCGTGTTCACTGTCACCGGCATCGATAGCGCGCTGGTGGGTGTGCAGTCCCTGATACTTGGGCAGCAGGGAGGGGTGGATATTGATCATTCGCCCGGCGAAATGGCGCACCAGATCGCCGCTCAATATCCGCATAAACCCGGCCAGCACCACCAGATCCGGCTGATAGTCTGCCATCAGCGCCAGCAGGGCGGCGTCATACTCCTCTCGGCTGGCAAACTGCTGCTGGGCCAGAATGGAGGTCGCCACGCCTGCTTCTTTGGCGCGAACCAAGCCATAGGCATCGGCCTTGTTGCTGATGACGCCGACCACTTCACCGGCAATCTTGCCGCTGGCGCAGTGGTCGAGGATCGCCTGCAGGTTGCTGCCGCTGCCAGAGATTAGGACGAGGATCCGCATCATTTGATGACGACCTGCTCCTCACCGTCTGCTGCCTTGGCGATATGACCGATGTGCCATGCGTTCTCGCCTTCTGCCTTGAGCAGGGTCAGCGCCTTCTCCAGCTGGTTGGCGGGCAGGGCGATGATCATGCCGACGCCGCAGTTGAAGGTGCGATACATCTCGTGACGGGTAACGTTGCCAGCCTGCTGCAGCCAGCTGAACACCGCCGGCCACTGCCAGCTCTGCTCGTCGATCACCGCTTGAGTATTGGCAGGCAATACGCGGGGGATGTTCTCCCAGAAGCCACCGCCGGTGATGTGGGAGAGGGCGTGGATCTCGCACTCCTTGATGAGCTTGAGCACAGGTTTCACATAGATGCGGGTCGGCTCCAGCAAGGCATCTGCGAGGGTACGGTCACCCAGCGGCTGATGCACGTCGGCTTTGGAGACTTCCAGAATTTTACGGATCAGGGAGAAGCCGTTGGAGTGAGGGCCGCTGGCGGCCAGGGCGATCAGGGCATCCCCTTCACCGACCTTGCTGCCGTCGATGATGTCGCTCTTCTCCACCACACCGACGCAGAAACCGGCGATGTCGTAGTCTTCCCCTTCATACATACCCGGCATCTCGGCGGTCTCGCCGCCCACCAGGGCACAGCCTGATTGCTCGCAACCGGCACCGATCCCGGTGACCACCGCGGCCGCGGTGTCCACGTCCAGCTTGCCGGTTGCATAGTAGTCGAGGAAGAACAGCGGCTCGGCGCCCTGTACGATCAGGTCATTGACGCACATGGCCACCAAATCGATGCCCACGGTGTCGTGCTTCTTCAGGTCGATGGCCAGCCGCAGCTTGGTGCCCACACCATCGGTACCGGAGACCAGTACCGGCTCCTTGTAGCCCGCAGGGATTTGACACAAGGCCCCAAAGCCGCCAAGACCACCAAGGACTTCAGGACGACGAGTGCGCTTTGACACGCCCTTGATACGTTCAACCAGTGCATTGCCGGCATCGATATCTACGCCAGCATCCTTGTAGCTCAGTGAGGTTTTGTCAGTCACGAGTATTCCCCGTCATGTAAAGAAGTGGAGGGTAAAATTCGGGGCGTATTCTAACAGTGGCGGTGAAAAACCAGAAAGGAAATCGTTTGCGCGTTTTTGCGCGGAAATGCTCTACAAGCGGTGGCTTTTGTTGTATGATTCCGCGATTTTTTTGCGGCAGGTTAGAGGAGATAATAATGAAAGTCGTTGAAGTCAAACACCCCCTGGTCAAACACAAGATCGGTCTGATGCGTGAAGGCGATATCAGCACCAAGCGTTTCCGTGAACTGGCCAAAGAAGTGGGCAGTTTGTTGACCTATGAAGCGACCTCTGACTTCGAAACCGAGAAGGTTATCATCGATGGCTGGAATGGGCCAGTAGAAGTTGACCAGATCAAGGGCAAGAAGGTAACCGTCGTACCCATCCTGCGTGCCGGCCTTGGCATGATGGATGGCGTGCTGGAGCACATGCCGAGTGCCCGCGTCAGCGTGGTCGGTATCTACCGTGATGAAGAGACCCTGCAACCGGTTCCCTATTTCGAAAAGATCGTCAGCAACATCGAAGAGCGTCTGGCGCTGGTCATCGATCCGATGCTGGCCACCGGTGGTTCCATGATCGCCACTATCGATCTGCTGAAGAAGAAAGGCTGCCAATCCATCAAGGTGCTGGTACTGGTTGCCGCGCCGGAAGGGATCAAGGCGCTGGAAGCCGCTCACCCTGACGTAGAGCTCTATTGCGCTTCTGTCGACCAGGGGCTGAACGAGAAAGGCTACATCGTGCCGGGTCTGGGCGATGCAGGCGACAAGATCTTCGGTACCAAATAAGTTAATGCCTTGACCCGCTTCCCATGTGGAAGGGGTGATCGGAGCCGGCGCATCGCCGGCTCTGCTGTTTGTGGCCGCTTGTGCCAGCCTTGCCGCAGGATGCGCCTTGCCGCTACCATAAGCACACTCTCCCATTTCGAGACTCTGTTCATGTTCAAACGTGTTGTGACCGCCCTCTGCTGCGGCTTGTCATTCATGGCCTCGGCCGCTCAGGTGACCGACCTCTATCAGGGCAAGGCCCCGACCAGTGGTGACATGGTGGCCGCTCAGGGGCAGGCACTGGGTCAGGTGCTGATCAAGGTGACCGGCAAGCGTGACATCCTCACCCAGCCGGTGGTGGTCAAGGCGCTGGCGGCCCCGGGCGACTATGTCAAAAGCTATGGTTATCAGGATCAGGACTCCGTCAAGTATCTGAAAGCCGAGTTCAAGAGTGACAAGGTCAACAGCCTGGTTTCCGAGAGCCAGTTTGCCCTGCTTGGCCCGGCTCGTCCCCAAATGGCCATCTGGCTGGTGGTGGATCAGGGTGAGCGTCGCTTGCTGGCGGATCAATCCAGCGATGGTTGGGCGCAAGCCTTGCGCGAGCAGGCCCAGATGCTGGGGCTGCCCATCAGCATTCCGCTGATGGATCTCGATGACAACATGGCGGTCAGTGCCACCGACGTCTGGGGACGCTTTGCCGACCCGATTTTGCAGGCAAGCCAGCGCTATGGCGCCGAGATGGTGGTGCTGGGCAAGCTGACACCGGAAGGTGACAAGTGGAGCATCGATTGGGGACTCTACGGCCCCAAAGCGGCCGGTGAAGTGACCGAGCTGACCCGTGGCAATAGCACCGGCACTCAGGCCGAAGTGGCGCAAGGGCTTGCCGATACCCTGGCGGCCTGGCTGGTGAAAAACTACGGTGCTCGCATTTCGGGTCCGGCAACCAGCCAGACCCTGGTGGTGGATGGCCTCTCCGAAGTGGACAGCATGATCGCCGTGCAGAAGATGCTGCAGGGGATGGCCAACGTCAGCAAGGTGGCGATCGGCAAGCTGGAGGGGGACCAGGTCACCTTCAACTTTACCCTGCAAGGGGATCAGGCCGAACTGGTGCGGGCGCTGCAACTTGAGAGTCGTTTGCGCAAGGTTGACGATAATGGCAGCGGTTTGTGTTACCAATGGTCGCAGCCCTGATTTTATAAGGCTTTTGTAGACCGCCCGGCCTGTCCGGGCGGTTCTCTATCTGCCTTTGCGATGATACACTTAGCCACAAATGTCACAGTCAAAGCCCAACGAGTGAAGCAACCGGCCCAACTGTCTTTAGCCGTACAACTACCGGATGATGAAACCTTCGTCAGTTTTTATCCCGGCACCAATGCTCATCTGATCACCGCCCTCAAGAATGCGGCCATCGGTCAGGGATCGCCTTTCCTCTATTTCTGGGGAGCCAAGGGATCCGGACGCTCTCATCTGCTCCACGCCACCTGTGCCGAGGTCAACGCCCGCGATGCGGCGGCGGCCTATCTTTCTCTCGATCAGTTTGAACAGCTCGACCCCAGCATGCTCGATGCCCTCGAAAGCCTGCCGCTGGTCTGTCTCGACAGCCTTGAGGCGATCGCCGGCAATGCCGTGTGGGAGCGGGCCCTGTTCGATTTCTACAACCGCTGGCAGGAGAAGGGCGAGGGGACGCTGGTGGTCACCGGCTGCAGCGCACCGCGCAAACTGGGACTGCAACTGCCGGATCTCGCTTCGCGCCTCGACTGGGGTGTCAGTTTCCATCTCGAAGAGCTGGATGATGAAGGCAAGCTCAGTGCCCTGCAGCTGCGTGCCGAGCTGCGGGGCTTCAAATTGCCCATCGATGTGGGCCGCTTCCTGCTCAACCGACTCTCCCGCGATATGCGCACCCTGCTCACCACCCTCAATCAGCTCGACAACGCCTCATTTCGCGCCAAGCGCAAGCTGACCATTCCCTTTGTCAAAGAGATCCTCGAGCTCTGATCCTCTCTGCGGTGTGCGGTTGTGGCCTGACTTTCGTTTGAATGGCAGATAAAAAGAAACCCCGGCTTCAGGCCGGGGTTTTGCTATTTCAAGGCAGCTCTCTTATTAGTGGAACTGATCTTCTTCGGTGGAGCCGGTCAGCGCGGTGACCGAGGATTGGCCACCCTGAATGACGGTGGTCACCTTGTCGAAGTAACCGGTACCGACCTCCTGCTGGTGGGCTACGAAGGTGTAGCCACGGCTGGCGGCGGCAAATTCCGGCTCCTGCACCATCTCGACGTAGTGCTTCATCCCTTCGCCACGGGCGTACTGGTAGGCCAGTTCGTACATGTGGAACCACATGTTGTGGATACCCGCGAGGGTGATGAACTGGTACTTGTAGCCCATGTCGGAGAGCGCCTGCTGGAAGCGGGCGATGGTGGCATCGTCCAGATTCTTCTTCCAGTTGAAGCTCGGGGAGCAGTTGTAGGCCAAGATGCGATCCGGGAACTTGGCCTTGATCGCTTCGGCAAATTTACGCGCTTCGTCCAGATCCGGCTTGGCGGTTTCACACCACACCATGTCAGCGTAGGGGGCGTAAGCCAGACCGCGAGCGATGGCCTGATCGATACCAGCACGCACCTTGTAGAACCCTTCAGCTGTGCGCTCGCCAGTCAGGAAGTCTGCATCGTACGGGTCTGCGTCGGTGGTCAACAGGTCAGCGGCGTTGGCGTCGGTACGGGCGATCACCAGGGTGGTGGTGCCGCACACATCAGCTGCCAGACGGGCAGCAACCAGCTTCTGCACCGCTTCCTGAGTCGGTACCAGCACCTTGCCACCCATATGGCCGCACTTCTTGACGGAAGCGAGCTGATCTTCGAAGTGCACGCCAGCGGCGCCCGCTTCAATCATTCCCTTCATCAGTTCGAAGGCGTTCAATACGCCACCGAAACCGGCTTCCGCATCGGCCACGATCGGCAGGAAGTAGTCGATAAAACCCTCATCCTGCGGCCCGACCTTGTTGGCCCACTGGATCTGGTCGGCACGGGCGAAGGAGTTGTTGATGCGCTCCACCACGGACGGTACGGAGTTGGCCGGGTAGAGGGACTGATCTGGATACATGGTGGAGGACAAGTTGTTGTCCGCCGCCACCTGCCAGCCGGAGAGGTAGATCGCCTCGATCCCCGCCTTGGCTTGCTGTACTGCCTGACCGCCGGTCAGGGCGCCGAGGCAGTTGACGTAGCCTTTCTTGGCGTCGCCGTGGATCAGGCCCCACAGCTTGTCGGCACCGCGCTGAGCCAGGGTGTGAACCGGCTGCAAGCTGCCGCGCAGGTTTACCACATCTTCGGCGCTGTAGCCGCGCTTGATCCCTTTCCAGCGGGGGTTTTCCGCCCAGTCTTTCTCGATAGCCTGGATCTGTTGCTCACGGGTCAGTGCCATATCAGTTCCCTCTTTCATTGATTTCACGTTTCCATTGACTTGTTATTGGCGAGCCCCGCTGGGGGCCCGTGATTCAGAGCCGCTCGTAACCGGGCAGCGTCAGAAAATCGATCAGGGTGTCGGCGCAGGTGATCTCTTCCATCAGCTCGCTCGCCTCGGCAAAGCGTCCTGCCTGCCAGCGTGCGGCGCCCACCTCGGCTTTGACCACCTCCAGCTCCTCGGCCAGCATCTGGCGGAACAGCTCTTTGGTCACCACCTTGCCATTCGACAGACTCTTGCCGTGGCGGATCCACTGCCAGATGGAGGTGCGGGAGATCTCGGCGGTGGCGGCATCTTCCATCAGACCGTAGATGGGCACGCAGCCGTTGCCGTTGATCCAGGCCTCCAGATATTGCAGGGCGACCCGGATATTGGTGCGCATCCCCGCCTCGGTGCGCTCGCCCTCACAGGGTGCCAGCAGGTCGGCGGCGGTGAGGGGGGCATCCTGCTCACGCAGTACGCCGATCTGGTTCTTGGCGCCAGCCGCAATGGTGGCGTTGAACACCGCCATGGCGGTATCAGCGAGGCCCGGGTGGGCGACCCAGGTACCATCGTGGCCGTTGTTGGCTTCGCGCTCCTTGTCGGCCTTGACCTTGGCGAAGACCTGCTCGTTGACGGCAGCGTCCTTGGCCGGAATAAAGGCGGCCATGCCACCCATCGCCAGCGCACCGCGCTTGTGACAGGTCTTGATCAGCAGCCGCGAGTAGGCGGAGAGGAACGGCTTGTCCATGGTTACCACCTGACGATCAGGCAGCACCCGATCCGGATGGTTCTTCAAGGTTTTGATATAGCTGAAGATGTAGTCCCAGCGGCCGCAGTTGAGGGCGACGATGTGATCCTTCATCTGATAGAGCAGCTCATCCATCTCGAACACGGCCGGCAGGGTTTCAATCAGCACGGTGGCCTTGATGGTGCCGCGGGGCAGGCCGAACTTGTCCTCGGTCCAGGCGAACACCTCGCTCCACCAACGCCCTTCCAGATGGCTCTGCAACTTGGGCACGTAGAAGTAGGGGCCGGAGCCTTTGGCCAGCAGCGCCTGATAGTTGTGCAGGAAGTAGAGGGCAAAATCGAAGAGGCCACCGGGGATGGGCTCGCCATCGAAGGTGACATGTTTTTCCGGCAGGTGCAGACCGCGCACCCGGCAGATGAGGACGGCCGGATCGGCGTTCAGGGTATAGGCCTTCCCTTCCGGACTGGTGTAGGAGATGGTGCCGTTGACCGCATCGCGCAGGTTGATTTGGCCCTCGATCACCTTGTTCCAGGCGGGGGCCAGTGAGTCCTCGAAGTCCGCCATGAACACCTTGACGTTGGCGTTGAGGGCGTTGATCACCATCTTGCGCTCGACCGGGCCGGTGATCTCCACACGGCGGTCTTGCAGGTCGGCGGGAATGCCGCGAATGGTCCAGTCACCTTCACGTATGTGGGCGGTTTCCGGCAGGAAGTCCGGCAGCTCGCCGCCGTCGATACGGGCCTGGCGTGCCACACGTTGTTTCAGCAATTCCCCTCTTTGGGGAGCAAAACGTTCCACCAGTTCGGAGACCAGAGCCACCGCGTCCGGCGTCAGAATTTGCGCGTATTCGGGTAGCATCTCGCCTTGGATGCGAAGGCGGGCGCTGCAGTGGGTCTGAGCCGGTGCCGACATAAGGTTCACTCCTTTGAGAATTACATTTTGAACTTACTAACTACGACTAAAGTCGAATCCCTGTTCCTGAAACGTTCCCGCAACAACGGGGTAACACGATTGATAAGGTGCGAAATATTGTTGAATACGTCAACAGTTTTTTTTAAACGCCTGTTTTTTCGATATGGTTAAGTTTATGTTTTTTATTGCTTTATTTGGTTGGTATAAAAGCTCTACGCAGATGGTTATGCTCCTGCTTTTTCCCATCGGACAACGGCTAATTTGGGCCGTTACCCTGAGCCTCGTTCTGTAACTTATTACGTAATAAAATTACAAATGCAAAAACAAATCCCGACCTAACTCCAGGCTTTGCCAAAACAGCCGTATAAAGTGCGTTTGAATGTGACAATGAATGTTTTGCTATTGCTAGACCTAGTTAGTGAACGTGCGTTTTAAACTTGGCTTGGTGATGCAGGCTCTGTTGGCACCAGCGGTTGCAACGATGGAAAGTGAAGCGCAATAACGTAGGTTTGTATCAATTGTCGGGGGGGATGCTGGAGAGGGAAGGGGGAGACGCATCAGTCAATAATACTGCCATCTTTGATAGAATTAGCAGTTTGTCGTTTTTTGCAGATTTCTCGCCAAGGGTGTGAAACTGAGTGTGTTGAACAGGCGATGCCCCAGTGATTGAGCGGCCATCTGGCCGGGCTCAATAGTCATCATCCGGTTCGGCAAGATCGATCACATCCAGCTGGATGACCTGTTCATTTTCGCTTTCGGTGTGGCAAGGGGTGTCGTGAGGAACGGAATAAAGCGTAATGGCGGGTGCGAAATCGGTGTTCTGGTTCATGCCTGGTCCTGTGTTGCACGCAAGCCGGACAGTGATCCCTTCACTCGTGTTTCCACCTCCCTGTGTTGTCTACCGGCGGAAAGTTGCGCATCTTAATGAGTTCGGCAAAAAGATTCAAGTGGTTCTGAGTGTTTTTTGTTCTTGGTAGGCTGGCGTTGTCAGGAGGATAAATCGGAGGCAAAAAAATAGCCCAGTCGTTCGACTGGGCTATTCTCGGGGAAAATGGTCGGTGTGAGAGGATTCGAACCTCCGACCCTCTACACCCCATGCAGATGCGCTACCTGGCTGCGCTACACACCGACGGAGTCAGACTCGGCTGACGGGGAGGAAGTCTAATAGCATGGCCAAACGGGTGCAACTCCTTTTTTATCATAGAGATGCCGATTGCTTCTTTATTGCTCAGTCGGGATGCGGCTTGGGTCTGACGTGCAGATTTGGCATAATCGCCGCCCTGTCACCGCGAGCTATCATGCCTGCTATCTATGGATTCATCTGACAGGTATGGATAGCTGGAATGCAAACAGCACAATTGAACAATATAAAGAGGGGATGGGCGTGAAACCATCAGAGGTCCCAGAAATACCGAGTCAGACCGAGCAGGACGAACAGTGGATGCGCCATGCCATGGCATTGGCCGCCCGGGCCGAAGGGATTGGCGAGATCCCGGTCGGTGCCGTACTGGTGCTGGATGGTCAGGTGGTGGGAGAGGGGTGGAACCGCTCCATCAGCGAACACGATGCCTGTGCCCATGCCGAGGTGATGGCAATCCGGGCGGCGGGCAAGCAGCTGGCGAACTACCGCCTGCTCGACACCACTCTTTATGTGACGCTGGAGCCCTGCTGTATGTGTGCCGGTGCGCTGATCCATAGCCGGGTCAAGCGGGTGGTTTACGGCGCCCGAGATCTCAAGACTGGCGCGGCGGGGTCGGTGTTCGAGATCTTGCAGGACCCGCGCCACAACCACAGTGTCGAGCTGACCGGCGGCGTGCTGGCCGATGCCTGCTCGGCCCAGTTGTCGGCCTTCTTCAAGCGCCGCCGCGCCGAGAAAAAGGCGGCCAAACTGGCGTTGCAACAATCAAACGATACCCTTTCCTGAATCATTCGGGGGCAGCGCAGGCTGCCCTCGCTGATTATCAGCATAAATATCCCTTTATAAACAATATATTACGCTCGCCCGCCTTCGAAGGGATCCCCGCCCATTTTTCCGCTAACAACCTCTGTTAAAGCGTTCTTGATGTAACAAAACTGTCATGCAACCGCCATATAATGCCGCGAAGCCTAGCTTACATTGAGGTCTTGCATGTCATCGGAATCGTTAAACCTGGTCATGGCGGGCAGTAGAAAACGCCGGATCAAGGATAAATTGGCCAAATATGGCGTCACCACAGGCGGAGCCCTGGTACTGGTGGCGCTGCTGCTTATCTTCTTTTATCTGCTCTATGTGGTGAAACCCATCTTCAATGGCGCCTCCATGGAGCCGACCGCCTCGTTTACCCTGCCTGCCGCAGGGAAGACCGCCTGGCTCGGCGTGGAAGAGCAGAACGAGATCGGCTATCGCTTCAGCGATAAAGGGCAGGTCAACTTCTTTGCGGTGCAGGGAGATGACAAGATCAAGGTCGGCCAGTCACTGGGTCAGGCTCAGGTTGCTGGTGACATCACCACGGTAGCGACCCCGGCACCGGGCCAGCGGCTGATCGCTTACGGCTTTGCCGATGGCAAGGCGCAGGTCGTCCAGCCAGCGTTCAAGGTTTCCTATCCCAACGATGTTCGGGTGATTGAACCCAGCCTGCAATATCCCTTCGGCGAAGAGCCTGTGGTGATCGACCCGCAAGGGAAGGCATTGCAACTGATGGTGTTCGAAGCCACCAAGGACAAGATGGCGACCGCCGCCGTGACCGAAGATGGTCGTGGCGTGATGACGGTGATGAACGGTGAGGAGAACTTCATCTCCGGGGAGATTGAGTGGAGCAGTGAAAACTACACGATTCCCTCCCTGCCGCGCCATGTGGATCAGATGTTGCTGACCCCCAATCTGCGGATCCTGTTCGTGCGCGAGGGTAATCGCCTCTCCGTCTATGACATTCATAACCTGAGCGAAATCTCCCTGCGCAACGTGTTGGAGATCAATGCCCCCAACGCCAATGTGACCCGGGTTCAGCTGCTCTCCGGCGCCTCTTCACTGCTGGTGGGTAATGACAACGGCGTGATTTCACAGTGGTTCGAAGTGGCGAAGGATGGCAAACGCCAGTTCACCCAAATTCGTGACTTCAAGGGCGATGGCGCGGTAGATCTGCTGACTCCCGAGCACTTTCGCAAAGGCTTCATCAGTGCCGACAAGGACGGCATCATCAGCTTCTTCCACGCCACCGGCGAGACCAAGCTGCTGACCGAGACGGTGGAAGGGGGCGAACTCTCTGCTCTGGCCATCTCCCCCCGTCACAACCTGTTGCTGATGCAGCAAGGGAACAGCTTCAAGCTCTTCTCGGTGGAGAACGAACACCCCGAAGTGACCTGGTCTGCCCTCTGGCAACAGGTGTGGTATGAAGGCTATCCGGAGCCCCAGTATGTGTGGCAATCCACCTCCGCCAGCAACGACTTTGAAGCCAAACTGAGTTTGGTGCCGCTGGTATTCGGTACGCTGAAAGCCTCTTTCTACGCCATGGTGTTTGCTGTGCCGCTCGGTGTGGCCGGTGCCATCTATACCGCCTACTTTATGTCGGCGGGGCTGCGCAAATACGTCAAGCCGACGGTCGAGATCATGGCGGCGCTGCCGACTGTTATCCTGGGCTTCCTGGCGGGTCTGTGGCTGGCGCCCATCATCGAGGGTGCGTTGCCCGGGGTGATCCTGCTGCTGATATTGCTGCCGATGGGGATGCTGCTGACTGCTCTGCTCTGGAACTATCTGCCGGAGCGCGGCAAGTCCTGGGTGCCTGAAGGGTGGCACGCCATCCTGCTGATCCCGGTGCTACTGCTGATTGGCTGGGGGGCCTTCGCCCTGAGCCCGCTCATCGAGAATGCTTTTATGCACGGCGATTCGCGCATCTGGCTGACTCACGAAATGGGCATCAAGTTTGACCAGCGCAATTCGCTGGTGGTCGGTATCGCCATGGGCTTTGCGGTCATCCCCACCATCTTCTCCATCGCTGAAGATGCGGTCTTCTCGGTGCCCAAGCACCTGACCCAGGGCTCGCTGGCGCTGGGGGCCACCCCGTGGCAGACCCTGAGCCGGGTGGTGATCCTCACTGCCAGCCCGGGCATCTTCTCGGCCGTGATGATGGGGCTTGGCCGCGCCGTGGGCGAGACCATGATCGTGCTGATGGCTACCGGCAACACCCCCATCATGGACTTCTCCATGTTCCAGGGGCTGCGCACACTCGCCGCCAACATCGCGGTGGAGATGCCGGAATCGGAAGTGGGCAGCTCCCACTATCGGGTACTGTTCCTCGCGGCCTTCGTCCTGTTTGTGTTCACCTTTTTGTTCAACACCCTGGCCGAGTTTGTCCGTCAGCGGTTGCGTGAAAAATACAGCTCGATGTAAGGGGCGACTCTGTAATGGACAAGGAATCGACAATGGGTAAGTGGTTTAAATCAGGGGCCCCCTGGATCTGGATGACCGGCGGTGCCGTCAGCCTGAGTCTGGTGGCGGTACTGGGTCTGCTGCTGCTGATCGGCTGGCGTGGTCTGGTCTACTTCTGGCCGCACCCCATCTATGAGTGGCAGCTTGAAGACGCAAGTGGCAACAAGAGCGTACTGATCGGCGAGATCAACGATCGCGAGCAGGTACCGGTGGAGCGACTGCGCGCTGCAGGTCTGGCGCTGGAAGGGGAAGAGCGCGAGCTGCTGACTCGCTATCTGGTCAAGACCGGCAACCGTGAGTTCGTTGACCTCGATTTTCGCTGGGTGCTGGAGACGGACATCAAGTCCCAGAGCCAGCCGGCTGAGCTGGCCATGGTTGAGCGTGCCACTAACGGCAACTTCTACGGCTATATCGTCGGGGTGAAAGAGGATGGCCGCGAGCTCACCTCTGATCTGCATCCTGCCCTGCAGCGGGTGCTGGCGCGAGCCAATGCCCTCTCCGAACAGGCCAACGATCTGCAAAAAGGGGACATCGGCAGCATCAACTATCAACTGGAGCGGCTGCGCCTGAAAGAGCGCAAGGCCGAGCTGGACGACAAACTGACCGATCAGCTCAAAGCCGAACTGGCCAGCGAGCGTCAGGCTCTCAACGATCGCTATCAGGTGCTGGAAAAAGAGCTCTTCTCACTGCGTAGCCAAGCGGACCGCGACGCCATCACCGTCAAGGATATGCGTGGCGAGTTGGTGACCATGCCGATGTCCAAGGTACTGGATGTGGTATGGCCCAACGACATGAGCCTGCTGGCCAAGGTGGGTCACTGGTTCCACCAGATCGGTAAGTTCGTCTCTGACGATCCCCGTGAAGCCAACACCGAGGGTGGGGTGTTCCCGGCCATCTTCGGCACCGTCTTCATGGTGTTCCTGATGGCGATCATCGTGACCCCGCTGGGGGTGGTAGCGGCAGTCTACCTGCACGAATATGCGGGCAAGAACAGCCTGACCAAGATCATCCGCATCGCGGTGATCAACCTGGCGGGCGTGCCCTCCATCGTCTACGGCGTGTTTGGTCTGGGCTTCTTCGTCTACACTCTCGGCGGTTCGTTAGACCAGCTGTTCTACCCGGAAGCGCTGCCGAGCCCGACCTTTGGTTCACCCGGCGTGATCTGGTCGGCGCTGACCCTGGCCATCCTGACCCTGCCGGTGGTGATTGTCTCCACCGAAGAGGGGTTGGCGCGGATCCCGAGCACCATCCGTCAGGGCTCGCTGGCACTGGGCGCGACCCAAGCCGAGACCCTGTGGCGCATCGTGCTGCCGATGGCGAGCCCGGCCATCATGACCGGCCTTATTCTGGCGATTGCCCGTGCAGCCGGTGAAGTGGCGCCGCTGATGCTGGTGGGGGTGGTAAAACTGGCACCGACCCTGCCGATGGATGGCAACTTCCCGTATCTGCATGTGGAGCGCAAGTTCATGCACCTGGGCTTCCACATCTATGACGTCGGCTTCCAGAGCCCCAACGTCGAGGCGGCCCGCCCGCTGGTCTACGCCACCTCCTTCCTGCTGGTGACGGTGATCGTGGGTCTGAACCTGACCGCTATCGGTATTCGTAACCACTTGCGCGAGAAATTCCGGTCGCTGGAGCATTAATCCGGCGCCGCTTGAGTGATACAAGAGTGAGTTAACAGAGGGGCGGCCGAGCGCGAGCCGCCATCTCTCTGCACCAATACGTGAGGGGCGCCGGCAGCTGTCCGGCCACTCCAGATAGATTTTGAGGTAACAGATGATCAACGTAACGACCACGTCTACCCAGCACACCGCGCTGGACCTGCTCAACCTGACCCCGGAGCAGACCGCGCTGGAGGTGAAGGATCTCAACCTGTACTACGGCAGCAAGCAGGCGTTGTTCAACGTCAACATGAAGATCCCCAAAGGGCAGGTGACCGCCTTTATCGGCCCGTCAGGCTGTGGCAAATCGACCCTGCTGCGCTGCATCAACCGGATGAACGATCTGGTGGAGATCTGCCGCATCGAGGGAGAAATCCAACTGCACGGCCACAACATCTATGACAAGAGCGTCGATGTTTCCGCCCTGCGCCGTCAGGTGGGCATGGTGTTCCAGCGCCCGAACCCGTTCCCCAAGTCCATCTACGAGAACGTGGTCTATGGTCTGCGCCTGCAGGGGATCAATGATCGCCGTACTCTGGATGAAGCGGCCGAGCGCTCCCTGCGCGGTGCGGCCCTGTGGGACGAAGTGAAGGATCGTCTGCATGACAACGCCTTCGGTCTCTCCGGTGGTCAGCAGCAGCGTCTGGTGATTGCCCGTGCCATCGCCATCGAGCCGGAAGTGTTGCTGCTCGATGAACCGACCTCGGCGCTCGACCCCATCTCCACCCTCACCATCGAGGAGCTGATCAACGAGCTCAAGAGCCAGTTCACCGTGGTGATCGTGACCCACAACATGCAACAGGCTGCGCGCGTGTCGGATCAGACCGCCTTCATGTATATGGGCGAGCTTATCGAGTACTCGGATACCAACACCATTTTCACCACCCCGGCCAAGAAAAAGACCGAAGATTACATTACCGGTCGTTACGGCTAAGGAGAGGAGAGGATGAATCTCAGCAAACAGATTGGCAGTCGGTTCAACGGCTAAGGCATAATCGGAGCAATCAAGGATTATTTGTATGGACAATATGAACCTCAATAAACACATCTCCGGTCAGTTCAATGCCGAGCTAGAGAGCGTGCGCAACCAGGTGCTGGTGATGGGCGGTCTGGTGGAGCAGCAGCTCACCGACGCCATCGCGGCGATCCACGATCAGGATCTCGATGCGGCGCGTAAAATCGTGGCTAACGACCACAAGGTCAACGCGATGGAAGTGGCGATCGACGAGGAGTGCACCCGCATCATCGCCAAGCGTCAGCCGACTGCCTCCGACCTGCGACTGGTGATGGCCATCATCAAGACCATCACCGATCTGGAGCGCATTGGCGACGTGGCTGACAAGATCGCCCGCATGCTGACCGACAACGCCAACAAGCCGCAGCCGCCGCTGGTGTCTCTGGAGAACATGGGCCGTCGCACCATCAAGATGCTGCACGATGTGCTCGACGCTTTCGCCCGCATGGATCTGGATGCGGCGCTGGCGGTCTACAAGGAAGATGACAAGGTAGACCGCGAGTACGAGTCCATCATCCGCGAGCTGATGACCTATATGATGGAAGATCCCCGCACCATCCCCCAGGTGCTCAACGTCCTGTGGGCGGCGCGAGCCATCGAGCGGGTTGGCGATCGCTGCCAGCACATCTGCGAGTACATCGTCTACTACGTGAAAGGCAAGGATGTGCGCCACACCAAGGCGGACGATCTGGGCACCTTGCTGGGCAAGGGCTAACCGGAAGTGAATAAAAAGGCGCGTGAAGCGCCTTTTTTGTTGCATAACTGGTCGGAGTAAGATAAAGCCCCCAACTGGCTGTTTTCTGATAGAATACTCCCCCTGTGTGAGTCCCGGATGGGCTCACGGTCCGGTCTCCCGGGCCCAGTTTGCCGTCTTGTGCTAAGGCGGGTGTAGCAATAGGTTAATCATGAGTTTTGCCGATAGTTTGTTCTTTTTAATGCTGCTGGTTGGCGGCAGTGTGTTCTTCTCCCTCTCCGAGATCTCTCTCGCCGCGTCTCGCAAAATCAAATTGCAGGTGATGGCGGATGAAGGTAATCGCCAGGCCGAAAAGGTGCTGGCCCTGCAGGCCCAGCCGGGCAACTTTTTCACCGTGGTGCAGATTGGCCTCAATACCGTCGCCATTCTGGGCGGTATCCTGGGTGAGTCTGCCCTCAACCCCGCCATCAAGGGGATTGTCTCCCAGTTCTACCAGGGCCCCTGGCTTGGCGAGATCAGCTCCGGTGCCTCCTTCGTGTTCGTCACCGGCATGTTTATCCTGATCGCCGATCTGATGCCCAAGCGTCTGGCAATGACCATGCCCGAGCAGATTGCCGTGGTGGTGGTGCGCCCCATGCTCTTCTTCGTCACCGTGCTGATGCCGCTGGTGTGGGTCTTTAACGGATTGGCCAACTCCCTGTTTCGTCTGATGCGCGTATCCACGGTGCGTAATGACGAGATCACCTCCGACGATATCTATGCGGTGATGGATGCCGGTGCCGAGGCGGGGGTTATCCAGCGCGAGGAGCATCAGCTCATCGAGAACGTGTTCGAGTTGCAGTCCCTTGGTGTCACCTCTGCCATGACGGCCCGCGAGAGCCTCATCTACTTCACCCTGCAAGAGAGTGAAGAGAGCATCAAGGCGAAGATCGCCGAACATCCCCACAACAAGTTTCTGGTCTGTGACCACAACCTCGACAGCATCAAGGGCTTTGTCGATGCCAAAGAGCTGCTGATCCGCGTTATCGGCGGCCAGAGCATCGACCTGATCGGTGGCAACCTGGTGCAGAACGTCATCATCATCCCCGATACCCTGAACCTCTATGAAGCGATGGAGTACTTCAAGAATCATCGTGGCGACTTTGCCGTGGTGATGAACGAGTACGCGCTGGTGGTGGGGATTGTCACCATGAACGACCTGATGAGTACCGTCATGGGCGAGTGGGCCACCCACGTGGTGGAAGAGCAGATCGTCCAGCGCGACGAGAACTCCTGGCTGGTGGACGGGGTCACCCCCATCTCCGACGTGATGCGCGCCTTCGATATCGAAGAGTTCCCCGAGAACCAGAACTACGAGACCATCGCCGGCTTTATCATGTATATGCTGCGCAAGATCCCCAAGCGCACTGACTCGGTCAAATACGCCGGTTACAAGTTCGAAGTGGTGGATATCGACAGTTACAAGATTGATCAACTGCTGGTTACCCGGGTCGAACCGGCTGTTGCCGAGAAGCCAGCTCAGGAATCGTAAAAGGAGCGACATAAGAGTCATGAAGATGCAGTCTCATTCCCGTGCGCTGGCCTGTGTCGCGCTCACCCTGGCACTGGGTGCCTGTAGTCAGAGTGCGCCGCGTAAAGCCACAGTGGTAGCCAAGCCGGTAACCCCCAAGCCTGCCGTGGTCGTGCCGCAGCCGGATCCCGATGCGGTGGTACAAAGTGGCATGGCCGAGCCGAGCCCGGTCTTTGATGAGCAGTACCACGGCCCGGATCAGGGATCGCTGGAGTCGGTGACCGCTCTGTTTGCCCGTGGTTATATCGAGTCCGCCATGCGCGAGACCATGCTAGCGGCGGTGCACAACGACTATCCGCTGCTCGGCATGCGGGATGTGCGGTTGACCGATCCGGTCTCCAAATTCCTCACCTCCGAGCATGCGGCCACCACGGCCCATGACTACCTCTATGCGGGTGTGCAGCGTCGCCTCGGTCGTCCGCTCAGCCCTGCCCAGTGGGAGCAGATCTGGCGCGGTTTGCCGCAGCAGGGTCGAGTCTCCGACTGGGTCAAACAGATCAAGCGAGTGCTGGCCGGGCGTTAAACTGCCAGCGGATCAAGATTGTGATGAGGCCACCTTTGGGTGGCCTCTTGCATTTCTGCGTTTGCCTCGCCGTTTGCACGCTGATTTCTGCTGATACTGATTGCCGCCCGTGACACTTTGTTTTATCTTGTTTTGGCCATCTAAACATCTATATGTTTTTATGGCTGCATAATAAGAGGGCTTCCCAGGATGAAGCAGGACGATCTGCAGCGATTCGATGCGAAACCGCAGATCAACAAAACAAACAGATAAATACGCAAATAAACAACGCACATAACAAAGAGACACGACAGATGGAAACCAGGGAATTGTGGGTGCTGGATGGGGGCATGGGGCGCGAGCTGGCACGGCGAGGGGCACCGTTTCGTCAACCCGAGTGGTCGGCGCTGGCCTTGATGGAGGCGCCAGAGACGGTGCGTGACGTGCATCAGGCCTATGTGGCTAGCGGTGCCCGGGTCATTACCACCAACAGCTATGCGCTGGTGCCGTTTCATATCGGCGATGAGCGTTTCTTTGCCGACGGGGAGGGGTTGGCAGCGCTGGCCGGTCAGCTGGCCCGTGAGGTGGCTGACGAGCAGAAGGGCGCCGTGCAGGTGGCGGGTTCTCTGCCACCGCTGTTTGGCTCCTACCGTGCCGACCTGTTCAAGGCGGACCGGGTGAGCGAGCTGGCGACGCCGCTTATCCGGGCGCTATCCCCTTATGTGGATATCTGGCTGGCCGAGACCATGAGCCTGATTGCCGAGCCACTGGCCCTGAAAGCGCTGCTGCCTGACGATGGCAAGCCGTTCTGGGTCTCCTTCACGCTGGAAGATGAGGCGCCGGGCAACGAGCCGCGACTGCGCTCCGGCGAACAGGTGGCTGATGCGGTTAGCGCGCTGGTGGCGGCCGGAGCCGATGCCATCCTGTTCAACTGCTGTCAGCCCGAGGTGATCGAGGGGGCGCTCGAGGTGGCCAGCGCCCGATTGCAGGCGCTGGGCCGCGCTGACATTCGCCTCGGTGCCTATGCCAACGCCTTCCCGCCGCAACCCAAGGAGGCCACCGCCAATGATGGGCTGGACGAGATCCGCGCCGATCTGGGGCCGCTGGATTACCTTGGCTGGGCCGAGCGCTGGCGCGCAGCCGGTGCGAACTTGATCGGCGGTTGCTGCGGCATCGGCCCCGAGCATATTCAGGCGCTGAGCAGCCGGTTGCGCTAAGGAGCTTCCATGAAAGAGAGCAAGATTGGGCTCTGGTCCCTCACCGCGCTGGTGTTCAGTTCCATGGTGGGGGCGGGGATTTTCAGCCTGCCCCAGAACATGGCCGAGGTGGCAGGCGCCCGCGCCGTGCTGATCGGCTGGGGCGTGACGGGGGTGGGCATCCTGGCGCTCGCCATGAGTTTTCTCTATCTGTCGCGGTTAAGGCCGGATCTCGACGGCGGTATCTACAGCTACGCCCGCGCCGGTTTTGGCGATCTGGTGGGCTTCTTCTCCGCCTGGGGCTACTGGCTCTGCGCCACCATCGGCGTGGTGGGTTATCTGGTCATCGCCTTTGCGGCGCTGGGCAGCTTTGTCGATACGCCGGAGCAGGTCTGGTTTGGTGACGGCAATACCCTGGCGGCCTTCATCGGCGAGTCTTGCATCCTCTGGGCGGTGCACCTGCTGGTGGCCCGTGGCGTGCAGCAGGCGGCGCTGTTCAATCTGGTGGCGACTCTGGCCAAGAGCCTGCCGCTGCTGCTGTTTATCCTGTTTGCCTGTTACTGGTTCGATCCGGTCACCTTCGCGGCGGATCAGCAGGGCAGCACCCTGGCGGTGCCGGTCTCCGAGCAGGTGCGCAACACCATGCTGATCACCCTCTGGGTCTTCACCGGTATCGAGGGGGCCGCGGTGTTGTCGGCCCGCGCCAGAAACCGGCGGGATGTGGGCACGGCCACCGTGCTTGGGGTGCTATTGGCGCTGCTGCTCTATGTGCTTATCTCGGTGCTGGCGCTCGGAATATTGAGTCGGCCCGAGCTGGCGGCGCTGCCCAACCCCTCCATGGCAGGGCTGATGGCTCAGATGACCGGATCCTGGGGCAAGCTGCTCATCAGCGTCGGCCTGATCGTCTCGGTGCTTGCCTCCTACGTGAGCTGGACCCTCTTCTCGGCGGAGGTGCCGTTCAGCGCGGCCCGCCACGGCGCGTTTCCCGCCATCTTCCGGCGCCAGAACCGCAACGGGACGCCTATCGCATCGCTCTGGCTCAGCAGCTTGACGGTGCAGACTTGCCTGCTGCTGGTGTGGCTGCTCGGCAAGGGCTACACCAGCCTGCTGCTTATCTCTACCTCGATGATTTTGGTGCCCTACCTGCTGATCGGCCTGTTCTTGCTCAAGCTTTCGTTCAGCAAGAAGGGGGATCGCGGGCAGGGCCGAGGCCTGATGCGGGCGGTGGCACTGGTGTCGAGCGGTTACGGCTTCTGGCTGCTCTATGCCGCCGGGGTGGAGTATCTGCTGCTGTCGTTGTTGCTCTACGGGCCGGGTCTGCTGCTGTTTCTCTACAGCCGCCGTCAGCTGGGCACAGATCTTTGCCTGAGTGGCCGCGAGCGGCTGTTGGCCGGAGTGACCTTGCTGAGCCTGATCCCCGCCGTCTGGTCGTTCGCCCATCTCTGATATCGAAGATTTGATTGACCATAAAAGAGAGCGCCACAGTGGCGCTCTCTTGTTATCAGGGACTGGTTATCAGGGGCTTGCTATCCGGGAGTTGCTATTCGATGCGAAGGCTCAGCGGCTGGCAGGTCCGGCCGGTTTGCCAAACAGCACTGCGAGCTTTTGTCGCCAGGGTAGGCCACGGGCGTCACGCAGCATGTCGCGCCACTCATGGAAGGTGAGAGTGAGGGGGTTGAAGCTGTGGATAGGCTTGGTGATGCCAAAGCGACACGGCTCGGCCGGGTCTTCTTCCACAAAGGTGCCGAACAGCCGATCCCAGATGATCAGCACCCCGGCGAAGTTGCGGTCTATGTATTTGGCGTTGCTGGCGTGGTGCACCCTGTGGTGGGAGGGGGTGTTGAAGAGCCACTCAAGCCAGCCGAGTTTGCCTACCACCTGGGTGTGGACGAAGAACTGGAAACCCAGGCTTAGCAGCACGGTGGCGACCACTGCCTCGGGCGGGAAGCCGATGACAATCATCGGGATCCAGAACAGCCACATGCCGGAGATGGGATACATCAGGCTCTGGCGAAAGGCGGTGGAGAGGTTGAGGCGCTCCGAGCTGTGATGCACCACGTGGGAGGCCCACAGCCAGCGCACATGGTGGCTGGTGAAGTGGAACAGCCAGTAACAGAGATCCTGCAACAGGAACAGCAGTAGTACGCTCCAGAAGGTGAGCTCGATATCGAACAGTCGCCAGCCCCAGAGGGTGTCATACAGATAAGCAATGGCGATGGCCGCCAGCGCATCGCCCCCTTGGTGCATCAGGGCCAGGGCTGCGTTGGCGAACAGATCCCGCCACTGGTAGGTGGCGGTTGGAAAGGCCGCGCCATGTTTGCGCAGGTAGAGCATCTCCCAGCCGATAAAGGCCAGAAAAATCGGGGAGAGGTAGAGCAAAAGCAGTTGCACATCCATATGCGGCCATCCATTCAGAGCAATTGCTCTCCAGCATAAAGGATGGGGTTAATAATTCATTAACATTTTTCTGCCAACGAAGAGATGGCATGAAATATGGCGCGGCAGCAGAGGAAGGCGCGCTGGATGGCTATGCTTGATGGAGGCTTTTTCAGGAGGTGCTGGCTTATGCGCGTCTGGTGTTGCTTGTTGCTGGGGTTGTGCATGATGGCGCACGCCAAGACCCGGGTCGATATCCTGGCGGATGCCGCCTATCCCCCCTACTCCTGGCAGGAGGGGGAGGAGGTCAGGGGGATCTATGCCGACATCATCCGAGAGGTAACCTCTGCCATGCCTGACTATGAGGTGGTGCTCAAGCCCATGCCGTGGCGGCGCGGTCTGAGCATGGTGGAACAGGGGACCGCCTTCGCTATTTTTCCACCCTACTACATGCCCGACACCCGCCCTTATATGTGGCCCTACTCCCAGCCGATGCTGGATGAGGAGCTGGTGGTGATGTGCGGCGCCAGTGTGGCAGCCAATACCCCGCAGTCCAGGTTTCCGCTCGACTATCACGGTTTGCGCTTTGGCATGAACGCCGGCTTTGCCGTTGGCGGCGATGCCTTCTGGCAGGCGGTGAAGGGGAAGCAGATCGACGTGGAGGAGGTGAAAAGCAATCGGGAGAACCTGCTCAAGATTGTCCGCGGCCGGGTCGATTGCACCATCAATGATCGCCTCTCCCTGCTCTATGAGTTACTCAACATGATAAAGGCCGATCAGCTGGCAGTGGCCGATATGTCCCTGCTCAAACAGGGTCCGGTACTCAGCAAGGAGCAGGGGTTTCTCGGATACAGCCGCAAGGGGGAGTACCCCTACAAACAGGACTTTATCGACCAGTTTGACAAGGAGCTCTATCAGCTCAAAAAACGTGACGGAGTGAAAGTGATCGTGGAGCGCTATCTGGGAAAGTCCCCGCGCTGAGCCGATGAGAGGGGCACTCGGGTTCAGCTGGGTTAAGCCTGCTCAGCGTGACACACAAGAAGAGGGACCTTGCGGTCCCTCTTCGTTTATCCAGCAGAGCATGTTGGCTACAGCACCTGACTGAGGAACTGGCGTAGACGCGGGGAGGGGGGATTGTCGAAGAAATCGGCCGGTTTTTCATCTACCAGCAGTTCGCCACTCTCCATAAAGAGCACCCGATCCGCCACCTCGCGGGCAAAGCCCATCTCGTGGGTCACCACCACCATGGTCATTCCTTCGCGGGCCAGCCCCTTCATCACATCCAGCACTTCCCCCACCATTTCGGGGTCGAGCGCACTGGTGGGCTCGTCAAACAGCATGATGCGTGGTTGCATGGCGAGCGCCCGGGCGATGGCCACCCGCTGTTGCTGACCGCCGGAGAGTTGGGAGGGATAGCTGGCCGCTTTCACCGACAGCCCCACTTTCAGCAGCAGCGCCTTGGCTCTGTCTTCGGCCTCACGGCGCGACAGGCCACGCACCTTCTGCGGAGCGAGGCAGATGTTATCCAGCACCGTCAGGTGGGGGAAGAGGTTGAAGGACTGGAACACCATGCCCACCTCTTCCCGCAGCTTGTTGACATCGCCCGGCTCGGTCAGGCAGATACCGTCGACCACGATATTGCCGTCGTTGATGGTCTCCAGCTGGTTGAGGGTGCGCAGGAAGGTGGACTTGCCCGAGCCGCTGGGGCCGACGATCACCACCACTTCCCCTTCGGCGACCTGGGTGCTGACATTTTTCAGGGCATGCACTTCGCTACCGTAGAACTTCTCTACGCCGGTCGCTTTGATGATGGGATCAGTTGCTGCGCGCATATTTCGCCTCCAGAAAACGAACCGGGAAGGCGAAGAGGGTGTCGGTGATGGCTGCACTTCTCGACGCCTGTTGCACCTTGATGATGGGGTCAGTTGCTGCGTGCATATTTCACCTCGAGACGGCGTACCAGGAAAGAGAGGGTGCCGGTCAGCACCAGATAGAGCAGGGCGACGGTAAACCATACCTCGAACGGACTGAAGGTGGAGCTCACCACCTCGCGCCCCGCCTTGGTCAGATCGGTGATGGAGATGACCGAGACCAGCGAGGAGTCCTTGATGAGGTTGATGAACTGGCCTGCCAGCGGTGGCAGTACCCGCTTGAATGCCTGCGGCAGGATGACATAGCGCATGGTCTGGGCCGAGGTCATACCCAGGCTGCGACCCGCCTCCATCTGCCCCTTGTGGATGGAGCTGATACCGGCGCGGACGATCTCCGCCACATAGGCCCCGGTAAAGACGGCCAGCGCGGCGACCCCGGCGGTGAAGCGGTCGAGGTTCAGCACGGTACCGATAAAGAAGTAGACGATGAAGATCTGCACCAGCAGCGGTGTACCGCGGATCAGTTCCACATAGGTGATGGCCAGATTGCGCAGGGCCGGATTGGGGGAGAGACGCGCCAGCCCGGCCAGGGTGCCGAGCAGGATGGCGAAGATGCCTGCTACCAGCGAGAGCTTGACGGTGACCCAGACGCCCCAGGCGATGGGGCCTGCGGTCCAGCTCAGTTGGGTGTCGAGGGTATCGCCACGAAAAACGGTATCCCCTTCGGCGACTTGTATGCCGGTGCTGGCGATGGCTTGCCGCACATTGGGGTCGAGATCGTCTTGCAGGAACAGCTTGCCCTTCTCGGCCTCGCTGGTACCTGCCATCACGGTACCGTCAAATTCGGCGACATTCTTCTGCTCCGCCTGATAGGCGATGTATTGGGGAATGCGTTCCCAGCGCCAGGTGTAATCCACTGACTGGACAGCCTTGTAGATGCCGAATACGGCAACCAGCAGCATCAGCAGGAAAACCCCATGCCAGAGTAGCTGATTGGGCTGTTTTTCCATCTGTCTTGTCGGTTTGGGTGTGTGCACAGTCACAACCTCTTCTCGTTATTGTGTGGGGAGCTGCGTGGTGCAGGGGCGGCATGTGCCGCCCCCAGGAGGTTATTTGAGCTGATTCAGCCAGGCGTTGGATTCGAACCACTTCTTGTAGAGGCGGTCGTAGCTGCCGTCGCCCTTGATCTGGCGCAGGTAGTTGTTGAACCAGTTGAGGGTGTCCTGATCCCCTTTGCGGATGGCCCAGGCCAGCGGTTCGAAGGTGAACGGCTTGTCGAGGTGCACCACGGCGCCCTGATTCTGGGAGGCGAAAATAGCGTTGTAGGGTAGGTCATAGACGAACGCATCGACCTTGCCGTTGATCACTTCCAGCTTGGCGTCATCCTGGGTTTCAAACTGCAGCAGGGTGGCTTTGGGGATCAGGCGCTTGACTGCCTGCTCGCCGGTGGTGCCGAGCTTGACCGCGATCTTGTATTTCGGGTCGTTGAGGTCGGTGAAGGATTTGATTTCGCCCGCCTTCTCTTTGCGCAGGACTATGGTCTGGCCGACCACGATGTAGGGATCGGCGAAGTTGACCCGCAGGTTGCGCTGGGGCGTGACGGTCATGCCGCCCATGATGACGTCGAACTTGTTGGTCAGCAGCGCCGGAATGATGCCATCCCAAGCGGTGTTGACGAATTCGACCTTCACGCCCATCTCTTTGGCGACCATCTTGGCGAGATCCACATCAAAGCCGATGTACTGGCCCTGCTTGTTGGTCATCTCGAAGGGTTGATAACCGGCGTCGAAGCCGACTCGCAGCACGCCGCGTTCGAGCACGGCATCCAGGGTGGAAGTAGGGGCTGGGGTCGGGGCCGCCGTGGCGATCCCGTAAAACAGCAGGGTAGAAAGAATCAGTTTTTTGATCATAAGTGACGTCTCTGTCGGTGGTGTGTTCGGCCTTGAACCTGATCCCGTGCGACTCCGTGGCACAAGAGACTGCTGCATCCGGCAACAGGCAAGACAGGATGAATGTCTTGAGCGGGACAAAAGCCCCATATGAGATGCTATGAATAGTGGTTGAGTGAAAAATGTACCAAAAACAGATTGTGTCAGAAGACTCAACAGGTTAGAGGCATTTATTGCTCATGGCTTCATTCATAAAATCACACGAAAACAACATATCTATCTAATGGGGTGGGTTCAAGCCCAAATTATCCCCAAGACATTTTGTTACAAAGCCAGGGTGCCGCTTGCGGCTCTTATTGTGCTATTGGGCTCCGTAAGAGGCTTTTTATGGGGCTGATACGAATACGCATTGGTGGGATATCACACGCATTGCTCTGTTTGTCAGCAAACGAACGGGCTTTATTGTGAAAACCATCAAGTCGCACTGGGTCTTGGCAAACGCTTCTCATATACTCAGTTACCCTCTCTGCATGGCTTTGGTATGGACGCCTCACTACTGCTTAAGCTGGATATTTTTACCTTGATGATCATGGCCTTGTGTGGCTATTGTCTCGGTTTCCTCACTCTCACCATCATTCGAGTTACCCACAACGATATTCCCGGCGTCGGGGTCTGGTGGTGGTCCAGTCTGTTTGCCATGCTGGGTCAGGCTGGATTTGCCAGTCTGCTGTTGACACCCACCCCCTATGGCTCCTGGGTAGGCAATGTCTTCCTGATTTTTCATGTGTCGTTATTGCTGGTCGCCCAACGCTGTTTCTTCCGTCAATCGCCGGGCTGGCCTGTCTGCTGGGGATTCATCCTGCTGTTTGCCGCCGTCATGACCTGGTCGGTCGCCATCGATGGCCGGATTGCGGTACGGGTGATGATAAGCAGCGCCACCTTCATCGTGCTCAGTACGCTCATCATCTGCCAGCTCTGGCGGCACGGTCGACCCGATTATCAGGTGGCGGTATGGGTACTGATTGGCCTCAATCTGGTGCTGATCGCCATGACCCTGATGCGGATGTTTACCGTGTGGGGCGAGGTGATCGAAAGCCCGTTCCAGCGTCAGCTGTTCAACGTGTTGCCCTATGTCTCCATGCTGGTGGGTAGCTCCATGCTCACCTTCGGGGTGCTGCTGCTCTGCAACCAGCACCGTGCGCTGGAGCTGCGCTATCAGGCCAGTCATGACCCGCTGACCGGCTTGTTCAATCGCCGTGGTTTTATGGAGTGTCTGGCCCGGGGACGCCCTGCACAGCAGGGGGCGCTGGTAGTGCTCGATCTGGATGACTTCAAGCAGATCAACGATCGGCATGGCCATGAGGTGGGCGATCGGGTGCTGGAGCGGGTCGGGTTGGCACTGCGCGAGCTGGAGGGCGTATTGGCCAGTCGATTTGGGGGCGAGGAGTTTGTGCTGCTGTTTCGCCATGCCACCGCAGAGGAGGCGATCGCCCGTTGCCAGTCACTGCGGGTTCAGCTTGCGGCCAGCGAGGTAGAGGGGATCCATATCACCGTCAGCATGGGTATTGCTCACTGGCAGGGGGAGTGGCACTTTGACAGCCTGTTCAGCCGTGCGGATGACGCTCTCTATCGGGCCAAGCGGGAAGGAAAAAACCGGGTCTGTCAGGCGGCCTGATGCAGGAATAGGTTCAGGAATAAAATCAGGGCGCGGTGATCCGCGCTCTGATTGTTTCTGTTTGCCGGATATAGCTTGTCAGCTGCCACCCGCTACTCTGCATTCGCTTGAGCTGCTCTCGGTGCCTGCGCCTTGAGGAAGGGGAGCAGCAGCAGGGCCGAGACGCCCGCGGCCACCGAGATCACCACGAAGAAGCCGTTCCAGTGCCAGATCTCCATCACCTTGGCCAGTGGATAGCCCGACAGTGCCGCCCCCATGTAGGCAAACAGGCCGACAAAGCCGGTGGCTGCCCCCGCCGAATTTTTGTGGGAGCACTCCGCCGCTGCCATGCCGATCAGCATCTGGGGGCCAAACACGAAAAAGCCGATGGTAAAGAAGCAGGCCGCCTGCATCACATAGCTGAAGAAGGGCATCAGCCAGAGCGACCCCACCGCCAGCAGGATCCCCACCGCAAAGATGAGGTTCATCGGGCCACGGTTGCCGTTGAACAGCTTGTCCGATCCCCAGCCCGCCACCAGGGCGCCGATAAAACCCCCCACCTCGAACATGGAGATGGCCGAGTTGGCGCTCATCAGATTGAAGCCGCGCTGCTCGGTCATGTAGAGGTTGCCCCAGTCATTGATGGCGGTGCGCACCACATAGACCAGCACGTAACAGCAGGCGAGCAGCCAGATATAGGGGTTGCCGAGCACATATTTGCGCAGGATCTGGCGGTGGGAGAGCCCAGCATCCTGGGTCTGCTGGGCCAACTCCATGGCGTCCTTGCGCCACTCACCCACTGTCGGTAGTCCCATGGCACTCGGGGTATCGCGCAGCCGCCAGCAGAGGAACAACCCCGCGATGATGGCGATAAGGCCGGGCACTATCATGCCGTAGCGCCAGCCATGTTGCAGAGCGATGGTGCTGACGATAAGAGGGATGAGCGCGCCGCCGACGTTGTGGGCGGTGTTCCAGGCCGACCACCAGACCCCGCGCTCGGTACGCGAATACCAGCTTGTGAGCAGCTTGGAGCAGGGGGGCCAGCCCCAGCCCTGGAAGAAGGCGTTGGCGACCCAGAGGACGGCAAACATCCAGAGTGCCGACGAGAGGCCGAACAGGATATTGATAACGCCGGTGGCCATCAGTCCGACACCCATGAAGTAGCGCGGGTTAGCGCGATCACTGATGATGCCGGAGAAGAACTTGGAGCAGCCGTAGGTGATGTAGAACAGGGTCCACAGCATGCCGATGTCGGACTTGTCCAGCATACCGCTCGCCAGCATGTCTGGCATGGCGAAGTTGAAGCTCTTGCGGGTGAAGTAGAAGACCGCGTAGCCCAGATACATGGTCAGCAGCAGGTGCAGCCGCCAGTGGCGATAGGTGGCATCGATCTCGGCCTGATCCCGGATAAGGGGCCGGGGCGGCGCGCTTCTCATAAAACTCAGCACAGGCAGGCCCTCTGGTGGTGATTAGCCATGACTCTCTTCCCGTCTGCGACTGGGCAGGTTGACCGTCAGCTGGGTGCCGTGGATGCAGGAGAGTTGCAGACTGCCCCCGAGGGCCTGTACCCGCTCGCGAATGCCGAGCAGGCCATAGCCCTGTTGCGGGCGGCTTTCCGGCAGACCGCGACCATCATCTTCCAGCACCAGTTGCAACTGCTCGCCGCTGGCCCGGGCGCGAATGGTGACCGAGTGGGCGTTGGCATGTTTGACCACGTTGTTGAGCCCCTCCTGACAGACCCGAAACAGGGTGACCCGCTGGGCATCCGAGAGATCCCCATCCGCCAGCTGCCACTCCAGCCGGGTGACGATGCCGTGACGCTCCAGCTCCAGTTCCCGCAGCAGTGCCCGTACCGCCTGTTCCAGAGTCATGTCGTCGAGCTGGCGCGGGCGCAGCCGCCCGAGCAGGCCGCGCACCGCGTCGTAGATCCCGAGCGACAGTGTGTCGATGAGGGCGCTGCTCTGGCCCACCCCGGCGTTGTCGGGGGCGAGGCGGCGCACGATCCCTGCCTGGGTACGAATGGCTGTGATGGTCTGGCCGATGTCGTCGTGCAGCTCGCGCGCCACCTCCTTGCGGATGCTCTCCTCGGTCTCCAGCAGCCGCTCGGTGAGCTGGCGATTGTGGGCGAGCTGGCGGGTCAGCGCCTGATTGAGTTCGCGTTGGCGCTGGATCCCGGCACCCAGCAGCAGGCCGGTGAGGCTCTGGGCCAGCAGGGAGAGCAGCAGATCCAGCGGGTGATCGTGCCAGGCCTGACTTGCCAGCAGGGCGATGGTGTTCATCAGGGTGGCGAGCAGCGCCCCCTGCCAGCCGTAGCGCCATGCCATGGCGATGATGGGGATGGCCAGACAAAACGGGGTAAAGCGTACCAGCGAGTTGGGCAATCCCAGTTGCAGCCAGAGGCTCAATACGAACAGCAGCAGATACCAGACCAGATGGCGAAAGCGCCACTCCACCGGTTGATCCACCAGCGCAGGTCCCAGCGGCACCCAGGTGGCGCGAGTGAGGTAGTGCCAGATCAGCATGCAGGTGGAGGTCAGCGTCAGCCCGCCGGTCAGACTGAGCAGCAGGGCCGAGAGGCCATCTTCTCCCGCCAGATGCCAGAGCAGGGCTTGCAGCAGCGCCGCCGCCGTGACGGTGGCGAGCAGCAGCAACAGTTGCTGCCAGTCGTTGCGCACCTGTTGGCGACGGGCAATCAGCAGCGGTAGCAGGGTCAGCAGACTGCCCGCGACCAGCCAAGGCCAGTGGGGCAGCCCTACCTCCAGATTGAGCCAGTAGAGCAGCAGGCCTTCGCACAGCAACAGCGGCGGCCAGTAGTGGCCGGGACTTTGCAGCAGCAAGCCGAGGCGCAGGCCGAAGGGGAACAGCAGCACCGCCAGCGCCGGGCCACCCGCCAGATGCAGGCTGATGCTCCAGAGGCAAAACCAGCCAGCGGCAAAGATGAAGCAGGCCGCCAGCGCGATGGCGACATAGCTGGCAAAACGGGAGATCACCAGCTATCCAGCATGCGGTGGGCCAGCTCGACGTTGTTGCTGACCTTGAGCTTGTCCATCAGGTTGGCGCGATGGACGTGAACCGTCTTGGGGGAGAGGCCAAGTTGCTCGGCGATGGCTTTCACCTCCAGCCCCTGTGCCAGCAACTGGGCAATCTCCCGCTCCCGATTGGTGAGGGGATCCCGGCTGCTGCTGGCCAGCTTCTGGGCGATGTCCGGCGTAAGATAACACCCCCCCTGGGCGGCGGTACGCACCGCGGCGATCAGCTCGTCCGGACTGCACCGCTTGGAGAGAAATCCCTTGGCACCGGTTTGCAGCGCCTGCTCGATGAGGGCGGGGCTGTCGTGAACCGAGAGCATCACTACAGCCAAGCCGGAGGGGAGCTGCTTGAGCAGATCCAGTCCCGACTGGTCGGGCATCGAGATGTCGCAGACGCAGACTCGCGCCCCGCTACCGGGCAGGCCGGCAAGGGCGTCGCTGGCGGAGCCGAATTCGGCGACCACCTGCAGGTCGGGCTCCAGATTGAGCAGTTGGGCAAAACCGGATCGGACGATCTGGTGATCGTCGATGAGGGCAATTTTTATCATGATGTCAGCCTGAAATTCGGTGCGTCATGACCATGACGCGGCCAACAAGATACCTGCCCCCCGAGTCAGGCTCAAGCAGCAGCAGGAAAAGGGGCTAAAAACCGGGGGGCAAGGTGCGCAAAGCTTGATCGGGATCAGCTGGCAAGGGCGAACAAGCGGGCTGATCAACAGGGGGATGACCAGCCCGGGGGACTCAGCGGTGCAGCTCGCCGGCGCGTTCGGGCTGATAGACCACTTCCAGAATTTCGACCTCGATGGTGCGACCGGCCGGGCCCGGCCAGGCGATGCTGTCGCCCACTTTCAGACCGAGCAAGGCGCTGCCCACCGGCGCCAGTACCGAGATGTTGCTCTCGTCGCCCTTGGCATCGCGCGGATAGACCAGGGTGAGGCAGAACTCGTTGCCGCTGCTCTGCATCTTGAAGCGCACCTTGCTGTTCATGGTGACTACGTCCGGCGGCATGTCGGCCGGTTCGCGGATCTCGGCGCGGTCCAGCTCCTCTTGCAGGGCCAGATGCTGCGGGTGGTTGCCAAGCAGTTGTTCGATACGGTCCAGATCAAGGCTGGAGATAACCAGATGAGGTTGTTTCATAAGATATTCCTTATCAATAGCGGATAGGCCCATACCGGCGGGTGCAGGTTGGCCATCACACTGGGTGTTACAAAAATGGATTCAACAGGTTCAATCGATTGAAAATGCCATGCCCCCAAGCGACTCGCGGCCGAAGGAGCGAGGCGGGGGCTCAGCAGGGTGTGAGCAAATGCGAGGAAATAGCGAGTATTTTCATAGGCCTACCATAACCATTCTGGCCGGCCTTGGCAACCGTGATTGAGTGACTACTCAGGAACCTGATAGTTGTACTGACGGATGATCCGCGTGAGCGAGCCATCACGGCGCATCTCGTCTATCACGGCTTGCCAGCGACGCCCTTCGGTGAAGGGGAACTCTTTGTGAGCGGCAATAAATAACTGGGTGCGCATCAGGGTTTCACCACGAACAAGTTGCCCAGTAGAAAATCCTTCTTGCTGTTGGTTGTAGAGAATAGCGTTCCAGGCTGCTACCCATGCATCGATACGCCCTCGTTGTAGTTTGTGCGCATTGAGTTCTTCGGTGGCGACAGTTTGACTGGTCAGATTGAGTCTTTGTTTGAGTAAATGTTGGCCGAAAGAGTGGCGCAGAGTACCGACCTTGAGGGTGGACAGCTCACCGGCTTTGATTGGAACAGGATGAAAGCGGCGATCGCTGACGATAACAAATTCCTCGTCGATTATTGGTGCTACCCAATAAAAGAGGTGCTCTCGTCGAGAGCTCCGCACTGGCGGGATCAGCAGTACATCCTTGCGGTGGGTCACTTCGATGAGGGCTCGGGCCAGCGGCATCAACTCGATAGTGAGCGGTTCTTTTAAGCGCCGGGCGGCCTCTTCCATGACCTCGATGGCCATGCCGCTTGGAGCCCCCTGCTGGGAACGTATGACATAGGGGGGCAACTCGGCCGCCACCAGCACAATAGCCTGGGCACCGGTGTGTACCAGCAATAACAGCAGGGCAAAAAAGGGCAGGCAGAGAGCGCGCATCAAGGTCGTGAGCCAGAGTCGAATATGCAGAGTGTAGCATTCCTGCCTGCGTTGTCATTGTGCCCGCAGAGGGGTTGGGATCTCAGTCGAAGAAATCCCGCAGATCGCGCACTTCGTAATCAGCGAGTTGCTGCCAGGGGAGCTGAGCAGGCAGCTTGCGCAGGGTCACCTCCATCCGGTAGCTGCGATAGCCGTCGAGACTGGCCGATTCGACTACCAGCGGGATCTGCCACTGACTCGACCAGAGAATGCGGGTTCGTTGCTGCCCTTCGCGCTTTTCATACCAGCGGGCCTGCTCGGGGGTGGCCTCATCCAGCGGAGTCATCCCCTCGATCAGCGCCGGGTTGACGAGATGGCGGATCCGCGGCCAGTCGGGCTTGAAGGCCACCTGGCCATACTCTTCCACCGGCACCTCAACCAGCTGGTTGTGCCAGCTGTCGGCATAACGCAGCTGCAGCTCACCCTCATCACTGCGGCTGACCCAGCGGCCCGCCATCTGGTGGGTAAAGTGCTTGTGGCCGGGCGTGGCGTCGTGAGTGGCGTGATAGGCACGGGCAAGGGGGAGGGGAATGAGCCGCTGGCTCCACACCTGATTGCCCACGCGCAGCCACTTCTCTTGCCAGACACTCTCTCTGGCGATGCCATCGCTGCCGGTATTCCGGTCGTGATAGCTGATCCGGGCGGCGAGATCCGGGGGCGTGTCGTCAGCATGCAGGGGGAAGGCGAGGGTGCTGCCAAGCAGCCATAACGAAAGCAAAAGTCGCATCATCATCTGTCGCTCGAAAGTGCCGGGGCCCGGGCCCGGGCCGCTGAGTCAATTGCTCAGATGCACCCGGGCCCCTGCTGCTTACAGGCCGAGCGCCTCCCGCAGTTTGCCAAACACCTTGGTGTTATCCAGCGTGCCTTTGAAGCGGTTGCTGCCGGCGCCATCGGCAAACAGCATAACATCGCCGCCGCCATGGGTTTCCGATGTCAGTTTGACGCCGGTCTCCTGCAGATAGTCATTGGCCATCACCTGATCGCTGGTGAGGACCGGGCGCACGGCCGCACGATTGGGGCCGTTACCGAACACCAGGGTGGTGAAGGGCTTGCCATCCACGTCGTTCTGGGTCGAGCCGTCGCCATTTTTCACCAGATCCAGCACCGGATTACCCTTGGCGGAGTAGCCGTTAATGGTCATGGTGTGGTCATGGTCGGCGGTGACCACGATCAGGGTATTGTTGAGATCCACTTTACCCAGCGCCGTCTTGACCGCCTCATCCAGTGCCACCGCGTCGGTGAGCGAGCGCTTGGCGTTGGTGCCGTGCAGGGCATGATCGATCCGGCCGCCTTCTACCATCAGGAAATAACCCTGACTGTTCTTGCTCAGCAGGTCGATCGCCTTAGCGGTCATTTCGGAGAGGGACGGCTGGGTATTGGCAGCCCCCTTGGCGACCCGATCAAGCTCGTAGTCCAAGTGGGATTTGCTGCTGAACAGACCGAGCACCTTGCCGCTGGTGACCTTGGCCAGTTCACTTTGGGTGGTGACATAGCTGTATCCCTGCGCCTTCATCTCGGCGGTCAGGTCGCGGTTGTCATTGCGACCGCCCTTGTTGCTGGCGCTGTAGGGGGTCCAGTGGTTGGCACCACCGCCCATCAGCACATCGACCCCATCCCCCAGCGCCTGGTTGAAACCAGTTCCTCCCGGAACAGCTTGTGCGGCGATGTCATAAGCGGCATCCCGATGGCAGATGTGGGCGTAGGTAGCCGCCGGGGTCGCGTGGGTCAGCTCGGTGGTGGTGACGGCCCCGACCGATTTGCCTGCCGCCTTGGCCAGCTCCAGGATGGTGGGCACCGGCTTGCCGTTATCGCTGCTGCAATTGTTGACGGTTTTGTTGCCATTGACGTCTTTGCCGGGGGCAACGGCTTTGGTGTCGCTGCTCATGGCGATCACCTCGTTGTTCATCTTGACCCCGGTGGTGTAGGCCGCCATGGAGGGGGCCGAGTCGGTGGTCTGGGCATCGTTGGAGAAGGTCTTGATGCGGGCACTGCGCGGCAGTTTCATCATCTCCAGATTGCCCTCTTCCCCCACCTTGAACAGGCGGGTGGCGGTGAGCACGGTGGGGCCCATGCCATCACCGATAAAGAGAATGACGTTTTTGGCATCACCGGCCTGTGCCTGGGAGGTTGCGCCCAGCGCACTGAACAGGGCGGCGCAGACCAGCGTGTGCTTGATAGATGTGTTCATCTGTTTGCTCATGAAAATGCTCCTTACAGCTTGGCCGCAGCCTTGATCTTGCCGAACACGGCGGTGTTATCGAGAGAGCCATGGAAGCTGTCAGCCCCCTTGCCGATGGCGCCGAGGAAGACATCGGTGCCGCCGTGGGTCTCGTTGCCGATCTCGCCTACCTTGACCACCACTTCCTGGTGGTAGTCATTGGCGGAGACGGTGGCATCGTCGAGCGGGGCGACGCTGCTGCGCGGGCCATCCACCCGGTTGTAGCCGTTGCCAAAACCTATGATGGTGTAGGGCATGCCCTCGATATCCTTGCTTGGCTCGCCAGTCTCGTAGTTCTTCACCAGCCCGAGTACGCCGGGGTTGTCGGCGGTGGTCTTGCCGGTGCGCTTGGCATAGCCGTTGAGCACTAGCGTGTGGTCGTGGTCGGCGGTGACCACGATCAGGGTGTTTTTCAGCTCGGGGTCGCTCTTTTTCACCTCGTCGATGGCGGCCTTGATGGCGTTGTCGAAGGCGATGGTGTCCTGCAGCGCCCGCTTGGCGTTGGTGTCGTGCAGGGCGTGGTCGATGCGACCCCCTTCTACCATCAGGAAGTAACCCTTCTCCTTACCCTTGAGCTGCTTGATAGCGGCCAGGGTCATCTGGGCCAGTGACGGCTCGCTGGCAGGGCGGTCCAGGTCATATTTCATGTGACTGGAACCAAACAGTCCCAGCAGCGGCTTGCCCGCATCGGCCTTGTTCAGCTCATCCAGATTGCTGGCAAACTGGTAGCCCTTGGCCTGCATTTCGCTGATGAGGTTGCGGCCATCCTCCCGCTTGCCCTTGTCGGCTTTGGGCAGGAAGAAACTGCTGCCGCCACCGAGCACCACATCCAGCCCCTCCTTGAGGGCGCTGTTGTAGCCTTTGCCGCCCGGTACCAGCTGGACGGCGATATCGGCTTCCAGATCCCGGTTGCAGATATGGGCATAGGTAGCCGCCGGGGTGGCGTGGGTCACCCGGGTACTGGTTACCACGCCGGTACCGCGGCCATCGGCTTTGGCCAGCTCCAGCAGGGTGGTCACCGGCTTGCCGGCGCTCTTGCTGCAGTCGCTCTCATAGGTGGCGTCGCCGTCCATGCTGATAACGCCGTTGTTGCTCTTGACCCCGGTCATGTAGGCCGCCATGGAGGGGGCCGAGTCAGTGACCTGGGCATCGTGGGAGAAGGTCTTGATAAAGGCCGTCTCTGGCAGGGTATCGATGGTGAGATCACCCTCTTCGCCGACACCGTAGATGCGGGCGGCCGTCAGGGTGTTGAGGCCCATGCCGTCACCGAGGAAGAAGATGACGTTGGTGGGTTGGGCTGCGGGCTTGGTCGCCACCGTGTCATTGTCTGATTTGCAGCCGGCAGCCAGGGCGGCGCCGATCATCACTGCAAGTCCTGCCATTTTTCTCATTGGGGTTCGCTCCTTGTAAAACCTGAGCGCAGCCTAGAGGGGGCAGATGACACTTTTACTGACTATCGGTGACGGTTGTGTGAAAAAGTGATAAAAATGTTACACTATATCAATATGTTATCTATCAATTGAGCCAGTTGGTCCGGTCGTTTCCGGCAAGGTCGCTCCGCCTCGGCGGTTTGCTGATTTGATGAGGTGATGGTTAGAATGACCTGTCAAAAGAGGCCCGCAGCAGGTAAAATGCGCCCCCTTCGTTCGATGCCCGCGGCAGAGCGCCTGTTGTTTCATGCGCGCGCCAGCAGCCCCCACAGAGAGTAACGGATATGTCCATCAACTGGTTCCCCGGTCACATGCACAAGGCCCGCAAAGAGATTGCCGAGGTCATGCCCCAGGTCGATGTGATCATCGAGATGCTCGATGCCCGCATCCCCTTCTCCAGCGAAAACCCGCTGGTGCCCGAGCTGCGTGGTGATACCCCGGTGATCAAGGTGCTGAACAAGGCGGACCTGGCCGATCCGGCGATCACCGCTCTGTGGGTGGCGCACATGGAAAAAGAGAAGGGGATCAAGGCGCTGCCGCTGACGCAACAAGAGCCGGAGAAGATCAAGCAACTGCTGACCCTCTGCCACGAAATGCTGCCGGAGCGCAATTTTGAGCTGCGCGGCGTGCGGGCGATGATCATGGGGATCCCCAACGTGGGCAAATCCACCCTGATCAATACCCTGGCGGGGCGCATCATCGCCCGTACCGGCAACGAGGCGGGGGTGACCAAGTCCCAGCAGCGGATCAAGCTGGATAACAACGTCATCCTGACCGATACCCCGGGTTTTCTCTGGCCCAAGCTCAACCCGCCCTCCTGTGGTTATCGTCTGGCCATCACTGCGGCCATCAAGGACACAGTGTTCGACTATGCCGATATCGCCATGTTCGCCGCTGACTACTTCATCAAGGCCTATCCGGAGCGGATCAAAGCGCGCTACCAGATTGACGAGTTGCCCGAGACCGAGATCGAGCTGCTGGAGATGATCGCCCGCCAGCGGGCGTTTATGCGCAAAGGGGGGCTGGCCGACCTTCACAAGGCGTCCGAGATCCTGATCAACGAGTTCCGCTCCGGCTTGCTTGGCCGCATCTCGCTGGAGACGCCGGAGATGGTGAGCGTCGAGATTGTCGAAGCCGCCGCAGAAGCCGAGCAAAAAGCCAAAGAGAAGGCCGAGCGGGAAGAGGAGCGTCAGGCCCGCGCCCGTCGCAAGTACGCCCGCAAGCGTCAGAAATAGTTATCCTCAGGCGTCCCGAGCTTGCCTGACAACGAGCGAGCTTGTGTGAGCGAGATGACGAAACACGAAGAGGCGACCCCAAGGGTCGCCTCTTCTGTCTTATCTGGTGAAGTGCCTGCCCACTTCTGACGGCGTGTCCGCGCTATCAAGCCATGCCATCAGCCAAAACGGTGGCGAGCCGTCTCAAACAGCGACATATGAAGCGGGATCAGCTGTTGCCAGTCGCGGCGATAGCCGCCACCGGGCACAGCGGCGACAGGCAACCCATGCTTGATTGCACAGTCAAATACCATGGCATCGCGCAGGCGAACCCCTTCGTCGCTCAGGGAGAGATAGCCAAGCTCGTCAGCATGATGCACATCGACGCCCGCCTGATAGAGGATGAGATCCGGCGAATAGAGGCGCAGTGCCAGTGAGAGCGCCTGTTGCAGTGTGGTGAGATAGGCATCGTCCGTCATGCCGCTTGGCAGCGGAAAGTCGAGGTGAGAGGCGGCTTTGTGATGGGGAAAGTTGTGCTCCCCATGGAGGGAGAGGGTGATGATATCGCGCCTTCCGGCGCACAGGGCCGCACTGCCATCTCCCTGATGCACATCGAGATCGACGATCAGCACCTGTTCACAGCGCCCCTCGTCGAGGCAAGTCTGGGCGGCAATCACCAGATCGTTGAACAGACAAAAACCGCTGCCGTGATCCCGATGGGCGTGGTGGTAGCCACCGGAGATCTGCAAGCCGCAGCCCTGCTCAAGTGCATAGCGGCTGGCGGCAACGGTGGCACCCACCGAGCGCAAGGTGCGCTCTATCAGCATGGGTGACCAAGGAAAACCGATCTTGCGGATGGCGCGATCTTCCAGCTGGCCGCTCAGGGCCGCCGCGACATAATCGGCATCGTGAATGCGACAGATTTGCTCCCGGGTAGCGGCGGGCGCTTCGCCAAGGGGGTAACCCTGCACCTGCAGGCGTTCAAACAGCCCTTGATACTTGGCCAGCGGGAAGCGATGGCGCTCGGGTAGCGTCAGGGAGGAGTAGAGGGGGTGATAGAAAATGCGCAACGACATGGTGCCATTCTCCCTGGCGAGGTGGCGCTTTCTATATATGAAATCAGCAGATGAATCCATATATGTACTCCCTATATAAAGGGGAAGTGGCAGCGCATAAATAAAGATGCGTCGTGAGTGAGACCGCAGGATATGGAAAAGGGGAGCTTGGCTCCCCTTTCAGTCAATCTCTCAGCCCGGCTTATTGCTGCTGGATAACCCAGATCTGGAAGGCTTTGCGGGTTTCAGCATCGGCCTTGTTGTACCAGTTTTGCAACTGGGTCAGCGCTTCCGGATTGCTTTGAGCCTTGCTGGGGGCAACCTGAACCGGTGCGCTGGCGGCAGCCATTACGGCAGCAGAAGAGACTGCCACTGCTTTGGGCTGGTTGAAGGCTTTACCCATGTTGATCAGCTCTTGCTGATAGTCACGGGTCAGCTGGAAGCCCTCTACTTTCGGCATCACGAACTGTTCGCTGCTCACCTGCTGTCCTGTGACCTTGTCTTTCAGCACCACTTTCTGATCTTTCAGGAACTGTTTGGCTTCTGCTTCATTGCGGGGCTTTTTATAGTCCAGCACCAGCTGCTGATTGTCGGTGGCGGTGAAGTTCAGCACCAGCGGCTCGGCGGTGACCAGCTTGATTTCGTCTCGATTAGAATAATTGCCTTCAAATGCAACCACGAGCTGATGTTTACCAACGCTAAGTGGAAACTTTTTGGTGTTATCGAGTAATGAGGGATTGATTGCTTGACCATCGATCAGCTGGACGACATACGGGGTGGTCACTTCCAATTGGGCATCAGCAAGGGCGCTACCGGCCCACAACAGACCAGCCAGCGCCGGTACCAGAACAGTCAGTTTCATTTCATCTCCTTGAACAGTCAGGCGATTGCCCACTGAAAACAGGGGCTCATTTTTACAGGTTTGGCCTACTGCGGCAATGGCTCTTTCTTGCGGTCAACGTTCGCGCTGCTGTCAGTTTGTTTATCAATAGCGACCGGCTTATTTATTCGATCCGCCGTGTAAACGGGGGGAGGGCATCAAGCAACCCCTTGCCATAACGCTTGGTCAGCAGACGCCGGTCCAGAATTGTGACTCGCCCCCGATCGGCCTCCTTGCGGATGAGGCGGCCACAGGCCTGGATCAGTTTGCGCGATGCCTCCGGCACTGTCAGTTGCAGGAAGGGGTTGCCGCCTCGTTGCTCCACCCACTCGGCGGTGGCCTCCTCGACCGGCGAGTTGGGCACCGCAAAGGGGAGTTTGGTGATCACCAGATTGGTGAGGTAGTGACCCGGCAGATCCAGTCCCTCCGAGAAGCTGCCGGTACCAAACAGGATGCTGGCCTGACCTCCATCGCACTTTTGTTTGTGCAGGGTGAGCAAGGCATTACGGGAGGCTTCCCCCTGCACCAGCAGTGACAGTCCCTTGGCTCGCAACCCAACAGCCACCTCATTCATCTGGCGGTAGGAGGAGAAGAGCACCAGACTCGCCTCCTTGCCCGCCAAAATGCGTGGCAGCACGCTGATGAGTTCGTTGGTAAAGGCCGGCGAGTTGGGTTCGTGCTCCATCTTGGGCAGATAGAGCTCGGCTTTCTGATAATCAAAGGGGGAGCGCAGGCGTAGATAGCGGGTGCCGTCGTGCTCCTTGAGCCCCACCTGATGGCGAAAATAGCTAAAAGAAGAGAGGGCGGTAAGGGTCGCGGAGACCAGCACGGCCCCCAAACATTTCGACCAGAGCCACTCTTCCAGCAAATAGCCTACCTCAATCGGTGAGGCGTGCAGCCAGATATCGCCGTCATCGCTCTTGGCCATCCAGCGGGCGAGCGGGGTTTTGCCGGTCGGCACATGGCGCCCCAGCATCTCCCAGAGGGCGCAGAAACTCTCCAGCCGCTGCAGATGAAAACCGCTCTCGGCCAGCAGGGGCTCGGCCTCCTTGCGGCGGATCTCGCCATCTTTCAGCGCTTCACCGATGGCTCCTTGCATCCGATCCAGCGCCCGCAGCGCCTTCTTGCTCGACTCCTTGAGATTCTCTGCCAGCATGGGCAGGGGATCCGGCAATACCCCTTCGACGAAGCGGTAGTGGGGTTCCGTGCCAAACAGCCGATCGTTGGCGCTGAGCCACTGCTCGACCGCCTTCAGATCGGGCTGGATGGAGGCCAGCGCATCCTGCAGTTTGAGTTGGGGGTCGAGCAGGCTCTCCTTATTAAGCGTCCGCGCCAGCTTGCCTGCACTTTGTACCAGCTTCTCCAGCCAGCGACGCGAGCCTTTGACGCTGGCCGACGCCGCGCCGTGATCCCGGGCGATGGTGGGCAGGTGATGAGCCTCATCCAGCACATAGATGCACTCATCGGGGGGCGGCAGAATGATGCCGCCGCCCATGGTGAGATCGGAGAGCAGTAGCGCATGGTTCACCACCAGCACATCGGCGCTCTCCATGTCGTTGCGGGCGCGATGAAAGGGGCATTGCTGGTGATGGCTCAGCGCCTTGTTGCAGGTGTGGCGGTCGGCGGCGATGCGATCCCAGCAAGTGTCGGGAATGGGCTCCGGCCAGTTGTCCCGATCCCCGTCCCACTTGCCATTGGTGTAGGCCTGCCACAGAGCCTGGTAGCGATCTTTGTCGCTGTCAGATGGTTTGGATTTGCTCAGACTGCCAAAGTCGAGCTCAAAGTTGGCCATCTCGGCACCACTGGCTGCCTGCTCCAGCAGATGTTCGCAACAGTAGCGCTGACGCCCCTTGACCAGCATAAAGCGAAACGGCAGCTCGCTGTGGCGGTGGTAAAAAGGAAGGTCTTTGTGGATCAGCTGCTCTTGCAGGGCCACGGTGGCAGTGGAGATCACCAGCTTTTTCTGGGTCAATCGGGCCACCGGGATGGCGCCCTGAGCATAGGAGATAGATTTGCCGATACCGGTTCCCGCTTCGGCCACCAGAATCCGGCGCTGTTTGTCGTACTCGCCGGTCAGGGTTTTGGCTATCTCGGCCACCAGAAAGTTCTGCTCTTTGCGCGGCACAAAACCGGGTAATCCATCCGCAATCTGGCGATAGGTTTGACGAATGGTAGCTTTGAGGCGAGTGGAGAGCATAAAGATAAGGCCAGCTTGAGAGTTAATTGAAGGACAAGGATACCCGCAACCCCTTGGTGAGGTCGAGGCAACAGCCATTATCACGGCAGTTTTACGCTGATCAGACTACTTTGGTTGTTTATCAGGTAGTTAGCGTCATTTGCATGTAAAACAAACTATTTGAGTCCAAATAATCAGCAGGATAGGTTGTAAACGTTTTCCCATTTGCAGGGCCCCAAGTGAGATTTTGATCACAGTTTCATCTTGGCGACCATGATTTCCATAAAAAGTTCCAAGTTTTTTCATTGCGGTTCAAAAAATCCGGTGCTAGTCTCGGCGGCATAGTGATGCAAAGAACATCGCTAACACAGGGAATAACAACGACTTAGTGTTTAACTTACAGTAGGCATTGGAAACTATGAAAAAGACAATTCTGGCAATCGCTATCCCGGCTCTGTTCGCTTCCGCAGCCAACGCAGCTACCGTGTATGACAAAGATGGTACCAAGTTTGATGTGACTGGGCGTGTGCACGCGGCTTATCAGGGCAAAGCCAACACGGATGAGCTGGCGGTTAATGCCAACGATGATCTGTACTACAAGCGACTCGATACCACCGAGAAAGGTGAAGTTTACACCTATGCGCGTTTTGGTATGCAGGGCAAAGTTGCGCTGAACAATACTTGGTCTGCCGTTGCTATGGGTGAGTGGGAGGTTCAAGGCGAAGAATCTGATGGTGATGATCAGTTTAAATCTCGCCATATTCTGACCGGTTTTGATGGTTCTCAGTACGGTAAATTCCTGTTCGGTCAGACTGATACTGCCTCCAAATGGGGTGTACAGGATCGTGCCGATATCTTTGAAGAACTGGGCAACGTCGGTAACCTCAACGATGGTCGTCAAGAAGGTCAGGTCATCTATCGTGGTGAGTGGGATGGCATCTTCGCCAACGCCTCATACATTACCAAAAACAGCAGCTATAAGTCTGGTGAGCGGTTTGGCATTGAGTCTGGCGCTAATACTGCCCTGGACCAAAATGATAAAGGCCTGAAATCCGGTTATTCGCTGGGCGCTGGCTACAACATGCCGAACGGTTTCGGTTTCGGCGTGAGCACCGAGAGCAAAGAGTTTGAGCGTGGCACTCGTGTGAAGGATTTCGATGGTGTAAACACTGCTACTGCAAGCACCTTTATGAACAATCTCGAAAGCAAGGATGACTGGGCTATTGGTGCTTCCTATGCCTACGATGCTTTCTATGTTGGTGCCTTGTATAACCAGTCTAAGCTGAAAGGCTATGACAATGGTGAAGAAGTTAAGGCCAAAGGCTATGAAATCGCCGGTTCTTACACCATCGATGCATGGAAACTGCTGGCAGGTTATAACTTCCTAGAATCCAAAGCCTCTGATAACTTTGGCTCCAGCAATGACGTCGAGATGTTTAACCGCGTTATTCTGGGTGTTGAGTATGCCTTCACTTCCAACATCAAGTCTTATGCTAACTACGCCATCGAAAGCGCTGATAACAAAGACGACCAGTGGGAATTCGGTATGCAGTACAACTTCTAATAAGTTGCACATGAGTAATATCCTAGCTTGAGTCTTTGACCAAGCTACGAATGGCCGAGATGATATCTCGGCCATTTTCTTTTTTGGCGACTACGTACTGGCGCCATGATGAATCGCCGGATTGCTGTGTTACGTGATGTTTGGCAAACCATCTGTCTCGATTAATCTCTCCAGCTTCCTGCTTATCTCTTTGATGGGGAGGGCACTACTCTCCTTTATGCCATACAGTCATTGCTCGCAGCAGCTTGGCTTGACCGTGAGAATCTGGCAGCCCGGTGCTATTTGCACGGATTGTGCGGATATTGAGGGGGCATACTTGGGATGTGATGCAGCACAGTAGGAGGGTATTGTGAGACCAATCAGCGGTAGGTACTTGATGTGTCGCTGCTCGCGACTAAGTTAGCGTTGAAATTAGTATCAAACAAAAAGGGAAGATGCCTGAGTATCTTCCCTTTTTAGTGATATGAGCGTTGCTACTTTTGCAGGATCAGCCGTGTTGGCGGCGGTCGTTGGCCTGGGCCAGCAACATGCGGCTTTCACGCAGGAACTGGTCGGCATGCTCGCCGAAGAAACCGGAGACTTGCGAGAAGGCCGCGATGAAACCGTCCCTGTCCCCCCGTTCCAGCAGCCCCAGCGCTTCGCCGAAGTTTTGGTAGTAGCGACGGATCATCGCCAGATTCTGCGGTGACGACAAAATGATGTCGGCATAGAGGTGGGGATCCTGAGCGAACAGCCGCCCCACCATGGCGAGCTCCAGCCGGTAGATGGGAGAGCTCAAACTCAGCAGGCGATCCAGATTGGCCTGCTCCCGGGAGAGGTGCCAGCCATAGGCAAAGGTGGCGAAGTGACGCAGTGCCTGAATGAGGGTCATCGCCTCATCGTGGGCCTTGGCTTCCACCTGCTGCAAGCGGGCGCCCCAGATGGTCATCTGATCCAGCAACCATTGGCTGGCGGCGGGGTCACGCCCCTGACAGCAGACGATCACCTGCTTGGCGAGGCTTGCCACATCCGGCCCGAACATGGGGTGCAGTCCCAGTACCGGCCCTTGGTGCACCGTCAGCATATGTTCGAGCGGCGCCGCTTTCACGCTGGTGACATCGACCAGCAGGCAGTGGGCGGGCAGGTTGCCGAGGCGATCGATGATATGGCAGGTGATATCGATGGGCACTGCCACCATCACCAGACCGGCTCCGGCGAGGATCTCGTCAGCGCGCGGCCAGTCGGCTTGTTCCAGCGTCTCGACCCGATAGCCTGAGAGGCTGAACATATGACCGAACAGCCGACCAAGCTGACCCTGACCGCCGATGATGATCACCTTGCCAAGATCCGGCTTTATGCATTTGAAGCCGGTATCTTTCTCGCTGGCGTAAGATTCGCGCATCACCCGGCGCAGCACGTCTTCGATGAGATCGCCGGGCACCCCCAACTGCTCGGCCTCGGCGCGACGGCGGGCCAGCATGCTCGCTTCCCTGTCCGGTGCATAGATGGGCAGGCCGTGGCGGCTCTTTACCTCACCCACTTCTCCCACCAGGGCCAGACGGGCGGCCAGCAGATCGATCAGCTGCTTGTCCACCGCATCTATCTTGTCCCTGAGTACATTCAACTCTTCAGCCATATCCAGTCCCTGCTGGCGCCGCGAGCGGCGGCGCCCTGAAAATCAAGATGCAACAAGGTATCACGGCATGAGCGGTTTGATGCCACCAGCGGTGATACCCAGATTGTTCAATAGGTTACGCCAAGATACCACGGCTTACCGTGCAGTTCTGCCCTTGAGGGGGTCAGCCAGCTGGTTGTGGCAGCGGGCCAGCAGGGTAGCGGTGGTGTCCCAGTCGATGCAGGCATCTGTGATGGAGACCCCGTAGCGCATCTGCTCCTTGGGCTGCTCGCTGGACTGGTTTCCCTCGAACAGGTTGGATTCGAGCATCACCCCGATGATGGAGCGGTTGCCCTCCTGGATCTGGTGGATGACGTTGTCGGCCACCTTGGGCTGCAAACGGTGATCCTTGCTGGAGTTGCCGTGGCTGCAATCCACCACAAGGCTCGGCAGCAGGCCCGCTTTCTCCAGCGCCTCTTCCGCCAGCGACACGTTGACCGAGTCATAGTTGGGATGTTTGCCGCCGCGCAGGATCACGTGGCCATCCGGGTTGCCCTGGGTCTGCAGCAGCGCAACCTGGCCCTGCTGGTTGATCCCCATAAAGGCGTGAGGGGAGGAGGCCGCCTGCAGCGCATTGATGGCAGTCCCCAGGTTGCCGTCGGTGCCGTTCTTGAAGCCGACCGGCATGGAGAGGCCGGACGCCATCTCCCTGTGGGTCTGGGATTCGGTGGTGCGGGCGCCGATAGCCGACCAGGAGAAGAGCTCGGCCAGGTATTGCGGGCTGATGGGGTCGAGCGCTTCGGTGGCCAGCGGCAACTCCAGCTCCGCCAACCAGCAGAGCAGCTCGCGGGCACGGTGCAGCCCCAGCTCCACATCGAAGGTGCCATCCAGATTGGGGTCGTTGATAAAGCCTTTCCAGCCGACCGTGGTGCGCGGCTTCTCAAAGTAGACCCGCATGACAATGTAGAGAGAGTCCTGATAGGCATCATGCAGCGCTTTGAGTCTGGTTGCGTACTCTTTGGCGGCGTCCATGTCGTGGATGGAGCAGGGACCACAGATCACCAACAGGCGGTGATCGCGGCGGTGAATGATGTCGGCGATGGTATTGCGGGCCCCTTGCACGAATGCCAGCGCCTTGTCGGAGATGGGTAACTTCTCCTTGAGCTGGGCAGGCGTGATCATCACTTGTTCGGACTGGATGTGGATGTTGTTCAGGGGGTCTCTTTGCATGATTTCATTCTCTCTACTGTATTAAGCCAAAAGCGATTGTACCGATATGTTTACGTTGGTACCTGCTTTGTTACGCAACCGCCCTCACCTTACCAAGGAAAAACAAACAATCAAGTGAAACTAGCGGATTTACCGCTAAAAAGTCAGATAAAGGAGCTGCTATATAGTGCGAACAGGAATAATGCAGAGAGGTTTTCGGAGGGTTAATGGTTATTTTGTAATTTAATGTTTACGGTTTGAGGCGTAAAGGCTGCATTGTTCAGCTGTTCGAGCACAGTGAATGTCATCTCTGCTGCACAGCTACGCGATGGCAATGATGGTGTGAGGTGGCTATCTGGTCAGCCATAGAAAGAGGGAGCCATGATGGCTCCCTTTGCGGTAGGAAGGGGGATCCCGTCTGGCTGCGGATCAGCGCTTCTGTTTTCCCTGCAGCTCTTTGTTCAGGCGAGTGAGCATCCCTTGGGTGACCAGCACTATGCCCTGCTCGGAGCGGTGGAAGCGACGTGCATCTTCATCGGCGTTTTCACCGATCACCGTGCCTTCCGGCAGTTTGCACCCCTTGTCGATCACCACCCGGCGCAGTCGGCAACCGGCACCTATCTCCACACCCGGGAAGATAACGGCCTGATCCAGAGTGCAGAAGGAGTCGACCCGCACATTGGTAAAGAGCACCGAACTCAGGATGAAAGAGCCACTGACGATGGTGCCCCCGGCAAACATGGAGTTGATGGTCATGCCGTGCTGACCGTTTCGGTCCTGCACGAACTTGGCGGGAGGAGTCATGTTCTGACTAGTCCAGATGGGCCAGTCCTGATCGTAGATATCCAGCTCAGGCGTGACGGAAGCGAGATCCATATTGGCCTCCCAGAAGGAGTCCACGGTGCCCACATCGCGCCAGTAGGGGCGGCGATCCGGACAGCAGCCGACACAGGACATGCCAAACGGGTGAGCGAATGCGGTGCCCTCTTTCACCACGCGGGGGATCACGTCCATGCCGAAATCGTGATGGGACTGCTCGTTGGCAATGTCCTCTTCCAGCAGCTGATAGAGATACTCCGCATCGAAGATATAGACGCCCATTGAGGCCAGCGCGGTGTCGGCCTTGCCCGGCATGGCGGGCGGGTTAGCAGGCTTTTCGACGAAGGCATTGATCTTGCGATCATCATCCACCGCCATTACCCCGAAGGCGCTTGCTTCACTGCGTGGCACCTCGATGCAGGCAACGGTCACCTTGGCGCCCATATTGACGTGGTCAAGCAGCATGGCGGCGTAATCCATCTTGTAGATGTGATCGCCTGCCAGCACCACCACATATTTGGGGGCGTGATCGCGGATGATATCCAGATTCTGGTAGACCGCATCGGCGGTACCCCGATACCAGTTCACCTCATCCACCCGCTGCTGGGCAGGGAGCAGATCGATAAACTCGTTCATCTGGTAGCGCAGGAAAGACCAGCCGGACTGGAGATGGCGCAACAGGCTGTGTGATTTGTACTGGGTCACGACACCGACCCGACGGATGCCGGAGTTGATGCAGTTGGAGAGCACGAAATCGATGATGCGGAATTTGCCGCCGAAATGAACGGCAGGTTTTGCACGGTTGTCGGTTAACTGTTTGAGGCGACTACCCCGCCCTCCTGCGAGTACCAAAGCCATGGTCTCGTTCAGCAACTGTCTGGATTTTGCTGTATTGGCAGGTTGTAACAACATCTCATATCCCTTTGTAGATAAATCACTACAATGTTGCCTCCTTTGAGCCCTCAAGAAAGTGCTTTCAGTCACATTTTATGGTTTCTGACGTAATAAAATGACCTTTTTGTTATTAAAAATGACGGGTTGATCCGTCATTGCTTTCAATATGGTCAGTTGTCAATTGAAGCGAGCCGAGCAACAAAAGGGACGGCGAGAGACCGAGAGGAGGGATGAAAAAGCCCCTGCCAATGGTTGGCAGGGGCCCGGTTTGTTGAGACCCGGTAAGCCGGGCCTGGTTAACAAGGTTCAGGCTGCGTTGGCCAGTGGCTCCTCGCTCTTCTTCTGGTAGGCCTGCGGGGTGAGGCCCAGCAGCTCCTGCACGGTCGAGGCGACGGTGATGGAGGAGACGGTGCCCACCAGGATCCCGGCAAACAGGGTGAAGGAGAAGCCGTAGAGGGCGTCACCGCCAAACAGCAGCAGCGCACCCACGGTAAACAGGGTGGTGCCCGAGGTGATCATGGTGCGACTGAAAGTCGCCTTGATGGCTACATCGGAGCATTCGTGGATCCCCATCTGGGTACGCGAGCTCAGCAGATCCCGCAGCCTGTCCGAGATGACGATGCTGTCGTTGAGGGAGTAGCCGATCACCGCCATCAAACCGGCGATGATGTTCAGATCGAACTCGATCTGAAAGAGTGACAGCAGCCCCAGCGCCACGATGGCGTCATGCACTACCGAGAGCAGGATGCCGATGGCCTGACGCCACTCGAAGCGAAACGCCAGATAGGCCGACATCGCCAGCGAAGCGACCAGCACGGCCAGCATCCCCTGCTGGAACAGTTCGGCACCCACCTGAGGGCCGACGATGGTGGTGCGCAGCAACTCGACCGGCATCCCCAGCTGCTGGGTCAGCATGGTGGCGAGATCCGCCGCGGGCCAGGGCAGTTCGTGGGGGGGCAGCTTGATCAGCCACTCGCCGGGAATACCGGCCGAGCTCAGCTCAACGGCTCCCGCCAGCGGGGAGACCAGCATGGCATTGAGCTCATGGGCCTCTTTCAGGGTCTGGATATGAAACTCCAGCAGGATCCCGCCGGTAAAATCGAGCCCCAGTGTCAGGCCGTTCACCAACAAGATGGCGACACTGGCCACGGTCAGCAGGATGGAAGCCCACAGGCCGATATAACGCCAACGGGTCAACCCCATGGCAACGATCATTCTCAACATAATTCTCTCCTTGGCCAGCCAGCATCAGGCTGTTGGCCCATCACGACGTGCCGTGACACGCCGGGAAAATAGTGTTCTGCTTTGGCCGCTCCGGTCATATCCATGGCCGATGGCGCAGCCAAAGCCGCTCATCAGAGGGACTGCTGTCCCGTTACACCTTCAGCGTGCGCTCACTGCTGCGTCCCCACAGGGGGTTGATGATGGCGCGCGTCCCCCAGATCCCGGTGATCATGCTGGAGAGCAGACCCAGAATGAGGGTGATGGAGAAGCCCTGCAGCGGCCCGGAGCCGATGGAGTAGAGCACCACAGCGCAGATGAGCGTAGTGATGTTGGCATCGAAAATGGTGTGGAAGGCCGAGCGATAGCCAAAGTCGATGGCGTTGGCCAATGAGCCCCCTTCTCGCAGACGGTCCCTGATCCGCTCGAAGATCAGCACATGGGTATCCACCGCCATGCCCACCGTCAGCACCAGACCGGCGATCCCCGGCAGGGTCAGCACGGCGCCCGGCAGCACTGCCAGCATGCCGACTTGCATCAACAGGTTGGCGACCAGCGCCGTGATGGCAACCCATCCGAACTTGCGATACCAGGCCATCATGAACAGCATCATGCCCGCCATACCGAAGGCCAGCGCGGTGAAGCCCGCCTCGATATTCTGCATCCCCAGCGTCGGGCCAATACTGCGTTCTTCCAGGATCTTGAGAGGGGCGGTGAGGGCGCCGGCACGCAGCAGCATGGCCAGCTCCTGCGCTTCCGGCAGACTGCCAATGCCGGTGATGCGGAACTGGTTGCCAAGGGCGGTCTGGATGGTGGCGACGTTGATCACCTCGCTCTGGGCGCGCAGTTTGCCCTGGGCGTTGGTCTTGTACTCGGTGAAGACGGTTGCCATCGGCTTGCCCACATGCTGGCGGCTGAACTGGTTCATCTTGCTGCCACCCAGGGTGTCGAGCACGATATTGACCTGGGGTTGACCCATCTCGCCCATGTTGGCGCGGGCATCGACGATGTGCTCGCCGGTCAGCACCGGCTTGCGTGCCATGCCGACGGCCTGACCGTTGCGATCGGCGATATAGAAGTGGCTGTCGGCCTTGGCCTCGTAGAAGGCCAGCGAGGCGGTGGCGCCGATCACCTCTTTCGCCTGTTTGGGGTTGTGTACTCCGGGCAGTTCGATACGGATGCCATCCTGACCTTGACGCACCACCGAGGCCTCGACGATGCCGAGCTCGTTGATCCGTTTTTTCAGGATCGACAGGTTCTGGGTCACGGCGTTGTTGACCAGCAGGGTGCGCTCAGCATCGCTCAGCACCAGTTTCAGATCATTGCCGGAGCGGGTCAGCTTCCACTGATCCTGTCGGGTACCGGCACTCTCCTTGATGATGGCGAGCCAGCTCTCCTGTTCGGCGACCTCCGGCAGGGTGACGGCTACGGCGCCCTGTGCGCTGCGCGTGACGCTGGCGCCGCGCAGGTTGGCTTCACGGAAACGGGTGCGCAGGGTATCCACCAGATTCTTGGTCTGATTGTCGATGACAAAGTCCACGTCCACCCCGATCAGCAGCTGGGAGCCGCCACGCAGATCGAGCCCCAGCTTGATGGGGTCGGCGCCAAGGCGGGTGATCCAGGTCGGTGCGTTGGAGTGAAACTCCAGGGTCAGGGCGGCACTGTCGACCCCTTGCTGCTCCAGCAACTGCTTGGCGCGCTGCTGCTCGCCCTGACTGGCAAAGACTAGCTCGACCCGCTCAGGTTGCTCGATCACTTTGACCGGGGTCAGGTGCTTGTCGCTCAGCAGCATCTGTTGCTGGGTGGTCAGGCGCTGCTGTCCGTGCAGGCCGAGGGAGGGCTGCTCACCAAAAAAGGTGGGCAGGGAGTAAAAGGTAAAGGTCAACAGCATCAACAGCAGCAGTGCGTACTGCCACTTGCTCATGCGGTTGAGAACGGTGCGATTGCTCTTTCTCATGGCAAACAAGCCTCTGTCAGGAGAATGGTGCCCGGGCCGATAGCAACAAGGCTCGGCAAGGCGCAAAAAATGGGATGCATCAGATGCGGATCAGGCAGTTGCCGGATCCGTCAGGAAGAGGAGATGAGCAAACAGTGGATGTGCCAGCCCCTCCGGGGTCAGGCGCTCAGATAGCTCTGGGTGAAGCGGTATTGCAGATGTTGGCGCTGTAGATGGCGCCGGTGGATCGCGCCAAAGCGATCGCGAAAACTCTGTTTGTGATAGAGCTCGGGGGTCAGCATCAGCCAGCCGAGCAGCAACAGCAGGATGGCCTGGGCCGACCAGCTCTGGATCAGCTCGTAGACCACACTCTTGGGCTGGTTGTCACTGCGCAGGGATTGTTCGAGACGCAGCAGGTGATTCTGATGGCTGCCGACAAACTTGATGATGCCATCATCGCTGTCGCTAAGCTGATTGAACACCTGAGTCTGCTGCTGTTCACTCTGGGGCGATGCGGGTAGCAGCGGGCCTTCCATTCGGGCGATGGAACAAAGCAGGGTGAGGGCGATACCAGAGTTACCAGCACCAGTTTTACTTTGTCGATAAGGCGCAAAAGTTAATTCCCGATAAATAGAGAGGGCAAACTACCACATGCGCCCGGTTTGAACAAGGTTGCCCCGGGCGCATGGCACCATTCGGTGCTGGCTGTCAGCTGCCGCTCATCTGCTTGAAGTCGCGGGCATAACCCTTGAGCAGGGAGTAGAGATGGGCCCGCTGGGAGATATCCAGCGACTGGCTCATGGCGCTCAGCCAGTTGACGGTACGCTGGCGCGACTGTTCGGTATAGCCGGTAAAGCGGCCATCCATCAGCCCATCCCCCTCGGCCAGCAGGTCAGTCAGCTCGCGGGTAAAGTCGGGACTCTGGCGCTGCTTCATCAGCCTGTCCAGCTCCTGGGTCCAGGACTCCTGAAACTCGAGCCAGGGGGGCATCAGCTCGTATTGCCATTCGGCCCACTGGGCCACCAGTGGTGCCTGTGCCGGTTTCACCTCGCCAATCCAGAACTCGAGCCGCTTGTTCATCTTGTCGCGAAACTCTGCCAGCATCTGCTCTTTGGGCTCAGTGGCAAAGTCCTTTTGCCGCTCCTGTTGCCGCTTGACCCGATCGGTCATAAAGCGGGCCACCTGCTCATCGGTCAGGGTGCGCGCCAGCCTGACCGCGCGGGGGATAGTATTTTCCAGCGTGCGGGTCAGGCTCTGCTGCACCGCATCTAGGTTGGTCGAGATCTGCTCCGGCGTCATGGGGCTGGCCACCGCCTTGGCCAGTGCATCGAGATCCCTAGCGTAGCGCGGCAGCTCGTGCTGGCGGTGCCAGGCCATCAGCCCCTTCACTTCGCGGCTGAGCAGATCCTTCTGCGAATAGGAGAGGGCAAAGTAGTCATCCAGCTGCCAGATGATGGCGGTATCGAGCCAGTAGTAGATCACCCGGGTGGAGCAGCCGGTCAGCAGCAGGCCGATCAGCAGCAGACCCCAGGTTTTCGGCTTGTGCCAGCGCACCTTGTTTATCATCTGTTACTCCAGTCGTTGCCGGTTGATGGCGATCAGGGTGTCATAGTCGAGTGAGGGCTGTTGCTCTGTCATCAGCAGGGCCCAGAGCAGGCCGATATAGTCGACCCAGGGTAAAAATGCCTCGCTCTGAAAATCGGGCCACTGGTGGCGCGGCAGGGCCTGCAGATAGTGCGCTTCCAGCTCGTCGCGCCGCTCGGCGGGCCACTCATGGGTGCGCTGGATGCTGGCGAGCTCAAAGCCGGGGTGACCTGCCGCGCCATACTCCCAGTCGATGACCCAGGGTTTGCTTCCCAACAAGTTAGCCGGATTGAGATCATGGTGGCAAGGGCGCCAGCAATCATTTGGCTCACTGCTGGCGAGCAAGCTCCGCTCCAGGGCGGGCAGCCAGGAGGGGATGTGGGCCAGTCTGGTGCGATAGCCTGCGGCGTGAGCCCGCACCGCCATCACTACCGCAGGCAGCGGCAGGCGATGGAGCTTGCGCAGCACCTCAGCCAGCAGGCGGGACTGATCGGCTTCCGGTGGCGCCGCGTGTACCCAGTTTGGCTCATCGCACCATTCGAGCAGCATAAGACCGCTGGCGGGATCGCCATAGTGGCAGGGCAGCGCCAACCCTTCTGCCATCGCCCCCTGATAAAGCTGCCACTCGGTGGGACGGTCGATGCCAAGGCGCACCGGGTCGGAGTGGCCCTGACGCAAAAAGTAACTGCGCCCCGAGGGGAGGCGCAGTCGATAGTTGCAGTTGGTCAGACCTAACCCGAGTGGTTCCAGCTGCCCCTCCCGCCAGGGGGCGGGCAGGCTGGCCAGTAGCGGATCACAGTTGCCTGTCACCAGGAGCCTGTTACCAGCCAAAGGTGGATTTCTTCGCCTGTTTGCGGATCTCTTTCTGATCGGCCCACAGCAGTTCGCCGTTTTGCAGATCCATCAGGTTCATGGTCATCTGGTAGTAGACATCCTTCACCTTGCCATTGTCCTTGACGATGCTGGCGAGGTTGCCATAGACCATGTAGCGGGCACCGGTCTGCTTGCCCAGACGCACCATGGAGGCAGGATCCACCATGTCGCTGCTCTGCTGGTATTCGAGCTGCTGCTTGACGGCGGCCACCTTGCTCATGTCGACGAAGCGGAACTTGCCGGCCCGCAGCAACTTGGTGCGGATGGTATCGGTGATCGCTTCGGTATCGATGTGCTCGGAGGTCTTGTTGCGGATAGAGTCCATAAACATCACCGGACGACCGCCAGCGGTGATCTCGCTGGTGGCAGGGGAGGCGAGCATGGAGTCCGCCATCTTGTCGGCGATGGCCTGCAGGTCGCTTGAGCCGTAATCGACGGTAACGGTTTCGGTTTCAGTGGGATCGCCATAGCTGACGGTAGTGCTGGAGCAGCCGCCCAAGAGCAACGCGCCAGTCAGGATCAGCAGGGCATGATTCATTTTCATCAGTAGGATTCCTCAATCACTTCGCGTACGTAAATCCGGTAACCTTGCGCCGCCGGGCTGGGCGCCAGGGCCGAGAGGGTGCGGGTCTGATAGCCATGCAGCTTGATGGGGGTCCAGCCGCGGCCATCGCTGGCGACCTCCTGACCGGCCTCATCATACCAATAGAAGATATATTGCAGCTTGTTATCGCCGCGCTGGGTGCTGGCGGCGGCCACATTGACCTGCAGCAGGCCATTTTGCTGGCGGCGGCTCAGCTCGGTCAGGGTGACGTTGACGTTTTGATGCTGCTCTGCCACTGGTGCACCGCCCGCCGGGCCATAGAGCGCCACGCCGGAGGTGTTGGTGGCGCAGCCGGTCAGCAGCAGCGCGAGCCCGAGGGCCAACCCGTATGCTTTCATCTTGCTCTCCTTAATCGGGGTGAGTGGGGCCGCGAGTGTGCCTGCCCGGTTAATTGTCTTGCTCATCTCTCTTCGCCGTCTGCTCAGAGCGGCATCACCCTGGTGGTCAGACCGGCGCCGAGGCGCTGTACCCAGACCAGGGTTGTGCGGCCCTTGTGGATGGTGAGCGGCAATTGCCGCTGGGCTGCCCCCGCGCCCAGGGTGAGATTGATTTCACCTGCCGGCACCATCCCCTGCCAGCTCGATGCCTGAGCTGGCAGCGTCAGCCAACTGCGGGTATCGGCCCGCTCCGAGAGGGTGTTGAAGATCCCCACCAGAATATTGCCCACATCCCCTCCCTCTTTGGCGGCGGTGCGGCGCATCTGCTCCTTGGCCACCAGTCGCAGCGCCTGGCGGGTCAGCATGCCGGGCAGCCGCTCCTGCAGATCTTTGGCGGCCAGCGCTTCCAGCCTGACCAGCTCGCTGGTCTGCCAGGCCCGTTTGCCGACTTCCACCGTCAGCGGGCCGGTGTCGCTGGCCCGATTATCGTAATAGGGGATGGCGACGGTAAAGGTGCGAAAATCGCCGCGGGAGGTGGAGATGGGGAGCGGCAGGAACAGTTCGCGCCGTGCCGGGATCAAACCATCTTCAAACAGCACCACCAGCTGGCCTTGATCTTTTGCAAGCGGCGGCGCTTTGCGGCCTATCTTTTTCTCGGTCTCGCGGATCTCGTCCGGCGCGCCGCGCAGCACCGCCAGACGCAGCAAGGCATCCTGCAGGCTGCGGTTGTCCGGCGCTATCTGGTAGCCGCGCTGGTAATCGACCCAGGCGTCGTTGAGATCCCCCGCAGCCTCATAGAGCACGGCGGAAAAGTAGAAGGTATAGGCGTTCTGGAAACCGTTCTTGACCTTGCCGATCAGCCGGTCGAGCTCGGGTGCGCCGCGCGACATCAGCTGGCGCATCTCCCCCTCGGTCTCGGCCTCTTCGCTCTCATCCTTCGCTTTGCGCACCTCGTCAGCTCGCCGTTTGAGGGCCTGCTCCTGCACCTGATTGGCCCGGCGTACCTCCACCAGGGCGCCATCGGCATCCCCTCGTTGCAGGTAGTTGAGGGCCAGATAGTGGTGCAGCATGGTGCGTTCGTAATCGGGGGTGAGGTAGGCCATCGACTGGTCGTTGGTGAGCAGGCTGCCCACCTGATCCAGACCGTGGCTCAGCCGGTATTCGGCCTGATTGTCTTCCCACTGAAGGCGGCTGTCGGCGGCAGAAAACGCCTGCTTGCTGCCCGCATCCTGACCGGCGAGCCAGGCGATGCGCCCCTCTTCAAGGCGATCGAGGACAAAGGTGTCATCGCCGAGAGTGGAGTCGCGCACCTCGGGCAGCGCCTCGGCGGCATGGCCCAGCAGCAGCTGGTTGCGCAGCGGCACCATCTGATCGGAGTAGGAGACGAACATATCTTGCCAGCGGGAGGCGCAGCCCCCCAGCAACAGCAGGGCGCCGCAGAGCAGCAGGGCGCTGCGGCAGGTGGCGATGTAGCGAGTCATTACAGGCTGAGCAGCGGTCCCAGCGGCTGGCCACCGACCAGATGCATGTGGATGTGGTAAACCTCCTGCCCGCCGTGGCGGTTGCAGTTCATGATGAGGCGGTAGCCATCCTCGGCAATACCCGCGTCGGCGGCGAGCTTGCGGGCCACGGTGAACATCCGCCCAAGGGCCAGCTCGTGCTCCGGCTCCACATCGTTGACGGTGGGGATCAGCACATTGGGAATGATCAGCACGTGGGTCTTGGCTTTGGGCTGGATGTCCCGAAAAGCGGTCACCAGCTCGTCCTGATAAAGGATGTCGGCGGGGATCTCTTTACGGATGATTTTGCTGAAAATGGTTTCTTGCGCCATGGCTAACTCCCTTATGAGAAAAAGAAAATCGAATTTGGATCCCAAGCGGCTCCGCGCCGCACGGCAAGTGTGACACAAGCCGAGATTTGACACAGCTGATGTCCCATTCCCTTCAGTTATTGTTAAAAATACCGATAGCCGGAGAGACGTCATCTGTAGCGCCTGTTCAGGGTGGTCTGCAGGGTATCAAAAGGACGGGGTACTCAGGCAAGGGACTTTTGCATATACAGCGGGATAATAATGAAACAATCAATGTCGGATCTCTCCATCTTGCAGCGGGTCTATCTCGGCTTCGCTATTCTGGTGGCCGTGATGGTGGCCAGCTCACTGCTCACATTTCGTAGTCAGGAGACCCTCGGCGGGGCGCTGGAACAGGTTACCCAGCAGTCGATGCCGCTGGTGATCGCCAGCAGTCAGACCCAGATCTCTCTGCTCAGCGCCAACAAGTGGCTCGGGGATGTGCTGACCGAGCAGGACCCCAAACAGCTGCCGGCCGAAGTGGCCGAGCTGAAACAGGCCAAGGCGCAGGTCGACAAGACCCTGGCCGCCTTGCGGCAGCAGGTGGCCGAACACCCCGAGCTGCAAGGGGAGATGAGCAGCCTCAGCCAGCAGGTCGACAGCTACCTGCAGCTGACCGATACCCTGCCCGGCGAGCACGAGGCGCTGCTCACCCGACTGCACAAGGTCAATCTGGCCAAGGGGCAATTTCAGGTCAGTCTGCCCCAGTTCAAGAAGAGTCTGGGTGACATGATGGTCACCATCGACGACAGCTTTATCAAGATGCTCTCCGAGACCCTGACCACCAAGCTCTCCGCCATCGAACTCTCCACCATGGACGCCCTCAATCAGACCATTCCGGCCCCCATCGAAGGGGCGCTCAAGCGCAACAAGATGCAGATCGAGGGGTTCAACAGCACCATCAAGGATCTGCAGGGGGAGCTGAAGAACTTCGAGAACGACATGGGCCACTATGTTCACGGCTTTGTGCGCGACACCACCGCAAGCGAAGGCGTGCTCTCCCAGTATCTGGCGCTGATGAAGCAGCAGGAACAGATGCGGGAGAAGAGCAAGCAGGCGAGCGCTCTCATCGTCGAGATCCAGAACCAGCTTGAGCGGATCACCGGCCAGAGTCAGCAGCTGATGAGTCAAAGCATTCAGCACGCCAAAGCCAAACAGAGCCAGAGCACCCTGACACAGGGAACCAGCATCGTCGTCGCCATCCTGATCGCCATGCTGGTGGCTTATACCTTGGGCAAGGCCATTCGCCGTCCGCTCAGGGAGTTGCTGCGGGTGCTGACCGAAGTGACCCAGGGCGACATGACCCAGCGCATCGGTTTTCAGAGCAAGAACGAATTCGGCCAGCTGGGCAGCCAGATCAACCTGCTGATTGCCCAGATGGGGGAGGTGCTGGCACAGCTTTCACAAGCGTCTGCCCAGCTTAACGATGCCGCCCACGGCAACCGCCACACTACCGAATCAGTGCGGGCGGATCTGGAAAAACAGCGGCAGGAGACCGCCTCGGTCGCCGCCGCCATGACCCAGATGGAGGCCTCGGTGCGCGAGGTGGCGCAGGCTGCCAATCAGACCCTGGAGCGGGTGCAGGATGTGGAGAAGGCCTCCGAGATGGGGCGCAAGGTGATGGCAGGCAATATCACCACCACTCATCAACTGGCGGGCAAGCTGCAACAGACCGGCAAGGTGATTGGTGATGTGAGTGCCATGAGCAGCCAGATCGGCAACATCCTCGATGTCATTCGCGGCATCGCCGAGCAGACCAACCTGCTGGCCCTCAACGCCGCCATCGAAGCGGCGCGGGCCGGCGAGCAGGGGCGCGGATTTGCGGTGGTGGCGGATGAGGTGCGCAGTCTGGCGGGCCGCACCGCCCAGTCCACCAGCGAAATCCAGACCATGATCGAAAACCTGCAGCAGGGGGTTGCCAAGGCGGTGACCGTGATGCAGGAGTGCTCTCGCGAGATGGACAGTTGCGTGGATCAGAGCTCTCACGCCAACAACGCCATGGAGGAAGTGCAGGGGATTGTGGTGCTGATCAGCGACATGTCGAGCCAGATCGCCTCTGCCGCCGAGCAGCAGCAGGCCACCAGCGCCGATATCGCCACCAACCTCAACCGCATCTCCGATATCTCGGATCTCAACTATCAGGGGATTGAGCGGGTAGCCGAGACCAGCCAGCAGCTGGACTCCCTTGCCGAGCAGCAGGAGAGCCTGGTCAAGCGCTTCCGCCTCAGCGCCTGATGGTCGAGAGTTGAAACAACAAGGCCCCGCAGATGCGGGGCCTTCTCTTTATTGCGGCTGCGACAAGGGGATCAGGCGTAGGCAATCGCGCCCTTGCCGACCCCTTCATAGGCGACAATCTTGACGAACTTGTCGCCCACCATCTTCTTCACTTCGCGGGCGATATAGCAGGCCAGCAGCTCAACCGTGGTGTCGGTGTCGATCATCTCCACCTCGGTGCTGGGGATGGCCAGCTGGAACAGCCCTTGCGGCGCCACATATTTGAAGCCGCAGTGATGCTCGCCAAGCTGGGCATTGGCGCGAGGGCTCAAAGCGAGCTCGGTCAGTGCCACCTTGTCCTCCTCGGTGCCGAGGTAGATATCGCCCCAGCGTTCGGCCCAGTTGAGCTCAAGCTCCTGGTCGCGCTCGCCATCGACGTGGATCTCGATGGGAGAGCGGTGGCCGTGGGCGATACGCTGGCAGTTGCCATCGTGCTTTTTCAGGCCATGGCTGTAGTGGTAGAAGGCGCCGGTGATCGCCTCCTGACGCAGGGTCAGGGAGAGATCCTTGATATTGCCCGGCAGCCGTTTGGCAAGTACCGCCAGCAGGTAGCGGGTCACCGACTCTTTATCAACTTGTGGGGCCGGGATAAAGGCAAAGCCCTGGGATGGACAGCGCAGATGGATGGAGCGACCCGGGCGCAGCAGATCCACTGTGCTTTCGTCACCATCCAGAGCCTCAACGTGGATCAGCGGGCACTCGGTCGGCACCAGCAGCTTGTGGTCCACCTCTTCATCAATGATCGACTTGATCAGCTTCTTTACCCGGCCAAAGTCCAGCAGCATGCTCATTTCGTTGAGCTCACCGCTCATTTCGATATCTACCAGCCAGCTCTCACCCACCATGCCGCGGCGTTCGCACAGGTAGCTGGAGTCGATCACGGTCAAATCTCTTACAAATAACTTCATCAGTCAGGCCTTGCTACAGAGAAAGGGCAGTTTTGCGCTATTATGACCCGCGATTATCGGCAAAGGAACTGGAACCCCCCATGAACAAACTGCTTATCAAGAATGCCACCCTGGTCAACGAAGGCCGTATCTATGCCTCCGATGTGTTGATCGAGGGGGAACGGATTGCCCGCATCGCCCCGGATATCGAGGCGCCCGATGCGCTGGTTATCGATGCCGCAGGTCGCCATCTCATCCCCGGAATGATCGATGATCAGGTCCACTTCCGGGAGCCGGGATTGATCCACAAGGGGACTATCGCCAGCGAATCCCGCGCCGCCGTCGCCGGTGGCACCACCAGTTTCATGGAAATGCCCAACGTCAATCCCCAGACCACCACCCTCGACGCCCTCGAAGCCAAATACCAGATCGCCGCCAACTCCTCCGTCGCCAACTACAGCTTCTATCTCGGCGCCACCAACGACAACCTTGAAGAGATCAAGCGTCTCGACCCCAAGCAGTCCTGCGGGGTCAAGGTGTTTATGGGCTCCTCGACCGGCAACATGCTGGTGGACAATCAGGAGACCCTGGCGGCCATCTTCCGCGAAAGCCCGGTGATGATCGTCACCCACTGCGAAGACACCCCGACCATCGCCAAGGCGGAAGAGGCGGCGCGGGCCAAGTGGGGCGAGAATGTGCCGATGGGCGAGCACGGCCGCATTCGCAGTGACGAGGCGTGCTACAAATCCTCAAGCATGGCGGTGGCGCTGGCGAAAAAATACGGTGCCAAGCTGCATGTGCTGCATCTGACCTCGGCCAAGGAGCTGTCGCTGTTTACCGCCAGCCACGACCTGAGCGAGCTGAAGGACAAGAACATCACCGCCGAGGTATGTGTTCACCACCTCTTCTTCAATGAAGCCGATTACGAGACCCAGGGCAGCCTGATCAAGTGCAACCCTGCGGTGAAGAGTGCCGCCGACCAGCAGGCACTGCTGGATGCGGTACGCAACGACGTGCTCGATATCATCGCCACCGACCACGCGCCCCACACCTGGGAAGAGAAGCAGAACAGCTACTTCAAGGCGCCGTCCGGCGTACCGCTGGTGCAGCACTCTTTGCAGGCGCTGCTGGAGCTCTACCACAACGGCGTGTTTACCCTGGAGACTATCGTCAAGAAGACCTCCCACGCGGTAGCCGAGCGCTTCCAGGTGCAGGATCGCGGTTATATCCGCGAGGGGTATTTCGCTGATCTGGTGCTGCTGGATCTGGGCAAGCCCTATGTGGTCAACGATGACAACATCCTCTACCACTGTGGCTGGTCGCCCTTCAACGGCTACCGCTTCCACAGCACGGTGGAGATGACGCTGGTGAACGGCCAGATCGCCTGGCAAAACGGGCAGGTGACTGACCAGATCCTGGGCAAGCGGCTGACCTTTAACCGCTGATTGTTCGCAAAGCAGGCGAACGCACCGTGGCCGAGGAATTGGCGGCGTTTCCCTGTTGACAGGGCAGGGTCATCTCCATAAACTCTGCCCCCGTCAGCCGAGCTGACTCCGTCGGTGTGTAGCGCAGCCAGGTAGCGCATCTGCATGGGGTGTAGAGGGTCGGAGGTTCGAATCCTCTCACACCGACCAAATTCCCCGGTAAAGGCCTTGTCAAACGACAAGGCCTTTTCTTTTGCCTGCAATTTGCCGCACAGGCGCGAAGCCAGTGGTGATGCATGCTGGTCGCTGCTGGCGTGAGTCGATTGTGCAGCCACCGCGCTTTATGGTGTAGTAACAACTCTGTTGCTCATTTGCCTGGCGAGGCCTTTCGTGTCTGCATCCGTATCTAAACCCTGTTGTCTGCTGATGCTCACCCTGCTGCTGGTGGGCTGCGCCACCCCTTACGAGAGTGAAAAGTCATTCTGGAACGGCCAGACCGGTTTCTCCCAGACCCGGCTTGGCCCGGACAAGTGGCAACTGGAGTTTGTCGGCAACGATCTGGTGGACAGGGAGACCGCCCGCAAATATGTACTCAAGCGGGCAGGGGAGCTGGCACTGGCAGAGGGTTACTCCTGGCTCAAGGTCGATGAGCTGACCATTAACCGCGATGCCGTCAGGGTGACCCCATCACGGCCGATCTTTGGCTTTGACGAGGATGAACCGGATCTCTTTATGGCCCAGATGCAGGTGCAGCATACCATCTCGGCGCTGCTCACTTTTCGCCTGTTGCCACGGGCACTCGATGAGCGAGCTCTGAATGCGAAATATCTCGCCGAAATCAAAATAAACAGTGATTAATATTGGTGGTTTGCAAGATCCATATCACATACACCTAATGGCAGGATAAAATTCTGGATAAAGCCTCTAGATTTACCCCCTGCTTTTAGGCATTCTCCCAGCATACCAGCCGCCAGGAATCAACGGCTCGGATCACAAAAACGGACTGTAGTGGCTCCCACGCCACTGTTTACGGCTTGCACCAATCAAAACCGGGACTCCCCCATGAAAATGAATAAACTGACGGTCGCCATCCTCATCTCCATGATGTTTGGCATCCTCACCGGCCAGGGCTATCGGATGTTTGCCGCAGATCAGGCTGCGGATTTCGCCAATAACATCACGATCCTGACCGATATCTTCCTGCGCCTGATCAAGATGATCATCGCTCCCCTGGTCTTCACCACCCTGGTGGTCGGTATCGCCAAGATGGGCGACACCCGCACCGTGGGGCGTATCGGTGCCAAGACCCTCGGCTGGTTCATGCTGGCCTCCCTGATGTCCCTGAGCCTGGGTCTGGTGATGGTGACCCTGATGCAGCCGGGTGTGGGGCTTTCGCTCTCCCTGCCCAATGACACCGCCAGCTCGGGCATTGCTGCCGGTGCCATTACCCTGAAAGATTTCGTGACCCACGCCATTCCCAAGAGCGTGGTCGAGGCGATGGCCACCAACGAGATCCTGCAGATCGTGGTCTTCTCCCTCTTCTTCGGTCTGGCTGCCGCCGCGCTCGGCGATCTGGCCAAGCCGGTAGTGGTGCTGATGGCCAGCGCTGCCGAGATCATGCTGAAAGTGACCGGTTATGTGATGAACTTTGCGCCGTTCGCGGTGTTTGGCGCCATCGCTGCCATGGTGGCCAAAGAGGGGCTGGGTATTCTGGTTACCTACGGCAGCTTTATGGCCCAGTTCTACATCGCGCTGGCCTGCCTCTGGCTGCTGCTGATCGCCATGGGCAGCGTCTTCCTGCGTGGCCGTGTCATCAAGCTGCTGGCGATGATCCGCGAACCCATCCTGCTGGCCTTCTCGACTGCCAGCTCCGAAGCGGCCTATCCGAAGACCCTGGATCGTCTGGAGAAGTTCGGTTGTGACAAGCGCATCGCCAGCTTCGTGCTGCCGATGGGTTACTCCTTCAACCTCGACGGCTCCATGATGTACTGCACCTTCGCGGTGATGTTCATCGCCCAGGCGTATGGCATCGAGCTCTCCATGGCCCAGCAGATCACCATGCTGCTGCTGTTGATGGTCACCTCCAAGGGGATGGCTGGGGTACCGCGTGCCTCTCTGGTGGTGATTGCCGCTACCCTGAACCAGTTCCATATTCCGGAAGCGGGCATCCTGCTGCTGCTGGGGATCGATCACTTCCTCGACATGGGCCGCTCTGCCACCAACGTGCTGGGCAACGCCATCGCCGCCAGCGTGGTTGCCAAGACCGAAGACAGTCTGGGTGAAACTGTCGCGCTGGGTGAGAGTGAGCCAGCCAAGGCCTGATCACAACGCTATGAAAAATAAACAACAACGGCCCGCCAATGCGGGCCGTTGTTGTTTATGGCTCGTCTACACTGCTAGATAGTTTTTATCTGGAGTGTACGGTTATGAACATTGCTCGTCGGCTTCAACTGATAGCGCTGCTGGTTATGCTGGCGCTTGTTTTCCTCAGCTGGTTCAGTATCAACCGCCTTGGGGCTGGCAATCGAGACTTGAGCTATGTGACGGACAATACGGTGCCCAGTATTGCGCTGATCAAGGAGGTGCAGGCTGCATTTTATGAGCTGCACTCCCGGGTTCAAAGCCATATCCTCAACACCGACAATGACAAGATGCAGCAGATAGAAGCGGATATTGCCGAGCATCGCAAACAGATCAATTCGCAACTGGAGAAATATAAAGCAGAGATGCTCTCCAATGACGAAGACCGACGCCTGACCGACGATGATCAGCGCATTATCGCGCAATATTATCAGGAGATAGACAAGGTTCTGCAGCTCTCCAGACAAAACAAGAACGATGAAGCGCGAGACATGCAGGCAGGAGAAGCCACCAGAGTGTTCCAGCAGTTTGCCAAGGCAATCGAGCTCCACGTCAACTTCAATATGGATTTGGGACTGGCGCTCAAGAAGCAGGGCCAGGAGAATTATGACAACAGCCTGCAAACCCTGTTGTTTATCGCCGGTGGTGCCACCGTACTGACGATGGGGCTGTTTGTCTGGTTGTTCAATCAGGTGGCCAATCCCCTTCGCACCGCCATGGATACCCTGACCCGGATCCAGCGTGACCTCAACTTTACCCTGAGAGCAGATGTTAAACAGCAGGATGAGATTGGCCTGACCCTCAATGCGGTCAACCGGCTGCTCGATACGCTGCAACAGACATTTACCGAATTTTCCGTAGGCAGCTTGCAGATCAAGAGCACTGCCGAATCCCTCTCTCAGGCAGCGCAGCACCTGGCCAGCTCGGCTAATCAGGCCAATGATGCCACCAGTCTGATAGCCGCCGGTGTGGAAGAGATGACGGTCAGCATCACCGATATCTCCCAGCGCACTCAGGAGACGAGCCGCATCACCAACGAGTCGGGGCAACTGGCGACCGAAGGGGGCCGGACCATTGAGCGCACCGTTCATGCCATCAACGAGATCGCCGACTCGATCCGGCAGGCCTCGGCCGAGGTCATTGCGCTGGGTGAGGGCATTTCGCGCATTGGCGGTGTGGTCAACGTGATCCGTGATGTGGCGGGGCAGACCAACTTGCTGGCCTTGAACGCGGCCATTGAAGCGGCGAGGGCCGGGGAGTCCGGCCGTGGTTTTGCGGTAGTAGCGGATGAGGTGCGCAAACTGGCTGAGCGCACAGCCCAATCCACTCAGGAGATCTCCGCCACCGTAGAGGCGATCCAGCAGGAGTCGAACAATACGGTCTCCCGCATGCATCTTGTGGAGGAGAAGGTGAGCCAGGGGGTCACCATGGCGACCGAGAGTGGAGCCATTATTGCCGAAATCCGCAGTGCGTCGCACCGGGTGATGGAGCAGGTGGGCGAGATCACCAATGCCATCCGCGAGCAGAGCTCTGCCGCCGAGTCGATCGCTCATCAGGTGGAGCAGATTGCTCAGGTCGTGCAGCAGACCAGCAGCACAGCGGAAGAGACCTCAGCCGCCGCCGAGGAGCTCAATGTCACCACCGAGAGCATCCACCAGCAGATATCCCGCTATCGCATTCAGTAACGCCGACGGTTGTTATCCATCCGCTATCCCCGCCAGCCAGCTGGCGGGGATTTTTTTATATGGCTTGCTTAGAAGCCTGAGCCCGGTTGCTGCAAAAATGCCGCCTCTTCCGGTGTGCTGGTGCGACCGAGTATGTCGTTGCGGTGGGGGAAGCGGCCAAAGCGTTCGATGATCACCTGATGGCGGCGGGCAAAGTCGGCAAATCCGGCAAACGTTGCTTGCGCCGGTGTGCCAGCCTGCTCGGCAGCCAGTGCCTCGAACAGCGCCACACTTCTGGCCTGTTGTTCGCGGGATTCGGCATGCTCCAGCGGCAGATAGAAGAAGACCCGCTCCAGTGGCGAGAGGGATTTGTCCGCCCCGATGGATAGCCCTTTCAGGCAGAGATCCCTGGCCAGCGGATCCTGGTCAAAGGCCGCAGGCGTGCCGCGATGGATATTGCGGGGCAACTGGTCAAGCAGCAGGATCAGCGCCAGCCGACCGCTGGGAGCATCGGCCCAGTGGGCGAGGCAGCCCTCGGCTGCGGCCTGTGCCAGCTCGCCAAAGCGGCTGGCCAGCAGGGCATCCGTTTCGCTGTTTTTTCCCCACCAGAGGAGGGCTTGCCGTGTGGCCCGCAGGACATCATCGGCTTCGTCGCCAAACCAGAGATCGAGCAGAGGTTGCCAGGGTTGCATGGGAACTCCTTGAGGTGATTCAGAGGGAACCAGGAACAAATGGCTCAGGGGTGCTGCCGAAACGGCGGCTTCTCGTTACACTGTGCCATCTTTTGCCCGAAAGACGTAACCCCCCGATGGCGAGCGCCGGATTTTTGGCTCGGCCGATGATGGCCTGCGATCGCCATGAGGTGGTCCTGTTGACCCTGGTGGTTATCGGGATGTACATCTCTCTCGCGGTGTTGTTCTCACTGATATAAGGAATCTTTGATATGGCCGGAACCAGTTTGTTGGCCCTGCTCGACGATATCGCCAGCGTGCTCGATGACGTGGCGCTGATGACCAAGATGGCGGCCAAGAAGACCGCCGGGGTGTTGGGTGATGATCTGGCCCTCAACGCGGAGCAGGTCTCCGGGGTGCGCGCCGAGCGGGAGTTGCCGGTGGTGTGGGCGGTGGCCAAGGGGTCATTTCGCAACAAGCTGATTCTGGTGCCCGCCGCCATCGCCATCAGTGCCCTGGTGCCCTGGCTTATCACGCCGCTCTTGATGCTGGGAGGTGCCTACCTCTGCTTTGAGGGGGCCGAGAAGCTGGCCCACAAGTTCCTGCCCCATGAGGCGAGTGAGGGTGAGGCACATACTGCTCCTATTCCCGATGATTTGGCCGCGTTTGAGCAGCAGAAGGTGAAGGGAGCGATCCGCACCGATTTTATTCTCTCTGCCGAGATCATCGTCATCGCCCTTGGCACGGTACAGGGAGCAAGCCTCGCGCTGCAGCTCTCGGTAGTGGCGGGCATCGCCCTGCTGATGACCATCGGGGTCTACGGGTTGGTGGGGCTGATCGTCAAGCTCGATGACATCGGTCTGCATCTGTTGCAAAAGCCCGATGGCAGCGCCCTGCGCCGCGCGGTGGGGCAGGGACTGCTGGTGACGGCGCCCCGCCTGATGCACCTGCTGGCACTGGTCGGCACCATCGCCATGTTTATGGTGGGTGGCGGCATTCTGGTGCATGGCTGGCCTTTTGCCCATCACCTGATTGAAGGCGCAGCCGCTGTCGTTGCCACCCTGCCCACTGTGGGGGCCGTACTGGCGGCGGTGACGCCGACCTTGCTCAACGCCGTGGCCGGTGTGGTGGCGGGTCTGCTGCTAGTTGCTGTGATGACGCTGGTGAGCCGTCTTGCCCCGGCCAAGGGATAAGCGAGCTTGCGGGCCATTTTCTCTTTTTTCCTCTCTTCATTTTTTGGCCTTCGGGTTGCCCGGTTTCGGACTTGCTGCCCGCAGGTCTGTTGTGCCTCCCGATAAAGGCCTTTGCGAGAAGCTATGTATCAACAACAGTGGAATAACGACCATATCTACCCGGGCCTTGACAGCACCGAGTTGGAAGCGGACATGCGCGCCGCCCGCCACGCGCTGGAGGTGCTGGCCAGCTATATGGCGGGTCTGGACGGGGTGCGCGACGATGCAGCTGCGCTGCTGGATTTCTTGCGGGAAGTGCGGCTGCGCGCCCGTGATATTCGCCATATCGGCTGGAACGTCGCCATTCTGGCCGCGTGCCGCGGCAGTCAGGATGCGCGGGATCCGCAGGCCAAACAGCTGGCGTCCCGTGCCCGCGCCCTCAACGCCGATCTGTTCAAGACCCTGGCGCCGGTGGAAGATCTGATGCTGGCGTTACCGGAAGAGAAATTCGCCGCGCTGATGGCGGATCCGCTGCTCGGCGAGGAGGCGTACCGCCTGCGCCACGAGCGTCGTTTGCAGGATCAGCGCTTGCCGGTGGCGGCGGAGCAGCTGGTGATCGGTCTGGGCACCGATGGTCTGCACGCCTGGGGCAACCTCTACAACGATCTGGTGGGCAAGATCCGCTTGACCGTTGATGGCCGCGAGATGGGGCTGGCCGAGGCGAGCAATCTGCTCTCCAGCCCGATACGTGCGCTGCGTTTAGAAGCCTTTGATGCCATCAGCGCCGGTTGGGAGGGGGAGCAGGAGACGGTTGCCGCTATCCTCAATGCCCTCAACGGCTGGCGGCTGGAACTGGCCCGTCAGCGCGGTAAAACCCGTGTGCTCGATGCGCTGGATCTCTCCTGCCACCAGAGTCATATCGAGCGAGCCACCCTCGATGCCCTGATGAGCGAAACCTGGCGAGCCCGTGGGTTGGGCCAGCGGGCGCTGGAGCTGATGGCCGAGCGCCTTGGTCTCGACGATTTGGGGCCGGAGGATCTCTTTGCGCCGCCGCCAGCTTCCAGCAGCCGTGACATTCCTTTTAATGAGGCGATCGAGTTGATTGCCGATGCCTTTAGCCGTTTCGATCCCGAGATGGGGGCATTTGCCCGCATGATGGCCGAGAAGGGGTGGATTGATGCGGCGCCCACGCCAAATCGCCGCACCGGCGCCTACTGCACCAAGTTTGCCGAACCGGTCGAACCGCGGGTCTTCGTCACCTATGCCGGCACCATGGATAACGTCATTACCCTGGCCCATGAGCTGGGTCACGCCTGGCACAACTGGGTGATCCGCGATCTGCCGATGAGTCAGCGCAGCTACCCCATGACGCTGGCGGAGACCGCTTCCATCTTCGCCGAAACCCTGGTGCGCAGCGCCCTGTTCGAGCAGGCGCAAAGCCCGGAAGAGCAGCTGGCCATCACCTGGGCCGAGGCCGACGGCGCGGCCACCTTCCTGGTCAATATCCCGGCTCGCTTCGATTTCGAGCAGGCCTTGGTGGCCGAGCGGGCGCAGGGTTATGTGTCGGCAGAGCGACTCAAGGCGTTGACCGACGAGGCGTGGGGACGCTGGTATGAGGGGAGCCTGACCCGCTATCACCCCATGTTCTGGGCGGCCAAGGCGCACTTCTCCATCGCGGGGCTGGGTTTTTACAACTACCCCTATCTGTTCGGTTACCTGTTCAGCCTCGGGGTCTATCAGCAGTTGACGAGCCGCAAAGCGGCGGGGGAAGCGGGAGTGGCCGAGGCGTATCGCGCCTTGCTGCGCGATACCGGCCGGATGAGCGCCGAAGATCTGGTAGCCAAGCATCTGGGGCAGGATATCCGTGAGGCCGCCTTCTGGCAGGGGAGTCTGGCACAAGTAGCGCAGGCGGTAGAGCGCTTCACGCAGTTGCCTGCCTGATTGGGTCAGCGGTGATATGAACAACAGGCCCCCGGACAGTCTCGCTGTCCGGGGGCCTGTTTGTTATGCCTGCTCTTGCTGCGGTTTGATGGGGCCAACGAACAGGGGGCGGGTCTGGTGAGTCAGATCCGGCTGATAGCTGTTGAAGAAGAGGTTGAGCAGCACCGAGCTGATGGTGGCCAGCAGGATACCGCTATGAAAAAGCGGTTGTAGCTGCGCCGGAAGCTGCTGGAAAAAATTCCCGGAGACCGTCGGGATCATGCCAATTCCGAGACTGATGGCGACGATATAGAGGTTGTGGCGGTTGCTGTTGTAATCGGTGCGCGCCAGGATACGAATACCGGTGGCCAGCACCATACCGAACATGACGATACCGGCGCCCCCCAGCACGAAGGGCGGGATGGAGGCGACCAGCACCGACATCTTGGGGATGAGGCCAAAGGCGAGCAGGATCCCCCCGACATCACACAGACCCAGCGACTCGATACCCCGGTCACGCTCACCAGACCGATATTCTGGGAGAAGGAGGTGTGGGGGAAGCTGTTGAATATCCCACCAATAATGGTGCCGATGCCATCCACCCGCAGCCCGCGCACGATATCACCGCGCCTGGCCGGATGGCCGACGATGTCGCCAAGGGCCAGAAACATCCCCATCGACTCGATAAAGGTGATGAGCATGATCACCGTCAGGGTGGCGATGGAGATGGGATCGAAGGTAGGCCAGCCGAAGGCGAAGGGCACTATGGGGGCAAACCAGGCTGCCTCGCCGAGGCCATCGAGGCTCACTTCGCCCATGGCGATGGCCACCACGAAACCGAAGATGATCCCGAGCAGCACCGAGATATTGCTGAAAAAGCCCTTGGTGAAGCGGGTCACCAGCAGGATAAAGACGAGCACCAGAAAGCTGGTGCCGATGTAGCGCAGGCTGCCATATTCCGGATTACCCTTGCCCCCCGCCATCCAGTCGATCCCCACCTGCATGATGCTGATCCCGATGGAGGTGATAACCACCCCGGTGACGACGGTGGGGAAGAGCGGCATCAGCCGACCTATCAGGGGCACCAGCAGGGTCGAGATGATACCCGCGGCTATGGTGGCACCGAAGATGCCCGTCAGCCCCAGATCCGGGTTGGCTCCGATGGCCAGCATCGGCATCACGGCGGCAAAGGTGACCGACATGATGACCGGCAGCCGGATCCCGGCAAAGCGGCCAATCCCGACACATTGCAGCAGGGTGACGATGCCGCAGCAGAAGAGATCCGAACTGATAAGGTAGGAGATCTGCTCCTTGGGCAGCCCCAGACTGCCGCCAATCACCAGTGGCACCGCCACGGCGCCGGCGTACATCACCAGCACATGTTGCAGGCCCAGGGTAAAGAGTTGGCCCATGGGGAGCATGCGCTCCACTTCATCCACCGGGCGCTTGCGCGCACCCGGTCGGGGGAGGGGGGATTGGTCTCGTTCATGAACAGATCACTCCTTGAAGCCCGCGCAACTGCTACAGGCAAGATAGTGAAAGCCGCAGCTTTCCCGGTCATTGATCTCGTGTATTGACAGAGGTGCCAGATCCCTCGGCAGTAGTGAGAGGGAGCCGGTGCAGCACGGGTCAGTGCACAAAACATGCACAACGCCGCTCACGAGAGAAAACGTTTGGCGATAACGCCTTGTTTTTGCGGGATGAGTCACATACCGGCCAGATAAGTGTCCGGCTGCTGGCAGGGGAAGGAGGTGGGGGCATCTCAGATTGGTAAGGGATTTATCATTATCGGTCTGGCGATCTCACTTTGATAGTCGGGCACCAGAGGGTTGCTCGCAATGCGCCCGTCTTCATGTGACGGCGCTCGCGGGCTGCTGGGCGCAAACAGGGGCGGGGGCGTGATCCAAAGCAAGAAAGTTGGATGTTTTGGTGGCGCACGGGGCCGCCGCTGGGGTAGTTTCGATAAAACCGACACAGATCCTGAGGTCTTATCCATGATCATCTATCTGCATGGCTTTGATGCCACCAGCCCAGGCAATCACGAGAAAGTGCTGCAGTTGCAGTTTATTGATGATGATGTGCGTTTCGTGCACTACAGCACGGTTCACCCCCGTCATGATATGAGCCATCTGCTCAAGGAAGTGAAAAAACAGCTCGATATGAGTACCGATCCCAAACCGCTGATCTGCGGCGTGGGTCTTGGTGGCTACTGGAGCGAGCGGATCGGCTTTCTGTGCGGCATTCGCCAGGTGATCTTCAACCCCAACCTCCATCCGGAAGAGAACATGCAGGGCAAGATCGACCGGCCGGAAGAATATGACGATATCGGTACCAAGTGTGTAACTGAATTTCGTAAGAAAAATTCAGGAAACTGCCTGTGTATCCTTTCCGTTCAGGATGAAGTGCGCGATAATCGGGACACTGAACGTGAATTGAAGAACTATTACGACATCGTGTGGGATGAGCGCGAGACTCATAAGTTCAAAAATATCTCGCATCATCTGCAGCGGATGAAGGCCTTCAAAGAAGCCTGATCCATCACGTCGACCGATTTCGTTTTAGGGAGCCAATGGCTCCCTTTCGTTTTGAGGAACCGAGGAAAATCATCATGATGAATATTGTCGTTGTAGGCGGCGGCGCCGGTGGCCTGGAGCTGGCCACCAGTCTGGGTCGCAAGCTTGGCAAGAAGAACAAGGCCAAGATCACTCTGGTCGATCGCAACCGCACCCACCTGTGGAAACCCCTGCTGCACGAAGTGGCCACCGGCTCCATGGACGCGGGCATCGATGCTCTGAGCTACCAGTCTCACGCCAAGAACCACGGTTTCGACTTCCAGCTCGGCACCCTGACCGACATCAAGCGTGACGATAAACGCATCGTGCTGGCCCCGATCCACGACGACAATGGCGACATCGTGGTCAACGAGCGCGAGCTGCCCTACGACTATCTGGTGATGGCCATCGGTTCTGTCTCCAACGACTTCAACACCAAGGGCATCAAGGATAACTGTATTTTCCTCGATAGCCCCTCCCAGGCGCACCGTTTCCACAACAGCATGATGAACCGCTTCCTGCAGTTCGCCACCGAATATAAGCCGGGCGACAAGGTGAAGATTGCCATCGTCGGCGGCGGCGCCACCGGCGTCGAGCTCTCTGCCGAGCTCTACAATGCGGTCGAGCAGCTCTACGCCTACGGCTTCAAGAACCTCACCACCGACAGCCTGAAGGTGACCCTGGTGGAAGCGGGCCCGCGCATTCTGCCGGCCCTGCCGGAGCGCATCAGCGGTGCCGCTCATCAGGAACTGGTCAAGCTGGGTGTGGATGTGCGTACCGCCACCATGATCACCGAAGCGACTGCCGAAGGTCTGCACACCAAGGATGGCGAGCTGATTGAAGCTGACCTGATGGTGTGGGCGGCCGGTATCAAGGCTCCGGATTTCATGAAGGATATCGCCGGTCTTGAGACCAACCGCATCAACCAGCTGGTGGTGAAAGAGACCCTGCAGACTACCCGTGACGAGAACATCTTCGTTATCGGTGACTGCGCAGCCTGCCCGCAGCCGGATGGCAAGTTCGTGCCGCCGCGCGCCCAGTCTGCCCACCAGATGGCCAGCCAGGCGTTCAAGAACATCCTGGCCAAGATGAACGGCGGCGAGATGAAGCCCTACCTCTACCACGACCACGGTTCGCTGGTCTCCCTCAGCCGCTTCTCCACCGTGGGCAGCCTGATGGGCAACCTGATGCGCGGCTCCATGATGGTGGAGGGCTACATTGCCCGTCTGGTCTACATCTCCCTCTACCGGATGCACCAGATCGCCCTGCACGGCTACGTCAAGACCGGCCTCATCATGCTGGTGGGTCGCATCAACCGGGTACTGCGCCCGACCCTGAAGCTGCACTAAGCCGGGATTTGGCAACATGTTGAATACCAAAAGGAGAGGCTATGGCCTCTCCTTTTTTATGGGCGCAGATCAGGAAAGAGAGAGCTACTTGCCCAGATAAGTGCGGTCGAAGAAGGTATTGACCCAGTGAGGGCGGTAGATGGCCAGCACCGTCATCGCCATGCCGTTGAGCAGGGCTTCGGGAAACAGCAGCAGTGGCCAGATGGAGAGGTAATCCGCCGTGATGGTGTGCCAGGGGTAGCTGTGACTTAGCCCCATCAGCAATGCGCTGGCGGCCACCTTGACCGAGATGGTGATGGCGCCACCGAGAAAGGCGGCCACGAAGATATAGACAAAGAGATGGCGCGGCAGCCAGGCCCAGCTGGCCAGAAACAGCAGCCAGCTGGTGGCTACCGGCAGGGCGATGCCCACCAGTGCCTGCCAGCCAAAATCGGCCAGATTGGTGACACCGAAGTAACCGAGCACCAGCAGGGTCAGGCAGGGGGCGAGCAGTGCCAGCCGCCAGCCCAGCAGCAGGGTGAGGGAGGTGAGCCCGAGAAAATGGACCTCCAGCCCCTCATGCAGACCGGCCCTTAGATACCAGAGCGGCACCAGCGCGATGGCACTCCCCAGCAGCAGGTGCTGATAGAGGGGGTTGTCATGGAGGGTTTGCCACAGAGAGCGGCGCAGGCTGAAGGCCAGCAGTACCAGCCAGATCAGGAGGGCGGCGAGTTGTCCTTCACTCATCTTGTCGTCCATTCATGCAGTAGAGTCCGGGCGGCCTTCCCGACCGCCCATAGCAGAGCAGGCTGACGAGTCAGCCTGCTTTTACCATCAATATTTGACGTTGTTGTGGTACTTGCCGAGGATGCCCTTGACCCGTTCCATGGTCTCCTTGCTGGGGGGCTTGATCCCGCTCAGCTCGTACGGATCGCCCAGCACGTCCCACTTGTGTTTGCCGAGCTCATGGTAGGGGAGCAGCTCCACCTTCTCCACGCTCTCGCCCAGCTCGGCGATAAACTGGCCCAGCCCTTCGGCGCTCTCGTCGTCGTCGCTCCAGGTCGGCACCACCACGTAGCGGATCCACATGGTCTTGCCTTTGGCTGCCAGATAGCGGGCAAACTCCAGGGTGTATCTGTTGCTGACGTGAGTCAGCGGAATGTGTTTCTCGTCATTGATCTGTTTGATGTCGAGCAGCACCAGATCGGTCTGGTCGAGCAGCTTGTCCACCTGTTCGTCGAGATGACGGACGAAGCCGTTGGTGTCGAGACAGGTATGGATCCCTTTCTCTTTGCAGGCGGTAAAGAGTTCGGTAATGAAAGCCGGTTGCAGCATGGCTTCACCGCCGGACGCTGTCACGCCACCGCCGGAGGCATTCATGAAGTGGCGATAGCTGGTGATGTCACTCATCAACTCCGATACGGTCACTTCGCGGCCACCTTCGGTATCCCAGGTATCGCGGTTGTGGCAGTACTTGCAGCGCATCAGGCAGCCTTGCATGAATACGATAAAGCGTATTCCCGGGCCATCGACAGTGCCGCAGGTTTCGACGGAATGGATCCGGCCAACGGTGCCGTGAGCTCCGGCTGGCTGGCTGATTTCAACGGCAGGGATCCGATTAATGACAGACATAAACAACTCCAACGATTCGAGCAGGCCGTTATTTTATTACATAAACCCCTATTGATCCTACACCTTTAGTCCGGCGCCCGGCTGCCAAGCAGCTGCTCCAGCCCCTTGACGGTGAGCGGCCGACTGGTGAGAAACCCTTGATAATGCTGGCATCCCAGCGCTTTGAGGATGGCCAGCTGCGCCTCCTCTTCCACCCCTTCGGCGGTGACGGTAAAACGAAAGACCTGGGCCAGATCGAGTATCGCCTTGACGATGGCTCTGTCCTGTTCGCTGTGTACCAGGGTCTGAATGAAGCTTCTGTCCAGTTTCACCTCGTCGGCGGGCAGATCCCGCAGGTAAGCCAGCGACGAGTAGCCGGTGCCGAAGTCGTCGATGGAGATGAGGATGCCGAGCTCCTTGAGCTGGCGCATTCTGGCAATACTCTCCTGCCGATTCTCCAAGACTACCGATTCGGTTACCTCCAGCAGCAGGCGGGAAGGGGGCACACCGGTGTCGCGCAGAATGTACTCCACTTGTTGTACGAAGCCCTGGGTGTGGAACTGGCGGGCACTGACGTTGACCGACAGATGGGGGATCTGCAGGCCACGGTTGAGCCAGAAGCTGTACTGGGCGCAGGCGGTCTTCATCACCCAGTAGCCGATCTCGAGGATCAGGCTGGTCTCTTCGGCGATGGGAATAAACTCCCCGGGTGGCACCATGGTGCCGTCGCTGCGCTGCCAGCGCAGCAGCGCCTCGATACCCGACAGCGAGCCATTGTCGACCCGGTATTGCGGTTGGTAGTGGAGTTGCAGCTCGTGATGACGCAGGGCATCGCGCAGCTCATTGGTGAGGGTCAGCCGATTTTTCTCGTGCTGGGCCATCGCCTCGGTAAAGAAGACGTAGTGGCCCTGACCGGCGCGCTTGGCCATGTGGGTCGCGGTGTCGGCCTGTTGCATCAGGACCAGATGATCCGTCTCGTTGCCGGAGAAGAGGCTGATCCCCACCGAGGCGCTGCAGTGCAGTTTGTGATCGCCGATGTCGAACGGGGTGCGAAACAGCCCCATTAGCTCGCGGGCGAAGTGCTCTGCCAGAATTTTGGCGGTGACCTCGCCTTGTCCGAGCTGGGTAAAGAGCAGGGCAAACTCATCCCCCGAGATGCGCGCCTGCACCAGATTGTCCTGGGGCAGCTCCCTGAAACGCTGCACCACGGCCTGCAGCAGCAGATCGCCGCAGGCGTGACCGAGGGAGTCGTTGATCGACTTGAAGTTGTCGAGATCCACCAGCAGCAGGGCGCCCCACTGGCCGTTGGTGGCGCTCAGGGTCTGCTGCAAAATATGGTTGAGGCTGCGGCGGTTGTGCAGACCGCAGAGATCGTCGTAGTAGGCGAGCTGCTCGATATGTCTGGCCGCCTCTTTTTCCTGGGTGATGTCGTAGAAGCTGCAGATGAAGTGGCTGAGCTCCCCCTGCTCATCCTTGACGCCGTTCACCATCAAGCGCACCGGAAAGAGATGACCATCCTTGTGCAGGCAGCGCTCTTCCCCGAGCCAGAACTCCTGCTCGTTGACGGTGCGGCTGACATCTTCTTTGAGATGATCCCCGTAGTAGGTGGGGCGCAGCTTGCGAATGGAGTGACCGATCACCTCTACCTCGCCAAATCCGGTGATCCGGCTGAAGGAGTGGTTGACCTTGAGGATGATGCCGTTGTGATCCATCACAATCAGCCCATCGTGGGTATTAAAGGCTACCTCGGCCAGCCGCAGGGCATCGTCGGTGGCGAGGCGCTTGAGTTCGATGGCGGCCCGCTCGTGCTGGCTGCTCAATAGATCCAGCAGCTGTTCGGGCTCCTCAAGGGGGGTATCGAGCAGCAGGGTGATCTGGCCAATGGGGGCGCCGCTCTGGCCATGGAGCGGAATGCCGATGTAGGCGCTGGCATTGAGGGCCAGCAGCCGGGTCGCCTTGGGATAGCGCACGGGCAGATCTTCCACATAGATGGCCTGACCATGCTGGAACAGCTCCTGAGCGGGGCCGGGGTCGAGCTGGATGGGCTTGAGGGTGGAGCAGATCTCCTCGTTGATGACGCAGCGGGGGATGATCCAGAGATCCTGACCGCGGGGCTGGAACTCGCCGATCCAGCCCACCCGGGCACCGCTGGCGCTCATGGCCCAGCTTACCAGCGTCTTGCAGTAGTCGATGCCGGTCTGCTGGTGCAGTTCGGGCGGGAGGGCCAGCTCGGCGCGGTGCTCTTCCGGTTGCGGCTGCCAGTGGCCGAGCAGCTGGGCGCTGCTGCGCACCAGCTGCAACATCTCCTCGCTAAGCGGGGTGGGATCGAGATACTCCAGACTCAGCACCCCGAACAGCTTGTCCTGCTCCAGCAGGGCACCATCGAGGCGTGAGCGCACACCGGCACTGGTCAGATAGAGGTGATTGCTCAGCATCGGCTGGTGGGCGGCCTCCGAGAAGCTCAACGATTTGCGGGTACGCAGGGCGCGGATATAGCGGCTGTCACCACGAATGGGGTAGAGCGCCTCGACCCCCAGGGTGAACACCGGGGTGAGTTGTTCGCTGCCGAGATCGCCGTTGGCCTGATAGTGCCAGAGGATGAGCCGATCGGCCCCCAAACTCTCTTTAAGGGCCTCGAGCAGGGGCGCATACTGCTGCTGGCTCGCCATCTGGCTGAGGCGCGGCAGTTGCAATGCCAGGTCGGCGATGGGCTCCTGACAAAGGTTCTGCAGACAGATGAGCCAGAAGCCATCCTGCTCGTGGGCGAGGGCGATATGCCACAACTGGCTGGCAAAGCGCACGGTGATCTTGCCGCCATGGCCGTTGGCCAACAGTTGTTCGATGGGCAGGCGCAGGGCATCGGGCAGCTGGGCAGGCCAGGGGGCGCGCGGTTCGTCGAGCCAGTAGAGCGGGGTTTGCATCACGTCGGTCAGGGCGACCAGCCGTTGACTGCGCAGATCCAGACGGAAAAAGAGCGGCGTCTGGAGGGCAGGAGGAAGATGACTGAGTGCGGTAGACGACATGAACAAACAACATCCTGTTAAGCAACCGTCGGGGTTGCAAGAATACTGCAAAATGGTGTGAAACAAAATTTCATTGAATTCTAAATTAGAAAAGTCTAATTTATTGCCCATTATCATGTATGAGGAGTCTTGCAGATGAAACGGATCCTGATTATCGGTGGTGTCGCGGGGGGCGCATCGGCGGCGGCTCGTGCTCGTCGTTTGAGTGAAGAGGCAGAGATCGTGATGTTCGAGCGGGGCGAGTTTGTCAGCTTCGCCAACTGCGGTCTGCCCTATCACATCGGGGGCGATATCCCCGACCGGGATGCCTTGCTGCTGCAGACCCCCCAGAGTTTCAAGCGCCGTTTCAACGTCGATGTGCGGGTCTTCCACGATGTGATCGAGATCGACAAGGCGGGCAAGACCTTGCTGGTGCGCAACCTGCAAACCGGTGAAGAGCAGCGCGAGCATTACGATGTGCTGCTGCTGAGCCCGGGGGCGGTGCCGATCCGTCCTCCCTTCCCCGGTATCGACAGCCCCTATGTCTATACCCTGCGCAACATCCCGGACATGGATCGCATTCTGGCGGCCCTGCATCACGATCAACCGCGCCACGTTACTGTGGTGGGCGGCGGCTTTATCGGGCTGGAGATGATGGAGGCACTGCATCAGCGCAAGCTGGATGTCACCCTGCTGGAGCTGGCCGATCAGGTGATGGCGCCGGTGGACAAGGAGATGGCCAACATGCTCCATGCCCGCATCCGGGAAGAGGGGATCGACCTGCGCCTGCGCACCGGCCTCACCGCCATCGAGAGTCTGGATCTGCCTGCCGAGAAGACCTCCGCCGTACCGACCGCCAAAAGCGGTGGCCTGCGCCTGACCCTCAATGACGGTTCCCATCTTGATACCGGCCTGCTGATCCTCGCCATCGGCGTCAAGCCGGAAACCCTGCTCGCCGCCAAGGCGGGGCTGGAGCTGGGCCCGCGGGGCGGCATCAAGGTGGATGCCGGGATGCGTACCTCGGATCCCTTCATCTACGCGGTGGGGGATGCGGTGGAAGAGATTGATTTCGTCACCGATGAATCAGTGCTGATCCCGCTGGCGGGCCCGGCCAACCGGCAGGGGCGCATCGCCGCCGACAATATGCTGGGCCGAAGCGAAACCTACAAGAAGACGCAAGGGACCGCCATCTGCAAGCTGTTCGATCTGGCTGTGGCCAGCACCGGCCTCAACGAGAAGCGACTGGTGCAACTGGGATTGCCGTTAGAGAAGGTTTATGTCCATCCGGGCAGCCACGCCGGTTACTACCCGGGCGCACATCCGGTCAGCCTCAAGCTGCTGTTTGCCCCGGATGGCAAGATTTATGGCGCCCAGGCCATCGGCAAGGATGGCATCGACAAGCGCATCGATGTGTTGGCGGTGGCCCAGCGCGCCGGTCTCACCGTGTTTGACCTGCAGGATCTTGAGCTCACCTATGCGCCGCCGTTCGGCTCGGCCAAGGATGTGATCAACATGGCGGGCTTTGTGGCAAGCAACCACCTGAAGGGGGACACCCTGCTCTGCCACGTGGCCGAGGTGCAGGCTCGTAACCCCCATCAGCTGGTGGTGGATGTGCGCAATGGCCCGGAGCTCGACAAGCTGGGCCGCATTCCGGGGGCGCTGCATATTCCCCTCGACGAGTTGCGTGGTCGCCTCCATGAGTTGCCCAAGGACAAAGAGCTGCTTATCAGCTGTCAGGTCGGGCTGCGCGGCCATGTCGCCTGTCGCCTGCTGAGCCAACACGGCTTTAAAGTGAAGAATCTCTCCGGCGGCTTCAAAACCTGGCAGATGGCCACCGCCGAGTAACCGTTTTATTTCTGTGCCTGTTTGCCCCTCTCCCTTGTGCGTGCAAGATGAGGGGCTTTTTGTTTCTGCTTTTCGCCCTTCTTGCATTCCCCTGGTTACTGCAATATTTCGACACACTTTATTTCCTGTGCCGGACAAAATTAACGTTTTGTTCAGGGGATGGGTGCTATAACCCCTGCCTCGTTCATGATGAACCGTGTAGTAGGGAGAGTGACATGCTGGATATGCTGATGGCCATTTGGCATCAGGATTTTGACGCCCTGGTTCAGATGCAGGCGGTACCCCTGCTGATCAGTTGCCTGATGCTGGTACTGCTGCTGGAGTCCGCATTCGTCTTCCTGCCCCTGCCGGGGGACAGCCTGGTACTTCTGGCCGGTGGGTTGGTTGGCATGGGGGTGTTTGGCCCCGAAGTGACTCTTGTCTATCTGCCGTTGGCTGCTGGCATAGGTTCCGTGCTCGCCTACTGGCAGGGACGGGCCCTGCAGCGCACCCGCTTTATGGATCATATCGAACGGATGTTGCCTCCCGACAGCCTGCCCAAGGCGACCCGGCTGCTGAAAAAGTACGGTTTTCTGGCGATGTTCTCCTCCCGTTTTATCCCGTTTGTGCGGGTGCTGACCCCCATGCTGATGGGGATTGGCCGCCTGAGCGTGCTGCGGATGTGCGTAGCCAGCTTTGCCAGTGCCTTTATGTGGGCGCTCTGCCTCAGTTTGGTGGGCAAACTGGCGATGAATACACCCTTCTTCCTCCATCACAGCGAACTGTTGACCCGGGCCCTGCTGATTACCTCGCTGGTGCTGTTTCTGGCGGCCGTCATGGCCATCCTGTTTCGCTGGTTCAAAGGCGGAGCAAAAAACGAGACCAGCCACGACTAGATGACAACCCTTGCCGCACTGGATCGGTGGGCAAGGGGGTTCTCGTGCTGCTGGGGGGCGGAATTGTGTCCATTCGGGTAATGAGCTTTGTGTCGGGTGAGCAGGATGCCTTATCTTGTTTCCAGCCACGCTGCGTTTGCAGCGCTCCAACTCGGGATGGAACCTATGCGCCTCTTCGACTCTCCCTCTGCTTCTCACCGCTCTATCGCTGAAACCGGCGCTCTGCGCCGCCGCTGGTCAACCCTGCTGCTTTGCGGGGTAGTCGGTTTGCTGTCTGGCTGCGGTCCTGACAAGCCCACCAGCCAAGTACCGACCACAGAATCTACAGCGCAGCAGGAGGCAGGGGCGCCTACTTCTGTAGTGCAGGCCAATGCCCGCCAATATCGCGATGCGCCGGCACTGGCGCTGGTCTTCTCCAGCCCCCTGGCGCCGAAGGCAAACTGGCAGAGCTGGCTCGGGGTCAGTGAGGGGGGCAAGCAGGTGCAGGGGGAGTGGATCCTCGCCGACGATGGTCGCACCCTCTATTTCCCGAACGTTCAGCCCGACAAGAGCTATGAAGTGAGCCTCAAGGCGGGGCTGGGCCCATCCCCCCAGAGCTGGACCCTCAAAACCCGGCCGCTGGAGGCGGGAGCCTCCTTTACCGCCAGCGGCATGGTATTGCCGCTGCGTCAGGAACTTCGCTTGCCCATCAGCGCGGTCAACGTGGATGAGGTCAATATCGATTTCTTTCGGGTCGATGCGGAATATCTGCCCCGTTTTCTGGCGGAATATCGCCCCGGTGCCGGCATGGGGAACTGGGAGCTTGAGCAGATCACCAAGCGAGCCAAGCGGGTATTCAGCGGCCGCTATGCGCTGGAGCTTGATGCCAACCGGCGCGAGACCCGCCTCATCAATGTGAAGGAGCCACAGTTGGCGGAGGCTGGCGTCTACTTTGCGGTGATGTCGCCCCTTGGCAACTACGACTGGTGCAAGGAGACCACCTATTTCGCGGTGAGCGACATGGGGCTCAGTGCCCGTCGTTACCGCGATCAGCTGGAGGTGTTCGTGAGCTCCCTGGCCAGCGCCGACCCGCTCAAGGATGTGCAGCTCTCCCTGCTCGACGAGAAGGGCAACCGGCTGCAGGTGCAAACCACGGATCCACAGGGCCATCGCCGCTTTGATCAGGTGCAGGGGGCTCGCCTGCTGCTGGCCGAACAGGGCAAGCATCTGGCGGTGCTGCGCCTCGATGGGGCTGCGCTCGATCTCTCCACCTTCGATCTCGGTACCCAGCCCTGGCAGGCCCAGCAGTTGTATCTCTTTAGCGGGCGCGACCTTTATCGCCCCGGCGAGCGGCTCGACAGCGAGATCCTGCTCAAGGGGCAGGATGGCCAGCTGCTGCCCGGTATGGCAGTGGAGCTGGAGGTGAAACAGCCGGATGGTCAGCTGCTCGAACAAAAGCGGCTGCTACCGGACAATCTTGGCGCGGCCCACTACGGTCTGCGCCTGCCGGACGATGCGCCGCTCGGGCGCTGGACCATCAGCCTCAAGACCGCCGCTGGTAGTCGTTTCGAGTGGCCCTTTTTGGTGGAGGAGTTTTTGCCGGAGCGGCTCAAACTGCAGCTTGGCAAGGGGCCGGATGGTGAAGTGACGGATCTGGGCGCCTCCCTCACCCTGCCGCTGCAAGGGGACTATCTCTACGGTGCACCGGCGAGCGCCACCAAGGCCAAGGCGGAGGTGAAGATCAGCCGCGCCACCATGCCCTTTACCCAGTGGCAGGAGTTCACGCTGGGTGACGTACTGCTCGCCGAGCAGGCCAAGGATCTCGAGCCCCTCAGTCTCACCCTCGATGCGCAGGGGCAGGGGACTTTTTCGCTTGCTGATGAGCTCGATGGGGTGCGCGCCCTCGGGCCGCTGGAGGTGGCCTATCGGGTATCGCTCTCCGAACCCGGTGGCCGCGCCGTCAATCGCAGCCGCACCCAGTATGGCTGGCCCGCAGGCAGTCAGTGGCCGGCGCTCAAGGCCGACTTCGTGGCGGATCGGGTAGAGGGGGGCAAGCCTCTGCCCTTCCAGATCCTCAATCTCGATGAGCAAGGTCAACCGGTGGCGGGGGCGGTGAAGGTGCGCCTTATCAACGAGTACCGCGACTACTACTGGCACTACGCCGATGGCGAGGGGTGGAAGTACGAGTTCAACAGCCAGCCTTATCTGGAGCAGGAGCAGACCCTGCAGCTGGATGGCAAGGGGCCGACTCCGCTCACGCTGCAACTGGCGGCGGGCTGGTATCGATTGGAGGTGGAGAACAGTCAGGGCCATCAATCGAGCCAGCGGGTGGAGATCGGCAGTTACGCCTGGGGCGGCGGTGGCGAGCAGGCGCGGCCTGACAAGATTGCCATCACCCTCGACAAGCGCGCCTATCAGGCCGGGGAGAAGGCCAAAGTGACGCTGGTGGCCCCGCGCCCCGGCAAGGGGTTGTTGCTGGTGGAAGATGGCGACGGCCTGCGCTGGTGGCAGCGTATCGAGCTCAAGGGGGCCGGCGGTGATGCCAAGGATGCCCGCGGCGAGTTCGAGATCCCGGTCAGTCCCGAGTGGCAGCGCCATGACTTGCATATCTCGGCCCAGATCGCCGCGCCAGACAGCGCCTCCAAACCGGCTGGCAAGCAGCAGGGGCAGAGCCTGCGCTCGGTCGGGCTGGTGCCGCTCACCCTGGACCGGGAAGCGCGCCGTCTGCCGCTTACCCTGAGCGCGCCCGATAAAGCGGTGCCGCTCACCCGACTGGAGGTGACCGCTACCTCCACCCCTAACAGTCAGGGGCGCGTGGTGCTGGCGGCGGTGGATCGGGGCGTGCTCAATATCAGCGACTACCAGCCGCTCGACCCGTTCGAGATCTTCTTTGGTCGCAAGCGCTTCGCCCAAGATTTGTTCGACAACTACGGCCAGGTGATCCCGCCGCAGGATGGCAAGCTGGCCCGCCTCAACTATGGGGGCGATCGGGCGCCGCTGAAAAAGGGCGGCGCGCTGGAGAGCCGGGTCGAGATAGCTGCACTCTGGAGCGGCGAGGTGAGTTTTGACGAGCAGGGCAAGGCGGTGATCCCGCTCGATCTGCCCAACTTCAATGGCGAGTTGGCGCTGATGGCGCTGGCCTGGAACGAACAGCAAGTGGGTGAGGCCGAGCGCGCCGTCAAGGTGGTGGCGCCCTTGGTGGCCGAGATCGGCTGGCCGCGCTTTGGCGCCAGAGGCGATGAGACCCGGGCATTGGTGCAGTTGCGCAACATGAGCGGCGAAGATCAGACCCTCTCCCTTGTCTGGACCCTCAACGGTGGGCTCAAGGCAAACGGCGAGCTGCCCGGCACCCTGGCTCTTAAAAATGGCGAAGAGCAGTGGCTGACCCTGCCGCTCACCGTGACCGGGGCGAGCGGCGTGGCGAGCCTGCAGTTGGCGGCCAGCGGCAAGGATTTTGCCATCAGCCGCGACTGGACTTTGCCGCTGCGCTCCCCCTGGCCGGCCGAGACTCGCCAGCGCTACCAGATGCTGGCCTCCGGTCAGCAGATGAGCTTTGCGCCAGCTGAGCTGGCCGGGCTGGATCGTGCCAACCTGCAGGGGCTGCTCAGCCTCTCCGGCACTCCGCCCTGGGATCCGGCAGCCCAGTGGCAGGCGCTGGCCGATTACCCCTATGCCTGTCTGGAGCAGACCTTGTCCCGTGCCTGGCCTTACTTGCTGACCACGGCCGATGAGCGGGCCGCCTGGAGCAAACCCGCAGAGGGCAAGAAAGCGGCGAGCGAGGCGGACGTGCAACGTGCCCTGTTGCAGCGGCTGCAGCGGTTGCAACTGCCCAGCGGCGGTTTTGGTCTGTGGGATGGTCGCTCCGACGAGGAGCAGTGGCTCACCGCCTATGCCGCCGACTACCTGCTGGCGCGCAAGGAGGCGGGCGACGCAGTGCCGGAGGCAATGCTCAATCAGGCGCTGAACCGGCTGCAAAGCTATCTCACCGACAGTCAGTATGGTGAGCGCTGGAGCAGTGCCCCCGAGCACAGTCGGTTGGCCTATCAGGCCTACAGCGCCTATGTGCTGGCCCGGGTGGGCAAGGCACCGCTCGCTACCCTGCGACTTATCTGGGAGCAGCAGGCTGATCACGCTCGCTCCGGTTTGCCGCTGCTCCACCTCTCGCTGGCGCTCTCGGCCATGGGGGATGAGCAGAACGCCGCCAAGGCCCTCAGCCGGGCATTGGCGACCGAACGCGGGGATGACTATCTGGGGGATTACGGCTCACCGCTGCGCGATCAGGCCCTTGAGCTCTCCTTGCTTCGTCAGCACAAGCTGGCTGCGGAGCGCTGGCCTGATCTCAGCGCCAAGGTAGCCGATACCCTGGCTCACCGTCAGTGGCTCAGCACTCAGGAGCGGCTCGCCCTGTTGCGACTCGCCCGCTTCGATCCGGCCGTCGACTGGCAGGCCAAGGTAACGTCCTCTCTTGGCAATGAATCCCTGAACGGTTCGGCCCCGTTGCAACTGGGTGCCCCCGAGGCACTGGCGGCCAGTGTGGTTACCAATGAGGGCAAGGGATCCCTCTATGTGCAGCGTACTCTAATCGGTTACCCCGAACAGGCTCCTGCCCGGTTGAGTCAGGGGATAAGCGTGACCCGCAGCTGGTTCAACAGCGACGGTCAGCCGTTCGATCCGGCCAAGGTGAAGGTAGGCGATCTGGTGGTGGTGCGGCTCAACGTCAGCAGTGAGTCGGCGGTGCCTGATGCCCTGCTGGTAGAGATGGTGCCCGCTGGCTTCGAACTGGAGAACCCGGCCCTTGGCAACAGCATCAAGCTGGAAGAGCTCTCCATCGAGGGGAAACCGGCGTGGCAGAGCGAGTGGAACGACTATCTCAAGCATCAGGAGTTTCGCGATGACCGCTACACGGCAGCGCTGGATCTGAGCGAGGGGAGCAACCAGCAACTGGTCTACCTGATGCGTGCAGTGACGCCGGGTCGCTATCAGGTGCCGCCGACCCAGGTGGAGGATATGTACCGGCCCGAGCTGCGGGCCGTGGGTGAGGATATCCATGAGGTGATCATCTCTGAGTAACATTCCCTCCCTTGAGCGGGTTCGCCCGCTCACTTTCTGGCAGCGTGGCTGGCTGAAATTAGGTCGCACTGGCCACGCTGGCTGGCGCTGGCTTGGTCGCCTGCCACGCTGGCTGCGTTGCTCGGTGCTGGGCGTTGTAGCACTGCTCCTGTCATTGCTGGCACTGGATCGACTCTTCCCGCCGCCACCGCTCGACCCTGCCTACGCACGGGTGGTGCTCGACATGAAGGGGCGACCGCTGCGCGCCTTTGCCGATACCAGCGGCGTGTGGCGCTATCCCGTGACGCTGGAGCAGGTTTCCCCCCGCTATATCGAGGCGTTGCTGGGTTACGAGGATCGCTACTTCTGGCGTCATCCTGGGGTTAATCCGGTGGCCATGGTGCGCGGGGTCTGGCAGTGGCTGCGCTATGGGCGGGCTGTATCGGGCGGCTCGACCCTCACCATGCAGGTGGCGCGTCTTATCGAGCCCTACCACCGGAGCGTGCCCGGCAAGCTGCGCCAGATGGCCCGCGCGCTGCAGCTGGAGTGGCACTACGACAAGCGCACCCTGCTCACCGTCTACCTCAACCGGGCGCCGTTTGGCGGCAATCTGGAGGGGGTGCAGGCGGCAAGTTTTGCCTATCTCGGCAAGAGTGCGGCCAAGCTGACCTATGCCGAGGCGGCGTTGTTGGCGGTGTTGCCGCAGGCTCCCAGCCGCAACCGGCCGGACCGCCATCCCGAGCGGGCCCGCACCGCCCGTGACAAGGTGATGCAGCGACTGGTAGCGCAGGGCGTCTGGCCCGAACAGGCGTGGCTGGAGGGACGCATCGAGCCGGTGCTGGCCCGCGGTCACTTCACGCCGATGGAGGCGCCGCTGTTTGCCCGCCTTGCCGCCGATAATCAGACCGGGGCGCTGGTGCACACCACCATCGACGGGGATCTACAGCGCTGGCTGGAGGGACGGGTGGCGAGCTACATTCGCCGCTTCCCCGAGCAGACCTCAGCAGCGTTGCTCCTGGTAGACAACAAAACCATGGCGGTGCGCGCCTATGTGGGTAGCGCCGAGTATGGCAATTTGCGCCGCCACGGTTATCTCGACATGGTGCAGGCAATCCGCTCTCCCGGCTCCACCCTCAAGCCCTTTATCTACGGTCTGGCGATGGATGAAGGGTTGGTGCACTCGGCCTCCCTGCTCTCCGATGCGCCGAGGCTGGGATCTGACTATCGCCCCGCCAACTTTTCCGGCGCCTTTCAGGGGCCGGTGACCCTCGCTCAGGCGCTGCAGCAATCCCTCAACGTGCCAGCGGTGCAGGTGCTGGAGGCGCTTGGGCCCGACAAGCTGGTCAGCCGTCTCGACAATGCCGGGGTGAGGCTGGCTCTTTCCGACAAGCCCAATCCGGCCATCGCGCTGGGGGCAGCGGGCATTCGGCTTGAGCAGCTGGTGGCGCTCTACAGTGCGCTGACCCGGCAGGGGCAGGTGGCGATGCCGGTCTGGCTGGCGGGGCAGCAGGCGGTGCCCCGCCCCTTGCTGAGCCCGGGATCGGCCTGGATCATCTGGCAGATCCTGAGCGCGCAGGGACGGGCTGATCAGCCCTTTGCCAGCGAGGCGACCGGCCGGGTCAACAGGCTGGCCTGGAAGACCGGTACCAGCTACGGCTATCGCGACAGCTGGGCGATGGGGGTCTCCGGTCGCTGGACCATCGGCGTCTGGCTGGGGCGCCCCGACGGTACCCCTATGCCCGGTTTTTACGGCCAGAGCGCGGCGGTGCCGCTGCTGCTTTCGGTCTACTCGCGACTGGCTGACAACAGCCCTCTGCCGGCACAGCCCAACACGGTGAGCGAGGCCGAGATTTGCTGGCCGCTGGGGCGCAAGGCGAACGCGACCCTGCCTGAAGCCTGTTTGCAGCGCCAGAGCGCCTGGTTGCTGGAAGGGCGCGATCCCCCCACCTTGCCGGATCCCATGGACTGGCCCTCGCCGCTGCGGCAAGTTGCACTCACTGCCGAAGGCAAGCCGACGCTGACCCGTTGCCCCGATGCGGCACAATCCGGTTTTCGGGCCCTCTGGCCGTTGTCGTTGGAGCCTTGGCGGTCCCCCAGCGAGCGACGTCAGGCGCTGCTCGCCAGCGGTTGTGCAGGGGAGGGGCAGAGCGCCGAGCTGCAGGCTCCCATTCGCATCGTGGCGCTGGGGGAGGGCAACCTTATCCGCAGCCAGCGCTATCGGTTGCAGCCCAAGGTGCTGGGCGGTGTCGGCAAGTCGGCCTGGTTTCTCAACGGCCAGCGACTGCGCTGGGACGGGGATCAGGTGCTGAGTGTGGCGGGTCGTTATCAGCTGGTGGTGGTGGATGAAGCGGGCAACAGCGATCGTATCGAGTTTCGCGTGGTGCATCCTGACAGTGATGCTGGCACCATCACCCGTTGATCGTTTTGCCGACAGCCATTGAGGTGAATGTAATTAACCATTTGAAATGCCTCAATATTTGATTGGATGAATTAATTTATGAATAATTACGAGTTCATTCAAATCCAATCGGGAGTTCTCTTTTGCTGCGTGTTCTGTGTCCCTTGCTGGTGCTGATGAGTTCGGGTTGTGCCACAACCAATCATGGTGATCACCATGTTTCTCCTGAACGTACCGGGTTCTATTCACCTTTCGAACCAGCTTCCGAGAGTTTTGCGCGTTGCTATCAGAAACAGTTTGCCTGTACCCCTTCCAATATCCGCCGTGACAGGGCGATGGAGGCGCGCAGGAAGGCGCAAGAGCGGGCCAATCATCGTGGTGATGATTGGTAGGCCGCAGATAACGAGAGGGGTTGGCAAATGCCAACCCCTTTTTCATTCCGCCCATTCAGCCCGGTTGGCGCAGATGGCCGAGCCGGGTGAAGAAGTGCTGGCTCTTGCGCTGGTGAAAGTGGCTCTTCTTGATGGGATGGAAGATGAGGTTGCTTTCGGGGTAGCTCGCCTTTAACTGGTGGAGCATGGCTACGGCGGGCAGGCTGGTGCTGACCAGGGTGGTGAGTGGCATGCTGAGGGTCTCGGGCCCGAGCAGTTGATTGAGCCCTTGCTGAGCCTGCTCAAAGCGGGTCAGGGCCGCCGGGTCGGCATAGCCGCTACCCAGCATGGCGAGCAGGTTGTCGATGGCCAGATGAAATTCGGCCAGCTGTTGGCGAAAGCCGCTGCGCCCGCGCAGGGCAATCAGCTCTGCAAACGGAATGTCGGCCAGGTGAGTGGGCACTTGCAACGGGATCTCGAGGTGGAAGCAATCCTGACCACCGCGATTGTGGTAGCGGGATTCGAGCAGATGGAGCAGGCGGTCGAGATAGTCGTGATCGGTAATAAGCGCCCCGTCATTGGCGAGTGCCCACTCACGGGCGAGACGCATGGAGAGCAGGTTGGCAAAGCGCCGCGCCATTCTGATCCCCCCTTCATCCCGGGTCGCAAAGCCGTGAGTAAGGCAAAAGCCGTGCAGCCGCTCCAGCCCCGCCTGATCCGGGCAGAAGCAGTCGTGGTTGGCCTCCTGACGCCAGCGACCAATCAGCTCCTTGTTGCCAAACACCTTGTGGCGGACGAAATCGGGGGCCACCAGGCCGCTTATCTGGTTCTCCAGTTGCGGGGTAATGGCGGCAAAGAAGGCGGCATCGGGCCGCTCGGCCAGCAGATCGGTCTGCTGCTGAAGGGTATCGAGCAGGGCGGTGAGGCCGCTCTTTTCGCTGACGGTGAAGACGAAGGCGAGCCGCTCCAGATAGAGCAGGGCAAATTTGAGCCAGAGCTCGTCGCGTACCTCCATGCCGGGGTAATAGATATAGGTCTTCATCGGATCAGTCTGTTGTCAAAAATCTGGCGAGGCGCAGGGTCGGGAATATACGCAAGATTGGCGCTGCACGGCAAACACTGCGTGGGGTAATGTGAGCAAACGCTCATCCAGTAGGCGCTGGCCACAAAGTTCTGATATAATTCGCGCCCTTAAATCAAGGTCACCCGAGTCATTACCATGAAGTTCATTATCTTTTGACTCCATGCGTAACGCATTGAATTTATAGCTAATCAACAACTTACAGCACAAAGATGGAAACATTGGCGGTAACTTTTGTGGTAAGACTAGCATAAGTGAGGTGTGTATGAGAAGGCGTAAGACTTGGGCCTTACAGCAGAAGGCAAATGGCTGGTACTTGGTGTGGAATGTCCCCAAGGCTATCCGTGGATTGCCGATGTTTGGCGGTCGGAGGCTCTACACAAAGACGTTACAAACAGGCGACCTCAAAGAAGCCCAGAGGAAGCGTGACCTCATCATTGCCAACTTTGACCGTTTGGTAGCACATGCTGAAGAAGCCCCCAAGCGTCTGCGATTTAACGCTTACATCGAAGAGATTCAGCAGGCCATCAGGGAAGCAGAGCAGCGCATTGAAGCGGTCGTGTTGCCAGATGGACAAGAGGTTGTCGTTGAACCTGAAGGGCTCCACCATGCCTATGACGTTGAGGCTGCAATAGCTCGGGGGGATGAAGAGCTGGCAGATGCCATAAAGTTGGCCATCCACGGGGAGCAGGATGTCATCGACAAGTACGCCATTACGCTAAAAGAGGCGTCTACGGCGTTCATCGAGAGTGAGAAGGGCAAGGCCGCGAAGGGTCTTAAAGCCGCAGCTCCGGCAACGTTGAGTCGCGCCAAACACGCAGCAGAAAGCCTTGGATCCTTCCTTGGTGGTCAAGCGGTTCTGCTGAAGGATGTGGAGCGGAGGGACGTGACTTTGTGGCTAGATTCCCTGGCTGGCAGCAAGAGTGATAGCACACGGGTTGGTTACTTGTCGGCTTTGTCCCTTGTGTGGGAAAACTGCTATCTCACTCGGGGCGTGGAAGGGGATAACCCATTCAAGAGCGCAGGAATCAAGAGCACAGGCGACTCCCAGTCATACGCCCCTTTCACACTTGAAGAGATGGCCCAAATCGTCGAGAAGGCACCGCATGATCTTCACATGTTGACGAAGTTCGGACTTATCACTGGCTGCCGTCTAAGCGAGATTATTGGTCTTCAGGCTGATTCCTTTGAGGTTAGCCAAGGCGTCCCGCTGGTGCGTATCAAGGCAGGCAAGACGGCAAACTCCATCCGTGCCTTCCCTCTTCCGCTCGGTCTCTGGGAAGAACTCAGGCAATGCGTTGTCGGTAACGTGTGGCCTGTCCCTAAGTCGAAGAACCCCCACGGATGGTCCAGCAAGTTTGGCAAGCTGAAAGAGGCTGCCACAGGCGTCAGAGATCGCACCAAGGGCTTCCACAGCTTGCGTGGCATGGCTATCACAGCCTACCAACGTGCAGGCATCCCAGAGGATGTTACAGCTCCGATAGTTGGACACGGGACCAAAGGGCTAACCATGTCTTATGGCCTCTATTCATCCGGCCATGACTACTCACGCCAGCTCGAAGCCGTCGAGACCATGCTTGCGTCTGACTACATGTCCCAGTTCCTCAAGTTGTTCAACAAGTAACCACCTCGAAAAAGCCCTAGGAGATGGTTGAGCTCCTAGGGTTAAAGTCTCAGCCTTTATAGCGTATTGAAGTTCTTGAGAACGGTGTAAGTGATCTGCTTGTTGTTAGCTGCATTAACTTTGATCACCGCCCCTTTGTAGACAAGCTCGTCTCCTTCATTCAGGTCCATAGTGAAGTTTGCGGTGAAAGCAGAGCGAGCCATTCCGCCGGTAAACTCTCGATAAGTGAAATTCAACGTGTCACCAGATTTACCATTGAACTCTATGACTTGCTGGAAGGAGTCTTTCTTCACACAGAGTTTATTAGGAATCTCTTTGATCGAAATTTCTTGAGGTGTGTAACAGGAGAATGATCCGTTTGCACATACTTGTTTACCGTCATAATTCAGGTCTGTCTTACGAAGAATTATGTCTCCAAACGAGTTTTTTACCCCGACCTCAATGTTACCCGTAGCCACATAGGTATCGCCGCCAGTATTACAGTAGATCCCAGCAGGAACATTCGTTGTCATCCCATCTGCTCCGCCGAGTTCTATCGCTTTCGTTACAACCCCTTCGGCTTGCATAAGTAATTGCTCACCTAGATGCTTAGTGGACTGGGTACCTAGTGGGGGGATTGATACTGGTGCAGTCTGAAGGACTGGTTTGGGGGTGGCACAGCCAGCAAGTCCTAACGCCAGTGCAGTCAACATGATGTGTTTCATTGGGATTCTTCCATGTTTTCAGTGACAAAGCTGAAGCCTAACACAGTCTAATCCCCATTTTTGTGATGAATTTTTGATTAGTAACATCGAAAAAAAGCCCCCTTGGTGACCATCAGGTAGTCCCGAAGTACACCAAGGGGGCTTTGCTGTAAGCGATTACCAAGAACTAGAGGTTGGCTCGTAGCTCATGAAGATGGTCTCCATGACCGAATCATCAAATGCAAAGAGCTTCATGAATGCGCTAAGAGGTGCATTTCTAAATCCAAGATCGAAAAGCTCGTGAACAGCCTCTTCCGCAGAGATTTCTCCTAAGCGAACACGCGCTACCAAATTAGCGACAATTACGAGAGTAGTTACAGAAGGATCATCATCAGGAAGAGAGGGATTTCTCATGACAAACTCCAGAGCATTTTGGGGTAGCTTTACCGTACCAGCATCTGACCCGATTGGAAATTCATAGCGAGGTCAGCAGCTATGACTAGCTCAGGCTCCTAACAGCTCACTATTCTGTGAGGTCTCCACGTTGAGCATGGCGGCGACCTTGTGATAATCCAGTCCTACCTTCAACCCCCTTGTTATGGTCTCCATGCAAGCGATCAAAGCGTTCATACAGGGAGCGTTTGATACCTGCTTGATGTACTCCTTGGCTGACCCATTCTTGCCTGTAAGGACAGAGGGAACATACCCAGTGGCAGCCTTACAGGCCAGCCGGTAGAAGTTGCCGTAGGCTTTCCCGCACATGTCGATCCCCTTGGCCTTGATTACTTCGTTCATGGACTTACGGGTGGCATCGTGTTTCTCCAGCAACTCAGGGGACACAGCGACAGACTCAGTGATGGCGGCAGCTTGCATGGTGTTGCCTTCGGTCAGCGCAATGAAGGCGTCAATGACAGCAAGCTGGAACTCTCGGGAGCAGTAGGAGGCGTAGAGGATGGCCGCACGTTTGCAGCCCCAAGTACCAGCGTTTGCCCCACGGGCCTTGATGTTTGATACGTGAATTTCACGGAACAAAAGCATGTCGCGTACCTCTGGGTTACGCTTCCAGTTATCGAGCTGGCCGCCAGTGTTGCCTTCAGTCAGCCATGCTTTCTCAATGTCGGTCAGCGAGTACAGACCCTCGGCGTTCTTGCGGATCGGATAAGTGTTACCGTTGAAAGTGATCTTCATAAATGGGTTCCTTCTGTTGTGCCTCTCCTGCCGCCCTCTCTCCGGTAGGCAAACTGGAGCAGCAGAGGCACGACATAAAGGCATTGATGTTTGAATGAAAGTGACTAAAGGGCGGTCAGAGATCTTGCTTAGGTCAGTGAAAAGGATGGAGGCGTGCTGGTGGGTCAAGTGTCAAAAAGCAACAAGAGTAGAAGGAGATCGATCTGTCACAACTCAAGGGCTGTTGATAGGTCCTAAACCTTGATAAAAAAAAGCGCCAGATTGCTCCAGCGCTTTCATCTATCCGTCAGCTTATTCCGCCAAGATGACACCCATTTGAGCCGCCGCTTTGCGCAGTTTCTCTTCTTGTCGTTCTATTTTGGCCTTTGCTTTCTGGTGTGCTTTCCATGCCTCTTGCAGTTGTTCAGTGGTCATGTCCTCGGGTTTCACTGGTTTGGCATGGCGGGTTTGGTCGGGTTTGTAGCCTGTTGCTTTATAAACATCGAAAGGCTCGTCTGACTTTTCGGTAGGTGCGGAAGTGTCATCAATAGAGCTGATGACACGGAGAATGTGAGTGTCTGCATCCACGCGGCTTGTACTACGGTCTGAGGCGTCAGCCATCGGGATTACGGAAGACTCAACATTCTCAGTGTTGCCCTGGGAAGCGCTCCCGTCTGTATCATCGTCCTCATAGAAGTGAGCCATTTGCTGAAATAACCACACTTTATCTTCACTATACCCATGCTCCGCAGCGCGAGCGATGAGTGCAGCCTTTTCCGCAGCGGCTTGCTCTTCCCTCATGCGCTCATTCTCAGCCCACTTCGCTTCGGCTTCAGTGATTACCTGAGCAACCGTCTTGGGGCTCTTGATGCGATACATTTCTGCAATAGCGTTTGCCGTTAATCCATCGCAATAGGCTTCAATAATCGCTTCATTGCGGCGAGTCTTACATTCCACAGACAAGGTGGGATGTGGATTATCCTTGAAACCTGTGAATTTGTTGTAAGCCACTTCCAGCACAGTCTTGGAGGTCCCAATGGCCTTAGCTATAGCGGGGATGTCTGGCTCGAATGCGTTCTTCATTAATTCGCGGGGATAGCCCTTCTCCACGATTTTCGCGATGATGTTACGATAATCGGCAGCACTGTTTCGCTTCCCGTGTTTTGTATTAGCCCCCATTGCATGTAACTGTACGTCTACGCTCGAATCAGCTTCCTCAATAGAAAAGTGATGAATCGGGATCTCGGTGATACCTAACCGTTTGAATGCCTCCATTCGGTGAAACCCATCGACTAAGTACAGCTGAGACCCCCAAAGACACTGTAGACGGATAGGTGTAGCGAAAGGGACTCCGTCTTGGATCAGCGTGGCAAGATACGCCACATTGTTATTGTCCAAGGGGCCAACACGGTACTGATACTCTGGACTGATGATAATCGTGGATGCGTTGATAGTCTTTTGTGACCTGATTTCATTGATAGCACTGTCTGGGTGCGCGGTGGACTTTTCAGTAGCATCAGTAGGAACAAGAGCTGGGGAGAGGATCTCGATCTTATCGGTTGTCATAGCGTTCTAGTTTGGCAGTTGTTGAGTTGGTATTTCCCGTAAATTTCGGATTTTACCAATTTGATCAGATTCCCGACTCCATGACAACCATACGTTGGGATCATCACTATTCGTCGGAATTCTGAACTGGTTGGTTAGGAAACGGCAGTGATGTCCTTCAGAGGATCACCATAGCAGTAGTTTTGATAGGTCTTCCCTACATCTTCCCTGACAATTGGTTGTATTGGCGATTCATGGGGTTACTAAACAATGGCTGCATGGTAGACAATGGATCGCCCTGATGATGGTTTCTGGGGAGACCGTGGGTAATCTTGAAGATACCTGACGTAAGTAAGGTAAGAGAGAAGTTATCTGGGGTGTCTTAAAGATGTCTTTTAGTATTGGTCTTTTCGTATCCCCCCTATGGTCAGGGAAAAGTGACATGCTCCAATTGCCCCTGCTCTGGAGGTCTCTGGAAGGTGTCTTAGTGGTGTCTTCGGGATAATCGTCGGTAGTGCGGACCCAGTTACAGACTCAGGGACAATAAACAGGGACACTCAGACGAACAAGCGCAGAGTCGGCCCAAGGTTCCCCTTCTGGTCCCTTCCTGATAGCCCCGAAGACGCTCGCTGTGATCGCTCAAGGACTTGCCCCATGCAACCCCACATGCTCACTCCTGCACGATCTGAGAGATTCTCAGAGAAAGCCTGAGGACAGCAGGGACAAGGAAGTAAGAGAGAAGGGAGGCAATAAGAAAGCATTAGAGGAAGACGGGAAGGGATACACAGGCCATCATCGCGTCCTGCTAAGCGACAAACCCCCAAGGTGTCGCGGTGAACAGCCTCGGGGGCGATTGAAAGATTCGATCAAAGTGGGTCACTCGAGCAGTTCTTTCTATTGGTCAGGGTAAATTAGTTTTTTCTAATGTTCCGCGACAGTCCAAGTGATCGATCCTTTCGATGTTCCTAGGTTCAACCGATAGACACACTCGATCAACACAGCTCCCCATCCTCTCGCATCCTTGTTGATAGGCGATGGACAGTCGCTCGGCTGACTCCATGAAGCGTAGCGATTTCTCGCAGGGACTTGCCGCCTTCCAGCAGGGTCGCCTTGATTGCATCCTCGTCGATACTCTTGGGCCTGCCAGTGTACTTCCCCGCAGCCTTGGCCTTGGCGATACCTTCCATCTGACGCTCCTTGCGTAAAGCCGTCTCGAACTCAGCAAAGGCACCCAGCATGGTGAACATCAGCTTCCCTTGGGCTGTCGTCGTCTCTAGGTTCTGGTCCAGTACACGCAGGGTCACGCCCTTGGCTTCCAGTTGTTCCGTAATGTCCAGCAGGTCAGCGAGAGAACGGCCCAGACGGTCCAGCTTGGTGATCACCACATCGTCCCCCTCTCGGACATACCGCAGGAGTTCGGCTAGTTGCTCACGGCCATCTGTGCTGGTCCCTGATACCTTCTCTTGGTACACACGCTCACAACCGGCCTTTGTCAGCTTATCCAGTTGAACATCCAGCGATTGACCGACAGATGACACACGCGCATAACCGATAACCTGTCCCATCACTCTCTCCTACTCAATCCACCAATGCCCAAGCTGTCATAGAGACTTTCCCCGCGTCGTAATGCTTTCCAGCAGCTATCTCTGCTTGCCGGTGGTCAATCGCTGCGATGACCTTCAGTTCCTCTTGGAAGCCCGTAGCAGCAGCCTTATCAAGCATCCTTGGGGCGACTCTATCCAGTGACTTCCTGTCCTTGAATCGGCGAAGCCTGATAACCAAGTCATTCATGCGGAAATCTCCTTCATCTTCTTCCTATTGCTTCAACGTGAGTCTTGTCGGTGTCACGCTGTCACATTAATGCCTTAATCCTATGAGACTTAGATTATGAAACATAAATGAGACAGTCAATACCCCCGTGTGAAAGAAGTTCATTAGGGTATACCTTTATGGATGCCAAGACAGAGCCAGGACAACGGAGTGATAGGCGAGAGGACGGGCCCAAGGTGATCAAGTGATAGGGACGCAGGGACTATCCACCTGCATAGAGAAGGAAGGGCCACAGGATGGCGCAGGGGATCGCCTATGTGCTGGCGCTGGGATGGCTTATGGTATGGACAAGCAGAAGGACAGACGGGTGCTCAGGCGGTCATGGAGACGGACGGAGAGGGCGAGCGAAAGGCTGACACAGGGACCCCCTACGGGGGGTATTGGCTGGCGGTTTAATCCTCAAGAGTGGACTCACAGTTTTTTCCAAATTTACCGAAGGGTCCCTATTGGGTAAGATGCCATCTTGTCTGGATCTGACTGAGAACCCACATGGATCAAGCTACGAATACCTTGATAGCCCTAGGCGGGGGACTACTGCTTGCCCTGCTAGGGTGGGCTTTTTCATCGTCTAAGGTTGAAACCCAAGTGGTTGACGCCGCTGACGCTTGGTCTCGATTTGATGGGATCACTTCTTTCCAACTCACCTTCTATCGCCAATCAGGGAACACACACCGTGTCGTGCAAATTCATGGCACCAGAGAGGATGTAGAAGCGGAAATTATGAAGGTGTTCAACCGCGCCGGAATCAGGGACCAGTACATGGTGGGGACACGGGGGGACGCAATTGATTACTGCCGTGCATACCACAACCACCGTGGGTCAAACGAAGGTAAGAAAGTCGGCGGCTGTTTGGTATCAGCCCTGTAGGCGCAATCAACATCAAAGGACAGAAGATGAAGCGCGATTGGAGCATAATTAGAGATCTGCTGATAAAAGTAGAAGCATTAGAGAGCCCCGATAATGGGTTATCCTTAGATGGATTCGATTGCCCTGATGAAAAATCCGCAAGGTTGATCTCTGATCACATGAAGCTACTAATTCAAAATGGGTTTGTTCAAGGGCGATTACTTTCCTGCGAATTTGGCCCTACAGTGGATAGCGCACAGGATTTCTTGGTACACGCTCTATCATGGGAAGGCCACGATTTCCTCGACGCAATCCGTAGCGATACTGTGTGGAACAAGATCAAAGAGACCTTTGCAACCAAGGGTATCGACATGACCTTTGAAACAATCAAGGCAGTTGCAGTCGCTATAGTGCCTTCCATGCTTGGGCTATCACTATAAGACCACCTCTGGACGCGCTCCTGCTTGCGATCGGGCCCCTGTGGACCAGAAAATTTCACGTAGGAGCGCGGCATTCTTCTTGGTGATCACGCCGAAGTAACCACCGGACCAAACCTCGGGCCTGTCTTCCAGCCCTGCACACGGCCAGACCGCTTGTTCACCTTCCGGTACACACCGCCCAGCAGTATCTCCCACACACTCCCATTCTCTCCCAGCACAGGGAATACCAGCCCTTCAGCAACCCCCAGCCCAGCCTCCACGCATACCAGAGTTTTACGCTCGGTCATCATTTCCGCTTACTCCGCTTGATACGACTCGGCCTTGGCTTCCGCTTCTTCTTCGGTGCCCGTGTGTCGTCGATAATGACGCAGTGATTGGAACCTCCTGCCAGCTCTAGGAGGGCAGGGAGTAGGGCTAAATCCACGTCATTCAGTCCGGATTGCTCGGGGTTCGCTAGGGCTTCCTGTATGCGCTCAACGTCGAACGTGATCTTCATGGCTGCCCCCTCCCGAACAGAGCCTTCAGCTTCTCAAGGGCGCTCCTGTTGTGTTCTTGGCTGGCCTTCTGGCTGGCTTCCCATTCTTCCGGTGTCTTGGTGACTCGCTGGGGATCGAACATGGCGAACTTACCCACAGACGAAGAAACGGGAGCGTGATCCTTGTTACTTTGTTTCTGTTTAAAAGAAGTCGAAGACTTAGCCGGACGCTTGGTGCTGGGGGTACGGAAAAGGGCTAGGAGTGCCGACCCGATGCGGTACACAGAGGCCAGATTCCAGTTGGCTATCTGGGCGTGTTTCCGAAACTCGGTCTTGAAGAAGCCGATGGCTTCCAGACGACGCAGAGAGTTACGGACTGTGCGGGTGGTGCAACCGATACCATTAGCGATGGTCCGCAGGTAGAGACTCGCAGCCCAGCCTTGGGCCTTGTTCAGGTGTCGTGCGATGAAGAGGGCGACTTCCTTGGTGTAGTGGGTCCCGAAGGTGGACACCGGCTGCTTGGCAAGGGTGGCAACCAGTTGGTCGCTGTGAGATAATGTGTAGCTGTTCACGGGAACTCCCATTCTAACATTTGTTCCCACACCTGCCTGTAAGTCGTTGATTTACCTTAAAATTTAAAGAGCCCCCATGAAGTTCATTATCAAGCTGTTCCCGGAAATCACCATCAAGAGCAAGTCGGTTCGCCAGCGCTTTATCAAAATCCTGCAGGGCAATATCCGCAATGTCCTGCGCCGCTTCGACGACGATGCCCGCGTACGGATGGATTGGGACAAGCTGATTGTGAGCTCCCGCAATGACCAGTTCCGCGAACAGGCTATTGAAGCCCTGGCCTGTATTCCGGGCATTCAGGCCTTCCTCGAAGTGCAGGCCAGCAAGTTTACCGATCTGCACGACATCTTCGAGCAGGTGAAAGCCGTGTGGGGTGACCAGCTCAAGGGCAAAACCTTCTGCGTGCGCGCCAAGCGCCACGGCAAGCACGAGTTCTCCTCCCTCGAAGTGGAGCGCTACGTGGGCGGTGGCCTGAACCAGCACTGCGTGAGCAACGGCGTGCGTCTGAAGAACCCGGATGTGAAGATCAACCTCGAGATCGACGGCGAGGAGCTCTTCATCGTCAGCGCCATTCATCAGGGCCTGAGCGGTATGCCCATCGCGACCCAAGAAGATGTGCTGAGTCTGCTCTCCGGCGGTTTTGACTCCGGTGTGGCGTCGTTCCAGTTCATCAAGCGCGGCTGCCGGGTGCACTACTGCTTCTTCAATCTGGGCGGTGCGGCCCACGAGATCGGCGTCAAGCAGGTGGCCTATCACCTGTGGAACCGTTTCGGCTCCTCCCACCGGGTACGTTTCACCGCTGTGGACTTCGAGCCGGTGGTTGCCGAGATCCTCGAGAAGATCGACAACGGTCAGATGGGCGTGGTGCTCAAGCGGATGATGATGCGTGCTGCCGCCAAGGTGGCCGACGAGTTCCAGATCCCGGCGCTGGTGACCGGTGAGTGTGTGGGTCAAGTATCGAGCCAGACTCTCACCAACCTGAACGTGATCGACCGGGTGACCGACAAGGTGATCCTGCGCCCGCTCATTACTTGGGACAAGCCGGATATCATCAGTGAAGCCCGCCGCATCGGCACTTTGGAGTTTGCCGAGACCATGCCGGAGTATTGTGGGGTCATCTCCAAAAAGCCGACCGTGAAGGCCGATCTGACGCGCATTGAAGAGGAGGAGGGCAACTTCGACTTCGCCATTCTGGACAAGGTGGTCTCTGAGGCCCGTTACCTCGATATCCGCCGTATCGGTGAAGAGACTGCCGCTGAAGTGCAAGAGGTGGAAACGACTCAGGTGCTGGGCGCTGACGAGGTGATCCTGGATATCCGCTCTGCCGATGAATACGACGAGAAGCCGCTGGTGGTGGAAAATCGTGAAGTGCTGCATATCCCCTTCTTCAAGCTGGCCACCGCCTTTGGCGATCTGCCCAAAGAGAAGACCTACCTGCTCTACTGCGATCGCGGCGTGATGAGCAAGCTGCAGGCGCTCTATCTGAAAGAGAAGGGCTTTGACAACGTCAAGGTGTACCGCCCGTAAGCGTGTTTTTCACCTTCAATAAAAAATCCGGCCAATGTGCCGGATTTTTTATTTCACATAGTGAGCAATGACTATCAGGGACAGGGAACCGGAGTGAAGGAGTCTTGCCCCTGACAACGCCAGCCCATTTCCGCCTCCCGCATCTGCCACAGGTTGTTGCTGCGATAGAGGGTCAGGATGTAGATCATGTCGCTCTTGCTGCCGTCGAGGGCGACCGAGAGCACCAAGTCATTGTCCAGTTGCTGGGCATGGATGCGGCTGGGCGTGTCACCATGACCGACGAATCGCAGAGCGACCTCACGGTAGTCATTAACCCAGTTTTGCTGTTGATGGCTTGCCTGGCGTATCTGCTGGTTGAACTGCTGCACCGGCGCCGAGGCCAGTCGTCCAAATACCACTTGTGCTTCGGCGTGGGCTGCCGTCACGTTCGCCAGGAGGAGGGTGGTAAGCATACCGATTTTGCGCATGAGAAGTTCCGGCTAACAACGACTGCTTCTATGACAACAGAAAAGCCTATTTGGTTCAACGCGCGGCCCACAGCGACATGATGACGCTGTGGGCCTGCTCTCAATTGCGTTGCAGCGAGAAGGTGGGCAGCGACAGATGCCAGTAGATAGCAGCTACTCGCAAGCCAAACACGGCCGTCATGCAGATGAGCATGGCCGTTACCCTGTCCATGTTCGCCTCCAGCGCCAGGGTATAGAGAATGCCGCCGAGGATGCAGGCGGTGGCATAGATCTCTTTTTGCAGCACCATGGGCACTTCCCGGGCCAGCACATCGCGGATCATGCCGCCAGCCACCCCGGTCATGGCGCCCATCAGCACGGCGATTAGACCTGAGGTGCCAAAGTTGAGGGCTTTCTGGGCGCCGATCACCGTAAAGAGGGCGAGCCCAAAGGCATCGGCTACCGGCAAGACATACCAGGGCATGCGGCGCGGTAGTTTGACCATCCACATACCGATGAGTGCCGTTGCAATGACCACCCAGATGTAGAGAGGGTCACGAACCCAAAACACAGGGGTAGCCCCCAGGATCATATCGCGAATGGTACCGCCACCGATGGCAGTGACCGCCGCCAAAACCATGACGCCAAACCCGTCCATTCTGAGTCGGCCAGCCACCAATACCCCTGAAAACGCGAATACCGCAGTACCAAACATGTCGCTGATGTAAACAATCTGCTCAACCAGTGTCTGCATGGAGAACAACTCACGCCAAATTGTTGATGGGGCCGCGATTTTAGGGGCTGGTGAGCCTAATCGCCAACAGTGCTCGACAAAATTGAGAGTCGGGACGGATTTTTTCTCGCAGCACGAACCGTTAGTGTCTCGTTTGCCCCCTGCCGTTGGCGAGCTTCAGAAGGTTGAGTCTGTCACTGGTTTTGGCCCGATTTTTTCCTTAAGTATCCCCCCGACCCGCCGATATATAAGGTAAGCGGCGTTAATGCGATGAAGCGTTGAAAAAAATGCTAAAGACATCCAAAAACGAGCCGTTAAATAAGACGCATCGGGCACGGAAAATAATAAAGCCAGAGCAAATAGAAGAGTAAATTTAATAGCTTAGGAGAATAGTCATGGGCCTTTATATCAACACTAACGTTTCATCGCTCAACGCTCAGCGTAACCTGATGAATACGACCAAATCACTGGATACTTCCTACACTCGACTGGCATCAGGTTTGCGCATCAACAGCGCAAAAGACGATGCCGCGGGTCTGCAAATCGCCAACCGTTTGACCTCTCAAATAAACGGGTTGGATCAGGGTAACCGCAACGCCAACGACGGTATCTCTGTAGCTCAGACTGCTGAAGGTGCGATGGATGAGATTACCGCAATGCTACAGCGGATGCGCACCTTGGCCCAGCAATCAGCCAATGATTCAAACAGTAAGGATGATAGAACTGCCTTGCAACAAGAATATAAACAGCTCTCTACAGAAATTAATCGCATTGCCGGTGATACCACTTTTGGTGGTCAAAAAATATTAGCAGGTGGTTATAAAGGAACTTTCCAAGTCGGAGCTGAGGCTGGGCAGACCATTTCATTCAAAATGACCAATTCGTTCAAGCTGACAGGGATTGCAGAGATGACCAAGGGGAAAGCCGTAATTAAAGCAGCCTCTACAGCTACTGTGGCTGATGCTTGGGCTGTAACTGCTTCTACCGGTAAGGTCACGTGGGGTGATATTGACGATATATCGGGGTCGACAGGATCTAGCGCCCAGTTGGCGTTAGCAAACTTGGATTTTATGATTGGGGCGGTAGATAGCAAACGAGCTGAGTTGGGTGCGGTACAGAACCGCTTCGATTCAACCATTCGCAACCAGGCGAATATCTCTGAAAATGTCAGTGCAGCCCGTTCACGTATTCGTGATGCTGATTTTGCGACTGAAACCGCCAACCTGACCAAGCAAAATATTCTGCAGCAAGCTGCCTCGACCATTCTGTCGCAGGCAAACCAGCGCCCACAGTCTGCTCTGTCTCTGCTGCAAGGCTAACAAAAGAAAACAGGGCGGTTGTTCAGGCCGCCCTGGTCAAGAGATGGAACAAAGGGGTGTTCGGGTCGCACTCTGTTCTATCGGGAGAGATATAATTCTCTACTAGTAATGCCAAGTGTTGTCCAGCTGTGTAGTTCTGTCACGCTTGGTCATATTCTCCTGAGCATATGCTCATCTTTAGGCCGGTTTACCGGCCTCTTTTTATTGTGTCGCCAAGTTGACGTCACTCTATTAGTTCTTAGCATTAACCGTGCCAACACATCTTATCTCTTAACGCGGGCCCTCATCCGCTGCGAGCTGCATGGTGATGTTGCTCAATTCATGAACTTTTGCCGCCTGCCGGAGAAAATTTGCCGCTTTAGGCAACAATTTTCCTAAAGCTTGTATCTGCGCTGCCGTTAACCAAAGTGAAGCAATCGAGGGGTGTTCGGAATCCAACGTTTGCACTACTGCGGGTGCCCTGTTCGTTCAAACAGACACCCGCCTGAAGAGCCAGGACTGTTCAACCTGCTCTTCAAACGGTGGGACGTCGTGTTGTTTAGACGACGCAACCCGCAGTCGCATGTTCTTCGGGAGAATTTATTATGGCCATGTACATCAACACCAATACGTCATCACTGAACGCTCAGCGTAACCTGATGAATACCAACAAATCGTTGGATACTTCCTATACCCGTTTGGCATCTGGTTTGCGCATCAATAGCGCCAAAGATGATGCTGCCGGTCTTCAGATCTCAAACCGTTTGACCTCACAGGTCAATGGCTTGGATCAAGGGAATCGAAATGCAAACGATGGTATCTCTGTAGCTCAGACTGCTGAGGGCGCGATGGATGAGGTGACCAGTATGCTGCAGCGGATGCGCACGCTGGCTCAACAATCAGCAAACAGCTCCAACAACAAAGATGACCGTACTGCCTTGCAGCAGGAGTATAAGCAACTGACAACCGAGATTAACCGTATCGCCGGGGATACAACCTTTGGTGGTCAAAAAATACTCAATGGTAGCTATAAAGGAAGTTTCCAAGTCGGTGCTGATGCGGGTCAAACCATTTCATTCAAGATGACCAACTCCTTCAAATTGACCGGGATCGCAGAGATGACCAAGGGGAAAGCCGTAATTAAAGCGGCTTCTACTGCAACTGTCGCTGATGCTTGGACTGTAACTAATTCTACTGGCAAGGTTACTTGGGGTGATATTGACGATATCTCGGGTTCTACGGGCTCTAACGCGCAGATTGCGTTGGCGAATTTGGACTTTATGATTCAGGCCGTCGATAGCAAACGCGCCGAGTTGGGGGCGGTGCAGAACCGCTTCGATTCTACCATCCGTAACCAGGCTAACGTATCTGAAAATGTCAGCGCTGCTCGTTCTCGCATCCGTGATGCTGATTTTGCAACAGAAACTGCCAACTTGACCAAGCAGAATATTTTGCAGCAAGCAGCATCCAGTATTTTGGCGCAAGCCAATCAGCGTCCACAGTCTGCACTCTCTTTACTGGGTTAAGAGTCGGCACTGGAGTGATAGATAGAGGAGAGATAAGATGACGAATGAACTTGGAAGCCTGTCATCTGCTAGTGGCTCTTCTGTACTGTCGAAAGATAAGAGCGGCCATTCGGCCGCTCTACCACTTTCTGGCAGGCCGGCAGAATCGTTTAAAGGGCACTCAGAAGAGCAGCTTGATGTTCAGAAAGGGATCAAACCGACTTCTCAATCTATGACATTGAGTGATGAAGAAGCTGAAGTTCAGGTACAAAAATTGCAGGAGTTTGGGCGATCACAAGGATGGACTGTGAATTTTAGTTTGGAGCGAGAGTTGAACGAAGTGGTCATCAAGGTAGTTGACTCTGACTCCAAGTCAGTCATACGCCAGATACCGAGTGAGGAACTGATCGCGCTAAGCAAGCGAATTAGAGAGTTGAGTGAGGAACACTCTAGCTCATCCCCCAGGGTTGGACTGTTGCTTGATCGTGAAGTCTAAAACCATAAGTACAGTGGCTAGGAGAGGACAAAATGGCAACAATCACATCTGCAGGTGCCGGATCAAATCTTGATCTGGAGAGTGTTATCGCTGCTAGCCTCAATGCACGTAAGGCTCAGATTCAGCAACCCATCATTACCAAAAGAACCAATGCACAGGTTGAATTGTCAGGTCTTGGTCAATTCAAGTCTGCAATTAGCTCTTATGTTACTAGCCTCAAAGAGATGTCAAAATCGGATGCTTTTAACAAAAGAGCTATCAATATAACTCAGGATAAAGATAACCCAGTCCTAAAAGTAGAGAGTAAAACCGGTGCAGCTAATGGGCAGTACAATGTAACCGTCAATAAATTGGCTACAACGAGCAAATTTGAAGGGACATTCAATAACTCTACAGATCCATTGGTGACTCAAGATGGCACGCTTACATTCACCGCCGGTGCAAAAACGTTTAATGTAGATGTGAAGGCTGGCGATTCTCTTCAAGCGATCCGTAAACGGGTCAATGAAAATGGCAATAACTTTGGTCTGAATGCCAATATTATTAACACCTCTGATGGTAAAGCAAAGCTGGTTATTGACTCTGGTATTAGTGGTGCCGGTAAAGATTTGCAAATTACGGGTAGTACCGCAGGGTTGACAACCTTTGCCTCATCTTTAACCAAAACGCAGTCCGCAGAAAGTGCCGAAATTTCTGTTGATGGTAATACGTTAACGAGTGATAGTAACACGTTTGATGGCACTATCATGGGATTAAAAATGACAGTTCTGAGGGTGTCTGATAAAGACACTTCGGGTGTAGCAAAGTCTAATAAAGTTGATGTCACAACGGATAAAGATGGCATCAAGGAGATGGTAAAAAATTTCATTAAAGGCTATAACGAACTGGTTGTTAAAGCAGACTCGCTAGGTAAACGTAATTCTGTCGTCGCAGGTGTAACACAGAATGATGGCGGTGCATTAGCAGGGGACTCAATGACCCGTAGTGTCGTCAACCTTATGAGTAATACGCTTATCACTCCATCAGAGTCATCCAAAGAGTTTTCAACAATATTCCAACTTGGCATCAAGATGGATAATAAAGGGGTTCTTTCTCTTGATGATAAAAAATTTGGTGAGGCATTAGATAAAAATTTTGAACAAGTAGTAGCAGTATTTGGCGGCGAGAAGGGCGTTGCTGGTAAGTTGGCTACATCTCTGGAAAGTTATTCCAAAAGCGGCGGTTTGGTTGCACAACGAGAAGACTCACTAAATATAGAACTACGTTCTCTGGCAAAAAAAGAGAGTGACGCTGCTGCTGAACTTGTAAAATATGAGACCAGCTTACGCGCAAGATATGGTGGGTTGGATAGCTTGCTAGCAAAAATGAATCAATCCGCAAGTTACCTTAAAAATATTCAGACATCTAACAAAACTAGCTAATACGTGATTTTATCTGTGACTCTTGTAATATAAATGAGGTTGTTATGTATCATAAGAGCATAAAAGCATACACCAGTCAAAATCTGCAGGCAGAGATGGCTGTTGCCGACCCTTATCGAGTTATCCAGCTGATGTTGCAAGGTGGTATAGAGCGGTTATCACAGGCCAAAGGTGCGATAGAACGCAAGGACTATGAGGGAAAATCCATCGCTATTTCCAAGAGCTTAGCAATTATCAATGGATTACAAGATGCCTTGGACCTTTCATATGGAGATATACCAGAAAATCTTTTTGCTTTATATGAATATATGAAATCTAGATTATTTGATGCTAGCCGAGATATGGATTCAGCACCTGTTGATGAAGTTGCTATTTTGCTTGGGACCATAAAAAGTGCATGGGATATAATACCTGTGGATGAGCGAGCTAAAGCATTAGCTCAGCAGGCATCATTATGAGTGATGTGCAACATCTCCTTAATCTAAGCAAGCTGTTAGAATCAGCAATAAAATCCAGAGATTTACAATCTGCGCATGAGTTAGTGGAGCAACGTCTTTTATTATTGGATGATATATATCATGCTAAAAAATACTCACAGGAGCTGGTTAATACAGTAAGTATTATTTTGAAGAATGAGCAAATCCTCATGGAAATGATTTTAGATGAAAAAGATGAGATAAAGAAAAAACTACTATCAGTTATTGCTTCAGATAAAGCGAGTCAGTTATACAAGTCTCATTCTAAAAAGTAGGGTGAAAATGGATTTCCAAAAAAGCATTAGTGAAGTTGAAAAAGAAGTTGCGCGTCTAAAAATTCAGAGTGAGCAAGAAAAGGCAATGATTGATGTGCTACCTATTCGTTTTGATAAAAACATGGAAGCATTTAAAAGATATATGCCAAGGATATATGAGCAGTTTAAAAATTACAAGTCGGATAGAGCATTTAGATTTTATTGCAATGAGAATGGGGTGCCAAACTTATTGTGGCTGGATGATAATATATCGTTGTATGGGCATGATCCGTTTTTGGAATGTAAAGCGCAGGTAGATAGTGTTTTACATTCCAATGATGCAATTCAGACAATAGAATTTTCTAGTGAAGATAATCCACTTGATTTTATTCATGTTAATTATATGAATGAAATGCTGGAGCAGCAATATTTGTTGGCAGATAGACTTATTCCTATCTCAAAGGCTGGTGATGTCATCCCGCTCGTTATTATGTTTGGTGTCGGGTTGGGATATCAGATTTCATATCTATTTGAACAGTGCCAGCCAAAGGTTTTCTTTATCGTTGAGCCAGATCTAGATTTGTTCTATGCTTCAATTTTTACTTTTGATTGGTTTTCTTTATTTGAATATATTGACAATGCAAATCTTAATATCCACATCTTTCTTGGTCAGACAAATGACGAAATAATAAACGATATAGCACCTGCTATGGCGAAATTTGGTTCATATTTGGCGGCAGCTAGTATCGGATTTTGGCATTATAGAAGTGAAAAAATAATTGATTTAATAAAGAGAGTAAAGCAAGAGTTTTTTATATTAGCTAGCGGTTGGGGTTTTTTTGATGACAATATAATCGCAATGTCACATTGCATCGAGAACGTTAAAAATAATATCCCGTTTTTGGTGAAAGATAAGTATGTTGATGAAAAATGGAAAAATATACCAGTTTTTATTGTTGGTAATGGCCCATCTCTCGATAATTCAATTGATACTCTAAAATATCTACATAATAATGTAATTATTATCAGTTGTGGCAGTGCACTTTCAGCATTGCATAGAGCTGGAATAAAACCAGATATTCATGTTCAGGTTGAGCGAACCAAACTTGTCCCCGACACACACGCTTTATTAAATGATGATAATTATTTACGAGATATATTATTTCTTAGTTTGGATGTTATTCACCCTGATTGCATGATGCAGTTTGATAAGGTTGGATTAGCATTTAAGTTATTTGAGCCAGGTTCATTTATATTAAAACGTGATTTTGAGATTGCCAGATTGCGCGACACGCTCAGAGCTGCGAACCCTCTTGTTGGAAATACGGGGTTAGCAACAGCATGTCGACTCGGATTTGAAAACATTTATCTTTTTGGTATAGATAATGGTTATATCAGTGATCAGCACCATCACTCCAAACTAAGCTTTTATTTTGATGATGATGGAAAGTCAAAAGAGAAGCTCTCTCTATTGATTACGCAAAAAAGCAAGCATCTTGTACCTGGTAATTTTGGTGGAGATGTTGAAACAACGAACATGATGATTAACTCTAAGCTGGTAATGGAAAATTTGATAAAGGTATATAAGCAGGTTGATATATTCAATTGTTCAAATGGTGCAGAAATTAAAGGGACAAAACCGACAAGAATCAGTGATATCATTATAGATAGGCTTATTATTGATAAAGATGAATTAAAATCACATATCATAAATGATATCTATCAGCCAATGAATATTTCAACAGAGGATTTTGTTGGTAGGATAAATAGTGAATTTTTCGATGAGTTGATCGATAAAATGGTGTCAGAATGGGAAAGCGACTTTTCCTCTCGAGAGAGCATATTGCAGTGTATGATGAGACAGTATGAGTATATGTCGGCTATTCGAAATAGTGAATATAACCATATATATCGGTGTGTTATTGGTTCGTTATATTATTCATATAGCGTTATTTTGTCTACTTTGTACCGGTATGAAGAGTCTGCAGATCTATATAAGACAATCAATCTTATGATTTTTATTATGAGACAGTACTTTATTACCATGAAAGAAAAATATAAGAATGCAGTAACAAGCATAGATAATAAACAGCACGGATTACTAGATTGAGAATGAGGTGCAGCCCTATCTTGGGCTGCATTTTTATTCTTTGATATGGGTATTGAACTTGCTAAGCAAGACAGCTGATGTCCAACCGGTCGATGTTTTAAAATGACCTAGTGTTTCGCTTTCAATAGTGAATCCATTTTTAATAAAGGCATTGATGGATGCATGATTGTCGCCATATGCACCCGCTGTAATTTTGTGTATATTAAGCTGCGAAAAACAATAATCGGTTGCTATCTTGATGACCTCTGTTGCAATACCTCTTCCCCAATAATTTTTATCTCCTATCATTATTCCTAGCACGATGCTGCTATTTTTTTTGTCAATGATTGATAATTTCACATTTCCAATGTGTTTATTTTCTGTAAGGTCAATAATAGCCCAAAAAAGACCTTCTCTATGGTTTTCCATATAATAGTTGGTTAGTTTTTCGATATCCCACTTAATAAATCTAGACTCAAGATAACGATTTACTTCTGGATCATTCAGCCATGAGCAGTAAGTGTTATTAATATCTGATAGTTCAAGTCTTCTAATGCCAATTACAATTTTTTTTTGATGTGAACTAATTTCACTTGAAAGTATGATATTAGAATTCATCATATCAACCCTCTATTTTGAAATTTTCAAGTCAGAAAAACAGACTGCTTTACCTCGATGAATATCATGGAGAGTTGTTTTTCCCAATACTTGTGGCAATGATTCAGGTGGCAACCCATAACCTGGCCGGATCCGTCGAATGTGTTCTGGCTTTATGGTGGTGCCCGCAGGAATGTCGGTAACAAAATACAAAGAACGACGAAATCTCAGGTTTGCCTGTTCAGCCTGGTTGCCACCACTTTCTCCTGACCCCAACGCTTGCCAGCAGAGTTTTGCCTGGCTGCAGAGCTCTTTAAGTTCACGTGGTTCAAGTGAGAACTCGGCATCCGGGCCGCCATCAGCGCGAGCCAAGGTCAGGTGTTTCTCGATGGCCACAGCGCCCAATGCTATTGCCAGCTGAGCGGCGGTATTTCCCAGCGTGTGATCAGAGAGACCAACGGGTACTGAAAATGTCTCTGCCAAGCGGGTAATCCGCTTGAGATTGATATCAGCAAGAGGGGTTGGGTAGCCACTGACACAATGAAGCAGCAGGATCTGTGAGCAACCATTTTCACGTAAAACGGCTAGGGCTTGGGCAATCTCATCTTGAGTAGACATACCAGAAGAGATAATGACCGGCTTTCCTTTTTGAGCTATGTAGCGGATCAGGGGAAGGTCAGTGATCTCGAATGAGGCAATTTTGTACGCAGGAGTACCTAACTCTTCAAGAAAATCGACAGCACTCTCGTCAAACGGGGTGGAAAAGATAGTCAATCCGCGTGACTTTGCCCGCTCAAAGATAGGTTGGTGCCATTCCCAGGGGGTATGGGCCAAGTTATAGAGATCGTAAAGGGTATGGCCATCCCACAAACCGCCCTGAATATGAAAATCTGGCAGATCACAGTCGATTGTCATGGTGTCGGCGGTATAGGTTTGCAGCTTGATAGCATCAGCACCCGCATTGGCTGCTGCATCTACGAGTGCTAAGGCTCTTGCCAGTTGACCATTATGGTTTCCTGAGAGTTCTGCGATGATATATGGAGGCATATTTAAGCCAATCACACGGTCATTGATAGTAAAATTATTCATAATGGATACCTCTAAAAACACCATTAAGTGGATGTTTTTCTTTGTATGCGTACATGTGCATCTATATATCCAGATAATCTCATCGATGGGTGCGAGAAAGTCAACCTATAATCACCAATGTCAATATATGCTGGAGGATAGCCATCAACATCTAAGATCCTGATCTGGTCAAAAATATACTCAATATTATAATTCATATCTAGTCTACTTTGCTCCTTGCTCCTTCTTTTAAATATTACAACATCCCCATCTTGTGGTTGTGGAATGGGTAGTTCAACCAGTAAGCTATTCATCATAGAGATTATAGTTTTATATATTCTGCGGAAAACCTCTTCACCTCCACCGAGAAGAGATACTTCTTTTCGCAGATATACCGGGCCAGCATCTAACTGTTTGGTCATTTTAAGAGCCACAACTTGAGTAGATTTATGCTGATTCAATACCATATTCTGTATGGGACTGCCGCCTCTGCCATAGGGTAAAGGGGTGCTATGAAAACATATACATATGAATTCATCTATGTACTCATCAGGAACAACCCAAGACCAATGTGGAAAGAAAATTAAATCGATATCTTTTTTCGATAGCAAAAATAAATCATCTGGAGATTTTAAAATATAACTTGCATTATTAATCAGTTCAGGTGATATCTCATTGAGTTGATGCCAAAAATGGACACTTTTACAAGCAATTGCATACTTCATTTAAAATGCCCTCGATTTAATTATTTCAAAAGCTTCTGAATAATTAAACCCAGCTTGAGAACCTCTGGTTTTATTAAGGTTTTTGATGGAGGAAATAGACCTTGGATGTGGTGTGTCTCTCATTTCCATTAAATAGCATTCTAATGCTTTAACCTTTTTAGAAATAAAGTCGTTAATATTCACATATAAGTTTGGACTAAATGGTTTAATTCCCCACTCTGTTGAGGATGCAACCTCATAAGCCCTAATCTCTTGCCATATTTCATTAGGTTGAGGCCGAAAAGCAATTAGTGTTGCCTCATGGACTCGCCTATGATCTATATTAAGGTCAGCAGATGAATGAGTATATATAACATCTGGTGAAATAGTTATTTTGGTTTCTTCTATATATTTTGCTAAATCTAACAGTGGTATGGTATCAAGCATATTATCTGGATATTGTCCCTTTCGCACCCATGTAAAACCAAGGATGTTAGCTGCCATGTCAGATGCTATTTCTCTATCACGAGATAAAATGTCATGGTCTTGAATGTTATCTCTTGAACTAATACCATTGGTAAATGATAATCCGTAAACTTTATCACCTTGGCTAATATGCTTTGCAATGGTTCCACCACACCCAATGGTTTCATCATCTGGGTGTGCGGATATCACCAAAATAGTTTTTTTATTATGTATCATTCTCTATTTCCTTCCTTAGGATTGACATTTCAATAATGCCATCCTTTATGCTATCTTCAGTAAAATTATTTTTATAATATAAGCTTAAAGCCCTGTGGTTTGTAATTTTAACGTTTAATTTTAGTTTTTCAAACTTAGCAATATTAAACGCTATATGTTTTGCTGCAGATAAAATATGTTGACCAAATCCAGACCATTTATCACTTGGATGTCTATAAATATCTAACCAAGCTTCTTTTTTTATCCAATTTATTTCACGTAAAGCAGTAGAACCGAAAATTATGCCTTCATAAAATATTGCATAGTTAATGTCAAATGGTTTGTTTATTTGTGATTTGATGAATTTAAAATGGGATGACTTTGATATTCTCTTTGCATTAATCATCTCCTTACGTACGCTAATCTTATTCCTAATAGATAACACTTTAATTTTGTCGGCTGTTGATAGTTGAGTAAATGGTACTAGTGTGAGCTCATTATAAGTTAAAATAGTTGACATTCTATAATAATCAAAAATAAGCTTAGAGAGTTGAGTTGCACCATCACAAAGATTGTATTTCTTCATTCTTTCAATGTAACCGCATCTTACATCATGATCATTTATATTTGACAGTCTTGAGTATATTTTATTGGTTATATTTTTATGATTCCAGTCATCCACCACTTCAAATAAGTTATAATGAGATATGTTATCCAATTGTAAGGATTGATTGTTGGCGGTTTTTATAATGATGGATGGTAGTAAGCATGCAATAAGCTCAAAAATAGTTTGTCCTGCTGCGCAAATAGATATATCGCATTGACGCATCAATTCGGCCATTTTATTGGCGCTAATGTGTGAGTAGTAGGTACAGTTATAGTAATGTTCACTGTGTGAATTTGCTATGATATGTAATTGTGCGCTAGGGTATGCTTCTCTAAGTATATCTACTATACGGGGGGTGATATTTATAATATCTGTTCCACCGATCATAATTAGAATGTTGTTGATAATAGAGTTTGATATTTTATTTTTAGTAGTAAGAAACTCTGGTCGAATTGGTTGCCAATATGAACCCATTAGCCAATAGGATGAACTTTTAATAAAAGGAGTTGAGTTTGATTGTGGATGTATTACAACCCCATTTGGATACGGTAGACGAAAAGTGTCATCGAGATATATTGTTATTCTGAATGATGACGATATTTTTCTTAGCTGTGGTAATGATGTGCAGTAACTATCTATCAGCGCAATATCTAGACTAAATGACTCTGTAGTATTTTCGTATTGCCATCGTTTCCATATGACAGGTTTATTATCGATAAACTGCCTTGCAATTGAATCTCCATCAATCACCCACTGAACCTTGCCACCTAGTTTTTCCCATGCAGTAGCATATGAAGAACATCTACTTAGGTGTCCTAAGCCTCTCTGCTGATCACCTTCTGTAAAAATCCACATCGTAATCATTCAGCGCACCTTGAATACAGGCTGGATCTGTTTGCCATCAAGTTCTGCGGTAAGGGTTTTGTCGTGATCGTAAGCAATGAGTTTTGGCAGTATGTCGCGATAGGCTGCCAGCAGAACGGCCACATCCTGTTCGCTATGGGCCAGATTCATATTGTGACTGCCAAGGGTGAGGATCCCCCGCTTGCACAACTCCTGGATCAGATAGCTCTTGAGCAGCCAGGTAGAGTGGTTTACTGAATCCGCAACCAGCAGAAAGCTCCAGCTCGGGTGTCCGGCGGTGTGAAGCCAGTCCGGGGAATCGATCTCTTTTAGCAAGCTATCGAGCCCATCCAGTACCTGTTGTCCCCGCTCTGCGAGCCTCTTTGGTACATCCAGTCGCCGCATCTTTTTGATGACGGCGTTGGCCGCAGCGAGGGCAATTACATCCCCGCCGAAGGTGCCGGAGAAGAAGATATCTTCCATCCGTTTCATATATTGGCGGCGGCCAACAACGGCGGAAATCGGGAAACCATTGGCCATGCCTTTGCCGAACGCAGCAAGATCCGGCGTCACACCAAAGAGGCTCTGTGCCCCGCCCAAGTGGTAGCGAAAACCGGTAATGGTCTCATCAAAGATGAGTAGTGCGCCATGGGCATCGCAGAGTTGGCGCAGACTAGGCAAAAAATCTGGGGTTGGCCAGGTTACATTCATCGGTTCCAGAATGACGGCTGCAAACTCGCCCGGGTGAGCTTCCAGCAGGCACTGCAGCGAGGCAAGATCGTTGTAGTCAAATCTGTGGGTCAGCTCTCTCACGCACTCGGGGACCCCCAAATGGCGGGTGGTTGAGCCGATGTACCAGTCTTGCCAGCCATGATAGCCACAGACGGCTACCCGCTCGCGGCCTGTGACTGCTCTGGAGAGCCTGATACAGGCTGAGGTAGCATCAGTCCCATTTTTGCCAAAGCGAACCATTTCGGCGCAGGGGATGAGCTCAATGAGCTGTTCAGCGACTTCAGTCTCCAGCCGGTGGGGAAGGGAGAAGATCGAGCCAAGACTGAGTTGCTCCATTACCGCTTCATTCACATCCGGATCGCAATATCCAAGACTGATGGCCAGTAGGCCGCTGGCAAAATCAAGATACTCGTTGCCATCTACATCCCAAACATGCGCCCCATTGCCGCGCTCGATAAAGAGTGGGGCGGCGCCATAGGGGAAACAGAGGCGACTTTTGGAGAAGGTTTGGGAGCCGAGTGGAATGCTCTGTTCCGCACGTGCCGAGAGAGCAAGTGAATGTTGATAACGTGAGGTCATATATGATTCTCCTTGGCCAGCGAATTAGCCAATCCTTCGTTGCGCTTGTGCTGGGTATTAAGTGTTGTCAGCTCCGGCTGCTGCGATAGCAGGGCGAGGATATCGTCGGTCGTAAAGGTTGGGTTGGCAGGGTAGAGAGCCTGATAAATTCGCTCTACCAGTTCAAAGTCGGCAGGCTCATCGACAGTCCAGCGCAGGTGGGCCAGCGAAGGCGAGCGCTGCAGTTCGCCGATAGAAAACTGTTCGGAATGACAGCGAACGTAATAGGTGACATGTTCCCGTTCGGTCTGCGTGGCGGCCTTTTCCTGCAGGGTTGCCAGAGTCGCTCCACTCATGATCTCGGCATCTAGCCCATCCGGATAACTGGGATTACCGCAGTTGCTGCTGTAGTCGAATTTGCCCGAGAGATGGAGGGCTATCAGCTCGTCTATTACCATAGGGTCTGCCAGTGGGCAGTCACCGGTGAGACGCACAACATGGGTCGGACTGTAGGGTTGGGCCGCCAGATAGAAACGCAGCAACACATCGTCAAGAGGACCGCAAAAACAGGGGATATTCAACCTCTCGCACAGCTCGGCAATGGCGCGATCTTCCGACTGATCGCTGGTGGCAACCAGCAGCTTGTCCAGTAGCTTGCTCTGTTGCAACCGTTCAATCTGCCTTGCCAGCATGGGTTTGCCCAGCAGTTCCTTTAGTACCTTGTTGGGCAGGCGGGAAGAACTGGTTCTGGCCTGCAGAATACCCAAGATCATCGTGTTCTCCAGAGTCCGGGGTTGATAAGTTCCTGTTCCATAGACGCCAGGTGTGCGATATCGGCCTCGTAGCACTCGTGCTGTACTTGACTGGCCGCAACGATGGCGGCCAGCTCTTGGGCACGACAAACACCGACAACAAAGCGGCTTACCTGTGGTAGGGCTGTCATGATGGAGAGGGCTTTGCCAAGCGGGGCCACCGAGGGATGCCAGTGGTCAAACCGTTCAAGTGCGGTAGCGAAACGCTGAAAATAGTCAGGTCGCTGCGCTGGTTGCATCAATAACAGGCCCTGTAAAAAGAGCGAACGAACATGGATTTCACACCCCATATCTACCAGTTTGTCGAGCCATCCAGTGCGTAAAAAGCGTTGATCGAGCAAATTGGCAGGTAATTGCACCAGTTCCAGAGGATAGCCAGCTGTGCTCCAGGTATCGAGCTCCTCCGGGGAGTAGACGGAGATCCCGAGTTTTCCGATCGCGCCCTGTTGCTGCAAATCGGTGAGTAACTCGAACAAGGCAGGTGAGGCATCTTGGCTACGGTGCAGCAGCAAACCATCGAGCCGTTTTCGCCCCAGCCAATGCAAGCTGTTGTTGAGCGCTGCCTTAACATCGGACTGCGGTAGCCCTGGTGCCAGCTTGTCGATGAGAGTGAAGCCGGTGATATCTCTTTGCCCCAGCCTCTGCTCGGCATTGCCATAGGCTTGCGCCGTATCCAGGGTATCGATACCTGCTTGACGAGCTAACGCAATGATCGCGTCGAGTTCCTCATCGCTGACTTGTCCGTCGTGATTGCTGATCCCGTAATCCAGACCGAATTGCACTGTGCCCAGAGCTAGCCGCATAGTGCCTGCTCCAGCGCATCTACGATCTGTTGCTGCTCTGAGAGAGTCAGAGCCGGGAACAGTGGAAGAGAGATTGCTCCCTGATAGTAGGCTTGTGCGCCCGGATAGGCTGCTGGGTCATGTCCCAGCCCACGGTAGTAGGGCTGGGCTGGGATAGGAATATAGTGAACGTTGACGCCAATGCCGGCAGCACGCATGCGGGCAAACACCTGATCGCGTTCAGCCACCTGAATGACATAGAGGTGATAACCGCTCTGGCGATTATTACTCTGCTGCAACGGCTGGACTGGCAAGAGGGATAACAGCGCGTCATATCGCCTGGCAAGTTCACGACGCTGGGTAATGAACTGATCAAGACGGCTCAACTGACTCAGCCCTAGTGCCGCCTGAATGTCGGTCAAGCGATAGTTGAAGCCCAGAAGTTGTTGCTCGTAATACCATTCTCCGGGAGAGGGCATGAACAGCGCTTGCGGATCGCGAGTGATTCCATGGCTGCGATAGAGTCGCAATTTGTCGGCCAGCACCTGATCCCGGGTGGTGACAGCGCCTCCTTCTGCGGTTGTAATCGGTTTGACCGGATGAAAGCTGAAGACCGTCATATCGCTGTGACGGCAACTACCGATAGGTGACCCCTGATAGTGTGCACCCAGTGCATGGCAGGCATCCTCTATCAGAAAGATTCCGTATTGGCTACAGAGCGCACCGATCTCTTCGAGATCGCAGGGCTGTCCGGCCAGATGTACAGCAATCAGCGCTTTCGGAAGGGCGTGGGTGCGCATAGCTTGCTGCAGTTTCTTATCCAGTGTCAATACATCGAGGTTACCGGTAGCAGGGTCAACGTCGACAAAATCAACGTTGGCATTGCAGTAGCGAACGCAGTTCGCCGAGGCAACAAAACTGACCGCAGAAACCCAAACTGTATCTTTGGCGCCAATATCCAGTACTGCGCAGGCCAGATGAAGCGCAGTGGTGCCGTTACTGCAAGCAACCACATGTGGCACTTGGCAGTAATCGGCCAGTCCTTGTTCAAAAGCGGGAACGGCTTGGCCTTGGGTCAGATAATCAGATTTCAGTACGGCAACGACGGCTTCTATATCGGCATCGCTGATCGATTGGCGGCCATAAGGGATCATTCGGACAATACCTGCTGGTTCATGCTCTGTAGTTCGGCTATCGACAGAAAGTGCTGATTATTTAGGGAATTGTATTCAAAGCCCGGTGCAACCAGTGTGGCTGTTTCACCCAGAGAATTAACGCTGAAATCATTGTTGCGGCTGGTGAAACTGATGCTGGGTGCAATCACGTAGTAATCGTTGAACTCATAAGTGTGGAAAGAGTCGTCAGCCGGACACATCACCTCGTGCAGCTTCTCCCCCGCACGGATGCCGATGATCTCCTGCTTAAGGGTCGGAGCCATGGCTGCCGCCAGATCGGTGATCTTGACCGACGGGATTTTCGGCACGAACAGTTCGCCACCGCGCATACGCTGGAAGTTGCTAAGAACAAAATCTACGCCTTGCTGCAAGGTCAGCCAGAAGCGGGTCATCTCGGGGTGGGTGATAGGCAGCGTACTGGCGCCGCTCTTGATCAGATTGTCGAAGAAGGGAACTACTGAGCCCCTTGAGCCGACCACGTTGCCATAACGTACCACCGAGAAGATGGTCGGGTTCTTGCCCGCCATATTGTTGGCGGCGACAAAGAGCTTGTCAGAACAGAGCTTGGTTGCCCCGTAAAGGTTGATCGGGTTGGCAGCCTTGTCGGTTGAGAGTGCAATGACCTTCTGCACGCCATTGTTGAGAGCGGCCTTGATGACGTTTTCGGCTCCTCCAACGTTGGTCTTGATGCATTCCATCGGGTTGTATTCGGCAGCTGGCACTTGCTTGAGCGCAGCGGCATGCACCACAAAGTCGACGTCGCGCATCGCCATGTCGAGGCGCTCGGCATCGCGAACATCGCCGATAAAATAGCGCATGCAGGTATGGTTGAAACGCTGCTGCATTTCAAACTGCTTGAGCTCATCACGAGAGTAGACGATCAGTCGTGCCGGTTGGTAGCGGGATAGCACGGTTGCGATGAATTTTTTGCCAAATGACCCTGTGCCACCGGTAACCAGGATTGTTTTTCCATTAAACATGACGGTGTCCCATGATGAAGATTGGTATCTATGGAATTCTAAAGCACTTTTTATGCCATTTGCAGACGTAAATTGGAAGGCGTAATCTGAATGGCTGTTTTTTGGCTATTTGTTGCTGCGTTGGGCAATGGCTCGGCAAGCCTGCTCCACTGCATTGAGGGCTCTTGGCGTGAAACGGTGCAGCTCATCCGAGTTGATCAAATCGAGTCGCTGATGCTGCACCGCGTCGAGATTAGGCCACTTCAGCCAGTGACGCAGAGCGTCAGGATCTTGACTCCCTGCCAGGATCAGCGATGGGTTGGCTCTGATCACCTGTTCCATGTCCACTTGAGGGTAAGGGGTCTTGGCATTCGCCATGATGTTGATCCCGCCGCAGAGTTCGATGGCCTGAGCGGGCCAGGCATTGCCACTGACGCTGGTGAGCGGTGGGTACCAGAGCTGGTAGAACACCTTGACACCGGTTGGTTGGCCATAGCGCTGTTGCAGGGAATGCAGGCGCGCCAGATAGCGATCGGCGGCTTCGTTGGCGCTCTTTTCCACCCCCAGTAATTTGCCCAGCGCCCGCATCTCGGTCGCCAGCGAGGCAAAATCGGTAGGCTCAGAGTAGAAAACCGGGATACCCAGCTGCTCCAGCGGGGTCAGCATGCGAGACTGGGCCGAGCGCCAGCCGAGGATCAAGTCCGGCTTTTGCGCCAGCAGGGCCTCCACATTGATGCTGCGATAATTGGCCACCTTGGGCTTGTTTTTCACTTCTGCGGGATAGTCGGAGGCATCGTCGATGGCGACCAGCTTGTCACCGGCACCGATGTCATAAAGCAGCTCGGTAAGATGGGGCACCACGCTCACCACCCGGCTCGGAGTGGCTGCCTGCAGCGCAGCGGGCAACCAGGCAAGCAACACGCAGGGCAGCCAGACAGGCAATCGCAACCATCTAAGCATGAAATAACCCCGCCACAGTGACAAGCAGCGCCAGTATCAACCAGCCCCAGCCGCACCCTTGCAGAATGTTGAGCACCTTGCGCGGTGTCTCGCTATCTGGCTCAGCACCAGTGCCGATGACGGGCCAGCGCTGGAGAGTCCCCTGATAGTAGCGAGGGCCACCAAGGCGGATCCGGCACTTATCTACCAGCAGAGTGAGCAGCATCCCCATGACGGGATAGGGCCAGAGCGCACCATTGCGCAGCAGCTGTGCGGCCTGTTTGAGACGGCTTGCCAGCAGTGGCAGCCCCAGCAGCAAAATGACGGAGGCATTGAGCCCCTGATAGAGGGCGCTGGCGGCGCGACCAAAGTGGTCGAAGGCGGGATCTTTGCGACTCCAGCTCTGATTCATCAGCTGCACCAGCCGCCAGAGCAGGGCGCCCTGTACGCCAGCCAGGGCAAATCCCAGCAGCGGGCCAGCCCATTGGCCGACCAGACGCAGAGCGCAGCTCTCCGTCACTGCTTTGGCGAGCCCCATGGTCGAGAGTTTACCGGTCTCCCGCTTAAGCCAGGGCGCCGCCTGCAATCTCGCCAGCGGCAGGGTCTCCTGCGTGGCGAGCGAGTGAGTGGCATGGGCGAGTTCGCGCAGTGGGCGGAATTCGAGCATCAGCAGCAGGAACAGCAGGTCGAAGATCGGCTCGCTCAGGGCTAGATTGCGCAGCGACCAGAGCCCGGCAGCGCAGGGGAGCCAGACTACCAGCATTGCCAGCAGTCCGGCCTGCATTTGTTGGCCGGGTGAACCATCAGGTCTGTGTACCTTGTGCCCAAGCCGGGTCAGCAGGGGCGTGACGGCCGAAAGACGCAGATGGGAAGGCCACGGGATCACCGCCTCCAGCAGGGCAGCACCTACCAGAATGGCCGCCGTCGTCGAGAGGAGGGCGTCGGCCATCAAATCAAGCGAGCCGGTTTCGATCACAGTTTGCCGAGCATCTTGATAATCACTTCGGCGGAGTGCTTGCCGGCCACTTCGATGAAGGCATCGAAGGATTCAACCTGTTCCTTGCCGGCGATATCGGACATGGCGCGTACCACCAGATAGGGCACTTTGAACATGTGGCACACCTGACCGATGGCGGCACCTTCCATCTCGACCGCCAGCATCTGCGGGAAGTCGTCGCGAGCCTTGGCGATGGCGTCCGGTTTGCACATGAACTGATCGCCGGTGCAGATAAGGCCAACCTTGGTCTGGTGCTTGCCCTGCTCGGTGATGCAATCCTGAGCGACCGCGATGAGCTTCTCGTCGCAGGGGAAGGCGGCGGGTTGCTGCGCCATCTGGCCCATCTCGTAACCAAAAGCGGTCACGTCGACATCGTGGAAACGCATCTCGCTGGCGATCACCACATCACCGATATGCAGATCCTGGGCAAAGCCGCCCGCAGAGCCGGTATTGATGACGCAGTCGGGGGCAAATTTTTCCAGCAGCAGGCTGGTGGCCACGCTGGCGGCGACCTTACCGATACCGGAGCGGGTCAGGATCACCTCTTTGCCTGCCAGCTCCCCTTGATAGAACTCGCAGCCGCCCAGTTGCAGGGTGGTGGGGTTGCTCATCTGGCTGCGCAGCAGGGCTACTTCTTTCTCCATGGCGCCGATAATACCTACTTTCATTGCTGACCTCGTCTTGATAGCCGTGTGGCTGAATTTAAGTTGCTGTAGATCATAACAAAAGATGGCGTCGGCGCCGAGAGGCACAAGCGAAAGGAGAGATGAAACGCGGCGATCCATATGGAAGCGCCGCAGGTGACAAAAAGCATTGATGAGGAGGGGAGAAGGCCTTTAGCCGAGCGCGGTATCGAGGGTCATCATCAGGGCAAAGCCTGCCATCAGGCCAAGGGTGGCATAGGTCTGGTGACCGTTGCGGTGGGTCTCCGGGATCACCTCGTGCGAGACCACAAACAGCATGGCGCCGGCGGCGAGTCCTAGTCCGATAGGGTAGGCGATGGCAAGGCCGCTGGAGAGCCCCACTCCGAGCAGGGCGCCAACCGGTTCGAGCAGGCCGCTGGCGATGGCAACCAGCACGGCGACAGAGGGGCGAAAACCGGCGGCGCACATGGCCAGCGCCACCGCCAGCCCTTCGGGAATATCCTGCAGTGCGATGGCGGTGGTGAGCGGCAGCCCCACCGACATATCCCCCTGCGAGAAGCTCACCCCGATGGCCATCCCCTCCGGCAGATTGTGCAGGGCGATGGCAAAGACGAACAGCCAGACCCGGGAGCAGCTCTCGTGGCCGGGACCGCAGGGGCCGGTCTTGTCATGCTCGTGGGGGGTGAACTGATCCAGTCCCAGCATCAACAGCACCCCGAGAGTCATGCCGACCACCACCACGGCAGCGGCGCTAAAGCCGTTGCCGGTGATCCCCTCGGCGGCCTCCAGCCCCGGCAACAGCAGGGAGAAGGCACTGGCCGCCAGCATCATGCCGGCGGCAAAGCCCAGCATGGTGTCCTCTACCTTTTGCGGTACCGAGCGCAGAAACAGAGCGGGCAGGGCGCCGAGGGCGGTGGCGGCAAACCCGGCGGCACCACCGATCAGGCCGTAGCGCACGCCGCTGGTCACCTCGCCGGTAGCGAGCATGATGAGACTCTGCAACAGCAGCAACAAGACGGCAGCCAGCGCGATAAAGAGACCGAGGGCGGTAAGTGGCCGCGCCTGCAGTTGTTCACGCAGCTGGGCAGACCAGGTTGAAGCGGGCAGATACGAGCTGTTATCCATAAACAGGGCCTCTTGTTACAGCAAATGGTTACAACGAAGGGGGATGGGGCTCCGCCATCGGATTATGTTGGTCATTACAACGAGTTGATGGCTCCTTGTCCATGCCACTGCCTCGATTGCATTTATCGGTTAACTATTTGAAATGATTTGGTCGCTATAAATATTTTGTGATGAATGTCGGGTTGTGAAGGAAATCAGCTTGCATTCATTTGGTGAAATCTGGTGAAAGATTAGGCGATATTGTGATAGAGTTCGCGCCTCGCGAAATCGTCCTTCCCCCGCTTTCGCAACCTTCCATCTCCCGTCAGGAATGGCCGGGATCAGCTCATACGGATGTGATCGCTACTGTTTACCTGCTTGTCAGCAGTTGAGGATCAACAGCCAATCATGTTTTACAAGAATCTCTCCATCGGCAAAAAGATTGCTGTGGTTTTTGCGGTTATTGCCGCAGTCAACGTCGTCTTCGGTGTTTTTCTCTCCAGTGAATTGCGCGGCGTGCGCGATCGGGTGCTGAATTTTACCGACTCCACTTTGCCGAGCGTGCTCTCGGTCGAAACCCTGCTCTACGACGTCTCTTATGTACGTCGGGCCCAGTTTGCCCTGCTGATGGTGGATGATGCCGCCGACTTGCAGGCCCGTCGTGGCCGCATTCAGGAGAATATTCGCAAGGTTGACGAGGCATTTCGTGCCTACGAGGCGACTGTGGGTGCCGACAACGAGCGACAGGTGTTTAACCAAGCCAAACAACAGTGGCTCACTTATCAACGTTCGGTAAACGAGTTTGATATGCTGCTGGTGCAGGGCCAGCACGAGCAGGCCAAAACCCAGCTGTTTGCTTCCAACCCGCTTTTCGGGGCACTGGAGCAGGCGGTCAACTCGCTGATCCAGGTGAACCTCGGTTTCGTCAAAGAGAACCGTGGCAGCCTGCTTGGCAGCGTCAGCATGGTAACCACCTTCGCCATGGTGAGCATCGGTGCCCTGCTGGTGTTCATGGTGGTGATGACCTGGTTCCTGACTCGCCAGATCTGCCTGCCGCTGCAAGCCGTAGTGGCTCAGGCCAACGCCATTGCCGCCGGCGATCTGACCCATCAGCTGGAGCGTCAACATATCGGCCGCGACGAGCTGGGCATGCTGGCCAAAGCTTCTCTCAAGATGCAGGACAACCTGCGCGGTCTGATTGAAGAGGTAGTGGCTGCTGTCACCCAGCTTGGCACTGCCATCGAGGAGGTGAGCGCCGTCTCCGAGCAGTCCGCCAAGGGCATTCAGAGCCAGCAGCAGGAGATCTCGCTGGTGGCGACCGCCATGACCCAGATGAAAGCGACCGTTGCTGATGTGGCGAGCAATACAGAGCACACTTCTGAGTCTGCCAGTGCGGCTAATACCTTAACCCGCAAAGGTAATCAGGATGTGCAGCGTTCGCTGGTGGCGATCACCCGTGTGGCGGAAGAGATTGAGCAGGCTGGCACGCTGGTGGCCGAACTGGAGCGTGAATCCGCCCAGATCAACGTAGTGGTCGATGTCATTCGCAGCATTGCCGATCAGACCAATCTGCTGGCTCTCAATGCCGCCATTGAGGCAGCCCGTGCCGGTGAACAGGGCCGTGGCTTTGCGGTGGTTGCCGATGAGGTGCGCACCCTGGCGGGCCGCACCCAGGCCTCTACCGGCGAGATCGTCGCCATCATCGAAACCCTGCAGTCTCGCGCCAATCAGGCCAAAGAGGTGACCGGGCTGAGCTGTGACATGATCCGCCAGTGCGTAACCCAAAGCGAGCAGACCGGTACCGGTATCCAGCAGATTGAAGAAGCGGTGGCGCAGATCGCCGATATGGCGATCCAGATTGCCAGCGCCTGTGGTGAGCAGGATGCGGTGTCTGATGAGCTGAGTCGCAATGTTGAGCGGATCAACGAGTCCGCCAATGAGGTTGCTCTGGGCGCCGATCATACTGCCCGCGCGTGTTTGGAGCTGAGCCAGCTGGCGGTGGGTCTGAAACAGACCATCGGGCGCTTCCGTCTCGCCTGATAAGGGGGCTGGTGGCGTACACCGGCCTCTTCATTCAGAAAACTCGGGGGCTTTGCCTGCCCCCACGACACCCGGCCATGTGCCGGGTGTTTTTTTATCTGGCGATGGGTTCGGGCCTGATGGTTGGGGCTCTTCATAACAGGATGAAGGTCAGGGCGAACAGGGCGGTCAGATGATTATCCCGGCCTGTGCGCGGTGATATTCAAGAAGGTTGGTTAAAGCGTATTTGCTAACGAGAGAAGGGCGACGAACGGTTTTGGGGATGGGGAACGGGGCGAGCGGTTGGGGTGTGCGCTACGGGGAAGAAGAGCATAAGCAGTTGGTTGGAATGCCCGAACAGGGCATATCGCAGCAATAAAAAAACCGGCTTGCGCCGGTTTTTTTATCTGTCTGCTCGAAGGCTGGCTTATTTAGCTAGAGACTCCGGCAGCTCTTCGCGGATCTTGCCCAGCATCTCTTTCAGGACACGCGGGTTGGCAACCACGATGTTGCCGGAGTTTTCGTAGTTGTGACCACCTACGAAGTCGGTGACGATGGCGCCAGCTTCTTTGGCCAGCAGTTCACCGGCAGCGGTGTCCCAGGGCTTGAGGCCGATTTCCCAGAAACCATCGACGCGACCGGCAGCCACGTAGGCCAGATCCAGTGCGGCAGAGCCGGAGCGACGGATGTCGGCACATTCGATGAACATGCTCTGGAACATTTTCAGGTAGGACTCGATGTGGTGCTTTTGTTTGTAGGGGAAACCGGTAGCCAGTACGGTGCCAGCCAGCTCTTTGGCTTTGCCGACACGGATACGGTAGCCGTTCAGCTGGGCGCCGCTACCACGGGTAGCAGTAAACAGCTCGTCACGGATGGGATCGTAAACAACGGCTTGTTCAGTCTTGCCCTTGACGCGTAGGGCGATGGAGACCGCAAAGTGCGGAATGCCTTTGACAAGGTTGGTCGTGCCATCCAGTGGGTCAATGATCCATTGGTAGTCCGGATTGGTACCGGCAATCTCACCAGACTCTTCAGCAACAATGCTGTGCTCCGGGTAAGATTTTTTGATGGTGTGAATGATGGCCGCTTCGGCTTCACGGTCAACGTTGGTCACGAAGTCATTGCTGCCTTTTTGGATAGCCTCAATGTTCTCGGGCTGGGAGAAGGCTTTTACTACAACTTGACCGGCGTTGCGCGCAGCGCGCACGGCGATATTCAGCATCGGATGCATAGGTTCACCACTGGATGTTAAAGAACGGGGGATAAAAGGACGCGGTATGATACCAGTATTTTGTGCGATGGCAACTGTTATCACCCTACGACCAATTGATTACCACTGCCAGATTTGACGGCTCCAATATAGACCAGATCTGCGCTAGTCTTATCCCAGCAGCCGGATACAGGCTGTCATGAGCATAGGGATGTGAACCATGAATTTGTCATTAGTGAGTCAGAACGTGTCAGCGGCCAGCGAGGGACTGCTGGCCATCTTGCGGTCATCACCCGAGTATGGTGATCACTTTGCCCACATCACCGTGCCCCCCCTGGCCCAGTGGCAACCGGCCAAGACGGAGGCGGCGATCCTGCTGATCGACGGCGATGCGCCCTGGCAGGATGCCGGATTTGCCCGGGGAGAGGATGAGACGATCGGTTTGCCGGTCTTGCCGCTGTTGATCCGCAAGGGAGACAAGGCGCTGACGGTCTGCGGGCCGGATGTGCGTGACCCCCGTTTCTATTTTGTCTCAAACGGCATCGTGCTGGATGAGTCGGAGCTGGTCGAGCCTGCCTGCAGCCGGGTGCTGTTGCGCAAGCTGGAGTCCTACTTCCCGCTGCTTTCCCGCCTGATCATGCTGCGCCAGCGCAAGCCGGTCGCCGTGATCAACTAATATCAACCATTGCCAGAGCGCACCAGCGGCGCACCGTGGCCTTGTTTGGCCTACGGTGCGCCGCTTTTTAATGGTCTGGAGCCGGTCACTTGTTGCAAGATGAGGCGGCTATGGTGTTGCACCCTGTTCCAACCGTGCAATCTGGCTATGACCAACAAGGAGTGAATCATGATCGACTTTTACACCGCCGCGACCCCCAATGGTTTCAAAGTGGCGATCGCCCTCGAAGAGCTGGGTTTGCCCTATCGGGTCATTCCTCTCGATCTTTCGGCGCTGGATCAGAAGAAGCCCGAGTTTCTCGCCATCAACCCAAATGGCCGTATTCCGGCTATCGTCGATCGGGATAACGACGATTTCGCCGTATTCGAATCGGGGGCCATCCTCATCTATCTGGCGGAGAAAGCAGGCAAGTTGCTGCCCGCTGATCCCAAACGCTGCTCTCAGGCCATCCAGTGGCTGATGTTCCAGATGGGCGGGGTAGGACCCATGATGGGGCAGGCCAACGTCTTCTACCGCTATTTCCCCGAAAAGATCCCCGCCGCCATCGAACGTTACCAGAAGGAGGGACGCCGTCTGTTCGAGGTGCTCGATAGCCATCTGGCCCACCACGAATATCTGGCGGACGAGTACAGCATCGCCGACATTGCCACCTGGCCCTGGGTGCGTATTTATGACTGGAGCGGCATCTCCATCGAGGGGTTACCCCATCTACAAGCCTGGATGGATCGCATGGCAGAGAAACCTGCCTGCCAGAAGGGGATCACCATACCGCCACGCAAGGAGCAGCCCGATGAGCTGATCAAGCAGGCGCAGCAGATGGTAACACGTTGATTTTTAACTGCTGACGGGGCGTGCTGCCCCGTAATATTAGAAAAACTAAGGCAAGCCGATTATAAAGATTCGTTCGTTTTTTGTGAGCTGAATCACTATGATGCCCCCATACCACCAAGCGTCCTGTGCGGTGGTTTGGCGGGCTCCCCGCCTACTGTTTCCAACACTGTTTTTGATTGCATCACAGCCTCTGTGATCAGATTCCTCTGGGCCATTTTGTGCCAGAGGGGCGGCAGCATTTTTTCGATTTTTTGGGACTGATATGGATCGGCACAGTTTTTATCCGTTGTTTTTACTGACCATTCTGATGGTCGCTGTGGGCCAGATGACCCAGACCCTTTATGTTCCCTCCATTCCCATGATGGCGGGGGACTTCAATGTGGCCTCGGGCCAGTTGCAGGCGGTGATGGCCTGTTACCTGATCCCCTATGGCCTCTCCCAGTTTGTCTATGGGCCGTTGTCGGATCGTATCGGTCGTCGCCCGGTGCTGATCGTCGGCATGATGGTGTTTCTGGTGGGCACCCTGATCATTCAGGTCATCCCCCATTTTGCCGCCCTGCTGGTGGGTAGCTTTATTCAGGGGCTGGGTACCGGTGCCGGTGGCGCCATGAGCCGTACCGTGATGCGCGATCGTTACAACGGCGCCGAGCTCAACCGCGCTAACAGTCTGGTGAGCATGGGGGTGATCTTCTCCCCGCTGCTGGCGCCGGTGCTGGGGGGATGGCTGACCGAGCTGTTCAACTGGCGCGCCGGGTACTGGTTCCTGTTCGGTTTTGGTGCCGTAGCAACCCTGGCTATCATGGCCTGGTTTGGCGAGACTCTGCCTGCTGCTGCCCGTCAGCCACTGCGCGTCGGTGCTGCCTATCGTCATGTGCTGGGCAACCCCAAGTTTCAGGGCAACCTGCTTTGCCTGATGGCGACCTTTGCCGGTTTGGCAGTGTTCGAGGCTGCGGCCGGTGTGCTGCTCGGCGATGTGCTGAAACTGAGCGCCCATACCGTGAGCGTGCTGTTCGTGCTGCCGCTGCCCGGCTATTTGTTCGGGGCCTGGCTCTCTGCCAAGCTGAGCTTCCGTTTGACTCAGGGCAAGCTGATGCGTCTGGGCATCGCCTTTCTGGCTCTGGGGTCGCTTATCATTCTGGTGCCGGGGCTATTCGGGGTGGTGAGTGCCGCCTCGCTGGTTGGTGGTGCGGCTGTCTACTTCATCGGTAGCGGTATTCTCTACCCGACCGCCACCTCCTGCGCCATCGAGCCTTTCCCGGGTCAAGCCGGCACCGCGGGTGCCATTCTCGGCGGGATGCAGAATCTGGGGGCGGGTGTGGTGACCCTGCTGGCCGCCGGTTTCCCGATGACTGGACAGGTGACCCTGGGGGCCATCATGACCCTGATGGTGCTGATCGTGGCGCTGAGTTTTGTCTGGCTGCGCCACCACGGCTCGCCTCACGAGCAGATGGCGATTTGATGCCTGCGCTTGCTCTCTGAAAGCCCGCCTTCTGGCGGGCTTTTTCTTTGCCAGAACCGGATGAGGTTTACCGCTCGGCCTGCGTCAAGGCGCGTTTGCCGGTTCACCTTCTGCCACCAGTTCAAGAAAGGCACGCATGGCGGGGGTGATGCTCTGCTGGCGGGTCAGAAAGGCGGTATGGCCGATATTCTCCAGCGGAGCGAGTGGCAGGCAAACGAGGTCCGAGAGTTTGCTGGCAGAGCGGGCGAGGCCGGCGCTGACGATGGCCCAGCCCAGCCGGTGGCGTACGGCGCTGACCAGATGGAACAGCGAGTCGGTCTCCAGTACCACGTTAAGCGAGGTCCCCGCCAGCTCGGCGGCGCGATCCAGATACTGACGAAATTGCATGGTGCGGCTGGGCAGCACCAACGGTTGTTGCTGCAGTTCAGCAAGCGCAATATCGCCGCTGTGCGGGTATTGATCCGCTTCGTCACGGTTCATCAGCACCGCCATCTGGTTGGCGCCTTGCGGGTAGACATGAAAGGCGCGCCGGCCAGATCCGCCAACCGGTTCATCAAATCCCAGTCCGATATCGCACTGATGCAGCTCCAGCTGTGATAGCAGGGCTTCGTTGCTGAGCACCGACAGGCGAATGACGATGTCGGGATAGCGCTGCTTGCAGCGGGCGATAAACGGCATGATGTCGAGATTGGACTGGGGCACGATGCCGATACGCAGGGTGCCGGAGAGTTCGCCCTGGAACAGCGCCAGCTCTTGCTTGAGTGCCTCCTGTTCCAGCAACATCCGTTCGGCATACTGGCGCACCAGCTCGCCTGCCTCGGTCAGGGCGACAAACTGGCTGGTGCGTACCACCAGATCGGTGCCGACACTCTTTTCCAGCGCAGTAATGCTGGCCGAGAGGGTGGGCTGGGTGATGTGGCAGGCTTTGGCCGCTTTGGCAAAATGCCGGTGTTTGGCCAGCTCGTGAAAGTAGTGAAGTTGCTTGATGTTCATCTGGTTGTAGTGGAGGCAGTGGAACCGGCTATTGAAGAATTAATCAATTGAAAAAACATCTTCGATAGAGCAACTCTATCAGGATATAGATTTATTTCATTGGTTTTGCGTCAGTCGCCTCTCTAAACTTGAATGAAGTTTGCATTTTTAGGCCAACCTGCATGCCTGCCTACACGCCTGTCGACATCCCCGTCAATTTGCCTGCTTCGCCTTCACTGGATCATCTGGTGGAGGAGGTGGCCGTCGCCATCAACATCAATGGCATCAACCATGCGGTGATGATGGCGACCCCGGACGATCTCGACGACTTTGCTGTCGGCTTTCTGTTTGGCGAGGGGATCATCCGGCATAACCACGAAGTCCACGACATCCAGGTCGCGCCAGCCGAACAGGGTATTGTGCTGGATGTGACCATTGCCAACCGCTCCCTGGCTGCTTTGGCTGAGAACAAGCGTCGGCTGACCGGGGCAACTGGCTGCGGCATCTGCGGCGTAGCGGCGGTGGAGCAGGCGCTGCCCGCATTGCCGGTGTTGCCGCTGACACCGCCGCTGAATGGGGCCTTGCTGGCGGGGCTGCGTGCTCAGATCGCCCAGTGGCAGCTCAAGGGACAGCAACACGGTGCCCTGCATGCGGCGCTGGCGCTGGATGCCGAGGGCCGGATCCTCCACTGCCGGGAAGATATCGGGCGCCACAATGCCCTCGACAAGCTGATCGGCCTGCTGCTGCGTCAGCAAAGTGCGTGCGACACCCTGGTGGTGACCAGCCGCTGTGGCAGTGAGCTGGTGCAAAAAGCCGCCCGCTTCGGTGCCCGTCATCTCATCTGTCTGGCATCGCCCAGCCAGTTGGCAATCAGGCTGGCCCTCAAATACAACCTCAACGTCGTTCATATTCCCAAGTTTGATGCCCCGGTCAGCTATTCGAGCCATCGCCCGGCGGATCCCATCGGAGAGTGCCATGAGTCATATTGAAAAGCCCGCCAAAGCCGGCGGTTTTTCGTCCCTGCAATCCACCATGAAACAGGTGCTGCGCAGCCAGAAGACCCGTCAGAACATCAAGAACCTGCTGCGGGTCAACCAGACCGACGGCTTCGACTGCCCGGGGTGTGCCTGGGGCGACAACGACCACGGCACCTTCCAGTTCTGTGAGAACGGCGCCAAGGCGGTGGCATGGGAGTCTACCGGCAAGACGGTGGGGGCCGAGTTTTTCGCCGCTCACTCGGTGCGCCAGCTGGCCACCCAGAGCGACTACTGGCTCGAGTATCAGGGGCGGCTGACCGAGCCGATGCGCTACAACCCGGCGACCGATCACTACGAGCCGGTAAGCTGGGACGACGCCTTTGCCCTGATTGCCGACACCCTCAAGGGGCTGAATAGCCCGGACGAGGTGGAGTTTTACACCTCGGGGCGTGCCAGCAACGAAGCTTCCTACCTCTATCAGCTGTTTGGTCGCCTGTTTGGCACCAACAACTTCCCCGACTGCTCCAACATGTGCCACGAGGCGAGCGGGGTGGCGCTGATCCAGTCGGTCGGCATCGGCAAGGGCACTGTGGTGCTGGATGACTTCGACCAGGCCGATGCGGTGTTCGTCTATGGCCAGAATCCGGGTACCAACCACCCGCGCATGATGAATGCCCTGCGCCAGGCAGCGCGCGGCGGCTGCAAGATCGTCAGCTTCAACAACTTGAAAGAGGTGGCGCTGGAGCGCTTCGCCAGCCCGCAGAGCCCGCTTGAGCTGCTGACCCCGGCGGCCACCACCATCAGCCACCAATACCTGACGCCGAAACTGGGTGGCGACATGGCCGCCATGCGTGGCATGGCCAAGTACATCCTGGAAGAGGTGCCGGAGGCGGTGGATCGCGATTTCATCGCCCGCCACACCCGCCATTTTGCCGAGTACGAGGCGCAGGTGCGTGCCACCGATTGGGCGGCGATCGAGCAGCAATCCGGCCTGACTCGCGCCGACATCGTGCAGGCCGCCAGGGTCTTTGCCGCCAGCCAGCGCATCATCAGCTGCTGGGCCATGGGGGTGACCCAGCATCTGCACTCGGTCGATACCATTCGCGAAATCGTCAACCTGCACCTGATGCGCGGCCAGATTGGCAAGTCGGGGGCGGGGCTCTGCCCGGTACGGGGCCACAGCAACGTGCAGGGCAACCGCACCATGGGTATCAACGAAAAGCCGACCGCCGCCTTTATCGACCGGCTCGAGCGTCATCTGCAGGTGAGCCTGCCGCGGGCACGCGGTCACAACGTGTACGAAGCGCTCAAGGCGCTGGACGAGGGCAGGAGCAAGGTGCTCATCTGTTTGGGTGGCAACCTGGCTGCAGCGGCGCCCGACACCTACTTCACCTACGGGGCGATGAAAAAGGCCGAGCTCAACGTGCAGATCAGTACCAAGCTCAACCGCAGCCACTTGCAGGTGAGCAAGGCGGCACTGATCCTGCCCTGCCTTGGCCGCACCGAGCTCGATATCCAGCGCAGCGGCAACCAGAAGATCACGGTGGAGGACACCTTCAGCATGGTGCACGCCTCGACCGGCGCAGCCGAGCCGGTATCGCCCCTCTGCCTCTCCGAGACCGACATAGTCGCGCGGATGGCTCATGCCACTGTGGGCAGCGAGCGGGTCGACTGGCTGGCTTTGCGCGATGACTATGCTCGTATTCGCGATCTTATCGAGCAGACCATCGCCGGCTTTGCCGATTTCAATGCCCGCATCCAGCAGCCGTGCGGTTTTCATCTCGATAACTCCGCGGCGCTGCTGACCTGGAATACCGCCAGTGGCTGCGCTGAGTTTCGTGCCAGCACCCTACCGCAATCAGTGCTGCCGGAGTGTACCCGCCATGCCGAACAGATGAACGACCAGCCGGTGTTGCTGCTGCAGAGCTTGCGCTCCCACGATCAGTACAACACCACCATCTACGGCATGGATGACCGCTATCGCGGCATCAAGGGCCAGCGCAACGTGGTGTTCATGAACGAGGCGGATGCTCGCCAGCTTGGCTTTGCCGAAGGGGATCGGGTCGACATGGCGGCCATCTGCAACGATGGGCGCGAGCGAAGCGTGACGGGTTTTGTGGTGGTGATCTACGAGATCCCGCGTGGCAATATCGCGGCTTATTACCCAGAGACCAATCCGCTGGTGCCCATCGACAGTATCGGCGCCGGCTCGTTTACGCCGACCTCCAAGTCCATTCCGGTGCTGGTGACTGCCTCCCGCCAGCCGGAGAACCTGTTGCTGGTCAAATAAACGGACTAACGCGGCTGGCTGCACTAATACCCGCCTGCACAGTGAATGCGGAGATGCCCCGGGTGAGCTTTTCATCCGGGGCATTTTTTCAGCTCTGAAAGGGGTAGGGTTCGTTGATCATCAGGCAAAGAAAAAGCCCGTCATGCTGGTGACGGGCTTTTGCTGTTGGTACCCCGAGATGCCGTTGCCGGTTTGGGCCCTTGAACCGTCGGTTCAAGGCGGGGATCGGATCTGACCGCAGGCTTCTCGGTCGTGCCGAGCATGCGCAATAGCCAGAAGGCAGATCCCCTGTTTGGTATGAATATCGGCTCGGGGACTTGAACCGGCTGACAAACATCCCAGGGAATTTTAAAACGGTTTGCGATTAGGGCTGCTGCCCCTCTTCGCTGGAATCACCATATTGTCCGTGCTCGATCAGGGCCGCTTCGATGGTGCGCTGCAGCATCTTGATCCGCTTGTCCATGGTCTCAGAGTATTGGTGGTTCTTCTCTTTTTCAAGGCAGAGCTCATGACAGAAATTGAGCGCCGCCATGATAGCCAATTGCTCGTTGCTGGAGACTTTGGAGCGTTGACGCAGGTCGATCAACTTGTCGGTCAGCTGCTCGGCGGCCTGGCGCAGGGCATCCTGCTGTCCCAAGGGGCAGGATACCTTGTAGGGACGTCCCAAAATGACGATTTCTACGGCCTCTGTGCTCATGCCTTCCTCAATACGGCGGAGCTGAGTTCCGCCTTTATCCACGTGGACAACTGGGCGGGACTATATAGCGCAGATGCATAAGTTTCAAGGCCTTGCTGGCTCTGCAAGAGGGAGAATGCTAGGATCCTGACCATTAATTCTGCAAATTTGACTGAACTTTGAGCGGATCCTCGATGAGCAAAACGAACCCCCTTAAATATGCGGCAGTGGCCGACATCATGGAACAACATGAGCTGATGGCCAGCGCAGTAGAGGCCCATGGTGTGATCTGCGGTCTGGTGTGCGGCGGTGTTGCACTGGACGACAAGAGTTGGGTGCCCCATTTCAACGATCTGGTGAACGACGGTTTTGGCCTGCCGGCCCCGGTGCGCCAGGTGATGACCGATCTTTATCACAATGTGGTCGAGAGCTTGATGGCCCAGAAAGGCGTCGAGCTGCTGCTGCCAAGTGATGATGCCCCCCTTGATGAGCGCATCGATTCGCTGGTGGACTGGTCACAGGCGTTTCTGGCCGGTTTCGGCGTGGTGCAGCAGGAGCTCTCCCGCGCGTCGGAAGAGCTGCAGGAGATGATCCAGGATATCGCCAGCATCACTCAGGTCTCTGCCGAGTTCGATCAGGAAGATGACGAGAACGAAGCCTCCTTCCTGGTGCTCTACGAACACGTCAAACTGGGGGTCATGATGGCCTTCGAAGAGTTTGGCAAGCGCCCCGATACCCCGAGCGCGCCGCCGACCCTTCATTGAGGTGCGGGTCAACGCGACCCTTACTGAATCTGCAAGAGCGCCTGATGGCGCTCTTTTTTATGGCGCTCTTTTTTATGGCGCTGTTGTGGCTAACCCTGTGAGGCACAACCGGTTTTTTGCCGGTGACCTCGCATTCGGCCTGCGGCTTTGTGATAGCATGAGGCCACCTTTTTCACTTCTTCCTCTCTGCTTATGTCTCAATCTGATGTGCGACAGGTCGATGTCACCCTGGTCGGCGGTGGAATGAGCGGCGCCGTGCTGGCCCTCTCGCTGGCAGCCCTGCTTCGATCCGATGGCTCCCCCCTCGAGATCCTTCTGCTGGAGGCAAGCGTCCCCGAACAGCACACCCATTCAGGGTTCGACGCCCGCGCCATTGCGCTCTCGGCCGGTACCTGCGATGCGCTGTTGCGACGCGGACTCTGGCCGCTGTTTGCCCCCCATTGCGCCCCCATTACCCAGATTCATGTCTCGGATCGGGGCCACTTCGGTCAGGCTCGCCTGTCGGCTGCCGAATACGGCCTGCCCGCGCTGGGCCAGGTGATCGAGCTGGCATCCGCCGGCAAGGAGCTGCAACGGGCGATGGCGGCCTCTCCCAATATCCGGGTCTGTTGTCCGGCCCGGGTGAGCGAGATTGCGCCCGATGAGGAGAAGGTGACCCTCACCCTCGAGAGCGGTGAACAGATTGAGACCCGCCTGCTGGTGGCGGCAGACGGCGGCAACTCCTTTGTGCGTCAGCACTTCAAGTTGCCGGTGACCCGCCACGACTTTGAGCAGCACGCCATCATCGCCACGGTCAAAACGGCGCAAGACCCTGAGGGACGCGCCTTCGAGCGTTTTACCGAAGGGGGGCCGCTGGCCCTGCTGCCGATGCAGGAGGGGCTCTCCTCGCTGGTGTGGAGCGTCGGGCAGCATGAGGTGGATGAGCTGATGGCCCTCGATGAGGCGGCATTTCTCGCCCGTCTGCAGCAGGCCTTTGGCTGGCGGCTCGGCCGCTTCGAGCGATGCGGCGTGCGTCACGTCTATCCGCTCATTCTGACCGCCTGCGACTACCCGCTGGCCCAGCGCACCGTGCTGGTCGGTAATGCCGCCCACGCCCTGCACCCGATTGCCGGACAGGGCTTCAACCTCGGGATGCGGGATCTCGACCTGCTTACCGGCGCCGTAGCCAAGGCGTTGGCAGAGGGGGAGGATATCGGCAGCTTCAAGGTACTGAGTGGCTACTGGCAGCAGCGTCAGCGCGATCAGGAGCAGACCGTCTGGCTCACCTCTTCGCTGGCCCAGCTCTTCTCCAATGGTCACGATCCGCTGGTGGCGGGGCGTAATCTGGCGCTCACCCTGATGGGGCGATTCCCGTGCCTCAAGGCGCCGCTTGCCTCGCGCACCCTGGGCTTTGTCGCCGATGTGTGCGGCAACTAGCCAGCACTTGTTGAGTGGAACCTGTTGACCGGAAGATGGTGACCGCCATTCGTTGAGCAAAACCTATTGAATAAAGAGGTGATGCCTGCGGGCGTCCCCTCGCTGGCCAGCCGGTCAGCCCTGAAAGGATGAGATGATGCAGATGCAAAATGTGGATGTGGTGATTGTCGGTGGCGGCATGGTGGGGCTGGGGCTCGCTGCGGCCTTGAAACATAGCGCCCTCAAGGTGCTGGTGGTGGAGGGACAACTGCCCGACCCGCAGCTGGGGGAGGTGGCCGATAACCGGGTCAGCGCCCTGAGTCTGGCCAGCCAGCAGATCCTGCGCCATGTTGGCGCCTGGGACGGCATTGAAGCGCGCCGCCTGCAGGCCTATGACAAGATGGCGGTGTGGGAGCAGGACAGTTTCGGCCATATCGACTTCGATGCCGCCAGCCTGCGTCAGGCCAACCTCGGCCATATCGTCGAGAATCGGGTGATCCAGCTGGCGCTGCTTGAGGCGATTGAAGGTGCCAGCAATATCCAGTTGCTGACCCCCGCCAGAGCCAAGAGCCTGCAGAGCGGCCCGGCGGGCGCCTTGTTGCTCCTTGAAGATGGTCAGGCCATCTCGGCCAAACTGGTGGTGGCTGCCGATGGCGCCCACTCCTGGGTGCGCCGTCAGGCCGATATCCCGCTCACCAGCTGGGATTATGGCCACCACGCCCTGGTGGCAACGGTGCGCTGTGCCGAGCCCCACGAGGCGGTGGCACGCCAGATCTTCACCCCGGATGGCCCGCTCGCCTTTTTGCCGCTGTGGCAAGATAACCTCTGCTCCATCGTCTGGTCGCTGCCTGCGGCCCGCGCCGAGGCGCTCTGCGCCTGCGATGACGAGCAGTTCAATCGCCAGCTTACCGCCGCCTTCGATGCCCGGCTCGGTCTGTGCAAGGTGGAGGGGCCGCGCAGCGCCATTCCCCTCACTGCCCGCTATGCCCGCGACTTTGCTCGCGAGCGGTTGGTGCTGGTGGGAGATGCTGCCCACACCATCCACCCCCTGGCGGGGCAGGGGGTCAACCTTGGCCTGCTGGATGCTGCCGCGCTGGCGGAGCAGATCTTGCAAAATCATGCCGCGGGTGAGGATATCGGCCTGCTCGACAACCTGCGCAGCTACGAGCGCTGGCGCAAGAGCGAAGCGGCTCGCATGCTGGCTGCGATGGAGGGGCTCAAGCGGCTGTTCAGCGGGGCCAACCCGCTCAAGAAGCTGGTGCGGGGCGTGGGATTGCGCGCGGCCAATCTGCTGACGCCCTTCAAGGAGGGGGTGATCCGCGCCGCCATGGGGCTGGAGGGCGAGTTGCCCGCATTGGCCCGTCCTGACTGGGCAGTTGCGGCGACCAAGGGCAGTGCCATGCAGGCCAAGGGTGAAAAAAACTAATATTACTCGCGTTTTTTGACAACAAAAGTAATCCGACAAGGCTGATGACCCGTTTTGGGTGTCAGCCTTTAATTTTGCTCTGGAGCGAAACGTTTTTCTGCAAATTGTGACGAAACGGTAAAAATCAAAATTTAATCTCGCCTGAGTCGGCTTATGGCTGTTTTTATCACTGCATTTATCTTAGTGTCTGGAGTCAGTTTTACGGGAGGGGATTAGTTTTTTTTGAGCGGCACGCTCGCCTGCTTGTCATATAATCCGCTCCGTTCAAGGAATCCCTCTTGCCTGGCAAGGGCAGGAGCGAGCACACACTTTTGGATCCGGTCGCTTTTTGCTGCACGCTGTGCAGTCAGAGCGGTGACGCGGGTCGCAAGGGTGGTCGCCAAAGCGAAAAGGCTTTTTGCTAAGGAAAGAATGCGATGATCCAGACTACTGTACTGCATCCCAAACACCTGGAAGCCGGCGCCAAGATGGTGGACTTCCACGGTTGGGAAATGCCCATCAACTACGGCTCCCAGCTGGAAGAGCACCACGCGGTGCGCAGCGATGCCGGTATGTTCGATGTCTCCCACATGACCATCGTCGATTTGACCGGCGAACGGGTTAAAGCCTTTCTGCAACACCTGCTGGCCAACGACGTGGCCAAACTCACTGCCCCCGGCAAGGCCCTTTACAGCGGCATGCTCAATCCGGAAGGCGGCGTCATCGATGACCTCATCACCTATTACCTGACCGATACCTTCTACCGGCTGGTGGTCAACTCCGCTACCCGCGAGAAGGATCTGGCCTGGATCCGCCATCACGCCATCGATTTCGATATCACAGTGACCGAGCGTCCGGAGCTGGCGATGATTGCGGTGCAGGGCCCCAACGCCAAGGTCAAGGCAGCTGCTGTGCTGAGCGCCGCTCAGCGTACCGCCGTAGTGGGGATGAAACCCTTCTTCGGCGTGCAGGCTGGCGATCTCTTTATCGCCACTACCGGCTACACCGGCGAAGATGGTTATGAAATCGTGGTGCCCCAAGAGAAAGCCTGCGAGCTGTGGCAGGCACTGCTGGATAACGGCGTCGCCCCGTGCGGCCTCGGTGCCCGCGATACCCTGCGCCTCGAGGCGGGGATGAACCTCTACGGTCAGGATATGGACGAGTCAGTCTCTCCACTCGCCGCCAACATGGCCTGGACAATCGCCTGGGAGCCGAGCGATCGAAATTTCATCGGCCGTGACGTGCTGGAAGCGCAGAAAGCGGCGGGCAACCAGCCCAAGCTGGTGGGTCTGGTGATGGAAGAGAAAGGGGTGCTGCGTGCCGGTATGCCCGTTACCTTCACCGCGGCAAACGGTGAGAAGCGGGAAGGTGTGATCACCTCCGGCTCTTTCTCCCCCACCCTGGGCTACAGTATTGCCCTGGCGCGGGTGCCCCGCGATATCGGTGAGCTGGCCGAGGTGGAGATCCGCAAAAAGCTGGTCACCGTGAAGGTCACCAAGCCCGCTTTCGTCCGTAACGGCCAGAAGCTGGTTTAACATCGTCTTGGGGGAGGGCAGTGCCTCCCTCATCCCTTTTCATATTCGTTTTTAAACGCGACTCAAAGATCAAAGGAAGCACAAATGAGCCATATCCCGAGCGAACTGAAATATGCCACTTCCCACGAGTGGATCCGTGTTGAAGCCAACGGCGAGGCCGTGGTCGGTATCACCGAACACGCCCAGGAGCTGCTGGGTGACATGGTGTTTGTCGAGCTGCCGGAAGTGGGCAAGCAGGTCAGTGCCGGTGACGACTGCGCCGTGGCCGAGTCGGTCAAGGCGGCCTCCGATATCTACAGCCCGGTGAGTGGCGAGATCATCGCCGTCAACGAAGAGCTGGAAGGGAGCCCCGAGCTGGTCAACTCCGACCCCTACAGCGCTGGCTGGCTGTTCCGCATCAAGCTCGATGACGAGAGCGAGCTGGCCAACCTGCTGGATGCCGAAGGCTACCAGAACGTGGTGGACGAAGAGTAATGCCCCCGGGCCCTGCCAACACAGCAGGGCCCCTTTGTATGACCGCCAGCCGGGCAAGCACCGGCCGGTGGAAGGGTGAAGTCGCCCGCGCTTGCCGTTTGCCAGCCTGGGAGCCTAGGGGGCAAACAGGCCGGTTCGCAACAAGGCGATCCCCTCTTGATGCTGCCGCAGCATCCGGTGCCGCACCCCTGTCTGCGGGACCCAGAACATGAGTGGAGTCGGTATCAACCGACGATCAGGAACATCAGGTCTTGGTTATCAGGATGTCATGCCAGGACTTATTTATCAGGAAATAGGGAAATGACCCAGTCACTGTTTGAACTCGAGCAAAAAACCGATTTTGTCCGCCGCCATATTGGCCCGGGCGAGGAAGAGCTGCGCCAGCTGCTGGCGACCGTCGGGGCCGAAAGCCTGGACGATTTGATTGAACAGACCGTGCCCGCCGCCATTCGCCTGCCGGGCCCGCTGGGGATCGGTGCCGGCATGACCGAAGTGGAGGCGCTGGCCAAGCTCAGGGGCTATGCCGCTCAGAACAAGATTGCCAAGAGCTACATCGGCATGGGTTATCACGATACCCATGTGCCCCACGTCATTTTGCGCAACGTGCTGGAAAACCCGGGCTGGTATACCGCTTACACCCCGTACCAGCCCGAGCTGGCGCAGGGCCGTCTCGAAGCCCTGCTCAACTTCCAGCAGCTGACGCTGGATCTCACAGGCATGGATCTGGCAAGCGCCTCCCTGCTGGATGAAGCGACCGCCGCCGCCGAGGCGATGGCGCTGGCCAAACGGATGGCCAAGTCCAAATCCAACCTCTTCTTTGTGGCCGATGACGTGCACCCGCAGGTGATCGACGTGGTCAAGGAGCGTGCGGTTCACTTCGGTTTCGACGTGGCGGTTGGCGCTGCGAGCGATGCCGTGAGCGAAGAGGTGTTCGGTGCCCTGTTCCAGTACCCCACCACCACAGGTGAGGTGAAAGATCTGCGTGCCCTGATTGCCGCGGTACAGGCCCAGAAAGGGCTGGCCTGCGTCAGCGCCGACTTGCTCTCCCTGCTGCTGCTCAAATCCCCGGGCGAGCTGGGCGCCGATGTGGTGTTGGGCTCCGCCCAGCGCTTTGGTGTGCCCATGGGTTACGGTGGCCCCCACGCCGCCTTCTTCGCTACCCGCGATGCCTACAAGCGATCCATGCCGGGCCGCATCATCGGTGTCTCCAAGGATGCCCGTGGCAAGGCCGCGCTGCGTATGGCGATGCAGACCCGCGAGCAGCACATCCGCCGCGAGAAGGCCAACTCCAACATCTGTACCGCTCAGGTGCTGCTGGCCAACATGGCGAGCTTCTACGCCGTTTACCACGGTCCGGTGGGACTGAAAACCATCGCCTCCCGCGTGCACCGTCTCACTACCATTCTGGCGCTTGGCCTCAAGGCCAAGGGTGTGGCCCTCAAGCATGCCAGCTGGTTCGATACCCTGACCGTGCTGACGGCAGATAAAGTAGCACTTATTGCCAAGGCTGAAGCCAATGGCATCAACCTGCGTGCAGACCTCGACGGTGCGGTAGGGATCTCCCTCTCTGAAACCACCACTCGCGGCGATGTGGCCGAGTTGTTCGAACTGTTCCTAGGGGCAGGCCACGGCTTGGACATCGAGGCCCTCGACAAGGCGGCGCAGGCCCATCACGCCATCCCGCAGGATCTGCTGCGCACCGACGCAGTGCTGACCCACGAGGTGTTCAACAAGTACCACTCCGAAACCGAGATGCTGCGTTATATCCACCGTCTCGAAGCGAAAGATCTGGCGCTCAACTACGCCATGATTTCACTCGGCTCCTGCACCATGAAGCTCAACGCCACCGCCGAGATGATCCCGGTGACCTGGCCCGAGTTTGGCAAGTTGCACCCGTTTGCCCCGCTGGCGCAGGCCAAGGGCTATCAGCTGCTGCTGGCCGACCTCGAAAACTGGCTGGTGAAGGTGACCGGTTACGATGCGGTCTGCATGCAACCGAACTCCGGTGCGCAGGGCGAATACGCAGGTCTCTTGGCCATCAAGAAATATCACGAGTCTCGTGGTGAAGGGCATCGCGACATCTGTCTCATTCCGGCTTCTGCCCACGGGACCAACCCGGCCTCTGCCCAGATGGCGGGGCTCAAGGTGATCGTCACCGCCTGTGACAAATCCGGCAACGTGGATCTCGACGACCTGCGGGCCAAGGCGGCCGAGGCGGGGGATCAACTCTCCTGCCTGATGGTGACCTACCCCTCCACCCACGGGGTGTATGAGGAGACCATCAAGGAGGTGTGCGACATCGTTCACCAGCACGGTGGTCAGGTCTATCTGGACGGCGCCAATATGAACGCGCAAGTAGGATTGACGGCACCGGGCTTTATCGGGGCGGACGTCTCTCACCTCAACCTGCACAAGACCTTCGCCATTCCTCATGGCGGTGGCGGCCCGGGCATGGGGCCTATCGGCGTGAAGAAACATCTGGCACCGTTCGTGGCTGGTCACGCCGTGGTCAAGACCGATAAGGAGAGCCGTGACAACGGTGCCGTGTCGGCGGCACCGTTCGGCTCGGCCAGCATCCTGCCCATCAGCTGGATGTATATCGCCATGCTGGGTGACGAGGGGCTGAAGAAATCCACTCAGGTGGCTATCCTCAACGCCAACTATCTGGCCAAGAAGCTGGGTGAATCCTTCCCGGTGCTCTATTCCGGCCGCAACGGTCGGGTGGCCCACGAGTGCATCCTGGATATCCGTCCGCTTAAAGAAGCCTCAGGCATCAGCGAGATGGACGTGGCCAAGCGGTTGATGGATTACGGCTTCCACGCTCCGACCATGAGCTTCCCGGTGGCGGGCACCCTGATGGTCGAGCCGACCGAGTCGGAATCCAAGCGCGAGCTGGATCGCTTCGTCGAGGCTATGACGTCCATCCGCGCCGAGATTGCCAAGGTGCAGGAGGGGCAGTGGAGCCTGACCGACAACCCGCTGGTCCATGCGCCGCACACGCAGGATGACGTGATGGATGCAGAGTGGTCCCGTGGCTACAGCCGCGCCGAGGCGGTCTTCCCGTCCGACGCCGTGCGTGCCGCCAAACTGTGGCCCTCTGTGAACCGCATCGACGACGTCTACGGCGATCGCAATCTGTTCTGCTCCTGTATTCCGACTGAGGATTACGCCAAGTAAGTGGCGTTTAGGAGCTACAGTTAAGCCTTATAAACAACAGGGCCACCCAGACGGGTGGCCCTTCGTTTACATGAACTTTATCTGCATGCTGCTATCCGAATGTCCGGCTTAAGTCCTTGAGCTGGCTCGCTTTGCTCTGCAAGTTGGCACTGGTTTCACTCACCTGATCGATTTTGAGGCTGTTATCGTGAGAGAGCGAGGATATCTGGTTGATATTGCGACTGATCTCCTCGATGACCGCTTGTTGCTCGGTGGCTGCGGCGGTGATCTGGTTGGAAAAATCAGAGACCTTGTCTATCTCGACCACAACCTGATTCAGGTTGCCGGTGCTTGCCCGGGTGGTGGCGAGGCAGGCGTTGGTTCTGGTCACATTGAGATGCATCATCTCTTTCCATCCCCCCAGGGTTTGCTGGATATGGCCAATGCTGTTCTGGATCTGCTCTGTTGCCTTGTGGGTTCTGGTCGACAGGCTGCGAACCTCGTCCGCCACCACTGCAAAGCCACGCCCCTGATCGCCTGCCCGTGCGGCTTCGATGGAGGCATTGAGCGCCAGCAGGTTGGTTTGATCTGCAATGCCGCGAATTTCGCTCATGATGGTGCCGATCCGCTCGGATTCGCTCGCCAGTTCGACAGCAGACTGGAAGGCTTGCTCCGCCTGGGTGGCCAGCGCAGACATCTCTTCTCCCGCTTCCGAAAGCTGGGTGCTGGTGGTGATGCAGTGGCTACGGGCCTCTTCAATCTGGCTGTTGCTGTCTTGAATATTGCGGTTGATCTCCTCGGCGGCCGAAGCCATCTGGGTGACGGCGGTGGCAATCTGCTGGATCTGCGTGTCTTGCGAAGAGATATCCTGGCTGGCCAGCGAGGCGGAGCCGCGCAGGTCATTGGCCATGGCATTGAGCGAAGCTGTGGTGTCATCCACCCGACCGAGTACGGTACGGATCTTCGCTTGCCCGAGCTTGATATGGAAATCGGCAATGCTGTGGGGGGCATCCCCCGAGAAGATAAGGCGGCTGATGCTGTCGTAATCCTGTTCGAGCTGCTGCAAGAATCGCGGTGTGAGGAAGAGAGGGTGTCGATTGAACCAGATGGCTGCCAAGAGAGGAATAATGACCCAGAGCGCCTGCAGCGGTGAGAGCAGCCAGAGCGCGCTGATCACGCTGACGAGCAGCAGAGGGATGGTCATCATGGCCGGTGTGAGTTGACGCAGGCCCATGTGAATGGCAGAGCCGGTTTCACGGGCTTTAAGGGTTTTGTACATCTTGCTGGCACGCGCTTTGTGCTCTGCGGCGGGACGGCAGCGGACGGATTGGTAACCCACCATCTTGCCATCTTCATAAATCGGGGTGACATAGGCATCAACCCAATAATAGCGACCATCTTTGCAGCGGTTTTTTACCATGCCTCGCCATGGTTTGCCTGCCTGCAGGTGGGCCCAGAGATCGGCAAACGCTGCCTTGGGCATGTCGGGGTGGCGCACCAGATTGTGATGCTGCCCCAACATCTCTTCCAGGCGATAGCCTGCCACCTGACAAAACGCCGGATTGGCGTAGGTGATGTCCCCTTTGAGGTCGGTCGTCGATACCAACTGGATATCGTCGGCAAATTCAACCTCGGTATCTGTGGTGTGAAGCGAGCTGGTTACCATGATCAGGCTCCGGTTTCGGCGTAACGGAATACTTCGTTTGAGTATGGCAGAGGATGTTCATTTATTGTGTTGTTGCATATTAACTCTTGTGCTACTGCGTGGGGACGGGATGGGTCTCACATTTTTACACCATGGTTTGGCGAGGGGAGGCTGGCCACGTCACATGGCCCGGAGAGCAGCAAACCCCTCATCCTTTGGCTGTCTCAAACTGATTGCCGTACGGAATAGACAAAACGCCGATCAGTTGATCGGCGTTTTGTCTATGAGGTGCCGGATGGTTTCACACTCGGCTGCTTTGGCATTTTGCCTGTTTAAAGATGGGCGACTTAAAACAGCAGTTGCGTCAGGTAGCCCATCAGGATCGCCATGCCGAGGATCACGGTAAGGAAGGCCGCAATCATCGGGGTTCTGAACATGGATTTGAGCAGGATCACCTCGGTCAGGCTGGCACCGGCACTGCCGATGATCAGCGCCATGACGGCGCCCATTCCCATCCCTTTACCCAGTAGTACCGACGCCAGCGGGATCACGGCTTCGGCGCGGATGTAGAGCGGGATCCCGACGATGGCGCTGAAGGGGATGGCCAGCGGGTTGTCGGCGCCAGCATGGGCGGCGATCCACTCGGCCGGAATAAAACCGTAAATAAACGAGCCGATGAGCACCCCCAGCAGCAGGAAGGGCAATAGCGCTTTGAACTGCTGCCAGGCATCGATGCGAGCTTTGACCCAGGCGGTGGGGAGCTGTGGCGCACTGGCTAGGGTTGCAGTGCCATCGCTGCAGCAGGAGAGGGCGGCCTGCTCTGCCATCTCTGGTTGCGGAGCCGGGCAGCACGCTGCCCCGTTGAGGGGTTTGATTGCGCGAATGGCACTGCGTTGGTTGTCACTGCAATGTGCTTGAGTGGTGGCGCGGGTTGCCGGGCCACAGCCGCTACCGCAAGAGGGGGTGGCCTCTTTGGGGTCGATGACATGGCGCTCGAACCCCAATCTGTCGAGCAGCATGCTCGCCATGACGGAGACGCTGGCGGCGATCACGGCGTAGAGCAGGGTCACTTTCCAGCCAAAGGTGGCCCACATCAAGCCGACGATGATGGGGTTCAGCAGTGGCGAAATAAACAGGAAGGTGAGGGTGGGGCCAAAGCCAGCCTTGGCCGAGAGCAGCCCTCTCAGCATGGGGATGGTGGAGCAGCTGCAAAAGGGGGTGACGGCACCGAGCAGGGCCGAGAGCAGATAGCCTCTGCCATGGCGGGCCCCCAGCATCCGCTGGATCTTCTCGTCGGGGATCTTCTGACGGATCAGGCTGACCCCGGCGCTAATGACCAGAAACAGAACCGACAGCTCGACAGCCAGAAACAGGAACATCTGGGCTGCATCGGTCAGCATGGTTAACCACTCATTCATTGTCGTACCCTCACTTGGCTTCTATATTTCCAGAATAATCGAAATAAATGGCCGGTCAAGATATTTCTGGTATTATCGAAATATCAAATTTGTGGAGGGCGCAGAGATGCAACTGGAAGAGGTCGCCAAGGCATTGAAAGAGCTGGGTCATCCGACCCGGCTGTTTATCTTCAAGCATCTGGTCAAGGCGGGAGAGCAGGGGTTGCCGGTGGGTGAGCTGCAAAAGCAGCTGGCGATCCCCGCTTCCACCCTCAGCCACCATATTGCGGCGCTGGTCTCGGTGGGGCTGGTGAAGCAAAACCGGGAGAGTCGCACCCTGCTTTGCGTCTCTCAATACGTGGTGTTGGAGGAGATCATCGCCTTTTTCCGCGATGAGTGTTGCGTCAACAGCCCGGAGCATCGGCAAGATCAAAGGCAAGAGCTGCCTTCCTGAGAGCTATGGCTGCTAGTAGTGCGGTCAGTTGCGCTGAGCGCAATAAAAAAACGCCGATCATGTGATCGGCGTTTTGCATTGATGTCGCTAGATTCGGGCATTAACCCAGATTGGCTGCGACCTTGCTTTGCGCTTGATGACAAAGCCAATGCCCAACACCACCAGCCAGGCGGGGATCAGTTCGACCGAGATGCGGAAATCGGGGGTCATGTACATGATCACCAGGATGCCAGCCATGAACGCGAGGCAGAGGTAGTTGCCGAAGGGGTACCAGAACGCCTTGAACTTGGGCTGGACACCCTCTGCGACCTTGGCCTTGCGGAACTTGAGGTGCGCGAGGCTGATCATCGCCCAGTTGATCACCAGTGCGGAGACCACCAGCGCCATCAGTAGACCGAAGGCTTTGCCCGGCATCAGGTAGTTGATCAGCACGCAGAGCAGGGTGGCGATGGCCGAGACCGAGAGGGCAACCAGCGGCACGCCGCTCTTGTTGGTCTTGAGCAGGGCTTTCGGGCCGTTGCCCTGTTTGGCCAGACCGAACAGCATCCGGCTGTTGCAGTAGACGCAGCTGTTGTAGACCGACAGTGCCGCCGTCAGTACCACGATGTTGAGTACGGTGGCGACCAAATTGCTGTCCAGAGCGTGGAAAATCATCACGAACGGGCTGCCGCCTTCCACCACTTTACCCCAGGGATAGAGGGACATCAGGATAGCCAGGGCGCCGATGTAGAAGATGAGGATGCGGTAGATCACCTGATTGGTGGCCTTGGGAATGCTCTTCTCGGGGTTGTCCGCTTCGGCGGCGGTAATGCCCACCAGCTCCAGACCGCCGAAGGAGAACATGATCACCGCCATCGCCATCACCAGACCGCTGATGCCGTTGGGGAAGAAGCCCCCTTGTGCCCACAGGTTGGTTACGCTCGCCTCGGGTCCGCCGGCACCGGAGAGGAGCAGATAGCCGCCAAAGCCAATCATGCCGATGATGGCGACCACCTTGATGATGGCGAACCAGAACTCCATTTCGCCAAACGCTTTGACGTTGGAGAGGTTGATGGCGTTGATCAGCACGAAGAAGAAGGCTGCCGACATCCAGGTCGGGATCTCGGGCCACCAGTACTGGACATAGATGCCCACTGCGGTCAGCTCGGCCATGCTCACCAGCACGTAGAGCACCCAGTAGTTCCAGCCGGACGCAAAACCGGCAAACTCGCCCCAGTATTTGTAGGCAAAGTGGCTGAAGGAGCCAGCTACCGGCTCTTCCACCACCATTTCACCGAGCTGGCGCATGATCAGGAAGGCGATAAAGCCGCCGATGGCATAACCCAGCAGGACCGAGGGGCCTGCCATCTTGATGGTTTGGGCAATGCCCAGAAAGAGGCCGGTGCCGATGGCGCCGCCCAAAGCAATCAACTGAATGTGGCGGTTTTTAAGGCCGCGCTTCAGCTCCTCACCGTCTTGTTTCAAATCCATGGGTCTGTCCTTACGTCTCTGTTGTCTCTGGTCGGTGTTGGGCTCATCCTGAGCAGGCCGCAGTGCGTAGCCAAAACCTGACGAAAGCTGTATTTATTTCGTTACGACATGCCATTTTCAATTTTTACTGTTGGCTGGCAACCGAAGCAGAATAGTGATAATCCGCCATGAATGCACCTGTTTTCCATCTCTAATGGCCGTCTTTTGTACCAAAGGCAGCTTTTTCATGATCTGCAGAGGCTTCTTGGTAGTTTTTGGTTGATGTTTGTGCAATCGAATTCTGTTTTATTGACATTTTGTCTTGTTGGTGTGCTTTTGTGGTGCCAAGCCACAAATGGATGCAAATGATGCCAAACAAGCAAGAGTACAGGGAAGAGTGCAGGGAGTTGGAGTACAGAGAGCGCGAAAGCGTGCTGCAACAAGGGGTTGCCCGGGGTGTGCTGGTGGCGCTCTGGTTAGGGATTGCTGCCAGTCCGCTGTTGTTGCTGGTGGCCGCGATTATGTTGCTGGGTTGGCTGTTACTCGGTGACCAGGAGTTGCTGCACTACTGGCAGTCGCTGTTGCTGGTTGGTGGGGTAACAGGGGCGCTCGTTGGCGGCTGGCTGGCGGAGCGGGTTCGCCTGCGCCACGGTTTACTGGCCTTCTATGCCCGGTTGATGAACAACCCTGAGCTCAATCGTTAGTTAACGCTGGCTGTTTGCCGAGCGCAGCAGAACGGAATCGAATAGCGGCTAACTGGCAGCAGGTGACAAGGCACAACGCCAAGGTCGACAAGAAGAGGGATAAGCATTTGTGGTGCTTATCCCTTTTTTATCCACGCTTTTCACTGTCATCTATGTGAATTGCAGTTCGCCACAGCTGACTTTCGCCGCGACACTGTAATTTTTATATTTTTGTTGATGCCGATAGCTGTCAAGCTGGCTTAACAGAGCTGGCGGCGCAGACCGGTCGCCTCGAGGACCTTGGCGCTGATCTCCTCCACCGAGTGGGAGCTGGTATCCAGGAAGCGGATCGCCTCCTGGCGAAACAGTCGTTCCACGCAGGCCAGCTCCTGCTCGCACTGTTCGATGGAGGAGTAGCGGCTGTTGGCACGGCGCTGGTTACGGATCTCGTGCAGCCGCTGCGGCGCTATGGTGAGGCCAAACAGCTTGTGACGGTTGGCCTTGAGGGGGGCGGGCAGCTCCAGCATCCCCATGTCCTGCTCGATAAAGGGGTAGTTGGCGGCGCGAATGCCAAACTGCAGCGCCAGATAGAGGCTGGTGGGGGTCTTGCCGCAGCGGGAGACCCCGATCAGGATGATGTCCGCCTCATCGTACTCTTTGGTGGTGATGCCATCGTCGTTGGCCAGCGCAAAGTTGACCGCCTCGATGCGATCGTCATAGAGCTTGCGGTTCTCCATACCGTGGGTGCGGTGGAGGCGGGGCTCGGCTTTGACCCCCAGCTCCTGCTCCAGCGGGCTGACGAAGGTATTGAGAAAGTCGTGGCCGCACGCCTCCGATTTCAGTACCTCTTCCCGTACCAGCGGGTCGACGATGGTGTGAAACAGAATGGGGCGTACCCCGGTCTGGCGAAACTGCTCGTCGATCCGCATCCGTACCTGACGGGCTTTCTCCAGTGTCTCCACAAAGGGGATAGTGATCTGCTCGAAGGCCAGCGGAAACTGGCTCAGTACCGCGTGGCCGAACACTTCGGCGGTGATGGCGGTGCCGTCTGAAACATAAAATACGGTGTGCACGTAGGGCTCCTGTGATAGCGCGGGTGGGGTAGCATGGGGTAAGGGGTGAGAAGTATCTCCCGAAACCATACCAGTTTTGTCAACCGGTCTGCTGTGCCCAAGTTGTGAAGTGGCTTGCAAACCTGAATCGTTATCTTTTTGTGTCGCCATTGTAGAATGTTCCGGTCATTCGACCATCCCCAACGCTTGCTCGGGGATTTTTTTGAAAACCAGTAGGAAACGTTTTCATGATCGTTGGCAACAAAAGAAACAGACAATAACGCACCTGACTTACCCATAACCTCATCGATTAAATCGGGCGCACGAGGTGCTATGGCATCGGTGCCCACCAACCTGGAGACATCCAAGTGCAACAGTACGTGCTCTGGTACGAACAACTCGGAATGCAGGACGTAGAACGAGTTGGCGGCAAGAACGCATCCCTTGGCGAGATGATCAGCAACCTCTCTGGCGCCGGCGTATCCGTGCCGGGGGGCTTTGCCACCACCGCCTTTGCGTTTAACGAGTTTCTGGAGTCAAGCGGCCTCAACGGCAAGATCCACCATCTGCTCGACAATCTCGACGTGGACGATATCGCCGCCCTCAACCGGGCCGGTCAGCAGATCCGCGACTGGGTGATCGACGCCCCGTTCCAGCCCGAGCTGGAGCAGGCTATCCGGGTTGCCTATGAGAAGTTGAGTGCCGGTGTCGAGGCCTCGTTTGCGGTGCGCTCCTCCGCCACCGCCGAGGATATGCCGGACGCCTCCTTTGCCGGTCAGCAGGAGACCTTTCTCAACGTACGTGGCATCGATGCCGTCATGAAGGCGGTCAAGCATGTGTTTGCCTCCCTGTTCAACGATCGCGCCATCTCCTATCGGGTGCATCAGGGCTACGACCACAAGGGTGTTGCCCTCTCGGCCGGGGTGCAGCGGATGGTGCGCTCGGATCTCGCCGCCTCCGGCGTGATGTTTACTCTGGATACCGAGTCCGGCTTCAACGACGTGGTCTTTATCACCGGCGCCCATGGTCTTGGCGAGATGGTAGTGCAGGGCGCGGTCAACCCGGATGAGTTCTATGTGCACAAGCCGACTCTCAAGGGGGGCCGCCCGGCGGTGGTACGCAAGACCCTCGGCTCCAAGCTTATCAAGATGACCTACTCGGACGATGCCGGTCACGGCCGTCAGGTGAAGATTGTCGACACCAATGAGGCCGAGCGTAGCCGCTTCTGCATCACCGATGAGGAGGTGATGGCGCTGGCGAAACAGGCCCTCATCATTGAGCAGCACTATGGCCGCCCGATGGATATCGAGTGGGCCAAGGATGGTCAGGATGGCCAGCTCTATATCGTGCAGGCCCGCCCGGAAACCGTGCGCAGCCGCCAGGAGGCCAACACCCTCGAACGTTTTGCCCTCAAGCAAGCGGGCAAGGTGCTGATCGAGGGGCGGGCTATCGGTCACAAGATTGGCGCGGGTCCGGCGCGGGTCATCTCTTCCATCAGCCAGATGGACGAAGTGCAGCCCGGCGATGTGCTGGTCACCGACATGACCGACCCGGACTGGGAGCCCATCATGAAGCGGGCCTCCGCCATCGTCACCAACCGGGGGGGGCGCACCTGTCACGCCGCCATTATCGCCCGTGAGCTGGGCATTCCGGCTGTGGTCGGCTGTGGCAACGCTACCGATCATATTCAGCCGGGCCAGCGGATCACCGTCTCCTGCGCGGAAGGGGATACCGGTTTTATCTATGACGGCGAGCTGGACTTCGATGTGGCGGTGACCGAGGTGGGCAATATGCCGCGCCTGCCCATCAAGATCATGATGAACGTCGGCAACCCGGACCGCGCTTTCGACTTTGCCCAGTTGCCCAATGCCGGGGTAGGGCTGGCGCGTCTTGAGTTCATCATCAACCGGATGATCGGCGTGCACCCCAAGGCCTTGCTGGAGTTTGACCAGCAAACGCAAGAGCTCAAGGCCACCATCGGCAAGATGATTGCCGGTTACGACAGCCCGCGGGAGTTCTATGTGGCCAAGCTGACCGAGGGGATCGCCACTCTGGGGGCCGCCTTCTGGCCGGAGCGGGTGATCGTGCGGATGTCGGACTTCAAGTCCAACGAGTACGCCAATCTGGTGGGAGGTCGTGGCTACGAGCCCCACGAGGAGAACCCGATGATCGGTTTTCGTGGTGCGTCCCGCTACATTGCCGACAGCTTCCGCCCCTGTTTTGCCCTCGAGTGCGAGGCGATCAAGCGGGTGCGCGATGTGATGGGGTTGACCAACGTCGAGGTGATGATCCCCTTCGTGCGCACCGTGGGCGAGGCGGAGCAGGTGATCGACATCCTGGCCGAGAACGGTCTGCGCCGCGGCGAGCGTGGGCTCAAGGTGATCATGATGTGCGAGATCCCGAGCAACGCCCTCTTGGCAGACAAGTTCCTCGAGCACGTGGACGGCTTCTCCATCGGCTCCAATGACATGACCCAGCTCACCCTTGGGCTGGATCGGGACTCGGGGCTGATTGCCCACCTGTTCGACGAGCGCAACGAGGCGGTCAAGGCGCTGCTGGCGATGGCGATCCAGGCTGCGCGCAAGGCGGGCAAGTACGTGGGGATCTGCGGTCAGGGGCCATCCGATCATCCGGACTTTGCCGCCTGGCTGGTGGATCAGGGGATCGATTCGGTGTCGCTCAACCCCGATACCGTGGTCGATACCTGGATCTATCTGGCGGAGCAGCATGGTGCCAAGTAAGCCACTATCAAAATGAGCAGTACAGAAAGGGGGCCATAATGGCCCCCTTTGTGATTTGTGTGTCGCGACCTATTTCGGCTGCTGTTCGGCCCCCGACAGCTCGATCTGCACATTCACCCCTTCGCTCTTGAGCTTGGTGGCGATGGCATTGAGATCGGTGCCCGGTTTGGCCTCCAGCAGGGCGATACCACCGCTGCTCTGTTTGAAGTTCAGGCCGTGGCGAGTCGCCAGCGCCTTGGCGCTGGCATCGTCAGCTTCCACCAGCAGGGTGCCGCTTACAGTCAGCTCCGGGCTAGCGGCCCCTTGCATCAACACGTCACCGCGGCGCAGGGTCTGTTGCGGGACCTTGCTGTCAAGGCTGCGGGCGACCCGCTTCTTGCTGCCATTGTCGGGAATGAGGTAGGTCTGGCCGTTCACCTCTATGGTGCTGTACTGCTTGCCATCCATGGTGACGGACTCCTGGGCGCAGAGCTGTCCCGAGAGGGGGGCCAGCAGGGTTGCCAGAAGCAAGGTAACAGGTTTGTTCATGGTAATACTCCTAGCGTGTTAGCTGCGGTTGGCATCGTGACCCAGGACCCGCAGGGACCATGAGATCAGCTTGCCCGGTTGGCGATTGTTGCGCTCGGTCAGGGTGGTACGCTCACGGGTCTCGCGATTGAGCAGAGAGACCTGACGGGTACCGTTGGCAACATCGGTTACTTCCAGTCGCCATGTGCCATGTGCCTTGCGCCGATTCGCCGTAGAACTTGTTGGATAGCATCCGCATGTCACGCAATCCCTTGGTTCGCACAAAGCCCAGTTGCTGCTGGTCGAGAGATTGGCCGACCAGGCTGTTGAAGGGGCTCAGCAGGATGCTGCGGGTGCCGGCGGGGGAGACCAGTTCGATCAGCAGATCGGGCAGGCGCTGATGATCCAGACTCACCATCACCTGAACCGCTTCTACCGTCAACGGTGTGGCAATGCGGGTTGTTGAGCTGGTCGGGCTGTTGCCCACATCCGCAATGGCGGCGGCACTGCCGCTGACATTGATCTTCTGCCACGGCAGTTGCACCAGCGGGGGCAGGGGCTGGTGATTGGCTGCCAGCTCAAGAGCCTTGTTGACGTCGATCAGACCAAAACCGTAAGTCGGGTTGAACCACATGCCGGCGGCATTGCGCTCCCACCCTTCCAGCCCTTTCACATCACGCACCTTGCCGGTGCTGCTGGTGTAGCTGACCATCACAGGTTTCTGTGTGGCATCGACCCGGGTTGCGCTGCGCGCCAGCAGATCCCGCAGGTCCCGCACCGACAGATCCGGGTAGGCGGACATCAGCAGCGCCATGGCGCCGGAGGTGCTGGGGGTGGCGGAGGAGGTGCCGTTCATCACGCCGTTGTAGTCGCAGCTGGCATCCAGTTGCGGGTTGCCGTGCAGCCGGTTGGTGCTGGGATCGTCGGTACGGTTGTAACCCATGTCGCAGCCGGGCAGATCCGTGGTCACCATCGCCGGAGCGTCGGTACCGTACTCGCCGCCGGTCGCGCTCAGGAAGATGTTGCTGCCGACGCTGGAGTAGGAAGATCTGACGCCATCGGCGTTGAGAGCGCTCACCACCAGGTTCCAGAAGTTGCTGTTGGAGGGATCGAGGTTGCTGTTTTCAAACGGCAATTTGGGGCCATTGCCGGTGCGGTTAAGCACATAGCCGCCCGCCGCTATCTTGTTGAAGCCGTTGCCGGCGGCCTTGATATAGGCTGCGCCCTGCGCCTTGAGGGTCTGCTGTTCAAACAGACGATCAAGCTGGGATTGATCCAGAGAGTTGGCAGAGCGGGGATCCACCACACTCATGCCGTAGCTCTGGTTGAACACCCGGTTGTCGCGGCTGGCATCGCTGTCGCCAAGGGCGTAGAGCCAATCCTTCTGCAACTGCTGGCTGTTGTCATCCAGCAGGTTGAAACCCTGCAACTGGGCTCGCGGGGCAATACCCTTGGTACCGATGGCGTTGTCCACCGCCGCAATAATGCCGGAGACCGAAGTGCCGTGGGCCGTATCCGGATCGGTCGGTGTCGGGTCATCGCTGCCGGTTACCACGTTTTTCGACCCCGGACGCACGTTGTCCGCCAGATCCGGGTGGGCGATGGCCAGACCATCATCCACCACGGCCACATTGACTCCCTGGCCCAGCACGCCGGTGCGATGAGCCCACCAGAGGTTGAGATCATTGCCCGCTATGCCGCCACGGGAGCTGAATCCATCCTGGCCGCTGTTGAGCAGATACCACTGCTGCTCCTGCAGGGGATTGGCACCTGGCAGGCAGCGCTCGGTGCTGCTGCGTCCGATATCCATGCCGCTCTCCTTGCCGGTGAGCGGCGCACAACCTTCATTTGCCTGAACGAGCGCACTGGGCAGGGTCGACAGCAGTGCTGTGATCGCCAGTGCTAACGATGTTTGCTTCATTATTTTTTTAACTCCATCTTGGATCGCACCATCCTGAGTGCGACGGAAATCTATACACGGGTGGTAGGGGTTCAAAAAGAGCCATTTTCAAAAAACGCAATGAGGTTCAAAGAAATCCGATCTGGTTTGTGGTAGGTATTCCAATGACGCTGGTTATGTGTTTTATTGAGAATGGTTCTCACCGCTCGCTACTGATCTTTTTATCTGTAATTCACTCCTCTCGCGACTCTCCTTCGCCGTAGCCATCCCGATTCGGGGCAATCCCGAGGGGAGCTCGTGCGCTCTTGAACGTGAGCGGCATGGTTGTGTGTGCCAACGTGAGTACAGCTATGCATTCGGGGGTGACAGCAAGGGTGATGAGGTGGAACCAGCGGTTTATTGCTTGGCGGCAGTGGATGACTCTGTTATGGTAACCAAAATAGCCGTTTGGATGGCTAGATTGCTGCGGTTTGAGGGGCCTAATCTCTGAGAGCCACCCCGCCGCAGTCCCATAGCTTGATGCGTACCTGACAGGGAGTCCCTATGCCGTTTCGTTTCTTCTTATCTTCTCCTTTGACTGCTTCCTTGCGCGCCACTGCTGGCGCCAGCACCTTTATTGCCGCGATAGCGGTCGGGAGCCTCTCTTTTTCCGCGGTTGCCGCCGATGCGTCCTTGCCGACCAAACAGGAGATCGTGATTGGTACCACGGTGGGGGATTTTGCCGACATGGTGACCGACTCCATCAAGCCGCAGCTGGAGGCCAAGGGGTACAAGGTCAAGCTGGTGGAGTTCACCGACTATGTGACCCCCAATATTGCTCTGGCTGACGGATCACTGGATGTGAACTGCTTCCAGCACAAACCTTATCTGGAGAGTTTTGCCAAAGATCGCGGCTTGTCGCTGGCGCCCATTACCCAAGTGCCAACTGGCCCGATGGGACTCTATTCCGGCAAGTTGGCAGCACTCGACAAGGTGAAAGAGGGGAGCACGGTGGCCATCCCCAACGATCCCACCAATCAGGCGCGGGCGTTGTTGATGCTGCAGGATCTTGGTTGGCTGACCCTCAAGGAGGGGATAAACCCGCTCAAGGCGAGCGAGTTTGATGTGGTGAACAATCCGCACAATCTCAAGCTGGTGTTGCTGGAGGCAGCACAACTGCCCCGCTCGCGCGAGGATGTGGACTTCTCGGTGATCAACGGTAATTTTGCTGCCTCCAGCGGTATCCCGTTCAGTGAAGGACTGTTTCTGGAGCGCAGCTACGATTTTATCAACTGGGTGGTGGTGAAAAGCGCAGATGCGGATCAGCCGTTTGCCAAAGATGTGGCGGCGGCCTACAACTCGGCGGCTTTCAAAGCCTATGCAGCCAAGCGTTTCGTCGGCTACAAGTACCCGCAAGGGTGGGGTGGCTAACTGTCGTGAACGTGGCCCGGCTATACAACGAAAAACGCCCCAAATTCGGGGCGTTTTTTATGGTAGCAAGCCATTAAGGGGCGCTTCACTGGTTGCGATAGAAGCGGTTCAGCTCGTTCATCACCTGGATCATGGCGCCCATATCCGGGGTGCCGTGCTTGATCGGGCGATAGCTGTTGCGCTCCAGCAGTTCGAAGTCACCCTGCTTGTTGAAGTGGGTGATGGTGTCCCCTTCATAGATGGCGAAGTCGTTCTGATCCCCGGCCAGCAGCCAGTTGCGCGGGCTGGTATCAAACAGCGAGCGGCCAACGCTGTAATCGCGCGCCGGATTGCGCACGCCCAGCATCCCCTGCATCAGGGTCGGCGCCAGATCGAAATGGCTGCTTGGTTGTTCCCGAACGTCACTGCCGCGCCCCGGCCAGGCCAGTACCAGCGGTACCTGCACCTGATAGAGTGAGTAGTTGCTGCCTGCGCCCCAGCTGTTGCTGCGGGTGTCGTTGAACTCCTGACCGTGGTTGGAGGTGATGACGACGATGGTGTTGCTGTCCATCCCCTGCGACTGCAATTTGGTCAGCATCTGCTCAAGCAACTGGTCGGTATAGAAGACCGAGTTCTTGTAGCGGTTCTCCAGTTTTTGCAGGTTCTCCGCCCGATAGGCGGTCGCCGGATTGAAGTTGGCAAGCTCCGGTTGGAACGGCCCCTTCATGGTGGCGGGCAACTGGTAGTCGCCGGGGCTCGAGAGATAGACCAGCGAGAACCAGGGACGCTCGGGTGAGCGCTTCTCCAGCCACTGTTGCCAGTCGGTCAGCAGCTTGCCATCGTCACTCTGCTCTGAGACAAACACCTGCTTGCGCAGACCGGCGAGGATGCTCTTGCGATACTTCTGGGCATCTTCCATCGCGCCGAACAGCCCGAACTGGTAATCCTGGCGCAGCATCTCGTCGAACAGCACCGGCGGACGCTTGTCGCTGCTGATGTCCTTGTAGTAGTGACCGGGCAACCCGTAGAAGAGGCTGAACATGCCCATCAGGTCGTCGTTGCCGCCACTCAGGTGATTGCGGAACGTCAGATGCTGATCCGCATAGCGCTGCAGATTGGGCATGTTGATGTTGTTGAGCATGTCAAAACGCAATGAGTCGACCACCACAATCAGCAGATTGTTGTGAGTCAGGGGGGCGTTGACGTTGAGCGGGCGCAGTGGGTAATGCATCCGGCTGTCGCTGTTATCACCCTGGGAGGCCGCCTGCTTCTCGTACTGATCCAGATCCAGCCAGCCATGTTTGGCCAGGAAGGAGCGGGCCGTCATGGGGTAGGAGAGGGGGAAGTTGGCTCTCTGCATGGTGATGGGCTGATAGAGGGTCGCATCCGCCCAGCTGTTGACCACGTGGGTCAGAATAAAGCAGATCAGCAGGGCCAGCCCCACCTGATTGCCGTACTGGCGGCGCTTGCGCTTGTTGATCTTGCGCCAGACATAGGCCGACAGCAGCAGTTGCAGCAGGAAGATGGTGGGCACGGCAACGAAGATGATGCTCCAGATTGAGCCCTCTTCGGTTTGCGCCTGATCCAGCAGCAACTGCCATACCTGACTGTTGAGGTGGAACTTGAACAGCCGGAATACCTGGGTGTCGATCAGCAGCAGCACCAGCGCCAGGGTAGCGATGATGGCCGAGATGAACCGCAACGACTTCTCCTTGGGTAGCACGAAGCTGAGCGGGAAGATCGTCAACAGGTAGGTGACAAAACTCAGAAACGAGAAGTGGCCAATCCAGCTTACAACGAGATAGATCACGCCCAGCGTGGTCGATGGCCAGCTGATGGCACCCAGATAACGGGTGGCGATGAGCATGGCCAGAATAATGTTGAAGAAGGAGAACCAATGCCCCCAGGTGATCAGGCGAGAGACATTATCACGATAGGGGTTACCGGTTTCGACCATAGTGATCCATCTGCGTTGAGAAACGTCAAATCAACAGAGTCGGGGACTCAGTGTGCGTCGTGGCGATTATCGACCGATGCGGTCAGGGCCTGGACAAACTTTTCAGTGATGGCCTGGCGCTGGGCCGGTGCCATACCGTTGATGATATTGGTGGTCAGATTGCCAAGCACCATAAGGCTGAGATCTACCGGCGCTTTATGCTTTTCCAGCGCGGTGATCAGGTCGTTCATCAGGGCGTCAAATTGCTCGTTATTGTACTTTGATACGATAGGCATAATCTTCAGTTCATCTCGGTTCAAAGCGCCTTATAATACTTCACCCTTTCGGCTAACACTATGGCTTTGTGACATGAGTCTCGATATCGACAAGATCATTCTTCACTCCTTGCGCCAGGGCGGCGATGGTCAACCCCACGCCGATACCCGCAGCCAGACCCTGCCCCCTGATGAGGCGGTACAGGGACTGATGGCGGAACTGCATCGGATCTACAACGGCAAGGGCGGCAAGGGCTTTGGCTTCTTTGCCGACCCCGAGGCCGCCGTCGCCGAGCTGGCCGACGGTGAAGAGGCTCCCAAGCAGCCTTCACCCGCGTTTCGTATCGCCCTCGAACAACTGCTCGACGAGCAGACCGAATTCGTCCCCTTCTCGGTCACCGTGACCCAGATGCTGCTCAAGCAGCTGGTGGAGCACGCTCTCGATGGGCAAGGGGTGCTGCTGTTTGCCAAATATAACTACGTCGGGGTCGATTATCTGCTGATTGCTCTGCTGGAGGGCAAGGAGAGCGTAACCGTCAGCGAAGCGCTGGAATTACGCCATATCCAGTATCTGGATATCGGCAAACTCAATCTGGTGGCCCGCATTGATTTGACCGAATGGAAAACCCAACCTGATTCGCGCCGCTATATCACCTTCAGCAAGGGGCGCATTGGTCGCAAACTGGGCGACTTCTTTATGGATCTGCTGGGTGCCCGCGAGGGCATGGATGCCAAGGTACAAAATAAAGGCTTGCTGCAGGCGGTCGAAGATTATTGCGACAGTCGTCAGCTCGAGCCGACCGAGCGCAATGACTATAAAAAGCAGGTCTTCAAATATTGCACCGAACAGGCGAGTGCCGGTGAAGAGATCGAAATCAAGGAGCTGTCTGCAGAATTGCCCGGCGACGGTGCTCTCGATTTTTACAGCTTTATCGGTCAGGAGTATGAGCTGGAAGAGCGCTTCCCGGCGGATCGCTCTACCCTGCGTGGTTTGACCAAGTTTGTCGGCTCCGGTGGCGGCCTGACTCTGAGCTTTGAGCAGAAGCTGTTGAACAGCCGGATCTTTTACGATCCCCAGACCGACACCCTGACCATCAAGGGTGTGCCGCCCAATCTCAAGGATCAGCTGCTGCGCCAGTCGTAGTCATGCTCCCGAGTGTGATCAACTCGTCATTTCTCGCAAAAAGAGACTCCGCCCCGGCGGGGTCTCTTTTTTTATCGCGCCCGGGCAGACCTCGAAACTGGCGCGGTACTTTGTTAACAAATCAAACAAAATAAACCACCTGAAAGGGTTTTCATTGAGGTGAAAACCCTTTCACTCATGAAATTTTATTTCATTTTGGTAATTATTATTCTGTGGTTGTCTGGGATTAAGCCGATAAATGGCCGTAATCCCCTGAAATAAGAAAATGTTTTCAAAACTTTCTGGAAGGAAATACGTAATTGCATTTCAAAAATGCGAGTTGCGTCATGTGAGCTGTTTACCGCTTGGGATAATATTCACCTCGCACACAATGCTCTTACAGCGCGGAACTAAAACAAGGAAAGGCTCATGAAAATGAAATTGCTGTCATCCCTGATCGGTCTGGCCACTCTTGGCGTCGCTTGCTCTGCTACTGCTGCCATCGATGAAGGTCAGCTGACCATCTGGATCAACGGTGACAAGGGATACAACGGTCTGGCTGAAGTGGGTAAGAAGTTTGAAGCAGAAACCGGCATCAAGGTTACTGTGGCTCACCCGGATCAGGTTGAAGTGAAATTCCAGCAAGCCGCCGCCACTGGCAACGGCCCGGACATCTTCTTCTGGGCTCACGACCGTTACGGTGAGTGGGTCAAAGCCGGTTTGCTGGTTCCGGTAACGCCGAACGCTGCCACCAAAGGCAAATTTGAACCGCTGGCATGGGATGCCATGACTGTTGATGGCAAAACCTATGGCTACCCGGTTGCCATGGAAGCGGTCAGCCTGATCTATAACAAAGACCTGCTGCCAGAGCCGCCGAAAACCTTCGAAGAGATCGCCAAGATTGACGAGACTCTGAAGAAAAACGGCAAGCGCGCCATCATGTGGGCTTATGACACCCCGTACTTCAGCTATCCGCTGGTGGCTGCCAACGGTGGTTACGCCTTCAAGAAAACCGCTACCGGTTATGACGTCAAAGATACCGGCGTGAACAACGCAGGTGCCAAGATGGGCGTGGGCTACATCTCCGAGATGATCAAGTCCGGTCACCTGGAAAAAGGCATCGACTACGGTGTGATGGACGCCAAGTTCAACAAGGGCGAAGTGGCCATGATGATCAACGGTCCCTGGGCCTGGAGCAACCTGGACAAGAGCGGCATCAAGTACGGCGTAGCGCCGCTGCCGACCCTGAACGGCAAGCCGGCCAAAGCCTTCGTTGGCGTACTGGGTGCTACCATCAACGCCGCCAGCCCGAACAAGGATCTGGCTATCGAGTTCCTGGAAAACTACCTGCTGACCGATGCCGGTCTGGCGCCGGTTAACGCCGACAAGCCGCTGGGTGCCGTTGCGCTGAAATCCTTCCAGAAGACCCTGGAATCCGATCCGCACATCAAGGCCACCATGCTGAACGCCCAGGCTGGCGAGCCGATGCCATCCGTTCCCGAGATGAGCCGTTTCTGGTCTTCCTTCGAAACTGCCCTCAAGAACGTGACCTCCGGTCGTCAGGGTGTTGACGAAGCTCTGGATACCGCTGCCAAGCGTATCGTTCAGTAAGCACGCACTACCCGGGAGGCCGTCATGGCCTCCCACTCTCTCAAATCTCTCTTGGCGTTATAAAGGTTAATTGGCATGGAAGTAGTACCTTCTGTTGAGTCCTATGCCGGTCCGAAGGATAAGCACACCTGGCTTAAGTGGACCATAGCGGCCCTGGTTGCCATCCTCAACGGCTACGCAGCCGTGATGATGTACGCCAGTGGCGAGTGGGTATTCGCGCTGCTGGATCTGGTGGTGGTTTCCGTCGGTCTGTATGTCTTCATGAACAAGAAGACCTATGCCCATCGCTACATCTTTCCGGGTGTTGCGGGCATGGTTGTGTTTATCATCTTCCCTCTTGCCTACACCATTGGCATTGCCTTCACCAACTATTCGGGGTCCAACTTGCTCTCCGTGGAGCAGGCGCGGGACTACCACCTGAAGAAAACCTACAAGGTGGCGGGCGGTGAATTCGATTTTACCCTGCTGGATGGCGACAACGGCCAGTTCCAGCTGCTGCTGACACAGGATGATCAATCCTTTATCAGCCAACCTGTTTCCCTGATGACCAACAAGGCCCGTGAGCTGGCGTCCCGCGAGGGCCGTGTGCAGAACACCCAGCAAGTGGTCGAACTGCAGCCCTTCACTGGCGAAGCGGCCAGCAAGGCCGCACCGATCCGCGCCATTGTTGAGCATCGTACTCACCTGAGTGACCTTGATCTGGTGCTGCCGGATGGCGGTACCCACCTGACCCTGAGCAGCCTGCGCAAGTTTGCCGCCCAGAAGCAGCACTACACCCGTCTGATGGATGGTGCCGTGCTCAAGTCCGGCGTGGTGATCAAAGACAGCAACCTGCTGCGTGATACCCAGAATGGCGAACTGATGCTGCCCAATGGCGAGACCGGCTTCTATCAGTACATCGACGAACAGGGTCAGTTTGTCGGCAAGGGGATTGCTCCGGGCTTTGTGGTGAGCGTCGGTTGGAAGAACTTCGCGCGCATCGTCACCGATCCGGGCATCCAGTCACCCTTCCTGCAGATCTTCATCTGGACCGTGATCTTCTCAACCTGTTCTGTCGCCTTCACCCTGGCCATCGGCATGGTGCTGGCCTGTCTGGTGCAGTGGGAAGAGCTCAAGGGGCGCGGTTTCTATCGGGTCATGTTGATCCTGCCCTATGCGATCCCGGCGTTTATCTCCATCCTGGTGTTCAAGGGGTTGTTCAACCAGAACTTCGGTGAGATCAACATGTTCCTGGAAGCGGCGTTTGGCATCAAACCGGACTGGTATACCAACCCCTTCCTGGCCAAGGTGATGATCCTGATAGTCAACACCTGGCTCGGCTACCCCTACATGATGATCCTCTGCATGGGCCTGCTCAAAGCCATTCCGGAAGATCTCTATGAAGCGTCAGCCATGGACGGTGCCGGTCCGGTGCAGAACTTCTTCAAGATCACCGTGCCGCTGCTGATGAAGCCGCTGACACCGCTGTTGATTGCCTCGTTTGCCTTCAACTTCAACAACTTCGTGCTTATCCAGTTGTTGACCAACGGTGCGCCCGACATCATCGGCGCCAGCACCCCGGCCGGTACCACCGACTTGCTGGTGAGTTATACCTACCGGATTGCGTTCCAGGGATCGGGTGGTCAGGACTACGGTCTGGCCAGTGCCATCGCCACAGCCATCTTCCTCATCGTGGGTGCGCTGGCGCTGCTCAACCTGAAATTGTCCAAAGCCGACAAGCAGCTGTAAGGAGGCTTCAACATGGCAATCGTACAACCCAAATCAGTCAAATACCGGGTGTGGGCAACCCACCTGGTCATGTGGGGCTTCCTGGCGCTGATCATCTTCCCGTTGATCATGGTTATCGCCATCTCGTTCCGTAACGGTAACTTCGCGGTAGGGGAGATCATCCCCTCCAATCCGACGCTGGATCACTGGAAGCTGGCGCTGGGCATGTCCATCACCAACGCCGACGGCAGCATCACGCCGCCGCCGTTCCCGGTGCTGACCTGGTTGTGGAACTCCATCAAGATCGCCGGCATCACTGCCCTGATGATCGTGACGCTCTCCACCACCTGTGCCTACGCCTTTGCCCGCCTGCGTTTTCGTGGCAAGTCCACCATCCTGCAGGGCATGCTGATTTTCCAGATGTTCCCGGCAGTGCTGGCACTGGTAGCCATCTACGCGCTCTTTAACAAGATTGGTGACTACATCCCCTGGCTGGGTCTCAATACCCACGGTGGCCTGATCCTGGCGTACATGGGTGGTATCGCCCTCCACGTCTGGACCATCAAGGGCTACTTCGAGACCATCGACTCCTCCCTGGAGGAGGCGGCGGCCATCGACGGTGCGACCCCGTGGCAGGCATTCCGTCTGATCCTGTTGCCCCTGTCGGTGCCCATCCTGGCGGTAGTATTTATTCTGGCCTTTATCGGTTCCATTACCGAGGTGCCCATGGCCTCCATCCTGCTGCAGGATGTGAACAATCTGACCCTGGCGGTCGGGGCCCAGCAGTACCTCTATCCGCAGAACTATCTGTGGGGTGATTTCGCGGCGGCCGCAGTGCTCTCCGGTTTCCCCATCACAGTGGTGTTCCTGCTGGCACAGCGCTGGTTGGTTGGCGGTCTGACTGCTGGTGGTGTGAAAGGTTAAGTTTATGGCCGGGGGAGCTGACTCCCCCCGCTATCACGATTTGCAAAGATTCAAGAGCGGAGCTCGTCATGGCTGAAGTAGTACTCAACAACGTTCGCAAAAATTACGATCCGGCTGTTCACAAGGACACCCTGCGCAACATCAACCTCTCCATCAAGGAAGGCGAATTCATCGTCTTCGTCGGCCCGTCCGGCTGCGGTAAATCCACCCTGCTGCGGATGATCGCGGGTCTGGAAGACATCACCAGCGGTGAGCTGACCATCGGCGGTCGCTACATGAACGACGTGCCGCCGGTAGAGCGCAACGTCGGCATGGTGTTCCAGTCCTACGCCCTTTATCCGCATATGAACATCTACGAGAACATGGCCTTTGGTCTGAAGCTCAAGAAGATGGACAAGGAGAACATCCACAAGCGGGTGATGCGCGCCGCCGAGATCCTGGGTCTTGAGCCGCTGCTGGACAGAAAGCCCAAGGCGCTCTCCGGTGGTCAGCGTCAGCGTGTCGCCATCGGTCGCTCCATCGTGCAGCAGCCGCAGGTGTTCCTGTTTGACGAACCGCTCTCCAACCTGGATGCCGCGCTGCGGGTCAAGATGCGGATCGAGATCGCCAAGCTGCACAAAGAGCTTAACTCCACCATCATCTACGTGACCCACGATCAGGTGGAAGCGATGACCCTGGCCGACAAGATTGTTGTGCTGAGCCCGCTCAAGGCCGAAGCTGCCACCAACCTGGAGCAGTTCGGTTCACCGCTGGATCTCTACCACAACCCGGACAACAAGTTCGTGGCGGGCTTTATCGGCTCTCCCAAGATGAACTTCCTGGCGGGCGAGTTGCTGGAGATTGGCGAGCAGGAGTGCCTGGTCAAGCTGACCTCTGGCGATACCGTGCGTGCCCGGGTCGATGCCCGCAGTGGCGCTGTGGGTGACAAGGTGGAGCTGGGTATTCGCCCCGAGCATCTGATGCCGCTGGATCACCCCCATGCGCACAGCAAGGTGAGCGGGATCGTGCAGGTGGCCGAGCACCTGGGTGCCGAGTCTTTCGTTTATATGGATGTGGATGGTCACGACTTTACCGTCAAGGCCACCTCGGATGTGGATGTGGCGACCGGTCAGACCTACAGCGTGGGTATCCCGGCCGAAGCCTGCTACCTGTTCGATGCCAAGGAGCAGGCGTTCCCCCGTACTGCCAAATATATCCGTACCTGATTTTTTGTTGTGCTGGTTTTCCTTTCTTAATAATCAATGCCTTTTTGCCGGTCGTCAGACCGGCTTTTTATTGCCTGCGATCTGAACATGCAGATAGGCAAGGTAACCCGGTTCAGGCCTCGAGTTCGGCGGTAATATCGGGCACAAAGGTCTGGCTGGCCAGCGGCGGGCGCTCATACCCTTCGGTCTTGATGGGGGGAAGCTTGATAGGCTCGTAGTGGATCGCCTCGTAGGGCACCTTGCTCAGCAGATGTGCGATGCAGTTGAGGCGGGCACGGCGTTTGTCATCTGCCTCCACCACGAACCAGGGGCAATCCTCGGTGTCGGTGTAGGTGAACATGTCATCCTTGGCGCGGGAGTACTCCACCCAGCGTGACCGGGATTGCAAATCCATCGGGCTGAATTTCCAGCGCTTGATGGGGGTGTTGATCCGCTCCTTGAAGCGCTTCTCCTGCTCCTCGTCGCTGACCGAGAACCAGTATTTGATCAAGGTGATGCCGGAGCGGATCAGCATCCGCTCAAACTCGGGGCAGGCGCGCAGAAACTCGCGATACTCGGCGTCGCTGCAAAATCCAATCACCCGCTCGACTCCGGCCCGGTTGTACCAGGAGCGGTCAAACAGCACCATCTCGCCAGCGGCGGGCAGGTGGGCGACATAACGCTGAAAGTACCACTGGGAGCGCTCACGATCGGAGGGAGCGGGCAGCGCCGTGACCCGGCAGACCCGGGGGTTAAGCGGTTCGGTGATCGCCTTGATGACGCCCCCTTTACCGGCGGCGTCCCGTCCTTCGAACAGTACCACTACCTTTAACCCCTCCTGCTTGACCCACTCCTGCAGCTTGACCAGCTCCTCCTGCAGATGGGCAAGGTGGTGCTCGTAGCACTTCTTGTCCAGACGCGGCCGCTTCTTGCTCTTCTCCTTCGCCATAGGCTTCTCCTTTTGGCATCCTTTCATGGGTGACTTCTTTGAGTCACTGTCAGCTTGCACCAGGGAGGCGTCACCTGCCAAGGGGGACGTGATACACTGCCCGCCCATCGCTGGCAACAGGAGATAACATGAAGCATTTTATGGAGATAGCGGGCCGCCGGATGGCCTATCTGGATGAAGGACAAGGGCCGGTACTGCTGTTTGGTCACAGCTATCTGTGGGACAGCGCCATGTGGGCGCCGCAAATTGAGGCGCTCAAGGGCAGCTATCGCTGCATCGTTCCCGAGCTGTGGGGCCACGGTGATTCCGACCTGCTCCCCGAAGGTGGCTGCACCCTGGCGACGCTGGCGCGGGATCACCTGGCGCTGCTCGATGCCCTCGGGGTTGACGAGTTCGTACTGGTGGGCCTCTCCATCGGCGGCATGTGGGGGGTTGAGCTGGCGCGCATGGTGCCAAACCGCCTCAAGGGTCTGGTGCTGATGGACAGTTTTGTCGGCCTGGAACCGCAGATCACCTGCGAGCGCTACCTCGGCATGCTCGCTGCGATCGAGCAGCTTGGTTCAATTCCTGCACCCATCATCGAACAGGTGGCGCCTATCTTCTTTGCCAACCAGCCCGATGCCGACTTGCTGGCCGATTTCAAGGCGCGTCTGGCCGCCTGGCCAAACGAGAAGATTGCCGCCATGGTGGCGGTGGGCCGCAGCTTTGTGACCCGCGAAGATCGTATCGAGTGGCTGGAGGAGATCACCACTCCCGCACTGGTGATGACCGGCTGCGAAGACAAGGCCCGTCCGGTGCTGGAGGGCTATCTGATGGCCGAGGTGCTGGGTTGCCCGTTCAAGGAGATCCCGATGGCTGGCCATATCTCGTCGCTGGAAAATCCGGCCTTCGTCAATCAGCAGCTGGCCGGGTTTCTGGCGGCGCTGTAAGCCTGAATTGGCGGCCTGAGCAGGCTGTACTACCAGCCTGATGATGGCCGTGAAAAAGGGAGCCAAGGGCTCCCTTTTGTTTGGTCGTGTCTCACGGTTCAAGACTCATAACTGTTACCAGATATAGCCCAGCGCAAAACCCGCATAAAGTTCGCCATCGTGCTGGACGATGGGGCTGTTTTTGATGTCCCGATCATACCATTCGTAGTTCATGGCAAACATGCCAATCCAGTTGGGGCTGAAGCGGTAACTGGTGATGAGGGCCGTCATCGGGGAGAGGGTGGTACCGGTATCCCAAGCAGGCCGCTGGGCAGTCGCCTCGCTCTCGGAGATGCCGCCGAAATAGTAGTTGGCCATCTTGTCGCTGCGCAGCATCAGCCCCATCCCCGGCATGATCAGCAGGTTGTCACGCAGGATGGGGAAATCGGCCCACAGCAGCAGCTCCTGTCCCTTGCTGCGGCCGGTGACATCGCTGTTGGCCCGCAAGGTCAGCAGGGCATAGGGGGTGATGATGTTGCCACCGATCCCGCCTTCCAGCTGCCATTTTCGCTGCTCCATGCCAGTAAAGGCCGGAGAGTCCTCGGGATCCAGATTGCCAAAACGGACCCGGCCATAGCCGTAGAGGGCCACGTTCTCATCCTTGTGGAAGTAGTAGCGGGCCCGATCTCCCAGAAACATAAAGTCGTCGCCGAAGTAGATAAAGCCCGGGATGGCGTAGAGGGCGTTGTCCTGCGCTTCATAGCGGGCTTGTCCCCCGATGAGCGCCGCTCCGGCGACAAAGCCCTGTGGCACCGGGCTGGTAGGGCTGTCGCTGGTGAGCAGATCCATGGCGCCAAGATCGATATCGGCACGCGCTGGCATGGCGGCAGCGAGGAGCAGGGCCGTCAGCCCTGCCGCTCTGATTTGACGAAAAAAGGTCATGGACACTCCGTTGTCACGATTGCAGGAGAAGCAGGTTATTTTGCGGCACTGGGCATCTCTTCACGTTTTGGCCAGGCATTGATCACCGCCTTGACCAGGGTGGCGAGGGGAATGGCGAAGAAGACTCCCCAGAATCCCCACAAGCCGCCGAAGACCAGCACGGCAATGATGATGGCCACCGGATGGAGATTGACCGCTTCCGAGAAAAGCACCGGCACCAGCAGGTTGCCATCGAGGGCCTGAATGACCAGATAGGCCACCATCAGCCAGGCGAACTCCGGGGTGAGCCCCCACTGGAACAGGGCGACCATGGCGACCGGTACGGTCACCACGGCGGCGCCGATATAGGGGATCAGCACCGAGAAGCCGACCGCGACCGCCAGCAGCACCGAGTAGCGCAGTCCCATCAGGGCGAAGGGAACATAGGTGGCGATACCGACGATGAGGATCTCGATCACCTTGCCGCGGATGTAGTTGATGATCTGGTTGTTCATCTCGACCCACACCCGGTTGACCAGGGTGCGGTTGCGCGGCAGGAAGCGGCGCAGGCTACCCATCAGTACCCGCTTGTCTTTGAGCATAAAGAAGACCATCAGCGGCACCAGAATGAGGTAGATCATGATGGCGACCACGTTGACCAGCGAACTGAGGGAGGCGCTCACCAGATGCTCGCCGCCACTGAGGATGCGCTGGCGAATATTGTCGATGACGGTCTCCACCAGACTGACGTCGATGAGCTCGGGGTATTTGTCCGGCAGGGTGCGCACATAATCCTGAGCGTGGGTCAGCATAGCCGGCGCCTCTTTGGCCAGATTGATCCCCTGACTGACCAGCGTCGGGATAAGACCCAGCAAGGAGGCGACTGCTACCGCAATAAAGAGGATCAGAATGACGCTGGTGGCCAGGGTGCGCGACAGCCCCGCTTTTTGCAGCCGGGCGACCGGCCACTCCAGCAGATAGGCCATTACCAGCGCCACCAGCAGGGGGGCCAGCAGATCGCCAAACAGCCAGATGATGGTGAAGCAGAACACCAGCAACAGAAAAAGGGTAACGGCATCGGGATCGGAAAAACGGGTCTGATACCAGCGCTTCAATACTTCTAACATGACGGCATCCTTACATCACTGGGGCTCAAGATGGTTGTTTCGCCCCGACAACCAACTGCAAAGAGAGGGTTTTGTCCGCTTCTTGCTGCACCTCGACATGGTGGCCCTGACGGTGCAGATAGGCCGGAATATCCTGCCGGGAGCCCGCATCGGCCAGCCGGATGGTGACGGTTTGACCGCTTTTGGCCTCCCTTAACCAGAGCTTGAGCCGGATCAGCGGCTCGGGGCAGCGCCAGGGGGTCAGGTCGAGAATTTCCATGGGGGCTCCATCAGGCAGGTGGCCGCTATTATGGCCGTGATAAGAGCATGAAACAACGCTTGTAGCCCTTGATGGGCAAGGGTATTCTGCCGAGGCCCTTTCTGATGGAGATAGAGATAACGTGGCACGTTTTTCCCCCCTGATGGCATCGCTTCCCCTGCTGGCTTCCCTGATGGGCGCCACGTTTCATGCCGAGGCCAACAATCAGCTTCCCGACATCGGCACGGCCGGGGTTGCTGCCCTGCCCATCGAGCAGGAAGTGCGTTACGGCAACGCTTTTATGCGCTTTGCCCGTGCGGGTCTGCCGATCATCGATGATCCGGTGCTGAGCCAGTACATTGATGATCTGGGTCAGCGATTGCTGACCAACGCCGATGGGGTGCGTTTCCCGTTTACCTTCTTCCTCATCAATGATCCCAGCATTAACGCGGCCGCCTTCCTCGGCGGGCGAGTCAAGGTGCACACTGGTCTATTCCTCTACGCCGACAGCGAGAGCGAGCTCGCCTCGGTACTGGCCCACGAAATCACCCACGTGACCCAGCGCCATATCGCCCGTTATATGGAGGCGCAGGCGAGCAGCTCGGCGGTGACCCTGGCCGGTCTGGTGGGCTCCATCGCGCTGGCCGTGATCAACCCGACTGCCGGTATCGCCGCGCTGCAGACCACGCTGGGCCTCTCCATGCAGTCTGCCATCAACTACACCCGCGACAACGAATATGAAGCGGATCGCATCGGCATGAAGACCCTCTATGATGCCGGTTTCGACCCCATGGGGATGGCCAACTTCTTCCAGAAACTGGCTGCCGAATACCGTTACGCCAGCAAGCCGCCGGAAATGCTGCTCACTCACCCGCTGCCGGAGACCCGGATTAGCGAGGCCCGCGCTCGGGCGGGCAGCTATGGTCGCCGCGACTTGCCGCCCAGTCTCGACTTCTGGCTGGCCAAGGTGCGGATTCAGGTGCGTTTTGGTACCGATACCCCTCAGGGGCTGCTGAGCTACTTCGATAGCCGGATCCAGAAGGGGGATTACCCGCTCAAGGATGCCGCCATCTATGGCAAGGCACTGGCGCTGATCCAGCTCAAGCGCACTGACGAGGCGGATACCCTGATGCAGGAGCTGGCGGCCCGTCATCCGGAAGATCTCTTTATCGTCGATGCCCAGACCGACATCGATCTGGCCAAGGGGCGCAGTGCCCAGGCCATCGCGCGCCTCGAGAAGTTCCGCAGCCGGATGCCGGATAACGAAGTGGTGGTGGTCAATCTCGGCAACGCCTACCTCGAGAGCGGCAACTACAAGAAGTCCATCGCCATCCTCGACCCCTATGCCCGTGCCCATGAGGAGAACAATCTGGCCTGGAACCTGCTGGCCGATGCCTATCGCAAGGCGGGCAGAATGACCGAGCTGCATATGGCGCGGGCCGAGATGCTCGCACTGCGCGGGGATTATCAGGCGGCCATCGACGAGCTGATCGTGGCACGCGGTACCACCAGCGATCGGATGACCCTGGCTCGTCTGGAGGCGCGCATCACCGAGCTGGAGCGGGCCAAGAAGGATCTCGACAGCCTCAAGGGCTAACGAAACCTATCAAACAAGGGCGCACTATGGTGCGCCCTTGTTGTTTATGGCGGTGGCGTTGATGTCGGTGAGGTTGATGCTGGTGAGGTTGATAGAGCGACGGGCTAGTGACTCATGCTGCTGGCGGTCGCCTTGAGCATCTCGATCTGCTGCTGGTCGAGCTCACCGACCAGCGTCTGCTTGAGCTTGCCCTCGCTATCGAGCAGATAGCTGGTGGGCAGGCCGCTTGGGCGAGGGAAGGGGAGCCAGGCATCTTCATTGGCAATAAGGAGCGGCACCTTGATGTGATACTGCGCAGCCAGCTTGTCCAGCTCTGCTGGCGTGGTCGGGTCGTAGTTGATGGCCAGCACTGTGATCTGGCCCTCCGCTGCCAGCCTGTTGAGGCGCGGCATCTCCCGCAGGCAGGGAGCGCACCAGGGGGCGAAGTAGTTGACCAGGATCGGCTTGCCGGCAAAGTGGCGCAGGCTGACCGACTTCCCTGTTGCATCGGTAAATTCGGGGGCGGGTGTGCAGGCGCCCAGCAGGCCAGCCACAATCAGCCAACAAATTCGTTTCAATTCCTTTCCACTGCCGCTTACCCTGACCATCACTTTCCCCTACAATAGCGCCGTTTCTAATCCCATCTTGCGATTAATCAGGGAGTTACCATGAGCGAGACCCAAATCTACCACAATCCGCGCTGCTCCAAGAGTCGCGAAACCCTGGCCCTGCTGGAACAGCACGGGATCGCCCCTGATGTGGTGCTCTATCTGGAGCAGGCCCCGAGCGAAGATGAGATCCGCAACCTGCTCTCTCTGCTTGGTTTTAACGATCCCCGCCAGCTGATGCGCACCAAGGAGGAGCTCTACAAGGAGCTGGGATTGGCCGATGTCAGCGGTGATGCCCTCATCCGCGCCATGCACCAGCATCCCAAGCTGATCGAGCGCCCCATCGTCATCAAGAATGGTCAGGCCCGTATTGGTCGCCCGCCGGAGCAGGTGCTGGAGATCCTCAAGTGAGCACCCGCTTCGCACGTTGGCTGACTCTGGTCGGCTTCTTCGGCCTGCTGGGCTGGGTCATCCTCTGGCATCTGTGGCTGTCACCCCACCCGGACCTCAACCCCTGGCTGCTGCCGGTGATCTGGACGGTGCCGCTGCTCTTCCCTCTCAAGGGGATAGTGCAGGGCAATCCCTACACCCACGCCTGGGGCAACTTCGTGTTGATGCCCTATTTCCTCCACGCCCTCACCCTGATCACCACGGATGAGGGGGAGCGGTGGCTGGCGGTGGTGGAGCTGGTCTTCACCACTCTCGCCTTTGTCGGCACCATCTATTACGCCCGACTGCGTGGTCGGGAGCTGGGCTTAAGCATTCGCAAAAAGAAAGACGAAGCCAACTGATGACAAATGCCCCGCAAGGGGCTTTTTTTATGGGGAAGCTGCTTTATCCAGAGGGATCACTGTGCCCCTTGGGCTGCCCGATATTGGGCCAGCTGCTGCTGGCTAAAGTCCATCAGCTGGGGATAGAAGCGCAGAAATCCCGCCTCGCATGTTTGCCACTGCGACTCATCGAGGGTCAGCAGCGCCTCTCCCAGTTGTACCGGGCGGCGCAGTCGGCGGCCGATGCCATTTAGCGCTTGCCCCAGCCCCTCCCTGTGGCGGTAGGAGGCGATCCAGTTCTGCTCGGCCATCCGTTTGAGGGGGAGTGGCAGTCCATCCGGCAGGCGTGGGTGATCCGCCAATAGCTGCTCATAACTGCGTTGCAGGAAGCGGGGCAGGGGCTCGGTGCTGAACAGTCCCCAGTGCAGGCTCAGCCAGTGGTCGTAGATCATATCAACCACTATGCCGCCAAAGCGGCGCCAGGGGGCCTCGAAACAGGCGACGGCCGCCTTGTGCTCGGGGTGGCCGTCGGTGAAAGCGTCAATTTTGCGGTGCAACCAGATCCCCTCATCGAAGTGGGCGGCAAGCCCCGTGGGCAGCGTGCCTTTGACGAAATCGCCGAGCAGATTGCCGGTGAGGGAGCTTCGGGTATGGGCAGCCAGATGGAGATGGGCCAGAAAATTCATCGGTCGCTGTGGGTCTGTTATGGGATGGCAAGGTGCTTCGAGCCTAACGGATCCCGCCCGCCTTGACCATGATCGGGATTTTGCTACTGCCCTGCGGCTGCCTCTTGCCGGGCAAAATTCGGGCGTGCTAAGGTGATTGCCATCTTTGTCACAGGACGCGACAAACTACCATGATGCGCAAAGCCAGAGGCTTTTTTCTGGCCTTCTACTTTAAGCCTTTCTATCTCTCCGAGTGGTTCGACGAATAGATCGAACCTCTGGAGCAGTTCACTGACGCCCGCTCGGGCGTGATCTCACTCATCCAGATTTTGCCGCTTTTGGTCATCGCATGTATTCGCCTGCGATGCCTTGTCCGCGCCTGTGCGCTTTTTATGTAATGGAGTACTCATGATGAAGATCAGACTGACCCTCTCAGCCCTGTTTGTTGCCAGCCTGCTGGCCACCCCCGCCATGGCCAAGGAGTGGAAAACCGTGCGCTTCGGGGTGGAGGGGGCCTACCCGCCCTTCTCCTGGACCGATGCGTCGGGCGAGATCAAGGGGTTTGATATCGACCTCGCCAACGCCCTTTGTAAGCAGATGGCGGTCAAGTGCGAGTTGGTGGCGCAGGATTGGGACGGCATGATCCCGGCCCTGCTGTCGCGTAAATACGACGCAATCATCGCCGCCATGTCGATCACCGACGAGCGGCGCCAGAAGGTCGATTTCACCGAGAAATATGCCCATATTCCCAATCGCTTTGTGGCGGCCAAGGGGACAGAGCTGACGCTGACCCCGGAAGGCATGGCGGGCAAGCGCATCGGTGTGCAGCGTGCCACCACCCACGACAAGTACCTGACCGACAATTTTGGCTCGAATGTCACCATCGTCCGCTACGGCAATGCCGATGAGGCCTATCTCGATCTGAAAGCGGGTCGGGTGCTGGCCCTGTTGGCCGATGCCTCTGCCATTGAGCAGGGGCTCCTTGGCAAAGAGGGGGGCGACCAGTTCGACTATGTGGGGCCCGCCCTGACCGATCGCCAGTGGTTTGGTGATGGCATGGGGATCGCCGTGCGCAAGAGCGATAAGGAGCTCAAGGGCAAGCTGGACGAGGCGATCAAGGCCCTGCGTGCCAACGGCACCTATCAGCAGATCAACCAGAAGTACTTCAAGTACGATATATATGGTGGTTGACGGGGGGAGGGAGCTTGCTCCCTCTCTTTTCATTGGGCAAGCGACAATCGTGCAAGGAGGATCGCCATGTTGACCCTGATCGAGGGGGCCGAGATCTTCAGCCCCTCCCACCTTGGCCAGCAGGATCTGCTGGTGGCTGATGGCCGTATCGCCTGGATGGGCAAGGGGTTGACGGTGCCCACAAACTGGCCGCTGCATCGGGTCGATGGTCGTGGCCGCTATCTGGTACCCGGGCTGGTGGATCCGCTGGCCCATATCACCGGCGGTGGCGGTGAGGGGGGCTTTGCTTTTCGCACCCCGGAACTGGCGGCGAGCGAGGCGCTCAAGGCCGGCGTCACCACCCTGGTGGCGGCGCTTGGCACCGACAGCCTGACCCGCACTCCCGCGCAGGTGCTCGGCAAGGTGCGCGAGTTTCGCGCCGCCGGGGTGAGCGCTTTTATGTATACCGGCTCCTACCATCTGCCGGTCAAGACCCTGACCGGCACGGTGGAGTCGGACATCATCCTGATCCCCGAGGTATTGGGGGTGGGGGAGGTGGCCATCAGTGACCACAGATCCAGCGCGCCGACCCACGATGAGCTGGCCAGGCTTGCCAGCGAGGCGCGAGTAGCCGGGCTGCTTGCGGGCAAGAGCGGGATCAGCTTCTTTCATGTCGGGGATGGCAAGGGGGCATTGGCCCCCCTGAGGGCTCTTCGCGATGAGACCGATATTCCGCTGCGCCAGCTCTATCCCACTCACTGCAACCGCAACCCCTGGCTCTTTGCCGAGGCCATCGAGTGGGGCAAGGCGGGAGGTTGGGTCGACCTCACCACCTCGAGCTTTCCCGATCTGCTGGAGGATGGCGAGCGGCTTGCCGCCGATGCGTTTCTCGAGCTGCTGGCTGCCAACGTGCCTGCCGATCGCATCACCTTCAGCTCGGATGCCAACGCCAGCCTGCCGCGCTTTGATGGCGAAGGGCGGCTAATCGAGATGCGCTGTGGTCAGATTGTCAGCCTGTGGCTGCAGTGTGTGCGCGCGACCCGGCTCGGTGTCTCGCTGGAGAGGGCGTTGGCCGCGGTGACGAGCAATCCGGCACAGGCGCTGGGGCTTGGCAGCAAGGGGCGTATCGGGGTCGGGCAGGATGCGGATCTGCTGCTGGTGCACGACCGGACGTTTGCTATCGAAAGGGTGATGAGCGGCGGCCTGTGGCGCGAATAAGGCTGCGGGCAATATCGCAGCCAGTGCGAGTGCGTGGTTGCTCCAAACAGCAAAAGCCCGACAACAAGGTCGGGCTTTTTTATCTGCAATGTGGGAATCAGGCTTAGAGCGCCAGAAACCCGAGGATCAGGATGGGGCCGAGCAGGCTCAGGATAAAGCCGGAGACAATGGCCACCGGCACCACCTGAATGCCCCCTGATTTCTGGATGACCGGCAGGGTGAAGTCCAGCGCCGTGGCGCCGCCATAACCGATGGCTGCCGAGGGGTGGCGTCGCATCAGGACCGGGATGATCAGAATGGCGATAAGCTCACGCCCAAGATCGTTGATAAAGGCAGCAGAACCGAGCACCGGCCCCAGTTTGTCGGCCACCAGAATGCCGGAGAGCGAATACCAGCCGAAGCTCGAGCTCATCGCCAGACCATGGGCAAAGGGCATCCCCAGCAATTGGGCCGCTAGCAGGCTGCCCAGCCAGCTGCTGAGGATGACGGTGGCGGCGATTTTCATCCCCCAGGGGTTGAGCAGGATCTGGCGCAGCCGCATGCCGGAGTTGCGCATCTGCACCCCGATGAGAAACAGCAGCAGCATCAGGGCCCACTCACTCCACTTGTCGATGGGCAGTGCGCGCAGATCCACCAGTAGACCCAGCAGCACGCCGCCGAGCACCACAAAGCAGAGCTGCAGGGATTCCCACAACAGGTGCAACTTGCCCGGCATCTTGGCATCGCTCGCCTCGTGGGTCGGCGGCGTGCGTTTGTCGAGCCACCAGAGGGCCAGCAGGTTGCAGACCGTGATCGCGGTGAGCATCACCCCGGCGACCTTGAAGATCACCGCCAGATTGCTGCCCAGGTTCTCCACATAGGCAAGCCCGAGCCCCATCAGAAACAGAATGAGGTAGACCATCTTGCCCAGACTCTGGTTGACCAGCTTGATCAGTCGGGCAGAGGAGAGGGTAACCAGATAGCCGATTGCCAGTGGCAACAGGATCAGCAACACATTGAGCAGCATCGAGGCCTCGATCACAAAAACTGATAAAAACACCACCTTATCATTACTTATTGGCTCTGTGTCACATATCTATCGCTTTCATGGCCGAAAACAGCCCTTTTGGGGGCAGATTGTTACTTTTTTGCCACAACCTCTCTGTTTGATAAGGTGCTGTGCGAGCCCGAGTGCACCAATGAAATCAAGTTGATCCAATCGGGGGGCCGATATTTCGCTCGGCAAGGGGGTGCATAAAGCCATTTTGGTGCCGGTTTGGCACACATCACGCTTTTCTCTTGCCACTGATATGATTGGGGTATAAAAAGGCGGTATCGGAACAGCCATTGAAACGGCTGTTTATGCAAACAAAGTGCTGAAAAATACGCAAAGGGCGAATAAAAATAGAGCGAATCCCCTGAAGACCCTCGTTCTGTATTGTTTTTTCACTATCCGGGTGATATTTTCGCTGAAGGTTGCCATCGGTTAACTTTTTGTTAAATGGACGATGGTTGAGTCACGCCCCCTGCGGCGTCTAGGGACAGACAAGGTTGTAATGGATGAGCGACGTTGCCGCACTGGAAGTACGTGATCTGCACAAATATTTTGGCACCCACGAAGTGCTCAAGGGCATCGACATGACCGCCCACAAGGGGGATGTGATCTCCCTTATCGGCTCCTCGGGCTCGGGGAAGTCGACCTTTCTTCGCTGTATCAATCTGCTCGAAACCCCCTCATCCGGCACCGTCTCGCTCCATGGCGAGTTGATCCGGATGAAAACCAGCCGTGCAGGCGAGCGGTTGCCCGAGGATATGCGTCAGGTTGAGCGGATCCGCAGCCGACTGGCCATGGTGTTTCAAAGTTTCAATCTCTGGTCACACATGACCATCATGCAGAACATCATCGAAGTGCCAATCCAGGTGCTCAAGGTGCCTCGCGCCGAAGCACTGGCCAAGGCAGAGCAACTGCTCAACCGGGTTGGACTCTGGGAGCGGCGCGACTACTATCCCGGCCACCTCTCCGGTGGTCAGCAGCAGCGGGCCGCCATTGCCCGTGCGCTGGCGGTAGAGCCCGAGGTGATGTTGTTCGATGAACCCACCTCGGCGCTGGATCCCGAGCTGGTAGGGGAGGTGCTCGGCCTGATGCGTGAGCTGGCCGAAGAGGGGCGCACCATGCTGGTGGTGACCCACGAGATGTCGTTTGCCCGGGATGTATCTAACAAGGTGATGTTTCTGCATCAGGGGCGCGTGGAAGAGGAGGGCAACCCCAAGGAGATTTTCGCCCATCCCAAATCCGAGCGGTTCAAGCAATTCATCTCCTCCATCTACTGATGGCGGGATGCCTGGTTACCCAATCAACTGTTTTATCAAGGAGAGATACATGAACAAGCTGATGCTGGCGACAGCCGTAGTTACTGCCCTCGCGTCCGGTAGCCTGATGGCCAAGGAGTGGAAAGAGGTCCGGATCGGGGTTGAGGGTGCCTATCCCCCCTTCTCCTGGACCGAGCCCAGTGGCGAGGTGAAAGGTTTTGATATCGACATCGCCAACGCCCTGTGCGAAGAGATGAAAGTGAAGTGCACCCTGGTCAAGCAGGACTGGGACGGCATCATTCCGGCGCTGTTGTCGCGCAAGTTTGACGCCATCATCGCCACCATGGACATCACCGAAGAGCGCAAGAAGAAGGTGGACTTCACCCAGAAGTACCAGCACATTCCTGCCCGCTTTGCCGCCAAGAAGGGCACTGATGTGCAGCTCGACAAAGCCTTTATGGAAGGCAAGTCCGTCGCGGTGCAGCGTGCAACCTCCATGGATACCTTTATTACCGACAACTTCCCCAATGCCACCATCAAGCGTTACGGCACCGCCGATGAAGCCTATCTCGATCTGAAATCCGGTCGTGTGGACTATGTGCTGGCCGACTCTGCCGCCATCACCGACGGTCTGCTGAAGAAAGAGGGGGGTGATGCCTTCGAATTCGTCGGCCCGAAACTGACTGATCCCAAGTGGTTTGGCGAGGGTGCCGGTATTGCGGTGCGCAAGGCTGACAAGGATCTGAAAGAGAAATTCAACGCCGCCATTCTGGCGCTGCGTGCCAACGGCAAGTACAAGGAAATCAACGACAAGTACTTCGAGTTCGACGTTTACGGAGAGTAAAACAAAGAGACGTTTACGGCGAGTAAGTCCAAAGACGTCTACGGCAAGTAACGACAGGTTGATCCCGTCAGTAGTCATCGGGCCCGTCACCTCCCTGAGGGAGTTTACGGGCCCGCATTGATTGCAATGGAGCTGCACATATTTCATTCGGACTGCTATGGAGCCTTCTGGTTAGCAGGTACGTGAAGATTCAGTGGCGATGGAGCTGCATATGTTTGATTTGAAAGGATACGAAGCCTCGCTGCTGGAGGGCGCCTGGGTCACCCTGGAAGTGGCGCTGGCCTCCCTGCTGCTGGCGTTGCTGCTGGGGATGCTGGGGGCGCTGGCCAAACTCTCTCCCTACAAGTGGGCCCGGGCCATCGCCACCGGCTACACCACCATTATTCGCGGTATCCCCGATCTGGTGCTGATGATGCTGCTCTTCTTTGGCGGCCAGGTGCTGATCAACGGCATCTGCACCTGGGTCAACGAGACTTACAACAGCTGGTTGCTGGAGAGTAATCCCAATCAGGAGTGGGTCTCCCTGCTGCCGGACTATATCGACATCAGCCCCTTTGTGGCCGGTGTCGCGACCATCGGTTTTATCTTCGGCGCCTACATGACCGAGACCTTTCGCGGCGCCATTCTGGCAGTGGACAAAGGCGAACTGGAGGCCGCACGGGCCTTTGGCATGCGGGCAACCCAGGTGTTTGTGCGGATCCTCTTCCCCCAGATGATGCGCCACGCCCTGCCGGGGTTTGGCAACAACTGGCTGGTACTGCTGAAAACCACCGCGCTGGTCTCCATCATCGGCCTCGATGACATGGTGCGCAAAGCCTCGCTGGCGGCGGGCTCGACCCAGCAACCCTTCACCTTCTACATGGCGGTGGCGTTAATCTTCCTGATCTTCACCGCAGTCTCCACCTCGGCGCTCAAGTGGGCCGAGCGTCATTACGCCATCAAGACGAGGTAAGCCATGGATTTCTCAATCATTCTCAAAGAGTGGCCCACCTACTGGGAGGGGCTCTATACCACCGTCTGGCTGGTGGCCCTCTCTCTGCTCCTTGGGTTGATGCTGGCTGTGCCCATGGGCATCCTGCGCAATAGCCGCAACTGGCTGATCAAGGGGCCAATCTGGGCCTATATCTACTTCTTTCGCGGCACCCCGCTGCTGGTGCAGCTCTTTATCATCTACTACGGCGCCGCCCAGTGGGAGTGGCTGAAGAACAGTGCCGCCTGGTCGCTCTTCTCCGAAGCTTGGTTCTGTGCCCTGCTGGCCTTCACCCTCAATACCGCCGCTTATACCGCCGAGATCGTGCGCGGGGCGGTACACAATATGCCGCGCGGCCAGATTGAGGCAGCCAACGCCTTTGGCATGACCCGCTGGCAGACTCTGACCCGGATCATTTTGCCCAACTCGTTTCGCCGGGCACTGCCGGCTTACAGCAACGAGGTGATCTTCATGCTGCAAGGCTCGGCGGTGGCGGGCATCATCACCATCGTCGATCTGACCGGCGCGGCGCGGATCATCAACTCTCGCTACTACAGTCCGTTCGAGGCCTTTTTGACCGCAGGGCTGCTCTATATGCTGCTCACCTTTGTCATCGTCTGGCTGTTCAAAAAGTGGGAAGCGCGCTGGCACGCCCACCTGCGCCCGCGCAATGTGTAAGGGTTGACCTGCCAATATGAGCGAAAATGGCTCCGCCTGTTGCAGGCGGGGCCATTTTTTATCTTTATCCTCTGCCCGCCCGGTTTGCCAAATAGTGCCCGAGCAGGGAGAATGCAGCACTCCCGAGAGCCGCCAGTCGTTGGCTGTGAGCCTTATTCCCCAGTTCCCGAGGTTTTATGTACCGGATATTGTTTGAGCATCCCGCTTTCCTGGTTATCGACAAGCAGCCCGGCATCGGCATGCACGACGAGAAGGGCGACGGGGAGTCGGTCAATCCGGGGTTGGTCAATCGCGTGAAGGCCGATACCGGGCTCACCCTCTATCCGGTGCACCGACTCGACAAGATGACCTCCGGGCTGGTGCTGCTAGCCCGCACCCCAGAGGCGAACCGTGAGCTGAGCATGGCTTTTGCGGCCCGTGAGGTGAGCAAGCAGTATCTGGCGCTCTCCGATCGCAAACCCAAGAAGAAGCAGGGTTGGGTGAAGGGGGATATGCAAAAGGGGCGCGGTGGCAGCTGGATGCTGGTGCGTACTCTGGATAATCCTGCCATCAGCTGGTTTGATTCGGTATCGGTGCGCGAGGGGCTGCGGCTCTATCGCATCAAGCCCCAGACCGGCAAAACCCACCAGATCCGGGTTGCCCTCAAAAGTATCGGCGCCCCCATTCTCGGGGATGAGCGCTATGGCGGCACGCCAGGCGATCGCGGCTATCTGCACGCCTGGCGACTGAGTTTTACCCTGGCGGGCGAGCCGTTAGACTTTGTCTGTCCGCCCGATGTGGGGAGTGAATTTGTCACTCCCGAGCTGACCGCTGCGATTGCAGCCCTTGCGCCCTGATGCTTATGCGCCCAGCGTCTGACACCATGATCCATTCAGCGAAAGAGCGTGATCCTGACGGACGTGCACCACGCTGGATCCTGGCCGACTTTGACGACACCCTGGCTCCCGGCGACAGCCACGCCGGTCTGCTGCGCTATATCCTGCGCCGCCGGATCTGGCCGCTGTTGCTGTTGCCGGTGATTGCGCTGGGTGGTTTGGTCTATTTGTTGCCAAGTCAGCTACTACCCAGCCAGCGGCGGCGCGGTATCTCCCTTATCTGGTGGGCCATCACGTTGGGGCTTTCCCCTTTGGGCTGGCGCAAGCTGGTGCGTGCCTACTGCCGCACCAGGCCGGGGTTGTATCGCCAAGCTCGCGAGCTGCTGCAACGCGAGGGGGCGCGCTGCTGGGTGATCTCCGCCAGTCCCTGCGCGCTGGTGCGCGCCCAGCTCTATCAGCAACTGCCCGGCCAGTTGCCCCACCGGATCATTGGCTCGCAGATGCACTACCGTTTTGGCGGCCTGATGCCGCGCTTCTATTGCCACGGCCAGCACAAGCTGCTGCCGGAGATTTGCGCCCTCGATGCCGAGCTGGCCTTGAGTGACAGCCTGCACGATCTGCCGCTGCTGGGGTTGGGGAAAGAGGCGTGGTTGATCAATCCGACGCCTGTGCGACTGCAAAAGGCCCGGGCCCGCTTGCCCCATCTGATGGTCAAAAACTGGCAACTGTAATGCAAAGCTGACAGCCATGCGGGTCGTCACCGTTTGATCCGCAAGGCCGCAGCTTGAATGTCACAATCCATTTACATTCTTTGCTGCCAGCTGCGAAAAACTATCTGCAACCCGCCTCTTCTCTTCCTGCTACGTCCTGCTTCTAATGAAACAAGTTGTTAACACTTGCCGCACCGCTGGGTGCCGCAATCCGTTTTAACCGAATCAAGAGCAAGGAGCGCCCGATGAATGCCACCTCTTCCGCCACCCATACCATCAATCCGTTAGGCACAGACGGTTTCGAGTTTGTCGAGTACACAGCCCCCGATGCCAAGGGGATTGCCGCCCTCAAGAGCCTGTTTGTTTCGCTCGGGTTTGCCGAGGTCGCCAAGCACAAACACAAGCAGTGCTGGCTCTACCGGCAGGGGGATATCAATTTTGTGGTCAATGCCGAGCCTCACTCCCAGGCGGAGCAGTTTGCCAGCCTGCACGGGCCGAGCGTTTGCGGCATGGCATTTCGGGTGAGCGATGCGGGCAAAGCCCAGCAGTACGCCATCGCCAAGGGGGCCAAGCCCTTTGTCGGCAAGATTGGCCCGATGGAGCTCAATATTCCTGCCATCTACGGTATCGGCGAGAGTACGCTCTCCTTTGTCGACCGTTATGGCGACAAGGGCTCCATCTATGACGTGGATTTTGTCTTCTACCCCGACTGGCAGGCCCGGATGGCAGAGGTAGATGCCGGTCTTATGGAGATCGATCACCTGACCCACAACGTCCATCGCGGCAATATGGATGTCTGGTCCAACTTCTATGAGCGGATCGGCAACTTCCGCGAAATTCGCTACTTCGATATCGAGGGCAAGCTGACCGGGCTGCATTCGCGTGCCATGACCGCCCCCTGCGGCAAGATCCGCATCCCCATCAACGAGTCGGCGGATGACAAGTCCCAGATTGAGGAGTACCTGCGTCAGTACAAGGGGGAGGGGATCCAGCACATCGCCATGGCCTCCAGCGATATCTACCACACCATCCGTACCCTGCGCAGCCGCGGTACCGGCTTTATGCCGACCCCGGATACCTACTACGAGAAGGTGAACAGCCGGGTCGAGGGGCATCAGGAGGATCTGACGGCCCTCAAAGAGCTGCGCATCCTCATCGACGGCTCCCCCACCAAGGATGGCATCCTGTTGCAGATCTTCACCGATACCGTGATTGGCCCGGTTTTCTTCGAGATCATCCAGCGCAAGGGCAACGAAGGGTTTGGTGAGGGCAATTTCAAGGCTCTGTTTGAATCGATCGAGCTGGACCAGATCCGCCGCGGCGTGCTGGATGGCGGCGAGGATGAGAAGGGTGCCCGCAAAGAGGGAACGAACGATGCGTAACTGGATTAACTTCCCCCATCGGGAGGGGACCCACTCCCGGCAGGCCCATGCCGACCTGCCGGAGCAGGCCATCTATGAGCGCGAACTGGGGCGCAGCGGCTTTTTCGGTCCCGCCACCCACATGCACCACAAGCATGCCCCCACCGACTGGAGCAGTTGGGAGGGGCCGCTGCGGCCACGGCTGTTTGACCTCAATGCCCTGCAGGAGGAGGTGAGTTCCCTCTCCCCTTGGGTGGCTCCCGACATTCTCAGCAACCCCCACTGCCGCTATCGCATCTGGCGGCTCTCCGAGGCGATGCCGTTTCTGGTGCGCAACGCCGACGGCGACGAGCTGCTCTTTATCCACGAGGGGAGCGGTGAGTTCTTCTGCGACTACGGCCATCTGACTCTGCGGGACGGCGACTATGTGGTGATCCCCCGCGGCACCATGTGGCGCATCGAGCCGACGGCGCCCCTGTTCATCCTGATGATCGAGGCGACCAACGACAGCTATCAGCTGCCGGACAAGGGGCTGGTGGGCAATCACGCCATCTTCGACCCGGCGGCGCTGGATGTGCCCGCCATCAACGAGCGCTTTTTGGCCCAGCAGGATGAGAATCCCTGGTCGCTGCAGGTGAAGCGCCACGATCAGGTGTCGGTCATCACCTGGCCGTTCAACCCGCTGGATGCACAAGGGTGGCACGGCGACTTGTGCGTGGTGCGCCTCAACTGGCGGGATATCCGCCCGCTGATGAGCCACCGCTACCATTTGCCGCCGTCGGCCCATTCGACCTTTGTTGCGAGCCGCTTCGTGATCTGTACCTTCGTGCCGCGCCCCATCGAGAGCGATCCCGGGGCCCTCAAGGTGCCCTTTTATCACAGCAATGACGATTACGATGAAGTGCTCTTCTACCACGCCGGGGACTTCTTCAGCCGGGACAATATCGAGCGGGGCATGGTCACCTTCCATCCCGCCGGTTTCACCCACGGCCCCCATCCCAAGGCGTTTGCGGCGGGGCAGGCCTATGCCAAGAAGTTCACCGACGAGGTGGCGGTGATGCTCGATACCCGCGATGCGCTGAACGTCGGCAGTCTGTGCGAAGGGATCGAGAACACCCGGTATGTATCCAGCTGGCAGCGCCCGGACGCGGCTGCCGGCAAATAAGGAATCGCTTATGAAATTGGCAACATTGAACAATGGCAAGCGCGATGGCGCTTTGGTGGTGGTGAGCCGGGATCTGACCCGGGCGGTGCGGGTGAGTGACATTGCCCCGACTTTGCAGGCCGCCCTCGACGAGTGGGCCGAGGTTGCCCCCAGGCTGGAGGCTGTCTATCAGCAGCTTAACGAGGGCCGTGCGGTAGAGGCGTTCCCCTTTGATGAAGCGTCTTGCCTCTCTCCGCTGCCGCGAGCCTATCAGTGGGCCGATGGCAGCGCCTACGTCAACCATGTGGAGCTGGTGCGCAAGGCCCGCGGCGCCGAGATGCCGGAGAGCTTCTGGCACGATCCGCTGATGTATCAGGGGGGCTCCGACAGCTTTTTGGCTCCCCGTGGGCCGATTGTGATGGGATCGGAGGAGTGGGGGATCGATTTCGAGTCGGAAGTGGCCATCATAACCGACGACGTGCCGATGGGGGTAAGCCCGCAGGGAGCTGCCAGCCATGTCAAGCTACTGATGCTGGTCAACGACGTGAGCCTGCGCAACCTGATCCCGGGGGAGCTCGCCAAGGGCTTTGGCTTCTTCCAGTCCAAACCATCCAGCGCCTTCTCGCCGGTGGCCATCACCCCGGATGAGCTGGGCGATGGCTGGCGCGATGGCAAGGTGCTGCTGCCCCTGCGCACCCATCTGAACGGCGCCCTGTTTGGCGCACCGGATGCCGGGGTGGACATGACCTTCAACTTCTTCGAGTTGATTGCCCATGCGGCCAAGACCCGTCCCCTTGGTGCCGGTTGCATCATCGGCTCGGGCACCGTCTCCAACTACGATCGCAGCGCCGGTTCATCCTGCATCGCCGAGCGCCGCATGCTGGAAATTCTTGATTGTGATCAAGCTATAACCCCCTATTTGCAGTTTGGTGATAGAGTGTCGATCGCGATGGAGGATCGCTCTGGCCAAAACCTGTTTGGCACCATCTCTCAACAGGTGGTGCCAGCGAGCGGTCAGGGAGGTTGATGGCCAGCGCCGGTTGGCGGCAAGGATATTCGGGATATGTCCGGATCACGACGAGCCCTCAACCGGTGCCGGATACACAAGGAGGCAGGTGGTGAGCACCTGCCGGGCTTCGGGCCCAGATAAGATGCAGGGACAGATTATGTTGCAGTTGTTTGGCTATTGGCGTTCGTCGGCAAGTTTTCGGGTTCGGATCGTGTTGCAGCTCAAGGGGCTCGCCTACGAGCAGCATCCCATCAATTTGCGGCAAGGCGAGCAGAGCGAGAAGGCCTATCGCCGGATCAACCCCCAAGGGCTGGTGCCGTTTCTGGTGGATGGCGATGTGCAGATCGGTCAGTCGGTCGCCATCATGGAGTACCTTGACGAGACCTATCCCGCCTATTCTCTGATGCCCTCTTCCCCCGACGCACGGGCTCGAGTGCGCCAGATCGTCAACATGATCGCCTGTGATATTCACCCGCTCAACAATCTGCGGGTGCTCAACTATCTGGAAGAGCACTTCAGGGCCAACAACGAGCAGGAGGCCCGCTGGTATCGCCACTGGATTGACGAGACCTTCACCGCCCTCGAACAGCTGTTGATGACCACCGCCGGTGTCTACTGCGTCGGCAACGAAGTGACCCTGGCCGACTGCATGCTGGTGCCCCAGGTCTACAACGCCCGTCGCTACGACATGACCCTGGACGATTACCCCACCATCCGCCGCATCGTCGCCAACTGCGAACAGTTGCAAGCCTTTATCAAGGCGGCCCCCGCCAACCAGCCGGACGCGCAGTGACCTACTGACTTGAATCGCGGGATGGCATCAACACGCCATCCCGCGCGTTATATCTCCTCATTTCATTATTTCCCTTCTGTATGCGCCTTGCGTGCCTCGTGTTGACGGCTGAATGTCGCCAAGGATCCTGCACTTGTCACACTTATCAATATTTTGCATCGATTGAGTCTTTGTTGTTGGTGTTTTGGGCTGCCAGTCACACTTAAGTCAGTTGATTGGGCCTAGTATCGCCACGCCAGCGGAACAGCGGAAAGCAGAAATACGCACAGGTCGCCTATCAGGGGGCCTTGGCTACCTCCCTGGTTTCCACGGTTTATCCGCACTGCTCTTTTTCGTGTTTACGGTTTGATGGCCCACACTGTCCGGCCCGTGTCACTGCGCAGATCCCTTGTGACAGCGGCAGGTTGACTGGCGTGCCACCGCTTATTTGCAACCACTCTGTGCAACAAGGAGATCTCATGCATTCCTTCAAAAAGTGCGTCGTCGCACTCTCCATCAACCTTGCTCTCTTCTCGTCGGCGTTCGCCTGTACCACCTTACTGGTCGGCAGCGAGGCCAGCGCCGATGGCTCCATGATGGTGGCCCGCAGCGCTGACAGCGATGCCCTGAAAGCCCAGCATTTCGTGATCCATCCGGCCAAGCAGGGGCAGAGCGGTATGCACAGCTCCAAGGCTCACAACGGTGCCAATGATTTCAGCTATCCCTTGCCGAAAAACTCCCTGCGCTATACCACGGTACCGAACTGGAAGACCCAGCTGCACGGCGCCACCGGGTTCAACGAGAAGGGAGTCGGGGTGAGCGGCACCGAGTCCATTTTTGCCTCACCCGAAGCGCTCGCCTTTGACCCCTATGTGGAAGATAAGGGGATCACCGAGGATGACATTCCCGATGTGTTGCTCTCTCGGTCCACATCGGCCCGCGAGGCGATCTCGTTGCTGGGCAACATCATCGAAACCATAGGGGCAGGAGAGGGATTTGGCGTCGCCGTGGTGGATGATAACGAGCTCTGGTATCTGGAGACCGCCACCGGCCACCACTGGATGGCGCAGCGTCTGCCGAAAAATCACTATTTCGCTACCGGTAATCAGGGCCGCCTGCAGCAGTACGATCCCGCCAGTACCGACATGATGGGCTCGAAAAATCTGATCGAATTTGCCACCGAGAAGGGGCTCTACCATCCGCAAAAGGATGGGGCGTTCAACTTCTCGAAAGCCTATACCCGCGATGACGAGCGGGATCGCACCTATAACGATCCGCGAGTCTGGACCATCCAGCAGATGTTCAACCCCTCGCTCAAGCAGGCGGTGGATGCCGGTCGTCAGTTCCCGGTCACCCTCGCCCCCGAGAAGAAGATGACGCTGGAGGAGGTCAAGGCGGTGCTGCGCAATCACTATGACGGCACCGAGCACGATCCCTACAGCAAGGGGTTGAACGGTCAGGAGCCGTGGCGCCCCGTCAGTGTGTTCCGCACTTACGAGTCTCACGTGATGCAGGTTCGCCCCTGGATGCCGCGTGAGGTGGGGGAGGTGACCTATCTGGGCCTCGGCATGGCGGATCTGACCGCCTTCGTTCCCTACTACAGCGGTCTGGAAGCCTATCCGGCGCACTATGCCATGGGCAGTGACAAGGCCGACAGCGACTCCATCTACTGGAAATATCGCAAACTGCAGACCTTGGTGATGACCGATTACCCCAAATTGGCCCCCATGGTGAAGCAGGCGTACCAGAGCTGGGAGGCTAAGATCGCCAAAGAGCAGCAAGAGATGGAGGCCAACTATCTGAAAACGGTCAAGACCAACAAGGTTGCCGCCAACAGCATGCTCAATGACTTCAATCTGCGGGTGATGCAGGAGGCCGAAACGCTGACCGAAGATCTGACCAACCAGATCTTCACGGTGCGCACCCAGGATATTCAGGCCGATATCTTCTTCGCCAACAAGGCGAAAAAGGATTAACCGCGACGCACTCATCATGCAACAGGGGGGCTGCGGTCGGTTTGAGCCGCCGCCGGGCTGATCGGTTCCTCTGATCACTTTCCCACTATCGATGCCGGAGCCTGTACTCTGGCATTTTTCCTTTATGACATCCCGCCAATGTGTCTGGCCCGGGTAGTGGATTTCGCTACCCGATACGAAAGTAGAGTCTTTCATTCAGGTTTTTATTTCGCCTTTCAGCATATCGGTTACGTGATCAGCTACCCACTTTTGGTTATCTGAGAGCTTTTATGCGGTCTTTCTGTGTTATTTATCACTACCCATTGATTCGACTGTGATGGGCACTCTCTTTATCCATCTCATTTTTTCTCGTTAATCCAAGGCGTTATCGCTTCATCAGACGGCTGTTTGCAGAAAAAGGCGACCGCGCCGCCGGATCTCGTCACAGCATCATATCCGTCACTACTCACAGGACTACCGCAATGCATATTGTCGACAGATTTTTGGGATACACCGCCATCAATACCACCACCAATCGTGAAGCGGGCGCCGCCGGGGTAATGCCCTCCTCCCCGGGGCAGCGGGTACTGGCTGACAAGGTGGCAGAGGAGCTGATCGCCCTGGGGTTGACCGTGGAGGTGGCGGATAGCGCCATCCTGACCGCCATACTTCCTGCCAATGTGGCGGGGGATCTGCCCACCGTGGCCTTCTTTGCTCATCTCGATACCAGTGCTGAACACACCAACGACACCCATGCCCAAGTAGTGGCCTATGAAGGGGGCGATATCTGCCTCAATGCCGACCAGCAGATCACCCTGCGTCTGAGCGAGTTCCCCGAGCTGGCCAACTATGTCGGTGATCGGATCATCGTGACCGACGGCACCAGCCTGCTGGGGGCCGATGACAAGGCGGCCATCGCCGCCATCGTCAATGCGGTTGCCTATCTGCAGGCACATCCGGAGATCCCCCACGGCACCATCAAAATTGGTCTGGTACCTGACGAGGAGCAGGGATTGCGCGGGGCCAAGGCGTTCGATACCGAACGTTTTGGCGCTGACTTCGCCTATACCCTCGACTGCTGCGGCATTGGCGAGCTGGTCTATGAGAACTGGAATGCGGGGGATGCGGAGTTTGTCTTTCACGGTGCCTCGGCCCACCCCATGTCGGCCAAGGGCAAGCTGAAGAACTCGCTGCTGATGGCGCACAAGTTTATCGCCATGCTGCCGGGGGGCGAAGCGCCCGAATATACCGAGGGGCGCGAGGGTTACTACTGGGTCAAGCAGATGCAGGGCAACAGCGCCCAAACTGTGCTCAAGCTGGATGTGCGCGACTTCACTCAGGATGGGTATCAGCAACGAATGACCCTGCTCGACACCCTCGGCAAGAGCTGTCAGGCCCTGTGGGGTGAGCAGAGCGTGAGTTACCACTTGAGCGATCGCTACAGCAATGTCTTCAACAGCTTGCAGGGGGAGAACCGCTATCCCATAGAACTGGCGCTGGCCGCCTACGAGACCCTTGGGATCACCCCAAACCCCATCCCGATGCGCGGTGGTTATGATGGCGCCGTGCTCTCCCAGAAGGGATTGCCTTGCCCGAACCTCTTCACCGGTGCCCACAACTTTCACTCCATCTACGAGTACCTGCCGGTCAGCTCCCTCGAGGCGGCCAGTGCCGTGGTGATCGAGATAATCAAGCTCACCCACACCCGTTTCAGCCGCTAAGGAGTCGTCATGTATCAGGTAGTGATTGCAGTGCTGGTCATCGTGCTGGTGGCCAGACTGATCCTGAAAGGCTATCGGGCCGAGCCGGTGCTGTTTGCCGCCGGTCTGGTGCTGATGGTGGCAAGCCAGCTGGCAGGGTGGGGGAGTGTGCTACCCAAAGGGGTCGAGAGCACCGGGATTGCCCTGTTTGACCCCTTCGAGGTGATGCGGGATCTCTTCAGCTCCCGGGCGGCCGATCTTGGCTTGATGATCATGGCGCTGATGGGCTTTGCCCATTACATGGATCATATCGGTGCCAACGATGCGGTGGTGCGCATTGCGATTCGTCCGCTGCGCCGTTTGCGATCCCCCTATGTGTTGCTGTTCTTCTCCTACCTGCTGGCCAGCGTGCTACAACTGGCGATCCCCTCGGCGACCGGTCTGGCGGTGCTGTTGATGGCGACCCTTTTCCCCATCATGGTGGGGCTGGGCCTCTCTGCGGCCTCGTCAGCCGGGGTGATCGCCACCTCCCTCGGGGTGGCCTATACCCCGACCGCCATTGATGCCATCCGTGCAACCGATGCGGTGGGCATGGGCCACAACGTGATCGAGTATGTCTATACCTATCAGGGCCCTGCAGCGCTGGCGACAGTGCTGGTGGTGGGCTTGATGCACGTATTTTGGCAACGTCGTTGCGATCTGCAGGACGGACACCAGCATCAGGGCGCGGCTACGGCGGATGAGTCGGCGCAACAGGTCGGAGTTCCCGGCTTTTATGCCATTTTGCCGATGCTGCCCATCATCATGGCAGTGGGCTTCTCTTCCCTGTTTGTCGATCACATCAAGCTTAACGTCATCACCATAGTCATGATTTCGATGTTTATCAGCATGGTGGTGGAGGCAGCCAGAACCCGTGACATGAAGCAGGTGTGCGGCGGTTTCAGCCACTTCCTTAACGGCATGGGGTCAGCGTTCAGCAACGTGGTGGGGCTGCTGGTGGCGGCGGGGATCTTCGCCCACGGCATCAAGGTGCTGGGGGTGATCGATATCCTTATTGTCGGCGCCGAACATGTAGGTTTGCCCGCATTTGCCATGGCGATCGTCTTTGCGCTGGTCACCCTTGCGGCGGCCATCATTATGGGCTCCGGCAATGCGCCCTTCCTCGCCTTTGTCGAGCTGATCCCGCAGATCGCAGCCAGTATGGGGGTAAATACCGCTTCCATGATCCTGCCTATGCAGCAGGCGTCCCATATGGGGCGCGCCATGTCACCGGTATCCGGGGTGATAATTGCTGTCTCCAGTGGCGCCAAGCTGACGCCATTTACGGTGATCAAGCGCACCTCGGTTCCCCTGATGGTCGGTTTTGTCTTCCATACCCTGATCGTGGGGATCTTCTATCTGTAACTGCCCCTTCGGTTATCAGGAGATGAAATAACCAAAAGCCCTTCACCATGGTGAAGGGCTTTTTGCATCGCGTTATGTTGCTTGCCGTGGGGCGCGTCCAGCTAAAAACGGTACTCGATATGGAGGGTATGGCTGTCCAGCCCCGGGTTCTTGTCATACATATAGGCGTTGGACATGTGCTCATACTGATAGCCGATCAGCCAATTCTTGGTGATGGCGTAGCCGAGGCCGATACCCAGAGCGAACTGGAAGGGGCCGCCGTAATCCTTGTAGCCGTGGCCGCGAGTGCCAAATTGGTACTGATCGAGCCAGACCATTTCGCCGGGGAGCCAGGTCACCCAGTTACCCCATTGGCATTCGATACGGGCGCCGCCCCCCAGTCTGGCGGTCTCTTCATCTTCTACCTTGAGCGTACCGCCACGTACCCCCAGCCCAAATTGACAGCCTGAGTCTCCCCAGCGCCAGAACATGTGGTGGAACTTGGCGTCGGCGATGTTGATGTCGAGCTTTTCATTGCTGAAGGCCTTGCCAAGCTGCAGTACCACGATATTGTCATTCGCCATTGCAGACGGACTGGCGAGCAGTGCTGTCAGCAGGCCGATCCTTGATAGAGTGTTAGCGTCCATGCCCCCTCCCGATCCTTGCTGTCATCCTGGTGATCCTGTTGATCACCCTTCAGGCATAGTCAATCGACGCGCTCCCTGTCAATGCATGGTCACTCGGTAAAAAAAATTAAATATTTATGAAAAATCAACTATCTGCATGGCCTGATGTGATTTGGCGGGCGTGGCAATGGGGACATGAAAAAGCCCTTCACCATGGTGAAGGGCTTTTTGCTATCTGGCGTTAGCCGCTGGGGTCGCCCCGCTCTGGCTTAGTAGCCCTGTTGGTGCACGTCCATCACGGCGCGGCCAGATGGGTCTGCCATCTCCTTGAACTTGGCATCCCACTCAAGGGCTGTCGGAGTGGAGCAGGCGACCGACTTGCCGTAAGGCACGGTGCGGGCGGCGGCTTCCAGCGGGAAGTGCTCGTCGAAGATGGCGCGATAAAAATAGGCCTCCTTGGTGAGCGGGGTGTTGATGGGGAAGCGGAATGCCGCCGCCTCGAACATCTGATCCGTCACTTCGGTCTCGACCATCGCCTTCAGGCTGTCGATCCACGAATAACCTACGCCGTCGGAGAACTGCTCCTTCTGGCGCCACGCCACTTCGTGGGGTAACAGCTCCTCGAACGCTTCGCGCAGGATATGCTTCTCGATCTTGCCCTTGCCACACATCTTGTCGGCAGGTTGCAGGCGCATCGCCACGTCCATGAACTCCTTGTCGAGGAAGGGCACACGACCTTCCACACCCCAGGCGGCCATCGACTTGTTGGCACGCAGGCAGTCATAGAGGTGCAAAGAGGCGAGCTTGCGCACGTTCTCTTCGTGGAACTCTTTGGCGTTGGGCGCCTTGTGGAAGTAGAGGTAGCCACCGAACAGCTCGTCAGAGCCTTCGCCGGAGAGTACCATCTTGATCCCCATCGCCTTGATGTAACGGGCCATCAGGTACATGGGGGTGGAGGCACGGATGGTGGTGACGTCATAGGTCTCGAGGTGATAGATGACATCCGTCAGGGCATCCAGACCCTCCTGCACGGTGAAGTGGATCTGGTGGTGGATGGTGCCGAGGTGATCAGCCACCTTGCGGGCGGCGGCGAGATCCGGCGACCCTTCCAGACCGACGGCGAAGGAGTGCAGTTGCGGCCACCAGGCTTCGCTCTTACCATCGTCCTCGATGCGGCGCGCCGCATAGAGCTTGGTGATAGCGGAGATGACGGAGGAGTCCAGTCCGCCGGAGAGCAGCACGCCATAGGGCACGTCACACATCAGCTGGCGTTTGACCGCCGCTTCCAGCGCGGCTTTCAGCTCGGCCTTGTCGCTGACGTTGTGCTCGACCGCGCTGTATTCCATCCAGTCGCGCTTGTACCACTGTTTGAGCTCGCCATCCTTGCTCCACAGATAGTGTCCCGGCGGGAAGGTTTCGACGCTCTTGCAGACCGGCACCAGCGCCTTCATTTCGGAGGCGACATAGAAGTTGCCGTGCTCATCGCGACCGGTATAGAGGGGGATGATCCCCATGTGGTCGCGACCAATCAGGTAGGCATCCTGTTCGGCGTCATAAAGAATGAAGGCAAAGATGCCGTTGAGATCGTCGAGAAACGCCGGGCCCTTCTCCTTGTAGAGAGCGAGCAGCACTTCACAGTCGGATTTGGTCTGGAACTGGAAGTCGACCTTGAGGCTCTTCTCCAGCTCCTTGTGGTTGTAGATCTCGCCGTTGACGGCTAATACGTGAGTGCGCTCTGGGTTGTAGAGCGGCTGGGCGCCATTGCCCGGATCGACGATGGCCAGACGCTCATGCACCAGAATGGCTTTGTCTGAGCTGTAGACACCGGACCAGTCAGGCCCGCGGTGACGAAGTCGCTTGGACATCTCCAGCGCCGATTTGCGCAGGGCGACTGCATCGGACTTGATATCCAGAATGCCGAAAATTGAACACATTGGCGGTAATCCTCTTGATTTTTATATGAGCCCCCCACGTTTGGGCTCGAAATTCCATTTACATTCCTCGTCAGACACAATGCCTAGCGGAAAAACCTTTTGCAAGCGGGAAAACCGCAGAAAATCATGCCGTAAGCGTCAATCGGATCAACAGGATAAGGGCTGCTGCAACGGGGCAGGGTGACGTGAACGTCAAGCTGAGGCGGGTTCGAAGATCACATAGACCTTGCGACAGGGAGTGAGGGTCTCCCACTCGCCGACAAAGCCTGCCGGAATCACGAATTGATCGCCGGGTTTGAGGGCCCGCTGGCCGCCCTGACTGTCGTGGATCACCACATCCCCCTCTAGCAACTGGCAATACTCGTGCTCGGTGTAGTGGATGGCCCAGCGGCCCGGCTCGCAAGCCCAGAAGCCGATGTGAAACTGCTGGCTGGGATCGGAGTAGTGGTTCCACACCGTCTGACTCGGGTTGCCCGCTTTAATGCGTTCAGGGGCAGGCATTAGCGGGGTAGGGGCCGCCTCGTGGCGATCGAGCAAAATCCAGTCGTTGAGGGTCTTCATGGTGCCTCCTTGGCTGCGGCAGATAGGAAAGCGGGGCCATCCCGGCCCCGCGTTTGTTCGTTTTATTAAACGAGGTTGTGCATAACTTAAACGATGCGAATTCCCTTGCCAAGGGCTGCTGGCCGACGATTCAAAGCGGCTGCAAGCGGCGGATCACATGACGGGCAAAGCCGCTGCCCGCTTCGTTGTAGACGTTGAACACTGCATCCACCCCCTGCTCCTGCAGGGAGGCGATATCATCCTCGAAGCGGACGATGGCGGCTATCTTGCCGTTGAACCCGTGGCTGCGCAGCTTCTCGATGGCGTAGAGATTCCCCGAGTGGTGGGGCATCGCCAGCAGCACCAGATTGACCTGATTGGAGAGCAGCACCTTGTCCCAGAAGTCGGTATCGGTGGCATCCCCCTCGATGACGTTCATCCCCTGGGCGCGCAGGGTGGGCAGTTTCTCGCTGTCGTTCTCCACCCCGAGGATGACGTTGCCGTACTTGTTCTCCAGCTCGAAGTAGGCCCCCTGACCGATCCGTCCCATGCCGAGGATGATCACCTCGGCATCGCCCAATTCGATGGGTCTGTCTTCCGGATGGAGGTTGCTTGCCTGCAATCCCCGCAGCCAGTGGCCGATGCGGTGGTAAATGCGCTCGCTCTGGGCATTGAGCGGGGCGGAGATCATAAAGCTCGCCGCCAGTGCCAGCGAGACCGCCACCAGCCACTCGTGGGAGAGCCAGCCCGCCTTGGCGGCGATGGCCGCGACGATCAGGCCAAACTCCGAGAAGTTGGTGAGCGCCAGGGTCGAGAGCAGGGCGGTACGCACCCGCAGGTGAGCGCCGCTGTAGACCAGATAGTAGAGGACACTTTTGAGCGGCAGGGCCAGCACCAGCGCCAGTGCCAGCAGCATGGTGTCGTGGGTCGGCAGGCCGTTGAGGCCGATGGTGAGAAAGAAGCAGACCAGAAAGAGGTCTTTGAGGTTGAAGAGCGCCTTGGCAAGCCCTGCCGCTGCCGGATGAGAGGCGAGCATCATGCCAATGATGAGGGCGCCCAGATCCGGCTTGAGGCCAACCACTTCAAAACCGGCGGCTCCGACCACCAGTGCCAGAAAGACCCCGAACAGCACCTGCAGCTCGCCGTGACCGGCCCGCTCCAGCAGCTTGAACAGCAGCGGGCGCAGCAGCGGCAATCCCAGCACCCAGAGTGCCCAGATGCTGGGCCACTTGCCGCTGGAAAACGCCAAAAAGGCCACGGCGAACACATCCTGCATCACCAGCACACCGATGGCGATGCGGGCGTAGAGGGCGTTCATGTCGCTGCGATCTTCCAGCACCTTGACTGCGAAGACGGTGCTGGAGAAGGAGAGGGCGAAACCCAGCAGCAGCGCCAGTTTCCAGTCCAGCGAGAGGGCAAGTTCAAGCCCCAGTCCCTTGCAGACCAGCAGAACTACGGTAAAGAGCAGGGTGGAGAGCAGCAGATGCAGGCTGGTGGTGCCCCACACATCGCGCCGCATCAGGGTCTTGATATTGAGCTTGAGACCGATGGTGAACAGCAGCAGGGTGACGCCGAGATCGGCCACCTCGCTCAGGGCGGGGGTATTTTCATATCCCATGCCGTTGAGGATAAAACCGGCGGCCAGAAAGCCGAGCAGGGGGGGCAGGCCAATCAGATTGACTACCATGCCGCAGCCAAAAGCCACGGCGATCAGAATGGGTTCCATAACAGATCCTGCAAGGGCAGGAGAGACCAGCCCTGTTTAATGCATGGGTGGTGATTAGACGATATCGATGTCGACCACGGAGTCGAAAATATGGTTCGGGCGAAACGGCATGCGGTCGATATCGGCGACTTTGCTCACCCCGGAGAGCACCAGCACCGTCTCGAGACCGGCCTGAAAGCCCGCCAGAATGTCGGTGCGCAGGTTGTCGCCGATGATGATGGTATCGTCTGAGTGGGCCTCCATCCGGTTGAGCGCCGCACGGATGATCCAGGCGCTCGGTTTGCCGACATAGAACGGCTTCTTGCCGGTCATTCGCTCGATGGGGGCGCACAGGGCGCCGCAGGCCGGGTGCATCATGGGGCCGTGGGTATCGGGGTTGGTGGCGATAAAGCGGGCCCCCTGATCGACGAACTTGGCCCCCTGTTGCATCATGGTCCAGTTGTAGTTGCGGGTCTCGCCCACCACCACGAAGTCCGGGTCTATGTCGGTGATGGTAAAGCCGGCCTTGTAGAGCTCGTGGGTCAGCGCCCCTTCACCGATCACATACGCCTTTTTGCCATCCTGACGCTTGAGGAAGTCGGCGGTGCCCATGGCGGAGGTGTAGAAGCACTCCTCCGGCACTTCGATACCTGCGGAACGGAAGCGGTTTTGCAGATCCTTCTGGGTCTGGGCCGGGTAGTTGGTGAGGAACAAGAGCTTGCTGCCCTGCTCCAGCAGGCGATGGACGAAACGGTCGGCACCGGGGATGAGATCGTTATTGTGCAGGATGACACCGTCGATATCGCAGATGACGTTCTTCTTCATGAAAACTCCTTGTCAGGGCGCAGGCGAGCCGCCAATCGTTAAGATGTTCAATCATTTATGATTTTTGTGACGCCATTATAAGTCTGTTTGATGACAAGTCTCCCCTGTCTCGCCACTTCGGTGCACAATAAAGCTGCCGTCGGGTCAGTCTGGTGGAGGGGCTGACGCCGGATCACTTTGCTGATGGAGCCGTTGCTATGGACACCCCGATTTCCAAGCCAGTCACACCCGAACACCTCACCGCCGCGCAATTTATCGCCGGACTGCCGAAACTGGAGCTGCACCTGCATATCGAGGGCAGCCTCGAACCCGAGCTGATGTTTGAGCTGGGCCGCCGCAATAATGTGCCACTGCCCTGGCCCGATGTGGCCAGCGTGCGCGCCGCCTATGACTTTGACTGCCTGCAATCCTTTCTCGATCTCTACTATCGCGGCGCCAGCGTGCTGGTGACCGAGCAGGACTTCTTCGACCTCACCTGGGCCTATCTTGCGCGGTGCGCCGCCGACAAGGTGGTGCATGTGGAGATCTTCTTCGACCCGCAGACCCACACTGCCCGCGGTATCCCCTTTGCCACTGTGCTCGGTGGCATCGAGCGGGCGCTGCAGACCGGGGAGAAGGAGTTTGGTATCAGTTGGCGCCTTATCATGAGCTTCTTGCGCCACCTCAGTGAAGAGGAGGCGTTCGCTACGTTGGCAGAGGCTATGCCCCTCCTGTCGCGCATTCATGGCATCGGCCTCGACTCGGGGGAGAAGGGCAATCCGCCCAGCAAATTTGCCCGGATTTTTGCCAAATGCCGCGAGCTGGGGCTGCCGGTGGTGGCCCACGCCGGTGAAGAGGGGCCCGCTGACTACATCTGGCAGGCGATCAACGAGCTTCAGGTATGCCGTATCGATCACGGGGTGCGTTCGGCCGACGATCCCGAGCTGCTGCGCTATCTGGCCGATACCCGGCTGCCGCTCACCGTCTGCCCCCTCTCCAACACCCGGCTCAAGGTATTCGGCAATATTGCCCAGCACAATGTGTTACGGCTGCTGGAGCAGGGGCTCTGCGTCACCATCAACTCGGACGATCCCGCCTACTTTGGCGGCTATATGAACGCCAACTTTGTGGCGCTGGCAGATGGCCTTGGCGCGACCATGAGTCAGCTCTGTCGCTTGTCGCTCAATGCGGTGGAGGCGAGCTGGCTCTCTCTGGCCGACAAGGCGCGGCTGACCCGCGAGATCCGCAGTTATGCCGCGACTCACGGGGTGATCCTGCATTGAGTCAGGCGCCAATGAAGTCGAGATGACATGCACTATATAAAGAGAGGCCCGCCATTACTGGCGGGCCTCTCTTATTTCAAAGGCTGGTGTGGTTATCGGGAAAGGTCAGCGTTATACCACCCGCACCAGGAACTTCTCGCCCTGTCCTTCGCGCTTGAAGCGCTTGAGCAAGGTGGGCAGTGCCTCAAAGTCGCCGACCACCAGCGGCGGCAGGGTCAGCTCGCCGCTCGCCATCTGCACCATCATGGCGACACCGGCGGCGACCAGTCGGCTCCACTGCTTGTCGGTGCCAAAGGCGTGCTGGGCGCCCAGCGCAATCTCGTGCAATGAGTGGCAATGGCTAAAGGCGGGCAACGGATTGTGCGGGATGCGCCCGAGCACAGTCACCATGTGACCGTAGTAGCCCAGCGCGGGCAGCAGGCTCTCTGCCTGTTGGCTGGAGACCAGATCGATGATCCCCTCGAACGGCTCGTTGCCGTTGGCAGTCTGCAAGGTGGCCAGCCAGTCGGGATCCCGATAATCGGCCACCCCCTGCACACCTATCTGCTTGAGCCACTGATGGTGGCGTGAGCTGGCGCTGGCAAAGACCCGCGCACCTTGCTGGAGGGCGAGCTGCACAGCAAAGCGGCCGACGCTGCTACCAGCACCTGTGATGAGCAGCGCTTCCCCGTGCAGGCGCGGCAGCTTGGCCAGCGCCTGCCAGGCGGTGAGACCGGGACAGGGCAGGGCGGCGGCCGCCTCGTCACTCAGGGCATCGGGCACCGGCAGCAGGGCGCGGGCCGGTACTCTAGTGTGGCGGGCAAAGCTGCCGTGGTGGCGCAGGTCGGTGTGATAGGCGACCCGGGCACCGAGACGCAGATGGCTGACGTTGGCGCCGAGGGCCACGATAGTGCCCATGCCATCGACGCCGGGCACCTGACCATCCTGCCAGTGGGAGTGGCCATATTCGATCAGCTTCCAGTCCACCGGATTGAAGGCGATAACCCGATTGGCTACCAGTACCTCGTCAGGGGCGAGCGGTGCCAGGGGCAGATCGGCGAGGGTAAGCTGGGTCGGTTCTCCGGGGGCATGCCAGCACCAGGCTTGGGTGTGATTCATGATGACTCCTTGTGAAAGCGAGGGGAGAGAACAACGAGATCATTGCAACCGTGATTCGGTCAGTCATATCACTGTTGCTAATGCGCAACAATACGGCAGGCCCCAACCAGTGGGGCCTGCTTTACGTGGCCGGTTGGCCATTGGCAATCAGCTGCTGGTCGCTACGTCATCGGCCTGATAGACGGGGTAGTCGGTCAGCCCTTTCTCGCCGCCGCCAAACAGGGTGGCCGGATCGTGGGGGGCCAGCGGATAGCCGTGGCGCAGCCGGTTCGGCAGATCCGGGTTGGCGACGAAGGGGCGACCAAAGCCAATCATGTCGGCCCAGCCCGCTTCGAGGGCGGCGCGGGCGCGATCACCATCATATTTACCGGCGTAGATCAGGGTGTTGGGGAAGGCATCCCGCAGACCTTGCTTGAAGTTCTCCGGCATCAGGGGGGCATCGTCCCAGTCCGCCTCGGCAATGTGCAGGTAGGTGACATTGAGCTGGCCCAGCAGACGGGCGGCCGCCAGATAGGTCTCCTGCGGGTTGGCATCCACGGTGCCGTTGAGGGTGGTGAGCGGCGCAAGACGCACCCCGACACGTTCGGCCCCGATTTCGCTACTGACCGCCTCGGTCACCTCTTTGAGAAAGCGCAGCCGGTTTTCCAGCGATCCGCCATAACTGTCGGTGCGGGCGTTGGATTCGGAGTCGAGGAACTGGTTGATCAGATAACCGTTGGCGGCGTGCAGCTCGATGCCGTCAAAACCGGCGCTGATGGCGTTGCGAGCCGCTTGGCGGAACTGGCCCACCACCGCATCGATATCGGCCTGGGTCATGGCGCGCGGGGTGACGGTCTCGACAAAGCCCGGCGCATCGCTGCCGTTATCGACGAACACCTTGACGCCCACTGCGGGCAGGGCTGAAGCGGAGATGGGCTGGGCGCCGCCGATGTTGTCCGGATGGGTGACCCGGCCCACGTGCCAGAGCTGGGCGAAGATGCTGCCCCCCTTGGCGTGCACGGCATCGGTCACAAGCTTCCAGCCAGCGATCTGCTCGGCACTGTAGATCCCCGGCGTCCAGGCATAGCCCTTGCCCATGGGGTCGATTTGGGTGCCTTCGCTGATGATCAGGCCCGCCTCGGCGCGCTGGGCGTAGTAGCTGGCCATCATGGCGTTGGCCACATCACCGGGCTGACTGGCACGGGAGCGGGTCATGGGGGGCATGACGATGCGGTTGGCAAGGTGCAGCTGGCCGAGGCGCAGCGGGCAGAACAGGTGATCGTGGCTCATCTTGAGTTCCTCATGGTGGAAGTGAGGCCACTTTATGCCGCCATCTTGTTGTGAAAAAGAGGGGTAATTGCACAAGAGAATTGTGCTTGATGCAGCAATCAGTGCAAACCGCCGGGATAGAAGGCGTTGAGGCATAAAGTTGAAGCATAAAAAAGAGGGCCGTATGGCCCTCTTCAGTGTTCTGCTGGTGGCAGGCTCAAGCCGTGGCGGGCATCACTTTCACCCGCTCGATGCGCCGCTCGCTCACCTCGATCACCTCGAAGTTGAGTTGCTGCAGTTGCAACTGCTGGCCCGGGGTGGGCAGGGTGCCGAAGTGGGAGAGCAGCATGCCCGCCAGGGTTACGTATTCATCGCTCTCGCTTACCAGCCCCTCGTGCTCCAGCACCTGCTCCACATGGTGGATGTTGGTGCTGCCGTTGATCAGCCACCCTTCGCCATCGCGCACGATATCCGGGGTTTCGTCCTCATCCGGCAGCTCGCCGACGATGGCCTCCAGCAGATCGTGGGTGGTGACCAGCCCCTGGATCACGCCAAACTCGTCGGAGACCAGAATAAGGCTCCCTTTGGCTTTGCGCAGCTCCGCCAGCAGGCGGATCACGTTGATGGTCTGCGGCACGATAATGGGATCGTTCTGCTTGGCCAGTTCGCTCAAGGATTGCCCTTCGTTCAAGGCAAACAGCAGATCGCGCGCCTTGACCACTCCGATCACCTCGTCCAGATCCCCGTCACAGATAGGGAACAGGCTGTGGGGCTCGCGCTGCAGCAGGGCGCGGATCTCGTCGCTGGAGTCGTTGATATCGATCCAGGCCATCTCCGAGCGCGGGGTCATGATGGTGCGAATGGAGCGCTCGGCCAGCGACAGTACGCCGGTCACCATGTAGCGCTCCTCCTCGCCAAAGCTCACCGGCGCTACGGCAGGGGCATCCAGATCGTCATCCGGCTGATCCCGATAGGCCTTGCTGCCCATCAATTTGAAGATGGCGGCGGTGGTGCGCTCACGCAGGGGCAGCTTGGATTCGTGACGCATGGCACTGCGCTGGGCCAGCTGGTTGAAAAACTCGATCAGCACCGAGAAGCCGATGGCCGCGTAGAGGTAGCCCTTCGGAATATGGAAGCCAAAGCCCTCCGCCACCAGGCTGAAACCGATCATCAGCAGGAAGCTCAGGCAGAGCACCACCACGGTGGGGTGGGCGTTGACGAAGCGGGTCAGCGGCTTGGAAGCGAGCACCATCACCACCATGGCGATGGTCACGGCGGCCATCATCACGCCAAGGTGTTCTACCATGCCGACGGCAGTGATGATGGAGTCGAGCGAGAAGACCGCATCGAGCACCAGAATTTGGGCGATCACCACGCCGAAGCTGGCGTAGGCGCCGACCGGGCCATCATCCTGGGGTTTGGCTTCCAGCCGCTCGTGCAGCTCGGAGGTAGCCTTGAACAGCAGGAACAGGCCGCCCCCCATCAGGATCAGATCCCGACCGGAGAAGGGGTGATCCCACAGGTGCAAAATCGGGGTGGTCAGGGTGACCAGCCATGACATGACGCTCAGAAGTCCTAGTCGCATCAGCAGGGCCAGCGACAGGCCGATGACGCGCGCCTTGTCCCGTTGGGCGGGGGGCAGTTTTTTCACCAGAATGGCGATAAAGACCAGGTTGTCGATCCCCAGCACAATTTCCAGAATGATCAGGGTAAACAGACCGATCCAGATATGGGGATCCAGCAGCAATTCCATTGTGACGACCTCAATAAAAAAAGACAGAGCAAACAGTGATCACGGCGCACGATGGCCGCAGTAACAGCAAGGCAAAGGTGTTATTCAGAGGCGCTGATTAAGCAGAAAAAGATAGGCTTTGACAGAGAGAGACGAAGGGCAACTTCGGGGATTGTCCATGATGGGCAATAAAACCTCGGGTGAAAAATGAGCCCTGATGATAGCGGCTGGCGCCAATTTGGCAAGAGCAGCGTCAGCGAGGCGTGATGGGGTTGTGATGCGACAGGGGAGGCAGCGGTGCCGCTCTCCCCCGTGCGGTCGTTACAACCAGCGCTTTTCGCGGGTGAAACAGACCGAGAGCCAGGCATCCCCCAGGGTGTCGCCAAGGCGAGACCAGAGCTCCTGACGCAGGGCATCCTGACGTTCGACAGGCCACTCCTGACCCGGCGCCACCAGAATGTTCAATTCCAGATCGAAGCGACGACCGCTTTTGGCCAGATGGCTGTAGCACTCGATGCCGTGGCGCTGGCGCAGCGCCTCGATCTCCTGCTCGACTTGCCGTGGCACATCTCCCTTGGGGGCGATCTTCAGCACTTCCCGCAGGTTGCGACCGAGCACCTTGATGGGAATGAGGGTGGCACAGAGGGCCAGCAGCGAGACCAGCACCGGGTCTATGTAGCGGTTGTATTGGCCGTAGCCAATGGCATCAAGGCCAATGGCGACCACGAAACCGATAAGCAGGGTGGCGCTGAGCAGGGTATCCACCAGCCACTCTTTGGAGTCGACCCGCACCAGCTCGGAGTCTACCTGCTCGGCGACCTGGGCTTCGATACGATAGATGATGGCGCAGAAGAAGGTGGAGACGGCGGCATAGATGAGGGCGTGGCCAAGATCGATCTCCCGTCCTCCCTCTAGCAGGGTGGTGATGCCGCTATAGAGAGCGCCAAGGCAGAGCAGCAGAATAATGGCGCCATTGATGACGTTGGTGATGGGCTCGAAGTGGGCGTAGCCATACTGGAAGCGCGCATCGGAAGGGCGGGTAACGAGATAGGCGGTAACAAGACCGAGGCCCGTCATGCCCATGCTGAACAGGGTGAAGATACCATCGAGCATGATGGCGTTGGAACCGACGAAGAGGCCGTAGCCGATGCCGAAGATGGGAAAGGTGATACAACCGAACAGCGACAGGGTAAGCGCCTGTTTTTCGGTGGTGACCAGCGTACTGATAACATGGCTGTGGTGAGCCATAAAAGTCCTCCTTTCAAATGGTGAATATTGCCAAGCGCAAGCGGTTTTCTAGCTGATATACTGCCCGCTCACATGTGAGCGGACTGGCCTGACTGCCATTGACAGGCGGCTGGCCAGTCGTTGTCGCCGGCGTGCCGGCATCAAGCAAAGGATGGGAACAAGGATTCATGATCCCGAGACTCGATTACCAGGACAGTTTGTCACCCGCAACCCTGCAGTTTCTTGAGTTGCTAGAGCGCAGCGCATTTCGTGGTGATATCGAAAAGTCTTATGCAAGCCGGTTGGCGATGGCGACGGATAACAGCGTCTATCAGGTAGTACCTCAGGCGGTTCTCTATCCGCGCAGTGCGGACGACATAGCAGCAATGCTCAAGCTGGCCGCAGAGCCGGCGTTCGCCTCCCTGAGTTTTTTCCCTCGCGGTGGCGGTACCGGCACCAATGGTCAGTCATTGGGCGGCGGCATTATCGTCGATCTCTCCCGTTATATGAACCAGATCATGGAAATTAATCTGGATGAGGGGTGGGTGCGCGCCCAGGCCGGTGTGGTGAAAGACCAGCTCAACGCCTATCTCAAGCCCCACGGCTACTTCTTCTCGCCGGATCTCTCCACCTCCAACCGCGCCACCTTGGGGGGCATGATCAACACCGACGCCTCGGGGCAGGGGTCCCTCGTTTACGGCAAAACCTCGGATCACGTGCTGGGTCTCAAAGCGGTGCTGGAGAATGGCGACATCATGGCGACCGAGCCGCTGACCGGTGAGCGACTGGCCGATAAGCTGGCGCTGGAGAATCGGGAAGGGGAGATCTATCGCACCCTCTATCGCATCGGCAAGGAGCGCCGCACCGACATCGAGGCGACCTTCCCCAAGCTCAACCGCTTTCTGACCGGCTACGATCTCAAGCACCTCTATCAACCCGATACCGACACGCTGGATGTGAGCCGGGTGCTGTGCGGATCTGAAGGGTCTCTCGGCTTTATCACCGAAGCCAAACTCAACATCACACGCATTCCGCGCTATCGCACTCTCGTCAACGTCAAGTACGACAGCTTCCCCTCCGCCCTGCGCAACGCCCCCTTTATGGTGCAGGCCCAGGCGCTGTCGGTGGAGACGGTGGATTCCCGGGTGCTCGGGCTGGCCCGTGCCGACATCATCTGGCATTCGGTGAAAGAACTTATTCAGGATGTGCCCGGCAAGGATCTGCAGGGGCTCAACATCGTCGAGTTTGCCGATACCGATGAGGCAGAACACAAGGCCAAGGTAGCTGAGCTCTGTCGCCGTATCGACGGTCTGCTGGCCAAGGGTGAAGCCGGGATCATCGGCTATCAGGTGTGTGACCACCTGCCGAGCATCGAAACCATCTACACCATGCGCAAGAAGTCGGTGGGGCTACTGGGCAACGCCGAAGGGCGCAAGAAGCCGGTAGCCTTCACCGAAGATACCGCCGTGCCGCCAGAGTCGCTGGCCGATTTCATCATGGAGTTTCGCGCCCTGCTGGATGCCCACGGCCTCGACTACGGCATGTTCGGCCACGTCGATGCCGGTGTGCTGCACGTGCGCCCGGCGCTGGATTTGTGCGATCCCGAGCAGGAGGTGCTGCTGCGCCGCATCTCCGATCAGGTGGTGGCGCTCACCGCCAAATATGGCGGCTTGATGTGGGGGGAGCATGGCAAGGGCTTTCGTTCCGAATACAGCCCCGCCTTCTTTGGCGAGCTGTGGGAAGAGCTGCAGCGGGTCAAGGGGGCGTTCGACCCGACCAACCGCATCAACCCGGGCAAGATCTGTATCCCCTACGGTAGCGGCGCCGAGCTGGTGTCGGTGGATGGGCCCAAGCGCGGCAAGTATGACCGCCAGATCCCGCTCGCGGTGCGCTCCAGCTACACCCGCGCCATGGATTGCAACGGCAATGGTCTGTGCTTCACCTTCGAGACCGACTCGCCCATGTGTCCCTCGGTCAAGATCAGCCGTGATCGTCGCCACTCCCCCAAGGGGCGGGCGGGCCTGATGCGTGAATGGTTGCGTCAGCTGGCGGAGCAGGGCTTTGACCCGCTGGCGGAAGAGGTGGCGCTGCAATCCGGTGGTGTGCGCTTCAAACAGCTGGTGGACAAGGTGCGCAACAGCTGGGCCAAACAGCGCGGCGAGTATGACTTCTCCCACGAGGTGATGGAGGCGATGGCGGGCTGTCTGGCCTGCAAGGCGTGCACCAGCCAGTGCCCGATCAAGGTGGATGTGCCCGATTTTCGCGCCCGCTTTATGCAGCTCTACCACGGCCGCTACCTGCGTGCGCCGAAGGATTACTTCGTCGGCACCGTTGAAAGCTATGCGCCGCTGCTCGCCAAGGCGCCGAAGCTGGTCAACTTCTTCCTCGAAAAAGAGTGGGCCCAGAAGGCGACCGAGAAGAGCATCGGCATGGTCGATGTGCCGCTGCTCTCGGTGCCGACCCTGGCCGAGAGCCTGCACGACAACCGTGCCCGCTATTTTGATCTGCCGGGGTTGGAGCGGATGAGCGCCGAGCAGCGCAAGCAGGTGGTGCTCATCGTGCAGGACCCCTTCACCAGTTATTACGACGCCCCCGTGGTGCGCGACCTGGTGAAACTCGCCAGCAAGCTTGGGTTCCAGCCCTATCTGTTGCCCTTTAAACCCAACGGCAAGCCCCAGCATATCAAGGGGTTCCTGCGGGCCTTTGCCCGCACTGCTGCCAACAGCGCCCAGTTCCTCAACAAGGTGGCGGCGCTTGGCATTCCCATGGTGGGGGTGGATCCGGCCATGGTGCTCTGCTATCGCGACGAGTATGCCAAGGCGCTGGGGTCGGCTCGCGGTGATTTTCAGGTGTTGCTGCCACAGGAGTGGCTGCTCTCGCTGCCGGCAGATCAACTGCCTGCTAGCGCCAACAAGGCAAAGAGCGAGGAGGGGAGTGAGCCCTGGTATCTGTTTGCCCACTGCACCGAGAAGACCGCCAAGCCCTCCACTCACGGTGACTGGAGCACCCTGTTTGGCCGCTTCGGGGCCAGTTTGCAGCCGGTCTCTGTGGGGTGTTGCGGTATGGCGGGCACCTATGGTCACGACGTCAAACAGGTGGAGAACTCTAAGGGCATCTATGGGTTGAGCTGGGCCGAGCCACTCGCTCATCTGCCCAAGGGACGCTGTCTGGCGACCGGCTATTCGTGCCGCAGTCAGGTCAAGCGGATGGAGGGGGAAAAGCTCAAACATCCATTGCAAGCCCTGCTGGAGCTGCTCTGATGCTGACGTTTCCCAAGCGGTTTCGGGTGCCGAAGGCCTATCGGCATCCACGTTTCTTGCTGTTACCCGCCACTCCTGCTCAGGCGGTGGTGGAGTTTGTTGCCATGTTGCGCGAGCGCGAGCAGCTCCATCAGCTGTTTCGCCCGCACGATCTCTGGCCCTCAGCCAACTTCAGCCTGAGCCAGCACGAAGGAGATCTGGAGTGGCAGCAGTCGGAGTTTCTGGCCAAGCGCTCCTTTGCCTATGGCCTCTGGAGCCCAGATCGGGAGCCGCAATTTTGGGGCGGGGTTTATCTCTACCCCTCGGTGCTGCCGGAGGTAGAGGTGGAGCTCTTCTTCTGGAAGGTGGCCGAGGCGCCCATCACGGATGAGGAGTTGGAGATTCAGCTGCGCGACTGGCTCGCCAGGGTGTGGCAGTGGTCAGCCCCTCGCCTGCCGGGGCGAGATGTGCCTTGGTCCGAGTGGCCCGGCGTTACCTACCCCTGGTGACATCCCGCTCAAGGACATGATTGTGTAACACGCAGCGCTGGGCCGGGGCTGCGTTGTTACCAAGTTACCCGGTAACCAACAACTCACATAACCGAACCATGTTGCCGATGGAGGGAGTTTCACCCATATCGGTACGCATTCATCGCTTACATAAGGAGTCTGCTCGCAATGAGTCACGATATTGCGCCCATCTGGCGTAAACCCATGAGTCTGGAGGGGCTCAACGCCACTTCTCGCAACACCCTGATGGCCCACCTCGATATCGTCTACACCGCTTTTGGCGCCGATTGGCTGGAAGCGACCATGCCAGTGGATCACCGTACGCACCAGCCCCTTGGCATGCTCCATGGTGGCGCGTCCGTGGTGCTGGCGGAAACCTTGGGCTCGATTGCCGCCAACATGGCGGTCGGGCCAGATAGCTACTGTGTGGGGCTGGAGGTAAATGCCAACCATCTGCGAGCCAAACGGGAAGGGGTGGTGACCGGGCGTTGCACGCCGCTCCATCTGGGAGCAACGACCCAGGTGTGGCAGATTGAAATTCGGGACGAACGTGAGCGTGTATTGTGCACCAGCCGACTGACCATGGCGGTGCTCAAACACAAGCGGGGCAAGGACTCCAGCGAGGAGTGATCTGCAATAACGCACTATGAGTGCAAAATAAGCAAGCCATACTCGTCAGATCCCTCTATAATTGCCAACGTCTTGAGAGGCTTATCACATTTTTCAAGACAGCAGAACAAAGTGGCGCTATAATCGCCGCCTTTTTGCTATTCCGCGGTGTTAGCCGCCTGCCTTAATCTGGAAGAATCTATGTCTGATACCGAACAACTGCCCCTTTTTAGTGAGCTTGGACTGGCCGCGCCTGTATTGAAAGCGCTGCAGGACGTGGGCTATGAGCGCCCGTCACCGATCCAGGCCGCAGCAATTCCCCACCTGATGGCGGGACACGATCTGCTGGGGCAGGCGCAAACCGGTACAGGGAAGACCGCTGCTTTTGCCTTGCCTCTGTTGTCTCGTCTGGAAGCTGGTAACCGCAACACCCAGATCCTGGTGCTGGCGCCTACCCGCGAACTGGCGCTGCAAGTGGCTGAAGCGTGCCAACGCTACGCCCACCACATGCCTGATTTCCACGTACTGCCGATCTACGGTGGTGCCTCCTACGAAACCCAGACCCGCGCCCTGCGTCGCGGTGCCCAGGTTGTCGTCGGTACTCCGGGCCGCGTGATGGACCTGATCCGTCGCAAGAACCTGGACCTCTCCGGCCTGAAAGCACTGGTACTGGACGAAGCTGATGAAATGCTGCGTATGGGCTTCATCGACGACGTTGACTGGATCATGGAGCAGTGCCCGAGCACTCGTCAGGTTGCCCTGTTCTCTGCCACCATGCCGGAGCAGATCCGTCGCGTGGCCCAGAAGCACCTGAAGCAGCCCAAAGAGATCAAGATCGCCTCCAAGACTGCTACCGCTACCACTATTCGCCAGCGCTACTGGCAGGTAACCGGTCTGCACAAGCTGGACGCCATGACCCGTCTGCTGGAAGTGGAATCCTACGAAGCCCTGCTGGTGTTCGTGCGTACCAAGAACGCTGCCGAAGAGCTGGCTGGCAAGCTGGCCGCCCGTGGTCACGCCTGTGAAGCGCTGCACGGCGACATCCCGCAGAAACTGCGTGAGCGTACCGTCGACAAACTGCGTCAAGGCCAGCTGGATATCCTGATCGCCACCGACGTTGTCGCCCGTGGTCTGGACGTTGAGCGCATCACTCACGTAGTGAACTACGACATTCCGTACGACACCGAATCTTACGTTCACCGTATCGGTCGTACCGGTCGTGCTGGTCGTAAAGGCGAAGCCATCCTGTTCGTCGCTCCGCGCGAGCGTCGTATGCTGCGCGCCATCGAGCACGCAACCCGTCAGGCCATCGAGCCGATGAAGATGCCGAGCACCGAGGACATCAACCAGCATCGTCTGGCCAAGTTCAAAGAGCGCATCCGCGAAACCATGATGGGTGAAGAGCTCGAGATCTACCACAACCTGGTAAACGAGCTGATCGAAGAGGATTCTGCCGATCCGCTGGAGCTGGCTGCCGCACTGGCCAAGCTGGTACAGGGTGACCAACCGCTGCTACTGGATGACTCCATTCCGGATCCGCTGCTGAATGCTGGCAACGATCGTGGTGGCTTCGAGCGCCGTGACTTCAACGACCGTGGCGGTCGTGACTTCGGTGACCGTGGCGATCGTCCTGCCCGTCGCATGCCGTCCCTCGAACCGCGTCCGCTGAAAGACAACCCGGATGTGGAGATGGAGCGCTATCGCGTAGACGTGGGTGCCCATCACGGCGTCAAGCCGGGCCAGATCGTAGGCGCCATCGCCAACGAAGCGAACATCGAGAGCCGCTTCATCGGCAACATCGACATCGCTGATGACTTCTCCACCGTCGATCTGCCGAAAGGCATGACCGCCGATGTACTGGAAGTGATCAAGAAAGCCCGTGTTTGCCAGCGTCCGCTGCAAATCACCCGCTACACCGAAGTGCCGGCCGGTGGCAACACCAGCAGCCGTCCGCCCCGTGGTGATCGTCCGTTCCGTGGCGACCGTCCTTTCAACAAGGATCGCCGTCCCCAGGGTGACCGTCCGTTCAACAAGAGCGGGGAGCGCCGTGAAGGTGGCTTCAACAAAGATCGCAAATTCGGTGGCAAGCGTCGCGAAAGCTGATTGCTGATCCCGTTATGAAGAAGGCCGCTCATTGAGCGGCCTTTTTTTGTATCTGCGATAGGGACTGTACCGTCAGTTTGCCTTTGTGGGGTCATATTTCTGTTCCACAACCTAGGTCGAGAGCCAAAGGGACATGAATATTTTCCGATGCAGTTGTGACATTCGGAGCCTGGATGCCATGCTTTTGGTGGCATTCGGGTACAGCCTGATGCTGGTTGCCTGATGTGGTGAGCTGGTTGTAGCAACATTGTTTTGCATTGTGACTCTGCCGTTGCCATGTCGCTGGGCAGAGTGAAACCAATAAAACAAACAGTACGATACGGAGGTCTATCATGGGTGGATGGCTTGGCAGGATGCTGCTGTTATCCGGCTGTCTCGTTTCTGGCATGGTGTTGGCTGATGATCCCTTCCTCAAGATCAAGGGGGATGGCTGTTGCAATGGTAAAGGGGAGGTCGTGTTGACCCGGGCCGAGTTTGAGGCCTTACCTCAGACAGAGGTCAAGCCCCAGACCCCGTGGACCGAGGGGGATCACACCTATCGTGGCGTGCTGCTGCGAGACTTGGTCAAGATGTATGGTCTCAAGAGTGGGGAGGTCAAGGCGGTCGCCATCAATGACTACTGGGCGGCGGTGCCGCTGGAAGGTGGGGATAAATATGCGGTATTGCTGGCCGAGAAGCAGGATGGCAAGGCGTTGACCCTGCGCAACAAAGGGCCGCTCTGGATCATCTATCCCCTCTCTGATCATCCGGAGCTGGACAAGGAGCTCTATCACAGCCGGATGGTGTGGCAACTGACGGCGATTGAGAGCAAATAAGATGCTGCGCGGCAAGTTTCTGAGCTTGATCCTGATGGTGACTGCCTTTTTGGGGGTCGCCATCTGGTCGGTCTGGAACTATGACCGTGCATTCAATGCTGTGACTCGCTATACCCAGCTCTCCGCCTGGGCGTTGGCGCAGCTGGAGCTGGAAATCCGTGGCTTTGATGAGGCGCTCTCTCTCTATCGCACCGGTTCGACCAGTCAGAAAGAGATGAACAAGCGTTTTGATATTGCCTGGAACCGCCTTGTAGTGGTCAACTAAATCCGGACACTTGGTTAGGCCGAGTCTCGGCTTTTGCTGGCGGTATTCCGTCATTGTGTTGATGTGGACGCCGCCAGTTGTAGTAATCCATCAGGTAGTAACTGATATCCCGCTTTGCCTGCCGCAAGCTCATATATCCCATAGCCGGGAGCCACTCTGACTTCAGGCTTCTGAACAATCGCTCCATCGGGGCGTTATCCCAGCAGTTACCACGACGACTCATGCTCTGGGTCATGCGATAGCGCCACAGTCGTTGCCGAAATGCCAGACTGCCATATTGGCTGCCCTGGTCAGAGTGAAATAGCACACCGGATGGGCAACCCCGCTGCTGATAGGCCATCTCCAGTGCTTTGATTGCCAATTCTGCATCAGGTTTATCAGACATCGCCCAGCCCACGACCCGCCGGGTGTGCAGGTCAAGCACCGCTGCCAGGTAATGCCAACGACCACCTGCACAGACATAGCTGATATCACTACACCTGATTGGGTTGCGGAACATCAAATTCGCGGGCCAGCAGGTTGGGAATGTCCGGTCGTTCAGACTGTGCCACCTTATAGCGGTGTGCGCCCGGCAGTTTGGATGCCAGCCCGGCTTCCTTCATCAGGTTACGTACTTTGAATCGACCAATCTGATACCCCAACTCCCGCATCATCGACATCAAGGCGCGGCTGCCAGCCGAATCCCTGCTCGCTTTGAACAACCGGCGCAACTCACAGCGCTGTTGCATGCGCTCACGGTTAATCGCCCGCCTACGGGCCAGATAATCGTAAAAACAGGAAGTGGGCACATCGAAGGCGCAGCAGACCAGGGTGATGGGGGCTTGCTCCCTTAATCGGTCTATCAGCGCGTACGTGTGAACTCGTCCGCCATCAAGAGAGCAGTAGCCTTTTTTAGAATGTCCTTTTCACGTTCGAGCCGGTTGATACGGGCTTCCAGCTCTTGGATTTTCTGCTGTTCCGGTGTCAGTGCTTTGCTGATTGGGGTTGTGTCGCAGCGTTCGGATTGGAGCTGCTGAACCCAGCGGCGAAGAACGGTTTCACCGACATCCAGTGAACGGCTGGCTTCAGGGACAGAATATCCTTGGTCGAGCACCAAGGATGCGGCTTCGAGTTTGAATTCGGCAGTAAATGAGCGACGTAATCTTGTCATTGAACACCTCAGGTCATGGTGGCGACTGTACCACCTAAAATGGTGTCCGGGATGATTAGACCACTACACTTCCCGGTCAGATGCATCTCACTCGGCACCTCTCTGGCATAGCTTCCCCAGTCATCACTGGTTATAAAGCCTATCTGGAACGGAGAAAGCAGGCTCAGCAAGTGACGGCATGTCTCATCGTTGCGTGGGCCAAAGGTATATGCCACGACTCGTTTTCTCTTGGTATCAAAGGCATACCAAAGCCAATGTCGATGCTGTTTATTGCCGACATAGGCCCACTGTTCATCAAGTTCACAGATAAGCGCCACGTCATCGAGCACCACCTTTTCGGAGGTTACTTGCCTTGGGGTGAGTTTTTTAAGGCGCGTATGACGGTATACCAATCTTGAGCACGCGAGCAGTATCACGAACACCTGAGCCGTTGAACGCCTATCAACAATCTTGTCTTTGACGCCAGGCTTGCGGGCTTCATAGGTGTAGGTGAGCTGAAACACGTGCGGACAGACGGGGCAACGATAGCGAACATGGCCGGCAGGGGTCTTACCATGGCGATATACGTGGTCAGAGTTGCAACGAGGACAGTGAATGGTGATGGATGCCATGAAGCTGTCGGTCTCAAAAGAGTTCATCATATCAACTCAACCGATCGGATGCATCACCGGACTTTTTGCTGTTCTGCCATCGCTACTTTATCTATCGGAGCATCATGCAGGAGGTTGCGCTGGGTTAGCGAGCGGTACCTTTTCACCGTCACCACAAGCTAACGTGCTGTTGTTTATCTAGTCGAATACAACAAGAAGGCGACCATCAGGTCGCCTTCTTGTTGTGCATTGTGACGTGCAGAGTTCGCAGCCTGAAGGGCTATCAGAGCACCATGGCGGCAATCCAGCCGAAGATCACCAGCGGGATGTTGTAGTGAATAAAGGTGGGCACCACGCTGTCCCAGATATGGTCGTGCTGACCATCTGCGTTGAGGCCGGAGGTGGGGCCCAGCGTCGAGTCGGAGGCCGGTGAACCCGCATCCCCCAGCGCGCCTGCGGTACCAACCAGTGCGATGATCGCCATTGGTGAGAAGCCGAGCTGCAGACAGAGCGGCACATAGATGGTGGCGATGATGGGCACGGTGGAGAAGGAAGAACCGATCCCCATGGTGATGAGCAGACCCACCAGCAGCATCAGGAAGGCGGCGATCCCCTTGTGCTGACCGATGCCGGAGGCGACCACCTGAACCAGAGAGTCGACACCGTGAGTTGCCTTCATCACCGCGGCAAAACCGGCGGCAGAGATCATGATGAAGCCGATCAGCGACATCATCCGCACCCCCTGAGTGAAGGCATCCTGGCTTTCGCGAAACTTGATGACGCCGCCGCAGGTGAAGATGACAAAACCGGCTAGCGCACCCAGTACGATGCTGTTGGTCATCAGTTGCAGCCCCAGCGCTACGCCAATGGCCAGCAGAGCCACCCAGATGTGGGTGAGGTTGAGCTCGACCGCTTCGGGCTCGGCATCCAGGATCTTGGCCAGATCGTACTGGCGCGGTTTGCGATAGCTGATGAATACCGCAATCAGCAGGCCCAGTACCATACCGGCAACCGGAATGGCCATCGCCAGCGGGATCTGGCTGGTGGTGATGGGCACGCCGTTATCGATCAGGTTCTTGGCCAGAATATTGTTCAGGAAGATGCCACCAAAGCCGACCGGCAGCACCATATAGGTAGCTGTCAGACCAAAGGTGATGACACAGGCCACCTGACGACGGTCGATCTGCATCTGCGCCATCACATGCAGCAGCGGCGGGATCAGGATGGGAATAAAGGCGATGTGAACCGGGATCAGGTTCTGGGAGGAGATCGCCACGGCCAGCACGGAAGAGAGCAGCAGGGTTTTGACCCACATGATGCGGGTCGAGCTGGCATCCTTGCCCAACTGGTTGATCACCTTGCGGGCCAGCAGGTCGGTGATCCCGGAGCGGGAGATGGCAACCGCAAAGGCGCCCAGCATGGCGTAGGAGAGGGCAATCTCGGCGCCACCGCCCAGGCCACCGCTGAAGGTGGTGAGGGTATCGGTCAACGACAGCCCACCGACCAGGCCGCCAGCAATGGCCCCCAGCGCCAGCGAGACCACCACATTGATCCGCAGCAGACTGAGCACCAGCATCAGCCCGACTGCGATAACAACTGGATTCATTTGATTTCCTTATAGTTTGTTATTGCTGTCTGTCATGTGAAGGGGAGTTAGTTTGCGAAAAATGTGACAAATGTCGAGAAAAAAATCAGTCAAACCCCTCATATCGCAGCAGCATGTGGCACAAGGTTGCTCAACATGAGGGTTTGTGACCTGTTTGTCTCCGTGCATCCCGTACGCAGCGGTGGATAGTGACGTTGATAGCGATTTCCGGTGCGCTGAGCAATCAATCACGTCCCCAAAAAGCGAAGGCTGCCAGTGGCAGCCTTCATCCGTTTATTCTTGTCCCTCATCGTCGGCAGGGGCATCGGTTGTGTCATCATCCGGATGCGCTGGCGGCCAACCCCCCATGCTCTTCCAGCGATTAACGATATGACAGAACAGCTCTGTGGTGCGTTCGGTGTCATAGAGGGCTGAGTGCGCCTCTTTATTGTCAAACGGGATGCGGGCGCTCTGGCACGCTTTGGCCAGCACGGTCTGACCCAGCGCCAATCCGGAGAGAGCTGCGGTGTCGAAGGTCGCAAACGGGTGGAACGGATTACGCTTGAGGCCAGCCCGCTCGGCTGCCGCCATCACGAAGCCGTGATCGAAGGTGGCGTTGTGGGCCACTATGATGGCGCGGCCGCAATCCTGCTCCTTCATCCCCTTGCGGATCCCCTTGAAGATCTCGGTCAGCGCCTCTTTTTCCGAGACAGCGCCACGCAACGGGTTGTAGGGGTCGATGCCGGTGAACTCCAGCGCGGCCTTTTCCAGGTTGGCCCCTTCGAAAGGCTCGACATGAAAGTGGAATACCTGATCGGGAACGAGCCAGCCCTGCTCATCCATTTTCAGGGTGTAAGCCGCGATTTCGAGCAGGGCATCGGTCTTGGCGTTGAACCCGGCTGTTTCAACATCGATGACGACGGGGTAAAAACCACGGAAACGGCCCTTGAGGGTATGAACTGCGTCGGTCATGGGATCTCGGTCGGGATAAAATGAGGCGGCATTATGGCAAAAAAGCACAGGCTTGTCCCCCATCCCACGCAGTCGGCTGCGGCAAGGTGGCGCCGGATTCAATATCTGTGCAGCCACCAACGGGCGGCAATCAGCGCCGTGAGCGTGCCTAACAGGGCGCTGGCCAGCACATCCACCGGCCAATGCATTCCCATTACCATGCGCGACAGACCAACCCCCAGCGCCCACAACGGCAGCAGCCAGACGCCCGTGGGGGCTCGGGCCAGCCAGATAAGGCCAAAGAACTGGGCCAGGCTGATGGCGGCGATACTGTGGCCGGAGGGGAAGGCGTAGTTCACCTCGTCCTGCCAGTGGTGGCCGAGCCACTCTGGCAGGGCCAGCAACTGGCTGGCGGCGTGAACCTGTTCACTGCGCACATCGACGCTACTGGCGTAGAAGTGCTTGATGGCCGGGATCAGCGCCTGACTTTCAAGCCAGAGCAGATAGGGTCTGGGCTCTTCGGTCAGGTATTTGATCAGGCTTTTGAGCACCCAGTCGCTGGCGAGCAGGGCTGCCAGCGCGCATCCCAGCGCAATAAAGGGAGTCAGCTCCAGTTTCAGTTTGTAGCGGGTCAGCAACAGCAAGAGGGCGCCACTGACCCCGATCCCGGGAATATCGACCATGCGGGTGAGGGCGTATGACCACCATAACCAGCCTGATTGCAGGGAGCCGGTCAGAAAAGGCTGCCAGGGCAGGGTGGCGAGCAGCAGCAGGGGCAGGATCAACAGGGCAGTGAAGCCAAGCACCTGACTGCGGGTGAGTGAAGCGGTTGACATTGGGAGCGACGAAGCGTGTGGCGGCATGGTGGGTATGGGCGATCGCGAATAAAGAGGGGCATTGTGCCACCGTGACATGCCCGGACAAAGCCGAGCAGCACGTTTGTTACCTCTGCTTACACATTTGTGGCGACATCCTCTTTTTGAGCGGGCGGATGGAGCGGCTGCCGCGCAATGTGGTCCCGTTTCGCGCCGGATTGCATCACAGGCTGAAATCTCGGGCGGCTTTGCGCTAGAATGGCGCCCCCGTGGCGGTTGTGACCAAAGAGAGCCCGATGAAGATAGTCGTTGATGAGAATATGCCCCATGCCGTGGAGCTGTTTGCCGAATTTGGCGAGGTGATCGCCTTGCCCGGACGGCAGATGCAGGCCCACGATCTGCTGGATGCCGATGTGCTGCTGGTGCGTTCGGTCACCCGCGTAAACGGCGATTTGCTGGCGACCAGCCCCAAACTCGGGTTTGTCGGCACCGCCACCATAGGCACCGATCATGTGGACAAAGCCCTGCTGGCAAGCCGCAATATTCCCTTCTTCAGCGCCCCCGGTTGCAACAAGTATTCGGTGGGGGATTATGTGCTCTCCGCCCTGCTGGTGCTGGCGGAGCGTTACGAACTCGACCTCTCGGCCATGACGCTGGCGGTGATTGGCGCGGGCAATACCGGCGAGTGCGTGGCTGGCAAGGCCCAAGCGCTCGGCATGCGGGTACTGCGCTGCGATCCGCCCAGGGCGCGGGATAATCCTGATGCGGGCTTTGTCGATTATCAGACCGCCCTTGGCGCCGATATCGTCAGCTTCCACGTGCCCATCACCCGCGAAGGGCAGGATGCCACCTACCATCTGCTCGATGCCGAGCAGATTGCCGCCCGTCCTGCCGGGCAGATCCTGATCAATGCTTCCCGTGGCGAGGTGTGGGATAACCGGGCCCTGCTGGCACGCCAGCTGAGCGATAAGCCGTTGCGACTGGTGATGGATGTGTGGGAGAACGAGCCCGAGCCACTGGCTGCGCTGGTGCCCCATATCGAGATTGCCACCCCCCATATTGCCGGTTACAGCCTGGAGGGGAAGGCCCGCGGTACCTGGATGCTCTATCAGGCGCTCTGCCAGCAGTTGGGACGCCAGCCTCGTCAGGATTTGAGTAAGCTCCTGCCAGCCCCCGATGTGCAGGCGGTGGTGCCGGGCCGCGCACCGGATCAGGCGTTGATCAAGCAGCTGGTGCATCTGGTCTATGACGTGCGTCGCGATGATGCCCGTTTCCGGGCCCGACTCGGCTTGCCCGGTAGCTTTGACGAGCAGCGCAAACACTACCCCGAGCGCCGTGAACTATCCTCCCTGCAGATCGAGGGGGCGTTTGCCGACCAGGCGCTGGGCGAGCTGGGATTTGCGCTGTCACGCCCCTGAATCGGGGCCTAGGAGTTGGAAGATAACCGGAAGGGGTGAGCCGTACTGGCTACCTCGCCCCCATTTTTTTACTGAGCTGGCGCAGATGCTACTGCGCCAGCTCAGCCATATCAGGCAGCGTTATCTCGCAGTGCGGGAGCCTGCCGACCATGGTGCCACCCGGCGCCATTGCAGCATTATCAGAGGAGAACAGAATGAGCCAGCAGTTTAACGTAGCGGTATTGGGTGCCAGCGGCGCCGTGGGTCAGGCGATGATCGAGATCCTGGAAGAGCGCGAATTTCCGGTAGCGACCCTCTATCCGCTGGCTTCCAGCCGCAGCGCCGGTGATACCGTGCGCTTTGGCGGCAAGAACCTCGAGATCCTCGATGTGGAGGAGTTTGACTGGAGCCAGGTGCAGATCGCACTCTTCTCCGCCGGTGCCGAGGTCTCTGCCAAGTGGGCGCCGATTGCTGCCGAACACGGCTGCATCGTCATCGACAACACCTCCTGCTTCCGTTACGACGAAGATATCCCGCTGGTGATCCCGGAAGTGAACCCGGATGCGCTGGCCGATTTTCGCAATCGCAACATCATCGCCAACCCCAACTGCTCCACTATCCAGATGCTGGTGGCCCTGAAGCCGCTGCACGACGAAGTGGGCATTGCCCGCATCAACGTGGCCACCTATCAATCCGTGTCAGGCTCCGGCAAAGAGGGGGTCAGCGAGTTGGCGGGTCAGACCGCTCATCTGCTCAACGGTCGTCCGGTGGAACCGACCCTCTATCCGCAACAGATCGCCTTTAACCTGATCCCGCAGATCGACAGCTTCACTGACAACGGCTACACCCGTGAAGAGATGAAGATGGTATGGGAAACCCAGAAGATCCTCGGCGATGCCAGCATTGCCGTGAATCCGACTTGCGTGCGGGTGCCGGTCTTCTACGGCCACGCCGAGGCGGTACACGTCGAACTGCACCAGCCGCTCGATGCCGAACAGGTCAAGGATCTGCTGCGCAATGCGCCGGGTGTGACCCTGTTTGATGACGAAGGGGACTATCCGACCCCGGTGCGTGATGCAACCGGCAAGGATGAGGTGCTGGTGGGTCGGGTGCGCCAGGATATTTCTCATCCAAGTGGTATCAATATGTGGATCGTGGCCGATAACGTTCGTAAGGGCGCGGCAACCAACAGTGTACAGATTGCCGAGCTGCTGGTTCGCGACTATCTGTAAGGCTGGTCAGATGCCACAGATGCGCAGCAGGGAGTGCTGCGCATCCGGCCTGTGATCAAACCGGGGTGTGACCCATGCCGCACTCCGTCACTTCAAGATTCTGTTGCGATATCAACTGATTAAGTTTTTTCCTACACTCAGGGTCAAGTTGGGTGCTAAATGTGTCGGACTGCTGGCTTGCCAGGCGAGCCTGATTTATATTGAACCGACTGTTTTGGGGTAACTATCCAGATTTTTCAATGTGATAGGGCCGTCATACGAAGGAACGAATATGGGACATTCCCGCATAACATTGGCAACGCTACTCGCATTGGGTCTGCTGGGCACCGTCCAGGCTGAAGACTCGGCGCGGGAGCCTTTTTTTGTCGAGCTAAAAGGCCCTGACGAACCCGCACCTCCCGCCGTCAATTCCCAGCCGCTGGCGCAGCCGGTCGCCAGACCCGTCGCGCAACCGGTGCGTACAACCGCCCAGCCGGTGGTGCGTCAGGTCACTGCCAATGCCGGTAGCTATGGCCCTGTTCGTCCGACCGATACCCTCTGGAGCCTGGCGAGCAAATATCGCCCCTCCAATCGGGTCAGCGTCTACCAGACCATGGTGGCGATTTACGAGAAAAACCCCCGCAGTTTTGCCGATGGCAATATCAACCACATTCTGGTGGGATCCCGCATTCTGCTGCCGACCGCGGCCGAGGCGAGCGTCATCACTGATGCCGAGGCCCGCGCCAAGTTCCGTAGCGACAACGCCAGCTGGAAGGGGTTAAGCCCCAAATATCTGGCTGACAAGCAGGCCCATACAGCCAAGCCGGCTGCCGCCAAACCCGCGAAGGTGGAAGCCACCAAGACCGAGCCGGTGAAGGCTGCGCCTGCGCCGCTGCCAGTGGCGAAAGCCGCCCCCATTCCCGCCCCGGTGGTGGCACCGCAACCGGCTGCTGAAACCAAAGAAGTGGCCAAGCTGAGCGAGCCTGCGCCGAAAGAGGCGGTAGCACCTGCTCCTAGCGCTGCAGAAGGCACCACCCCGGCGCCTCTGCCTTCCGATCTGGATAAACCGGTGGGCAAACCGGCTACCGAGATGGCGCTGGCACTGGAAGATGCCAATGCCCAGCTCGGCCAGGTGACCGAGATGAACCACAGGCTCAAGCTGCGTCTGCAATCCCTGACCGAAGAGGTGGAGACCCTCAAGGCCCAGCTGCAGGATCAGACCGCGCTGCAAAAAGAGATTGCCGAGCTCAAGGCGCAACCGGTCCCGCCGGTGGCAGCCGAGCCTGAGCCTGAGAAAAACTGGTTGATGGATCTGCTCTCCTCACCGCTCAACCTCGCCATGATCATCCTGCTGCCGGTGCTGCTGGTATTGGCGCTGGTGACTCTGTGGCTGCGTGCCCGTGCTCGCCGCGAACTGGAAGAGCAGGAGAAGAGCCTCTCCGAATCCACCGCCATGATGATGGATCAGGAGCAGAGCGAGTTTGATGATCTGCTGAGCGTCGATGTGACCGACAACGAGCCGGTGCGCCCGGTGCCGGATCTCAACACCCCGGATGGCTTTATGCCGATGGAGCCTGACGAGCCGGCCGCCAAGCCGGATGTCGACTTGGTGTTCAGCGACGACGGTGAGATGGAGCTGCAGGGCTTTGAGCCCGAGCGGATGGCGGCCCAGCCAGCCAGTCGTGACCCGGATCTGGTGCCGGATCTCGATCTCTCGCTGGATGAGCCCATCGCGCTGGCCAACGAGCCCGCCATGGATCTGGCCAGCGAGTTCAATCCCAAGCCCAAGGCCGCTGACGAGATCATGAGCGAAGAGGAGCTGCAGGCAGCCTTGTTTGCCGAGCTGGATGCGGATCTCTCCGCCGACCTCGAGCCCGATTTGAGCTCCATCGACGAAGTCGGCGCCGCTGACGACGATCTGGCGAGCTTCGATCTCGGCGATTTCGACAGTGCCCTCGACGAGCCTGCTGCTGGCAAAGATGATAACGCCATTGATCTCAGTGCCGCAGAGGACGCTGACGAGAGTGCGGATGCCATGCTGGCCGAGCTCGGTCTTGAGCCTGTCAAGGCGAAAGAAGCGGAGCTGGATCTGGAGTGGGATCCCAACGAGCTGGCGCTCTCCGATTTCGAAGATGCGTTCGCCGAGGTGGAATCTCATCCGGCAGATCTCCAGCCCCGTGAGCAGGCACAGGAGAGTGGCTACGTCGAGATCGACAAGCTGCTGGCCGAAGCAGATGCCACCGCGCCGGAGCAGGAGCCTTATCAGGGCTTCTCGCTGGATGTGGGGCTCGATGGCTTCCCCGAGGTGCTGCCGGAATCCACCGGATTTGACGTGGATGCCGACGACGGCGGTGTGGGTGCCAAGCTGGATCTGGCTCGTGCCTACCTCGAGATTGACGACAAGGATAGCGCCCGCGAGCTGCTGCAAGAGGCGGCGGAGCAGGGCAGCGATCACCAGCGCGCCGAAGCCGAGAAGTTGCTCAAGCGGTTGGGCTAAAGGATTTCCCATCACGGGATCAGCAAAATGGGGGCAGCCAGCAGGCTGCCCCTCATATTTTGGCGATTTGCGATGGGGGATCATGGCCGTGCAGGCTCGCTATCCAGGCCAATTGCGCGTGTGGTGGGACTTTTCGGGCTGAGCGCGTATAATCCGCCCCGTTTCTTTCACTGCGTTTTCACAACAAGACAAGTTTATCCATGCGAATTGCCCTAGGTATTGAATATGACGGCAGCCGGTATTTCGGCTGGCAGCGTCAGCGTGAAGTGATCAGCGTGCAGGCTGAACTGGAGACGGCGCTGAGCCGGATCGCCAACCACCCTGTCTCCATCCAGTGTGCCGGACGCACCGATGCCGGTGTCCATGCGACCGGTCAGGTGATCCACTTCGATACCGAGGCGAACCGTGCCGAAGGGGCCTGGACCCTGGGGCTCAATTCCAACCTGCCGCCGGATATCGCCGTGCGCTGGGTCAAGCAGGTGGACGAGAGCTTCCACGCCCGCTTCAGCGCTACCGCCCGTCGCTACCGCTATGTCATCTACAACCACAACTACCGGCCGGCGATCCTCGGCAGTGGCGTCAGCCACTACCACGAGACCATCGATGCCGAGTTGATGCACCAAGCGGGCCAGAGCCTGCTGGGGGAGCACGACTTCAGCACCTTCCGTGCCGTCGCCTGCCAATCCAACACCCCGTGGCGCAATGTGACCCATCTGTGTGTCAGCCGCTCCGGCCCCTACATCGTGCTCGACATCAAGGCCAACGCCTTCCTGCACCATATGGTGCGCAACATCACCGGCTCCCTGCTGCTGGTGGGGCAGGGGCTCAAACCGGTGGAGTGGATTGCCGAGGTGCTGGCTGCCAAGGATCGCAATCTGGCCGGACCGACCGCCAAGGCCGGTGGCCTCTATCTGGTCGACGTGGATTACCCGGCCGAGTTTGCTCTGCCGCAGTTGCCGCTCGGCCCGCTGTGGCTGCCGGACTCGGCACCGGGTACGACCAGTTTTTAGTAACTGCGCCCGAAAAATTGTGGTTTAATGACCCGTCATTTGTTGCCATCGAGCTATTAAGTCATTGAACAATCTAGGCTCGATGCGTTTTGTCAGGCACAAAAGCATTAAGGAATTCCATGAGCTGGCTTGAGAAGATTCTTCCCAAGAGCAAGATCACTGCGCCCCGTCGTCACAACATTCCGGAAGGGGTGTGGACCAAGTGCAGTGCTTGTGAACAGGTGCTCTACCGGGCAGAGTTGGAGCGCAACCTCGAAGTGTGCCCCAAGTGTGATCATCATATGCGCATCAGCGCCCGCGCCCGTCTCGAGAGCTTCCTCGATGAGCAGGGTCGTACCGAGATCGGTGCCGAGCTGGAGCCGCAGGATGTACTGAAATTCAAGGATTCCAAGCGCTACAAGGATCGTTTGTCTGCCGCTCAGAAAGAGACGGCGGAGAAAGATGCGCTGGTGGTGATGAAAGGGACCCTCAAAGGGGTACCGGTTGTCGCCTGTTCGTTCGAATTCTCCTTCATGGGTGGCTCCATGGCCTCCGTGGTCGGTGCCCGCTTCGTGCGCGCCGTTGAGGAGTGCATCAAAGAAGGCCGTGGCCTGGTCTGCTTCTCCGCCTCTGGTGGTGCTCGCATGCAGGAAGCCCTCTTCTCCCTGATGCAGATGGCCAAGACCAGTGCTGCGCTGGACCGACTCACCAAGGCGGGCCTGCCCTATATCTCCGTGCTGACCGACCCCACCATGGGTGGCGTCTCTGCCAGTCTGGCGATGCTGGGTGACATCAACGTGGGCGAGCCCAAGGCGCTGATCGGCTTTGCCGGCCCGCGCGTTATCGAGCAGACCGTGCGCGAGAAACTGCCGGAAGGCTTCCAGCGCTCCGAGTTCCTGCTGGAAAAGGGTGCCATCGATATCATCATCGATCGCCGCGAAATGCGTAACCGTCTGGCCAGCCTGCTCGCCAAAATGCTGAATACTCACGTCATCGAAGAGTGAAGATGAGTTCAAACATGCAACAATCCCAAAGCCGGTCGCTTGTCGACTGGCTTTCTTATTTGGAGCAGATCCATCCGGTCAATATCGACATGGGGCTGGATCGGGTCGGTGCTGTCGCTCGGCGTATGGGGCTTACCCAGCTGCCGTTCAAAGTGATCACGGTGGCGGGCACCAACGGCAAGGGCTCCAGCTGTGCCATGGCGGCCAGCATTCTGATGGCCGCAGGCTATAAGGTCGGCGTCTACTCCTCGCCCCATCTGCTGCGCTTTACCGAGCGGGTGCGGGTCAACGGGCAAGAGCTGCCCGACAGCGATCACTGCGCCGCTTTTGCCGAGGTGGAAGCGGCCCGCGGCGAGATTGCCCTTACCTTCTTCGAGTTCGCCACCCTGGCTGGCTTGTGGCTCTTCTGCCGCGCCGCCCCCGATGTGCTGCTGCTGGAAGTGGGGCTGGGTGGTCGGCTCGACGCCACCAACGTGGTTGAGTCCGATGTGGCGATGATCACCTCCATTGCCCTCGATCACTGCGACTGGCTGGGTGATACCCGCGAAGCGGTAGCGGTGGAGAAGGCGGGGGTCTATCGCACCGGTAAACCCGCCATCAGCGGTGAGCCCAATCCGCCAGCGACTATTGCGAGCGAAGCACAGCGTCTTGGCGCCAACCTGCGTCAGGTCGGTATCGATTTTCGTGGCGATGAGCACGAGAGCGGTTGGGATTATCACGGCCTCAACCAGTGGCGGGATCTGCCAAAACCGGCGCTACCGCTGATGAACGCGGTGACCGTGCTGGCGGCGCTGGAATCCCTCGGCTTGCCGCTGCCGGAGTCCGCCATTCGTGACGGGCTTGCCAATGCCCGGCTGGCTGGCCGGATGCAGCAGTTGCAAAGTGCGCCGCTGGTGATCGTCGATGTAGCCCACAACCCCCATTCGGCGGCCTATCTGGCAGCGCAATTGCGCAAGATGCCCTGCGCGGGTGTGCGCCGCGCCGTGGTCGGCATGCTCAAAGACAAGGACATGGCGGGATCCCTTGCCGAACTCGATGGTCTGATCGGCGAGTGGTATCTGGCCAGCCTCACCGGCCCGCGCGCCGCCACCGCTGCGCAACTGGCTGCGGCGTTGGGGGAGGGCAAGGGGCCTGCCAGAGAGTTTGATGATGTCAGCGCCGCTTATCAGGCAGCGTTGGCCGCATCGAGTCCGGACGATATGGTCATTGTGTTTGGTTCGTTTTACACTGTCGCCGACATTCTGGCGGGTGTCGCCGTCTAGGCCACACCCCGGTTCCCCGGTCTTCGGGCGGGGAGCCAAATCGCATATTGAGTTACGTAAAGGTAGGATTCAACTTGGCCTCGAAGTTTCAAAACCGTCTGGTGGGCACCGTCATCCTGGTGGCCCTGGTTGTTATTTTCCTGCCGGACTTGCTGGATGGTCACAAGCTGGCACAAAAGGAGGAGGCCTTTGCCAAGATCCCGCTGCGCCCTGAGCTGGAGCCTGCCAAGCCTGCGCTGCAGGTCTCGGCAGCCAGCAGCCTGCCAGCCGATCATCTGGCCAGCCAGCAACAGGCCTCTGCGGCACAGCAGTGGCAAGTGGAAGAGGTGGCTGACCCCATGACCCTCGCCGGTCAGGGCAACGGCGGGCAGCCGGCGACAACCCCTGCCGCACCGGCACCGGTTCAGCCGCAACAGAATGCCCAACCCAAGCCACAGCCCAAGCCGGAAGTGGTGGCCAAAAAACCGGTCGAACCGCCAAAGCCAGCACCCAAGCCGACGCCAGCCAAACCGGTTGAAGTGGCCAAGGCGCCCGCACCGACCAAGCCGCAGGCGGGTCAGATCAAGTCCCTCGACGATCTGATTGAAAGCAAGATGACCCAGCCGACCACACCCGCGCCTGCTGCGGCACCGGCCCAGGGTAGCTGGATCCTTCAGCTTGGCGCCTTCAAGAACGTCGACAGCGTCAACGCGCTGGTGAGCAAGCTGCGGGCGGCGGGCTACTCTGCCCACACTTCGCCGCGCACACCGGTGCAGGGTCAGCTCAACCGTGTCTTTATCGGGCCGGATGTCTCCAAGGCCAAACTGCAAGGGATGCAGGGGCGGATCTCCCAGATGACCGGTCTCAGTGGCTCGGTGGTCTCTTACAATCCGTGACGGCTTGCCGTTGGCAATGGCCCTCTGAAACAAACACCGCGCCCCGTGCGCGGTGTTTTTTTATCTGGCTGTCGTGATTTTTAAGGACGGCGTCGTACAGACCACCACCCGGTTGGGATTTTCGGGCAGTTGGGGTAGTCTGAGCCCTTATGCTACTCACAGGAGTTCAAGATGATCCTCTCGACGACCCCCACGCTGGAAGGCAAAACCATTCGTGAATACCGCGGCATCGTGGTTGGCGAAGCCATTCTCGGCGCCAACATTTTCAAGGATCTCTTCGCCGGGATCCGTGACATCATCGGCGGCCGCTCCGGCGCCTATGAAAAAGAGCTGGCCCGTGCACGCGAGATCGCCTTCGATGAGCTGAAAGAGCGCGCAGCGGCCCTTGGTGCCAACGCAGTGGTCGGCATCGATATCGACTACGAGGTGGTGGGGCAAAATGGCAGCATGCTGATGGTCAGCATCAGTGGCACCGCCGTGGTGGTCTGATCGGGCTCCAGCGTCTTCATGGGCAATGAGCCGATAACCGGGTTATCGACTTTTTTATTGCCTGTCTGATACGTGGCGGCTGGCGGGGTTGTCACTCAACCTATTGATTTTAAATATTTATATTTATTAATAATTCCACTGACCGGTTTTATTTTTTTTAACTGGGTAGCCCGAGAGGGTCAAGCTAGAGTGCCGCCATCAGGAACGACACCGCTCACGGACGAGGTTATCTTCTTTTGAAGGCGTATCACTATGAATCAAAAACCTGCTCTGCTGACCCTTGTCATGTTGGCCATGACCGCTCATGCCGGCAGTGCCCTCGCGGCGCTGCCCAATTTCAGCGCCACTTGTCCCACCGATATCCGGGTCAAGTCACAAGGGGGCAACGTCTTTATCAATGGCAAGAAGGCGACCCTGAAAACACTGGCGCCCGCCGCCTATTCGGCCACAAACGGCAAGGTGGTCATCGGGATCACCTTCGATCTGCCCGCCAGCGAACCCACCCTGGATTACGTCATCAAGCATGATCGCCGGGCCCACGGCTTTTGCACCGTGCACGCCTGGTCGGCGGGCAAGGCCGCCGCACTGCCGATGGCCAAGGGGGACTCGCCCTATCAGGGCAAGTGGATCGCCAAAAACCGCGAGACAGGCGCCACGGTGGCCAATATTCAGGTGGATGGCAAGGAGCAGGTGTGGGTCAACGGAGTCAAGGTGAAGGCGAAACGGGCCGATGGCGCGCTGCAGTTTCGTCAGGGCACCATCCTCTACACCTTGCAGGGGGATCCGCGTATTCGCGATGAGAGCGACTGGAATGACAGCGATGTTCAGAATACCGGCCCCATCCGGCTCGAGTAACAGACACGCCGTGCCACGGCTTGGTCATTGATGCAAAAAACAGAGAGCGGCATGGCCGCTCTCTGTTTTGTTGTCTCTATTGGGTGATAGCCGTGCGGGGTTAGATGCCGTGGATGGCGTTGGCTTCCCCATACCAGTCCAGCTTGTCGGCCAGAGTGACCACCGAGCCGATGATGATGAGGCTCGGGCTCTTCACCTGACGGGCCAGTTCGGCCAACTGCTGCAGCTCGCCGCGCACAACCCGCTGACTGAGCTGGGTGCCTTGCTCTACCAGCGCCACCGGGGTGTGACCGGGCATACCGTGGGTTTGCAGCGCATCCTGAATGCGGGCGGCGTGGGCCAGCCCCATGTAGAACACCAGAGTCTGGCGGGGGGCCGCCAGCGCCGACCACTCCTGGGCGATATTGCCCTCCTTGTCGTGACCGGTGATGAACTGCACCCGCTGGGCATGATCGCGGTGGGTGAGGGGAATGCCGCTGTAGGCGGCGCAGCCCGATGCGGCGGTGATGCCCGGCACTACCGAGAAGGGGATGCCCGCCTCGGCCAGGGTTTCCAGCTCCTCGCCGCCCCGGCCAAAGATAAAGGGATCGCCCCCTTTGAGCCTGACCACCTGTTTGCCCAGCTGCGCCTGCTCCAGCAACAGCTGGTTGATCGCCTGCTGGGGCACACAGTGGCGGCCCGCCTCCTTGCCAACAAAGATCCGCTCGGCATCCCGGCGAACAAGCGCCAATACCTCCTGCGACACCAGCCGGTCATAGACCACCACATCCGCCTGTTGCAGCTGCTGCAAGCCGTTCAGGGTGAGCAGCCCCGCATCGCCGGGGCCGGCGCCCACCAGGGTGACGCTTCCCTTGCTCTGCGGTTGCTCATCGAGCAGCTCGGCGACGCTCTGCTCGGCAGCCTGCTGCTGGCCGCGGGCCAGTTGGCGGGCGAGGCGATCGTGGCTAAAGAGCCGCTCCCAGAAGCGACGGCGGGCCAGCTTGTCAGGAATGGCCTTGACCCGCTCGCGCAGCTTGCCCGCCAGCGCAGCGAGCTGGCCGAGGTGTTGCGGCAGCAACGCTTCAAGTTTTTCCCGCAGCTGGCGGCTTAGAACCGGCGCCGCGCCTGCGCTGGAGATGGCCACCATCAGCGGCGAGCGGTCAATGATCGCGGGCATGATGGCGCTGCAGTGGGCCGGGGAGTCCACCACATTGCAGAAGATCTGGCGCAGGTTCGCCTCATGAAAGACCTGCTGGTTGACCTCTTGCTGGTTGGTGGCGGCGATCACCAGCCACTTACCATCGAGCAGCTCTGGGTGAAAGTCGGCGGCGCAGACGGTCAGCAGTCCCTGCTCGGCCCAGCTCATCAGCAGGGGTTCCAGATGGGGGGCATTGATGGTGATCTTCGCCTTGGCATCGAGCAGCAGGCGCGCCTTGCGCACCGCCACCTCACCGCCGCCGACGATCAGGACCGGCTTGTTTTGCAGCTGACAGAAGAGAGGGAGAAAGTCCATAACAGGCTCCGGATGCTGGCCCGCTCGCAATGCCGCGCCGGGCGAGATAGCAGGGCACGCCGTGACGTACCCCGGATGGTCGGGGGAAAGATCCCCCGACGGGAATAAAAAAGGGGAAGGGTGATCTACGCTCGGGCCAACGACAGATCCCCACCGGTGTCGGCCACTTGATCACGCTTCCCCAAACGAGGTTTTTCCTATTGCACCGCTTTGACGTGCATGTTGGCGACGTACTGATCTTCGGCCCAGAAGATGCGGTCAGCGACCATGGCTTCCGGGTTGAGGGTGACGCCGCGCAGCACCCGCTCCTTGAACTTGTGATAACCGGCCCGGTCGATAAGGTGACCCATGTGCAGGTAGATGGGTTTGCCATCCAGCATCTCGGCCTCGAACTCGAACAGGTTCTTGATCACCGCGTGCAGCACCTCTTCGGTCACCCAGTTGAGGAACAGCTTGCCGGTACGGGGAGTCTTCTTGCTGGTGCGCCCCCCCAGCTTGACCATGTAGAGCTGCTTGGGATCCCGCTGCCAGGCCAGGGTCGGGCAGGCCAGCACGCACTCGCCACAGCCGATGCACTTGCTCTCCTCCTTTACCGCCTTGCCATGCTTGATGGCGAGGCAATCCACTGCGTGGTGGCTGCATGCCTTGACGCAGGCGCCGCAGCCGATGCAGCGCTCGGCATTGAAGTGGATCTTGGCGATGCCGAGGATGCCGAAGTCGGCCATGTTGGCCTTGGCGCAGTCGTTGGGACAACCGGCGATCACCATCTTGAGGTGATAGGGGTTGGGGTAGAGGTGTTTCTCCATCCGCTGGGCCAGCCCGGTGCAGTCGATATTGCCCTTCTGGCAGATGGTGTTGCCCTGACAGGCAACGATGTTGCGCCCGCCGATGGTCTGGTAACCGGCTTGAGTGTCCTCTACCTCGATGCCGCAGGTCTCCACCTCGATCTCCCTGATAAAGGGTTCGAGGGCGGCGTTGACCTTGTCCATGTCCTGATACTTGATGCCGGGCATCGCCAGCTTCTGGCGGGTGGTGAGGTGGATCAGGCCGTTGCCATACTGTTCGGCGATCTGCTGGGCCACCGCCAGCAGGTGGGCGGGCATGATCCCGCCGGGAATGCGTACGCTGATCATCGCTTCGCCGCGCACCTTGGAGAGGCGGTATTCGTTCTTGGCGCGGGCCTTGATGATGTCGATATCGAGACTCATGGTGTTCTCCCTCAGTCGATCAGATGCTGGGCCTGGTCAAAACGAAAGACCGGTCCATCCACGCAGATATAGGTGTCGCCCATCCGGCAGTGGCCACACTTGCCCACGGCGCAGGCCATGCGGCGTTCGTAGTCGACCCAGATGCGATCCTTGGGGATGCCCCGCTCGAGGAAGGCGAGCACCACGAAGCGGATCATGATGGGGGGGCCGACCACGATTACCTGGATATCCTCTTTGTCTGCGAGATCCAGCTGGTCGATGTAGTCAGTGACCCGACCGATGCGAAACTGCTCGCTCTCCTTGCCCTCGTCCAGGGTGACGATGAGGTTCTGCTGCTCGGCCCAGAGCGGCATCTCGTGGCGATAGAGCACCGCCTGCTCGTTCTTGAAGCCGAGGATCATGTCGAGGGATTTCACCTCTTCCGGGTGTTTGCTGAAGCGGCGCAGCAGCCCCTTGACCGGCGCGACGCCGGTACCGCCCGCCACCACGATGAGGTGCTGGTTGCGGTAGGTCTCCAGCGGATAGCCGTTGCCGTGGACGCCGCGCATCCACACCTTGTCGCCCACATCGAGGGCAAACAGCGCATCGGTCACCTTGCCGACCTTGCGGATCAACAGATCCACATAGCCATCGCCATAGTCGGAGACCGAGATGGGCGCTTCGCCGACGGTGGGCAGGGAGAGCTCCACAAACTGGCCGTAGTGGACATCAAAGTCTCGGGAGACCCGAAAGTTCCACTCCAGCTCGGTGTGGCGCTCGATGGCCAGAATGGTGTAGGCCTTGGGCAGCAGGCGGTTTTCGACCACGTCCTGCTGCGGTTCTGCTGTTGCGGTTTGCTGGCACTGGCACATATCAGTTCGCCCCCTGCGCGTTGTCGGCTGCGATGGTCTGTTCGACCACATCGGTCATCTTGTTGATGATGTTGCTAAAGGAGATGTAGTGAGGGCAGCGATCGTCGCAGCGGCCGCAGCCGACGCACATGTGCTCCTCTCCCTGACGGGCCTTGTAGTCGTTGACCTTGTGCAGGGCGCGATAACGCAGGCGCTCGCCATGCTTGGCGCGAAAACCGTGGCCACCGGCCATGTCGCTGAAGCCATCCACCATGCAGCTGGCCCATTGGCGACGGCGCTCGCCCTGCTTGGGGTTCTCCGCATAAGTGAGGTCATGCACGCTGTAGCAGCTGCAGGTCGGGCAGGAGGTGGTACAGCGGCCGCAGCCGATGCAGCGGCTGTCGTACTCGGCCCAGACCGGATGGGCGGTGAGGATCTGGCGGATCCGCTGGGGGTCGTCACAAATGCTGTCCGGGGTGCGCACCTTGACCGGGTTGCTCTGGACAAATTCCGGGGTGAAGTCGTCGGATTCACCCAGTTCGGCAAAGTAGCCGAGCAGCTCGGGATCCTTCACCTCGATGCGGGCACCCTCATCGCTCAGACGAATGGCGGCGGCGTAGTCCTGGGTCTCGTTGCTGCCCATGGAGACGCAGAAGCAGTTCTCGAAGCTCTCGCGGCACTCCAGCAGTACCAGCTTGAGCTTGCTGCGCAGCCGGGCGTAGTAGACGTCGCTGTTCTGGCCATTTTTCAGGTAGACCTGATCCAGCCTGCGCAGGGCGTGGATATCACAGCTGCGCAAGAACAGCAGGGTGGGCTTGGCCTCCACCTTGGATTCGCGCAGCTCCAGATTGTCGAAGTGGAACAGGGTCTGGGTGATGGGGAGCACCACCTCTTTTGGGGAGAAGTGGGACTTCTCCTGCCACACCAGATCGGCCGGATGACGGATGCTGTGGTAGGTGACGTTGTCGGTGTCGGAGAAGCGGCCGCCCCGATATTCGGCCGCGGGCGCCATGATCCGGTAATCGGGCAGCAGCCGCTCGAACAGCTGCGCCAGCGCGGGATGGGTGAGAAGAAACGACATAAATAAACACCTTGTATGAGGGTGAGATGCCCTGGCATAGGGATGAGGCGCAAGCCGCTAAGAGTGTCTGGCACCGGTTCTGGCCGCGCTTGCCTCGCCACGGTCTGTTTTTATGACTCATGTTGCTCAACTGACCCGATTGTTATTGTGTTGGCGGAGCGAGCGTCACGGCAGGTCGGGTCATGCCTGTAAAACCCTTATCAATTGAGCAGGGCGGCCTGATAGCCTGCGCACTTGCCCATCACGTATCCCATCTCCAGCTTGTTGATATCGCGGGTGAAACGGGAGACGGGGAAGTAGTCGGCCGGGGCGATCACCTCGATCTGGCAGTCATCCGGCGGATTGGCGATAAAATCGAGCGCCTCGTTGTAGCTGCGATCCCGCTGCTCCAGCGCCTGTGCCAGTGCGGGGCGGGTCTTGAGCAGAGTGCGGATCATCCAGGGGAAGGGCATCGGCTTGAGCCGATAGCCAAGGGGCTCGGAGAGGATCACAGTCAGGTGACGGGCACCGCGGCGGTAGGCCTCGATCACCGGGATGGAGTCGGCCACCCCCCCATCTGTCATCGGCACCCCGTGCACCTCCGGGTATTCGTGGGAGGCGAGGGGAATGGCGCAGCTGGCGGGCAGCACCTCGTTCATGTTCTCCGGCTTGACCCGGATGTACTCCGCCTTGCCGGTCAGGGTATTGGTCACCACCGCATAGAAGGGGATGCCGGTCTCCCGGTAGGCGTGAATGTCGAGGGGATACTTGCGACAGCTGGTGTTCCACAGCCAGTGGATATCCACCAGATTGCCCCCCTTGGCAAAGCGCAGGGGATCCATAAACTGCTGGCTGCATGCCAGTTTGGTCAGGATCTCGTGGCTGCGGCCATGCTGGCTGGCGAGATAAGCCAGCAAGTTGGTGGCCCCCGCCGAGACACCGATGGCGAAGTCAAAGGGGCGATAGTCATGCTCGATAAACGCATCCAGCACGCCGCTGGCAAATATGCCGCGCATGGCGCCGCCTTCTACAACCAATGCGCTGGGGGATGCGTTTTTGTTCATGACAGGCACCTCATTGATAAGTCAGAGAGAAAAAGTGGGAAAGAGAACGTTCGGGCTGTCAGGCCGACCATTCTGACAACCAACCGGGGTTGGCCATCGCAATGAGGTCATTCTAGGAAGGGGATAGTGTTTAGAATATCTGTTAATAATGAATTAAGTGTTTTGTATTTCTAAACGACGGTGATAAACCCGTTGTGATCAAAGGGGTTGTGTAGGAGTCTCAACGACTCTGTGATGGCTGGATATTGGCAAGGATGAGTGTGTCATGACGTTATTGGTTCCCCCGCTGCTCCGACGTGGCGATACCATCGCTTTTTTCTCCCCCTCCAGCGCGGCGACCGCCAGGGCTCCCAACCGTTTTGCCCGCGCAAAAGCCTTTCTTGAGGGGCGGGGCTTTAGGCTCAAGGCGGGCAGCCTCACCGGCCAGCAGGATCACTGGCGCTCCGGCTCCATCGCCGCGCGGGCCGAGGAGTTCAACGCCCTTATTCGCGACCCAGAAGTACGCTGCATCATGTCGGTGATTGGCGGCAGCAACTCCAACTCCCTGCTCCCTTATCTCGATTTTGATGCGCTGAGGCGCGATCCCAAGATCATCGTTGGCTACTCCGATGTGACGGCCCTGCTGCTTGGCATCCACGCCCAAACTGGCCTGGTTACCTTTTATGGCCCGGCGCTGGTGGCCTCCTTTGGCGAGTTGCCGCCGCTGGTGGATGAGACGCTGGCCAGTTTTTTGCAGATTGCATCGGCCGACGAAGCTGGCGTCCCCTGCACGCTGCCCACCCCGGTGCTGTGGAGCGATGAACGGCTCGATTGGGAAAGCCAGACCCGGGCCAAGCGCTGCCAGCCCAATCGGCTGATCTCGGTGGGTTCAGGCCGGGTTGAGGGACGGCTGATTGGCGGCAACCTCAACACCATGGCGGGGATCTGGGGCTCCCCCTATATGCCGCCCATCGAGCACGGCGACATTCTGCTGCTGGAGGACAGCCTGAAATCTGCCGAGACGGTGGAGCGCTCCTTTGCCCACCTCAAGCTGTGCGGGATATTTGATAGGATCGGCGGGCTTATCCTCGGCAAGCACGAGTTGTTCAACGATCAGGGTAGCGGCAAGCGCCCCCTCGATATCCTGCTGGAGGTGGTGGGGGAGCCGAACTTCCCCATTCTGGCGGAGTTTGACTGCGCCCATACCCACCCCATGCTGACGCTGCCGCTGGGTATCGAGGTGGCGCTCGATCTCGACCGCCAGCAGCTCACCTTGCTGCAGCCCTGGTGGCGAGCAGAATGAGGGCGAAATGAATGTCCAACAACAAGGCCGCGGATGCGGCCTTGTCTGTTTTTGTGGGGAGGGATCAGGGCAGGGCATCGGGTCGGAAGCTGGCGCGGATCTGCGGCACCAGGCTTGATGGGTCGAATCCTTTCTCTTCTCCCAGCACCGGATGGAGCAGGGGTTTCTCTTCGATGGGGGTGATATCCCCCGCCAGCAGCTGTCGGGTGGCCTGACCCATCTGGTAGAGCTGGCGCACCGGCGCAAACTGGGTCGCCAGATTGAGGGGATCATCGGCGCGGGTGAAGGCCATCATGGGGATCTGGTAGGTGGCATCGCGCGCCGGCTTGTCACCGTGAATGCCCTTGCCGGCGGACATCAAAAACGGCTGGTGATCGCCAAAGGCCACCACCAGATAGCGCTTGCCTGACTGGTCGAGGGTCTTGAGCAGCCGCTCCAGCGAGGCCATGGCATCCACCACCCCGGTGTAGTAGGTGTTGAGCAGCTGGGTGTCACTCTCGCTCTGGTTCGGGCAGGCGCCGCTGCGCTCCTGCCCCTGATAGCGGGGGCCATCGAAGGGGCCGTGCCCCTGCATGGTGACCGCATAGGCAAACAGCGGTTTGTCATCCTGTTCGCTGCGCTTGAGCAGGTGGTCGATCAGCGCATCATCGGAGATATAGAGTCCCTTGTGCTCAAGGGTGGTGAAGCGGGTGTCGAACCAGCGCTCCTCATAGCCGAGCGCCGGGATCGCCTTGGCGCGGCCCCAGAATTTTTCCACATAAGGGTGGGCGAACAGGGTCTGGTAGCCGCTCTGTCTGGCGCTCTGGGCCAGCCCCGGCACCTGTTGCGAGAGGTAGTAGTAGGGCACCACCCCCTGCTTGAGCAAGCCCACCGGCAGGCCGGTGTTCATCTCGAACTCCGCCAGTACCGTCATGCCGCCGGTGGTGGGGGAGTGGATGGTTTTTTGCCACTGCTGCACGCTGGCGGGCAGGGAGAGGGTGGGAGCCGGGGCGCAGATCCGCCCCTTCCAGTCGAGCCAGAGCGACTCATATTGCAGCACGATCACCAGATCCCAGCGCGGCGCTATGCTCTGGGGCGGATAGCTCAGCTGCGGGGCCAGCTCGTTGATCTGCAAGGGGTAGCGAAACACGCTGCCACTTTGCAGCATCTCGTCCACCAGATTGAACAGATAGAGGCCGGGGCCGGAGCGGATGATGTCCCTGTGGTAGTTGACCGCGCGATCCACGTAGCGAATGTTGGCCCCCAGCAGCTTGTTGCCGGTCTGGGTGGCAAAGACGCACAGGGCAAAAAAGGCAACGGTGGCGGCGACTGTGCGTAGCACCCAGCGTGACAGGGCAAAGCGCCAGCAGAGAGACAGTGCCAGCAACACGGTGAAGATGGGCAGGATGGGGTGCTGGTCGAGCAGGATCCGCAGCAGCGCCAGCAGGTTGCCAAAATCGTCCCCGCCGAGCGGCACGCAGTAGATGGCGATCTTCATAAAGTTGGCGAGCAGGCCTATACCGGAAAGCGCGGTAAAGACCAGCCCCATATAGAGGTTGAAGCCCGCCAGCGCGCAGAGGCTCCAGCCCAGCACCATGCTGCCCCAGGCCAGATAGTAGTGCTCTGGGCGAAAGCCTGACCAGAGCAGAAACTCCCCCAGCTTGAATACCACGAAGCCGTGCAGCAGCACGAAGGTGAGGTTGCCGAGCAGCAGGCTGCCGATGATCCGCCAGCGCAGGCTGCGGCGCAGCTTTGGCAGCACCGTCTTGAGCACGGCGGCGCTCAGGGCCAGTACCAGCGTCAGGCTCACCACCAGATAGGTGAGGTTGAAGCCCTGCTCCGGCAGGGTTTGCAGGATCTGGCTGAAATCGCCGCTCTCGGGGCGATCCTTGAGCAGCAGACCGATGCGCAACTGATAGCGGCTATCAAGGGCATCGTCCGGGGCCCGCAGGGTGCTGTTGAGATCCAGGGTGCAGCGGTTATTGCGGCATACCTGACGTTTATCCACCGCTTGACTGAGCTGGTCAATCCGCTCCCCCTTGTCGTTGAGCAGCTCCACCCGCACCTTGTCCCCTGCTTGCAGCGGCCCTCGCAACTGCCACTGGCTGCGCACCACCAGATAGAGGCCGCGGCTGTCGCTTTTATAGAGCAGGGCGTGGCGGGTGAGGGTAGCCAGCGGATTGTCGGCGGGGCCCAGCACCAGCGGCTGGGCACGGCCCAGCCAGCTACCGGGATTGATCAGCGGCAACAACAGGGTCAGCAGCAGCAATCCGCCCAGCAGGGCAAGCAGCAGAGAGGGCAGACTCAGGACGTGGGGGCGGCCTGAGGAGGGGCGATTCATATAAGCTCATCCTTTGAGCGAGTGAGGGAGAGATCGTTCATCCGCATAGAGTTTGACCCGATGGTGCGGGCCTTGCTTCAGCTTGTCAATTTAATGACCACTTAATGAATATTTGGTTACAGCTCGACCTTGCAAATTGTGATCCCGATCGAGGGGTTGTTCGGAATATGTGATGAAAGCGTCATCATGGGGTTTTGCCGCTGGCTTGGGAGGGGTCTGCTGTTTAGTCTCTCGATAGCGACTGGAGGTACATGTATGAATCCCAAAGTGATGGCACGTCAGGCCAGATTGCTGCGCATGCTGGAGAGCAAGGAAGAGATCCGGATCGGACGCGAGCGCGACTGCCCGCTGCCGCTGGCCCAACTGGTCAAGCTGAAGGATAGCCATCCGGCTGTGGTCAAGGTCTATCGCCACGGTCTCACCGCCGAGGTGTTTCACCTCAAGGTGGAGGGGCATCACTGGTGCCTCAAGCGGCGCCGTCAGGATTCACTGGTGGCCAACCTCGATGGCAAGACTGCCTTTCTGACCGAGTTGGAGCGGCGGCGCGAAATCGAGGCGCTGCGCGAGCTGCATCCTACTGTCCTCTCCCACGTGGTCTGCACCAGCTTCGGCTCGGCGCGGGCCGGTGTGCTGGTCTCCCCCTGGTTGCGGGGCGTGCCGGTCCATCAGCTCAACGAACGCAATCTGGCCCAGATGCTGGAGGTGCAGGGTGAGCTGGCCCGCTGGGGCTGGTTTGACTGGGACCCGAGCCCGGGCAACCTGCTCGATGACGGCGAGCAGATCTGCGTGTTCGACTTTGGCTATATGTGGACCTTCGATCCCCGCTTTGAATACAACTCCAATGGTCTGGTCGACCCGCAGTTCCATGTGCCGGAACGGTTGGAGACCCGTACCCTCTCCGGACTCTGGCTCGATGAGGCCGATCCTTTGCCGCAATTTCGCTACTGGCGCGAGCTTTGTCTGAAATGGGTGAAACGGGAGATCCACCACCTGATCCGCGAAGGGGCCAGCGCGCCCGTGCTGGCCCGCCTGCACGCCCTGCAAGGGGAGTGGAGCGCCGCGCTGGCGAGCGACGAGGCGGTGGTCGCCAACTGGTGGCGGGACATGTATCGCAGCCACCGGCTCGATGTGGCCGATGATCTGAGCGGCCAGAGCTGCGGCCCGCTCACCCTGCGTCGCCTCGACTGGTTGATGCAGGCGGTGACGGATCACTATCCGCTGCTGGTGGACAATCTCTCGCCTCAGGAGACGGAGCTGGGCCAGACCGGGCTGCTGGCCCGCTTGCAGCAGCTGCGTCGGGAGGCAGTGGCCTGCCAGTTGCCTGCCACCAGCCTTGCCTGAGCCGATACCTTTGCGGAATACAAATAAACAGGGCGCCTTGCTGGCGCCCTGTTGCGTGTTCGAAATTGCCTAGCGGTGAGGGTCAGTCCAGCAACTCCTGATGGAGGCGGTTGACGATATTGCCCGCCTCGCTCTCCTTGACCAGGAAGCAGAGGTTGTGGGCGCTGGCGCCGTAGCAGATCATCCGGATGTTGTGCTCGCGCAGGGCGTCAAAGACCTGACTGCCCACGCCGTTCACTTCGCTCATCCGGTTGCCGATGAGCGCCACCAGTGCCAGACCGGTTTCCACCTCCACCTTGCAGAGTTGCCCCAGTTCGGCCAGTACCTTGTCGCTCAGGATCGGTTCGCCGTTGCTCTGGCTGCCGGTGTGATCCAGCGTCAGTGACACGCTCACCTCCGACGTGGTGATGAGATCGACCGAGATACGGTGACGGGCCAGAATGCCGAACACTTCGGCCAAAAAGCCGTAGGCGTGGAACATGTTGAGGCTGTGCAGGGTCACCAGCACCTGCTGGCGGCGCAGGGCGACGGCGCGAAACAGCGGGCTTGAATCTGTGCTGGCGCGGATCCAGGTACCACCGGCGGCAGGATCCTTGGCGGAGCCGACAAACACCGGAATATTCTGGCGCACCGCCGGTTGCAATGTGGCGGGGTGCAGCACCTTGGCACCGAAGGTGGCCATCTCGGCCGCCTCGACAAAGCTGATTTCGGGAATGGGGCGGGCGCGGGTGACGAGGCGCGGATCCGTGGTGTAGATGCCGGGCACATCGGTCCAGATCTCGATACTGGCGGCATCGAGCGCTTCGGCGAGCAGGGCCGCGCTGTAGTCAGAGCCGCCGCGCCCCAGCGTGGTGGTGCGGCCATCGCCATCGGCACCGATAAAGCCCTGGGTGATGATAAGGCTGTCGCCAAGCTGCGGGCCCAGCGTCTGCTGGCAGAGGGTACGGGTGGTGGCCAGATCGACGGTGGCCTTGCCAAAGCGGCTGTCGGTGCGCATCAGCTGGCGCACATCCTGCCAGTGGGCCTTGACGCCGCGCTGGCGCAGCAGCTCGGTAAAGAGGCGGGTAGACATCAGCTCGCCGCAGGCGATGAGGCGATCGGCCAGCTCCGCATCGGTATGCTGGTGGGCTTGCTGGGCCATGAGGCGGATCTCGTCCAGCTGGCCATGAATGAGGGCGCTCACATCAACAGGGTTGCCGAGAGCGGCCAGAATGGCCTGCTGGATCCCGGCCAGTTTGGCCAGCTGCTCGTCGCGGCCCGCCTCGTCCAGCTCCCCTTGTGCCAGAGCGACCAGCAGGTTGGTGACACCGGCACTGGCGCTCAGTACCACCACCCGGGTGGCGGGATTGGCCAGCACGATGTCGGCGCAGTGATTCATGGCCGGGAAGTTGGCGACACTGGTTCCGCCAAACTTGGCGACATTGATCGGGCTCATTGCTTACTCCTGTCTTATTTTAAGATTCCGGTTCCATCGGGCAAAAAAGAGAGGAGGAGGCTGAAAATGGCAGGAATGAACGAAGCTATCCCGGCCAGAAGCACTCCACCTGCAGAGCCCATCCCGTACCGCCCCTTACAGGGCGCGGTGGGGGATGATCACTACCGATGACAACCCGGGGGATTCAGCCCCCGCAGCCGACGTTGAGGTTACCAGTCTCCTCACTCGTCTCGGCGCTGCTCCCCCTGACCCAAGTTCACCGGACGCTGGCGTCCTCCCTTGGGCTGCCTGGGCAGCGCTCCTCTTCTGGCTCCACCAGGGCGGTGGAGTGCATTTAGAAATAACCTGCGTTGGATTGCACTGTCAATCGAGTTTGTGAAAAAGTTCAAATTGTCGGCTAACTCAACACAGAATCAATGGCTTAGGCAATGGTCTTTGACAAAACCTTGGAACGGCGCTGCCAGTTGTAGAGACGCTGGCGCGCCACCGGCAGATCTTCCACTTCCAGCGGATCGAAGCCCCGCTCCCGGAACCAGTGGATGGAGCGGGTGGTGAGCACGAACAGGCGGCGAATGCCGAGCCGCTTGGCCCGCTCGGCCACCTTGGCCACCAGCTGATCCCCCCGGTTGGAGTTGCGATAGTCGGGGTGGATGGCGACGCAGGCCATCTCCGCCATCGCCTCCTCCATAAAGCAGTAGAGGGCCGCGCAGCCGATGATGAGACCATCGCGCTCGATGATGGTGAACTTGTCGATCTCCATCTCCAGCTGCTCGCGGGAGCGGCGCACCAGAATGCCTTCCTCCTCCAGCGGGCGAATGAGATCCAGAATGCCGCCGATATCCTCGATGGTAGCGGCGCGGGCCTGTTCGGCACTTTCCCGCACGATCTGGGTGCCGAGGCCGTCGCGGCTGAACAGCTCCTGCAGCATGGCGCCATCATCCTGATAGCTCACCAGATGGGAGCGGGGCACGCCGCCACGGCAGGAGGCAATGGCCGCACGCAGGTAGCGGGCAGTGCCGGACATCTCTTCGCCCGCTTGCTCCAGCTCCACCAGCAGCTCTTCGGCCTGCTCGGGGAAGAGCTCGGAGATGGCTTCGCCGCGTCTGTCCATTACCCCCTGGGTGCTGCTAAAGCAGATGAGTTTGTCCGCCTTGAGGTCGACCGCCACCCGGCGAGCCACCTCTTCCGAGCTCAGGTTAAAGCTCTCGCCGGTAACAGAGCAGCCGATGGGGGAGATGAGCACCAGACTCTTCTGATCGAGCTGGCGGGTGATCCCCTCCACGTCGATGCGGCGCACCCGGCCGCTGTGGCAAAAGTCGATGCCATCATCCACCCCCAGCGGCTGGGCGGTGACGAAGTTGCCGCTCACAACGCTGATCCGCGCCCCCTGCATGGGGGTATTGGCGAGCCCCATGGAGAGCTGGGCGGTGATGTCATATTGCAGGCCGCCACACACCTGTTTGATGATGGTAAAACTCTCGTCATCGGTGACCCGGATCCGCTTGTGATACTGGGCCTCGATACCGGCGCGGGCCAGCGCCTCATCGTTTTGCGGACGTGAACCAAACACCAGCACCAGGCGTATGCCCAGTGTCTGCAGCAGGGCGATATCGCTGACGATATTGGCGAAGTTGGGGTGGCAGATGGCTTCTCCCCCCATCATCAGCACAAAGGTGGCACCCCGATGCACATTGACATAGGGGGTGGATTGCCGGAAGGCATTGACCAGACTGGGTTCGCGTTCACGCACTTGATATTTCTTCCATAAAAAAACAGCGATTGGCTCAATATATGAAAATTAATTCACAAATCAAGACTAAATATTGATTTTGGCCGTTTCTGGTCTACGAGGGGCGGCTTGGCCGTGCGGATCGGGAAAGAGGGACGGACGGTGCAGATGGCCGCCGGAGCGAGCGGGGAGGGGCCCGCCGGTTGATCCGGCGCGATAAACTGCTATCTTCGATGCTCCTTTTCGTCAGCTGTGTGATTTCACAGGGTTTTATACAAGGACAGAATTCATGGAACAGATTATTTCACCGGCAGATGCCCTGCCGGGACGACGCGAAGCGATGGTGATTGGTCAGCAGCATGCGGTGAATGGCAACCCGACCCAGGGTCCCTGGCCCGAGAACATGGAGATCGCCTGGTTTGGCATGGGCTGTTTCTGGGGCGTTGAGCGCCTATTCTGGCAGCAGCCGGGCGTCTACTCCACCGCGGCAGGTTATCAGGGCGGCGTGACCCAGAATCCCACCTACAAAGAGGTGTGCAGCGGGCTGACTGGTCATGCCGAGACGGTGCAGGTGGTGTTTGATCCGGCGGTGATCAGCTACGGCGACCTGCTCAGACTGTTCTGGGAGCAGCACGATCCGGCGCAGGGGATGCGTCAGGGCGGGGACATTGGCACCCAGTATCGCTCGGTGATCTTCTATGGCGACGAGAGCCAGCAGATCATTGCCCAGCAGAGCATGGCGGCCTACCAGCAGGCGATGGCGGCAAGCGGCGACAGCCGTGCCATCACCACCCGCATTCTGCCGCTGGCGCCCTTCTACTACGCCGAGGATTACCATCAGCAATATCTGGAGAAAAATCCGGATGGTTACTGCGGATTGGGTGGCATTGGAGTCTGTTTGCCACCCAGCCTGAACCGCTGAACAGGTTTGTAGTCGATTTCTTAATAAAAGTGAAAATAAATGGTCGGAGGAGGGAACTTATTGCGACCAGTCGGGACTAACTAGGTAGCGTCCAGGGATCGGATGCAAAGTCCAGACACATTTCTTGCCTTGATAACCGCCTGATGAATGAACGCACTGGCGGGTTGAAAATGATAGCAAGCAGGGCTGCCCACCAAGGCGGCCCTTTTCCTTATCTGCTGCTTTGAAATCTTGCGTTGGGCGGGAGAGCCGGACGGCAGATCAGCCGATGGCGCTGTCGAACAGGTTCTTGATGAGATCGATAAACTCGATGAGGAAGGTTTTCTGTTCCGGGGTCGGGGCGCGCAGCCAGACGGCGGAGAGCACCTCTTCCAGGTCGGCGACCACGGCGTCGGCCTCCTGCATGATGGCGAAACGCACCTTGGGATCGAGCTGGGGGTTTTGCTCGCAAATGGCCATCAGGTTGCTGGCAACACGGCCACTGACCAGATCTTCGATGGTCTCTTCACCATCGTTCTGCTGCTGGGATTCAAACAATCCCAAACTCTCCACCAGATACTCGATCAGCGAGATATAGCCTTCACTTTCTACCACCATGGTTGCTGCCTCAATACAGTAACAATACGAAAATTAAGCGTATTTTAGTGGCTTGCCCTAGCTTGGCAAGCAGCAGTGCAGGCGATGGCGCGTAAAACTGACTCCGCCCCGCTCTACGCACTCCAGCCCGGTCAACGTAAAGCCATGTCGTAAAAATAGCTCATAACTGAAGGCGCTGGCCTCGGTGGTGATGAGGGTCATACCGAGCCCTCTGGCCCCTGCGAGCGCAGTGGTGAGCAGCAGATTGCCCAGTCCCTGGCGCTGATGGTCGGCGCTGACATAGAGCAGACTGAGGTGGCCATCGGGGCTCAGGGTGACAAAACCGAGGGGCACATTTGCCTGCTCCGCTACCCAGCCGTGGTGCTCGCGCAGCTGGCTGACAAAGCCCGGATGATGTGAACCGAGGGCCCACTGCTCCACCTGTTCGGCGCTGTAGTGCTCGGGGCCGCTGCGTCGCACCGCCTGCTCAAACAAGGCTACGAGGGCGGGGATATGTGCCTCACCAAGGGGGACAATACAAAGTGCTGGACTAAGTGCTGGCGTCATAAGGTTGGATCGTCAGTGGGGGAGAGGGGGCGCGGCGCCTGTGGCCGTTTGGCTTTGGGCAGACCCGCGACAACCCGCTCATAGGAGTGGTGCACCCAGCCCTGCCACAGATCATCTGGCAAGGTGCTGTTCAGGGTTACTGTGTTCCAGTGTTGCTTGTTCATATGCCAGCCCGGTTTGACCTCGGGGTGGATCTCGCGCAGCAGCAACGCCAGCTCGGGCTCGCATTTGAGGTTGATGGTCAGCGGCTCGGCCTGCCAATCCACCAGCGCGAACATCTTGCCCGCGATGCGGTAGACCAGGATCTCCGGGCCAAACGGGGTATCTTCGGTGGCGCCCGGCAGGGAGAGCAGAAAGTGGCGCAAACGGGTCAAATCCATGGAAAGTTCTCGCGCAAGGGGTGATCCGGGTCATGTCAGGCGCATATCTATCGGCGGGCCTGTTCTGTTAATATGCGCGCAGCCGAGTATACCCCCCATCACCAAGGGAGCCTATTGGATGTTGTATCACAAGACTTTCGAACTGGGTCCCGAGCGGGATTGGGTGGTGTTTGTCCACGGCGCCGGTGGCAGCTCCTCCATCTGGTTCAAACAGCTGCGCGCCTATCGCGAACACTTCAATGTATTGCTGCTGGATTTGCGCGGCCACGGCCAGTCCCACCAGCTGCAACAGGTGGTCAAGGGCCACTACAGCTTTCGGGAAGTGACCGAAGATATCGTTCGGCTGCTCGATCATCTCGATATCCGCCGCGCCCACTTTGTCGGCATCTCCCTTGGTACCATCCTTATTCGCCATCTGGCCGAGCTCTGCCCGGAGCGGGTCAAGAGCATGGTACTGGGGGGCGCCATTTTGCGGCTCGATATCCGCTCGCGGGTGCTGGTGCAACTGGGCCGACTCGGCCAGCACTTCCTGCCCTATATGTGGCTCTATCGGCTGTTTGCCTTCATCATCATGCCGCGCCAGCACCATCAGGAGTCGCGCAACCTCTTTGTGCGCGAGGCTCGCAAGCTCTGCCAGAAAGAGTTCAAACGCTGGTTCCGCCTCGCCACCGAGGTCAACCCGCTGATGCGTTACTTCCGCGAACGCTCCCTGCCCATACCCACCCTCTATGTGATGGGGGAGGAGGATCATATGTTTCTGGCGCCAGTGCGCGAACAGGTGGCCCGCGATGCCAGCTCCTCACTGGCGGTGATCGAACAGTGCGGCCATGTCTGCAATGTGGAGCAGCCGGAGCAGTTTAATCGCCGTACCCTGGCGTTTATTCAATCGTTGGGGAGCGGGAGGAAATAACTAGTTATCTCGAATTGTTACTCAGAGCTGGAGATATTCGAGTAAAGATTTTTTTGTGGTGTATTCTCTATCGGTTAGGATGTGGTGTGCCTACTCGCCGAATAAACGATCTTAATCTGATAATTGAAAGAAACCCCGGAATAAAATTTTTTGCCGGGGTTTTATAATGTTAATGTCAATTGAATATGCACTTCTTTGACGTTTAGGTAACTAACTGTTAAGGTAAGTCCTCACCGCCTTTATATAAGGCACCATTACAACGCTTTATTCGTAAATAACCGTATCGGCAACCTTTTATTGCGCCGTATTTTTCAATGGCTGCAATGGTATAGTTAGAGCATGAAGGCGTGTAAATGCACCGTCTATTATGAAGATGGCGTAAATGTTTCTGATAAAATCGAACAGCCAATATTGCCATTATCTTCATAACTCTTTCTCAAAAACACAGACTAACCAAGCTCCTTTTCCACCCCCACAGCCAGCGACGGTAACTTCTCTAAAATCACTAGAATGTAAACGCCATCCACTTTCGGCATATTGATTAAGGAAAGCTTGAAATTGTTCACAGCGTTTAGAGTCCCATCCATTATCTTTCGCACCACAACCTGATACGGTAGGGATAAATGTATCAACTTTATATGTGAAAGGCATAATAACTCCTGAGTTCAACAAAGTACGGGTTTTCTAAAGATTAAGTTAGATTGTTTTTGTATCAAGGAGCGCGTTATAAATGTGCTGCCCATAATCAACATAAACAGATGCACTCACAAAATACGGTCTTTAAAGATTAATTCCTATATCTACCTTTTATATGTTGATGGTAGTATTGACCAACTGAACGTGCAGTTACAAAAGACCTAAAAATATGTTCTGGAACGCTATAAAACGTATATACAGGATTGCTATCTTCGAAATCAATAAACATTTGCATAGACTCTGCATTGTAACCAACGCGACGAATTGCAGTTGAATTTACATGTATCCATTCAGTCATATTTTTATCCTTTTAATTTATTATCGGCTCTAGGTTGGATTGTTATTAACTTAATGACTTTCATGTTTTTAATAACAAGCTATAGCTAATTTAGGCGGACTGGTTGCACTGCCGCAATTAGAGCTGGAACATCAATATTATTTAGCTTTCCATCCTTTAGCTTTTTATGTAGATATGGCCCGAATTTTTGCGTTACATAAATGTTGTCCATCCAGCGACGGAATTCTCCAAGAGCATCTACAGGGTAAATCCATGCCATCGGATCTTTTTGAGGAAAATCAATAGGGAAGTTATGACGGTGTTTTATTCTATCACCATATTTATGATTTAGCGCATGATCACTCCAGTGCTTTCCCCATGCGATACCAACGCTAATGTCAGGCATTGTTTTGCTGTCAAACGGCATACCGTTTCTAATGCTGGAAATTATTAAGTTAGCAATTTCAGAGAACACACTAAAATAACCAGATGGCAACTCATTGAGAGTTATCCTCTCATGAAATACTTTCCAGTAATGTGGTATTGCATCTTCAGGGTTATAACCTGTGTGTTCATATATAAATGTGCGAAGTGTTAATTTTGCAAGGCTACGGTAGTTACGTTTTGCTTGTTCTTGAGGTATTTGTGAGTCGAAAGCATAATACTCAAGGATTGCCATGCAATTTGTATCATTAATAGCATGGTAAGTTTTTCCATCAACAGTAATTGGCACATAAAGATTATTTGGATCACCTCCCTGCTCTAGAATTAGTCTCTCTATAGCTTGGCCACGAGGCTTAGTGCGCAAGTCAATTTGCCAGTCTTTTACTAGAGTAATAATAACACTCGGAGCTACACCACAAAGTGTAGCCAAACCTCTTGCGCCAAGGTAAGGGGTTCCATCATTCATAACTCCCATTTCAATACCATCAGGAGCTGTATGCCTGACAGAAGATAGTTGAAGTTTATATTGCTCCATGGATTCCTCTTTTTAGTATCATTCTATGAATGAATATGTTTATTTAAATTTCAGATGATGACGTTAAACATTGTGATGATATTTTCCTATCAGCCAAAAGATTACTGCTGCATGAATTTTCAGCCTTTGGCATGCTGTTTTTAACCCAATTAAGGCGGGCCAATCCATACGCTTTTCCTAGCTGCCTTTGGAACCTTGAGTGCCGGATGAGAAAGATATCAAACGATGACTAATTTAAGTGAGCAAAAAGTTAGTTATCGCTCGGATTTTGAAAGGTTTTTTGACGAGGATCAGACTAGAGCCAAATTGGCTGCGGGTTGAACGGGGGAGGGTTGTTCGATAAACAAACAGAAAAGGCATCCTTGACGACTGATGCCAAGTGACAGGGGGGGCTGGGCAAAATCACTGTGATGCCCTGTTATCAGGGCGATTTGTTTTTAGGTCATCGATCAGACCGGCCACGTTTGTCGAGGGTGTTCAGTAGCCGGTCATCTCCAGATAGCCAACTCCCTTGGCATCCCCCGAGACAGAGACAGCTCCCTCCCAGTAGTCAAAGCGACCTGTCATTGCCTGATTGGGCTGACGGGCTTTGATGGTGAGGCTCATTCCGGCGGCGTTTAGCTGCCACTCGACGGGGTAATCCTGCCCCTTGGGGCCGCGCCAGGTGTTGCCCGGCGTAAGGTGAATCGCGTCGGGGGCGAGCACCCGGCTGCTGCCATCGTGCTCAATCAAAATACCGTAACGATTTTCTGGTTCTGCGCGGCCTGCCTTGGTGCGCAGGCGAAACAGCATCAGCTCGCGGCCATCGGCCAGTTGCAGCGAAAACCAGTCCCAGCCCGATTGCCATTCGGCCAATACCGAGCTGCTCCACTCGTGATCAAACCACCCTTGTCCGGTGACGGTGCGGGTTTCGCCATCACGAGTCAGGGTGCCGCGAAGAGTGAGGCGCGGGTAGGAGTAGTAAAAGGAGGCGTTGCCCGGGCTCTTCTCGCTGTAACCGGCCTTGCCTTGCAGCACCAGCGGCTTGGCGGCAGTGACGGTGAGGTTCAGCTCGCCAATCTTGCTCTGCACCTTGAGGGTGGCGGGGAACAGCGCGGCCCCTTGGGAGGCAAGCCGCCACTCCCTGAGCCAATATTGGCCACCGCTGGCCCCCGCCAGTCCCGGCCCCTGCCGACTGGCCCGTTCATCTTGCTGGTGGCTACCACGGTCGAGATCCGTGATGGCAAACTGGGCCAGCCAGAGCTGGGGGGTTAGCCAGGGGTTGCTGGTGCGGAGTTCTTGTTCGATCCCTTGCCGAAACAGGGTCCACTGCATGCCATATTCGCGCCCCTGCTCATCCTTGAGATTGCCGGTGAGATACCACCACTCGGAGCGGTAATCGGGGTGAGCTGCGTGCTCCTCCGGCAATTGGATGGTTTGCCCCGGCAGCACCTTTTTAAAGCTGTCGTTGCCACCCCCGAGCAGGGCGCCCAGATCGCTGGCAGCGATAGTCCCGCTATAGAGCGTCCAGAGCATACCCAGCGCCAGCGGCCACCCTTTGATCTGTTTCATACCACTTTCCTTGCCGCATACCAGGAGGCCAGTGCCCCACATACCGGTGCCAGTAACAGGGCGGTGACCGCATGAAGGGGGGCGGCCTCGAAGGCGAGGCGCCAGCCAAAGGCGCGGGGGTTGACCACCTCGATCAGCACCCAGGCGAGGCCATAGCCCACCGGCAGGGCCAGCAGGGCGGTAAGCAGCCCCAATCCCGCCCCTTGCCACACCAGCAGCTGGCGGCAGTGGCGGGGGCTCAAGCCCAGACTCTGCAAGGTCTGCAGCTCGCCACGGCGCGCCAGCCCCAGCACCATAAAAGCCGAGCCAATCCCGACAAAGGCGATGCCGAGGATCAGCAGTTTCAATAGCTCGGTCACCACAAAGGTCTGGTCAAACACCTTGAGCGCCGCGCTGTGGATGGCGGGGGCGGAGAGCAGATTGAGCTGCTCGCCAAAGCGCTCGCGCAGACGGTCGGCCAGTTGCTCGGGGTCGTTGCTAAAGAGGGCGAGGGATTGCACCGCCCCCGCCTCGAAGGCGTGCAGGATCTGTCCCTTGTCGCTGCCGTAATCCTGATAGACGCCGGTGACGGTGAACTGCCTTGGCCCCTGCTCGCCGCTGATCGCCAATGTCTGGCCCACCTTGACCCCGAGGCGCACCGTCAGGGGTTCGCTCGCCAGCACTTCGTCGGGGCGGGTGGGCCAGCGTCCGGCCAGCAGCGGATAGGCCGCTTTAAGCTGGAGAATAAAGTCCATCTGCGCCCACTCGATGGGCTGCCCCTGCCAGCCGGCTGGGTGCACCGAGCGGCGCGAGGCGGCGCTCACCAGCGGATTGGCGAGCAGGGTCTTAAGGGTCGCTTCGCTCAAGGTGCCCTTGTTGCCCGCCACCCCCTTGGGGGCGGTGACATAGAGATCGGCGGCCAGACGCTGGCCGAGCCAGATCTCCACGCTTGAGCGAAAGCTCGACACCATGACCCCGATGCCGATGGCCGCCGCGATGGCCAGCTGCAATGCCATCACCGCGATGGCGGTGCGGTCGAGATGATAGAGGGTCTCGGCCACCCCGAGCCGGGCGGTGAGGGGGCCGCCCGCACGCCGTCGCAGCCAGCCAAGCAGGCCGCGCAGGGCATCGGGCAGCCAGAGTGCCATGGCCAGCAGCCAGCCGCCGGCGATAAAGAGGGCGCCAGTGAGACCCGTTTGCGGTAGCCACAGGCACAGAGCGCACAGCAGCAGGATGGCGATGGCCAGCACGCGCCGTCGCCACGGGTGAGCGGGGGGACGGCTGCTTCCCGCTCGCAGTTCGAGGGGGGATTGGCGCAGCAGTTGCCACCAGCCGGGCAGGTTGGCAGCCAGCGTGCCGAGCAGCCCGATCAACAGCGCCTTGAGCAGGCTCACAGGGGAGAGGCGAAGCAGATCGATGGGGTTGGGCCCATAGAGATCGGCCAGCGCCTGGGTCAGTTGCCCCATCAGGGCGAGAGCCAACAGGCTCCCCAGCAGCACCCCGAGCAGGGTGCCCACCGTGGCGAGAATAAGCAGCTCCAGAATGAGCCAGCGCAGTACCCGGCTCGGCCCCATCCCCAGAATGATCAACTGGGCCAGCTGGGGGCGGCGCACGCTCTGGACAAATCGCTGGGCGTTGAACACCAGAAACAATCCCACCGCCATGGCGAGCAATGAGAGCGCCGTCAGGTTAAGGGCCAGTGCATCGCCAAGCTGGCTGGCATCGAGCGCCGGACTGATGGGCTCAAGCCACAAGGGCTGGTTCGGGTAACGGGTGTGCAGAGTGGCCTGCAGGGTACGAGCCTCAGCGTCACTTAGCTTGAAGACGATGCGATCGAGCCGACCCGCTTTATCCAGCAGCGGTTGGGCGAGGCCGATGTCGGTTATCAGCAGCCGCTCCATGGGCACGGCGCCCGGTTCGAAGGTGCCCGCTAGGGTCAGGGTCAGGGTTCGGGCGCTGGCGCCCAGCACAAAGCGTCGGCTCTGGCCCGCTTGCCAGCCAAGGCGCTCCGCTTCGGGGGCCGACAGCCAGACGCTGTCGGCGCGGTTGAGGGAAAAGTCGGGCTCGCTTGCGGGTTGGGCGCCAAACAGCTGGCGCAGGAGGCCGGTGTTGAAGAGATCCATTCCCAGCAGTTGAAAGCTGCGCCCCTGCTCATCTTTGAGCCAGCCATGGAGCTGGGGCATGGCATCGAGGGCGGGCTGGCTGGTCACCAGCTGCACGTGAAGCTGCTCATCCAGCCCGCCAGCAGGGGCCAGCCGGTAGTTGGCTTCTCCTGCCAGCTGGCTGCGGGCGGCGACGAAGTTGGTGCGGGCACTGTGGTTGAGCAGCTCGATGGCCACCACCAGTGACACCCCCAATACCAGCCCGGCCAGACTCATCAACAGCAGCCAGGGGTGGCTGCGATAGAGGCGCAGCAGCGCTTTGAGTGGCAGCATCAGCGTGTCTCCGGCTGGCGCAGTTGCCGCTTAGTCATGATGGGGTCTCTTGAGCTCGATAAGTTGCCCCCCTTCAAGGCGCAGCACTCTGTCGGCCAGGGCGGCATAGGCGGGGTTGTGGCTCACCAGCAGCAAGCCAGCGCCGGTATCGCGCACCGCCGCCACCATCAGCGCCATCACCTGTTCGGCATTGTGCTCATCGAGGCTGCCGGTGGGCTCGTCGGCGAGCAGCCACTGGGGCTGATGGATAAGGGCGCGGGCCAGCGCCACCCGCTGTCGCTGGCCGCCGGAGAGCTGCTCCGGCCAGGCATGGCGCTTGTGGCTCATATCGAGCCGGTGCAGCAACTGGTCAATCCTTGTCTCATCCGGTGGCATACCGTTGATGGCGAGCGGCAGGGCCAGATTCTCGACCACGTTGAGGGTCGGCAGCAGGTTGAAATCCTGATAGACGATACCGAAATGGCGACCCCGCAGGCGCGCCCGCTCGTCGGGGGATCGGTTGTCGATCCGGGTCTCCCCCTGCCAGACCTCCCCTTCGTCCGGTGCAATCAGCCCGGCGATCAGATTGAGCAGGGTCGACTTGCCGCAGCCGCTTTGGCCCAGCAGCAGGGTGATCTCGCCAGCAGGGAGGGCGAGATCGAGATGGTGGAACAGCGGCAGTCGTTCACTGCCGTTATCGAAGCTCTTGCAGAGGTTGCGCAGGGTCAGCATGGGATAACCGTTTGATGGTCAATGGCTTTCATCATGCTTGGTACGCTAGCACGGCCAGCAATGATCAACACCCCTTACGGTTGATCAAGAGTGCCAGTTAGTGATCAAGGCGGCAAAAGAGCAGTGGATCCTCGCTGGATCCCGCTTGCCCGAGGTGGTTAGAATAGGGGCTTCCATGGGTCACAGGATGAGCAAGGATGTTACACAAGCAAGTCAGTTTTATCATCGATAGCAAGGGCAACAAGCAGGCTGCCGTCGTCCCCATCGAGATCTACAACGAGCTGATGACCCTGCAAAAGGCACTCTCCGACAACCGGCCGGGGGAGCGCGAGCTCTACCACTTCAACGGCAAGGGGGCCGAGGCCCACGGTTATCCGGTTGGCAAGCGGCAAAATCCCGGCTTTATGGTGCTGGCCGGTTCCACCGCCAATGGCGAGGATGCCGCCTCCCTGCGTGAAGCGGTGATCGAGCTGCGTCACGAACTGCTGGAGAAGGGGGTCATAGTGCCCCGTAGTCAGGGCGGCTTTGTCTTTACCGCCGATCAGCTGTTCAATAGTCCGAGTCTGGCCGCCAGTCTGGTGGCGGGCAATAACCGCAGCGGTCTGGATGCCTGGCAAAACAGCGCAGGCTATACCCTCAAGCAGTCGGGTTTTGGCAAGAAATAATCCCGCGTTTCGGCAGCAAACCAATTAAGCGTTAATTGACCTGGATGAATTTTTCTTTTCATCCAGGTGCTAGCATGATTGCCAGATGGTTCTAAAAGGAAGAGACCATGTCTGCGCTCACCCCTGTTATTTTGCTGCTTTCCCTGTTTATCCCTCCCGCCCATGCCAGTAGTGGCCCTGTTTTGTTGACATCCTCCGCCATCGGACTTTTTTGTGTCGGATTGTTTGTGTTGGCCTACGCCCTGGTGATGGCTGAAGAGTATCTGCAACTGCGCAAGTCCAAACCCGTGCTGGTGGCCGCCGGGGTGATCTGGATCCTGATCGGTATCGCCTATGCACAGCAGGGGATGAGTCCGGCGGCCGAGCAGGCATTTCGCCATACCCTGCTGGAATATGCCGAGTTGATGCTGTTCCTGCTGGTGGCGATGACCTATATCAACGCCATGGAGGACCGGCGGCTGTTCGATGCTCTGCGCGCCTGGCTGGTGCGATCCGGCTTTCACTTGCGCACCCTGTTCTGGTTGACCGGCGGGCTTGCCTTCTGTATTTCGCCGGTGGCAGACAACCTGACCACTGCGCTCTTGATGTGCGCCGTGGTGTTGAAGGTGGCCAACGGTGATCGGCGTTTTGTCAATCTTGCCTGCATCAACATAGTGATCGCCGCCAACGCCGGAGGGGCGTTCAGTCCCTTTGGTGATATCACCACCCTGATGGTGTGGCAGGCGGGCAAGGTGCAATTTGGCCAGTTCTTCACCCTGCTGATCCCCTCTCTGCTCAATTTTCTGGTGCCGGCCATCCTGATGAGCCTGATGGTGCCGCGCCATGTGCCGGAGGCTGATAACGAGGTGGTCGATCTCAAGCGGGGAGCCCGCCGCATCGTCGCACTGTTCTTGCTGACCATCATCACGGCAGTGCTATGCCACAGCTTTCTCCATCTGCCGCCTGTGCTCGGTATGATGCTGGGACTCGGTTATCTGCAGTTTTTCGGGTTTTATCTGCGCAAGTCGCTGCCGCGATCCCTTGCCCGCAAGCGTGCGCTCTATGAACGCAATGGTGATGAGGTGCGGTTGCGCAGTCTGGGTTCTGTGGTGCCATTTGACGTGTTCAACAAGGTGGCCAAGGCGGAGTGGGATACCCTGCTCTTCTTCTACGGGGTGGTGATGTGTGTCGGTGGGCTGGGCTTTATGGGCTATCTGGAGCTGGTGTCACACTGGCTGTATGACGCTGGGGATCCCACCATGGCCAATATATTCATCGGGGTCTTGTCCTCCGTCATCGACAACATTCCCGTGATGTTTGCCGTGCTGTCGATGAACCCGGATATGGCGCTGGGACAGTGGCTGCTGGTGACCCTGACCGCCGGAGTGGGCGGCAGCCTGCTCTCCATCGGCTCTGCGGCCGGGGTGGCCCTGATGGGACAGGCCCACGGCATGTATACCTTTTTTGGCCACCTGAAGTGGCTGCCTGCCATCTTGCTCGGTTATCTGGTGAGCATAGGGGCGCACCTCTGGCTCAACAGTGCCCAGTTCTGAACGCCTGGCCGCCAGTACGAAAGAGGCTTCCGTTGACGGAAGCCTCTTTCGTTTTCCTGACAGGAGGGAGGGGGATCAATCGCCTCGCTTGCCGGTCAGCAGCCAGTAACTCAGGGTGGAGCCCACGCAGCAGCAGGCGATGGCGATGGCCATGGGCAGCGGCGAGTGGGGCGGATTGAGGTTGACCAGAATGCCGACCAGGGCGCCGATGCCAAAGCGCAGGGTGCCCGCCAGTGCCGATGCGGTGCCCGCAGATTGGGGGAAGTGGCCCATCAGGCCGGTCATGGCGTTGGCGCCCACCAGACTGATATGGCCGACAAACAGCACCACCGGAATGACGATGCCCCACAGGCCGCCGGTCTGGCTCCAGGCGTTGTAGACCAGCAGGGCGCCCGCGCAGGGCAGCACCAGCAGGCCGTATTGCAGCATCCGCTCGGCGCCCACCCCTTTCACCAGTCGGCTGTTGACGAAGGTGACCACCATCATCAGCAGAATATTGAGGCCAAACAGCCAGCCGTAGTGCTCGGTCGGCACCTTGAAATACTCGATATAGACGTAAGGGGAGCCGCTTAAGAAAGCGAACATGCCGGAGCTGGAGAGGGAGCCGCACAGCACGTAACCCATGGCGCCGCGATGGGAGAGCACACCCCAGTAGTTCTTGAGGATCTGGCCGATCTTGAGCGGCTGACGGTGCTCGGGTTTCAGGGTCTCCTCGATTTTCCACTGCATCACCAGACAGATCAGCAGGCTGATCCCCACCAGCAGCCAGAAGATCACCCGCCAGCTGGCATGGGCACTGATGTAACCCCCCACCACGGGTGCCACCAGCGGCGCCAGGGTCATCACCAGAATGACGAATGACATGGCGCGGGAAAAGGCATCCTTCTCAAACAGATCGCGCAGCAGGGCATTGACCACCACAGAGCCCGCCGCACCGCCCGCTGCCTGCAACATCCGATAGGCCAGCAATTCAGGTAGGGAGTCCGCCATGGCGCAACCCACCGAGGCGATGGCAAACATCACCAGCCCCGCCAGGATCACCGGCTTGCGGCCATAGCTGTCGGCCAGCGGGCCGTAGAAGAGCTGGCCGATGGCAAAGCCGCCCAGAAAGGCGCTGATGGTGAGCTGGGCGCCGTCGATGCTGGTGGCCAGATCCCGGGCGATGGCCGGAATGGCGGGCAGATACATATCCACCGCCAACGGGGTCAGACCCGCCAGGGCGCCCAGCAGGATAAACAGGAAACGGGGGAGAGGGCGGCAGCCTGAGCTGTTGGCGATTGGGGCATAGGGTGTCCAGTTGATGCGAAACGTCGGGTTGAAAAGCGCGAAAAAAGCAGTCTATCAGTTTTGTCGCGGCTATGGATCCGGTATGGCGAGCCAGAGTCCTGGCTCGGCGGCAAAGCGTGGGGCAAACCAGTGCTGGCGCACCGCAGTGGGCATTTCGCTCGCGGCGATGGGGCGGCGACTGAGGCGGCAGGCTCCCTGAGAGAGCGCCAGCGCCGCATCCCCCTTGTACCAGCCATCGGTGACGGCCAAGGCTGTGGTTTCCCGCAGCAGTCTCACTCCCCACTGGGTCACCAGCGCCGGGCACGCTGTTTCTGCCAGCCTTGCCGCCTGCACCATGGCAGGCGGACGGGGCAGGGTGAAGGTCGTGCCGAGCAGCAGCAATCCGGCGACCGCGACCACTCCCTCGCCACGGCGCGGCAGCCAACCTGCCAGCAGCACAATACCGAGCAGGGTGATGGGGGCCAGATGGCGGGGATTGTCGGGATTCTGGCCAAACAGGGTCCAGAGCAGCAGGGCGAGCCAATAGAGCGTCCAGAGTGGGGGGAGGGCGGCAGGGTGGTTTTTTGATCTTTGCCAAAGCGGCAGTACCAGCATCGCCCCGACAGCCAAGGGCCAAAGCGGGGTGAGCTGATCGTTGAAGGTGCTCACCCAGCTCAGCAGTCGATCGCCGTGAGCCGCTGCCGTGTTGCCCCACAGGGTAAAGTGACCATCGGTAAAGCGCCGCCCCTCGCTGAAATAGGCCCAGCCATCGGCCTGCCAGACAAAGAGCAAGCTGATAAGCCCAACCAGTGCGATGGGAAGCACAAACCTGACGCGCGTGCCTTGCTGCGCCATCCCGAGCCACAGGGGCAGCAACGCCAGCACAAAATAGGAGGGGCGCAGCGCCAGCATAAGGCCCAGCAGTAGACCCGCCAGCGCTATCTTGCGCTGTTGCAAAGCCAAGAGCGCGCCGAGCCAGGCGGCGAGCGCCGGCCCGTCCGAAAGGCCGGAGAGCGCCAGCGTCGGGGTGAGCGGCAGGGCCAATAGCAGCAGCCAGACGGGTGCCAGCAGGCTTGGCCGTTGCCACAGTTTTACCGCCAGCAAGGCGGCGAGCGGCGCCAGCAAACTGCTACCGAGCAGACTTGCCCACTGCACCGCGCGGGCCGGGTCGTCCACCAGCAGATTCATCAGCCGCGCCAGCCAGATAAAGGCGGGGTAGCCCGGAAAGTGGGGGGAGAACTCCAGCACGCTAAAGCGTGTCACTCCGTGGGCGAAATTGAGGGCATCATCGGAATCGAGCGCCACTGGGAAGGCTAGCAGCCAGCCGAGCCAGGCCAGTTGCAGCAGAATAAGCAGCCAAATGGTGGTGGAGCAGGGGGAAGGCCAACGCCGATACGTTGCCTTCCCCCTCATCCCCAGCCCTTCTCCCGCAAGGGGAGAAGGGGGCAAACCGGCGTCCGGGTGCATTTATCGGCTGGCCGTGCGTAGGGTGGGTAGAGCGCAGCGAAACCCACCGTTTGTCACAGCGAGATGGCGCAATGATTGGCAGGTTGCCATCAAAGCGGTGCCAGCACGGCCATCAGCGCTTTTTCTGCATCGCTAAAGGCAGCGGCATCGGCAGGCTTGGCGCCCACCCCGAACACCCCCGGGTTGCCGATGGCATCGAGCACCTTGGCCAGCGCCTGTTCGGCTGCCTTGCGATCCCCTTCATTGAGGGAGGGAAGGATCAAGTCGAGGAAGCGCTTGCTCTTGACCACCAGCACCTTGGCGGTCTGGTAGTCGCCAAGATTCTGGCTGGCCCCTTCGAGGCGGCGCTCGATCTCCGCCTTGTAGGCGCGGTTGAGCAGGGCGGCGGTTGCTGCGGCATCTTGGGCCTTGATGGCGGCGGCCAGCGGCCCTTGCAGCTCCACCTTGTGGTGCTGCTCCAGATAGGTCAGTTCGTCGGCAATCTCGCTCAAGGTGGCGCTGGCATCCTTGCCGCCAGTGGCGGCGCCAAGCAGCGCTTCGCGGGCGTCGATCAGCGGCTCCTTGCCGGCGGCGGCATAGGAGTAAGCCTGTGCCTGCCCGCTCAGGGCCAGCAGCAGGGTGAGGGCGAGTAAACCCGGGCGGATGGTCATCCTGTTCTCCTTACTTATGCCAATGGCGCGGCCATCAGGCCACGCTCTGGGTTTCAATCACGGTGTTTTCGTTGCGATGGTTAAAGATGGCGTGGCGTCTGTCCACCCCGTCGATCACCATGTCGGCCGCCATCATCCCCATCTCCATGGCGGTATCGGTGAAGATGTAGCGGAATGTCCCCTGACGGCCGGTCATGATGAGGTTGCCAATCGGCATCAGCGTCTTGATGGCTTCGTTGCGGCGTGCCTGATAGCCGAGATCCATCAGCGGATAGGCGTATTCGCTGCGGGCTTCGAAGGTCTCATCGCCAAGCTTGGCGGTATCGACACCGAGGCTCGCCAGATCGGCGGTAACCCGACCGCGCAGATCAGAGAGCGGCGCCTGCCAGGTGGCATCCCCCGGATTGCAGGGGATCTCCAGCATCACCGAGGTCTGGCCCTGGGGCGCCATAAAGGGGCTGCGGCGGCGCGGCTCCTGCAGGCGGGTGGCCAGAATATGGGGGTCGGAGAGGTACTGCCAGGTGTTGTCCGACAGGTTTTCCTGTTTGAGGGGCATATTGACGAAACGAAGCGACCGGTAGTGCAGATCGCACGGCAAGCCAAGATGCTGGCAGGTGAGCGGCAGCGGCAGGGTGGAGATCACCTGATCAAAGTTCTCGCTCTGCTCAACGTTATCTTGTTTCCAATACACCCGTTCGATACGGCCATCAGCCTGCTCAAGGCGGGTGATGGTAGCGCCAGTTTTCAGCTCCACCCCTTCGGCTACCAGTCGCTCGCCCAGAGTGGTGAAGATCTGGCCGAAGCCATATTTCGGGTAGCGGTATTTGCGGGCATAGGTGCGCACCGAGATACTGCCGTTGCGTCTTGGCAACAGGCGGCGGGCCACGTCTTTGAGATCGATCAGGCTGATGCGCTGACCGGCCCAGTCGGCGGAGAGCTTGTCCGGGTTGATGCCCCACAGCTTGCCGGTGTAGCCCTCGAAAAACTGACGGTAGAGGGTGCGGCCGAAGTGACTCTGGATCCACTCGGCAAAGCTCGCCTTGGCAAAATCATCCGGCTTCTTGCTAAAGGGCAACAGCAGCAAGTCTTTTACCGCACCGGCCATCAGGGCCAGCGGCGCCGTCTTGAGCAGGTTGGGCAGGTTCAAGGGGTAGTCATAGGTGCGCCCGCCAAAGCGGATCACGCTCTTGCGCTCGGCGTGGAGCAGATCGTCACCCATCAGCTCGTCGATAAAGGCGAGCAGCTCGGGGTTCTTGGTGATAAAGCGGTGGCCGCCGTAGTCGAAGCGATACTCCCCATCACGCCCCTTGAAAGTCTGGGTGGCGCACATGCCGCCGACCACCGGCTCCTGCTCGAACAGGGTGACGGCAAAACCGGCGCGGCGCAGGCGCCAGGCCGCCATCAAACCGGCGGGGCCAGCGCCCAGCACTGCAATGCTTTTCTTGTTGTTATCGCTCATGACCTATTCCGAAACTGCTTGATAGATAAGGGAACCGCGCCAAGGCGCGGCTCCCGAATGGTGTTGTTACCCCGTGGCCTTGTTGCTACAGGGCATGTTTGCTCAGCCCTTGCCAGTCGCGGCACTTACCTGCGGGCGGTAGCTGCGCTGCCAGAGGGTAACGAAGATCGCCAGATAGAGGGCCCAGGTCAGCAGCTGCAAGCCAGCGGGTGAGGCATTGTAGCCAAATAGGGCGCGCAGGAAGGTACCAAATACCCCCTGATCGTCGAGAATGTGGCTGATGTCGAACACCGGCGTGGTCCAGAAGGTGATGATCTCTGCCGCCTGCAACATGTTGACGGCAGATGAGAGCAAGCCTGCGGCGATGATGATGATAAGCAGCCCAGTCCAGCGGAAGAAGGGAGCCAGCGCCACCTTGCGGGTGGAGCGCAGCAGTCCCCACACCAGCGCGATGGAGACCAGCAGCCCCGCCAGCGCGCCCATCAGGCCGGATTGCAGATCCACCCCTTGACCGGAGTAGAGCAGGGCGGAGAAGAAGAGCACGGTTTCAAACCCTTCGCGCATCACAGCAAGGAAGGCAAGCAGCACCAGACCAAACAGGTTGCCGCCATCGATGGCCGCATCGATGCGCGCCGTCATGGCCCCTACCTGGGATTTGGCCTGCTTCTGCATCCAGACTGCCATATAGGTGAGCACCAAGGTGGCAAAGATGAGGATCCCCGCCATCAACAGGTGGTTGTAGCGCTCGCTCTCGAACTGGCTCACCACCACCTGGAACAGGAAGGCGACCACAAGGGAGGCGATAAGGCCAAGCGCCACCCCCAGATAGATGAACTTGTTGTAGCGGCTCGCCCCCAGCTTGGCGAGGTAGGAGAGGCAGATGCCGACCAGCAGGAAGGCTTCCAGCCCCTCGCGCAGGGTAATCAGAAAACTTGCAAACATCAGGATTGAGGCTCCGTAGCGGGCGTGACGGGGAGAGGCTGCAAGGTAAGTTGCAACCGATTTAGTTGTAGACGCGTGAGCAGCACTATAGGTGGCTCCGGCAAGCTGGGCTCGGCGGCGCGCACCGCATCATTGACCCACTTGGGGTAGGTGCGGAAATTGAGTTTGATATCGGCCTTGAAGGGCCCTTGGGCATCTGCGGGTAGCGGCCAGGCTTCATCCCGCCAGCCATCGGCCGGAATGCGGGTATCTTCCAGCAGTTTGGCGTAGCGCCAGAACTTGAGCCCCACCGGCTTGCCCTCGGCATCGCCGAACACTTTTCTGAACAGCCGCGCATCTTCAGGGACGGCGCCATCCACCGGCTGGCCGCTGGCAAGCACCACCTTGCCGGTGGCGTCGGTGACGGTCAGCTCCAGCCAGAGTTCACGAAAATCGGCCACCCCGGTGGGCAGGGCATGGCCTGCGCCGGTATTGGCGACCCGCACCACCAACTGCTGACTATCGGCAGCAGGTTCGATACGGGCGGAGAGGGTCGCGCTGGAGCGCAGCAGGGCCAGACTCTCCTGCTCGAGTTCAGGGTTGCGCAGCCCCACCAGCTGGTGCTGGGCGCCGGTAAAGTTGTGGCGATAGAGCCGGGCTTTCATGGTGCCGTTTTCGGTGGACTGGCCCGCCACCGGCGCACCGCCATTGCCCGGCTCCGGGTTCATATGGCAGTCGATGCAGGTGCGCCGCTTGGCGGGATCCTCGGCCTTGGCGAAGCTGGACTTTTCCCACTCGTCCCAGGTGTTGACGATATTGGCGCCGGTGCCCGGGGCAAACTCGTTGTGGCACGACTTGCACAGGGCCGCGTCGCGGTAGAAATCCTTCTGATAGGAGGCTTTGTGGGCCGCCGGACGGGCGTTGATCTGCCGCTCGGCCAGCCAATGCTGGAGGCTGCCGCCCGCGGCATCCTCGAACACATAGCTCTCGCGGTCTTTCAAATTCACGGTAAAGGCGCTGTTGCCGCCCGCGTCTTCTACCTTGGTGATGCGATGACAGAGCACACAGCCGGTCCCTTCCTCCACCACAGGTTCGCCCGCTTTGTGAGCGGCAATCAGCGAGGCGCCACCCTGCTCGAACATGTGGGAGCCCTTGGGCAGATCCAGCTGGCCGGTCATCACCTGCTGGGGCATGTGGCAGCCCTGACACCATTGGCCAAACGCTTCTCCTTCGGTTTCGCGGGCCAGCGCCTGCACCACCTTGTAGTAGGGGTGGGAGTTGCCCATCAGCCGGTGGTTGCTCTCGCTCCAATCCTTGAACGCTTGGCTGTGGCAGTTCTGGCAGGAGGCGGAGTTGAGCCACTCTTTCGGGTGAGTGGTCGGCGCCTTGGCGGGATCCGTGCGCGGGGCATCGAGTCGCAGCCAGTTGGCGAGATAGGGGAGGTTGCCATCGGCGGTGACGAAGGCGTGCAGATCCTCCATCATCGCTTTCACTTCCGGCTGGGGCCTTGTGGGGTCAACTGCCTCGGCCCCATCTCGGGTGTCATGGCCCATGCCGCCCTGGGTCTGCTGGGCCATGCGCAGGTATTCGCCGACAAAATCCCCCGCCACCATGTTGGTGAGGTTGGCGTGGCCGTTGATGGCGTTGTCGCCGCTCTTCTGGCGATGGGCCGCCATCAGATAGCGGTTGGTGAAGTTGAACCCATCCAGATGGCAGGAGTTGCAGCTCATCCAGTTGTCCCCCGCCATGGGGAAGCGTGAGTTGGACGCTGTGTTACCAAGATGGAACAGCCGCTCGCCGCGCTGAAGTGGCTCGGGGCGCGGATCCGTCTCTACCAGCTTGGCGAAGTGGGGCACATCAACCGTTACTCGGGCAAACGGGCCGCTGCCGCCACTATTGAGGCGGGTAAGATCCTGCCCCATGGCGTTGTGCACCAGAATATGGTCGCCATCGATCAGCAGATCCCGCGGATTCTGGCCCGGTAGGTGACGCAAGAGCTGGGTCGCCTTGGCGCCCCCCTGAAACTTCTTGCGGCGGTGGCGGTTGTTGTTGGATTTGCCGCTGCGAGAGAGGTCGAACACCAGCAGATCTTCCGAGCCCGCCAGGGTCAGATAGACCCGTTTACCATCGGCGGCAAAGCGAGCTGCGAACGGGTTGGAGACGATCTGGCTGCGGTTGCCGACGCTTGGCAGATTGATCTGCAAAAAGAGCTGTTTTCTTTCATCGACCCGCTCTTTCTCCTCATCGAGATCGATGATGGAGACGGCCGGAAAGACGGTGCTCTGAAACTGGAAGGGGTGGCTGAAGCTCCACAGCACATGAGGCAACCAGGCCTCGCTGCCATCGGGGGAGAGGGCGATGCCATCGAGCAGGCGCGGCAGGCCCTGGGAGTCGCTCGGCGTGTCGCTATGGGTCTCGGCCAGGGTAATGAGCTTGGGCTTGGGAAGCGAAGAGCCCTTGGCGCTATTGCCGAGTTTGGCGAGATCATAGATGGCGAGCTGGCCGGTCATGGCGTGGGTCAGCAGCAGGCGATCGTCGTTGGTCAAGGCCAGCCCGCGCGGGGTCTCGGCGGTTTCTGCTTCCAGCTGGAGGTTGCCGGCGGTGTCATAGGCCTGCAGGTGAGCGGATTCGAACAGCGTGACCCAGAACCACTGCCGTTTGGCATCGAAGATGACCCCGTAGGGGCGATGACCGGTGGGGATCGCCTTTTCCAGATCGAGATCATCATCCAGCAGCAACAGGCGATCACCGCTGTAGTCGGTGACCAGCAGAGTGCCATCATCGGCACGGGCCAGCTGGCGTAGATCGCCCCCCAGCTGCACCTCTTTGAGCCGCTTGCCGCTATCGCGCTCAAGCAGGGTGACGGAACCTGCGCTCAGGTTGGCGGTGACGAGGCGCGGGGCGCTTCCCTCTTCATAAGCCAGCATCCCTGAACTCATCTGCTGGGCAAACGCAAAGGGGCTGGCCAGCAGCAGGACGAGTGCCAACAGGGGTGACAAACATGCACAAAGAGATGACTTCAACATGGGATCAGGAGCGCCATTTCAAGATGGTCCAGCGCCAGGCGTGGCGCAGCACCAGAGGAGTTAACGCCAACGCGCTCAGCCAGTGGGCCCAGCTGGCGAGGTTGCCCATGGCATCGCCCGGAGTGCCGTGCAGCACCAGCAGCAGGCCGCTGGCCAGACAGATCAGCAGCAGGGCTTCAATAATCCGCCCCGTGGTGCGTAAAAAGGGTTTGTTACTGCGGTTCAACAAGCTGCGATGGGAGAACCAGAAGGCGCCAAACAGCAGCGGAAACAGGGTGAGCGAGAGCATCACATGCAAGAACAGATTCCAGCGTGCCAGCGACCAGAGCGGGGTCAGCGGCTCCCACAGCAGCAGGCCGGAGAAGAACATCAGATAGAGGGTGCCCTCGGCGGCCTGATGGTGGTAGGCCAGCCACTGCCAGAATTGTCGGGGTGAGAGAGAAAGGCTTGTCATAAAGGCTCCAGCACCCGGGCGGGGCAGCCCGGGGGGAGCAAGTTTATAACGCAGTAAGAGTAATGAAAAGTGTTATCAATTGTATTGCTGGTGAATCAAGGCTGAACAAGCACAGTGATCAAGCTCGACTATTTATGCTCCGCCATCCGCTCGGTCACCGCATAGATGAGCGCGGCCAGCGAGAAGGCGAGAAACACCACCACGGACCACTTCATATCGACTTCATTGATGATGCCATCTTCGAGAAACGCCTTGAGCACCTCCACTCCGGCAATGGTCACCAGTGAGTTGATGACGATGAGCTTGAGGGAGGCAAAGTTGATCTTGCTAAGCCAGTTGCTGCTAAGGGAGGCACGCTGCTCTTCCGTCTGGATAAATTGCACATAGCCACAGATGGCGACCAGGATCAGCATCTGGGCCACCAGTATAAAGTCCACCAGGGTCAGCACGCCGGTAATGAGGTCCAGATAGGGGATCTCGAAAATGTTTACAGAAAGCTGATAGAGCTGCATGGCAAACTTCACCATTAGCAATACCACGCAGATGAGAATGCCAATGTAGAAGGGGAACATCATCAATCTGCTGCCATTGAGCATGAAATTGAATCGACGCATAAAAACTCCAAGGTAAGGGAAGCTGGGTGATTATGACCTGAATTGAGGCTATTGGCAGCGACGTGTCGTCAAGTCACCAAGCTTTCACTATCACCTATTGCAGTACCGGCACAGCTGGTGCTGCAAGTCGTGAAGATCTATCCCGGTAGCATGGGGGGGCTACCAGTTTGGTTCATAACTCCAGCTCGATTATGGGGATCTCCCAACGTTCGCTGCGCATCTTGGGTTGATACTCATCCTTTTCCTGCTCTTTACGCCGCTCTACCAAGGCGATCACTCTGGCTTCGCGGATTGTATTCACATCGAATTTCCAGGTTTCTTCTCCCTGTAGGGAGAGGCGAGCGATCTTGTGACTGCGGTGATAGACATGGAGCCTGTCCTGTTTGTCGGGGGCAATGCGTACGGCATCGCCTACTTTCAACGCTCTCAGTTCGTTGTGAATAGTCTGGCCTTCATCACTGTGACCTGCATATCCCAACACCAGTTGCGACATACCCATCATGGCGAAACGACGTTGTCTGTCCGGTCGGGTTGCGTTAGGTCTCTGCACGTAGCAGTGGGAGGCGATCAGTGGAATATGGGGATTACGTTGATCGTGGCGAGCCATGAGAACCAGCCTTTCGATAGCACGTGTCATCCCCACATAGAAGAGGCGCCGCTCTTCTTCCAGGTTACTGGTCGATAGCTCCGCCGCGCGTTGCCAGCCGCCGTCGAGAAGTATCACATGGCGATACTCCTCCCCCTTAACCCCATGCACCGTACTTAACAACACTCCTTTACCGAAGCGGATCTGGCGTTTTTGCTCGCTCAAATACTCGTAGAGGAACATCAGGAAGTGGTGGGCAGAAAGAGCATGCTCTCCCTGGCTGGCTTGCCACTGAGCAATCAGATCGTGCAGTAGCTCCTCCCAACGGTTGGCCAGTGAGAGTGGAGGGAGAGGGGCTGCAAGTTGCTCCGCTGTCAGCAGGGCATGACCTTGCTGTTGTAGCCAATTCTGATAGCGCAAGATTTCACGGCAGCGATGCACAGGAAAACCGTTCTCTTTATCCAGAGTAAAACGACAGGGAATATCAGCATCTGCAAGTGCCGAGCGTACCCAGGCCAGTTCCTCCTTCTCTAGCCCATTACGGGCCAGCACGGCGATAGATTCCAGCGGGCAAGTGGGAGTCTTCTCACGGATAAGCGAGATATGTCTCACGACCTCGGCTGCCTGTTGGGCTGCATCCTGGCACTGCTGGATGATGACGCGACCCTGTGCTGTCTCCATCCCCTCCCAGTGCCCCCCAGCCACTTCCATCTTGCGCCTGTCGTCGATCTCGATGGGATGTGTACGCTTCATGCGATCCTGGTTGTGCTCAATCAGGCGGTTGGAGGTCTCGATGATGTGGGCGGTGGAACGATAGTTCCAGGTCAGGAAGTGTGTCTGGGCGTTGTAGTCTTGCTCAAAGCGGCGAATAAAGCTGACGTTCGCGTCGCGAAAGGCGTAGATCGATTGGTCATCATCACCCACAGCCATCAGATGCAGTCGGGCCTCCTCATCCTCTTCGCTTTTACCAACCAGTGCCGCGATAAGCTGGTATTGTTGTTCATCAATGTCCTGATACTCGTCGACGAGCAGAAATTGCAGCCCACCGAGCAGCTTTTCCCGCTGCTCTTCCAATTCGAGACCGAGCTGGTTCTGCTCTCCCCGGAGCAGCTTGATTGCGTCATCAATGATGGTGGTAAAGTCGATATCGTCGGATGTCCGGTTTTGCACCGCATTGCCTGTCAGACTCATTGCGAGACCGTGAAAGGTGAATACCGAGACCCGTGCTCCGTCACGCCCCAGCAACTCGGTCAGGCGTCGGCGCAGGGACATCGCCGCATTATGGTTGTAACAGAGCAACATGATCCGCGATGGGGAGATTTGCTTGACCCGCATCAGATAGGCGCAGCGGTGGATAATCACCTTGCTCTTGCCTGAACCCGGGCCTGCCAGTACCAGCAAGTTTTGCTCGGGCGGAGCCTGAACGATCTGCTCCTGGGCACGGTTGTGAAGATCTTCGACAATGCGCTTCCAAGAGTGTTCGCTGGTCGCCAGCTCCAGGATTTTGTTGCGCCCTTTGAAGTAGTGACCGAGGAACTTGTCAGCTTCCATGGTGAAGTAGTCTGTCACCAGCTTTTTGGCTTTCTTGAAGTGCTCCAGGCTGATGCGGGCGTATTCATTCATCACATGGATCTGAATCACCTTCTGGCGATAGTGATGCTCAAGCGGCTGATAGTCTGCCTTGTTGTATTGTTGCTGCCGCTCAGCGGTCAGCGTGAGGGTCATAGCGCTTCGGAACACGGCAAGGCCATTTTGCAGCACGATGGCGTGTTGCTCATGCAGGTAGAGAAGTGCCCGCTCTGCCCCTTTGAGCAACCACTCCTGCTGGCTGCTTGCCTCCCGCTTGTTCATGAGCTGAGCCACATCCATGTCTTCTCGCAGGTATTTGACCAGTTGCTCCAGAGCAAACGACAGCATCACCTGGCGCTGGACACTCTCTTCGCTGCTTGCCAACAGGGTGTAGAGAAAATCGAGGGTGGCGCCTGTGACTCGATGGCGTTGATCAATTGTCTGCTCAATCTGGGACCAGGTTCGGTTGAAGGTGAGTTGGTAAAGATCCCGAGAGAGATATTTGACATCAATGGAGCCTTTCTCGCCCCCCGAGCGACCATCCTGGGCCCAGCTGGTCAGCAAATTGCGCAGCAAGCCAGGGTTACACCGCTCATGCCCCAGATCTTTGATGGCCTGATTGACCAGTCGAATGTTAAAGATCAGCCCTTGCCCTGTATCAGGTTCGGGTTCTTTTTCACGCAAGGTGTCCAGCATCGCCTTTTCAATGCTGTGTACTTGCCCGCAGAGCACCCGGGCATTGTCTCTTCCTTTGGGGCGAAGCCAAGTAGTCAGTAACATCCCCTGAGAGAGAAGACCGACATCCGCCATCTGGGTGAGTACCCGCATCACTTCGCTGGCCTGAACACCACTTCCCTTGTCTGCCATGTATTGGCCTGCCTCTTCGGCGATGGTATCGGCACTGAGGCCATCATCGTCGGCAGCACTCATCAGCGCCTGGATAACCGCTTGCCATATGGCTTTGGCCTTGGGGGCCAGTTTCAGACTCTCTACCCTTTTCATCGCCTCCTCGGTGGAGGCAAACAGGGGACGACCCTGAAATACCTGAGTGATGTTGTCACTGCGTTCCAGATAGCCCGCTCGTTCGAGCCAGGCAATAGCTGTCTTGACTTTGGTATCCGCATTGCTGTCATCGGCAGCGAAGCTGGTTTCTACCTCTGGCTGGTTGATGAGCTCTGCACTGGTGGCGACCAGTGGCGAGTTGTTATCCTGCTTGCCTCCTTTGCTGGCCCTGAGTCTTATTCCGCGCAGGATCTGTTTGATATCGCGCAGGCTGACTTCACTCATGGCCTCGAGCTGGAACTGTTTCTCGATATCCTGTTCATCAAACAGCAGTACGCAGTGAGCTTGTGCTGTATCGCGTCCCGCTCGTCCCGCTTCCTGTAGATAGTTTTCGAGGGAGCCGGGGATATCGGCATGGATCACCAAACGCACATCATCCTTGTCGATCCCCATCCCGAAGGCGTTAGTCGCGCAGATGACTCGGATCTCGCCATTGATAAATTGTTCGAGAGTCGCTTTTTTCTGTGCACTGTCCATTCGGGCGTAAAAGCGCGAGACAGGGAGGGATTGTTGCTGACCGAGGAAATCGGCCAGCTCGTCCACGCTGTGCTTGGTTGCGCAGTAGATAACGCAGGAACCGGGCTTTTCCTCACCGAAGAACTGCTCGAGCAGGTTAAGGATATGGCCCTGTTTATTGAGACCGGGGCACTCAACGACGGCATATTCGAGGTTGGTACGTTCAACCCCGCCTTCCAGTCTGAGAAGAGGTCGGGGCTGTTTGTCGAGAAACTGGGCGCAAATATCCTCAATCACATCCGGTTTGGCGGTCGCGGTATAGCAGAAGACAGGAGGCATGGGGACCTGCTGTTCCTTGGCAATTGTGGCGATGGCCTTGGCGCAGTAGAGATAGTCAGGGCGAAAATCATGTCCCCATTTCGACAGGCAGTGCGCTTCGTCAAATACCCAGCCACCGATTTGACGTTGTCGTATTGCTTGTTTGACTGTGCGGTTGCGCAACTGCTCGGGGGAGATATAGAGCAAGGCGATATCCCCCATGCGGATCTGTTCAAGAATCGCGCCTCGCTCTGGTAGCGTCAGCAGCCCCGAGATAGCGGCAACCCCTTCAATACCGGCCTTGTGTTTAAGGTTGTCCACTTGATCTTTCATCAGTGCCTGCAGGGGGGATATCACGACCGTGAGAGCACCGCTTCGCTGGTTACGCACCAGTGCCGGGAGCTGGTAGCAGAGCGACTTGCCACCGCTGGTTGGGAGTATGCCGAGCAGTGCGACGCCAGCCATGGCTTCCTCGATCAAGGTCTTCTGCAATGGTGTCCCATCAGGCAGGTTGCGAAAGTTATCGAGCTCGAAGATTCGCTGCAGATGGCGGCGTGCGTCGTGGTTCTCCTGACAATAGCTGCAGTCAGCATGACCGCAGTGACGTTCACGAATTGTGTGAATGATTTCTGCGGTCTGGGGGAAGCGGCGCCAAATCCAGGGAGGCAACACGGAGTTCCCGCCGGACACGGGCAACCAGGCGCAGGCATAAGCCAATGGTAACAACAGCATGGGTTGACGCAGGGCATCACCAATCACCCGGTTGAGCTGATTGGGGCACGCTTTCTCATGGGCAATGCTCTTGATGAGAGTTGGTAGCTCCGAGACCCGCACTGGCGGGCGGCCTGTCAGTCTGGCAAACACCAGTGACAGACCCTGAGTGTTAAATTGCGCCATGACTCCCTGGTCGAACAGATATTGATAAAGCTGCAATTGGGACAGGGGTAAGGCTTGCAGTGCTATCAGCTGTTCCGAGAAGATCTGCAATGCGAGCCTTGCATCCGCGACCGGATCATTGAGGGTATCCCGAACCAGTTTGTAATCCTTGACCAAGCGGTGATAGGGGTTTTTGGGAAAGGCAAGGGGAGATAGATAGAGGGTATCTATTACCGGCTTTTCGAGAAGTAACTGAGGGCGTACAGCCTGTTTGGCCAACCAGGGGAGATCAAAATCGAGAATATTGTGACCAAGGATCACATCCGCCCCTTGTGCCAGCGCATTTAACTCCTTGAGTGCGAGATCCTGCGGGCCCTTGAGATTGAATTCGCGACCAGCCAGGAGCGCCCCCAGATGGCGGAGTTTTTCGTCCCGGGTCAGTTCAAGGTCAAAGGAAAGAATCTTGTCATCCCCAAACAGGGTCACGACATCAGTCGAGTTCATTAATAGCCATCTCCATCTGGCGTTGACCTCTCATGGCGATAATAAGTGCCAAGAGATCAGTGAGTTGGCCGAATATTACCCGAAATGTTGAATGGTGGCATCATTCAGAGTCCTCTGGCCGGGGTTCTTTTGGCGGACACCCGGTTTTGTAAATGCCGCTGCCCGATTAATCGTTCATGTTGGGAAAGTGTCGTTCTGGCCATGGCCAACTAACTGATCTTGTGAGATTATTTTGCTTCCTTCTCCGTTCGGAACGCATTGTGTCCCTCGACTACTACCAGTGCCATGCCACCGAATTGACGACTCGTTACCAACAGGTATCTGCGCGCGCCGTTCACGGCGACTGGCTCACACTGCTGGAGCCTTGGCTCCTTGCGGCACCGCGCAGGTTACTCGATGTAGGGGCCGGCAGTGGTCGTGATGCCGCGTTTTTAGCCGAGCTCCATCAGGGCAATATGGTGGTCGCTGTCGAGCCATGTCAGGCACTTGCTGCGCAGGGGCAATGTCATACCTATGAGGCTGCGGTGGCGTGGGTCAATGACGCTATGCCTGCTCTCTCTGGCGTGACCGGTACTTTTGATCTGATTTTGCTCAGTGCTGTCTGGATGCATCTACCCCCGAAGTCTCGTCCCTTGGCTCTGGCACGTCTCCATGAGCTGCTCTCACCAGATGGTTATCTGGTACTGAGTCTGCGCCTGGTTATCTCGGAGCAGGAGATGCGGGAGCGAGCCATGTATCCGGTAGCTGTCGATGAAGTGGAGCGGCTTGCATTGGCGGAGGGGATGACACTGCTCCATGTGTCAGAACCACAGGGGGATGCCTTGGCGCGTACCGGGTTGAGTTGGCAGAGTCTGATCCTTGGGGGCGAGCATGCACGCCTCTCCTGATCAGCAACTCGCCTTTATTGCTTATTTGCAACGCATCTTTACCGAAGGCGATTTTGTTGCCACTTACAAGTGCGCCTTGCTCCACGGGATTGCAGATATCGCGATTGAGCGCAGCAGCGAGACCCATGATCTGACTGCGGCGCGCACCATTACGCTGGACGAACTGGCCACCAAGTTTGTGGAGCTCTATTGGCAGCACAGTCTGCCCTACTCGGCGACGGGAGAAACGGCCACCTTGCTCAAACAGAGCAGCGGTCGTCAGGCCATCATGCTGACGGAGTTGTCCCGGTTGCGTGAAGAGGGTGTCCGCTCGGTAACTGCACTGCGTCGTCACGACGCCTGGCGGCCTCTTCTTGCCCGAGTTCGGCGCATCCTTGTTGAGGGGCCCTTGTGGCGTCTGCAGATCCTGGGTGGGCGAGAGGAGTGCCACCTCTATCCTCATCAAAGGGGCGCGGATCATATCTGCCTGAACCCCGGTATACTCTACTGTCTCCACCGCTTTTACGATCTGGTGGTCTCCCTCTCCCGACAGCATTGGTTACAGCTTATCTGCGACATCAAGGGTAATCAGCCACTGATTGGCCCCAGTGTGGGGTTGGAGAATTTTCTATTTGGTTCAAGCCGTCAGGCGCTGGGGCGAGTAGGAGAGGTATTGAGGGACTTGCAGGGGGGAACCTGTTTTTACTGTAACAAGGCGATACACGGGAGTGGTGAGGTAGACCATTTCATCCCCTGGCGTCGTTATCCAATCGATTTGGGCCACAACTTCGTACTGGCACACGCCAACTGTAACCGGAGCAAACGGGATTTTCTTGCCGCTCCCGAGCACAGGGATGCTTGGTACGAGCAGAATATCCTGACTCACGGGGCGTACCTCACGGACGAGCTGGCCCCTCTGGTGAGCGTCGATGCCGAGCGTTCTACTGCCATCGCTACTTGGGCCTATCAGCAAGCACTCCGTGAACATGCTCGGTTGTGGCGTGGTATTGACCTGTTTGTGGACGTGACAGCCCCCAGTGTGGGGATGAGTAATCCAGGCTTCTCTAGACTCTTCTGAGGCAGATACGAAAAAGCCCAGCCAAAAGGGTGGGCTTTAGAATTTGGCTCCCTCGACAGGACTTGAACCTGTGACATACGGATTAACAGTCCGCCGTTCTACCGACTGAACTACGAGGGAAAAGTGGCTCCTCCTACTGGACTTGAACCAGTGACATACGGATTAACAGTCCGCCGTTCTACCGACTGAACTAAGGAGGAATTGCCTGTCTCGTTAAGACGGGGCGAATATTAATGACCAGGGAGACGGGTGTCAACCCGCGAATTTCCCGAAAACCGGATTTTCGGACTGTTTGCCCAAAAGTTGTGCTTTGCGGTTTATTTTCAGCACAATCAGTCTCTTGCCATCACCGCCCCCAACCGACGCAGGGGTTATTGGCTCGGTTCGCATCAACCTGATGATGACAGCATGATGTCGCGAACGTGCTGGCAAGCCAATAAGACTCAAGTGGTTATCTTTGCGGCTAAATGGGGCAGAGCAATCGTCAACATCGGCGATTTGGCGGCAAATAGGCCAAATAATGGGTGAGCGCGCGTTTCATTGATCCTGCCCATCGAAAAAATGGCCCGTCTGGAGTAAGGTTACGCAGGATACCATCGCCGCGTCGACAGCCCTGCCGGCCCTTGATGATGATCGGGCGCCGGATCTCTCCGGCCTTTATCTCCCTCTTCTGGTATTACGATATACATGCACAAGCAAGCCTCTTTAAATAGCGTGAAGCTCGCCATAGCCTTACGCCAGTCCTGTATTGATGAACCCTACAGCATGGCCCGCTTCGGCCGTGATCTTATCGCCGGTGTGACGGTGGGCATCATCGCCATCCCGCTCGCCATGGCACTGGCCATCGCCAGCGGTGTACCGCCGCAACACGGTCTCTATACCGCCATCATCGCTGGTATCGTGATCGCCGTGACCGGTGGCTCCCGCTACTCCATCTCCGGCCCGACCGCTGCCTTTGTGGTGATCCTCTATCCGGTTGCGCAGCAGTTCGGGGTTGGCGGTCTGTTGATGGCGACGCTCATCTCCGGACTTTTTCTGGTGGCGATGGGGATGGCCCGTCTTGGCCGCCTTATCGAGTACATTCCCCCGTCAGTGACGCTGGGCTTTACCGGTGGTATCGCCATCGTGATCGCCACCTTGCAGATCAAGGACTTCTTTGGACTGAGCGTGCCCGAGATGCCGGAAACCTATCTGGGCAAGGTCGAGGCGCTGACCGCCGCCCTGCCAAGTTGGCAGTGGGGCGATACCCTGGTGGGGGTCGCAACGCTGGCCGTGCTGCTGCTCTGGCCGCGCCTGCGTCTGCCGGTGCCCGGCCACTTGCCCGCGGTGCTGGTCGGGGTGGGTCTGGGTTTTGGCCTCCATTACTTTGGGGTGGACGTGGCCACCATCGGCAGCAAGTTCAGCTATACCCTGGCCGATGGCACCCAGGGGATGGGGATCCCGCCCATCGCGCCAACCCTGGTGATGCCCTGGGCCTTGCCCGGACCGGATGGCTTGCCGGTTGAATGGAACCTGGCGGCTGTTGAGCGGCTGCTGCCTGCCGCCTTCTCCATGGCGATGCTGGGGGCGATCGAGTCGCTGCTCTGCGCCGTGGTGCTCGATGGCATGACCGGTCGCAAACACAGCTCCAACGCCGAGCTGGTGGGGCAGGGGCTTGGCAACATCTTCGCCCCCTTCTTTGGCGGCATTACCGCTACCGCCGCCATCGCTCGCTCTGCCGCTAACGTGCGTGCAGGCGCTACGTCCCCCGTCTCGGGGATCGTCCATGCGCTGGTGGTGCTGGCCGCCATTCTGGTGCTGGCCCCCTGGCTCTCCTGGTTGCCGCTCTCGGCCATGGCTGCCTTGTTGCTCATCGTGGCCTGGAACATGAGTGAAGCGCACAAGGTGGTGGAGCTGATCCGCCGCGCGCCCAAATCCGATGTGCTGGTGCTGCTGGTCTGCCTGTCGCTCACCGTTATCTTCGACATGGTCATCGCCATCACCTTCGGGGTGATCCTGGCATCCCTGCTCTTTATGCGCGAAATCGCCAAGATGACCAAACTGCACGATTTGGCCGAGCACAAGCGCTATGCCCATGAGGTGCCGAACAATGGCCTGCTCTACAAGATCAACGGCCCGCTCTTCTTCGCAGCGGCCGAACGGGTCTTTGCCGAGCTGGAATCACAAGTGAAAGGGCACAAGGTGCTGGTGTTGCAGATGGAGGCGGTTTCCATCCTCGATGCGGGCGGCCTGTCTGCCTTCCTCCACTTTGGCAAGCAGATGGTTAAAGCCGGTGTCGAGTTGCGGGTGGCCGAGTTGCAGTTCCAACCGCTCAAGACCCTGGCCCGTGCCAAGGTGCGGCCGCAGCCCGGCAAGCTGGAATTTTACGGCTCGCTGGAAGAAGCGCTCAAAGGTGAACATTTGCACGAAGCGGCAGTAAATTGATTGAAAGGGATACGAAACGGCATATTTTTGGTCACTTGGTTCGGATATTGAGCAAACGAACGCAAAAAGTAAAAAATTGCATTGACCAAAAGCCATCGTATCCCTTACATTACGCCCCGTCGCCGCGGCATGGTCCGCCAGCGAATGTGCAGCTCAAGCACATAAAGCAGTGAGCAAAAATTTGGTGAGGTGTCCGAGTGGCTGAAGGAGCACGCCTGGAAAGTGTGTATACGGCAACGTATCGAGGGTTCGAATCCCTCCCTCACCGCCAAATATAGCCAGTTGAATTTCAAGGGTTTTTTCATTTCTAGGCTTACGTGATTTTTTCCTGGATCAACTGGGTGGAACAATCATGTATCTGAGTAAAAATGCCTCCGGCACCTACTACACTCGTCTCCCGCTGTCTAAGTCACTACGTGACCGTGGCTTGCCCTTCGCTATCCGTACTTCCCTTTGCACCAAAGATCGTCAGCTCGCCGTAGACCGCAACCTAGCAGTGGCAGCTCGTACTCGTGCACTTATCGCGGCTCCCCCTGCCGATACTACACCCCGCAGTTTCTATCGCTGGATCCGCGCCGATCTAGACGCTTTCAAAGCTGCGGGATTTGCTGCATCTCTTACGCCCTCCCAATCCATTGCTTCCCCCATCGAGTCCTCGACTAGCCCCGCCAAGGTGTAGTGGTCAACTAAATCCGGACACTTGGTTAGGCCGAGTCTCGGCTTTTGCTGGCGGTATTCCATCATTGTGTTGATGTGGACGCCGCCAGTTGTAGTAATCCATCAGGTAGTAACTGATATCCCGCTTTGCCTGCCGCAAGCTCATATATCCCATAGCCGGGAGCCACTCTGACTTCAGGCTTCTGAACAACCGTTCCATCGGGGCGTTCCCAGCAGTTGCCACGCCGACTCATGCTCTGGGTCATGCGATAGCGCCACAGTCGTTGCCGAAATGCCCTACTGCCATATTGGCTGCCCTGGTCGGAGTGAAACAACACACCAGAGGGGCAACCCCGCTGCTGATAGGCCATCTCCAATGCTTTGATGGCCAGTGCTGCATCAGGCTTGTCAGACATCGCCCAGCCCACGACCCGCCTGGTATGAAGGTCGAGCACTGCGGCCAGGTAATGCCAACAACCTCCGACCCAGACGTAGGTAATATCACCACACCACACCACACCACACCTGATTGGGTTGCGGAACATCAAATTCACGGACCAGCAGATTGGGAATATCCGGTCGTTCAGACTGTGCCACCTTATAGCGGTGTGCGCCCGGCTGTTTGGATACCAGCCCGGCCTCCTTCATCAGGTTACGTACTTTGAATCGACCAATCTGATACCCCAACTCCCGCATCATCGACATCAAGGCACGGCTGCCAGCCGAATCCCTGCTCTCTTTGAACAAACGGCGCAACTCAGAGCGCTGTTGCATGCGCTCACGGTTAATCGTCCGCCTGCGGGCCAGATAATCGTAAAAACAGGAGGTGGGAACATCGAAAGCGCAGCAGACCAGAGTGATGGGGGCTTGCTCTCTTAATTGGTCTATCAGCGCGTACGTGTGAACTCGTCCGCCATCAAGAGAGCAGTAGCCTTTTTTAGAATGTCCTTCTCACGTTCGAGCCGGTTGATGCGGGCTTCCAGCTCCTGAATTTTTTGCTGCTCCGGAGTCAGTGCTTTTCCGATGGGGGTTGTACCACAGCGTTCGGATTGCAGTTGCTGAACCCAGCAGCGCAGTACGGTTTCACCGACATCCAGTGAACGGCTGGCTTCAGGGACAGAATATTCTTGGTCGAGCACCAGGGATGCGGCTTCGAGTTTGAATTCGGCAGTAAATGAGCGACGTAATCTTGTCATTGAACACCTCAGGTCATGGTGGCGTGTACCACCTAAAATGGTGTCCGGGATGATTAGACCACTACAGTCTTAAAAAGTGGCAATGCAGAATAGTCGATGATTTGCTGCTGCGAATTTGACGCTCACACCACATGCACTGCCAGATTGAAAAGCCCTGATGTTTCCATCAGGGCTTTTTGCTATCCGCGTTTTTAGCGGGCTCTGTGGGCAAGCCGATGGCGATGGGCGGCGGGCTCGGGTATAGTCCTGCGCCAATGGCGTTATCCTGTTTTGCTGACCCGTCGTGGCCCTGGTGGTGGCGAGGGGCAGGCCCGTGTAAGGAGTGTTATGAAGTTCAGTCCCCTGCTCGACGAGATGATGAAAGCCCTGCAGGTGCTGCCGGGGGTGGGGCCCAAGTCTGCCCAGCGGATGGCCTTTACCCTGCTCGAGCGTGAGCGCAGCGGCGGTTTGCGGCTGGCCCAGTTGCTCTCCCGCGCCCTGACCGAGATTGGTCATTGCAGCCACTGCCGCACCTTTACCGAGAACGATCGCTGCGATATCTGCGCCAATCCCAAGCGGGAAGAGAACGGCCTGCTCTGCGTGGTGGAGAGCCCGGCGGACGTTGCCGCCATCGAGCAGACCGGCCAGTTTTCCGGTCGTTACTTTGTGCTGATGGGCCATCTTTCCCCGCTCGATGGTATTGGCCCGGAGGAGTTGGGGCTCGATATTCTGGAGCGCCGCTTGAAAGATGAGGCGATCAGCGAACTGATCCTCGCCACCAACCCCACCATCGAGGGGGATGCCACCGCTTGGTATATCGCCGATATGGCCCGTGCCGCCGGGGTGGAGGTGAGCCGCATCGCCCATGGCGTGCCGGTGGGGGGCGAGCTGGAGCTGGTGGATGGCACCACGCTCTCCCACTCCCTGATGGGGCGTCAGCGTCTCAAATAAGGGGGCGGTATAGGGCTGTATCTTTGCGGCTTGATCAGAAAATCGGCAGTTGAATGGAAAAAGGGGGTGAATGAGCAGGATTGCACATTCGCCCCCTTGATATTTGGATCCCTGTCCCCATCTAGGTTAGGCGTATGTTCAACCCGATGTTTCTGAGGATTGGTCCATGACCCAAAGTGTTCATGCCGAAACCCACGGCTTTCAAACTGAAGTCAAACAACTGCTGAGCCTGATGGCTCACAGCCTCTACTCCAACAAAGAAGTATTCCTGCGCGAGCTGATCTCCAACGCATCCGATGCGGCGGACAAGCTGCGCTTCAAGGCGCTTTCCGATGCCTCTTTGTTCGAAAACGACGGCCAGTTGCGTGTGCGCCTGGTGGTGGACAAAGAGAAGCGTACCCTGACCATCTCTGATAACGGGATCGGTATGACCCGTGATCAGGTGATCGAGCACCTGGGTACCATCGCCAAGTCCGGCACCGCAGAATTCTTCAAAAACCTCTCTGGCGATCAGGGTCGTGACTCCCAGCTGATCGGTCAGTTCGGGGTCGGTTTCTACTCCGCCTTTATTGTTGCCGACAAGGTGACCGTGGTGTCCCGCGCCGCCGGTACTGCTCCGGAGCAGGGCGTGCAGTGGGAATCGGAAGGCGAAGGCTCCTTCACCGTGGCTGACGTGACCAAAGAGGGTCGCGGTACCGACGTTATCTTGCACCTGCGTGCCGAAGAGGACGAGTTCCTCGACGACTGGCGTCTGCGCTCCGTGGTGAGCAAATACTCCGACCACATCAGCGTGCCGGTGGAAATGTACAAAGAGGGCACCCCGGATCGCGAAGAGGATGGTGAAACCATCGTCGGCACCCCGGGTGAGTGGGAGCAGGTCAACCGCGCCACTGCACTGTGGACCCGCAACCCGAAAGATATCAAGGACGAGGAGTATCAGGAGTTCTACAAGCACGTCGCCCACGACTTTGAAGATCCGCTGCTCTGGGGTCACAACCGGGTGGAAGGGGCGCAGGAGTACACCAGCCTGCTCTACGTACCGGCCCGCGCACCGTTCGACCTCTACAACCGTGAGCAGAAGCACGGCCTGAAGCTCTACGTACAGCGCGTCTTTATCATGGACGATGCCGAGCAGTTTATGCCGACCTACCTGCGCTTCGTCAAAGGGGTGCTGGACTCCAACGATCTGCCGCTCAACGTCAGCCGTGAAATCCTGCAGGACAACAAGGTGACTGCCTCTCTGCGCAAGGCTTGCTCCAAGCGCGTTCTGACCATGCTCTCCAAGCTGGCCAAGGATGATGCCGAGAAGTACGCCAAGTTCTGGAGCGAGTTCGGTAACGTGCTCAAAGAGGGCCCGGCCGAGGATTACGCCAACCGCGAAGAGATCGCCAAACTGCTGCGCTTTGCCAGCACCGCTGGTGAAGGCGAAGCCCAGACCGTCTCTCTCGAGGATTATGTTGGCCGCATGAAGGAAGGCCAGCAGAAGATCTACTACATCACTGCTGACTCCTATGCCGCTGCCAAGAACAGCCCGCACCTCGAGATCTTCCGCAAGAAGGGTGTCGAAGTGCTGCTGATGTGGGAGCGGGTGGACGAGTGGCTGATGAGCCACCTGACCGAGTTCGACGGCAAGCAGCTTATCTCCGTCACCCGTGGCGAACTGGATCTCGGCGATCTGGAAGATGAAGCATCCAAGCAGGCGCAGGAAGAGGCCGAGAAGGCCAACGCCGGTCTGGTTGAGCGGGTCAAGAAGAGCCTGGGCGATGCAGTGAAAGAGGTGCGTGTCACTCACCGTCTGACCGACTCCCCCTCTTGCATCGTCACCGACGCCTACGGTATGAGCACCCAGATGATCAAGCTGATGCGAGCGGCCGGCCAGCCGGTACCGGAGCAGAAGTACATTCTGGAGCTCAACCCTGACCATGCGCTGGTGAAGAAACTCGACACCATCGAAGACGAGGCGCTGTTCGGTGAGTGGGTCACCCTGCTGCACGAACAGGCCCAGCTGGCCGAGCAGGGCGGGCTGAACGATCCGGCGAGCTTCGTCTCCCGCATCAACCGTCTGCTGCTGCAAGCCTAAGCAGCAACGCTGGTAACAGAAAGCCCACTGCATGCAGTGGGCTTTTTTGATCCTGCCGAGTGAGCTCGGCGAAACACAGCGGCAAGGGAGGTGGCCAGCGCCTCTCTATTTGCGGTATTCGTTGTTGTAGTTCTGGATGAGACGGCGAGTCACCTCATGCTGGGGATCGGCAAACACCTTGAGGGTCTTGCCGCGCTCCACCACCCGACCTTCGTGCATTACCAGCACCTCGTCGCTGATATGGCTGACGATACCCAAATCGTTGGCTACCAGCACATAACTCAGTCCCATGGTCTCCTGCATCTCCAGCAGCAGGTTGATGATCTGGGAGCGTACCGAGATATCCAGGGTGGAGAGCGCCTCATCGGCCACCACTATCTTGGGGTTGAGGATCAGCGCGCGCGCCAGCGCCACCCGCTGCTGCTGACCGGAGGAGAGCATCTGCGGATAGAACAGGGCGTGGTCCGGCAGCATCCCCACCATACGCAGGGTTTGCACCACCTTCTCACGGCGCTCCTCTTCAGTCATCTCGGTGTTGAGGCGCAGCGGGGTCTCCAGGATCTGGCCGACCCGGATCTTGCGGTTCAGCGAGGTGTTGGGATCCTGAAAAATCATCCGCAGCAGTTTGCAGCGGGTCTGGTAATCGCCATGCACCATCAGCTGGCCGTCGATGGCGATGTCGCCGCTGGTGGGTTCGATCATCCCGGCCAGAATGCGGGCGAGGGTACTCTTGCCGGAGCCAGCTTCGCCGACGATGGCGAGGGTCTGACCCACTTCGAGATCGAACGAGAGGGGCTTGATCGCCTCCACCGCCTGACGACGGAACAGACCGGTGCGGTTCTGGTAGGTTTTGCTAAGGCCTCTGACCTGCAACAGGGATGGCTCGATCACAAGCGGGGCTCCTTCATGGGGGCATTAACGGTCATCATTTTTTTGGCTCCTCCATGTTCAGCGGGAAGTGACAGCTGAACTGATGGCCCTTGATCTTGTTCATCAACGGAGTTTGCACGCACTGCTTCTGGGCATAGGGGCAGCGCGGCCCCAGACGGCAGCCGATGGGCAGGTGTTGCAGCGGCGGGATGACGCCGGGCAGGGTCTCGAGGCGCGACTTGTGGCGCACCAGCTTGTCAAAGTCGGGGATCGATTTGAGCAGGGCATCGGTATAGGGGTGATGCGGGGTCTCGAGGATCTGCTCCCGGGTGCCTACCTCCACCATCTGGCCGCAGTACATCACGTTGATGGTATCGGTCAGGTTGGCGATGGCGGCGATATCGTTACTGATGATCAGGATGGTGGTATTGCCCAGCTTGTTCATCTTGTCCAGCAGTCGCAGGATCTGGGAGTGGGTGGTGGACTCCATGGCGCTGGTGGGCTCGTCGGCTACCAGCAGACGCGGCTGGTTGGCAATGGCCATGGCGATCATCACCTTCTGGCACATGCCATCCGACAGCTCGTGGGGATAGGCGCGCATCACCTTGCGGTGATCCTTGACGCCGACCCGGTGCAGCAGGGCGATGGCCTTCTTCTTGCGCCACTGGAAGCGTTGCCAGAATTGCCCCTCGAACGAATCGGTCGGGATCGCCTCTTCCAGCTGGGTGCCGATCTCCTCGGACGGGTCGAGACAGCTGATTGGGTCCTGGAAGATCATGGCGATCTCGCGACCCATGATGCGCCGGCGCTCCTTGGGAGCCATGGTCAGCAGATCCATGTCGTTGAAGCGCATCCGGTCGGCACGTACCGTCCAGTTGTCCTTCTCGATGCCGACGATCGCTTTGGCGATCAGACTTTTACCTGAGCCGGATTCACCCACCAGACCGCGGATCTCCCCCTCGGTCAGGGTCAGGCTCACCTTGTCCACCGCCTTGACCTTGCCTTGCGGGGTGTCGATCTCGATGGTGAGATTGCGAATATCGAGCAGCGGCATCAGTCGTTCCCCTCTTTAAGTGCTTCGCGAATGCCTTCACCAACTAAATTGGTCACCAGCACGCTGAACAGGATGGCGATGCCGGGCAGGGTGACGGTCCAGGGGGCGAGATAGATAAGGTCGCTCGAATCGGCCAGCATGGTGCCCCACTCCGGTTGGGGAGATTGGGCGCCGAGGCCGAGAAAACCGACCGCCGAGATATCGAGAATAGCTGCCGACAAGGTGCGGGTGGTCTGGGCCACCAGGGTTTCGACAATGTTGGGCAAAATAGCCAGCCGCATGATCCGGAAGGGGGGGGAGCCATCGAGGCGGCTGGCGGTGATGTACTCCTTCTGCATTTCGGCATGCACCGCGTTGTAGGTGGCCCGGATAAAGGGCGGGATCAACGCCAGGGTAATGGCTATCAGGGTATTGCCAAAACCCGGCCCCATGATGGCGACCATGATGATGGCCATCAGCAGGGAGGGGATGGAGAGCAGGGTATCGAGCAGGTGGTGCAGTACGCTCGACTTGAGCCCCTTGCTCATGCCGCCGAGGATGCCGATGGCGGAACCCACCACCATGGCGATCACCACCACGACCAGCGCATAGCCGAAAGTGAGGCGCGCCCCCACCACCAGCCGGGAGAGCATGTCGCGCCCCAGATCGTCGGTGCCGAGGAAATAGTCGATGTTGCCGGTCGCAGCCCATGAGGGGGCCAGCAGCAGCTTGTCGGTGTGCTGTTCATCGATGCCATAGGGGACGACCAGCGGCCCCACCAGCGTGATGAGCAGCAACAGCAAAAAGCACCAAAGCCCTGCCATCGCCAGCGGATTGCGGCTGTAGGAGGCCCACGTCTGCTCAAGGGGCGAGAGGATCTTGAGCTCGGGATAGATGTTCGATTTATCTTGCATAGGATACCTGGCTCCTGGTCACGCCATGAGCGCGTTCAATCTTGTTTGGCATACAACTCTTTGCGCCGTGCCGGATAGATAAGGGTGGTCAGCAACTCGGTGCTGACGCTGGTCAGGATCACGAAACTGGCCACCACCAGGGTCGCGCCGCGAATGGCGGCGTAATCCTGCAGGGCGATGCTGCTGATGAGCCAGCGGCCGATCCCGTGCCACTCGAACACCACCTCGGTGATCATGGCGGAGGTGAGCACGCTGCCCAGTTGCAGACCCAGCAGCGGCAGTACCGGCGGCAGGGCGTTCTTCAGACCATGGCGCCAGACGATCTGCGCCTTGGAAAGGCCCCGGCTCGCCGCCGCCTTGATGTAGTTCTGCTTCATCACGTCGATGAGGGAACTGCGTACATGGCGGATCACCTCGGTGGTAGGCACTACCGCCAGCACCAGTGACGGAAGGATCAGGTGGCGCAGGGCATCATGCAGCGCCGCTTGCCGCCAGGGCTCGTTGCTGAGCAGCACATCGATCACCGCGATGCCGGTAATGGGGGGGACGTCGTAGAGCAGGCTGATCTGCCCGGAGGCTGGCAACCAGCCGAGATCCAGCGAAAAGAGCATTACCACCAGCAGCGCCAGCCAGAATACCGGCACCGCATAGCCGATAAGACCGGCAGTCATGATGGAGAGATCCAGCGTCTTGCCCTGTGACAGGGCCGCCAGGGTGCCGAGGGGAATGCCCACCAGCAATGAGATGGCGAACGCCGCCAGACAGAGGATCAGGGTCGCCGGGAAGTAGTGGCGGATCTCGTCCAGCACCGGTAGCCCGGAGACGCTGGAGAGCCCCAGGTCACCTGCGAAAATGCGGCGCAGGAAGTCGGGATAGCCGCTCCAGAAGCTGAGCTGATTGCCGATCAGCCGATAGTCCAGCAGGTAGGCGACAAAGGTCAGCGCCAGTAGAGTGATAAGCAGCAGGTTGATGCGGCGCAAGGTGTATAGAAGCATGCTTACTCCCTGTGAGCCTGGTTGAAGGAGGTGCCGCCAAAGGGCATCAGCGTCAGCCCCTCGATGTCGCTGCGGCTGACCTGGGTACGCAAGGCGTGCGCCAGCGGGATCAGCGGCAGCTGTTCGTTAAGCAGGGTCTGGGCATAGTAGTAGTTACGCAGCCGGAACGAGAGCTGGGGCGTGGTGACCGCATCATCCAGCAACTGATCGAAGGCCGGGCTACACCAGCGGCTGTAGTTATTGCCCCGCTCCACTGCCGAGCAGCTCAGCAGCTGGCGGAAGAAGTTGTCCGGATCGGCGTTATCGGCAATCCAGCCGGAGAGCAGACTGTCGTACTGCCCCTTGGTGAGGCGGCCTTCGATCACCGGCCACTCCCGTTGCACGATCTTGAGCTTGATCCCGACCTTGGCCAGATCGCTGCGGATCAGCTGGGCGGTCTTGACCGCATCCGGGTTGTAGGGGCGGGCGTCCGGTTGTACCAGCACCTGCATCTCGAACCCTTTCTCCAGACCCGCCTCCTTGAGCAGCTGGCGCGCCCGTTTCAGATCGGGTTTGCGCTCGGGCAGGCTGGGGTTGTACCCCCATGAGAGGGTCGGCAGCAGGCTGTTGGCGGGCAGGCCGGTATCGAAATAGACCGCCTGAAGCAGGTTGTCGATATTGATGGCGCTGGCAATGGCCTGACGCACCTTGACGTTGTTGAACGGCGGCTTGCGGGTATTGAGGGCCAAAAAGGCGACGTTCATCCCCGACTGGACCGAGAGGCTCAGTGCCGGATTTTGCTTGATCACCGAGAGCTGGCTGGCGGAAGGGGTGCTCATCACGTCGCACTCGCCGGTCAGCAGCTTGGCCAGCCGTTTGGCGGATTTGGGGGTAATGTCGTAGACCAGCTGTTCAATCTTGGCATCGCCGCCCCAATAGCCGGGGTGGCGCAGATAGCGAATGAACTCGTTGTGGCGATACTCCTTGAAGCTGAACGGCCCGGTGCCGATGGGGCGGCTATCCAGCAGGGCCGGGGTGCCTGCCTGCAACATCTGCTCGGCGTATTCGGCGGAGAGGATCACCGCATAGTCGCTGGCCAGGGTGGCGAGGAAGGAGGCGTTTGGCTGGTTCAGCTCGAACACTACCGTCTGCGGCCCCTTCTTGCTCACCCGTTTGATCAGCAGGTCTTGCCCCAGGCTGTAGAAGTAGGGGTAATCGCCGCCGGAGACATTGTGGTAGGGGTGCTGCTCGTCAAGCTGGCGGGCATAGGTGAAGACCACGTCATCGGCATTGAAGGTGCGGGTGGGCTTGAACCAGGGGGTATGGTGAAACGTCACCCCCTTGCGCAGGGTCAGGGTATAGGTGAGGCCATCCTCGCTGACATGCCAGTTGGTGGCGAGCGCCGGCTCCAGCGCCAGGGTGTTGGGGTTCACCTCCAGCAGGCGGTCGTAGAGCGGACGGGCACTGGCATCCAGTGTCACCCCGGAGTTGGAAACATGGGGATTGAAGGAGAGGGGGATCCCTCAGCACAATAGATGAGTCCGGTTTTGGAGGCCTCGGGTTGCTTCTGGCAGCCGGTGACCAGCACCAGCAGACCCAGCAGCAAGGGTGTGAGCATTCTCATTGTTGAACCATGTTCTTATAGGGGTTTTGTACGCACGTTTTGATACAAATGTGCCAGCGCGAAGGCTGGCGTGTTGCTGGAGTCGGCATCAACCGCACTCCTTCACTCTTGTTCTGCATCGTTATCGCCATCCAGCAGCTGATATTTGCGTAGCATGCCACGGAACTGGTGATAGCTTAAGGCCAGCAGTTGAGCGGCTTTGCGCTGATTATACTGGGATTGCTGCATCGCTTGCTTGAGTAAATTAATCTCGTACTCCGCCACCGCCTGCTTGAGATCGAGCGGCAAGGCGAGGGGGGATGCAGATTGTACCTCGCTTCGGGCCTCTTGCGCAGGTTGCGTGACCTGTGGTCGCCAGGGGGAATCAAACGGGTTGAGCACCAGGGTCGAGAGCGGCAGCTGGGGATTGCCCTGACGATAGATGCTGCGCTCCACCACGTTCTTCAGCTCTCTCACGTTGCCCGGCCAGTGGTAATCCAGCAGTAGCTGGGTTGCCTTGCGCGAGAAACCGGCAAACAGCGGATAGCCCAGCTCCCGGGTCATGCTGTGGGCGAAGTGCTCCGCCAGCATCAGGATATCTTCCCGCCGCTCCCGCAAGGGGGGGAGGGTGATCACATCAAACGCGAGCCGGTCGAGCAGATCGTGGCGAAACTGCCCCTTGTCGGCCAGCGCAGGGAGATCCTCGTTGGTGGCGCAGACCAGTCGCACATCCACCTTGAGGGGCTTGGCCCCACCCACCCGCTCGAACTCGCCATACTCGATGACCCGCAGCAGCTTCTCCTGCACCCGGGCGCTGGTGGTGGCCAGCTCGTCGAGGAATAGGGTGCCGCCATCGGCCCGCTCGAAGCGGCCCTGATGGCGCTTGGCTGCACCGGTAAACGACCCCGCTTCGTGACCGAACAGCTCGGTCTCCAGCAGGCTCTCACTCAGGGTGGCGCAGTTGATGGTGACAAAGCTTTGATCCCAGCGTGCCGAGAGATAATGTAGGCGGTGGGCGATCAGCTCCTTGCCCGTCCCCCGCTCACCGATGATCAACACGGGTTTGCGCAGCGGGGCGAGCCGTGAGGCCTGCTCAATGATCTCGAGAAATGCGTTGGATTCCCCCAGCAGGCTTTCCGTGGCCGTGGTCATAGTGATCCCTGTCAGTTGTAAAAGCTGGTCAATCTTACCAAAAGTTGGTGATTTTAATCATCTCTTGCGCGAGGCATCTTGCAATCCGGCTATTCTGCCCCATATAAATCAACAAGTTAAATTTTGTTCCAGATTGGCACACAAGTTGCCATTGTCAATGGAGAAACAACGCCATGCCAATAACAGGAGTGCAATCATGAGTATTTTTTCCCGTCTGGCCGACATCATCAATTCCAACCTGACGGCCCTGCTCGACAAGGCAGAAGATCCCCAGAAGATGGTGCGCCTGATCATCCAGGAGATGGAGGACGAGCTGGTCAAGGAACGTTCCAATCTGGCCCGCTTCCTCGCCAGCCAGAAAGAGATTGGTCGTCAGGTCGCCCGTCATCAGGAGCGGGTCGACGAGTGGCAAGCCAAGGCCGAGCTGGCCCTGACCAAAGGGCGTGAAGATCTCGCCCGCGCCGCCCTTATCGAAAAGAAGAAACAGACCGAGTTGTCAGAGACCCTCTACCGCGAGCAGCAAGCGGTCGATAGCGGCATCGAGAAGCTGGGTGAAGAGATCCGTCAGCTCGAAGCCAAGCTGGAAGATGCCCGCGCCCGTCAAAAGGCGATGGCCATTCGCACTGAAGCGGCCAGCAGCCGTCTCAATGTGCAGAGCCAGGTAGCCCGTGGCGAGAGCCAGGCGGTGGTGAGCAAGTTTGAGCGGATGGAGCGTCGCATCGACGAAATGGAAGCGCGCGCCGATCTGGGACAGTCCGACAAGGCGCTGGCGCAGCAGTTTGCCGAGCTGGAAGTTGACGATCAGATAAGCCGCGAGCTGGAAGCGATGCGCCAGAAGCTGGGCCAGGGCGACAGCAAAAGCGAAGGCAAACAGGGGGAGTAACAGATGGAAGATCTGCTGGGCGTATTGATGGTTCCCATGGTGGTCTTCATGGTGGTGGTAGCCCCCATCTGGCTGGTGCTGCACTATCGTGCCAAGGGGCGGATTGGCGCCGGTCTTGCTGATAGCGAGCGGGAACAGCTGCAAGGGCTGTTGGCTCGCACCGAGAAGATGCAGGAGCGAGTGGGCGCGCTGGAATCAATTCTGGATGCGGAAGTACCCGGTTGGAGGAACAAGGTATGAGCAGTGTCAGTCGTGAAGGGCGTAACCTCTATCGTGATCCCCAGCGTGGCAAGATAGCCGGGATCTGTGCCGGTTTGGCTGAGTATTTCGGGGTGGAGACCTGGATCGTGCGGCTGCTCGCCATCAGTGGCCTTATCTTCGCCGGTTTCATCACCTTCACCGCCTATATCGCCGCCTGGTTCCTGCTCGACAAAAAGCCGGTCACCCTCTACTCGCAAGAGGATGCCGACTTTGCCGAGGTGCGGATGAAGGCGCGCAGCTGGCAGGCGGGGATCACCCCTCATCAGGCGCTGGGTCGTATCGCGCAGGAACTTGACGCGCTGGAGCCCAGAGTTCAGCGGATCGAGAAACTGGTGACCTCCAGGGAGTTCACCCTGCAGCGGGAGTTTCGCAAGCTGTAGTTCTTGCTGAAGCACCCATGTCGATGGCGGCGCTTCCCGTGATGCGCCACCATCGACACCAGCTATCCAGATGCAACCACCAAGGGAGAACGGATCAAGCCTTGATACTCAATAAACTGGAACAGAAGTTGACTCGCCTGCAACACAAGGCGAACGACGTGGTGAACCGGGTGCGGGATCGCCATATTCGGCTGGCGGTGACCGGCCTCTCTCGCAGCGGCAAAACCGCCTTTATCACGGCGCTGGTTAACCAGCTGGAACACTCGGCCATCGATGGCCGTTTGCCGTTGTGGGATGCCCTGCGTCAAGGGCGCATCCTCGGCGCCCGCCGGGTGCCGCAGCTCAATGCCCACATCCCCACCTTTGCCTACGAGCGTGGCCTCGACTCCCTGTTTGGCGATCCACCAGCCTGGCCCGAGCCCACCCGCGGCGTGGCTGAGGTACGCCTCGAAATTCGTTATCGCACCCGTCACCCCCTGCGCAAGCATCTGGGGGAGATCTCCACCCTCTACGTGGATCTGGTGGATTACCCCGGGGAGTGGCTGCTCGACTTGCCGCTCCTTGAGATGAGCTACGAGCAGTGGAGCGAACAGGTGCGCGAGCAGCTTCGTCGCCCAGAGCTGCAGGCACTTGCCGCCAGCTGGCTGACACCCGGGTGGCAGGTCGATCAGCGCTTCGAAGAGCGGCCGGTGGCTGAGCTAGCCGAGCGCTACACCGCCTATCTGCACGCCTGCAAACAGGAGTTGGGGTTGCACCTGATCCAGCCCGGTCGCTTCGTCTTGCCGGGGGAGTATGCCGGTGCCCCCATGCTGCAATTTGTCCCCTGGGTGTGGGAGATGCCCGCCGGCGAGCCTGCCGATGGCACCCTCTACGCCACCCTCAGGCAGCGCTTCGAGCAGTACAAGCAGCATCTGGTGCAGGGTTTTTATGAGCAGCACTTTGCCGGTTTCGATCGCCAGATCGTGCTGGTGGATTGCCTGCAGCCCCTCAACGCCGGGGCAGCCAGCTTTGGTGACATGCAGCAGGCCATCGCCCGCATCATGGAGAGCTTTGCCTACGGCAAGAGCAACTGGTGGCGGCGGCTCTTCTCGCCCCGTATCGACAAACTGCTGTTTGTGGCGAGCAAGGCCGATCACGTCACCCCCGAACAGCATGCGCCCATGGTCTCCCTGCTCCAGCATCTGGTGCGCAGCGGCCGCGGCCAGGCCCGTTTCGAGGGGATCACTACCGAGTGTCTGGCGCTCGCCGCCATCAAGGCGACCGAGGTGGGCAAGGGGGTGGCCAATGGCCGCGAGTTTCCCGCCATCCGCGGCACCAGCCTAAGCGGTGAGCCGCTGCTGCTGTTCCCCGGGGAGGTGCCGCCCCATATTCCGCCCGCGCAGTGGTGGAACAGTCAGGGCTTTGATTTTCAGGCGTTTCGCCCCATGCCCATGAGCGCCCATCAGGCGCTGCCCCATATCCGGCTCGATGCGGCGCTGGAGTTTCTGCTCGGGGATCACCTCGAATAACGGTGTGCGGTCTTGGCACCTGAGCCGAAGGCTGCGCACAGGAGAACAATGCGATGAACGATCAGATAAAAGAGCGGCCACCGCTGCAGGGCAAGGTGATCCTTGAGCCTGCCATGACGGTGGCCAGTGACGAGCGACCGCCCGCAACGGCCCAGCGGCTGGAGGAGGCGAGCTTCGAGCGCCTCGACGAGCTGGACGATTTCACCGAGGTGGAGAGCGCCCTCGTCAGCAAACCGCGTCGCCGTCATCGGCTGCTGGCGTGGGGGCTGGGGGCGGTCGGTCTGCTCTCGTTGGGCCAGTATGGCGCCTTTCTTTACGATCAATTCCTCACCACCCCGCTCTGGGGCAGCGCCTGGCTTGCAGCCTCGGCGCTGGTGGCGGCGGGTACCGCCAGCGTGGTGGGGCGCGAGTGGCTGCGGCTGCGCACCCTCAAGCGGCGTCAGGATGTGCGCTCGCGAGCAGAAGATCTGCTTGCTCATCAGGGAGTCGGGCAGGGGCAAGCCTTTTGCGAAGGGTTGGCGGTCAAAAGTGGCGACAAGGGGCGCGAGGGGTATCAGACCTGGCTGGCCCAGCTCGACGAGAGCCACAGCGATCGGGAAGTGCTGACCCTCTATAGCCAGCTGGTGCTCGCCGAGCGCGACAAGCTGGCACAGGCGCGGGTGGCCAAATGGTCGGGGGAGGCCGCTGTGCTGGTGGCGCTCAGCCCGCTCGCCACCGTCGACATGATGCTGATGTTGTGGCGCAACCTGCGGATGATCGAGGATATCGCCGATGTCTATGCCATCGAACTTGGCTACTGGAGCCGCATACGCCTCATCCGTCAGGTGTTTCGTAACATGCTCTACGCCGGTGCCACCGAGCTGGTGACCGAGGTGGGGATGGACTTGCTGGGCGCCGAGTTTGCCGCCAAGCTCTCTGCCCGCGCCGCACAAGGGGTGGGGGCCGGGCTGCTCACCGCTCGCCTTGGCCTGCGCACCATAGAGGCGTGCCGCCCGCTGCCCTGGTGTGCGGACGAGAAACCCAAACTCGGCGAGTTGCGCAAGCGGCTGATCGGCCAGCTGGCGGGGTATCTCAATAAGCCTTGATGGCTGCTGGAGATTAATAGCGGTTGTCACAATTTATTTACAACTGTTTCCGGCAGCCGACTCATGGGTCGGCTGCTTTTTTTGTTGCCATTTCGTTACATTGAAGCCGTGATGAAACGGCAAGGCGCCTGATGTGGCGCCAGAGGATGGAACCGCTATGGCAACCTTCTACACCGCCCACCAGCCGGATGCTGACGGGGTGATCCACTACAGCAACGAAGAGCACGGTACCTGGCAGATCCTGATCGAACGTCAGTTCGCCGCTCTTGCTGGCAAGGGGTGTGACGAGTATCTGGCCGGTCTCGACAGACTGGGGCTGCCCCGTGATCGCATCCCCCAGCTGGCCGAGATCAACGCCGTCTTGCAGCCTGCGACCGGCTGGTCGGTGGCGGCGGTGCCTGCGCTTATCTCGTTCGATCGCTTCTTCGCCCTGCTGGCCAATCGCCAGTTTCCGGTGGCCACCTTTATCCGGCGCCGGGACGAGCTCGACTACCTGCAAGAGCCGGATATCTTTCACGAGATCTTCGGCCACTGCGCCATGTTGACTAATCCGGCCTTTGCCCACTTCACCCACCTCTACGGTCAGTTGGGGCAGCAGGCGAGCAAGGAGCAGCGAGTTTTTCTGGCGCGGCTCTACTGGTTCACCGTGGAGTTTGGCCTCTTGGCAACGCCGGACGGGCTGCGTATCTACGGTGGCGGTATTCTCTCCTCCATCGGCGAGACCGCTTATGCCCTTTCCGGCAAGCCGCTGTTGCAACCCTTCGATCTAATGACTGTGCTGCGCACCCCGTATCGCATCGACATCATGCAGCCCACCTATTTTGTGCTGCCGAGTCTCGATCATCTCTACCAGCTGACCGGGGAGGAGATCATGGCTGCTCTGGCGGAGGCCAGTCGGCTTGGTCTCTATCCGCCGCGCTTTGAGGTTGCCGCTGGCAAACAGGCGAGCTGACCAAAAGCAAACAACCCTATTTCATTTTCATTAATTCAAGCAGGAGTAACCCATGTCCGAACTGGCCAGCCAACAGTGTGAAGCGTGTCGCGCCGATGCCCCCAAGGTGAGCGATGAGGAGCTGCGCGAGCTGATGCAGCTTATTCCCGACTGGCAGCCGCTGGTGGAGGAGGGGGCGCTGCAACTGCGGCGGGAATTTACGTTTCGCAACTTCAAGGAGGCGCTGGCCTTTACCAACCGCCTGGGCGAGCTGGCGGAAGCGGAGTTCCATCATCCGGCCATCCTGACCGAGTGGGGGAAGGTGACCGTCAGCTGGTGGACGCACAAGATCGGCGGTTTGCATCGCAACGACTTCATCATGGCTGCGCGTACAGATCAATTGCCCAGATAATCTGAGAACAGGTTGAGGCGGAGTATCCCCCTTCCTGCATTTCTGACCGAATGGGGAAGGTGACCGTCAGCTGGTGGACCCACAAGATCGGCGGTTTGCATCGCAACGACTTCATCATGGCGGCGCGCACCGATCAGTTGCTCCGGTAATCGCACCCCACACCAGCGTCATCGGTTGACCCGGGCCTGCCTGCGAAAGCGGGGCAGGCCCGCATTTTTATGGGCTGGCGCTCGCACTGGGGGGATCGAGACTGTATTATCCGCTCATTCATAGAGTTAGCTAGGAAGTGTGTCCCGAATGCGTCTTGAAGTCAGCTGTGAAGACCGCCTGGGCCTGACCCGGGAACTGCTCGACCGCTTGGTGGAGCACAATATCGATCTGCGCGGCATCGAAATCGATACCTCAGGCATCATCTATCTCAACTTTCCCGAGCTGGAGTTCAGTGATTTTCAGCATTTGATGCCGGAGATCCGCCGCATTCCCGGCGTCTACGACGTCAAGACCATCCCTTACATGCCTTCCGAGCGAGAGCACCACGAAATCGAGGCGCTGCTCAAGGCGCTGCCGGATCTGGTTTTCTCTCTCGACAGCAAGGGCAAGGTGACCCAGGCCAACCAGTCGGCACTCACCACCCTCGGCTTGCCGGTGGAGGAGGTGCGCGGCGTGGCGCTCGGTTCGCTGGTCAAGGGTTTCTCCTTTACCCGCTGGCTGGAGGCGAGCGAGATCAAGCCTCAGACCTGCAAGCTCAGTTTCAATGGCGAAGAGTATCTGGCAGATCTGATGCCGCTGTTCGTGGCAGAAGCCCGCGGCAAGCAGGCGCTGGCCGGTGCCGTGGTGGTGCTCAAATCTGCCCGTCGGGTCGGCCTGCACTTCAGCGCGCTCCATGCGGTGGAAGTGGGGGGCTTCGAGCATCTGCAGGCCGAGAGTCCCAAGATGAAAGAGGTGCTGTCGCAAGCGCGTAAACTGGCGATGCAGGACGCGCCGCTGCTGATCGTCGGCGAGACCGGCACCGGCAAGGAGCTGCTGGCCCGTGCTTGTCACGGGGCCAGCCTGCGCTCTAGCCACCCCTTTATGGCCCTCAACTGCGCCGCCATGCCCGATAACGTGGCCGAGAGCGAGCTGTTTGGTTATGCCCCCGGCGCCTTTGGCAACAACACCGAGGGCAAGCGCGGCGTGCTGGAGCTGGCGAGCGGCGGCACCCTGATGCTGGACGAGATCGGCGATATGTCTCCCCATCTGCAGACCAAGTTCCTGCGGGTGTTGCAGGATGGGGTGTTCCGCCGGGTCGGTGACGAGCAAGAGGTGAAGGTCAACGTGCGTTTCATCTGCACCACCCAGAAGCAGTTGCTGGATCTGGTGCACGAAGGAACCTTCCGCGAGGATCTCTACTATCGCCTCAACGTGCTCAGTCTGGCGCTGCCGCCCCTGCGCGAGCGCAAAGCAGACATCATGGTGCTGGCCCAGCAGTTTGTCTCCCGCTTTGCCAGCGAATTGCAGCGTCCGCGCCCGCGCTTTACCCGCAACATGGCCGACTACCTGACCGCCTACCGCTGGCCGGGCAACGTGCGTCAGCTGCGCAACTGTCTCTACCGTGCCATGACCCTGCTGGAAGGGGATGAACTGGGGCCCGAGCAGATCGACCTGCCGGTGGCGGCCGATACCATGCCGCTGATCGACGAGTGGTTTGAGGGGAATCTCGACGATGCGGTGAAGCGCTTCGAGAGCCAGCTGCTGGCCCGGCTCTATCCCGCCTTCCCATCGACGCGCCAGCTGGCCAAACGCCTGGGCGTGTCGCATACCGCCATCGCCAACAAGCTGCGAGAATACGGCATCAGCAAGAAGTGATTTCCGTCTTGTTGCCTGCCACCAGAGAGCCCTTTACCAGACGGGCTCTCCGTTTTCTTTACACGAACTCGGTAGTTGATGGCGGGGTGAGACTTGTCAGGCCAGTGTCAGCCAACTTACTATCTGGGTTCATGTACCCGAACCGCAATGCCATAGCAGCGGTATTGTCAAGGCGACTACCTCCCGATCATGCTGTTACTCTTTCCCCCCCGTTTAACTGCCCGTCTGGCGCTCCTGTTGGTTGCGTTTGGCCTGCTGTTGCCCCGCGCGCTGGCGGAAACGGCCGCAGAGAGCCGGGCGACGGCGGTCAGGGAGCTGGTGCTCGATATCATGAGTTACACCCGCTGGCCCACCGAGCCTGCGGTGCTGCGTATGTGCGTGGCGGCGCCGACCGAATATGCCGGCGCCCTCTTTACCATCGATCGTCAGGCCAATGGCCGTACCGTGCAGGTCCATCGTTACGAGGCGAGCGATCCGGCCATCAGCGATCACTGCGATGTGCTCTATCTGGGGGTGCTCGACGAGCCGACCCGGATTGCGCTGTTTGCCCGCCTGCAGGGACACCCAGTGCTCAGCATCAGCGAATACAACCACGACTGCTCCACCAGCTCGGTGTTCTGCCTGCAGACCTCGCCGGACAGCGTGCGGGTGCGGTTTAAAGTAAACCTCGATGCCCTGGCCCTGAGCGGCGTGCGGGTGCATCCCGCCGTGCTCAAGCTGGCCCATGCCGACAAGGGGGTCCCATGAGACGACAGGTGAGCGCGGCTCCCCGCCGTCTGACCCTGCGTCAGAGCCTGGGGCGAACCCATCTGGTGGCCGCCATCACAGCGGTCAGCGTGGCAGGACTCTTTTTTACTCTGGTGGCCCTGCTGGTAGTGCGTTTTTACGCCGACCACAATCTGGAGCTGGTAGCCCGCGCCATCAGCTACAGCGCCGAGGCGGCGGTGGTGTTCCACGATGAGGAGGCGGCGAGCGAGGCGCTCAGTGGCATCGTTGCCAAGGAAGAGGTGGCCCAAGCCACTATCGTGCTGACCAACGGTCAGCTGCTTGCCAGTTGGGAGCGCCCCAGAAGCAACCCGCTGGTGACGCTCGAAGACTATCTGGCCCAACTGCTGATGCCGGGGCCTGTCAAGCTCCCCATGCTGCGGGGTGGTGAGCAGATCGCCACCATCGAGCTGCGCGGCCACGGTGAATATCTGTTGCTGTTTTTGCTCTCGGCGCTGCTGGCGATGGTGGTTTGCCTGATGCTGAGCGCCATGGTGGCACTCTATGTGGCTGACCGGATGCAGGTCTCCATCACCGCACCGCTGCGCAAACTGGCACTTGTCGCCCACTCGGTACGTCGACAACGCACCCTGGGGATGCGGGCGCCACCGGCCGATATTGTCGAGATTAACGAGCTGGGGGATGACTTCAACTCCCTGCTGGACGAGCTGCAAGCCTGGCAGGCCCAGCAGGCCCGCGAAAATGCCAGCCTGCTCCATCAGGCGACTCACGATGCCCTCACCGGACTGCCCAATCGCGCCCTGTTTGAAGCGCGGCTCGCGCAGGCCATCTCCCTCGGCGAGCAAGAGGGGTTTGCACTGCTCTATCTCGACTGCGATCGCTTCAAGCAAATTAATGACACGCTGGGGCACAACGCCGGTGACGATGTGCTGATCGCGCTCTCAAGACGGGTACAACATCAGCTGCGTCCGGATGATCTGGTGTTTCGCCTCGGTGGTGACGAGTTTGCGGTGCTGGTTGGCCCACTCCAGCGACAGCATGAGGTGGAAGAGGTGATTGGCCGCATCCAGCAGGCGATGAGCGAACCGGTGGCGCTGCGTGATGGTCGTCAGCTGGTGGCAGAGGTGAGTGTCGGCTTTGCCGTCTATCAGGCGGGCATGAGTGCCAGCGTGCTGTGTGATCAGGCCGATGCAGCCATGTATCTGGCGAAACGGGCGCGCCGCAGCGAACAGCAAACCATCGCCTGACTGGCAAGAATAACAACATAAACAAGGAGCAAACCATGAAGATCACCCACCTGTTGAAAGTGACCCTGCTGGGGTTGATGTTGTCACTGCTGGCCGGTTGCCAGAGTGCCCCCAAAGGGTTGACCCCGGAGCAAATCGCCGTGCTCAAGGAGCAGGGCTTTTATCTGACCGATGAGGGGTGGACGCTGGATCTGGCCAACCGGGTGCTGTTTGCCAACAACGTGGGGGCGCTCAATCCCCAGACTCGCCAATCCGTTGAAAAACTGGGTAAAACACTGCTTGGCGTAGGGTTGGACAAGGCGCGGGTGGATGGGCACACTGACAATACCGGCGAGAGCAGCTACAACCAGCAACTCTCCCTGAAGCGGGCCCAGTCGGTGGCCGATGTGCTGGTCTCGGTCGGCATGAAGCCAGCCAATCTGGAGATCCATGGCCGTGGCGAGACCATGCCGCTGGCGGATAACAAGACCAGAGAGGGCCGGGCCGCCAACCGCCGGGTTGCCATCGTCATCAGCGATCAATAACCCTTTTATCGTGTCGTTACCCATAAAAAAGAGCGCCCGACCGGCGCTCTTTTTGATCGCGACAGCTGGGGTCGCGAGGGCATGTGGGGGCAGGGTTACTGCGCGCTATTTTGCCCGTTATTGTCGTGATGGCTGCGCAGGCGGATGTTGATCATCTCCACCACCAGCGAGAAGGCCATGGCGAAGTAGATGTAGCCCTTCGGAATGTGCAGGTCCATCCCCTCGGCCATCAGGGCGAAACCCACTAGGGTGAGGAAGGAGAGGGCCAGCATCTTGATGGTGGGGTGGGCATCGACAAAATCACCGATGGATTTGGCGGCAAACATCATGATGAGGACGGCAATCATGATGGCCAGCACCATCACCGGCACGTGATCGGCCATGCCGACCGCGGTGATCACCGAGTCGAGGCTGAAGACGATATCGAGGATGGCGATCTGGATCAGGGTGCTGATAAAGCCCGAGGCCGCTTTGCTGACGCTTTCCGGCTCGGCCGCCCCTTCCAGGGTGACGTGGATCTCGTGGGCACTCTTGCCGATGAGGAACAGGCCCCCCAGCAGCAGGATCAGATCGCGGCCGGAGATGGCTTCACCCAGCACGGTGAAGAGCGGATCGGTGAGGCGCATCACCCAGGCCAGCGAGAGCAGCAGCAGGATCCGGGTGCCCATGGCGAGCCCCAGACCCAGAATGCGCGCTTTTTGACGCTGCGCCTCCGGCAGGCGACCTACCAGGATGGAGATAAAGATGATGTTGTCGATGCCCAGCACGATCTCGAGCAGGGTAAGGGTGGCGAGTGCGACCCAGGCAGAGGGATCAAGAACCCATTCCAGCATGATTGAACCTTGGTTGAAAATTGGTTGGAAAATTGAAGCAGCGCATTCTAGCAGGGGCGCCACTGCTTGTCCCAGAGGGGGGAAAAGATAAAAATGGTGGCCATCGCAAGGGAGGCTGGCATGTTTCGATTAGGGTTCATTATTAATCCGGTCGCCGGGATTGGCGGTGCAGTGGGGCTCAAGGGCAGTGACGGTGTGGTTGCCGAGGCGCTGGCCCGAGGCGCTGTGCCCAAGGCGCAGGAGCGGGCGCGGCAAGCTCTGTTGCCACTGTGCGAGCTGAGCGTCCCGTTTGAACTGCTGACGGTGGCGGGAGAGATGGGGGAGGCGGTGGCCCGCGAGCTGGGGTTGCCCTGTCGGGTCATCTATCAACCGGCCGGGGAGAGCACCTCGGCTGACGATACCCGCCACGCTGCAGAGCTGATGTGCGAAGCCGGGGTCGATCTGCTGCTGTTTGCCGGTGGCGATGGCACGGCGCGGGATATCTGCGCCGCGGTGGGGGAGTCTTGCCATGTGCTCGGCATTCCCGCGGGGTGCAAGATCCACTCCGGCGTCTACGGGGTGACGCCCGCAGCCAGCGGGCGGGTGGTGGCGCGGATGATTGCAGGGGAACTGCTCAGCCTGATCGATGCCGAGGTGCGCGACATCGACGAAGAGGCGTTTCGCGCGGGCAAGGTGCGGGCCCGCCACTACGGCCAGCTGAAGGTGCCCAGCGATCTGCGTTACGTACAGGCGGTAAAACAGGGGGGCAAGGAGTCCGAAGAACTGGTGCTGGCGGATCTCGCCGCCGGTGTGGTGGAGCAGATGGAGCCCGATACCCTCTATCTGATGGGCTCCGGCAGCACGGTGGCAGCCTGTATGGCAGAGCTCGGTCTGGAAAATACTTTGCTCGGTGTGGATCTGGTGGAAAATGGCCGACTTATCGGGCAGGATCTCAGCGCCGCCGAGATCCTGACCCGGGTCCGCGGCCGTCGCTGCCGACTGATCATTACCCTGATCGGCGGACAGGGACATCTGTTCGGGCGCGGAAATCAGCAATTGAGTCCTGAGGTGATTCGGTGTGTCGGGCTGGACAATATCCAGGTGCTGGCAACCAAAGCCAAGCTTGCCGCCCTTGCGGGCAGGCCGCTGCTGGTGGACACCGATGATCCCGAATTAAACCGGGCGTTGCGTGGTTATCTGCGAATAACCACGGGATACAAGGATCAGGTCATCTACCCGGTGGCCAACCCGAAATAGGACGCCAAGGACGCTGCTGGCCTGGCGCCAGAGAGCTGCAATCAACCGGATTGCGGTTCCATACCCCCGAATTTTTTGCCGCAAATGAGGCTGCGTTACATGACGATTCACGATTTTGAGCACAAGTTGTTGGGACTGATCGACAGCATGGTTGCCACCGCGACCGACGATGAGCTGTTTGCGGGGGGTTACCTGCGAGGTCATATCTCATTGGCCGTTGCCCGGGCCGAGCTGGAAGGCAAGACCCTGGTGCGGGACGTCAAGAGCTATGTGCTGCGCAGCCTCAACGAGGCGATCTTGCAAGGTGAGCTATCTGAAGAGGATGAAAAACTGGTACAGGCGATGTGGAGTCGTTTGCAACAAGACGCAGAAGCTTGATCGGATACACAATTCAAACTGAAGTTTGAGTTTATCCTTCCCCTGAAGTTAGTGAAAGGTTAATAATAAGTTTCGCCTTTTGTTTCAGGGATTAAACTATGGCCTCCTCCTCACGCATTGCCAATAAACTGCCGCTCGAGATGCTCTATCACTGGGAGCGGCAGTGTCCTGATCGAACCTACCTGCGTCAAACCATCAACCGCGAATATGTCGATTTCACCTGGGGTGAAGTGGCCGATGAAGCGCGGCGGATGGTGACGGCCTTGCGTCACCTCGGTCTGGTGGCGGGTGACAAGGTGGCGCTGCTCTCCAAGAACTGCGCCCAGTGGTTTATCGCCGATCTGGCGATGCAGATGGGGCAGTATGTGAGCGTGCCCATCTACCCGACTGCCAACGTCGACACCATCGAATATGTGCTGCGCCACAGCGAGGCCAAGGCGATCTTCGTCGGCAAGCTGGATGACTGGAAGAGTCAGGAGGCTGGCGTACCCGCCGATCTGCTGCGCATCGCCTTCCCCTATGACACCATGCCGGCCAGCCACCAGTGGGATGACCTGCTGGAGGCGCACGAGCCGATCCCTGACAGCCCGGTGCAGGCCCCTGACTCCCTGCTGAGTCTGGTCTACACCTCCGGCAGTACCGGCAAGCCGAAAGGGGCCATGCTGAGCGTCGAGCGTTACGCCTGGTCGTGCGAGAAGCTGGTGGAGACGGTGAGCCTGAGCCAGGCCGATCGGGGCTTCTCCTACCTGCCGCTGGCCCACATTACTGAGCGGGTCTACATCTACGGCGGCAGTCTCTATGGCGGAGCTACCATCGCGTTCCCTGAATCTCTCGACACCTTTATCGAAGATGTCAAACGTTGCCGTCCCACCGTCTTTATCTCGGTACCACGGTTGTGGGCCATGTTCCGCATCAAGATCCACGAGAAGCTGCCCCAGAAGAAACTCGAACTGCTGCTCAAGATCCCGCTTATCTCCGGCCTTATCAAACGCAAGCTGCAAAAGGGGTTGGGACTGGATCAGGCCCGGGTGTTGGGCTGCGGTTCTGCGCCTGTCTCCCCTGCGCTGCTTGAGTGGTATCTGAGCATCGGCCTCAAGGTGACTGAAGCCTGGGGTATGACCGAGAACCACGCCTACTCCACCATCAACTACCCGTTCCGCGCCGACAAGATCGGCACCGTCGGCAAGGCGGGGATTGGGGTGACCATCAAGATCTCCGACGAGGGGGAGATCCTCTGCCGCTGCGAAGGGATGATGCTGGGTTACTACAAGGATCCCGAGCACAGCGCCGAGGCCATCGATGTCGAGGGGTGGCTCCACACCGGCGATATGGGCAAGCTGGACAAGGAGGGTTATCTCACCATCACCGGCCGGATGAAGGATGTGTTCAAGACCGCCAAGGGCAAGTATGTGGCGCCGGTGCCCATCGAGGGGCTGCTGGGTCAGGAGCCCATTATCGAACAGCTCTGCGTGATTGGTTATGGCATGCCCCAGCCCATTGCGCTGGTGCAGTTGGCCGAGAGCGCCATGAAGGGCAATCGGGAGGAGGTCAACGCCAGACTGGAAGCGGCGCGGGTTCGGGTCAACGATCAGCTGGAATCTCATGCCAAAATTCGCGGCATTCTGGTAGTGAAGACTCCCTGGAATATCGAAAACGGCGTGCTGACCCCCACCATGAAGATCAAGCGTCACCTGCTGGAGCAAAAGTACGCCCAGGTCGGGGATCGCTGGCCCTCATCCCAGGTGGTGGTGTGGGAGGAGTAAATCCCGTCTTTCCATAGCGCAACAAACAACAACGGCCCTTGATGGGCCGTTGTTGTGTTTGGGGCATCTCACTCGCCGCCATTTGGCGGGCAAGTGAGATGCGTGCTCCCGGTTAGATCTGCGCCAGCGCGGCGGCCAGATCGGCGATCAGATCGTCCGCATCTTCCACCCCGATGCTGAAGCGGATGAGGTCGTCGTTGACCCCGGCGGCGAGGCGGCTCGCCTCGTCCATGGCGGCGTGGGTGGTACTGGCCGGATGGCAGGCGAGACTCTCGAGATCCCCCAGACTCACCGCCTGCACGAACAGTTGCAGGTTATCGAGCAGGGTGGCGCAGCGTTCAAACCCGCCTTCCAGCTCAATACTCACCATGCCGCCAAAGCCGCTGGCGAAGGTGCCGAGAGCATCGTGACCCGGATGGTTGGCAAGGCCCGGGTAGATCACCTTCTTCACCGCCGGGTGGGCGGCCAGAAACTCGGCCACTTTCTGCGCATTGTGCAGGTGGGCATCCATCCGCAGCGGCAGGGTCTTGACCCCGCGTTGCAGCAGGTAGGCCTCCTGCGGGCCGATGGGAGAGCCGATATGCTTGAGGGCCACGGTGCGGATCGACTTCATCAGGGCGTGAGAGCCCGCCACCACCCCGGCGATGATGTCGCCGTGGCCGCCCAGATATTTGGTGCCGCTGTGCATCACTACATCGACCCCGAGTTCCAGCGGACGCAGCAGGTAGGGGGTGAGGAAGGTGTTGTCACATACCGTAATGGCGCCCACCTTGCGGGCTGCTTCCACCACCAGCCGCGGATCCACCACCTTGAGGGTGGGGTTGGTCAGGGTTTCGAACAGTACCACCTTGGTGGCGGGGCGGATGTTGGCCAGCAGATCCCGATCGCTCTCGTAAGCGGTGACCTTGATACCGGCGCGGCTGAAGGTCTGCTTGAGGAACGCATCGGTGCCGCCGTAGAGCGGGCCGATATAGGCCACCTCATCGCCGCTGTCGGCCAGGGCATACATGATGGCGCTCACCGCCGCCATGCCGCTCGCCACCACCAGCGCTTCGTCAGCCCCTTCCAGCGCCGCCAGTTTCTGCTCCAGCTCGGCGGTGGTGGGGTTGCCAAAGCGGCTGTAGATAAAGCCGGGAGCTTGACCTGCAAAACGCTCCTTGCCCGCCTGGGCGTTGAAGTAGCTGAAGGTGCTGCTCTGGTAGAGCGGGGTGGTGAGGGCGCCGGTCTGTGGGTCGATCCGCTGGCCGCTGTGTACGCTCATGGTCTTGAATTTCATCGTGTTGCTCCGTGATGGCCAGGCTCTGGCCATGACTTGTTTTGTTGTTCGTTGCTTGTTGTGTTTGTCAGCGCGGGTATGTGCACGCGGCTGTGGCTTATGCATATACCCACCGGCGGATCTCTGTGCTGTTCAGGCCGGTATCGCTTCGCTTTCAGTGAGCGGGAGGCGAGCGGGTTCCCCATAGTGGCGGGCCGCCACATCCGGGTGGGAGCGCAGCCGCCCCTTGAGCACGTTCTCCCCAACCTGATAGAAGAGTGGGTTGTTCGGGTCACTCTCCGGCCCTTGCGCCTGCGCTGCCAGCGCGGGGGAGAGGCTGAGCAGGGGCACGGTGGAATCGAGCCGCGCCGCCATAAAGAAGGCGCAGGATAGGCGCGAGACACCGGGCGGCGGGCTCACCACCCGATGCAGGGTCGCCTTGAGATAGCCGTTGGAGGCCAGCTCCAACAGCTCGCCGATATTGACCACCAGCGCTCCCGGAAGGGGCGGTGCGGAGATCCAGCCGTCGGCCGTCTCGACCTCAAGCCCCGAGTGATTATCCTGCATCACCAGCGTCAGGTAGCCGGGATCCTTGTGGGCGCCGACCCCCTGACTGCAGCCACCCGTCTCTTGCCCCGGGTAGTGAATCAGCTTCATGTGCTGGTAGGGGGCGCCGCGGATGCTGGCGTCAAACACGTTGGCCGGTTGCTCCAGCACCTCGGCAAAAGCGGCCAGCAGGGTGAGGGTGATATCGCTCAGCCGATCTTGCCACGCCAGCAGATGGGCTTTCATCTCGGGCAGGGCGGTTGGCCACTGGTTGGGGCCGATCAGCCGCTGCCAGGGTTCACGGATCAGGGCCGCAGGCAGGGCTTGCGCCTCATTCATGATATCGAACTGCTCTCGCAGATCCGGCCGCTGGCGGGTCAGCTCGGCACCGACCCGGTTGTAGCCGCGAAAGTGGGGGCTGTTGACCATCTGCACCGCCAGCTTCTCCTGCTCCGGCAGAGCAAAGAAGCGCTCTGCCAGCGCCAGGGTCTCTAGCATCTCAACCTTGCTCAAGCCGTGGCCGACCAGATAGAAAAAGCCCACATCGCGGGCGGCCGCGGCCAGCCTGGCCAGCATAGGGCGACGCACCTCGGGCGCCCCCTTGAGGGCAGCCAGATCGATGATCGGCAGTGGTGAATGTTTCATGTGCACCTCCTCACTCTTTCGTTATCTCTGGCGCCATCTCTTGCACTGCCCCCGCTGTTGGCAGACCTGATAAGCGGTAAACGGGATGGCGCGACAGTGTGGCGCCATCTGGGATAAAGGGGATGCTACTGTTCGGTGTTATAAGACGGAAAAAACAAATTATTCTTATTTATACACAAAATTCGAAATGGAATTCGGCGTCTGATGGGCTGAAGGTTTTTTGCGCAGCCATTGCGGGGTAAAGGGGCAACGATGAGGGGGAGAGTGATAACCAGAGGCAAGCTGCCAGCGGCAAAAATGACCAAAACAGAAAATGGCCAAAACAGAAGAGAGGCGGATGCCTCCCTTCTGGTTGAGCGGTTTTTCACCTGACCGAAAGCACAGGCGAGTGACCGCGTATTCTGGCCTTAACCGCCTGTTGGCTCTCAGTAACCCAGGGTAAAGCGCTGGCGCTGGTGAGCCGGTTTTTCCACCTCGTTCAGCACGCCATCGGCCAGATCACCGGCGGTGATCCCGGCAGGCTGTTCGCCGCTGAACAGCACCTGATCGCCACCAATCCGATAGCCGCCTCGCTTCTCGCCCGGTTCGAGGAACACCGGGGGAGAGACAAAGCGCCAGTCGAGGGTGGTTTCATGACGCAGGGCGGTAAGACCGTCGCGGGCCGCCAGTGCCCCCTGTTTCCACTCGGCCGGAAACTCAGGGGTATCCACCAGTTGCACGCCGGGGGCAACCTCCAGACTGCCGGCGCCACCTACTACCAGCAGCCAGCTGTTGGCCGCTTTGGCTGCTGCGACGATCGCGTTGGCGCCCTTGAGGTACTGGTCGTAGATATCCGGTGTGCTCCAGCCCGGGTTGTAGGCGCTGATCACCCGATCGTGCCCCTTGAGCACCTCGGCCAATGCCTGCGGGTTTTGGGCATCCACCGCCACGGCGGTGACCTGCGGATGGGCGGCCACCTTGCTGACATCGCGGACGATGGCGGTGACGTGATGGCCGCGGCTGATGGCCTCGTTCAGGATGGCTGAACCGACAAAACCGCTGGCACCGATCAGGGCAATCTTCATGGGGAACTCTCCTTCACTGTTGGAATGGGGCTATCCTACGCCGCCATTTATGATTTAATAATCACCTCAAAAATGCATTCACTTATAAGCTGGATTTAATAATGGAACAGCTCAGACGTTACGCCATCTTCGCCGCCGTGGTGGAAGCGGGCAGCATGACAGGGGCTGCCAAATCCCTTGGCATGACCCCCTCCGCCGTCAGTCAGCATATCAGTCAGCTGGAGAGCCTGCTCGGACTGCCCCTGCTCCATCGCTCCACCCGTCGTCTCAGTCTGACCGAGGCGGGAGAGGTGGTGTGGCAAGGGTGTCGGGCGTTGCAGCAGACTCTGAGCGAGACCGAGCTGCGCCTCTCGGAGGTGCGCGACGCCCTGCTCGGGGAAGTGCGGATCACCGCCCCGGTGGGGATGGCGGGCCAGCCGCTGGCTCTGGCCCTCTCACCGCTGCTGCAGGCCCACCCCGGCCTCACCATCCAGATCATCGCCGATGACGAGAAGCGGGATCTGATTGCCGAGCGGATCGACGTGGCGCTGCGGGTCGGCACCTTGCCTGACTCGACCCTGGTGGCCCGCAAACTGGGGCAGACCCGGATGCTGCTCTGCGCCGCCCCCGCCTATCTGGCGCGCAAGGGAGCGCCGCGCACGCCCGACGATCTGGCCACCCACGACTGGCTTTGCGGCGACATGCTGGGCAACGGTTTGCTGCTGCAGGATGAAAAGGGGGGCGAGCACAGGGTGAGGTTCAAGGCCAAGGTGCTCTGCAATAACGTGTTGCCCCTGCGCCAGTTTGCGCTGGCTGGGCAGGGGATCTCGCTGCAGCCGGAGGGGGAGATTGGCGAGGATCTGGCGCAGGGGCGGCTGCTCGAACTGTTGCCCGGTTTTCGGGTGGCACCGATGGAGATCCACGCCATCACGCCGCAGCGGGAGATCCCGGAGAAGGTGCGGCGGGTGGTGGAGGCGCTGCGCAGCTATTTCGGCACGACGATGTCGTCATGAGCTGCGCCTTTCTGGTTGAGAAAAGGCTCCCGATTATCCTGAAGGGGGATTATCCATAAGGCGGTTTGTCGAGAAGAGCGATAGCCCGGATGAGGAGATGGGCATGCTTGACTGTTAAGCATACTTAAATCGAACTGACGGCCCGCACCTGATCTTTGAGCCAATTAAGCCCGGTATCCTGACCGGAGCTCTTGTGCCAACTCATGTAGACGGGGCAATCCTCCGAGAGCCAGGGGAGGGGATAGCTGGCCAGATCCAGCGCCTGCCCCAGCTTCTCCATGTGCCACTGGCTGGCGACGCAGAGCCAGTCGGTACGACTCACCAGATGAAGGGCGGTGAGCAGGGAGTCGCTCTCGTAGGCAATCTGGCGCGGCGGCAGCGGCGCCTTGGTCAGGGTGTTGAGCAGCAAGCTGTCGAGCCGCCTGGTTTGCAATACCACGTGCTTTTCGTTGAAGAAGGTGGCCATGTCGGGGGCCTGGCGGATCCTGGGGTGAGCCTTGCGACAGGCGATGCGCAGGGCCTGGGACATGATCTGCTCGTTTTCGATCCCCTGCTCCGCCATCGGCTTGGTGGCCAGCACCAGATCCACGCTGTGCAGATAGAGGCTGTTCTGGCGCAGGGCTTCGTCCTGCACCTGGGTGTTCCACTCCAGCTGACAGTTGGGGGCTTGGGTCTGCAGCAGGTTGTTGAGCTCCGGCAGGAAGAAGATATCGATATCGGGCACCCCCGCGATGCGAAAAGTGCGCCGACTGGTCTGGGGATCAAAGAGATCGGTGCGCTGCAGGCTGCGCTCCATGTCGTGCAGCGGCACCATGATCTCGTGGTGCAGACTGAGCGCTCGCGCCGTGGGGGTGATGCCGCGTCCCTGGCGGACAAACAGCGGCTCGCCCACCAGGCTGGTCAGGCGGCTGATGGCCTGGCTGATGGCCGAGGGGGTCATCTCCATCATCTCGGCTGCCGTGGTGACACCACCATAGCGGATCACCGCATCGAGGACGCGAAAGAGATTGAGATCGACTTGAGACATGGTGGCTACCGTTAAGCAAGATTAAACAGTTAACATACTGAACAGCCTCTTGTCCGGCCAGCATTCCCTGTGATAACTGTGATGTTTCCCTCTCTATTCGTCATCTTCCATCTTGCTGCGAATGCGATCGAGCCTGTTTTGCAGCCATGCTTGAGCCCGGCAGGTGGCCCGCGGCATAGAGCAGCGCGACCAGCAGCAAGCCGCCCAGAAAGAGCCAGCGAGCGCTTCCCCAATGGCCGCTGTCCGTCATCAGGGCCGCCAGCAACAGGGGGCCAAGCAGCTGACCAAGGTTGGCGAGCTGGACAAAAAAGCCCTGCACGATGGCCAGTTGCACCGGCCCCTGACTCACTCCCTGCGCGGACGAGAGGATGGCTGGCGGCGCCATACCGCCCGCCAGGGAGAGGGCGAGGCAGAGCCCATAGGCCCACCACGGTGACAGGCCGGGCCAGAAGGCGAGCATGCCGTACAGCGCCATCAGGCCCAGTGCCCAGCTGATGAGCCGATCTCGTGCCACGCCCCGGCGCAGCAGCCATGCCCCCAGCAGGTTGCCGGGAATATTGGCGACCACCGCCAGCGCCGAAAGCAGGGCGATCTGGCTTTGGCCAATCCCGGGGCTGCCTTGCAACATGCTTGGCAGCCAGACAAAGAGCGCCCAGAGCATCAGGCTGTAGAGCGTGAACGCCAACCCGTAGCGCCAGAGTGCCTTCTGCCGGAACACCGTGAGTTGGCGCAGCGGGTGGCCCGAGTTGATCGAGTTTTGGGGTGCCCAGACCCGCAGTTTATCTGCCGAGCGACTGGCGAGCAGAAGCAGCAGGGCAGAGAGTTGCGGGATCATCAGGATCAGCCAGGCCAGTCGCCAGCCACCTTGCGCCGTGAGCCAGGGAGTGAGCAGCATACCCGCCGCCGCCCCGAGGGGCAGGTTGACCGCCCACAGGCTCAAGGCCAGTCTCTTATCCTCCTCCCGGGTCACCGCCACGATAAAGGCAGGCATGGCCACCGAGACCAGCAAAAAGCCAATCCCCTCGACAATGCGCGACAGCAGCATCATGGCCAGCCCGGTGGCGGGCAGTGCCAACGCTCCGCCTGTGACGATAACCAAAAGCCCGACAACCCCGGTTTGCCGCCCACTCCAGCGGGTCAGCAACAGGCCGAGAAAGAGACTGCAGAGGATCGCCAGCGTATTGAAAGCTGAGGCGAGATAGCTGGCTTCGACCAGTGTCAGCCCCAGCTCGCTGCGCAGTATGCCGAGTACGGCGGGCACTTTGCCAAGGCAGAGGGCGCCGCTGGCACCGGCAAAAATGGCGAGGAAGACCAGAGGCCAGCGCGTGCTTTGTGGCTGGTGGCCAGCGAGCGTGCTCATGGCCGATATTGGCCGTTGCGCAGCCACTCATCGTTGAGCTGGCCAAATTCGCCGCGCTGATAGGCATGCAGCCGATCTGCAATGGCGTCGTGGCTGTTCATGACGAAGGGGCCATGTTTGACCAGGGGTTCATTGAGCGCCTGGCCTGAGAGCAGCACGAAGTGGCAGGGCTCGGTGGCCTCAAGCTGCAGAGCCACCGCCTCGCCGCCATCGGCAGAGAGGCTGACACCCATCCCGTGACCTGCCGGGATCAGGTGCCGCTCTCCCTCCGCCTGCAGGGTCAGCGATCCGGTCAGGGGATATATCATGGCATTCCAGCCTGCCGCCAGCAGATGGGTGAAGCGCCGGGCGCGCAATGGCCATCGAGCAGGGTAAAGGGTTGGGGCAGCTCTGCCGAGTGTGGCGCCGTTATCCCGTTGCTGTGGCCTGCGACCACCCGTACTCGCGCCCCTTCGCCATGAAACTCGGGGATGGTGGCAGCGGCTGCGTGGACGGCAAAAGGCGACATCATCTTTTGACGGGCAGGCAGGTTGACGAAGATCTGCAGGGCGTGGACATAGGGGGATGCCCCTTCCGGCTGCTCGGTATGTACGGCCCCGCGCCCGGCCGCCAGCCAGTGGAGCGCGCCCGGTTCGATGGGGCCCTGATTGCCGAGAGAGTCGTAGTTGACGTGGGGGCTCGTCGAATCCTCGAACAGATAGGTGACGGCAGAGATCCCGGCGTGGGGATGGGGCTCGAAGGTGGGGGCGGTCATCTGGAAGTGATCCACCATCACCACGGGGTCTATCAGACCGTTGAAAAAGTGTTCGCCAAAATGGCTGGCTTCAAAGCCGCTGCCAATGCGCAGCGGTTGGCCCTTGACGGGGGCGGAGAGAGTCAGGCGTCTGGTCATCGATATAACCTCTTGAAGACAAAAGATGCCTTCGGTCATCTGACCGAAGGCGGGGCGAGTTACGACTTCTTGGCACCCTCTTGCATCTGCCACACCAGGGTGGCGAAAGGCATGTCGAGGGCGCTGTAGACATCGTGCGCCTTGGGGTCGACGTTGCTGCGCAGCATCTCGACCGCGGCGGAGGCGTAGTCGGTGACCGGGATACCGGCCCCCAGCAAGCGTTGCAGCCCAGTGGTGCGCTTGGCTTCGTTGAAGGTGCCGGAGGCATCGAGCACCACCCGGGCATCATAGCCGGCAGCCTTGGCAGAGAGGGCCGGGAAGCTGGCGCAGATCTCGAGGGATACCCCGGCGATGATCAGTTGTTTGCGGCCGGTCTTCTCAATGGCGGCGCGCACGGCAGGATCGTCCCAAGCGTTGATGACGGTGCGGTTGATCACCTTCACATCCGGCAGGGCACTGGTCAGTTCAGGCATGGTGGGGCCCCACATGCCATCGGGCATGGTCGCGGTCACGATCACCGGCACGCCGAGGGCGCGGGCGGCGTTGGCCAGCGCCACCACGTTGTGCTTGAGCTCGCCCACCGTGGTGTCGCGCACGCCGCTCAGCAAGCCGACCTGATGGTCGACCAGCAGCAGTACCGCATTGTCTCGGGAGAGCATCTCCAGATAGCGGTTGGGTGATACAGTCGGATGGCTGGCAGCCTCGGCGGCCATGGCCGGTGTCGCTGTGGTGGCCAGCGTGGTGGTCAGGGTCGCCAGACCGAGCAGGGTGGCAGAGCAGATTTGTCGCAGTTTCATGGTGAACTCCTTGTGATATTGGAACAGTCAAACGACCCTTGCTGGTGGGGCGGATTGCCCGCGCAGCAACCGTCTGATGGGGACAGGGCCATTATGATGGCTGCAAAAATGGCGACAATCTGGTGAAATAGGTTCTTATCGTTCTATTGGTGGAACGATGTGAATGCACCTCACCCTGACCAAGGCTGCCCGATGACACCACTGGAACTTGATTTGAATGATCTCTATCTCTTCACCCATGTGGTGCAGCGACAGGGATTCACTGCCGCCGCGCGGGCGCTTGGCGTGCCCAAGTCGCGGATCTCGCGCCGGATCCGGCTGCTGGAGGAGCGGCTGGATACCCGGCTGCTGCAACGTACCTCGCGCCAGCTCAGCCTGACCGATGCCGGTGAGGTGCTCTATCGCCACTGTCAGGCGATGCTGGCCGAAGCGCAGGCCGGAGAGGCGGCAGTGCGGCAACGGCAGCAGGAGCCGAGCGGTCTGGTGCGCATCAGCGTGCCCATTACCATTGCCGATGCGCTGCTTGCCCGTTTGCTGCCCGCTTTTATGGCGCAATACCCCAAGGTGAGGCTCGCCGTGCAAGCCAGCAATCGGCAGGTGGATCTGCTGGAGGAGGGGCTGGATGTAGTGATCCGCGGGGTGGCCTTCGAGCAGCCCCCTTCCAGCCTGGTGCAGGTGCCGCTCTGCACGGTGCAGTGGGGTGTGCTGGCGACCCCGGCGTGGCTCTCGCGCCACAATGCGCTGGCGCACCCTAGCCAGCTGGAGGGAGAGGATGCCCTGCTTTTCAGCACGCTGGAGCGTCAGGCCGATCTGCTGCGGCTGCGGCACGACAGTGGGGAGAGTGAGGAGGTGGCGGTCAATGTGCTGCTGCGTAGCGACAATGTGCAAACCCTCAAACAGGCGGCGCTGGCGGGGCTCGGGATGGTGGGTTTGCCACTTTACGCCTGCGTGAGTGAGTTGGCGGATGGGCGGCTGCAACAACTGCTGCCCGAGTGGCGTCCCAAAGATGGCAAGCTGGTGATGCTCTATCCCGCGCGGCGCGGTCTGTCACCGGCGGTCAGGGCCCTCATCGACTTTATCAAGGCGCAGTTGCCTGCACTGCTGGCAGAGGTCGGTCAGCCACGCTGAGGAGGGCTATCCCTCCATCTTGCGGCGAATGCGCTCAAACAGGCTCTGCAGGCAGGCTTGATCCCGATCGGCGGCCCGCACCGCGCCGTACATATGGCGACGGATACCGCTGCCGAGGGGGCGGGCGCAGAGCATCCCCTGTCTGACAAACTCGTCGCTGGCCCAGCGCGGCAAGGCGGCGACGCCGAGGCCGGCGGCGGCCATCTGCAGCATCACCGAGGTGTTGTCCACCGGCTTGCAGCGGGCGGGCTCCACCCCGGCGGGTTGCAAAAAGCGGCTGAAGATATCCATGCGGCTGCGCTCCACCGGATAGACCAGCAGCACCTCCGCCCCCAGATCGCCCGGCTCGATGTGGCTCCGGTGGCAGAGGGGATGATCCGGTGCCATCACCAGAGTCAGATCAAAAGCAAACAGCGGCTCGAAGTGGAGATCGCCGCGGGCCTGCACGTCCGAGGTGAGCAGCAGGTCGAGCTGGCCGCCTAGCAGGGCATTGATGGCATCAAAGCCCGGCACCGACTCCACCTCCAGATCCACCCCGGGCCACTGGCGGCGAAAATCGGGCAACAGCGGCAGCAGCCACTGGATGCAGCTGTGGCAATCGAGCGCCAGATGCAGCCTGCCCGCATCGCCGCTCTGCAGGGCTTGCAATTGCTTCTCGGTCTGGGCCAGGGCGGGCAGTACCTGACGGGCGAGGGCGAGCAGCTGGCTGCCGGCTGCGGTCAGCACCAGCGGACGGCTTTTGCGCAGGTAGAGCTCAAGATTGAGGCGGGTCTCCAGCTCTTTGAGCTGGTGGGAGAGGGCGGACTGGGTAAGGTTGAGGGTTAGCGCCGCACCGGCCAGCGAGCCCTGCTCGGCCAGCGCGGTCAATGTTTTCAAGTGTTTGATCTCTATCCCTGCATTGCTTGGCACTGCCATAAGATGGCTCCTTGTGAGATTGCGTATGGCGCTGAGGTTACGGTCGGCGGTGGCCTGCTGCGCTTCTTGACTCCGGCACCTCTTGCACCTGTAAAAATCGGCCTCTGTATCCTCGCGGTGAACCTGATTGGCGGTCAGTTGAGGATTATTTGAGAGCCACTTGAAGAGGATTCAATAGCCAGCGTCACCTTATCTTGTCATTTTGGATGTGTAAACATCTGGATGGCTAAATCATCCAGTTTCCCATCAGATGAATGAGCATAAGGAAATGAACCTATGACACGAGCACACACCCTGGGCTTCCCCCGTATCGGCGCCAAGCGCGAGCTGAAATTTGCCCTCGAATCCTACTGGCGTGGCGAGACCACTCAGGCCGAACTCGTTGCCGTGGGCAAGACGCTGCGTGAGCGCCACTGGCAGGCCCAGCACGGAGCCGGGGTCAATCTGCTGCCGGTGGGCGACTTTGCCTGGTACGATCAGGTGCTCGGTACCAGCCTGCTGGTGGATGCGGTGCCTGCCCGTCACCGTCATGGCGAGACCGATCTCGACACCCTGTTCCGGGTGGCCCGCGGCCGTGCGCCGACCGGCCCGGCGGCGGCCGCCGCCGAGATGACCAAGTGGTTCAACACCAACTATCACTATCTGGTGCCGGAGTTCAGCCGTGATCAGCGCTTCAAGCTGGGCTGGAGCCAGCTGTTTGACGAGGTGGAAGAGGCCAAAGCGCTGGGGCTGCCGGTCAAGGCGGTGCTGCTGGGGCCGGTCTCCTACCTCTGGCTTGGCAAGGAGAAAGAGAGCGGCTTCTCCCGCCTTGAACTGCTCGATCGCCTGCTCATCGTCTATCAGGAGATCCTGGCCAAGTTGGCCGCCCAGGGAGTGGAGTGGGTACAGATCGATGAACCGGCGCTGACGCTGGACTTGCCGGACGAGTGGCGGCTGGCCTACCTCAACGCTTACGAGCGCCTCGCGGGCCCCTGCAAGCTGCTGCTCACCACCTATTTCGGTTCGGTGGCTCATCAGCGTGACATTATCACCAGCCTGAAAGTGGATGGCCTGCATCTGGATCTGGTGGCCGCCCCCGAGCAGCTGGAAACCCTGGTGCCGCATCTGCCCGCACAGTGGGTCATCTCAGCCGGGGTGATCAACGGCCGCAACGTCTGGCGTGCCAATCTGGCCAAGTTGGCGCCGACTCTGAAGGCACTGAAAGCCAAACTCGGCGAGCGGCTCTGGGTGGCCTCATCCTGCTCATTGCTGCATAGCCCGGTGGATTTGACTCTGGAGCAGGAGCTGGATCCCCAGACCCGCAGCTGGTTCGCCTTCGCCTTGCAAAAATGTTTCGAGCTGGGACTGCTCAGAGAGTATCTGGATGGGGGCGAGCTCGACAAAATCACCGCCTACAGCCAGCCCATCGTCGATCGGGAGTCCGACAGCCGGGTGCACAAAAAAGCGGTGCAGTCACGGCTCGCCAGCCTCACCAACAGCGATTTTGATCGCCACAGCCCCTATCCGGTCAGGGCCGAGCAGCAGCGCTCGGATCTCAAGCTGCCGCTGCTGCCCACCACCACCATTGGCTCCTTCCCGCAGACCTCGCAGATCCGGGTATTGCGGCAGGATTGGCGCGCCGGTCGCATCGATGACAGCGCCTACGAGGCTGGCATTAAGGCCGAGATCCGCGATGCCATCGTGCGTCAGGAGGCCATCGGGCTGGACGTGCTGGTACATGGCGAGGCCGAGCGCAATGACATGGTGGAGTATTTCGGTGAGCTGCTGGATGGCTTTGCCATCACCCGCTTCGGTTGGGTACAGAGCTATGGCTCCCGCTGCGTCAAGCCGCCGGTGATCACCCGTGACATCGACCGCCCGACCCCCATGACGCTCGAATGGACCCGATTTGCCCAGAGCCTGACCGACAAGCCGGTCAAGGGGATGCTGACCGGTCCCGTGACCATCCTCTGCTGGTCCTTCCCGCGCGAAGATGTGAGCCGCGAGCAATCTGCCCTGCAAATCGGGCTGGCCATTCGCGACGAGGTGGCAGATCTGGAAGCCGCTGGCATCAAGATCATCCAGATCGACGAACCGGCGATCCGCGAAGGCTTGCCCCTGCGCAAGCAGGATCATCAGGCCTATCTCGACTGGGCGGTGCGGGCCTTCCGTCTGAGCGCGAGCCCGGTGGCGGACAACACCCAGATCCACACTCACATGTGCTACAGCGACTTCAACCTCATCATCGAGGCGGTGGCGGCGCTGGATGCGGACGTGATCACCATCGAGACCAGCCGCAGCCAGATGCAGCTGCTCGAAGCGTTCGAACGCTTCAACTACCCCAACGAGATTGGCCCGGGCGTCTACGACATCCACTCGCCTAACGTGCCGAGCCAGAGCTGGATTGAGGGGTTGCTGCGCAAGGCCGCCAAACAGATCCCGGCCGAGCGGCTGTGGGTCAACCCGGATTGCGGCCTCAAGACCCGCGGCTGGGAAGAGACGGAAGCCGCCCTCAAGGTGATGGTCGATGCCACCAGGGCGCTGCGGGCCGAGCTGGCGTAACCGGCAAGCCGTGACTGCCATCGGTAAGGTGGCGTGCTGACAAACGAACGAGAGAGGGGAAGCCACTGCTTCCTCTCTTTTTTTTCGTTGGCCACTTTTCCACTGGATCCTGAACCTTGCCGCAGCCCGCTTTGCACTAGGCTCAGAGGTGGCAGAAGTGGATGGAGTCGCGGCCATGAGAGTCAGTCTGGGGAGTGCAATCCTGTGGGGATTGCTGATGTGGCAGAGTGCATGGGCGGCGCCAGCGGCCGAGTTGAAGATGGTCTACTTTGACGACTTTGCCCCATATTCGTGGCGTGACGAACAGGGCAAGATGCGCGGGCTGATGATCGACGTGATGGAGCGGGTGGCAGCGCACATGGGGCTGCGGGTGCGCCATGAAGGTTATCCGTGGCAACGGGCGCAAAAAATGGTGCGGATGGCGCAGGCCGATGGCTTCGTGACCATCGCAACCCGGGAGCGGCGCAGCTATACCCTGATTGTGGAAGAGCCGGTTACCACCACAGTGCTAACCATTTTTACCCAGCGCGCCCATCCCCGCATGACGGAGTTTCAGCGAGCCAGCCGCTTGAGCGACTTCAAATCGCTTACCTTTCTCGACTATTTCGGTAACGGCTGGGGCAAGGAGAACCTGGCGGGCTTCACCGTTCATCACACCATCAATGTCGATAATGTCTTCAAAATGCTGGCGGCGGGTCGGGGGGATCTGATGGTGACCGACCCACTGGTGGCTCGTTTCAAACTCAACCAGCTGGGATTGTCCGGGCAGGTGGTCGAGGTGCCGCTGCAGCTTGCCTCTACCCCGTTCAATCTCTGCATCGGCAAGCACTCCCGCTTCAATACCCGGATAACCGAGTTCAACCGTGCCCTGCAACAGCTGCGACAAAGCGGCGAGTTGGCGCGTATCGTCGAACGCTATCGTTGATGCGAGGCCGCCATCTGCGGTTTGCCAACGGCGTGTCTATCTTGGCGTCATATCAGAAATGGTTGCCCAGAAGGCGTCGATCAAGGGCCCCTTGCTGTGGGGCGGACGGATAAGGCCAATGGTCCAGCAGGCTTCCCCGTCTCTCAAGGGGAGGGTGAGCACATCCGGGTGCTCTATGGTGGTGGAGGAGGGGACCAGGGTCCAGGCGATCTCCGCCGCCGCGGTGGCAACACCGGCGGCGAAGTCGTTGACGTACTGGATATCGCGAAAACGCAACCCGCTCTGGGCCAGATAGTTCATCAGGTGATCGTAAAAGGACGGGGCCTTGTCACGACGCAGGATCGCCAGCGGCTTGTCCACCAGATCCGCCAACTCCCTCACATCGCGGTAGCTGGCGGGCAGTACGGCGACAAAGTGGGCTTCGACCACCGGCAGGGCGTGCCACCCCTTGGGGGCGGGCAGGCGGCAAAAACCGAGATCCAGCTTGCCTTCACTGAGCGCCAGCAGCTGGTGGTGGGTGGAGAGATCGTTGAGCTCGATGGTCACTTGCGGCCGCTCGGCGCGAAAGCGGGCAATGGCGGCGGGCACCAGGATTTTGGTGGCCACGCCAAAGCCGATGCGTAGGGTGCCGACATTGCCCGCCAGCACGTCGCGGGCGGTGCGCGAGAGCTGCTCGCTCTGGATGACCACAGCGCGGGCATCCTCATACAGCGCCCTGCCCAGTCCGGTGAGGCGAGTGGTACTGGCGTTGCGCTCGAACAGCTCGCCGCCCAGCTCCTCCTCCAGCCGCCGGATCTGTTTGCTCAGGGCCGACTGGGTAACGTGCTGACGCACCGCTGCCTGGCCGAAGTGCAGCACCTCCCCCAGAGTGACGAAGGCTTTCAGATCTCGTAGCTCCATCAGGGCTCCTTTCATTCCTGTTGGGAATGTTGAGTGGTCAAATTTGTCATTGGACGGAATTTTAGAAGTGATGGATGCTTATGCCAATTCATTTCGGGCGCCCTGCCAGGGTGCGCCGAGTTATCAGAGATGGCTGACACCATCAGCGCAGAAGGAGCAACACCAGATGCATCACCACAAGTTCAACGACTTCCCGAGCGATTTTCTGTGGGGCGCAGCCTCCGCCGCCTATCAGGTGGAGGGGGGCTGGAATGCCGATGGCAAGGGGCCCTCGGTGTGGGATCTCTTCACCAAGCTGCCGGGCAAGACCTTTGAGGGGAGCAACGGCGATGTGGCGGTAGATCACTACCACCGCATGGAAGAGGACGTGGCGCTGATGGCCGAGATGGGGCTCAAGGCTTACCGCTTCTCGGTGAGCTGGCCGCGCATCTATCCCACCGGTCGGGGGGAGGTGAACGAGGCGGGTCTGGCCTTCTACGAGAAGCTGATCGACACCCTCTTGGCCCACCAGATCGAACCGGTGCTGACCCTTTATCACTGGGATCTGCCGCAGGCGCTGCAGGATGAGTACGGCGGTTGGGAAGACCGACGCATTATCGAGGATTTCGAGCGCTACTGCGTGACCCTCTATCAGCGTTTTGCCGGCAAGGTGAAGTACTGGGTGTCGCTTAACGAGCAGAACTACAACCTGACCAACGCCTATCAGCTCGGCACCCATCCGCCGGCTGTGCAGGATCGCAAGCGCTTTTTTGCCGCCAACCACATCGCGTTTCTGGCCAATGCCCGAGTGATCAAGGCGTTTCGCCAGCATGTGCCAAATGGCCTCATCGGCCCGAGCTTTGCCTACTCCCCTGCCTATCCGGCGTCGTGCGATCCGAAAGATATGCTGGCCTATGAGAACGCCGAGGAGTTCAACAACCTCTGGTGGCTGGATGCCTACTGCTTTGGCCGCTATCCGCAGGCGGCGCTCGCTTACTTGCGAGAAAACGGCGAGGCGCCGGAGATCCTGCCGGGCGATATGGAGTTGCTGCGCGAGGGGACGCCCGACTACATCGGCGTCAACTACTACTACACCCTGACCTACACAGATAACCCCTTGGGCGGTCAGACCCTGCAGCGCATCAACACCACCGGCAAGAAGGGTACTACGCCATCGAGCGGCATCCCCGGCCTCTACAAGACGGCGCCCAATCCGCACCTTGAAACCAGCAACTGGGACTGGGCCATCGACCCGACCGGGATGCGTATCGCCCTGCGTCGCCTCTCTTCCCGCTATGGTCTGCCGCTGATGATCACCGAGAACGGTCTTGGCGAGTTCGACAAGCTGGAGGCGGGCGACAAGGTGAACGATGAGTACCGTATCGATTACCTGCGCAGCCACGTCAAGGCGTGCCAGGAGGCGATGCAGGATGGGGTGGAATTGCTCGGCTACTGCGCCTGGTCGTTCACCGACATCCTGAGCTGGCTCAACGGCTATCAGAAGCGCTACGGCTTCGTCTATGTGGAGCGTGACGAGCAGGGGGGCTCCCTTCGCCGGATCAAGAAGGCGAGCTTCCACTGGTATAGCCAGGTGATTGCGAGCCAGGGCAAGCAGCTCTGACGGTTTATCGCGTCGCGTAACCAGCGGGCCTGGGCAATCCCCGGGCCCACGCTGTTTGTGGCGGGTGAGAGGGGGCAAGCCGGTTTCTCACCGTGCGACTCATGCCTGTTTGCTGATTTTTGTCCTGCCAAAGCCGCCGACCCCTGCTATTATCTGCGGCCGAACATGAGCCAATAAAAATCAGGATATCGTGATGACTGACCACACTTTTATTCCCGGCAAGGACGCGGCGCTGGAAGACTCCATCGAACGCTTCCAGACCAAGCTGCAAGCCTTGGGCTTTGATATTGAAGAGGCCTCCTGGCTCAACCCCGTGCCGAACGTCTGGTCGGTGCATATTCGCGACAAAGAGTGCGCCCTCTGCTTCACCAACGGCAAGGGTGCCAGCAAGAAGGCGGCCCTCGCGTCTGCCCTTGGCGAATATTTTGAGCGTCTCTCCACCAACTACTTCTTCGCCGACTTCTATCTGGGCGAGCAGGTCGCCAACGGCGATTTCGTTCACTACCCGAACGAGAAGTGGTTCCCCATCGAGGGTGACCAGTTCCCGGCCGGTCTGCTCGACAGCTTCACCCGCAAGTTCTACAACCCGGACGGTGAAGTGACCGCCGACATGCTGGTGGATCTGCAGTCAAACAACGAGGAGCGCGGTATCGTCGCCCTGCCGTTCGAGCGCCAGTCAGATCACGAGACCGTCTACATCCCGATGAACATCATCGGCAACCTCTATGTCTCCAACGGCATGAGCGCTGGCAACACCAAGACCGAAGCGCGCACCCAGGCGCTCTCCGAGGTGTTCGAGCGCCACGTGAAGAACAAGATCATCGCCGAGGCCATCAGCTTGCCGCTGATCCCGGACGAGGTGATTGCCCGTTATCCGGGGATTGCCGCCTCCATCGCCGCCCTCGAAGCGGAAGGCTTCCCCATTTACAGCTTCGATGCTTCACTGGGTGGCCGCTATCCGGTCATCTGCGTGGTGCTGCTCAACCCGAGCAACGGCACCTGCTTTGCCTCCTTCGGTGCCCACCCGCGCTTCGAAGTGGCCTTCGAGCGTACTGTCACCGAGCTGCTGCAGGGCCGCGGTCTCAAGGATCTCGACGTGTTTGTGCCGCCGTCATTCGACAACGAGCAGGTGGCGGATCACCACAACCTCGAGACCCACTTCATCGACTCCTCGGGCCTTATCAGCTGGGACCTGTTCAAGCAGGATGCGGACTTCGAGTTTGCCGACTGGGATTTTCGTGGCACCTCGCAGGAGGAGTTCGATCACCTGATCGGCATCTTCCATGAGCTGGAGCAGCCGGTCTATATCGCCGACTACGAGCATCTGGGTGTCTACGCCTGCCGCATTCTGGTGCCCGGCATGTCCGACATCTATCCGGCCGAAGATCTGCTGCTGGCCAACAACAACATGGGCGCCAACCTGCGCGAAGTGATCCTGGCACTGCCATCACTTGATTGGGATGCCGAGCAGTACATGGCGTTGTTTGATCAACTGGATGAAGAGGGGCACGACGAGCGCACCCGTGTACGCGAGCTGCTGGGCATCGCCGCTGCCAAGGGGACCGCGCTGCACACCCTGCGCGTTGGCGAGCTGAAAGCCATGCTGGCGCTGGCCGCCGGTGAGCTGGAGACCGCACTGGATCTCATCGACTGGACCATGGAGTTCAACCAGTTAGTGTTCACTGCCGAGCGTGCCAGCTACTACCGCGCCCTGCGTGCCTGCGTCGAGTTGTTCCTCGACGAGGAGCGGGATCCGGAGCAGTATCGCGCCGTCTTCACCCGCATGTATGGCGAAGAGACGCTGGCACAGGCATGGGCCAACGCCAGTGGCGAAGCTCGCTTCCACGGGCTGGAGGCGGCCGATCTGTCGCTCTCCCAGTTCCCGCTGCACCAAAAACTGCTGGCGGCCTACGAGAAGCTGCAGAAGGCCAAGCGAGCCCATCACTGGGCGTGATCGTTGCTGTAAAGGAAGGGGCCGTCTGGCCCCTTCTGTTTATCGTGCGGCAAAGCACGGGATTGTTATTCAAAGATGAAATAAAAAACAAAAAATACCCCTAAGGGGGTTGATGGCAGGGCAGGGGATGTGCTGTTTATCTGCAAAGATATCTTGCCAATGCCACATTTCCATGCTCTAGAATAAATTCTTTAAAATCATTGCATTAAAAATGTGATATTTCTGTTTCAGCTGATACCTGGTGTAAAGTGGCGTAGCCATCGCACTAAAATATTTGTAGTAAAATTACATTCGCACTCTGATAAACTTGATCAATGTCAATTTTGGCTATTTGGCCCTTTGTTATGATTTCAACAGGCAAAACATTCAGGTAGAAAATAATTGAAAGCTGAATCTCCATTCGATTGTCTCAAGCCCGAAGCCATCGCTGCACTGGCTGAAGACATCACCTATGCCAAGGCTACCAAGCCGGCATACAAGGTCATTCCACTGGCCATTACCGCAGGCGCTTTCATCGCCATCGCATTTATCTTCTACATCACAGTGACGACCGGAACCGGCTCCATGCCTTGGGGTATGGCCAAGCTGGTGGGCGGTCTCTGCTTCTCTCTCGGACTTATCCTCTGTGTGCTGCTCGGTGCCGAGCTGTTCACCTCCACCACCCTGACGCTGGTGGCCAAGGCTGCCAATCGTATCAGCTGGGCTCAGCTGCTCAAGAACTGGGGGCTGGTCTACTTCGGCAACCTGATTGGTGGTCTGTTGATGGTGGCGCTGATCATCGTTTCTGCAGAGTACACGGCAGCAGACGGTCAGTGGGGCCTTAACGCCCTCAAAGTGGCCCAACACAAAATTCACCACACCTTCTTCGAAGCGGTGGCGCTGGGTATCCTCTGTAACCTGATGGTATGTCTTGCTGCCTGGATGGCCTTTGGTGCCCGCAGCGCGACTGACAAGGTAGTGGTTATGCTGCTGCCGGTTGCCATGTTCGTTGCCTCAGGTTTCGAGCACAGCATCGCAAACATGTTTATGATTCCGGTTGGTATCGCTATCCACAGCGTGGCTAGTCCGGAATTTTGGCAGGCCATCGGCCAGGATCCGGCAACCTTTGCTGACCTGACCGTATCCAACTTCGTCCTACACAACCTCATCCCCGTGACCATCGGCAATATCATCGGTGGTGGCGTGATGGTTGGTCTGACTTACTGGTTTATCTTCCGTCGTCATCATTAAGGATGATTGCGGGATACTACATCAATACCGTGTGAGGTAATGAAAAATGGCAGAACTTAACGAACAGTTCCAAAAAGCATGGGAAGGCTTCGCGGCCGGTGAATGGCAGACCTCTGTCAACACCCGTGACTTCATCCAGAAGAACTACACCCCGTATGAAGGTGACGAGTCCTTCCTGGCTGGCGCGACCGAAGCGACCACCAAGCTGTGGGACAAGGTCATGGAAGGGATCAAAATCGAAAACCGCACTCATGCGCCGGTTGATTTTGATACTGACCTGCCCTCCACCATTACCGCACACGATGCCGGTTATATCGATCAGAGCCTGGAGCAGATCGTTGGTCTGCAGACTGACAAGCCGCTGAAGCGCGCCATCATCGCCAACGGCGGTATCAAGATGGTTAAAACTTCTTGCGAAGTGTACGGTCGTCAACTGGACCCGATGGTCGAGAAGATCTTCACCGAGTACCGCAAGACTCACAACCAGGGCGTGTTTGACGTTTACACCAAAGACATCCTGAACTGCCGTAAGTCTGGTGTTATCACCGGCCTGCCGGATGCCTACGGCCGTGGCCGTATCATCGGTGACTACCGTCGTGTTGCTCTGTACGGTGTTGACTTCCTGATGGCCGACAAACTGGCCCAGTTCAAGTCCCTGCAAGCTGACCTGGAAAACGGCGTCAACCTGGAAGCCACCATTCGTCTGCGCGAAGAGATCTCCGAGCAGCACCGTGCCCTGGCACAGATGAAGGTGATGGCTGCCAAGTACGGTTGCGATATCTCCGTACCGGCCAAGAACGCCAAAGAAGCCGTACAGTGGACCTACTTCGCCTACCTGGCGGCAGTCAAGTCCCAGAACGGTGCAGCCATGTCCTTCGGTCGTACCTCCAGCTTCCTGGATATCTACATCGAGCGTGACCTGCAGAAAGGCCTGATCACCGAGCAAGAAGCCCAGGAGCTGATGGACCACATGGTCATGAAGCTGCGTATGGTTCGCTTCCTGCGTACTCCGGAATACGATTCACTGTTCTCCGGCGACCCGATGTGGGCGACCGAGACCCTGGCTGGTATGGGCGTTGACGGCCGTACTCTGGTCACCAAGAACAGCTTCCGTATGCTGAACACCCTGTACACCATGGGCCCGTCCCCTGAGCCGAACCTGACCATCCTGTGGTCCGAGAAGCTGCCGGTCGGTTTCAAGAAGTACTGTGCCAAGGTATCCATCGAGACCTCTTCCGTTCAGTACGAGAACGACGATCTGATGCGTCCGGATTTCAACAACGATGACTACGCCATCGCTTGCTGTGTATCCCCGATGATCGTTGGTAAGCAGATGCAGTTCTTCGGTGCTCGTGCCAACCTGGCCAAGACCATGCTGTATGCAATCAACGGTGGTATGGACGAGAAGCTCAAGATCCAGGTCGGTCCGAAAACCGAGATGGTCAAGTCCGAGTACCTCGACTACAACGACGTAATGGATCGTCTGGACCACTTCATGGATTGGCTGGCCAAGCAATACGTTGCTGCGCTGAACATCATCCACTACATGCACGACAAGTACAGCTACGAAGCCTCTCTGATGGCGCTGCACGACCGTGACGTATATCGCACCATGGCGTGTGGTATCGCTGGTCTGTCCGTAGCCGCTGACTCCCTGTCTGCCATCAAGTACGCCAAGGTCAAGCCGATTCGTGACGAAGATGGCGTTGCCATCGACTTCGAAATCGAAGGCGAATACCCGCAGTTCGGTAACAACGACGCTCGCGTCGATGATATCGCCTGTGACCTGGTTGAGCGCTTCATGAAGAAGATTCAGAAGCTGAACACCTACCGTGGTGCTGTTGCTACCCAGTCTGTTCTAACCATCACCTCCAACGTGGTATATGGCAAGAAGACCGGTAACACCCCGGATGGCCGTCGTGCTGGTGCTCCGTTCGGCCCGGGTGCAAACCCGATGCACGGTCGTGACCAGAAGGGTGCTGTTGCTTCCCTGACTTCCGTAGCCAAGCTGCCGTTCGCTTACGCTAAAGATGGTATCTCCTATACCTTCTCCATCGTTCCGAACGCACTGGGTAAAGATATGGAAGCCCAGAAAGCCAACCTGGCTGGCCTGATGGACGGTTACTTCCACCACGAATCCAACGTAGAGGGTGGTCAGCACCTGAACGTTAACGTGATGAACCGTGAAATGCTGCTGGACGCCATGGAAAACCCGGAGAAATATCCGCAGTTGACCATCCGCGTATCCGGTTATGCCGTTCGCTTCAACTCTTTGACCAAAGAGCAACAGCAAGACGTCATCACCCGTACCTTCACTGCTTCTCTGTAATCGAGACATAGTGAGCAAAAACCGGCGCCAAGGCGCCGGTTTTTTTATGTTTGGTTTTTATTGCTAAATAACTCAGTGGGCCATGCCAACCTTGAAATTCAGGGTAACAATAGGTATAACCACGCGTTTGAGAAGGCATATTAAGTGAGCGGTATGATGCAATCCTCCTTTTGGCAGACCAAGAGTCTGCAGCAGATGACTGAATCCGAGTGGGAATCCCTCTGCGATGGTTGCGGTAAATGTTGCCTTAACAAGCTCATTGATGAAGATACAGATGAGCTTGTATTCACCAATGTGGCTTGTAACCTGCTCAATACCAAGACCTGCCAGTGTTCCGATTATCTTAATCGCTTCAAAAAAGAGCCTGACTGTCTGCAGATAACTCACGACAAGATTGCCGAATATGATTGGCTCCCCTCTACTTGTGCCTATCGTTTACTGGCTGACGGGGATACTCTGCCAGAGTGGCATCCGCTGCTGACCGGCAGTCGCTCTGCCATGCATCAGGCGGGTCAATCTGTACGTGGCAAAGTGGTTCACGAGGAGCAGGCTGGTGAGTGGATTGATCACATAATCACTTGGGCCAGCTGAGCCAAGCGACCAAGTGCAATGTGGCCTGATCTAGAAGCTGAAAACGTCACCCATTTTTAGCTTGTGTTTTCTACCTCAAAACCCCCGATATAGCGTATCGGGGGTTTTGTCGTTCAGAAGGCGGTTCTGGCGTTCGCTTGTTGTAGATATCAGCGGTCCCACTCAGATGACCTGTGCTTGAAGCGGCCTCTCTTGACCATCACTACAACAAAGGTCAGCAAGTCTGGTTGATCTGTTCAGTCAGTGTCTATTGGGCAACCAGATAGAGCTCCTTGCTGTAGACCACATCCTGCGGGTTAAGGTGGGGGTAGCCTTTCACGAAAGGCTTGAGCAACCTGGATTTGACCGAGAAATAGATGGGGGCGATGGGGGCATCCGCATCAATGAGTGCCTCTGCCTGTTGATACAGGGCATTGCGTTCAGCGGGATCCAGCGAGTCGTGGGCCTTGGCCAGCAGGGCGTCATACTCCTTGTTGAACCACTTGCCGCTGTTGGCACTGCTGCTGGAGGTCATGATGTCGAGGAAGGTGGAGGCGTCGTTATAATCCCCGTTCCAGCCATAGCGGCTAACCCCGAAATCCCCCTCGTTGAGTGCCGAGACCATGGTCTTCCACTCCATGTTGTTGAGGGTGGCAGTGACCCCCAGGTTGTGTTTCCACATGGAGGAGACGGCCAGCGCAATCTTTTTGTGGCTCTCGTTGGTGTTGTAGAGAATGTCCACTGTGAGTGGCTTTTCCGGGCCATATCCCGCTTCGGTCAACAGCGCTTTGGCCTGCTTGATCCGCTCCTCTTTGCTCTGCAGCTGGCTGGCCGGTTTTTTCAATTCAAAACCGTCCACAATGGGGGGCGTGAAGCTATATGCGGCAATTTGTCCCTGTCCCAGGATCTTGTCGGTGATGGTCTCCCGGTCGATGGCGAGCGAGAGCGCCTTGCGTACTTTCGGGTCATCGAACGGTTTGCGCTGGGTATTGAAGACATAGTAATAGCTGGCCAGCGTGGGGACGCTGACCAGTTCTTCCGGGCTCTTGCTCTTGAGCTGCTTGTACTGCTCCAGCGGATAAGTGGTGTAGTGCAGTTCACCGGTGCGATAGCGGTTGTAGGCGGCGGTTTCCGAGACGATCTCCAGATAGATCACCTTGTTCAGGACGGTGTGCTGGTTGTTCCAGTAGTGGGTATTGCGCTCGGCGCTCAGCCGCTCGTTGGGGGTCCACTCCTTGAGTACAAAGGCGCCGTTGGAGACGATATTGCCCGGTTTGACCCAATCCTTACCGAATTTTTCAATGGTGGCCTTGGGGGCCGGGAACGTGGTGTAGTGGGCCAGCGTTTTTAGGAAGAAGGGAACCGGATTTTTCAGGGTGACCTGCAGGGTGTGGTCATCGAGCGCCTTGATCCCGAGCTCTGACGGGCTCTTCTTGCCCTGGGTCACCTCGCTTGCATTGACCACTCCGGTCAACTCGATAAACCAGGCGTAGTTGGAGGCCGTCTTGGGATCGGCCGCCCGTTGCCAGCCGTAGACATAATCGGCGGCGGTGACCGGTTCACCGTTTGACCACTTGGCCTCGGGTCTCAGCTTGAAGGTGTAGACGGTGCCTGTCTTGTCGACCTCGTAGCTGACGGCGCCTGCTGGTTTGATCTTGCCGGTATTATCCAGCTCATAGAGCCCTTCAAACAGATCGTTGACGATGGCACTACCGGCGGTCTCTTCTACCAGCTGGGGGTCGATGGTGGTGGGTTCGGTGCCGATATTGGTCACGTAGATTTGTTGGGCATCCGGCAGCAGCTTGGTACCGGCAGGCACCTGGGCAGCCCAGGCAGGAAGGGCAAACAGTCCGGCTACCATGCCGGCAATGAGAGTCTTGTTCATTGATAATCCTTGAGTTTTATTTGCTTCCAAAGCGAAATCAGTGTGCTGGATTGGCGATCGGATCTCAAGAGGCAATGGCTGAGGGAAAGTCAGGCCCATCAGACTCCATTTTTAATGGCTCAAGGCCAGTCAGCTCATGGCTTGTCGCAGGTTATTGCCACGAATTAAGGGTCCGGAAGTTATCGATTGAAACCGAATAAAAAGCGTCTTTTACCATAACGTGAGGCGAAATAGCCTATTTAATAGGCCGCTTAATTCGCTGCAAAAACAAAAAACAGACGTTACATTAGGTTACAAATCAAGGCCGCCGGTGATCGGCATTTTTTTGCTGACGCCTGCAAACGTTTTCAATGCCAACGGATGCGATCTAAAGGAACAAAAATGCGAAACATGATCACCATGGGTGAGTTCATCGTCAAAAAGCAGGCGGATTATCCTACCGCGACCGGCGAGCTGACCTCGTTGCTCAGCTCGATCCGCCTTGCTGCCAAGGTGGTGAACCGGGAGATCAACAAGGCGGGACTGGCGGATATCATCGGTTCCATGGGCGCTGAAAACGTACAGGGCGAGGTGCAGCAGAAGCTGGATGTCTACGCCAACGAACGCTTCAAGGCGGCGCTGGAAGCGCGCGGCGAGGTGTGCGGCATGGCTTCGGAAGAGGAAGAGGACTTCGTCGCCTTTGACTCGCCACTCTCCAAAAACTCCAAGTATGTGGTGCTGATTGACCCGCTCGATGGCTCCTCCAATATCGACGTCAACGTCTCGGTCGGAACCATCTTCTCCATCTACCGCCGTTTGAGCCCGCAGGGTTCGCCGGTGACCCTGGAGGACTTCCTGCAGCCGGGCAACCGTCAGGTCGCCGCCGGTTATGTGGTCTACGGCTCCTCCACCATGCTGGTCTACACTACCGGCTTTGGCGTCAACGGCTTTACCTACGACCCCTCCATCGGTTGCTTCTTCCTCTCCCACGAGAACATCCGCATTCCGGAAGAGGGCAAGATCTACTCCATCAACGAGGGCAACTACATCAAGTTCCCGGACGGGGTGAAGAAGTACCTCAAATATTGTCAGGAGCGCGACGAGGCGACCCACAGACCTTACACCTCCCGTTATATCGGTTCCCTGGTTTCCGATTTCCATCGCAACCTGCTCAAGGGTGGCATCTACATCTATCCGTCCGGCACCAACTCGCCGAACGGCAAGCTGCGTCTGCTCTATGAGTGCAACCCGATGGCGTTTCTGGTAGAGCAGGCTGGTGGCAAGGCCTCCGATGGCTTTGGCCGCATCATGGATATCCAGCCCACCGCACTGCACCAGCGTACCCCTTACTTTGTTGGCTCGACCAAGATGGTGGAGCGCGCCGAGGCCTTTATGCGCGAGTTCTCCGCCCATGAGGATCCAGCTAACCTGGGCTGATCGTCAGAGGTGTAGGTTGGTGCTGAGCACAGCGAAGCCCAACATTTACCGGCGCGACTCCCTCTCCCCCCTGGGATAGGGCTGGGTGAGAGGAATAGTTTTCACTGTCCCCTCATCCCCGACCCTTCTCCCACAAGGGGAGAAGGTAGACGCTAATCACCAGCCAACATAAACAAAACGGGAGCCGATTTGGCTCCCGTTTTAGTTGGCGTTATCTCTCTGGCTCGCCGCTAGCGTTGCAGAGATTTACAGGCTGTTGTTGGCCAGATCAGCCAGCAAGCCATCCACTAGCTTGAGGCGCATCGCACGATCCTGGGTCGGCACCTGGAAGCGCAGCCGGGTCGGCCCGTCCATCTTGTAGACCCTTGGCTGGCTGGAGAGCAGCTTGACCAGATAGGCCGGATTGACCTTGGTCTCCTGGGTGAAGTCGAGATAGCCACCGCGCTCGCTCATCTCCACCCGGCGAATGCCAAGGGCGGTGGCACGCTGGCGGAAGGCGGCCAGCTCCAGCAGGGTTTTGGTTGCCTCCGGCAAGAGGCCAAAGCGGTCGATCAGCTCCACTTTCAGCTCGCGCAGCTCCTGCTCGTCCGCCGCACTGGCGATCCGCTTATACATGGAGAGGCGCATATTGACGTCCGGGATGTAGTCATCCGGCAGCAGTGCAGGCAGGCGCAGTTCCACCTCGGTGTGCTGGCTCATCAGCTGCTCCAGCGACGGCTCCTTGCCATTTTTCAGCGCCTCGACCGCCTGCTCCAGCATCTCCATATAGAGGGTGAAGCCCACCGATTCGATCTGGCCGCTCTGATCGTCGCCGAGTAGTTCGCCTGCGCCACGGATCTCCAGATCGTGGGTCGCCAGCGCAAAACCGGCGCCGAGATCTTCGAGCGAGGCGATCGCCTCCAGCCGCTTCGCCGCATCCTTGGTCATCAGCTTGGGGTGGGGGGTGAGCAGGTAGGCATAGGCCTGATGGTGAGAGCGGCCAACCCGGCCCCGCAGTTGGTGCAGCTGGGCCAGACCGAGATGATCCGCCCGATCCATGATGATGGTGTTGGCGCTCGGCACGTCGATGCCGGTCTCGATAATGGTGGTGCAAACCAGCAGGTTGAAGCGCTGGTGGTAGAAGTCGGACATGATCCGCTCAAGGTCGCGTTCGCGCATCTGGCCGTGGGCGATGCCGATGCGTACTTCCGGCACCAGCTCCGCCAGATCGGCGGCGCACTTCTCGATGCTCTCGACATCGTTGTGCAGGTAGTAGACCTGACCGCCACGCTTCAATTCCCGCAGCACCGCCTCGCGCACCACAGCCGGTTCGTGCTGACGCACGAAGGTCTTGATGGCGAGTCGCTTGGCGGGGGGGGTGGCGATGATGGAGAGATCCCGCATGCCGGACATCGCCATGTTGAGGGTGCGTGGAATGGGGGTGGCGGTGAGGGTGAGGATATCCACATCGGCCCTCAGTGCCTTGATCTTCTCCTTCTGGCGCACGCCGAATCTGTGCTCCTCATCGACGATGAGCAGTCCCAGATCCTTGAAAGTGAGTTCGGAGCCGAGCAGCTTGTGGGTGCCGATGATGATGTCCACCTTGCCTTCGGCCAATTCCTTCATCACAGCGCTCTGCTCTTTGGCGGAGCGGAAGCGGCTCAGCACCTCGACCCGCACCGGCCAGTTGGCGAAGCGGTCGCGGAAGTTGTCGTAGTGCTGTTGCGCCAGCAGGGTGGTGGGCACCAGCACGGCAACCTGCTTGCCGCCGTGCACCGCCACAAATGCCGCCCGCATCGCCACTTCGGTCTTGCCGAAACCGACATCGCCGCACACCAGTCGGTCCATGCTCTTGGCCTGACACATGTCCCCCAGCACCGCATTGATGGCGTTGAGCTGATCGTCGGTCTCCTCGAATGGGAAGCTTGCGGCAAACTGGCGATAGGCCTCTTTGTCGTGCTTGAAGGCAAAACCGGCGCGGGCGGCGCGATGAGCGTAGACATCCAGCAATTCGGCTGCCACGTCGCGCACCTTCTCCGCCGCCTTGCGCCGCGCCTTGCTCCAGGCCTCGCCGCCGAGCTTGTGGCTGGGCGGGTTATCCGACCCGGTGTAGCGGCTGATAAGGTGCAAACTGGTGACCGGCACGAACAGCTTGTCGCCGCCGGCATATTCAAGGGTCAAAAACTCGGTGGGCAGGCCACCGGCGTCGATGGTTTCCAGTCCCAGATAGCGGCCGACCCCGTGATCCAGATGGACCACTGGCTGACCCTGGGTCAGCTCGCCCAGGTTTCTGATCACCGCATCGGAGCTTAAGTTTTTGCTCTTCTCCCGAGCCCGTTTGCTGCGCACCTTGCCGCCCAGCAGCTCGGTCTCGGTGATCAGGGCCAGTGGCTGATTACTGGCATCAGCTCCGGCTTCTTGCCACAGAAAGCCACGCTCAAGGGGGGCCACCAGCAGGCCGTGTCGATCCGGGCTCGCCATAAAGGCGTCGAGAGAGGGGAATTCCTTGGGTTGCAGCGAGATACGCGCCAGCAGATCGCCGAGCACCTCCCGCCGTCCTTCGGACTCCACCGCAAACAGGGTGCGCCCGGCAAAACCTTGGAGGAACTGGTTGAGCGCCAGCAGGGGTTGCTCCTTGCTGTGATCGAGTTGCAGATCCGGCAGCGCCTCGATGGGCAGATCGTGCTGACCGGCATCGCCCGCGGTGGCGGCCTCTTGCAGCCGCACCGCGCCATATTGGCCCAGAGAGGCAAAGAGCTGCTCCACCGGCAGATAGAGCTGGGCCGGGGGTAGCAGGGGGCGAGTGTTGTCCCAGCGTCTGTCTTCATAGCGCTGGCCGATATCGTTCCAGAAACGCTGGGCGGCGGGGTAGATATCCCCCACAGTGAGCAGCAGGGTCTCTTCCGGCAGGTAGTCAAACAGGCTGGCGGTCTGGTTGAAGAAGAGCGGCAGATAATACTCGATGCCAGCGGGCCAGCGCCCCTTGCTCACCTCCTGATAGACGGAGCCCTCGGCCCGCGACAGCTCGAACTGCTCGCGGAACTGGCCGCGAAACAGTTCGATGGCCGCCTCGTCGGTAGGGTATTCCCTGGCGGGCAGCAGGCTGACCGTCTTGACCGGTTCGCTGGAGCGCTGGGTTTCGGGATCGAATGGGCGGATGGAGTCCACTTCATCGTCGAAGAAGTCGATGCGATAGGGGCTGCTACTGCCCATGGGGAAGAGATCGAGCAGGGAGCCGCGAGCGGCAAATTCGCCATGTTCCAGCACCTGATCCACTGCCACGTAACCCGCCTCGGCGAGGCGCCCGCGCAGCTGTTGCAGGTTGAGGCGCTGACCGGCCTTCACCATCAGGCTGTATTTGTCGAGATAGACCCGGGGGGCGCAGCGCAACATCAGGGTGGAGATGGGGACAATCAATACCCCCTTGCTCATTTGCGGCAGCTTGTAGAGGGTCTCGAGCCTTTGGGAGATGATGTCCTGATGGGGAGAGAAGGTGTCGTAGGGCAGGGTCTCCCAATCGGGGAACAGCAATACGGGGGCGGGCTGATCGGCTAGCTGCTTGTCTGCCAGCAAATACTGAAGCTCCTGCTCCAGGCGCAGGGCGCTCGGGGTATCGGCGGTGATAAGCAGTACCGGCCCCTTGGCTTCATTGGTGAGGCGGGCTGCAATCAGCGAGAGGCTGCTGCCGACCAGCTGGCCGAGCGTGATCTTTTGGCCCGCTTTGGCGGGCAAGGCGGGGAGTGTCATTGGCATGGTTCGATTCTTTTAACGTTGACGTTATCTATCGCTGACGTTCGCTCTGGTTAGCGCTGACGTTCTTGGGCGCGCAGCTTGAGCTGCTTCGATTGCACGTGGAGGCTGGCACGAACCAGCAGTTCACGGTCATCTTCGCGGATCCGCACATAGTCGAGCTGCACATGGGTGCCATGTTCACCGCCGTCGAGCTGTTTGACCTGGCCATAGCAGTAGATGGCGGCCGCCTCTTCCCGCAGGAAAATCTTGAGGCGGACGATCTGGTGCAGGTGCGGCGCATCCCCGTGATCATGATAGGGGTGCAGGTAGGTGAGCTGGCCAGCCCCGAAGCGCAGGGTGTGAAAGCGCTGCTCCGGATGGTCCTGCAGGGAGAGCACATAGCCCATGATCATGTCGATCTTGCGGGACTGCTGATTGACGATCTCGATCAGATCGTGCATCGACTCGTTCTGGTTGCGCAGCAGTCGAGTGGTCACCAGATCGATGGAGGTAATGGCCGAAGAGATCCGAAAGGGCTCCGGCAGCTCAGCGTCCAGCTCCTCCAGCGAGGGGAGGTGGAAGTCGGCCGGCATGGGGATCACATTGACCGGCGTGGCATGAGTGACGCTGAAGAACTGTTCCTGCATGGAGGCTATCCCTTGTTGTCATGGACGGTTTCCCTTTATTATCCGGTATCTTATTTTGTTGGCAACGTACATATCCTTGAAGACCGGACTTTTTCAGCCCCTTTCGCTGGCCATCGGCCTGCGTTATGCAGGCTCGAAGCGCAGCAATCGCTTCGTCTCATTTATCTCCCTGTTCTCTACCTTTGGCATCGCCATCGGGGTCGCCGCCCTGATGGTGGTCATTTCGGTGATGAACGGTTTCGAAGGGCAGCTCAAAGGGCGCATCCTCGGGGTGATCCCCCATGTGGTGGTGACCAACCAGGCTGGCCGTATTGATGCCGACCCGCAAGGTTTGCCGGATCTGGCCAAATTACCCCATGTGGTCGCCTCGGCCCCCATGCTCGACAGCGAAGGGATGCTGCAAAGCCCCGGCCAGCTGACCGGGGTGAGCGTGCAGGGGATCGACCCTGCGAAGTGGCCCAAGGATGACATCCTCCATAGCCAGATGTTGGGGGGACGCCTCGATACCCTGCAGGCGGGTCACTACCGCATCGTGCTGGGGCAGGGGGTGGCACGCCGCCTCAATGTCTCCATCGGCGATCAGGTTCGCCTGATCCTGACCGAGGGGACCCGCTTCACCCCGTTTGGTCGGGTACCGGCCCAGCGCCTCTTTACCGTCTCCGGTATCTTCGGGGTCGGCGCCGATGTGGATAACCAGATTGCGCTGATCGCGCTGGGGGATGCCCAGCGACTGCTGCGCCTGCCGCCAGAAACCGTCGGTGGCATTCGCCTTTGGCTCGATGATCCCTTTGCCGCTGACGAGGTGATCAAGACACCGTTGCCGGATGGGCTGCTGTGGCAGGATTGGCGCCGCGAGCGGGGCGAGCTGTTCCAGGCGGTCGCCATGGAAAAACGGATGATGGGGCTGATGCTGGTGCTGATTATCGCCGTCGCCACCTTCAACATCCTCTCTGCGCTGGTGATGGTGGTGACGGACAAGGAGGGCGAAGTGGCCATCCTGCGCACCATGGGCATGAGTGAATCAGGGATCGTCAAAATCTTCATGGTGCTTGGTGCCTCCAGCGGGGTGATTGGTGCCCTGTTTGGCGGGCTGGCTGGCCTTGCGCTCTCTTTGGGTCTCAACCCTCTGCTCAATGCGGTGGGGCTCAACCTCTATATGGCGGCGGGCGGCAGTGGCCTGCCGGTCATCGTCGAACCGGCTCAGGTCATCACCATCTTGCTGGGCGCCGTGCTGCTGAGCTTCAGTGCCACCCTCTATCCGGCGGCCCGCGCCGCACGGGTGAAACCGGCCGAGGCGCTGCGTTATGAGTAATGCCGTGAATAATACATCTTCTGTTGTTACCTCCGGTGCGAGTACCGGCGTTGTTACTGGTGCCTCTGTGGTCACTGGCGTAAGTGGAGCCCCTGTTATGAATGAAGCCGTATCTCGTGAACCTCTGCTGCGCTGCCAGGCGCTCAATCATGTCTATAAAGAGGGGGAGCTGGAGACTCAGGTGCTTAAGGGGATCGATCTCTGCGTCGCGCCCGGTGAAATGCTGGCGGTGGTGGGGAGCTCCGGCTCCGGCAAGACCACTCTGCTGCACCTGATGGGGGCGCTGGACAACCCTTCCAGTGGCGCTGTGTTGTTCAAGGGGGAGGATATCCACCACTGGGACAGCCGCACCCAGGCCCGTTTTCGCAACCGAGAGCTGGGCTTTGTCTATCAGTTCCACCACCTGCTCTCCGAGTTCAGTGCGCTGGAAAATGCGGCCATGCCGCTGCTGATCGCCGGTGAGTCGGTGGCGGTTGCCACCGAAAAGGCGACCAAAATGTTGGGTAGAGTGGGGCTCTCCCATCGCTTGAACCACCGCCCCTCCGAGCTCTCCGGTGGCGAACGTCAGCGGGTGGCGATCGCCCGGGCGCTGGTCAACGAACCGAGTCTGGTGCTGGCGGATGAACCTACCGGCAATCTGGATCACGCCAGTGCCACCGCGGTGTACGAACTGCTGTGTGAACTGAACCGTGAGCTGGGCACTGCGTTTGTGGTGGTGACCCACGACCTGAGCTTGGCGGCCAAGCTTCATCGCCGGGTGACCCTGGTGAGCGGCGTGATGGCGGAGGTTGCCTGATGTTCAAACCGCTGCCCCTCTTTCTGGGCCTGCGTTACAGCCGCTCTCGCCGTCGCAACGGGTTTATCGCCTTTATCTCTGCCTCTTCCCTGATCGGTATTGCCCTCGGGGTGATGGCGCTGATCCTGGGCCTCTCCGCCATGAACGGTTTCGAGCGGGAGCTTAAAGATCGGGTGCTCTCGGTCGTGCCGCAAGGTGAGCTGGACGCCGTCGAGCGGCCGCTGCCGGATTGGCCACGTCTGCGCGACTACCTGCTGGCTCAGCCGGGCGTTGAGGCGGCAGCGCCGGTCATTCGCCTCAATGGCCTGCTGGAGCACGGCTCCGCCCTCAAGGGGGTGCAACTGCGCGCCGTGCTGCCCGACCTGGAAGCCAATCTGTCGGATGCCGGCAAATACATGACGGGCCGTGGTCTGCGTGAGCTGCAACCGGGTGAACGTGGGGTGATCCTTGGCAAGACCATCGCCGACAAGCTGGGCGTCAAGGTAGGGGACTCGGTCGCCCTGCTGCTGCCGCAAGGGGGTGATCAGGCGGGGATCAAGAATCCCCGCCGCGAAGCACTGACCGTGGTGGGGCTGCTGGAGATCGGTGGTCAGCTCGACGGTCTGCTCGGCTTTATGCATCTGGCCGATGCGCAAGCGATCACCGGCATGGGCAGCGGCGTGGAGGGCTTCAGCCTGCGGGTGAACGATGTGCTCAAGGCGCAATCCATCACCGTAGCCGCCGCGCAGCAGTTCCCTCATCACGTCTATATCCGCAGCTGGATGAACAGCCAGGGCTACCTCTATCAGGACATCCAGATGGTGCGTACCGTCATGTATGTGGTAATGCTGATGGTGGTGGCTGTCGCCTGCTTCAACATCGTCTCCACCCTGGTGATGGCGGTGAACGAGAAGCGCAGCGAGATCGCCATCCTGAAAACCATGGGGGCGAGCCCCGGCCAGATCCGGCTCACCTTCGTCATTCAGGGGATGGTTAACGGCGTGGCCGGTGCCCTGCTCGGCGCCCTGCTGGGCGGGCTGCTTTCGAGCAAGCTGACCCAGATCCTGGGTGTCATCGAGAAGCTTATTGGCCACCGCTTCCTCAATCCGGATATCTACTTCATCGACTTCTTGCCGACCGAGTTGCATATGCAGGATCTGCTTATCGTGACGGGCGCTGCCATCCTGATGAGCTTGGTGGCGACCCTCTATCCCGCTTGGCGGGCGAGCGGTCTGGTGCCATCTCGCGAGCTGGGTCACTGATGCGTTGCATCTAATGCGCAATAAAGAACGAAGGGCCCGCTGGTGCAAACCGGCGGGCCCTTCTGTTTTCAGGTCATGTAGACTGGCTTAGTGAGCGTTAAGCTCATCGAGTGGCAGGGAGAAGCTGGCTACGAAGGTGTCGATAAAGTAGCGCATCTCATCGCTCATCCGGGCTGCCAGCATGGCTTCAAGGCGCTTGCGAGCCGGTTCGAACTCCCGGTTGCCCGCGTTGATCTCCTCCAGACACTTGGTATAGGCGCAGAGGGTGTCGGCATCCTTGACCAGCCTGGCCAGCTCGTCATCCTGGGCTGCCGAATCGAGCAGGGGGCGAAAGTCATCGATCAGTTCTGGCGGCAGCATGCCAAGGAGGCGCTGCTCGGCTGCCAGCTCAATCTTCTTGTACTCGCGGGCAATCTCGGGGTTGAAGTATTTGACCGGGGTGGGCAGATCGCCGGTCAGCACCTCGCTGCTATCGTGGTAGAGGGCCATCACGGCGGCGCGGTCGGCATTCACGCTGCCGCCAAACAGTCGATTTTTGATGATGCCGAGGGCATGGGCCACCATGGCCACCTGCAGGCTGTGCTCGGCGATGTTTTCCGGCTGGATGTTGCGCATCAGGGGCCAGCGGTAGATGAGTTTCATGCGGGCGAGATTGGCAAAAAAATGGCTGGGTAACATGATGGCCTCAACAAAAGAGAATAGAAAAGGGCAGACCCTAGTCTGCCCTTTTTTTCGTTGCAGGGCAGCGTCTGCCCGCGTATTTCCTGCTGTTAGCGGATATAGCGGCCCGATTCCGCCTCCTGGTTGGTCACAATCATCTGGCCGATAGGAGCCAGACTGATGAGTGCCAGCTTGAGGTGCTGGATACCGAACGGGATACCGATAATGGTTACGAAGCAGGCCAGCGCGGAAGCGATGTGGCCGATGGCCAGCCAGACACCGATCAGCACGAACCAGAGGATATTGCCAATCAGTCCCAGAGTGCCGGTGCCGATATCGCTCTGGCCGGTCATGGTCTTGCGATTGACCGCCTGCTTGCCAAACGGGAAGAAGGTAAAGGTGCCGATCACGAAGCAGGCACGTCCCCAGGGGATGCCGACCAGCGAGATAAAGCAGACAAGACCGGCCAGCCACCAGGCCAGGCCCATAAAGACACCTCCCAGTACAAACCAGAGCAGATTGAACAAGAAGCGGAAAAAGGCCATGTGAGTGACTCCAGATCATCAATTTGGTTGCCACCATAACGAGGGAGGTGTAGGGACGCAATGGTTGATTGGCCCAATCGCCATTTGGCTGGTCAAATTGAGTCGTCGCCCGCAACGGTGGGCTGTTTTTCGGCGAAAGATGGGCAATAAAGCGGCGTTCGGATGAAAAAAGGTGAGCAAACGCAAAATTATTGCCATCGGATAGTTGAAGTCGGGCACCTCTCTCCCCATATAAAGGGCAGTTTTGCACGAATTGTGCTTGCACGCCGCTCAATGTGGGGGATGTGTGGCTCGACTCGACCAAAGTGCGCCGCTATAATGCCGCGTCATATTTTCTCATCACAAAGACATATCGTTGTCTTTATAAACAGGAAGACTCCGGGCTTTGCCCAGGGGCAATAAAGGGTCAGCACACAGTGCTGAGTTGAACGAGGTAGAAGAATGCAAGTTTCTGTAGAGACAACCCAGGGTCTGGAACGCCGTCTTACCATCACTGTACCGGCCGCTACCGTAGACGCCGCTGTGCGTAAAGAATTGAATGGCCTGGCCAAAACTCGTCGCATCGACGGTTTCCGTCCTGGCAAGGCTCCGGTTGCCATCATCAAGAAGATGTTCGGCGCCATGGCTCACGCCCGCGTTGCTGATGAAATGATGCAGAGCAACTTCATCAAAGCCATCATCGAAAACAAACTGAGCCCGGCCGGTGCCCCGACCATGGATCCGAAAGAGATCAAAGAAGGTCAGGATTTCGAGTTCACCGCTACTTTCGAAGTGTATCCGGAGTTCGAAGTTGCAGGTCTTGAGACCATCAAGGTCGAGAAGCCGGTTGCGACCGTGAAGGACGAAGATCTGGCCAACATGATCGACACCCTGCGCAAGCAGCACGCTACCTGGGCTGATGCCGATGTTGCCGCTGCCAATGGCATGCGTGTGACCATGGACTTCGTCGGTTCCATCGACGGTGAAGAGTTCGACGGCGGCAAAGCTGAAGGCTTTAACCTGGTGCTGGGCGCTGGCCGCATGATCCCGGGCTTTGAAGACGCCATCCTGGGCAAGAAAGCAGGCGACGAGTTCACCATCGAAGTGACCTTCCCGGCTGACTACCACGCTGAAAACCTGAAAGGCAAAGATGCCAAGTTCGCTTCCAAGCTGATCAAGGTTGAAGAGCAGATCCTGCCTGAGCTGACCGAAGAGTTCGTGAAGCGTTTCGGTATCGAAAGCGGTTCTGTTGAAGAGCTGAAAGCCGAAGTGCGCAAGAACATGGAGCGCGAACTGGCTCAAGCCCTGAAAAACAGCGTGAAAGAGCAGGTTCTGAACGGTCTGGTTGAAGCCAACCAAATCGACCTGCCGAAAGCAGCTGTTGCTCAAGAGATCGACGCACTGCGTCAGCAGGCTCTGCAGCGCTTCGGTGGCTTCCAGGGCGGCAACGCTCCTGAGTTGCCGGCTGAACTGTTCCAGGCTCAAGCCGAGCGTCGTGTACGCGTAGGCCTGCTGCTGGGCGACGTGATCCGTACCAACGAGATCAAGGCTGACGATGCCCGTGTAAACAGTATCATCGAGTCCATGGCGACTGCCTACGAAGATCCGAAGGAAGTGATCGAGTACTACCAGAAGAACGAACAGATGCTGAACGGCGTTCGTAACCTGGCAGTAGAAGATCAAGCCATCGACCTGATCCTGTCCAAAGCGCAAGTGACCGAAAAAGAAGTTGCCTTTGACGAAGTGATCAACAAGTCTGGCGCCGCTGCCTAAGAACATTTGACTTAAGGTCAAGACTGTTAAGTATAATGGCTCGTGTGATCTCCACTCGGGCCATTTTATTTTAGGGACAATGCCTTATGTACAAGAACTATAACGATATGACCGATTCTCCCAGCAATGCGCTGGTCCCCATCGTGGTCGAACAGACTGCCAAGGGTGAACGTTCCTACGATATTTACTCCCGTTTGCTGAAAGAGCGGGTGATCTTCCTGACCGGTCAGGTTGAAGATCACATGGCCAATCTGGTGGTGGCTCAGCTGCTGTTCCTCGAATCCGAGAATCCGGACAAGGACATCTATATCTACATCAACTCGCCGGGTGGTTCGGTGACTGCGGGCATGTCCATCTATGACACCATGCAGTTCATCAAGCCGGATGTCAGCACCGTCTGCATGGGGCAGGCCTGCTCCATGGGTGCCTTCCTGCTGGCTGGCGGCGCCAAGGGCAAGCGTTTCTGCCTGCCTAACGCCCGCGTGATGATCCACCAGCCGCTGGGTGGTTTCCAGGGTCAGGCATCTGATATCCAGATCCACGCCCAGGAGATCCTGAAGATCAAAAATACCCTGAATGAGCGCCTGGCGTTCCACACCGGTCAGGACATGGCTACCATCGAGCGTGACACCGATCGTGACAACTTCATGTCCGCCGAGCAGGCCGTGGCCTATGGTCTGGTAGACGGTGTCCTGAGCCAGCGTAGCTGAGCAGGGTGTCCCGGTCTGTTGTAAACTCAACAGGCCGATCCATCCTCTATTGATAAAACGAGGTTGCTGAATGACAGAGAAACGCAAGGGTGAGGGTGATAAGCTGCTCTACTGCTCTTTTTGCGGCAAAAGCCAGCATGAAGTGCGCAAGCTGATCGCTGGCCCTTCCGTCTACATATGTGATGAGTGCGTCGAGCTGTGCAACGACATCATCCGCGAAGAGATCCGCGAGATCTCGCCCAAGCGCGATGGTAACGAGCTGCCGACCCCTCATCAGATCCGCGCTCATCTCGATGACTATGTGATCGGGCAGGAGTACGCCAAGAAGGTGTTGGCCGTTGCCGTCTACAACCACTACAAGCGTCTGCGCAACAGCGGCGAAAACAGTGGTGTGGAGCTCGGCAAATCCAACATTCTGCTGATTGGCCCGACCGGTAGCGGTAAAACCCTGCTGGCCGAGACCCTGGCTCGTCTGCTGGATGTGCCGTTCACCATGGCCGATGCGACCACCCTGACCGAAGCCGGTTATGTGGGCGAGGACGTGGAGAACATCATCCAGAAGCTGCTGCAAAAGTGCGACTACGACGTAGAGAAAGCCCAGCGTGGCATCGTCTACATCGACGAGATCGACAAGATCTCCCGCAAGTCGGACAACCCCTCCATTACCCGCGATGTCTCCGGGGAAGGGGTACAGCAGGCACTGCTCAAGCTGATCGAAGGGACCATCGCTTCCGTGCCGCCGCAAGGTGGTCGCAAGCATCCGCAGCAGGAGTTCTTGCAGGTTGATACCTCCAAGATCCTCTTCATCTGTGGCGGTGCCTTTGCCGGTCTGGACAAGGTGATCGAGCAGCGTTCAGTGAAGGGAACCGGTATCGGTTTTGGCGCCGAGGTGAAATCCAAGGATGCCAAGGCCACCCTGAGCGAGACCTTCGCCAAGGTAGAGCCGGAAGATCTGATCAAGTATGGTCTGATCCCCGAGTTCATCGGCCGTCTGCCGGTGGTCGCGACCCTGACCGAACTGGACGAGTCTGCCCTTATCCAGATCCTGAAAGAGCCGAAAAACGCGCTGACCAAACAGTACGCGGCGTTGTTCGATCTGGAAGGTGTTGAGCTGGAGTTCCGTGACGACGCACTCAACGCCATTGCCCGCAAGGCGATGGAGCGTAAAACCGGTGCTCGTGGTCTGCGTTCCATCGTGGAAGCCGTGCTGCTGGATACCATGTATGACCTGCCTTCTCTGGAAGGGGTCAGCAAGGTGGTGATCGACGAGACCGTGATCAAAGGGGACTCCGCGCCCTTGATGATTTACGAAAATCCCGAAACCCAGGCTGCTGCATCAGAGTAAATGTCTGATTTTTAATCGAATGGAAGGGGCTTTTTGCCCCTTTCATGCTTTTTACGGTTTCGGCGATTGAATCTCATCTCTGCGCCCCCATATACTCAGCCAAGCGCTTTGCCAACGGTATAACAAGCCGAGAGGACATATATGAACCTAGAGCGTTCAGAACGCATCGAGATTCCCGTCCTGCCTCTTCGTGACGTGGTGGTTTATCCCCACATGGTCATTCCACTCTTTGTGGGGCGGGAAAAATCCATTCGCTGTCTGGAAGCGGCCATGGAGCAGGACAAGAAAGTTCTGCTGGTGGCCCAGAAGGATGCGTCAACCGATGAGCCAACGGTGGAGGAGATCTTCACCGTCGGGACAGTGGCCAATATTCTGCAGATGCTCAAGCTGCCGGACGGCACCGTCAAGGTGCTGGTAGAGGGTGGGCAGCGTGCCCGCCTGGAGCGGATGATCGACGACAAGGATTTCTTTGTCTGCGAGGCTAAGTACATCCCCTCCCAAGCCATTGAGGAGAAGGATCAGGAAGTACTGGTTCGCTCCGCCATCGGCCAGTTTGAAGGCTATATCAAGCTCAACAAGAAGATCCCGCCCGAGGTACTGACCTCGATCTCGGCGATCGATGATGCTGCGCGTCTGGCTGACACCATGGCGGCCCACATGCCGCTCAAGCTGGAAGACAAGCAGAAGGTGCTGGAGATCGTCTCGGTTTCCGAGCGCATCGAATTCCTGATGGCGATGATGGAGTCGGAAATTGACCTGCTGCAGGTCGAGAAGCGCATCCGTACTCGCGTCAAGAAGCAGATGGAAAAGAGCCAGCGCGAGTATTACCTCAACGAGCAGATGAAGGCCATCCAGAAAGAGCTGGGTGAGCTGGAAGATAGCCCGGATGAGTTTGAAGCCCTCAATCGCAAGATTGAAGAGGCTGGCATGCCGGAAGATGCCCGTGAAAAGGCCCAGGCCGAGCTTGCCAAGCTGAAGATGATGTCTCCCATGTCCGCCGAGGCTACCGTGGTGCGCAGCTATGTGGACTGGATGGTACAGGTGCCGTGGAAGGCGCGATCGAAGGTCAAGAAAGACCTTGGCAAGGCGCAAGAGGTGCTGGATGCCGATCACTATGGCCTTGAGAAGGTCAAGGATCGCATCCTCGAATATCTGGCGGTGCAGGCGCGCGTCAATAAGCTCAAGGGCCCCATCCTCTGTCTGGTTGGGCCTCCCGGTGTGGGCAAGACCTCGCTGGGCCAATCCATCGCCAAGGCGACGGGCCGCAAATATGTGCGGATGGCTCTGGGTGGGGTGCGTGACGAAGCGGAGATCCGCGGTCACCGCCGTACCTATATCGGTTCCATGCCCGGCAAGCTCATCCAGAAGATGGCGAAAGTCGGCGTGAAGAACCCGCTGTTCCTGCTCGACGAGATCGACAAGATGAGCTCGGACATGCGTGGCGATCCCGCATCCGCCTTGCTGGAAGTGCTGGATCCGGAACAGAACAACAGCTTCAACGATCACTATCTGGAAGTGGATTATGACCTGTCGGACGTGATGTTCGTGGCTACTTCCAACTCCATGAACATCCCGGGCCCCTTGCTGGACCGGATGGAAGTGATCCGCCTCTCCGGTTACACCGAAGATGAGAAGCTCAACATTGCCAAGCAGCATCTGGTTGCCAAGCAGATCCAGCGCAACGGCCTGAAAGAGTCCGAGATCACTATCGAAGATTCTGCTCTGGTCGGAGTGATCCGCTACTACACCCGCGAGGCGGGGGTGCGGAGTCTGGAGCGCGAGATCTCCAAGATTTGTCGCAAGGCGGTCAAGCGTATCCTGCTGGACAAGAGCATCAAGCACGTTCAGGTCAATCAGGAGAACCTCAAGGAGTTCCTCGGGGTGCAGCGTTTCGATTACGGCAAGGCCACCGACCAGAACCAGGTGGGTCAGGTGTGTGGTCTGGCGTGGACCGAAGTGGGGGGCGATCTGCTCACCATCGAGACCACCAACATGCCGGGCAAGGGCAAGCTCACTTATACCGGTTCTCTCGGTGACGTGATGCAGGAGTCCATCCAGGCGGCTATGACGGTCGTACGGGCCCGTGCCGAGAAGCTGCGCATCAACGCCGACTTCTACGAGAAGCGCGATATCCACGTGCACGTACCGGAAGGGGCAACCCCGAAAGATGGTCCGAGCGCCGGTATCGCCATGTGTACCGCCCTGGTCTCCAGCTTGACCGGTAATCCGGTTCGTGCTGATGTGGCGATGACAGGGGAGATCACCTTGCGCGGCGAAGTGCTGCCCATCGGTGGTCTCAAGGAGAAGTTGCTGGCAGCCCACCGTGGCGGCATCAAGCGAGTGCTTATTCCGAAAGAGAACGAGCGTGACCTTGAGGAGATCCCGGCAAACGTCAAACAAGACCTTGAAATTTATCCGGTTCGCTGGATTGACGAGGTGCTGGAATTGGCGTTGCAGGACAATCCACAGGGGTTTGAGCGCGTTTCTGTCGTGTAAATGTTGATGCGCCGCAAATTTGGCGCATTCGGCGGGTGGTTAAGGCTTGCATGCGCCCGATAACGGAAGTAGCCTTGACCACCGATCGGGTACTCGTGATGAGTCGCAATGCGTTGTGTGGCGCGGGTTTGCGCCAGATTGTCACTTGCAACTGATCAGGAGGCTTGCTATAAAACCTCCACTTGTTGTGGCCAGGGAAATCAGCGCCGCAGCGGTGTTTGATAAAAGGGGAATATAAGAGTGAATAAATCTCAACTGATTGACAAGATTGCAGACGGTGCCGATATCTCCAAAGCTGCCGCTGGCCGTGCGTTGGATGCCTTCATTGATGCTGTTGGTGAAGCGCTGAAAGAGGGTGACCAGGTTGCTCTGGTTGGTTTCGGTACTTTCGCTGTACGCGAGCGTGCTGCCCGTTCAGGCCGTAACCCGCAGACTGGCGCGACCATCGAAATCGCTGCTGGTAAAGTTCCTGCCTTCAAAGCCGGTAAGGCCCTGAAAGACGCTGTTAACTAAGTCGGTCGCTGATATCCGTCGGCTACCGTCCTTGGTCGCAGACCAGACAAGTTAGAGAGTCTTCTCTCATACTGATTGACCAAGGCGCATCGCAATCGGTGCGCCTTTTTATTGTTTACGCCCATCGAGTTCGGGAGCATAAGTACAAACATGATGTTGGATAAACTACGCGAAGGGGCGCAGGGCAAGGTAGCCAAGGTTATCTTGGGCCTGATCATCCTCTCCTTTGCCTTGGCTGGTGTAGGTAGTTACCTGAACGGCCCGGCCCGTACCGCCCCCGCCACCGTCAATGGCACCGAGATCAGTGCTGCGGCACTGGAAAATGCCTACCGTAACGAGCGCGCCCGCATGGAATCCCAGATGGGAGAGGCATTCAGCCAGCTGGCCGCGAACCCCGATTACATGAAACAGTTCCGTCGCGGTGTGCTGGATCGCCTGATCGATCAGGCGCTGCTGGACAGCAAGGCCCGTGAACTGGGTCTGCGTATCAGTGACGAACAGATCAAGCAAGCCATCGTGGCCATGCCGGAGTTTGCCGAGAACGGCAAGTTCAACAATGACCGCTATCTGCAACTGATCCGTCGTGCCGGCATGACTCCCGAAATGTTCCGTGACTCCCTGCGTCAGGACATGGTGCGTCAACAGTTGATGAGCGCTCTGCTGGGCACCGAATTCTCCCTCAAGGGTGAAGCGGAGCAGCTCGACAAGCTCTACAACCAGACTCGCGATCTGCGTCTGGTGCGTCTGGCTGCTGCCAACTACATGGCTGACGTTCAGGTCTCCGACAACGAGCTGGAGCAGTACTACAAGACCAATGGCGCCCGTTTCATGAACGACGAACAGGTCAAGGTCGACTATCTGCTGCTGGACGCTGCCAACCTCGCCAAGGATATCAAGGTCACCGAGCAGGATGCCCAGGATTACTACGATCAGCACCAGGATCTGTTCCAGCGTGCCGAGCGTCGCCATGTGGCTCATATCCTGATCCCGTTTGGCAAGGATGAGAAAGCGGCCGAACAGAAAGCAGAAGCCGTGCTGGCCAAAGCCAAGGCGGGTGATGATTTTGCTGCGCTGGCCAAGGCTGACTCTTCCGATACCTTCTCTGCCAAAAAAGGCGGCGAGCTGGACTGGTTCGAGAAAGGGGTGATGGATCCGGCATTCGAGAAAGCCGCGTTCGCCCTGAACAAGGCTGGCGATCTCTCCGGCGTGGTGAAGAGCCCGTTCGGTTTCCACATCATCAAGCTGCTGGGGGTTGAAGCAGCCCAGACCAAGCCGTTTGCCGATGTGAAAGAAGAGACCATCACTCGTCTGCAAGCTGACAAGGCCAAGGAGAAGTTCTTCGCCGAGCAGCAGAAGATGGCTGACAACAGCTTCGAAAACCCGGACTCGCTGGATCTGACCGCTGATGCCATGGGGATGAAGGTCCAATCTTCCGATTTCTTCACCCAGGCGACTGCTCCGGCTCCGCTGAACGATCCCAAGGTGCTCTCTGTTGCGTTCTCCGAACAGCTGCGCGATGACAACACCAACTCCGACGTGATCGAGCTGGCTGACGGCAAGGCGCTGGTGCTGCACATCACTGGTCACAAGCCCAAAGCGGTCAAGCCGCTGGCCGAGGTGAAAGAGCAGGTGATTGCCGCCATCAAGCATGACAAGGCTAGCGAAGTGGCCCGTGGTAAGGCCCAGGGCCTGCTGGACAAGCTGAAGGTCGGTGAGAGCATCACAGCCGATCTGACTGCACTCGGTCTGAAAGTGGAGACCCACAAAGGGGTTGCCCGCTTCGATCGCGAGCTGGATCAGAACCTGATTGCCCAGGCGTTCACGCTGCCCCATCCGATCGACGGCAAGCCGAGCGTGGCTCTGGTTGCCGAGACCAATGGTGACCGCGTTGTGGTTGCGCTGGACAAGGTCAACGTCCCTGCCGCCGCATCCGGCATGGCCGCCATGCTGCAAGCTCAGCTGGGTCAGGGCAAAGCTCAGGTGGATTACAAGTCTCTGATCGACGAGTTGCGCAAAGCGGCCAAGATCGAGTACTTCACCAGTGTGGAAGCGACCGTCGAGTAATCGGCACTGCGCAATCCATTGAAAACGGCTCCTTGATGGAGCCGTTTTTTTATCTGTGGGCAAAAGAGGGGGATACTCAAGCTCTGCTATCTGCTATCTGCTATCTGCTATCTGCTATCTGCTATCTGCTATCTGCTCTGTGGCGTGTAGTCACACCACTGCTATACGCCATCTCCGTCGACTAAAAACGGGATATAAAAAAACCGGCACCTGAGTGCCGGTTTTGCATTGCGCACTTGCGCAGGAGCGGGGTTATACCACGCCCTGGGTGCGCAGGTAATCCTCGTAGGTGCCGCCAAAGTCGCGGATGCCGTCTTCGCTCAGCTCCAGGATGCGGGTCGCCAGCGAGGAGACGAATTCGCGGTCGTGGGAGACGAAGATCAGGGTACCCTGGTAGAGCTCCAGTGCCATGTTCAAGGATTCGATGGATTCCATGTCCAGGTGGTTGGTCGGCTCATCCATGATCAGGATATTGGGGCGCTGCATCATCAGCTTGCCGAACAGCATGCGACCCTGTTCACCACCGGAGAGCACCTTGACCGGCTTCTTGATGTCGTCCTGAGAGAAGAGCAGACGGCCCAGTATGGAGCGTACAGCCTGCTCGTCTTCGTTCTCCTGTTTCCACTGGGCCATCCAGTCGAACACGTTGAGATCAGTGTCGAAGTCTTCGGCGTGATCCTGAGCGTAGTAACCGATCTGGGCGTTCTCGGACCACTTGATGGTGCCGGTATCCGGTGCCAGTGCGCCGACAAGGGTCTTGATCAGGGTGGACTTACCGATACCGTTGGTACCCAGAATGGCGACCTTCTCGCCCACTTCCATCATCATGTTGAGGCCCTTGAACAGTGGACCGTCGCCATAACCCTTGGATACACCTTCCACTTCCAGGATGTTGCGATAGAGCTTTTTGTCCTGCTCGAAGCGGATGAATGGGTTCTGGCGGCTGGAGACCTTGACGTCCTCAATCTTGATCTTGTCGATCTGCTTGAGACGAGAGGTCGCCTGACGGGACTTGGAGGCGTTGGCGCTGAAACGGGAGACGAAGGATTGCAGATCGGCGATCTGGGCCTTCTTCTTGGCGTTGTCAGCCAGCAGGCGCTCGCGCGCCTGGGTGGCGGCCAGCATGTAGTCGTCGTAGTTGCCTGGGTAAACGCGCAGCTCGCCGTAGTCCAGATCCGCCATGTGGGTACAGACGGAGTTCAGGAAGTGACGGTCGTGAGAGATGATGATCATGGTGCTTTCACGTTCGTTGAGCACCTGCTCCAGCCAGCGAATGGTGTTGATGTCCAGGTTGTTGGTCGGTTCGTCCAGCAGCAGGATGTCAGGGTTGGAGAAGAGGGCCTGTGCCAGCAGCACCCGCAGTTTCCAGCCTGGGGCCACTTCGCTCATCGGGCCGTTGTGTTGCTCGAGCGGGATGCCGACACCCAGCAGCAGCTCGCCTGCACGTGCTTCGGCGGTGTAGCCGTCATACTCGGCAACCAGACCTTCCAGCTCGGCGGCCTTCATATAGTCGTCGTCGGTGGCTTCGAGGTTGGCGTAGATGGCATCGCGCTCGGCGATGGCTGCCCACAGCTCGGTGTGACCCATCATGACCACGTCCAGTACGCGCATCTCTTCGTAGGCGAACTGATCCTGACGCAGCTTACCGATGCGCTCGTTGACGTCCAGGCTCACATTACCGCCAGTGGGCTCCAGATCACCACCGAGGATCTTCATAAAGGTGGACTTGCCACAGCCGTTGGCGCCGATAAGGCCATAGCGGTTGCCGCCGCCAAACTTGACGTTGATGTTCTCAAACAGCGGCTTGGCGCCGAACTGCATGGTGATGTTGTTGCTACTTAACAAGGTATGTGTCCCGATTGGTCTGTCAAATGGCGCGCATTATGGCACAGATCCCCCGAAAGTTTTAGCGAGAAGTGTGATCTTGATCGGGGCAAGCGGGGCGTGCAGCCGATTGATGGGCAATAAAAAAAGCCGGCGCGAAGCCGGCTTGGAAGGATGAACTTGATCTGTTAGTGGGAGGTGGCGCCAGAGGCCCCCAGCCCGGTTTGGGAGCGAACGAACTGCGGCAGGAACTTGGCATGCTCGTCGGCGGCGTTCTGGGAGCTGTCGGTGATGGAGAAGAACCAGATCCCGACGAAGGCCAACCCCATGGAGAAGAGGGCAGGGTATTCGTAGGGGAAGATGGCCTGGGCATGGCCCAACACTTTCACCCACACGGTCGGGCCCAGGATCATCAGGGTTACTGCGCTCACCAGCCCCAGCCAGCCACCGTAGACGGCGCCACGGGTGGTCAGGCGTGACCAGAACATGGAGAGGAACAGCACCGGGAAGTTGCAGCTGGCGGCGATGGAGAAGGCCAGGCCGACCATGAAGGCGATGTTCTGCTTCTCGAACAGGATCCCCAGACCAATGGCAACCACACCCAGCACCAGAGTCGTCATCTTGGAGACACGCAGTTCATCGGTCTCGTTAGCCTTGCCCTTCTTCAACACGCTGGCATAGAGGTCATGGGAGACCGCAGAGGCTCCGGCCAGGGTCAATCCGGCAACTACCGCCAGAATGGTGGCAAATGCCACGGCGGAGATGAAGCCGAGGAACAGGCTGCCACCGACCGCATTGGCCAGATGGACTGCCGCCATGTTGGTGCCGCCCAGCAGGGTGCCGGTGGCGTCCTTGAAGGCCGGGTTGGTGCTCACCAGCAAGATGGCGCCAAAGCCGATGATGAAGGTGAGGATGTAGAAGTAGCCGATAAAGCCGGTGGCGTAGAACACCGATTTACGCGCTTCCTTGGCATCGCTCACGGTGAAGAAACGCATCAGGATATGGGGGAGACCGGCGGTGCCGAACATCAATGCCAGACCGAGCGAGATGGCGGAGATGGGGTCAGCAACCAGGCCACCCGGGCTCATGATGGCGCTCCCTTTCTCGTGCACCTTGACCGCTTCGCTAAACAGGGCACCGATATCGAAGTTGACCGATTTCATGACCATGATGGCCATGAAGCTGGCACCGGAGAGCAGCATCACTGCCTTGATGATCTGCACCCAGGTGGTGGCCAGCATGCCGCCAAACAGCACGTAGAGCACCATCAGGATACCGACCAGCACCACGGCCACATGGTATTGCAGGCCAAACAGCAGCTCGATCAGTTTGCCGGCACCGACCATCTGGGCGATCAGGTAGAGGGCGACCACCACCAGCGAGCCGCAGGCGGAGAGGGTACGCACTTCAGTCTGTTTGAGACGATAGGAGGCGACATCGGCGAAGGTGTATTTGCCGAGGTTGCGCAGCCGTTCGGCGATCAGGAACAGAATGATGGGCCAGCCCACCAGAAAGCCGATGGAGTAGATGAGGCCGTCATAGCCGGAGGTGTAGACCAGCGCGGAGATCCCGAGAAAGGAGGCGGCGGACATATAGTCACCAGCGATGGCCAGACCGTTCTGGAAGCCGGTGATACGGCCACCGGCAGCATAGTAGTCGGAAGCCGAGCGGTTGCGCTTGGAGGCCCAGTAGGTGATGAACAGGGTAGCGGCCACAAACACCAGAAACATCACGATAGCGGCGACATTAAGGGGCTGACGCTCCACGGCGCCAGAGATTGCATCGGCCGCCAGCAGGGGAGAGGAGGCCAGTGAGGTCAACAGCAGCAACTTGCCTTTCATGATTGCACCCCTTTGAGGATCTTCTGGTTCAGTTCATCAAACTCGCCGTTGGCGCGAAAGACATAGACGCCGGTCAACACGAAGGAGGAGAGGATCAATCCTACCCCGACAGGAATGCCGCGAGTAATGGTCGACCCTTCGCTCAAGGGGGTGCCGAGCCAACCGGGGGCAAAGGCGATGAGCAGAATAAACGCCAGGTAGAGTCCCAGCATCAGAGCCGAGAGGGCCCAGGCAAAACGCTGGCGCTTGGCGACCAGCTCCTGGAAGTTGGGATCTTGCTGGATCCTCAGATAGCTTTGCTGTTCCATTGCAGTTCTCCATGACATGAGTGTCAGCGGTGGATGGGGTAACCCCGACGAGCAGGCAATCTGCTCATGTAAGCAAAATGTGAATTAAATGTTATTTCTCGACAATTAGACTTTGGGATAAGTGAGCGGTGAGCCGCAGGTCAGGCGCAGATAGATGAGCGCAGCCGTGGTGGCATCGGCAAGGGCGTCGTGGGCGGGCAGGGATGGGAGTTCAAGGTGGCTGCAGATGGCACTCAAATGGAGGTCAATAGCCGCATCGGGATAGCGGCGATAGAGGTGGTCGTGATAGAGCTGGCTCACCTCGATCCCTCGCTGGGGCAGGGTCAATCCCCACAATTTCTGGCAGGCAAGATTGAGAATGCGCAGGTCGTAGGCGATGTGATAGCCCACCAGTTCGCGCGGGCCGATATAGTCGAGCAGCAGGCGCAGTGCGGCTTCCAGCTCCATTCCCTGTTGCAGATCCTGATGGCGCAGACCGTGGATCACCACCGATTGGCTGGTCAGGCTGGCCGGTGGCTGTACTTTGATGGCGAGGGCCTCGCCGGTCAGCAGCCGGTTGCCCTGAATGCGCACCGCCCCGATGGAGACGATCTCGGCCTGCTCGGGATCGAGACTGGTGGTCTCGAAATCGAGGGCGATCCGTTCATCTTCGGGTGGGGTAGCAAAGAGCGGCGCGAACTCGCCCGTTCGGAACGCGCGGCCATACCAGTAGCGTCGAACGCGGCTCAACATGACTATTGTCTCAGACGAAAGTGCAAGGTGAGCCACTGCTGGAATTTCTTCACCTGATGCAGCGCCTGACGCAACAGATCCCGCTCGCTGTGGCTAAGCTCGCTTGTCTGCACCCGACTATTGCCTCCCTTTAGCTGGCTGCGCAGCCTAAGCCGGATAAAGAGCCGGAACGCCTCTGCCAGATTGCTGCCATAGTCGGCACTGAGCCGATCGGCGGCCACCAGTGCGTCGATACGCCCCAGGGTTGAAGTCTCCAGAATGCCTGCCTCAAGGGCCAACATGCGGATACCGTGCACCAGCGGGAACAGGCCGCCCCGCTTCAGATCCAGCCCTTCCGGTGGCTGTTCCAGCCGGCCAAACAGGGTGAGGGGGGCATGGAAGGCCACCGCCGGTCGCACCATCTCCGCCAGTAGATCCCGCCTGTCGGTCAACTGCTCGCGCAGCGCTCTGGCAACCGGCAGATGGAGCTGTCGATCCCCCGCGATGGGGTGAGCATCGGCCAGGGTGGCGAGCCAGAGCAGCTCATCCTCTTTTGCCGTGGTGCAGGCGCTGGCAATGGCGCTTTGCCACTCGCTGCCCGTTTTCACCCAGGCCGGATTGTTCACCATCACCTGCCCGGGGCACTGCGGGTAGCCGAGTCGCTCCAGCAGGGCGCTGAATTCGGCCAGATCGGCTGCCTGGGTGGGCCATGCCAGCCCCTCTGGCAGGATCAGGGCGTTGTCCTGATCGGTTTTGAGGATCTGCTCGCCGCGCCCCTCCGAGCCCAGCATCAGCAGGCAGACCTTATCCTGCACCTCGGGGGGAAGCACCAGCGCAAAGGCTTTGGCGATCAGCTGTTCATTGATGGTGGCGATGAGCTTCATCAAAAAGGCGGTGTGGATCCCTTGGGCAAACAGCGAGCGGGTCAATTGTTGCTGCTCGCGGGCGACCGCCTCCAGTGCGGGCAGGCTGTCGGCGCGGGCGATACGCAACGTCAGCACGTGGGAGTGGGTCGAGAAGAGCCCGAGCACCTGGGTCAGTTGCAAGATGCCCGCCACCTCGTTGCCACGCCACACCACCAGTCGCTTGATGCGATGGCGGGTCATCAGTAGCAGGGCATCAAACAGATAGCTCTCCAGCGGCAGACCAATCAGAGGAGTAGGGGTCAGCACCGAGAGGGGGGCCGTCAGCGGCAATCCCTTGAGGGTCAGGGCGTGGAGCAAGGTCTTGCGGGTTGCCAGCGTGAGGGAGCCGTCGTGGGCTGGGTAGAGCAGGCAATCGGTCCCCTTGCTCACCATGGCTTCGGTCGCCGCCAGCAGTGACAGCTTGCTGTCGACGATAAGCGGTGCCTGCAGGTGGCCGGGTTCGATGCGGGTCAGGATAAATTCCGCCAGATTCTTCTGCCCCAGTTGTTCGCGTTGCTCCTGTTGGCGCTGGCGCTCGGCCAGATTGGCGGTGAAGTAGCTGGCAAACTGCGGATCCTGCTCACAGAGCGCCAGAAAGGTGTGGCGAGGAATGAGCTGGCAGAGGCTATCTTCCAGCGCGGTGAAGCGGTGGCGGCAGCGGCCATCAAACTGGGCGCGCACATCGAACAGGTCATCGACCCCGTAATCACCAAACTGATGGTGAGGAGCAGACTCTTCCACCGCCCCCTTGATGATGAGATAGAGGCCGGGAGGCTCGTCCCCCTCCTTGAGCAGCAGATCCCCGGCCCGAAAATAGCAGAGCGAGAGGTGACGGGATAGCCGTTCGCGCGCCTCCTCATCCAGTCGGTCGAACGGTGGTCTGGCAAAATTGAACAGGGTTGACATGACAGCGTCCTCTGCTGGCTTGCGGCACTCATGCAGCTCCCAGTGTGACAAAGGGAGGGGGAGGCGACCAGCCGACTTTAGTCTCAGCTGTACCGCCTGTTCACACTCTGATAACGTGGTGGTATGACCAGTGAGTCAGTTTCAGGGATCAAGGAGAGGACAAGGGAGATGGAAAAACCAAGGATCAAGTGCGAGATCCACGACGGGATTGCCGAAGTGATGCTGACGCGGGGGGACAAACTCAATGCGCTGGACCGCGCCATGTTCAGCGCCATCGACGAGACGCTGACGCAGCTCGCCCGGCACAAGGGGCTGCGGGCGGTGATCCTGCATGGCGAGGGGCGTGCCTTCTGCGCCGGGCTGGATGTGAAATCCATGCTGAGACAGCCGGTGGCAGCGCTCGATATTCTAAAGCGTGAGGCGGACGAGGCGACCAATCTGGCCCAGCGGGTTGCTTATGGCTGGCACCAGCTGCCTGTGCCGGTGATTGCGGTGACCCAGGGAGTCTGTTTTGGCGGTGGCTTGCAGATTGCGCTCGGGGCCGATTTTCGCTTCAGCACCCCCGATTGCCGCTTCTCGGTGATGGAGATCAAGTGGGGGATCATCCCCGACATGAGTGGCAGCGTCACTATGCGCAATCTGATGGGAGTGGATACCGCCATGGAGCTGGCCATGAGCGGGCGCGAGCTCGATGCCATCGAGGCCAAATCTCTCGGGATGGTGAGCCGGGTCTGCGCCGATCCACTGGTGGAGGCGCGGGAGTTTGCCCGCACCCTGATCACCAAGTCGCCCGATGCGCTGGCGGGGATCAAGCAGCTCTACAGCCAGGCCTGGGCTCGTAGTGACGAGGCGATGCTCAAAGAGGAGACCCGGTTGCAAAAGCAGATCCTGGGGCGACCCAATCAGTGGCGGGCCACCCTTAACAGCCTGTTTCGCTGGCGGCTGCCATTCGGGCCGCGCCGCAATCCGCTCTGAGATGAGGTGACAGGAAAAAGAAATGGCAGCCGAGGCTGCCATTTTTATTGATGTCTTATGTCGTTCTGGTTCAGGAGGTCTTGCGATCCTGATCCGGTTCGAACTGATGGCCTGATTTCTCCCGCTCCAGGTTCTCTTCGGAGCGTTTGCCCACCCAGTAATCGGCGTTCTTGATGCCGAGCTTCTCCGGGTGGAATACGGGGTCAATCCCTTGTGCCTGCTGCGCTTCATAATCCTTCAGACAGGTGAAGGCGGTCTTTTGCAGCAGCAGGATGGCGATGATGTTGAGCCATGCCATCAGGCCAACCCCGATATCACCCATGCCCCACGCCAGATCTGCCGTCTTGACGGTGCCGTAGACAGTGGCAGCCATCAGCGCAATCTTCAGCAAGAAGGTGAGCCAGGGGCGATTAATCTTGCGGTTGATGTAGGCGATGTTGGTTTCGGCGATGTAGTAGTAGGCAACGATGGTGGTGAACGCGAAGAAGAACAGCGCGATAGCCACGAAAATGCTGCCAAAGCCCGGCATCATGCTCTCCATGGCGGTCTGCACATAGCCCGGGCCTGCTGCGATACCGGCAATACCCGTGTAGATGGCGGCGCCGTCCGGCCCTTGTACGTTATAGAGGCCGGTTATCAGCAGCATAAAGCCGGTGGCGGAGCAGACGAACAGGGTGTCGATATAGACGGAGAACGCCTGCACCAGACCTTGCTTGGCCGGGTGACTCACTGCCGCAGCAGAGGAGGCGTGCGGTCCGGTACCCTGACCCGCTTCGTTGGAGTAGACCCCGCGTTTTACCCCCCACATGATGGCCAGACCCAGAATGGCACCGAAACCGGCATCCAGACCGAAGGCGCTCTTCCAGATCAGCAGGATCACGCCCGGCAGCTGGCCGATATTCAGGGCGATGATGACGCAAGCCACGATGATGTAGCCCAGCGCCATAAAGGGCACCACGGTACTGGCGAAGCTGGCGATACGCTTGACGCCGCCGAAGATAATAAAGCCGAGCAGCAGCGCCAGACCGGCGGCGGTGACGTTCGGATCGATATTAAAGGCGGTCTGCAGGCTGGAGCCGATGGAGTTGGCCTGCACGCCCGGCAGCAGCACGCCGCAGGCGAAGACGGTAGCGATGGCGAAGGTCCAGGCGTACCACTTCATGCCAAGCCCTTTCTCGATGTAGAAGGCCGGGCCGCCGCGGTATTCACCGTTGATCTTCTCTTTGTAAACCTGACCCAGGGTGGACTCCACGAAAGCAGAGCTGGCGCCGAGGAAGGCAACCATCCACATCCAGAACAGGGCGCCCGGACCACCGAAGGTGATGGCGGTGGCCACACCGGCGATGTTACCGGTACCCACGCGACCGGCCAGGGTCATGGCCAGCGCCTGGAAGGAGGAGACACCAGCATCGGTGCTCTTGCCATCAAACATCAGGCGCACCATCTCTTTCATATGACGCAGTTGCAAAAAACGGGTGCGCAGGGAGAAGTAAAGACCGACCCCCAGACACAGGTAGATGAGCGCAGGGCTCCAGATTACACCATTGATGGCATTGACGATTTCATTCATGTACAACAACTCCTTTGTTGTGTTTGTGGCGCTGTCTTGGCGAGATCTTGGCCTCGCTCTCTGTCACTGTTTTCGGCACTGTTTGTTAACAATCCAGTTAACAAATGAGCGCGAGGTTGAGGGGTTAAGCAGAGCGCAAACACGCGCCATGCATGGCTTGTAACATATCGAGTTGTATCGGTGCTTCCCAGCGAAAAATGTTGTCTTGTTGCAAATTTGTGAATTGACAACGGTGGGGGGATAATGGCAGGCAGCGTTTTCTATGAGTAAAGATGAGATCCTCCTTGTTGATCTGCGCCAGACAATGTGACGGGCGTAACACAATGGAAAGCAAACATGAGGCCAACAATGAAAAATGACCCTGAGACGTTGACGATCCGTCCCCCTGAGGTCGACGACGGGAGCGCAATCGCCCACCTGTTCAGCCAATTGGGGTATCCTGCCGAAGGCGCTGACGTCACGGCGCGCCTGTTGGCGCCGGATTCCGCGAGCGTTGTGATGCTCGCATCCCTGGCCGACAAGGTGGTCGGCGTGCTGGTGTGGCACAAGCTGGCACCGCTGCATGTTGCACCAGCTTGGGGCCTGATCTCGGCGCTGGTTGTCGATGAAGGGGCAAGAGGGGCGGGAGTGGGCGCTGCCTTGCTCAAGGGAGCCGAAGCGATGGCGCGGGCCGCAGGTTGCGCCCAGCTGGAACTCTCCAGCAGTCTCAAGCGCGAGGCGGCCCACCGTTTCTATCTGGCGCAGGATTATCAGGAGCGGCCGAAACGGTTCGTCAAACTGTTGTGACCTGTTTTTTGCATCAAAAGAAGGAGTAGGCGTGCTGGGATGGTTCAAATGGCTGGGTGGTCGCCCGCAAACGCCCATGAGTGAGGATGAGTTGGCGCTGTGGCGTCAGGCGCTGGCGGCTGTGCCCATCTTGCAAGGGCTCAGCGACACCGAGCAGACAATGCTTATCGGCTTGGGGCAACAGCTGCTCAAGCGCAAGACCCTGACCCTGATCGGGGTAGAGCTCAGCCCACGCCAACAGGCGGTGCTGGCGCTGCAGGCGGCGTTGCCCATCTTGCACCTTGGCCTTGACTGGTATCGTGGCTTTCACGAAGTCATCATCATTCCCGAGCCCGTCACCCGGCGTCAGGAGGTGCAGGATGAGTTCGGGCTGGTGAGCGAGTTTGAAGAGGAGAACGCTGGCGAATCCTGGCCGCAAGGGCCGCTGGTGCTGGCCTGGAGCGAACTGCAGCAAGATGGCGACTGGGACGGCTTTAATCTGGTGATCCACGAGCTGGCCCACAAGCTCGATATGCTGGGCGGTGAGGCGGACGGCGCGCCGCCGTTGCCGGGGCAGATGAGCAGCCAGCTGTGGCAACAGGCCTTTCAGAGCGCCTTCGATGCGCTCTGCCAACAACTCGACCGGGACGAAGTGACCGATATCGATCCCTATGCTGCTGAACATCCCGCCGAATTTTTTGCCGTCAGCTGCGAGTGTTTCTTTACCGATCCGCTGCGGTTGCAGCAGGTTTATCCGGCGGTATACCGACAACTGAGCCAGTTCTTTAGCCAGGATCCCGCACTGCGTTTCCCCGCGACCCGCTTGCTGGCGGGGGAGGTGGACGCCGGGTCACTTACCTGATAACCGATCGGTTGAATGGTGATTCGAGATAGCAAAACCCCATATTGTCGGGGTTTTGCTACTTATGGTTTTCAACAGCCAAATTTCGCTTGTAACTCTGAAAGAAGAGTAATTGGTCTTGGTCTTCGTGTAGGGCATGCTCATAAAAATGGCGATTTTATCGCTCCACTTTCTTCTTTTTCCATCTATAGATGGAAGTGACGATAAATATCGAGAAAAGACAACATAATGGAGTAACTAAATAGAGAATAAAATCAAAATAGTATGCGGAATATGTTTCTCCAATAAAATGTTCACTAATATGTATTCTGCATATAAATAAAATAGTGGTTTGGTGATTGTTAGTATCGAGATAGATAATAACGTCAAAAAAGTGAAGGTGAATAGTACAATATGCATCATGCTGAAATACCTTTAAAAATACGATGTTATTTTACACATCCTAATCGCAATAGAGCAACCAATATTAATGGCATCTATAAATGTACTGTTATGTTTTTTCATCCACAGAGAAACATTTTAAAAATGCAATTTGTTGAAGAAGTTTCACCCCAATCAGTTTGTATAGGACAAGAAAATCCTAGATGCCACGCGCCCTGAGAGGGGAGAATTGCCAATATCTGTTTTTACAAATAATTTATCTCATGGAGCGCGCAGGCGGGAGCGGATGAGCGCGGATTTCGTAAATGCGTCTCTATCTGTGGTGTGAACTGGAAGATGATATGTACTGAGCTTTGTGTTGAAATGTTGAGTTGCAATGGAATTGTTTTTATGGAACTGAATGATGCAGTTCATGCGTTTAATTATTATCAGAAATCAATGAGATGGTTTTTACTATGAAGGCTTGAGTGTAGGTCATGAAATTATAATCATCGATATAATATTATTCGTTATAATGCTACAGCTGGTAGAAAATGTTTCTACCAGCAAGATTTTAATCGCTAGGGTGAAGATGGTAAATTAAAGCTAGAAGTATCTTCACTCATCCTTTTTTTTATCATATAGCTTAGGCTCTGAGCGATGAATTCTATCTATTAAAAAATGCATCCCCAAAACAGTTGTAAATAGTATATTGAAAAGTATAGTTAAATAAATAAACGCTCCGGCCCATTTTACTAATGGGTAACCGGAAAAAATATCTCGCAAACTACTGAGCATTAATTGGCACAGTCCCCCTGCGAAATACATTAATATACTCGTAAATGCAAGATATCCAAAGAGGTAACTGAGAAAACCTCGCCTCGTCAGTTTTTTACCATCTAAACATGGACAATCGCCACCGGTCATCGGGTCATCCATACCATCACGATTAAATGTTGCAACAGCGGCCATTGAAGCAATATAAAATCCAGATAATATTTGCAAGATCCCGTTTGACAATGAGACGATGCTATCTTTACCAAGAAAAGATATAGGCTTAGGCAATATATAGATAAGCGCGGTGACAAGTATCGCAGAAATCACAGGCAACCACAGGTCAAACCATCGCTTTTCATTGTTGGATATCTTTATATACCTTAGTGGTTTTAATAGCTTATCAACAATAAACATAATATTACCTATTATTTAGGATTACCCTCATATCTTTAACAAGATCGGGATGTATGTCATCTTGGCATTGTTCAATTTTCTCGGGTAGATGAACATACTCGCTTCGAACAAAAACTGACGCCTGCAAGTCTTCTCTCTTGGGATTGATGGGGATGCTTTTTCTCCTTTTGTTCTCATCTTCATACATGACCCGAAGATCAGTATAACCTTTCTTATTGATGATGTTTGCAGCTTTTTTTACCAAGTCGATAGCGCGTTGAGCACCACTCTTCTTGGTTTTGAGCACCAGTCGAGACTCCTCTATGGTGATTTCACCCTCTTCATCGAGAGTCTGGTCTTTCACTTTTCTTACCGCGCTGAAACCAAGTAACCAGCCATCCTTTAAGCATTCAGTCAGATCTTGTGCCGATAATGGTAACAATGAAACGCGCGGTCTACATTTGCAGCGAGAGCGCTTACCATCCTTATTTCTGTCAAACTCGAAATCAACAGCTTCATTAAACAAGGCCGTCATCACAGCGCCAATAAGAGTACGGGTAATGCCGGGAACCTCTTCAAAAACAGCACTATAAATTTCAGGAAATGCAGGGCTTTGTGACTCAAGGGAGATTACAAGATGTGCGGTAGCTGCTAATCCTTCACCTTGACCTTTACGGATAACTCGTGAAACCCCAGTATCTAACTGTGCAAAAGCAGGGTCTGATGCATTCTTGTCTGCAAGTTGAAACAGCAGAGTAATGGATTCATCAGGAATCATTTCATAAGTCAAGATTCTAGCAACAGCTTCACCTTTTTTAAATTCGTAAACTGCCTCTCCAGAATCAATCATCTTTAGTAAATAAGGTAGGCATTGCGTCAATGGCATATGTGGAGCGTCATCAGGTATCCGCCCCAACTCTAAATCACATTCAATTACGTAGCGCCCATAATCCTCAATAATCATTCTCGTTTAAGTCCAGTTTTGTTTGGTGGTTCACGATTGTATCCAGTTTCTATTATCAATCAAATCAGTCTTTGGTGGCTATCCAATCAATGTCACACCTTTTATTGTTTGCTTTGTCATTTTTGATGGCGCTGCAATGTATTTGATCCTTGGAGCTTTATTCTATGAATCTGCCTTCAGAGTACAGTTATTACCAGAGCTCCAAGAAGTGCAGCAGGCGTTGCTTGAGTACAACTTGTTCATCCCCTCCACCGTGCCCGCTGCGGGCGTTTCTGCCACCTTGAAGTGCAATCCCGCCATCACCGCGATCTTGCCTGCAGCAAAGTCCAAAACGACTCACAAGCCGGATCACCTGTTCCCTGAGCTTGCGGTTAATGCGCTGATATAGCTGTTCTGAAGCGGCTAAAAGAGGTCAATAAGGGGGAGGGGATAACGAGGAGGACGGAAATACCCGAGGCTTGGGATATTCGACTGTGAGACAGTAAAGGAAAAAAGCGTGCGCAGGACAATCAGCTTTGCGAAATAGCAAAAAGGCACCCGAGGGTGCCTTTTTCACAATCTGAGTGGCTTGCCTATCAGGCAGCGGCTTTCAGCTGTACGGCGGCGGCTTTCTTGTGATCGCCGATCGGCATTACGGTGCGGCCGAACTGCTCGTTGATCACGGTGGCCATGGCCAGGTAGATGGCGCTGGCGCCACAGATGATGCCTTCGAAACCGGCGATGGTGCCGATCAGGGTGCTGCCGGTGAAGTCACGGGCGGCCAGCAGGAAGAACAGCACGGTCAGGGAGGCGAATACGAACTGCTTGGCGCGCGGGTAGTTGATGGTGCCAACCAGCATGAACAGGGTGAACATGCCCCACATCAGCAGATACCAACCCATGTAGGCGTGCGGAGTGGCTTCGGCCAGACCCATGGTCGGCATGATCAGCAGGAACACCAGGCTCAGCCAGAACAGGCCGTAGGAGGTGAACGCGGTCACACCGAAGGTGTTGCCACGCTTGTACTCCATGATGCCAGCAATGATCTGGGCGATGCCGCCGTAGCACAGGCCCATGGCCAGGATCATGGCGCTGATGGGGAAGAAACCTGCGTTATGGATGTTCAGCAGGATGGTGGTCATACCGAAACCCATCAGACCCAGAGGGGCAGGGTTGGCCAATTTTTCGCTCACGTGGCGTTCTCCAAAAATAGAGGTGGGGTTAACAAAAGACGCGCGATTTTAGGCAGGCTGTGGCGCGCCCGCAAGGGGGCAGAGGGGATAAATCGTAAAAAAACTACGTGATTATTTGCATCAGAGGCCAAATGCTCACCAGGACAGGCTGTTTGGTGAGCAAAAGGTGTCAAAATAGTTGAGGGGTTGTATTTTTATTACGCTTTTTACGAAGTGCGGCGGCGTCACTGATCCAGCGTCAGGATCACTTTGGCTTCCTTGTCCTCTTCCTTGACCTGGCTGTCGAGCACGAACAGCCGCTCCGGAGCGATCCCCTGGCTGTCGACCAGAAACTCCTTGGTATTTTGCGCCCGGCGCATGGCGAGATTGCGCAGGGATTTGGCGGTGATGAGCTGCTGATCCCGCAGCAGGATCACCGCCTGGGCCCTCAGTGCCGCGCTCTCTTCATCCAGATGGAGGCGATCGGCCAGATCTTCCAGATCTTCGCCAAAGCGCTCTTCATAGGCTTGGGCCAGCGCCTCTTGCAGGGCGGGGTCCTGTTCCAGCAGGTCGAGATCCGCCTGATTGCCGGTGAGCTTGGCCAGTACCCGCTCCAGCTTTTGCCGTTGCAGGATGGGACGCTCCTCGTTGAAGTTGACCTTGCCGCGAATGTTCATGCTGAGCTTAGGTCTATCCTTGAGGGCCTGCGCCAGCTTGACCAGTTTCTCCTGCTGGGTGGGGGTGAGATCGGGATCCCCCGGCAGGAAAGGAAGTTCGTCGAGATCTTCGGTGCCATCGGCCAGCGAGGCGAGCAGGGAGAAGGGGGAGGTGATCGCCTTGCTCAGGGTGTTGCCTAGCACATCCCAGAAGATATTGCCGATGCTGAAGTCCGGTTGATCAAGATCCCCCTTTACTTTGAGGTTCATCTGTATCACCCCGTTGGCATCGCTCAGCAGGGCGATGGCCAGCCCCAGTGGCAGATCCTTGGCCTGATCGCTCTTGATCTTCTCGCCCAGTTGCAGCTTCTTGATGGTGATGTCGTTATCCCCCTCCAGCCGGTTACCCTCCAGCTTGTAGTGCAGCTTCATGGAGAGCTGCCCCTTGTCGATGGCATAACCGGCATAGGTGCCCGAATAGGGGGTAAAGGTGGTGAGCTCCAGATTGTGGAAAGCGACCGCGATGTCGAGGATCGGGTTGGCGACCAGCAGGTTGGTACCGCCGCGAATGGTCACTGGCGCATAGCGATCCACCTTGCCGTTGAAGGCGAGATCGGAGCGTTGCCCCGGAATATTGCTGATATGGCGACTCTGGCCGCCCAGCGAGGCGATATCGGCCACAAAATCCTGACTCAGACTGCGGTCGGCAAAGCGCAGGTTGCCCTGCTCGGTGCGCAGCTGGTCGATGGTGAAACGAAAGTCGGGAGCCTTGCTGCCTGCCGCTGCTTGAGTACTTTTTGCTGCCGCCGGTTGCGGCAACAGCATCTGTTGCAGGTTGGTGGTGCCATCTTCGTTGATCTCGATGCGGGCGAAGGGCTTGTTCAGGGCAATCTCCTTGATCCGCATCTGCTGGCTGATGCCGTCGTACGTCAGACCGGTGAGAGCCAGGGTGTTGAACTCCAGCAGCCGCTGATTGTCTGCCCGATCGACTACTTTGAGCCCGTTGATATCGAGCCCCCCTTGCAGGGTCAGCTTGCTCAGATCTCCCTGGGCGGTGGTGGCGAGATCAAGGCGGGTCTTGCTGCTCAGCAGCCCGTTTTGCACCTTAATGCGTACCAGATCGGCTAGATAGGGCTGTGCCAGCGTCAGGGGCAGCCCCTGCTGGTTGATGTCGCCACTTAAGGTGAAAGGAGTCAGGGTCAGTTGGCCATCAAAGGCGAGGGGGCTGCTCTGGTTGAACTGGGTGGCCAGAGTCAGTTTGCTCGGTTGCTCCCCCTTGCTGCCCAGTGGCCCCAGCGCCAGCTTGAGGCCGGAGAGCTGGCGTGCCTGCGGTTTGCCGCTGCTCGATTCGGTGAGGGTGAGATCGCCCTTGTCGATAAGGATCTGCTTGATCTGCCATTGCCAGGGTTTGTCTGGCACCTGTTTCTTGCCGTTACCGGCTGTCTTTGCTTGTGGTGCCGATTTGGGCGCCGCATTGCTGGCCACCTCGTTTGCGGCGTGGGCCCCTTTGGCAGGTTTGGCGGGGGCCTGTTCAATCAGCAAGTCAGCCAGATCCAGCTCCTGCTGTGGGTTGAGGGTGGCCTTGAGCAGGGGCTGTTGCAGGGTCACCTTGCCGATCTGGAGCGACTGTTTCTGGCCATCGACAGCCAGATCGCTCAGGGCCAGCTGGCCGAAGCGGGCAAATTCGTCGCCCTTGTGTTTTTTAAGCTGCCAGTTGTCCAGGGTCAGCTTGCCTTTGGACAATTGCCACAGCACTCCTTGCTTGCCCTCTTTAAGCTGGTACTCCACCTCTGCATTGGCGTGGCCCTTGGCCAGATCCAGCTTGAGATAGGGTGCCCAGAGCGGGGCGAAGGGTTTCAGGTCGACCTGTTTGAGGCTCGCTTTGCCCTGACCCATGCCGCTCATCACATCGAGTTTGCCGTGGGCAGCGAGGCTGCTTTTGCCGTTGATGGCGGCGTTCAGCTGATAGGCGGTCGGGTGATTTGCCTCGGTGCGCAGGTTATCGAGCTTGAGGGTCATTTTCTCCAGATTGAGAGGCGGCAACCAGCCGGGTTCGCTCTCCTTGCGCTGATCCTGATAGCGCACATGGCCGTCAGTGACTGCGATGCTGGCAATATCGACCAATAGCGGGGCGCTGGCTGTTTCGGGCTCGGGGGAGGGGGCAGGGGCGAGCAGGGTCGCCAGCGCATCGGTCAGATTGAGTCGAACCTCCCCCTTTTTGTCTGTCAGACGTTGCAGCAGCACCACGGGTTTGGTCAGGGTGACGGCGGAAAGCACGACCCCTTTCTGCTGCCAGCTGGCTTGCAGGTTTGGGGTGATAAAGAGCTGCTCAAAACCGATGATGGGCTGCTGCTTGGCATCGAGCAGGGTAGTCGCGCCGAGGGTGAGAGAAGGGTTGCGCAGCCCTACGTCAATCTCTCCCAGCGTCAGTTGCAGGCCATAGTGCTCAGCCAGCCAGCCGGGCAGATAGCGCTGGATCAGACGGGGGGTTTGCCACAGCAGCAGGGTCATCAGGATAAGAAGCAGCAGGAAAGCGTAGGCAAGGTAGCGCAGCAAGCGGAGCTTGGGGGACGCGGGCTCGGTGGTGTTCATTTGGTGCACTCCCATGTGGTTCCCGCCATGGTACAGAAAAGCTGGATAGTAATCATGGGGTTGCGTGCTGTTGTACGCCGTACTTTGTCCAAAAGCGATCCAGTTCACCTTTTTGTTGCAGCGCTGCCAGCCACTGTTCCAGCTGGGCAGGGGTAATGGGGGCCTCAGGGTGAAGGATGGCGCGGTGTTGATACTGTTGATCCCATTTTTGCGAGATCAGCAACTGGTCGGCTGTGTCGGGATTGGCCTGCAGATACTGGTTAAGGTAGGAAACGTTGAGAATGGCTACCTCGCCGCGCCCTTTGAGTAGCGCTTGCAGGGCGCTGACGTTGTCTTTGACCAGAGTGATATTGAGCTTGCGCTGCAGGTAGAGGGGATCGGCATTGAACTGGCCGACGCCGTAGTGATAGCCGGTCACCCCGATGAGGTGATGGCTGGCAGGATCGTCAAAAAAGCGCTGATCCCGCCCCGCTTTGTTCAGGGCCACATAGACCTCGCCACCACCGAGGAAGGGGGCTGTCATCTTGAATTTATCGGTGTCCCAGCCCCACTTGGTGTCTTCAAACAACATCAGCGAGAACCGGCCCAGATCGAGCGCCTTGTAACGGTTGGCGGCCGAGGTGGGGACAAAGACGAAGGTCACCTCTTTCTGTACGGCATTGAGCTGGTCGATAAGCTCCAGGGTCAGTCCTTCATAGCGGGAATCGGGGAGTTTGACCACAAAGGGGGCATAGGGGTATCCACCAACCTTGATGATGGGATGGCTCCAGCCAGAGAGGCTGAACAAGAGCAAAAACCAGCACCAATATCTCATGGGATACCCAAGGCAATAGCTTGCTCCCAGATTCGGTTAATCTGAGCCAGTTTTCAAGCTGTTAAGGGAATTAACACAGCGCTGTTCGGCGGCTTCCAGCTCGGCCATCACCATCTGGATATCCTCCAGTTGCTGGCGCAGGGCGCCGCGTTTTGCCTCGATCAGCTGGATCATGGAGTGGAGCTGGGTTTTGCTCGATTTGTCGGTGTCGTACATATCAAACAGCTCGCGGATCTCGGCCAGGCTAAACCCCAGCCGTTTGCCGCGCAGGGTCAATTTGAGCCGGATCTTGTCCCGATGGCTGTAGATGCGAGTTTGCCCCTCCCGCTGGGGAGTGAGCAGCCCCTCATCCTCGTAGTAGCGGATGGTGCGCGGCGTGACATCGAACTCGTGGGCCAGCTCCGAAATGCTGTAGGTGATCTCCTTGCCGGGCAGGGAACGGGACATGGTCATGACTCCTGTTGCTGGGCGTGTGGCTGGCAGAGGCGGGTACGCAGCCGCTCGGCATTGGCGTGCAGGGCCTGACCGACCCGCGAGCCGTTGGGGCGAGCGAGCTGCTCGCTCACCCACTGGCCGGTGGCCGCCAGTTTGTCGAGATCCACCCCGGTCGTCATGCCAAGGCCGTGTAGCAGGTAGACCACCTCTTCTGACGCCACATTGCCGGAGGCGCCCGGCGCATAGGGGCAGCCGCCAAGCCCCGCCACCGAGCAGTCGATGGTGCGAATGCCGCGCTCCAGCGCGGGTAGCAGGTTGGCCAACCCCTGGCCGTAGGTGTCGTGAAAATGGACCGCGAGTCGACCCGCCGGGATCTCGTGCAGCACCGCATCCAGCATGGGGGCCACGGTGCCCGGGGTGCCGACGCCTATGGTGTCCCCCAGCGAAATTTCGTGGCAGCCGAGATCCAGCAACTGTTCGGCCATGGCGGCGACCCGTTTTGGGCGGGTCGGGCCGTCGAAGGGGCAGGCGATGACGGTGGAGAGGTAGCCACGCACCTTGATGCCGAGGCGGCGCGCCTCCTGCACCAGCGGGGCGAAGCGCACCAGCGACTCCTCCACGCTGATGCCGATATTGGCGCGGGTAAAACCGTCGGAGCAGGCGGTGAAGAGGCCAATCTCGTCGGCGCGGGCGGCAATGGCAGCCTGCAAGCCTTGCAAATTGGGCACCAGAGCGCCGTAACGGATTGAGCCCTTGCGCGGCAGTGCCTCGAACAGCGCTGCGGAGTCCGCCATCTGCGGCACTTTTTTGGCAGAGACAAAGGCACCCACCTCGATGCGTTGCAGGCCGCTGTCGCTAAGGCGCTGGATCAGCTCCAGCCGCTGTACCAGGGAGAGGGGCGCAGCTTCATTTTGCAGGCCATCTCGCGGCCCCATCTCCACCAGACTGACCCTGTCGTCACGGACGTCCTGTGATCGGTTCATGGGTGTTCCTCCTGTGAAGCAGTCTCTTTGGCAAAGCGCACCAGCACGGTTCCCTGGCTTACCTGCTCGCCCTGTTTGCACAGCAGGGCTTCAATTACCCCGTCCCGCTCTGCACGCAACTGGTGTTCCATCTTCATCGCCTCCAGCACCAGCAGGGGTTGCCCCTTGCTGACCGTTTGGCCAGGTTCAATCATCACGGCCACCACGATGCCGTGCATGGGGGCGATGGCGCCCTGCGCCTTCTCATTTGTCTGATCATGATGGTGGCTGTGCTGCCGATCATCGGCCGCGAAGCGGATGCGCTGGCCCCCCAGGGTCATGATGAAGGCTGCCTCCGGGCCTGCGACCGTCTGAATGGGGATCTGTTGCCAGTCGCCGCCCTTCTGCAGCCGGATATTATCATCACCTCTCTGGTAGCAATGAGTCTCCCCTTGCCACTCAAACTGGCCGCCATGATCGTGAAGGGTCAATACCCGCCGCTCATCACCAATGCGTACCGCCGCTGTCCAGCAGCGATCCGGCCCTAGCCGAAATCCGCAGGCTTGCTGCCAGGGGGAGGTGCCCGCAGGGCGGCTCGCCAGCCAGAGGGCGGCCAGCGGCCAGGCGAGCTCAGGAATGGGCCGTGCTGTGGTGGGTATGGGCCATTGGGTATGGTGGCCCATGGCCAGGACGTCGGGCTCTTCACACAGGCGCAGCAGCAGCGGGCCGTTGTGCACCAGCGGGCCGAGATCCAGTGCCGCCAGCGCATCGGCCAGTTGAGCGAACGCCTCGGCGCGACTCTGGCCGTAGGCGATCAGCTTGGCGATCATGGGATCGTAATAGGGGCTCACCTCATCGCCAGCGGTAACGCCGGTGTCGATGCGCACGCCAACGGGCCAGTGGAGCCAGTGGATAGGCCCGCTGGCGGGCAGAAAACCGGCCGCCACATCCTCGGCGTAGAGGCGCGCTTCCACCGCATGGCCGCGCAGCACCACTTCCTCCTGGGTGAGTGGCAGCGGCTTGCCTTCTGCCACGGCCAGTTGCCAGGCCACCAGATCCTGCCCGGTCACCGCTTCGGTGACCGGATGCTCCACCTGCAGCCGGGTGTTCATCTCCATAAAGAAGAACGCATCCTTGCAGAGCAGGAACTCGATGGTGCCAGCCCCCTGATAATGGATGGCTTTGGCTGCGGCCACGGCCGCATCCCCCATGGCGCGACGCAAAGCCGGAGGGATGTCGGGGGCGGGCGCCTCTTCGATAACTTTCTGATGGCGTCGCTGCAAGGAGCAGTCCCTGTCCCCCAGATAGATGGCGTTGCCGAGGCTATCGGCAAAGACCTGCACCTCCACGTGGCGAGCCCGGGGTAGATAGCGCTCCAGCAGCACCAGATCGTCGCCAAAGGCGGCCTTGGCTTCCCGTTTGACTGCCGCCAGCGACTCGTCAAAGTCAGCCAGCTGATCGACCCGACGCATCCCCTTGCCACCGCCGCCACTGGCTGCCTTGATAAGTAGCGGGAAGCCAATCTGGCTCGCCTGATCGCGCAAGAAGTCCGGTCGTTGATCCGTGCCGTGATAGCCGGGCAGCACAGGTACGCCGGCAGCCTGCATCAGCGCCTTGGCGCCCGATTTGTCGCCCATGGCGAGAATGGCGGCGCCGCTTGGGCCGACAAAGCGCAGGCCGCGCTGTTCGCAGGCGGTGGCAAAATCGCTGTTTTCCGACAGAAAGCCGTAACCGGGATGGATGGCATCGGCGCGCGCTTCTTTGGCAATCTTCAGCACCTTGCCGGTGTCGAGATAGCTCTCTCTGGCCGGTGCGGGCCCCAGATGCCAGGCCTCATCGGCCAGGTGGGTGTGCATGGCGTGGGCGTCGGCATCGGAGTAGAGGGCGATGGTGTGAATGCCGAGGCGTTTCGCCGTTTTGATGATGCGCACAGCGATTTCGCCGCGATTGGCGATCAGCAGGCGCTTAATCTGAGTGTGATGGGTCATGTCTCATCCTTGAAACGGGGACGCCAGGCGGGAGGACGTTTGTCGAAGAAGGCCTGCATCCCCTCCTGGGCTTCGAGTCCCACCCGAACCCGGGCAATGGTCTCGACAGTTTTCTCTTCGTGCAGGCGGGAGGGATGGGCCTCTATCGCCGCCAGCAGTCGTTTGGTCTCTTTCATCGCTTCCGGCCCGTTGCGGCACAGACGAAGGGCCTGCGCCCGTCCCTCCGCCAGCAGTTGATCCGGCTTGCAGAGTTGATGTGCCACATTGAGCCGACAGGCGGTAATGGCATCGAACGGCTCTGCACTGAGCATGTAGCGGCGCGCCTGACGCATTCCCATGGCGCGTACCACGTAAGGGCTGATCACCGCAGGCACCAGACCCAGGCTCACCTCTGAGAGGCAGAAGCGGGCATCATCGCTGGCCAGCACCAGATCGCAAGCGCAGATGAGCCCCAGCGCCCCGCCATAGGCGGCCCCTTGCACCAGCGCTACCGTGGGGAAGGGGAGCTCGTCGAGGGTCTGCATCAGCCGCGCCAGTACCCGGGCATCTTCGCGATTGTGCTCGAAATCGGCGTGGGCCAGATTACGCATCCAGTTGAGATCGGCACCCGCGCAAAAATGTTTGCCCTCGGCCCGCAGCAGCAGGGTGTGAGGACGTTCGGCAAGTGAGTGACCATGGAGATGAGCCAGATCATCGAGGCAGTCGAGTAGCCCCAGCATCAGGTCGGCATCAAAGGCGTTGTGGCGGGCCGGGCGCGACAGCACCAGCTCGGCCAGTGGGCCATGCCGTTCCAGCCGAAACGGGGTCTGGGAGGAAGTAAGTGGATCTGACATGGGTTTGCTCCTTACATCCGAAAGATGCCGTACTGCTCGGGTTCAATGCGGGCACCCTGACAGGCGGCGAGCGCCAGCGCCAGCACGGTGCGGCTCTGGGCCGGGTCAATGACGCCATCATCCCAGAGGCGGGCGCTGGCGTAGTAGGGGTGGCCTTGGCGCTCATACTGCTCGATCACCGGGGCTCGGATGGCGGCCACTTCCTGCTCGCTCAGATCTTTGCCCTCGGCAGCCAGCTTGTCCCGACGCACCTGTACCAGCACTCCGGCAGCTTGCTCGCCCCCCATGACAGAGATACGGCTGTTGGGCCAGCTAAAGAGAAAATCGGGCTCATAAGCGCGGCCACACATGCCGTAGTTGCCGGCACCAAAGCTGCCACCAACGATCAGGGTGATCTTGGGCACCCGGCTGCAGGCTACCGCTGTGACCAGCTTGGCGCCGTGCTTGGCGATCCCCTCTTTTTCTGCGCTACTCCCCACCATAAAGCCGGTGATGTTCTGCAAAAAGAGCAGCGGGATGGCACGCCGGTTACAGAGTTGGATAAAGTGGGCCCCCTTCTGGGCGCTGTCGCTGTGCAGCACGCCGTTGTTGGCGAGGATCCCCACTTCCATGCCGCAAATACGGGCAAAGCCGGTCACCAGAGTGGTGCCGAACAGCGCCTTGAATTCGTCAAAGTCAGAGCTATCCACTAGTCGTGCAATCAGTTCGCGGGCGTCGTAAGGGCGTTTGAGACTGGTGCCCACCAGACCGTAGAGCTCCTCTATCGGGTAGCTGGGGGGCTCGTAGCCGGGGCTGCTCTCTACCGGCTCGCTACCCAGATGAGTCACCAGCGTGCGGGCGATGGTCAGCGCGTTGGCATCGTCACGGGCCATATGATCAGCAACGCCGGAGTGGGCGCAGTGCACTTCGGCGCCGCCCAGGGCCTCTGCGCTGATCTCCTCGCCGGTGGCAGCCTTGACCAGCGGCGGACCCGCCAGAAAGATGGTGGCCTGCTCCCTGACCATGATCGACTCGTCCGCCATGGCGGGCACGTAGGCGCCCCCGGCGGTGCAGAGCCCCATCACCACTGCCAGTTGAGGGATGTTTTGGGCCGACATGCGGGCCTGGTTGTAGAAGATGCGGCCAAAGTGATCCCGGTCGGGGAACACCTCGTCCTGCATCGGCAAGAAGGCGCCGCCGGAATCCACCAGATAGAGGCAGGGGAGACGCAGCCGCTCGGCGATGGCCTGGGCGCGCAGGTGTTTTTTCACCGTGAGCGGGTAGTAGGTGCCGCCCTTCACGGTGGCGTCGTTCACCACCAGCATGCAGAGCCTGCCCGAGACCCGGCCGATGCCGGTGATGATACCGGCGGCGGGCACTGGCTCGTCATAGACCTGCCAGCCAGCCAGCGCCGACAGTTCGAGAAACGGGGAGCCCGGGTCCAGCAGCTGATTGATGCGCTCGCGGGGCAGCAGCTTTCCACGGGCCTGATGGCGGGCGTTGTTTGCCGCGCCGCCCCCTTGCGCAATCTCGGCAATGCGGGCGTGGAGATCGTCGACCAGCCCCTGCATGGCGGCCCGATTGGCCGCATATTCCGGGCTCGCCGTGTCAAGGTGGGAGTGGATACGACTCATGCATTTTCTCCCATCAGCTCGCGGCCGATGAGCCAGCGGCGGATCTCAGAGGTGCCGGCGCCGATCTCGTAAAGTTTGGCGTCCCGCAGTAGGCGGCCTGTGGGGTATTCGTTGATGTAACCGTTGCCGCCGAGCAGCTGGATAGCGTCTAGGGCCATCTGGGTGGCGTTTTCGGCGGCAAACAGGATGGCTGCGGCGCAATCTTTACGGCTGGTGCGACCCTGATCGCAGGCGCTCGCAACCGAGTAGACCAGCGCCCGGCTGCTGGCGAGGCGGGTATACATGTCGGCGAGCTTGCCCTGGACCAGCTGGAACTCGCCGATGGCCTGGCCGAACTGCTTGCGCTCGCGCACATAGGGCAGCACCACGTCCATGCAGGCCTGCATGATGCCAAGGGGGCCCGCCGCCAGCACCACCCGCTCGTAGTCGAGCCCGCTCATCAGCACCTTGACCCCGCCGTGCAGGGTGCCCAGCAGGTTTTCCTGCGGTACTGGGCAGTTGTCGAACACCAGCTCGCAGGTGCTGGAGCCGCGCATCCCCAGCTTGTCGAGCTTCTGGGCGGTAGAAAAACCGGGAGTGCCGGCTTCAACGATAAAGGCAGAAATTCCTTTGGGGCCCGCACTGGTATCTGTCTTGGCATAGATGACGAAGGTGTCGGCATCCGGGCCGTTGGTGATCCACATCTTGTTGCCGTTCAGCACGAAGTGATCGCCCTCGCGCTCCGCGGTGAGGCGCATGCTGACCACATCGGACCCGGCGCCCGGCTCGCTCATGGCCAGCGCCCCCACATGCTCGCCGCTCACCAGCGGGGGCAGGTAGCGTGCTTTTTGCTCCGCCGTGCCGTGGCGGTGGATCTGATTGATGCAGAGATTGGAGTGGGCGCCGTAGGAGAGGCCGACCGAGGCGCTGGCGCGGCTTACCTGTTCCATCACCAGCACGTGGGCCAGATAGCCGAGGTTCACCCCGTCATACTCCTCCGCCACCGTGATGCCGTGCAGCCCCAGTTCACCCATCCGGGGCCAGAGATCACGGGGAAAGGCGTTGCTCTGATCGAGCTCGCTGGCGCGCGGGGCGATCACTTTCTGGCAGAAGGCCGCAACCTGTTCGGTCAGGGCATTCAGGGTCTCATCCATCTGCATCCATGCTCTCCTTGCGGATATGACAGTCGGGTTGGAAGGTTGGCTCGACCGGCTGACTCGGCGTTACGGCTGGCAGTGGTCGGTCCATTTTGTACTTCACTTCTGCCACAAGTTTACGTTAGCGTAAACGTAAATCAATTGTTAATCTGTTGTGTGTCGATAAAGCGGTGGTAGTGAAAGAGTCATCAGCTACCACGACAACAGCGCCACAGTGGCAGATTGGACTGACGCAGCGTGTGGGCGCCGCGTCATAAAGCACTAACTCAGGAAAATAAGCGCGGGGCAACAAGGGAGCGAACGACAAGATGGATTTTACCCTGACCGATGATCAACAGGCGTATGTGGAGGCGGCCGCCGCCTTTGCCGATGAGGCGCTCAAACCCCATGCCGCGCGCTGGGACAAGGAGCATGAGTTTCCGATCCCGACCATCAAGCAGGCGGCCGGGCTCGGGTTTTGCGGTCTCTATACGCCGGAGCAGTTTGGCGGATTGGGATTACCTCGTCTCGATGCGAGCCTCATCTTCGAGCGTCTCGCCATGGGTTGTACCTCGACCACGGCTTATCTGACCATTCACAACATGGTGAGCTGGATGCTGGGCAGCTGGCTACCCACCGAGGTTGCCAAGGAGTGGGTGCCCAAACTGGCCAGTGGCGAGCTGCTGGGCTCCTATTGCCTCACCGAGCCGGGGGCGGGCTCCGATGCGGCGGCACTCAAGACCCGAGCCACTCGCGAGGGTGACAGCTACCTCATCGAGGGGACCAAGGTCTTTATCTCGGGAGCAGGCAGCAGCGATGTGCTGGTGGTGATGGCCCGTACCGGTGGTGAAGGTGCGAAGGGGATCTCTGCCTTTATGGTGCCGGCAGATAGCGCGGGTATCGTCTATGGCAAGCCGGAAGAGAAGATGGGCTGGAACAGCCAGCCGACCCGGGAGGTTGTTTTCAACGGGGTGCGTATTCCCTCCCGCTATCGGTTGGGCGAAGAGGGGGAAGGGTTCAAGTTCGCCATGCAGGCCCTCGATGGGGGGCGCATCAATATTGCCACCTGTTCGGTGGGCACCGCCCAGCAGGCGCTGGACGATGCGCTGGCCTATGTGCAGCAGCGCCAGCAATTTGGTCACCCGATCAGCGAATTCCAGAGCGTGCAGTTTCGCCTGGCCGACATGGCGACCGAGCTGACTGCCGCCCGTTTGCTGGTGCGTCAGGCCGCCGACAAGCAGGATCGCGGGGCACCGGACAAGAGTGCCTGGTGTGCCATGGCCAAACGGTTTGCCACCGATGTGGGTTATCGAATCTGTGATGAGGCTCTGCAACTCTTTGGCGGCTATGGTTATATCCGCGAGTATCCGCTCGAGCGCTATCTGCGCGATACCCGGGTACACCGCATTCTGGAGGGCACCAACGAGGTGATGCGACTCATCATCGCGCGCCGCCTGCTGGCCGATCCCGGTTTGTCGCTGGGCTAACCGGTGGTCGCATCAAAGGTGTGTTGCCTGCCACCCGATTTGCGCCATGCCATGCCGGTTTCGGCTTTGTGAGCCAGCCACAAGTTGGTGTCATTCAAGCCTGTCATCATGGATGCAGCTTCATCGACAAGGACAATGTTATGACAAGGATCAGACTCGAATATCATGGCCACGTGGCCTATATCACCCTCGATCATCCCCCTGCCAACACCTGGACCCTCGCCAGCCTGCAGGCCTTTTTGCAGATGATGGTGGAGCTCGACAGTCGTCCCGATGTGGTGGCGCTGGTGATCCGTGGTGCGGGCGACAAATTTTTCTGCGCCGGTGCCGACCTCAATATGTTTGTCGAGGGGAATGTCGAGCAGGCCAGCGAAGTAGCCGAGGCCTTTGGCAAGGCTTTCGAGGCGCTGGCCCGTTTTCACGGCGTCAGTATCGCCGCCATCAATGGTTATGCCATGGGCGGTGGCCTGGAAGTGGCGCTGGCCTGTGATATCCGCATCGCCGAGCAGCAGGCGTTGCTGGGACTGCCGGAGGCCTCGGTGGGCTTGCTTCCCTGTGCCGGTGGCACCCAGCGCCTGACCGAGCTGGTGGGGCCGGGCTGGGCCAAGCGGATGATCCTCTGCGGTGAGAAGGTGAGTGCCTCGCTGGCCTACGAGATGGGGCTGGTGGAGGAGGTGGTGAAAACCGGTCAGGCGTGGGAGGCCGCGCACCAGATGGCCCATCTGGTGGAGCGCCAGAGCCCGAGCGCCCTGCGCGCCTGTAAAACCCTGATCAATCAGGGCCGCAGTGGCCCGCGGGATGCCGCCTTGCCCCTTGAGCGGTCGCTGTTTCTCGATCTCTTTAGCGATGCCAATCAGCGTGAAGGGGTGGCCGCCTTCCTGGAGAAACGCTTACCGCGCTGGCAATATGGCCCAACAGAATAAATCCATACGGAGCCGTTTATGAGTGAGCCGGTCAAGGTTAGCTGTTATCCCACCGAAGATGGCCATCAGGTCGGGGTGTTGACCCTCGACAGCCCTGCGTCTCTCAACGCATTGAGCCTGCCGATGATCCAGATCCTGCAACAGACGCTGACCCGTTGGGAGCAGGATCCCGCCATCGTCTGTGTGCTGTTGCAGGGGGCGGGTGAGAAGGCATTTTGTGCCGGTGGCGATATCCGCTCCTTCTATTACCGCAAGCAGGAGGCGAGCGAGGCGGAACTGTTCGAATATGCCCGCGACTTTTTCGAGCAGGAGTACCGGCTCGACCACCACATCCACTCTTACCGCAAGCCCCTTATCTGCGTGGCGGACGGTATCTGCATGGGGGGTGGTATTGGCCTGTTTGCCGGTGCCGATTTTCGGGTGGTGACCGAAAAGAGCCTGTTCGCCATGCCGGAGGTAACCATAGGACTCTACCCCGACGTGGGAGCGAGCTGGTTTTTAAGCCGGATGCCGGGGCGGCTGGGGCTCTGGCTCGGTCTGACAGGTGCCCGCTTCAACGGGAGTGATGCCATCGGTCTTGGGCTGGCGGATCACGCTATCGCCAGTGGCGAGCGCAGTGCGCTGTTGTCACGCCTCGCCGTGCTCGACTGGGCTGCTAGTGGTGAGCCCCGTGAGCAGATCGATCTGCTGCTCAGGGGATTGCACCGTGAGGTAGCGGCCCGCTTGCCAGCGCCAGTATTGCTACCCCATCAACAGAAAATCGATGTCCTGCTGGCGGGGCGCACGCTGCAAGGGGTATTGGCGCGGTTGTTCGAAGCTCAGTTCGATGAACAGGAGACGGTACTCCAGCAGGCGCAGCAGCTCTGCCGCACCGGCAGCCCCATCAGCCGCGCCATTTTGTGGCGTCAATATTGGCAGGCTCGCCGCAACTCACTGGCAGAGGTATTTGCCGAGGAGCTGACCCTCTCGGTCAACTGCGTGCTGAAGGGGGATTTTGTGGAAGGGGTACGGGCACTGCTGATCGACAAGGATAAAGATCCCCGCTGGCAACAGTTGCCACCGGAGGGGGAGTGGCTGGACGAGTTCTATCGCTGGCCGCAGGGGCGCAATCCGTTGGCCTGCAAGGAATAACATCTTGGCAACCGGCGCACGCCGCCATCAGCAACGCAAGGAGCAAGCGGGATGACAAGGATAGGGTTTATCGGGCTCGGCAACATGGGGGGGCCCATGGCGGCCAATCTGGCCAGGGCCGGGCACAGGGTGCAGGTGTTTGATCTGGTTGCCCAAAACATTGAGCGCGCTATCGCCGCTGGCTGCATCGCCGCGGGGGATGCCCGTGAGGCGGTGACCGGCTGCGAGGTGGTGATCAGCATGCTACCTGCGGGGGAGCATGTGCGCGACCTTTGGTTGTCTGAGGGGCAGGATCTGCTGGCAGCCCTGCCGGTTGGTGCACTGGTGATCGACTGCTCCACCATAGATGTCGACTCTGCCCGTCAGGTCGGGGAGGCGGCCCGCGCACGCGGTTTGCGCTTTATTGATGCCCCCGTATCGGGCGGTGTCGCCGGTGCGGCCGCCGGGACGCTCACCTTTATCGTTGGCGGCGATAGGGCGGATTTCGAGTCGGCAAAACCTCTGCTCGCCTGCATGGGGCAGAACCTGTTTCACGCCGGGGCGCTGGGTGCCGGGCAGATCGCCAAGATGTGCAACAACATGCTGCTTGCGATCCATATGGCGGGTACCGCCGAGGCGCTGGCCCTCGGGGTGAAGGAGGGACTGGATCCCGCCGTGCTCTCCACCATCATGGGCAAGAGCTCCGGCAACAACTGGAGTCTGGAGCGCTACAACCCCTGGCCCGGGGTGATGGAGAATGTCCCTGCCGCCCGCAACTATCAGGGGGGCTTTATGACCCGTCTGATGGTGAAAGATTTGGGGCTGGCCATGGCGCTGGCCGAGCATGGCCACAGCGCTGTGCCGATGGGGGCGCTCGCCCGTAACCTGTTCAACCTGCATGCTGCTCAGGGGCAGGGGAGCCGTGATTTCTCCAGCATCGTCGAACTCTATCTGGATAAACAGGATCCCGCCTGACGGGCCACCTCTCTTCAAGGCATCTCCCTTCGACCGCTACAAGGAGCATTGATGGATATCAAAGATAAGGTCATCGTTATTACCGGCGCTGGACGTGGCTTGGGACGGGCCATTGCGCTGGCCCTGGGCGCACAGGGGGCGACGCTGGCGCTGCTCGACATCAATCGCGCCGATCTGGAGGCGACCGCAGCCCTGGTGCGCAGTCAGAATGATCAGTGCGATCAAGATAGCCAGTGCGAGCTGTTTGTCTGCAATGTGGCGAGCGAAGCCGAGGTTGAGTCGGTTTTTGCTGGCATCAAGGAGCGTTTTGGCGTGCTGCACGGTCTTATCAACTGCGCCGGCATTTTACGCGATGGCATGCTGATCAAGGTGAAAGAGGGTGAGCTGGTGGAGAAGATGACGCTGGCCCAGTGGCAGAGCGTGATTGACGTCAACCTCACAGGTACCTTCCTCTGCGGTCGCGAGGGAGCGGCGCTGATGGCGCAAGGGGGGCAGGGGGGCGTCATCATCAACATCTCCTCCATCGCCCGCGCTGGCAATATTGGCCAGAGCAACTATGCCGCCAGCAAGGCGGGGGTTGCCTCGCTGGTGGTGACCTGGGCGCGGGAGTTGGCGCGCCATGGCATTCGGGTGATGGGGATTGCCCCCGGGGTGTTTGCCACCGACATGACGGCGGCGATGAAGCCGGAGGCGATGGCGCGGATGCGGCAGGCCATTCCGGTCGGCACCCTTGGCGAGGCGCAACAGCTGGCCGAGACGGTGAGCTTTATTTTTGCCAACGACTATCTGTCGGGAAGGATGATAGAACTGGATGGCGGTTTGCGTTTATAGGGATTTACATAATGGGCCCCGGTGTTTCCACCGGGGCTTTTTTATGCAGATTATTTATACAGAGAGTGCCTGAATGGCGATGCATAGGAACCATGCGAGTCAGGTTGTGTTGGCAGAAAAATGAGAAATATCAATGGGTCTTGGTTAATTTGAGCCAGCTCACAGGCCATATGGGTCAGTGCTGTAAAATTGCGCGCGGTCAAGGCGGTGCATGATTGACGGGACGAGGGATTGCGGTCGGAATAGTCATGCAATATAGTTGCCGCCTTTTTCACGGGGTCAGGATTCCCAGCCCCTCCCATATTGCGCGCAGTATGAATACGGACGCTCTGCCGCCGCCTAAATAAACAGGATTGAAATGGACAAGAAACTAGGGCTGGGCGCCCTCATTTCGCTGGTGATCGGCTCCATGGTCGGCGCCGGGGTCTTCAGTCTGCCACAAAACATTGCTGCGCATGCCAGTGCCGGGGCGGTCGCCCTGGGTTGGGCCATCACCGGTCTTGGCATGATCTGTCTCGCGCTAGTCTATCAGAACCTCTCCATGCGCCGCCCCGATCTCGATGGCGGTATCTTCAGCTATGCCAAAGCCGGTTTCGGCGATTTCATCGGTTTCAACGCCGCTTGGGGTTACTGGCTCTGCCAACTGCTGGCCAACGTCTCTTACGCCATCGTGGTGTTCAGCGCCCTGAGCTACTTCTTCGATACGCCGGACAACGTCATCTTCGGTGACGGCAATACGCCGGTGGCCATCACGCTGGCCTCCATCCTGATCTGGTCGGTGCATGCGCTGGTGCTGCGCGGGGTACAGGTTGCTGCGCTGGTGAATATCGTCACCACCATCGCCAAGATGGTGCCGCTCATCGTCTTCTGTGTTGCGATCCTGCTGGCCTTCAACATGGATACCTTCACTCTGGATATCTGGGGCCAGAACAACATGGAGCTGGGCTCCGTGATGGATCAAGTCAAGTCCACCATGAAGGTGACCCTCTGGGTCTTTATCGGGATTGAAGGGGCCGTGGTGGTCTCTGCCCGTGCCCGTCATCGCAAGGATGTGGGCCGTGCCACCGTGCTGGCGCTGCTCGGCGCCCTGACACTCTATGTGATGGTGACCCTGTTCTCGCTGGGTGTCATGAGCCAGCCGCAACTGGCGGCGCTCAAGAACCCCTCTACCGCCATGATCCTCGAAGCCGTGGTCGGCCCCTGGGGTGCCTGGCTTATCAATATCGGTCTGGTTGTATCGGTGATGGGAGCCTTGCTGAGCTGGACAGTGCTGGCCGCTGAAGTACCTTACATCGCAGGCAAAACAGGCGTGTTCCCGGGCTGGTTTGCCAAGGAGAACAAGAACGGCTCGCCGCAGGTGTCCCTCTGGTGCTCTACCTGTCTGGTGCAGATCTTCCTGATCATCATCTACTTCCAGAGCAGCACCTATCTGGCGCTGGTCAACATCGCCACCTCGGCGGCGCTGGTGCCTTACGTCTTTTCGGGCGCTTATGGCCTGAAGCTGGCATTGAAAGGGGAGACCTATCAGGGTCAACCTCATCAGCGCAAGCGTGACCTGCTGCTGGCCCTGGTGGCGACGGTTTACGGCTGCTGGCTGGTCTACGCTGCCGGTGTGGAGTACCTGTTGCTGGTGGCGCTGCTCTATAGTCCGGGCATCTTCATCTACTGGAAGGCACGTCAGCATCACGGTTTGCGCGGCCTTAACCGGTTGGAGCAGGGGATGACGGCGGCCCTGCTTGGCTGTGCCGTGCTGGCCTTCTACAAGGTGATGGACGGTACCATTCCACTGCACTAACCGGCACAATGAAGAGATGGCCCTCGCGCCATCTCTTTTTTTTCATGCAGATATCCACTGTTGCCCGGCCGTGTTGGCCAGTTTTTGTTTAACACAGGAATTTTTATGCTGTTTATGGGTTACCTCCTGCTGGGCGCCTTTGCCGGTATGCTGGCGGGACTGTTCGGGATCGGCGGCGGTCTTATCATTGTCCCCGTGCTGGTCATGACCTTTCGCGCCCAGGGCATCGACCCTGAAATCATTACCCATCTGGCCCTCGGCACCTCGTTGCCCACCATGATCTTTACCGGATTCAGCTCGCTGCGGGCCCACCGGGAGGCGGGCGCCGTCGACTGGGTGATGATCCGCCGACTCGGCGCCGGCATGCTGATTGGGGGCTGGCTTGGCGGCATGACCGCCAATCTGCTTAGCACCAGCACCCTCAATATCATCATCGGTTGTTTCGCCTGGAGCATGGCGCTGCAGATGGGGCTCAACCTTAAACCCAAAGCGGAACGCCATATGCCGGGTCCGCTCGGCACAGGCATCGCCGGTACCATCATTGGCTGGATGTCAGCCCTGTTTGGTATTGGCGGTGGCTCGCTCACGGTCCCTTATCTGAGCTGGAACTCGGTGCCAATGCGCAATGCGGTAGCAGCCTCTGCAGCCTGCAGCATGCCCATCGCGCTGGCGGGGAGCCTCAGCTACCTCTATGCGGGTTGGGGTCATGCCGATCTGCCCGAGTGGAGTGTGGGCTACATCTATCTGCCCGCCCTGCTGGGCATTGTGCTGACCAGTACCCAGTTCGCACGCATTGGCGCCAAGCTGGCACACCGCTTGTCACCCACACGCCTCAAGCAGGCCTTTGCCCTGCTGATGCTGCTGGTGGGGGCGAAATTTATGCTGTTTAGCTGATTCATTCGGCAGATTGTTGAAAAATAAGGCAAACGATCTGTTGGAGGGTAGAAAGCCGTTGCATTGAACGCCCAGTTTGCCTATTCTCCTCGCCGGTGGTCCTATTGGTCCTCTCGCATTGATAACCCGTCGACCTGGTCAGGACCGGAAGGTAGCAGCCAAGGCGGGGGACTCGAGTGCCGGGATGTGGCTGGTAGGGCTACCACTTGTTTCTGCAATTCATGTCGTCTAAACCATAAGTTGACATATCTAAAGCATAAGTTGACATGATCTTGCATCATAAGCTGACATAGCCTAAACCTGTAGTAAAGTAACAACAGGTTGGTGGTGTGTTATGTACCGTCGGCATCTCAAGCACTCCCGCGTAAAAAACCTCTTCAAGTTTGTCAGCGCTAAAATGAACACTGTATTTACAGTGGAATCGGCTTTGGAGTTCGATACCTGCTTTCATCTTGAGTACTCTCCTTCTGTCAAATTTTATGAGGCCCAGCCAGAAGGCTTCTATTACGAATTCGCTGGAAGGCAATGTCCCTATACTCCAGATTTTCGTTTAGTCGACCAGAATGACAGTGTCAGTTTTCTTGAAATAAAACCTTCAGATAAAGTCGCTGATCCTGATTTTCTCCATCGATTTCCGCTTAAGCAGCAGAGAGCCATTGAGCTTTCCTCCCCGTTAAAGCTCGTTACAGAAAAGCAGATCAGAATTGCCCCTATTCTGGGAAATTTGAAATTGTTGCATCGTTACTCCGGCTTTCAGAGCTTTACTCCCCTGCACATGCAGCTTCTTGGGCTAGTGCAGAAGCTTGGTCGTGTATCATTGTTACGGTTATCTGATTCTATAGATGCGCCACCAGAAGAAGTCCTGGCATCAGCCTTGTCATTGATTGCCCGAGGGATCATGCAGAGTGATCTGACGGTACAGAAAATTGGTATTTCCAGTTTTGTGTGGGCTGGCGGTCATTCAGGCATTGACCATGGATAAGCATAATGGTGGATTGTTTGAGGATGAGTTCGTCATTCCTCAACCGTCGACCTCCACTTCCCCCATTGACGCCATTCAAGCTGTTTTACCTGCTACAGTGGATAGTTTTCCTTATGTTCTCAAGGTAGAGGCTCTGCATCGGCGCGACTATATTCTTTGGGTTGAAAAAAATTTGGCAGGAGGCTGGACAGAGAAAAACCTGACGCCATTGCTTGCTGACGCGGCCTTAGTCTTACCGCCTCCCACCCCTAATTGGCGAACACTTGCGCGTTGGAGAAAAATCTATATCCAGCATGGTAGGAAGCTGGTTTCTCTTATTCCTAAACACCAAGCGAAAGGTAACGCTCGAAGTCGGCTTCCACCTAGTGATGAGCTGTTTTTTGAGCAAGCTGTCCATCGTTATCTGGTGGGAGAGCAACCTTCAATCGCATCCGCATTTCAACTCTACAGCGATTCTATTCGAATAGAGAATCTCGGTGTTGTCGAAAACCCTATAAAAACTATATCTTATATGGCTTTTTATAACAGAATAAAAAAGCTGCCAGCTTATCAAGTCATGAAAAGTCGAAAGGGTTCATATATAGCCGATGTTGAATTTAAGGCCATCGCTAGTCATAAACCGCCTAGCCGGATTATGGAGAGGGTAGAAATAGACCATACACCATTGGATCTACTTTTACTCGATGATGATTTATTAGTTCCCTTAGGGCGTCCTAGTTTGACATTGCTAATTGATGCTTATAGCCATTGTGTTGTAGGTTTTAATCTTAATTTCAATCAGCCTAGTTATGAATCTGTTCGTAACGCATTGCTCAGTAGCATTTCTAAAAAAGACTATGTAAAAAATAAATATCCATCGATTGAACATGAATGGCCATGCTATGGCAAACCAGAGACTTTGGTTGTTGATAATGGAGTTGAGTTTTGGAGTGCTAGCCTTGCACAGTCTTGTTTGGAACTTGGGATCAATATCCAATACAACCCAGTCAGAAAGCCATGGCTGAAACCTATGATCGAACGGATGTTTGGCATCATTAATCGCAAGCTTCTGGAGCCGATCCCTGGTAAAACCTTTTCCAATATTCAGGAAAAAGGAGATTACGACCCTCAGAAAGATGCAGTCATGCGCTTTTCCACCTTCCTAGAGATTTTTCATCATTGGGTCATCGATGTCTACCATTATGAGCCAGATAGTAGATATCGCTATATTCCAATTATATCTTGGCAACATGGAAACAAAGATGCACCTCCGGCACCTATCATCGGTGATGATCTGACGAAGCTTGAAGTAATCCTGAGCCTCAGCTTGCATTGTACGCACAGGCGAGGCGGCATTCAGCGCTATCATCTCCGCTACGATTCAGATGAGCTGGCTTCTTACCGTATGAATTATCCTGACCAGACAAGGGGAAAACGGAAAGTCCTCGTAAAACTCAACCCAAGGGATATATCTTATGTATATGTTTTTCTTGAGGACCTTGGCAGTTACATCCGTGTCCCATGTATTGACCCTATAGGTTATACAAAAGGCTTGAGCCTACAGGAACATCAAATTAATGTGAAATTACACCGAGATTTCATTAATGAACAAATGGATGTTGTCAGCTTATCCAAAGCACGAATCTACCTAAATGATAGAATAAAAAACGAATTAATTGAGGTTAGGCGGAATATTAGGCAGAGAAATGTCAAAGGAGTCAACAAAATTGCGAAATATCGTAATGTTGGCAGCCATGCAGAAACCAGTATTGTTCACGAACTCAATCATCCGGCCACAAATGAAGTGATTTCGAAAATGGAGAGCGCAAGTCAGCCAGAACACTGTGATGATTGGGATAATTTCACTTCTGGCTTGGAGCCCTACTGATGGATCTATCCTGTCATGATGCAGATAAGCTCAGGTCGTTTATCGAGTGTTATGTCGAGACCCCATTACTGCGGGCAATCCAAGAGGATTTTGATCGTCTTCGCTTTAACAAACAGTTTGCTGGTGAACCACAATGTATGCTGCTAACGGGTGATACCGGGACGGGTAAATCTTCCCTAATCCGTCATTATGCAGCCAAACATCCAGAGCAAGTCAGACATGGCTTTATTCATAAACCACTGCTCGTCAGCAGGATCCCCAGTAGACCGACTTTGGAATCTACCATGGTTGAGCTACTAAAGGATCTTGGTCAATTTGGTAGTTCGGACCGAATCCACAAGAGTTCTGCTGAAAGTCTGACCGAGGCATTGATTAAGTGTCTGAAACGCTGCGAGACAGAATTGATCATTATCGATGAGTTTCAGGAGCTCATCGAAAACAAGACCCGTGAAAAACGCAATCAGATTGCCAATCGGCTCAAATACATCAGCGAAACAGCCAAAATCCCGATTGTGCTGGTTGGTATGCCGTGGGCTACCAAAATCGCTGAAGAGCCACAATGGTCTTCGAGGCTATTGATACGCAGATCCATTCCATATTTCAAATTGTCGGATGATAGAGAAAATTTTATTCGCCTTATTATGGGATTAGCCAATCGTATGCCTTTTGAGACTCAGGCCAGGCTGGAGACCAAGCATACAATTTACGCACTGTTCGCTGCCTGTTACGGTAGCCTACGTGCACTTAAACAGCTGCTGGATGAGTCAGTCAAACAGGCACTGGCTGCTCATGCCGAGACGCTGAAACATGAGCACATTGCAGTGGCATACGCGCTGTTTTATCCCGACCAAGTGAATCCGTTTTTGCAACCGATTGATGAGATCAAGGCTTGTGAAGTGAAACAATACTCGCGTTATGAAATTGATGCAGCAGGCAAAGAAGAGGTTCTAAACCCGCTGCAATTCACCGATAAGATCCCTATCAGTCAGTTACTAAAAAAGCGATAACGTGAAAATTTCCGCTGAGCATTAAAAACTAAGTATTGCTTAGTACACTTGTTCGTATAAGACTAAGAGAATCTTAGCTACCTGATCCTCAGCTAGCAGAGACCCCATGACAAACCCATTACCCATCAGACTCAAAGCAGCAAGAAAGGCGACGGGTCTGACTCAACAGCAGTTGGGGATACGATTAGGTATGGAACAGAGCACAGCTAGCGCCAGGATGAACCAGTACGAGAAGGGGAAACATGCCCCAGACTACCAGACCATGCAACGCATTGCTCAGGAGTTGGGTTATCCGGTGGCCTACTTCTACTGTGATGACGAACTGCTTGCGGAATTGATCTGCATGATGGCAAAGCTGTCAGAGGAGAAACAACGAGAGTTGCTACAGCAGTTGTCTGTCACCGAATATGCGGAATCACGAGATTCTGCGGAGTGACTCGGCCCTGTCGTTTGGGCGGCGAGCCTCCGTTTCGCCCATCAGCCATTCCGATGCTGGGATCGTATAGACAACACTGAGGTTAAGGAGTGCACATGCTGGTGAAAGCGGTGGTTCCAACCGAGCAGGTGGTAGATGTACGCTGCGATATCTGTGGCGAGAGCACGATGATGGCGGGGGAGCAGAACCATGCCACCTTGTCTGCCAACTGGGGGTATGGTTCCCGGCATGACGGGGAGCGGTATGAAGTGCATCTCTGCGAGAGCTGCTTCTTTGAAACCCTTGCGAATTTGCGCCAGTCCCATCGGCAAAACAATATGTTTGCGGATGATTACGAGCCAGCAGATCCCGAGCACTTTGGCCGAGTTGATAACTTGTTCTAGAAACATCGGCGTAATGTCTCCAAGGAGTAGACTGTAAGTGCCACGGGTAGAGGGAAGAGAGTCGGGGTGTGCTGCTGAGCTAAAAGTGTGTCTGCTCGAATGGTGATACCAAGGATATGTGCTACACCTAAAAACTAAGTAATATTTAGTTTCGGTGTTCTTATGCATCTTCTTGTTCGACCTGAACCCTTCGCTGACGAGGCATTGGAGAGCTATTTTTTACGCTTGTCCCAAGAAAACGGTTTTGAGCGCTATCGCATCTTCAGCGGCTCAGTTCAGGACTGGCTTCACACGACGGATCATGCGGCAGCCGGGGCATTTCCATTGGAGCTATCAAGGCTCAACATTTTTCATGCAAGCCGATCTAGTGGTTTACGGGTCAGGGCCTTGCAACTTGTGGATAGATTGACTGACGGAGCTCCATTTCGTTTACTCCAGTTGGCACTATGCCATTCGGCCATCAGTTTTGGTAATCACTACAAAGCTGTACACAGGTCGGGCGTCGATATCCCGCTCAGTTTCATTCGGGTTCATCAAATCCCCTGTTGTCCAGATTGTTTGCGCGAGTCAGCGTATGTGCGTCAATGCTGGCACTTCAAACCCTATGTTGGATGCCATCGTCATGGTGGGAGATTGATCTATAGTTGCCCAGCCTGTGGTGAATCCCTTAATTACCTGGCCAGCGAATCGATAAATCATTGCCAGTGTGGCTTTGATTTACGTACAGCATCAACGGTCCCGGCCCAGCCCGATGAAATCCAATTGTCGGCATTGGCCTATGGTTGTTCATTTGAATCGTCCAATCCGCTGTTAGCCATAGGCTCCCTGAGTGCGCGATTTGGAGCTCTGTATTGGTATCAGCAGCGTTACCTCAGTGATCATGAGGCAGTGCGTGACGACAGGGCCCTTACAAAAGCCATCGGCCACTTTACTGCATGGCCTGACGCTTTCTGGCGGGAGTTACAGCAGATGGTGGATGATGCATTGGTCAGGCAAACCAAGCCGCTGAATCATACCGATTTTGTGGATGTTTTCGGGAGCGTAGTGGCTGATTGCCGTCAGATCCCAATGCGCAATACGGGGCAGAATTTTATACTCAAAAATCTGATCGGTTTTTTGACCGACTTGGTCGCCCGCCATCCTCAGTGCAGGGTCGCAAATGTAGGAGATCTTCTGCTCTCAGCAGTAGACGCCGCAACGTTGTTATCCACCTCTGTTGAGCAGGTTCGCCGTTTACACCATGAGGGATTTTTGCCGCTGTCTATCAGACCGGCTAGCCGAAATACGGTATCGCCTCATCGGGCAGTGTTTCACCTCCGACACGTAGTCGAGTTACGCCAGGCGCGTATGCAGTCCCATCATGATCACAGTTCAACCTATCTACCTGCATGGTGACGATAATGCATATCGAGGAGCTATTGGACATTGAGGATCATGGTGAGCGCGACAGACAGTTAAGACGCTATCTTGCTCCCTATTCTGCGGAGATAGGTGTCGATGGTGCAGAGAAAATGGCATTGGTTGTGCTGCTGAATCTGACGCTCAAACGCGATAGGGTAGAAAGTCTGTGTGATGAGGGTCTCGCCAGGCAACTTTTGAGCGATGAGGGGCACATCACGAATTGCCTACATACGGTTCGCTGGCTGCACACTCACAATCTGAAATATCCTGATGCTCGGGTCAGTGGTGAGCGGCTCATAATAAATGCACCACCGCTGATCCCGGGTGTTATCAGCAGCGCAGGTTTACCCATGAGAATGGGCTGGGCCCATGATAGTTCTGATATAAACCTTGCCAAGCTTTTTGGCACTTCGTTTCGATACCGCGATGACAGCACTAATCTGGCATTACAGCTAGTAGCCAGGAGTAAGACGTGGGAGCAGGCGTTGATAGGGTTAGGGTTGACGCAACAGCAACTTGATATCTGGTGCCAGTTGTTAGCGAGTAATTTGGAGAACAACACGTTCCCGACTGTAGTGAGTCCCTTCTCAAAACAGGTGCGTTTTCTGTACCAGGGTAATTACTGCGTAGTCACACCCGTCGTCAGCCATGCACTGCTTGCCCAGCTACAAAATGTGGTTCATGAAAAGAAATTGCAGTGTACCTATATACATCATGATCATCCGGCCAGCGTAGGGAGTCTGGTCGGTGCCCTTGGTGGCAAGGTAGCTGTACTCGATTACCCTCCGCCAGTTAGTCCGGACAAAGCCCGCAGTTTCTCACAGGCCCGCAAACATCGGCTGGCAAATGGCCAGAGTCTGTTTGATCGCTCGGTTTTCAATGACCATGTGTTTATTGATGCGCTGAAGCATGTGATATCTAGGCCAGGGTTGACCCGAAAACAGCAGCGGCAATTGCGGCTATCGGCCCTTCGCTACCTGCGGCGCCAATTGGCGATATGGTTAGGACCAATAATAGAGTGGCGGGATGAGATAGTGAGCAGTGGGCGTGGGGAGCCTGGTAACCTGCCATCAGGGGGGTTGGAGCTGGAGCTCATCACCCAGCCCAAAAAAATGCTACCTGAGCTCATGCTACAAGTGGCAGGCAGATTTCATCTTGAACTGCAAAACCATTCAGCAGGTAGGCGCTTTGCGTTTCATCCCGCGTTGATGGCACCGATTAAAAGTCAGATTTTATGGTTGCTCAGGCAGTTAGCGGACGATGAGGAAAAGGATGAGCCACACCCTCCAACATCTTGTTACTACCTGCATTTGTCAGGCTTAACCGTTTACGATGCCTCAGCTCTGGCAAATCCCTATCTGTGCGGTATTCCGTCGCTCTCAGCGTTGGCTGGATTTTGTCATGACTATGAACGTCGATTGCAGTCATTGATCGGCCAATCGGTTTATTTTCGAGGGCTGGCTTGGTACCTAGGTCGTTACAGCCTGGTGACTGGGAAGCATCTACCTGAGCCTAGCAAATCGGCGGATCCTAAGTCTGTTTCAGCCATCCGTCGTCCCGGCCTACTTGATGGGAGATACTGTGATTTGGGCATGGACTTGATTATCGAGGTACATATCCCAACTGGTGGATCCTTGCCATTCACAACTTGCCTTGATTTGCTGCGAGTGGCGCTGCCTGCTCGCTTCGCAGGAGGGTGTTTACATCCACCATCGCTGTATGAAGAGTACAACTGGTGCACTGTTTACCAAGATAAAAGTACGCTGTTTACCGTGTTATCTCGATTGCCACGATATGGGTGTTGGATATACCCGTCTGATGCCGATCTACGCAGTTTTGAGGAACTCAGTGAAGCATTAGCACTAGACCGTCGATTACGTCCGGTTGCGACTGGTTTTGTCTTTCTTGAAGAACCCGTTGAGCGGGCTGGAAGTATCGAAGGCCAGCATGTCTACGCAGAATCTGCAATTGGTACGGCACTCTGTATCAACCCCGTTGAAATGAGGCTAGCAGGCAAAAAACGGTTCTTTGGCGCTGGCTTTTGGCAGTTGAATGATGCGAAGGGGGCTATCCTGATGAATGGTTCAGCAAACACGGGGTAAATGCATGGAACTGTGCACTCATCTCAGCTATAGCCGCTCGCTATCTCCCGGCAAGGCGGTGTTTTTCTACAAAACAGCAGAATCTGATTTTGTACCGCTGCGGATCGAAGTGGCAAAGATTAGCGGGCAAAAATGTGGCTACACGGAGGGGTTTGACGCCAATTTAAAGCCGAAAAATATTGAGCGATATGAACTGGCATACAGCAACCCCCAAACGATCGAAGCGTGTTATGTTCCCCCGAACGTTGATGAGCTGTATTGCCGTTTTTCGCTCAGGGTAGAGGCCAATTCAATGCGGCCGTATGTTTGCTCCAACCCTGATGTTTTGCGCGTGATGATCGGGCTGGCGCAGGCCTACCAGCGACTCGGTGGATACAATGAATTGGCCCGCCGCTACAGCGCTAACGTGCTGAGGGGAATCTGGTTGTGGCGCAATCAATATACCCAAGGAACCAAAATCGAGATCAAAACTTCGCTGGGTTCCACATACCATATCCCAGATGCTCGTAGGCTGAGTTGGTCGGGCGATTGGCCAGAATTGGAACAAAAACAACTAGAGCAGTTGACTAGCGAGATGGCGAAAGCTTTGAGTCAGCCCGATATTTTCTGGTTTGCCGATGTAACAGCCTCCCTGAAAACGGGTTTTTGCCAAGAAATCTTCCCCAGTCAAAAATTTACCGAACGACCAGATGATCACAGCGTGGCAAGCCGCCAGCTAGCTACTGTCGAATGTAGCGATGGTCAGCTAGCGGCCTGTATCAATCCGCAGAAAATTGGTGCTGCACTGCAAAAAATTGATGATTGGTGGGCAAATGACGCAGACCTGCCGTTGCGAGTACATGAGTATGGAGCCAATCACGAGGCGCTAACAGCATTGCGTCATCCTGCAACCGGCCAGGATTTTTATCACTTGCTAACAAAAGCAGAGCAGTTTGTCACCGTTCTGGAGTCGTCTGAAGGGGGTGGGGTTGAGCTACCTGGAGAAGTTCACTATTTGATGGCTGTCTTAGTGAAAGGTGGATTGTTTCAGAAAGGGAAGGGGAGATGACCGAAAACCGTTATTTTTTTGCTATCCGTTACCTATCTGATGATGTTGATTGTGGCCTGTTGGCAGGCCGTTGTATATCAATACTCCATGGTTTTCGCCAAGCCCATCCTGGTATCCAGATCGGTGTAGCCTTCCCAGAGTGGAGTGATAGAGATCTCGGTCGTTCTATCGCCTTCGTCAGTACGAACAAATCCTTGTTGGAACGGTTTAGAGAGCGGTCCTATTTTCAAGTGATGCAGGCGGATAATTTTTTTGCGCTCAGTCTTGTGCTGGAGGTGCCAGATACCTGCCAGAATGTCAGGTTTATTCGTAACCAGAATCTGGCAAAACTGTTTGTAGGAGAGCGGAGGCGACGACTAGCCAGAGCTAAACGTCGGGCAAAGGCACGAGGCGAAGCATTCCAACCCCATATGCCAGACGAGACTAAGGTGGTTGGGGTTTTTCATTCAGTTTTTATGCAAAGTGCCAGCAGTGGACAAAGTTACATTCTGCACATCCAGAAGCATCGGTACGAGCGAAGCGAAGACAGCGGGTATAGCAGTTATGGACTGGCATCCAATGATCTCTACACGGGATACGTTCCAGACCTGGGAGCGATTTTTTCAACTCTTTTTTAGAATGGTCTATCCTTAGCAAGGTAAAACAAGCAGTTAGAGAAACACGCAGAATGATGGTCAAATTACAGCGATGCTATTTTTCCCTTTTCATTCAAAGTATTACGTTTGCATGCGCACAGTGAACTGCCGTATAGGCAGCCAAGAAACGGAAGGGGAGGGCACCCTGCTTATTGATAATGTGAACTGCCGTATAGGCAGCCAAGATTAGGACTGGAAGAAATCATCCAAGTTGGGGACTATTTTCTGCCGTAAAGGCAGATATTATTATGTAGCCCAGTCTTATGGCTGGGCGTTTTAATTTTGAGGAAGGTGTACAAGTTATCAAATATGCAGAGCAATAGCTGAAACTGGTACAGTTTACCGAGGCACCGTAGTTACTCAATGAGGGTCTAAATTCATTGGGTCAAAGTGATTCTTGGTTGGCGATTCTGTAAGTTTTGATTTCTTAAGTTTTTGTCTCTCTAGAAACAGGTAGAGGGAGGCTATACCGAACAAAGTCATAAACGCGTAAAATAAGGCAAGAATGACAATGCTATTCATGTGTACCCTCGGCATTTAGTTGCTATCACCGAACAGTTCAAGACTGGTACAAAGTGATTTTCTAGGTTCAGTTCATTCTTCTTCACTTTGAGTCATTTGGCAATACTGCTATACTGTCCTTGCAGCCCTAGATTCAGTCCTCTCCCAGCAACCATACTGGTGATGACACTAGGTTCGTTCTAGCCCTGTTATGCTGGGCTACCTCAATTTAACGACAAACCCGCCACTAGGCGGGTTTGTCGTTTCAATGTGAGAGAGATTGCTGTTGCTCTGTACCTAGTGGGTCAATTTTTAGTCGGCATTGATAGTTCGATAAAATACCTCCTTTAACGTGTAAAGAGTGATTACCTGCCAAAGCGTGTAATTATTGAAATACCTGTTATAGCGTGTACATTGAGAGGGTGTCAGCAATCGGGTATGTCGAATCATGAAAGTAACCAGCGCTAAGCAACTAAGCGCCTATCTCAAGGATGCTAGGTGTTTGCAAAAACAGTCTCAGGGCAAAGTGGCCGACAAGGTCGGTATCAGGCAAGACACTGTCTCCAGTTTTGAGCTCAATCCCGAGTCAACCAAGCTGGGTACCGGCTTCAGACCGGTCTCTTGTTTACGCTACTTTAGAGAGATCGCACTTACTTCGGTATCAATTTCAGACCCTTTTTGAACATGTTGTAGGGGTCTGTCCCTCCTGAATCGCCCCTGCTTTTCTAGCTACTCAGCAGTTTCTATTAACGTAATCTGAATGGTTTGGCGCGTTTTGCAAGTAAATTGGCGCGTTCTGCATATAGGTTATGTCTTGCCCCTTGTATTGTTCTGATCTGCCTCAATTTGTGACCAAGCTCCCGTTTTGGCGACGATTTGACCATCGCACATCACGTTTTTTTCCTATTCCACAATTGGAATCATCTATATGAAAAACATACATATTTTGCGGTATGACGCATCGCCTTTGTTGGTAGTGTTGACCTTGGGTACCCTGTTGCTTGCCGGTTGCAACGACAAGTCCGTCCCAGTATCGATGGCACCGCCCGAGGTGAGCGCGGCGCAGGTTGTGGTCAAGCCGGTGACCCAGTGGGATGAATACAGTGGCCGTATTGAAGCGATTCAAAGCGTCGAACTGCGTCCCCGTGTATCTGGGTATCTCGAGAGCGTGAACTATCGGGAAGGTCAGGAGGTGAAACAAGGCGATGTGCTGTTCACTATCGATGCCCGCAATTACCGCGCCGAACTGGCGCGGGCCAATGCACAGTTCGCACGTGCGACCAGTGTGGCGGCGCAGAGCCGCAACGAAGCGCGCCGCGCCAAGGTGCTGGTCGCCCAACACGCCATTTCTACCGAGCTGTGGGAGCAGCGCAACGCTGCCGATAAAGCGGCCCAGGCCGATATGATGGCAGCTCAAGCTGCGGTCGATACGGCACAGCTCAATCTGGAGTGGACCCAGGTACGCGCACCGATTGTCGGTCGGGCAGGGCGTGCGCTGGTGACCAAGGGCAACCTGGTTACGGCAGACGGCGCTACGAGCGTGCTGACCACCTTGGTGTCGCAAGACAAGATGTATGCCTATTTCGACATCGATGAGAATGCCTTCCTGCGTTACACCCAGCGCGTCCGCACTGACCTAGGTGGCAACAGCGCCACGATCCCGGTTCAGGTTGGGCTCTCCAATGAGGAGGGCTTCCTCCACAGCGGCGAGGTCGACTTTCTCGACAACCGGGTGCAGCGCAGCAGCGGCACCCTTCGCGTTCGCGCCATTCTGGATAACAAAGATCGCATTTTGACCCCAGGTCTGTTTGCCCGTGTACGCCTGCAAGGTGGCCGCATTCCCGATGCCGTGCTGATCGACAACAAGGCCCTGCTGACTGATCAGGACCGTAAATATGTCTATGTGGTCGACAAAGATGGCAAGGCCCAGCGTCGTGACGTGATTCCGGGACGGGAAGCCGAGGGGCTTCGCATCATCGAGAAAGGATTGGTGGCTGGCGATCGCGTGATCATCGAAGGCTATCAGAAAGTGTTCATGCCGGGCATGCCGGTGAACGCCAGAGAGGTGCCGATGCAGGGCGCTGCAGCATTGACGGCTGCGATGAAATGACCGCCCCAATGTCCACCGCGGCGCGTGTGCTGACGCGCCCGGTCTCTCTCGAACAGTCTGTTTAAGGACCTATTCCATGGACTTTTCCCGTTTCTTTATTGATCGGCCCATTTTTGCGGCTGTGCTGTCGATCGTGATCTTCGCTGCCGGATTGATCACCATTCCTAACTTGCCAGTGAGTGAGTATCCGGAAGTGGTGCCGCCGTCGGTAGTGGTACGAACCGTCTATCCGGGCGCCAACCCCAAGGTGATCGCTGAAACCGTGGCCACGCCGCTGGAAGAGGCGATCAATGGTGTCGAAGGCATGATGTATTTCAAGTCGGTGGCTGGCTCTGACGGCGTGTTGCAGATGACCATCACCTTCCGTCCGGGCACTGATCCCGACGAGGCCGCGGTCAAGGTACAAAACCGTGTGGCGCAGGCACAGGCTCGTCTGCCGGAAGATGTGCGCCGCCAGGGCGTGACCACCCAGAAGCAGTCTCCGACGTTTCTGATGGTGGTGCATTTGACTTCGCCAGGCGGCAAGTACGACACCCTGTACTTGCGTAACTACGCGCGGCTGCATGTGAAAGATGCGCTGGCGCGGATCCCGGGGGTGGGGGATGCCCAAGTGTTTGGTGGTGGTGACTATGCCATGCGCGCCTGGCTTGACCCGGACAAGATTGCCTCTCTGGGCCTGACGGCCAGTGATGTGGTCAGCGCCATGCGCGAACAGAACGTGCAGGTGTCGGCTGGCCAACTGGGTGCCGAGCCGATGCCAAACAGCCAGTTCCTCACGCTGATCAACGCCCAGGGGCGTCTGCGCAGCGAGCAGGAATTCGGCGATATCGTGCTGAAAAATGGCGATAACGGAGAAGTGGTGCGTCTGGCCGATGTGGCCCGCGTTGAGCTCGGCGCCGGCGATTACACCCTGCGCTCCCAGCTCGATGGCAAGAATGCGGTCGGTATCGGTATCTTCCAGTCGCCGGGCGCCAATGCGCTCGAGATCCGCGATGCGGTCATCAGTGCGATGAACCAGATGCAGAAGACCTTCCCGTCGGATGTGAAGTATGAAGCCGTCTACGACACCACCATCTTTGTGCGTGATTCGATCAGTGCGGTGGTGGACACCCTGCTCGAAGCAGTATTGCTGGTCGTGCTGGTGGTGATCCTGTTCCTGCAGACCTGGCGTGCCTCGATCATTCCGCTGATCGCCGTGCCAGTGTCGGTGGTGGGGACCTTTGCTGCCCTCTATGTGCTGGGTTTTTCCATCAACACCCTGAGCCTGTTCGGTCTGGTGCTTGCCATCGGGATTGTGGTGGACGATGCCATCGTGGTGGTGGAGAACGTCGAGCGTAACATCGAAGAGGGGCTCTCGCCGGTGGCTGCGGCGCATCAAGCGATGCGCGAAGTCTCCGGGCCGATCATTGCGATCGCGCTGGTGCTGTGCGCCGTGTTTGTGCCGATGGCGTTTTTGTCTGGTGTCACCGGCCAGTTCTACAAGCAGTTCGCCGTCACCATCGCCATCTCGACCGTGATCTCGGCCATCAACTCCTTGACCCTGTCGCCGGCGCTGGCCGCCCGTCTGCTCAAACCGCACGATGCGCCCAAAGATGGCCCGAGCCGACTGATTGACTACCTGCTGGGATGGTTGTTCCGTCCGTTTAACCGGATCTTCAAGTCGAGTTCCGAGCGCTATGAACGCAGCATCTCCCGTATCCTTGGTCGCCGTGGCGCCGTGTTTGTGGTTTATGCCCTGCTGCTCGGCGCTACCGGTGTGATGTTCAAGCAGGTACCGCCCGGATTTATCCCGACCCAGGACAAGCTCTATCTGATCGCCGGGGTAAAACTGCCGGAAGGTTCGTCGATTGCCCGCACCGACGAGATGCTGCGTAAGGTCGCCCAGGTCGCACAAGAGACCGACGGGGTGGCGCACACCATTTCGTTCCCGGGTCTTAATGCGCTGCAGTTCACCAACACACCCAACACCGGGGTGGCGTTCATACCGCTCAAGCCGTTTGCGGAGCGCAATGGTCGCACTGCGGCACAGATCAATGCCGAGATAAACCAGAAGATCGCTGGTCTGCAAGAGGGCTTCGCCTTCTCGATGATGCCGCCGCCGATCCTGGGGCTTGGCAGCGGTAACGGCTATCAGATGTTTATCGAGGACCGTGGCAATTTCGGTTACGGTAAACTGCAAGAAGCCGTGCAGGCGATGCAGGGCACAGTAGCCCAGACACCGGGCATGGCGTACCCAATTACGAGTTATCAGGCCAACGTGCCGCAACTCGATGCCCATGTGGATCGCATCAAAGCCAAGGCGCAAGGGGTCGCACTGACCGAGCTGTTCGATACCTTGCAGACCTATCTGGGCTCGACCTATGTGAACGACTTCAACCAGTTTGGTCGTACCTGGCAGGTGATTGCGCAGGCGGACGGGGCGTTTCGCGATAGCGTGGAGGATATCGGTAAGCTGCAAACCCGTAATGCCCGCGGCGAGATGGTACCGATTGGTTCGATGGTGACCATCAAGGAGACCTACGGTCCGGACCCGGTGCTGCGTTTTAACGGCTATCCCGCTGCCGATCTGGCCGGTGAGGCCGATCCGCGCATGCTCTCGTCGGCGCAGGTTATGGGCAAATTGACCGATATCGCCGGGCAGGTATTGCCGGTGGGGATGACCACCGAGTGGACTGACTTGAGCTATCAGCAGGCCACTCAGGGCAATGCCGCCTTTATCGTCTTCCCTGTGGCTATCTTGCTGGTGTTCCTGGTGCTGGCGGCACTGTATGAAAGCTGGACCCTGCCGCTGGCGGTGATCCTGATTGTGCCGATGACGCTGCTCTCGGCGCTGTTCGGGGTCTGGATGACAGGTGGTGATAACAACGTCTTCGTTCAGGTGGGGCTGGTGGTGCTTATGGGGCTGGCGTGCAAGAACGCCATCCTGATCGTCGAGTTTGCCCGTGAGCTGGAGATGGACGGTCGTGGCATTGTCGAGTCCGCGTTGAAGGCATGCCGGCTGCGGTTGCGCCCGATTGTGATGACATCAATCGCCTTTATCGCCGGCACGGTTCCGTTGGTGCTCTCCACGGGCGCCGGGGCGGAAGTGCGCTCGGTGACCGGTATCACGGTCTTTGCCGGGATGCTGGGGGTGACGCTGTTTGGCCTGTTCCTGACCCCGGTGTTCTACGTGGCGTTGCGTAAGCTCTCCGGCCGGCCCTTGGTCCAGCATGGCGAGTCGACCTTCGTGGGCGATCCGCTCTGAATTCGGGCGCATTCCAACCTCTTTTTGGACGAGTGACTTTGCTATGTATGTGAACTCGAAAGCCAATCCATCCCGTCGCGTGCTCACAGTGAGCCTCGCCGCGCTGTTGTCAGCGTGCAGCGTCGGACCGGACTTTGAACGTCCGGCCCTGCCGGCCGTGAGCAGCTATGCCCGTATGGATGCCACAGTGCGTCAAGAGCCGGCTCCTGATGCGGGGCCGGCGTTCTGGCGCGGATTTAACGACCCGGAGCTCACCAAACTGGTTGAGCTTGCCCTGCGTCATAACCACGATGTGCAGCTGGCACTGGCCAATTATCAGCAAGCCAATGCCATGCTGGGTAGCGCAAAGTACGACTTGCTGCCTACGCTCAACGCCAGCTCGCAGGCAAGCAATGAGCGCAGCAGTGCCAGTCAGCAGCCCGGCGTCGCGGCTGCCGATCGCGATTATCACCAATATCAGGGTAGTGTCGGCTTTAGCTGGGAGCTGGATCTGTTTGGCCGCGTGCGGCGTTCCGTGGAAGCGCAGCGCGCCGACACCCGTGCCAGTGCCGATGATATGGCTGCCATGCAGGTGGCGGTGGTGGGGGAACTGGCCCAGACCTACTTCCAGCTGCGCGGCTGGCAGGAGCAGCTGGGCATCGCCCGTGACAACGCCGCCAACCAGGCGCAAACCCTGTCGCTACTGCAACTGCGGCAAGGGGCGGGCATGGCCAGTACGTTTGATGTAGATAGAAGCCGTGCCCAGCTCGAAACGACCCGCGCCAGCATCCCGCCACTGGAGGCGCAAATTGCACTGGCTACCCACCGACTTGGCGTGCTGACCGGTAATGTGCCGGAGTCATTGATTAGCGAGCTGGCGGCGCCGGCAGCGCTGGCGCAGTTGCCTGCCAATGTGCCCATGCAGGCGCCCGGCGAGCTGCTTCGCCGCCGTCCGGATGTGGCTGCTGCCGAGCATCGCCTGGCCGCGTCGACAGCGCGCATCGGTGTGGCCACTGCCGATCTCTTCCCCCGATTTACCCTGGGGGGCTTGATCGGTACTCAGGCATTGGATGCCGGCTCTCTGTTTGCACGGGACAGCGAGACCCGGTCGCTGACACTCGGTGTTGATGGCTCATTCTTGAATGTTGGCCGCGTTCGCGCGCGTATCGCTGCCAGCAATGCGCAGGCAGCCGGTGAGCTGGCCAGCTATCAGAAGGCTGTCCTCACCGCGCTGGAAGAGACCGAGAATGCACTGGTTCAGGTGTCACGCAGTGAGCAGCAGCGCCAGCATCTGGAGCAGGCTGCTGCAGCCAGCATGCGTGCCGCCGAGACGGCCAAGGCGCGCTTCGACCAGGGCGCCATCGATCTGCTGGCGTTGCTGGATGCCGAAAACGTGCGTCTGCAAAGCCAGGATGCGTTGGCACAGAGTCGGGTCGGATATACCCTGGCCGTGGTGTCGCTCTACCGAGCCATGGCCGGCGGTTGGCCGGAATATGTGGCCGATGAGGCATCCAACAAAACCTGAGCAATGGGCCCTTGGGTGAGCCGATGACATGGCACCTTCACATATCAAGAACGTGAATGACAGCATGGTGTGATGTCAGATATTTTTTGCTAAAAAGCGGCATTGGCCCACCAATGCCGCCAAGCGGTATCAGCGACCTGACAAGGTCACGTTATCTACTTTGATTGAGTACACCACACGATGATCGATCGTTTTCGAATTTCCAAACAGTGGATGCTGCGCATTGCAGAGCGGGGTCTCTCGTTAGAGATGTTGCAGCGCAAAGCCGGACTGCCTGAGCTGTTTTTCCAGCAAGAGAAAATCTATGCCTCCACGGCAGAGTTGTTTTCCCTGTGGAGCACGATCTCAGACCATTGTGGCGATGTGGCATTTGGTCTCACGTTGGGTGCAGATATGCGACTCGAGCGCAATCATCCGATGGCGATTGCGGCGGTGTGCAGCAGTTGTTTACGAGATGCACTGCAGCGTCTGGCCCGTTACAAACGGGTCGTCTGCCCGGAAGAGATCCGTGTCGAGGTAAACGGCGATGAGGTGATCATCGACTCCCATTATCTGGCAACCAGTGAGCAACCGCCCCATATCATGACTGATATGGGCTTCTCTTGGATGACGGCCATGGCACGACACAGCTCTGACGGACATATTCGCCCGCGGCGCATCGAATTGACGCGTGGCCCCGAGCATCGCGCATTGCTGGAGGAACACTTTGGTTGCCCGATCACCTTCAATGCGTCGCGTAATGCACTGGTGTTTCGCTCCAGCGATCTGGATTTTCCCTTTTATACCCACAACGAAGAGCTGCTCGCCGTGATTGCCCCGCAGCTCGATGCCGAGTTGCAGGAGCATGACCAAAACACCAGAATCACCTACGCGGTGAAACAGGTGCTGAAACGCACTCTCGCGGGTCGACGTCCGACGCTGCAATCGCTGGCCAAAGAGCTGGCGATGAGTACGCGAACTCTGCAACGGCGGTTGACCGATGAGGGCATCACTTTTCAGCAACTGGTGGAGGAGACCCGCCGCGAACTGGCGCGATCCTATTTGCAGACTGGCGCGATAAAGCCCAACGAGACGGCGTACCTGCTCGGCTACGAAGATTCCAACTCGTTTTATCGAGCATTCAACGGCTGGGAGGGGGTATCTCCCGGTGAGTGGCTCGAGTCGCAGCGCAAAGTCGCCAGAGGTGCGGTAGTGTATGGTTCTGGAAGAGGGGCGTTTGAGGCTTAAAACGAACCGGCGTTTTTAGTCCAGGCAATGGTGAGACACTCGTATCGCGGCTTAGTGACCGAATAAGTCGCTTTGGCCGCGCAGCTATTCAGAAATTTATAACAAGATCATCCTGGCCTTCTCGGTTTTTTGAAACGCACCTCCCTCCTTAATGACTGACAATATTCTCAACGGCCATTGGCTTCTACGTCTCTGACGAGCTTTCTCTATATTGAAAAATTCAGCCCACGATTCCTGACGGAAAAGTGGGCTGAGCAATATAAAAACACTTAAATTACTGATGAAAAATGACACTCTCACTAAGGGGGGCTTTATTAATCCTGTATTGATTTGCGGGGTGAGTCATGTCGGGGTAACCCAGAGAGATGCCAAATAGCAATTTCGATGACGTTTCAATACCGAGTTCTTTGCGAATGGTTTCGCCGTAAAAACCCAGCATTGTCTGAGGAACACCGCCTAAGCCGTGAGCAGTCAGAGATAGCAGAAGCGTCTGAGCGTACATACCTATGTCTCCCGCTACACGAACGTTATCGCCCACTTCTGGCATAAAAAGCAGCGCAACATGTGGCGCACCAAAGAATTCCAGGTTACGACGTGAGGCATGGCGACGCTGATCATAAGCATCGCGTTTAATGCCGATAGCCTGATAATAAGCCGCGCCTTGCTCTTTGTAACGTTCACGATAGACGCCAGGGAAATCATTGATGCCAAAACTGAAATCCGGCGTCAACTGTCCTGCGTCATCTGCCGCTAACATGGCCTTGCTCAGTGCATCTTTTTTTGAACCTGAGACAATATGCGTTTGCCATGGCTGAGTATTACAGTTTGAAGGTGAGAGCTGTGCATCCTCCAATACCGAACGGAGAATGCCTTCCGGTACAGGTTGAGGAAGAAAATGACGCACTGAGTGACGTTTACGCACGACATCCCGAAAAAGCATTGATTCAGACATAATGTACCTCTTATAAAAGTCAGGCATAAAAAATTTTTCTGTCTGACTAATGAATTTGACAACGAAAAATCCCGTGCCGGTGGACACCATATTCTCGACATGATTGCCGGGCCTCACAGTCTGCTACTGCGGATGGATGCCATTAATCACTTTAAAGTGTTCTGTTCGTCTAGCGTATGTCCGAGATTTTACCCTTTGCAAAATGGAATGGAATGGCTAAAAATAAGAACTTAATGACCAAGTATGGAAAGAACAATGGATTTCAACGCAACCAAATTGTTCATCGCGGTAGTGAATGCAGGTAGTTTTTCCGCCGCAAGTGAAAGAACATCAGTTCCGATAGCAACTTTAAGTCGTAAAATTAATGAGTTAGAACAGGAGTTGAACGTCCAACTCCTGGAGCGCTCGCGGCAAGGCGTTAAACCCACCTACAAAGGGCACCAATTCTTTGAGCAGGCCCGTCTGGGTGTGGAGTTACTGGAGGATGCACATAAGTCCGTCACTGCTGCCCACTCACTGCAGGGGAAATTGCGCCTGTCTATCCCACCAAATTTTTCATTGTGGTGGGATTTATTGATTGAATTTCAGCAACGTTACCCTGATATCACCGTATTCTGTCATTCCAGCGAAAGGGTCGTTGATTTGTTCGGAGACAGTATTGATGTTGCGCTCAGGCTTGGCGACCTGAATAGCGATGATGTCATAGCCAAATTACTTATGAATCTGGAAACGGTGTTTGTAGCAAGTCCTAAATTATTAGCTGAACGCGGTACTCCTGAGACTCTCACAGAAATGGCCCAGCTTCCAGTTGCTGCCTGGGAGAGTCTGAATTATGGTTTTTTTGAATGGTCTTCTGGAGCCGAGAAAGTTAAATACGCCCCCTTCTTTTCCACTAATCATTTGCAGGCCATAATTCATTATGCTCTGAACGGTAAGGCGGTTGCTCAGTTACTGGATTTTTCAGCCAGGCCCTGGTTAGAAAGCGGTGAACTGATACAACTTTTGCCAAGCATAGCTACTCAAAAAATTCCGCTACACCTTGTATACTCTCGTCAAAAACATCCTTCAGTACTGGTGCGAGCATATATTGATTTTTGTACGGAATGGATTGGTAAGCTGGCCTGAAGTTATTGCTAACCCTGATTAACTATCAGAGCAACCCGTCATAATTACTTGTAAGTAGGTTTGGCGTAGAATGTTTGCTATCTTATAAAAGACCTCGAAAATACCTGAACGCAGAACATAGGTAGAATGTCATGATAAAGCTCCGGAGCATAGCTTTTCCGGAGCTGGGTTAATAATGAAACAGCGAGTGTTATTCCATTATCTTAGAAAAGGCAGCTTTCCGATATAATCCATCTTCCCGATCTTGACACCTTTATGTCGAAGGATCGCATATGCTGTCACCATGTGAAAGTAAAAGTTGGGAACTGCGTGTTGGTAGAAATAATCTATACCAAGGAAAGCTCCGGCCCATCCCGGAGGGGCAACTATTCTTTCTTCCCAGCCTGAGAAGTCGCTTTCTTTCATCGATGTGACATATTCGATGGTCTTTTCAATGCTAGCTTTGAGATCCTGGATCGTTTCGTCAGCGTCTTCAAAAACCGGAGCCTGTTTACCGGTTAAGACTGAGGTGGCTAGTCTCGCAGTATCACACGCCATGTGTACCTGACTCGTGAAGGGTAACATATCTGGTGAAAGACGGGCGTTCAAAAGAACGTCTGGTTCAAATTTATTTTCCTCAGCATGCTTTTGTGCCTTATTGATAAGAAGTGATAGATTGCGGAGCGTTTTTGTGAACTGCGTTATTTGTGCATACATCATGAATGTCCTTTTGTATGTAGTGATGTGATGGCGCCCCAGCTTTTCGTAGATAGTTTGGAGCCCGATGGAATTAGTAGGTATGGGATCTAACCTTATATATCCACTCTCGGTTTTTTACCAAGGAATGTTGAAGCTTATCGCTGGTAGCGCATAGCTAGATATATAGTGTTGCATCAACGAGGTTCATTTTTAAATTCTGCTCCAATTCGAATGGATAAATTTAACCACTCTAAAAATTGAATGGAACCACTAAAAATAAAAACCTAATTCTCAATAATGGAAATTAGAGTGGGTTTTACTGCAACATAATTGCTCATCATGGCAGTGAATGTCGGAGGGCTGTTGATCAAATTCTTCGTGGGGTATCTGCTCCCCAAGCCTTCGCGAACACTTGTTCCAATAACTGGTGGGCAGGTAGACCAAGCCCTTTCATCTCGTTCATTTTCTCACACCTGTTAGGTGTCTCGCTCACCTGAGTATTGTTGTCGACGGTCTTGGCGCGCGTGCTGATACAGCTATAGTCCAGCGATTGCAAAGGCCCCGCCATCAATCGGAACAACGTGTTGATGAAGTCTTCCATGGTTCGCAGCGACAACTTGAGCTGACTGCAATATGAAGATGCGATAACCATGTGTGAGCAATGGTAGGAGCGATTCAGTACGGTTGATGCAGTTAAGTGCCTGCTGTGTATCTCGAACAGATTGCTGAAGTGGTAAAATAACAACACCGCAGGGGCAGGGCGTAGGGGTTGATGTCACTCTATGTCAGCTTATGGGTAATTTTTATGTCAACTTATGGGTTATAAAACACTCGTAAGTCACTGATTTATGGTTGTGCGTTATGTCAACTTATGGTTTAGACGACAATTCAATAAGTTAGCTTCCTAACGCCCTTGGTCATCCACTTTGTGTGGACAACGAGGAGCTCATCGATGAATCTCTGGCTCACTCCCCACGGCATCTGGTATTACCGGAAAGTCACCATGCTCCCCTGTGGTCGCCGCAAATAGATCCAAAAATCCCTGCATACCCGAGACAAACTTTGTGCACGCAAAAAGGTGGCCAAGCTGTTTGCTTGCCTGTATGCGTTTCAGACCCAAGCCCATGCAGTTGCCTGCAGACGACAATACGGCCCCAGATGAGCAATCAGTAGCCCGGAATCAGGGGGGGGTTATTGCTTGGTGACACGCAGGGTGGCGTTGTATTTGAGCCGACCATGGGAAATATGTCTGTTTATCTCGCTTAGCAGCGTCTCTTTATTGATGGGCTTGGTGATATACCCGTTCATGCCATGGGAAAGATAGTATTGCTTGGATTCCGGCATCGCATCCGCCGTCAGGGCGATGATGGGGATATCTGCCCAAGGCATCTGTGAGGTGCGGATCCGGGTGGTGGCCACTAGGCCATCCATCACTGGCATCTGGACATCCATCAACACCAGATCAAATTCGGTGTGACCCAGTTTCTCCAGCGCCTCTTCTCCCTGAACGGCCAGTGTGACCTGATGGCCCACGGAGTCGAGCATGGCGCCGATCACCTTGCGGTTGGTGGCATTGTCATCAACCAGCAAGATGCGATAGCTCTCCTGATCCAGCGGCTTGGACGGCAGGCAAACAATCGAGGGGGTCGTGGCTCTGGCGGGCCAGATGTAGGTAAAAGTACTGCCATGTCCCTCGCTGCTCTCTACCGAGATATCGCCGCCCATCAGGCGTGCGAGGTTACGGGATATTTCAAGTCCCAGGCCCGATCCGCCATATTGGCGGGTGATCGAGACATCCGCCTGGGCGAAACGTTGAAACAGGTTCTTTAGCTGACTTTTGCTCATGCCGATCCCTGTGTCCTGGATCGAGATGCGTATCGAGTGGCGATCCTGCTCCAACAGGGTGCTATCGACATGGATCTTTACTTCCCCCTGATGGGTGAACTTGATGGCATTGCTCACCAGGTTGAAGAGGATCTGGCGGACCCTCAGCGGGTCGATCATCAACCACTCCGGCGTATCGGGGGCAACAGTCAGGGTCAGCTTGATCCCTTTTGCATCGCAGTTGCTCTGCATCAGGGCCCGGATATCCTCCAGCAGCTGGGGCAAGTGATGGGGGGCCAGTTGCAGCTCGATCTTGCCCTCTTCCAGCTTGGATACATCCAGAATGTCGTTAAGCAGACCGAGCAGATGGTTTGCCGATTCGCGCGCCGTCTCCAGATAGTCTCGCTCCCTCGGATCCATATCCCGATCGGCCAGCAGTGAGAGCATGCCGAGAATGCCATTCATGGGGGTGCGAATTTCATGGCTCATGTTGGCCAAAAAGCTGCTTTTGGCTCTTGTGCCTGCCTCTGCCGCCTGATTTGCCCGCAGCAGTTTGTCATTGAGCTGCTGCATCAGTTTGTGCTGCAGAAACGAGATATTCATTTGCCGCCAGATCAGCAGGGCGAGCACAAAGAGCAGCGCAAATTGCAGGGTCGCGATGAGTGTCGTCGTGATGATCTGCTCCCTCACGCTGTCGCGACGCGCCACATCAAACAGGGTCGCCTGCTGGTTCACCTCCAGAGTCAGCTGATGGAGCAGGGGGAGCAGGGAGGCAAGCTGTTGGCGCAGCTCCTGATGGGCAAGATTGTCGAGCGGCTTGGTGGCTTCCGGGCCGAGCCAGATATCCGCCAGAGAGATGTAGGATCGAATGGCTTTGCTTGCCTGCTGGTAGATCTCTGTTTGCTGAAGCAGGCTGCGATCCTTGCTCTCCAGCACCAGATCCATGCGGCTGACCAGAATATCGTATCTGAGCTGGAAGGTCGGTTGCGACTCATGGAGCAGCGAGCTTTGAAAACGCAGCGCTTCGTTATAGAGCTGGAAATAGTTCCACATCACGTTGTCTTCGCCCTGGCTGGTACTGCGCTGCAGATCCTGAAATTGCCGGTACTGGATGGTACCAATACCGGCAAAGGCAAGGAGCAGCACACAAAGCACCACAAACAAGAAACGTTGACTGGCCGCCATGGAACGCATGATGGGATCTACTCCACTTTTATCGCACTGATCTGCCAGATAGCCCGACCGTAATAGAGCTTGTTTTGCAGTTCGGGATATTGATCAAACGGATAGACAAGGAACAGCGGCCCTTTGTCGCGCACCGACAGTGGCTTGCCATTGATCGTGCGGGCGAGGATGACCCGATACTGCTCGGCATCGCTTGTTGGCACCTGTACCGAGTAGTCATTGAGCGCGGTAATGGTGAGCTGTTTGCCGGTTGCCCCGACCTTGGCCAATACATCTTGCAGCAGCGGGCCGCGAAAGGTCTTGGCTTCGTCATACCAGGGGGTATGGGTTTTGATTTCGTGTACCGGCAGTTGATCCAGCATGGCGCTGTCCCACAGGGCCAGAGCCTGATGAGTGGGGCTGCTGATGGCGCCTTCAACCTTCAACACGGCGCTGTCAGGGGAGGGGGCTGCGTATGCGGTGCCGCAAAGGGCTGCCAACAGTGGTGCGATATAAAGGCCTGCTTTCATGATCTCTCCTTCCTGGAAAATGGCGGCATGGGGGCCGAGCCAACGGTGGCTTGTGAAGTGTGTCCAAAGGCAAGCAATAATCGGGCCCGGTCTAATGGGTTTGAATTATCAGTCATTTAGCCTGTTATCGGGCGATCTCGGCCCAGGTGAATTGCAGTTTGCAACGTTCGGGGGAGGTTAATTGCAATTTGGCAATCAAAACGAGGAGTGGGTGTCGGTGAATAAGGCGCAAAGAGTATCATTTGGAGAACAAGTGCCGTGGCACTGCCCGGCATAACATTTGCAGCGTGCTGAATGCCGTGACAGCAAATAGTCTGAGAATCGACAAGGAGCTAGCGATGGAAAGCATGACTTACACCCTTAATGATATCCAGGTAGTGGTACTGGAAAACGAGTTTGACGCGATGGCCGTCAGTGAGCTCCGCCCGTTGTTTGAAACCCTCTCGACCCACCCGGGAGATATCCTGGCCGATATCAGCGATGTTCATTTTATCGACTCGTCGGGGATCGGAGCCTTGGTATTTCTCTATAAAAGATTGATTATGAACGGGCATCAGATGGCCCTTGTCTGTGGACCCGGTCAACCTCATGACCTGCTGGAGATGTTGCATATCGACCGGGTGATCCCCTGCCATGAGAGCATCAAGGCCTATATGCGTTCCCGTGGCATGATGGCCGCTGCATCATGAAATGCTTTGGTATCCTGCTCTCGTCCATTCTGCTGTCGGGTTGTGCGCAGTGGCCGCCACAGGGGTATGGCGGCATGGCCGAGGCAAGACCCACCCGTATTCCGGTCAATGAGGATGAACGGCGGGTCTGGTCTCGTTATGATGAGCGTCAGAAGGAACTCGACTTGCAGCTGACGGAATTAAAGCAAGCGAGTCTGCAGGGGTGTATGCCTGCCGAGTTGAAACGACTACAATCTCAACGTATTGATATCGAACGGGATATGCACGGACGGCTCTGGTCGGATGTAGCCTGGCGTCAGACCGTGTTGGCACAATCACTACAACAAGTACGTTTGCGGCTGCAACAGACAACAGCGGATGGCTGTCGTGCTGATTGGTCAGGGCTCCCCTTACGCCAATGGGGGCAGACGTAACAGACGAAAAGGATGTCTATGAAACGGGGCGCTTTCGAAGGATTGATCTGTGTTCTCTTGCTGTTGTTCACCTGCCCGTTACTGGCCTCCACCTTGTTGGCTCCCGGTGATCGGTTGGCCATAGTGCAACCCGGTGAGCCTGCTTTTGATCAGCCTTTCCAGATCAACAAGCAGGGGGAGATTGCACTGCCTGAAGTCGGCAACCTAGTGGTGGGGGGGAAGACCCTGCAACAGGCGGATGAACTGATCCGCACCGCCCTCAAACCTGTTTACAACAACCTCTCTCAATTGACCGTCACCTTGCTGGAGAAGCGGCTGCTGATCAGCGTGATGGGCTATGTCAAAAAACCCGGCAGTTATGATCTGGCGCCCGATGGCAACGTGCAGATGGCCCTCGATGCCGCTGGCGGTCTGGTGCCCGGTGCCCAGCTCAACAATATGCAGGTGCGGCGTGGCAGCACGGTCTTTAGCTTCGACTACAAGCGTTATCTCGATACCGGCGATGCCAGCGTGTTGCCGCCATTGCAATCCCTTGATGTGGTGTTCGTGCCAGCATCCCCTTTGATCGGCAACGTGCAGATTGATTTTGATGCGGCAACCCTGGCGGCAGGCGGGGATGGCGATACCGGCAAGGCGATCAAGGTGTTTGGCGAGGTCAACAGCCCCGGCGCCTTCAGTTTCAAGAGTGGCAACTCCATCGTGGATCTGCTGATGCGAGCCGGTGGAGTGACCCGTTTTGCCGGGGTGGAGCGGATCCGGGTGATCAATGGTGATGCCCCTGAACTGTTCGATCTCAAAGCCTATCTCGACTCCGGCAACAACAAGCTGCTGCCCAATCTGGCGCCGGGCGCCACCATCTTCGTGCCCAAGGATGAAGAGCAGATAAAACGGGGAGCACGCACCATCTACATCATGGGTGAGGTGTTCAAACCCGGTGCCTATGAGGGGCGGGAAGGGGATTCCTTCCTCGATATTCTGGCCAATGCCGGCGGCCCGACCCGCTATGCCGAGAGTCGCCAGATCCGTTTGCTGCGCACCGATGGCACGATCGAACCCATCGACTTGCAGGCCTATACCGAAGGGATGCAAAAGGCGCTGCCGCAAGTCAAACCCGGTGATGCCATCTTTGTGCCGGAAAAGACCGATATCAACGAGAAGTCCTGGTTGAAAGTGGCCCCCGGGCGGGCGGTGATGGTGATGGGGGCGGTGCGGATCCCGGGCCGCTATGAATGGTCTGATGAGATGTCGCTGCTGGATCTGATCGCCCACGCCGGTGGCCCCAACGAGCGGGCCGATATCGCCAAGGTGCAGATCCTGACCGCCGAAGGGGGGCAGGCCACGCCGACCCTGTTTGATCTCGACAAGTTCCTCCATCAGGGGGGGCGCTCGCCAGCCTGCCGAAGATCCGGGCTGGGTTCACCATCATGATCCCCGAGCTGCCCACCGATCCCAGTGACAACAAATCCCAGTGGGTGCGTCAGTCACCGGACAGTTCCATCTATATCTTCGGTCAGGTCGGGGCCCCCGGTCGCTATGCCTTCAATGAGCAGATGGGGTTTATCGACATCCTGTCTGCCGCCGATGGTCCGACTGCGGCGGCGGATCTGCGCAATGTGCGCATCGCCCATCGCAGTGGCAGCACGGCGCGGGTCAGCAAGCTCGACCTTGCCCTCTACTTTGAAACCGGCGATGAAACCTTGCTGCCCAAGGTGCTGCCCGGCGACTCCATCTACCTGCCGGAGAAGAATCGCCCCTGGCTCGACGAGCCCAAGGAGAACACCATTCGGGTGTTGGGGGCGATTGCCCGTCCCGGTCGCTACCGCTTTGACTCCTCCATGACCCTGCTGGATCTGCTGGCAGAGGCAGGGGGCCCGACCAGCAGCGCCTATATCAAGAAGATTGTGGTGATCAACATGGCTACCAGTGGTCAGGGGGATCAGGCCCGCAGCTTCGATCTCGACGGCTTTGCCAAAGAGCCCGACTTTAGCCAGTTGCCGGTGCTGCGTGCAGGGGACACCGTCTTTATCCCTGACAGCAAAAGCAGCAACTGGGCCATTTTCATGGATGGCATGCGCGACATTCTGACCACGATCTCGGTGGTGGCCCTGGTCGGGACGCTTTGATATGAGCATCCCCATTCAATATCTGGAGCTCGAATCCCTCTACGCGGCGACGGTCGCTCGGGGGATCCGCTCGCTGGCGGTCACCTCGTCGGAAGGGGGAGAGGGGGTGAGCTCCATCTGCGATGCGCTGGCAAGGCGCTCGGAGGCGGATGGGCTACGTACCCTGCTGGTGGATCTCAACCTCTATCATCCCGGCCGCGCCACGGCGGTTGCCTGGGGGCCCAATGATGTGCCCGAGCCTGTGGCCACTGGCCGCTCCTTGTCCTTGCTCCCGGCGCCGGGCAAGGATCTGATGGCTTTTCGCAACAAGGATACCTTGCGTCAGTTGCTGGTTCGCTGGCTGGAGCATTACGATGTGGTGATCTTCGATACCTCGCCGCTCACCGCTCTCAATCGGGGCAATATTCCGGCCGATCAGGTGTGTGGGGCCTGTGAAGGGGCGCTGCTGGTGGTACTGGCGGGGGTGACCCCGACGACCGTGGTACAAAGTGCGGTGGATAAACTGACTCGTGCCGAGGCCAATCTGATTGGCGCAGTCTATAACGACAAACTCAACCCGGGGCTGGCCAGCGAGATCCTGCGCGAGCTCAACCGGCTGCCCAGCAACCGGGTGACCGAATGGCTCAAGCGCTGGTGTCGGCGCAGCGCCTTGCTCAATTTCCGGATCTGATCGCCCGCTGATGGAGGCCCGATATGGATGACTGGTTGCGATCTGCTCCGGCAACCCTGCAGTCGGTGCGCGAACTGCGCAACCGGCTGGCGCAGGGACTCTCCCTGTTTCAGGTCTCCCTAAAGGATCAAGCCAACTGGCTGCTCTGTTTCAGTGAGCTGGCTATCAATATCGTCAAGCACGCAACCCCTTCTGCTACCCGGCTCTGGCTCACGCTGAAAGAGGATGAAACGGGCTTGAGTCTGATACTGGAAGATGATGGCGGCCCGCAACCCGGTCTTGCCAGTGCGCCGTTACCCGATGAACTGCAGGAGGGGGGATACGGGCTGGCGCTGGTGCACCAGCTGTTTGCCGAGGTGCACTTCTCTCGCGACGGTGAGCGCAATCGCGTGACTCTTCGCCAGCAGGGCCCGGTCAACCAACTGCCGGTGCTTGCGGTGATCGACGATGACAAGGTGATGCGTGCCCTGCTCACCGCCTATCTCCATGAGCACTACTGGGTTGAAAGTTATGCCGACTCCCATGCCGCCCTGCTGGCGCTCAGAAAGCAGCCCCCCGCGCTGGTGCTCTCCGATATCGAGATGGAGGGGATCGATGGCTTTGGGCTGCGCCAGCAGTTGATGAAGGATCCCAAGATGAAGGGGGTGCCCTTTATCTTCCTGACCGGTCATCAGGATCAGTGGACCCAGAGTCGGGCAGGGGCGCTGGGGATCGATGACTTTCTGGTCAAACCCATCACCAAGCAGGACCTGTTGCTGGCGGTTTCGCGGGTGCTGCAACGCTCGGAGCAACTCAAGTCGCAATGGGGCGAGCAGCTGGATCAGCGTATGACCTCGGCGCTGCGCCCGTTATTGCCCGCCACCTCGATAGGGGGATACCAGCTGGCGTTGCAAACCCGCGCGGCTACTGTGGGGGGCGGGGACTTTCTGCTGGTCAAGGATCGGGTGTTGTGGCTCGGGGATGTGATGGGCCACGATGCGGAAGCCAAGTTTTTTGCCCATGCCTATGCCGGTTATCTGCGCGGCTTGCTGACGGCGCACGATCTGGAGCGCGCCCCCGCCCGTTTGCTGACCATCTTGTCCAATGCGGTTCACAGTGATCCGCTCCTCGGGGCTACCCTGCTCACCACCCTCTGCATTGAACTCGGCAACGAGGGGCGGGTGCAGTGGGCCAGCGCGGGCCACCCGGCGCCCTGGCTGGTCGGGCCCGGCACCATCCGTCAGGTCGGCGTGACCGGCCCCTTGCCCGGTTTGCGCCCGGATCCCCACTTCGTGACCAATGAGCGTCAGCTCAAGCCCGGCGAGCTCCTGCTGTTCTGGACCGATGGCCTGCTCGATAGCCGTGATGCAGCAGAGCGCCAGCGCTGGGAGTCGCAGCTAAAAGAGATTTGCCTGACTTCGGGGCCCTGTCTTGAGCAACTGGCTCATCGCATTGCCCGCTGGTTTGATGAGCGCATCAATGATGCCGCCCTCGATGACATGACCCTCTTGCTGGTCGCCTGTCCCGGCGCCTGATCCTGCCCCTCTTTGCCTGACTGGCCCGCTCTATGCAGAACCTCATTTCAGGTGGCATGGAGCCACGGGAGGAGGGCCTTATGTTACCCATGCAGCAGATCTGGCTGGCCATCGATGCGCGTCAGGTCGGTGGAATAGAAGTTCACATTATCCACTTGGCCAACGATCTGCTGGCCAGAGGATTTCGCCCCACCATAGTGCTGGTGAGCAACCACGGCATGACCCCCTTTACGACCCTGCTCAAACAACAGGGCTTGCCCTACGAGGTGTGCCACAACAGCCGCGACTTTATGCGCCGTCTGGCCCGCCAGCCGGCTTCTGTGCTGATCCACACCCACGGCTACAAGGCCGGGGTGCTGGGGCGGCTGACAGCCTGGTTTACCGGTAAATCGGTGGTCTCGACCTTTCACAGCGGGGATGACGGGGAGGGATTGCTGAAGTTTTACAGCTGGCTGGATCGCACTACAGCGCGTTTTGCGAAGTGTATTGCAGTAAGCGAGCCCATCGCTCGCAAATTGCCTGTGCCAAGCACGGTGATCAGCAACTTTGTCCCCATGCCTGCGACGCCGGCATCGGTAACTGGCAACCGGATCGCCTTTGTCGGCCGCCTCTCGCCGGAAAAGGGGCCGGAGGCATTCTGCCAGCTGGCCGCCTTCTGCCCGGACGGAGCGCTTCATCTCTACGGGGATGGCCCCATGAAAAGCGCCTTGTTGCAGCAGTATGGTGATCGCGTCCAGCTTCATGGTTTCAAGAACATGGCCAATGAGTGGCACAACATCGACCTGCTCTGCATCACCTCCCGCTTTGAAGGGTTGCCGCTGGTGGCCCTGGAGGCGATGGCTCACGGCATACCTGTCTGTACCTTTGCGGTGGGGGGCCTGGTCAATCTGATCGACCATAAATCCAATGGCTGGTTGGTGGAGCCCGGCCATGTGCGGGATATGGCGGAGCTGGTCAACTACTGGCTGCGCAGCGATGGGGGGGTGCGCAGCAAAATGAGTCAGGCGGCGCGCAACACCATAGCCCGCGGGTACAGCGTCAACAACAGGGTGACCGATATTCTGGCCGTCTACGGCGCCTGAATCACGGAGAAACCTGTCAAAACGAGTGGCCGCTGGCTACTCGTTTTTTTATGTGCCGGTGTTAGAGGTAGCAGGAGGCGGATTGCTTCGGTGATCACGCAACGCTCGGGTTTCTGCAGTGGGTCACGCGGATATCAGGCCTGTGGATGGATAGGGCCAGATGATGGCGACCAGGCCGCTGGCTTCTCAGTGATCACCGCGGACGTGCCACAACGATGCGCCATAAAAAAGGCCATTGCAGTGGCAATGGCCTGAGGGTCTCGAGGTGTGGTTGAGGTTGGTGCGGCGGGATTAGCGCCCCTTTTTGCCAACCATGATGGCGATCGTCTTGCCAATGATATGTACATCCTGCACTAGCCAGCGCCAGGGGTGGAGCAGGGCGACCGAGTAGGCCAGATCGAACGCCAGCTTGCTGCGCACATCATCCAGCGACTCGTCGTAACCCTGATTGACCTGTGCCAGACCGGTAATGCCGGGGGCCACTTCATAGGTGCGTTCGATAAAGTACGGCACCGCATCTTCCAGCCGGTTGGCGATCCCGGGTCGCTCCGGACGGGGGCCGATCAGCGACATCTCCCCCTTGAGCACATTGATAAACTGCGGCAGCTCATCGAGCCGGGTTTTGCGCAGAAAGTCGCCGCTGCGGGTGATCCGGCTGTCCCCCTTGCCACACCAGACCGGCCCGGTGGCCGCCTCGGCGTCGGCGCGCATGGTGCGAAACTTGATCATGAAAAAGAGCTCGGTATGGGTGGCGTGGCTGCGCCCGATCCGCAGCTGACGAAAGAACACAGGCCCCGGGCTATCGAGCCGGATGGCCAGCATGATCAGCGGCCACAGTGGCAGCGTCAGCAGCAGGCCAAGAGTGGCACCGAGCAGATCCATGCTGCGTTTGACCACCAGGGTCAATCTTGGAATGGGGTGTGTCATACGGCTTTCTCCTGTGACATGAAACGTATGGGGGCGCGCAGGCAGTAGCGCAGGGTGCCCATGCCGTTGTACCAGTGTCCGAGTACCAGATAGTGGATCTTGCGAAACAGATTGGGCCAGGGGTGCACAGGGGTCAGCTGGATCAGGATGACCAGCAGATACCCCAGCAGTTGCAGCCCCAGCAACAGCTGAAACAGCAGGGATTGGGTGGCCAGCGGGATGGCGCAGAGCCACAGCAGGGTCAGGCAGAGCGGCATCAACACCCGCAGCCCCTTGCCACTGGCAAAGTTGAAGGCAACCCAGCCGAACTTGGGGTGTAACAGGGGCAGCAACCGCAGCAGCTGCTGGGTGTTGCCGGCCCCGATCCGCTTGCGCCGTGTCGCCTCCAGCGCGGCATTGGAAACTTCCAGCTCCAGTGCGGCGCAGCGATTGTCATAGACAGCGCGATACCCCTTGGCGATGGCCTGCATCGGCAGGATGAAATCGTCGTTGATGGTATCGGCAGCCAGCGGGGTGAGGCACTCCCGGCGCATCATGTAAAAGGCCCCGTGAGCCCCCAGCATGCCGCCAAGGGCCGACTCGCAGAGTTTGATCTGGCTTTGATAGTGCCAGTAACTCTCCTCGCCCTGGGAGCCCGGTTGCCAGAAGCGGTACGCTTCCCCGACCACCCCTACCTTGGGATCGGCAAAATGGGCGACCGCCAGCAGCAGGCTGTCGATGGGCAGCAGGGCCGAGACATCGGTGAGGGCCACCAGATCGCTGTGTACCCGGGTCATGGCCTCGTTGAGCACGGCGACCTTGCCGCGATTGCGGGGGTGATCAAACAGCCTGATCTGCAACTGCTGCAGGGCGGGATCACCGAGCTGGCTTAGCGCAATGGGGTAGCTGTTGTCGCTGCAACCATCGAAATGCACATGCACCCACAGCTTGTCGGCGGGGTAATCGAGGCTGGCGAGGTTTTGCAGCTTGGCCGCGATGGTCGCCGCCTCGTTGTAGACCGGCATCAACAGGGTGATGGTCGGCAGCGCCTCATCGGTGGCGTCTGTTTTGAACCCTCGATCCAGAGGGCGCGGTGGATTGGCAACCTTGCGCGCCTGCCGACCACCAAATTTGAGCAGCAGGGGATAGCCGACATGGTGGTAGACCACCAGTACAGCGCACAGCCAGAACACGATCATGATCCATTCCATGGGATGCTCCTCTGGTCATCGGGTCGCTTGATCAGCGGCTGTAAAGCTGCTGATAGGCCTGAGCCATCCGGCTCAAGCTGCTTTGCTGGCACACAAACTCACGGGTGACGGCACGCAGGCTATGGCACTGCAGCAACCCTTGTGCCAGAAGCTGGGCAAGGCGGCCGGGATCCCTCTCCGACAGGATATGACCGCTGGCCTGGCAGACGATCTCTCTGGCCGCCCCCACATCGCTCATCACCACCGGCACCCCGCACGCCTGTGCTTCCAGCACGCAGAGCGGCATCCCCTCCGCCAGTGAGGGGAGACAGAAGAGATCCAGCCCCTGATAGAAGCGCGGCATGTTTTCGACCAGCCCGAGAAAATGGACCCGATGGGCGATCCCCAGTTGCTGACACTGTTGTTGCAACGCATTTTGCAAACTGCCGACCCCTGCCAACGCAAGATGCACCTCCTCCGGCAGGGTGCGGATCGCCTCCAGCAGCAAGGTGTGACCCTTGACCGACTCAAGGCGGGCGGCGCAGCCAATCAACTTGACCCCCAGCGGCAGCCCCATCTCCTGACGTGCGAGGGCGGAGGCGCCCGGGGCAAAGCGCCGCTCATCGATGCCGTTGGGGATCACGGTTGGCGACAACTGGCCCAGCTTGGCCAGCAGCTGGTTGGCCACCGGCGTGGCATCGGCCACCAGAATGGGTTTGAAGGCGCGCAGCCCCCACAGGGCCAGCATGCGCTGATGGGGATCATCGAGATACCAAGCATCGTGCTCTGTGTGTACCAGGGTGGGCACCCGGGCCAGCCGACTGGCCAGACCGCCATAGAGCATGGGCCCCAGATGGTGGGTATGTACCGCGACGGGCTTGAGTTGGCGCAGCAGCCGGGTGAGCCGCCAGAGGGTCGCCAGCGACCAGCCCGCGGGCTTTTCCAGACAGTGAATGTGGCCCGCGAAGGGATACAGGGCGGGCCACGCCCTTAGCACATCCCCTTTGCGCCCTTCGAGGGAGATGATATGCACCGGTTGCTCGGCAGGGCTTGCCTGCGTGAGGTTGAGCACCATGGTCTCTAGCCCGCCGGGCTGCAGGTGCTGCACTATTTGCACGACAGGTTGCACGACAGACTGAACGACGGGCTGGGCGCTGGCGCTCCCGCGGGGATGGGGTCTGTGCGACGGGGTTGGTGACAACATGGTTCGCGCTCCGGCAAGGGAAGGGGTAACACCCCGGATAGCGGGAGAATGCGAATCTTGTACCACTCTTGCGATCTGCCCACAGAGGCGATCAGCTCCTCTGGTGGCATTGCCTTTGCATCGTGCGGGGGGAGGGCTTTTCTCAGGGAGTGATGCCATGCCTGTCCAGTTCTATTACAACCTCTACATCATTCTCTTTGCCGCCTGGCGCCGTCGTTATCTGCTGGTGATCCCGGTACTGGTGATGCCGCTGGTGGGCGTGACGGTCGGCCTGCTCACCCCCAAGGAGTATGAGAGCCGCACCACCTTTATGGTGCCGCAAGATGCCAACCAGACCCCGACCCTCAAGGATCTGATCACTCAGGAGAGTCTCAAGGATCGCTTTGCGGTGCTCGAAGCCCTGTTGCGCAGTCGTTATGTGCTCGATGGCGTGGCGCGGGATCGCGGTCTGGTCAATGACGAGACCCCGCTAGCTCAGCGCGATGCCATCATGGACTGGCTCTCGAGTGCCGTCTCGCTGCGGCTGATCGGCGATGAGGTGATCGAGATAAAGGTAAAAGCGGATTCGGCGGCCAACAGCGCCGGTTTGCTCGAAGCCATTTCGCGGCGCTTTTTCTTCAACCTGCTTAGCAAGGGGCGCCAGTCGGCGGAATCGTCCGAACGTTTCCTGCAAAGCCAGCTCGACAGCCGGCGCAGCGAATTGCAAGCGGCTGAGCAGCTGCTCGCCGACTTCAAACGGGAGCATGCCAGCGCCTTGCCCCAGCAGCAGAGTACCAACGTCGCCCGTCTCTATGGCTTGCAGGAGCGTTATGCCGAGAGCCTGATCACCCTGCAGCAGGCCAAGGCCAGGGTCGATCAGCTATCGCTGGGGCAGGAGAGCCAGCTGGCCCGCCAACTGGATGAGAAGCTGCAGCTGATGCGCACCGAGCTGGTGTTGCTGCGGGCCCGCTACAGCGACGAGCACAGCAAGGTGCAGAGTCTGCGCTATCAGATTGATCAGTTGCAGCAGGAGTTCGAGCAGCTCAAATCCCAGCCGGATATGGCCCGCGGGCCCGAGTGGCAGCTGGCCCAGACACAGTTGACGGAGGCGGAGCAAAACGCCGCCGGCCTGAAGAGCCAGCTGGATGGGCTGGACAAGGTGGTCGACTCCCAGGGGGATACCGAGCGCCAACTCGCCGAGCTGGAGCGGGATTTGGCGGTCAAGCGCACCCTCTATCAGGATTTGCTGCTGCGCTATGAGAAGGCCAAGGTGACCGGCGATCTGGGCAACTTCGAGCAGGGGGAGCGGATCAAGGTGATCGACAAACCCTTTGCCCCCAGCAAGCCGAGCAACTACCCGCTCTGGCTGTTTTTGCTGGCGGGCATTGTTGGCGGGTTGGGGTTGGGCTGTGGTCTGGCGCTGGTGGCCGAACTGGCGGATGCCAGCCTGCGCCGCTCCGATCAGCTGGCCGCCCTGGTCAAGGCGCCGGTGCTAAGCCGCATTCCCTACTGCGAGCCGGTGCCGGACTATCCATCCCACAGTGATCAGGCGCTGGATGGGCAGGTGCTGCCCATGTCACCGGAACCGGGTTGATTGCCGTAAAAACGGGCTGCCAGCCTGAATCTGGATATTTCTGAAAAGGCCTTGTGATAAGGCCTTTTTTATATTGTACGGATGGTGGAGTAAACATCGCGGCAAGCCAATAAAAGCGGATATAGGCTTCATTTTCTGCTTACGTTTCTTGACGGTAGTTTTACCCAGTGGTACAAGTGGAGCCGGCGCAAGACGTTGATAATACACTTATAAATCAGAAACCGGTCGGTAATCTGTGATTTTAAAATGAGTTAGGGGTTGTGATGACGAGTGGTAGTGCGGAGTTAGATGGAAGGCGCTACTAACACATTAATAGTGCTTTCTATCTAATTACTGTTAGGCTAATAAATTATGGCATGCATCTTTGAGATTAAATTGGGCGCACCAGAAGTTATCGCAATTCTGGCTCTGCTCGTAGCTGGGCTATCTGCACTGTATGCTCGCTGGTCATGGCGCGAGGCTAGAAGGGCTAATCAAATAAGTTTACTTGGTCATAAAAAAGAAATTTACGATGCTTTTTTCGAACTAAAAATGCACATGACACAAAAAGCGGAGTATGCCGAACTGAGCGAAGTATCTAAGTTTTACTATCATTCGAAGAATTCCAAATTTTATCTCCCAAATGATTTAGCCAAAAGCAATGAAAAGTACTTCGATGCATGCCTTCGGATCTCAGATATTCATCGAAAATATGGCGGCATATCAAAAGATAATATCGGTGAGTTCAAGCAACACATAGATGCAGAGAAAGAGCTCGCACCAAGGATCGAAAAAGAGATAATTACCCTACTTCAAGAGGCAAAGCTTTAATGCTCACCTCGTTAGTTGGACACGTAAAAGATCAGATTTTTCGTACAGGTTAGCTCAGCGTTATTAATTTCTTTGCCATAGGAGTAATTCATGAATAATTTTTTACAAAAACTAAGTGCTTATTCTCGTGGATTGAATGAAGTAATGAACGACCCTAAGTTCATAGATGGTATTAAGCAGCTTCATAATGAAATGAGCTATCTCGTTAATGATCTTCCCGATGATATAGCTGAAGTTACCGTCGAATTGATGGAACGAGGATGGTTCATTTACTTTCTTGACGATGACACTGATCATTTCCAAGAGAAGCGATCTGCTCTAATTAATCAATCTGAAGAAAGTCAAGAAAATTACCTTACATCATACATTAGAAATTATGGTGGTCAGATCAGGCAGTTTTTAATTGAAGAGTTTCCCAATAGAGCAGCACAAATAGATGATGCTTTTAAGGCTCATGACGCTGGCTTGTATTATTGCTCAATACCAACATTGTTAGCTTTGTCTGAAGGTATAGGAAGAGATCTTTATGGGGTAGGTTTATATGCAAAGGTTAAGATGCAGCCTGTCTTTAATAAAGTTATAGAACAAATGGAGGGTTTGGAGGTTTTCCATGAAATGGTGTTAAAGCCGCTTACTGTAAAGAGTAAAGTAACCGAAAAAATTAATGAGCCAACAGATGAAGATAAACGTTTTTTGAACCGGCATTTGATTATTCATGGTAGCTCAGAAAAATATGGTAGTGAATTGAATAGCCTCAAGTCTATTAGCCTTGTTTATTACGTTGCATGTTCCTTGCTCCATTTGCGAGAACAAAATACAGCTCGTAGGTTCGATTAGCCGGTAGGCGTAATCGGACGCTCGCGGTAAAATTCCATGTCAATACGCAATAACGTCACGACCGGTGCAAGTTCGAGAGTAAGTTTTTTGGGGTGGGGCGAAGTGGCAATCTGGGAGGGGGTTGGTGAGTTAAGTAAAAAGACCGCGAACGTCCGATTACGCTGCGCTAATCGAACCTACAGCCCTTGCTTCCGGAAAATATCGAATGCTGCAAGGCAGCTTATTTCAAACGTGAGGATTGATGAATCAACCCATGGCGCTCACTGATGACTACACGTTTTGCGTCGCAGGCACCGGTACGGAATACCGCTTGTGCGCTCCCTATCTGCTCCCCGAAGCGGTAGACCCAATAGCCATGCAGGCTGCTGCCAATCAGTCCCTCGACCTAAATCCCTGTGCTGCATTGTCACGAGCTGCTTCAAGAGCTCGGAGCGCTGCCGCCTTTATGTTGCTATGTGTGGGACGAGCCGCGCAGGCAGAAGCCATTCTCCAAGAGGTGATCTCCGCGCAGATGGTTTCAGAGGACGATGTTGCTCGCGTTAGCTCAGAACTACGCCTGGTGCAGGTTTTGCAGCGGCTCGATCGTGCAGATGAAGCTGTCAGCTTGGCCACCCAAGTAGTTTGTCGGTTGCAACCAAAATCACTTATGCGGCATTTCGCACTGCATCATCTTGGCAAGGCTCTCGTACAGACTGGTGCCTATGATAATGCTCGCGCCGTGCTGTCAGAGGCGCTCTCTCTACGCCAGGCGCTGGGCAAGAGTGAACTTATCGCATCCACTCTGGAGGCGTTATCGTTGTTGCCCTCAGAAGAACAAGCGGTGCAGCATCCATATGGTCAGACCTGGCATATTGGTCAATCGGGCTAATGTCGTCAGGGCGACTAGCTTTTGCGCTCTGCATTCAGATCATCACTGCCACAAAAAAATCAGGGAGCCATAGCTCCCTAATCGCAACACACGGGGTGATTAACTAGCCGATGGCGGATGCCAGTTGCCCGTTGGCGGGCTGCAGGCGTCCTTGGTTACGGCGTTGATAGCGCCAGGCCAGCAGTAGCGGCATACCGAGCAGCAGCTGGGCGGCCAGCGGGATCTCCTCGATGGGGGCGGCCAGTGCCCCTTCCGGAATAATGCCCCCCTCAATTTCGGCCGCCAGTTTGAGCTCCAGCGCATTGCCAAAGTCGGCGAAGGTGGTGGCATTGATCACAAACGCATCCTGACCGCCCGCCACGTTCTCCACATACCACTCTTGCAGTACCCCATCGGCATAGTCCTGACCTATGGTGATGCCGTTGATGGTATCGATGCCGGAGGCGAGCAGTTGATCCCGCACGGTGGCGGTATCCAGCCCTGCGTTCTGGATCCCGTCACCCGACACATCCATCACCTGGCGGGCGGCGGTGAAGTCGTTGGTATCAAATTGCAAGCCACCAAAGGCCATGGCCGAACCGGGGGCCGTCATCCCCGCATAGGGGCGTACCAGGGCATCCAGGGTGGCGGCGAAGTTGTTGATGGAGGTCATGTCGTAGAGGTGGAACCAGTCGGTCATCACGCTCTGCTGGGTCGAGCCGCTCCACATGATCATCTGCACGGCGATGGAGCCCAGCTTACCGCCGCTGGTGTCGAGGATGGCGCTCTGTACCTCCTGACTGTAAAAGGCGTCCACATAGCCCTGTAACTGCAAATTGAATTCCGATGAACTGACGCTGCCCGACACATCCATCAGCAGTTGCAGTTCGGTATCGACTTCGGTCAAGGCGTATGCGGGGGAGGTTACCAACAACATCCCCAGCAGCCCTGCCAACGGTTTGAGTTTCATTGCTCACTCCTTCTCCCTGGCGCTAGTGCCAGAAGGGGGAATGAATAAAGCGTGCCAGCTTGGCTAATCCTCTGACTTGGCTTGATCCGGGTGAGGCCGGGCAGGCATGGAACTTGCGAGAACTTGCGACAGAGGTCAAAAGCGCTGATAACCGGCAGGAGTTACGATGGAGATCCGTCCCTGGCAGTGGGCACCCAACTGGCTGCTACTTGGTTTGGCCAATCAGTGGGGCATGGTGTGGCTCAATATGGGTCACTTCAACCTGCTGGTGGTGTTGCTGATTGCTATCTGGTGGCAAATTGCATCGCGGGTTGCACCGAGCTGGCGCCCGCATCCACTGGCGCTCGCCCTCTTTATCCTGCTGATCCTGATCCCCAGCGCCAGTTGCAAGGCGCTGGCCTGTCTGCTGTTGGTGGCCTCGCTATGGCGCCGTCATCAGAGTGGCGATGAGCGGGCGGTGTTGCAGATTGTGCTCGCCTTTACCGTGGCGGTGTTGTGGGGGCAGCAGGTGTTTGCCCTGCTCTCCGGCCCTGTGCTGGCGCTCGATGCCTGGGGAGTGGGCCAGTGGTTGCAGCTGCTGGGCTGGGAGACTCGCCTTGATGGCAACCGCATCGAGCGGTCGGGGGGCCATGCCCTGATTGTGCTCAAGGGGTGCTCCTCGTTTTCTCAACTCTATCTGGTGGTGCTCTCCTGGCTGGTCTCCTGCTGCTGGCTGGTGCCGGAGCGCCCTCTCTACCGGCAGTGGCCCATGTTGCTGCTGGTCTGCCTGCTCTATATCGGGGCCAATCAGCTGCGGTTGGTGCTGATGAGCCTGGATCTGCGCTGGTATGGCTGGCTGCATACCGGCTCGCTGGCCCAGCTCTACCAGTGGGCAATCATGTTGCTGGTGATGACCATTCTCTTTATCCGGGGGCGCCGTGATGCGTCTGTCTAAGGGATATCTGCGGTTGGTGGCGTTATCAGAGCCGGGTGGTCAATATGATGCTGCTGGTGATGACCATCCTGTATCTAAGGGGGCGCCATGATGCGTCTATCTAGGGGATATCTGCTGCTGTTGCTGGTGGCGCTGCTCAGTGCTGCCGCCATGGGCTGGCGTTATCAGAACCGGGCAGTTAACGAGGGGGCCAAGCCCATGCTGCTGGAGCTGGTCCAGCTGGGATGGCGCTTGCGGGTGGCCACGCCGGTATTGGGCGGCACCTATGTCAGCTATCAGCTGGCCCATCCCCGCTGTGACGGCCTGCTGCAGGCCATGCTGGTGGCGCCTGATCGGGAGGCGATGTCAGTGACGCTGGCGGGTGAAGGGATGAGTCAGGGGGTGATGTTTTTAGGCGAGTTGCACCAGAGTCCGCCGCTGCTCTCGTACCGTCTGACCCAGGGTTGGCGCAAATTGTGGGGGCTGACCCCTTATCCCCTCTATCGGGTGGCCTTGCCGACCACCTGCCTCGGCCTTATTGCGCCGCCGCTGGGGTGACCGCCCCCGATTCGCCGTTTGGCAGAATGCGGATCAGCAAGGTATTGGGGGCCAGCATGGGGTCATAGCGGGGCTCCAGCTCAATGGCGCGAGAGCCCAGCAAACGGGTGAGGGCGGTCAGTCGCACGCTCGCCATCCGCGCACTCTCCAGCATGTCGGTTTGCAGCCCGGGGCCGCTTACCAGCGCAATTCGGGCCGGATCCTTGCGTCCCAAAAACTGATGCAGCAGTTGCTCCTGATCCGCCGCAAGTTGCGTCTCCGCGTTCTGGTACTGCAGTTGCAGCTGGGGCTGTTCGGCCATTTGCTGTTCCCGCAACTGGTTGAGGATTGGCAGGGTCTCATTGACCGGCTCCTGACGGGCGCAACCGGTGAGGATCAGCAGCGGCAACATCAGGGGCAACAGGCGGCGCAGGGCGCTGTCTTTGGCTGTGGAGCGGGGAATCTGGTTGGCCATACGCAGTCACTTCAGGAGGATGAGTTGGCACCAGTTTGCAATGTTTTCAATCCCTTGGCCAGTCGTTCAATCTCGCGGCGCCACTGGATCCAGGCGGCAGAGGGCAGTTGCTCTGCCACCTGCCAGCGGGTCGGCAGCTGATCCCGCAGGCGCTCCAGCAGCAGGGCGGCCTCTACTTGATAGCGGGCCTCCTGCTCCAGCCAGGCGAGCCAGCGCAGATCTTCGATGGCTTGCTGCAACAGCAGCAGATCGTGGGAGAGGCGGTGCGCCTCGCAGGCTTGCGGGCCGAGCAGCATAAAGTCGCTCTCCCGCCCGTCGGTGGGGTCGTAGGGCAGGGCGGTGGGCATGCGGCCATGCCACTGCAAATAGCCCTCGGCGCCGCTTTGCCATAGATAGAACCCGGCGGCTCTCGGGGTGCCCAGATTGTAAAACCAGGGGGTGACCTTGTGCTGGCGTACCCGCGCCACGTCGGCCTTGTCGGCGCCAAAACCTGCGTTGATCAGGGCAATCTCCACCTCTGCCAGCAGACCAACCTGACCCGGATGATTGAAGTGGCCTGCGCGGATCACCGCCGGATCCCGCCGTTTCATCTCCCGTGCCAGGGTGGTGATGGCGGGCAGGGTTGCAAGATCCGGCTCATCAAACAGGCTCCATGCCAGCGGGGGCAAGCCGCTGGCGGTCAGCGCCTGTTGCCGCGCCTGCCACTGATCAAGCTGGCTGGCAGGGTCGCCCCCCCAGCGTTTGAGCGGGGTATAGGCCAGCAGGGGCGGCACAAAGCCGAGCCCGGCCGCTTCTCCCATGATCTCCCGCATTCCCGCTTCATCCTGTGGCAGGGCGGGCGAGAGGCCGCTGATCCCGAGTTTGGCTAGCCGCTGCAGGTCGCAGCGACTGGCCTCGGCGATCTGCTCTTTTAACGCTTCGGGATTGGGGCTCAGCCAATTCAGATAGGGGGGCGCTTCGACATAGATGCCGACCGGCTTGCTGGCCGCGGGCAGGGCCAGCGGCAGCACCTCGATAGTCAGCGGTAACTGCACCAGTTGCTGTTGGCTGAGCAGCTGAATATTGCCCAGATAGTGACCGGAAGGCGCATCGCGTGGGACTGTTATCTGCAGCACCAGACGCCGAGGTACGCCTGCCAGCAGGGTGAGTCCGGCGATCCCCTCGACCAGCTCCTGATCCGAGGGGGCCAGCAGGGTGCCGCTCGCCTGCGGGCGAACCAGATGCCACTTGCCATAATAGGGGGTCAGCGCCAGCGGCGATCCTGCTTGCTCAGGGGGCTGGATCACCAGCAAGGGGGCCGGATCGTCGGTGGCGGCGTGGATGGCAAACTCCAGCAACAGCTGGCTGCCACGGGCGGCCAGCACGGGTTGTGAAGCCTGCTGCAACGCATCGGTCGCAGATAGCGGGGCGATCTGCAGGGTTGGGGCGGCATCCGTAATCGGCGTGAGGCTCAGTTGCTGCGCAGCTGGGGCTGGGGCTGGGGTTGGGGAATAGGGGGCCAAGGTCCATTTTTCCAAAAACAGCTGGCGCTGCTTGGTCAGCACGCTTGCGGTAGCGTCAGCCAATACGGCGAGATCTTTTCCACTATTCGGTAGAGCCTCTTTGCTGGTGGGGGCCGGATAGGGGGCAAGCAGCAGCCCCGCCAGGTATTTGGCATCCGGTGAGTGGCCCACCAATGTGATAGTGATCGGGCCGCCGGGGTGGTTCAGGGTGACATGGACCGGACCGCCCTGTCGTGCCCCGAATAGCTGCCAGGGATCCGGGTTTGGCAGTGCCTCGCGGGATTGCCCCGCCAGATAGCGCTGCGTTAGCCACTCCTGCGGTTGCCACTGCTCGGCCCAGATGGGCTCGCCATTGACCAGTACGCTGCGCTCGAAGGGGTGGGGCAGGTACTCCCACTCGCCGGGATCATCCAGCCAGAGGGTGAGCTGGTAGCGCCCCTTTGCGACCTCCAGCCGTACGCCATCCAGATTGCGCAGCCCATCGCGCACAAGGGCATCGCCGGAGGGGCGCAAGATGGGGGTGGGATGGCCAATCAGCCGGGGATCCCCCGGGCTCAGGGCTTCAAAGCCGGTAAAGCGGGGCGCAGCCGCCGCCCCCAGATCCAGCGCAATGGTGCCCTCAGGCAGAGTCAAACCGGGCTCCCAGTACCAGCGGTGAATGGTCAGCGAGGGGGCGTTATCGGCCATAAAGAGATAGAGCTTGGTGAGCTTGTCCAGCGCCAGCGCTCTGGGTTGGCTGGTGCGCCACTCGCTCAAGGCAAAGCGCTGGGTGAAGGGGCCGGGTGCGACAATCCGCTCCAGATTGACCCGGCTGCGGTAGTTGACCGAGGCCTCGTCGTCGATACGCAGGATCAGGGTTTGCGGGCGGGCGCTGGGGTTATGGCCCTCGATCACCAGTTCATCATCGCTGCCTATTGGCCAGTTGTGGGTGCTCAGATCGAGCCGCTGGGGTGTCTGGTTGCCTGTCAGGGGCAGCGGGGTCTGCCTCTCCAGCCGGGTGGCGGCCATTGCTGCATGGCAGCAGAGCAGGATAACCAGCCAAAGCCCTCTGCTCATCCGGCCAGCCCCTTCAACCAGTTGTTCAGCTCGGCAGCCTTGTGATCCCAGCTTTGCAGGGCCACCTGCTGCTGGCGAGTGTGGCGCCCTTCGCTGCGGGTGAGCCCCTCCCAGCCACTCTCCTGAAACCAGCCCGGATTGGATTGATCAAAGGCTGCCCGATTGATGGCCTGGGCCAGGCTCTCCCCATCGTGGGGGAGCTGGATCTGATCCCGATAACCATCGAGAGCCGGAAAATCGGTGCTGACGATGGGGCGCCCTGCGGCCAGATACTCGCGCAATTTCAATGGATTGCAGGCACGGATCTGGGCGTTGTCGACAAAGGGCAGCAGACTCACCTGCCAGTGCTGGGCATAGGCTGCCAGCGTGTGATGGGGACGGGGCCCCAGCAGATGGATATTGGGGAGCCCCTTGAGGGGGGAGATATCGGTCTGGACCGGGCCAATCAGCACCAGATCCCAGTGGGGCAGGGCGGCCGCCGTCTCTGCCAGCAGGGGGATATCAATCCAGTCGCTCAGGCTGCCGTAAAATCCGGCAATGGGACGGCCGGAAGGGAGATCCGCCGGGCGTTCTCTGGGGGGCATAAACAGCTCGAGATCCACCCCGTGGCTGAGGAGCCGGGTTTTATGGGGGGGAAAGCGGCTGGCCAGCGCGGGGCTGGCGGCCAGAATGAGATCCGCTTTTTCCACTAGTCGGGCTTCGCAGTGGGCAATGGCCTGATGATCCACCCCTGCCAGCGCCGAGAAGTCATCGCCGCAGTAGTAGATCACCGCCCGCTCTTCGAGCTTGCCAATCAGATCGACGGCACTGGGCAGGGAGATCCAGAGCAGGGGGCGATCCAGCTCGGGCAGCTGACGCCGGATCTGCGCCGCCAGCCAGTGGCCATTGATCTTGCCCGCCAGACGACTGCCCGGCAGCGGCAAGGCGAGCGGCGGCAGTACCTGGGGGCTGCTGACCTCTGATGGCGCAACCGACTGGCCGCCAGCATGGCGCGCGCCGCGCAGCACGGCCCCCAGTTTGCGGACGATGCGGGTGAGATCATGAAGGGTAAAGCGGGGGCAACGCATGCCGATGGAGTTGACCCAGAGCACTTGATAATCGGGCAACAGACGCTTGATCAGGTGTTGTGTGCTGGAGGGGTGCTGGCCCCAATCCTCGCCCAGCACCACCAGTTGCGGCAGTGAGTGTGGTTTCATGCAAAGGTCTCCGAAGCGTGTGCGGGGTCGCTGTGATCCTGTGGTTGCAAGGTGCGCAGGACTGTGGCCGGTACACCCGCTGCCAGCACACCTGCGGGCAGATCCCGAGTGACGACGCTGCCTGCGGCGACAATGGTGCCGGCGCCTATGGTGACACCGGCCATCACCATCACCCCGGTGCCAAGCCAGACATCCTGCTCCAGCACAATGGCCCCCACCTGTTCATCGCGATCCGGTTTGCCAAGGGCGCGATCGCGGGCGTTGATCGGATGCCCCGGGTAGCCCGCCAGAAAGGCACGGCCAGCAATTCTGACGTTATCCCCCAGCACTATCTTGCTGCCCACCGCCAGGGTGGTCTGCCAGCCAATGCCGACATTGCGGCCGATCACCAGCCTTGGTGTCTGGCTCGATGCCCGGCCGCTGATGGTCATGGCGGCGCTGAGGCGGCAGTCGGCACCGATCTCGATGGTGACCGGACCGCTGATATAGGGGATGCCACCATAGAGATAGAGGCGCGGGGCCGGGGCCGTCAGGCGAGATTGAAACAAGGGGGTCCACCAAAGGGTGCGGGTCAGGGTCGCCAGTCCGTTGCTGCCCAGCAGATAGAGCCGATAAAGCAGCCGATGCAGGGGTGGGATCACGGGGAGTGACCAGTGGCGGGCACTTTTGGCCAGTCGCCATACCCGGCGAGCCAGTGGCGTTTCCCCCTGTTTGGCCCAGCTTTTCATCCGGTGCAGGTTGATGGTGTGCATGGCGACCTCTCCCTCTGGTGCAGTCCGTTGCTCGCTAAGCAGAAAGCAGGGATCGGGCCAACAGGACGGCCCCAGCTAGATCGGGCCAAATGGGGCTAAGAGGTGGGGCAGATTGCGCCGGTCGGTGCAATTTGCAGCCAGCGTTGTGCAAAACGCAAATGCCAGTCTCATTCTGGGCTTGTTCAGGCCGGTTAAGCCGCACAGAGGGGCTATCGCTTCAGGGCGGGAGTGAGTGGCGTGGGCTTTGCATTAGCGGTAGCTGACCCGGAGCAGGATGCTTCGGGTGGCTGGGAGGCCCTATGAAACTTGGTGTGAACCAGATTGCCATGCTCTATTACGCCGGCGGCTTGCTCCTGATGAAGGGGATCTCCCTGCTGATGCTGCCGGTGTTGACCCATCAGCTGCTGCCTCGTGAATACGGCCAGCTGGAGGTGCTGCTGACCCTCATCAATCTGGGCTCCCTGATCCTTGGTTTCGGGCTGGTGGATGCCCTCTACCGTTTTGCCGGATTGGCGAAAGATGAGCAGGAACGCCAGCAGGTGGTGGCCCGCATGTTTGGTCTGGTCTGGCTGATCGCCCTGGCCAGTCTGGTGCTGCTCTGGCTGCTGGCGCCTGTGGTGCAAGCCTGGCTGCCGGTGGAAACCCGCCTTGCGGATGTGCGCTGGGTGCTTTGCGCCCTGCCGTTTGAAGGGGTGATCGGCGTGCCGCTGGCATGGCTGCGCATGCGCAATCAGGCCCGGCTCTTTTTCGTGGCGACCGCAGGCAAGGCGGTGATCCAGTCCCTGCTGACTGGCTGGTGGCTCTGGCTCGGCTGGGGCGTGAGCGGGGTGCTGGCCTCCGGCACCCTGACCTGCGTTGCACTGGCGTTGCTGCTGAGCCTCTGGCAGTGGCGAGATAGCGGGATCCGCTTTGACTGGCAGCACTATCGGCCGCTGCTGCGCTATGGATTGCCCCTGGTGGTGAGCGGGCTGGCAGGCTTTGCCCTGAGCGGACTGGATCGCTGGCTGCTGGCCGATGTGGTGGGTGAGGCGCTGCTTGCCTACTACGCCGTTGCGGGCAAGCTGGCGCTGGCGGTGGGGTTGTTGCTGCAACCCTTTGCCCTCTGGTGGTATCCCCGCCGTTTCATGCTGCTGCGCGAGCCGGATGGACTGCGGCTCAATGCCCACTACAGCGTGATGGGGTCGGTACTGGGGTTTGTCACCGCGGGGATTGTCGGGCTCACCGCTCCCTTGCTTATTCGCTGGCTGACCCCGGAGAGCTATCACGGGGCGATCGCCTACATTCCGCTGCTGGTGCTGGGCATGGCGGTGCGCAATGTTTCGGACTTGCTCAATGTCGGCTGCTTTAGCGGCGAGAAGAGCAATGCCCAGATGGTGATCAATCTGGGCTGCAGCGCCCTTGGGGTGGCAGGCTTTCTGCTCTCCATCCCCCCCTTCGGGGTCGCCGGGGTGATCTGGACCCTGCTGCTGGTCTATTTGGTACGGGCGCTCGCCTTTTATCTGGTGAGCCAGCGGTTGCTGCCGCTGCCGTATCGCCTCTCGACCCTCTGGGCCAGTTCCCTCGGGGCGCTGGCCATGGTCTGGCTCGGCCAATGGTGGGCAGGATCATGGCTCGTCTAACGCCAGCCATCTGGGCAAGCACCATCTGTCTGGTGCTGGCTCTGCTCTGGTGGCGGCTGCCCCATCCCTTGCTGCTGCCGGTGCTCGGCCTTGCCATTCCCGCCATCTGGTTTGCCCTGCGCTGGCCATTCTTGATGGTGCTGGGGTTTGTCACCTTCTCCTTCTTTCGGCTGCATGAGGTGTTCCCCCAGCTCTATCCCCTCAAGATCCCGCTGCTCTTCTCGCTGGCTGCCATCGGCGCGCTGGTCTGGCACATTTTGCTGACCGGCCGGATCAAGCCCTACTGGAGTCCAGCCCTGAGCTGGCTGACGGCCTTCTTTGTGATGGTCTCCATCGGTGTGCTGTTTGCCAGCAACCGGGGCGAGGCGATCGCCACCTGGACCGGCAGCTACAGCAAGATCTATCTGATGACCCTGGCCACCGCCTGGCTGGTGCGCACTCCGGGGGATTTTGCGTTGGCGGTGCGCACCTTCGTGGTAGCGGGCTGTCTGGTGGCGCTGGTGGCCCTCTACAACAAGGCGAGCGGGATCGGGCTGGTGGAGGGGACCCGGGTGACCATAGGGCGCGAGCTGGGCTCTGTGCTGGGTGATCCCAACGATCTGGCGCTGGTGCTGCTCTTTCCTGCCGGTTTTTCGCTGAGCTTGCTGCTCAATCAGGGTAATGGGGTGGGGGGGCGTTTACTGGGTGGGCTCGGCTTTGCGCTGACTGCGGCTGCCATTATCGCCACCCAGAGCCGGGGTGGTTTGCTGGGTATCTGCGCCGTTGGTGGCCTGTTTGCCTGGCAGCGGGTGAAGTCGAAAACCCTGTTGATCTCGCTGGGGATGGTCGCGCTGGTGGTGCTGTTTGCCGCCGCCGGGATCAGCGACCGGGCATCTGGCGGTGCTGCCGAGAGTGGGGTCGATGCCTCGGCCATGGGGCGGATCTACGCCTGGCAAGCGGCCTGGGGCATGGCGCTGGGCCATCCGCTGGTGGGGGTGGGCTTGTCCAATTTCTATTACAACTACTTCTTCTACAGCCCCCATTGGGATGGACTCAATCATGCGGTGCACTCCACCTGGTTCGGGGTGCTGGCTGAAACCGGCTTTGTCGGGCTGGCGCTGTTTATCGGCATGGTGGCGGTGACCCTGCGCAGTTGCTGGCGTTGCCAGCTTGCTGGCATGCCTCCTGCAGTGATCACGGCGATGCAGGGGGTGATGGCCAGCATGGTGGGGTTTGTGATTTCGGGATCCTTCCTGACCCAGGGGTTTACCTGGCCCATCTATCTGGAATTGGCGCTGGCCGTCGCCGCCATCAAGTACGTGCAGCAGGCGGCCACAGAGGTGAAGGCCACCGCTGAGGATCATCAGGAGGCAACCCGGTTGCCGGCAGTGCCACCCAAGGGAGCAAGAGGATGAACGCAACCCCTGTTTTGCTGGTTCACTACGGAGAGGACTGGATCCGCGGCAGCGAACGCTGCCTGCTGGATCTGCTGGCCCACCTCGATCGCAGCCGGTTTACGCCGTTGCTCTGGTGCAATAGCCCGACGCTGGCGGCAGAGGCGGCCACCCTCGGGATAGAAGCCATGGTCGAGCCGTTCAGCCTGCTGCTGGGATGGCAGGTGCCCCGCTTTGATCTTGCGGCCCATCGGCGCCTCTCCCGGCGAGCCAGAGAGCTCATCACCGAACGGCAGATTGGGCTGGTGCATGCAAACAGCGCGGCCCCTTGTCAGTGGCTGGTGGGTGTCTGTCGAGTGTTGCAGGTACCGCTGGTGTGCCACCTCCATGCCCGTTACCAGCCAAGAGACAGATTCAGCCTGCGGGTTCATCAGGCAAGCGTGCTGATCGGGGTGAGCGAGCCGGTGTTGACTGGTTGGCGCCAGGATGGCTGCGCGGCCGAGCGGTTGATCCGGGTTCCCAACGGGGTGGATGCCGCTCGCCTGAATGGCGGTGCTCACTGGCCGGTCGTCGGCATGCTGGGCTTGCCCCCGGGGGATATGATCATCGCAACCGTCGGCTCATTGATCAAACGCAAGGGGATTGATCTGCTGATCCGCTCGCTGGCTGCCCTGATGGCATCGGGGGAGGAGGCTCAGTTGCTGATTATTGGCAGCGGTCCGGAGCGGGAAGCATTGGTGGCGTTGGCTGTCGAGCTCGGGGTGGCCGAGCGGGTCCACTTTCTCGGCGAGCGACCAGACAGTGCCGCTATCTTGCGAGGCGGGGTGGATCTGCTGGTCTCCGGAGCCCGTGAGGAGGTGTTTGGTCTGACGTTGGCGGAGGCGGGCATGTTGGGGCTCCCGGTCAGTGCTTACCGAGTGGGCGGCATCCCCGAAGTGGTGGAAGAGGGGGTGACCGGCTTGCTGGCAACCCCGGGGGATTGGGCTGAGATGGCTGATCACTGGCGGCAATTGAGTAATCCTCAACGCCGATGTGAAATGGGGCGGGCCGCTCAACTGCGTGCCGCACAGTTGTTCACGGTGGCGCGCTACGTTGACGGGGTCACGGCGGTGTGGGACGCCGCGCTGGCTGGTCGTTGGCACGCCACGGCCCCCACACCCTTCCGACCACTCATGCATTGGGCGGGGCAACGCCTCCTTGCCAGAGGTCGCAATATGCTGGCGAGTGGGATGGCAAGAGTGGCGCAAAAAGTGCAACTGGGGTTTGGCCGCCGCAAGGTGCCAGAGTAAGGGAGCAGCAAGATGAGCATGCAAACTGAGCCGGTGTTCGGAAAGATCATCGTTGTGGATCCCATCCCGTTTCGCGGGGGCTCCAAGGTTGCGACCGAGGTGCTGCTCGATGAGTTGGCCAAACGGATGCCCGGGCTCACATGCCATGTGTTGACCCAGGATCCCGACTCCTGGCCCCGTTGTCAGCATCATCCTCTTTGGCTGCCCCACATATTGAAGGGGCGGGAGTCCGGCATCGGCTATCTGCTCAAACAGGGGTGGCAGACCCTGCTGATCCTCTGGCTTGTGCTGCGCTTGGGGCAGGTGAAGTGCCTGGTAGCGGCGTCCGGGCCGGGGGTGGATCTCTGCTGTTACTGGGCGGCCCGCTGGTTGCGGTGCCGGGTGGTTCAGCTGATCCATGGCCCTGTGGGGTGTTCGGGGCTCTCTGCCAGAGCCCTGCAGCGGGCGAGTTTTGTATTTTATCTCGAATCGACGCGCAGCTCCCTGGCGGCATTGCTGGCCCGGCTTGGCGAGACCGAGCTCCCGTCACACTGGCAGCCATTTACCAATGGCTTGAGCGAGATTGATTGGCCCAAAGCGACCCTGGGGGGGCCTCGTATTTTGTGGGCGGCCTCGTTGCTGCGCTGGAAGGGGCTAGAGACCATGCTGGCCGCCCATCAACTGCTCCCTGACGCTCGCCCCGAGCTGATGGTGTGCTATCTGCAACCCAAGGGCACGCTGCAACCCTGTAGCCAGCCCCAGCCACAACTGCCAGACACGCACTGGTATGCCAACCCCGCCAATCTTGACGAGATCCGATCTCAATGCGGCATTTTTGTCTCCACCAGTCATCAGGAACCCTTTGGCCTCTCCATTCTGGAGGCCATGGCGGCAGGATTATGCGTAGTGATCCCGGCCGATGGCGCCTGGTGGGATCGACACCTCACCGATGACGTGAATTGCCGCAAATATCAGCCAAACGATCCCGGCGATCTGGCGCGGGTGCTGGCCAGCCTCAATGCCATGCCCGACGTGGTCAAGCGACTTGGCCATCATGCCCGCCTGCATGCCATGGTCCATTACAACGCGGCAGATACCTATCAAAGCACACTGGATCAGTGGGAAGGTATGTTGCGATGGGATGCGTTGAGCCTTGCCGTGCATGGTTAGCGCGCAGTGGTTCCCCACGGGGAGGATGGTCACGCATGAGGGACTTATGGGCAAACTGGTTGCGGGAGGCTGGGTGACTCCGCCACTCTGATGCAGTTACGGCCGGATGATTTGGCGGTGTAGAGCGCAGCATCAGCCAGTTTGACCAGTTCAGACGGCTGCCAGTGACTCGATGGTCTGAGGCAGGCGACACCCATGCTAACGGTCACCAGACCGGTGGTATTTTGTGCGTGTGGCTGCGCGAGTGCAAAAATCAGTCGCTGGATATGTTGGGCAATTTCATAGGCGGATTGACGCTCGACATGTGGCAACAGGATGACAAATTCCTCTCCGCCGTAGCGGGCCACCAACTCCCCCGAGCGGCGCCCGGATAGCGCCAGGGTATGGGCCAGCAATCGAAGGCACTCGTCACCGGCAACGTGGCCATAGAGGTCGTTGAACTGCTTGAAATGATCGATGTCGAGCATGATGAGCGCAATCGGCATCTCTGTCTGAATACAGTGCTCCCAGGCCTGGTTCAATGAGTTGTCGAACAGACGACGGTTACCGATATTGGTGAGCCCGTCGGTATTGCTGAGCGCTTCCAGTTTTCGGTTCGCTTCCGCCAGCTCCTTGGTTCTGAGCTCGATAATGAGCTCCAGCTCATGTTGGCGCTCCTCCAGACTGGTCATCGGATAGATTTCGTTCTCGCGAGCCAGACCGTAAGGGATGGAGATGCTGCTGTGAGCAATTTTCCACGCCATGGCTTCATGCCGAAACATCAGCACCAGCCTGGCGGTTCTGCGGGAAAGGATAGGTTCTGATTTCGGTAGATGGATATGGAAGAAGGCGGTGACAGCCACCACGTCAGCGGCCAGATCTTGCAGGCTCACATCGAGTATTTCCAGGTGGATTCTGCCCGGGATCTGGGCAAAATCGCGGCGGGTTATCCGGATCCACTCATCTTTATCGGTAACCAGAACATCACTGCTGCCGGCAAAACCGCTAAAATTGTCGCTAAACCGCGTGGTGAGCCGATCATCCCGTGATGAATACAGCTCGATGTACTCATCAAACAGTGAGCGGATCAACAGTTCCCGTTCAGTGGTCATTGCGCTGGGCCCATGTGAAGTGGTCACGTTTTTCAAACGTTCGATTTAACTATAGTCAATTATGTCATTTTAATTGACTATCTATCTTGATTTTTCTCGTTTTTTTGTTCAATTCCCGCACTTGGCAAGTGTCCGTAGGGCCCGCCAGAAACAAGGTTCCATGGCGTGGTTATCGGGTAGGCATCTCTCTGCAACTGCGGCCGCTGCGGGCTGCATTTCACGAGGTGAGCAGGGCTGTCAACGAGTTCGAGTTTGATAAGGCAAGGTAGTTGCTGGAGCCACTGCTCGGCTGATGATTAACACGCTTATCGTTTGTCATGTTCATCGTCATCCAAACTCATTTTTTGGGGTTGCCATTGAACAAGAATAATTATCATCTATATCGATGGAGATGGATATTTACGCTCTGGTTAATTACGCAGGGTGACGTGAAGGTAAATAGTGTGAAGGTGGGCAGTAACATCTGTAACCGGATGAGCGAATGTATCGCGAGTTAAATATGATCACTATGTTGCAGGCAGCCTTCCACCTTGCATTTTCTCTTACCATTAATTTGAATGCAGATTCACGATGATGCGTAAACATATCCGTGAGTGCGATATTTTACTCACCAGCATCCAAGACAATAAAGAGTGGGGGGAGCGTATTGATATGCATACCTCGGCGGCATCTTTTCATTAACCTGTGTTAAACGGCAGGGAGGCTAAGCGGGGTTGTGTTGTGTGCGCTAGCAGTAGAACGTGTCGCACTGAAGCGCAGGTAAAATGCAAACTGAAACCAAGCGACATGCAGGTAAATCGTGCCGTGCCGTGCCGTGCCGTGCCGTGCTTGCTACCGGTGGCAGCTGGCCGTGAGACCGTTCTGGTGTGGGGAGGCAAGTCAGGAGGTTGTTCCGTGGATGACTGTATGGAATATGCAATGAGATGAGTAAAGATATATTCAATGGATCATTTATTGGTGGGCATCAGTATTGTGAAATGAGCGGTATAGCCAAGATTTCAATCATGTTAATTTGGCTCACAGTGAAAGAGAGGATATGCAGTGATTAATTATTTAATATCCAATTAAGTTCATAAAATTTATGGGGATGCTAAATATCTCTTTGGGGGTAATTAATTTCATTTGTGATGTGGCTCGCTATGAAAATAGGGGTAAGCCGGTCGAAATTGATAGAGATCAATACTGCAGGGTGGGTGAGTCCTTAGCATTTCCGCTATTAAGCATTTATCAAACAAGTGCTCACTACGGGAATAAGAAGAATGGTCGAGGATAATTTTTTATCGGCTCATGGGATTAATCGCCGTGATTTTATGAAATTGTGTGCCGGGATGGCCGCAACCCTGGGATTAAGTCAGCATGCCGTCGCCAAGATGGCCACTGCGCTCACCAGCCCCGAACGGCCGCCGGTGATCTGGATTGGGGCGCAGGAGTGCACCGGTTGTACCGAATCGCTGCTGCGGGCCACCCACCCCACCATCGAGAACCTGATCCTCAACACCATTTCGCTGGAGTACCACGAGGTGCTCTCGGCGGCCTTTGGTCATCAGGCGGAAGAGAACAAGCACAACGCCATCAAGCGCTATAAAGGCAAGTATGTGCTGGTGGTGGATGGCTCCATTCCGCTCAAAGATGGTGGCGTCTACTGCATGGTGGCCGGTGAGCCTATCGTCGACCATATTCGCCGTGCTGCCGCCGACGCGGCTGCGGTGATCGCCATCGGCTCCTGCTCCGCTTGGGGCGGTGTGCCCGCCAGCGGCGGCAACCCGACCGGCGCCGTTAGTCTCGAAGAAGCCCTCGGCAATATCGGCACCCCGATCATCAATATCCCGGGTTGCCCGCCCAATCCTCACAACTTCCTCACCACGGTTGCCTACTACATCACCTACGGCAAGCTGCCGGCGCTGGATAGCAAAAAGCGTCCGCTGTTTGCCTACGAGCGACTGATCCACGAGAACTGCGAGCGTCGTCCGCATTTCGATGCTGGCCGTTTTGCCAAGGAGTTTGGCGACGAGGGGCACCGTCAGGGCTGGTGCCTCTACCATCTGGGCTGCAAGGGGCCGGAAACCTATGGCAACTGCTCGACCCTGGAGTTCTGCGATGTGGGCGGCGGCATCTGGCCGGTCGGCATCGGCCATCCCTGCTATGGCTGTAACGAGCAGGGTGTTGGCTTCAGCAAGGGGATCTTCCAGCTCGCCAAGGTAGAGAACCCGACTCCGCGGGTGGATAAACCCGACGTGAAGATCCAGGAAGGGGGCTATACCTCGCCCACTGCGACCGGCCTTATCGGTGGCGCCCTCGGGGTGCTGGTGGGGGTGAGTCTGATGACGGTGCGTGAACTCGGTCGCCAGCAGAAGCGCCACGAAGCCGGGCAGCACCCATCACGGGAGGAGTAACCGTGAACAGACGCAATTTCCTCAAATTCGCCTCTGCCAGTGCACTGGCGGCAGGGGCTGCCGTGCCCGGCACCGCCATGGCGGCGGCCAAGAACAAGCCGCCCATTCCCGGGGCGCTCGGCATGTTGTATGACTCCACCCTCTGCGTCGGCTGTCAGGCCTGTGTGGCGGAGTGTCAGCGTTTGAATGGCAACCCGTCCAATCCGGAGGGAGCACAGACCTGGTCCACCAACGACAAGCTGACGCCCTACACCAACAACATCATTCAGGTGTGGAAGAGCGGCACTGGCGAGCACAAGGATCAGCTGGTGGATGGCTACGCCTACATCAAGAAGCAGTGCATGCACTGCGTCGATCCCAACTGCGTCTCGGTCTGTCCGGTGCAGGCGCTGACCAAAGATCCCAAGACCGGCATCGTTCACTACGATCCGGACGTCTGTACCGGCTGCCGTTACTGCATGGTGGGCTGCCCGTTCGATGTGCCCAAATATGACTACGACAACCCCTTGGGGGCGATCCACAAGTGCGAGCTCTGCAACCAGAAGGGGCTTGAACGGATCGATCAGGGCAAATTGCCCGGCTGTGTCGAGGTGTGCCCCACCGGCGCCGTGATTTTTGGCACCCGCGAGGAGCTGATGGCCGAGGCCAAGCGTCGCCTGCTGGCGACCCCGGGCAGTGAATATGCCTATCCGCGCCAGACCTTCAGCGCCAACGATCCTTATCTGCACGAGGTGCCCAACTACCAGCCTTACGTCTATGGCGAGAAGGAGGGGGGCGGCACCCAGGTGCTGGTGCTGGCCGGGGTGCCTTATACCAAGCTCGACATGCCCGACTTGCCGGAGCTCTCCTCCGGTGCTCGCTCCGAGCATATCCAGCACACCCTCTACAAGGGGATGGTACTGCCCATGGTGGTGCTGACCGGACTCTCGGTGCTCATTCGTCGCAATAGCAAGAAGAACGGTCACGATCACCATCATGATGATGGTCATGATCAGAGCAGCGCTCAGATTAAAGATCAGAGTTCAGCAAAGGGGGGCAAGGATCATGAGTAATCACAAGGCGCATCCGCTCGGCGGCAAGCTGGTCAGCTGGCCGGTACTGGTGCTGGCCCCCTTTGCCGTGCTGTGCGGCATGTTGATCTTGAAACGCCTCTTCTTCGGGCTGGGTTCGGTCACTGACCTGAACGGGGGTTACCCCTGGGGGTTGTGGATCTCATTCGATCTCTTGATCGGCACCGGTTTCGCCTGTGGCGGCTGGGCGCTGGCCTGGGCGGTCTATGTGTTCAACCGGGGCGAGTATCACCCACTGGTGCGACCGGCCCTGTTGGCGAGCCTGTTCGGCTACTCGCTCGGTGGTCTCTCCATCACCATCGACGTGGGGCGTTACTGGAACCTGCCGTACTTCTATCTGCCCGGTCACTTCAACACCTCCTCGGTGCTGTTCGAGACGGCGGTCTGCATGACCATCTATATCGGGGTGATGGCGCTGGAGTTTGCGCCCGTGCTGCTGGAGAAGTTCGGCTGGAAGGCGTCACTCATTCGCCTCAACAAGATCATGTTCTTCGTGCTGGCGCTGGGGGCGCTGCTGCCCACCATGCACCAATCCTCGATGGGCTCGTTGATGATAGTGGCGGGGGAGAAGATCCATCCGCTCTGGCAAAGCTACGAGCTGCTGCCGGTCTTCTCGCTTCTGACCGCCTTTATCATGGGCTTTTCCATCGTGGTGTTTGAGGGCTCTCTGGTGCAGGCGGGACTGGCGGGGCGGGGCCCCAACGAGAAGTCGCTGTTCTACAAGCTGACCCAGGTGATCGACATCTTCCTGATCCTGTTTGTGGCGCTGCGCTTTGCCGAGATCGTCATCAATGACAAGTCGGAGTACCTCTCCGATCTCAATCGCTTCTCCATCATGTTCTGGAGCGAGATTGCGCTGATGATCTTCCCGCTGCTGGTGTTCCACTGGGACAAGAGCCGCCGCGATTCACGCATGTTGTTCCTGGGGGCCCTCAGCATGCTGCTGGGCGCAGCCCTCTGGCGACTGGATTACTCCCTGCTCGCCTTCAACCCCGGCAATGGCTACCACTACTTCCCCTCCGCGGAGGAGGTACTGATCTCCCTGGGCTTCGTCGCCATCGAGGTGTGTGCCTATTTGCTGTTGATCCGGCTCTTGCCGGTACTGCCATCACTTGAACGTGTTCACCAAGATTATCAGGCCCGAGGGAAAGCCAACGTATGAGCCAACGTATCACCATAGACCCCATCACCCGCATTGAGGGGCACCTGCGTATCGACTGCGAAATCGAAGGCGGAAAAGTGACCAAAGCCTGGTCGTCCGGCACCATGTGGCGCGGGATGGAGGAGATCGTCAAGGGCAACGACCCGCGCGATGCCTGGATGATTGTGCAGCGCATCTGCGGGGTATGTACCTCCATTCACGCCATCGCTTCGGTGCGGGCGGTGGAGAACGCCATCGGCGCCAAGGTGCCGGTCAATGCCCAGTTCATCCGCAACCTCATTATCGCGGCCCACAACATTCACGATCACATCGTTCACTTCTACCAGCTCTCCGCGCTGGACTGGGTGGACATCACGGCGGCGCTGCAGGCCAATCCGCAAAAAGCGGCGGATATCCTCAAAGGGGTGTCCACCTGGTCCCTCAACAGTGCCGACGAGCTGACCAAGGTGCAGGATAAAATCCGTGCGTTGGTCGCCAGCGGCCAGCTCGGCATCTTTGCCAACGGCTACTGGGGTCACAAGGAGATGAAGCTGAGCCCGGAGGTGAACCTCATCGCCGTGGCCCACTACCTGCAGGCGCTGGAGTGCCAGCGCGATGCCAACCGCATCGTCGCCATCCTCGGCGGCAAGACCCCCCACATCCAGAATCTGGCGGTGGGTGGCGTGGCCAACCCCATCAATCTGGATGCGCCGAGCGTGCTCAACCTTGAGCGACTGCTCTATGTGAAGAGCTTTATCGATCGGCTCGGCGAGTTTATCGAGCAGGTCTACAAGGTGGATGCCGCCATCATCGCCGCGCACTACCCCGAGTGGCTGACACTGGGGCAGGGGGCCAAGCACTACCTGAGCGTGCCGGAGCTGCCCACCGACGCCAACGGCGGCAGCTTCCTGATGCCGGGCGGCTACATCGAGAATGGCAATCTGGCGGGGTATCGCCCCATCGAGAGCCATCAGGATGCCTGGCTGATGGATGGCATCGCCGAGAGCAACAAGCACGCCTGGTACAAGGATGACGAACCCCTCAAGCCTTGGGAGGGCAAGACCGAGCCCGACTACACCGGCTGGCAGGATGACGGCAAATACTCCTGGGTCAAATCCCCCACCTTCTACGGCAAGGTGGTGGAGGTGGGGCCGCTCGCAGATCTGTTGGTGAAGCTCGCCGCCAAACACCCGGAGACGGTGGCGCATTTCGATCAGCTGAACGGCATCTACAAGGCGCTGACCGGTTCGGCCATCAAGACCGAACAGCTGCACTCCACCATGGGCCGCATCATCGGCCGGGCGGTGCGTTGCTGCGTGCTGAAAGACACCCTGGCGCACCAGTGGAAGGCGCTGGTGGACAACATTGGCAAGGGGGACACCACCGCCTATATCAAGGCCGAGATCCCGGCGGACAAGGAGTTTCGCGGGGTGGGCTTTGAAGAGGCGCCGCGCGGCATGCTTTCCCACTGGATCGTCATCAAGGGTGGCAAGATCGAGAACTATCAGGCGGTGGTGCCGTCGACTTGGAACTCGGGCCCGCGCAACTTCAATGATGAGCCCGGCCCCTACGAGCAATCTCTGGTGGGCACCCCGGTGGCGGATCCCGCCAAACCGCTGGAAGTGGTGCGCACCATCCACTCGTTCGATCCCTGCATGTCCTGCGCGGTTCACGTGGTGGATACCCAGAATGGCGAAACGACCCAGGTGAAGGTGTTGTGATGAACATCCTGATCCTGGGCGTCGGCAACCTGCTGTTGAGCGATGAGGCGGTGGGGGTTCGCATCGTCGAGGGGCTGGGGCGCAACTACCGTTTCGCCCCCGGCATCGAGCTGCTTGATGGCGGTACCGCCGGCATGGAGCTGCTCGAAGCGATGGCCAGTCGCGATCACATCATTCTGGCGGATGCGGTGCGCAGCGGTAATCCGCCGGGCACCGTAGTGACCCTGAAAGATGAGGAGATCCCGACCCTGTTTGGCCGCAAGATCTCCCCCCATCAGCTGGGGCTGGCGGATGTGCTCTCGGCGCTGCACATGACGGGGGAGTCGCCAAAGCGGCTCACCCTGATCGGGGTCGAGCCCGAATCTCTCGAACCCCGCATCGGCCTCACCCCGGTGGTGGCGGCTGCCATGGGGGAGGCGACGGATCGGATCTTGACCCTGCTGGCCAGTGTCGGTGCCCCCGCCATCCCGCTCTCTGAGCAGGAGAAAGCTAAACAAGCGCGGGAGGGCCTATGGTGCAGTCCCATTTAAGCGAGGCTGAGAGAGTGCTGGAGAGAGTACCGGAGATGGCGCAGGAGTTTGCCGGTTTTGCCACCAATCCAGCACACTTGCTGGTAGCCCAGTACGAACGGATCGCTCGCGAAGAGATGCAGACGTTGCCCTTCTATCACGCCACCATGCCAATCGTTGCGGAGTGCACGTTGTTTGAAGGGCAGTGGCTTGGCTGCGTGCTCACCCCCTGGATGCTGAGCGTGGTGGTGCTGCCGGGGCCGGATCAGCTTTGGCCGGTGCGCAGCAGTAGCGAACGCCTCGCCCTGCAGCTCCCCTGCGGCAACATGACCTTTATGGTGGGTGATCTGCCCGAAAGTGGTCAGCTGCTGGCCTGCTCCCTGATGTCGCCGCTCGATCCCCATCTCGGGGCCGGGGAGGGGCGAGCACTGGTGAGCAGCACCCTCAAGATGCTGCTCTCCTTGCCGGTGCAGCAAGGGGCTGGCGGCGTGGATCTGGGTCGCAGACGGCTATTCGGTGCCCGGCGCGGTCAACCGGCATAGTCGCTAGGTTTCACGCGAAATCAAGTTTAGAATAGGGGGCCATTTTGGCCCCTCACTCCCATGTTCAGACACGCATTGCGCCTCGTTTTTGAGTGATGATCCGTGAGTGGTACAAAACAAGAAGGATCCCCATGACTGTTTCTCGCAATTCCCTTCGCCATTACGCCAGATCCAGCGCTACTGCCCTGTTGACCCTGCTGCTGGGCACCTCTTCTCACGCGGCGCTGGCTGCTGCCCAACCTGTGCCTGCCGAGCTCAAGCTCGCCATCGGAGCCGAACCCACCGAAGGGTTTGACCCTCTGCTCGGCTGGAGCCACGGCAGCTACCTGCTGCTGCACAGCCCGCTGCTCAAGCAGAACGCCGATCTCAGCTGGCAAAACGTGCTCACCCAAGCGGTGACCCCGAACAAGGATGGCAAGGGGTGGCTCATTACCCTCAAGCCTGACCTGAAATTCTCCAACGGCGCGCCGCTCACCGCCGAAGATGTGGCCTTTACCTACAACAGCGCAGCCCAGGGCGGCGGCAAGATCGACATGGGCAACTTTGTCTCGGCCAAGGTACTCTCACCCACCGAAGTTTCCATCACCCTGAGTGCTCCCCAGAGCACCTTCGTCAACGTGCTGGGATCCTTGGGGATAGTGTCGAAGCAGGATTACGACGCAAAAGCATATGCCCAAAAACCGGTCGGCGCCGGCCCCTACCGGCTGGTGAGCTTCCTGCCCGGTCAGCAGCTGGTAGTGGAGGCGAACCCCTTTTACGCCGGCGGCAGCAATGACTTCAAACGGCTGGTCTTTGTCTTTATCGATGAAGAGAGCGCCTATGCCGCCGCCCAGAGTAACCAACTCGATGTGGTGCGTATCGCACCGTCACTGGCGCCCACCGTGCCTGCTTCCCTCAAGCTCTGGGTGCGGCCGAGTGTAGAGAACCGCGGCATCGTCTTCCCCATTCCTCCTGCGGGTAAAAAAGATGCCAAGGGTTATCCCATCGGCAACGACGTGACCTCGGACGTGGCGGTGCGCCGCGCCATCAACTACGTCATCGACCGCAAGCTGCTGGCCGACCAGCTGCTGGAAGGACATGCCATCCCCGCCTACAGCGCGGTAGAAGGCCTGCCCTGGCTGAACAAGGCCACCGCCTTCAAGGATGGGGATGCGGTTCACGCCAACGCCCTGCTTGACGAGGCGGGTTGGAAGATGGGCAGTGACGGCATTCGCCACAAGGGCTCCCTGAGAGCCGCCTTTACCCTCTGGTACACCAGTGGCGACAGCACCCGCCGTGATCTGGCGGAAGCGGTGCGGGCCATGCTTAAGCCAATTGGCCTCGAGGTGAGCCTCAAGTCCGGCAGTTGGGAGCAGGTGGAGCGGCAGATGCACGCCAATCCGGTGCTGATGGGGTGGGGGAGTCTGGATCCCATGGAGCTCTATCACCACTATCAGAGCGGCTCCGGTGGCGTGGAGTTCTACAACCCGGGCTACTACAGCAACCCTGTGGTGGATAGCCACCTCAAGCAGGCGCTGGATGCCCCGAACTGGCAGGCGGCCGTGCCGGTCTGGCAGCAGGTGGAGTGGGATGGCAAAACGGGCGCCGGAGTGCAGGGGGATGCCGCCTGGGCCTGGCTGCTCAATATGCAGCACACCTATCTCGCCAACCGTTGCATCGATCTTGGCAAGGGGGCGCCGGAAATCCACGGTAGCTGGTCACTCCTCAACAACCTGCAGGATTGGCGGTGGACGTGCCGTTAAGTTCGCCCTTGAGTCATTCAGGTTATCTGTTGCTAAAAGCCCTGCTGCGTCTGGCAGGGCTGTTATGTCTGGTCTCGGTCGCCACCTTTGTGCTGCTGAGTTACTCCCCCATCGACCCCATCAAGGCCTATATCGGCAACGATCTGCTCCATGTGCCGCCGGAGCAGTACGCCCGCATTGCCGCCCGCTGGGGGCTGGATCAGCCGCTCTGGCTGCGCTACTGGCACTGGTTTAGCCTGGTGCTGCAGGGGGATCTCGGTTACTCCATGCTCTACAACGCGCCTGTGGGTGAAGTCATAGGCCAGCGCTTTGCCGCCTCCTTCCTGCTGCTGGCGGGCGCCTGGCTGCTCTCCGGCTTTTTCGGGATTTTGCTGGGCCTCTGCGCCGGTCGCTATCTCAATCGCTGGCCCGATCGCCTGATTTGCCGGTTTGCCTATCTGCTCGCTTCCCTGCCCACCTTCTGGGTCGGCCTGTTGCTGCTCGCCCTGTTTGCGGTGCACTGGCCGCTACTGCCGGTCTGCTGCGCCTGGACGCCGGGTCTTTCTGCCGATGAGGTGGACTGGGCCATGCGGCTGCGTCATCTGTTGCTGCCGGTGACCGCGCTCGCCCTGCTCGGGGTGGGCAATATTGCCCTGCATACCCGGGGGCGGGTGGCCGAGGTGCTGGAGAGCGACTTTATCCGCTACGCCCGCGCTCAGGGGGATGGCGGCTGGCCCATGCTGCGTTTTCATGTGCTGCGCCACGCCCTGACCCCGGCGCTCTGCCTGCAGTTTGCCTCGCTCGGTGAACTGATTGGCGGATCGCTCTTGGCCGAGAAGGTCTTCTCCTACCCGGGGCTCGGCCAGGCCACCGTGGATGCGGGGCTGCGGGGGGATATCCCCTTGCTGATGGGCATAGTGCTCTTTTGCACCCTGCTGGTCTTTATTGGCAACACGTTGGCCAGTTTGCTGCTGGCCCGTATCAATCGGGGTTGGGAGGGCGAGCATGCTGTTTAACCCGCTTCCCTCTATGGTGCGCTTGGCCGTGGCAATGATCGGGCTGGCGCTGCTGGCCACTTACGGCTGGAGCCTCTCTCATCAGGATGTGCCGATGGATCTGCTGGCGCGCCAGCAGCCTCCCTCGCTGACCCACTGGTTCGGCACCGATCAGATGGGACGGGATCTCTGGTTGCGGGCCTTTCAGGGCACCCTCACCAGTCTGGAGCTTGGCATCAGCACGGCGCTCTGCAGTGGTCTGCTGGCCATGGTGGCGGCAAGCGTGTCGCTCATTCACCCCAGATGTGATGCGGCGGTGCGAATGGTGATCGACGCCATGCTGGCGCTGCCCCATATGCTGCTGTTGATCCTGATCTGCTTTACCGTGGGGGGCGGTATGCGCGGGGTGATCCTGGCGGTGGCGCTCACCCACTGGCCCAAGTTGGCGCTGATCCTTTGCGCAGAAGCGCGGCGGATCGCCTGCAGCGACTATGTGGTGCTGGCCCGCTGTCAGGGGATGGGGGCGCTACGTCGCTGGCGCATCCCCTGCTGCCGGGGCTGTTGCCCCAGTGGTTTATCGGCACCTTGCTGATGTTTCCCCATGCGGTGCTGCACAGCGCGGCCTTGAGCTTTCTCGGTTTTGGGCTGGCGGCCCACGAGGCTTCGCTGGGCCTGCTGCTGGCCGATGCCCTGCGTTATCTGGCCGGTGGCGGCTGGTGGCTGGCCCTCTTCCCGGGGTTGATGTTGCTGCTGCTGGTGCTGCTCTTTGATCAGGCTACCCGCGCTCTGCAACAGCTGCTGTGGCACAGGAGTGAACCATGCTGAGTTTTGATCAGGTGACCATAGAGGCTGCCCACTACTCCTGGCTAGGGCGACGCAGCTGGCAGCCTTTGCTGATCGATATCAGCCTGCAACTGGCGCCGGGGGAAATCGTGGCGCTGGTGGGAGGGAGCGGCGAGGGCAAGAGCCTGTTGCTGCAAAGCGCCCTGACCCTGCTACCGGACAACCTGCGGATGCATGGCACCATCTCCCTCGATGGCACGCCTCTGTGCGATGCCAGCCGCGCCCGTCTGCGTGGCCACACCCTCTGCTATGTGCCGCAGGGGGTGAGCGCCCTCAATCCGCTGCTGACGGTGGAGCGTCAGCTGGAGCGTGCGGCACGTCTCTGCGGCCAGAATTGTTCTCGCGAGCGGCTCGGCGAGCAGCTGCTGCGCTACCAGCTGCCCGCGACCACCCTGGACAGGTACCCGCGCCAGCTCTCCGGCGGCATGGCCAAGCGCATTCTGGCCTGCACCGCGGCACTTGGCGGCGCCCGCTACATTCTGGCGGACGAGATCACCGCCTGGCTCGACGAAGGGCTGGCCTGTCTGTTGCTCGGTCAGTTGCGTGAATTGGCCAATCAGGGCAGCGGCATCCTCTGGGTGACCCACGATTTGGCGCTGGCGGCCCGCTTTGCCGATCGCATCGTGGCCCTGCATCAGGGGCAGGTGAGCGATACCCTGAGCAGCCACCATCTTCGTCAGGGGCTGGGGAGCGAGATGCTCCGCGCCCACTGGCAGGCGCTGCCGGAGTTCAATGCTCTCTTCTCTGTGCCGGAGGTTTCCTGATGTTTGAAGTTCGAAATCTCACCATCGCCCAGGGGGAACGCCCCCTCTGGCAGGGGTTATCGCTGACGGTGAAAGCGGGGGAGCGGCTCGGCATCTCCGCCCCCAGCGGTTATGGCAAGACTACCCTGGGGCGGGTATTGGCGGGTTGGCAACCGGTTGGGGCCGGCGGGCAGATCCTGCTGGATGGACTGCCGGTGCCTGAACAGGTAAAAGGCTATAACCCCATCCAGCTGGTGCCCCAGCACCCTGAACTCACCTTCAATCCCTATCGCACTACCGGGCAGGCGCTCTGGGATGTGTGGCGCCCCGATGAGGCCATGCTGGCCCGCTTTATGGTCAAGCCTGAATGGCTCGGTCGTAAACCCGGTCAACTCTCCGGTGGCGAGCTGGCCCGCATCGCGCTGCTGCGCGCCCTCGATCCCCGCACCCGACTGCTGATTGCCGACGAGGTGACTGCCCAGCTGGATCCGCAAATTCAGCGCCAGCTCTGGCGGGAGTTGATGATTGAGTGCGAACCGCGCGGGCTTGGTATGGTGATCTTCAGTCACCAGCAGGCGCTGTTGCGCCAGATCTGCCATCGGGTGCTGCGCTTTGGTGAGGCGCCTCTTGCGACGGGTGTATTGGCCGAAAGTGCGGCCTGATCGTTAGTTCCCCCTCATCCCCAGCCCTTCTCCCGCAAGGGGAGAAGGGAGCAGAAGGTGCCATTTCGCCAGGCTCGGGGTTTAGGGTTTGGAAAATCTCGGGGTTTAAGAATATGGCTGGTTGTTATGCTCGAAGCGCCCCCCTGAGGCGTTTGAGGGAGTCGTATAGTTGCAGCATGCTGTCGGCATCCACAAACCGGTTCCCTCTCCCTGGGGAGAGGACCAGGGTGAGGGGACGCGGGTATGAGTCGCTGGCCATTCTGTACAGAGAGAACCGTTGGCAAAGCGCGCAGATAAAAGAGAGGGAGGCATCAGCCTCCCTCTTTTGTTTTCTACCGTTATCAGCGGCATTTAACCGGTTCTGGTTCAGGCCGTGGCCAGCCAGTTAAGCCAGGCATCCATCCCTTCGCCTGTGGTGGCGCTGACCTGGATCACCTGAATATAGGGGTTGACCCGTTTGGCGTTCTCGATGCAGCGGGCCACGTCAAAGCTGACGTAGGGCAGCAGGTCGATCTTGTTGATTACCATTAGCTGGGCGGCGGCGAACATATCCGGATATTTCAGCGGCTTCTCTTCCCCCTCGGTGACGGAGAGGATCGCTACCTTGTACTTCTCGCCGAGATCGAAGCTGGCGGGGCAGACCAGATTGCCGACGTTCTCGATAAAGAGGATGCCCCCTTCATTGGCGGGCAGTTGGTGGCAGGCATCGTGAACCATTTTAGCGTCCAGATGGCAGCCCTTGCCGGTGTTGATCTGCACGGCAGGGACGCCAGTAGCACGAATGCGATCCGCATCGGCGCTGGTCTGCTGATCCCCTTCGATCACGGCGCAGGGGCGCTTGTTGGCCAGCTGGCGCAGGGTTTCGCACAGCAAAGTGGTTTTGCCTGAACCCGGGCTAGAGACCAGATTGAGCACCAGCTGGTCGGCAGCTGTGAAGTGCTCGCGGTTGTGGGCGGCCAGCGCATTGTTCTTGGCCAGCACATCCATCTCGATGGCGATCAGCTGACGCTGCCCCATGCCCGGAACCGACAATCCCGCTTCCCCTTTGCCATAGTGCAGATCACCCTGCTGGTGGTCATGGTCATGGTCATGGTCATGGTCATGGTTGTGATCATGGGAATGCGCGTGGGAATGGCCGTGGTCATGAGAGTGGGCATGATCATGATGATGGTCGTGGGGGTGATCATGCCCCTCATGGCTTATGGGAGCCCGCCCCCCGTGGTAGTGGTGATGGACATCTCCCTGATGGTGATAGTGGTGGTGGATGATCAGGGTGCGTGGCGCACTCTGCTCGTGATCATGATGGTGATGGGTGTCATGAGCATGATGATGGTCGTGCTTATGATCATGTTCGTGATGATGCTCATGATCGTGCTCATGGCCGGCAATCCGCGCCTGGCCGCATCCGCATACGCTACACATATCAACTTACCTCGATGTCGGTGATGCGCAGGCTATCACCCTGCGCGACTCGTAATTTGTATCCGCCACATTCGGGACAGGCTTGCCCGCGCTCGGTGAGGGTGACCGTCTGGTTGCAGTCGTAACACCAGGCCTCTGCCGCCTGATGCTGAAAGTGCAGCTGGGCGCCCTCGACGGCGGTGCCCTTGGCGGCCGCCTCAAAACAGAAGGCAATGGTGTCCGGGTCGACGCAGGAGAAGCTGCCGACCTCGAGCCAGAGGGCGGTCACCTTGTTAAAGCCCCGCTGGGTGGCCTGTTCGGCCGCCAGATCGATGGCGGCCATGGCCAGAGACATTTCGTGCATGGTGGCTCCTTAACCGATATGGGGAGGAGCAGTGACTCCTCCCTGTAATTGACGGAACGGCATGGCCGATCAACAGATCCGCGGAAGCAGCTCCCCTTGCGGCAGCTCCAGATAACGGCGACTGCCCCAGGGGTTATTGAGGATCACCTTGTGGCGATCGCTTGCCTGCACCACGCCGATCTGACTGGCTGCGGGGTTGAATTGCCGCAAGATGCCCAGCGCGTCCTGCGCCTGTTCGGCTGGCAGGGCCAGCACCATGGTCCCCTCGTTGGCGAGATCATGGGGCTCGAAGCCGTAGAGCTCGCACAGGCCACGCACCGGATCGCAGACCGGAATGGCGGACTCTTCCAGCTCGATGGCCACCTGGGAGGCGGGGCTCCACTCGTTGAGCACGGCGGCGAGGCCACCACGGGTGGCATCGCGCAGGGCGTGAGGGGTAATGCCGGCCTGCAGCAGCGCTTCTACCTGCGGCCAGAGGGTGGTGCAGTCGCTCTTGAGATCCGACCCCAGTTGCAGGGCGTCGCGGGCCATCAGGATGCAGGCGCCATGGCTGCCGATATCCCGCGACACCAGAATGGCATCACCGGCCTTGAGGTTGCGTACCGAGATGCCCCGGCTCTGTTTGGGCAGCGGGAAGGTGCCGACCCCGCTGGTGTTGATAAAGATCTTGTCGGCCGCCCCCTTGGGCACCACCTTGGTGTCGCCGCAGACAATGCGGGCACCGCTGTTGGCAAGCTCTGCTGCCATCGACTCGACGATGCGGGCCAGATCGGCGTAGGGGAAGCCCTCCTCGATGATAAAGCTGCAGCTCAGATACTCTGGTTTGGCCCCCATCATGGCGAGATCGTTGACCGTGCCGGCGATAGCCAGCTTGCCGATATCGCCCCCCTCGAAGAAGAGCGGCGAGACGGTAAAGCTGTCGGTGGTGAAGGCGACGGGGCCGTTTACCGGCAGCAGGGCGGCATCTTCACCGCGCAGCAGGATCTCGTTGCCAAAGTGGCGAAAGAAGAGCTGATTGATCAGCTGATTCATCTCGACGCCACCGCCGCCGTGGCTTAACTGAATTTCTCTCATTGGATCCCCATATATCGGTAGTAGGCATTGCAGGCCCCTTCGGAGCTGACCATGCAGCTGCCCATGGGCTGGGTCGGGGTGCAGCCCCGGCCAAAGACGTTGCACTGGTTCGGTTTGGCCAGGCCGCGCAGGATATCGGCGCACTGGCACGCCTTGTGGTCATCGATGGGAGTCTGATTGAGCGCGAAGTGGCGCTCCGCGTCGCGCTTGGAAAAGGCATCGCGCAGGCGCAGGGCGGAGGCGTTGATATCGCCGAGGCCTCGCCAGCGAAAGTGCTCGCGGGTCTCGAAAAAGCGCTCGACCAGCCGCTGGGCGGCTTTATTGCCGCTGGCGGTGACGGCGCGGCTGTACTGCACCTCCAGCGCGTAGCGACCCTCCACCTTCTGGCGCACCATCATCAAGAGCGCCTCCATCACATCCACCGGTTCGAAGCCGCTCACCACCACAGGCACCTGATAGCGATCGACGATGGGCAGGTAGATATCAGCACCGGTGATGACGCTGACGTGGGAGGGGCCGATAAAGGCGTTCACCTTGGCCACCCCATCGGCCATCACCGCATGAATGGCGGGGGGCACCAGCACATGGTTGATATGAAACAGTAGATTCTCGACCCCTTGCTCTTCAGCCGCAGCCAGCAAGGCGGCGGTCATCGGGGTGGAGGTCTCGAAACCGATGGCGAAGAAGACCACGGTTTTGTCCGGGTTCTCATGGGCGATACGCAGGGCGTCGAGGGGGTCGTAGACCGGGCGGATATCGCTCCCCTTGGCGCGCTGCTGGGCCAACGTGCCTTTGGAGCCCGGCACCCGGATCATGTCACCCAGAGTGACCAGAATGACGTTGGGTTGGCGGGCCAGCTCGATGGCCTGATCGATGCGCTCCTTCGGCATGATGCAGACCGGGCAGCCGGGGCCGTGGACGAACTCGATACTGGCCGGCAGCAACTGGTGCAGGCCGTACTTCATGATGGTGTGGGTATGGCCGCCGCACACCTCCATCACCCGCAGCGGTTCGGGGAGTAATTTGGCTAGTTCGGTGATCTGGGTTGCGAGGGCACGGATCACCTCGGGCTGGCGAAAGCCCTGAAACAGGTCATTCAAGGTCAGCATGGCAAGATATCCTGCTTGGGCATCAGGGCCACCATCTGGCGGAAGCTCTCGAGGCTGGCCTGCGCCTCCTCTTCGTCAATCTTGCTCATCACAAAGCCGATATGGAGCAGCACATAGTCGCCCACCTGGAGGGGCTCCTCGAGCAGCATGCAGCTGACGCGCCGCTGCACCCCCAGGGTGTCGACGGTGACGCAGTTATCTTCAGGGTGCAGCTGCACCACCTGAGAGGGGATGGATAGACACATGGATTTCAGGACTCCGACAAGGTGGCACAACCGGTTGTGACAGGCTGGTGCGTGGCAAGATGGTGGATGGCAAACCAGAGCTGACCGGCGGCGATGCCACCGTCATTGAGCGGCAGGGTTTCGCTGGTCAATACCTGCCGGCCGGCCGCTTCGAGAGCGGGCACCAGCTGGTCCATCAGCACCCGGTTTTGAAAAACGCCGCCTCCAAGCGCCACCGGATAGCCGGGGAAGCGCTCGGCAAGGGCGATAACCAGATTGCTGATGGCGCGGATAAAACCGGCGGCCAGGCTGGCGGTTGAGGTGCCTTTGCGCCGCTCGCTGACAAGTGTATTGATGAGCTCGGCCCACTCGATCTGCAGTGGCCCCTCTGCTGATTGGCTGAGATCAAAGGCGAGGGGGAAGGGCTGTTCATCGGGAGCCAGCTGCAAGGCTGCCGCCTCCAGCAATAGCCCCGCTTCGCCCTCGTAATCCGGGGTATCGATCACCCCCAAGAGCGCCGCCACCGCATCGAACAGCCGACCGATGGAGCTGGTGTAAGGGGCGTTGCGACCAAGGTTCCAGAGCTGGTGCAGGTTGCTGATCCGCTCTATAGGCAGTTTGTTGATCAACGGAATATCGAGGGTACTGATCTGCTCCACGTCATATGACTCAAACAGCAGCCCCAGCAGTTGGCGCACCGGCTCGCGAATGGCCGCCTCGCCGCCGATCAGCTTGAAGGGGGCAAGGTGGGCAACCCGCTCAAATCCCTGAACGTCTGCGATCAGCAGCTCGCAGCCCCAGAGGGTGCCGTCATCGCCAAGGCCGGTGCCATCGAAGGCAACCCCCAGCACCGGGCCCGTGATGTCGTGCTCGGCCATCACCCCCAGCAGGTGGGCGTGATGGTGTTGCACCTCGAGGTGGGTGGCACCCTGATCCTGGCAATAGCCCTTGGCCCACTGATGGCTGAGGTAGCCCGGGTGGCGATCCGAGACCAGCAGTTCTGGCTTGAGATCGTAGAGTTCGCGAAAGGTGGTCAGGGTCTGCTCGAAGTGCTCCTGCATCGGCAGGCTGTGCAGATCGCCGATATAGGGGCTGTAGATGCGCTGGCGACCGAAGGCGAGCGCCAGCTGGTTCTTCTGCTGCGCCCCGACCGCCAAGAGCGGCACCTTGACCGCCTCTTGCAAGCTGGGAGTGCAGGGGGCATAGCCCCGGGCCAGCCGCAACGTCTGGCGCCGCCCGCCTGCCCACTGCACCAGACTGTCGTCGCACGGGTGCAGGATGGGGCGGTTGTGATCCAGGATGCCATCAATCTCGCGGCCGAGTTCCCTTACCACCGCCTCACACTCGATAAGGATCGGGCTGCCGCGACCATTGGCGCTGGTGGCCACCAGCGGCATGGCGCAGGCATCCAGCAGCAACTGGTGCAGCGGGGTATAGGGGAGCATGATGCCAAGGTAGGGGATGCCGGGGGCGATCCCCTCGGCCAGCGGCGCAGTTGTCAGTCGGGATTCTGAGAGCCGATCATCGTTAATGCGCTTGCGCAGCAAGGTGATGGGTCTGGCCTGAGAGGTGAGCAGCTTCCACTCTGCCTCGCTGCCGGTGACATGCAATTTGGCCTCGGCAAGGGAGCCCATCATCACCGCCAGCGGCTTGCGTGCGCGCCGCTTGAGCGTTCGCAATCTGGCCACACTCTGTTCATTGCGGGCATCACACATCAGGTGATAACCCCCCATCCCCTTGACCGCAATCAGCGCCCCCGCTTGCAGGACGCGGGCCGCCGCTTGCAGCGCATCCTCGCGCTCGGCCAGCGCATCGCCGCTGCCATTTCGCCAGCTGAGATGGGGCCCGCACTCGGGGCAGCTCACCGGCTGGGCGTGGTAACGTCTGTCCAGCGGGTTTTCATAGGCCGCCGCGCAGCGCGGGCACATGGCAAAGCCTGCCATGGCGGTATGGGATCTGTCGTAGGGGAGGCTGCGGATGATGGTGTAGCGCGGGCCGCAGTGGGTGCAGTTGGTAAAGGGGTAGCGATGGTGGCGATCTGCGGGGTTGGCCACATCGTTGGCGCACGCCTCGCACATCCCCTGATCTGGCGAGATGGCGACCGTGGCTGCGCTCTGCTGCTGGCTGGCCTTGATATGAAAGGTGCCGTTGTAGTCGGGATCCGGATCTTGGGGCAATACCCGCTCGCTGAAGTGATCGATGCGGCTCAGCGGCGGTGCCAATTCCCGCAGTTCGCGGGCAAAGCTGGCCAGTTGCTCGGGCGAGCCTTCAGCGCCGATAGTGACGCCGTTGGCATCGTTCAACACATAACCGGCAAGACTGTGGCGCAGGGCCAGCCCATAGACGAAGGGGCGAAAGCCGACCCCCTGTACGATGCCGTCGATATGAAATTCGCGGCGCAGCCGGTTAGCCACAGGATTGGCAGAGCCAGAGGGGGCGATGGTGGCGCTCATGCCGGCTCCATCTCATCTTGAGTCTGCGGCAGACGCAGCACCCGGCGCTCGTTCTCCTCGCGCCGCACCCAGCCATCCATCTCCATGCGCAGGCAGAACGGAATGGCGTATTTGCGCGACAAGCCGGTGATCTCCTTGAGGGATGCCATGTCGATCAGATCTCCCACCTGCTGGCCCGCCAGCACGGCGGCGACCATCTGGTTGTAAAGCTCGGCGTCGTAGTAGATGGGGCCATCGAGCTGCACCAGATACTTGAGTCGTGCCAGATTGCGCAGCTGCTTTTGCAACGCGCCTTTTTGTTGCAAGCCCTGCTGCAGGGCCGCGGGCAGTTTGCGGGTGATAAAGGGATCCAGCTCCACGCCGCCGGGGCCCAGTTTACCGGGCTCGTAACCCTCCTTGCCTTGATCTCGCACCACCTTGAGCACCAGCTGTGCCTCTTCCCCCAGATCATCTTCCGACTCGCCACTGCCCGGTTGCCACTTGTCATGGTGCAGACGAATGAGCTGCTCGCTTTTGAGCTGCTGGAGCAGGGCCTGAGTGACCGGCAGGGCGATGCCAAAGCGGGTTGCCAGCTCGGAGGCGCTGAGCGGTTCGCTGGCCAATGTAGCGAGCAGCTGACCGCGGCTCTGAGCCAGCCAGTAGTTATCCAGCAGCCACTCACCGAGGGGGGTGACCTGCTCTGGCTGCTGGTCAAAGCGGCTGGCCAGCACATAGCCGTTGAGCCCCAGTTGTAGGGTGGCCGGGTTGTAGTGTTCGAGCTCATCTGGCAGCTCACCCAGTAGGGCGTGCAGCGCCTTGCGTCTGGCGGGATGGATGTCGCCGCACCAGACGATGCGGGCGCCGTGCAGCAGTTCGCTGCTGCCGTGGCGAATGATGGCGAGCGGTTGGCCAAAGAAGCAGGGGATGGGGCTGGCAAAGATCAGCCGTGCCAGCCGGGTATCCTTGATGGGCACGAAACGGGCGCGGCCATGCCAGCTGCCAAGGGCCACCTCCACTTCCTGCGTGCGTAGCGCCTTGCTGCTCAGACTTTCGGCGTTGAGTCGCACAATCAGGTGAGTTGCCGCCTCACACTGGCCGACAGTGCTGGTAAGGCAGTGACCGCGGGCCACCTCCTTGTGAGGCACTTTTTTCAGGCCCACCGCCACCCGACAGACGGCGCCAATCTCGTCGACGCTCTGGTGATAGGCCTGCAGGGAGCGAACCTGCACCTCCCGATCGGCGGGGTAGAGGCGCAGCTTGTCCCCCACCTTGAGGCAGCCCTGCTGCAAGGTGCCGGTAAGCACGGTGCCGGTGCCATTGGCGGTAAAGACCCGGTCTACATAGAGGCGCGGGGCGGCCTGTTCGCGGAGAGCATGATGCTCGGCCATATCCCCCAACTGGCGCACGATGGCGGTGTGCAGGGCAGCCATATTGGCGCCGGTTTTGGCGCTGACGCTGACGATGTCGGGCACCATGCCGCTCTCGTCCATTACCCGCTCCAGCAGGCTCTCCTCCAACAGCAAAAGCTCGTCGGGGGAGACCAGATCGCACTTGTTGATGCAGACCAGGAGGCGCGGCACCCCCATCGCCTTGAGCAGGCGCAGGTGATCGCCGGTCATCGGCATCCACCCCTCGTCGGCGGCAATCACCAGCAGCACCAGATCCAGACTCCAGAGCCCCGCCACCATGTTGCGGATATAGCGCTCGTGGCCGGGCACGTCGATGACGCCGATGGTGTTGCCCTGACCGTCGTCGAAGTGGGCAAAGCCGAGATCCTGGGTCATGCCGATGGCCTGCTCGTGGGCGCGGGCGGTGGTGATGCCGGTAAGGGCCTTGATCAGCAGGGTCTTGCCGTGATCCACGTGGCCGGCAAGGCCGATAACGGCGCGATAGGGGGTCATGGGATCAGGGCTCCTCGGTCGCATTTGTTGCATTGAACGGGGTGGGCAGCAGCAATTCCCTGAGTTGGGCGATCAGCAGCTCCATCTCGGTCGGCAGCAGAGTGGCCATATTGAGCAGTACCTTCTGCTGGCGCACGGTGGCGATGACAGGGACGGGCAGTTCGCGCAGAGCATCGAGCAGCTGCTGGGCCGGACGCGGGTCGGTGCACTCGAGCGCGGGCGCCGGGTAGAACTCGTCCGGCAATGTGCCGCCACCTACCACCAGCTGGGCGGGGACCGGCACAAAGCAGCCGGGCAGGGCGGCCATCAGCTGATGGGCTCTCGCCTGCATGGCGGCCGGGTTGCTCAAGGTGCGCTGTGCAATGCCCTCACCGATGGGAGATTTGTTGAGTTTGTGGATGAGCAGGCGTTCGAGCAGGGAGTAGACGATACGGCTCGGGCGGAAGGTGCGCATCATGGGGTGCTTTTCCAGCCGCTTGATAAGATCGCTACGGCCGCTGATGATGCCCGATTGCGGGCCCCCCAAGAGCTTGTCGCCTGAGTAGCAGACCAGATCCGCCCCCGCCTTGATGTACTGACGCACCGAGGTTTCATCCGGCGCAAACTCTTCGCATGTCAAGCCGGAGCCCTGATCCACCGCCAGCACTACATGTTCGGGCAGGGCGCGGGCCACCTCGCCGATATCGGGGGATTCGGTAAAGCCGCGAATGGCGAAATTGGATCTGTGCACCATCAGCACCAGCGCGGTCTGATCGGTGATGGCATCGAGGTAATCTTTGGCGGTAGTGATATTGGTGGTGCCCACCTCCACCAGTTTGGCGCCGGAGAGCGCCAGAATGTCGGGAATGCGAAAGCCGCCGCCAATCTGGATCTGCTCGCCGCGGGAGACAATCACCTCGCGCCCCTTGGCCACTTCTTGCAGTAGCAAAAAGAGCGAGGCGGCGTTGTTGTTGACCACCAGCGAATCCTCGGCCTGGGTGAGGCAACGGAGCAGGGGAGCGATCAGCCCCTTGCGTCCGCCGCGCTTGCCGGTGGCGAGATCCAGCTCCAGATTGTTGTAGCCGGTGTTGAGGTCACGCACCTCGTCCCACAGCTCGTGACTTAATGGCGAGCGCCCCAAATTGGTATGCACCAGGGTGCCGGTGGCGTTGATCACCCGGGTTTGACGCTGGCGCAACTGCTGTCGGCAGCGTTTGGCAATCAGCGCCTCGATCTGCTCGGGGGCGACGCCATGCTGGCGAAAATCTTCGCTCTGGCGCAGCTCGCTCAGGGTCTCGCGCACCGCCTGAGTCACCAGCGGGCGGCTCAGCGTCTCGATAAACCCGGCGAGAAAGGGTTGCTGCAGCAGCTGTTCCACTTGGGGCAGACGGCGCGTTTGTTGCTGGCTGGGCAGTTGCTGTGAATCTGGCTGTGAATCGTCGGCAGCCGTACCTGATGCGGGCTGGCGATGGGGGATGGCTGGCGCGTGAGACGAGTTCGGCATGGGATTACCAGTGCAGTGCGTGGGTTCTGGATGCGCACCGGTTTGCCGATAGAGAGGCCGAGCTGACGGGTTATGGCAGTGCTGGCGATTTGCGGATGACTGCAAACTGGGTGCATCAATGAGCGGGTATAAATTAATGCTGCATCGATGCTGATAAATTAATTTTTGGCCAGCGAGATAACCTGAGTTCGGATTATATTGGCAAGCGGCAAGCACCTTTTTTAAGGTATTACTTCAAACATATTGAACAAGCGATGAAAATAATATTCAGGCCGACAAACTCAGCGAGAGAGTATTTGTTCAATAGGTAAATTTGGCGGAAGAGGCAGGAATCGAACCTGCCAGAGCCTTCTCGGCTCACATCGGTTTTGAAGACCGAGGAGGCCACCAGACCCCATCAACTTCCGTAACGGTCGCCATTTTGTGGCAAATTTCTGTGACTGGCAACGCTTTTTTTGTCATAAAAAATCGAGAGTTATCGGTTTTTTGAAAAAATCAAAGAACCTTGTTTTATATCAAGTTCAGCACAATTAGCCCGATGTTTTTAATTTAACATCGGGCCTCGATCACATTGCCGGAACCGTCGGTCAATAACGGTCGTTAACAACTCGATAAATAATCACCTCTTGGAATTGTCAATATTCCACTGATCCAGTTTATCTATTAACAGACTGGTATCCTTGGCGGCATCAAGGTGCTGATAAAGATAATCCATCGCCTCGCTCACCATCTCGGTCATCGGGAAAGAGAACGCCACGATGGCCGGTTGTACCCCGACAAAGATCACCTCGGGGACAAAGGTCTTGAGCTCGTCGATCAGGAAATTGAGCGGCATATTGTGGGTCGAGAAGATAAACATCTCGGCGATGGTCTCGGGGGGGATCACCTGCAGGGTTCCCGCCTTCTCGCCGATCTCGGCGGCATCCACCAGCACCACCCGCTCCGGTTGCAGCTCCCGCACCTTGTAGACCACATTTTCCGGCGCGATACCGCCGTCGATATGGATCCAGCCGGGCAGGGGGGCGGCTTGCAGTTTGTCGGCAAGATAGGGGCCGGCACCGTCGTCCCCCATCATGGCATTGCCCACGGTCAACACGAGATTGCAGCCCATCAGCGGCTCCTTACCATCAGGTACATATGGGGGTCGTTAAAGAGGGCGGTGAGCTGATCCATAAAGGTGTTGGTCCAGCCCAGCTCCTGCTCATCGAGCACGCCTTCGGCTTTGCGCAGTCGGTCGAAGGCGCAGGCCAGCATATGGCAGTGCTCGCGATAGATGGTGATCTCGCCAAAGGTGAGAAATCCCTCCATCTTGCGGCGCGCTTCACTTCCCTCTGGCAGCTTGGCTACCCAGTCGCGATAACCGATCAGCGAGCAGACCAGGTCTGCTCGCAGGCAATCGACGATGCCGAGGTGGTGGCCGATGGCGAGGCTGTAGTACATCACCTCTTTAGCTTCCTCGGGGACGTCGAACTGCTCGTCGACGAACTTGCGCGACAGGCGATAGAAGAAAACCTCGTCAGCCATGCACCGCCTCTCCCTTGCCGGCCGCCCGGTTGAGGCAGGCGTTTGCGAGGTTGTTGACGATCTCCGAGAGGCGCGGATCGTCGTGCTGATCGAGGTAGCTCTGGATGCGCAGATCCACATCCTGCTGGGTCGCCCCTTCGAGCAGGGCCATGAACTCGTCGGCGATGATCCGCCCCTGACGGTAACCGGCCATGCGGCGCGCTTCGCGTTCGATCATCACCCGAATTTCGTTGGGGATGCCGGTGTGGCGCAGCTCGACCCGCTCACCCTGTTGCACCTCGTGGCTGGTAGCTTTGAGTTTTTGTTCCAGCAGACCGAGCGCCACCGCAAAGCCGTAGATGGTGGCGGCGGGAGTAGGCGGGCAGCCGGGGATATAGACATCCACCGGCACGATCTTGTCGGTGCCGCCCCAGACGCAGTAGAGGTCGTGGAAGATGCCACCGTCACAGCCACAGGCACCGTAGGCGATGCAGATCTTGGGATCGGGCGCCGCCTCGTAGGCGCGCAGGGCGGGTACCCGCATCGCCCGCGTCACCGCGCCGGTAAAGAGCAGGATGTCGGCGTGGCGGGGGGAGGCGACCACCTTGATGCCGAAACGCTCGGCATCGAACAGCGGGGTGATGGTGGCGAAGATCTCGATCTCGCAGGCGTTGCAGCCGCCGCAATCGACCCGATAGACATAGGCCGAGCGGCGAATGTCTTTGAGCAGGGTCTTCTTGAGTTTGGTGATCTCGGGATCCTGTGCCAGCGGCACGGCGCGGGTATGGGCATGGCCGACAACCGGTTCTATGCCTTTGATCTTGCTCATAACATCCACTCCTGTTGTGTGGCTATCGGTGTGATCAGGGCCGAGTCAGGCTGGCTCAGCATGCTCTGTTTTCGTTTGCAGTCGGGGCAGTGGTGCAGCCGCTCCGGGGTGGCCAGCGGTGTGCCCGCCTGCTTGAGGGTATCCTCCACCAGCGCCACCAGCTTGCTTGGGGCAAAGTAGGTGCCGCACAGGGTGCAGGGGGCCAGCGCGAAGCGGGCCTCCTCATAGAGATCCGCCTTGTTGGTTACCGCCAGTTCGAACTCGGGGGAGAGGGCGATGGCGCGGGTCGGGCAGACCTCCTCGCAGCGGCCGCAGAAGATGCAGCGCGCCATGGAGATCTCCCAGCGCCGTTCACCGGTCTCCATGTCCACTTCCATTACCAGCGCATTGGCCGGGCAGGCCTTGGTGCAGGCGGCGCAGGCGATGCACTGATCCGCCTGATATTTCGGTTTGCCGCGAAAATCCCGATTCACCTCGTAAGGGGCGAAGGGGTACTTGGCGGTCGGGGTGCCAGCCTTGAGGATGGTCTTGAACAGCTTGATCATGATGACCCCTTATTTCAGCGGAGAGTTTTTGCGATCGATGCCGTAGCGCTCGATCTCCTTGTAGGAGACCACGGTGGATTTGCCCTTCTTGGGGTCGACCAGGGTGACCCGGTCGGTACAGGAGTAGCAGGGATCCAGACTGCCGATGATGAGCGGCGCGTCTGCCACGGTATTGCCGCGCAGCATGTAACGCAGGGCAGGCCAGTTGGCGTAGGTGGCGGCGCGGCAGCGCCAGCGGAACAGCTTCTGGTTATCTCCCGTCATGCTCCAGTGGACGTTCTCGCCGCGGGGCGCCTCGGTAAAGCCCAGCGCAAACTTGCCCGGCTGGTAGGTGAAGCCTTCGGTGAGCAGTGGCCCTTCCGGCAGGTGCTCCAGGCCGAACTCAATCATGTCGAGGGAGTCGTAGAGCTCGTGGATGCGCACCAGCACCCGGGATTGCACGTCGCAACCCGCCTTGGTCTGGATCTCCATCGGCAGCTCGCGGTAGCCGGCAAAGTCGTGGACCCGGCGCACGTCCCGCTTGAAGCCACTCGCCCGCACCATGGGGCCGACGCAGCTGAAATCGCGGGCAATTTGCGGCTCGAGCTTGCCGATACCGATGAGGCGGGAGGAGATGTTGGCGGTATCCAGCAGCATGGCCACCAGGGGTTTGAGCTCATCACGGAGCTCCCGCACCAGCTGGGCACCCTTGATGCGATCTTCCTTGAAGATATCGCGGCGTACCCCGCCAATCAGGTTGAGGCCGTAGGTCTTGCGGGCGCCGGTGAGCAGCTCGGCCAGGGTCATGGATTTCTCCCGCACCCGGAAGAACTGCATAAAGCCGGTGTCGAAACCGGTGAAGTGGCTCGACAGGCCGATGTTGAGGATATGGCTGTGCAGGCGCTCCACCTCCAGCAGCACGGCGCGGATCATCTTGGCCCGCTCCGGCACCGGAATACCCATGGCGTTCTCTACCGAGGTGGTGTAGGCGACGCTGTGGGTAAAACCGCAGATGCCGCAGACCCGGTCGGTCAGAAACGCCACTTCGTTATAGCCCATGCGGGTTTCCGCCAGCTTCTCCATGCCCCGATGGACATAGAAGAGGCGGTAGTCGGCATCGATGATGTCTTCCCCATCGACGAACAGACGAAAGTGGCCCGGTTCATCCGAGGTGATGTGCAGCGGGCCGACCGGCACGATGCGGTTGGCATCATAGCCGAGTTCGTTGACGAAGGGGTAGGTCTCGGTGTCAGTGGTGGGCATAGGGCGCTGGCGATAATCCATGGCGTCCTTGCGTAGCGGGTGGATATCCTCCGGCCAGTCGTCAGGCAGCACCAGACGGCGTTCGTCCGGCAGGCCGATGGCGCGCAGGCCGTACATGTCGCGGATCTCCCGCTCGCCCCACACCGCCGCCGGAATGGTCGGGGTGATGGAGGGGTACTCCTGGGTATCGGCATCCACCAGCACCTTGACGGTGATCCAGCACTTGGTGTCGCCCTCCATGGAGAAGACGTGGTAGACGGCGAAGTGGCCGTTGAGGCTGCGCTCGTCATTGGCAAAGGAGAGCGGAAGCCAGCCCCCCAGCTGATGGAAGATCAGGCTGGCAGTTTCGACCAGACTGGTGGGCTTGACGGTGATGGTGGCCTGATCGGCGGTTTGCCACTCCTCGTCGACGATGGCGTGGGGCAGTTGTGCTCGCACCTGCTGGATGTAGTCGCAGCCGATGCGATCCGAAATGGCGATGGTCATGCAGTTCTCACTTTAATGTTCGGGAATGAGCATTCACAAATGATGAAATCGGAAAAAGTTGCTGTGCTGGCGGGCATGGTTCAGATCCCGACCAGATAGGCGAGCAGCGCCAGCAGGGCCAGCCCCAAGCCGTAGCGGGTGAGCCTGTGGGTGCGCACGAACTGGGTACGGGCCATGGCGTTTTCGATGATGCCGGCCAGCAAAAAGGCCACCAGCAGCTTGCAGACGAGGATCAGCGCTGCGCCGATGAGCGCAGGCAGACTCCAGTTGGCCGCCTTGCCAAAGGGGAGGAAAATCACCAGAAAGAGCTGCACCACCACCAGTTGCTTGAGGCCGATGGAGAGCTTGAGCAGGGCGAGGCCCGCACCGGAATACTCGGTAAGCGGCCCCTCCTGCAGCTCCTGCTCGGCTTCGGCGCAGTCAAAGGGCAGCTTGCCCATCTCGACAAACACCGCGAAGGCGCAGGCGGCACCGGCCAGCAGGGTGGCGATGGGGGCGGCCAGTGGCTGGGTCGCCACATAGCTGCTGATATTGCCCAGATCCGAGCTGCCCACCATCATCGCCATGATGAAGCAGGCGAGCACCAGAATGGGTTCCACCAGAATGCCGAGGGTCAGTTCGCGGCGGGCACCGATCCCTGCAAACATGCTGCCGCTGTCGAGCCCCGAGAGGGAGAAGAAGAAGCGGAAGATGGCGAACAGATAGATGTCGGTGATGAGATCTCCGGCGATGGGGAAGGGGGACTCGTGAGTCAGGGTCGGCAGCGCCATCCCTACCAGCAAGAGGGCGGCGATGAGCAGCGCAGGCATCAGGTTGAAGATGATGCCGGCAGGCTCGGGGGCCACCTCCTGACGGCGCAGGAGCTTGGCAATATCCCGGTAATCTTGCAGCAGGCCCGGCCCTTGGCGGGAGTGCATCTTGGCCCGCAGCACCCGGTTAAAACCGGTGGCGAGCGGCGCCAGCGCCAGCATGGCAATGGCCTGGGTCAGGGCGAGGGCAACCATGCCCCAGCTCGGCATTTCAAGAACAGGCATATCAGACTCCTACAGCCATCAGGATAAAGAGCGCCAGCACAACGCCGTGCAGCAGCCAGCCGGTCGTCCCGCTGGTATCGCTCAGCCCGTGCAGGGCGCTGGCCAGATCGAGCTGCGGCTGCTTGCGATAGAGCGGCGCGCAGAGTTGGCGCAAGGTGTGGGTGACACCGCCAGAGGTGAGGCTCATGCGCTCCTCATAGGCGTAACCACAGGCCCACGGGGTGCCAGCGTGACGACGACCCAGCTTGGGCCCCTTGAAGATGGCCAGTACCAGCAGCGGAATGAGGAACAGACCCAGCAAGGTGATGGCGATAACGGGCGGGGAGAGGATCGCTTGTGAGCTGTCGAGCGGCAGCAGGGTGGCGCCAGTGGCCACGTTCATTTGGCCGCTTACCAAGGCTTGGCCATAGCTGGCGATATGGGGGGCAATCCAGGGGGCGCCCAGACCCAGCACCAGACAGACAGCAGCCAGCAGCAGGGTGCCTGCCACCATGGCGCCCGGCACTTCGCGGGCGTGGCTAGCTTTTTCGCTGCGCGGGGCGCCGCAGAAGCAGATGCCATACACCTTGACGAAACACATCACCGCCATGGCACCGGTCACCGCCAGCATCACCACCGCGAGCGGCGCAACGACAGAGGTGCCGAGCTTGGTCATGGAGAGCAGGGATTGGTAGATAAACCACTCGCTGACAAAGCCGTTGAGCGGCGGCAGCGCCGAGATGGCCATGGCACCGATGAGGAACGCCAGCGCAGTCCAGGGCATCAGCTTGGCCAGCCCACCCATCTTGTCCATGTCACGGGTGTGCAGGCGGAACATCACAGAGCCGGTGCCCATAAAGAGCAGGCTCTTGAAGATGGCGTGGTTGAGCAGGTGATAGAGGGCGCCGAGCAGCCCCAGCACCACCAGCGCTGGCTGCTGGCTGGCGATGCCGAGCATGCCGATCCCCATCCCCATCAGGATGATGCCGATGTTCTCCACCGTGTGGTAGGCGAGCAGCCGCTTGAGGTCGTGCTCGGCCAGCGCAAACAGCACCCCGAGCACCGCTGAACAGGCACCAAAGATCAGCACCACATAGCCCCACCAGAGCTGGCTGGCGCCGAGAAAATCGATGCTGACTCGCAAGATGCCAAAGAGACCCAGCTTCACCATCACACCTGACATCAGCGCCGAGATATGGGACGGCGCAACGGGCTCGGCCACCGGCAGCCAGCCGTGCAGCGGCACGAAACCGGCGCGCAGGCCAAAGCCGCAGAAGCTGAGCAGGAACACCAGCGAGGCCAATGCGCCCGCCAGATGGTGCTCGCGCAGCGCGGCAAACTCCAGCGAGCCGCTTTCGCGGCAGAGCAGCCAGAAGGCGACAAGCACCAGCGCCATGCCGATATGGTTCATCACCAAGTAGAGACGGCTCTGTTTGGCAGCATCCGGGTTGGTTTTGACCAGCCAGTAGGTGGTGAGGGTCACCAGCTCGTAGCAGAGCAAGAAACCGAGTGCGTTGTCGGCCAGCACCATGCCCACCATGGCAAAGAGGAAGAGGTTCATCAGCGCGCCGATGGCCACATCCCCCTTGCCCTGATATTCGCGGATATAGGCAAAGGAGTAGAGGGCGACGGCGACGCCGACGGTGCTAATCACCAGCAGCATCAGCGCGGCCAGCATGTCGAGATGAACCGAGCCCAGCAGCCAGAGCTGGCCGTCGACGGGGGCGCCCTGGGCAAAGATCTGGATGGCGGCGACCAGACCCGCGAGCGAGCCCAGCAGGGCAAAACCGCTGTTGAGACGGTTGGCCAATGCGGGCAGCTTTTGCAGCAGCAAACCGGCGGCAGCGCCCAGCAAAAAGAGCAGGAGCGTGGCCATAACAAGGGGGGACAACATCAGCGGGCTCCCTCTGTGGTGGATAAATCGGAGGCAGGGAGCATCGTGGCAGGCGCCGAGAAGGCGGAGGCCCCTTGCGGGTTGGTGTCGGCCGCTTGCTGGCGACGGATACGGGCGGCGCGTTCGGTGTCGCCGTCATTGACCAGCTTCAGTGCCTGGGAGGGGCAGGCACCGACACAGGCCGGACCGTCGGTGCGGAACTCGCACAGGTCGCACTTGACCGCGATGCTGCGCACCCCCGGCTCCCAGCTCAGCAGATCCTCACCAAAGCAGCGCAGGCCGGCTGAGGTGGAGGGGTTGCTGGAGCGGATGGAGCAGGGGATATAGGTGTCGTAACTGGTGGCCACGGCCACCGGACGGCTGCCGCCGCTCTGGATAGCGCCAAAGGGGCAGGCCACGGCGCAGAGATTGCAGCCGATGCAGAGCGACTCGTTGAGTTGCACGCAATCGCCGGTCTGGCGAATTGCCTCGACCGGGCACACCTTGATGCAGGGGGCATCGTCACAGTGACGGCACTGAACCGGCATGGTCGCCTGCTCGTGTCGCATAACGGTTAAACGGGGGGCTTGCTGCAAACCTTGCGCCTTGTGTACCTCGCTGCAGGCCGCCATACAGGTGCCACAGCCGATACAAAGCTTGGGGTCAGCGATAACGAAGCGGTTCATAGCCTACCTTGTCGTGTCGCGAACGGAGAAAGTAGGGGCAGGTTGGCAAGATACGGGCCAGATTGGTTTTTGCAGCGAAATTGGTTTTAAGTGGCTGTTTTTAAATAAATAAAAATCCTCATGTAGTTGAGTGAACGCGCTGATGTGGCTGTCGAACTGTGACGTTCGTCACTTGTGACGAAGCCGCTGGGAGGGTTCGTCACCTTGGAAAACGCAGCATAAGTAGGGTGCAATGAACGCAGTGAATTGCACCTCTCCGACATATGTTCGTGGTGCACGGCGCTGCGCTTGTTGCACCCTACGGTGGGATGTCTGAGGGGGCGATGTGGTTTGCTCCCTTCTCCCCTTGCGGGAGAAGGGCTGGGGATGAGGGGGGAGGTCAGCCATATGTTCGCGGTGCACGGCGCTGCGCTTGTTGCACCCTACGGTGGGATGTCTGTGGGGGGCTATGTGGTTTGCCCCCTTCTCCCCTCGCGGGAGAAGGGTTGGGGATGAGGGGGCCGGTAACTGAGTTAACGGAAACAAGAGAGGGAGGCCAATGCCTCCCTCTCTATTTGCTGAGGTTTTCTATGCCAATAAGAGGCCATCAACCCGCCATCAGATATCCACCTGGGAACCCAGCTCGATGACCCGGTTGGGCGGGATCTCGAATTGATCCGGGGCGCGCAGGGCGTTGCGCTGCAGCAGCATAAAGAGCTTGCCGCGCAGATAGAGATACCAGGGGCGGTCTTTCATGATGAGTGACTCGTGGGCCATAAAGAACGAGGTCTCCATCATCCGGCAGCTCAGCCCCTCGGCGTTGCAGCGGTGGAAGATCTCCTCCACGTTCGGGGTCTCGCGCCAGCCATAGCTTGCCACCACCCGCCAGAAGGTGGGGGAGAGCTGCTCGATGCAGACCCGGCGCACATTGTGGACGTAGGGCACATCCTCCACCCGCAGGGTGAGCAGGATGATCCGCTCGTGCAGCACCTTGTTGTGCTTGAGGTTGTGCAGCAGCGCATGGGGGATCACGTTGACCACCCGCGACATATAGACCGCAGTACCGGCCACCCGGGTCGGCGGGGATTTTTCCAGCGAGGCGATCATCGGCTCAAGGGAGTTGCCGTGCTCGTTCAGGCGGCGAATAAGCTGGAAACGCTCGCTCTTCCAGCTGGTCATCACGGTGAACATCACCGCGCCCAGGGTGAGCGGCAGCCAGCCACCGGAGAAGATCTTGGCGAGGTTGGCGGCAAACAGCGGTACGTCGATACAGAGCAGTGCGGCAAACAGGATGGCCACCAGATACTTGTTCCAGTGCCAGCTGTTCTTGGCCACCGAGCAGGAGAGGATGGAGGTGAGCACCATGGTGCCGGTCACCGCGATGCCGTAGGCCGCCGCCAGATTGCTGGAGTGCTCGAAGCTCATGATGACGATTACCACCGAGATATAGAGCATCCAGTTGATGACCGGAATATAGATCTGGCCGGACTCCTGCTCGGAGGTGTGAACGATGCGAATGGGGGAGAGATAACCGAGCCGCACTGCCTGACGGGTCAGCGAAAAGACCCCGGAGATCACCGCCTGCGAGGCGATCACCGTCGCCATGGTTGCCAGCAGCAGCAGCGGCACCAGCGCCCATTTCGGCGCGAGCAGGAAGAAGGGGTTGGCAATGGCGGCGGGGTTACTCAGCAGCAGCGCCCCCTGACCGAAGTAGTTGAGTACCAGCGACGGCAACACCACGATAAACCAGGCGAGGCGAATTGGATTCTTGCCAAAGTGGCCCATATCCGCGTAGAGCGCCTCCACCCCGGTGATGGCCAGCACCACGGCGCCGAGGGCAAAGAAGGAGGTGGTCTGGTACTGGACAAAGAAGCGCACCGCCCAGATGGGGTTGAGCGCACCCAGCACCTCGGGGTTGTGGATGATGCCGCGCAGCCCCAGCACCGCCAGCGTCATAAACCAGATCAGCATGATGGGGGCAAACAGCTTGCCCACCATGGCGGTGCCATGTTTCTGGATGGCGAACAGCAGGGTCAGCACCAGCACCGAAAGAGTGACGATATAGGGGTCGAGGGCGGGGGTGAGAATGCTCAGACCCTCGATGGCCGACATCACCGACATCGCCGGGGTGATCACCACCTCGCCATAGAAGAAGCTGCCGCCAATCAGGCCGAGGATGATCAGCAGCGGCGTCCAGCGGGTGGAGGCGTTGCGGGTCGCCAGCGACATCAGGGTGAGAATGCCGCCCTCGCCGGCGTTGTCGGCCCGCATGACAAAGGAGAGGTACTTGACCGACACCACCAGGATCAGCAGCCAGAAGATCAGCGAGAGAAAGCCGAGAATGGAGGCTGGCTCGACGCCGAACCCGAATTGACCTGACAGGCACTCGCGCAAGGTATAGAGCGGGCTGGTGCCGATATCGCCATAGACTACGCCAATCGCCGCCAGCATGACGCCGGACATGGCTTGTTGTTTATCACAGTTCATGAGTTCATCTTGTCAGTTTGATGTTTACACGTTTGCCACAGCAGATCGCCCCGAACACATCAGGTATGTGTGGATACAACATCGGGGGGAAATCAAAGGATTGCGATGGGAAGGGAGCTAATCGGATATAAAGATGCGTTTCATGGGACACAGTCTGTTCATCTGTCGTTAAGCTTATAATGACACACACTCCGCGGGTTCATGCTCAGGTATAAATAATCAAAACGTCCTTTTGAGTAAGGTTATTAATTGGCCGTTGATTGAAATATTCCCCCGCTCTGCGGGCAACCGTTTGTTTTATCTGAGGAAGTGCTTTGGCCACTATTTTTTACCGGGTTGAGTGAAAAATAGACGATAAAGTAGTGACTAATTAATTGCTGGCAGGATGAGAAAGGGGAAGTTGTTGGATAGCAATAGAGTCTTTATTTGGAAGGGAAAAATGTAGGGTGCAATGAACGAAGTGAATTGCACCGCTAATTAAAAATGCAAGAGGTGCAATGCGCTGCGCTTATTGCACCCTACTATGCTTGTGATTATTTTATGTTTAATATTGAAATGGCCGATGGCTTAAAGGTGTTATCGTAGCCATTTTATCAATGCATCAACGCTATTAAAATCAGCACAAGAATTTTTTATTCCAATATCTGTGTTGTCGATGCTGGATTTAAATCTAGCCCATTCATTTTCATTTTTAGAACGAAGGCCAAGGTGTGATTCTATAGCTCCACGCTTCCAGAGCCAAATGTTTTTCTCTAATAGCCTATCGTGTAATGAATTAATGGCGCCATGAGAGCTTGGATCTTCCGCCATAATGGCGCAATGCTTTGCATTAGGTATTTCACCTTTCATTTCAATTTTCTTTTCACTCTGAAGTTTTTTCAATATTTCATTTAAGATGATTAGAGCTTCGTCATCACGGCTGATATGTCCGTTGTGAATTGCACCTTTAAATACATAGTCTAAATCCACTATACCTTTAGAAGGTAAGTCCATTTCATGCAATATTCGCATTGTTTTACCAATATTATCGACCGATCCTGTTTCAATTAACGCAATATTATGTTGGCCAAGTGTTTTATTTGTGATTTTTTGATATATAGAAGGCAGCAATCTTAATTCTGTCTTACCTTCGGTTAGAATAACTGCGTTTGCAAATAAAATTTGGGTGGATTGACTTAGGGAAAATAGATGGCCGGCTTGAGCTGCTGCATCTGGAACTGCAATGCTAAGGGCTTCACGTAGTGGTGTTCGGATATGCGTGCCTAATTCACCTGATTTTCTAACAAATAATGTATGCTGTGCACGATCAGCTGTAATCATTTGAGCTGAATGAGTGGTATAAATTACTTGATATCCATGCAAAGATAATTGATAGAGAGCCTCTCTAACCTGTTCAATAGCAAATGGATGTAAATAAAGTTCTGGTTCATCAATCAATAATAGAGTTGTTGTTGGGGAGTCTGAGCTTTGCTTAATCTCGGCAAGGTGTTGTATTAACGCCATCTGAACTGATCTTTGAGCACCATGGCCATATGATGCAATATCTCGTCCGTCTAATTTATTCTCATAGACTTTTACTGTCCCTGCGTTAAATATATCTTCAAAATCAGGAACGTCAAAATGTAGTTTTAAACTGATTCCAGGAAATAGATTTTCAATTTTGTCATTTATGGATTTATCAATTTCTGCTAATTCATCTAACCGTCTTTCCCCATCCGCACTCATCCTTCTTCTTATTGCATTTAAATTTCGATTAACGACTTTCGAATGTTGTTCATTAAGTGCAGAGCAAAATTCTTTTAAAAGTTTACCTATAGTTGAAGTGCTTTTTGCTTTTCCTGCATCTTCAGAAGCATTTTCCATTGCGCCAACTTTAATTGGCTCCGGAAATAGACATTTGATTGCATTCCATATTCCACGAGGATTGTTTTTAAACTCGCCTGACTCGAAATTGAAAATCTCCAATAATAAATCAGCTTTTTTTGTTGCACCAGTAGGCTGGGTTCTTTTTATTATAGCAACGCCATCTTGAATGTATGGCTGTAAAGATGCTCGATGCTCCTCACTGAGTCGTAGAATTATCTCTTCGGAGATGCCACATATTTTACCTTCAACAATAATATCTGTATCAATATTATTGTAATCCTCACTAGATAGTACTCTTTCTTTTACTAGCCATTCTAATGCAGAGAGAATATTTGATTTGCCAGCGTTATTATAACCTACCAATGGTGTATAGGGGGTCAATGTTATATCAAGGCTTTTACAAGATTTGTAGTTTGTAATCGAAAGTTTTTCAATATAATGAGACATTTATTCTTATCCTGAAATGATTTATGTGATAACGATGTTTAATTGCACAATAACTGCACATATGAATTTTTATTATGGTACCGTTGCTCGGCACTGTATCTATAGCTCTTAACTATCGAGGTAGCCTTAGTAGAAAATCATCTGCAATTTCAAAGAGAAGATCAGAAGGATCTTCGCCTTGCTCTTTCATTTTGAGCATCTCGCTTACCTTTTCATCATTTAATACAAGCATTAATTTACCATGTTCTCTCATTGCGCCCTGCATCATGGTAATCGCATTCTGATCTGCTCCGACTCGAGTGATAATAAATGCCACGCGTCTAAGTCCTCGTTCTAATAAGTACTTCTCTGTTGTAAGCACTTGTCCTTGCTTTATTTTCCCAGAATAGTTTTTAAACTCAAAAAGAACATATCGACTATCAAGGTGATCAATGACAAATTTCCAAAATTCAGTCGTAGGCTTTACACGACATACATAGTCATATCGATGAAGCCCATCATCCGTTCTTTTTTGAGAATGCCACCCATGAAGATCATTTGAAAACAGGTATCTAAGTATTTTGTCACATATTTTTTCATATGCAGACCAACTGGTCTTTCCTTTTTTTATAAGACCTAGTTCTTGTATTAGGGTAGTCCCTCTAGTATCTAATGCCTGTGGCTTGGTGAGGCTAAGGGAGTTAAGAGTAAGAGGTGATTTCGAATTCTTATTTACAGGTTTTACATCTAAAGATTCGTAAGGTGTGGATTCTAATATAGTACCTAACTCTTCGGCCAGAGATGGATTGTTTTTGCACCATGATTTTAAATCTACTCGGTCGATTAGAGTAATATTAAACTTATCTTGGATAATAACTCTTAGTTCTGATGGTATAATACAAGAAACAACTAGCATGCCTTTCTGGACTTGCGCAGAAGCACCATTTATAGCTAGCCGACTAGCTGCTGCATCAATAAGCGAGTATTGAGCTCGAGCAGTACGATAAAATTTTACTTCAATAGCCCAGTCTTCATTTTTATAGCGAGCTAACAAGTCAAAACCATTATCTCCCCTAACATCATTTTTTATAGCTATAAAATCATTTTCTTCTAAAATCTTTACAACTAGCTGTTCAAATAATTGCCACGTTCTTGTTGGTCGAATCATATGCTAAATATAACCTGTTTTAATTTTACTCTGGCGTTAAAAAATTGTGTGTGACAGCCAGTAACCCTAATCACTCTGTAAGCTAGTCACAGTCTGCTGTTCTGAGTTGAGGAGTACTTTGTGCTTCTGTATGGAAAAAACTCAACGGAGCTGGTTGCCAACTGAAGCATGCTATCCAATCGGGTAGGGGGTAAAAAGGGCAATCGGCGCATAATCTGTCCGAGATCAATAAATTAGTCATTGATTGGTTGTTGTTTGTTCGCTTGAGCTGAAAGGGCAGGGTGATAGCCTTTGTCAGCCGGTGTCGAGCTCGTCACTTTTGTCGTGTCGATCACACTTCCCACCCCGTCGTCACCCTCATCAGTATCGGTAAACAGCACGCTGCTCTTGCTGATTACTCCTTTATTTTCAGATGGTTGTGAATTTTTATCGCACCCTTGGCCCGTTTTGGTCTGATAAATGCTTTGTGGGGGGCTGGCCGCCTCTTTGCCTGTCGGCGGGCGGCCCGGTGTAACGAACCATTTAGGATCCCTCTCTATGAACAGCTTCGTGATTGCAGATCCCAGTCTCTGTATTGGGTGTCGTACCTGTGAGGTGGCCTGCGCCGTTTCACACCAGTCAGGGTCTTGCAGCGGGACCCTTGAGCGGGAGGGCGGCCTGCATCTTGCCATCGAGGATGGACATCTGGTCTCCAGGGACAGCTACTTTCAGCCGCGCCTGAAGGTGATCGTGGGCAGCAAGGTGACCACGCCGGTGCTCTGTCGCCAGTGTGAAGACAAGCCGTGCGCCATGGCCTGCCCGAACAATGCCATCGTCAGTGAGGATGGTTGCGTCAAGGTGTTGCAGGAGCGCTGCATCGGCTGCAAGTCCTGCGTAGTGGCCTGTCCTTACGGCGCCATGGCGGTGGTGCTCAAAGAGGTGGCACCCGCTGCCGATTCGCTCTTCAAGCGTCCGCAGACCAAGGCGCAGGCGCTCAAGTGCGATCTCTGCCGTCACCGCGAGGCGGGCCCGGCCTGTGTCGAGGTGTGTCCGACCCAGGCGCTGCGGCTGGTCACGCCGGAGCATCTTGAAACCCTGAACCGGCAGAAGCAGCTGGCCAGTGCCGAGGCACTGCTGGCGATGCCGGCGCGGGTGTGAGCGGGCTTGCCGAGCCGTTTTTCGTTAACAAACAAGAGTGTGAGTCATGAAAAAAGTCATTACCGTGTGCCCCTATTGCGGCACCGGTTGCAAAATCAACCTGCTGGTTGAAAACGACAAGGTGGTGGGGGCCGAAGGCGCCAACGGCCGGACCAACGAGGGGCAGCTCTGCCTCAAGGGCTATTACGGTTGGGATTTTTTGAACGACACCAACCTGCTGACCCCCCGTCTCAAGAGCCCGATGATCCGCCGCGAGCGCGGTGGCAAGTTCGAGGCGGTCTCCTGGGATGAGGCGATCGAGTTCGCCAGCAGCCGTCTCTCTGCCATCAAGGCGAAATATGGCCCGGACGCCATCATGACCACCGGCTCTGCCCGTGGCCCCGGCAATGAAGCCAACTATGTGATGCAGAAATTTGCCCGTGCAGTGATTGGGACGAACAACGTCGACCACTGCGCGAGGGTGTGACACGCACCCTCAGTCTCCGGTCTGGAGACAACTGTAGGCAACGGCGCCATGAGCAACGCCATTCCCGAAATTCAAGAGACCAAGTGCCTGCTGGTGTTTGGTTACAACGCTGCTGACTCTCACCCCATCGTCGCTCGCCATATCCTCAAGGCGAAGGCAAACGGGGCCAAGGTGATTGTGTGTGATCCCCGTATGGTGGAGACCGCCCGCATCGCCGATCAGTGGCTGCCGCTCAAAAACGGTTCCAACATGGCGCTGGTTAACGCCTTCGCCAACGTGTTGATCAATGAAGGGCTCTACAACAAGGCATTTGTCGCCAACTACACCGAAGGGTTCGAGACCTTCAAGGCGACAGTGGCCAAGTACACCCCGGAATATGTGGAGGGGATCACCGGCCTGAAAGCCGCCGATATCCGCGCCGCCATTCGCACCTACGCCGAGTCGCCTGCTTCCATGATCCTGTGGGGCATGGGGGTGACCCAGTACGGTCAGGCAGTGGACGTGGTCAAGGGGCTGGCGGGTCTGGCGCTGCTGACCGGCAACTTTGGTCGCCGCGGCACCGGCTGCGGGCCGGTACGTGGTCAGAACAACGTGCAGGGCACCTGTGATATGGGGATGCTGCCCCACCAGTTCCCGGGTTATCAGTCGGTGGCCGATCCCGCCATCAGCGCCAAGTTTGCCAAGGCGTGGGGCGTGGCGTCGCTCTCCCAGAAACCGGGATACCGCCTGACCGAGCTTGGCCACAAGGTGGAGGAGGGCAAGTGCAAGGCCTTCTACATCTTCGGTGAAGATCCGGCTCAGACCGAAGCTGACTTGGGTCAGTTCCGCCGCACTCTGGCGGGGATGGAGCTGGTGATCGTGCAGGATATCTTCATGACCCAGACTGCCGAGATGGCCGACGTCATTCTGCCCGCCACCAGCTGGGGCGAGCACGAAGGGGTCTACAGCTCGGCAGATCGCGGCTTCCAGCGCTTCTACAAGGCGGTGACGCCCCCTGAGAACGTGAAACCGGACTGGGCCATCTTCTCGTTGATGGCGACCGCCATGGGTTATCCCATGGAGTACCACAACACCGAAGAGATCTGGGACGAGATGCGTGCGCTCTGCCCGCTCTACGCCGGGGTCAGCTACGACAAGATGGCCGATCTCAAGAGCGTGCAGTGGCCCTGTCCGACCGAGGATCACCCGGGCACCAGCACCCTGTTCGAGGGGAATGTGTTCACCACCCCGAGCGGCAAGGGTCAGCTGATTGCCTCCGAGTGGCGGCCGCCGCTGGAGCAGCCCTGTGCCGAGTACCCGCTGGTGCTCTCCACCGTGCGCGAGGTGGGTCACTACTCCTGCCGCTCCATGACCGGCAACTGCTCGGCGCTGCAAACCCTGGCCGATGAGCCGGGTTATGTGCAGATCCACCCGAGCGATGCCAAAAAGCTTGGGGTGAAGGATCAGGCGCTGGTCTGGATCTCGTCGCGCCGTGGCAAGGTGATCACCCGGGCCAACTACAACGACCGGGTCAACGCCGGGGTGGTCTACATGACCTACCAGTGGTGGATCGGGGCCTGCAACGAGCTCACCATCGAGCACGTCGATCCCGTCTCCCACACGCCGGAGTACAAGTACTGCGCGGTGAAGATCGAGCGAATCGACAATCAGCCTGAGGCGGAAGTGTACGTCCAGACTGAATACAGCGCGCTCAAGGCGAAATTGCGCAGCGCAGCCAAAGGCTGACCCGCCCTAAAAAAGGACGTTCTGCACAAATAAGGGAACCCGACTCGGATTTATCGAGTCGGGCACCCTTTTATTACCCAAAAACAGGGGATAAATGATGCAACATGAAATTGGTCGCTTATTCGGAATTTTCTATATTGGTACCTATCTGGCGGCGATATTGCTGGGAATAGGTTGCTATATTTGGCGCGACGAGATGATATTTCTGCTCGGCTTCGGTTTTTTCGGCTGTTTTATGGCAGCAAGGCTTGCCATGAGCAGCGTATTTTCTGCCTTGAGTATTTCCAGTGCCTGGCTGATCGGGTTTATCTCCACAACCTTGATCAACGGCCTGCTGCTGGGGGTGATCACTCTGCTGGTCTACCTCACGCACCAGAGCGTCACCGCCGAGCTTGCCGACAACGCCAGCTGGCTGCTGATGGCCTTCCAGAGCCTGTCGGCCCTCTTTATCTTCGGTGGCCTGAAGTGCTGCCACAGCCGGATCATCACCTCATAAATTGCCGATAAATGGGCAGCAAACGCCATCTTGAAATCCGCAGCCAGTGAAGCAGCCAGCGAAGAGGAAAGGGCAGATCTGACAGTTGACGGCGGCCCACTTTTCGGGCGCCTTAATTGAGATCAAGAACTGATGAAATAACCGGTTAAATATGGCCATCAGATATATTAAATCGGATTGTAATGAAATTTGAGCTCATCTATGATGAGTCGCCATTCCAATATATCCCCCGATAACGATGTTACTTTTTGTTGTCGTTCGTTAATAACAACTCTGGAATTGCAACATGCGACAATTTTCGTCACCGCTTTTCTTATTGGCAGCCGCTTTTACGGGCTGCGGCTATTTATTTTGGTGACGGGTGCTTGTCGTGATGCGATGGCATGGACAGCCTGACTGGTGACTAAATCGATATAACGTGAGGCCGCAATGCTAAATGTGAGTGCCATCCCCCTGGACGAGATCTCTCCCATCTGGGACGACGGTTTCCTCCTGCTCTCCAAATCCCTCCTGTCGGCCGTGACGCTCGATGATTTTATCCACAAACTCAACAAGATAGATGCCAGCTTCGGCGGCGTAACCCGGGTCAACCTGATCCTCAACATGGGTGCGGACGAGGAGGCCATCTTCTACTTCATGGGACATTCCGGCCCAAAGCATCTGGTCTGCCCCAAGGCAGAGCTGCACCTCTCCCCCCGTCCTACCAAAGAGACCCCGGAACAGGCCATCATTCTCGCTGCCGCCCGCTTTGAGAATCGCTACCCGGCGCTGGATCGCGAAGGGGTCTACGGGGGGCTGCGCTCCTACTGCCAGCTCCCCATTACCACCGCCCGCAGCCATCTGGGTGGGGTCGAGTTTATCAACACCCAGCTCGACAGCTTCACCATGGAGACCCTCGCCAAGCTGACCCAGCTGGCGGCCATTATCGCCATTGCGCTGGAGAACGTGCTCGACAAGGAGCGCACCCTTGAGCAGGCGAACTCCCTGCGCCTTGAGCGCGACAGCTGCAAAATTCTGGTGGATGTGACCAACGCGGTAATCAAACTGGTGCGCATCGCCGAGCTGCCAAAGAGCCTGTTTACCATCCTGCACCACCACTTCGGCATCAGCAGCTTGTGTCTGGCGGAGTACAACGCCACCTCCGACAGCTTCAAGAGCTATCTGGTCAATCAGCACCAGAGCGAGCAGCCGGGGATCATCGATCACTCCTGTTTTGAAAAGAAGTGTCTGCAGGGGGCTCTTGGTCATAGCGAGCCGTTTTTCGTCTATCGCGAACATGGCCACGGCTGCAGCAATCGCTGCCGCTTTACCTCCCAGATCCTGCCCCCCGAGGCCGACAGCTCCTGCATTTTGCCGCTGCGCTATCGGGGCAACCTGCTGGGGGTGTTGATCCTCTCGCACCCCAACGCCGACTTTTTTGCCGATATCGATATCTCCTTGCTGGAGCAGGTGGCGGCGCGCACCGCCATTGCCATGAACAACGTGCAGGCGCAGCAGGAGATCTCTAACACCAACGGCGCCAAAGAGAAGACCATTCGCATCAACGAGCCGCAGATGCAGGGGGAGTTCCCCCACATCATCTACCAGAGCGCGGTGATGGAGAGTGTGCTGGAGAAGGTGCGGCTGGTGGCCGAGAGCGACAGCACCGTGCTGATCCTCGGCGAGACCGGCACCGGCAAGGAGCTGATCGCCCAGGCCATTCACGCCCTGAGTGCCCGCCACGACCACGAGATGGTGAAGGTGAACTGCGCCGCCATCCCGACCGGCCTTATCGAGAGCGATCTGTTTGGCCACGAAAAGGGGGCCTTTACCGGCGCCCTGACCCAGCGCATCGGCCGCTTCGAGCGGGCCCACAAGGGCACCCTGTTCCTCGACGAAGTGGGGGATATGCCGCTGGACTTGCAGCCGAAACTCTTGCGGGTATTGCAGGAGCACGAGCTGGAGCGGGTGGGCAACAGCAACCCCATCGCAGTGGATGTGCGGTTGGTGGCCGCCACCAACTGCGATTTGCTCTCCATGGTCAAGAACAAGCGCTTTCGAAGCGATCTCTACTACCGCCTCAACGTCTTTCCCATCGAGCTGCCGCCGCTGCGCGAGCGCCGCGAGGACATTCCGCTCTTGGTCAATTTCTTTATCAAGAAGATCGCCAAGCGGATGCGCCGCACCATCACCTCCATCCCCGCCGATGCCATGAAAATGCTGGTGTCACTCCCCTGGTACGGCAATATCCGCGAGCTGGAGAACGTCATCGAGCGCGCCGTGGTGATGACCCGCGGCCATGTGCTCAACCTCTCGCCCGATGAGCTGATGCCCCTCAAGGGTTACCACAAGATTGAGACCCTGGTGTATGACGAGCCCGCCACGCAGCTCTTTGCCGAGGAGGGGCCGACCGATGAGCGCGAGGCGATCATCGCCGCCCTGCGTGACTGCAACGGCATCGTGGCTGGCGAGCGGGGGGCGGCCAACCGCCTTGGTATGAAGCGCACCACCTTGCTTTCGAAAATGAAGCGGCTCGGCATTTCGGCCAGAGATCCCGAGATCATTGACGGGGTCGCACCATGAGAGAGCTACTTGAGCTGGAGGCGCAGAACGAACTGGCCCGCTGCGCCATCCACCGCGAGGTGGTGCACTACCGCGCCGATACACTGACCTGCGACAGCGAGATGGCGCTCCCCTCCGAGACGCCGGTGGCGCTGGTCTACAACGGCATCGCCCACAGCGTGATGATGTGCTCGGCCTCCGATCTGGAGGATTTTGCCATCGGCTTCTCGCTATCCGAGGGGATCATCGACAGCCTGCTCGATATCCACGACATCGAGCAGATTGATGGCTGTCAGGGGATTGAGCTGCATATCACGTTGGCCAATCGCTGCGTTTATCGCCTCAAAGAGAAGCGGCGCACGCTCGCGGGGCGCACCGGTTGCGGCATCTGCGGCAGCGAGAGTCTGGAGCAGGTGATCCGCACCCAGCCAAGCTTGCCCGACAGTCAGCGTCTGGCGGTGGGCCATATCGATAAGGTATTGAGCGCGCTGCGCCCGCTCCAGCTATTGGGTCAGCGCACCGGCGCCACCCATGCGGCTGTGCATCTGGACGGGGAGGGCAATATTCTCGCCATTCGCGAGGATGTGGGGCGCCATATCGCGCTGGACAAGCTGGTGGGTCATCTGTGCCGCACGGGTCGCCGTGATGGCGCCATTCTGGTGACCAGCCGCGCCAGCTTCGAGATGGTGCAAAAGTGCGCCAGCGCCGGGGTCGAGATCTTGCTCGCCATCTCGGCCGCCACAGAGCTTGCGGTCGAGCGGGCCGAGCAAACCGGGCTCACCCTGGTGGGCTTTTGCCGCCCCGGAAGGGCCGAGATCTACAGCGGCTGCCAGCGAATCCTGCTCAAGTAATGGCAAGGCCGTGAACCCGTTAAACGGGTCATAAAAACAGGCAATGAAAAAGGGCGGGGAGTGTGACTCCCCGCCCTTGTTGTATCTGCTTCTGTGGCGGGTTAACGCGCCAGCAGGATACGCAGCATGCGGCGCAGCGGCTCGGCGGCGCCCCACAGCAGCTGATCACCCACGGTAAAGGCGGCCAGATACTCAGGGCCCATATTGAGCTTGCGCAGACGACCCACCGGAATGCTGAGGGTGCCGGTAACGGCAGCCGGAGTCAGCTCGCGGGCGGTGATGTCGCGATCGTTGGGGATCACTTTTACCCAGTCGTTGTGGGCAGCCAGCAGCGCTTCGATCTCCGCCAGCGGCACATCCTTTTTCAGCTTGATGGTGAACGCCTGGCTGTGGCAGCGCAGGGCGCCGATCCGCACGCAGAGACCATCCACCGGAATGACGGCGTTTTCGATACCCAAAATCTTGTTGGTCTCGGCCTGACCCTTCCACTCTTCACGGCTCTGGCCGTTGTCGAGCTTGGTGTCGATCCAGGGGATAAGGCCACCGGCCAGCGGCACGCCGAAGTTGTCTACCGGCAGGGTGCCGGAGCGGGTCTTCTCGGTGATCTTGCGCTCGATGTCGAGGATGGCGGAGGCGGGGTCCGCCAGCTCGACCGCCACTTCGTCACGCAGCATCCCCATCTGGGTGACCAGCTCGCGCATATGGCGGGCACCGCCACCGGAGGCGGCCTGATAGGTGGCCACGCTCACCCACTCCACCAGATCGGCCTTGAACAGGCCGCCGAGGGCCAGCAGCATCAGGCTGACGGTGCAGTTGCCGCCGACGAAGGTCTTGATGCCATCGTTCAGGGCCTGCTCGATGACGTCGCCATTGACCGGATCGAGAATGATGACGGCGTCTTTCTCCATCCGCAGGGAGGAGGCGGCGTCAATCCAGTAACCCTGCCAGCCAGCGGCTTTCAGGCGCGGATAGACATCCTTGGTGTAGTCGCCGCCTTGGGCGGTGATGATGATATCCTGCTTGGCCAGCGCCTCGATATCGAAGGCGTCCTGCAGGGTACCGGCATCGACGCCGAAGTTGGGAGCGGCCTCACCGGCCTGGGAGGTGGTGAAGAATGTGGGTTGAATATGGGCGAAATCCTGCTCTTCCTGCATCCGGCTCATCAGAACCGATCCCACCATGCCACGCCAACCGACCAAACCTACTTTTTTCATATTGTCCTACCCTGGATTGCTGCTAAAGAAACTCGCGGTGACACCCGTAACCCCTTGTCTGGCGACGCCTGTTTACAAGCGGTTTACAGGCCATTTAAAAAATATGCGCTGCGAAAAATGCGTCTATCCACATTACGGATTGTGGCGGCTTGCGCAAGTCGAATTGCGCAATATTCTGTGCCGTTTGCTGCATTAACCGGCAGCCAGCGCACCGCTCAGGCAGACGGGGAGGGAGAAGGTCAATATCAGACGAAAAGGCCACCGTTTTTGGCGGTGGCCTGTCAATAAAGCGGTTGAGAACGTCCTCTGCTGTTGTCTGAGGGCGTAGTTGGCGAGTGAAACAGCCCGACAGCTTGGGCGCTTAGCCGTAACGGGCCAAAGTGAGCCCCTCATCGCTGATGGCGGGCTCGCTGCCGCTGATCAGATCGCACAGAAGCTGACCCGAACCGGCCGCCATGGTCCAGCCCAATGTGCCGTGGCCGGTATTGAGCCAGAGGCCGGGAATGGGGCTTGGCCCCACCAGCGGGGTGCCGTCCGGCGTCATGGGACGCAGGCCGGTCCAGAACTCGGCCTTGCTGATATCGCCCCCTGCGGGGAAGAGATCGCCGACCACCATGGCCAGGGTGTCGTGACGTCTGGGGTTGAGAGCGAGGTTGTAGCCCGACAGCTCCGCCATGCCGCCGACCCGGATCCGCTCGTCAAAGCGGGTGATGGCCACCTTGTAGGTTTCATCGAGCACGGTACTGCGCGGCGCGGCCTCGGCATTGATCATCGGCAGGGTGAGGGAGTAGCCCTTGACCGGATAGACAGGCAGCTCCAGCCCGAGCGGGCGCAGCAACGGCCGCAGAAAACCGGTGGCATAACTGCCAAGCGCACAGACGATGGCATCGGCGCGATAGCGCTGCTCGCCCGCCCGCACCGCCACGGCGCGGCCGCGGGCTTGCTCAATCTCGTCGATGTCGCAGTTGAAGACGAATTTGACCCCGAGCTTCTCGGCTTCAAGGGCCAGGGCCTTGGTGAAGCGGAAGCAGTCGCCGGTCTCGTCGCCGGGCAGACGCAGGCCGCCGACGATTTTGCCGCGCACCCGCGCCAGCGCAGGCTCTGCCGCTTCGCAGCCGCTGGCATCGAGCGACTGGTAGGGGACGCCATACTCCTCCAGTACCTCGATGTCGCGCTGACTGGCATCGAGCTGGGATTGGCTGCGAAACAGTTGCAGGGTGCCGAGCTGGCGCCCTTCGTAATCGATGTTCAGCTCGTCGCGCAGCAGCTTCATGCAGTCGCGGCTGTATTCGGCCAGACGCACCATGCGCCCCTTGTTGGTGGCATAGGCGGTCGGAGTACAGTTGGCGAGCATTCTGAGCATCCAGCGTAGCTGGAAGGGGTCGGCGGTGGGGCGCACGGTGAAGGGGGCATGCTTTTGCAGCATCCACTTGGCAGCCTTGAGCGGGATGCCGGGGGCCGCCCAGGGGGCTGCATAACCGGGTGATATCTGCCCGGCGTTGGCATGGCTGGTTTCAAGGGCGACGCCACCTTGTCGCTCCAGCAGGGTCACCTTGTGACCCGCCTTGGCCAGATACCAGGCGCTGGTTACCCCAATCACGCCGCCACCGAGAACCACTATCTCCATATCGTCTTTCCTTGACTGATCTCCTGATGTGGCCACCACCATAATCAGCCGCCACAGGATATTCAACCGCTCTACGCAGGATTGGGATCTCCGTCTGCTTGCCGGTCACAGGCTGGTGTTTGGTGCGATGACGAGCCTGATTGCCAGCGTAAATCGCTGCGCTGTTTTCAGGGCAGTGTCAGGGGACATGGCCCGCTTACAACTGCTCCAGCTTGATCAGGTAGTGCTCCGCTGTTGCCAGAATGGCCTGCTGCTGCGCTGCGGCTTGGCCATCCCAGTTGGCATAGGGGAGGGCGAGGCGGGGATTGCGGCCAAGTTTGTCCCGATTGCGCCAGAGAAAGTGCCAGTAGAGGCTGTTGAAGGGGCAACTTCCGTCGCCGTGGCGGGCTTTGACCTGATAGTGGCACCCCTTGCAGTAGTGGCCCATCCGTTCGAGATAGGCGCCGCTGCTGGCGTAGGGCTTGCTGCCCATCAGGCCGCCGTCGGCAAACTGGCTCATGCCGCGGGTGTTGGGCAGCTCCACCCACTCGATGGCATCCACATAGATACCGAGATACCAGGCATCCACCTCGTCAGGATGGATCCCCGCCAGCAGGGCAAAGTTGCCGGTCACCATTAGCCGCTGGATATGGTGGGCGTAACCGTGCTCAAGAGACTGGCGAATGGCGTGACGCACGCAGGCCATCCTGGTTTCGCCGCTCCAGAAGAAACCGGGCAGCGGCCGGTTGGCCTCGAGAAAATTGGCCTGCTTGTAGTCGGGCATCTTCTCCCAGTAGAGGGCGCGGACAAACTCGCGCCAGCCGAGGATCTGGCGAATAAACCCCTCTACCTGCGCCAATGTGATGGTGGCCTGATTGGCCTGCCAGTGGGATTCGGCGGTCCGAATCACCTCAAGCGGATGAAGCATCTTGCTGTTGAGGGAAAACGACAGACGGCTGTGAAACAGGCTCCAGCCCCGCTCGCTCAGGGCATCCTGATAGCGGCCAAAGTGGGGCAGGCAGTGGGTGAGAAAATGGGCGAGCAGCTCACGACTCTGGCGCCTTGTGATGGGCCAGGGCAGCCTGCTGGCATCTGCCTCGCCTATGGTACTGATCCCGTGGCGGGTCAGCATGGCGTCAATCTCGCTCACCTCGTTGGCAAAGGTGAGGGGGGCCGGGATAGGCTGGCGATCCGGCAGTTTGGCGCGGTTCTCGTCATCAAAATTCCAGCGCCCGCCAAGGGGTTGGCCGCGCTCATCGAGCAGCACTTGGTATTGCTTTCGCAGGGCGCGGTAGAAGAACTCCATCCGGCTGTGGGGGTAGCGCTGCCAGCCATCGCGGGGGGTGAGAAAATGTTCGCTCTCCACCTCGGTAGCAGGGATGGCAAGGCCCGCCGCCCAGCTTTTCAACTGGCTGGCGAGGCGCCACTCATCCGGGCTCTGCCAGGCAAAGCTGCTGGCCTGATGTGCTTCGAGCTGAGCCTCCAGCAAGCCGGGCAAGTCGGGCCAGCGGGTACTCTCATCCAGGGTCAGGTAACAGACGCGGTGGCCCGCTTGGGTGAGTGCCGCTGCGAAGGCGCGCATGGCGGCAAAGAAGGACAGCACCTTCTGGCGATGGTGGCGGCAGTAGTCGGTCTCCTGGCGCAGCTCCGCCATCAGGTAGCAGACCGCCGGATCTGGGGTGCGAAACCAGCTGTGAGCGGCGTTCAGCTGATCGCCGAGAATCAGGCGCAGCTCCATCAGGCTGGCTCCTCATTATGTTGATGGCTACGGAGACGAGCGTGGCGACAGCGTTCGCTGCAGTAGCGAACCTCCTCCCAACTGCGCGCCCACTTGCGCCGCCAACTGAAGGGGCGCTGGCAGACGGGGCAGATCTTCTCGGGCAGATGGGGTTTGCGATGCATGATGGCTTCCGGCCTTGGCTGATGGGGGATGTGGCGTGTGGGTAGGGAGAATAACGAAGCGGGGGCGCGGGCGGATCAACCTCGCTGCCGGTTTGCCGCGCAGATGCCCACTTTGTGAGCGGGCGCACAGCCCGTCGGTGCGCCCCTTGTTTGCCAATTAACCAGCCGTTAACGTGGCGAGGCTGCCCGTTGGCAGCATCCATCTATGGATCTTGTTGGCCACCGACTGTCTACAACCGATATGGAGGGGAGTGATGCCAATCATGACAGCTACGCCCCGGGCAGCTTGCCTGCTCGCCCACTGGTATACCCGGGATCCCATTCTCACCTTCGACTTTCCTCACCGCTGATTGGCGGCACCCGCCGTTTGAATTTGTCAGCCGGACGACCCTGATCGCCCCGGCCTCTTTGCCAATCCCGATTTCATACACACTGGCCTAGCGCCGGTGAGGAGTCTTTTATGCGTCGTATACCCGAGCCGTTTCGTATCAAGATGGTCGAGCCCATCAAACAGACCACTGGCGACGAACGCCGTGCCGCCCTAGAGGCCGCTGGCTGGAACCCCTTCCTGCTGCTGGCCGAGGATGTCTACATCGATCTGCTGACCGACAGTGGCACAGGTGCCATGTCCGATCGCCAGTGGGCCGGCATCATGATGGGGGACGAAGCCTATGCGGGCAGCCGCAACTTCGTCGAGCTGGAGCGCACGGTGCGCGACATTTTTGGTTACCAGCATGTGATGCCCACCCACCAGGGGCGCGGGGCGGAGCAGATCCTCTTCCCCGAGCTGGTCAAGCGCTGCAAGGGCAAGGCGCCGGTCTTTATCTCCAACTACCACTTCGACACCACCAAAGCCCATGTGGAGTTGGCTGGCGCGCGGGCCATCAACCTGCTCACTCCGAAAGCCCTCGACACCACGGCCCCCTATGCCTGGAAGGGGGATTTTGATCTCCCTCGCCTGAGCGACACCATCGAGACCCTGGGGGCCGCCAATGTAGCTGGCATCATCATCACGGTGACCTGCAACAGCGCCGGTGGCCAGCCGGTCTCCATGGCCAATATGGATGCGGTCTCAGCGCTGGCCCGTCGCCACCAGATTCCGGTGGTGATCGACGCCGCCCGCTTTGCCGAGAATGCCTGGTTTATCAAGGAGCGGGATCCGGCCTATGCCAAGTGCAGCATCAAGGAGATAGTGCGCCAGATGTTTGCCCTGGGGGACATCTTCACCATGTCGGCCAAAAAGGACGGGTTGGTCAATATCGGCGGGTTGTGTTGCTTCAAAGAAGACCTCGACCTGTTCCGCGCGGTGCAGGTGCGCTGCGTGGCGATGGAGGGGTTTGTCACCTATGGCGGCCTTGCGGGGCGGGACATGGCGGCGCTTGCCATCGGTCTGCGGGAGGGGATGGATGAGGAGTATCTCACCTATCGCATCAGTCAGGTGGCTTATCTCGGCGAGCGGCTGGCCGAGGCGGGGATCCCGATCCAGACCCCCACCGGTGGTCATGCGGTGTTTGTCGATGCTAAAAAGCTGCTCCCCCATATTCCGGCCGAGCAGTTTCCGGCCCATGCGCTCGCCTGCGAGCTCTATCTGGAAGGGGGCGTGCGCGGGGTGGAGATTGGCTCCCTGTTGCTGGGGCGCGATCCCGCCACCGGCAAGCAGGAGGCGGCGGACTTCGAGCTGTTGCGCCTCACCATTCCGCGTCGGGTCTACACCCGGGATCACATGGACTATGTGGCCGACTGCCTGATCGCGGTAAAAGCGCGGGCCAGCGGCATTCGCGGGCTCACCTTTGACTACGAGCCGCCGCTGCTGCGCCACTTCACGGCGCGGCTGAAACCTGTCTGATCAGCAACCAGTCAGACTGGGTGATCAACCCAGCCAAGCCGTGAGGATAACCGGCTGCTCCCGGTTAAACGGCCCAGTAAAAAAGCCCCCGCACCAAGGTGCGGGGGCTTTCATTTATCGACGCAAAGCAGGGGTCAGACCGCCTGATACTCCAGCTCGACGGAGCCCAGCGCCTTGAGGGTGGACTGGGCGGAGTCACGCTGGCTGATCTGGCCGTTTTTGTTCTCCAGCAGTACTGCGCGGCGGATGGTGGCGAGATCTTCACCGTTAAGCACCGCATGGGCGCAGGCCATCTGCATCGGCGGCAGGCTGGGGTTGAAAGCGGCGTTCTCGGCGTAGCGGCCAGAGAAGATGCGGCCATCGGCAAACTGCAGCGCCACCGCGGCATAGCCCTGGCTATAGGGGGCGTAGCTTTGACGGGCTGCGGCCAGCGCGGCTTGCCACAGCGGGTCTTCGCTTTGAAGTTCAAGCTCTGCGTGATCCTGCGGGCTCATCAGCGCATCTGTGATGTCGAGATCCGCCGGGCCAAACGAGTGGGGCAGGAAGGATTGCAGGGCGCTCAGGTCATCGGGCAGGGAGACTTTCAGGATCTTGGCGGTGCTCAGCTCGTTCATGAACTGACGGCAGTGGCCGCAAGGGGTGTAGTTGACGGTGATTTCAGAGATCCCGGTCTCGCCACCCAGCCAGGCGTTGGAGATGGCGGACTGCTCGGCGTGAACCGAGTGGAACAACCCTTGCCCCGCGAACTCCATGTTGGCACCGAAGTACCAGGTGCCGCTCAGGCCGCAGGCGATGGCACCGACGTAAAATTTGGAGATGGGGGCCACCGAGCAGGCAGCCGCCAGCGGCAACAGGGCGAGGCGCAGGGCGCGATCATCGAGACCTGTGGCGGCTTTCAGGGTGGCGACTTGCTCCGGCGTGAAGCGGGCGTTGAAGTCGGCACTATCCAGCATGGGCTGCACGGCTGCTTTGAGCGGGGCAGAGAGGGTATCGAATGGCTTGGCAAAACGGGGATGCATAGTGTGTCCTCAAAGGCCAATTGGGCGGCCATTGTAGGGAGCAAGCTCGGGTAAATGTGTGAGCAGGCTCACGCCCTGACGGGCAAACGGAGGGGGATGGTAATGGAAACGTTTGTCTTGTGCAAATTGTGCGGCAGGTCGCACCCCGAGAGGCCAGCAGGCCCCCCGGAATGGTCAACAGGTGGTCAATGGGGTGATCAGATCAGCCAGTGATAGATGGCAAACAGCAGCGGGGCGACGGCCGCGGTGAGGATCCCGCACACCACCATGGCGAGCGATGCAAAGGCCCCCTGGGTGATCCCCTTCTCGGCGGAGGTGGCGGTGCCGATGGCGTGGGCACAGGCCCCCATGGCGAGCCCTTGCGCTTCCGGATCAGTCACTTTGAACAGTTTGAGCAGCGGGTAGCCGATCAGGGCACCGACAATCCCCACCACCACCACCACTGCGGCCGCAATGGCGGGAATGCCGCCGATGGACTGGCTGACGCTCATAGCGAGCGGGGTGGTAATCGATTTGGTCGCCAATGAGGCGAGCAGCGCCGGATCTGTGCCCATAAAATGACCGATCAGCAGGGTTGTGCACACCGAGATCAAGACGGAGGCGAGGGTACAGATTAGGATGGGCTTGAGCTTGGCCTGGATCTGGCGCGCCTGCTGATAGAGCGGCAGCGCCAGCGCCACCACGGCGGGCTCCAGCAGCATGGTAATGGGGCTGCTGCCGCGCTCGTACTGCTCAAGGGGCAGGTTGAACCAGAGCAGCAGGCCGATGATCACCCCGGTCGGCACCAGCACCGGATTGATGATGGGCCAGGGCAGGCGTCGATAGAGGGCGCGGGTGGCGAAATAGAGCGCCAGGGTCAGGGGAATGGCGAGCCAGAAGATCATTTGTTCATCCTCTGGTAGAGCCGACCGACGGTGGCGAGGATAAGCACGATCCCGAGCACGATGCAGAGCATGATGACGCCGAAGGATTGGCGCAGGGGCTCAAGCCAGGCCACCAGTCCGACCGCGACCGGCACGAACAAAACGCCCATGTGGCGCAGCAGCAAACCTGCGCCCAGCTCGACCCAGTGCAGCTTTATCAGCTGAAGGGAGAGCAGCACGAACAGCAGCAGCATGCCGATGATGCTGCCGGGAAAGGCGAAAGGCAGGATGGCTGCCACGGATTTGCCTGCCAGCAGGCAGGCGACGATGACCATAAAGTCACGAAAGTACAGCAAGGCGCGTTGCGCGATCACGTGAACCTCATCGACTGGGAAGAAAAATCGCAGTTTACCAGAGAGGCCGGGTCGCGGCATTAAAACAATAACAACTGAAATCAGTTCGTTTGAAGCTGATTTGATTGGCAATTTTTGAAAATTGTCTGATAGAACCCTTTTCGAACTACAAGGAGTAGTGATGACATCCCTCTTGTCCCGAGTTCGCCAGCTGGCGAACGATAATGTGTTGCCACCCCATCTGCTGCAAACCCGTCAGTGGGAAGGGCCCATGTGCCGGGTGCGACTCGACAACACTGGAGTTGATGCCACTCCGGTTGACCGCTGGGTGCTGTTTGATGGCAAGCTTGGCCTGCCGGTGGAGAGCGCCATTTATGGCGAAGGATTCCAGATGCTGGCCCAGACCATGGGTAGCTGGCAATCACCGCAACATGTCGGCCGTTGCCCCGATGCCAGCGTCTATCGCATCACTGATGACAAGGACTATCACACCATTCACAACCTGTTGCTGGTGGAGCATGGCAAGGGGTGGCTGCTGCTCGCCTTTGCCAGCTGTCACCGTTTTGGCGGGGAGTTTCGCCTCTACCCTGATGGTCGCCTGCAGATCCTGATGAACTGCGAAGGGCGAAAACTTGCGGCTGGTGGGCACTGGCAGAGCGAGGCGCTGATCTGCCTTGAAGGGGCGGAGCGCGAGGATCTGCTGGCCGAGCTGGCACGGTTGATCGAGGCCGAGCACGGCTCGCTGATCGGCAAGGTGAGTGAGCGCCCGAGCGGCTGGTGCTCCTGGTATCACTACTACGCCGAGGTGAGCGCTGCCGATATTCGCGAGAACCTGCAGGTGCGTGCCGAGCGTTTCCCGGCCCTGCGCTATGTGCAGATCGACGACGGCTATCAGGCCAAAATGGGTGACTGGCTCACTCCATCGGCCAAGTTCGAGCAAGGTGTTGCTGCATTGGCTGCGGAGATCAAACAGGCTGGCTGCGAGCCCGCCCTCTGGGTCGCTCCCTTTATTGCAGAGCCCACTTCGCAGCTGTTTCAGGATCACCCCGACTGGTTTGTGAAGGGGGATGACGGTCTGCCGTTGCCCTCCGAGCGGGTCACCTATGGCGGCTGGCGCTGCACCCCCTGGTATGTGCTGGACGGCACCCACCCCGAGGTGCAAGCGCACCTTGAGCAGGTGTTCCGCACCCTGCGCGAACAGTGGGGCATCCACTACTTCAAGCTCGATGCCAACTTCTGGGGCGCCATCCACGGTGGCCGTTTCCACGATCCGGCTGCCACCCGTGTTGAAGCTTATCGGCGTGGTATGGCCGCCATCCTGCGTGGTGCTGGTGAAGGCGCTTTCCTGCTCGGTTGCAATGCCCCCATCTGGCCAAGCCTTGGGCTGGTGCACGGCATGCGGGTGAGCGATGACGTGGAGCGCAATGGCCACCGCTATCGCCAGATTGCCCGCGAGGCCTTCTGCCGCGCCTGGCAGAATGACAAGCTCTGGGCCCTCGACCCCGACTGCATTTGCCTGCGGGATCTACCGAGCCAGCAGGCAAGTAAGGCTGAATACAGTTTCCATCTGGCTGCACTGGTGGCGAGCGGTGGCATGATGCTGGCGGGTGATCGACTGCAGGATCTCGATGAGGAGCAGGCGGCGCACCTTCGCAAGCTGTTGGCGCTCTGTGCGGCCCGGTCACCCTCTGCCCGTTTCGAGTCGATGGACTTTGCCTGCGGTGAAGTGAGCCTGCCCGAGGGCGGCACTCTGCTCTGCCTCTTCAACTGGGAGGGGCAACCACAGGAGTTTCTGCTGCCGGAAGGGGGAACTGATTGTTGGCAGGGGCAGGCAGTCGGCACAACCGTGACCCTGCAAGGGGGCGAGGGGCGGGTGATCCACTACACCTGATCACAGCCTCACCATAAACAATTCAGGCTCCATCACGGAGCCTGAATTGTTTCAATTAGCGGTTATCAGTCACGTTTTTCAGTAACGCCACTCAAAACCAACGGCGTATTTGGCAGAGCCATAGCCCGGGATATCACTGCCGGAGGCGATCGCCTTGAGGGTTAGCAACGGGGTGATGGGCACCCCCAGACCAAAACCGATGGCCAGCTGATCATTGGGGTTCCCCATCAGATCGACCCGCATCACTCGATAGAGGGACATATCCTCGCTCAGGTGCATATAGGCTTGCGAAGCGCGGTTATAGACCTGACCAAACACCTCCAGCTGGAAACCTGACTGGGCGCTGATGGCCAGCGGTACCCCGACAAACTTGTAGAGATGGGAGCCGTTGAAGTAGCTGTTGGTGATCAGGGGAGTGAAATCAGTCTGCTGATAAAGGGTGTTGAAGTTCTGTTCTACGATGCGATAGGTCTGCTCGGGCAGGCGAGCAAGATAATCCGGCACATCGAACCGGTATGCGGCGTTGGCTGCCAGCGGCAGCAGGGCCAGTAATCCGAGCAGTGCGTGGTGACGAGGCATCAGCAAATGGCTTCCGTTCGGCCAAAGAGATCTCTTGCTTGGGAGACATCCGCTCAGGATGTTGCAAGATATTGGTTTTTGGGGAAATCCCCTTCGTCATTATGACCTGAAGAAGGGGATGGGCGGGAAGGATTTATTGTGAAACTACTCACAACTCATAAATCTTCCAGATAGTGATAAAGACTCTTTAGAATCGCAAAGTTCCGTTCGTTACTCTGGTTGCTCGGCCAACGCCTCGAGACGGGGCACATAGTCCGGCAGACGGCGGCTGAAGTAGTCGCTGCAGTGCAGGCGCCAGCGTTTCTGCTCCGCTTCGCTCAAGGTGTGCGGCCAGTTGCGGGCGCGGTAGCGGAACAGCATCTCCGGCAGCCGGGAGTCGGTAAAGGTGAACTCCCGCTCACCCAGCAGATCCGCGGGGGTGGCACGCACCAGATCCATGGTGGACTTGTCGCCATGGCCAAAGAATCCGGCGTAGAGCTGGGTATCGGGGTCGCTCTCATTGCTGCCGGCGAACTCCTGATTGAACACTTCCACCAGTTTTTCCCGCACTTCGGGGTGGGCGCGCAGCAGATCCAGGCTCTTGCGGCACTGCTCCCGATCGATGCCGAGCTCGTCGGCGCGCTCCGCCGTCAGGGTGGCGGCCGGCGCCAGCACCGGGCACTTGTTGATGTGCACCAGTTTGACCGGAATGCCCGCCAGATCCCCCAGCTCCTCTTTCTTGGTGTAGAGGCGCTCGCGGATCTCCTCGCTGGAGAGTTCAATGAGCGGGGTGGGGTCGCGGGTCAGATCCACCATGATCACCGCGTTCTGGTTGTTGGGGTGCCAGGCGAGCGGCGAGACCCAGCTTGCACAACCCTGCCAGGGGGAGAACATGCCGGAGACATGCACCAGTGGCTTCATGGTCACCACGTCAATCAGCGCCTTCACCTTGTTTTTGTTACGCAGATCAAAGAGATAACCAAACAGCTTGGGTTGGGCTTTTTTCACCAGCTTGGCCATCTCGATGGTGGCCAGCACGTCCGAGAGTGCATCGTGGGCATTGGCGTGAGTAACGCCGTTGGCGACCGTCAGCTTTTCAAGTCTGAAACTCGGTTTTCCTTCATCGTCAAAGGCCCACTCGATCCCCTCCGGCCGCAGGGCATAGCAGGCCCGCAGCATGTCGAGAATATCCCATCGGGAGTTGCCGTTCTGCCAGCTGTAGGCATAGGGGTCATAGAAGTTGCGATAGAGGGTGTAGCGGGTCACTTCATCATCGAAGCGGATGCTGTTGTAGCCAAGCACACAGGTATTCGGCGTGGCGAACTGCTCGTGGATCTGGCGAATGAAATCCGCCTCGCACAGCCCATCCTTCATCGTCTTCTGTGGCGTGATACCGGTAATCAGGCACGCCTCCGGATCCGGCAGATAGTCCGCTGGCGGCTTGCAATAAATGACCAGCGGCTCGCCAACGATGTTGAAATCTTCATCAGTACGGATACCGGCAAACTGCGATGGCCTGTCCTTGGCGGGGCTGATGCCGAAGGTCTCGTAGTCGTGGAAATAGAATGTTGGCTCATTGCCCGCGTGTGCTGTTTTGCTCATGTTGCTCGAGATGAGGTATCCGATGACGGTAGCGCCTGGCGCTAGGGTGGGCGGTGCCAGGCACCACAATTGTGTGCATGGTAAACCATAGCGCAGGCAGAACGAAGGGCGAGCCGTGCAGGTGGCGGTTTATTGGGCGGTTGCTCCCGATATCTTATGCACTTCTGTCTTGCTTACCGAGTCTATAAGACCCATCTATTTCTCAGGATATGATGATTGTTTAGTGATATCTGTGGCGTTGTTTCCCAAATCAACCATCAAGCTGCCCCTGCCCCTGCCCCTGCCCCTGCCCCTGCCCCTGCCCCTGCCCCAAGTGACCGCTAAACTCGGGGCTTTCTGACAGGTAGGCCAAGGGTATTCAGTTTGTTTATGGCGCTTACATACGTCATCACCTCCCCCACTTGGCCGTTGTAGTTACGCAGACTGATTTTCCCCGCCAGTAACTGCTTGAACCGATACAACCGATACATTGCCGTCTCTGCCAGCGAGCGACGGTGATACCCCGATATCTTCTTCCAGTGCGCCAGCCCTTCTTTGCGCATCAACAGCACGGTCTCATTTCTTGGATGCCCCTTTTCCATAACCCCGCGCTCTTGCGAGGCGGGATACAGGCTGTCGCCCTTTTGCGCGAGATAAGCTGATGACTAGCTTTGCTGTCATAGGCACCATCCGCATAAACACGTCCCAGTTTGCGCCGCAGTGGCTTGAGCAGAGTCGGCAACACCTCGACATCATGGACATTCTCCAGTGAGATTTCCGCGGCCACGATATCGTGGGTCACCGGGTCTACTGCCAGATGCAACTTGCGCCAGACTCGCCGTTTCTCGGCGCCGTGTTTTCTGACCTTCCACTCGCCTTCACCAAATACCTTCAGCCCGATTGAGTCGATGACCAGGTCGGTGATACGCCTCTTGGCGGGTTGTCGATAGGACACTTTCACCGTGCGATGGCCCACAGAGTGAGGTTAAAAATCCTCTTGAGCATCAGGAAGGTACAAATAGTCTGGTCGGTGTAGAGCTGGCTGCAGCCCCGCTGACCATGATGATCGTGGTGGAACCAGTTGTTCATGGCCTCTGTATCAACACAGAAGGTGAGGGAACCACGGTTAATCAAAGACTTGTTGTATTGAGGCCAGTTGGTGATGGGTGAAACGACGTGTCCATGATGCAGACCTGAAGAGGATGGTGGTGATCAGGTCACCAAACCCTCAGTTAGCATTCAAGCTGCATCTATTTGGGAAACAACGCCGGTACCAGGGTCATAAATGCCTATAAAAACAAGGTAAAAGGCTCGGCTATTGACTAAGTTGATAGAAGGCGAAGCATAAAACAGCGCCAGTTTGATACGACAACATCGCATGGGACCCGGATCATGGACAGAGCGCAGGGCGCAGCCCCCTTTTCGTTGCAAGTGGATCTAAGGCAGGTGGTGTATGCCCTGTCAGCCTCGCTGGATCTGGTGGGCATTGGCGATGTGGCCCACGGTAAACGGGTCGGGATTATGGCTGCCGAGTGCAGCCGGGAGCTGGGAATGAGTGAGGCCGAACGCTGTCTGCTGTTCGAGCTGGGGGTGCTGCATGATATCGGTGTCTCCTCGACCATCACCCATCACCATCTGGTCAGCGAGTTCGATTGGGAGTCCTCCCAGCGTCACTGCGAGGTGGGATATCAGCTGCTCAAGGATTTCCGTTTGCTGGCCCCACTGGCCCTGCCTATCCGTTATCACCACACCCACTGGCACCTGTTGCGCGAGATGGCTGATGTGGACCCCAATGTGGCCCGTCAGGCCAACCTTATCTTTCTGGTGGATCGCTGCGATGCGTTGGCGGCGCCCTACTATGGCGATGGTTCATTGTTGATGCATACCAACGAGATCCGCGCACGCCTGCAGGATTTCCGTGACGAGTTCTTTGCCCCCGAGCTGGTGGATGCCTTCCTCAAGGCGTCTCGCTCTGAGGCATTCTGGCTGCAGCTGGAAGCGCGCTCCATCAATGATTACATGCTGGAGATGCTGCAGGTGCGGGAGCCTTGTCTGACCTTCAACGGGGAGCTAAAAGCGCTGGCGCAGATCTTCTCCGGCATTGTCGACGCCAAAAGCCCATTCACGATGATGCATTCACTCGGTGTGAGCAGGTTGTCTCGGGCATTGGCCGAGCAGATGGGAGTCAGTGCCATCCATTGTGACATGCTGGAGATCGCCGGTTTGCTGCACGATTTGGGCAAGCTCAGGGTGCCGGACGAGATCCTCGACAAGCCTGCCAGTCTGACGAAAGAGGAGCGGGCAATCATCAATACCCACAGCTTCGAGACTTACCAGATCCTGCGCCATATCGAAGGGTTTGAAGAGATTGCCTGTTGGGCGGCCTATCACCATGAGGAGCCTGACGGGGAGGGCTATCCGTTCCACCTGCCGGCATCCGCCATGGCGCTCGAAGCGCGGATCCTGCGGGTCGCCGATATTTTTCAGGCCATGGTGCAGGACAGACCTTATCGGCCCGGCCTGCCTGCCCGTGACGCATTGACCTTTATGCAGCAACTGGCGGATCAGGGGCGGGTCGATCCCGCTGTGGTGGCGGTGCTGGCCGATCACCTGCCGCAGATGATGATGGCAGCCATTCCGGATCGCGAGCCGGCTCATGCCATCAATTGAGGGAGAGGCTGGCCGCTGACTCATACCGCCGCGAGCCAGCTATGCTTGGAACAAGCCGAGCATGGTGCCGGTACCGGCGCACAAGACGCCAGCTTGATGGACTACCTTAGGGGAGCAGATATGGAATCGCTAAAAGCCAAGGATTATATGCAGAGCAGACCCATCACCTTCACTGCCGACATGATGGTGCAAGCTGCGGTCGAGAAATTTCTGAACAGTCATCAGCTCGGTGGCCCGGTGGTGGATGGGCAGGGCCATCTGATTGGCTGGATCTCCGAGCAGGATTGCATCGCAGTGCTGCTTAAGGAGGCCTATCACTGCGAACAGGTGGCGCAGGTCAAGGATGTGATGCGCAAGGAGGTGTTGTCGGTGGGACCCGATACCAGCATTTTGAGCCTGGCGGAGATGATGATGGGGCAAAAGCCGAAAATCTATCCGGTAGTGGAGGAGGGGCGTCTGCTCGGTGTCATCAATCGCCACAACGTCATGCAGGCCATTCACGCCCAGCTCACCACCTGTTTTGTCCATCACTCCCACGGTTAACCCTGTTTTTCTCTCTCCCAAGGCAAGCTTCGGCTTGCCTTGGCTATTTCATATGCTGCCATTTATTCATGTTATGCCATCTTACAATGGTTGTTTTGTCATGTTTGAGGAGCGGCCAATCTCTCTGTCTTCCCATATATAACGCTACGTTAAGGCTTGCACCGCCCCCGCTCGCTCTTTAGGATCGCTCCCAGCTTATCGATATGGCCCCTCTGGGCACCTATTTAAGGAATTCGTACCTTGTCTCTCTCTATCGAGGCGCTGCGCCGCCGTCTCTCTGCCTGCATGAATCTCGACGCCCGCCGCCTTTCCAGTCGTCTGCACGGGGTCAAGAAGCTGCCTGAAGGCAAACAGGCCGCCGTGCTGGAGACCATTGCCGCCGATCTGGATGCCGCGCAAGCGCGTTATCAAACCCGTCTGGCCGGAGTGCCCAAGGTCACTTATCCGGACAACCTGCCGGTCAGCCAGAAGCAGGCTGAGATCGCCAAGGCCATTCAAGAACATCAAGTGGTGATCATTGCAGGGGAAACAGGCTCGGGCAAAACCACCCAGATCCCCAAGATTTGTCTGGCGCTCGGGCGCGGGGTGAAGGGCTTTATCGGCCACACCCAGCCACGCCGTTTGGCAGCCCGCACCGTTGCGGCCCGTATTGCCGAGGAGATGGAGTCCGAACTCGGTCACTACGTGGGTTACAAGGTTCGCTTTACCGATCAGGTGAGCGAGCAGACCCACATCAAGCTGATGACCGACGGTATCCTGCTGGCGGAGATCCAGAACGACCGGATGCTCACCCAGTACGACACCATCATCATCGATGAGGCCCACGAGCGCAGCCTCAATATCGACTTCATCCTGGGCTATCTTAAGCAACTGCTGCCCAAGCGCCCCGATCTCAAGGTGATCATCACCTCGGCCACCATCGACCCGCAACGTTTCTCCCGCCATTTCAACAAGGCGCCGGTGATCGAGGTCTCCGGCCGCACTTATCCGGTGGAGGTGCGCTACCGTCCGCTATTTGTTGATAAAAAAAGCAGTGACAAGAGCGAAGGGCTTGAAGAGCGCGATGAACTGCAGGGGATCTTCGACGCGGTGGAAGAGCTGGCCCGCGAGGGGCTCGGGGACATCCTCATCTTCATGAACGGCGAGCGGGAGATCCGCGATACCGCCGATGCCTTGCGCAAGCTCAATCTGCGCGATACCGAGGTGTTGCCGCTCTACGCCCGTCTCTCCAACGCCGAGCAGAACAAGGTGTTCCAGCCCCATGCTGGGCGACGCATCGTGCTCGCCACCAACGTGGCGGAGACCTCGCTGACGGTGCCAGGCATTCGCTACGTCATCGATCCGGGCACCGCCCGTATCAGCCGCTACTCCTGGCGCACCAAGGTGCAGCGCCTGCCTATCGAGCCTGTCTCCCAGGCCAGTGCCAACCAGCGTAAAGGGCGTTGCGGCCGGGTGGCAGACGGTATCTGTATCCGCCTCTACTCGGAGGAGGATTTCAATAGCCGTCCCGCCTTTACCGACCCCGAGATCCTGCGCACCAATCTGGCCTCGGTCATCCTGCAGATGCTGGCGCTCGGCCTTGGCAACATGGAGGCGTTTCCCTTCGTCGAGCCACCAGAGTCCCGCCATATCAAGGATGGCCTGACTCTCTTGAAAGAGCTGGAGGCGGTGCGCGAGCTGCCCGCCACCGGCGAGCGCGAAGCCAAGTTGCAGCTGACCGAGACCGGTCGCCAGCTCTCGCGCATCCCCCTTGATCCGCGTTTGGCGAAGATGGTGATCAGCGCGGCGCAAACTGGTTGCCTGAGCGAGGTGATGGTGATCACCGCGGCCCTCAGCATTCAGGATCCCCGCGAGCGACCCATGGAGAAGAAGCAGGCCGCCGATGAGCAACACAGGCGCTTTGAGGACAAGGATTCCGACTTCTTCGCCTTTGTCAATCTGTGGAACTATCTGAAAGAGCAGCAGGATGCCCTTGGCAGCAACCCGTTTCGCCGCATGTGCCAGAAGGAGTTTCTCTCCTACCTGCGGGTGCGTGAATGGCAGGACATTCACTTCCAGCTGCGCCAGACGGTCAAGGAGCTTGGTTTTAAAGCCAACCATGAACCTGCAGATTTCAAGACGGTGCACTGCGCGCTGCTGACCGGCCTCTTGAGCCATATCGGCAACAAGGATCTGGAAAAGCCCGAGTTCCTTGGTGCTCGCAATGGCCGCTTCCACCTGTTCCCGGCCTCGGGCCTGTTCAAGAAGCCGCCCAAGTGGGTGATGGCCGCAGAATTGGTGGAGACCTCGCGCCTCTACGCCCGCATCAACGCCAAGATTGAACCCGAATGGGTGGAGCCGCTGGCTGGCCATCTCATCAAGCTGCACCACAGCGATCCTCACTGGTCGAAGAAAAACGGCGCCGTGATGGCCAAGGAGAAGGTGACCCTTTATGGCCTGACGCTGGTCAATGAGCGCATCATCAACTTCAGCCGCATCGATCCGGCGCTGTGCCGCGAGCTGTTTATCCGCCGCGCGCTGGTGGAGGGGGATTTCGAGACCCGTCACCGTTTCTTCAGCGATAACCGCAAGCTCCTGGCCGAGGTGGAGGCGCTGGAGCACAAGTCCCGTCGGCGCGACATCCTGGTGGATGATGAGGACTTGTTCCGCTTCTACGATGCCCGTCTGCCGGAGGATGTGATATCAAGCCGTCACTTCGACAAGTGGTGGAAAGAGGCGCAAAAGCGGGATCCCGAGCTGCTCAACTTCGAAAAAGAGATGTTGATGAAGGGGGATGCTGCCCACATCAGCGATCTCGACTACCCCAACTTCTGGCAGCAGGGGCGTCTCAAGCTCAAGCTGACCTATCAGTTCGAGCCGGGGGAGGCCGCCGATGGCGTGACCCTGCATATTCCGCTGCCGCTCCTGAATCAGGTGGAGGTGAAGGGGTTCGAGTGGCTGATCCCGGGGCTGCGCCACGAGCTGTTGGTGGCCCTTATCAAGTCGATGCCCAAGCCGATGCGCAAGAACTTCGTGCCGGCGCCAAACTATGCCGATGCGCTGCTTGCCAGCATCAACCCCGAGCAGGGACCGCTACTGGACGAGATGGAGCGTCAGCTGCGCCGCATGACCGGCGTCACCGTACCTCGTGAATCCTGGGACTGGACTGCGGTGCCCGATCACCTGAAACTCACCTTCCGGGTGGTGGACGACAAGCACAAGAAGGTGGCGGAAGGCAAAGATCTGGAGGCATTGAAAGAGTCCCTGCGTGGCAAGGTGCAGGAGACCCTGTCGCAGGTGGCGGACGATGACATCGAGCAGTCTGGCCTCACCCTGTGGAGCTTTGGCGAGTTGCCGCAGGAGTACAGCCAGAAGCGTGGCGGCTTCGAAGTGAAGGCCTATCCGGCGTTGGTAGACGAGAAAGATTCGGTCGCCATCCAGCTGGTGGAGAGCCCGGTGGTGCAGCAGCAGCTGATGTGGGCCGGTCAGCGTCGGCTGGTGCTGCTCAATGTGCCATCACCCATCAAGTATCTGCAGGAGAAGCTGCCCAACAAGGCCAAGCTCGGGCTCTATTTCAACCCGTTTGGCAAGGTGGCGGAGCTGATTGACGACTGCATCGCCTGTGGCTGCGACAAGCTGATCGAGCAGCATGGCGGGCTGGCTTGGGACGAGGCCGGTTTCGAGGCGCTCAAGGAGTTTGTTCGCGCCGAGCTCAACGATGCGGTAGTGGAGGTGGCCAAGCAAGTGGAAGCCGTGCTGACGTTGTCCCATGAGATCAAGAAGCGGCTCAAGGGCAAGATGCAGCTCGATACCGCCTTTGCCATGTCGGATATCCAGCAGCAGCTCGGCAACCTTATCCACAAGGGCTTTGTCACCGAGACCGGCTGGCAGCGGTTGCCTGATTTGCTGCGCTATCTGCGGGCCATCGAGCGTCGCCTGGAGAAGCTTGCCATCGATCCCAACCGGGATCGGGTCTACATGCTCAAGGTGCACAGTGTGGAGTCGGAGTACAAGGCGCTGCTGGCCAAGATCCCCAAATCCCAGCTTGTTCCCACCGAGGTGGCCAATATTCGCTGGATGATCGAGGAGCTGCGGGTATCGTTCTTTGCCCAGAATCTGGGGACCCCTTATCCGGTCTCCGATAAACGGGTGCTTAACGCCATCGCTCAGTGCTAAGCTGCTATCTAACTGTTTTAACAGCATGATAGCGGGTGCTGAGAAGGGGTTGCCGGTCAGGTAGCCCCTTCAAACCGCAAGTCAGGGAGGCAAGGATGCTGGGGATCTGGTTGAGTGTGGCGCAGGTGGTGATCAGCGGTTATCAACCCATCGCGGAACAAACCTGGGTGCAGTTGAACCCGGAATATTACCCGCTGGCGCGCACCCCGCCTGCGATGTTTGTGGCCTGGCGTGGCAATCAGTTTCCGCCGCTGGCCCAAAAGCAGAAGCAGGGTCGCTGGCAGATCCTCTTTCCAGCCAGGTTGGTGCCCCCCTTCGATCTGTTCGAGGGGGAGGCGCAGCTTTCCAAAACCTATCTGGCAAGGCTGCGGCGCATCGACGAGATGGCTTACGGGGTCGTCCCCGCGCAGGCTGTTGCTGCTGGTGCAATCGTGCTCCAGGGGAGTGGTTTCTCTGATTATCTCGCGCAACCTGTCGCGCCCTTTATTGCCGAGTTCCGCACACCTCAAGACGCGTTCAGTGGTGTTGATATGCTCACCGACCCCGCCGAGAGCGAACCTCTACTGGCTCAGCTGGGGGTGACGTTTCGCACTGCGGGGATGAGTGGTGCCCAAGGAGATGAGGGAGTAGCGATCGCCGATATGGCCTTGGCCAGTCACACGGCTAGCTTATCCGCAGGCAGTGACGTCATGCTTACCCTCTCGGCTCCTGCGGCCGGCGGTTCACAAACCGTGTGTCATCAGGTCGCAGCAGGGGAGACCCTGTGGCGCATTGCCAACCAGTTATCCAGTGCCCGGGGAGCCGATACCTACAGCTATTTGCTGGCGCTGGTGGCAGAGAACCAGCCGCGGCTTGGCAAGAGCATTCGGGTCAGAACGGGGGAGGGACTCTACTGCCCGCGCGCCGAAACCCTGGCGCGGTTTGATGCCCTGAGCCCGGCCCAGCGTCAGCAGCAATTCGCCCGGTTGGAGCAGGGGCACTAAATGCAGAGTCGGTACCTTGTATCCGAATTTGGCCCGTGGTAGTATTCGCGCTCGTTTTGCGAGGTGCTGACCGGTCGCAGTTAGCACCATAAATTCATCCAAAAGAGATACATACTATGTCTTTCGTATTCCAAGCTGAAGTCCGTTCTGACCTGGGGAAAGGTGCGAGCCGCCGCCTGCGTCAAGCTGACCAAGTTCCTGCCATCGTTTACGGTGCAGGCAAAGAAGCCCTGTCCATCACTGTTGACCACAAGAAAATGATCCTGGCTCAAGAGAAGCCGGAATTCTATGAGTCTGTACTGACTCTGGTTATCAACGGTGAAGAAGTTAACGTAAAAGTGAAAGCTATCCAGCGTCACCCGGTACGTTACAAGCTGATCCACCTGGACTTCGTTCGCGTTTAATAGCGAACCGTCAGGTTGAAGAAAAGCCACTCTCAGGAGTGGCTTTTTGCTATCTGGCATCTTGTGATCGGGCTGAAAGAGCTACCTGGTCAGCACAGCAAGCCGGTTATCCCAGCTGGCTAAGGGCTTGTTGGCAACGCTGCTCGGCGGCATCCAGCTCCAGCAGCACCATCCTGATATCTTCCATCTGCTGTTGCAGTGTCTCCCGTTTCTCCTCAACCAGTCCCAGCATGGTCTGTAACTGGGTGCGGCTGCTCTTGTCGGCATCATAGAGATCAAACAGCTCGCGGATCTCGGCGAGGCTGAATCCGAGCCGCTTGCCGCGCAGGGTGAGCTTGAGGCGAACCCGATCCTGCTTGCTGTAAATGCGGGTCTGTCCCTCTCTGGCGGGATTGAGCAACCCCTGATCCTCGTAGAAACGGATACTGCGCGTCGTAATATCAAATTCCCGGGCCAGCTCACTGATGCTGAAGCGCCGTCCTTCATCCTTGTTGTTCATACAGACTTCTTGGCGAACTAAATCCTGTCTGCACCTTACCTAAACGTAAACTGCACTGCAACTCTTGTTCCATCGCGTCAGAACCCCTATGTTATGGCCATGTAACAAACAGAGGCAGGCAAATGGATATTGCAATTGTGGCGGCAAAACGGACTCCGATGGGGGCGTTTCAGGGGGCATTGGCAGAGGTAACTGCGCCTGAGTTGGGAGCCTGTGCCATCGAGGCGGCACTACAGCAAAGCGGGCTGAGTCCGGAGCAGGTCGATGAAGTGTTTATGGGCAATGTGCTGGCGGCGGGCGTGGGGCAAGCGCCAGCCCGGCAGGCGTTGTTGAAAGCAGGGTTGCCAGATAGTGTGCCTGCTACTACGGTCAACAAGGTGTGCGGTTCCGGCATGAAAGCAGTGATGCTGGCGGCGGATACCATCCGCCTTGGTGACAACAGGGTAGTGGTCGCGGGGGGGATGGAGAGTATGAGCCGTGCCCCCTATCTGCTGGATAATGCCCGCAGCGGCTTTCGGATGGGGCATCAAAAGGTGCTGGACCACCTATTCCTCGACGGTTTGCAAGATGCCTATGATGGCCAGCTGATGGGGGTACATGCTCAGCGCAGTGCCGATCTTGCCGGTTTGACCCGCAGTGCCATGGATGAGTTTGCCCTGGCGTCATTGCAGCGTGCCCGCGATGCGCAGCACGCCGGTGCGTTTGTGTCCGAGCTGACAAGCGTCTATCGCGGTGAGCGCTTGTTGCTGGTCGAAGACGAGCAGCCCGGCAAGGGCAGACCGGAGAAGATCCCTACCCTGAAGCCAGCGTTTGGCAAGGAGGGCACCATTACAGCGGCCAATTCAAGCTCCATCTCGGATGGTGCGGCGGCGCTGATATTGATGGATGGCGCCACGGCGCAAGCCTGGCAGGTACAAGTGCTGGCACGGATCGTCGGTTATCAGAGCCACGCGGCATTGCCCGCCGAATTTACCTCTGCGCCCATTGGCGCCATTTCACGCTTGTTGGCGAGTCTGGCATGGTCGGTGGAAGAGGTGGATCTCTTCGAGATCAACGAGGCCTTCGCCATGGTCACCATGCTGGCCATGAGCGGGGTCGGCATCCCTCATCACAAGGTCAATGTCCATGGAGGGGCCTGTGCACTTGGTCATCCGTTGGGGGCGAGTGGCGCACGCATTCTGGTGACGCTGATCGCCGCGCTGCGGCAACGGGGTTTGCGGCGAGGCGTGGCAGCGCTCTGCATCGGGGGCGGGGAAGCGACCGCTATCGCGGTCGAGGTGAATGACGAGACGAATTAATTGGTGGCTTCCATCGCCAGCAGTTGTTCCGTGACCCAGGTGGTGGCGGCCAGATAGAGGTGACTCACCTTATCCTCGCTCAGCCCCAGGCGGGCTGTTCTGGCCGTTACCCGTGACCAGTTGGCGCTCTCGTAATCTTCACAAAACGCGAGGTAGAAACCCAGATTGCCTTTGCGCTCCAGCAGCGCCAGCCGAATATCGTCGATAAGAGGGATAGTGCCGAGCAGCTTGTCCATCGGCTGCTCCATCAGTACATCCAGCAGGGAGAAGAGACCGGTGATAAAGGCTTGTTGTGCCTGCTGGCTCGGAGCGTGGGCGTGGGCCAGCAGTTCACAGAATCGGGCTCGGATCATCGACATCTGGTAGAGCTCGGCGCTCTTGCCCTTGCCGGCGCTGGTCGCGGCTACCAGCGAGACAAAGCGCTTTAGCTGGGTGTTGCCCAGATAGATGGCAGCCTGGCGAAATGACGAAATAGGGTTGGTGTGACCTTTGAGATGGTTGACATAGCGCAACAGCTTGAGAGAGAGGGAGATATCCTGACCGAGTAGCTGCTCAATCTTGTTGATATCAGGCTCTGCCTCGTTGACCACGTTGAGCAACTGCATCACCACGACTTGCGCTGGCTCCATGGTGGCTTGCTTGACCATCTCGGGTCTGCTGAAGAAAAAGCCCTGGAACAGCTGGATCCCCAGCTGTTTGACCCGCTCGAACTCCGCCTTGTCCTCTACTTTTTCCGCCAGATAGGTGAGCCCTAGGGTCTGATGCCGCTGGATAAACACTTTGATCTGCATCAGGGGGGTGGCACGAAGATCAAACTTGATGATGTGGATAAAAGGGAGGAAGCGCTCCCAATCCGGTGACATGGTGAAGTCATCGAGTGCCAGCTGATATCCCAGCTTGTGCAGCTGTTTCACCTTTTCCAGCAGGGCATCATCCGGTGGGGAATCTTCCAGGATCTCAATCACCACTTTTTCGGGCGGCAGGCACTCTGCCAATCCCTCCAGCAGCAGTGAGTGGGGGAAGTTGATAAAGCAGGGGCGGCCGCCCAAGAGCTGATCGATATTTTGTTGCAGGAACTGTTCGACCACCAGGCGTGACGTCGCCTGTTGGGAGGAGATGCTCGGGAAGACATTATTCAGACTATCGCGAAAGAGCAGCTCATAGGCATGAGTTTTGAGGTCTCTGTCGAGGATCGGCTGTCTTGCTACGTAGGAATACATGCCTTGCTCCAGTAAAGGTACTGGGTTGATTTTATGGTGTTGCAGAACACTATGCCAGTGTTCACCTTATTGAGTAAGGCAATAATTGGCATAGCGTTTTTTGCAGGGAAGGAATTTAGAAGAGATAGCTCAATTGTGCACCAGCCAGCCAGGCATCCCCTTCGGAAGTGCCCTGGAAGGTGGAGGTCGTCATCGGATTACCCGGTTGCAGCTCCATTTTTTCAGTGACATCCACCTTTTTGCCATCGATCAGGGTCAGCCCCAGATCCACGGTCAGGTTGGGCGTGAACTGATACCCCATTCCCAGGCTGTACCAGAGCCGATCGGCATCCGGGATGGAGATGGTACGACGATCGGCTGGCACCGGGCTGGCGTCATAGGCCACACCGGAGCGCAGTTGCCACTTGGGAGTGACCTGATAGGTCATACCGATGGCGTAGCGCCAGCTATCTTCCCAGTGCTCGTCCTTGATGTGCATTGAGCCTTGGTGATCCAGCTCTGCTTCCAGTTGCACAAATTTACTCCAGTTGGTCCAGTTCAGGCTGCCATGGAGTGCGAGTTTGTCGGTCAACTGATGGAAGAGAGCCAATTCAGCGGTTGCAGGCAATGGTAAATCAAGGCGTCCGGTATCCTCGTATGGAGTCAATCCGTTTGCTCCTTGAGCATTACCTTCGAGCGTCAGTGTTGTATCGTGGCGATATGACAGCCCTACCCGTGTATTTTGCGATGGAGTTAGCAGCATCCCCGCGTTCCAGCCTAAAGCCCATCCATCGCCTTCCAGATGTTTCACTATCTTATGTGGGCCGACATTAAATACACCGCCAACCTCGCCTTCGCCCTGAATAGCAGAGATCCCGGCACCAATTGACCACATCTCATTGATGCGATAGGCGAGTGAGGTACCCAGATCCATGGTCTTGATATCGGAGACATTGCCAAAGTGGCCAGCGCTGTAGTTATCCGGCATCTTGACACCAAGACCATAGTAAGAGGTTGCCGAGAAACCGAGGCGCCACTGCTCGCTGAGTGGAATGATGAGATAAGCGTTGGGAACCCAGGCTGCGGCGGCGATATCGTGTGCTGTAGCATCAGCATGAGTTAGTAAACCGGCCGTTTTTCCTTCGATATTGACGTCAGGACTGACATAGATAGCGCCGCCAGAGAGCGCCATCTTATCGAAGCGGGTCATGGTTGCTGCATTGCGGGAGAGCACACTGGCGTTGTCCGCGATGGCGGCCTCACCGGCAAAGGCGCGTCCCAGTCCTGTAGCGGACTGTTCAGCCAGCTGGAACCCGGCGGCATGAGTCTGACCTGCGATCACCAGCAGGGCGATGGCGGACGGTTTGATGATGGGATGCATGGCAAAATCCTTGCTGTTACCCGAAGGTTCAATCGGTCATATGAATGGAGGCAGGATTTTATATGGTATGACCAGTAAGGCAACGGTAATGGCCAGTATCTGGATAAAACAAGATTAAATGCTGCAAGGATGCATTCTAATAGCTTGATTAAAAAATAAAAATAAACAGGTGTGTGCTACATGTGTGCGCTGAACTGGCTTTTCCGGATAAAAAAAGAGCGCCTGACGGCGCTCTTTCAATTCTATCAATAATCAGAACTTCATGTTGAACTGGGCAGAGGCCAGGAAGGCGTTGCCGTGGGAAGTACCTTTCCAACGAGACTGGCCTTTGTGGTCAGAGGTCAAACTCTCGTCTACATCAACTTCTTTGCCGTCCAGATAAGCCATACCGAAGTCAACACTCATATCAGTGTTGATATGATAGGTGGCTCCGGCGCTATACCAGATGCGGTCTGAGTCGGGGATGCTCAGGCTGCGGTATTCAGGTTCGATAGGGCTGTTGTCATAGGCAAAGCCCAGACGAGCTTCCCAAGCAGGGTTGACATACCAAGTACCGCCGATTGAATAACGGAGTGAGTCTTTAAATTTTTCTGGTTTTTGCAAACAGACACCCGGGTTGGCTGTACCAACACCACACTGGGAACCAGTTGCTTTAAGTTCTTCAAAGGCACTCCAATCAGTCCAGTTAACTGAATAGTGCACTGCAAATTGTTGGTTTAGACGATGGTAACCTGCGAACTCAGCTTGAGCAGGCAAATCAAGGTTTAGTTGTCCATCAACAGTTTTACCTCCAAGGCCACCTAAACCTGGGATTAGTGGGTTAATGTCATTGCTGTAATCACCTTTAAATTTGAGGTCAACTTGAGAGCGATATGTGAGAGCTAAACGGTTGTTTTCGTTGATCTCATAAAGTGTCCCAATGTTCCAGCCAAAGCCCCAAGTATCACCTTTCATCGATGAAATTTTGGAGTCGGTGTTTAAGCCAGGGATCGGTAATGAGCCTTTGTATCGATTCAGCTCGGCCGCGCCGTAAACTGCGTTGATACCCGCACCAACACTGAACTGTTCATTAACCCTATAGGCGATATTCGGGTTTATGTTAAAAGTTACCAATTCTGTATCGCCAGCAGCCGAGCCTGCTGTGAAGGTTTTGGAGTATTCGGTGGAGAGACCGTAGTTGGAGAAAAGGCCAATACCCCAAGCCCATTGGTCATTCAATGGTTGGATAAAATAGGAGGCAGGTACGAATGCTGCGGGAGCAATGCCACTTTGACTGGCATCCTTACCGTTTAGAAGGGGGCTTGGAGATGAAAGCTTACCCTCCACATCCACATCCGGTTTGATGTAGGTGCCGGAGACAGAAACTGCCATCTTGTCGAAGGTGGTCATGGCCGCCGGGTTACGGGCCAGGACGGAGGCGTTGTCGGCGATAGCTGCTTCACCGGCATAGGCGCGACCCAGACCGGAGGCCGAGTGCTCGTTCAACTGGAATGCCGCGGCATGGACTTGACCGGTGGCCAGCGCGATGGTGGCGGCAATCAGGCTCTTCTTGAAAATAGTTGTCGTCATGGTGTTCTCTCTTGTAGGCAGATTTTTTTGCCGATATTGGCTGCACGTTCAATGCAAACCTCGACAAAATCCGTTTTTATTTCAGCTTCTTCCCAATCAATTCTGGCGTGATTCTATGGATCTGGTAGGAGGTAAGAAATCAGACCAGTGACAGCAGAATACATAAAAGTGATCGATGTGTTAATCATTTGTTTTAACCTGCTGTTTAATTCATCATTTTCAGGGTCTAAAGGTGGATTATTGACCTGGATTGCCGATCTCCGTCACAAAAATAATTTTGTCAATTTTTCGAAATCTTGAGGCAAATGAGTGACAAAGGGGAGTAAACAGGGAGAGAACAGGCTGCGGCTCGTGACCGCCGCCTGCTATTGAGGATGGTTCTGAGGTTGTTAACCGGCGATGTTAAATGTCCCACTGCAGACGTGACTGCAGAGCATTGGCAACGGGGGCAGCGTCTTTCATCTCGCCAATCAGTACCATATTGGCGCCTTTGAGCTGGACAATCTCCCCTTTGAGGGTGCCATCTTCAAAGGTGGCCTGTTGCAGGGTTAATGGAACATGTTTGGGCACTAAAAAGAGGGTGACTGGCCCCATCTTTCCCTGGATCACCATGTGCAAGGCCGGTCCCTGATAAAACGAGCAGTGATTGACATAGGTCACCTTGAGCCCATCCATCCCGCTTAAGGTGGCGCCATACTTCTCCATCTTGGCATTGATGTTATGCAGATTGACCTGTTCATCGACACCTTCAATAAAGGGTTCTTCGCCATAGACATGAGCCATCGCCACCTGTGCGAGGGAGAGGGCCGCAGGAGCCGTTTCTGGCAGCGTGATCCAGCGGGTGCTCATTCCCAGCAGGAAGGCGACCGATGCAGCCAGGGCGATCTGGCGCCAGGATGTTGATGTCCGGATCTTGACCGGCGCCGTGCCAAGGGGGCGGGATGGCGGCAAATCATCTGGCGCGTCACTGTCTTTCTGCATGGCTTGCCTGAGCAGGATCCGCTCGGCCAGTCCGGCGGGAACCTCTACCTGCATGGCGTGCTTGAGAGTTCTGTCGAACTGCTTCATCTCGTCGAGATAGTTCCGATTGGCCTGGCTTGCTTCAGCGGCTTTGAGAAAATCCGGCAGTTTATCGTTGGGCTGGATCATGGCGTTGCGGCGAAATTCGAGTTCATCCATGTCCGTGTCCTCTTGCTTGGTTCTTCTGCTCCATCGCCTCCTTGATCTGGTTGCGGGCGCGAAACAGTCGGGTCATGACGGTGTTCTTGTTGAGGCCGAGCATCTCGGCAATCTCCTCACCACTGAATCCTCCCACGACTTGCAGCAGCAGTGGCTCCTGGTACTCCTCGGGCAACCGGGCGATGTGACGGTGCAACCACTCGTTCTCCATTTCCTGTTCGCTGTGCAGCGCATCGTGCTGGGGCTGAGGGTGATCGTCGAGATCCACCAGCTCCAGCTGTTTGCGTTCAAAGCGGCGGGCGTTCTCCCGTCTGAGGATGGTGATCAGCCACCCTTTGGCCGCCTTGTCATCCTGCAGGGTGTCGATAGCCTTTCAGGCACGCAGGAAGGTCTCTTGCACCAGATCTTCCGCCACGTTGGGATCCCGGGTCAGCCAGTAGGCATACCGGTAGAGATCGCCATGCAGCGCATGAACCAGTGCTTCAAATTTGGTTTGTTTGTCAGCCATGGGATCAGAGACCGGCGAAGTGGCCGGATCATTTCCACCAATATGCTGCTGAGCACGTTTTTTTCTAAAAAACAGCAGTGCCATAGGGCAATCCTTGTCAGGGGGCGTGGCGGCGGGAGCGGGAACTCCCGTGCGCTAGCAGGTAAATCAGGTACGCAATACCGGCCGTTTCATCAGCCCTGAGGGTATGCGCTAGAGCGCGCCACTCGATGGGCGGGCTAGAAGAGGGCCGTGCAAAACAGGCTCGCTCGAGTGCGGCGAGCCCGTTGCCGAGCCGATTATGCCCAGCGTCAGGCAACTGGCCTAATTGATAATAGGAGACCTGCCAGCGCATGGTCGCCCACTTGATCAGCGCCTTGCGACTGGCATCCGGCTGTTGTCGGGAAAGGGCACGTTGCAGTTGATAGAAGGCGTGCCAGCGGGGCCAGTGGCGCCATAGCGCACGCAGCGTTATGGCCAGCACGACCCACCAAAGGCTCTCTCGCAGTGCCATCTGCGATGTCTGCTGATCAGGTTGCCGATTTGTCGTTGCCTGAAACGTCAGCGTGATGGCAGGGAGGCTGGCCTGCTCAATCCGGCCACTTTGGGTATTAAACCAGGGCAGAGCAATGGGGGGCAGCTGGTAGTCGCCGCTCTGCTCCGCGACCAGAGTCTGGCGCCACTGTCGCTCAAACAGCAGCTTGCCATCTCGGTAACGCTCCTGCTGTTGCTCGCCATCGGGATGTGCCTGTATGCCGTTTGGCAGTTGATGGGCCATCAGGGGGGCAAGCTGTATCTGGCCGCTGTCACCATTTTCCATGGTCAGGGTGAGGATACGGATCAGTGGTTCACCCACTTCCCCCGTGGAGGCCGGTTCAAGCCGTTGACTCAGGGTCAGCCGGGTGGCCACCGGCGTGGCGGGGGCTTTGTCGACCCGAACCTCGAGTGGTGCCGCGCGGGCCGAGAGTTTTTGCGGCTTGTTCCCTTGCTGCGTGAGCTGCCCCTGCAAGCGGGGTGAGTCGAGGTACCAGAGTCCCGGCGCTTTTGCCTGAATGAGCCAGCTGCGGGTGAGCCGGCCGGGTAGACCAGCCTGAGCGGGGGCGATCCACTCGTCGCTACCGAGGCGACGGATGGTGAAGTGGGCAGAGCTAAGCTCGCTCAGGGCCGGGTTTTGCATACTGGTGGGCAGCCACAGTGTCAGCCGGTAGATCACCGGTTGGCCGGGATAGAGCGGGCCCTGATGCTCAAGGCTGGCCTGCATCTCGAGGGGCGAGGGGGCTGCGGGTTGTGGCAGCGCCGCTGTTTTCACCTCTCTCAATGGCAGGGTGAGCGAGGGGGTGAACTCATTTCCCAGCTTGAGCGGGGCAATCACCACCTTTGTATTAGCGGGTGAGTCGCTCTGGTGCAGCGGGATCTGCCAGCGAGTCAGTTGTTGTACCGGGGTGGTGACCCGGCTCATGGTCACTCTGCCCACTGCAAACTGGCGCAGTAGGGGGGTGATCTCCAGTTCGCTGCTCTGGCGCTCGCCATCCGCTTCGATGATCAGCAGCCAATCGCTGGGGTCAGCCCCCGGCAGCAGCTCTGCCCTAGGGGGCAAAGCCCAGCAAAGTTGACTCGCGAGTGCGAGCAACAGCCCCCATCCTGCTCGCGTCACCAGGGCTCCTCCACTTTGATAAGGTCCCGGCGCAGCGCCTCTTTACGCAGTCGCTGTTCCAGCAGCAACACAGGGGGAGAGGGGGGCAGGGGCATTGCCGTCGCCTGCTGAGCTGCCGATGGATCGGGCTGCTTGCTGTTGCTGGTATCGGGAGCGGCGGCCGCACCGCCTTGCAACAGATAGAGGTTATAGAGCGCATCTTCATGGCCGGGCTCCAGTGCCAGAGCGGCCAGATAGGCCTCTTTGGCTGCGGCAAACTCCCCCAGTTGCAGCAGGGCATTGCCGCGGTTGTAGTGGGCGGTGGCGCTCGTCGCTTGCTGATAGGCTGAGATAGCTTGCCGGTAGGCTCCGGCCCGATACCAGGCGTTGCCGCGCCAGACTGGATCGTTGAAGGTGCGGGCAGCCCGCTGAAAATCCCCCTCTTGATAAGCCTGCATCGCTTGCAGATCCCCCCTCTCTGTTGCTTGCAGATCTTGTGGCGCAAGCAGCTGAGCTCCCACCATCAGCGCCATCATCAACCGGGCGCCGACTCTGGCCAGAAAGGCCAGTGGTAACAAGGGGATCAGCAGCCAGGGGCCAAGATCCAGTGGCGCCGGGGTGAGGGCCGAGGTCGTTGTGGGCAGCGGTGCAAAGCGGGGGACATCGCTGCCAAGCCACTGCAGCTCACCGCCGAGACGGTTGGCCAGAGCGGCAATGGCCTGACTATCGGGGACGGGCAACTGCGCGGGCATGCGGGTGGCAAACCCCAACTCATTGGCCGGAATGGCGGGCATGGGGGCCGGTTGACCACTGCTGGCGAGCAGAATATCGAGGCGTGCCGACTGGGTGTCGCGGCAGAGAAGGCGTTGTTGGCAGGGCCACAGAGCAGCGATTTGGGCCATCTGATTCTGGGTGAGGTCGTCGGTGATCAGCAGCAGACGGGCCTGCTCACCGGGGGCCAGCTGCTTCATGGCAAGTTCCACCGCCCGTGCCGGGTTGCTGCCCTGCAGCGGCATGATATCGGGGCGCAAGTCGGGCAGTAGCAGCGAAAGGGCCTGATGATCCCGGGTGGGCGGCATGGCGAGGTAGGCGTCGCCTGCGTAGAGGATCAGCGCAATGCGCTCGCCCTTGGCGCGGCTCAGCAGCTGCTGTAATTGCCATCTGACCCGGGTTGCCCGATCCGGTTTGAGATCGGTGGCGGTCATCGAGCGTGACAAGTCGAGTAGCCAGATATCGAGCGGTGCTGCAGGCTGCTGTTGCAGCTCACCGCGCAGTGCCGGTCCACTCAGGGCCAAAATGACGGGCAGGGTTGCCAGCCAGAGCCAGGGACGTTGAGGACGGGATGCTGGCAGCAGATAAGCCTGCATCGCAGGTGCGAGCAGCGGGGACTGGCGACGACGGTGCCACCCTTGCCAGAGCCAGGGGATGAGTGCGATCAGCCACAGAGGGCGGAGCAAGATCAGCTCCATCTGCGCGCGCCTCGTGCCAGCCAGTTACGCACCATGCGAAACTCCAGTCTGCCGTGCCCTGATGGCAGAAGCAGCAAGCCACAAAGCAGTGCCAATGGCCAGGGGTAGAGCTCGATCACCGGCTGGTACTGGGCAATCGGCATGGGGGCAGGTTCAAGGGCATTGAGAGTCGCATTGATAGCATCGAGATCGCTTTGGGTTCGCGCCCTGAAATAGCGCCCCTGTCCTGTTTTTGCCAGCTCTTTCAGGAGCGGTTCGTCCAGTTCGCTGCTGGGATCGGCCTGACCGCTGCCCGCCTCATCGTAGGGTTGGATAAAGGTATCGGGATCGGCCCCGACCCCCAGCGTGTAGATCCTTATTCCCTGTGCCGCGGCGAGTTTGGCCTCCTGCAGCGGGTCGGCATTGCCTGCGGTATTGCGGCCATCAGTGACCAGCAGCAGGGCGGTGGGGCGACCCGGATCTCCATGCTGACGTGCCAGCTGGATGGCTTCGCCAAGGGCGGTGGTTCGGCCGACCAGATCAAAATCGAGCTCGTCGCTCAAGGTCAACAGCGCCGGGATCTCCTGAGTGAGGGGAGAGAGCAGGTAGGCGTGATCGGCAAATACGATGAGGCCCACTCTGTCTCCGGCCCGTTTGGCGATCAGCGCCTTGATCTGCTGGCGCACCGCCGTTAGCCGTGCTTGCTGCTCGCCGTTATCGAGCATATCCGGGGTACGCATGCTGTCTGACAGATCCACCGCCAGCAGCAGATCCCGACTCCCCTCATATTTGATCACCGGTTCCCCCCACCACTGGGGGCGGCAGAGGGCGAGGATAAGGGCGCACCAGAGCAGCATGGAGCGCCAGAGCGGCAATCCGGCCTGAGGGCGCAGCAGCGCAAACCCGGGATGAGCCAGATAACCGCGGCGCAGGGGCGGCAAGCCGAAGCGCACCAGCAAGGGCAGCACCAGCGCCAGCGCAAACCAGGGCCAAGCCAGGATCATGGATGCCTCCGCGCGACTTTACGCCCAGAGCGGGGGGAGCGTTGCAAGAAGAGGGTTTGACCCCAGCGGCGATAATGTTGCCGAAGCTGTTCGCACTGCTCGCGAGTCGGGTTCTGGCTGCCATAGAGCCAACTGCTCCAGTGAGATGAGAACTGGCTAAAATCGCTGCCGCCGTGGCGATCGATGAAGGCTAGCCACGCCTCACCTTGCAGTTGGCGCGCCTCGGGCCAGCGCTGTAGCGCTTCATGACGCAGGGCCTCCTGTATTTGCGCCACCAGCAGCGCCGGATCCCCCTCCAGCTGGCGACACCAGCGGCGGTAACGTATCACCCTCTTGGCAATCAGGACGAGCAGCAGCAGAAGAAAACCGGCGATCAGGAGCCACAGTAGCGCCTGCACTCTGGGATCAAGACTCTGTTCAATCAGATCCGGCCCCGGGTGGATGTCTCGCATCAGGGCGGCCAGCGGCGGAGTGATGGCGTCGGAGGCGGGACTGGCGCTGTCGAGTTCGGCGGGCGAGATCATCCCTGATGACATAACCCCTCCTGCCACTGCTGTTGCAGCGTCTGACTGTTATCGAGCAGATAGAGGCGCTGCACCAATGGCAACAGCAACTGCTTGCCGTGGGCCAGCTGCTGCTCGGCAGCTTGCTGGTAGCGGCGGGAGAAACCGGCATGGCCTCCATCCAGCCAGCCTTGATAGTGCTGCCCTGGCCGATCGATGGCCACCGGCAGCTGGCCATCAGGGGGAAGGGCAGCCTCGAGGGGGTCGCGGATCTGCCAATAGTGAATATCGTGGCGCCGGGAGAGCAGTTGCAACTGCTGACAGAGCGCCGACTCACAGGGTCTGTGGTCGGTGATCAGCGTCAGTTTGGCACCATGGGGCAGCTTCACGCTGGCCAAGGTGTCGGCCAGTGAATGGGATAGTACCCGACGTGCCAGCCCTTGCTGGTAGTGATGGCAGAGGGATTCGAGCAGGGGCAGCACGCTGCCGCGCTGGCTCTGGTGATTTGGGATAAGCCCGTGGCAGATCAGGGTGTTGTGCTGCTTCTCCCCTTGCCAGATCAGGGCTGCTGCCAGCTCGCATCCCAGACGCGCCTTGAGCTGCCGTGTGGAGCCGAAATACATGGCGGGGGAGAGATCAAGCAGCAGCCAGTGCGCCTGATCCAGCTCCTCGCTATAGAGGCGGGTATAAGGACGACCGAGGCGCGCCGTCACTCGCCAGTCGATATGGCGTACCTCGTCACCAGCCTGATAGGCGCGCAGCTCGCGAAACGTGAGTCCGGGAGAGCGGCCCGGTTTGCCGCGTTCGCTGCTGCTTCTGCCTGCGTGAGGTGGCTTCCTGGCCTTGGCCCAGAGCCGGATATTGAGCAGCCGTGGCAGCGACAGGGCGATATCGGGATGGAGCTCCGGCGCTAGGGACATGGCACCTGATCCAGCAGTTGGGCGATCAGGATATCGTTATCCAGATTGTCGGCCAGTGCCTGATAGCTGGGAATAAGGCGGTGGCGCAGCACCGGATAGGCTTGCAGCTGGATATCTTCCGGCAGCACATAATCTCGTCCGGCAAGCCAGGCTCGGGCGCGGGCGGAGCGAGCCAGCCCAAGTGTGGCACGGGGGCTTGCCCCCACGGCAATCAATGGCTCAAGGGCAGGGCAAAGACCACTGCCTGGGCGAGTGGCGCAGACCAGCTCCACCAGATAGTGCTCCAGTCTGCTTTGCATGGTCACCGCCAGCACGTCGCTGCGGGCACGTTGCAAGGTGGTCTGGCTCAGGGTCACCGGCGCCGCACCAAGCTGTTCCCCGCTAGCATTGAGCTGCAAGATGGCGAGCTCCATCGTAGGGCTCGGGTAATCCACCATCAGCTTGAGCAGAAAGCGGTCGAGCTGGGCCTCCGGCAGGGGATAGGTTCCCTCCTGCTCGATAGGGTTCTGGGTGGCGGCCACCATAAAGAGAGGTGGCAGCCGCCAGCTCTTTTTGCCCACGGTGATCTGGTGTTCGGCCATCGCTTCCAGCAGCGCTGATTGCACCTTGGCCGGCGCCCGGTTGATCTCGTCTGCCAGCACCAGATGGTTGAAGAGGGGGCCTGGCTGGAAAACAAAACTGGCATCCTGCGGGTGATACACCTCGCTGCCGGTGAGATCGGCGGGAAGCAGGTCGGGGGTAAACTGGATACGGGCAAAGCGCCCCTCGACGGCGCCAGCGAGCGCCTTGACGGCGCGGGTTTTGGCAAGACCGGGTGCCCCTTCGATTAACACATGTCCTTCACATAACAGGGCAATCAGGAGCCCTTCTATTAGCTCCTCCTGCCCCAGAATCTGACTGCCAAGATAGTCCCTAAGTGCTCTGAACTCGGCCGCTGCCATGCGATAAACCCGTTGTTTTTATGGAAGTTGATCTTTTTATACTCCAGTTGCTTCCCAAGGGCGAGCAAAGGGGCCTTGCCGCGCTTAATTTAGTTTCAATCAGCTGTATGAAACTTGTGATTGGATTGTTAAGATGTGGCGCAATGAGGTCAGACCTCTGCCTTTTAAACCAAGGAGCCAGGATGAAACAGCCATTGAAACTGACGACTCGCCAGGGCGAACGGATTGCCGTCGTGGCGGGGCTGCGTACCCCCTTTGCCAAGCAGGCCACCGCCTTTCATGGCGTGCCAGCAGTCGATCTCGGCAAACTGGTGGTGAGCGAGATGCTTGCCCGTACCGATCTCGATCCCAAGCTTATCGACCAGCTGGTATTTGGCCAGGTGGTTCAGATGCCGGAAGCCCCCAACATTGCTCGCGAGATCGTGCTCGGTACCGGCATGAGCGTCAATACCGATGCCTACAGCGTCTCCCGCGCCTGCGCCACCAGTTTTCAGGCGGTGGCCAACGTCACCGAATCCATCATGGCCGGTACCGTAGACATCGCCATCGCTGGCGGTGCTGACTCCTCCTCCGTACTGCCTATCGGAGTGAGCAAGAAGCTGGCCCGCGCCCTGGTGGATCTCAACAAGGCGCGCAATCTGCAGCAGCGCTTCAACATTTTGCGCCAGTTGCGGGTCAAGGATCTGCTGCCGGTGCCGCCTGCGGTGGCGGAATACTCTACGGGACTTTCTATGGGACAGACCGCCGAGCAGATGGCCAAGAGCCACCAGATCAGCCGCGAGGCGCAAGATGCGCTGGCTCACCGCTCCCACACTCTGGCCGCGCAGGCTTGGGCCGATGGCAAGCTCAGCGGCGAGGTGTTTACCGCCCATGTACCGCCCTACAAGTCACCGCTGGAGCGGGACAACAATATCCGTGAAAGCTCGGATTTGGCGAGCTACGCCAAGCTCAAGCCGGTGTTTGACAGGGTTCATGGCACAGTCACTGCTGCCAACGCAACTCCGCTGACCGATGGCGCCGCCGCCGTGCTGCTGATGCGGGAAGGTCGGGCGAAAGAGCTGGGACTCGAACCGTTGGGTTATATCCGCAGCTTCGCCTTCTCGGCTATCGATGTCTGGCAGGACATGCTGATGGGCCCCTCCTATGCCACGCCGCTGGCGCTGGACAGAGCCGGCATCACGCTCGGTGATCTGACCCTGATCGACATGCACGAAGCCTTTGCCGCCCAGACGCTGGCCAACCTCAAGATGTTTGCCAGCCACGAGTTTGCCCGTGACAAGCTGGGCCGCGATCAGGCCATCGGCGAGGTTGACATGGAGAAGTTCAACGTCCTCGGTGGTTCGCTGGCCTATGGCCACCCCTTTGCCGCGACCGGTGCGCGGATGATCACCCAGACCCTGCACGAGCTGCGTCGTCGCGGTGGGGGACTGGGGCTCAACACCGCCTGTGCGGCGGGTGGATTGGGCGTGGCTATGGTGTTGGAGGTTGAATGATGAGCGCTAAGACTTTTTCCCTGGATGTTCGCAAAGATGGCATCGGTATCCTCACCATGGATGTGCCGGGCGAGAGCATGAATACCCTCAAGGCCGCCTTTGTGGAGGAGATCCGCTCCGTACTGGACGAGGTAAAACGCAACAAGGATTTGATCGGTCTGGTGATCACCTCCGGCAAGAAGGACTCCTTCATCGCCGGCGCTGACATTACCATGCTGGCCGCCTGCACCAGTGCCAAGGATGCCGAGACCCTGTCGCGAGAAGGGCAGGAGATCTTTGCCGAGATCGAGGGGCTGACCATTCCGGTGATCGCCGCCATTCACGGTCCCTGCCTCGGAGGCGGGCTGGAGTTGGCGCTGGCCTGTCATGGTCGGGTGGTGACCGATCATGGCAAATCTGTGCTGGGATTGCCGGAAGTGCAGCTCGGTCTGCTGCCAGGCTCTGGCGGTACCCAGCGTCTGCCGCGCCTTATCGGGGTGGCCAAGGCGCTGGATCTGATGCTGACCGGCAAGCAGGTTCGTGCCAAACAAGCCAAGAAATTGGGGCTGGTGGACGATGTGGTGCCGCCGTCAATCTTGCTAAATGCTGCCATCAAGCTCGCCAAGAAGGGCAAACCGCGCCATCAGTTGAAACGGGATCTGCAGGGCAAGGTGCTGGAGACCAACAAGCTGGGCCGCAAGGTGCTGTTCGATCAGGCCAGCAAGGGGGTGAAAGCCAAGACCCGCGGCAACTACCCGGCGCCGGAGCGGATCCTGGATGTTGTGCGCATCGGCGTGGAGGAGGGGATGAAGGCCGGTCTGGCCGCTGAATCCCGCCACTTTGGCGAGCTGGTGATGACTGCCGAGTCTGCCGCCCTGCGTTCCATCTTCTTTGCCACCACCGAGATGAAGAAAGAGGTCACCTATCAGGGGTCCGAGCCGCGCAAGGTGGCCCATGCCGCCGTGCTGGGCGGTGGTCTGATGGGGGGCGGCATCGCGTTCGTCACCGCCACCAAGGCGGGCGTACCGGTACGGATCAAGGATGTGGCAAGTAGTGGCATCGGTAATGCCATGCGCTACAGCTATGACATTCTGGCCAAGAAGCTCAAGCGCCGTCACATCTTGCGCAGCGAATTGGAAAAGCAGATGAGCCTGTTGACCGGTACCCTCGACTACTCCGGTTTTCACCGGGTGGACATGGTGGTGGAGGCGGTGTTTGAAGATCTCGCGCTCAAACACCAGATGGTGAAAGACGTGCAGCGTGAGTGCGGTGAGCACACAGTGTTTGCCTCCAACACCTCTTCCTTGCCCATCAACCAGATTGCGGCAGAGGCGGCGCACCCGGAGCGAGTCGTGGGGCTGCACTACTTCAGCCCGGTGGACAAGATGCCGCTGGCGGAGATCATCCCCCACGCTGGCACCAGTGCCGAGACGGTCGCCACCACCCTGGCTTTTGCCCGCGCCCAGGGCAAAACGCCTATCGTGGTGAAGGACGAAGCCGGTTTCTACGTCAACCGCATCCTGGCGCCCTACATGAATGAGGCGGCAAGACTGGTGCTGGAAGGGGAGCCGGTAGAGGTGCTCGATAGCGCGCTGCTGGACTTTGGCTTCCCGGTTGGCCCCATCACCTTGCTGGACGAGGTGGGGATCGATGTGGGCGCCAAGATCTCCCCCATTCTCGAGAAAGAGCTGGGCGGCGAGCAGTTCCAGGCGCCCAAGGCGTTCGACAAGCTGCTGCAAAATGATCGCAAGGGACGCAAGAACGGCAAGGGCTTCTACCTCTATGGCAAGGCGGCACCGCGCAACAAGCTGACTGGCAAAGAGGGCAAGAAGACGGTGGACGAGAGCGTCTATGGCGTGCTCGGCATCAAGCCGTCTGCCAAGCTGGCCCGTCAGGAGATCGCCGAGCGCTGCGTGCTGCTGATGCTCAACGAAGCGGCCATGGCGCTGGATAGCGGTGTGGTGGCGTCGGCCCGTGATGGTGATATCGGCGCCATCTTCGGTATCGGTTTCCCGCCATTCCTTGGCGGCCCGTTCCGCTACATGGATACCCTCGGGATCGATCATCTGGTTGGCCGTCTGGAATATTACCAGAAGCGCCACGGCGATCGGTTTGCCCCCTGTGCCCGCCTCAAGGCGATGGCCGCAGAGCAGCAGACCTTCTACTGATAATCGCTGCTGAGTGACCGCAAGGCAAAGAGGCCCGCAACACATGCGGGCCTCTTTCTATGTTGTGGTTTGTTCCGGTTGTGCTGCGATGATGCAGGCAGAGGTAAACGCTGATAAAAAACGGCCCACCGAAGTGGGCCGTAGAGATCTAGGGGCATGGGTCAGATCCCCGGTTTGCGCTCCGGGCAGCGGCCGATGATATCGGGCGGCAGCTCGCCATTATCCTGCTCCAGCACCACGTCGAATCCCCACAGCTGATGCAGGTGTTTGAGCACCTCATGGCGTGAGTCGCCAAGGGGTATGCGGTTGTGGGGCACATAGCGCAGGGTGAGGGAGCGATCCCCCTTCACGGCGACGTTGTACACCTGAATATTGGGCTCCAGATTGCTGAGGTTGTACTGGGCCGACAGGGTATTGCGCACCTGACGGTACCCCTCGTCATTGTGAATGGCGGAGACCTTCAGATAGTTCTTCAGATCGTCGTCATCAATGGCGAACAACTTCATATCCCGCATCACTTTGGGACTGAGGAACTGGCTGATAAAGCTCTCGTCCTTGAAGTTCTGCATGGCAAAGTGGAGGGTTTCGACCCAGTTGCTGCCGGCATAGTCGGGGAACCAGTATCTATCTTCCTCGGTCGGGTTCTCGCAGATGCGGCGCAGGTCGGTAAACATGGCAAACCCCAGCGCATAGGGGTTGATCCCCGAGTAGTAGCGACTGTTGTAAGCCGGTTGATAGACCACGTTAGTGTGGCTGTGCAGCACCTCCATCATGAAGCGATCGCTCAGCTTGCCCTCGTCATAGAGGTGATTGAGGATGGTGTAGTGCCAGAAGGTGGCCCACCCCTCGTTCATCACCTGAGTCTGCTTTTGCGGATAGAAATACTGGCTTATCTTGCGCACGATGCGTACAACCTCGCGCTGCCAGGGCTCCAGCAAGGGGGCATTCTTCTCGATGAAGTAGAGAATGTTCTCCTGGGGCTCTGCGGGGTAGCGCCTGTCCTCTACCCCCGCGGCTTTATGCTGTTTGGGCAGGGTACGCCACAGCTCGTTGACCTGAGTTTGCAGATAATCTTCCCGCGCCTTCTGACGCCGCTTCTCCTCGGCCATCGAGATCTTCTGGGGACGCTTGTAGCGATCCACCCCGAAGTTCATCAGGGCATGGCAGGAGTCGAGCAGCTGCTCCACTGCCTCGATGCCATGCTTCTCTTCACACTGGGTGATGTAGTTCTTGGCGAACAGCAGGTAGTCGATGATGGAGGAGGCATCGGTCCAGGCCTTGAACAGGTAGTTGTTTTTGAAGAAGGAGTTGTGGCCGTAGCAGGCGTGTGCCATCACCAGCGCCTGCATCGGCATGGTGTTCTCCTCCATCAGGTAGGCGATGCAGGGATCCGAGTTGATGACGATCTCGTAGGCCAGCCCCATCTGGCCGCGCTTGTAGTTGCGCTCGGTATGGATAAAGCGCTTGCCGAACGACCAGTGTTGATAGCCGATGGGCATGCCGACGCTGGAGTAGGCATCCATCATCTGTTCGGCGGTGATCACCTCGATCTGGTTGGGGTAGGTATCCAGCTTGTAGAAACGGGCGACCCGGGCGATCTCCTGGTGATAGGTCTCCAGCAGATCGAAGTTCCAGTCTGGTCCGTCATCCAGTGGCGCTACACGTTTTTCTGTTTCGATCATGTGACCTCCTCACGCAGCTTGTTTCTTGAACAGCTCGCGGAACACCGGATAGATATCCTCGACCTTGCGAATGTGCTCCATTGCAAAGTGGTGGAACTGGCTGGCTACCGACTCATATTCGTGCCACAGGGTCTGGTGGGCACGGGTGGTGATCTCGATGTAGGAGTAGTACCGCACCCTTGGCATGATGTCCCGCGCCAGAATTTCACGGCACTGCGGTGAGTCATCAGCCCAGTTGTCACCATCCGATGCCTGCGCCGCATAGATGTTCCACTGGTTGGCGGGATAACGCTCATTGATGATGTCATTCATCATCTTGAGGGCGCTGGAGACGATGGTGCCGCCTGTCTCCTGGGAGTAGAAGAACTCGTGCTCGTCCACCTCCTTGGCCTGGGTATGGTGGCGGATGTAAACAACCTCAACGTTCTTGTAGGTCCGGCTGAGGAACAGATAGAGCAGGATATAGAAACGCTTGGCCATCTCCTTGGTGGCCTGATCCATGGAGCCAGAGACGTCCATCAGGCAGAACATCACCGCCTGGCTGGAGGGGACGGGCCGTTTGACGAAGTTGTTGAACTTGAGATCGAAGGTGTCGATAAAGGGCACCGCGTCGATCCGCCGTTTCAGCTCCCTGATCTCCTTCTCGAGCAGGGCGATTTCGGCAAAGTGCTCGTTGGGATCGTTGGCCAGCAGAGCCAGCCGATCTTCCAGTTCATGCAATTGGCGTTTCTTGCCTGCTTGCAGCGCCATGCGACGTGCCAGCGAATTTTGCAGAGAACGCACCACGTTGATGTTGGCGGGCACCCCGTTTGAGGTGTAGCCAGCACGGTAGGTTTTGACTTCCATCAGCTGATTGAGCTGGGTTTTCTGCAGCCTGGGCAGCTCCAGGTCTTCAAACAACAGATCGAGATACTCATCCTTGGAGATCTGGAACACGAAATCATCGGCCCCTTCCCCCTGATTGGATGCTTGTCCCTCGCCGGAACCCTGTCCACCGCCCCCTCCTTTGGGGCGGTCAATCTTGTCGCCGGAGACGAACTGATCATTGCCGGGATGCACCATCTCCCGTTTACCGCCGTGTCCCTGATGAAAATGGGGCTCGCCGATATCCTTGGTCGGGATGCTGATGCTCTCGCCCTTGTCTACGTCCTGAATGCTGCGCTTGGAGACAGCATCCGAGACCGCTTGTTTTATCTGCTTCTTGTAGCGGCGGATGAAGCGCTGCCGATTGACAGCGCTTTTGTTTTTGCCGTTGAGCCTGCGGTCGATAAAATGCGCCATAACTCCCCCTTGAACAGTCAGGGTCAGGATGACTTGCGTACCCTGAGATACCATTCGGAGAGCAGTCGCACCTGTTTGCGGGTGTAGCCTTTCTCCATCATCCGTTCGACAAAGTTATCGTGCTTCTTCTGCTCCTCGGCCGAGGTTTTGCTGTTGAAGGAGATAACCGGCAGCAGCTCTTCCGTGTTGGAGAACATCTTCTTCTCGATCACGGTGCGCAGCTTCTCGTAACTGGTCCAGTTGGGGTTACGGCCTGCATTGTTGGCCCGGGCTCGCAGCACGAAGTTGACGATTTCGTTGCGGAAATCCTTCGGGTTGCTGATCCCAGCAGGTTTTTCAATTTTCTCCAGCTCGCTGTTGAGGGACGCTCTGTCAAACAGCTGGCCGGTTTCGGGGTCACGGTACTCCTGATCCTGGATCCAGAAGTCGGCGTAGGTGACGTAGCGATCGAAGATGTTCTGACCGTACTCGGAGTAGGACTCGAGATAGGCGGTCTGGATCTCCTTGCCGATGAACTCCACATAGCGTGGGGTCAGATAGCCCTTGATGAACTCAAGGTAGCGATCGTGCAGCTCTTGCGGGAACTGCTCGCGCTCGATCTGCTGCTCCAACACATAGAAGAGGTGTACCGGGTTGGCGGCCACTTCCGCGTGGTCGAAGTTGAAGACGCGGGAGAGGATCTTGAACGCAAAGCGGGTAGAGAGACCATTCATCCCCTCGTCCACACCGGCGTAGTCGCGATACTCCTGATAGCTCTTCGCCTTCGGATCGGTGTCCTTCAGACTTTCGCCATCATAGACCCGCATCTTGGAGTAGATGCTGGAGTTTTCCGGCTCTTTCAGCCGTGACAACACAGAGAACTGGCCCAGCAGCTCGAGGGTGCCCGGGGCGCATTTGGCCTCGGTCAATTCGCTGTTGATCAGCAGCTTCTCGTAGATCTTCACCTCTTCCGAGACGCGCAGGCAGTAAGGCACCTTGACGATGTAGACCCGGTCGAGGAAAGCTTCGTTGTTCTTGTTGTTGCGGAACTGCTGCCACTCGGATTCGTTGGAGTGGGCTAGCAGAATGCCGTCAAAGGGGAGGGCGGAGAGCCCTTCGGTACCGTTGTAGTTACCCTCCTGGGTTGCTGTCAGCAGCGGGTGCAGCACCTTGATGGGGGCCTTGAACATCTCCACAAACTCCATCACCCCCTGGTTCGCTTTACAGAGCGCACCTGAGTAGGAGTAGGCATCGGCGTCATCCTGGGCGAAGTGCTCCAGCATGCGGATGTCGACCTTGCCGACCAGTGAGGAGATGTCCTGGTTGTTGTCATCACCGGGTTCAGTCTTGGCAATGGCGATTTGATCGAGGATGGAGGGGTTGACCTTCTCCACCTTGAACTTGGTGATGTCGCCGCCAAACTCGTGCAGGCGTTTGGCCACCCAGGGGGACATGATGGGACGCAGGTAACGGCGCGGGATGCCGTACTCTTTTTCCAGGATCTCCCCATCCTCTTCGATGTCGAACAGGCAGAAGGGGTGATCGTTGACCGGTGAGCCCTTGATGCGATAGATGGGCACCTTCTGCATAAGGGATTTGAGTTTCTCTGCCAGCGAGGATTTACCGCCGCCAACGGGGCCCAGCAGATAGAGGATCTGTTTCTTCTCCTCCAGCCCCTGGGCGGAGTGTTTGAGGTAGGAGACGATCTGTTCGATGGCCTCTTCCATCCCGTAGAAATCCTTGAAGGCGGGATAGCGTGCCACGACGCGGTTGGAGAAGAGTCGGCTCAGTCTGGGGTTGGCTGAGGTGTCTACCATCTCCGGCTCACCAATGGCGGTCAGCAGACGTTCGGCTGCGGAGGCGTAGCAGGCTTTGTCCTGCTTACACATATCCAGGAACTCCTGGATGGTATATTCCTCTTCTCTCGCTTTTTCATATCGCTGTTGGTAATGCTCGAATATGCCCATAACTTTGCCCTCGTTATAGTCGCTTACCCTGAAAAAAGTGGATGACTGCTTTTGTGTTGTGCGCTTTTAAAGCCTAGTCAACAGACTCCAGTAATCCATCACGGTTGATAGGTTAAATTCTGAAGAAACCTGCCCGATCCTTTTGCGGGGAGGGTCAGTCAACAACACCGCTATGTTACTGACTGTTAAATTATTTTTGCCACGATAGTGAGGTAAATGTCAAAGACATAAAAAATAAATGTTTATGGGAAAGAGGGAACTTATTGCGAAAAGATTAAGGGGTTTGACGAAAGGCAATGGGGCTGCGGGTTGGCGGGGTTATGGATGAGAATGTCATTACGTGAACGTCAACGTAAATCACTTTGTTTGGAGTTTAGGCTCTAATTTTTACATTGACGCTACATTTTGAGTGCCATAGATTGGCGATGTGTGAGCAGCAAGACGCTTTAGCAAGAGAGTTGACTGTTGCCTCACCAAGCTCTGTTTAAGCACGTTTCCGTTGGCTTGACCCTCGCAACCGCGAGGGTCTTCTTTTTCTGTGTCTGTAAACGCTTGTTTTTGCTGGTGGCTATTGACGCCGCCAGCACTCATCTAGCAAGGGTAGGCTTGTTGCACGGCCGCCAGGACGCGGGCAAACGGGTGGGCGGCCAACTGGCCAGCGCCCGCCAGCGATTTGGCTTTGATCCGGCTGGTCAGCGGTGTGGTGATACCGCACAGGAAACGGGCCAGAACACGCGCATCCACCGAACCGGTTTTGGCAATCAGCGGATCGCACCAGGCGCGGATCCCCGCCTCGTTTGGCATGGTCAGCGAGGGCTGGGGCGGGAGATGCGCCACCTCGCCGCGACAAACCGAACAGTGGCCACAATGAACCGGCGCCACCTCATCGGCAAAATAGCGGGCGAGGCGGTGGCTCAGGCACTCGCTTGAGGTGAAAAAGTCGAGCATGGCTTGCAGTCTGGCCAGCTCGCTCTGCTCTTTTTGCAGGAACAGGGCGTGCAGGGCATTTGCTTCCTGCTCGTTGTCCCACCCCTGACGGGTGATCCGGTAGACCTCGGTCATCTGTTTGCTTTCAAGCTCGATCCAGCCTTGCTGCTGCAGGTAGTCGAGCGCCGCAACCGCCCGCTGTCGCTCTCCCTGATAGCCCTGCCAGAGGGCGTCAAAGTCCATGGTGCACCAGCTGCGGGCTTGCGGGGCACAGGCGAACAGCTGCTCCAGAAACTGGCGGCGTTCCGGATTGAAGCGGCTCACTATCTCGCCTTTATCCAGCACAAACTTGAAGCGGTAATCTGCGTAGTAGCTGTAGGCCGGGGTGATGATGCCCGCCATCTCCAGATAGACCAGCAGGGTTTTAAGGGGCAACTGGCGGATATTGGTGTCGTTGGATAGGCGCAGCAGGGTGAATTCCCACTCGTTCCCGCTCTGCTTGATGATGGCAAGGAGCTGGAGGATGGCACTCAAATCCGGCGTATCGCCGTAGACGAAGTTCTCCAGCACCGGCAGCTGGCTCTGGTTGGCCAGCACGATACAGCGCGATGGCTGGCCATCCCGTCCGGCGCGGCCAATCTCCTGGCTGTAGTTCTCGATAGATTTGGGCAGATCGTAGTGAATGACCCGCCGGATATCCGCTTTGTCGATCCCCATGCCAAAGGCGATGGTGGCGACGATGCAATCCACCTTGCCCGCCATGAAGTCGTGCTGGATCTGGCTGCGCAGCGCCGAGTCGAGCCCAGCATGATAGGCGCGGGCGTTGATCCCTTCTCTAATGAGTTGCTCGGCACAGGCTTCTGCGGTGTGTTGCAAGGTGACGTAGACGATGGTGGGGGCCGCCGGAGCGTTGGCCAGCTCCTGTGCGAGCCAGCTATCCCGCGCGTCGGGCGACAGGGGAATGACCGCCAGATCAAGATTGGGGCGGTAGAAACCGGTGACCACGACCCCCTCCGGTTCGATGCCGAATTTGGTCTGCATATCCTGAATCACCGCCGGCGTGGCGGTGGCCGTCAGCAGCAACACCTGCGGGATCTTCAGGTCATGGCGATAGCTCGGCAGCTTGAGGTAGTCGGGGCGAAAGTTGTGGCCCCACTCCGAGATACAGTGCGCCTCATCGACGACCAGCAGCGAGAGCGGCACTTGCTGGATAAAGCGGCGAAAGCGCTCGTTCTTGAGTCGTTCCACCGAGATCATCAGGATCTTGAGCTGGCCATCCAGCGCCTGCTGCATCACTCGTCGGCTCTCCTCCGGGCTCTGGCTAGAGTCGAGGGTAGCGGCGCTTATTCCCTTGCTTTTAAGGAAGGCGAGTTGATCGTGCATCAGCGCCAGCAGCGGCGATATAACCAGGGTCAGGTGAGGCAGGGCGAGGGCAGGCAGTTGATAACAGAGGGACTTGCCGGAGCCGGTGGGAAAGATGGCGGCGGCACTCTGACCTGCCAGCACCCGGCTGATCACCGCCTCCTGACCTGGCTTGAGTGCGGAGAAACCAAAATATTGGTTGAGCAGGGATGTGATCATGGCAAGGCTCCGCGGCAAATGGGGGATGATAGCACAGCGCTTCCGGTCATGGATGACACAGGAATGGTCGTGAGGGTGAGGGCAGAGAGTGTCGATAAAACGTACAAAAATGGGTGGTTGCGCTGTAGTTAAGGTTTTGTTGCGGTTTTTTGTGATGGAAACGGGATATTTTTTGGTGAGTCTCTGGAAAAAAAAGATGGTGAATGGGATATTCCGTCATGCAATCCGGTGACTGGCGGATCGGCCCGACAGAAGGCTGGCCACAGACACCACATCCGGGCGACAGGGGTCTCCCGATGAGTGGTTGCAGACAGGACTCATGATTCATGCACTACGGTGCTTAGGGACTTTTTTGATGACACAACAACACCCCCTCCTTCGGCTGGTCAATAGCACCAGCCTGGTCAGCCAGATTCTGGTTGGTCTGGTATTCGGTATCTTGCTGGCACTGTTTGCGCCCGAGTGGGCGAAAACGGCAGGTCTGCTCGGTAGTCTGTTTGTTGGTGCACTGAAAGCGGTAGCCCCGCTGCTGGTATTCGTACTGGTGATGGCGGCCATCATTGGTCACAAGCAGGGTCAGAAGACCAATATTCGCCCGCTGCTGGCGCTCTACCTCTTTGGTACCTTCTCTGCGGCCGTGGTCGCGGTGATTGCCAGCTTCCTGTTCCCCTCCAACCTCCATCTGGTGGCCAATACTGCCGAGATCACCCCGCCGGGCGGGATCACCGAGGTGCTGCAGACCCTGTTGTTCAACGTGGTGACCAACCCGGTAAAGGCGCTGATGGATGCCAACTATATCGGGATCCTGGCGTGGGCCATCGGTCTGGGTATCGCCATGCGCCATGCCAACGAGAGCACCAAGGCGCTCATCACTGACCTGTCTCACGGTGTCTCCGCCATCGTGAAAGCGGTGATCCGCTGTGCCCCGCTCGGGATCCTGGGTCTGGTTGCCTCCACGCTGGCAGAGACCGGCTTTGACGCCCTGTTTGGCTATGCCCAACTGCTGGTGGTGCTGATCGGCTGCATGCTGTTTATCGCCTTCGTGGTCAACCCGTTGATCGTCTTCTGGAAGATCAAGCGCAACCCTTATCCGCTGGTGCTGACCTGCCTCAAAGAGAGCGGTGTGACCGCCTTCTTTACTCGCAGCTCTGCCGCCAACATTCCGGTCAACATGGCGCTGTGTGAAAAACTGCGCCTGCCCAAAGATACCTACGCTGTTTCCATCCCGCTGGGTGCCACCATCAACATGGCGGGTGCGGCCATCACCATCACTGTGCTCGCCATGGCGGCGGTACATACCCTGGGGATGGAAGTGGACATGGCAACTGCCGTGCTGCTCTCTGTGGTTGCCACCATCAGTGCCTGTGGCGCATCCGGTGTCGCCGGTGGCTCCTTGCTACTGATCCCGCTGGCCTGCAGCCTGTTTGGCATCAGCAATGACATCGCCATGCAGGTGGTAGCCGTCGGCTTTATCATCGGTGTGCTGCAGGATTCTGCCGAGACAGCCCTTAACAGCTCCACCGACGTGTTGTTCACCGCCGCAGCTTGCATGGCCGAAGATGAAACCCTGCTGGATGTGGCTCCGGTACCGAGCCGCGAAGCCTGATCTCGTAACGGTCAGTTTCGTAACACACTTGCGCCCTCTTCGGAGGGCGCTTTTTATTGCCGGATTTGCTCTGTTTTCCTCTTTGATCAATCTCATTGGTGATGTGCCGGATATTCTGTCGCCCTTCTCCAGGGCGCTGCCTTATCTTTATCCCTTTGAGTTGTGCTTCCTCCTTCTGTTGTGTGTTACACATTTTTGTCTGTTCTGCTAACAGCCGATTGCTATGGCTTACCCCAGATCTTCAAGACAATCACATCATCACAGAAGAATGGAGGTGGCTGGCTGCGGCAGATGAACCCAACTCTGTAGTGGTCTAATCATCCCGGACACCATTTTAGGTGGTACAGTCGCCACCATGACCTGAGGTGTTCAATGACAAGATTACGTCGCTCATTTACTGCTGAATTCAAACTCGAAACCGCATCCCTGGTACTCGACCAGGGATACTCTGTCCCTGAAGCCAGCCGTTCACTGGATGTCGGTGAAACCGTACTGCGCCGCTGGGTTCAGCAACTGCAATCCGAACGCTGTGGTACAACCCCCATCGGAAAAGCACTGACTCCGGAGCAGCAAAAAATTCAGGAGCTGGAAGCCCGCATCAACCGGCTCGAACGTGAGAAGGACATTCTAAAAAAGGCTACTGCTCTCTTGATGGCGGACGAGTTCACACGTACGCGCTGATAGACCGATTAAGAGAGCAAGCCCCCATCACCCTGGTCTGCTGCGCTTTCGATGTGCCCACTTCCTGTTTTTACGATTATCTGGTCCGCAGGCGGGCGATTAACCGTGAGCGCATGCAGCAGCGCTGTGAGTTGCGCCGTTTGTTCAAAGAAAGCCGGAACTCAGCGAGCAGCCGCGCCTTGATGTCGATGATGCGGGAGTTGGGGTATCAGATTGGTCGATTCAAAGTACGTAACCTGATGAAGGAGGCCGAGTTGGTATCCAAACAGCCGGGCGCACACCGCTATAAGGTGGCACAGTCTGAACGACCGGACATTCCCAATCTGCTGGCCCGCGAATTTGATGTCCAGCAACCCAATCAGGTGTGGTGTGGCGATATCACCTACGTCTGGGCAGGTGGCCGTTGGCATTACCTGGCAGCGCTGCTTGACCTGCATACCCGGCGGGTTGTGGGGTGGGCGATGTCAGATAAACCAGATGCCGAGCTGATCATCAAAGCACTGGAGATGGCCTATCAGCAGCGGGGTTGCCCCTCTGGTGTGTTGTTTCACTCCGACCAGGGCAGCCAATATGGCAGTAGGGCATTTCGGCAACGACTGTGGCGCTATCGCATGACCCAGAGCATGAGTCGGCGTGGCAACTGCTGGGATAACGCCCCGATGGAACGGTTGTTCAGAAGCCTGAAGTCAGAGTGGCTCCCGGCTATGGGATATATGAGCTTGCGAGAGGCGAAGCGGGATATCAGTTACTACCTGATGGATTACTACAACTGGCGGCGTCCACATCAACACAATGATGGAATACCGCCAGCAAAAGCCGAGACTCGGCCTAACGGTATGCTCTGACGTTCCACCACGATGTGTCGTTTACTGCCCAGCTTGCCTCTGTCTGTCGGGTTACGTCCTGTTTCCTAGCCCCTCGGGGGCTGGCTACGCTCGCGCCATCGAGGCTTGCCCGACTCCAGTCGATGTGGCCAGCTTGATGTAGCTGGGCCAGCAGCGCCACGTGAAGTCGCTGCCAGATACCTTGAGCTTGCCAATCGCGTAGGCGACGCCAGCACGTCATTCCGCAGCCAAAACCCAGAGACTGGGGTAAGTCCTCCCACGGGATCCCGGTAGTAAGGACAAACAGAATACCATTGAGAACGGCATAGTCATCGAGGCGTGGACGGCCACCCCGTGGCGAAGGCTGTTGAGGTGGCAGAAGTGGCTGCAAGGACTTCCATAGCTGGTTACTGATGATTTTTCGTGTCATGCCGGCTATGTGGGGATTGGCATCGTTCGAATCAACTTGGTTTTGTTAGCAGCTCTAAGTGCCCGGCATCCCATTCGGGCAATAAAAAAGGCGGGATATCCCGCCTTTGTTCAGATGAGGGTCGCAACCCATATTTATTCGCAAGCAACCTGCATCACCTTGATGGCCAGACCACCACGGGAGGTTTCACGGTACTTGGAGTCCATGTCCTTGCCGGTGATGTACATAGTCTCGATCACCTTGTCTAGGGAGACGCGCGGCTTGGAGGTACGACGCAGGGCCATACGGGAGGCGTTGACCGCTTTCATGGCTGCGATGGCGTTACGCTCGATGCAAGGCACCTGTACCTGACCGGCAACCGGATCACAGGTCAGACCCAGGTTGTGTTCCATGCCGATCTCGGCAGCTTCGCAGACGTGCTCCGGGCTACCGCCCATCAGCTCGGTCAGACCGGCAGCGGCCATGGAGCAGGAGACACCCACTTCCCCCTGGCAGCCCACTTCGGCGCCGGAGATGGAGGCGTTCATCTTATAGAGGATGCCGACGGCACCGGCAGCCAGATAGAAACGGGTGTACTCGTCGCGGCCAACCGGCTGGATGAACTTGTCGTAGTAGGCCAGTACGGCCGGGATGATACCGGCAGCGCCGTTGGTCGGGGCAGTGACCACGCGGCCACCGGCAGCATTCTCTTCACTCACGGCCAGAGCGAACATGTTGACCCAGTCAACGATGTTCATCGGGTCGCTCGAGAGGTTCTCGTTGGTGTTGAGCTGACGGTAGAGCGGTGCGGCACGACGGGGTACGCGCAGCGGGCCGGAGAGAACGCCTTCGGTACGGCAGCCGCGCTCGATACCTTCACGCATGGTGTTCCAGATCTTGCCGAACTTCTTGTAGATCTCTTCCGGAGTGTTGAAGCACTTCTCGTTTTCCATCATCAGGGCAGAGATGGAGAGACCGGTCTGGCTGCAGTGGGCAACCAGCTCAGCGGCGCTCTTGAACGGATAGCGTACGGACATGTCGCCGCTGTCAGCCTTGCCGAAGTTCTCTTCGTCAACGATGAAACCGCCACCGATGGAGTAGTAGGTCTTGCTGTAAACCACTTCATCTTCGATCAGGGCAGTCAGCTTCATGCCGTTTTCGTGCAGCGGCAGGGCTTCGTCGTGGAATACCATGGCATCGCGCGGGAAGCTGACGGTGTGGCAGTGCAGGCCGATCGGCAGGCGCTCGGTCTGCTCTACGCGGGAGATAAATTCAGGGATGGCATCGATATCGACGTTTTCCGGCAGGTTGCCGGCCAGGCCCATGATAATGGCGGTGTCGGTGTGGTGGCCTTTACCGGTCCAGGAGAGGGAGCCGTAGACATCGACATTGATACGGGTGATATCGCGGATCTTGCCGCCTGCGCGCAGTTCGTCAACAAACTGTTTGGCTGCTTTCATCGGGCCAACAGTGTGGGAAGAAGAGGGGCCTACACCGATTTTGAAGATATCAAAAACGCTGATCATGTCACTATTACCTCAGGGTAGAAGGGGGCGGCATGCCCACTCACAGAAATTTGGGAGATCCATGGAACGCGCTTGTCAGCGCAGGTCACAGAACCAGATAACCGTAGTGTAACGGCTCCAGACCTAAAAAAAGTTGAAATAGATCTATTTTTGTTGAATCTGAGGCGCGAGTATAAAATTTATTTTTGTGCTTATCCATTTTGTTAAGCGTTTGCCCATAAAAATACCCGGCGATGCCGGGCATTTCGGAACCAAATGGAGTCATTTGCCGTTTTTTAACATTCGGTAATGTTAACGGCGAGGCCGCCACGGGCCGTCTCCTTGTATTTGGTCTTCATGTCGTTGCCGGTCTCCCACATGGTCTTGATCACCTTGTCGAGCGACACCTTGTGCTCGCCGGTGCCGCGCAGGGCGAGGCGGGCGGCATTGATCGCCTTGACCGCCCCCATGGCGTTGCGCTCGATGCAGGGCACCTGCACCAGTCCGCCGATGGGATCGCAAGTGAGGCCGAGATTGTGCTCCATGCCGATCTCGGCGGCGTTCTCCACCATGGCCGGACTGCCCCCCAGCAGTTCGGTCAGTGCGCCAGCCGCCATGGAGCAGGCAACCCCAACTTCACCCTGACAGCCCACTTCGGCTCCGGAGAGGGAGGCGTTCTTCTTATATAGGATGCCGATGGCAGCCGCGGTGAGGAAGTAGCGGATCAGCGTCTCGTCATCCACCTTGTGGACGAAGCGATCGTAGTAGTGCAGCACGGCGGGGATGATGCCCGCAGCGCCATTGGTGGGGGCGGTGACCACCCGGCCACCGGCGGCGTTCTCCTCGTTGACCGCCAGCGCAAAGAGATCGACCCACTCCATCACCATCAGCGGATCCTTGTTGAAGTTGGTCTCGCAGCTGAGCTGGCGGAACAGCCCCGGGGCGCGGCGCCGAACCTTGAGGCCGCCCGGCAGCACCCCTTCGCTTTTGCAGCCTCGCTCGACGCAGCCCTGCATCGCTTGCCAGATCTTGCGCAGCCCCGCTTTTATCTGCTCATCGCTGCGAAATACCCGCTCATTGGCAAGGATCAGCCCAGAGATGGAGAGGCCGCTCTCCTGACAGTGGGCCAGCAGCTGGGCGCCGCTGTCGAACGGGTAGGGGACAGGGTGTTCGGCATCAGACTTGGCAGCCTCTTCTTTGGCGGTGGCAAAGTGGCTCTCTTCAATGATGAAGCCGCCCCCGATGGAGTAGTAGGTCTGGCTGAAGCGCAGGTTTTCCTCTTTATCAAAGGCCCGCAGAGTCATGCCATTGGTGTGGGCCGGCAGGGTTTTGCGACGGTTGAAGATGATGGCATCGGTGCGGGGAAAATGGCTTGGTTGCTCGCCTGCCAGCTGCAGGTTCTGCTCCTTTTCCACTCGAGCCAGAATGGCGGGAATCGCATCGATATCGACCGATTCCGGTTCAAAGCCCGATAACCCCAGAATGATTGCCTTGCCGGTACCGTGCCCTTTGCCGGTCTGGCCCAGCGAGCCGTAACACTCCACTTCGACCCGCGTGACCTGTGGCAGATGCCCTTGCAGCTTGAGCTGCTGGACGAAGGCATAGGAGGCACGCATGGGGCCGACGGTATGGGAAGAGGAGGGGCCAATTCCGATGGAAAACAGGTCAAACACGCTGATCATGACATCAATCCGGTGATGGTTTATGTCTGTTTATTCTAGGATTTTTGCCATGGATAGGAAGCGGGGATGTGCGGTGCTGTGACATGGACACAGATAATGGGGCTGGGGGGCCAATAAGGTTGAAGGGGGGGCTCCCCTTCAACCGGCCTGATCAGTCGAGAAATTCGCACAGATAGGCAGTGGGAGTTTTCACTTCCAGTTTGAAGGAAGAGTGACCGGCCACCAGGAAGGATTCACCCTGGCTGTAGGTGTGCCACTCATCTTCATCAGCCAGCTGGATGGTGAGGGCGCCCTTGATCACTGTCATCCGTTCGGGGGCGGCGGTGTTGAACAGGTAGTCACCGGCGTTCATCACCCCGACGGTTGATTTCTCGCCTTTTTGTTCGAAACCGATGGATTTTACATTTCCGTCGAAATACTCGTTAACTTTCAGCATCTTTACATCCCTGTGTGTACGTTTGTGCAGCCAAACTAGCACAATCTTTTGCCAGTTGTCATGGGGGATGAGGTAAAAATCGTCGAGACCGCTTTGAATCTTCACTTTTTCGCAAACTTATTAATAGCCAAGGTTAATGATTTGCTGATTTAAAACAGCAATTAAATGTGAGATAACACGCGCAAACAGGGGAATGGGCAGCCGCTCATTCCCCTGTTTGGTTAATTGCACTGGGAAAAGTGTGAATTTTGCTACATAAAGGAACATATTGTGTTAACTAAAGGACTCATTAAAAACATCGGCTTCCAGGTTGTGGTCGCCATGGTACTGGGCGCAGTGGTCGGCGCGTTCATGGGTGAACAAGCCACCGTGTTTGCACCGCTCGGTACCCTGTTTATCCAGCTGATCAAGATGCTGGTGATCCCGCTGGTGGCGGTTGCCATCCTCTCCGGCGCCGCCAATCTGGGCGCCAGCCCGGCGGCGGGCAAGATCGGTGCGGCTACGCTGGCCTTCTTCCTCGTGACCTCAGCGTTGGCCGTGTTGCTAGCGCTGGTGATGGGGCAGATCTTCAAACCGGGTGTCGGGGTCGATTTCGCTTCCGTTGCCTCCATGTTTGGCGGTGACTATGCCGATAAAGGGGCGTTGCCGGATGCAGTCGCCACCTTGCTTGGCATGATCCCCACCAACGTCTTCAACTCCCTCAACGAAGCGAACATCCTGCAGATCCTGGTGTTCTGCATGTTCCTCGGCATTGCGCTGGCCAAACAGCCGCGCGAGCGGGCCAAGCCACTGGTCGATGGGCTCAATACCCTGGTGGATGCCTTCGTCTGGATGATCAACAAGGTGATGATCATCGCGCCGCTCGGGGTGTTCGGTCTGATGGCGGAAGCCATCGGTACCTATGGCTTCGATGTGCTGACCCTGGTGCTCAAGCTATTCGTGGTCTATGTGGCTGCCATCCTTATCTTCGGCTTTGTGGTCTATCCGCTGCTGGTGATGATGTTCTCCAACACGCCGGTGATGAAGTACCTCTCTGCCATGAAGAAGCCGCAGATCGTGGCCTTCTCCACCGCCTCTTCCATGGCGACCCTGCCGGTCAATATGGAGACCTGCGAGCATGATCTGAAAGTGACCAACGCGACAGCCTCCTTCGTGTTGCCGCTGGGTGCCACCATCAATATGAGCGGCAACGCCATCTATTACGGTCTGGTCGCTATCTTCTTCGCGCAGGTTTACAACATCGATCTGAGCGTCGGCGCCTGGGCGGCCATCATTGTGACCTCTACTCTGGGGGCGATCGGTCAGGCCGGTGTGCCGGGCCCAAGCTTCCTGGTGGTTGCCGTGCTGCTGGCGGCCGGGATCCCCATCGAAGGGTTGCCGCTGTTGTTCGCGCTGGACCGTCTGTTCGACATGATCCGCACCTCCCTCAATATCACCGGCGATGCGGCCTGTGCTGTCATTGTTGACCGCTTCAGCCCGGAATATGACCCACAGCGCTGGAACAAGGCATAACTGCTTTGAGCTGGGCTGAGATATAACAGCCTTAAGCTGACACTGCGTAACGCGAGCCCCTGCCATGATGGCGGGGGCTTTTTTATATCTGCCTGACAAGTATCAGAGCAAAGGTGTGCACAAGAGATTGCTGACGGATTTAGCTGTGTTGAATGGAGAGTACAGGAGGGGAAAATATCAGTTGTGGACATGGGCCGTATGGCGTCAACTGGCCTGTTATAGATGCCGGGGTAGGGGATTGTCAAACGGCGGGTAACAAAAAGGGGAGCCTTGCTCCCCTCGGATATGATTTGCTGCTGGTTCTACTCCATCAGGCCATATGGTTAAACCATCCTGGTTACACCCTTGTGGCGAAAGAAACAGCGTCAACGTGATGAAATCATATCTATGTTGACCATCTCGGCATTATTACTGAAAAGCGCCAGTTGGTGGCGATTAAACAGACATGGCAAAGAGGGTCGGTCCGGATTGATGCCTCTCTATCCGGCTCAGAACTGTGACAGTGAGGGCAGAGAGACAGCAACCAGGGTGAAAAACACCGTGAAAACGGCAGTAACGACAAACTCTTTCATTTTTCTCTCCCTAAGTTGTTGGTTGATGTAGTCAAGATACCATAACAAGGGGGTAAAACAAGGTGTAATTTGATAAAATAGCTGCTTTATGTGCGTGGTTGGTTGAGATGGCTATTTTTGTCATATTGAGCTGATTTTATCACCTGCTATGGCATGTTAGGCATTCAAGATTCTGTTTTTATGGTTATTTCATTTAAATTCAATGAGTTGTTGGGCTGTTGACTGGTTTGGTGAAGGGTTTTGTATGGAGCTCAATTGGCGTTTTATAAGTTTTCACCCTCGTAATAGTGTCATTAAGGCCATAAAAAGTGTGCAAGGCAATGATTTGACGATTCCTGACGTAGATAGCCCATCCAAAAGAAGTCTATGGAGAGAGTCTGGTTGCCAGCCCTTGTCACACCATCACTTTATCAGTCCAGAGTCTCCGCGTTTTTACAGCAATACACTGGGTTCATAGGGAGGAGAGCGGTGCATCGGGGGGATACAGAGTAGCAGCTGGCTGTTTTATCACCGCCAATTTCCCCGTTGGCCTCGGAATAGACATGGCCGCAGCAAGAGTGAGGTGGGCAATAGGCCAGAGGCGCACTCTCTGGCTGAGCTGGGCGCGAGCAGCGATCTGCGTGGCCGGTGCACCCGCTTGAGTCATGTGATTGCAATACGAGAGCAGTGCCGGAGCATGGTTGGGGAAGATATCTGAATTCCTTCTACAAGATTGAGATATAAAAAGCGGCGTATGACGAGGAGGCTGAACAAGCTCGTTTCAGGGTCGACAGAGCACAGGTCAACGCAATCCGGTTTACAGTGATAAAAGATCCACGACAATACCGGAACTCTGTTCGTAGGCTGAAGCCGGTTGCTGTGAGGAGAGGAAGGCTAGTGATCAGTCAGATGGCGCAAGGGTTGGTAATCAGGCAACCCGTATGGTGAGGGGCACACAGCGTGCGGATGCACCCGTTTTTGTAAGATATTAAAAAACCCTCCGATGGAGGGTTTTTGTCATCAACAACCGGTTAAAAGCCGCGTGGCTTAGAACAGGGTGGTGGAGAGGTTGTACAGCTCCTGATCGAACGGACGCTTCATGTTTTCGATGCAGTCGATAATGTCGTGGTGTACCAGCTCGTTGCGCTGGATACCGACGCAGCGACCACCGTGACCAGCCAGCAGTTGTTCAACGGCGTAAGCACCCATACGGCTGGACATGATGCGGTCACGGGCAGTCGGGGCACCGCCACGCTGAATGTGGCCCAGGATGGTGGCGCGGGTTTCACGACCGGTCAGGGCTTCGATGTCTTTAGCCAGTGCGTTCACGTCGGTAACGTGCTCGCAGATGGTGATGATGGCGTGCTTCTTGCCCTTGGCTTCGCCTTCCTTGATCTGCTTGAGCAGCTTCTCTTTGTCGAAGGCTACTTCCGGCACGATCACATACTCGGCACCACCGGCAACGGCGGCAGACATGGCCAGATCGCCACAGTGGCGGCCCATGATCTCGACCACGGAGATACGGTGGTGGGAGCTGCAGGTGTCGCGCAGGCGGTCGATGGCGTCAACCACCACGTTCAGAGCAGTATCAAAACCGATGGTGAAGTCGGTACCGGCGATGTCGTTGTCGATGGTGCCCGGCAGGCCGATGCAGGGGAAACCCTCTTCGGTCAGCTTCTTGGCACCCATGTAGGAGCCGTCACCACCGATGACGACCAGCGCATCGATACCGTGTTTTTTCAGGTTTTCGATCGCTTCGGCGCGCACTGCGGGGTCTTTGAAGGCAGGGAAACGAGCGGAGCCGAGGAAAGTACCACCACGGTTCACCACGTCGGAGACGCTGTGACGCTCCAGCTTGACGATACGATCCTGGTGCAGGCCGAGGTAGCCATCATAAATACCATAAACTTCCAGGCCATGATGCAAACCGGCGCGAACCACGGCGCGAATGGCTGCGTTCATACCCGGTGCGTCGCCACCACTGGTCAAAACACCAATACGTTTGATTTGTTTGGTCATGAGTGCCTCTGGATCTGAGTTGTCAAATACGAATGTTTAAATAGACAAGCCACTTTTACTATATCGGCTTTCATATGGGATGCGGGGGCCACCATAGGAAAAGCGATACAAGAGAGGGGACGAGCCCCTCTCTTTGCCGTAATCAACGATTACTTGGCAGCGCCAGCGATGATCTGGGAGAAGTCGTCCACTTTCAGGGACGCACCACCGACCAGGCCACCGTCGATGTCCGGCTGACCGAACAGGTCGGCTGCAGTGGCGCCAGTGACGGAACCGCCGTACAGGATCTGTACTTTGGCAGCAACGGCGGCATCAAAACCGGCCAGGTACTGACGGATGTGAGCGTGAACGGACTGAGCGATCTCCGGAGTGGCAGTCTTGCCAGTACCGATGGCCCATACCGGCTCGTAAGCGATAACGGCGTTGTTGAAGGAGGCGATACCGCAACGGTCGATAACGGCTTTCAGCTGGGTCTCAACCACGTTCTTGGTCACGCCTGCTTCGAACTGTTCCAGAGTTTCACCGATGCACAGAACCGGGATCAGGCCGCCTTTCTGGATCGCTTCGTACTTGGCAGCAACCACGTCGTCACTCTCTGCGTGCAGGGTACGACGCTCGCTGTGGCCGACCAGAGAGTAGGTGCAACCAAAGGCTTTCAGCATGGAGGGGGCGTTTTCGCCGGTGAAGGCGCCAGACTCGTGAACGTCAGCGTTCTGGGCACCGTAGGCAATCTTGCTGCCAGCGGTCAGTTGCTCAACCAGACCCAAAAAGATAACCGGCGGGCAGACGGCGACTTGCACAGAAGGATGAGCGGCAGCAGCCGGGGTCAGTCCTTTGATCAGAGCTTCTACAGAAGCCTTGGTGCCGTTCAGTTTCCAGTTACCCATTACCAGGTGCTGTCTCATCTTGTATATCTCCTAGGCATTTGATTGCGCGACATTATATGAATTGAACCGAGCCCAAGATAGCTGACCCGGCGGCAAATGACGTAATTTTTTTTCGCTTTCCTGATCCAAATCAGGAATGAAACGCTTGATCGCTCATTCGTTAACCTGCCCCCGCAAGCGAGCCCACCATACCCCAATCCATTCGTGGATGGCAGCTTCGGAATACATCAGATAACGCCCTTTGGGTAAATAACTGTAGAGCGGCTGGGGTACCTGGCTCTGCTTGGCGGTGTAATCGGTGGGGGCCGGCACGGCCTTGAGTCCCTGACCCTGATAGAGGGCCATGGCCCGGGGCAAATGAGTGGCCGAACTGACCAGCGCCACCTCTTTTCCTTTCAGATGGCGGCTGATACTGACCGCCTCATCATGAGTGTCTTTGTTGTTTTCAAACAACGTCATCCGCGAACGGGGTATGCCGAGGCTCTCTGCCATCCGGGCATTGACCTCGGCATTGGAGAGGGTATCCCCCGATACATAGCCGGAGAACACCAGCTCGGCGTCGGGATAGGCCTGGGCGAGGCGCACCCCTTCGAGAGTGCGGGCCAGGGCGATATTGTTCTGCCAACTGCGCATCGGCACCGCCGGGTCGCTGACATGGCCATTGCCGAGCACCACGATGGCGTCGATGTTGGGATGCTGGCTCACCTCGAACGGCGGGTAGGTCTGCTCCAGCCCGCGGGCCAGTTCATAGCTCACCGGCCGCATCCCCATCAGGGCCACAATGAGCAGCGAGAGGGTGGCCAGCAGCTTGCCGGTTTTCTGAAAACGGGTGAACCAGAGCAGCAGCAGGGCGACCAGCAGCAGGGAGAGGGAGAAGGGGAGCGGCATCAACAGCTGACCCAGCCACTTTTTGAGCACAAACACGACAGACACTTCCTTGAGTTTTCAGCAAATGCGGGATGTGACAGAATACCTCTCTTTTTTGGGATGGCCACAACCCTGTGGCGCTAATGTTGAGTTTCTCCTTGAAGCACGATCAGAGTTTTGACGGGCGCGCCGACAAGTTCGCCCGCAACATTTACGACTCCACCAAGGGGCGTATCCGCACCACCATTGTCTGGAGCGACATCGAAGCCTGCCTGGCCCGCCTTGGCAACCGACCGCTGCGCATCCTCGATGCGGGGGGCGGTTTTGGCTATTTCGCCCAGAAGCTGGCGGCCATGGGTCATCAGGTGGAGCTGTGCGATCTGTCAGCAGAAATGCTGGAACTGGCCCGCAGCCAGATCGCCGAGAAGGGGCTGGAAGACAAAATCCGTCTCATCCATTGCCCCATTCAGGATCTGAAGCAACACGTGACCGGGACCTTTGATCTGGTGCTCTGCCATGCGGTGCTGGAGTGGCTCGCCGAGCCGCGCCAGACCTTGCTGGGTCTGTTCCCTTTCGTCAATGCCGGGGGCATACTGTCGCTGCTTTTCTACAACCGTCATGGCTTGTTGTTCCAGAGCTTGGTGGTGGGCAATTTTGACTATGTGCGCCTTGGTCTTCGCAAGAAGCGTCAGACTGCGCTTACGCCCACCAATCCCCAGCTGCCGGAGCAGGTCTATGACTGGATTGGTCGCGGGGGGCTGCGCATCATCGGCAAGACCGGGGTGCGGGTGATCCACGACTATATGCGTCACAAGCAGGATCAGGTGGAGAAGTTCGACGATCTGCTGGCCATGGAGCAGCAATATTGCCGTCAGGAGCCTTTTGTCGCCCTCGGTCGCTATATCCATGTGATGGCCCAGAAGCCGGCCAGCTGATTGCTCGCGGTTCACTTCGATGTGAACCATGTTTTCGATGCTACCGGATGTAGCCGCGCGCACGATTTTGCGCCCAATACAACAACGAGATGACAACATCATGATGAGTACATCCCGTACCCTGCCAGAGCGTTCTTTGCCGGAGCTAGTAGGGTGGGTCAGGCAGGAGGGGTTGGCGTTGAGCCTGCCCACCGATCGGCTGGCCTTTCTGATTGCAATCAAGACGCTATCCGAAGATGAGTCGGACCTGTCGGAAGCAGCGCTGCACGACGCTTTTGGCTATGTCAGCAGCGCCTTCGGCCAGATGGACGAGACCCTCACCGGTCGCGCCAACAACGCCATCAACGATCTCATTCGCCAGCAGTTGCTGTCGCGTTTCAACACCGACATGGTGGCGGGGGAGAGCCTCTACCGCCTGTCTCGCCTGGGCGTGAGCATCGTCGACTTCTTTATGGATCAGCGTCAGGTTGACTCCATCAAACTCTCCATTCTGCTCGAGCACCTGGCTGCCGAGCTCGACACCGCCCGCAAGGCGGCGCTGGAGACTAACACCCGCGAGCAGTGGGATGCCGAGGTGCTGCCGCGCCTCACCTTCTCGCTGGAAGAGACGCTGGGCCGCATCGATCTCACCCAGCGCGCCATGGATGAGCAGCAGAATCAGGTCAAAAGCGAAATCGCGGCCCTGCTGACCCAGAACTGGGTCGATGCCATTCACAGCTGCGAAAAGCTGCTGCACGAGACCGGCCAGACCCTGCGCGAGCTGCAAGATACCCTGGACGCTGCCGGCCACCGCCTGCAGGCGGGGCTGCTCAACATTCAGGAAGCGGCGCAGGGGCGCGACGATCTGTTCCACGTCGAGGAGCTGACTCACGCCTTGCAAGGGCGCCTTGACGTCATCACCAGCTGGGGTCAGCAGTGCATCGAGCTCTGGTCCCGCTACGACAGGCACGTCCACAAATTTATCCGCAACGCCATCGACATGGACAAGAACCGTGCCTTCAGCCAGCGGCTGCGCGAGTCCATCCGCAATTTCGAGCAGCACAACTGGCAGCTGCGGGTGGCCGAAGAGCCCCGTCTGCTGGAGCTGCGCGACGAAACCATCGCCATCCACGACGAGGAGGTGACCGGTGAGGTGCCACTCGAGATGGAGTACGTCGAGATGGTGGATATCAACCAGGAGCTGGCCGAGCGCATCGAGCGCTATCTGGCCCGCTACCCCGAGCAGGGCCAGCAGCTGGACTTGGCCGATGTGCTGCGCGAATACCTGCTGGACTACCCGGCTCATGCCCACTTCGATGTGGCGCGTCTTCTGATCGACCAGGCCGTGCGCCTGGGCCATGCCAGCGGCGAGCGCGAACTGCATCGCCAACCCGCATGGAAACCCATTAACCAAGCTGGATCCAAGGTTCAGGCCTATGTCATTGATCAATTCTGAGTTTCCCTTGCCGCTGCGCCTCGCAGAGGCGATTGCCAACCCCTTGTTTCCGCGCATCGACACCGCCTTGCGCTCCGGTCGCCACATCAGTGCCGACGAGTTCGAGCAGCATTCGGCGCTGGTCGAATATCACAGCGAGCTGGAGATCTTCTACGGCCGCTATCAGGTGGAGCTGATCAAGGCGCCGGAAGGCTTCTTCTACCTGCGCCCGCGCCCGAGCTCCGACATCGGCACCACTGTGCTCTCCGAGCTCGATATGCTGGTGGGCAAGGTGCTCTGCTACCTCTATCTGAGCCCGGACCGTCTGGCTTCGGAAGGGGTATTTGCCATGGCCGAGCTGCAAGAAGAGGTGTTGAGCCTCGCCGACGAGAAGCAGCTGCTGCGGATGGTCAACAGCCGCTCCGGTGGTACCGATCTCGACAAGAAGAAGCTGCTCGAAAAGATCCGTACCTCCATGCGCCGTCTGCGTCGCCTTGGCATGATCACCGCCCTTGGCAACGGGGATAAATTCCGGGTCAACGAATCGGTGTTCCGTTTCGCCGCTGACGTGCGCTCTGATGAAGATCCGCGTGCCGTCCAGCTGCGGATGATCCAGGAGGGTGAAGCCATCTTCCACGACGACGAAATGCCGAGCAGCGACTCGCTCTTTGATGACATCGAGGCGGATCTCGATGAAGAACAACTGGATCTGGAGGTATAACCGGTGCGAGGCAAGTTCAAATCCCTGACCATGGTCAACTGGAACGGCTTCTTTGCCCGGACCTTCGATCTCGACCAGCTGGTTACCACCCTTTCCGGCGGCAACGGCGCGGGCAAGTCCACTACCATGGCGGCCTTTATCGCGGCGCTCATCCCCGACCAGTCACTGCTCCATTTCCGCAATACCACGGAAGCGGGATCGAGCAGCGCCTCCCGTGACAAGGGGCTCTACGGCAAACTGCAGCGCGGTCACTGCTACTCCCTGCTGGAAGTGATGAATAGCCGCGAACAGCGGATCTGGGTCGGCGTGCACCTCGAGCAGGTGGCCAACCGCGACAACAAGGTCAACATCACTCCGTTTGCGCTGGTGGATGTGCCGGAAAATCTGGCACCGACCGATCTGCTGCTGGAGAAGCTCGATGGCGGCAAGGGGCGGGTACGCGCCTTTACCGATCTGAAAGGGGCGGCCGCCGAGCTGGGAGCGCTGAAAGTCGCCAAATTCAATACGGTGACCGACTATCACAACTTCATGTTCGAGTTCGGCATCACCCCGAAGAAGCTGCGCGATCAAAAAGATCGCGGCAAGTTCTATCGCCTGATCGAGGCATCCCTCTACGGCGGCATCTCCTCGTCCATCAGCCGTTCCCTGCGCGAATACCTGCTGCCGGAGAACTCCGGGGTGCGCAAGGCGTTTGCGGATATGGAGGCGGCCATCTATGAAAACCGCCGCACGCTGGAAGCGATTAAGGAGACCCAGGGTCAGCGGGATCTGTTCAAGAACCTGATCACCGAGACCACCCACTATGTGGCCGCTGACTATGTGCGCAACGCCGCCGAGAAGAGCCGTCTCTCCGAGCTGGCTCTCAAGGCGCGCCAGGAGCTGGCCGACAAGCGCCGCATTCTGGCCGAAGAGAAGCAGCGCGCCATCTATCTGGCCGACGAGGTGGAGCAGCTCACCAACCGCGAAAAATTGCTGACCGACGAGCTGGAGTCTGCCTCCGAGCATCTGGCAAAGGTGATGGCTGCGGTTTCCCTGCAGAAGAAGATCGAGATGTACCGCGCCGATCTGGCTGATCTCTCTGACAAACTCGAACAGCAGCAAGCGGTGGTGGAAGAGATCCACGGCCAGCTGCTGGAAGTGGAAGAGCGTAAGGAGCTGGCGCAGGCCGAGGTAGACAGCCTCAAGACCCAGCTGGCCGACTACCAGCAGGCGCTCGATATCCAGCAGACCCGCGCCATCCAGTACCGTCAGGCGGTGCAGGCCCTCGATGCTGCCCGCGAGCAGTGCGAGCTGCCGGGGCTGACCGCCGAACAGGCGAGCGACACCCTGCACCAGTTCCGCGCCGCCGAGCAGAGCCTCACCAGCCGGGTGCTGGGGGCCGAGCAGCAATTGGCACTGGCCAAGGCGGCGGTGGCCGAGCACGAAGCGGCGCTGGCGCTGCTTTTGAGCATCGCCCCCGAGACAGTGCGCGAGGCCGCCTGGCCCACCGCGCAGGCGCTGCTCAAGCGTCACATTGAAGAGAAGGCTCGCATTGCCCAGGGGCAGGGGCTGCGCGCTGCGCTGGCTCGCCTCGAGAAAGAGAGCGAAAGCCAGAAGAGTCTCTTCAAGTTGCGTGACGAGCTGCAGCAGGCCTCCGGCCAGCTGATTGCCAGCAGCGATGAGCTGGAGATCTTCCTCGAAACCCAACGCACCCGTCAGGAGGAGCTCTCCGAGCAGCAGGCGGAGGTGAACCAGCGCCGCGCCAGCCTCGAGCATCAGGGCACCCAGCTCGGCCGTGATATTGCGGAGCTGACCAAGCTGGCTCCGCGCTGGCTCAAATCCTTTGAAAAACTCGAGCAGCTGCGCGAGCAGAGCGGTCTGCCGCTGACTACCGCCGAAGAGCTTTCGGCCGGTATGCAGACAGTGCTCGACAAGGAGCGCGAGTTCGAGCAGGAGAGCAATCGCATCGCAGCGCAGAAACAGGCGCTGGAGCTGCAAATTCGCAACCTGCAGCTGGGGGCTGGCGAGGCGGATCCCCGTCTTGCCCGCATTGCCGAGCAGGTAGGGGGCGTGCTGCTCTCCGACGTCTATGACGATATCTCCATCGACGATGCCCCTTACTACTCCGCGCTCTACGGCCCGGCTCGCAGCGCCCTGGTGGTGCTCGACCTTGAAGGCGCCATCGAGCGGCTGAAAAAGCTGGAAGATTGCCCGGAAGATATCTACCTGATTCAGGGCAACCCCGACTCCTTTGACGAGGATCTGGTGGAAGCGGACGAGCTGGGGGACGCCGTGCTGGTGCGCACCAGCAAGCGTCAGGTGCGCTTCTCCCGCTATCCCGAGCTGCCGCTGTTTGGCCGCGCAGCCCGGGAAAAACGGATCGAGCAGCTCGACCTTGAACGCGAAGGGCTGATCGAGGGTTACGCCAAGGCCGCCTTCGAGCAGCAGAAGTACCACCGTCTCTACGGCCACTTCCGCGACTTTATCGGCCAGCATCTGGATATCGCCTTCCGCCCCGACCCCGAAGCCGAAGTGCAGGCCAAACAGGCCGAGCTGCGCGCGCTGCAAGGTGCCATCGGTGAGTGCGACAAGCAGCTGAGTGATGCCAAAGCGGCCGCTGCCCAGCTGACTCGCCATATCCAGCTGGTGCAGGGGATGCTGCCCTTTGCCCACCTGTTTGCCGAGACTGATCTGGCGGCCCGCCTCGAGGCGGCTCATGCCGATGTGGAAGCCCTGAAACAGGCCGAAGCCTTTATCGCCAAACACGGCAAATCGCTGGAAAAACTGGAAACCATGGTGCAGGTGCTGCGTCAGGATCCGCAGGATCTTGCGGCGCTGCAGGCGGCTTACGATGAGGTGAGCGACCTGCTGGCCGAGCAGAAGCGCCGTTGCTATGCCCTCGATCAGCTGGTGGCCCGTCTGCCGCACTTTGCCTATCAGGATGCGCAAGACCTGCTGGGCAAGGCCTCCGAGATGAGCGAGCGACTCAAAGAGAAGCTGAAAGCGGCCGAGCTTGCGGCACGCACCGCTGGCGAGCAGCACAAGCAGATTGCCCAGCGCCACACCGAGGCGTTGCAACTGCGTACCGCCCTCAACTCCAGCGTCGAGGCCAAGCGCCAGACCCTGACTGAGTTCGAGCAGGAGCTGGCGGCCATGGGCCTGACCCTCTCTGACGATATGGAAGAGAAGGCGCGCGCCCACAAGAAAGAGATCGAAGAGCTGCTGATCCGCACCCGTTCCCGTCGCACCAGCGCCGAGGCCCAGTTGCAGGTAACCAAGCGCGAGATCGAATCCCTTGGCGGTCGTCTCAAGCTGGAAGGCAAGGATTACTACAGCGCCCGTAAATCTCTGGTGGGTCACAAGGCGAGCTGGTCACGGGTGGTGCGTCTGGCGCGGGAGACCGATGTCGAGAAGCGCCTCAACAAGCGTGAACTGGCCTACCTCGACAGCGACGAGCTGCGCTCCATGTCGGACAAGGCCCTCGGCGCTCTGCGGGTGGCGGTGGCCCACGACGAGGCCCTGCGCGATGCACTGCGACTGTCGGAGGGCAACCGCAGCACCGAGCAGAAGGTGGCCTTCTACGTGCAGGTCTACCGTTACCTCAAGGATCGCATCCGCAACGACATCATCCGCTCCGATGATCCGGTCGAAGCGATCGAGGAGATGGAGATCGAGCTGGCGCGTCTCGCTGACGAGCTCAAGCAGCGGGAAACCCATCTGTCGCTCTCCTCCCACGAGGTGGCGGCCAAGATCACCAACATCATCCGCCGCGAGCAGAACCGCATCCGGGTACTCAACCAGGGCTTGCAGAACATCGCCTTCGGTCTGGTGCGCGGGGTGCGCCTCAACGTCAATATCCGCGAGGCCCACACCCGACTGCTGACGGCGCTGGCCGACCAAACCGCCATGCACAACGATCTGTTTGCAGACAAGGAGCTCAGCTTCTCCGAGGCGATGGCCAAGCTGTTCCAGCGCTTGAATCCGCAGATCGAGCAGGGGGATCGCAGCTATCAGGTGATGGGCGACGTGCTGCTCGACTATCGCAACTATCTGGAGCTGGAGATCGAGGTGCAGCGCGGGGCCGATGGCTGGCTGCGTGCCGAGAGCGGTGCGCTCTCTACCGGCGAGGCGATCGGTACCGGTCAGGCCATCCTGCTGATGGTGCTGATCAGCTGGGAGGAGGAGTCCCGCCGTCTGCGCGGCAAGGATATAGCCCCGTGCCGCTTGCTGTTCCTCGACGAAGCGGCCCGTCTGGATGGCAAATCCATCGCCACCCTGTTCGAGCTGTGCGAGCGGCAGGATATGCAGCTGCTTATCGCGGCGCCGGAGAACATCAGCCCCGAGAAGGGCACCACCTACAAGCTCATCCGCAAGGTGCAGGGCAAGCACGAGCATGTGCATGTGGTGGGTCTGCGCGGCTTCGGCTTTAGCGATGACAAGCTGATTGCCTGAGAGGTCTCTGGCCCATCCCGATACGGGATGACCGGTAAATAGGTTAAAGGGAGGCATTTGCCTCCCTTTTTACATGGAAGATATGGCACAGTAGCCGCACCGTCGCTGCGGCCTGACAGCAAGGCGAGTAACATGGTGAGTGCCTTGGAGCTATGGCAAGGTGAGGGCTCCCGCCTGCAAGTGTGTCGCCAGCATTATCGGTTGAATCGAAGAGTAAAAAGTGCGCATAGCGAAAAGAAGAAGAGAGGAGAGGGGAAAGGTGCAACATATCCAGAAAGGGCTGCTGTTATCTCTTTGCCTGCTGCTGGCGGCCTGTAGCAGCCGTTATGACGAGAGCCACGGCGGCAGCTGGCGCGGCTATAGCGAGACCGGTTACGCCAGCTATTATGCCGACCGCTATCATGGCAAAAAGACTGCCAGCGGCGAGATCTATCGCAACAACCTCAATAGCGCCGCCCATATGGAATTGCCCTTTGGCGCCATGGTGCGGGTCACCAACCTCGCCAACGGCAAGAGCGTAGTGGTCAAGGTCAATGACCGCGGCGCCTTTAAAAAAGGGCGTATTATCGATCTCTCCAAATCTGCCTTTAGCGCCATCGGCAATATTCGCGACGGGATTATCAAAGTAAAAATAGAGGTGCTCTAGGCTGGGTGAACCCGTTTATACACGAAAATGGATGTTGATGAATGATATTGGAAGGCTGACATCGACCAGTCAGCCTTTCGGTAGATAAAGATATAACATTGACATGGATCAATATTTAATTCAGCTAAAAATGGATTTGTTATCAATGGAAAAAATCGATGATCGTGATTGATATTTATTTTAGCTTATCTCGCCTGTTCGGCCTTACTATGGGGCAAACGGAGGGATTAGTGATGATTATCTATGGTAAATATGGTGGTGCAGCGCTGAGAGCTGTTCATCTGATGGTGCAGAATAATTATGGGCATGCCACCGCCTGGGATATGGCTATTGCTGAAGCATTTGGTGGTGATATCAGTACAGGAAAATTCAAAAATAATCCAAAGGTAACTTTTTTGACTCTTTGCAGTCTTGGTTGTATCAGTTGCATCATGCCAGTTCATTATGTAGCTGCGACCAAAACCAGAGCATATGTGTTGGCTGCCATTGATTTATTGTCACACAAGGATATTACCAAACCGATTAATCCCGAGCAGTTATGGCTGGAGGTGATCTCGGCCTGTAAGAGCGGCAAGGTTGTGAAGCATAACAATCAGATGGATGTCATTCTGACACTCTGGTATGCCGGTGTGCTCAATCCCGAGTGGGATAGGGATGCCATCAGGATAGACTATCGACGAATATAAAAAAGCCAAGGTAATGAATACCTTGGCTATGAAACATCAATTGGTTCTGGTCAGGGATGCACTATCGGAGTGTGCGAATGGCTTGCCATACACCATCAGGTTGGTGGTTTGACCGTATTTGAGGAGATCTTTCTCTGAGAAGTCCAGAGTCATCGAGAAATCCGTGGTGGAATCATTAATGGTCATATAATTGCTTTCCGCAATACCGCGCTTGCCCGTCTTGAACTCGATTTTGTTACCCGCTTTGCCTTCAGTGACCACACAGACTGCACGAGGTATACAGTATGAGTTGTAAACAAGCTGATTGGTCTTGTCATAAATCAGATAACCGCGTTGGTCATGAAATTTTCCATTATCACTTTTTCTGAATACTTCCTGCTTGTAATACATGGCTACCAGATATTGTTCGCTGGCATTTTTAGCATCGGCAGCCGGTTCAAAAGTAATGACTTCGTAAAAGGGTTCAACTGCCGGCCCCCCTTTGCCAACTTTGCTACCCTCCTGGCCGGGTGCTACATCTACACCACCAGCATCGGTGCTTTTCCATGTGCCAGCCAACTGAGCTAATGGACCAAAATCCAGACCGTTGATAATAGTGCTGGACTCTGCGTGAGCGAGCGTGGCACAGGTAATTAATGCTATGGGTAAGATAACTTTATTCATTGTGATAACTCCATCACTAATAATGGCTTGCGAATAAATATGTTCAGCAAAGTAATTGTTATAACGGACCAAGGATGTGGTCAATGATATTGAGTGATGGTGGTTCATTTTTGTGAGGTATGATTTGCTTTTTCGTGGCTAAATAAATTGAATTTGATATAAGACAATGTTGTATTTTTTCATCGCGCTTCCTCAGATACATCGTGATAGAGATAAAGGAACATTGACATGATGCGATGATTATTATGTCAACAGCGTGAATATTTCACTCAGCCCCATCAATTGAAGGCGATAGCCACTAACTCTGCGGCACCCTGACCCCTTTATCGAGATAGAGGCTACTGTAGTTGGCCCTGTGGGTGACAAACATCACCTGATGGCGGCTGCCGTCGGAGAGGATAATAAAATCCACCGCCTGGGCGGGGCTCTGCAAGGTGATCTCCTGCTCGGGGGCGGTCAGGCGATCGACATCTTCCTTGAAGGTGAGGGTGTAAGAGTACATATGGCGCTCCACTACTGGCTCATATCAAACACTCCGTTGAAGGTAGTTGCTGGCATGGGCGCGCGCGGCGTCCGATTGGCGCTGTTAGACCAAATATCAGTGATGAGAACGTGCGTGGCTTCAGTCGGGTTGTTCTGCTGAGGGGCGCTTGAGGCGTTTACATCAGGGTCATTGGTATCAAAAGCGATGGGAAAGGGGCGAAAAGGAGGATGAAAAAACCGCCTATTGGCGGTTTTTCTTATGCAATGGGCCCTACTTCAAGGCCTTCTTCAGCTTCTTGATCTTGCCTTCATGCTTGGCAATTTTCTCAAGACGAGCGGCGATCTTCTTCTTGATCTCTTTCTTGCTTGCTTTGGCCATCGGTGGCGCTCCTTTGCAGTGGGGACACATGAGGTGTCAGTGTGGGTCTTCCCTTTGACGTCCCAGAGTGCCACAGGGCTCCTTTGTGAACCAGCATTCTGTTGCTTTAATAGCCAGCTCGCTATAACTGCAAGGGGCTGAGCCAGCGCAGCAGTTGCTGGCCAACCTGCGGGTTGCCGAGCAGGGCCATATGGCTGGTGCGATAGACAATCAGGGTATGGGCAGGAAGAAAAGCCAGCTGATGGTGCGCTTCGTTGTGCTGACCGAGGGCGCTGCGTAGCGGCACCAGTCCATCGCCAATCAGCCGGTCGGCCAGCAGGCTGCGCTTGGCGGCAGTGGTCGCGGCAATGGCATAGCAGTTGACGCCACAGGGCAAGGGGAGTGGCGAGCGAGGATCCTGTGAGGGGACGGCGGGATCCGGCCGTGCAACGGTATCGCTCACCTTGCCGTGGCGCAGATCCTTGATGCCAGCACTGCGCAGCCGCGCCAGTCTGACGAAGGGCTCGCTGTAGGCGGTGGCGGGCAGCAACTGCTCCAGCCAGTGACCGGCGTGTTCGAGCGGCGCGCCGTGGTGTGGCGTGCCAATAAAGATCATATTGGCAAGGTGCACAGGCCAGGTGAGCCCGGCCTGGCTGGCATGGTGGCAGGCGCTGCGGGCAACCAGTCCGCCCATGCTGTAGCCCATTATCGTTATCTCTTTGAGCTCTCCCGGCCAGTGGGCGAACAGCTGCTCCAGCAACAGGGCAAGTTGCTGCCCGTTTTGTGCAATGGGCAGGCCCGAGTTGTAGCGCAGGTAAAGAGGCTGATAGCCAAGCGCGTTGGCAAGTTGCTCTCCGTGATTGACCGGCTTGCCTTGATGCTCGGTCTGCCACTGCAGATCGTTCATGCAGAGGCCATGGATCATCAGCAGCGCCCGTCCCTCACGGGGTAGATCCTTTGGCATCGCCTGCCAATCGAGGGGCTTGCCCTGATAGCGCAGGGTCATGGGGGTGGCGAGAGCATTGTGGTGTTCGACCAGCTTGTCCCCCAACACGCAGTTGAGCGTGGCGATCAGGGCCGCACGTTTCGGGGTTTCGGGGATCTGGTGGGGCGGCGGAGTGGCTGGCAGGCGGCTGAGCAGATGGTTGATGCCGCTGCCCAGGGTGTTGGCGCCGCCATGTACCCCCTTGTAGACCAGCCCGGTGATCCCGGCTGTTTTTCCCTCATCCCGTCCCTTGAGCCCCATACCGCTCAGTACCGCCTGATGTACCGCTTCGGTGATCTCTACCGCGGCGGGCAGCGCCAGAATCAGCAGGTGCGCCAGCTCGCGGATATCCGAAAGATGCCAGGAAGAGGATGGCGAGGGGTCTGTGGCGTCGGTCATGGCAAGCCCTTGTGAAAGCGGGTGTCGCGTTGTCGTGCCGCGAAGAGCGCAGCGTATCTCTATATCAAACCAGCTTGCGCCCTTTGTAGCGGGTTTACCAGTACGGGCCATGCATGGCGGGGCTGATAAGAACCGCTTGCGAAGCCGGTCACGGTAATGACAGGGAAAATCACCTCTACTTCGTCATATGAAGCCACATGGAGAGGTGAGGATGTCGCTGTTTAATGAGGTGCGGGTACAGGATTTGTGTGCACGGTTGCTCGATAGCCAGAACGAGAAGGGCTGCTCCCTTGAGAGTCGGCATGGCCGCGAGTTGAAGGATCTGTTGCAGGCAGTAGCCGGGATCAAGCCGGTTGGCCGAGGTGCTCATTATGTGTTGACCGACGCGGGGCGGACTTATCTGACCGGACAACTGGCACGGGCAGAGCCCCCCGAACCGGACAAGCGTAAGCAGCTGCAACGTCTGGGAGTGAGTTTGCCTGCGCGGCTCAATCAGGCCTGCTTTTATGCCCTCTGGCATGGGGACAGCAAGCATCCGCGATCAGCCCCCCTTACAGCGCCACAGCTTGCGAACTTGTCGCTCACGCAGGATGAGGTGATCCGCATCCGTACCCTCGAACCGCTCTCACTGGTCGATCGGCAGGGTCAGCAGCACGATATGACGGCAATGATGGCGCTGCTGGGGGAATTGGCGTTGCCGGAGCGGACTCTGGGCACGCTGGCTGCCATCGGCTGGCAAGGGGTGCGGGTCATTACGGTGGAGAACAAGGGGGCCTTTGTCGACTACCCGCTGCAACCTGGGCAACTGCTGCTTTTTGCCCCCGGTCGCAATACCACCCTGGCCAAGCAGCTGATCCCGCTGCTGCCTGCGGGCGTGCAGTGGGCACATTTTGGCGATCTCGATCAACGGGGTATCGATATTGCCGTCGAGCTGGCGCGTGAACTAAATCGACCGGCCATGCTCTGGCTTCCCTGTGAGTTGCAACCTTACCTGGATCACTACGCCCGTCCGGTGCGCACCTTTGCGACGGACAGTGGCAAGGTGCCCTGGCGTGTGACGACGCAGGCTGATCAGGTCGATGATCATGGCTCGCCGGCAGGCGTTCCCTGGCTCGATAAACTGATCACAGACGGGACTTGGCTGGAACAGGAGGTATTAATTCTGGCCCCTCACTGGCGGAGCTGGTCATTGGAAGAGATAGGCAATCAGGTGTGAAACGGGGAGCCCGCGCTCCTCGTCATTTCGTGGTCAGCTGCTTACTTGGCGTTGATGGGCCCCTTGGTGCCGGCATCATTATCGACCCAGCCATCTTCACCCTTGATGCGGCGATCCCCCTGAATGGTGTAGATGATCATGCCATCCTTGAACACCAGCGCGCCATCGGATTTCTTGGCATTGACCTTCTTGTCGTTGACCCACACCTGATCCTTGCCATCGATGCGGATATTGGCCACGGTGGCGCCGGTTTGGGGGAAGGTGGCGATCCAGTTGCCCGTATAGGGGCTGCCGCTGGTTGCCGCGGCCGGAGCATTGCCAACACCGGCAGCCGCGTTCTCAGCCTTGGTTTTGTTGATATCGCAGCCATTGAGCTCGCTCACCTGAGTGCAACCCGAGCGCTCCAGCTTCTGCTCATAGCTCAGATTCAGACCGCCCTCCGCGGCCGGGGCGGCCGTGCCAAATCCCGCCTTGGCATTTTCCGCTTTGGTTTTGTGAATGTCACAGCCCTGCGCCTCGGTAACCTGGGTGCAGCCGGATCGCTCCAGTTGCTCGGCATATTTGGCGCTGATGGCGTGGGCAGGGGCGATCCCGAGCAGGGTCAGGGTGATGAGCAGAGCGGCATTCCTGGACATAGATAATCCCTCAAAGATGTAAGTCATGCAGGTTCTTCCGCGCAGTTGCGGTCGTGAACGTCGGCCTCTTCTGAGCATCCGAGACAGATGCGCAGCTGGCGTATTCACGTTAGCACCTTGGGCCAACCGCGCCCAGCAATGTGGCCGGAAGATAAGGCGAGAGGCGATACGGGCGGGGAGTGCAAGGGAGGTTAAATGGCAGTGACACTTCTGCAGAAGAGGTCGTAACAAAAGAGCAAGTCACTGCACAGCATTATCATAATGATAACGGCAACCCCGCTGGTATCATTTCAGCCCCTGAAACTGACCTTTGATGATAATTCTCACCGGCGCAGGGATATTGCCTCTTATTATTATCACCTTACTATTTTATGGCCTGGCTGATCCGCTCACCTTTTTATTGAATAAACCGCTTAAATAGCCGCTGATTTTGTGGGTGGCATCACACACTTTCGCCATTTATTAATATCTGCCTGCATTTTATTGGTTTGGCACGGTTATTGATTGCCTCATATCGACGCTAACCGACGCGCTCACCCACAACCGGGATGCTGGTGACATCGTGAGTGAAAGGGGAGCTATCCATATCTCATCCAATGATTGGGGCGAACGATGAAAGCAGTTAACGAATTAATCAAAGAGATCAGAGCACTCAAATCCAACCTGCATGAAAAAGATTTTCTGCTGACCTGGGAGCAAACCCCTCAGGAGCTGGAGCTGGTATTGAAACTGGCCGAATCACTCAAGACCCTGCGCGCCGAAAATATCTGCACCAAACTGTTTAACAGCGGGCTCGGTATCTCGGTTTTCCGCGATAACTCCACCCGAACCCGCTTCTCTTACGCCTCTGCCCTGAACCTGCTCGGTCTGGCCCAGCAGGATCTGGATGAGGGCAAATCCCAGATCGCCCATGGCGAAACCGTCCGTGAAACGGCCAATATGATCTCCTTCTGCGCCGATGCCATCGGCATCCGTGACGACATGTTCCTCGGTGCCGGTAACGCCTATATGCGCGAAGTGGGCGCCGCACTGGATGAAGGGTTCGAGAAGGGAGTGCTGCCCCAGCGTCCGGCGCTGGTCAACCTGCAGTGCGACATTGATCATCCGACCCAGTCCATGGCTGATCTCGCCTGGTTGCAGGAGCACTTCGGCAGCCTGGAAAACCTCAAGGGCAAGAAGATTGCGATGACCTGGGCTTACTCCCCCAGCTACGGCAAGCCGCTCTCCGTGCCGCAGGGCATCATCGGCCTGATGACCCGTTTTGGGATGGACGTGACCCTGGCCCACCCGGAAGGCTATGACCTGATCCCGGACGTGATCGAAGTGGCCAAGGAGAATGCCAAGGCATCCGGTGGCAGCTTCCGCCAGGTCACCTCCATGGAAGAGGCGTTCAAGGATGCAGATATCGTCTATCCCAAGTCCTGGGCTCCCTACAAGGTAATGGAGCAGCGCACCGAGTTGCTGCGTGCCAATGACCACGCTGGCCTCAAAGATCTGGAGAAACACTGTTTGGAGCAGAACGCCAAGCACAAGGATTGGCACTGCACCGAGGAGATGATGAAGCTGACCAAGGGGGGCGAAGCGCTCTATATGCACTGCCTGCCCGCCGATATTTCCGGTGTCTCCTGCAAAGAGGGCGAAGTAACCGAAGGGGTATTCGAGAAATACCGTATCGCCACTTACAAAGAGGCGAGCTGGAAGCCCTATATTATCGCCGCCATGATCATGGCCCGTAAATTCTCCGCCCCGGCAGAAACCCTGGAAAATCTGATTAAAGAGGCGCAAAAGCGGGTGAAATAAATAACGGCAGGGCAGGGTGAATATTCATCCTGCCCACGCTGTCGAATCCATTATTTCGAGTTTTCTCCCCGTGGTATCTGAATAACGGATCTCTCGGCGAGGCAGCTCTTTGTCAGGTAACGCCTAGTGAGGTAAGCATGTCCCAATTTTCTTTGAAGATGGATATTGCCGATAACCGCTTTTTTACCGCCGAGCCATCTCCGCTGTTTTCTCGCGCCGAAGCACAAAAGGCTCGCGCTTTTCATAAAAAACTGGCCGGTTATGAGCCGACCCCCTTGTGCGACCTGAAAGATCTGGCCGCCTATATCGGGGTGAAAAATATATTGGTCAAGGACGAGTCAAAGCGCTTTGGCCTCAATGCCTTCAAGATGCTGGGTGGCGTTTATGCCATCGCCAACCTGCTCTGTGAGAAATACGGGGTGGCCATCGAGGATTTCTCCTTCGATCTCATCAAACGCACCATCAAGGAGCCGATGACCTTCGCCACCACCACAGATGGCAACCACGGTCGCGGCGTTGCCTGGGCCGCCAAACAGGTGGGTCAGCATGCGGTGGTCTACATGCCCAAGGGCTCCGCCCAGGAGCGGGTTGACCACATCCTCAACCTCGGTGCCGAGTGCATCGTCACCGACATGAACTATGACGACACCGTGCGCCTGACCATGAAGATGGCCGAAGAGCGCGGCTGGCACATAGTGCAGGACACCGCCTGGGAGGGTTACACCAAGATCCCGACCTGGATCATGCAGGGTTACTCCACTCTGGCCGACGAAGCGGTCGAGCAGATGCAGGATATGGGCATCAAGCAGCCGACCCATGTGCTGCTGCAGGCCGGGGTCGGGGCGCTGGCGGGCGGGGTGCTCGGTTATCTGGTGGACTGCTTCGGGGCGAAAAACCTGCACAGTATCGTGGTCGAGCCGGATCAGGCCGACTGCATCTACCGCTCCGGCGTGGCGGGGGAGATGGTCAACGTGGGGGGCGATATGCGCACCATCATGGCCGGTCTTGCCTGCGGCGAACCCAATCCCCTCGGTTGGCCATTGCTCAGAAGCTGCACCACCCAGTTTATCTCCTGCCACGACAAGGTGTCGGCGCTGGGGATGAGAGTGCTCGGCAACCCTCTTGGCAATGATCCGCGCATCATCTCCGGCGAATCCGGCTCGGTCGGTACAGGCGTGCTGGCGGCAGTGCGTCACCACCCGGATTGCGCGGCGCTGATGGCGCGTCTCGGGCTGGATAGCAACTCGGTCGTGCTGATCATCAACACCGAAGGGGACACCGATGTGAAGCACTACCGGGAAGTGGTGTGGGAAGGCAAGCATCCTGCCTGCGACTAACTCTCCCGCCAGAGCAGAGACACGAATTGAAGCATTGATCGCGCCTCGCCAATGGGGTGCGGTAACGGGCACAGGGCGCTGCCGACGAACAGGCCGCGCACTCTCAGTTGTTATGGAGAATCACAATGAGCAAGCAAATTCCGTTTGAAATGGTGTTGGAGAAGGCCTACCAGTACAAGGCCGAGATGAGTCAGTTCCTGCGCGATATGATCGCCATCCCGAGCGAGAGCTGCGATGAAGAGCGCGTCGTGCTGCGCATCAAGCAGGAGATGGAGAAGGTTGGTTTCGACAAGGTCGAGATTGACCCCATGGGTAACGTGCTGGGTTATATCGGCCACGGCCCGCACCTGATCGCCATGGATGCCCACATCGATACCGTCGGTGTCGGCAACCGCGCCAACTGGACCTTTGACCCCTATGAGGGGATGGAAGATCACGAGATCATCGGTGGCCGCGGCGCCTCCGATCAGGAAGGGGGCATGGCCTCCATGGTCTACGCGGGCAAGATCATCAAGGATCTGGGGTTGGAAGATCAGTACACCCTGCTGGTGACCGGTACCGTGCAGGAGGAGGACTGCGATGGCCTCTGCTGGCAGTACATCATCGAGCAGAGCAAGATCCGCCCCGAGTTCGTGGTCAGTACCGAACCCACCGACTGCCAGATCTACCGTGGCCAGCGTGGTCGCATGGAGATCCGTGTGGAAGTGCAGGGGGTGAGCTGCCACGGCTCTGCGCCGGAGCGCGGTGACAACGCCATCTTCAAGATGGGCCCGATCTTGGGCGAATTGCAGGAGCTCAGCCACAACCTCGGTCATGACGACTTCCTCGGCAAGGGCACCCTGACCGTCTCCGAGATCTTCTTCACTTCACCAAGCCGCTGCGCCGTAGCGGATAGCTGCGCCGTCTCCATCGACCGCCGCCTCACCTGGGGCGAGACCTGGCAAGGTGCGCTCGACGAGATCCGCGCGCTGCCTGCGGTGAAAGCCGCCGGTGCCGAGGTCTCCATGTACCAGTACGACCGTCCGGCCTATACCGGTCTGGTCTACCCGACCGAGTGCTACTTCCCGACCTGGAAGGTGGAAGAGGATCACATCACGGTCAAAACCCTCTCCAAGGCGTACACCCAGCTGTTCAACAAGGCGCCGGTGGTGGACAAGTGGACCTTCTCGACCAACGGGGTCTCCATCATGGGTCGTCACGGCATCCCGGTCATCGGCTTTGGCCCGGGCAAAGAGCCGGAGGCCCACGCCCCGAACGAGAAAACCTGGAAGGAGCATCTGGTCAAGTGCGCCGCCATGTACGCGGTGATCCCCATGCTCTATCTGGCCGAGCTGGACAAGTAAGGGGACTGCCGGGCGGTGACTCTCATCACCGCCCGGCTGTTGCTGTGTGGCCAGTGCCCCGTCTTTCGCAGGCGGGGCCTTGCTGTTTGACGCGAGCTGATGTGCGAGGTGGTGAGGATGAAACGGCTGATCAAACACGGTGTGCTGGTCGATGCGCAGGGTGAATATCGTCAGGATCTGCTGATCGAGAACGGGGTGATCCTTGAGCGCGCCGCCGATATCCAGCCCGATGGCGAGACCGACGTGATCGATGCCAGCGGCTGCTACGTGATGCCGGGCGGTATCGATGTCCACACCCACTTCAACATTGATGCCGGGATTGCCCGCAGTTGCGATGACTTTTTCAGCGGTACCCGTGCCGCCGCCTGTGGTGGCACCACCACCATCGTCGATCACATGGGATTTGGCCCGGCGGGGTGCAACCTGCATCACCAGCTGGCCCGCTATCACGATTACGCCGTCGATCAGGCGGTGATCGACTACAGCTTTCACGGCGTGATCCAGCATGTGGATGACGCCATCCTCCACGAGATGGCCACCATGGTGCAGGAGGAGGGGATCAGCAGCTTCAAGCTCTATCTTACCTACCAGTACAAGCTGGGGGACCACGACGTGCTGCGCGCCCTGGCCCGCCTCAAAGAGGTGGGGGCGCTTGCCACCGTTCACCCCGAGAACGACGCCGCCATTGCGGCGCGCCGGGCTGCTCTGCTGGCCGCCGGCCATTGTGAGCCCTGGTATCACCCGCAAAGCCGCCCGCTGCAGTGCGAGGCGGAGGCCATCGCCCGGATGATCAATCTGGCGGGGCTCGCGGGCAATGCGCCGCTCTATATCGTCCATCTCTCCAACGGCTTGGGGCTGGAGTATCTGAAACTGGCGCGCCGTCAGGGCCAGCCGGTCTGGGTAGAGACCTGCCCGCAATATCTGCTGCTCGATGAGCAGTGTTATTACAAGGAGAACGGGGTCGACTTCCTGCTGAGCCCGCCGCTGCGCTCGCGCTGTGAGCAGGACAAGCTGTGGGTCGGCATCGCAGCTGGTGACATCGACACGGTGGCGACCGATCACTGCAACTTCTCCCACGCCCAGCGCATGACCTTGTCAGGTGGCGATTTCAGCCGCTGCCCCAACGGCTTGCCTGGGGTCGAAAACCGGATGCTGCTGCTGTTTGCCCACGGGGTGCTGGGGGGGCGCATCTCGCCATCACGCTTTGTAGCTCTCACCAGCGCCAACCCGGCGCGCCTGTTTGGCCTCTGGCCGCGCAAGGGCAACCTGCAACCGGGGGCTGACGCCGATCTGGTGATCATGGATCCCCGTGGTGACACCCTGATTTCCCATCAACAGTTGCACGACAACGGCGACTACAGCCCCTACGAGGGGATGCATTGCCCCGGCCGGATCAGGCTGACCCTGAGTCGCGGCGAGATAGTGGCCCGCGATGGCGAGTTTCTGGGGCGCCGTGGTCACGGCCGCTTTCTGGCCAGAGCGCCCTTTGACCCGGCCTTGGCGCCGGATCTGCACTGGCCTTGCCCCGCGGTGGCAGGCTGACAATCCGTTCGAAACACGCAGAGCAGCAAGGTTATGTGAACAACGAAAGGTGGGCCGGTATCGCGCCGGCTTGTCCCATCACTGGAGATAACAAGATGAAACAGAGAATCGTACTGGCCCTTGGCGGCAATGCGCTGGGCAACAACCTGCCCGAGCAGATGAAAGCGGTGCAGAGCACGGCGGGCACCATTGCCGACCTGATCGCCCAGGGGCACGAGGTGGTGGTGACCCACGGCAACGGCCCGCAGGTGGGAATGATCCAGCAGGCGTTCGAGGTGGCGGCCCGTCATGACTCCAAGGCGCCCCATCTGCCCATGTCGGTCTGCGTGGCCCTGAGTCAGGGTTATATCGGTTATGACCTGCAAAACGCCCTGCGCGAGGCCTTGCTGGCGCGTGGTATTCACAAGCCGGTTGCCACTTTGGTGACCCAGGTGGAGGTGGATAAAAACGATCCCGCCTTCCTCGACCCGAGCAAACCCATCGGCGGTTTCTTCAGCAAGGAGGAGGCCGAAGCATTGATGGCCAAGGGGGAGCGGCTCAAAGAGGATGCCGGTCGCGGCTATCGCCGGGTAGTGGCATCCCCCAAACCCGTCGACATCATCGAGAAAGAGACCGTCTCTGCCATGCTGGCTGCCGGTCAGGTGGTGATCACCGTCGGGGGCGGCGGCATTCCGGTGCTGCGCGAGGGCAATCACCTGCGCGGCGCCAGCGCAGTGATCGACAAGGATTGGGCCAGTGCCAAGCTGGCGGAGCTTATCGACGCCGACATGCTGATCATCCTCACGGCGGTAGAAAAAGTAGCCATCAACTTCGGCAAGCCCGAGGTGCAGTGGCTCGATACCCTGAGCGTGGCCGATGCCAACAGCTTTATCGCACAGGGGCAGTTTGCCAAGGGATCCATGTTGCCCAAGGTGGAGGCGGCGCTCTCGTTTGCGACATCCCTGCCGGGGCGCAAATCCCTCATCACCCTGCTGGAGAAGGCGGCGGACGGCATTGCCGGCAAGACCGGCACCCTGATCAGCTTGTAGCCTCGTCTTTGATGGTTGCAAACAGGGGGCCCAAGGCCCCCTTTCTGTTGGCCGGTGTCAGGGATTGGCAGAGGGGAAGCATGGGCCGGCCAGCTCTTATCCACGGTGGGCAGGGGGGCGGCAGAGGTGTAAGATGGCGCCCCGAATGGCGGACGTATCGACCGCAGCAACAAGGCAGCATAATGAATAGCAAGTTGAACATGGCGGCGTTGGGGGGGTTGGTCCTGCTCACCGCCATCTGGAGTTACAGCTGGATCGTGATGAAGCAGGTGATGCTCTACGCGGGGGCCTTCGAGTTCACCGCCCTGCGCTGCCTGTGCGGATCTCTGGTTCTGCTGCTGGTATTGGCCCTGCGCGGGCGCCGTTATCTCAAACCCACCCCGTTTCGCTATACCCTCGCCATCGCTCTGTTCCAGACCTGCGGCATGGTGGGGTTGGCCCAGTGGGCTCTGATCAGCGGCGGGGCGGGCAAGGTGGCCATTCTGAGCTATACCATGCCGTTCTGGGTGGTGATCTTCGCTGCGCTCTTTCTCGGCGAGCGGATGCGCAAGCTGCACTATCTGGCGGTCGGGGTGGCCGCCTGCGGCCTGCTGCTGGTGATCGAGCCCTGGCAACTGCACCTCGATTCCATGAAGAGCGCGCTGCTGGGCATTGCCTCCGGCATCTGCTGGGGGATCAGCGCCATCATCGCCAAGCGGATGTATGCCCGCCACCCCGCGGTGGATCTGATGTCCCTCACCACCTGGCAGATGATCTACGCCACCCTGGTGATGGCCGTGGTGGCCGCGCTGGTGCCGGAGCGTCCCATCGACTGGCAGCCCTACGTGATGGGGGCGCTGGCCTATAGCGCTATTTTTGCCACCGCCATTGCCTGGAGTCTCTGGCTGTTTGTGCTGAAAAAACTGCCGGCCGGGATCGCCAGCCTCAGCACCCTGGCGGTGCCGGTGAGCGGCGTGCTGCTCTCCTGGTGGCTGCTCGGGGAAAACCCGGGGCCGGTGGAGGGGAGCGGTATCGCCCTTATCGTGCTGGCATTGTTGGTGATCAGTCGCAAGGGCAAGCGTTCCGTGGTGTCAGTGGCGGGGGAAACCCGTATCAAGCACGGTTGAGTGGTGACTGGGCTGCCAGTGGCACGATAAACGGCACTCAAAAGAGCCAGCGACAGGGGACCAGCCCCTCGTTACAATGGCGTGGTCTGACTGTGCTGGAGCACAGGTATCTGATTTATTGTGATTATTTCAACGAACCTAACGGCAAGGATGAGACCGTATGATGACGCTGGTGTGGTTGGCTGTAGGCCTGGTGTGTCTGGTGGTGGGGGCCGAATCTCTGGTGCGGGGCGCATCTCGCCTCGCCACCATGATGGGGATATCGCCACTGGTGGTGGGATTGACCATAGTGGCCTTTGGGACCAGTGCTCCCGAGCTGGCGGTGAGCATCCAGTCTGGCCTCGAGGGGCAGGCAGGGATAGCGGTGGGGAACGTGGTCGGCAGCAATATCTTCAACGTGCTGTTTATTTTAGGTGTTTCGGCACTGATCGTACCGTTGACCGTCTCACAGCAACTGGTACGTCTCGACGTTCCCTTGATGATAGTGGTCTCTTTTCTGGTGTTGTTGCTGGGCTACGATGGCCGTATTGCGCCACTGGAAGGGGCGCTGCTGTTTGCCGGCATCATCGCCTACACCGTGTTTCTCTTTGTCCAGAGTCGACGGGAAAACAAAGCGGTGCAGGCGGAGTACGAGCAGGAGTTTGGTACCCGTGAAGCGAGTACGGCGGGCAACTGGTTGCGCAATCTGCTCTTTATTGCCGCAGGTCTGGGTCTGCTGATCCTCGGCTCCCGTCTGCTGGTTGGCAGTGCGGTTGAGATTGCCCACTACTTCGGGGTGAGCGATCTGATCATCGGCTTGACCATAGTGGCGGCCGGTACCTCCTTGCCCGAAGTGGTGACCTCCATCGTCGCAGCCCTGCGCGGGGAGCGGGATATCGCTGTGGGGAACGTGGTGGGCAGCAATATCTTCAATATCCTCTGCGTGCTGGGGCTCACCTCCATCGTCACTCCCGGTGGGCTTGAAGTGTCGGCCACCGCCCTTCAGTTCGATATTCCGGTAATGATTGCGGTGGCGCTTGCCTGCCTGCCCATCTTCTTTACCGGTTACACCATCGCCCGCTGGGAAGGGGCGCTGTTTCTGGCCTACTACATCGGCTACACCTGCTGGCTGATCCTCCACGCCACATCCAGTCCGCTGCAAGGTCAGTTCAGTGCAGCGCTAACCGGTTTTGTGTTGCCGCTCACCGCCATCACTCTGGTTGTGCTGGCGGTGCGAGCCTGGCGATTGCAACGAACCCGGTCGTGATGCAGGTTCTCCTGATGTAAAGGCTCTGCATCAACCGACAGGCGGAAAAAAGCCCCACCATCATGGTGGGGCTTTTGCTTGGTGCTGAACTTGGTGCTGAAGAGGGACGCGAAGAGCCGTTATCTGCGCTGGGCCAGATGCATCATGGCTTCCAGCACGGCGCCGCCGATGGCGCGAGCCTTGTCCGATACCGTAGTGGCATCGGCCCGCTCGCCTCTGGGGTCGATGTCACCGATCTTGAAGCCGACGGTGACCTCGATGCCATCGCTGAGCAGACCTCGTACCATGCCGGAGAGCGGCGCGATAATAGGGGCGTCACCCACATGGGCGATCACATCCCCCTCCTGCACCAGATCACCGAGCTTGATAATGCTCTTCATCACCCCGGCGACAGGGGCGCGCACCACCCGGCGGGCGGAGTGCCCCTCGATCACCCCGGGAATGCCGGTATTGGGCTGGGCAGGGCCCTGATAGATAACCCGGCCCAGATGGTGGCCGCGGTTGGTCTCAATGACCGCATCGCAGTCGCGCCCCGCCTCAAACCCCGGGCCAAGGGCCACCGTAATGGGGGCTATCTCCTTGTGGGTGCCGAGATTCTGCTTGGCGAGGATGGCATCCACCAGATAGCGGGGCTTGAGCTCGGCGAGGGTGGCACAGTCGGGGTCAACCAGTAGCGGAATGACGCCCCGATCCAGCTGCTCGAACGCCTGCTCGACGCTCTCGACCCGCTTGGCGCGCACTCCCTCGACACTGGTTTCGCCGTCGAACATCCCCTGGGCGAAGGCGACGGTGCGGCGGATCACCGTGGGTTTGTCGAGATCCAGCATCACCACCTTGAAACCTGCATTGTGCAGCCGCAGCGCGACGCCGGTAGCGATATCGCCGGAGCCGCGCATCACCACCAGCTGATCCCGCTTGAGGCGAACATCGTCCTGCATCAGCCCACCCGATTTGCCGTTTTTCACCTGCAGCAGCTCGGCGAGGATGCTGATGGCGATCTCCTCGGGGGTTTCGGCACCTATGTTGTAGCCGATGGGGGCGTGCAGCTGCTGCAGTTGCTCCTGGCTCACCCCTTGCTGGCGCAGCGCCTGGGTGAAGGTCTGCACCTTGCGCTTGCTGGCGAGCAGCCCCAGATAGGCGAGGGGGCGATTGATGAGCCGCTCCAGCGCCTCCTTGTCCTGATGGTTGGTGGCGATGATGACGAAGTTGGCGGGCTCGATGGCCAGCGCCTCGATCACCGCGCTGATGGTATCAGCCTGTTTGAGGTGAGTGCCGACGGGGAAGTGATCGGGATTGAGGCTCCCTTCAAAACAGTCGCCCACATGGATATCAAAACCCAGCGGTGCGGCGGCATGGGCCAGCGCCCGGTTGACGTGACCGGCGCCGATCAGTACCAGACGGGGGCGCAGGCCATAGACATCGATATAGACCGACATGGCGCCGCCACAATCCGACCCGACCGCATGTTCGCCGTTGCGGGCCATCCGGCCGTGGAAGATGCGCGGCTTGCGCTCGGCAATGGCGGCCATCGCTTCCTCGATCACCAGCCGCTCGATCATGCCGCCGCCGATGGTGCCGAGGATCTGGCCATCGGCCATCACCAGCATCTGGGCCTGATGGCGGGGGGTGGATCCACGGCTCTCGATGATCTGGGCCATGGCAAAGGGAGTGTTCTCCTGTTCCAGTCGGGCTGCGTGTGCAAACAGATTCATAAGGTACCTCTTCTTATCCTTAAACCATCAGGGCGAGGCGGTTGTGCCTCATCCTGAGCGAAGTAACCGAGTGCGAGGCGAATGGGCTGAGGTTCGCGAACCGCCCCCTGCCAGATGGCATGGATCTCGGGGTGGCGGCTATGCAGCTTTATCAATTCATCGAGCCACGACGCCTCATTTTGATAATCCCCATTGATAAACCAGATCCGGCGCGCCCTGGCCGGGGTGCCCTTGAACAGCCCCCCGGGGTGGGAGAGCAGATGGTGAAACAGGGCCCAGTCGAGGGGGTCACCGGCCTCTATCCCGCACAGGGCCTGAAGCTCTGCCCAGCGGTGGATCTGCTGCGGGTCGGCCTTGGCCCCCACCATGGCGCCTCCTGTCAGGGCGATCACCCAATCACTGCTCTGGGGAATGCAAGGTTCGTGCAAAGCTGGCACTTTCAATAACTTGTGATTGGCGCCATCCGCTTCGACCAGGATCAGATCGAAGCGCTGCTGCCCCTTGATGAGATCAATCTGCTGGGGCGTGGGGCCCGCCACCTTTCCGGTGCGCTCGTCGAGATGGCTGAACAGGGCAACCAGCGCCGGGCCATCCGGTAGCGCCTGACAGCGGGTAAGTTGACGAACGGGATCCGTCTCGATAATCAATTCCCGATAGTGTGACGGGGCAGGCAGAAACATCCGGGTGGTGGTGGTAATTAGCACCCTTTTACCCTGTTGATAAAAATATTCCGCCAGCCAGAACAGGGTGCTGGTTTTTCCACCGGCCCCGCAGAGGCTAATTAAGGTGGTATGGCTATCAATATTTTTGGTGAGCGAGTTTAATAGCGGTTCTATATCTGGAAATGCGACAGCAACAGCGTGTGGGTGCGACATAATGACGACCAAAATAAATATCGAAGGGAGTGGGAAACAACGTTGCCAGGAACAAGTGCAGTGTGACTGTATAATAACGGCGGCGGGTTTATCTTCCCGAATGGGTACCTGGAAAATGATGCTACCTTATTGCCAGGGGACAATGCTTGATGCAAGTCTCAAAAATGCCCTGGCTTTTTGTCAGCGGGTTATTCTGGTGGTGGGACATCGTGGCGAGGAACTTCAAGCGCGCTACGGATCACTGCCGGATATTGTTGTCGTCCACAACCCCGACTATCGGCAGGGGCTGGGCAGCTCCATCCGCTGCGCCCTGGCGGCCAGCGATGCTGACTATCTCTTTATCAGCCACGGGGATCTCCCCTGTATCCCGCGCGAGGTCTATCAACAGCTCTGGCAGGCACGGGGTTGTGAGGCTCTTTTTCCCACCTGGCAGGGGGAGGCGGGCCATCCGGTGTTGCTGCCAAAATCCATCGCAAGGGAGCTGGCTACCGCGCCGGCACAGGAGTCGGTGCGCCGCTGGTTGCACGGGCATCCGCACCGTATGGTGCCGGTCGACAGCCCCGCCATCCTGTTTGATGTGGATACCCCGGAGCGCTATCAGGCGCTGCTGGGTGGCATTCTTGAAAATGAGAGCGAGCCCACGAAATAACCCAGTTTAAAAAGATAACGGGGAGATAAATGGCGTATCAAAGTGATATTTCTCGCACTTGATCTGATAGGGCGAGTTCTTTTTGAACTGCTCATTAAGTAAATTCCAGAGTGATTGATAACTACTCGCAATACCCATAATGGTGGCATCGTAAATTCTCTCCATTAATTGGATCTGTCTCACGCTTTTACCGTAAAAAATAGTTTTGTAACTGTAGTGGCCTGATTGTTGCTCTTCTCCTTGCCAAGGGGGAACACCCGTGCGGGATACCCCATTTATTCATGCTGCCAATGGGCAGAACAGCTGCAAGGAGATAGCCATGGGCGATATTATGCGACCCGTTCCGTTCAAGAACCTGCTGACCCGTATTTTTGCGGAATATAAAGAGAGTCAGAGCATTTTCGGTATTCCCGCCGCGCAATTCTATCGCAAGCAGGACGAGCGCAAAATCAAGGTGTTCGGTGAAACCTGCGAGACCCCCATTGGCCCGGCAGCCGGCCCCCATACCCAGTTGGCCCAGAACATCGTCACTTCCTGGCTGACCGGCGGGCGCTTTATCGAGCTCAAGACGGTGCAGATCCTTGACCGTCTCGAACTGGAAAAGCCCTGCATTGATGCCGAAGACGAGTGCTTCAACACCGAGTGGTCCACCGAGTTCACCCTGCCCAAGGCATTCGACGAGTACCTGAAGGCCTGGTTTGCCCTCTATCTGCTGGAGGAGGTGTTCGACCCGCGGCTCGACGGAGAGGCCAAGTCCTTCATTTTCAACATGAGCGTGGGTTACAACCTCGATGGCATCAAACAGCCACCGATGCAGCAGTTCATCCACAGTCTGATGGATGCAAGCCAAAGTCCGAAGTTTGCCGAGTACCAGCAGGTGCTGCGCGAGCTGGTGGTCGACGAGCAGTTTATCGCCGAGCTGGGACTGGGGGCGCGGCGCGATCGCCTGCAACAGCTGGTGGAGCGCATCCCGGCCGAGCTGGTGCACGGCGTTACCCTCTCTACCATGCACGGCTGTCCGCCCAACGAGATCGAGGCCATCTGCCGCTACATGCTGGAAGAGAAGGGGCTTAACACCTTCGTCAAACTGAACCCGACCCTGCTGGGTTACCCGCGGGTGCGCGAGATCCTCGATACCTGCGGCTTTGATTACATTGGTCTGAGCGAAGCGTCGTTCGATCACGACCTCAAGCTGGATCAGGCCAAGGCGATGCTGACCCGTCTGATGGCGCTGGGGGCCGAGAAGGGGCTCACCTTCGGGGTCAAGCTGACCAACACCCTCGGCACCATCAACCGCAAGGGGGCGCTGCCCGGCGATGAGATGTACATGTCCGGCCGAGCGCTGTTCCCGCTCTCCATCAACGTGGCTGCCGTGCTGTCTCGCGCCTTCGATGGCAAGCTGCCCATCTCCTACTCCGGTGGTGCCAGCAAGTTCAACATCGCCGAAATATTTGAGACCGGCATTCGTCCCATCACCATGGCCACCGACCTGCTCAAACCGGGTGGCTACCTGCGCCAGATTGAGTGTCTCAAAGAGATCGACGCCTCTGACAGCTGGGGCATGAGTCAGGTGGATGTGGCCAAGCTGGAAGCGCTTGCCGCCAAGGCCCTCACCATGGATTACACCCAGAAGGAGTGGAAGTCCGACGATCGCATTGAAGTGGGTGGCGGCCTGCCGCTGACCGACTGCTACGTGGCACCCTGCGTCACCGCCTGCGCCGTGCATCAGGATATCCCCGAGTACATTCGCCTGATGGGCGAGGGGGAGTATGTGGCAGCCCTTGAGCTGATTTATCAGCGCAACGCCTTGCCCGCCATCACCGGCCATATCTGCGATCACCAGTGCCAGTACAACTGCACCCGTCTCGACTACGACAGCCCGCTCAATATCCGCGAGCTGAAAAAAGTGGCGCTGGAGCGCGGCTGGGAAGGGTACAAGGCCCGCTGGCACAAACCGGCAGGCAGTGGTGACAAGCACCCGGTTGCGGTGATTGGTGCTGGTCCGGCTGGTCTCTCCGCCGGTTACTTCCTGGCCCGTGCCGGTCATCCGGTCACCGTGTTCGAGCGCGAAGCGGATGCCGGTGGCGTGGTCAAACACATCATCCCCGAGTTCCGCATCCCGGCCGAGCTTATCCAGCACGACATCGACTTTGTCGCCGCCCACGGGGTCAAGTTCGAGTTTGGTTGCGATCCGGCGCTCACCGTCGACAAGCTGCACGCCCAGGGCTTTACCTATGTCTTCGTCGGCATCGGCGCCGACAAGAATGGCGGCATGCGCCTCGAAGGTGGACATGATCGGGTCTACAAGTCATTCAACTTCCTGCGCAGCTTCAATCAGGGCAAACCGCTGCCGTTGGGCCGCCATGTGGCGGTGATCGGCGCCGGTAACACCGCCATGGACTGCGCCCGCGCGGCCCTCAAGGTGCCGGGTGTCAGCGATGTCACCGTGATCTACCGCCGTAGCGAAAAAGAGATGCCCGCCTATCGCGAGGAGTATCTGGAAGCGGTGGAGGATGGAGTGCGTTTTTGCTTCCTCACCAATCCGGAGCGCTTTGACAAAGATGGCAAGCTCACCGTGCGGATGATGGCGCTGGGGGAACCTGACGAGCAGGGCCGCCGCCGTCCGGTGCCTACCGAGCAGACCGAAGTGATGCAGATGGATGCCCTGATCACCGCTATCGGCGAGCAGCCTGACTGCGAGGTGCTCAAAGCGATGGGGATTCCTCTTGGCAACGATGGCTGGCCCGAAGTGGATGGCCAGACCGGCGAAACCAGCCGTCGCAACGTCTTCCTCATCGGTGACGTGCAGAGTGGCCCATCCTCCATCGTCGGTGCTATCGGTGGTGCCCGCCGCGCCGCGGATCTGGTGCTCTCTCGCGAGCATATCGCCAGCCAGCAGAGTGAAGTGACCATCCAGCCATCGGGCAAGGATGAGATCTACCGCCGCAAGGGGAGCATCGCCGTCACCATGGTCGACAAGAGCGAGCGGGATGCCTTCGTGGCGCAAGAGGCGCACCGTTGCCTCGAGTGCAACTACCTCTGCAGCAAGTGCGTGGATGTCTGCCCCAACCGGGCCAACGTCGCCATCGCGGTGCCGGGCTTCAAGGATCAGTTCCAGACCCTGCACCTGGATGCCTACTGCAACGAGTGCGGCAACTGTGCCCAGTTCTGCCCGTGGCAGGGCAAGCCCTATCAGGACAAGGTGACCATCTTCAGCCTGCCGGAGGATTTCGACAACAGCCGCAACCCCGGTTTCTATCTGGCGGATGGTGGCAAAGGGGAGGGCGAGCTACGGGTGCGTCAGGGTGGCGAGACCTACCGTCTCACTATCGATGCCCAGAGCCGGATCAAGGATGCGCCAGCGGCCCTTGGCGACATGTGCCGCATCATCAGCCATGTCCACGCTCATCACCACTACCTGCTGGGGGCCGTCGAGGCCTGAGCGAACCACGAATAAGCGAAGGAGCAAACCATGTTTATTCTGAAGAACGTCACCGCTGTCCAGCTGGAGCCGACCCGGGTGCTGGAAGGGGTGGATATCGCCATCGAAGGCACCCTTATCAAAGCGGTGGGGCCCAATCTGCGGGCCCTCTACCCGGAGGCCAACTATCGGGAGATGGGCGGAAAGCTGGTGATGCCGGGCATCGTCTGTGCCCATAACCACTTCTACTCCGGCCTGTCGCGGGGGATCATGGCCAATATTGCCCCCTGCCCGGATTTTATCTCCACCCTGAAAAACCTCTGGTGGCGGCTCGATCGGGCGCTCGATGATGAGTCCCTCTACTACAGCGGCCTCATCTGCTCGCTGGAGGCGATCAAGAGCGGCTGCAGTGCGGTGATCGACCACCACGCGTCGCCCAACTTCATCAAGGGCTCCCTGAATGTGCTGCGCAAAGGGTTTGTAGAGGCGGGCCTGCGCGGCATGACCTGCTTCGAAACCACGGATCGCAACGGCGGCCTCGCCGAGCTGCAGGCCGGGGTGGAGGAGAACATCCTGTTCGCCCAACAGATCGATGCGACCAAAGCCAAGGGGAGCGAGCCCTATCTGGTGGAAGCGCATATCGGTGCCCACGCCCCCTTCACCGTGCCCGACGAGGGGCTGGCCATGCTGCGCGAAGCGGTGCAGGTCACCGGTCGCGGCCTGCATATCCATGTGGCGGAAGACCGCTACGACATGGCTCACGGCCACCACCACTATGGCAAGGAGCCCATCGCCCGGTTGAACGAGTTTGGCCTTATCGACAGCAAGTCGCTTGTCGCCCACGGCATCTACCTGAGCCCGGCCGACATTGAGCTGCTCAACAGCCGCGATGCCTTCCTGGTGCACAACGCCCGCTCCAACATGAACAACCACGTGGGCTACAACAGGCACCTGCCGGAGTACCGCAATCTGGCGCTTGGCACCGATGGTATCGGCTCCGACATGCTCGAAGAGCTCAAGTTTGCCTACTTCAAACACAAGGATGCCGGCGGAGCGCTGTGGCCCGACAGCTTTGCCCGCTTCCTGTGGAACGGCAACACCTTGCTGGAGCGCAACTTCGGCGCCAAATTTGGCCGCCTGGAGCCGGGATACAAGGCCGACCTCACCATCTGCGATTACGACGCACCGACCCCGCTGGCGCCGCGCAACCTCGGTGGCCATCTCGCCTTCGGCATGGGATCGAACAGCGTCAACAGCGTGATGGTGGAGGGGCGCATGGTCTATCAGGATCGCGAGTTCCCGTTCGATGTCGCGCCCATTTATGAGCAGGCCAGCAAGGTGGCGAGCCGCCTGTGGCAACGGATGGATCAGCTGGCCTAAGGCCACCTTCCACAGTTTTGGACCGGATTGCCCGCCCTGTGGATTTTCCCGGCGGCGGGCAGCAAGAGTAAGGACGACACATGATTGAGCAATTCTTCCGACCCGAGCAACTGGGTCAGGCTTTGGAACTCAAGGCCAGTTTCGGCAACGACGCCGTCTACATGGGGGGCGGCAGCAAGCTTAACGCCGCCCCGACCCGCACCGACAAGAAGGTCGCTATCTCGCTGGAGAGGCTGGGACTGAACCAGATTGAGCAGCAGCACGGCCAGCTCCATATCGGCGCCACCGTCACCCTGCAGACCCTGAAAGATGATCCCCGCACCCCGGCCGCCCTGTGCGACGCGCTGGGGTTTGTCTACTCCCGCCATCTGCGCAATCAGGCCACCCTCGGCGGCGAAATTGCTTGCCAGCAGCAGGACTCCCCCTTGCTGCCGGTGTTGCTGGTGCTCGAAGCCGTGGTCGTGCTGGAGAACAACCTGTTGCAACCCATCGACGCCTATCTGGCGGGGCAGCGCAATGCCCTGGTGCTCGGAGTTGTGCTGCCGGAGCCTGAACTGCGCTGCGCCACCCGCCGCATCAGCCGCAATGCCGATGGCTTGGCGGTGATGACCGCCGCCGTGGCCCTCGACAGCATTGGCGAAATGCGGGTGGCTGTCGCTGGCGTCACCCCGCAGCCGATGCGCCTGCGGGATCTGGAGCGCCGAGAACTGCACGACGCTGCGCTGGAGGCGGCCGTGAGCGAGCTGATTGCGCCCCGTGAGGATCTGGCGGGCAGCATAAGTTACAAGCGGTATATCACCGGCGTGGTAGTGGCGGATCTGCTGGTGGATTGCCAGCAGCAGGAGGTGCAAGCATGATGGAACTCAACTTTACCCTGAACGGTGCCCTGCGCACCGTCATCTGCAAGGCCGGTGACAATGCCCAGCGGGTGCTGTTTAACCAGTGCCGGATGCACTCGGTGCGCAACAGTGACGACGGCTTCGGTTTTGCCGGCTCCGACGCCATTCTCTTCAACGGCAAGGTGATCAATGCCTCTCTGCTGATCGCCGCCCAGCTGGATGGATCAGAGGTGCGCACCGCCGAGTCGCTGGGCAGCTGGAACCAGCTTAGTCTGGTGCAGCAGGCGATGGTAGATGTGGGCGTGGTGCAGTCGGGCTACAACGATCCGGCCGCCGCGCTCATCGTCACCGACCTGCTTGATCGCCACCCCGAGCCCACCCGTGATCAAATCGACGATGCCCTCTCGGGCCTGTTTCACCGCGACGGCGGTTATCAGCAGTTCTATCAGGCCATCGAGCTAGCTTGCTCACGGATGAAGGATCCCGATTACCTGTGCCAGATCGCCCCCGAGTTTCGCGACGATCTGCGCCACATCGGCAAGAGCTGTCCGAAAGTGGACGCCGCCAAAATGGTGCAGGCCAAGCCCTGCTATGTGGAGGATCGGGTCACCGAGGATGCACTGATCATCAAGATGCTGCGCAGTCCCCATCCCCATGCGGTGATCACCAAACTCGACGTGAGCCGCGCCGAGGCGCTGCCGGGCGTCGTGCATGTCATCACCCACCTCAACTGCCCGGATGTGTTTTACACCCCGGGTGGACAGAGTGCTCCCGAGCCATCACCGCTCGATCGCCGTATGTTCAGCCGCAAGGTGCGTCACGTAGGTGACAGGGTCGCCGCCGTGGTGGCCGAGAGTGAAGCTGTCGCTCTGGCGGCCCTCAAACTCATCGAGGTCGAGTATCAGGTGCTGCCAGCGGTCATGAACATCGATGAGGCGATGGCCCCCAATGCACCGCTGGTCCACGACGAACCCATTGTCTATATGGCCGGGGTGCCGGCGGATCTCGAGCAGCAGAACGCCTGCTCGGTGCGCCGCGGCGACGAGCACATGATCATCAACTTCCCCATCGGTTCCCGCCCGCACGAGAACCTGGCCGCCAGCGTCCATGGTCAGATCGGTGATGTGGCCAAAGGCTTTGCCGAGGCGGACGAGATTGTCGAGCGCACCTACGAATCGACCCAGGCCCAGCAGTGCCCGACCGAGCCGCACATCTGCTTCACCTACATGGATGGGGATCGTCTGGTTATTCACGCATCCACTCAGGTGCCGTGGCACGTGCGCCGTCAGGTGGCGCGTATCGTCGGCCTCAAACAACATCAGGTGCATGTGATCAAGGAACGGGTAGGGGGCGGCTTTGGCTCCAAGCAGGATATCCTGCTGGAAGAGGTGTGCGCCTGGGCGACCAAGGTCACCGGCCGTCCGGTCACCTTCCGCTATACCCGTGAAGAGGAGTTCATCAGCAACACCTCCCGCCACGTGGCCAAGGTGAAGGTGAAAGTGGGGGCAAAGAAAGATGGCACCATCACCGCCATCGAGATGGATTTTCGTGCCAACACCGGCCCTTACGGCAACCACTCTCTGACGGTGCCGAGCAACGGCCCGGCGCTCTCCCTGCCGCTCTATCCGTGCGACAACGTGCGCTTTACCGTCAACACCTACTACAGCAACATCTGCCCGACCGGGGCTTATCAGGGCTACGGCGCGCCCAAGGGCAACTTCGCCCTGACTATGGCCATTGCCGAGCTGGCCGAGAAACTGGGCATCGATCAGCTCGACATGGTGGAGCACAACCGGGTGCACGAAGGGGACATCCTCAAGGTGCTGGGGGCCATCGGCGAGGGCAAGATGCCTACCTCTGTGCCCCACGCCGCCAGCTGCGCCCTCGAGCCCATCCTCAAACAGGGTCGCGAACTGATTGCCTGGGATAGCCCCAAACCCGCTGACGGGGATTGGCGCATCGGCCGTGGCGTCGCCATCATCATGCAAAAATCGGGGATCCCGGATATCGATCAGGCCAACTGCATGGTCAAGCTGGAATCGGACGGCACCTTTATCGTTCACTCCGGTGGCGCCGATATCGGCACCGGCCTCGATACCGTGGTGGCCAAGCTGACCGCCGAGGTGCTCGGTTGCCCGCTCAGCGATGTGCATGTCATCTCCGGCGACACCGACCACGCCCTGTTCGACAAGGGAGCCTACGCCTCGTCCGGTACCTGCTTCTCCGGCAATGCGGCCAAGATGGCGGCCGAGAACCTCAAGGCGAAGATCCTGTTCCACGGCGCCGCCATGCTGGGCGAGCCGGTGGAGGATGTGGAGCTGGTTCACCCGGGTATAGTGCGCGGCAAGCAGGGGGAGGTGAGCCTCGCCAAGCTGGCCCACAAGGCGGAGACCGGTACCGGCTTCGGTATTCTGGTGGGCACTGCCAGCTACATCACCTCGGAGCTTGCCTTCCCGTATGGGGCCAACTTCGCCGAGGTGGCGGTCAACGTCAGAACCGGCGAGATCCGGCTCGACAAGTTCTACGCTCTGCTCGACTGCGGTACCCCCATCAACCCGGAGCTGGCGCTCGGCCAGATCTACGGGGCGACCATGCGGGCCATCGGCCACACCATGACCGAAGAGATCTGCTACGACGGCAAGGGCATTCCGCTGACACGGGATCTGAAGAGCTATGGCGCGCCCAAGATTGGCGACATTCCCCGCGACTTCCGGGCCTTCCTGGTACCGAGTGATGACAAGGTCGGCCCTTACGGCGCCAAGTCCATCTCGGAGATCGGGGTGAACGGGGCGGCGCCCGCCATCGCTACCGCCATCCACGACGCCTGCGGTGTCTGGCTGCGCAAGTGGCACTTCACGCCGGAGCAGATCCTGCGCGAACTGGGCAAGCTGGAGCAAAAAGTGTCGGCATAACAAAAGAAAAGGTGAGGGGCGGGCGCCAGCTCGCCCCCAGCGCCTGACGGCGGAATGAGTACTCCGCCTACATTCTGTGTGATGGGACAAACACGATGTCTAAAACAACACGCAAGCACTCGGATCTCATTTACGAGCTGGAAGACAAACCCCCGTTTTATCAAACCCTGATGGGCGCAGTGACCCATCTGCTGGCCATTTTTGTCCCCATGGTAACCCCGGCGCTGATCGTCGGCGGCGCCCTGGGTCTCTCCACCGAGATCACCGCCTATCTGGTCTCCATGGCGATGATCGCCTCCGGTATCGGCACCTGGCTGCAGGTGAATCGTTATGGCCCCATCGGTTCTGGGCTGCTCTCCATCCAGTCGGTCAACTTCTCCTTCGTGACCGTGATGATCGCCCTCGGCGGCGCCATGAAAAAAGATGGCATCCACGAGGAGCTGATTGTCTCGACCCTGCTCGGGGTCTCCTTTGTCGGTGCCTTTCTGGTGATGGGCTCCTCCTTCGTGCTGCCCTATCTCAAGCGGGTGATCACTCCGACCGTGAGCGGGGTAGTGGTGCTGATGATTGGTCTGAGCCTTATCAAGGTAGGGATCATCGACTTTGGCGGCGGCTTCTCTGCCATGAGCAGCGGTACCTTCGGCAAATACGAGAACATCGGGCTGGGGCTTTTGGTGCTCTGCGTCATTGTCGCCTTCAACTGCAGCCGAAGCCCGCTGCTGCGGATGAGCGGCATCGCCATCGGCCTGATGGTGGGCTATGCGGTGGCCCTGATGCTCGGTATGGTGGATTTCTCCGCCCTTGAGAACCTGCCGCTTATTACGGTGCCTATCCCGTTCAAGTACGGTTTTTCCTTCGATTTTCACGCCTTTATGTTGGCGGGCACCATCTATCTGTTGAGCGTGCTGGAGGCGGTGGGGGACATCACCGCCACCGCCATGGTCTCCCACCGGGATATTCAGGGCCCCGAGTTTCAAAAACGGCTCTCCGGCGGTGTTCTGGCGGACGGGTTGGTCTCGGTGATCGCCTCTGCCCTCGGCTCTTTGCCACTCACCACCTTTGCCCAGAACAACGGCGTCATCCAGATGACCGGGGTGGCGTCACGCCATGTGGGCAAGTTTATTGCCGTCATTTTGGTGCTGCTGGGGCTCTTCCCGGTGGTGGGGCGCTTTTTTACCACCATACCGTCACCTGTGATGGGGGGCGCCATGGTCATCATGTTTTCGATGATCGCCATCGCCGGTGGTCGCATCATCATCAGCCATGGTTTAGATCGGCGGGAGACCCTGATTGTCGCCACCTCGCTGGGCCTTGGGCTCGGGGTCTCCTATGACCCGAACGTCTTCAAGGTGCTGCCGGCGGGTATCTACATGCTGGTGGAGAACCCCATCTGCGCCGGCGGTATCACCGCCATCATCATGAATCTGGTGCTGCCGCAAAGCCGCAAACGCAAGGCAGCCGTCAGGGATGCCGAGGCGGTGGAGGTGATCCAGCTGAGCGACAAGCCGGATGTGATCTTTACCGCCCGCAGTGCGGGCCAGCCATCGGCCAGCAAGGGGGAGGGTTCACCAGAGCCAGTGCCCGGGCAGGCGGTGGCGCCACAAGTGGAACGGATCTGACGGTTAAACCGGCAAAAAACGTCAACAGAACAAGAAAAACAGGGAAACGGTTATGAAAAACGACAACTCCGTCAAAGCAGTGCGCGGCAGCTTCTTCGAAATCACCCGGGTGGTAGATCAGCCCGAGGAGATTGAGTCCAACGCACGTCTTATCGAGGATGGTCTGCTGATCATTCGCAACGGCTGCATCGATTGGTTTGGTGAGTGGGAGGAGGGCAAGGATCGCATTCCGACCGAAGTGCGGGTGCGGGATTACCGCGGCAAGATGATAGTGCCGGGCTTTGTCGATACCCACATTCACTATCCCCAGAGCGAGATGGTGGGGGCCTATGGCGAGCAGCTGCTGGAGTGGCTCAACCGCCACACCTTCCCCGCCGAGCGGCGCTACAACGATCTCGAGTATGCCCGCGAGATGTCCACCTTCTTTATCAAGCAGTTGCTGCGCAACGGCACCACCACGGCGCTGGTGTTCGGCACAGTGCACCCCGAGTCGGTAGACGCCCTGTTTGAGGCGGCCAGTCGCATCAATATGCGGATGATCGCGGGCAAGGTAATGATGGATCGCAATGCGCCCGATTATCTGCTCGATACCGCCGAGAGCAGTTATGTGCAGAGCAAGCAGCTTATCGAGCGCTGGCACGGCAATGGTCGACTGCTCTATGCCATCACACCACGATTTGCACCCACCTCGACACCTGAGCAGCTCACGATGGCGCGGCGACTGCGCGAAGAGTTTCCCACCACCTATCTGCACACCCATCTGTGCGAGAACAAGGATGAGATCGCCTGGGTCAAATCCCTCTTCCCGGCGCACAAGGGTTATCTCGATGTCTATCACCAGCACGGGCTGACCGGCCACAACTGCGTCTTGCCCACTGCGTCCATCTGGAAGAGCAGGAGTGGGATTGCCTGAAGGAGACCGGCTCCACCATCGCGTTTTGTCCCACCTCCAACCTCTATCTCGGCAGTGGTCTCTTCAAGCTGCACAAGGCGTGGCGCAAGCAGGTGAAGGTGGGGATGGGCACCGACATCGGCGCCGGTACCACCTTCAACATGCTGCAGACCCTCAACGAGGCCTACAAGGTGATGCAGTTGCAGGGCGAGCGGCTCTCGGCCTATCAGGCCTTCTATCTGGCCACCCTGGGCGGCGCCCATTCGCTGGGGCTGGATGAGAAGATCGGCAGCTTTGCGGTGGGCAAGGAGGCGGATTTCGTGGTGCTCGACCCGGTCGCCACCCCGCTGCAGCAGCTGCGTTATGACAACTCCACCACCCTGCGGGACAAGCTCTTTGTGTTGCTGACCCTGGGGGATGACAGATCCATCTACCGCACCTATGTGGATGGCCAACTGGTGCATGAACGGGGGTAGGGCTTGTAGTGGGCTGCCGCGGCGCAGCCCCAACGAATACGGCGGCTGGCGTGCCCCAAAGGGGCGCCAGTCTTGCTGCACGACAGGGGATCTCCCCGCATAGAACGTGAAATGGCCCGGTTTTTTGACCAGCAAGGCAAACGTTTGAGTCAAGGCTGCCTGCCCTGGTCTGTCTGTCGCATCCTCTGCCGCCATCGCCTGTTTCTCATCAGACTGGCGCTCGGCAGACCCGCAGATCCTGTCGCCATTTCGTCATGGAACATTCAGGCGCGTGTGAAGGAGTTGGGTATGACCCAAGCAAACAGCAGGACAAACAGCGTGGAACAGCTGGCCAATGATGACGCCAGCCAGAGCGCAGCAAAGCAACAGCCGCCCACGGCTCTTGATCGCTACTTTATGATCAGCGAGCGGGGCAGCAATGTCAGACAGGAGGTGCTGGCGGGCCTCACCACCTTCCTTGCCATGGTCTACTCGGTGATCGTGGTGCCGAGCATGCTCGGCAAGGCGGGCTTTCCTCCCGGCGCCGTGTTTGTCGCCACCTGTCTGGTGGCGGGTTTCGGTTCGCTCTTGATGGGGCTCTGGGCCAAGCTGCCGATGGCCATCGGCTGCGCTATTTCCCTCACGGCGTTTACTGCATTCAGTCTGGTGCTGGGGCAGCAGATCCCCATTCCGGTGGCGTTGGGCGCCGTCTTCCTGATGGGGGTGCTGTTTACCGCCATCTCGGTGACCGGGGTGCGTAGCTGGATCCTCGACAACCTGCCCATGGGGATTGCCCACGGCACCGGTATCGGTATCGGTCTCTTCCTGCTGCTTATCGCCGCCAACGGGGTGGGGCTGGTGATCAAGAACCCGCTGGAGGGGCTGCCGGTGGCGCTGGGGGCCTTCACCTCCATGCCGGTCATCATGTCCCTGATCGGCCTTGCGGTGATCTTCGGGCTGGAGAAGCTGAGAGTACCGGGGGGGATCCTGCTGGTGATCATCGCCATCTCCATCTTCGGCCTTATCTTCGATCCGGCGGTGAAGTATCAGGGATTGTTCGCCCTGCCGAGCCTCTCGGACGATCAGGGCAAGTCCCTCATCTTCAGTCTGGATATCATGGGGGCCCTCTCGCCGCTGGTGTTGCCCAGCGTACTGGCGCTGGTGATGACGGCGGTATTCGATGCCACCGGCACCATCCGGGCGGTAGCGGGGCAGGCCAACCTGCTGGATAAGGATGGTCACATCATCAACAGCGGCAAGGCGCTCAGTGCCGACTCGGTCAGCAGCATCTTCTCCAGTCTGGTGGGGGCGGCCCCCGCTGCCGTCTATATCGAATCGGCGGCGGGCACGGCGGCGGGGGGCAAAACCGGCCTGACCGCGACCGTGGTCGGTGGCCTGTTCCTGCTGATGCTGTTCCTCTCGCCGCTCTCCTATCTGGTGCCGGCCTATGCCACCGCACCGGCCCTGATGTATGTGGGGCTCTTGATGCTGAGCAATGTCACCAAGCTCGATTTCGATGACTTTGTCGGGGCCATGTCCGGGCTGGTGTGCGCGGTATTTATTGTGCTCACCTGCAATATTGTCACCGGCATCATGCTTGGCTTCAGCTCGCTGGTGATCGGCCGCATCTGCTCGAAGGAGTGGCACAAGCTCAACGTCGGCACCGTGGTCATCGCCCTGGCGCTGGTGCTCTTTTATGCTGGGGGGTGGGCTATTTAGGGATAACCCGCCCGTTTGGGGTCGCTCTGGCGGCCCCATTTTTATGCCTGCGGCTTTTTATGTCTGCAGTGTTCAGCCTATCCACGCTGGCTATCACGCCTCGGCCGTATCCGCAGTTGGGGGGCCATCTCGATACCATTTTGATAAATCCCCTACCAGATTGATAGGCTCCCACCCTTGCTCTCCTCGCTCTGCCGCTTTTTTCACCGCTGATGTGCCCCGTTTGCTCAGGGGCTGCCCCTGGCTTGTCGCTTCGGGCCAACAAAAGCGGGCTAGATGGGATCCCCTTCACACTTCTCCCCATTGTCCTGACGATGGCGGGAAACAGGCGCATATCTTGCTGTTTTTTATGCCGGTTCCAGATTTTTCCATTCGAAAAAGGACTTGCATATGTCCATAGGATTACCGCTCAAGCGGGTGGATGCCGAGGCCAAGGTGACCGGCAGCGCCCGCTATACCGATGACAACATCATGCTCGGGATGCGCCACGCCAAGTACGTGCGAAGCAATATCGCCCACGGCAAGGTGCTTGCCATCGATGCGACCGAGGCACTGGCCCTGCACGGGGTCGAAGCCGTGTTTACCCATGAAGATGTCCCTACCACCTGTTTTCGTACCGCCGGTCACGCCTGGTCTCTCGATGAGGCGAAACGTGATGTGAAAGACCGCCGTCTGCTCACTGACCATGTACGCCACTTTGGCGATGGGGTCGCCATAGTCGTAGCCCGCGATCCGCTGGTGGCCGAGAAGGCTGCCGCGCTGGTCAAGGTGACTTACGAGCCGCTGCCGGTGATGACGGATGCCGAGAGCGCGCTGGCCGACGGTGCCTATCCCATTCACCCGAGCGGCAATCTGCTACGCCAAAGCCAGCTTCGCGCCAATGACCCGGAGCAGGCCATTGCGGCGGCAGATCTGCAGTTTCAGGCGCACTACCGGACGCCAGTGGTGCAGCACTGCCATCTGGAGACGGTGACCTGTTACGCCTACATGGATCAACCGGACCACATCATCGTGGTCAGCAGCACCCAGATCCCCCAGATAGTGCGCAGCCGGGTGGCCAAATCCCTCGGTCTGCCCTGGTCGAGCGTGCGGGTGATCAAGCCCTATATGGGCGGCGGTTTTGGCAACAAGCAGGATGTGCTGGAAGAGCCGATGGCAGCGTTTTTGAGCTACAAGCTTGGCGGCGTGCCGGTCAAGGTGACCTTGAGCCGGGAGGAGTGTTTTTTTGCCTCCCGCACCCGCCACGGCTTTGCCATCGATGGCAAGATGGGCCTCAACCGCGACGGCACCCTCAAGGGCTATCAGCTCGACGTGCTCTCCAACACCGGCGGTTATGCCTCCCACGGCCACTCCATCGCCAGCGCAGGGGGCAACAAGATCAGCTACCTCTATCCGCGCAGCGCATTCGGTTATGACGCCAAAACCTTCTACAGCAACCTGCCCACCGCCGGTGCCATGCGCGGTTACGGCGCGCCGCAGGTGATTTTTGCCCTCGAATGCATGCTGGATGACGCCTGCGCCGAACTGGGGCTGGATCCGCTTGATGTGCGCATCGCCAACGTGGCGCGGGAAGGGGACGTCAATCAGGTCAACCAGAAGACCATCTACAGCGCCGGGTTGCCGGACTGCCTGCTGCGTGGCCGCGAGATGTTCGAGTGGGATCGACTCAAGGCCGAGTGTCTGGGGCAGGATCCTTCAAGCCGGGTGCGGCGCGGCATCGGGGTAGCGTGCTTTAGCTACGGCTCCAACACCTATCCGGTGGGGGTCGAAATTGCTGGCGCCCGCATGCTGCTCAATCAGGATGGCACCGTCAATCTGCAGATCGGTGCCACCGAGATAGGGCAGGGATCGGATACCGTCTTTGCCCAGATGGCGGCCCAGACGTTAGGCATTCCGTTTGAGCAGATCCGGGTTATCTCGACTCAGGATACCGACATCACCGCCTACGATCCGGGCTCGTTCGCCTCGCGCCAGAGTTATGTGGCGGCGCCCGCCATCCATCAGGCGGCGCTGCAGCTGCGGGCCCGCATTTTGTCGCTGGCGGCCCAACTCTGCCATCAGGATGTAGGGTCGCTGACCCTGATCGACGGCTACGTGGTGCTGGCCGGTGCGCCGGACAAGGTGCTGATCAGCGTCGCCGAGGTGTCGGTCAACGCCTACTACCACCTCACCATCGGCGGCCAGATCACCTCCGAGGTCTCCCACAAGACCACCACCAATCCGCCAAGTTTCGGCTGTACCTTTGTCGATCTCAGCGTCGATATCGATCTCTGCAAGGTGACCATCAATCGCATCATCAACCTGCACGATGCGGGCAAGATCCTCAATCCGCAGCTGGCAGAGGGTCAGGTACACGGCGGCATGGGGATGGGGATCGGCTGGTCCCTGTTCGAGGAGATGATCATCGACGCCAAGACAGGTGTGGTGCGCAACCCCAACCTGCTCGACTACAAGTTCCCCACCATGCTGGATTTGCCCAAGCTGGAATGCGACTTCGTGCAGACCTACGAGCCCCAGTCGGTCTATGGCCACAAATCCCTGGGGGAACCGCCCATTATCTCGCCGGGCCCGGCGATCCGTAACGCCATTCGCATGGCGACCGGGGTGGCCATCAACGAGCTGCCCATCACCCCCAAAACCCTGTTCCGGGAGTTTGTCGCAGCGGGTTTGATTGGCGAGGGATCAGGGGAGGAGCAACACCATGTTTGATATTGCCCGTTACTACAAGGCGCACAGCGTGGCCGAGGCGGTCGCTCTGCGTCAGGCTGACCCCGAGGCACGCCTGCTGGCCGGTGGCACCGATGTGATGATCCAGCTTCATCACCTCAACGCCGCCTATCGCCATATCGTCGATATTCACGACTTGCCCGAACTCAAAGGGGTAAGCGAGTTGCCTGATGGGGCGATCCGCATCGGCTCTGGCACCACCTTTACCGAGCTCATCGAAAACGAACTGGTGCAGCGCCGCCTGCCGATGCTGGCCGAGGCGGCCGCTACCATCGCCGGCCCGCAGATCCGCAACGTCGCCACCTATGGCGGCAATATTTGCAACGGCGCCACCAGTGCTGACTCGGCGGCGCCTACCGTAGCGCTGGAAGCGGAGCTGGAAATTGCGGGGCCCAATGGTACGCGCCGCATCCCCATCGCCGGTTTTCACACCGGCCCTGGCAAGGTGGCGCTGCAACCGGCGGAAATTCTGGTGGCATTCCACTTTGCGCCGGATTCTCACCCCCATGTGGGCTCCCACTACTTCAAGTACGCCATGCGCGATGCCATGGATATTGCCACCATCGGCTGTGCCGCCTACTGCCAGATTGAGGATGGTCACTTCAAGAGTCTGCGGCTGGCCTATGGGGTAGCGGCCCCGACCCCGGTGCGTACCCCGCACGCAGAAGCGGCAGCCGAAGGGCAACCGCTGACTCGCGCCACACTGGCCGCCATTGCCGAGGCTGTGGTGGCCGATGTGGCGCCGCGTTCCTCCTGGCGGGCTGAAAAGGAATTTCGCCTGCACCTTATCAAAACCCTGGCGCAGCGGGTGGTCGCCTGCGCAGTCGAACGTGCCGGAGGGAAGATCCTATGATGCAACTGCAAAGCTGTCCCGCCGTGGAGATCCAGTGCGAGATCAACGGCAAGCCTTACTCCTATGCAGTGCCGCCCACCATGTCGCTGCTCCATTTCCTGCGCGGGCAGGGGCTTATCAGTGTGAAAGAGGGGTGCAGTGTCGGTGAGTGCGGCGCCTGTACCGTACGTGTGAATGGTACGGCTATCGACAGCTGCCTCTATCTGGCGGTGTGGGCCGATGGCAAATCCATTCGTACCGTAGAGGGGGAGCGCAAAGGCAATGAGCTCTCTGATGTGCAGCAGGCCTTTATTGATGAGGGGGCGGTGCAGTGCGGTTTTTGCACCCCGGGCCTCGTGATGGCGAGCGCCGCCCTGCTCGACAAGACCGAACGCCGTCCGCTGACCGATGCGGAGATCCGCCGCGGGCTGTCGGGCAATCTGTGCCGCTGCACCGGCTATCAGAACGTGGTGCGGGCGGTGAAGAAGTGCTGCAAGGGGTAACTGACTGGGCGCAATGACCCTGAGTGCCGTTGTTTGAAAAAAGGAAATCAAGCCGCCCAAAAAACACAGGCCCGCCTCGAAAGAGGCGGGCCTGCTGCTGAGTGGGGCCAGGAGACATCACACTTTTGGCTGGTCGATCACCAATTTGCCATCCTTGACCGGAATGGTGGCGCCGGGGGCTTGCTTCATGCGGATCACCCCCTCCTGACCTGCGAGGCGATAGGTCACGTCATAACCTATGGTGTTGACGCTCGTATCCTGTACGGTTTTGCAACGCAGCTCGGTGGTGGTGTAGGTATCGCCCGCCTGCATATTGCCCTGCACCTGATTACCGGCATAACCCCCCGCGACGGCCCCTGCAGCAGTGGCCACCTTCTTGCCGCTGCCGCCGCCAAACTGGTGGCCAACTACGCCCCCCAGCGCCGCGCCAACCACTGTGCCGAGGATCTTGTGCTCATCCTGTACCGGCTTGCGGTGAGTCACGGTGACGTTGCGACACTCCTGGCGGGGAGTCTTGATGCTCTCGGTGATCGGCTTGCTGGCGATCACCTCGGCAAAGGTGGGTTGGGGTGTAAAGAGGGAGCCGCTGGCCGCCGCCGAGAGTGCCAGGGCCGAGGCGATGCCAATACCGATACCTGTCATCATGGATCTGTTCATTTTATGGTTCTCCTGCATACCCATACGGGCTGTTCCAATCTGGCGCCATCTTGTCATAACCGGTTGGCCGGACAAGGCGAGGGGGATGGGCTTGCGACAGGCACTGGCAAGGTCAAAAAATAGCCACCATGAAAAAGTGTCTGGCTTTGGCGACAACGGACTAAAAGTGACCAGTTTCCGACGCATGGCGGGCTTTGCTTTTGTGATAAGGGGCAATTCGAGTCGCAATTTGCAAGGCGGGCGGTGAGCAGAATGCCAGAGTGGCAAAGTGCTGACGGGGACAGGTCAAGGGAGGTCTTGAGCAAGGGCTCTGTTCGTTGAGATGGCCACGCAAGTGGTTGATAAATGGCTCCAGCCCCATCGGATGTTGGCCGATAAGAGATCACGGCAAGCATTTTGCTTTGATTGGGTGAAGCAGAGGGTGAGCGGGTCGGCAGACAACCGCGTAAGACCTGAAATGAAGAGGTTCACCCGAGATCACCGGATCAACGAGGGGGAGATATGTCAATGTTACCCAGCTGGATCACCCCGGCCATCCAGGCCAACATCATCACGGTGCAGCAGGCCGAACGTCTGCTCTCATCCCTCTACCGGCCCCTGGCCGAGCAGGGAGAGGAGCTTCCCGCCGATATCGCCGACATCAGCCTCAAGCTCTACTGCTTTCGCCAGCAGGGGCGGGTACGCCACTAAGGCTGAATAAAAACCCCGCGCCAGGCACGGGGTGTTGTCACTCATGTATCAAAGGCCCATCAGGCCATCATCACTTGCGCTACCAGCATCAGGGCGCCAAATCCCAGCACAAAGCCCACCATGGGTAGCACGAACTTGACCCACTTGTTGAACTGAATGCCGAGCATCTGCAGAGTGACCAGCACCAGTCCGGTGGGGGCCAGGAACAGCATGGCGTATTGCCCCCAGTTGTAGGCCGACACCACGATATAGCGGGGGATCATCACGGTATCTGCCAGCGGCGCCATGATGGGCATGGAGAGCACCGCGAGCCCCGAGGAGGAGGGTACCACCAGCCCCAAGAGGGTGAACACCAGCATCTGCGCCACCGCGAACACGGCACCATGCATGCCGGAGACCAGATCGGAGGCGTAGGCCAGAATGGTGTCCGAGATCATCCCCTGATCCAGTACCAGATTGACCCCCCGCGCCAGCCCGATGATGAGGGAGACGGCCACCAGCTCCGACGCCCCCTGAGTAAAGGCCTCGACAGCCTCTTTCTCTTTGAGACCCGAGATAAAAATGATGATGATGGCGATGGTCAGGAAGGAGGCCGCCATCTGCGGAAACCACCAACCGGCCATGGAGACGCCCCACACCATCAGCGGGAAGGCGAGGATAAACAGGGTCAGAATGATCTTGCGGCGCAGGGTGAAGGGCACCCCTTCGTCCATAGAGCCCTCTTTGAGAAAACGGGCGCGAAAACTCTCTCTGTCCTCATAGGTGTAGGAGAAGGCTGGATTGGCCTTGATCTTCTGGCAGTACCAGTAGAGATAGCCGATCACCACCAGGGTGCCCACCAGACAGCCAATGGCGCGAAAGATCAGCCCCTCGGTAAAGGGAATGCCGGCGGCATTGGAGGCGATCACCACTGAGAAGGGATTGATGGTGGAGAAGGTGGTTCCCATGGAGGCGGCGAGGAAGATGGCCCCTACGCAGACGATGGAGTCATAGCCGAGCGCCAGAAAGATGGGCACCAGTATGGGGTAGAAGGCGACCGCTTCTTCCTCCAGTCCGCAGGTGGTGCCTCCCAGCGCCATCACGAAGCAGACCAGCGCCACAAACAGGAACTCGTTGCCCCGGGTCTTGTGTGAGAGGGCGACAAGCCCCGCACTGAATGCGCCTGTCTTGTTGATGACGCCGATCAGCCCCCCGAGCACCAGAATAAAGACGATGATATCTGCCCCCTCTATGGTGCCCTTGACCATGCTGACTGCCACGTCACTGAGCCCCTTGGGCGTTTGTTCCAGCCGTGCATAGGTGCCGGGAATGGCAATGGGCTTGCGGATGGTGCCGTTGGTAAATTGCTCTACCGCGATATTGATATTGAGTTTTGCCAGGGCATCCTGGGTTGCGGGAAGTCGGCTTATTTCCCCCTGTGGGCTATTGACCATCAGGCTTTCACTGGCCGGATTATAAGAGAGTTTGGCATAGGCGCCCGCCGGAATTATCCAGGTCAGCGCAATGGCCAGCAACATAATAAGAAACAGAATGGTAAATGCAGTAGGGAATTGTCTGCGTGGTGTGGTATTCGGCACGGCACACATAAAATGCTCCTTGATAAAGCAGGTTTGGGCTCGGCGGAATATCGGGTCGATAGGGTTTCTGCGTCATACATCCAAGGTACGCAAACCCACTGTGGATTGCGTAGTGATTGGCGAGAAATCTGGCCTGATATTGAACATCCGGTAGATTGTTTCACGTTGTAACCGTAACCCGTGCGTGGCTGAATGAACATGGCGCCATGCTCGCTTTATGGGATGGCTCACAGAATTTATTTGTCATGGATTTAACAGCTGATATGAAATAAAAGTTATTATGCAATAACTATTTCAGCTTTCGTTTTATGCGGTTTACCTTAAATAAAGGTCATGAAAATAGTGCGTGCCGAGATGAATGAAATGACATATAAAGCAGTTTTGACGGAATAATATTCCATTATCGTCATTTTTCGTTATTCGCCAAAAACAGCCTGTGAAAAAAATGGCACGCTTTCCCGTAATGAAATATTTTTTGCAACGAAAACAGGGGGCCTCTGTTGGCAGCAGGCTGCCCCTGTCTAAGACGTTTTGCTAATACCTGCCGCCGCAGGCTCACTGTTAGGCTGTCATCCCCATAAGAGACCAGTGACGGGCAGGATGCCCATGTCGCTTGCTGATCTCTGAATCATCCCGGAACAGCCCGTTTTGTGCCACTTGTGAGGAAGGAATCCGATGACAGTGCAGAACATCTATGAGCGCGACCTTGCCAAAACCGCCGCCAATTTCGAGGCCCTGACCCCCATCAGCTTTTTGGGGCGGGCGGAGCGGGTCTATCCCGACTATCCGGCGCTGATCCATGGCCCGCTGCGCCAGAGCTGGGGCGAGACTGCCCGCCGTTGCCGCCAGCTTGCCTCGGCCCTGCGGCTTAGTGGTATCGGGGAGGGGGATACCGTCTCCATCGTTGCGCCCAATATCTCTGTGATGTTTGAAGCTCACTTCGGGGTGCCCATGAGCGGCGCCGTGCTCAACACCATCAATACCCGGCTCGATGCCGAGTCGATGGCCTTTATCTTCCAGCATGCCCAGAGCAAGGTGGTGCTGGTGGACAGGGAGTTTGGCGCCGTGGTGCGCAAGGCGCTGGATCTGCTGAATAGCCAACCGCTGGTCATCGCCATCGACGATCCCCTCTACCGGGAGGGGGCGCTTGTCAGTGACCTCGACTATGAGACCTTTATTGCCACTGGTAACGGCGATGAACCCGGCTGGTTGCCGCAAGATGAGTGGCAGGCCATCTCCCTTAACTACACCTCCGGCACCACCGGCAATCCCAAGGGGGTGGTCTATCACCATCGCGGTGCCCACCTCAACGCCATCAACAACGTGCTCTCCTGGGAGCTCCCCAAACATCCCGTCTATCTCTGGACCTTGCCGATGTTTCACTGCAACGGCTGGTGTTTCCCCTGGACGCTGGCGGCCACCGCCGGGGTGAGCGTCTGCCTGCGGCATGTGCAGCCGGCCGCCATTTATGAGGCGCTGCACGAGCACAAGGTGAGCCACTTCTGCGCAGCGCCCATCGTGCTCAATATGCTCAACAATGCCGATCCGGCGCTCAAGCAGGGGCTGGATCACCCCATCAAGGTGATGACCGCTGGCGCTGCGCCCCCCGCCACCGTGATCGCCGGTATGGAAGCGATGGGGATCGCCGTGACCCACGTCTATGGCCTGACCGAAACCTATGGCCCCTGCGTGTTGTGCGAGCCGCAAAGAAGCTGGCAAGGTCAGGATGCCACGGCGCTCTCCCGCCTCAAGGCGCGCCAGGGGGTTGCGTCGCCCCTGCAGGGGGAGATGCGGGTTATCAATCCGGTCAGTGGCGAGCCGGTTGCCAAGGATGGCAAAACCATGGGGGAGATAGTGCTGCGCGGTAATGTGGTGATGAAAGGCTATCTCAAAAATCCGGCGGCCAGCGCCGAGGCGATGGCGGAGGGGTGGTTTCGCAGTGGCGATCTGGCGGTATGGCACCCGGATGGTTATGTGGAGATCAAGGACAGATCCAAGGACATCATCATCTCCGGCGGAGAGAATATCTCCAGTCTGGAGGTGGAAGATGTGCTCTATCGCCATCCCGATGTGGACGAAGCGGCGGTGATCGCCATGCCCGATGAGAAGTGGGGGGAGGTGCCCTGCGCCTTCGTGAAACTGAAAGAGGGGCGAGAGACCACCCAGGCGGAGTTGATCGCCTTTTGCCGGGAGCAGATGGCCCACTTCAAGGCCCCCAAACGCATCATCTTCACCCCGCTGCCGAAGACCTCGACCGGCAAGGTGCAAAAATTCGTGCTGCGCAAACAGCTGGGGTAGCAGCCTATTCGTAAGGAGCCAGCACAGCCATTCATAGGAGGGAGATACAAAGGGGTATGGAGGGCTGCTGGCCCTCCCGTTGTGTGGCTAGGGAGCCTTGCAAGCGACGCAGTTGCGGCCGCTCTGTTTGGCCTGATAGAGCATCTGATCGGCGCGGGCGTAGAGGCTCTCCATCAGCTCCCCTTCGCCATTTTCCACCAGTCCGGCGCTGATGGTGATGACCAGCTTATCCCCATCGGGCAGGGGCAGCGGGCTTTGCATCACCTGCAGGCGCAGCCGCTCGGCCAGAGATGCGGCGGCCGAGAGGGTGGTGTTGGGTAGCAAGATGGCAAATTCGTCACCGCCGATGCGGGCCAGCACATCTTCGCTGCGCAGCACCGATTGCATCACCCTGCCCAGATGCACCAGCGCGCTATCCCCAAGGGGGTGACCGAAGCGATCGTTGATGCACTTGAACTGATCCACATCCAGCACCATCAGCACCGAGGTGAGGTGGTGGCGCATGTCCAGACTGAGGTTCTTCTCGCACATCTCGAAAAAGAAACGGCGGTTGTAGAGACCGGTGAGGCCATCGCGCACTGACTGTTGGTGCAGCTGCTCCTTGAGCTGGTGCAGTTCGGTGATATCTGAGGAGATACCGATCAGGGTGGGGGTGCCATCCCCCAGCAGAAAGGGCACCTTGACCGACCAGTAATAGTGCTGATTGCCTTCGGGATCGGTCAGCATCTCTTCCCCGGCTTGCAGCTCACCGGTTTCGAATACCCGGTTGTCCAGTCGCCACAGCTGGCAGGCGCTGGCCGCGGGTATCACCTCATCATCGCGCCGGTTGATGATCTGCTCGGCAGGAAGGCCCAGCAGATCGGCGACCTTTTGGTTGACGTAGAGAAAGCGGTGCAGGCTGTCCTTCATATAGATATGGGCATCCACGTTGGCGAGGATGATTTCCAGCAGCTGATGCTGCTCCGCCATGTGGGCCTCAATCAGCTTGTGTTCGGTGATATCGGTGGAGATACCGCACAGGCCGATCAGGTTGCCATCCTTGTCATGGATGGGCTTTTTAACGGTCCAGTAACAGCGCTTTTCCCCGGTGGATTTGAGGTAGTTGATCTCCTCCTGGGCGATGGCGAGTTGCTGCTCCAGTACCAACCGGTCGTTGCGTTGAATGGTGTCGGAGAATTCGAGATCAAAAAAAGCCCGATCATCCTGCCCCTGCAACTCGGCGAGGGTGCAGCCAAAGAGATCCAGCACCGCCTGATTGGCATAGGTGTAACGGCCCGCCAGATCCTTGGTAAACATGTAGGCGTCCGTCTCGTTGAAGATGGCTTTGAGGTGATCCAGCTCATGCTGTAACTGGATAGAGAAGGGTTCATCCTTCATGGGGTTAACCATCCTTGGTCAATGGAGTCGTTGTATACCGCGCTAATATATGTACCAACGGTTTAAATTAAGCACTGAACAGGCCATATTTCGTGTTTATTTCCGCAAGTTCTGCGCCATGTCACACGATTGTCATCGTTGGTGTGATCAAAGGAAATCAACTGAGTCCGTGGCTATGCAGATAACCGTCCCACCTATATCGGCCCAGCATCGTGGGCCAGCAGCAGAGCAATTGCCCGGCAGTCAAATACGCCAGCCCGAGCAACAGAAAGGGCAACAAACAGGTCTTTAATCAAACTATTTTCACTGTGCCCCTGATACCATTGCCGCACTATTTGGCTTGGGGAGTGCAGGATGGCAGAGCGAACAGTATTTGACTGGCAGGAACCGATTACATGGGATGGGCCGGGAGCCATTGACGGAGTTGTGGAAAAGTTGGCCGGTGATCGGCTGGATCGCGCCCGCTATGCCGAGTTTCTGACCAACTACCTCGCCGCCGAAGGCAAGCAGCGCAACTATGTGCTCAACCTCAATGCCGAGTGGGGGGCGGGTAAAACCTGGTTTATCAAGCGCTGGTATATGGAGCTGAAAGCGCACTATCCCACCGTCTATATCGATGCCTGGCAGCAGGACTTTTCCGATGATCCTCTATTGACGGTGATTTCGTCGATCATTGAACAACTGAAAGAAGAAGCGGGTAGCCCTCAGCTTTCCCCCTATCTGTCGACCAAATTGGCATCATTGTTAAAAGCAACTGCGCCGATAGTAACCAAGGCTCTGTTTAAAAAAGTCTCTGGCATCAATATCGATGAAGTCCAGGAGGTCATTACGGCTGATGATGCGGGGAAGCTGGTTGAATCTCTCTTTCAAGACACGCGTAAAAAGACAGAAGCAGTACAGTTGCTCAAACACGAAATACAGCAGTGGGTTGGGGCAATTATTGGCAAGAAAAAGAAACAGGCACCCGCATTTATTCTGATTGATGAGCTGGATCGTTGTCGCCCTTCTTATGCGGTAGAGATGCTGGAAACCATCAAGCATATCTTTGATATTCAGGGTGTGGTCTTTGTGTTGGCAACGGATACTGAGCAGTTGCAGCATGCTATCAAGGTTATTTATGGCGAAGGATTTGATGCCCAAAATTATCTTGGGCGATTTTTTCAGCGAAGGTTTACATTAAATAGAAAGTCCAGGCGCGAATTTATCTCTAATATATTAGAGGTTAGAAGATTACCAAATGGTTCAAACATGGTATGGCCTACATTAAACAATCCGCGAGCCTTACTGGAGGTAGTTACTGCGGTCAGTGATAGTTTAGAGTTAAGTTTAAGACAAACAGAACAAATCATAGATCGTTTGCTTTTTGTTATATCCAAACCTAGGAGGAGAAAAGTTAACCTTATTTTTCTTATGTATCTTTTTGCACTGCATGAAAAAGATTATCAATTATATTCTGGTGTTGCTGATGGGGTGTTGTTACACACACATGACATATCCAATGAAAAATCCATCGCATATAATATTAATCTTAAGAAAGATGTGATTATGGATGTGTATATAAAAGCTAGCACTGAAATAGGTAATGTTATTTGTAGTGTACCTAACAATGCTGATATGACTAACCCATTTGAGGATGGGTTGTACAAGGTGTCTCTTCGTGAAACAATAAAGTTTTCGTATCAGTTCATGTTGGATAATAAATACAATCATAAAGATGACCATGAACTACGAGGGATAACTAGAAAATATGAGGATAATAAACCTCTAAGTGCGCAGGAAAATTCTATTTTAGCTAAGAAGGAAATCTCTTTGTTGGAGAGTAATCTTTCGTTATATAAAAACTTAGTAGAATTGGCTGTCCATCTTGATTAAGTAAAGCCGGGATAACCCGGCTTTACTATCAGTTTATTTATTATGCCGCTCGTAAAGTCGCTGAACGACATCCTGTAATCCCAGCCCTTCATTTTGTAGCAGCACGGTGAGGTGGTAGAGCAGATCGGCGGATTCGTTGATGAGCTCCTCCCGATCCTTGGCCATGGCGGCCAGCGCTACTTCAACACCTTCCTCACCCACTTTCTGGGCGATGCGCTTGGTCCCTTTGCCGTAGAGGCTGGCGGTGTAGCTGGTGGCCGGATCGGCCCCTTTGCGGGCTGCCAGCACCTGTTCCAGCTCTGCCAGAAAACCGAGGGGTGGCACCGGGTGACCATGGAAGCAGGAGGTTGTCCCTTTGTGGCAGGTGGGGCCGACGGGGTTGGCGGCGATCAGCAGAGAGTCCTGATCGCAGTCGGTGCTGATGGCCACGAGTTGGAGCACATTGCCCGAGCTTTCACCCTTGGTCCAGAGCCGCTGTTTGCTGCGGCTAAAGAAGGTGACCTGACCGGTAGTCTGGGTCTTTTCCAGCGCTTCACGGGTCATAAAGCCCTGCATCAGCACCTCGCCGCTGGCGGCGTGCTGGACGATGGCGGGGATCATGCCATCGCATTTTTCCCAGTCGAGCTGCTCGGCAAGGGGGCGCGCGCTGGCGGTGGTTTGTGCATTTTCAGAGAAGTTATTCACGGATGGCGACTCCTTCGGTTTTCAGCCAGCGTTTCAATTCGGGAATGGGGATAAGGCCCTTGTGGAATACGGAGGCGGCCAGCGCCCCGTCCACGTCGGCGAGGGTGAAGGCATCGCGAAAGTGTTCCATGGCACCGGCGCCGCCGGAGGCAATGAGCGGCACCTTGCAGACGCTGCGCACCAGCTTGAGCTGTTCGAGATCATAACCCTGACGCATGCCGTCCTGATTCATCACGTTCAGCACGATTTCGCCCGCGCCGCGCTTTTGCACCTCCTGCACCCAATCGAGGGTGTGCCAGGCGGTGGTGCGGGTGCGGCTCTCGTCACCGGTAAACTGTTTGACCTGATAGTGGCCCGTGTCGGCGTCGAAGTAGGAGTCAATGCCCACCACCACGCACTGCACGCCAAAGCGCTCGGCCAGTCGGCTGATAAGCGTCGGGTCGGCAAGGGCAGGGGAGTTGATGGAGACCTTGTCGGCGCCAAATTCGAGGATCTGGCGGGCATCCTCCACGCTTTTGATGCCACCGGCGACGCAGAAGGGGATATCGATCACCTCCGCTACCCGGCTCACCCAGCTCTTGTCTACCACCCGCGCATCGCTGGAGGCGGTGATGTCATAGAACACCAGCTCGTCTGCCCCTTCCTCGGCATAGCGGCGCGCCAGCTCGACTATGCCGCCCATCACCTCGTGGTTGCGAAACTGCACCCCTTTGACCACCACGCCATCTTTCACGTCGAGGCAGGGGATAATGCGTCTTGCCAGCATCAGTTGCCTCCTGTGGTATCGGCTGCGGGGGCTTGCCAGCAGGCGATGGCGTCACCCACCGAGAATTTGCCCTCCAGCAGGGCGCGGCCAAGGATAATCCCCTTGACGCCGGAGCCCTTGAGCGCCTCGATATCCGCGATGCCGCCAATGCCGCCGGAAGCCTGAAAAGCGACGCTCGGGTAGCGGGCGCAGAGATCCCGATAGAGCTCGACGTTGGTGCCAGCCAGGGTGCCGTCACGGCTGATGTCGGTACAGAGCACATGCTTGAGCCCGGCGGGGAGGAAGCGCTCGATCAGCGCCTCGATGGTCACACCGCTGTTCTCCTGCCAGCCTGCCACAGCGATATGGCGATTGCCCTGCTCATCGATATTGACGTCCAGCGCCAGCACGATCTGCTCGGGGCCATATTTCTCCATCCAGCTGGCCACCAGATCCGGGGATTTGACGGCGGTGGAGCCAATCACCACCCGGCTGGCGCCGGCGGCCAGCAGATCCGCCACATCCTGTTCGGTGCGCACGCCGCCACCGACCTGAACCGGTGCTTCGGTGGCCGACAGCAGTTGAGTCAGCAGGGGCAGCTGGCGAGCCTTGGCATCCTTGGCACCGTCCAGATCCACCAGATGGAGCTGCACCGCCCCCTGGGAGACATATTCATCGAAGCGGGCCTGCGGGCTGCTGCTGTATTCGGTCTTCTGCTGGTAGTCCCCCTGATAGAGGCGAACCACCTGACCGTTGATAAGGTCAATTGCGGGAATGATCATGCTAGTCACAGCTCCAGAAAATTTTGCAGCAAACGGGCACCGGCAGCGCCTGAGCGCTCCGGGTGGAATTGGGCGCCAAAGAAGTTGTCACGGGCGACAATCGCGGTAAAAGGCTGGCCGTAGTCGCAGGTCGCCAGCGTCGCTTCGGTCACTTCCAGCGCATAGGAGTGCACGAAATAGAAGTAGCTGCCGCTCGGGATCCCCGTGAGCAGAGGATGGCTCTCGTCATGCTCAATCTGGTTCCAGCCCATATGGGGCAGGCGCATGCTTGACTGGAGTAAGGTGCCGACGTCCATCAGCCGGATCTTGCCCGGCACTATGCCAAGGCAGTCGATGAGATCGCCTTCACTGCCATCGGCACTCATGCTCTCTTCGGAGGCCTCCGCCAACATCTGCATGCCGAGGCAAAAGCCCAGCAGCGGCTGCTTGGCGGCGCGAATAAGGGGCACCAGCCCGCGCTCGTTGAGGTTCTTCATGGCGGCTACCGCGGTGCCGACGCCAGGCAGGATCAGTTTGTCCGCCTGCTCGATATCAGCCGCTTGGCTGGAGACCAGCGGCTGCACGCCGAGGCGCTCGAACGCCATTCTGACCGAGGCCAGATTTGCACAGCCGGTATCGATAATGACCAGCTTCTGCTTGCTCACATCCATCACAGCACTCCCTTGCTGGAGGGAAGCTCGCTCCCTTCCACCCGAATAGCCTGACGCAGGGCGCGGCCAAAGCCTTTGAACAGCGCCTCCACCTGATGGTGGGTGTTGCCGCTGCCCACCTTCATTTGCAAGGTGATGGCCATGGCATCGGAGAGGGAGCGGAAGAAGTGGGGCACCATCTCGGTGGCCATCTCGCCTACGCTGTCGCGGCCAAATCCGCTCGGGCAGTCGAATACGAAGTAGGGGCGACCGCTGAGATCCAGTGCTGTGCTCACCTCCTGCTCGGTCAGCGGGCGCGCATCGATCACCGCCTGTACCTCGTCCATCGCCAGCACGAAGCCGAAACGGCCGATACCGCGCTTGTTGCCAAGGGCCTGACGCAGCGCCTGACCCAGCGCAAGTCCGACGTCTTCCACCGTGTGGTGATCGTCGATATGCAGGTCGCCGCTGACGTTCAGCTTGAGTTGGAAACCGGCGTGGGTGGCAATTTGATCCAGCATGTGATCAAAGAAGCCTATGCCGGTGGCGATCTGGTTGCCGCCGCTCTTGTCTAAGTCCAGCGCCACCTGGATGCGGGTCTCCTTGGTGTAGCGTTCCACCGAGGCTACGCGGCCTTTGGATAACAGCTGATCACGGATGGCGAGCCAGTTGTGATCCTGCGGGTGATAGCGAATACCGCCAATGCCCATGTTCTCGGCCAGCTGCAGATCGGTCTGGCGATCGCCAATCACGAAGGAGTTGGCAAAGTCGATGCGACCGGAGGCGAGATAATCCTTTACCAGCCCAAGGTGAGGCTTGCGGCAGCTGCAGCCATCGGTGGGGAAGTGCGGGCAGATCAGCACCTGTTCCCACTTCACCCCTTGCGATTCAAACAGGTGCATCATCAGGTCGTGGGGTGGCTGGAAGTTCTCCAGCGGCAGGCTGGCGGTGCCCAGCCCATCCTGATTGGTCACCATCACCAGCACGTAGCCTGCGGCCTGCAACTCGCGCAGCACCGGAATGACCATGGGCTCGAAGCGCAGTTTGGCGAGGCTATCTACCTGCTTGTCGGTCACCGGCTCTTCAATCAGGGTGCCGTCGCGGTCGATAAACAAAAACGGGGTCTTCATCGCTACATCCTTGTCTTACAAAGTGGGAGAGGGCAGATCACGCAATACCGCCAGCACGGCATCCATCTCGCCCTGATAGCCGATGGTGACGCGAATGCTGTTATCCAAGCCGGGTTTGGTCGAGAAATCCCGCAGTATGATGCCAGCGGCCTTCATGGCGGCAAAGACGGTGGCGCCATCCACAAAGCGCACCAGCACGAAGTTGCCTTTGTCCTCGAATACTTCCTTCACGCAGGCAAGCTTTGCCAGCTCAGCCTTGAAGGCGGCTTTTTGCTTGTTGAGCTCTGCCACTCGCTCGCGCATCAGCTCCAGCCCCATGGGGGAGAGTGCTTGCGCCGCGATCTGGGCGATGGGCTCGGGGATGGGATAGGGGGCGATCACCTTGGCCAGCATGGCGATCACCTCGGGGCTTGCCAGCGTAAAGCCGCAGCGGATCCCCGCCAGCGCAAAAGCCTTGGAGAGGGTGCGGGTCACCACCAGATTGGGGAAGCGGGCCAGCAGGTCCACCACGGACGCCTCGGGGCAGAACTCGATATAGGCTTCGTCCACCACCACGATGGCGCGATCCCGCGCCTTCTCCAGCAGGGCGATAAGGCCGTCGCGCCCCACCAGATCCCCGGTGGGGTTGTTGGGGGAGCAGAGAAACACCAGTTTCACATCAGACAGACGGTCCGCGATGGCGGGCCAGTCCGGCTGGCGGCTGGCGGTTAGCGGCTGCTCGACGATACCGACGCCGCAGGTCTCGGCGCTGATGGCGTACATGCCGTAGGTGGGCGGGCAGATAAGGATCTGATCTTCACCCGCTTCGCAGAAGGTGCGAATAAGCAGCTCGATGGCCTCGTCGGCGCCGCGGCTCACCAGCACCTGATCGGGATTAACCCCGGCATAGGCGGCATAGCCGTTCACCACCTCTGCCGGTTGGCACTCGGGGTAGCGGTTGAGGCGGCTTCCCTCGATGGTGAAGGGATAGGCCTGTGGCGCCTCGTTGGCGTTGAGCCAGACGTGGCCCTTGCCGCCGATGCGGCGGGCGGATTGGTAGGGGGTGAGGGCCCGCACCACGCGGCGCGCCAGATTGGCAATGTTCATGACAAATCCTTCTGCTGTGCTGTTGGTTGGGGCGCGGCGGCCAGGGCGTTCAATCTGAGGGTGACGGCATTTTTGTGGCCATCGAGCCCTTCGGCCTGAGAAATGCGCTCGACGATGGGGCCAAGGCCCTGAATGCCGCGCTCGCTCAACTCCTGCACCGTGTAGCGGCGCTGATAATCGGCGAGGCCAAGGCTGGAGCAGGTGCGGGCATAGCCATAGGTGGGCAGGGTGTGGTTGGTGCCGCTGGCGTAATCGCCGACTGATTCCGGGGTCCATGCTCCCAGAAAGATGGAACCGGCATTCTCAAGCTGGTCCAGCAGCTCGCGGGGGGCGCGGGTCTGCACAATCAGGTGTTCCGGCGCGTAGGCGTTGGAGATGGCACACGCCTCGGCCAGATCGTCACAGAGGATCACCAGACTTGAGCCCAGCGCCTGCGAGGCGATATCGCGGCGGCTCAACTTGGCCAGCTGGCTTTTTATTTCCCCTGCGATGGCATCGGCCAGCAGCGGTGAGGTAGTCACCAGCACCACCTGACTGTCGGGGCCATGCTCGGCCTGGGAGAGCAGATCCGCCGCCACGAAGGCGGGGTTGGCGCTCTCGTCGGCGATCACCAGCACCTCGGAGGGGCCAGCGGGCATATCGATGGCGGCGCCGCGCCAGTCGCTGGATACCTGCCCCTTGGCTTCGGTCACATAGGCGTTGCCCGGGCCGAAGATCTTGTCCACTTTGGGGATGCTCTCGGTGCCGTAAGCCATGGCGGCGATGGCCTGGGCGCCGCCGATGGCGAACACCTTCTCGACGCCGCAGGCGCGGGCGGCAAAAAGGATCTCGTCGCTGGCGGGGGACGGGGTGCAGAGCACCACTTCACGGCAACCGGCGATAGCAGCCGGAATAGCCAGCATCATCACGGTGGAGGGAAGTGGCGCGCTACCCCCCGGCACATAGAGGCCGACCCGACTGATGGGCTGGGTGCGCAGCTCGCACACCACCCCGGGCTGGGTTTCCACTCGTACCACCGGCTGCACTTGCGCAGCGTGGAAGGTGCGAATATTGGCAATGGCCGCTTCGATGGCGTTTTTGATGTCGTCATCCAGCCGCGCGCAGGCGGCTTCAATTTCGGCCTCGCTAACGCGCAGCTGCTCACGGGGGGCGCGCTCGAAGCGCAGGCTCAGCTCGCGCAGGGCCTCATCGCCACGGCTACGTACCGCGGCGATGATATCCCGCACCACGAGGCCGATATCGGCCTCGTCACTCAAGGCCGGTCGGGTCAGCACGTCGGCCTGCTGGGCAGGGGAGAGGGTCTTCCAGATCAGGGTCTGCATGATATCCCTTCCTTATTCCATCATCTTTTCGATGGGCAGCACCAGAATGGAGCTGGCACCCAGAGCCTTGAGCTGCTCCATGGTCTCCCAGAACAGGGTCTCGCTGGAGACGACGTGCAGCGCCACCTGATTGGTGTCACCGGCCAGTTGCATGATGGTGGGGCGCTCGGCACCCGGCAGCAGATCGGTGATAGCATCGAGCTTGTCTTTGGGCGCGTGCAGCATGATGTATTTGCTCTCGCGGGCCTGCTGCATCCCCTGAATGCGGGGCAGCAGTTTGTCGATGAGCTTCTGCTTGGCATCGGACAAGGGGTTGGGAGCCTGTACCAGTACCGCCTTGGAGCGGTAGATCACCTCTACCTCTTTTAGGCCGTTAGCTTCCAGGGTCGCGCCGGTGGAGACCAGATCGCAGATGGCATCAGCCAAGCCCGCTCGGGGTGCCACTTCCACCGAGCCGCCCAGCATCACGCTCTTGAAGCCGAGCCCCTTTTCGTCAAAGAAGCGCTTGAGCAGCCCGGGGTAGGAGGTGGCGATGCGTTTGCCGGCAAGGCTTTCTGGCCCTGTGTAGGTCACATCTTCCGGCACCGCCAGCGAGAGGCGGCAGCCACCAAAGTCCAGCTGCTTGAGGGTCTTGACCTCGAATGGCAGGCCCTGTGAGGCGCGAATAAGCTGCACCTCTTCCAGCACGTTTTCGCCGATGATGCCAAGATCGACCACCCCTTCCATCACCAGACCCGGGATGTCGTCATCACGCACCCGCAGGATATCGATGGGCATGTTCTCGACATGAGCGATAAGGCGCTGCTCGCGCAGGTTGATCTTGAGGCCACAGCTCTTGAACAGGGCTTGGGAGTCCTGGCTCAGACGACCGGACTTTTGCATGGCGATACGCAGACGTTGTGTTTCCATTTGCTCGATTTCCTTCTAGTCAAAAACGAAAAAACCCTCGGAAGTGGGTGCTTCCGAGGGTTTATGAATCTTGCGGTCCTTTTGGAAGTCACCAGTTAAGTGTCTTCCAGCAGTCAACCTCCTGAAAGACTAGTCGGGATGATGATGGTGGTGATGAGTCTTCAGGGTGGTGAACTTCATGTAATCAATCCTTTACAAAATAAGATGTCGTAATTGACGCCTGATTTAAACTACCTGCCTTGACAGAAAATGCAACCCGAAATTGTGATTTGATCGATTAAAGTGGCGAAAACGGTTTTCTGGTCGATAACTAGACAATAACCCCTGCAGGAGTCGCCATCATGCCCAGCCAGGACCTGTTGTTCCCCATTTTGCCCCGGGCGCCTGCCGCGCCCGGCAGCGAAGAGATCAAGCGGGAAGTGAACCAGATCAGCAAGAAGCATCAGCTGCGCAAGACCAGCACTGACAACAGTGACTCCCAGCAGCGCCAGCAGGCGTATAGCACGCCCGCCAAGCGTGATCAGCCCAAGGTGGAGGAGGGTGATCACAAGCCGGACCCCGAGCATCAGATCGATCTGTTCGTCTAGGCAGATTATCTGTCCCGCTTTTGCCCCGCTTTTGGCATAATGGCCGCTTTTGCTGCGGGACGCCCTTTTGACCATCCAGACCCTGTTCAAGCCAGATGGCCCTCTGGCCAGCCATATCGACGGTTTCAAAGCCCGCGCTCCCCAACTGGAGATGGCCGAGGCGGTCGCGCGCGCCATCAAGAGTGGTGGCCGTCTGCTGGTGGAGGCGGGGACCGGTACCGGCAAGACCTACGCCTATTTGGTGCCTGCGCTGGAATCCGGCAAGCGGGTGGTGATCAGCACCGGCTCCAAGAACCTGCAGGAGCAGCTCTTCTATCGGGATCTCCCGACCATCACAGGCGCGCTCTCCTACACCCCGCCGGTGGCCTTGCTCAAGGGGCGCAGCAACTATCTCTGCATCGAGCGGATGAACCGGCTCTTGAGCGAATCCCATCTGCAAAAGCCTGAAATCCTGAACGATCTGGTGAAGGTCAAATCCTGGTCCACCGCCACCGATAACGGCGATGTGGGGGATATTCCGGGATTGCAGGAGAACGCCGAGATCCTCGCCCACGTCACCAGCACCAACGACAACTGCCTCGGTCGAGACTGCCCCTATTACGACGACTGCCATTTGGTGGTGGCCCGACGCCGCGCCATGGATGCCCAGGTGGTGGTGATCAACCACCACCTCTTCTTCGCCGATATGGCGGTGAAAGACACCGGATTTGGTGAGTTGGTGCCCGAAGCGCAAGTCTATGTCTTTGACGAGGCGCACCAGCTGCCGGAGATCGCCACCAACTACTTCGGCAAGTCGGTAGGCAGCCGAACGATTCAGGATCTGGCGCAGGATATCCAGCTGGCCTATCGGGCAGAGGCGCACGACATGGCCCAGCTCGGCAAGGCGGCGGACCGGCTCGCTATCGCCAGTCAGGATCTGCGGCTCGCCTTCGGGGTGGATGGCGGTCGCGGTAATACCCGCGACATGCTGCGCCAGCCGCTCTGGGGGCAGGCTCTGGCTCGTCTTAACGACGCCATCGGGCTCTGCTACGAGGTGCTGAAACTCGCTCTCGGCCGTGGCGAGCAGCTGGATCACGCCTTCGAACGGATCAGTGAACTGCGCACCCGCCTGGGTGAAGTGCTGGCGGTCAACCAGACCGGTTTCTCATACTGGTACGATTGCTCACGGCTTCATTTCACCCTCAATCTGACGCCGCTGTCGGTGGCCGAGAGATTCAGTGCCGAGGTGCAAAGACCGGAAGTGGCCTGGGTCTTCACCTCCGCCACCCTGACGGTGGATATGCGGTTTGATCACTTCAAAGCCGAGCTGGGGCTGGCGGGCAGCGCCGAGTTGATCCTCGACAGTCCGTTCGACTATGGCGAGCAGGCGCGGCTCTGTGTGCCCCGCTATCTGCCGGAGCCCAACGCCTTTGGCCGTGGCGAGCAGCTGGCCAATCTGATGATCCCGCTCATAAACAAGACGCCGGGGGGCTGTTTCTTCCTCTGCACCAGCCATCAGGTGATGCGTCAGGTAGCCGAGGTGCTGCGCCGGGAGATTGGCCGAACCGTCTTGTTGCAGGGGGAGGACAACAAGCAGCGGCTGCTCAAGGAGTTTGTCGAGAATGGCCGTGCCGTGCTGGTGGCGACCAGCAGTTTCTGGGAGGGGATCGACGTGCGAGGGGCGGCGTTGTCGTGTGTTATCATCGACAAGCTGCCGTTTGCCAGCCCCGATGATCCGCTGCTCAAGGCGCGGGTGGATGATTGCAAGCTCAAGGGGGGGGATCCCTTCGCTGAGCTGCAGTTGCCCAAGGCGGTGATCGCCCTCAAACAGGGGGTGGGGCGGCTCATTCGTGATCGCAGTGATCACGGGGTGCTGGTGATCTGTGATCCACGGATGGTCAACAAACCTTACGGCGCCACCTTTATCAAGAGTCTGCCCGCCATTCCTCGCACCCGGGAGTTGGGGACGCTGGGGAGCTTTTTCGATCGCGGTGAATAAGTTTGCCGCCAGCTAACAGATTTGAACAACGGGTGAGCATATCTCGCTTGCCGGTTATGTAATTGACTGATTTTATAGAGATTGGAAAGCATGAACGAGTTGAAGATCCTGGCCGTAGATACCGCCACCGAAGCCTGCTCCGCCGCCCTGCTGGTGGGTGACAAGCTGTTCTCCCGCTGGGAGGAGGCGCCACGGGATCACACCCGAAAAATCCTGCCCATGGTTCAGGCTGTGTTAGAGGATGCCGGGATAAGTTTGAGTGACCTCGATGCCATCGCGTTCGGCCGCGGCCCGGGCTCCTTTACCGGCGTGCGGATCGGCATCAGTGTGGCGCAAGGTTTGGCGTTTGGCGCGGGAGTGCCGCTGATTGGCATCTCGACCCTGGCCGCCATGGCGCAAGGCGCCTATCGACTGGATGGCGCCGAGCAGGTGCTGACCGCCATCGATGCGCGGATGAACGAGGTCTATTTCGGCCGCTATGAGCTGATTGATGGCCGCATGCAGCTGGTGGGGGACGAGGTGGTGAGCGAACCGGCGGCACTTGTTGACGTCCGTGGCAAGCTTGCGGGCCTTGTGACCTGCGTCGGCACCGGTTTTGAAACCTATGGCGAGACCCTGAGTGGTCTGGCCGATGAGCTGGCGGTGAGCCAGGTGCGTTTCCCGGCTGCAGAAGACATGTTGCCGCTGGCCCGCGCCGCCTGGCTGGCGGGGGAGGCGGTACCGGTTGAACAAGCAACACCGGTCTATTTGCGTGACAAGGTGACCTGGAAAAAACTGCCGGGTCGCGAATAAGGGCAGGAGCGCTGACGTCATGTCGCTCTTGCCGCTCATCAGCTGCAATAAAAGCGGGTGGCCCGACGGGCCACGCCGGCAACAGGAGAGTGACATGATGCGTAATAGCAGAAGCGACATGATGAAACGCACTATGGTGGTCGGGGCGCTGGCTCTGCTGCTCGGGGCCTGCAGCTCGGTCCCCAAAGAGCTGGCTTATGAGCCCGAAAACCAGCTGGTGGCCTATCAGCCAGCCCTTGGCGGCATGGAGGGCAAACCGGCCCGCTGGAGCGGCGTTATCTCGGCGGTGCACAACAAGGCGGATCAGAGTGTTATTGAAGTAGTCTATCTGCCGCTTAAATCCAACGGTGTGCCGGAGCAGACCGAGCAGAGCCCGGGCCGTTTTCTGGCTATCATGAAGGGTTTTGTCGATCCGACCCTCTACGCCAAGGGGCGCAGTCTGACGGTGCTTGGCACCATAGGCAAACCGGTGGATAGCCAGATTGGCGAGCACAAGTACCGCTTCTCGGTGCTCAATGTGACGGGCAGCAAGCTGTGGCCGCCAGTCAAGGAGGTGGAGGTGCGCTATATGGACCCCTACTTCTACGACCCCTTCTATGATCCCTTCTGGCCGAGACGGCCGCTGCGTCGCTAAGGGTTGCCATGATCAACCCCATGATGAGTACTCTGTACGAACGTCTGCTGACCCTGGCTGATGGGCGGTGGATAGCCCTGATGGATAACCAGTCTGCGGAGCATGATCAGCAGGGCAAACCCCTGCTGATCGCCTTGCATGGCTGGCTCGACAACAGTGCCAGCTTCTTGCCGCTGGCGCCCCATCTGGGGGATTTTCACCTCATCTGTGTCGATCTGCCGGGGCACGGTCACTCCGATCACAAAACCACCCCTTATGTCTTTGTCGACTGGCTGGACGATCTCTACCAGATCGTGCAGGCGGCAGGGTGGTCGCGCTTCACTCTGCTCGGTCACTCCCTCGGGGCGTTGATCGCCTCCGCCTATGCCGGGGTGTTCCCCGAACAGGTGGAGCGGTTGATCATGCTGGAGGGGCTGGGGCCGCTGAGCCAACCCGATGAGGAGGTACCTGCCCAGCTGCGACGTGCGATTTTAAACCGCAGTCGCACTCGGGTGCGCAGTGCCAACGGCTTTGCCTCCATCGATGAGGCTGTCGCCGCCCGTTGCAAAGTGGCGGATATCACGTCGCAGGCGGCGCGTCTTATCTGTGAGCGGCAGCTTGAAGAGCGGGCAGGGCGCTGGCACTGGCGCAGCGACCCCCGTTTGCGGGATCTGTCGCCCCTGAGAATGAGCGAAGGACAGGCTCGTGCATTGATGGCGGCTATCCGTTGTCCTGTGCTGTTGATTCAGGGGGAGCAGGGCTTTGCTGCGCTTGAAGCCCAATGGCAGGCCCGTCAGGATGCCTTCCAGCAGATCGAGCGGGTCATATTGGGTGGAAACCATCATTTTCATATGGAAAATTCGGTTGATACGGCCGTTTGTATCGTAAAGTTTTGTCAAGTTCGGTAGAATCGCCAGCTTTCAATAATTCCAGGTTTGTTTTCTCCCTCACATTTTTCTGTTGTTAATTTGCTGTTAATTGATGTTGCGCTGTGTAAATATGTGCGGCATTAGAGCATCAGCTTAAAACAACCGATTAAAATGGATGTGAACCGGGACGGAGGCAACACAGTGAGCGCACAGGTGCTAGTTATGCAGGAGAAGTTTGTGGAAAAAGTCTGGCTGAAACGTTATCCGGAAGGGGTCCCCGCCGAGATCAATCCAGACCAATACAGCTCCCTGGTCGAGATGTTCGAATCCTCGGTGACCCAGTTTGCCGATCAGCCCGCCTTCGTCAATATGGGCCAAACCATCACCTACCGCCGACTGGAAGAGCAGTCCCGCGCCTTTGCTGCCTACCTGCAAAACGAGCTGAAATTGGAGAAGGGTGATCGGGTCGCGGTGATGATGCCGAATCTGCTGCAATACCCCATCGCCGTGTTCGGCATCCTGCGTGCCGGCATGATAGTGGTCAACGTCAACCCGCTCTATACCCCGCGTGAGCTGGAGCATCAGCTCAAGGACTCCGGTGCCAAAGCCATCGTTATCGTCTCCAACTTCGCCCATACCCTGGAAAAAGTGGTCTACGACACCCCGATCAAGCACGTTATCCTGACCCGGATGGGGGATAACCTGGGGCTGGCCAAGGGCACCCTGGTCAACTTCGTGGTCAAGTACGTCAAGAAGCTGGTGCCGAAATACAATCTGCCCCACGCCACTACCATGCGTCAGGCCCTCTCCAAGGGGCGTTTCCTGCAGTACATCAAGCCGGAGATCACCAACGACGATCTCGCCTTCCTGCAGTACACCGGTGGCACCACCGGCCTCTCCAAAGGGGCCATGCTGACCCATCGCAACATGATTGCCAACGTCGAGCAGTGCCTCGGCGTCTATGGCCCCATGCTGGAGCGTGGCAAGGAGTTCGTGGTCACCGCGTTGCCGCTCTATCACGTCTTCGCCCTGACCGTGAACTGCCTGCTCTTTATGCGTATCGGCGGTTACAACCTGCTGATCAGCAACCCGCGCGACATCCCGGGGTTTGTCAAAGAGATCAAGAAGTATCCCTTCACCTGCATTACCGGGGTCAACACCCTGTTCAATGCGCTGGTCAACAACGAAGAGTTTCAGGGGATCGCCTTTGACAAGCTCAAGCTCACCATCGGCGGCGGCATGGCAGTGCAGCGTGCGGTTGCGGAGAAGTGGAAGACACTGACCGACACTCCGCTGCTGGAAGGCTATGGCCTGACTGAGTGTTCGCCACTGGTGAGCGTCTGTCCCTACGATCTGACCGATTACAACGGCTCCATCGGTTTGCCGGTCTGCTCTACCGAGATCCGTCTGGTAGATGACAACGGTCAGGTGATCCACGCTCTCGGCACCCCGGGCGAGATGCAGGTGCGCGGCCCGCAGGTGATGGTGGGCTACTGGCAACGTCCCGAGGCGACCGCCGAAGTGATGCAGGATGGCTGGCTCTGTACCGGTGATATCGCGGTGTGCGACGAGCAGGGCTTCTTCAAGATCGTTGACCGCAAGAAGGACATGATCCTGGTCTCCGGTTTCAACGTCTATCCGAACGAGATCGAAGATGTCGTTGCCCTGCACCCGAAAGTACTGGAAGTGGCCGCGGTCGGCGTGCCACACAAGGTCTCCGGCGAGCTGGTGAAGATCTTTGTGGTCAAGAAAGATGCAAAATTGCAGGAGGACGAGATTATTGCCCACTGTCGCAAACATCTGACTGCCTATAAGGTGCCGAAACTGGTAGAATTTCGTGACGAACTTCCCAAGACCAATGTGGGCAAGATCCTGCGCCGCGTACTGCGCGACGAGGAGATTGCCAAGCAATAACCGGACTGCGGCTGCAGAATCTTCTGCAAACCAGCACCGTCGTTATGCAAAACCGTGGGTCATCCCACGGTTTTTTCTTTTTGGCCCTGATCAACCGCGCAGGCACAGATGCACTATCAACTTATCACTCAGCAAGACGAACTTGAGCAGTATCTCGCTTCTCTGGCCGACGTTCCCCTGGCTATCGATACTGAATTCGTTCGCACCCGTACCTACTACCCCCAGCTTGGCCTGTTCCAGATCTATGACGGCGAGCATCTGGCGCTGCTGGATCCGCTGACGCTGGATCTCTCCGCCCTCTGGCAACGACTGGGCAGGGAAGGGCAGATCGCCATCCTGCACGCCTCTGGCGAAGATCTGGAGCTTATCCAGCATCAGGCGGGCCACCTGCCCAACCAGATGCACGACACCCAGCTTGCTACCGCCTTTCTCGGTTACGGCGTCTCGGTCGGCTTTGGTGCGCTGGTGAATGAATTCCTCGGGGTCGAGCTGGAAAAAGATCAGGCGCGCACCGACTGGCTGGCACGCCCGCTTACGCCACGTCAGCTTGAATACGCGGCAGCGGATGTCTTTTACCTGATGCCGCTCTACGAGAAGGTGATGGCCAAACTGCGGGAAAGCGGCAAGTTTGCCTGGTTCGAGCAGGAGTGTCAGAACCACTCCGCCCGCAAGACCCAGGGCAGCGATCCCCGTCAGGCATATCTTGAAATCGTCAACGCTTGGCAACTGGGTCGCCGCGAGCTCGCCATTCTGCGCGAGCTGGCCGCCTGGCGCCAGCAAGAGGCGGTGCGCCGCGATCTGGCCCTCAACTTCGTGGTCAAAGAGCTGCACCTGTTCAAGGTGGCGGAGCGTCGTCCTGCCTCCCTGCGGGATCTCAACGAGCTCGGCCTTTCGCCCATCGAGATCAAGATCCACGGCAAGCGGATGCTCGATATTGTCGCCAAGGCGCAGCAGAGCGATCCTGACAGCTGGCCCGAGCCCATTCGTCGGCTGGTGGACTTCCCCCAGTACAAGGCCGAGCTCAAGCGCATCAAGGCCATGGTGGAAGAGAAGGCCAAGGCGAGCAATATTCCGCCCGAGCTGATTGCCAGCAAGAAGATCATCCACCAGTACTTCACCTGGAGTTGGCGGATGAACGATGAAGAGCGGGCCCGCAGCGACAAGCCGATGCTACTGCAAGGGTGGCGTCATGAGCTGGTAGGTCATCTGTTGGCACAATAAGCCACCAGACGGTTGCACCTATAAATCAATCCTCACCCTCGGGTGGGGATTTTTTATTTTCAGGGGATATTTATGATTTAAAATGTCAGAATATCTTGCGGTCGCTTATCAAATAATTGTGGCTCAAGAACAAGAGGTAGAAATAAACGCGCTTATTTTTCATGACTGTGATGGCAATAAAAAGTTATATATCATTAATTGTCTTATTGAACTTAATAGTGAAAATTATTACAAGATAGATAGAGGTAAGTCCGCTACCAATAAGACTGCAAACATGCAGATATGGTGATGCTTCAATAATTCCATTTCGCATGGCAGATGGGCATACTATAAAAATAGTCAACAAGAAGCACATAGGGATATTGATTGTATGCTGTCTATTTATTGCATTTCTATCATCTGGCCATATGAAAAAACCATATCTATATGCCATAACTAAAAAAATGGTGATCAACAATAGGTAGTATATAACTTGAGGCAGTACATAGGTTAGTAAGCTGCTGTAACTGGCCTGAATGGGGACAAACTCAGCTCTATATATTATTTCAAATGCAATATTAACGAGTAGTATTATTATCCCATGAATGATTGTTGGGCGTTTGTAATCTCTGATTCTATATCTGGCTCGTGACTTCTTCAGGAAAAAAATAAATAACAATATGGCAATAGCTAAAGCAAGATACATTTTTGTTCCCAAGTTTTGATGGTCAGAGACAAATCATGGTGAATTATAAAGACTCGCTTGTATCTATAGCAATGAGGACTTCAGAAAAAAGGAAAAGGCAGCGGAACACCGCTGCCTTTTTTGATCACCAGATAGGCTGGGTCAGGTAGGGGTTGCTCGCCTTCTCGCGGCCGAAGGTGGAGCTGGGGCCGTGGCCCGGGATAAAGACGATTTCGTCACCCAGCGGCAGCAGGGTCTCGGTGATCGACTTGATCAGCGTACCGTGATCCCCACGGGGGAAGTCGGTGCGGCCGATGCTGCCGGCAAACAGCACATCGCCAACCCAGGCGAGTTTTTCGGCCTGACTCAGCAGCACGATATGGCCCGGGGTGTGGCCGGGGCAGAAGTAGACATCCAGCTCGCACTGGCCAAGCTGCACCTTGTCACCCTGCTCCAGCCAGCGATCCGGCGTGAAGGCGGGGGTATGGGCAAAGCCGAACATCTGGCTCTGCTGGGGCAGCATGTCGAGCCAGAAGGCGTCCTCCTTGTGGGGGCCGGTAATGGCGACGCCGGTTTTTTCCCGCAGAGCGGCGGCGGCACCCACATGATCCAGATGACCGTGGGTCAGCAGGATATGAGTCAGGGTCAGGCCGCGCTTGGCGATGGCGGCCAGCAGTTTTTCCGCTTCGCCGCCCGGATCGATCAGGGCGGCCTGATGGGTCTCGTCACACCAGATGAGGGAGCAGTTCTGGGCGAACTGGGTGACCGGGATCACCTCGAATTTCAACATAGAGTTCCTCTCTTGGGATGGGTCAGCCGCGCAGCGCGCTGGCATGCTGCTCGGCGAAATAGTCGAGACAGGCCTGCTTGTCACCGCGGAATACGATGCGCTCCTGCTTGTTGCCAAGCTGATAGAGATACATGGGGTCGTAGTAGCGGGTCAGCAGCAAGGTGATCCAGGCCAGATGCAGCCCGGTATCGCCGCTCTTCTCCTGCTCGGTAAGGGCGGTTTGCATCAGGGCATCCAGCTCGCGGTGGGCCTGATCGCCGAGGCGGCGCTTGAGACGGGCCAGCGCATCGGTGAGATAGGCGGCAAACAGCGGCCAACCGGCTTCCTGGCCATACATGGCTTGATAGCGCAGCCAGAGATCGTGCACGTAATCTTCTCGGATCTGCTCGGCGCGATCGATCTGCGGTACATCCACCACCACCAGCGGTGCCTGACTCATGGCCTCATGGAGGGAGAGGGGCAGGCAGCAGCGGCCGATCAGGCGACTCTCATCTTCGATCACGAAGGCATGCTCGCCCTGATGGCGGCGCTTAAGCAGCTCGATGGCCATGTTGTTTTCAAAATTGATGTTGCTGGGCTGGCCGCCGGGCAGCTGACCAAACGACGAGCCCCTGTGATGGGCGTGTCCTTCCAGATCGAGCGCCTGGGCCACGTGGTCCAGCATATGGGTCTTGCCGGAGCCGGTCATGCCGGTCAGCACAGTCCAGCGACACTCGGCAGAGGCCTTGTCCTGGGTGTCGATCAGGAAGCGGCGCAGCTCCTTGTAGCCACCGGCGACGCGGGGGCGAGTCACCCCGGCATCAGCCAGCCACTGTTGTACGGTTTGCGAGCGCAGGCCGCCGCGAAAGCAGTAGAGCACGGCATCGGGCTGCTTGCGCAACTGCGCCAGCCAGCCTTCGAGTCGTTCGGCACGCACAGCTCCCCCCACCAGCTTGTGTCCAAGCTCAATGGCGGCAGCCTGACCCTGCTTCTTGAAGCAGGTCCCCACCTGGGCGCGCTCATCGTCTGTCATCAAGGGCAGGCTGGTCGAGCAGGGGAAGGCCCCCTCCTTGAACTCGATGGGCGCGCGCACATCAATCAACGGCACATCGCCTAAAAAAATCTGGGCGTAGTCCGTGGCCAGTGGCAATTCACTCATTGGACAATCTCGATAAAGCGGGAGCCCTCAAGGGGCTTGATCTGACCGATGGGCGAGAGTTCTAGCCCAGCTTCGCGCGCGATGGCGAGCAGCTCGGCTTCGCTCTCTTTACCCACGGCGACCAGCAGGCCGCCGCTGGTTTGCGGGTCGCACATGATGTTGCGGGTGCGATCGTCCATGGCATCTAGCTTGTGGCCGTAGGAGTCGTGGTTGCGCAGGGTACCGCCCGGTACGCAGCCCTCGGCGAGGTAGTAATCCACCTCATCCAGCAGCGGCAGCGCCTTGAAGTCGAGACGGGCACTGACATTGGATCCTTCGCACATCTCCAGCAGATGACCGGCCAGACCAAAACCGGTGACGTCGGTCATGGCGTGCACACCCGGCAGTTCGGCAAAGCGCTGGCCAATCTTGTTGAGGGTGCACATGGCGTTGGGGGCCAGTTGCTCGTGTTCAGGCTTCAGCTTGCCCTTCTTCTGGGCGGTGGTGAGGATACCGATACCAAGAGGCTTGGTCAGATAGAGGGTGTCACCCACCTTGGCGGTGTCGTTCTGCTTGATGGCATCCAGAGGCACGATACCGGTCACCGCGAGGCCGAAGATGGGCTCGGGGGCATCGATGCTGTGGCCACCGGCCAGTGAAATGCCCGCTTCATGGCACACCTGACGGCCGCCGTCGATCACCTGCTGGGCCACTTCGGCTGGCAGGGTATTGATGGGCCAGCCGAGGATGGCGATGGCAACGATGGGCTTGCCGCCCATGGCGTAGATATCGCTGATGGCGTTGGTGGCGGCAATGCGGCCAAAGGTGAAGGGGTCATCGACGATGGGCATGAAGAAGTCGGTGGTGGAGACAATGCCCTGACCGTTGCCGATATCGACCACGGCCGCGTCATCCTTGCTGCTGTTGCCAACGATCAGGGTCGGGTCGTTGAAGCCCGGGATCTGGCTCTTGAGTATGGTGTCGAGTACCTTGGGAGAGATTTTGCAGCCGCAGCCAGCGCCGTGGCTGTATTGGGTCAGACGAATGGAAGACATACTTACCCCTTTTATTTGCAAACAGAGCAGAGGCTCTGTGGAGCCGTCTTGGTCAATGGGCGGCCTTGTAGAAAGGAAGACAAGAAGCCGCAAATATGGGTGGCCTCGGTGCCAACAGGGGCAGCGATGACTGGCAGTTATGAAAGACCGCCAGGCCGGACGGGGAAGAAAAGGGCGACAAGGTGCGCCAGCGCAGCCCCGCCAAGGGCCACAGGACGGGGCATTATGCCACATTTGCCCCTTGGGGTTCGAACAGGAATTCACATAAACAGCAGGGAATTGCCCGCACTTCCCTGTCATCGGTCGGGATCCGGCGCTGGCTGATTGATTGCAGTACAGATGCAGCAAAGATAACGTCAAAGAGACCAACAGCACGCAACTGCCTATCTACAACAGGAGAGCTTAGTGACCACCACATTTTTGGTTAACCACCCCATCACCACGGCGCAGTTTGCGGCGTTGTTGGCGCAGACCTCGCTGGGGGCGAGACGGCCGCTGGATCATCCCGCCACCCTGCAGGGCATGCTGGATAACGCCAATTTGCTGATCACCGCCTGGCAAGGCGAGACCCTGGTCGGTGTGGCCCGCTCGGTGACCGATTTTCATTTTTGCTGCTACCTCTCTGATCTGGCGGTGGCCGAGTCGGTGCAGGGGCAGGGGATTGGCAAAGCCCTTATTCGCGAGACGTTTTTGCAATTGCAGCCGGGCTGCAAGCTGATCCTGCTGGCCGCGCCGCAGGCGGTGGCGTACTACCCCAAGCTCGGATTTAGCCAGCACCCGAGCGCCTGGGTGATGAGCAGTCTGGATGAACTGGTACTGGATGAGTTGGCATAAGCCCGTCAACTCATCCAGACAGGGTGAGATTAGCTTATCCGGCTTGCTCCAGCGCCGGTTGCCGTGACTTGCCCCAGCGGCGCAGGCGCCTTTGCAGTGGCCGCTCCAGCAGGTTATAGCTCAACGCCGAGAGTCCGATCAGCACCGCCAGCATCAGCAAGGTGGCCACTACCCCCAGCAGCGGGTTGGTCTGGCCATACCACCACTCGGTGAGCCCCGGTGCCAGATAGTGGATAAGTTCGCAACCGGTGAGCAGCACCAGCGCATGGAGCAGGTAGATGGAGTAGGAGAGATCTCCCAGCCAGTTGGTGAAGCGGTTATCCAAAAGGCGCAGCAGCGGACTCCGGCGCTCCCCCTGGGCGGCGGCAATCCAGATCAGCAGCACGTAGGAGGCGATCAGCAGCAGTGTCAGCTGCGGCGTCATGGTGAACTGCATCAGCGCGAAGGGCAGCAGAAAGGCGACCAGCAGCGGCAGATCATGCTTCATCATGGGCAAGCCTTGCGCGGCCTTGACCCTCGGCAGCAGCCAGAGGCCGAGCACAAATTCACTCACCCCGCGTCCCACCGCCAGCGCCCCGCTGGTGACATCCAGGGTGCCGCGACTGTGCACGATAAAGGCAAGTATCGTTAGCGCCAGCAGGGGGGCGAGATGGCTCCAGCGACTTCGGGTCACTGCCAGCGGAATAAGCAGCGGGAACAGCAGGTAGCTAATCCACTCTACGCTCAGGGACCAGGCGGCGAAGTTCCAGGTCAACCCGTGATCGGTTACCACCTGCAGCAGCAGGAAGGCGCTTGGCAGCGCCTCGGCCGGGGTGAAGGGGGAGCCGAAGGGGGGCATCCCTTCCCACTCCCACATCTTGAACAGGGGGCCGGCATAGAAGCCTACTCCGTGCTGCGCCTTGTAAAGCTCCCAGCCAACCAGCAACAGCAGGGTTACAAGATAGAGGGGGTAGACGCGGGTCAGCCGCAGCCAGAGAAAGCGGCCATAGCTCACGGTGCGGGGCGTGCGGGTGAAGGCCTCCCCATAGACATGGGCCAGCACCACGCTGCTCAAAATAAAGAACAGATCGACCCAGAGGTAGCCATTCTCGATGAGTTGGGTGTGGCCTGCGATTGACGCCATCCACTGGGGGAAGAGCAGCAAGCGGGCATGGAACAGCACCACCATCAGGGCAGCGATGCCCCGCAGCGGCGTTAACAGCGGCAATGATTGATTCATAACGGGATCCCTTGTGATGTTCAGCTTGGCCTGACATCTATTTTGTTGTTGTGCCGCCCATCAATCCTGACGGTGCGGCTGCCCCGGCTCGGCTGCCGCAGGCGGGATCACACTACGGAGAAGAGAGTCATACGGATGTGATTTAAATCATAAATGTGCAGTTTTTGTGCAAATAAATTTAAACAGAGAAGTCGTGGAGAGCAGGTAGGGAAAGAGGAGGAGAGAGAACACGAATAACGCAGAGAGGGTTGTCATCGGGATGACGTCAGGCTCAGGTTTATACGGCGCGATGCAAAACAATCAGGCCCGCAAGGGGCCTGATTGATCACAAGGAGAGGGTGGTTGCCGATCAGCGGGCGCGTACCACCAGACCCTTGAGGTAGAAGCCTTCCGGATAGGCGGTACCGATAGGGTGATCGGAAGCCTGGGAGAGCAGCTCCAGGATCTGGGCATCGCGACCGGCATCGAGCGCCGCATCGGCAACGATCTTCTGGAACAGACTCTGCTCCATCAGGCCGGAGCAGGAGTAGGTCAAGAGCACGCCACCCGGCGCCAGCAGCTGGAACGCCAGCATATTTATGTCCTTGTAGCCTCGGCAGGCACCCAGCAGCTGGGCCTTGCTCTCGGCAAACTTGGGCGGATCCAGCACGATGACATCGAACTTCTCGCCCTTCTCGCGGTATTCACGCAGCAGCTTGAACACGTCGTGACGGACAAACTGGGTGTTGCTGGTATCCAGCCCGTTCAGCTCGGCATTCTGGCGGGCGATATCAAGCGCATTCTGGGAGAGATCGACGTTGACCACTTCCTTGGCGCCGCCCTTGAGAGCATAAACGCCAAAACCGCCGGTGTAGCAGAAGCAGTTGAGCACACGCTTGCCTTCGGTGTACTTGGCAGCAGCCTGACGGTTATCCCGCTGATCCAGATAGAAGCCGGTTTTATGGCCGTTACGAATGTCTACCAGGATCTTGACGCCACCATTCTCTTCGATGACCACCGGTTCGTTCGGGGTCTCGCCATAAATGACGCCGGTGCGCTCTTTCAGCCCTTCCTTCTTGCGTACCGCCACGTCGGAGCGCTCATAGATGCTGCACTCGGGGTAGAGGGTACGCAGTGCTTGGGTGATCAGCTCACGCTGGAACTCGGCACCGGCAGAGAGGATCTGGCACACCAGAAAATCGGCATAACGGTCGATGGTTAGACCCGGCAGGCCGTCGGATTCGGCGGCGCAGAGGCGATAGCCGGTGAGACCCTGACGCTTGATCAGCGGATCGCGAGACTCTTGAGCATATTTGAGGCGACGGATAAAGAAGTCGAGATCGACGGTCTCATCCTTGTCGAAGGTCCAGACTCGGGCTCGGATCTGGGAGCTGCCTGACCAAGCGCCACGGGCGAGCCACTTGCCATCGTTGGCATAGATCTCGACGGTATCGCCGTCAATGGGGTTGCCCTGAACTCGCTCAATCCCCTTGGAGAAGATCCAGGGGTGGCGACGCAGCAGGGATTTTTCGCGGCCTTTGACGAGATAGATGGAAGCGCTCATGGATGTTTGCCGATGGTAGAAAGAAAAGGGGCCACATTCTATGTGGCCCGCAGGTAAAACTCAAACAACCCTGTGTAATGGATGGGGTTGCCCTGATCTGACACATCATATGGTCAGAGCTTAATCCCCTTGAGTGCCTGGGTCAGTTCGCTGGCGGTGGCTTTGAGCCCTTGCGTGCCAGCCACCGAGGCGCTGGCAGACTCCTCCACCTGCGCCGCTTCATGGCGTACCTGATCCAGATTGTGGGTGATCTCGGCGGCGACCGAGCTCTGCTCTTCGCTGGAGGTGGCGATCTGGGTACTCATCTCCAGTACCGCATCGCTGTGGTTGCTCAGCTTCTCGATATCGAGCCCCACCTCGCTGATGAGCTGCTGGCTGCTGGCGGCACGCCCCACGGTTTTCTCCATGATCTCGTTCAGCGCTCCAGTACCGGTCTGCAGCTCTTCGATCATCTGCTGGATCTCCACCGTCGCCTGCTGGGTACGGCTGGCGAGGGTACGCACCTCATCAGCTACCACCGCAAAGCCGCGACCCTGCTCACCGGCACGGGCCGCTTCGATGGCGGCGTTGAGGGCCAACAAGTTGGTCTGCTGGGAGATGGCGTTGATGACGTTGACCACCTCGTTGATCCGGTTGGCGTTGTGGGTCAGGCGCTCGACTGCGCCGGAGGCGTTGCCAATTTCGTCTGCCAGGGTGCGGATCGCTTCGATGGTGCGGGCTACCCGGTTGGCGCCATTGGCTGCCTCTTCGCTCGACTGGCGGGTCTGCTGCAGGGTGTCGTTGGCATTGCGCGCCACTTCGCGGATCGCCGCCGACATCTGCTCCATGGCGGTGGCCAGCGAATCCATGTGCTGGCGCTGGGAACGCGCCATGGTCTCGCCTTCGCGGGCATGGTCACGAAACTCGTCGGCGGCCATGGTCAGCGCTTCGGCAGACTCCTCCACCAGTTTGACGATCTGGTGCTGGCGGTCGGTAAAGCGGTCGATGCTGCCCGCCAGGGTGGAGAACTCGTCCCGCACCGGGAAGAAGTTGAGTCGGAAGGTGAGATCCCCGTCCGCCACGGTTTGCAGCGCCTTGTTGGTGGAGTAGAGCGCACCGGAGACAAAGGTCATCATGTAGTGGATCACCAGCGCCATCAGGGCGGCCAGCGCGCCGATCAGGAGCAGGGTCGAGCCCTGACCCTCCCACATGGAGAGGTTGCCGGTGTCGAGATCACCGGTGACGTAGCCTGCCTGACCCGCTGGCGCGCTAAAGAGGTAGTGATCTCCTTGCTGCTGCAACCCGCTGCTGCCTTGCCGGGTCAGACGCAGATCAGCAGGCAACACCAGAGTTGGCTGCTGGCTGACCAGCTGCGCCGTGGTCTCGACCCGTTGCTGCAACTGCGCTACCCGCAGGGAGATCTCCTGCTGATGGCTGGCCGCCAGCATATACCAGCTGAGAAAGGCGATGATGAAGAGAGGTAACCAGAACGCGATATGGAATTTTTCACTGATGGTGAGGTGAATGAGATAGCGGTCAACCCACCGGAATTTAACTTCTTTCATAATGGAGCTGCATCCTGCAGAGATAGAGTGTCGGGCACATTATCGTCTCGGGAATTTTTTTCTTAAGCGGAAGGTGTGAGAAATGGGAGAGCAATCGTTTGTCATTCGGGTGTGGGGGCAGGTGCAGGGGGTGGGATTTCGCTATTTCACCCGCGAGCGGGCGCTGCAACTGGGTTTGCGGGGCCATGCCTACAACCTGGAGGATGGCTCGGTGGAGATCCTCATCAGTGGCCCCGCACAGGGGGTGCAGATGATGTTGGGGTGGCTGGAGCATGGCCCGCGCACCGCCCGGGTGACCCGGATGGAGTATGAAGAGGCGCTGCCGCCCACCGGCCAGGGCTTTCACACCAACTGAAGGGGCGGGGACGAGATGGACGCTGACAAGGAAAGTCTGTTGCTGACTCAGGCAACAAGCTGGGTCGCCCGTTATCAGGGGGCGGCGCGAGCGGTGCGCGAAGAGGCCAGCGAACCGGCCGTGCATGGCTACCGTATCGCGGCGCGCCGCTTGCTGGCGCTGCTCGCCCTGTGGCGGCCACTCACCTATCATCCCGAGCTGGAGCAGCGTCTGCTGCGCTCGGTCGGGCGGCTTTCGGCGCTGCGGGATGCTCAGGTCTACGCCGAGCGTTTTGGCAAGCCGCCTGCCAGCACGGGCAATACTCACAAATCTGCCTGTCGCGTGCCCCTGTTGTCGCGGCGACTGGCCCGCTGGCTTGCGGCGGTGGCACAGGTGCAGGATGCGCGGGCATTGGCGTTCCTCTATCAGCAGCATCTGGCCCTGCGCCTTGATGAGGCGCAGAGCGCTCTCGATGAACCTATTCCCTGCGTTGGGAAGTCTGCCAGCTCCCGTCAGCAACAGTTGCGCCGCTGGCATCGGCTGCGCCTCGAGATCAAGCAGGCCCGTTATGGCGTAGAACTGTTGTTGGAGCTGGGGAGTGGGGATCCCTGCTGGTTGAGCACCCTGACTCACTGGCAGGAGCGACTCGGCCAGTTGCAGGATTGGCGTCAATGGCGGCGGAGGTTGCGAGCAGAGCAGGGGAACACCCGTAAGCAGACGAAACTGCGGCAGCAGTTGAAGGGGAAGATCACCACCCGTTTGCGTCAACTGGACTGCCAGCAGGCGGAGCTGGTGGCGCTCAAACTGGCGATGCTGGCAGGCCACAACATGAATGACATGCCAAGTCGGCTGGTCAGGTATTCAGAACAAAATGTATCGTCCACCAAGTCAAGCGGTGGATAGCCTCGAGGCCGCAATCTACGAAAGTCATCCGCGACCAGCATCTACAAAAGCTATCCAGGCCAAACAGGTGAGACAAAAAAGAGAGGCCGTTTGGCCTCTCTTCTCTATCTGGCTGTGGTCGCAGTCAGCGATGTGCTTACTTGACGCGCATACCCGGCTGGGCGCCTTCCTGCGGCTCCAGGATCCAGAGATCCTTGCCGCCCGGGCCTGCGGCCAGCACCATGCCTTCGGACATGCCGAAACGCATTTTGCGCGGCGCTAGGTTGGCCACCATCACGGTCAGCTTGCCTTCCAGATCTTCCGGGTTGTAGGCGGACTTGATACCGGCAAATACCTGACGGGTTTCACCGCCGATATCCAGTTGCAGCTTGAGCAGCTTCTCGGCTTCCGGTACCGCTTCGGCCTTCTTGATCAGCGCGACGCGCAGGTCAATCTTGGCGAAGTCGTCATAGGTGATGGTTTCGCTGATGGGGTCATCAGCCAGCGGGCCGGTCACTTTCGGTGCCTGCTCCTTGGCCAAATCTTCCTTGGATGCCTCGATCATGGCTTCAATTTTGGCCGGCTCAATGCGGGAGAAGAGGGCCTTGAACGGTGCAACGGTATGATCGACCAGCGGCATCTCGATGCCATCCCAGCTGAGGGTTTCGGCCAGGAAGGCTTCGGCACGCTCGGCCAGCAGCGGCATGACGGGCTTGAGGTAGGCCATCAGCACGCGGAACAGGTTGATGCCGACGGAGCAGACCGCCTGCAGCTCGGCATCAGCGCCTTCCTGCTTGGCGATGACCCAGGGCGCCTTGTCGTCCACGTAGCGGTTGGCCTTGTCGGCCAGCGCCATGATTTCGCGGATGGCGCGGCTGAACTCGCGGCTCTCATAGGCTTCCGCAATAGCGGTACGGGCGTTGGCGAATTCGGCGTAGAGTTCGGGTTCGGCGCAGGTGGCAGCCAGCTTGCCGCCAAAACGCTTGGCAATAAAACCGGCGTTGCGGGAGGCGAGGTTGACCAGCTTGTTGACCACGTCAGCGTTGACGCGCTGCACGAAATCTTCGAGGTTCAGGTCCAGATCGTCGATGCGGCTGTTGAGTTTGGCGGCGTAGTAGTAACGCAGGCACTCCGGATCCAGGTGGTTCAGGTAGGTAGATGCCTTGATAAAGGTGCCCTTGGACTTGGACATCTTGGCGCCGTTGACGGTCACATAGCCGTGCACGTTGACCTTGGTCGGCTTGCGGAAGTTGGCACCTTCCAGCATGGACGGCCAGAACAGGCAGTGGAAGTAGGCGATGTCCTTGCCGATGAAGTGGTAGAGCTCGGCGTCGGAGTCCGCTTTCCAGTAGCTGTCAAAGTCGATATCGCCACGCTTGTTGCACAGGTTCTTGAAGGAAGCCATGTAACCGATGGGGGCATCCAGCCAGACGTAGAAGTACTTGCCCGGCGCGCCGGGAATTTCGAACCCGAAGTAGGGGGCATCACGGGTGATGTCCCACTGCTGCAAACCGCTTTCGAACCACTCCTGCATCTTGTTAGCCATCTCTTCCTGAATGGCGCCGGAGCCGCGCACCCACTCAGAGAGCCATTTTTCAAACTGCGGCAGGTCGAAGAAGAAGTGCTCGGAGTCCTTCATTACCGGAGTCGCGCCGGAGACAGCAGATTTCGGATCGATCAGCTCAGTCGGGCTGTAGGTGGCGCCGCAGCTGTCGCAGTTGTCGCCATACTGCTCCGGAGATTTGCACTTGGGGCACGTCCCCTTGACGAAACGGTCCGGCAGGAACATGGATTTTTCCGGATCGAACAGCTGGGAGATGGTGCGGCTCTTGATAAAGCCACCATTTTTCAGGCGGCCATATATCAACTCCGCCAGCTCGCGGTTTTCGTCGCTGTGGGTGGAGTGATAGTTGTCAAAGCTGATGTTGAACCCGGCGAAGTCGGCCTGGTGCTCCTTGGAGACAGCGGCAATCATCTCTTCCGGGGTGATCCCCATCTGCTGTGCCTTGAGCATGATCGGGGTGCCGTGGGCATCATCGGCACAGATGAAGTGCACCTGATGACCGCGCATTCGCTGATAACGAACCCAGATATCGGCCTGGATATGTTCCAGCATGTGGCCAAGATGGATGGAGCCATTGGCATAGGGGAGGGCGCAGGTTACCAGCATTTTACGAGGATCAGTTGCCATATTACGTTCTTGATGTGCTTGTTGGGATGATAGAGTGCCGTGCATGTTACCCGAATTGGGGGTAGCCTGCCTAGGGTTGTGGCTATGCCAACCTTGGCAGCACCTGCTGTTACGATGGCAGGCAAGCCACTGATTTGTGTGCGGTAACCGTTCACCTCAAGATAATGACAAGATAATGAGGAGTTAATGGTGATTGATTCAGTAAAACAGATCCTCGCCGAATTTAAGCCAGCTGGCTGGCACAAGGATCTGGTGGATGCCGGATTCGTTCGCGAGATCATCAATCAGGGTCAGGGGCTTACTATCCGGCTGGTCTTGCCGTTTGCCGGTCTCTCGCTGCTCGATCAGCTCAAAGAGAACTACGATGCCAGGCTGCGTAGTGCCACCGGTGCAGCCCGTATCGACTGGGCACTGGAGATTGACGTCGCCAGCATGCCGCGGGCGCAGGGCCTCAATGCCGTGCAGGGCATTCGCAACATCATCGTGGTCGCCTCCGGCAAGGGGGGGGTGGGCAAATCTACCACTGCGGTCAACCTGGCGCTGGCCCTGCAAAAAGAGGGGGCGCGGGTCGCCATTCTCGATGCCGATATCTATGGCCCTTCCATTCCCACCATGATGGGCACCCTCAAGGAGCGTCCGGTCAGCCATGACGGCAAGCTGATGGAGCCTGTGATGGCCTGCGGCCTCAAGAGCAACAGCATCGGCTATCTGGTCTCCGAGCAGGATGCCACCATCTGGCGCGGCCCGATGGCGAGCAAGGCGCTGGCGCAGATCCTCCATGAGACCCGCTGGGGCGAGGTAGATTATCTGGTGGTAGACATGCCGCCGGGCACTGGCGATATCCAGCTCACCATGGCTCAGCAGGTGCCCACCTCGGCGGCAGTGATCGTCACCACCCCGCAGGATGTGGCGCTGGCCGATGCCCGCAAGGGGATCGCCATGTTCAACAAGGTCAATGTGCCGGTGCTTGGCATCATCGAGAACATGAGTTACCACGTCTGCAGCGCCTGCGGTCACCATGAGCCACTGTTCGGTACCGGTGGCGGCCAGAAGATGGCTGAGCAGTATCAAGTGGCGCTGCTTGGCCAGTTGCCGCTACACATCGACATCCGCCAGCACATGGATGATGGCTGCCCGACGGTGTTCGGCGCACCGGAAGGGAGCTTGGCTCAGGCCTATTTGAAGCTGGCGCGCAGGGTAGGGGCTGAACTCTTTTTCAGCGCAAAACCGATTGCGACCCCCCTCTATGCCATGGCGCTGGATGAATAATCGGCGGTCGGTCACTTGAAAGGGAATTGAGGGTGGGCATGACCCACCCTTTTTTATATAATGGATCGGTTTAAACCATCCCCACTGCTCTTCTCTTTTAGGTATTTGTCATGTCTGATACTCAACATTCGTGTGTGATCATCGGTATTGCGGGCGCATCTGCGTCTGGCAAAAGTCTTATAGCCCAGACCATTTATGAAGAGCTGGTGGCCGAACTGGGCGCAGGTCAGATTGGTGTGATCACGGAAGATTGCTACTACCGTGATCAGACCCACCTGACCATGGAAGAGCGGGTCAAGACCAACTATGACCACCCCAATGCCTTGGATCACGACTTGCTGGTACAGCACCTGAGCCAGCTGGTCAAAGGTGACGCGGTAGCCATTCCCCAGTACTCCTACACCGAACACACCCGGATGAGCGAAGTGACCCCGTTTGCGCCGCGCCGGGTGATCATTCTGGAAGGGATCCTGCTGCTGACCGACAGCCGTCTGCGGGATCTGATGGATGCCTCCATCTTCATGGACACCCCGCTCGACATCTGCCTGCTTCGCCGTCTGGTGCGTGATGTGCAGGAGCGTGGCCGTACCATGGACTCCGTGCTCAAGCAGTATCAGAAGACGGTACGTCCGATGTTCCTGCAGTTTATCGAGCCGTCCAAACAGTATGCCGATGTAATCGTGCCCCGTGGTGGCAAGAACCGCATCGCCATCGACATGCTCAAGGCGCGTATTCGCCACATGTTGATTGGTTAAGATGAAACAAGCCGGGTGATGCCCGGCTTTTTTAAAAGCACAATTTGTCAGGAGAGTCGCCCAATGCGTCTGTGTGATACCGATATTGAACGCCATCTGGAAGAAGGCAAGATCGTCATTGAGCCACGGCCCGGGGTAGAGCGGATCAGTGGTGTCAGTGTCGATGTGCTGCTGGGTAACGAGTTTCGGGTGTTTCGCGATCATACCGCGCCCTATATCGACCTGAGCGGCCCGAGCAGCGAGATGGCCGATGCCATCGATCGGGTGATGAGTGACGAGATCCATATCCCCGATGGCGAAGCCTTCTACCTTCACCCGGGTCAGCTGGCGCTGGCAGTGACCTATGAATCCGTCACCCTGCCTGCCGATATCGTCGGCTGGCTGGATGGCCGCTCTTCATTGGCGCGGCTGGGTTTGATGGTGCACGTGACGGCGCACCGGATCGATCCGGGTTGGTCCGGTCGCATCGTGCTGGAGTTCTACAACGGCGGTAAACTGCCGCTGGCGCTGCGTCCGAAGATGAAGATCGGCGCCTTGAACTTCGAGATGCTCTCCGGCGTCGCGGCCCGCCCCTACAACAAGCGGGAAAATGCCAAGTACAAGAGCCAACAGGGCGCCGTTGCCAGTCGCATCAATCAGGACTGATAACTGGCAACACGGCAACGATTCAAGGGAGCACAAGGTGCTCCCTTTTTGCATCTGGAATCAAACGGATATGGGATTGATGATGCTGGTCGGATGAGATTGGTTGGGCAGGGACGTTTTATCACCACTTTTGCCCGTTTTTCTGTCATAAAAACGTCATAAAAATGAAATTATTGGCTTAATTGTCAGCTATTTTTGCCCTTTCCCGCAATCATTAGCGGCTTTAATTAATCGATGGCAAGCCGCATGAGGACTGGCTCTAGGATATTTTTTTCCAAAAAGCTCTTTTTTTTTATGGCTGAAATATTTCAATGGTGGCTATGGTGTTGGCCGCCATCTGGCATAATCCGCCGCAACTCATAAACAGGCTTTTTTTTATGTTTGAAATGTTTAGTGGTTTGGGTTTGTGGTGGTCAATCGGTTTGGTATTGGCCGTTTTTTTTGTGCTTGCCTATGAATTTATCAACGGCTTTCACGATACCGCCAACGCGGTAGCAACGGTTATCTATACCAAGGCGATGCCAGCTCACCTGGCGGTCGTCGCATCGGGGATCTTCAACTTTTTCGGCGTCATGTTTGGTGGACTGGGTGTGGCCTATGCCATTGTCCATCTGCTGCCCATCGACCTGCTGCTTGGGATGGACTCTACCCAAGGGTTGATCATGGTCTTCTCCTTGCTGTTTTCCGCCATCGTGTGGAACCTGGGCACCTGGTTCTTCGGGATCCCAGCCTCCAGTTCACATACCTTGATCGGTTCCATTCTGGGGGTAGGCGGCGCCTATGCCTGGATCACCCATAAACCGGTGACAGAAGGGATCAACGTGGGCAAAGCGATCGACATCATGCTTTCCCTCATCATCTCTCCCACCATAGGTTTCATCATCGCGGCACTGCTGCTGCTGGCAATGAAACGCATCTGGACCAGCAACAAGATCCACAAAACACCGGAAGAGCGTCAGCTGGTGGATGGCAAGAAGCACCCGCCATTCTGGGCGCGTCTGACCCTGGTGGCCTCGGCCATGGGCGTCAGCTTCGTACACGGCTCCAACGATGGCCAGAAGGGTATCGGTCTGGTGATGCTGGTGCTGATCTGTATGGCGCCTGCCTATTTCGCACTGGACATGAACAGCCGCGCCTATGATCTGGACCGGACCCAGGATGCCAACCAGCGCATCATGGAGATCTACCAGCGCAACCAGTCCGCCCTCTCGGACGTCATCAACTTCTCTGCACCGGCAACGGCTCAGGAAGAGCTGATGACCCACTGCTCCGCAGATGGCGTGCTGCAGGCGATGGCCACCCTGGATGCCCGTCTGGGGGCCGTGCGTACTTATGATCAGATGAGCCTGACTGACCGCCGCGAAGTGCGTCGTCTGCTGCTCTGTATCGATGACACCGCCCGCAAAGCGGCTAAGCTGCCGCTGCCAGCCAAGGAGCTGACCGATCTGGCCAAATGGCGCAAGGATCTGACCGCGACCGCTGAATACGCACCGACCTGGGTGATCGTCTCCATCGCGCTGGCGCTCGGTTGTGGCACCATGGTGGGCTGGCGTCGTATCGTCCATACCGTGGGCGAGAAGATCGGCACCACCGGCATGACCTACAGCCAGGGCATTGCGGCCCAGATCACTGCTGCAACCTCCATCGGGGTCGCCAGTCTGACTGGTATGCCGGTGTCCACCACCCACATCCTCTCTTCTGCGGTGGCGGGTACCATGGTCCAACAAATCCGGCCTGCAGAGCCAGACCATCAAGACCATCCTGATGGCCTGGGTGCTGACCCTGCCGCTGACCATGCTGCTCTCCGGCGGCCTGTTTATCGTCAGCCACCATCTGTTTGGCGGATAACATCGTTACTTTTCTAAGGGCCTGCGGGCCCTTTTTTCATATCTACGATTGGATCACCTCTGGTTTTCTAAACACTCTTTTGCTGAAAAATAAACAGCTTTTCAATCTCTATCGGCGGCTGTAGTGGTCAACTAAATCCGGACACTTGGTTAGGCCAAACCTCGGCTTTTGCTGGCGGTATCCCGTTACTGGGAGCCACACTGACTTCAGGCTTCTGAACAATCGCTCCATCGAGGGGTTATCCCAACAGTTACCACGGCGGCTCATGCTCTGGGTCATGCGATAGTGACACAGTCGTTGCCGAAATGTCCGGCTACAATATTGTCTGCCCTGGTCAGAGTGAAACAGCACGCCTGACGGATAACCTCGTTGATAGGCAATCTCTAGTGCTTTGATGGCCAACTCTGCATCAGGCTTGTCATACATCGCCCAGCCCACGACCCGGCGGGTATGCAGGTCAAGCACCGCGGCCAGGTAATGCCAACGACCACTGGCCAAGACGTAAGTGATATCGCCACACCACACATGGTTAGGTTGTGGAACATCAAATTCGCGGGCCAGCAGATTGGGAATATCCGGCCGTTCAGACTGTGCACACCTTATAACGGTGTGCACTCGGCTGCCTGCCGAGCCACGGCTCCCTTTAAACAAACGACGCAACTCGCTGCGTTGCTGTATCCTCTCACGGTTAATCATCCGCTTGCGAGCCAGTTAATCGTAAGAACAGGAAGTGGGAACATCGAAAGCGCAGCAGAGCAGGGTGATAGGGGCTTGCTCTCTTAATTGGTTTGGTGGCGACTGTACCACCGAAAATGGTGCCCGGGATGATTATACCAAACAGCATTAACCACCAAGTCTGCCTCATGAATGGCTTCATTGAATTTAATCCTTAAAAAGGTTATCCGAACAATTTAATCATATGCCAACAAACAAGAGTCTGAACTAACAATATCAATTGGCATGATGCTGAACATAAGCGCTTTGAATAGGCACTCTCGGGGATATTCAAAGCGCAACCACGAGTGGGAGCTGGGAACAGCAAAAAACAAATAACAGAGGGAGGGCGTGAGTCTCGCCGAGGGGCTCGTTGGAGTTATAAGAGGATAGGGAAGAGAGAAATAAAAAAGCCACACCGGTTGGTGTGGCTTTTGTTTAGGAGGTCAACCAGGGTTGCTTAGGGGCGACCGGCCGGGCAGGTGGCCACGTTGACGGCGGCAGTGCTACCACCATGACGACCTGATGTGCTCACCTCGTTGCGTACCAGCGGCGGGTAGTTAACCGGCTCACGGGCAGGCAGGGCAGGAGCTTCGGCAGGGGTTGCCATCGGGGCGGATGCTTTGCGGGCACGAGCCAGCAGGCCAGCACCGTGAGCTACCTGTTTGGTCACGACCGGAGTCTCTTCCACCACAACCGCAGCGACAGGTGCCGGGGCAGCAACTGGCATTTCGACTGCAGCCGGTACAGCTTCCACGACAGGATTGCTGACAGCAGGGGTTTCTTCAACAACCGGAGCAGTTTCAACGACTTCAGCAGCCGCCACGTCGATAGCCGGAGCGGCGACAACTGCAACTTCCGGCTCTGCAGGCACCACGACCTCAGCGACAGCGTCAACAACCGGGCTCGCGATCACATCGGCTTGAGTTGCTTCGACCTGGGCAGCAGCCTGCTCGGCAGCTTCTTCAGCAACGGCTTCGACAACCACATGCTCGGTCAGTGCCGCAGAGGCTTGCAGGGCAGCGGCTACGGCTTCAGCGCTCGGGATGGTGACAACAGGCACTACCGGCTCTTCAACCTGCGCTTTGGCGATATCGGCCTGGGCGGCGGTAGTCAGAGTAGGCTCGGCTTGTTGCTCTTCATCACGCTGGCTACGTGCTTCTTCATTAATACGCTTGCGACGTTGGCCTTCGATGCGCTGGCTGCGCGGAGTACGGCGTGAACGGCGCTGGCCTTCACTCTGCTCTTCCTGCTCGTTACCCACGCTAGCATCGATCACTTCAGCTTGCGTTGGTACTTCGTCCACCGGCAGGGCAGGGGTGTCAGCAGCGGCGACATCGACGCGGATCTGCTTGCGCAGTTGGCGACGTTCGCGGCGCTCGGCCACTTTCTGCTCTTTTTCCTGACGTGGCTGGGCGGAAGTTGCATCGACGGTATCTACCGCTTCAACAACGACTTCGGCGCGCGGCTCACGGGGCGCACGAGGTTCACGGGCCGGACGTGGTGCACGTTCCTGGCGCGGTTCGCGAGGCTCGCGCTCCTGACGGGGTTCACGTTCCATGCGCTGTTCGCTGCGCACTTCGCCACGAGCTTCACGCTCCTGACGAGGCTCGCGCTCTTTGCGGGGACGGCGATTGCGGTTTTCACCGGCTTCGCGGTTGCCACCTTCACGCTTCTCGCCAGCTTCCGCATTGTTGCGGTTGCCACGATTGTCATCACGACGAGGACGCTGACCACGGCCACGGCCTTCTTCGCGCTGGTGACGTTGACCTTCATCCTTGCGTGCTTCACGAGCTGCTGGTTTCTCGGCGGGCGCTTTCACGTCGGCAGGGGCTGCATCGCTGCTGAACAGGCCGGTAATGCCTTTGATCAGCTTGCTGAAGAAGCCGACTTCGGCAGGGGCCGCAGCAACGGGAGTCGCCGGCTGTTGCGGTGCAACAGGGGCCGGTTGTGCCGGCTGGGCAAAGCCTTGCAGCAGCGGTTGCTCACGCTCGATCACCTGAGCTTGCTTCGGTTGGTAGACCGGCTTGGCAATCTCGGTTTTCAGCTCGTAGCTGGCCGCTTCCGGGATCTCGTTCTGACGAATGCGGGTTACTTCGTAGTGCGGGGTTTCCAGATGCTGGTTCGGAATGATGTAAACACGCACATCATTGCGCTGCTCCAGACTGGCGATGGCGGCACGCTTCTCGTTAAGCAGATAGGCGGCAACATCCACCGGCACCTGGCCGTGAACCTGCTCGGTGTTGTCCTTCATGGCCTCTTCTTCGATGAGACGCAGGATGGACAGGGCGAGGGATTCGTTGTCACGGATCACGCCTTGACCCTGGCAACGGGGGCAGATATGGCTGCTGGACTCGTTGAGGGAGGGGCGCAGACGCTGGCGAGACATCTCCAGCAGACCGAAACGGGAGATCCGCCCCAGCTGGATGCGGGCACGATCCTGATGAACTGCTTCACGCAGACGGTTTTCCACTTCGCGCTGATGGCGAACCGGGGTCATGTCGATGAAGTCGATAACGATCAGACCCCCTAAGTCGCGCAGACGCAATTGACGGGCAATTTCGTCGGCCGCTTCCAGGTTGGTTTGCAGCGCCGTCTCTTCGATATCGCCGCCCTTGGTGGCGCGGGAGGAGTTGATATCGATGGAGGTCAGTGCTTCGGTCGGATCGATAACGATGCTGCCGCCGGAGGGGAGGCGCACTTCACGCTGGAAGGCTGATTCAATCTGGCTCTCAATCTGGAAGTGGTTGAACAGGGCAACTTCACCCTTGTACAGCTTCACACGGTTGAGGAAATCGGGACGTACCAGCTCGATATGGGCCTTGGCGCGTTCGAAAATCACCGGATTGTCGATCAGGATCTCGCCCACATCGCGACGCAGATAGTCACGGATGGCACGCACGATGACGTTGCTTTCCTGGTGGATCAGCACCGGCGCAGCGCGCTCCTGGGAGGCCTTGTGGATGGAGTCCCAGTGGTTGAGCAGAACGTTCAGGTCCCACTCCAGCTCTTCCGGAGACTTGCCCACACCGGCGGTGCGCACGATCAAGCCCATGCCTTCCGGCACGGTCAATCCACTCAGGGCTTCTTTCAGTTCAGTCCGCTCATCACCCTCGATGCGGCGGGAGATACCACCGGCACGGGGGTTGTTGGGCATCAGTACCAGGTAGCTACCTGCCAGGCTGATAAAGGTGGTGAGGGCTGCACCCTTGGTGCCACGCTCTTCCTTGTCGATCTGGACGATAACTTCCTGACCTTCGCGGACCACTTCTTTGATGTTGGGACGACCCTGATAGGAGTAACCGGAGGGGAAGTAATTGCGGGCGATCTCCTTCAACGGCAGGAAACCGTGGCGCTCGGCGCCGTAGTCGACAAAAGCAGCTTCAAGGCTGGGTTCTACGCGGGTGATCTTACCCTTGTAAATGTTCGCTTTCTTCTGCTCGTGTCCCGGACTTTCAATATCCAAATCGTAGAGCTGTTGTCCGTCAACCAGCGCTACGCGCAACTCCTCTTCTTGAGTTGCGTTGATAAGCATTCTTTTCATTGAGTTCTCATTATTGTGTCATTTTGATTTCCTCCATCTGGGTCCTGCCAGCGCCGGCCTCGGGTCTTCAGCATACTGGGGCAACCTCCCGGTTGGGGTATGCATGAGGCGCAAACTAAGGGCGTTCTGGTCATCACTTCTCGAGAAGGAATGAATAAGGATGCCGAAATGGAGACAAATAAACGGTGATGTTTGTGTTCTCCATGCGTTGTACCTCGCACCCGGGAACCGTCATGTTCTTGTATACACGGTGTTTCGGGATTGGGTGGCATACTTTTTGGCCACTTAGTACAAGGCTTGAACACAATGACAAAACCTTGTTTATTATCCCATTTAAACCTCTTTTATAGCAAGGCGCCATTTTTCAACAAACCATGCAGCCAAGGGGCGCTGGCAGTGTTAAAATCCGCGCCATGACACAGATACAACAACAAGTGCAGCTGCTCACCATCGAAGCTGAGCATGACGGGCAGCGCATCGACAATTTTCTCAAGACTCAGCTAAAGGGCGTCCCCAAGAGCCTGATCTATCGCATCCTTCGCAAAGGCGAAGTGCGGGTAAACAAAAAGCGCATCAAACCGGAGTACAAACTCTGCGCAGGTGACGAGGTGCGGGTGCCCCCCGTGCGCGTTGCCGAGAAGAATGAGCTGCCTTCGGCAAACCTCGGGGTTATCCAGCGTCTGGAGAGCCAGATCCTGTTCGAAGACGATGCCATGATCGTGCTGAACAAGCCCTCCGGCATGGCAGTACACGGTGGCAGCGGCCTGAGCTTTGGTGTGATTGAAGGGCTGCGTGCACTGCGGCCGGAAGCCCGCTTCCTCGAATTGGTTCATCGACTGGATCGCGACACCTCCGGTGTATTGCTGGTTGCCAAAAAACGCAGCGCCCTGCGCAGCCTGCATGAGCAGTTGCGCGTCAAGGCCATGCGCAAGCAGTATCTGGCGCTGGTTCGCGGCAAATGGCAGGCTCACGTCAAGGTGGTCAATGCGCCGCTGCGCAAAAACGACCTGCAGTCTGGCGAACGGGTGGTGCGGGTCAGTGCCGATGGCAAGCCCTCCGAAACCCGGTTCCGCATCGTGCGTCAATTTGCCGAAGCGACTCTGGTCGAGTGCAGCCCCATCACCGGCCGTACCCACCAGATCCGCGTGCACACCCTGCATGCCGGTCACCCGATCGCCTGTGACGATAAGTACGGTGAAGCGGCGTTTGACGAGAAAATGCGCAGCCAAGGTCTGAAACGGCTCTTTTTGCATGCCTGGAAGCTCAGCTTCACCCATCCGGCCGATGGTCGTGAAATGCAGGTAGAAGCGCCGCTGGCACCTGAGCTCGACAACTTCCTCAACGGCTTGCCACGCTGATGCAGGATATCCGGCTCGCCATTTTCGATTGGGACGGCACCCTGATGGATTCGGTAGGCCGGATTGTTGCCTGTGTGCAAGGGGCCGCCAGAGATTGTGAGCTGGCAGTACCTGCACCGTCCCAGATCCGGCAGATCATCGGATTGAGCCTCGATGTCGCCATGTCCCGCCTGTTCCCCTTATGCAGTGGCGCCACGAGCGGTGAGCGCCAGATTGCCGCAATCATCGATCGCTATCGTCATCACTATCTGCACGATGCCACCCCCAGCCCGCTGTTTACCGGGGCAGGGGAGTTGCTGCATGACTGGCGGTCACGAGGGCTGCAACTGGCCGTTGCTACCGGGAAATCGCGCCGTGGGCTGGATCGGGTATTGGATGAGACCGGGCTGCGCCCGTTGTTTGTGACCAGTCGTGGGGCCGATGAGGCTCGATCCAAGCCTGATCCGCTGATGCTTGAGCAGATCCTGGACGAGTTGGAGCTTTCACCCCGCCAGGCCGTCATGATCGGCGACTCTGTTCACGATATGGCGATGGCCGAAGCAATCGCCATGCCGCGTATTGGCGTTACTTGGGGTGTAGATAGTCGGGATGCCCTCAGTCGTCACGGACCTGTGGCGGTGGTGGACTCCATGACGGCTCTTCGCGCGCTGTTGTAGACGCCTCTTTTTAAGAGACATCAATATGCTTGAGAACAGAACCCGGTGTATTAACCGGGCTTTTTATATGCTCGATCTAGCTTATCTATTTTTACCCGCAATCAGGGCAGGGCAATACCGTGGCGCTCCAGCAGCTCGATCAGGCCGATCAGTGGCAGACCGATCAAGGCGTTAGGATCGCGCCCCTCCAGCCCCTTGAACAGCACGATCCCCATTCCTTCACATTTGAAGCTGCCCGCACAATCTAGGGGCAATTCTGCCTCTACATAGCGGCGAATGGCGGCTTCATCGAGATCGCGAAAGTGGACCGTAAACGGTTCAATCAATTGATGAATCTCATTGGTTGCAGCGTTAAGTACGCACAGCCCGGTGTAAAAGGTGACGCTGCGACCTTGAGCCTCCATCAGCTGGGCGATGGCATTGTCGATGGTGCCCGGTTTGCCGAGGATGTGATTATTGCAGACACATACCTGATCAGATCCGATGATCAAGCCGTGATCACGATGTTGGGCGACAGCATCAGCCTTGGCACGAGCCAGTCTGGCCACCAGCGCCTCGGCGGATTCGCCAGCCAGCGGGCGTTCATCCACATCGGGCGCGGCACATTCAAAGGGGAGGCCGAGCTTCTCCAGCAGGGCTTTGCGATAGCGAGAAGTTGAGGCGAGGATCAGATTCTGTGGCATAATCGAGTTACCGATGAAAGCGAGTACCGGCATTCTAGGGACTTGTGACGTTAAAATCATCGGCGGTAAGGACTTTTTCCTTTGACTATCAGTTGTTGGACCTATATTATTCGCGCCCTATGCAAAAGGTGAAGTTGCCCGTTAAGGTTGATCCAGTCCGTAGTGCCTTGAAGCTGCTCGATTACATCGGGATAGTGGAAAAGTCGCAGATGCCCAGGCTGGAGGAATCAACCGCTGGCTTGCAGAGTGATATCGATGTATCACTGCACTTTGGCAAAGATGTCCAGAAGTTGACCGTTATGAAAGGCACTGCCCATGCCAAGGTTGACCTGGTTTGCCAACGTTGCGGAGAGACATTCGAACACCTCTGTGAAGCTGAATTTATCTACACTCCGCTGTTCGAAAGAACAAACGAGGAAGAACTGCCGGAAGCTTATGAGCCCATTGAGTTGGACGAAAACGGCGAGATAGATCTTCATCAAATCCTGGAGGATGAACTCATCCTCTCGTTGCCTCAAGTCGCTATGCATTCTCTGGATGCATGCCCGAGAGGAAACATGGAGATGACCTGGGGTGAAATCGAACCTGCTGATGAGCGGCCGAATCCCTTTGCAGTTCTTGAAGAGCTTAAACGTAAGTGAATTTAGGAGTTAGCCTACAATGGCCGTACAACAGAACCGTAAAACCCGTGCCAAGCGTGGCATGCGTCGTTCCCACGATGCGCTGACCACCGCTGCCCTGACTGTTGATCAGACCAGTGGCGAAATTCATCGTCGTCACCACGTGACTGCCGATGGTTTCTACCGCGGTAAAAAGGTAATCGCTTAAGGATTGCCTTTGTCTACGCAAACTGTCGCGCTAGACATCATGGGGGGAGATATTGGCCCCTCGGAAACAGTGCCTGCCGCCGTGCAGGCACTGTCTCTTTTACCCCAGCTAAAACTGATCCTGGTTGGCGACCAGCACCAGACCTCTTCTCTGCTGCAGCAACATGGCTTGCTGAATCATCCCCGCGTTCGTTTCGTACATGCATCCCAGGTAGTTGGCATGGGCGATAAACCGATCGTGGCGCTGCGTACTCTAAAAGACTCCTCCATGCGGGTGGTACTCAATCTGGTGAAAGCCGGTGAGGCCGATGCCTGCGTCAGTGCCGGCAATACCGGTGCCCTGATGGCGATGGCCAAGTGCGTGCTCAAATCCCTGCCCGGGGTAGACAGACCTGCCCTTATCAAGGCGTTGCCGACATTGAGCGGCAAACGTACCGTGATGCTGGATCTCGGCGCCAACGTCAGTTGCGATGCCGATACCTTGTTGCAGTTTGCCGTGATGGGCTCTGTCGTGGCCGAAAAGGTAGAAGGCATTGCATCCCCCCGTGTTGCCTTGCTCAACATCGGCGAGGAGGAGATCAAGGGCAACGATCTGGTGCGCCACAGCGCCGAATTGTTGCGTCAGTGCCACGCGCTCAATTATGTCGGGTTTGTCGAAGGGGATCGCATCTTCAGCGGCGACAGCGACGTGATCGTCTGCGACGGTTTTGTCGGCAATGTCGCCCTCAAGACGGCAGAAGGGGTGGTGCGGATGATGGCCCAGCTGGCCGGATATCCCCGCAAGAAACGCACTTTTCTTGGCCGGATCGCCGGATTTATGTTCAAACGGCGTTTTTCTTACCTGAACCCCGACCAGTATAACGGGGCAAGTCTGTTAGGATTGCGCGGCATTGTGGTAAAAAGTCATGGGCGGGCCGAACGGCGCGCTCTGTGTAATGCGATCCTGCTGGCCGCACAAGAGGCCAAACATCAACTTCCACTGCAAATAGCAGATCGCCTTGAAGCTGTCTTCTCTGACAGGGATCTATAAGAACTCTATGCATAGCAAAATTCTGGGTACTGGCAGCTACCTGCCGAGTTCAGTGCGTACCAACGCCGATCTCGAGCAGATGGTTGAGACCAGTGATGAGTGGATCGTGGAACGCACCGGTATCCGTGAGCGCCGTATTGCCGGGGCTGACGAGACCGTTGCCACCCTCTCTTACCAGGCCGCCCTGCGCGCCCTGGATGCAGCCGGCTTGACCGCTGCCGATCTCGATATGATAGTGCTGGCCACTACCAGTGCTGAAAATGCCTTCCCGGCTGCCGCCTGCGAGCTGCAGGGGCTGCTCGGCGTACCGGGCATCCCTGCCTTTGACGTGGCAGCTGCCTGCGCAGGCTTCACTTATGCGCTCTCCATTGCCGATCAGTTCGTCAAATCCGGCGCTGCCCGCCATGTGCTGGTCGTCGGGGCCGATGTACTCTCCCGCATGTGCGATCCACAAGATCGCGGCACCATCATCCTGTTTGGTGATGGAGCGGGGGCTGTGATTGTCGGTGCCAGCGAGACGCCTGGTATCCTCTCTACCCATCTTCATGCCGATGGCCGTTATGGCGAACTGCTCAAGCTGCCTCATCCCCGTCGCGGCATGCCGGGTGCCGAGCTCGAAGCCTACATGTATATGAAGGGCAACGATGTCTTCAAGGTCGCTGTCACCCGTCTGAGCGAGATCGTAACCGAAACGTTGGCCGCTGCTGGCATCGAGCCGAGCGAGCTGGACTGGCTGGTGCCGCATCAAGCCAACTTCCGCATCATCAGCGCCACAGCCAAGAAGCTCGGTATGAGTCTCGATAAAGTGGTGCTGACCCTCGACAAGCACGGCAACACCTCTGCTGCGTCCGTCCCTGTCGCCTTCGATGAAGGGGTGCGGGATGGCCGGATCAAACCGGGTCAGCTGGTACTGCTGGAAGCCTTTGGCGGCGGTTTTGCCTGGGGCTCGGCGCTGGTTCGCCTCTGATCTTCGGCGGGATGGTGTCTCCATCATCCCGTCACCGATTTCATTTTTGTCTTATCTAAAAGGAATCAATGATGACCCAATTTGCCATTGCCTTCCCGGGACAAGGTTCCCAGTCCGTTGGCATGCTGGCCGAGCTGGCCGAACAACATGCCGTGATCAAGGAGACCTTCGCCGAGGCGAGTCAGGTGCTGGGTTATGACCTGTTTGCCCTGGTGATGGATGGTCCGGTTGAAGATCTGAACAAAACCTGGCGTACCCAGCCTGCGCTGCTGACAGCCTCTGTCGCCCTCTGGCGCCTGTGGCAACAGCAGGGTGGGGCAACGCCTGCCATGATGGCGGGTCACAGCCTGGGTGAGTACTCGGCGCTGGTTTGCAGCGGCGCACTCGATTTTGCCGATGCGGTCAAACTGGTCGAGTTGCGTGGTCTGGCCATGCAGGAAGCGGTACCTGAAGGCACCGGCGCCATGGCTGCTATCATCGGTCTGGATAACGAATCCATCGCCGCCAACTGCGAAAAAGCGGCACAAGGGCAGGTGGTCTCTCCGGTCAACTTCAACTCCCCGGGCCAGGTGGTTATCGCCGGTCACAAAGAGGCCGTTGAGCGCGCCAACGTGCTGATGAAAGAGTCGGGCGCCAAGCGTACGCTGCCGCTGCCGGTCTCCGTGCCGTCTCACTGCGCGCTGATGAAACCTGCCGCAGAAAAACTGGCAGCTGCGCTGGACGGGATCGAGATCAAGGTTCCAACCATCGCGGTCATCAATAATGTCGACGTATCCTGTGAGCAGGATCCGGCCGCCATCAAGCAAGCGCTGGTACGTCAGCTGTTCAGCCCGGTTCGTTGGACCGAGACTGTCGAGCGGATGGCCAATGAGGGCGTTACCCTCGAGATCGAGATGGGACCGGGCAAAGTGTTGTCCGGGCTCGCCAAGCGCATCGACAAGCGGGTGGAAGGTGTTCACGCCAACGATGCCGCCTCTTTCGAGCAGGCGCTGGCCCAGATCAAGTAAACAGGAGCAAGAGATGAGCTTTACCGATAAGGTTGTGTTGGTGACCGGTGCCAGTCGTGGCATCGGCCGTGCGATTGCCGAAACATTCGTGGCCCGTGGCGCGAAAGTGGTCGGTACGGCGACCAGCGAGAGCGGTGCCGAGGCGATCAGCGCCTATCTGGGCGAGAATGGTTGCGGCATTGCACTAAACGTGACCAGCCAGGAATCCATCGAAGCCGTCTTCGCCGCCATCAAGGCGCGCTTTGGCGACATCGACATCCTGATCAACAACGCGGGGATCACCCGTGACAACCTGTTGATGCGGATGAAAGATGACGAGTGGAACGAGATCATCGATACCAATCTGACCTCGCTTTATCGTCTGAGCAAACCGGTGTTGCGTGCCATGATGAAGAAACGTCACGGTCGCATCATCAGCATTGGCTCCGTGGTGGGAACCATGGGCAATGCCGGTCAGGTCAACTATGCTGCCGCCAAGGCCGGTCTGGTTGGTTTTACCAAATCGTTGGCGCGGGAAGTGGCATCCCGTGGTATCACAGTGAACGCGGTTGCTCCCGGTTTCATCGAAACCGACATGACCCGTGCCCTGAATGACGATCAACGTGCCGGCATCATGAGTCAGGTGCCTGCCGCCCGTTTGGGTGATCCAAAAGAAATTGCCGCAGCTGTGGTATTCTTGGCTTCTGATGAAGCAGCCTATATCACCGGCGAAACCCTGCATGTTAATGGCGGGATGTACATGGTGTAATCAATTTGTCGTAAGATCTGTTCAAATTTGCGATAGTACGCCGAAGTTTGGCACATTTCGTGGTTTGACCAGCGGCAAGCTACTTGCAAACTCACGTCAATTGAATAAACTACCCCAACCAGACGCAAATAGCGTATTTTTAAAGGAAAATTCAGGTCATGAGCAACATCGAAGAACGCGTAAAGAAAATCATCATCGAACAACTGGGTGTTAAAGAGGAAGACGTTAAGAACGCTGCCTCCTTCGTCGACGACCTGGGCGCTGACTCTTTGGATACCGTTGAACTGGTAATGGCGCTGGAAGAAGAATTCGATACCGAAATTCCTGATGAAGAAGCCGAGAAGATCACCACTGTTCAAGCGGCTATCGACTACATCACCGCTAATCAGGAATAAGTTCCTGTTCTGAAAGAAGCGGCCCAAGGGCCGCTTCTTTTGTATTTGTTCCTTTTCAAAACACCTCTCGGAGACTACCTCAGTGTCAAAACGCAGAGTCGTGGTGACCGGCTTGGGGATGCTTTCCCCGGTGGGTAACACTGCCGAATCCAGCTGGCAAGCACTGCTCAACGGGCAGAGCGGCATTTCCCTTATCGAACATTTTGATGCCAGCGAGTTTGCAACCCGCTTCGCAGGTCTGGTCAAGGATTTCGATCCCGAGCAGTACGGTATCAACCGTAAAGACGCTCGCAAGATGGATCTCTTCATTCAATACGGCATCGCGGCCGGTATGCAGGCGCTGGATGATTCCGGCCTGACCATCAATGAAGAGAATGCCGAACGTGTCGGCGTGGCGATTGGCTCCGGTATCGGCGGTCTGGGTCTGATTGAACAGAACCACGAAAGCTTGGTCAACGGCGGCCCGCGCAAGATCAGTCCCTTCTTCGTTCCGTCCACCATCATCAATATGGTGTCCGGTCATCTTTCCATCATGAAAGGTCTGCAAGGGCCGAACATCGCCGTGACTACCGCCTGTACCACGGGTACCCATGCCATCGGCATGGCTGGCCGGATGATCGCTTACGGTGATGCCGACGTGATGGTCGCCGGTGGTGCCGAGAAAGCCTCTACCGCGATGGGGATGGGTGGCTTCGCTGCCGCCAAGGCACTCTCCAACCGCAACGACGAGCCGCAAAAAGCGAGCCGTCCGTGGGATAAAGATCGCGATGGTTTCGTGCTGGGTGACGGTGCTGGTGTACTGGTGCTGGAAGAGTACGAACACGCCAAGGCCCGTGGCGCCAAGATCTACGCCGAGTTGGTCGGTTTTGGCATGAGCGGTGACGCGTACCACATGACTGCGCCTCCTGCAGATGGCAACGGTGGTGCTCGCGCCATGAAAAATGCCATCAAGGATGCCGGCATTGCCCCCGAGCTGATTGGTTACATCAACGCGCACGGTACCTCCACCCCGCTGGGTGATGTGGCTGAACTGCGTGGCATGAAGTCGGTGTTTGGTGAGCACGCCAAATCCCTGATGGTCAGCTCCACCAAGTCGATGACTGGTCACCTGCTGGGTGCAGCTGGCGCCATCGAGGCGATCATCACTGTGCTGGCCCTGCGCGATCAGATTGCACCGCCCACCATCAACCTGGACAACCCGGATGATGAGTGCGATCTGGATCTGGTGCCCCATGTGGCCAAGCCAGGCAGCTTTGAATACGCCCTTTCCAACTCGTTTGGTTTTGGCGGCACCAATGGCTCACTGATCTTCAAACGCGTATAATTTGCCGCAGGGCAAAGACACAGGCCCGATACTGCCGGTATCGGGCCTTTTTTATCGGAGGGATCCCTTTGCTTATCAATGGAATGCAGCTTGATACCATCTCGGCCCATGATCGGGGGCTGGCCTATGGTGACGGTCATTTCACCACCATGGCGGTCAGGGAGGGTCGCGTGTTGCAGTGGCCTGCCCATCTGGCACGGTTGCAGCTGGCCAACAACCGGCTGGGATTGGTTGAACCGGACTGGGATCTCTTGACCCGGGAGGTTGAAGAGATGGTGGCCGACCAGCCACAATGCGTGGCCAAGGTGATCCTGACCCGCGGCGAAGGGGGGCGGGGCTATGATGGCAGCGGATGTCAGCACACAACCCGGATTGTCACTCTGGCGCCATTTCCCACTCACTATGGCCAGTGGCAACAGGAGGGGATCGAGATGGTGGTGTGCCGCCAGCGGATCGGTGATGCGCCTATGCTGGCCGGGCTTAAAACCTTGAATCGTCTGGAGCAGGTATTGCTGAAAAGCGAACTTGTCAGCCGAAATGCAGTCGAAGGGATAGTGCTTAACAGTCGTGGTTTTCTGATTGAAGGGGTCAGTGCCAATCTGTTTTGGCGTCGGGGCAAGACGGTGTTTACGCCCGATCTCGCCCGCGGTGGTGTCGATGGCATCATGCGTCGCCAGGTGATGACGATGTTGAAACAGATGAGTATTGAGTTGCGTGTGGTAGAGGCTCCGCTGGAGTCACTATGGCAGGCGGAAGAGGTGTGGCTCACCAATACCCTGATGGGGGTCGTGCCGGTCAATGGCATCGAGGATATTCACTATCCCCCAGCGGTATTGAGTCGCCGTTTACAGGAGCGTTTGGTCATTGAAGTTTAATCGGCTTTACACCCTGCTCGCGGGGGCGGCACTGACGGTAGCCGCTGCCGGGGGCTATGTACATTACAAATGGCAACAGGTAGAGACGCTCACCAACAAGGGGCCGACCCGGCTCTTTACGGTGGAGAAAGGCGCCCATGCGGCGCGCCTCATTGCCGAACTGGGTGAGGGGGAAACCAGCCCCTGGGCGGTGCGGCTCTGGCTGCGCAGCCATCCCGAACTGGTGGCCATCAAATCGGGCACCTATGAAATCAAGGAAGGGGCCCCTCTCAAGGAGACCCTTTCTCTGTTCGCATCGGGTAAGGAGTTTCACTTCAGCCTCACCTTCGTCGAAGGTTCCCGTTTCGAGGATTGGCAGAAGCAACTCTCCAGCGCCCCATATCTTGAGCGGTTGACCGTCGAGCAATCCGAAGCCGACCTGGCGCAGGAGCTCGGTATCGAGAATGGCAAGCTGGAGGGGTGGTTCTTGCCGGAAACCTACGCCTATACCACCCATGCCAGCGATCTCTCAATCTTGCGTCGCGCCCATCAGGATATGGAGACTTTCCTGCAGCAGAGCTGGGAGAAACGTCAGGCCAACTTGCCTTACAAAACGCCCTATGAGGCGCTGATCATGGCCTCCATCATCGAGAAGGAGACCGGCCAGCCGGACGAGCGGGCGCAGATCGCCTCGGTGTTTGTCAATCGTCTGCGTCTGGGCATGAAGTTGCAAACCGATCCCACCGTCATTTACGGGGTGAAAGATCGCTACGATGGCAACATTCGCCGCAGCGATCTGACCGACAAGAATCCCTACAACACCTATGTGATCGATGGTCTGCCGCCCACGCCTATTGCCATGCCGGGCAAGGCCTCCATCGAAGCTGCGCTTAACCCCAAGTCGACCGACTATCTCTACTTTGTCGCCAAGGGGGGCGGTGCCCACTATTTCTCCAAGACCCTCGACGAACATAATCGGGCGGTTCGCGAATACATATTGAAGAAACCCTAATGTCTAAATTTATTGTGATCGAAGGATTGGAAGGGGCAGGGAAGAGCTCGGCCGTTCGTTATGTGACCGACTATCTGCAGCGTCACGGCATCAACCGGATCGAGTGCACCCGCGAGCCGGGTGGTACGCCACTGGCCGAGCGGATGCGGGCCATCGTCAAAGAGGTGCATGACGAACGCCTTACCATCGAGGCCGAACTGCTGCTGATGTATGCCTCTCGGGTACAACTGGTGGAGACCCGCATCAAGCCGGCACTGGCCGATGGTGTCTGGGTGGTGGGGGATCGCCACGATCTCTCCTCCCAGGCCTATCAAGGCGGTGGCCGTGGTATCGATGCCCAGCTTATCGGAGCCATCAAGCAGGCGGTGCTCGGCAACTTCAAGCCGGATCTCACCCTCTATCTCGATATCGATCCTGCCCTTGGCTTGCAGCGCGCGCGCCATCGCGGCGAGCTGGATCGCATCGAACTGGAGCAACTGAGCTTCTTCGAGCGTACCCGAACTCGTTATCTCGAACTGGCCGCCAAGGATGATTCCATTGTGGTGATCGATGCGGCGCAAACGCCGGAACAGGTCAAAGCTGCCATCGAGCGTGCATTGGATCACTATCTGTCGAACGAGCCGCTATGTATCCCTGGCTGATCCCCGACTGGCATACCCTGAGCCAGACTGCGCAGTCCGGTCGTCTCGGCCACGCCTGGTTGTTGCTGGGCGATCCCGGTCTTGGCAAGGAGCAACTGGCCGAGCGGCTGGCGCGTTTGCACCTTTGCCAGCAACCGGATCGCGGAGAGCCGTGCGGCCACTGCCACTCTTGCCAGCTGTTTGACAAGGGCAACCACCCGGATCTCGGCACCATAACTCGCGACAGCAAGACCATCGGGGTCGAGGCCATTCGCGAGATCTGCACCCGGCTGCAGGGCTCTGCCCAGCTCGGCCGTGGCAAGGTGGTGATCATTCCTGATGCGGAGCGGATGACCGAATCGGCGGCAAATGCCCTGCTGAAAACTCTGGAAGAGCCGGCCGGCGACAGCTTGCTGTTGCTGATCGCCTCCCAGGTTTCCCGGTTGCTTCCCACCATTCTCAGTCGCTGTCACAAACATGTCTGCCAGTTGCCAGCGGAAGGGGAAACAGTACGCTGGTTGGCCGAGCAGGGTCATCAGGCCACTCTGGCTCAGGTGCGGATCTGTCAGGGGGCCCCGCTGCGGGTACTCGACTATATCGAGCAGCAACAGGACGGGACTCGCCGCGAACTGCTGGAACAGTTTGTAGCCCTGAGTCAAAGTCCGGTCAAGGCGACGGCTTTGTGCAGTCAGCTTGGTCAGGAGACGCAGGTCAGGTTGCACTGGTTGCAGCTCTTCTTGTGTGATGCCCTGAAAACCCAGGCCGGATGTGGTCACCATCAGCTGGCAATGCCTGATCTGGCCATCTTGAGTCAACGGTTGGCGGAGCAGCACTCCAGCGAAAAACTGCTGGAGGCAGAACAAGATCTGGTTGCCCTGAAAGCGGCATGTCAGCCGGGTCAGCTCTCCAATCCCACCATCCATCTGATGAACTGGCTCAGTCGCTGGTTATAAGTACCGACAAGCAGAAAGGTTTTATATGTTACTCGTTGATTCCCACTGTCATCTCGATCGCCTCAGCTATGGCAGCAAGCAGACCAGCTTGGCTGATGTACTGGCAAAGGCCGCGAAACTGGACGTGGGATATTTTCTCTGTGTCAGTGTGACTCAGGCACAGTTCCCGACCATGCTCGAGGCGATCGCTCCCTATCCCCAGGTATTTGCCTCTTGCGGGGTACACCCGCTCAATCAGGAACCCGGTGTCGATGCCGAGTTGCTGCTCAAGCAAGCTGCCGATCCACGTGTGGTGGCCATCGGTGAGACCGGTCTCGATTACTTTTACTCACCCGAGAACAAAGAGGTGCAGCAAGCCTCTTTCCGCGAACATATCCGGGTTGCTCGCGCGTTGAACAAGCCGCTGATCATCCATACCCGCGATGCCCAGCAAGATACCTTGCAGATCATGCTTGAAGAGGGCGCTGATCAGGTTGGCGGTGTGCTGCACTGCTTCACCGAATCCCTCGAAATGGCGCAAGCTGCGATGGCGATGGGGTTCTATATCTCCATCTCCGGGATCGTCACCTTCAAAAATGCGTCTGCCCTGCAAGAGGTGGTCAAGGCTCTGCCCCTCGACAGATTGCTGGTCGAAACCGACTCGCCCTATCTTGCCCCCGTGCCGCATCGGGGGAGGGAGAACGAACCCGCCTTTGTGCGAGACGTTGCGCAGTTTATTGCCGATCTGCGTCATATTCCGCTTAATGAATTGGCAGAAGCCACCAGCCGGAATTTCTTTGAACTGTTCAAGCTGGCGAAAAAATAATCCCCAAGCCCCGTTATTCGGGGCTTTTTAATTTTCAAATGCCAAGCTAATTACCCACCTGAATATCAACATCGAGCTACGTTATCTCTCACTTCTTCCTGCCAATTTTACTTTTTCGTTTCTGCTAAACTGGGTCGAATGATATTCCTATGTTTCCTTTATTCAGCGTGGTCAAAGGGTATTGAAATAAGATGTTCTAAGTATCGATAATATTCATTATCGATACTTGATGTATGGGAAGGATCCTGTAAGATCCTCTCAAACTTCATATGAATCATAGAGTTCCGTGGCATATCCAACCTTGTCCAATCCGGCTCATCAGTCACTGCAGACTGTTTTCGATGCACAGCTAAATAGTCGGGCACGCCGCTTTTTGCGCAGTGCAAAAGCGGATTCCACCCTCAATGCCTATCAGGCGGATACCCGTATTTTTGTCTTCTGGTGTCAATTGCACGGGCTGGATCCACTGCAAACCACCCATCACGACATCATGAATTTTCTCGCAGATCAGGCTGACGGCGTATTGGCCGACTGGGTATGGCTGGATAAAGAGGAGGGAAATGGGGAGCTGCGCAATGGTGAACCTCGTAAACCGGCAACCCTGGTGAGACGGCTTGCCGGGATCCGTTATGCCTTCAGGCAGAAAGGCATTCACCCCATGCCCACCGAACATCCCGAAATCAAGGAGATGATGCGCGGTATTGTCAGGTTGGGGGATAACCGCAAGCGCAAAACCGGTGCCCTGACGCTGCAACCTTTGACCCAGGTGCTGGATGGCATCGACACCGGTGATCTGGCTGGCTTGCGTGATCACACCTTGCTGCTCTTGATGTTCAGTGGCGCCTTGCGCCGCTCGGAAGCGGCTCGAATTGAGGTGAGCGATCTCGATTTTGTGGGGCAGGGGCTCCGCCTTCGCCTCAAACCGAGCAAACATCAGCTGCATGAAACCGAGATCGCCCTGATCCCGGGCAAACACTATTGCCCCGTGTCGGCACTGCAAAAATGGCTACACAAAAGCCGGATCAGCGAGGGGCCGCTGTTTCGGCGCATGAACCGCTGGGGTCAACTGATGGCTGAACCACTCGGCCCCCAGGGCATCAATCTGATGATCAAGCGGCGAACAGGCCAAACCATCGACGATCTCTACGTCAGTGGCCACAGCCTGCGCCGTGGATTTATCACCTCGGCGGTGACTGCCGGCAAGCCGATGAACAAGATCATAGAAATCACTCGCCACAAGGATATGCGAACCCTGCAGGAGTACTTCGATGACGCCCACAAATTCTCCGATCATGCCCTTGATGGCTTGCTTTGACACAACTGCGTCACTTCACTTTTTATGTTAAATGATATCTTGTTGATCTGATGATATATTTGCCGTGCAGCCAGCAGCCCAAAGGGGAAGGGTATCTTCCAATGGATAATGGCATGTGATGAGAGATAACAAACTCGGAAACGTAATATCGCAAGGACATATGAGCCAAGAAATAACAGTGCGTGAAGAGCAAGAGGTGGGGCCCCAAAACAATGCCGAGCGGCAGCGCCAACATGTAAAACGCAAGCAGGAGACCCATACCCGGCTGCAATGCTGGATCAGCAATCGCCACGCCGAACGATTGGCCGCACTGGGTCTTCATCTCGAAGACAGTCAGGCATCACTCATCGAGCAGGCGATCGATCTGCTCTACCAACATGAGCTGGGTAGAGAACCTCCGTTTGAAAACAGAGTCGCCACACAGGTCGAAGAGACCGTTGAATAGACACAAGAGTGAAGTAACAGCGATACGTGAAGAGATAAAAAAAGCCAGGTACGAATTCCTTGTACCTGGCATAGGGGAATTGGCTCCTTGCAGAGCCGTGCGCTAACTGGTGTTCGGATTGCCTTAAGCTTAGACAAGGCTCAAGGCTTTTCAAGATCCGAAGAAAAGTTCAACCAGAGTGTGGGTATTTTAGACTCGTTCAAGTGCTTATGCACCGAACGGCCCACTACGCATTGAACAGATTGTTGTCACGAACCAGCTCGCGGGGGAGGGCATTCTTGACCCGACTACCCACCCATTTCCCCATTCCCAGGGTATGCCCCTGATAGCGGACGATCACCTCACCTGTGTCCGCATCCTGCTCTGGCCAGACGTCCCGCCCCATCATGAATTCCCGCGCATTGGCGCTATCCAGTTCGACTACACCCTTGCTCGCTTTATCGCCATAGGCCAGAGCCCACTCATGAGTGAGGCGATAGCCTTTCTTGAACGTCTCGGCCAACTTGATGCCGATGCGATCGAAACGCAACTTGCCCTGCACCTGATCAAACTGCTGGGGGAAGAGCCAGATCTCGTCATTGCGGCCAAACAGCTGACCCTGCGGTGCCACCCCAAAGTTGGCTTCGATCTCGCGCAATATGGGTTCTGCCTCTTTGGCAGGAAGCAGCGTAAAGGGGAATTTACCCAGCTTGCCCGGCTTGAACATGGTGTTGGGCACCGAGTGATGCTTGCGCAATCTGGCGACGAAAAAGCCTTCACTGTCGAAGATCTGGGGCCAAACGTGCAGGTATCCTTCGGATGTACAGGCCTGCTCTGCATGGGGGAACAGGTCAGCCAGCGAATCAAAACTCAAGGCATCGCCAAACTTGTCCAGCAAGGATTGGCAGACCGCCTGATTCTCCTGCTCACTCAAGGTACAGGTGGAGTAGACCAGCACACCGCCCGGTTTCAAGGCATGGAAGGCACTCTCCAGCAACCCTTGCTGCACCGCCGCAATCTCGTCGATGCTCTCGATGCTCCAGTTGCGCAGTGCATCTTCATCCTTGCGCACCGTACCTTCACCTGAGCAGGGGGCATCGAGCAGGATGGCATCGAAGGTCTCCGGCAACCACTGGCCAAATACCTTGGCATCAAAATGGGTCATCCCCACATTGGTCACGCCGCAGCGCTGGATATTGGCGCTAAGCACTTTCAACCTGCTGCTGGAAAATTCGTTGGCAACCAACATCCCCTGATTGTTCATCAAGGCGGCTATCTGGGTGGTCTTGGAGCCGGGGGCAGCCGCCGCATCCAGCAACATGCCATCCGATTTGATCTTGTCGCTGGCAAAGAGTGCCGTCACCGGCAGCATGGAGCTCGCTTCCTGAATGTAGAAGAGCCCGCTCAAGTGCTCGGCGGTGTTGCCAAGGGGGACGGTTTCATCGCTGCGGGTCAGCCAGAAGCCGGTATCACACCAAGGGACAGGGTCAAGCTGCCAACCCAGTGGCTCCATCAGGGCGACGAAATCTGAGACGGCTATCTTCAAGGTATTGACCCGAATGCTGCGGCGCAGCGGACGTCGACAACTGGCCACAAACTCATCCATCGAGAGATGGGCCGGCATGATGGCCGCAATGTGGCGTAAAAAGTAATCGGGAAGGAAGGTGTTGTCGTGCACTGTGCCGTCTCGTTGACCGAAAAAGAGGGGCGATATCCTACCACAAGGCTAAGAATATTCTGAATCTGAACCCTATCAACAGGCACCGGAATATAAAAAAGCCCGGCACTGTGCCGGGCTTGGATGAGATACAAAGGGAAGAGATCAGGGCTGGATACGCGGACTCCACTCCAGCCACTCTTTCTCGGCCTTGCCGTAGAGCGGATAGCTGTGGCCAGCCTTGACGGTTGGCCCCATCTCTTTCTCCGGCGTATTGAAGGCGATGCCGCCGGCCAGCAGGCTCTGCACCGTCTCCACTTCGATAGTGCCACCGGTCAGCCCGATATCCGCCTTGACCCCGGAGACATTCCAGAAACGGGAGTTGGCCCGCACCAGATGGGCATACTCCTGATCCACGTTGACATCGATCACCACCTCGCTACCATCCCGAGCCAGCGCCACCTTGGTGACACTGCCCACCACCATTTTGCGAAACAGCAGCGGGCTGCCGACGCTCAGGCCATTGACGGAGGGGCTCTTGAGGGTCAGGGCCAGACCCACCTGGCCGACCTGACTCAAGGGGAAGCGATCTTTGCCAGCGCCTTTACCGGGTTGTGCTTCTACAAACGCCCCCTTGATCAGGGTATCAAGGTGAGCGACACCGCCTAGCCCCAGCTTGGCCTGCACCAGAGTAAAGCGGGCGCCGGACTGTAGGAAACGCTCGGCGTAGTGGCCATCGAGTTCCGCCTTGAAGATCACCTGACCCAGTGACGGCTCCAGCTCGATCTCTTCAATTTTGCCGATATCGACACCGCGATAGCGGATCGGGCTGCCAATCCCGAGCCCCGGATTGCTCTCTGCCACCAGTGACAGCTGGCGCACCTTGGCCTTGGCTTGCTCCCTGGAATCGAACAGTTGATGACTGCTACGGCCATTGGCCAACCGATCGAACTCGATGGCACCGCGCAGCAGGGTACCGAGGTTGCCCACCTTGACCTGCACCCCATCGACCCGCACCTTGGTGTCGATGGCCGGTTTTTTCCAGAACTGGGGTTGCTGGGCGAGGAGGGGAGCATAGACCCCATCAATCTCGAGTTCGATCTCGACCCCCTCTTTGGCGGCGCGTAGCTGTTTGACCTTGCCCGCTTCCAGCCCCAGATAGAGCACAGGCGAGCCAATCCCAATGCCATCGGCCTGATCTGCCTTGAGCAACCAGCGCTGCGGCTTGGCATCACGGGTACCGAGCAGTGCCAACTCCTGACTGGGGTAGAGACGGTTAATCCGCTCGCCACTGCTGGCTTGTACCAGCTTGATCCCGCCCCCCAACCAGGCACTGGCCGGACTGGTTTCTACTTTGATGCCGCTCAGATCGGCATCGATCTGCAACGGGGCGGCGCGATAGAAGCGGGCACGGTTGAGCAGATGGCCATAGTTAGGCGCCATCACCAGCTCGACGCTGGCATTGCCGCGCGCATCCAGGGTGAGCTGGCTGATACGGCCCACCTGCAATCCTTTGTACCAGACAGGTGCATCCTGATTGAGCCCCGCCAGATCGTCAGCCTGCAGCGTCACCTTGGTGCCGCTCTGGGGCGCGCGATCGGTCAGGGTCATCTTCTGTACCGGTTTGCCCGCCACATAGTCGAGGCGAATGGCCGGACCGGAGAGCAGGCGATCTGCATGCTGCACACCGGTCGCGGAGAGGGAGACGCTCTCCCACACCAGTTGACTCTTGTCGGTAATGCGATAGGCCTGCTCCGGGTTGATCAGCGCCGTCACCACCCGGCCTTTGTCGGTGAGGCGAATGGGGTCGATACGACCAATCTCGATCCCTTCATAGAGGATGGGCATCCCCTCCTTGACCGGAAGATCGCCAGCCGCAATGTCGATACGCGCACCGCGTGCCGCTTCCGCCAGCCCTTTATAGAGGACGAAAGTCTGTCCCTTCTCCGGTTCCGGTGAATCTTTGGGCGAGTCAAAGGCAATGCCGCCGCTCAGAATGGAGGTGAGGCTGCCGGCCTCCACGCTGACGCCAGCCAGACTGAAGGAGCCCTTGATGCCACTGATGTTCCAGAAGCGGGTATCGGCTTTGACCAGATGCTCGAAACGCGGCTCGATCACCAGATCCAGAATGACGTTCTGGTTGTCTTGACCCAGGCGGGTATTGATGACGCTGCCCACCTCGATACCGCGGAAATAGAGCTTGGCGCCAATCCCAACCGAACCCAGCGAATCGGCGGTCAGGTGCAGCATCCGCCCCTGAGCCTGATAGCCGGGAGGGGGGCCATCCAGTGCATCGAAGGTCTCCTCCAGCGGATTGCTTTCACGCCCCGGTTGCAGGTTGATGTAGTTGCCGGAGACCAGGGTATCGAGGCCGGAGATTTCGGTGAGCGACGCCTTGGGGCTCACCAGCCAGAAGTCGGATCCCTTGCGGATCAGCGGCCTGGCACGGCTGTCAATCTTGGCCATTACCGCAATCTTGCGGCCATCTTCAGCCAGCTCCAGCTCTTGCACCACGCCGATGGCCACCCCCTGATAACGAACCTGGGTTTTACCCGGCAAGATGCCGTTGCCCTGGGCGAAGTTGATCTGGATAAGCTGGCCACGGCTCAATACCTGCTGATAGAGAAAGCCACCCGCCAGCAGCAGGGCTATCAGGGGTAACAGCCAGACCGGCGATAACCAGCGACGCTTTTCAATGACGGGTTCAGCCCCGATCATAGTGACTCCTTATTGGCTGGATTAAACAGCACATCAGACAAAAACAGAGAAATCATCAACGGGCCGCCTTGTCCCATAGTAAACGGGTATCAAGCATGCGAGCCGACATCATGGTCAGCACCACCACACCGGCAAAGGCGGTGGCCCCCGGGCCTGCGCGGACACTCAGCAGCACACCCCGATCGACCAGTGCCACCATCAGCGAAATCACGAACAAGTCCAGCATTGACCAGCGACCGATAAAATCGATCACCCGATACATCACCAGCTGGCGCTTGCGCCGAACCGGCTTGGCCCGCTGCAACTGCCAGCAGATCCAGCCCAACCCCAATATCTTGCCCACGGGTACCAGTATGCTGGCGGTGAGAACTATGGTGGCAATCCCGCTCATTTTGCTGCGATAGAGCATCATGATACCGCTGAAGATGGTATCTGACTGCAGCAACCCCTTGTTGTAGAAATGGGTAATGGGCAACAGATTGGCAGGCAGCAACATGAAGGTGGCGAGTGCCAGCAAGCCCCACGACCAGGCGAGGGAGCGGGGAATGCGCACCTGCAACTTGCTGCTGCAACGGGGGCAGACTGCCCCGGCTTGATAACGCACCAGCAAACCACAGGTATGGCAGCGGCAGAGCCCCATCTCACGGGCGCTGGTCATGTTCCGGCTCCTTTAACGGGATCCGCGCCCAGTAGGGGGCGGGGTCAAACAGGATCAACAGGGTCATGTTGAGCAGCATCAGAATACCGAGGCTGAGCAACCCGCCACCGAGGCGCACATCGGCGATGTCGATCAGTTTGAACAGGGCAACCAGCAGGCTGACGATATAGACCTCCAGCATGGCCCAGTGGCGAAACACCTCGACCAGCTTCAAAGTGACGGGAAGAATGTGCCAACGTTTTGCCAGACCCGAAGCCAGCGCAAAGATCCCTGCCAATAACCCCACCGGCGCCAACACGGCGCACCAGAGCACCAGGCTGGCCACCCACCATTCTCCCTCGCCAAACAGCACCAGAATACCGCGCAGCAGGTCGGCGTCGGTGTTGACCCCAGCCAGCCGCAGATAGATCAGCGGTTCAAAAAAGGCGGAGGGCAGCAGCAGAAATCCGGTGATGGTCAGGGCCATCAACTGGGAGGGACGAAAGGCATAACGGCCATAGAGATGCTGGTGACAACGCGGGCAGTGGGCATGGCGACGCAGCGGCAGTGCTTTGCGCTGGATCAGCAAGTCGCACGCCGGACAGACAATTACGGAACCGGGCTCCATCATACAATTCAACCTGTTGAAGGAATTGGTGAAATTTACCCTAAAACCGGTTTCCTGTCTTGCCTGCGGCCAGAATGTTACGAAAGTATAATTGACGTTAACGTAAACGTGATATTAGATAGCCAGACTAGACAGGTGAAAGGAGTCATGATGTCCAGTTTGTCCCCCTCGGCAGGCCTGCGCTTTCGCACCGCCCTTGCCAATGAACATCCCCTGCAGATCGTCGGCACCATCAATGCCTATATGGCGCTGATGGCCGAGCGCAGCGGTTTTCAAGCTATTTATCTTTCAGGTGCCGGAGTGGCCAATGCCTCCTACGGCTTGCCGGATCTCGGTATGACCTCCCTCAACGACGTGCTGATCGATGCCGAACGGATATCTGCTGCGACCCGTGTGCCGCTGTTGGTCGATATCGATACCGGCTGGGGCGGGGCATTCAATATCGCCCGCACCATTCGCGCGTTCGAGCGAGCCGGGGTTGCCGCCGTCCATATGGAAGATCAGGTGGCCCAAAAGCGCTGCGGCCACCGTCCCAACAAGGCGGTGGTCACGCTGGAGGAGATGTGCGATCGCATCAAGGCAGCAGTGGATGCCCGCGAGAATAGCGAGTTCGTCATTATGGCCCGCACCGATGCACTGGCGGTGGAGGGGATGGAGTCTGCTCTTGAACGCACCGCTGCCTATGTGGCCGCCGGTGCCGACATGATCTTCGCCGAAGCGGTGACCGAGCTTGCCCAGTACGACCAGTTCAAGCTGGCGGCCAAAGTGCCGATCCTCGCCAACATGACCGAGTTCGGCAAAACCGAGCTGTTTGACAAAGAGCAACTGGCCGCCTACGGGGTCGACATGGTGCTCTACCCCTTAAGTGCCAACCGCGCAGCCAATCAGGCCGCCCTCAACGTCTATCACCATATTCGCCAGGATGGCCATCAACGGGCCGTCGTGGAGACCATGCAGACCCGGGAGTCGCTCTACGACTTCCTCGGATATCACCACTACGAGCAGACACTGGATCGTCTGTTTACAGCCAAGGAATAGGAGGCAGCTTATGGGACAGCAAAAACCGTTGGGCGGGGCCGGTCTGCGCGGTCAAAGCGCAGGGGAGACCAGTATCTGCACCGTGGGCAAGAGCGGCACTGGTCTTACCTATCGCGGCTATGACATCAAGGAGCTGGCCGACAGCGCTCAGTTCGAGGAGGTCGCCTATCTGCTGCTCAAGGGGGAATTGCCCGGTGAGCAGCAGCTTGACGCCTACAAGCGCGAACTGCGTCGCCTGCGCACCTTGCCCCTGCCGCTGCTGGAGGTACTGGAGCGCATTCCCGCCGATGCCCATCCCATGGATGTGCTGCGCACTGGCTGCTCCATGCTCGGCGATCTGGAGCCGGAAGATGGCTTCGAGCATGAGCATGAAGTGGCGGATCGGCTGCTGGCCGCCTTTCCGGGCATTCTGATCTACTGGTACAAGTTCAGTCACGAGGGCGTTCGCATCGCCCTAGATACCGATGAAGAGTGTATCGGTGGCCATTTCCTCGCGCTGCTGCACCAGAAAGCGCCGAGCGAGCTGGAGCGTCGGGTGATGCATGTCTCCCTCATCCTCTACGCCGAGCATGAGTTCAACGCCTCCACCTTTGCGGCGCGGGTTTGCGCCTCGACGCTCTCTGACATGTTCTCCTGTATCACCGCCGCCATCGGCACCTTGCGTGGCCCGCTCCACGGCGGTGCCAACGAGGCGGCCATGGCGATGATTGAAGATTGGCAAGACGAGGCGCAGGCAAGGCGCGAACTGCTGGCCAAGCTGGCGGCCAAGGAGAAGATCATGGGCTTTGGCCACGCCATCTACCGCACTTCTGATCCGCGCAACGTCATCATCAAGGAGTGGTCGGCCAAGCTTGCCGAGGCGGTAGGGGATGATCGCCTCTATCGCGTCTCCTGCGAGGCGGAGAAGGTGATGTGGGAAGAGAAAGAGCTCTTTCCCAACGCAGACTTCTTCCATGCCAGCGCCTATCACTACATGGGGATCCCGACCAAGCTGTTCACGCCTATCTTCGTCTGCTCGCGGGTCACCGGCTGGTGCGCCCACGTGATGGAGCAGCGCGAGCACAACCGGATCATCCGTCCGAGCGCCGATTATGTCGGCCCGGCGCCCCGTCACTTTGTCTCTCTACAACAACGATAAGGAAATCACGATGTCCGCCAACGTCGACGTCAACCACAGACCCGAGCCCGATCAGGTGCTGGTCGATATTGCCGATTATGTCTGCAACCACCCCATTACCAGCGAGTCGGCGCTCGACACTGCCCGCTACTGCCTGATGGACACCCTTGGCTGTGGCCTGCTGGCCCTGCGCTTCCCCGAGTGCACCAAGCACCTTGGCCCCATCGTCCCCGGTACACTGGTACCCCATGGTGCCCGGGTGCCCGGTACCCAGCTCTGCCTCGACCCGGTCAAGGCGGCCTGGGATATCGGCGCCATCATCCGCTGGCTCGATTACAACGACACCTGGCTGGCCGCCGAGTGGGGCCACCCCTCCGACAATCTGGGCGGTATTCTCGCCACTGCCGACTGGCTCTCCCGTACTCGCGTGGCCGATGGCAAGGCACCGCTCACCATGGCCGATGTGCTGGTGGCCATGGTCAAAGCCCACGAAATTCAGGGTGTGCTGGCGCTGGAGAACTCCTTCAACCGGGTGGGTCTCGATCACGTGGTGTTGGTCAAGGTCGCCAGCACCGCCGTGGTGACTCATATGCTGGGTGGCACCCGCGATCAGGTGATTGATGCGGTCTCCCAGGCCTGGGTCGATGGCCAGAGCCTGCGTACCTACCGTCATGCCCCCAATGCGGGGTCGCGCAAGAGCTGGGCAGCGGGGGATGCAACCTCGCGCGCGGTGCGCCTCGCCCTTATCACCATGAGCGGCGAGATGGGCTATCCAGGCGTACTGAGCGCGCCCAAGTGGGGTTTCTACGATGTGCTGTTCAAGGGCAATCAGTTCGCCCTGCATCAGGGATACGGCAGCTATGTGATGGAGAACGTGCTGTTCAAGATCTCCTATCCCGCCGAGTTCCACGCCCAGACTGCTGTGGAGTGCGCCATGAAGCTGCATGGGCAGGTGAAGGGACGGCTGGAGGAGATCGACCGTATCGAGCTCACCACCCATGAGTCGGCCATTCGTATCATCAGCAAGGTCGGTGCCCTCAACAACCCGGCCGATCGGGATCACTGCCTGCAGTACATGGTGGCGGTGCCTCTCATCTTCGGTCGCCTGATCGCCGAGGATTATGAGGACGATGTTGCCGCCGATCCCCGCATCGACGCGCTGCGTAGCAAGATGGTGGTGCAGGAGGACAAGCGTTACAGCCGCGAGTATCTGGAGGCAGACAAGCGTTCCATCGCAAACGCCATCCAGATCTTCTTCAAGGACGGCACTCACACCGCCAAGGTGGAAGTGGAGTATCCGGTCGGCCATCGCCGTCGCCGGGAGGAGGGGATCCCGCTGCTGGTGGAGAAATTCCAGCACAATCTGGCCACCCGCTTCCCAGCCAAACGGGTCAACGACATTTTGGCCCTCTGTCAGGACGGGCCGCGCCTTGCCGCCACCCCGGTGCACGCCTTTATGGATCTGCTGGTGATCTGACCGGTCTTGTATTGGCCAACATATCGGCAAACAGTGATAAACGAAAAGCGGGCTCATCGGCCCGCTTTGTTATTCCGGCGGCTTATCCCTCGATAAGCCTTACTCAAGCGCACTGCTGTCGCCGTTAAAGAGCGCCGTCATGATGGCCGTCTCGCGACTGGCGATGGTCTCGAGAAACTCGTTGGCACGCCCCATCTGATGACACACCTGATAACCACGCTCGACAAAGGAGAAAAGCTCGCCAAGCCCCGCCAGATGGGCAGGCCCTGACACCAGCTTGAGGGTCGCCCCCACCAGCGGTTTTCTCGCCAGCCTGTCCAGCGTCATGCCAAGCTCGCTCACCAGCGCAATCTGATGTTCCCGGCGCGCCTGTTCACCTACGGCACGATAGGCGATGGTGTAATGGTCCGACGTGATGGGATCAATGCCATCAATGCGCCGCAGCGCCACCACCATCAGGTAGTCCAGCTCTTCGGAGAGGGCATCAAGCTCGATCGCCTGCGCCAGCACCTTGAGGCCGGACTCCGGCAACAGCCGCTCGGCGGTTGGCATCACCCGCATCACGTCCGCATCGCGGCGGGCGCAATCCCCGGGGCCATAGAGATCGGTCAGGAAAAACTCGGCGGCAGGGCCATAGCGGTCACTCTCCAGCAGATCACGATGGGTCCGCCCCAACCGGTCGGCCTGCCACTGGCGTAGCCGATCCCGATCCTGCTGATCTTCCGGGTGGGCACGCATCTGCTCGCGCAAGGCTGCAACCCGCTTGAGCTGGCGGTATAGCCGACCCAGGGTGCTATCGTCGTCGTGGGCATGTTCTTGATGCGTCATCTACAGCTCTCTGGCCTTGGGCCCATTGATGGGAATTGGGTGATACGAAGATACAAGTGAATGAAAAACAAGCAGCTTTTGCTGAAGGTTCCGTGACAAGTGTAGCGCGCACGGGGGAGGGAATAAATGCCATGCCCCGCTGATGACCTGCATCCCTCTCGACTCTGTTAAGTGAGTCCCATTTATGTGAACCATCCTTTCATTTGTTGTGAACATGTGTTTAATATCAATAACTAACTTATGACCCAGAGTAACGACCATGTTCTTCAACTCGCTCGCTGGCAGCAGCGCACTCTCTACCATCCAGATCAGCCGTCAGCATCCGCTGGGATTGGCCGCCGCCCGGATCGCGGCCGAAGCCATCGCTGCGGACATGGGCGAGAGCTATCAACTCGATTGCGAATGGGTAGATGAAGAGGAGACCGAGCTTCGTTTTCGCGGCTCAGGGGTACATGGCACTCTCACCCTGGACGAAGATACTCTGGAACTGGAAGTGCATCTTGGTTTGATGCTGTTGCCTGTACGCAGCGTACTGGAGCAAGAGATCCTCGATTATGTCGACAATCGCTTACCTTGCCCCAAACGTGTTTGAAACTCTTCGTTGCACTGGTTTTAAATAAACCAGCTGTAAACGATGGCTATTTGAAATAAGTTTGCAAGCCATATGGTTTGTCAGATTTATTCTCCGGTAAGGTATCGATTCTATTTTATAAGTAATCTTTCATCTTTATTTCATATTTCGAGTCGGCACTCATTAAAGTCATTCTGATTGCATCAAGTCTTCATCCGGATATGAGGACAGGAGCAATTTGCCGCCTCGGTAAATTCATTTTGTAGGGAAACAACCATGCCACTGAGTGAATTTATCTCCTGCGTCGATACCGCCTGGTTACGCATGGACAGACCCAACAACCTGATGCAGATCATCGGTGTCCTGATGTTTGAAGGAGAGCTTGATGAAATGCGTTTGCGGGCCGGATTGCGCCATACCATTTCGGTGCAACCCCGCTTCCACCAGCGGGCCGTGCTGGAGGGGGGCTCCTACTACTGGCGTCATGATCCCGATTTCGATCTCGATCAGCACCTCAAGCGAGTGATCCTGCCGGGTGAAGCGGGCAAGCTGGAGCTGGAGAAGCTGGTGGCCGATCTCGCCTCGACGCCGCTCAACCACCAGCGTCCCCTGTGGGATATGCACCTGACCGACACGTCGCTGGGTGGGCAAGCGCTGGTGGTGCGCATTCACCACGCCATGGGCGACGGCTTCTCGCTGGTGCGGGCCATGCTGACCATGATGGATAACACCCCGGAAGGGGCGCCGCGACCACCGTCACCGGAGCCACTGGATGACAGCGATGACGAGGATGAGGAGGATTGCCACCAGGGCAGCCGTCTGGTGCGGGCCGGTCTCAAGCTGACCGGTAGCCTCTGGTCCAAATATGTCGAAGTGGTCACCCATCCCACCAAGGCGGTGGATTACCTCAAGACCGGGCGGGATGTGGCGAGCGAGCTGTGCAATATCGCCACCCTCGGTGATGATTCACCCTGCCGCCTGCGGGGCAAGACCACCAGCACCAAGCGGGTGGCCTGGTCGGAGCAAATTGATCTGCCGGATATCAAGGCAGTGGGCAAGGTACTGGGCTGCTCGGTCAACGATCTGCTGATCGCCGCCACCGCAGGGGCGTTTCGTCACTACCTGCAGGAGAAGGGGGATGATGCCAACAAGGTCAAGATCCGCGCCCTGGTGCCAGTCAATATGCGTGCACCGGACGATGAGGGGGCACTTGGCAACCGCTTCGGGCTGGTGGCCCTGGACTTGCCACTGGATGTTGAACACCCTTTGCAGCGGCTCTATACCGTGCGCGACCGGATGCAGGCGCTGCGCACCTCGCTGCAACCCGTGGTGGTGCTCAACTTGTTACATGCCCTTGGCATGGCCCCCAATGCGGTGCAACAGCAGGCCGTCGAGCTGCTCACGGCCAAGGCCAGCGCGGTGATCACCAATGTGCCCGGCCCGCAGCAGACCCTCTATCTGGCTGGAGCAAAATTGCGTCAGCCGCTGTTCTGGGTGCCGCAATCGGGTGATATCGGCGTCGGCGTCTCCATCCTCTCTTACGATCACAAGGTGCAGCTGGGCCTTATCACCGACAAGAAGCTGGTACCGGATCCGGATCGGGTGGTCGAGCGGTTTGCGGTGGAGTTCGAGCAACTGCTGTTGCTGGTGTTGATGGAGCCGGAGCTGTTGTTTGACCCCAACGGACTGGATGCGCTACTCGGTTGAGCGAGCATTTGAGCGACTAGTGACGGCGTAGCCAACCGGACTGCCCCCATCATAAAAGAGGCCAACCCGTGGGTTGGCCTCTTGTTTTGTTGTCTATCCGTGGCAAGAGTGGCGGTTAATCCTCCAGCTCTTCGCGCGCCGCCTCCACATCGAGGCGCTCCATGGCATCCATGGGTTCGCACTCGGCCGCTTCGGCATAGAGGGCTTCGGCCGCTTTCAGGCGGCTCTTGCCGTGCAGCATCACCTGAGCGTTGGCGTACTCCATGCGGGCGATAGCCGATTCTGGGATCAGCGCCAGCGCCTCCTTGAAGTGACGTTCGGACTCCTCCTTCTTGGCGCCATAGGTGAGGCCGCCGATCATGGCCCCCAACTTATCGACGATCTCCGCATGCCAGGCGCCAAAGGCAATATGGGCCTCGGCGTGATCTGGCGCCAGCTCCAGCGCCTTCTCAAGGCTTGCCTTGATCTTGTCGCCAATTCCTTGCGAGAGGGCCTTGGAGATGGAAATGACCTGGCTGTAGCGCCCGAGTGCCAGCGCGTGGAAATACCAGGCATTGGCGTTCTTGGGCTGACGCTTTTGCAGCTTCTCGGCATGGCTGGCCGCCCGCTCGAAGGCGGCGCGCTTGGCATACTTGTCCTCCAGCAGATAGCTGGCGTGGATCACCAGCGCCTTGTTTGCCACATTGAGGCCAGCCTCACCGGCCGCTTCACCAAGAGCGACGGCCCGGGCAAAATCCCCGGCATGATAGGCCCGCCAGGCATCCTGTACCTGCTCATCCTCGGGCCAGGGTTCGGCATCCCCCTGATGGAGACGATCCCAGTTATCCGCCAGCTTCTGGCCAGCATAGTCATAGGCCGCATCCGCGTAGGGGAAGGGGACAAATTCGAGTTGTGAAGTGGTCATGCTTGTTCTCCCTGTAGCATGTGAATCAAACCTTGTCAGTGTAGTGATGGGCGAGGGCGCCCAGATGAGCGCGGGCATCGGCCCGCAAATAGGGTGCGACCAGCTGCATCACCTGAAAGACGCCGAGGGCAATATCGGCGTCCGCCTTGGGGTGCAGTGCCCGCTGGTAAGAGATCCAGAATGTGCCCACCAGCGCCACATTGGCCGCCAGCGTGCGCATCTGTTGCGCCGTGCCCTCCATCAGCCCGACCGTTTGCAGATGGTTGCAAATGGCGATGGCGGTCTGCTCCTTGCGGCGCAGCAGGGCGGAAAAGCGCTGTTCCACCTGATGATAACCACTCATCAGGGTCGCGATATCGTAGTAGAGGAAACGGTACTGCCAGATGGCTTCAAACATCAGGTGGAGAAAGAGCCAGATATCTTCGGGCTCATCGGACGGGGTGCTGACCGCCTCCAGCAGGCGATCCATCTGCTGTTCAAATTCGCAGAACAGGGCGTTGACGATCTCCTCCTTGTTGTGGAAGTGGTAGTAGAGATTGCCCTGGCTGATCTCCATCTCGGCCGCAATGGCCGAGGTGGTGACGCTGGGTTCCCCTTGTCGATTGAAGCAGGCGAGGGCAGTGGTCAGGATCCGCTCCCGGGTACGACGTTTGGGTTTGCGATCCATGCTACTCCTTTGGTGATGAACGGCGCACGCCGTGGCGATAGCGTTTGGCAAGCCAGTGCTGCAACTGCTCCAGCGACTTGTCGAGGGCGGCGACCGAGCCAATGCCGGGGGCCAGCAGGGTGCGATCTTCATCGGCCAGCGCGGCCAGATTGAGCTCGAGGCCATGCTTGGCCAGCACCGGCGCCAGCTCGTCACGACGCTGCCAGAGATCGCGGCGAGTATGCTGGTAAGCGTGTTCGCAGAGACGGCGGCGATCCCGGTAACTGAACACATTGGTGAAGAACATCTCGCCATCGGCAGAAGAGGGCTCAAACAGCAGGGCGTCGGCGTCGGGATATTGGTGTTTGTAGCGATCCATCCCCACATGCATACGGGAGTGGATGATGGCGCGAAAGGTCTGGGCCAGTACCACCGGCAGACCGCTGTCCACCAGATTGGTCGGCGCGCCGGCGGCCATGTCCGCATCATAGGGCACCAGCGGATTGATGCAGAACACCAGATCCGCCCCCTCTTCCAGCGCTACCGAAGCGTGCAGAGTCTTGATCAGCGCCCCGTCCACATAGTAACGACCGTTGATCAAGGAGGGCGGAAAGAGACCGGGCAGGGCGGCTGACGCCTGTACCGCCGCCGAGATGGGCACATCATCGAGCCCCGGGCTGCCGAAGGCGACCGGATGACCGGTGTCGAGTTCGGTGGCTACCACAAACAGTCGACTGCGCAACTGGCGGAAATCGTTGCTGCGGCCGGGACGAGAGAAAAACTGGGTCAGGGTGCGATCCACCCCGCGGTTGTCGAACAGTCCGGTCGGAATGGCCTTGGAGAGTCCCTGCAGCGATTCAAACAGGCTCCGCTTCCAGGGGGCCGCCAGATAATAGGTCAGGCTCTGCCACGCCAGTGGCGGGATCGAGGTCAGACGGTCGGCATATTCACGAAAGGCGGGGCGCAGCAAGGTGGCCGGGTCAAACATCTCCCCCGAATCATCGCTGAGCAGGATCCGCACCAGCTTAGCCGGCGAGATGCCGTTGGCCAGCGCCGATGCCACCACGGCCCCCGAACTGACGCCAACATAGATGTCGGCATGGTCAAGGCGCAGGCCGTTGATGCTGTCAGAGAGGGCTGCGCAGGCACCGATCTCGTAGATGCCGCCGAGCGGCCCGCCGCCAGCAAGGGCAATTGCGATGGTACTCATAGCGTCGCCTCTCTATCCATGACATTCACCATGACAAGACCGGCCCAGCGCAGGGCATGGGCCGGTATCAATCACCTTCCGTCACCGCGAGGGATCAGGGCAGGACGCTCTCTGCTTTGGCCTTCACCTCTTTCACCGCATCTTCCGCAGCGGAGAGGAGATCGGCGGCCTGCTCAACCACGGCCTCTTTGGCCTTGGCTACCGGTGCCTTCTTTACCGGAGGCTTGCGGGCAGCGGGCTTTTTGGCGGCAGCCGGTTTGGCTTCTGCGGCCGGGGCTTCTTCTTCCTGTGCATCCAGCAGTTGCTGGACCACATCGGTCAGCTCGGCCATGCGCTTGGAGAGCTTGTCGATATCCTTGCGGGTCGGAATGCCGAGGCTGGCCACAGCGCGGGCCACGCGATCTTCAAACACCTGCTCCAGACGACCCCAGGTATTGGCGGTCTTGTCGGTCACAGCGGCAATCTTCTCATCTGCGCTCTGACGGGTTTTTGCTTGCAGCGCTTCACCTTCCTGCACCAGCGCTTCAAAGATCTTGCCACCCTCTTCCTGCGCCTTGGCATAGGCACCCAGACCCGCCAACCAGATCTGCTGGGTGGACTCCTTGATGGTGGAGGTGAGTTGGTTGTCGGTCACTGACCCTGCCAGCGCTTTCAATTTCTTAGCCATGATCTTCTCCTTGAATAACGACAGTTAAATGTAATGGCGACAACGAAACTGCAATCGGGTTGTGGCATTACTGATTTTTCAACTTCAGTCTAGGGACAAAAAATAGAGGGTTCTACCTAATAACGGAACAGGCACACCACCGAAATTAGGGTTTGCTCACGAACCGACAATCAAATTGCGGATTCCCATATGAATCGTGATATATCTAACAACCTAGTAACACCCTAATCAGTAGCAGGATTCTCTTTATGAACTATTTCATTACTGGCGGTAGTGGTTTTATCGGGCGTCGATTGATCAAAAAGTTATTCCAACAGCATCCCGACTGTATCGTCTATTTTCTGATGCGCGCCTCTCATCAGAATAAATTGCCGGAGTTATTTGCATTCTGGAATGTGGATGAATCGCGTGCAGTCCCGGTTTTTGGTGACATGACGCAACCGCTGCTGGGGGTGTCGGTCGAGATGCAGGAGCAGTTGATCGGCAAGATCGACCACTTCTTCCATCTGGCTGCCATCTATGATCTCAACGCCAAGGCAGGGATCCAGCAGCAGGTCAACACCGAAGGGACCCGTCATGCTGTTCAACTTGCCGAGCGGCTGGGGGCGGGGCAGTTCCACCACTGCAGCTCCATCGCTGCAGCGGGCCTGTTTGACGGTCTGTTTCGCGAGGACATGTTCGATGAGGCCGAACACCTCGACATGCCTTACTTCCAGACCAAGCACGAAGCGGAAGGGATTGTGCGAAATGAGTGCACCATTCCGTGGCGCGTCTACCGCCCGGGCATCGTCGTCGGTGACTCCAACACCGGCGAGATGGACAAGATCGACGGCCCTTACTACTTCTTCAAGACCATTCAGAAACTGCGTCGTCTGCTACCGCCCTGGATGCCAGCCATCGGAGTTGAGGGCGGGCGCATCAATATCGTGCCGGTTAACTTTGTGGTCGATGCCATGGTGCATATCGCCCATCAGGAGGGAGAGGAGAACAAGACCTTCCACCTGACCGACCCCAACCCGATGCGGGTTGGCGACATGCTGAGCACCTTCTCCCGCGCCGCCCATGCGCCGGAGCCTGCGATCCGCATCAGCGCCTCTCTCTTTAACTTCATTCCCCGCCACCTGACCGCCATGCTGATGACCATGGCGCCGGTGCGCCGCATCCGCGATGCCGCCATCGCCGATCTGGGTCTACCCAAGGATGTGTTCCGCCTTATCAGTTATCCCACCCGGTTCGACAGTCGCGAAACCCAGCGGGTACTGAAAGGGACAGGCATCGAAGTACCGCCGCTGCACAGCTACGCCTGGCGGTTGTGGGATTACTGGGAGCGTCATCTCGACCCGGAGCTCTTCATCGATCGCACCCTGCGTGGTCGGGTAGAGGGCAAGGTGGTGCTGGTGACCGGGGCAACCTCTGGTATCGGCCGTGCAACCGCGCGCAAGCTGGCGGGTGCGGGGGCCAACGTCGTTACCATCGCTCGCGACGAGCAGAAGATTGCCGAGACTAAAGCCGAGTTTGCCGAGCTGGGGCTGACCATCGAGATCTATCAGGGAGATCTCTCCAATCTGGCGCAGGCCGAGGAGATCACAGCTCGCATCGTGGCCGATCACGGCGGCGTCGATATTCTGGTCAACAATGCCGGCCGATCCATCCGCCGCTCCATCGAGGACTCCTTCGATCGCTTCCACGATCTGGAGCGCACCATGCAGCTCAACTACTTCGGCGCACTCAAGGTGATCATGGGGGTGCTGCCCACCATGATTGAGAAGAAAAAAGGGCACATCATCAACATCTCCTCCATCGGGGTGTTGACCAATGCGCCGCGCTTCTCCGCCTATGTTGCCTCCAAATCGGCCCTCGATGCCTGGGTGCGGACTGCCGCCTCCGAGTTTGCCGACAAGGGGGTGAGCTTCTCCATCATCAATATGCCGCTGGTGAAAACGCCGATGGTCGCGCCGACCAAGGTCTATGAGCAGGTACCGATGATGACGCCGGAAGAGGCGGCTGATCTGGTGTGCGATACCATCATCAACAAGCATGTGCGACTGGCCACTCGTCTCGGGGTATTCGGTCAGGTGGTGCATGCCCTGGCACCTCGCGTTGCGCAGGTGATCATGAACACCAGCTTCCGCACCTTTGCCGATCCCAAGGATGGCGACAAGTCCAAGGCGACCGCCGATCAAGTTGCCGTCTCGACCCTGATCAAGGGGATACACTTCTAACCGGATGATGGGATAAAGAGATCAACAGGGGCCTGAGCAATCAGGCCCCTGTTTTATTTGGAATAACAGTTGAAGGACGAATAAGGAGGGTCAGACTCGGGACAGCAGATCAAGCAGCAGATCTGTCGTACGACGGGAGTAGAGCAGAGAGAGATGGCCAATGGCGGGCAACTCGATATCTTCCATTCCCGCCAATCGTTGCCGCTCCTGCGGCATCACCACATTGTCGTGACTGGTGCGCACCGAGATGCCGGGCACGCAAAGCGGCACAGAGGCAAAACGCTGCAACCAGCCGGAACCGGGCTCCATCTCGCGGGCATTGGCCCCAAGCCCAAGGGCGGCAAGCTGACTGCCCTGATGAGGCGTAGCCAGGGTGATCAGGCGCACGACCTTGTCACCACCATGGATAGCCAGATAGTCGCGGCAGACCAGCCCCCCCATGCTGTGACCAACCAGCACCAGCTTGTCAGCCCCGGTCTGCGCCAGCACATCGTCAATCCGGGTGGCCAGCAGTGGCACCATCTCATCAATATGACCAAATGGTGGCATCAGGGTAATGCTGGCAACCACATGGCCTGCGGCTTCCAATCGGGCGCGCTGGGTGCGCCAGATACCGCGACTGCAACCGTAACCATGTACCAGCAATACGGGACGCTGGCATGGCCGCAGCCGATCGGGTGCCATCAGCAAAGGCTCGAACGGTAACAACAAGGTGAAGGTGTAAAGGTAGGCCAGCATCTCCTGCGCCATCATCTTCACCCTGCGCCAGGGGCCGATAGCCGGGGAAGGGTAGAAGCGGGTAAACAGCCAGCTGCCGAGCACCACCAGACAGCGCAACCCAAGCAGGGCAAACACGACAAACAGCAGGGTCAGCAACCAGGGGAGTCCCACGACCAAGTGGGCGATACTCCCGAGGAGCAGCACCTCTACCATCAGCAGGATAAACAGGTGTCGTACGATCGTCATAAGGCCATGATCCGACCAGTCAGGCGTGGAAGTCAAATGGCACTTTGAGACAGCTTGATCCAACGCGGCTTTTGTCGCTAAACCCCGGCGAACTCTTTTCCGGTGAGGTTATTTGCAATACTGTATATCCATACATATACTCTATCCATCATCACCAAGAGGAGGCCATCATGGCTGTCGAGATCAAATATGTGGTTGTTCGTGGGGGAGTGGAAAAAATGACCTTTGCCAGCAAAAAAGAGGCCGATGCCTATGACAAGCTGCTGGATACGGCCGATGAGTTGATGACCCTGTTGGCTGGCGCCCCGATCGAGCTGGCACCAGAGCAGCAAGAGAGTCTGGCATTCTACCTGGCAGAGCAGCGCGATGTGCTGCAAACCCTGCTGCGCGGCGGCAAGGTTCAGGCAGGCACGAAAGAGGAAGAGGCCCCAGCAGCCAAGCGCAAGGAGAAGCCATTCAAGCAGGTGGCCTGATTGCACAGACCTGCTATTTCTCGGGATAAACAGCTCGCCGCATTCATTTTATTTGCATTTAAAACCATATTTACGGCTATTTACCCCGAGAATTTTCTAACAACGGTGCATATCCAATGCATAACTGAATAGCGTGCACCACTGAGCGACATCAGCCAGAACTATGAGGAAATAATGAGCAAACAGTGGAGAAAACGTTATCCAGATCGCTCCCGGTGACCTTAATCAGCAACAACAAGAGGTAGTACCAATCCCAATAGAAGCCGCATTCATCTACCACGAGCCCTTTTCTAGCAACTCGGCTCACAGGCTCATATCGATTCATCTCAGCATCAACAAGCAACACCATGACTCAACAACCATTATCCTTGCCGCCAGCCATGCCGCTGTTTGACAGCCTTATCTATCTGGAGGCCGGTAACCCGCAGGTCAATCAGTACCTTGCCAACCTCAGCCTCAATGATGTGCCCGATGCCGGGCTGGTTTACGAACTGGCGGTTGATTGGCTGCTGGAGCAGCGCAACAGCGAAAACAACTACAAAACCTATCGCAGCGAACTGACCACTTTTTTACACTGGTGCTTTCGAGAGGCGGCCATCAGCCCGAAAGATCTCACTCGCCGCATCATGATCCGCTATCTCGACTACTGTCAGTCCCCCCCTGACGAGTTGATCGCCTATCGCAACGTAGCGCAATTTGTCCTCGACAAGGAGTGGGGAGAGCGGTTGCCCAATCCGCAATGGCGACCGTTCCTCGGCAAGCGGGAACTGGGCCGCACCTTGCCCTATCGTCTTAGCGAGCAGGCGATGAAGACCAAGCTCGCCATCTTGTCGGCCTTCTTCCAGTTCCTAATCCAGGAGGAGTACATGGACAGGAATCCCGCTCTGCTGCTGCAGCGGGTCAAACGGCCGCAACAGCAGGAGGCCGATGATCAGGTGCAGGCCTTCAGCGAGTTGCAGTGGTCATATGTGATGCAGGCCGTCGATACCCTTGCCAACGACCATCCGGAGCAGCACGAGCGCAGCCGTTTTCTCACCATTCTGATGTACGCCTGCTATCTGCGGATCTCTGAAGTTGCAGCCCGGCCGGGCTTTACCCCTGTGATGGGGCAGTTCAGGCGGGATCGCAAAACCGGCGTCTGGGGCTACTTTATTCCGCAAAGCAAAGGGGGCAAACGGCGTACCGTAGCGGTATCCCAAGCACTGTTGGCGGCACTCGAACGTTACCGCCGCTTCCTCGGTCTCTCTCCCTTGCCGAGACCGGATGAACAGACGCCACTGTTCGTTCGTCATAAAGCGGCAGCCCACGGCCGCGAGCAGGGCGAGCTAAACGCCAATCTCGGTATTCGCCAGTTACGGGATTTGATCATGGTGATCATCGGTAAAGGCGCAGAATTGGCAGAGCAGGATGGATTTGTCCAGGATGCGGCCGAAATGCGGCAACTCTCTCCCCATGCGATCCGCCATACCGGGATCACCCATGACATCAACCTACATGGGCGGCCGCTTTCCCACGTACAGGCCGATGCAGGACATGACAGCATCGACACCACTTCGAAATACCTGCACACCAGCAACAGTGAACGACATGAGAGCGCCCAGCAAAAGCCGCTGGACCGACTGAACCAACAAATGAGAGATAACGTTCACAAAAGCTAACGAACAATGTGACATGACCCTGATTTGTATTGACTGCTCTTAGAACACAGAATGGCTTGTTTGGGGTGTCATAGAAGTTGGCGCGGTAATGTTGTACTTCTCTGGGGTGATGCATCCGATCGGTTGAGTTGATATGATGAACTCTTTTGAGACCGACAGCTTCATGGCATCCATCCCCGTTCACTGTCCTCGTTGCAACTCTGACCACGTATATCGCCATGGTAAGACCCCTGCTGGCCATGTTCGCTATCGTTGCCCCGTCTGTCCGCACGTGTTTCAGCTCACCTACACCTATGAAGCCCGCAAGCCTGGCGTCAAAGACAAGATTGTTGATATGGCGTTCAACGGCTCAGGTGTTCGTGATACTGCTCGCATCCTCAAGATTGGCATCAACACCGTCATACGCACCCTAAAAAACTCGCCCCAAGGCAAGTAACCTCCGAGAAGGTGGTGCTCTATGACGTGGCGCTTATCTGTGAACTTGATGAACAGTGGGCCTATGTCGGCAATAAACAGCATCAACATTGGCTTTGGTATGCTTTTGATACCAAGAGAAAACGAGTCGTGGCCTATACCTTTGGCCCACGCAACGATGAGACATGCCGTCGGTTGCTGAGCCTGCTTTCTCCGTTCCAGATAGGCTTTATCACCAGTGATGACTGGGGAAGCTATGCCAGAGAGGTGCCGAGCGAGATGCATCTGACCGGGAAGATATTCACCCAGCGTATCGAGCGTAACAACCTGACGCTCAGAACGCGCATCAAGCGATTGGCTCGCAAGACCATCTGCTTCTCTCGTTCCGTTGAGCTCCACGAGAAAGTGATTGGTGCCTTTATAGAAAGACACCATTTCAACTGATTGGAGTCATTACCCATACCTGATTTCCATTCAACGTGAAGACCTCCAAAAAGTAATACGGGGGGAATTCAAACCTCACATGCTCGACACAGCCACGGGGCAGGGGTGTTATCTCTAACTTGTTGAAATGTCTGTTACTAAGGGCTTGTTTTGCGAACAAAAGCCCCAATATCCGTATGGAGCAGGTCGCTCTTACTTTTGGAGATTTTATGCCTCATTTTTCGATAGGCGATACCGTCATTTATGAAGATAGAACGCTTACTGTTCATTTTGTTTCAGATGATCTGGAACGTGTGACGTGCGTTTACCTTGGTGCAGATAGGTTGTTTCACTCGATAGAGCTGAATGCTAACTTGTTGAGAAAAATACAAAAACGCTGATTTTAATGCCGATAAATCCAGTTATCGGCATAACAAGGAATTCGTTATGTTCAGTTATACAAGTGTAACTTCGGGTGATGTGGTCACCTTACGCAGTAGTGAACAGCAAATGACTGTAAAAGCTGCTGTTTATGATGAAATGTCTCCTGATTTAGATCGCGTTGTTGCCCGCTGCACGTGGTTCAACAAAGAACTTGGCGGATTGCCGGTTGAATATGCATTCGACACTCAGCTGCTGGAATTGAAGGACGAATCGCCATATGCACGACAGCACACTCGGTTCGTGCTTGGGCAAGTGGTGAAGCTGCGTAGTGGCGGGCCTTTGATGACGATTGCTGGCTTTGAAAAAACTGGTGATGTTCGAGGCCTTTTCTGTATTTGGCTTGATGAACATAACCGTGAGCCTTTGACATGCGTATTTCAAGCTGACTGCTTGGAAGCAGTGCCAGAGGCATAGCGCTTTTGATACAGGGGCCTCTGGCCCCTTTGTTCTACCTACAGGTATGACTGCGCATAATGTATATTATGTTAAATTACATATCTAGTTTCCTGTCACCACTAATTGAACTGTGTATAATGGCAACAATTGATCCTATCTTCGACCGGATGTCTTAAGTGGCTGAATTAACATCAGAACAATTAAAACCCGCTTTTGCGATTGAACAGTTCCCCAAGCTCAGTGAGCTTGAACCCATCCCCTTTGCTGCGCTGCAGCCCAGAGCCATTTCCGGCATCAAGCGTCTCGCCAGTTTTGATGGTGACTGTCCGGTCATGCTGCTCAACGGGTTCCCTGGTGCAGATTATGAAGGCGTTTGCCAGACACTGATTGCCGACTCCAATGGCAAGGATGGTGACCTGTTTGATCTCTGCTACACCGAGAATCTGAACAACCCCTTCAAACCTATCTGGCTGCGGCTGCAACCCGGCACCGGCGTTGAATTCTGCGAAATGGTTGGCGAGCTGCTCAAGCTGTTGAGCCACCATCTCGATGCCGAGCGCATCGTGACCCGCATCATGCGCAAGCAGAACAATGATCCGAAGATCGATGATTTTCTTTCAGATCTGGCGGCTCATGTGGCATTGGGGCTGGAGTTCCAGCACCCCGTACTGATCAACCTGCTGATCCATCACGAAGCGCAGGAAGCGCCGGTGATTTATGGCCGCGATCTCAACTGGGATACCCTGTTTGGTTCCATCAACTACCAGACCGAACAAGGCTCTGTCTATGCCAACCAGCACCTGTTGGAGCCTGGCTTGCTGCGCGAAGCCAACGGCGGTTACCTCATTTTGCAACTGGACGAGTTGCTGGATCAGCCGCACCTCTGGTTCAAGCTGAAAAATGCCATGCAAAAAGGCGAACTGGACTGGAACGCCTATCAGGAAGGGAAAACCCTAACTCCCTTCTTCGCGCCTGAAGCGACCCCCATCAAGCTCAAGCTGATCCTGGTGGGTGACCGACTCGACGTGGCTGAGTTCCAGATGCTGGATCGGGATATGTCCGAGCGTATCTTCCTGCGCGCCGATCTGGTCTCAGAAGTGAATATTGAAGAGGATCTGCAGGAGTTTTTGCAGTATCTGGCCTGGGTTCGCCAACGCTGGAACCTACTGGACTTCACGCCTGCCGCCCTCGCCGCCCTTTGCCGTCATGCCAGCCGCCTCTGTGACCATCAGGAGTGGCTGTCGCTCTCCGAAGTGCAGCTGGCCGCCATCATGCGGATGTCTGACAGTCTGGCCCGGGAGCTGGAATCTGATGTGGTGACCGACGAACATATTCGCGGCGCGCTGGAGGAGCAGGATTACCGTCTCAACTATCTGGTTGAGCAGTCCGATCAGGGCGTCATCGACGGCCAGATCCTGCTGCAGACCGATGGCGAAGAGATCGGCCAGATCAACGGCCTGTCGGTCATTCAGGTCTCCGGTCACCCTTACGACTTCGGTGAACCGGTGCGCCTCACCGCAACCGTCCACCTCGGCGATGGCGATGTGGCGGATATCGAGCGCAAAGCGGAGCTGGCCGGTCATATCCACGCCAAGGCGATGATGATTATCCACGGCTATCTCTCCAATAAATTTGGCGCAGAGAACCCCTCCCCCCTGTCGGCCAATCTGGTGTTCGAGCAGTCTTACCACGAGATTGATGGTGACAGCGCCTCCCTGACCGGTCTGTGTGCCCTGCTATCTGCCCTCGCCCGCCAGCCCATCTATCAGCACTTTGCGGTGACCGGCGCGGTCGATCAGTTTGGCAATGTGCAGGCGGTGGGTGGCGTCAACGAGAAGATTGAAGGCTTCTTCCGGGTGTGTAAAATCCACGGCATCACCGGCAAGCAAGGGATCATTCTGCCGGGGACCAACATCCAGCAGCTCAATCTTTCTGACGAAGTGATTGAGGCTGTTGCCGCAGGCCAGTTCCACATCCACCCGGTGGATCATGTGGAAGAGGCCATCGAGTTGCTGACCGGCTGCGTGGCCGGTGAGCCTGATATGCCCGATACCCTGTTTGGCCGTATTCAGGATCGGTTGGACGAGTTGAACGGCTCAACCGCCAAAGTCGGACTGCTGCGAGCCCTGTTGGGGCGCCTGTTTGGCCGCTGATGAAGTGATCGGAGTTGTTTAGCGAACAACTGTAAGCTAAATTGGCCCGGCTTTGACCCATTTGAAGGAAATACCGCGTGACCGTAGACAATACCACCATGGAAGCCCGCCTTTCCCTGTGCGAACAGGGCAAGAACTCTTTTACCCGTGAAGAGCTGCTGGCTTGCAGCCGTGGCGAACTGTTTGGTGAGGGTAACAGTCAGCTGCCTGCCCCCAACATGTTGATGATGGACCGTATCGTCAAGATCAATGACAACGGCGGCGAGCACGGCAAGGGCGAGATCCTGGCTGAGCTCGACATTACTCCGGATCTCTGGTTCTTCGATTGCCACTTCCCGGGTGATCCTGTGATGCCTGGCTGTCTCGGTCTGGACGCCATGTGGCAGCTGGTTGGTTTCTTCCTGGGCTGGAAAGGCGGCCCCGGCAAGGGTCGTGCGCTGGGCGTGGGTGAAGTGAAATTCACCGGCCAGATCCTGCCGACCGCTAAGAAAGTGACCTACAAGATCACCTTCAAGCGCGTCATCAACCGCAAGCTGGTGATGGGAATTGCTGATGGCGTGGTCGAAGTCGATGGCCGTCCGATTTACAGCGCCACCGATCTGAAAGTGGGCCTGTTCAAAGATACCACCGCATTCTGATCTGTCTGATTAGTGGTAAAACAGCATTAACGCAAAGGGGCCACAACGGCCCCTTTCCTTTTGTAATGAGTGATGAAGTACCTGCTACTTCATGAAGAGGCCTGAGCCCCGCCCTTCCATGGCGTCACGCCAACCACCAAGCCAATGCCCACGGGCATCCAGGCATTGATACGGACACGCTTCTTTCTGTTTGCCGACCACGCCAGCCTGATAACCACGAGCACGAGCTCTTTCCAGACGGTCCCGCTTCTGTCTCTTCATCATCTACGACCCTCTTCGTGGAACAAAAAAAGCGACCAATTCTGCATCGGTCGCTTTCATCTTTACTCCTGCGAGTGCACCGGGTCAAACAAAAACTTCCACCCTAACCGGGCTATGTGACACAAGGCACTGAACTGGATTAAGTTTTAATTACAGGGAACTTACTCCTGATTTTTGAGTCCTTCCAACTCTTCCCAGCGAGCAAATGCCTGCTCCAGCGCTGCTTCAGCGGCATTGAGCGCATCGAGTTTCGGCTGGGTTTGCTCGGCTGACAGGGAGAAGAACCCGGGCTGGTTGATCTCGCTTTGCAGCGCATCCAGCTCGGCTTCCAGCTGCTCCAAGCGGGCAGGCAACCCTTCCAGCTCAAGCTGCAGCTTGTAGGAGAGCTTCTTGCTCTTCTTCGGCGTTTCGGGCGCGACAGCAACGACCGGCTCGGGCGCCTTGACAGCTGCACTCTTGGCCTGTTGCTGAATGCTCTGCTGTTCACGCGTCGCCATCATATCGGCATAGCCGCCGACGTAATCGCTGATGCGACCATCCCCTTCAAACAGCCAGCAACCGGTCACGGTGTTGTCGATAAAGCGACGATCGTGACTGACCAGCAGCAGGGTGCCGGGGTAGTCGGCGAGCAGCTCTTCCAGCAACTCCAGGGTTTCCACATCCAGATCGTTGGTCGGTTCATCGAGGATCAGCAAGTTGCTGGGCTTGAGGAACAGTTTGGCCAGCAGCAGCCGGTTCTTCTCGCCACCGGAGAGCGCCTTGACCGGCGTTCTGGCCCGCTTGGGCTCGAACAGGAAGTCCTGCAGGTAACCGAGGATATGACGGGAGCGGCCACGCACCATCACCTCCTGCTTGCCCTCCCCCACGTTGTCCACCACGGTCTGCTCGGGATCGAGCTGCTCGCGGTACTGGTCGAAGTAGGCCACCTCCAGATTGGTGCCCCCCTTGACTGTGCCACGGGTCGGCTCAAGCTGACCCAGCAACAGCTTGATCAGGGTCGATTTGCCGCAGCCATTGGGGCCGACCAGCGCAATCTTGTCGCCGCGCAGCACTTGCAGATCCAGCCCCTTGAACAGGGTGCGATCGCCAAAGTCCAGCCCCAGCCCTTCGGTCTCGAACACCAGCTTGCCGGAGCGATTGACTTCATCCAGTTGCAACTTGGCCTTGCCCTGCAGCTCGCGGCGCTGGGAGCGCTCCATCCGCATCGCCTCAAGGGCACGCACCCGACCTTCGTTACGGGTACGGCGAGCCTTGATGCCCTGACGCACCCACACCTCTTCCTGGGCCAGCTTGCGGTCGAACTCGGCATTTTTCAGCTCTTCGACCCGCAGCCACTCCTCTTTCCCTTGCAGGTACTCGTCGTAGTTGCCCGGCCAGGAGGTGATGGCGCCGCGATCGAGATCGATGATCCGGGTCGCCAGCTTGTGGATGAACTCCCGATCGTGAGAGATAAAGACGATGGCGCCGCGAAAATCTTTGAGGAAATCTTCCAGCCAGTTGATGGCTTCGATATCCAGGTGGTTGGTCGGTTCATCGAGCAGCAGCAAGTCGGGATCGCAGGCCAGCGCACGAGCCAGCGCCACTTTGCGCAGCCAGCCGCCGGAGAGGCTGTCGAGGGTCACATCGGGATCCAGCCCCAGCAGGGTCAACACCTGACTGATGCGGGTCTCGAACTGCCAGCCGTTCTGATAATCGAGCTGCTCTTGCAACTCGCTCATCTTGCGAATGTTGGCATCTGACGGATCATGCGCCAGCTCCATGGAGATGTGGTGGTACTGTTTGAGCAACTCACCCACCCCCGCCAGCCCTTCGGCGGCATAGTCAAATACCGTCAGCTCGCTGGAGGCCGGAGGATCCTGCTCAAGGCGGGTTACTTTCAAATCTTGTTGCAGCACCAGACGCCCGTCGTCCAGCGGCAGTTCACTGGCGATGACCTTCATCAGGGTGGACTTGCCCGCCCCGTTGCGGCCAACCAGACAGAGGCGCTCGCCCCGCTCGATGGTCAGTTCGGCATTGTCGAGCAGCGGGAAATCACTGAACGACAGACAGGCGCCGTGCAATGTTAAAAGAGCCATATTTGTTCCTTATTTCATATGAAAAAAACGGGCAGCAGACTGGGTCTGCCCCCGTTTTATCGTCAAATCACGCTCACCCCTGACGGGTGGCCCAGCCCTTGAGCTCGGCCAACGTGAAGGGCCAGCCGAGCTCGCGGCCCGCCTCGTCACGCAGTACCGGAATGCGCACCCGATAGGCAGCAAGCCACTGCTCATCATCCATGATGTCGCACTGGCGGGTGGTGGCGGCAAGACCGGCCTCCTCCACCAGCGCCCAGGCCTGCTCACAGAGGTGGCAACCGTCGGTATGAAACAGGGTCAGCATCACGCCTCGCCTTGCTCCGGCGCATGGGTGATGATCCAGCAGTTGTGGATGTGCTGGTTGCGCTCGAAATCCTTCGGTCGCGTCTTCTGGGTGATGTTCTGGGCCTTGAGACCGATAGCCTCGAGACCGGCCAGATCCATCTTGAAGTGACGCTTGTTGTTGGAGAAGACCAGGGTGCCATCGGCCGCAAGCAGGCGCTTCAGGTGCTGCATCAACAGCAGGTGATCACGCTGTACGTCGAAGCTCTCGTCCATCCGCTTGGAGTTGGAGAAGGTGGGCGGATCGATGAAGATGAGGTCGTACTGATCATCGGCTTCAGACAACCACTTCAGGCAGTCAGCCTGGACAAACTTGTGCTGACGGCCCACCAGCGAGTTGAGACGCATGTTGTCCTGCGCCCAGTTCAGGTAGGTGTGAGACATGTCGACCGTGGTGGTCTCGCTGGCACCGCCAAGACCTGCGTGCACGGTGGCACTGCCGGTGTAGGCAAACAGGTTCAGGAAGCGCTTGCCCTTGGCCATCTGACCCAGCATGCGGCGAGTCTGACGGTGATCGAGGAACAGGCCGGTATCCAGATAGTCGTAGAGGTTGACCCACAGCCGGGCACCGTACTCCTGCACTTCCATCCGGTGTTGCTCTTCGGAGAGCTTCTGATACTGCTGTTTGCCTTCCTGGCGCTCGCGCACCTTCAGGATCACCTTCTCGCCGTCCATGCCGGTCACCTTGATGGCGGCCTGAACCATATCGAGCAGACGCTGGCGGGTCTTCTGGGCGGGAATGTCCTTGGGCGCGGCATACTCCTGCACCACCAGATAGTCCTGATAGCGGTCGATGGCGGCGTTGTATTCCGGCAAGTCGGCATCATAGAGGCGATAGCAATCGATGCCCTCTTTGTTGGCCCACTTCTCGAGGGTTTTCAGATTCTTGCGCAGACGGTTGGCAAAGTCCTGAGCGACCTCTTTTTGTGAGGCCACGGAGTCCAGCGCGATTTGATAATTGCGCAGCTGACACTCGAGGGCGCCGTTGAACAGGCGATATTGCTTGTCGGCACGCAGGCGCAGACAGCTGAGAAGTTCGGGGGATGCGGAAAGAATGGAGACTTTCCAACCCTGGAAGCTGCGACGCAAGGCATCGCCGAGGGCCTGGTGCACTTCCAGCAGCGCCGGGAACTCGCCAAGACGCTCGCCATAAGGCGGGTTGGAGATAAGCATACCGACTTGGCGAGCCTCCCCTTGACCTTCTTCCCCTTCAACAGGGGCAGGCATCGGCAGCGGGTTTTCCAGCTTGCTGACATCGGCCTGTTTGAAGGTGATGAGGTGTGCGACACCGGCCGCTTTGGCGTTGTCGCGAGCTTTGAGCAGCACGCGCTGGTCGGCATCACAGCCAAACAGCTTCACTTCGCAACGTTGCATGCCGCGTTTGGCGCGCACTTGCGCTTCCATCATCAAGCTCTGCCACAGTTCGCTATCATGCTGCAGCCAGCGATCGAAACCGAAGCGCTCGCGGCGCAGCGCCGGCGCCATGTCGGCGGCGATAAAGGCCGCTTCAATCAGCAAGGTACCGGAACCGCACATGGGGTCCATCATAGGCTCACCGGCCCAGCCGCTACGGGCAATCATGGCGCAGGCCAGGTTCTCTTTGAGCGGAGCTTCACCTGTGCCCTGACGATAGAAACGCTGGTGCAGCGCCGGGCCTGACAAGTCCAGCGTGATATTGGCCTTGCCTTTGCCCAGGTGCGCCATGATGCGAATATCCGGCGACTTTTTGTCCACGTCCGGACGCACGTGACCGCGCTTGGTGAAGCGGTCGACGATGGCATCCTTGATTTTCAGCGCGCCATATTGGGTATTGCGAATGGCAGGGTTGGTACCGGTAAAGTCCACCGCGATGGTAGAGGTACCGGAAAAGTGCTCTTCCCAGGGAATGGTGTGGGCGCCCAGATAAAGATCCAGATCGTCGTTCATCTGGAATTCGGAGAGCACCAGCACGATGCGGGAGGCAAAACGGCTCCACAGGCAGGCCTTGTAGCCAATCGCCAGTTCGCCTTTGAAGTGGACGCCAGCCACGGTCTCACGGACCTGCTCTGCGCCAAGATTGGTCAGCTCATCGGCCAACAGGTTTTCCAGCCCCTTGGGGCAGGTTGCAAAAAATTCTTTCATCACGCTCACGGGGAACCCATAAAAATAGTGCCGCATTATACCTCATCAGGCGGGCTGGAGCATGCAAAAGTCGGCGCAAACAGCAGGATGGAAACAGATTGATAGGAGGCGATAAAGGTAAAAGACCCCATGATCACCTGATGGCGAGATCATGGGGCCAAACATCATTTAGCGGATCACTTCATACGAGCCTTGAAACGGGGATTGCTTTTGCAAATCACGAACAATTTTCCCCGACGACGCACCAACTGACAATCGGGATGGCGCGCCCGTGCGGATTTGAGTGAACAGACGACCTGCATTCAGGACTCCTTCTTGCTTGAAAATGCGCCAAAGCGCTTGTTGAAACGGGCCACACTCCCCTCACTCGATACCTGCTTCTGCTTGCCGGTATAGAACGAGTGCGACTGGCTGGAAACATCGAGCGACACATAGGGATACTCCTTCCCGTCTTGCCACGTATAGCGGCGATCGCTCTTGATGGTTGAACCGACCAGGAAAAAGGCATCTGCTGCCGTGTCATGGAACAGCACCAAACGATAATCCGGGTGAATATGAGGCTTCATGGCAACTCCATTTTGTTATGTTATAACAAAATGTAAGTGAGAATAGCTCTCGTTTCAAGCATAAAATGTCGTATGAAGAAAATCGCTTCAGTGAGTGATGTGTTGATGCTGAGGTGAAGGCACTACACAAGCAGAACGAAACAAGAATGAGACACCATGCTTGCAGAACGGAAGACCAAGATACTGCGTGGGTTAGAACACAAGGTGCAAGTGACTGTAACAAGCCTCAAGAGAGGCTGGATCACAACCATGAAGATCAATGAGAATGGGCAAGATGTTCGCGGATCAATGAAGTATCAGAAACGAGGCACTATGGAGGTGACAACAGTAAAAACAGGCAGCGGTGTAATCACAGAGATAAAAAGATTGATGAAAATATATCAACTGACCTGACGATATTGCTCGGTCACGGTAATACGCGGCTTCATCCGGTTATTCATCACCTTGATCACCCCGAAACGCGGCAAGGTTTTATTGGTGGTCAATACCAGATCGGCAGTGAGGTTCAAACAGACGCTAGCCTGATCCCCTGCCTCAATGACCATAAATTCGCCGTTGCCATGAGGTGTATTCATCAGGACCAGATCACCGTTTTGCGGGATCACTTGCGGATGCTGTTCACTAAAAAACCAGCTTTGCGGCATCAGAGGTTTATAAAAGCGACTGACCGCGATGGCATTAAGCACCAACTGAACCTGATGGGGAATACTCCACTCAAGTTCGGCTGCTTTATCCATCAACTGATAATAGAGGGCGGCATCATCGACACAAAAAGGTTGAGTCGCAAACGAGCTAGGCACCAATTGTCGCCCTTTATACTCGGTCGCAAATAACATGTTATCAGACAGGTCCAACATCAGACGGTCACTCTGGGCATCATAGTGCCATTGCCAGCTATCGGTCGGTTGGATAAACATGTTGGAGCCCTTACTTGATAATTACCAGTTGACTTTATTCCATATGCAGGAAATCAGCAACGTCAAATAAAGGGCTCCGCCATCTATTTCTTAAATATTGGTCACAATCTCTTTGACCAACCCCGGCCCTTTATAAATAAAGCCACTATAAATTTGTACCAGACTGGCACCGGCAGCCAATTTTTCACGGGCGGCCATGGCACTATCAATACCACCCACACCGATAATTGGCAGAGCACCATTGAGCGCCTTGGCCAGATGACGGATCACCTCTGTACTCTTGTGCTGCAGCGGACGACCACTCAGGCCACCCGCTTCACCGGCGTGGGGCATGTCATAAATCATCTCGCGCTCGAGGGTGGTATTGGTGGCGATAACCCCATCAATACCATTACGCACAAGCGACGCGGCCACCTGATCTATTTCTTCAAGGCTTAAATCCGGGGCAATTTTAACCGCCAGCGGCACATACTTTTTATATTGGGCGGCCAGCTCTTGCTGACGCACCTTGAGAGCGGCCAGCAATTCATCCAGCGCCTCGCCATATTGCAGTGAACGCAAACCCGGGGTGTTGGGGGAAGAGATATTGACGGCAATATAACCGGCATGATCATAAACCTTGTCCATGCAGATCAGGTAATCATCCTTGCCCTGTTCGATGGGAGTATCTTTGTTCTTGCCGATATTGATGCCGATGACCCCCTGATATTTGGCCTCTTTTACCTTGGCCACCAGATGATCCACCCCCTTGTTGTTGAATCCCATCCGGTTGATGATCCCCTCTGCCGGAATAACCCGGAACAGGCGCGGCTTGTCATTGCCGCTCTGGGGTCTGGGGGTGACGGTACCGACCTCGATAAAGCCAAATCCCATGGCGCCCAGCGCATCAATGCACTCACCATCTTTATCCAGACCTGCCGCCAATCCCACCGGATTGGCAAAAGAAAGCCCCATGACAGTGACGGGGCGTTTCGGCAAATTCTGGCGGAAGAAACAATCGAGTGGCGTACCGAGAAGGCGGGGCAAATATTTCATGGAGAGATCGTGAGCCTGTTCCGGATTGAGTTTGAACAGGAAATGCCTGGCGATGGGGTACAACATCTTTGCTCCTTAAAGAAAGCCCCGGCAACTGGCCGGGGCTTTGGGTGTAATGTCGGTGTCATGCCTTAATCTGGCAATTAAAGTGCCCGACAATTCAACTGGAGCAGGTTCAACTCTCGCAAGGCCACCGAGAACTTGGCGAACTCGTGAGTGCTGGTGGTCTTGAAGTCGGCCAACATATGGGTCCAACGGGACAAGAGTTGCTCATGCTCCGAAATCCAGTCGGCCAGTATGGTAGCGCATTCTCCCTGATCTTTGCACCCTTCCAACACCACAGAAGTGAGACTGCGTTGCTGCCAGTCAAGATCTTCGCGGAAGGAGGCTCGCGCCATCGCCTGCCAGTGGTTGCCGACCGGCTGATGGTTGATCTGGTCGAGGAACCAGTGCAGATCCAGTTTGGCTCCGAGGCGATAGTAGACATTGGCGGCGCGCAGGATATCGGTCTTGTGCTCCGCGGCAATCTGCGCCAGATCCAGGCTGGAGAAGAGGCTGCTCATATGGGCGACCTGACGGGCAATGGCTTCAGGCACCTGTTTCTCCATCCACTTGGCAACAGCCTGACGATGCTCGGCCACTTCGCTCTCATCCATCACCTCGTAAAGGTGCTTCCCTAAGGTCTCGAACGCTGGACGGAAGAAGGCGATGTTCTCGCTGATGCTCCAGCTGCGATTGCGGGCGCGCAGGAACCAGCGGGTGGCACGGCGTACAATGCGGCGGCTGTAGAACATCAGCTCGAGCTGAGTCTGGGCATCCACCAGGTTGTCGCACCCTTCGATATCGCGCCACAGCTGGTTCATGCCAAACACTTCGCGGGCCATGGCAAAGCAGCAGGCCACTTCGGCGACCGAGGCACCGGTTTCGTCCTTCATCCGGCTGGCGAAGTTGAGCCCCATGTCGTTAACCAGCATGTTGGCCACCCGGGTAGCGATGATCTCGCCGCGTAGCGGGTGATCGGCCAGCTGGGTACCAAACTGCTGCTGCACCTTGGCTGGGAAGCTGGTGACCAGCATGTTGGCGAGGAAGGGCTCGTCGGTCACTTCCGGGCAGTTGAGCTGCTCTTTCAGCACCATCTTGCCGTAAGCCACCAGCACCGCCAGTTCGGGGCGGGTCAGTCCCTGCCCTGCCGCCATCCGTTCGGAGAGCTCCTCGTCAGAGGGGAGGAACTCCAGCGCACGATCGAGCTTGCCTTCCCGCTCCAGTCCCTGAATAAAGCGCTGCTGCTCTTTGAGTTGTTCAGAGCCGCGGAAGCTGGTGACCGAGATGGACTGAGACTGGCGATAGGCGTTGGTGATCACGATCTGCGCTACATCGTCGGTCATCTCGTAGAGCATCTGGTTACGTTGCTTGAGGGTCAGATCACCTGCCGCCACCAATTGGTTCAGCAGGATCTTGATGTTCACCTCATTGTCGGAGCAATCCACCCCCCCCACGTTGTCGGTAAAATCGGTATTGATGCGACCGCCCTGACTGGCGTACTCCACCCGACCAAGCTGGGTAAAGCCCAGGTTGCCCCCTTCACCCACGATACGTGCCCGCAAATCGCGACCATTGACCCGCAATGCGTCATTGCTGCGATCGCCCACTTCCCCATCGCTCTCGCGAGCGCTCTTCACATAGGTGCCGATGCCGCCGTTCCACAGCAGGTCGACATTGAGGCAAAGCAGTGCCTTGATCAGCTCGTTCGGCGCCATGCTGGCCTTGTCGGTGCCGAGCAGGGTCTGCATCTCGGGGCTCAGCTTGATGGACTTGGCCGAGCGCAGGAAGATGCCGCCCCCTTGTGATATCAGCTCGCGGTTGTAGTCATCCCAGCTGGAGCCCGGCAGATCGAACAGGCGCTGGCGCTCGACAAAACTCTTGGCCGCATCCGGAGTGGGGTCAACGAAGATGTGCATGTGGTTGAACGCGCCCACCAGCCGGGTGTGCTCGGAGAGCAGCATGCCGTTGCCGAACACGTCGCCGGCCATGTCCCCAATCCCCACGCAAGTGAAGTCGGTGGTCTGGCAGTTGACGCCAATTTCACGGAAGTGGCGCTTGACCGACTCCCAGGCACCGCGGGCGGTGATGCCCATCTTCTTGTGGTCGTAACCGACCGAGCCGCCGGAAGCGAATGCATCGCCGAGCCAGTGGCCGTATTCGAGGCTGATCTCGTTGGCAATATCTGAGAAGGTGGCAGTCCCCTTGTCGGCAGCAACCACCAGGTAGTAGTCATCCTCATCGTGGCGTACCACGGATTTGGGCGGGATCACCTCGCCGCCGATGATGTTGTCGGTCACATCGAGCAGGCCACGAATAAACAGGCGATAACAGGCCTTACCCTCCTCCTGGATGACGGCACGGGGCGCCCCCACCGGCATCTGTTTGCAGTAGAAACCGCCCTTGGCCCCCACCGGCACAATGACGGTGTTCTTCACCTGCTGGGCTTTCACCAGACCCAGCACTTCGGTGCGGAAGTCCTCTTTGCGATCGGACCAGCGCAGACCGCCACGAGCTACTTTGCCCCAGCGCAGATGTACCCCTTCCACTCGCGGCGAGTAGACGAAGATCTCGAATTTCGGCAGCGGCAGCGGCATGTCGGTGATACTGGAGGGGGCCAGTTTGAAGGAGATGTAGGGCTTGATGTTGCCCGCCTTGTCCAGCTGGTAGTAGTTGGTGCGCAAGGTAGCGTCGATCATCTCCACATAGCGGCGAATGATGCGATCGTCGTCCAGGTTGGCTACCTGATCCAGCTTGGTGGCAAGCTCCTCATGCAACTTGGCTTCTGCCTTGGCATGCTGCTTGCCAGCCGGGTCGAGGCGCTGCTCAAACAGGGTAAACAGCAGTTGGGCGATATCGGGATAACGGGTCAGAGTCTCTTCGATATAGGACTGGCTGAAGGAGACGCCAGTCTGGCGCATGTATTTGGCGTAAGCGCGCAGCACAGAGACCTGACGGCCAGTGAGACCCGCCCCCAATACCAGCCGGTTGAAGCCGTCATCTTCCAGCTGCTTGTTCCAGATAGCGGCAAACGCCTGCTGGAAGCGCTGCTGGCTCTGGGCCAGATCAAAGGGCTGCTCGCCATGCAGCAACATGGAGAAGTCGAGGATCCAGAACAGATCGCCCCCCGGAGTGCGAACCTGATACGGGGTCTCGCCGATCACCCGCAGTCCCATGTTCTCCAGCATCGGCAACACATCGGAGAGGTGAATGGGTTCGGTGCGATGGAACAGCTTGAGCCGTACCCGACGATCGTTCTCCTCCTCCTGCGCGCGGTAGAACAGCATACCCAGCGGCTCGGCTTCGCTCAGGTTATCGAGCGCCATGATGTCGGCCACGGCAGAGCCAGGCAGCACATCTTCCTTGTAAGCACGGGGGAAGGCGGTACTGAAACGGCGGCGCAGCTCGTTGCCACGGGCCTCGCCATAATGGGAGAGCAGCACGGAGTCGAGTCTGTCGTCCCAGCTGCGAGCCGCTTCAATCAGGTTGTTCTGTACTTCGTTCACATCCACATCCACGTTGTTGTTGTTGACCCGCACTATGTAGTGGGTCCGCGCCAGCACGCCTTCGGTGAAGTAGACGTTGAATTCCACCTCTTCGTTGCTGCCGAAATACTTCTGCAAAATTTGCTGGGTTTTGATCCGCAGCGCCGTGTTGTAGCGCTCCTTGGTGACATAGACCATGCAGGAGAAGAAACGACCATAGACATCCCGGCGCACGAACAGCCGCAGCATGTCCCGCTCCTGCATCTCCAGCACCCCAAGACCGGTGGCCAGCAGCTCCTCTTCACGGGCCTGGATCAGTTCGTCACGGGGATAGGTTTCCAACACGTTGAGCAGCGCCTTGTAGGCGTGGGAGCCCTTCTCGTGACCGGAGGCGGCCATGATGCGCTCGAGACGATGGCTGATGAGCGGGATCTGGGTCGCGCTGGTGTTGTAGATGGAAGAGGCGTAGAGGCCGATGAAGCGATCTTCCCCGATCACCTTGCCATGCTCGTCAAAGCGCTTGATGCCGATGTAATCCACATAAGCCGGACGGTGCACCCGGGACTTGCTGTTGGATTTGGTGAGGATCAGCAGGTCAGAACTCAGAGCGGCATGACGAGCGCTGGCCGGCATGTTGCCAAGGCGCTGACCTTGGTCCTTGATGGAGTTCTTCATCAATCCCAGGCTGGACTCGGGCTGTGGCAGGATCTCGTGATCACCCTCCACCGCCTTGACATCGTAACGGCGATAGCCCATCAGGGTGAAGTTGTGGGTAGCCACCCATTTGAGGAAGGCGACGCAGGAGGCCACCTCCTCGTTACTCACGGGCTGCTTGCGCTTGGGCAGCTCGTCGATGATCTCATTGAGCCTGGCCAGCATCGGCTGCCAATCACCGACTGCCAGCGCCACTTCACCGGCCACCGAGTTGAGCTCGGCAGCCAGCGCGACCATCTGCTCCTCGCTGGTGAGGTGATCGATCTCGATAAGGAAGGCGGTTTCAACCGAGGTCTGTCCGTCGGTGTTGTCGAGCTCCAGAATGGCGTCAATCTTGCCATCCGCACCGCGAATGAGGTGCAGCGGTTGGTGCAGCATCATGTGGGCAGTGATATTGAGTCGCTTGAGCGCCATCCGGATGGAGTCCACCAGGAAGGGCGAGTCCTGCAGGATCACCTCGACGATGGTGTGGGGCGATTGCCAGCCGTGACGGGTCAGCTCGGGATTATAGACCCGGATGTAGGGGTCGGTGCCGGTGCGCTGATTGAGAGCATTCCACAGGCTCAGGGCCGCGCCATAGAGATCGCTGTCATTGCGATCGTGCAGATCGGAGCTCGCCATGTTGCCGTAAAACTTGGCAACGAAGCGCTCGACCAGAGAGGCGCTGTTTGTGGGTAACTTCTGATGGATCAGGCTGAGAACGTTTTCAAGCAGAACTGAGGTAGGGGCGTCTTTCAATGCCATTTTTATATTCCTTATCGGACGACATTAACCACCGACGCAGAGGCAACCACCCTGGTTACCCGCTGGTGCAGAGTTGTTGCGAAGTGTAATGGCTTGGCTAAGGGAAGGCGAGGAAAGGTGCTAATGAGATGTTAAAAACAAGGTGCAGATCACGGCTTAAACTGTGAGAAATTTTGCAAATAACCAAAAATACAGAAATTCCCACTACCTTTGTGCCAGTTTACCGGATAGATAGTGACACAAAGCAGATAAACAGTCGGTAATCTGTTCGATTTTTGTTAATTTATGCGTTCGAGGCTGATAAAGCGGTAATCGTCCTGGGTTTTGAGCCGAAAATAGCCATGCACACCATTGATGGCGACAAAGGGGCGTATTTTTTCTATGCCAAGTTCCAGGGTTAATCCCTGTTCGCTGCGCACCACCAGCCGTCTGGCATGGCCCTGATACATCAGCATCACCTCATCGCTATTCAATGAGAGCCGAAAAGTAAATTGCTTCACGCTTGCTCCTGATCACACGGCACATCAATGTGGGGCAGGAGCGTTAACGCCCCTGCCCCGTCGGCACTTACTGCTGCAGCGCCTTGCTTACCTTCTCGAACAGATCCCGTGCCAGCCCCTCAAGGTTGGCAAGACGGGTCAGCTCGGCGCGGATCAGGGCCTTGCGTGTTTCATCCAGTCGCTTGAACTGGATAAGCGGAGTGATGAGGCGAGAGGCCACCTGCGGATTGACCTCGTTGAGCTCGATCAGCAGATCGGTCAGGAAGCGGTAACCGCTGCCATCCACCGCATGGAACTGCACCTGATTGCTCATGGCGAAGCTGCCGATCAGCGCCCGCAGCCGGTTCGGATTGCGAATGCTGAAAGTGGGGTGATTCATCGCCTGTTTCACTTCGCTAAGCACATCGGCAGCCGGTTTGCTGCCAATCAGCCGCAGCCAGTTGTCCAGCACCAGTCCATCCTTGGCCCACTTGCCTTCAAAATCGGCCAGCAGCGCAGCGCGGCATGGCAACAGATAGCCGTTGGCCACCTGCAGCGCCGCCAGGGTGTCGGTCATGTTGTCGGCAGTTGCATACTGCTCGCGCACCAGCGCATCAGCATGCTCCGCATCCAGCGCAGCCAGATAGCCGAGCACCACCCCTTTGAGGGCCCGTTTGGCCATGTCGGCATGCACCACCTGATAACCATTCAGACGCAGACTCTGATAGGTTGCCGCCAAACGCGCGCCAAAGGCCTCGGCAAGACGGGTGTGGATCGCGTCGCGCACCTGATGGATGGCATCAATATCGGCCACCTCGAACAGCTCGGCCAGGGTCGCTTCACCGGGCAGCGCCAGGAGCTCCGCCTTGAGGGCCAAATCGAGATCGCTGTCGTCCAGAATGGCGACGAAGGCGGCCAGCAGGGTTTGGGAGAGCTCAACCCCCTGCCCATGCTGGACCCGCGCCACCCCGTCGATGACCGCTTTGTTGATCAGCATCTGGGCCGCATCCCAGCGGGCAAACTCGTTGCGGGCAAAGCGCATCAGGAAGGCGAGCGCTTCGTCGCTGTAGTCATAGTGCAGCTTGACCGGCGCGGAGAAGTCCCGCAGCAGAGAAGGAACCGGTTTGACCGGCACTTGATCGAATTCGAAGGTCTGCTCCGCTTCCAGCACATCGAGCACGTTGCCGATGGCCTTGCCCTGATACTGCAGCGCAATGACGGCACCCTGCTCGTCATATAGCTCGATATCGAGAGGGATATGCAGCGGCAGCTTTTGCGGCTGATCCTGAGTCGGCGGGGTGTGCTGGCTCACATGTAGACGGTAAACACCGCTGGCGGCATCGTACTCGTCGGTAACGGTCAGCTCGGGGGTGCCGGACTGGCTATACCAGCGGCGGAAACGGCCAAGATCGACACCGGAAGCATCCTCCATCGCCTGCACGAAATCATCACAAGTAGCGGCCGAGCCGTCGTGACGCTCGAAGTAGAGACGCATACCAGCCTGGAAAGCATCTTCACCCAGCAGGGTGTGCATCATGCGGATCACTTCCGACCCCTTCTCGTAGACGGTCAGGGTGTAGAAGTTGTTCATCTCGATCACCACATCCGGGCGGATCGGGTGCGCCATGGGGCCGGCATCTTCCGCAAACTGCGGGCCGCGGACGGTACGCACGTTGTTAATGCGATTGACACCACGGGAGCCCAGATCAGAGGAGAACTCCTGATCCCGGAACACTGTCAGCCCCTCTTTCAGGCTGAGCTGGAACCAGTCACGACAGGTGACACGGTTGCCGGTCCAGTTGTGGAAATATTCGTGACCGATCACCCGTTCGATACCGTGGTAGTCGCTGTCGGTAGCGGTGGCCGGATTGGCCAGCACGAATTTGGAGTTGAAGATATTGAGCCCCTTGTTCTCCATGGCGCCCATGTTGAAGAAGTCCACCGCGACGATCATGTAAATGTCGAGATCATACTCAAGGCCGAAACGCTGCTCGTCCCAGCGCATGGAGTTGATGAGGCTCTCCATGGCAAAACCGGCGCGATCGAGGTTACCCTTGTCGACGAAGATCTCGAGGGCCACTTTGCGGCCGCTCTTGGTGGTGTAGTGGCTGCGCTCCACATCGAAATCACCGGCCACCAGCGCAAACAGGTAGCTCGGTTTGGGGAAAGGATCCTGCCACTGCACGAAGTGACGGCCGCCATCGAGATCACCGCTATCGACCTTGTTGCCATTGGAGAGCAGGAAGGGGAACTGGGCTTTGTCGGCAGTAATGCGGGTGCTGTAACGCGCCAGAATGTCGGGGCGGTCCAGATAATAGGTAATGCGGCGAAAACCCTCCGCCTCACACTGGGTGCAGTAGGCATCGCCAGACTTGTAAAGCCCTTCCAGCGCGGTGTTGGCGGCCGGATCCAGCAGGGTGACAATGGTCAGCACACATTCGGCCGGCAGGTTGAACAGGGTCAGACTGCTCTCGCCTTGCTCGTAGTGGTCACAGGGAATGCCATCAATGGCAACGCTCTTGAGGGTCAGCTGCTCACCATCGAGGACGAGCGGCGCATTGTGCTCGCCGTTGCGACGAATGCGGGTGATGGCGGTGACCTGGGTCAGCGGCTCCTGCAGTTGGAAATCGAGGTCGATGGTGTCGATCCAGTAGAGCGGCGCCTGATAATCCTGGCGATATTTGGCCGTCATGGCCTGGGAGTGATCGGTCATTATTGTCTGCTTCCACGCTTGTTAAAGGCGAGAAAGAGGCTGTCACAACCAACTGGCGGGGTCAAACAATTTGCATTACGTCAGATATGCCAGACAAAAAGAAAGGGCGACCGAAGTCGCCCTTGTGCATTGGAGGTCGCTTTGTCAGCTGCGTTTGCTGACCTTGGCCAGATCCGCCGTGATATTGGCCGCTTCGATGAGATACTCATCGGGCGCTTCAAAATCAGCGGGCAGTTCATCCAGACTCTTCACCGCCGGCTTGCCAAGACGTGCCAGACGCTCGTTGGTACGTTTGAGCGCTTTCTCATCCTGTTTCGCCTGCTCTGCAACACGCTCCGCCTCGTTGAGGGAGACCGACTTCTTGTCTTTCTCCTCCTTGTAGTCGGCGATGTCCTGCATCACATAGGCAAACTCGGGATCCTTGGCGATCCGGGCATCGTGCGCAGCCTGCAACTTGGGCAGCACGCTGGCGAAGTTGCCGAGTTTCTCGTAGTTGGCGGAGGCAATCTTGTCCCACGGCAACGCATTGAACTCACGGCTTTCGCCCGTCTCTTCCGGTGCAACCGGTGTCGGGAAGCTGATATCCGGCGCAACGCCCTTGTTCTGGGTGCTGCCACCGTCGATCCGGTAGAACTTGGCGATGGTGTACTGCACGTGACCGAGCGGCTGCTCGTAGAAGTCATAGACCTTGGCCAGGCTGCGATGCTGCTGCACCGTCCCCTTGCCAAACGAGTTTTCACCCAGAATCAACGCACGGCCATAATCCTGCATGGCCGCAGCGAAGATCTCGGAGGCCGAGGCACTGTAGCGGTCGATCATCACCGACATGGGGCCGCCGTAGTAGACGTTGCCATCGTCATCGCCATTGACCGTGATACGGCCCATGTGATCACGAATTTGCACCACGGGACCGCTGGCAAAGAAGAGACCGCTCAGGGCGGAAGCTTCGGTCAGGGCGCCACCGCCGTTACCGCGCAGATCGATGATCAGACCATCGATCTTCTTCTTGTTCAGGCTGGAGAGCTCCTTGATCACGTCATCGTGCAGATTGACGTAGAAACTCGGGATCTCGATGACCCCAATCTTCTTGCCTTCGGCGTTAATCACCTTGGACTTGGCAGCCCGGTCTTCAAGGCGCACCTTGTCGCGGGTCAGCTCGATCTGCTCGGTCTTGGCGGTTGCGCCCTTGCCGCGCTGGATCTCCAGCTTGACCTTGCTCCCTTTGGGCCCCTTGATGAGCTCGACCACGTCATCAAGACGCCAGCCGATTACATCGACAATCTTGCCATCTTCCTGCCCCACCCCGGTGATCTTGTCATCGGGTTTGAGGTGGTTGGATTTGGCAGCAGGGCCACCGGGCACCAGAGAACGGATGACGGTAAAGTCATCTTCCGCCTGCAACACGGCACCAATCCCCTCCAGCGAGAGGTTCATCTCGGTGTTGAAACGATCGGCACTGCGCGGTGAGAGGTAACTGGTGTGCGGTTCGATGGCGCGAGCGAAGGAGTTCATGAAGAGCTGGAAGACATCTTCGCTCTCGGTCTGGGACATCCGCTTGATGGCGTTGTTGTAACGCTTGCCAAGCAGCTCCTTGATCTCGGGCCACTCCTTGCCGCTGAGCTTGAGGCTCAGAGCATCGAACTTGACCCGCTGACGCCACAGCTCGTTGAGCTCTGCTTCATCTTTGGGCCAAGCCGCCCCTTCCCGATCAAACACATAGTTGTCGGTCTGGGTAAAATCGAAAGGAGTATCAAGCAGTTTGAGGGCGTATTCGAACCGCTCATAACGCCGCTGCTGACTCAGGTTGAACATCTCGTAGGCGGGAGCCAGACGGCCTCTTTCGAGGTCGGTGTCAAAACCGTTACGGTACTTTTCAAAACGGCTGATATCAGAGGCCAAAAACAGGTTGCGGCTGTAGTCCAGATTCTCCAGATATTTATCGAAAATCACGGAGGAAAAGGCATCGTCCAGCTTGAACTGTTTGTAGTGCGAGCGGGTAAACAGATTGGTAATTCGCTTGCTGGCCGTAGCATGTTGGCTCTCTTGAGCCAACACAGGCAAATCACTCTCCTTGAGCACCGGCTCGATGGCCTGTGCAAGCCCGGCAAGCGCCAGGCTACAGGCAACGAGGGAAAAACGAATTACGCCATGCTTCAACATTTGTCTCCTTAGAGAACCAAGTGCTCTGATTTGACCCGCACCATCATGCCGGTCTGCAGTTGGACCTGTACATCGTCCTTGGTTACTTCCTTGATGGTTGCCGGAACCGGGAATTTACCCATAACGACGCGCACATCCTGGCCCACTTTCAGCGTAGCGGCATCCACTTTAACCAGCGGAGCGTCAGCGACCGGTGCCTTGGCGGCAGCTTTCGGCTTGGCAGCTACATCAGCTTTCTCGGTTTTGCGCACAGCAGGACGACGGGGCTTCTTGGCCTTCTCATCCTTCTCTTTGGTATTGGTACGACGGCTGGCGAATACGCGCTCTTTGCTCTCTTTCAGAGCTTGCTTGGCGTGCTCGATGTGCTCTTCGGTCAGCAGTTCGCCCGGGTTGCCATCCAGATCAACGCGAGCCTGGCCAGCTTTAAGACCGTGCAGGTAGCGCCAGCTGGAGGTGTATTGACGCAGTGCGGAACGCAGCATGGTCTTGGAGACTCTGGCATCGTCAGCAAGACGCTCGGCCAAATCCTGGAAGATGCCAATCTTGAGCGGCTTGGCCTCTCCTTCAGCAACGAAGCAGGCCGGGAATTTCTCGACCAGGTAGGCAACGATCTCTTTACTGTTCTTCAGCTTCTCAGTGTTTTCCATGTATAACCTTGGCTTTCATATAAACGCACGGGCACGTCCCGAGCACAACAAAGGCCCCATTATAGAGAGCTTGGGGCCTTTTGCGAACCATCTAGCAATGACTTAGAGCATGCTTTCCAAAATTTGCACCGTTTCTTCGAGGCCAATCCGGTCTTGCTGGTCGAAACGGTTAAAAATCGGACTGTCGATATCGAGTACCCCGATGATCTCGCCACCACGGCGCACCGGGATCACGATTTCCGAGTTGCTCGCACCATCGCAAGCGATGTGACCGTCGAACTGGTGGACATCGTCAATGAGCTGGGTTCTCCCCTCTGCCACTGCCGTACCACACACCCCGCGGCCGACCGGGATCCGCACGCAGGCCGGTTTGCCCTGAAATGGCCCCAATACCAGGGTCTCGCCCTGCAAGAGATAAAAACCGACCCAGTTGATCTCCTCCAGCTCCTGATTCAGCAGCGCGGAGAGGTTGGCCAGATTGGCAATCAGATCGGTTTCCCCCTCCAGCAGCGCCTTGGTCTGCTGGTTGAGGGTGCGATAAAACGGTTGTTTTTCAATCATGATTAAATGAACTTCACTCCCTGATGGTTTGGGGAAGGTAACGCCTGGCCGGGAAATTTCAAATATTTTTTCCACTCCCCACCTCTTGCGCCGTTATTCCCGGGCAACGGAAAGCGCCAATTGCTGGCGTTGACCATTACTCCACTCAATATTTAACAACCAGATCATGACGGGTGACGTACAGCTCCCCACCTGGGTTACCCCCTGCCACTGTCCATCTATTTGTTCAAAGCTCACCGGAATGGTGCCCATAAACATATCTTTGCCTTCGAGTGTCGCTTTCACCGGTTTGATGGCCGGATCGCCGCCGCTAATAGCGATGGCGAAGTCATGTTCAGCGCGCAGCGGTAATTCCTTGATGGCGACCGTCAGCGGCTTGTCACCAATCAGCGCGCTGCAAGGGGTGTGGGAAAGATCACAAATCTGATCTTTTTTCTGGTCAGCAGAGACGCTGTTATCGGCCGAAAACCAGGTGCGATAGGCCATCAGCGCCAATAACAGCGCCAATACCAGTACGAGGTGCAAAACTTTACGTGCGGTAAGTCTCTCTTTCATCAAAAACAGCCCGATTAAGATGCAATTAAAATAGTTTTTTGTGATCTCGAACAAGGTAAAAAACTGCCATAACGAGACCGGACGGAGCCAAATATATCACTGTTTATACTGTTATTTTACCTGTCAGTTCAGTATCATTCCCATGCAGTTTTCATTTAGCCATCTTTTGCTTTTCCTTTCGTTAACAGATGTTAACAACTGGTCGGCGGTGGCTGATGAAGCCAGTCCGGTTCTCCGGATACAAAACCAAACAACAGCAGCATCGGAAGCGGAATATAACGATGAGCCATACAACTAACCATCCTGAGTACAACTACACCGTTGTTCGCCAGTTTACCGTCATGACGATTGTCTGGGGAATTGTCGGCATGTCGGTTGGCGTACTGATCGCAGCCCAGTTGATCTGGCCTGCCCTCAACTTCGAGACCCCGTGGCTGACTTACAGTCGTCTGCGGCCCCTCCATACCAACGCAGTGATCTTCGCCTTCGGCGTCAGTGCACTGATGGCCACCTCGTTTTACGTGGTGCAGCGCACCTGTCAAACCAGACTGTTTGGTGGCCCGCTGGCAACCTTCGTCTTCTGGGGCTGGCAAGCAATCATTCTCTCTGCCGCCATCTCTCTGCCGCTGGGTTACACCTCTGCCAAAGAGTATGCCGAGCTGGAGTGGCCGATTGATATCGCCATCACTGTGGTATGGGTCGCCTATGCCATCGTCTTCTTCGGCACCTTGGTGAAGCGCACCACCTCCCACATCTATGTGGCGAACTGGTTCTTCGGCGCCTTCATCATCACCGTTGCGGTGCTGCACATCGTCAACAACATGGAAGTGCCGCTCTCCGGCATGAAGTCCTACTCCATGTACTCCGGCGCCATGGACGCCATGGTGCAGTGGTGGTATGGCCACAACGCGGTAGGCTTCCTGCTGACCGCTGGCTTCCTGGGGATGATGTACTACTTCGTGCCCAAGCAGGCCGGTCGCCCGGTTTACTCCTATCGCCTCTCCATCGTCCACTTCTGGGCGCTGATCTCCCTCTATATCTGGGCCGGTCCGCACCACCTGCACTACACCGCACTGCCTGACTGGGCTCAGTCACTGGGCATGGTGATGTCCCTGATCCTGTTCGTCCCCTCATGGGGCGGTATGATCAACGGCATCATGACCCTCTCCGGTGCCTGGCACAAACTGCGTTATGACCCCATCCTGCGCTTCCTGATCGTCTCCCTCTCTTTCTACGGCATGTCGACCTTCGAAGGCCCGATGATGGCGATCAAAACCGTCAACGCCCTCTCCCACTACACCGACTGGACCGTCGGTCACGTGCACTCCGGTGCGCTGGGCTGGGTTGCCATGGTCTCCATCGGTGCTGTCTATCACCTGATCCCGAACTTGTTCGGCCAGGGCCGGATGTACAGCGTCAAGCTGATCAACGTTCACTTCTGGCTGGCTACCGTGGGCACCGTGCTCTACATCGTTGCCATGTGGATTTCCGGCGTGATGCAGGGCCTGATGTGGCGTGCAGTCAACGAAGACGGCACCCTGACCTACAGCTTCGTTGAAGCGTTGCAGGCATCCTATCCCTTCTATTTCGTGCGCTTCCTGGGTGGCTGCTTCTTCGTCACCGGCATGTTGCTGATGGCTTACAACGCCTATCGCACCATCACTGCGCCCAAAGGTTCTCTGGAACCTGTCGCCCAGCCAGCATGATTGAAGAGGTCAACCCATGAGCAACAATAACCGTCACGAAATATTTGAAAAAAGCGTTCCCATGCTGGTGGTCGGCATCATCTTCGCCATCAGTCTGGGGGGCCTGGTTGAAATCACTCCGCTGTTCTTCCAGAAGCAGACCACCGAGCCGGTGGAGGGTCTCAAACCCTACACCGCTCTGCAGATGGAAGGACGCGACATCTTCATTCGCGAAGGCTGCACCAACTGCCACAGCCAGATGATCCGTCCGTTCCGTGCCGAAACCGAGCGTTACGGTCACTACTCGGTCGCTGGCGAGAGCGTCTGGGAGCACCCCTTCCTGTGGGGCTCCAAGCGTACTGGTCCGGATCTGGCCCGTGTTGGTGGCCGCTACTCCGACGAGTGGCACAAGGTTCACCTGATCAACCCGCGCGATGTGGTACCGGAATCCAACATGCCCGCCTACCCCTGGCTTGATACCAATGTGCTGACCGGTGAGATGACGGCCAAGAAGCTGGCGCTGTTCCGCGATCACTTCGGTGTGCCCTATACCGACGCCGATATTCAGGGTGCAGGCGAAGCCGTCAAGGGCAAAACCGAGCTGGATGCGCTGGTGGCCTATCTGCAATCACTGGGTCATGCCCTGAAATAAGGAGGCGAAGATGGACTACGGTACATTTCGCGGTCTGTATACCCTGCTGTTGATGGCCATCATGATTGGCATCATCGTCTGGGCATACAGCAAACGCCGCAAGACCTCTTTCGACGAGGCTGCCAATCTGGTTTTTGCCGATGATGAGCAACCCGGTGCTGATAAAAAGAACGCAGGAGCGAAACAATAATGAGCACTCTGTTTAGCATTTTTGTGACTGTCATCAGTCTGGGAACCATCCTCGGCTGCTTCTTGCTGCTGATGTGGTGCCGCAAGGACAAGATGGGTGTTGAAGAAGGCAAATCGATGGGTCACTCCTTCGATGGCATCGAGGAGATCAACAACCCGCTGCCGAAGTGGTGGACTTACATGTTCCTCTTCTTCATCGTCACCGGTCTGGTCTATCTGATCGCCTTCCCGGGGCTTGGCAACTTCAAAGGCCTGCTGGGCTGGCAAAGTTCCAACCAGGACGTGCGCTCGCTGGCCGAGTCCAAGGCTGCAACCGCATCGGCAAAGGCTGAAGGTCGCGCGGTGGAGTATGACCGCGAGGTCGCCAAGGCTGACGAGATCTACGGCGCCAAGTTCCGTGAACTCACCTACGAAGCGGATGGCAAAACCTATCGTGCCATTACCGAGATCGCCAAGGATCCGGAAGCCCTGAAAGTGGGTCAGCGTCTGTTCCTGCAGAACTGCTCCCAGTGCCACGGCTCCGATGCCCGTGGTGGCCGCGGTTTCCCGAACCTGACCGACAGCGAATGGCAATGGGGCGGCCAGCCTGATCAAATCAAGACCACCATCATGGGCGGTCGTCAGGGGATCATGGCTGCCTGGGGTGAAATCCTCGGCAAAGATGGCGTTCAGGAAGTGGCCTCCTATGTGCTGAGCCTCTCCGGTCGCAAGGTCGACCTGGTGGAAGCGAAGAAAGGTGAAGCACGCTTCGCCATCTGCGCTGCCTGCCACGGGGCCGATGCCAAGGGCGGTGTTGCCGTCGGCGCGCCAGATCTGACCAACAACACCTGGCTCTACGGTGGCTCCCGCGAAGTGGTAGTGCAAACCATCACCCACGGTCGTCACGGCGTGATGCCAGCCTGGAAAGATATTCTGGGTGAGGACAAGGTTCACCTGCTGGCCTCCTACGTTTACAGCCTGTCTCATCAACAGTCTGCCAAATAAGGTTCGCCCGTAACGTTGTAACATGTGATAAACACGTGATTACACAGCAAAAAGCCTCGACTCCTCGAGGCTTTTTGTTATCTTGTGTTGCGTAAAAACCATCTTCCACGTTAATCATTCGTTTCATGGCAGTAGCAATCATGACCCAACCTCTATCCAAACCGTGGTATCGCCAATTCTGGCCCTGGTTTATCATCGCCCTCCCCACTGCCGCTGTTATCGGCAGTATCGCCACCGCCATCATCGCCAGCAAGGATGGGGTCAATCTGGTGGCCGAGGACTATTACAAACAAGGGAAAGAAATCAATCAGGACTTGAGCAAGTTTGACCGCTCCGAAGCCCTCAATATCCGCTTTGGGCTGGAGGTTGACGGCAACGAGCTGACTCTCAAACCCATCAGCGGCGATATTCCTGCCGGGCAAGCTCTCTATCTCTCGTTGTTCCACCCGACCTTGGCCGGTCAGGACAGCGAACACATGATCACCGCCGATGCGAGCGGCACCTATCGCCTCCATTTCGACAAGCCGCTGGTCGGCAAGTGGCACATTCGGGTCGATGCCTTTGACCACGAGTGGCGATTGCAAGAGACCGTCCAGCTGCCCACCCTGGCCCCTGTCGAACTCGACCCGAAAGGACGCTAAGCCATGACCGGCTGTTCTCACTGTGGCGAGCCGGTTCTCGCCAGCGCCCCTGCTGCTTGCATTCTGCATTCAGGGAGGCATAACGCATGACCCCCTGTTTTCACTGCGGCGAGCCGGTACCCGCCAATAGTGGCTATTCCCTCGAGATAAAGGGGATTGTTCGCCCCATGTGCTGCCCCGGTTGTCAGGCGGTGGCGGAAACCATCATGGAGTGCGGCCTCGCCAGTTACTACGATCACCGCACCGCCCCCGGCACCAAGGGGGATCTGGTACCCGAGGAGCTGGCCGCCCTCACCCACTACGATCTGGCAGAAGTGCAACAGGAGTTTGTCACCGATAGCGGTACCCTTCGCGAAATCCAGCTGACAGTTGAAGGGCTCACCTGCGCCGCCTGTGCCTGGCTGATCGAACGCCACCTGATGACCCTTGGCGGCCTGCGCTACATCAACGTCAACACCACCACCCACCGGGCCCGCATCAAGTGGGATCCGGACCAGCTCTCCCTGAGTGACATCCTCAAGGGATTTGCCCAGATCGGCTATCGCGCCTATCCGTTCCAGACCCATCAACAGGAGGCGCTCTACGCCAAAGAGGTGCGCAGCTATATGTTCCGGCTGGCACTGGCAGGGCTTGGCTCGATGCAGGTGATGATGTGCGCCGTGGCCCTCTACATGGATCTGTTCATCAGCGTTGAAGATGAGTTCATGGTCTACTTCAAGTGGATAAGCCTGCTGCTCTCCACCCCCATCATGATCTACTCGGCCCAGCCCTTTTACGTGGGGGCCTGGCGCAGCCTGAAGCAGGGTCACCTGTCGATGGATGTGTCGGTGTCGCTGGCGCTGATCGGGGCTTTTATCGCCTCCATGTGGGCCACCGTGTTCAATACCGGCGAGGTCTATTACGACTCCATCACCATGTTCGTCTTCTTCCTGCTGCTGGGGCGCTTTCTCGAGTTGCGGGCCCGGCGCAAGGCGTCGGAATCGAGCTCCAACCTGGCCAGACTGGTGCCCATCATGGCGACCCGCATCGATGATGAAGGGGAACGTGAAGTGGCGGCCAAGACCTTGCAGGTCGGCGATCGGGTACGGGTGCTGGCTGGCGCCACCTTGCCGGCGGACGGCATCATTGTCGAAGGGCAAGCCAGCCTCAACGAATCCATGCTGACCGGTGAACAGCTGCCCCTGCTCAAACAGCGCGGTGAGCAGGTCTATGCCGGCACCATCAACACGGATGCGCCGCTACAGATCCGGGTGACCCACCGCATCGAAGAGTCGCGGATCGCCCAGATCATGCGGCTGCAGGATCACGCCCTCGATGACAAACCAGCCATCGCCCAGATGGCGGATCAACTGTCGCGCCACTTTATTCTGGTGCTGCTGATCATTGCCGCCGCGGTCTGGACCTTCTGGCACTTCCATCAACCGGATCAGGCGTTCTGGGTCACCCTCGCCGTGCTGGTTGCCACCTGCCCCTGTGCCCTGTCGCTGGCCACCCCGACGGCGCTAACCTCGGCCACCGCCAATCTGACCCGCAACGGCATTCTGCTGCGCCGTGGTCATGTGCTGGACGTGCTGACCAAGGCCAACCGGATCGTGATGGACAAGACTGGCACCCTGACCACAGGTGAGATCAGTCTGACAGGCACAACCACCTTGGCAGAGATGGACGAGACGCACTGCCTCGCCATCGCCCGGGCCATGGAGGCGCAATCCGAGCACCCCATAGCTCGCGCCTTCCGGCTACCTGCCGACAGTATCAGTGTGCTGCCATCCGCCCGCGAGATCACCCCGGTCATCGGTCATGGCATCACGGCGTTGGTGGATGGCGTACGTTACCGCATCGGCAGTGCCCGCTGGCTTGGGCTGGATCCGGCGCAAGAGCGCGGCCGCGGTCTGGCTATCTATCTGGCCAACGAGCAGCAGGTATTGGCCCACTTCAATCTGGAAGATACCCTGCGCCCCGATGCCAGGGCGCTGATCGCGGCATTCAAGGCGGCAGGTCTGCAAACTACCGTGCTGACTGGCGACAGCTCTTTGCAGGCAGACGAGATTGCCCGCGAGCTGGGAGTGGATGAGCTGGTCAAGGGGGTCTCACCCGATGGCAAGCTGGCCTACCTCAAGGCCCGGGAAGCCCAAGGGGATATCAGTATCATGGTGGGCGATGGCATCAACGACGCCCCGGTACTGGCTGGCGCTCACGCCTCGTTTGCCATGGCCGGTGGCACCGATCTGGCGAAAAACAGCGCCGACGCCATCCTGCTGGCCGATGACCTGAGCCGACTGCTCGAGGCCAGAGTGCTGGCAATGCGTACCCGCAAGATCATCATCGAGAACTTCGCCTGGTCCATCGGTTACAACCTGCTGGTGCTGCCGCTGGCAGCCTGCGGCTGGCTGCCCCCCTATCTGGCGGCGGCGGGCATGTCGCTCAGTTCACTCATCGTGGTAACCAACTCCATGCGCCTCAACCGATGAGGCTGGTGGCGGAAAATTGCTGAAAATGTGGCCTGCCTCCTATGCAGGCCACATTTCTCACTGATAGCGGCTGGCCCCCTGCCCGAACAGGGTTACCATAGGGGACGCTTGCCAAGGATGAACGCCAAGGTACCTCTCATGAATATAATTTTTGTCCTGATCCCCATCGCCATCCTGTTTGTGATCATCGCCGGGGTCGTCTTCTTCTGGGCCATTCGCTCCGAGCAGTTTGAAGATCTCGACCGGCAGGGTTCCAACATCCTGTTTGACGAAGAGCAACCTGCCCACAAACCGGTAAAGCCTGCTGACCATGACCCACAACCTTGATCTGGCCGGCGCCCTGCTGGTCGGACTGGCAGGCTCTGCCCACTGTATCGGCATGTGCGGGGGTGTCTCTGCCGCGCTCTCCATGGCGATCCCCGCCAACAAGCAGCACTTTTGGGGGCGACTCGCCTATCTGCTCAACTACAACCTCGGCCGGATCCTGAGCTATGTCATTGCAGGTGCACTGGTGGGCGGCCTGCTCGCCACCACCAGTGAGCTGGGCGCTGGCAAACACGCTATTGCCGGCTTGCGTCTCGTGGCAGCGCTATTGATGATTGCGCTTGGTCTCTATCTGGCGGGCTGGTGGCAAGGGATCTTGCTGCTGGAGCGGCTCGGCGCCAGACTTTGGCCCCGTATCAAACCGCTGGCGGGCAAGTTTCTCCCCTTCACCTCGCCTGTGCAGGCACTGCCCTTTGGCATGGTGTGGGGCTGGCTGCCCTGCGGGCTGGTCTACTCCATGCTGACCTGGAGTGCGGCGGCCGGTTCGGCCAGCGGCGGGGCACTGATCATGCTCTTTTTTGGTCTCGGTACCCTGCCCACCCTGTTTGCGTTGGGGGGGCTTGCCGATCGCCTGAGATACTGGCTCACCCTGCGCAGTTTGCGCCTTGGCGGTGCCCTGCTGCTCATTTTGTTCGGGGTGCATACCTTCTGGATTGGCATTGCTTCCTTTTGAAACCCTATCCAAAACGGATGAGTTGATGGTAAACTTGTTTGATATAAATCAATTATTCGTATGAGCCTATGATCCCGGAAAAGAAACCTGGCAGACGTATCCAGAGCGGTGGCTGTGCAATTCATTGCCAGGATTGCAGCATCAGTCAGCTCTGTATCCCCTTCACTCTGAACGACAACGAGCTTGATCAGCTGGACAGCATCATCGAGCGCAAGAAACCGATTCAGAAGGGTGAAGAGCTGTTCAAGGCTGGCGATGAGTTCAAATCGCTCTATGCCATCCGCTCCGGGACCATCAAGTCTTACACCATCACCGAGCAAGGGGATGAGCAGATCACTGCGTTCCACCTCGCTGGCGATCTGGTCGGTTTTGATGCCATCAACAAGCAGGCCCACCCCTCCTTCGCCCAGGCGCTGGAAACGGCCATGGTGTGCGAGATCCCGTTTGAAGTGCTGGATGATCTCTCCGGCAAGATGCCCAAACTGCGCCAGCAGATCATGCGTCTGATGAGTAGCGAAATCATGGGCGATCAGGAGATGATCCTGCTGCTCTCCAAGAAAAATGCCGAAGAGCGCCTCGCCGCCTTCCTGCACAATCTGTCGGTACGCTTCTCCGAACGCGGCTTCTCCGCCAAGGAGTTCCGTCTCTCCATGACCCGTGGTGACATTGGCAACTATCTGGGTCTGACCGTCGAGACCATCAGTCGTCTGCTCGGCCGCTTCCAGAAGTCCGGTCTCATCAGCGTCAAAGGCAAATACATTACCGTGCTTGATCAGGTCGCGCTGGGCATGATGGCCGGTGCAACTCGCCCGCCCTGCGGCTGATTTTTCCGCTTACTCTCCTGCTTTCTCTGCCGGATCCTTTCCTCTGGAATGTGATCCGGTACGTTCCCCATACCCTCCTCCTGCGCTAAGCTGTAATGGCTAAGATTCTGCTGTCATTGGACTTTTCCAAGGAGGAGAAGATGGTCAAATATCAGAATATTCTGGTGGTTATCAATCCAGAAGAGGAGCGTCAAATCGCCCTCGAACGGGCAGTCAAAGTCGCCGAGCTGGACGAAAACGCCCATCTGACCCTGCTGCTCACCATCTATGACTTCTCGTATGAAATGACTGCCATGCTCTCGGTGGACGAGCGGCAAGAGATGCGCGACGGCGTCATTTCACAGCGACGTGAGTGGCTGGACGAGATCCTGACCCCCTATCGGGCACAGGGGATAGAGTGCGAAGTGAAAGTGGTCTGGCACAATCGTCCCTTCGAGTGCGTGATCCAGGAGGTGCTGGAGCAGCGACACGATCTGGTTGTCAAAGCCACTCACCATCACAGCTTCCTGCAAACCTTCATCTTTACCCCCACCGACTGGCACCTGCTGCGCAAATGCCCCTGTCCGGTGCTGCTGGTCAAGGAGGGTCACTGGCAACGGGGCGGCAACATCATCGCCGCCATCAACTGCTCAAGCGACGATCCGGATCAGAAACTGCTCAACGAACGGATCACCCAGGAGGGGAGCGACATCGCCGAGCTGCTGGGCTCCAACCTCTATCTGGTCAATACCTACCCGGGCACCCCGGTCAACGTGGCCATCGAGCTGCCGGAGTTTGATCCCAACGCCTACAACGAAGCGATCCGCAAACACCACGAAAGCCTGCTGCTCAGCCATGCCGACAAGTTCGGGATCGGTCATCTCTGGACCCGGGTAGCAGAGGGGCTACCGGAAGAGGTGTTGCCGGATATGGCCGAAGAGCTCAAGGCAACCTTGATGATCATGGGCTGCGTCGGCCGTACCGGGCTTTCTGCAGCTTTGCTCGGCAATACCGCCGAACATGTGATTGACCGCCTCTCCTGCGACATCCTGATCCTCAAACCGGCGGACTATAGCTGCCCGGTCGACAGTCGTCGCAATCAATCATAAGGTGCCTGGCACCTTGCCCTCCCCCGGGACATGGCTATAATAACGCGCTTATTTGTGTCCCGGGTTTTACGAGCATGCTAGAAGAGCTGAACGCCAAAGAAAAATACAGTTTTAACAAACTGCAGAAGCGCCTGCGGCGCAACGTGGGTCAGGCCATTGCCGACTTCAACATGATTGAAGAGGGCGACAAGGTCATGGTCTGCCTCTCCGGCGGCAAGGACAGCTTCGGTATGCTCGACATACTGATGAGCCTCAAAGCCAGCGCCCCCATCCATTTCGATCTGGTTGCCGTCAACCTGGATCAGAAGCAGCCCGGTTTCCCCGAGCATGTGCTGCCCGAGTATCTGGATTCCCTCGGCATCGAGTACAAGATCGTCGAAGAGGATACCTACTCCATCGTCAAAGAGAAGGTGCCGGAAGGCAAAACTACCTGCTCCCTCTGCTCACGGCTGCGTCGCGGTATTCTCTACCGCACCGCCCAGGAGCTGGGTTGCACCAAGATTGCCCTTGGCCACCACCGCGATGACATCCTCGAGACCCTGTTCCTCAACATGTTCTACGGTGGCAAGCTCAAGTCCATGCCGCCCAAGCTGGTGAGCGACGATGGCAAGAACGTGGTGATCCGCCCGCTGGCCTACTGCAAAGAGAAGGATCTGATCCGCTACGCCGACGTCAAAGCCTTCCCCATCATTCCGTGCAACCTGTGCGGCTCGCAGGAAAACCTGCAGCGTCAGGCCATCAAGCAGATGATGCAGGATTGGGATCGCCGCTTCCCCGGTCGTATCGAGACCATGTTCACCGCCATTCAGGACGTGATCCCGAGCCACCTGCTCGACCACAAGCTGTTTGACTTCAAGAGCATCAACCGCGACTCCGGCATCATCGATGGCGGCGACAAGGCGTTTGATCCGCCCGAGATGCCAAAGGCGCCGCTGCTGGATATCGACGAGATGGACATGCTGGATGTGATTGAAGTGCGCTAAGCCGCGCTCACAGGGCAAATGCCAAACAATAAAAAAGGAGCGAACATCGCTCCTTTTTGCTTTCTGGATTAGCCTGTCACTGCGGTGACAGCGCAACCGATCTCACCCTTTATGCAGCCAGGGGGTCAGGCGCAACACGTCACCCTGCAGGCGCAGTTGCCCGGTCGCGAACGCGGCCAGCTGCTCATTGCTCAGCAGCAACTGCCCCTCCTCCCAGGGCAGCGCCTCCTGACGGGCGCCATCAATCAGATAAGCGGTGCCGCTCTGCTGCACCAGGGTAATGCGTACCCCTTCCATTTTCGGCAGGAAGTGCTTGCCGACCATGCCCGCCATCTTGTCGAGCAGCGACTGCATCTGCTGCTGACGGGCCGCCAGCTCGGCCAGCGGCAGCTCGGGTCCGTTTGGCGCATCGGCCATCACCTGTACCGTCATATCGCATGTGGCGTGCTCTTCTTTCAGGCCGACGGTCACGATCCCCTTGTCGAGGTTGAGATCCTCATCAAAAGGCAGGCGCAGTTCGCTATCGACCGTTACCTCGCCCGCCACTTCCTTACTGTCGGTTGCAACCCGGGCAAAGGTGAGGCCGCAGCGTTGGCCATTTTGCGGATCGGTCAGATAAAACCCCAGTCTGGCGTGACCAAACTCCCCTTTGGCAAAGGTCTTCATCTGGCTGTAGAAGGTGCTGTATTGCAGAGCCAGCACCGGCTCAGCCAGCGCCAGTCCTGGCAGCAAGAGCGTGGCCAGCAGGCTCTGGCGCACAGCCTTGGTCACTCCATATCGACGGGTCATTCAACGTCCTTTTGCATCATGCATTGAAATGGTTGGGGCCTTCTGTCACCTCGTTAACCTCTACCCCCACCCCGCAGAGATCCCGATAGAGGATCCCCTTGCAGTTGAAATAGAGCGGTGCCACCCAGATAAGCCCCAACCCCATGGGGATCAGAGCCAGGAAGAAGAGCGCGGTCATCACGCCGTGGAACAGCACAATGCTGGGCCAGCCGCGTGCGAAAAGCTTGAGAGAGACCAGAATGGCCTGGGGCGGCGTCAGGCCACGCTCAAGCACCAGCGGGACGGTAAAGAGCAGCCCCATGCCGATCAGGGCCGAGGGGATGAAAGAGAGTACGGCGGGCAATCCCAGCAGATCGAACAGCGGGCCAAACAGGCTGGTGAGCAGACTGCCAAGCAGGCTCAACATGCCGAGGCGTACAAAGTGGCGGAAGAAGTCGAACACCTGGTTGGCGCGGGCGCGCACCCCGACCGACTGCTGCAACCCCAGCATATCGAGGGAGCTGGTCATGGGGGCCATCACCACCGTCATCAGCAAGCTCAGCACCATGGCCACATTCATCTGGCTGTCATCCCCCAGATAGGGCAACAGCAGCACATTGCTGAGCAGGATCCAGATCGCCGTCACCCCGACAATCGCCAGCAGCAGGCCAAATCCGGTACGGCGGGTCTGTTGCCATCCCTCCTGGATGACCCCTTTCAGATCAAGGCGGTAGCCCTGGTTCAGAGACTGCTCAAGGGAGCCGCCAATACGCATTTTATTACTCAATTGACTATCCAATATCGAAAACGACCAAATCAGGTGGCACATTATAGCGATTTGGTCTGCTATTCGTAGCCGTTTTTCCTGCACACTTGCGGCTAATTCGGGCCAAAAAGCCTTTAATTTCATGTGTCGGCTGCATAGAATGCGGCCCTCTTTCAACACGATGGCCACTGGCTGGGGTGAGACTGGCGGATGATGAACAATCCACAGGTAATTGTCGCGCTGAACAAGATCAGCAAAAAATACGATGGCAAGGTGATCCTGAGTGACCTTGACCTTGAAATCTATGACGGTGAATTTCTTACCCTGCTGGGCCCCTCCGGCTGTGGCAAGACCACCCTGCTGCGCCTGCTGGCCGGGCTCGAATCGGTCGACGGTGGCACCATCCATCTGGCCGGTGACGAGATCACCCATATCCCCGCCGAACACAGGCACATCAACACCGTGTTCCAGAGCTATGCGCTCTTCCCTCATATGACGGTGTTTGAAAACGTCGCCTTTGGCCTCGAGATGCAGAAAGTACCGGCCAGCGAGATCCGCCAGCGGGTCGAGGAGACTCTCGCCATGGTGCAGCTCACCGAGCTGGCCAACCGCCGCCCGGATCAGCTCTCTGGCGGTCAGCAGCAACGGGTCGCCATCGCCCGTGCCGTGGTCAACAAGCCCCGCCTGCTGCTGCTCGACGAATCCCTCTCGGCGCTCGACTACAAGCTGCGCAAGCAGATGCAGAGCGAGCTCAAGGCGCTGCAACGTCGCCTTGGCATCACCTTTGTCTTCGTTACCCATGATCAGGAAGAGGCGCTCACCATGTCTGATCGCATCCTGGTGATGGAGGGCGGCAAGATCATCCAGCGCGGCACCCCGCGCGATATCTACGAATCGCCAGCCAATCTGTTCGTGGCCCGCTTTATCGGCGAGATCAACGTGATGGACGGCAAGCTGATCAGCCAGCGCGAGCCCGGTATCTGGCAGGCCGAGGTAGAGGGGCGCGAATGCCTGCTCCATACCGCCTTGCCGTTCCAGCCAGACGACAAGGTGCTGGTGCTGCTGCACCCGGAAGATCTGCGCATTCTCGATCAGGATGACGATCAAAGTGGCGCGCTGCGGGGCAATATCCGCGAGCGCAACTACAAGGGGGCGACGCTGGATTCGGTGATCGAGCTCGAAAGTGGCAAACAGCTGCTTATCTCCGAGTTCTTCGACGAGGATGACCCCGACTTTGACTACCGTCTCGGTCAGGAGGTGGCGATCCACTGGGTTGACAGCTGGGAGGTGGTGCTGCCCTATGAGCCTCACTAATCTGCGGGTAGCGCACAGCTTTGCCCACAACGGCTTTCGCAACACGGCCATCGCGCTGATCCTGGGCTGGCTGACGCTGTTTGTCTTCCTGCCCAACCTGATGATCATCGGTGTCAGCTTCCTCACGCGCGATGAGTCCGAGCTTATCGCGCCGCTCTTTACCCTGAGCAACTATGGCCGCCTGCTGGACCCCCTCTATTTCGAGGTGCTGCTCCACTCCCTCTGGCTGGCGCTGCTCGCCACCGCCATCTGCTTGCTGGTGGGCTACCCCTTTGCCTGGCTGCTGGCTCATCTGCCAGCGCGTATCCGCCCGCTGCTGCTGTTTCTGGTGGTGGTGCCGTTCTGGACCAACTCCCTTATTCGCACCTATGCGCTTAAAGTGCTGCTCGGCACCCGGGGGCTGATCAATGGCTGGCTGCTGGATATGGGGCTTATCGAGCGGCCGCTGCAGATGATGTATACCGAGGTGGCCGTCATCATCGGGCTGGTCTATGTGCTGCTCCCCTTTATGGTGCTGCCGCTCTACTCCAGCATCGAGAAGCTGGATGGCCGTTTGCTGGAGGCGGCGCGAGATCTTGGCGCCAACGGCTGGCAGCGGCTGGTACGGATCATCCTGCCCCTCACCCTGCCCGGCATCATCGCCGGTTGTCTGCTGGTGTTCCTGCCCGCCATGGGGATGTTCTATGTCTCCGATCTGCTGGGGGGCGCCAAACATCTGCTTATCGGCAACCTGATCAAGACCCAGTTCCTCAACAGCCGTGACTGGCCCTTTGGCGCGGCCATCAGCGTGATGCTGACGGTGCTGATGGCGCTCTTGGTCTACTGCTACTGGCGGGCGGGCAAGCTGCTCAGCAAGAAGGGGGAGCTGGCATGATGCGCGCACTGAAGGCTCTGTTCTTGCTGCTGGTGTTTGGCTATCTCTATGTACCCATCGGGGTGCTGATCGCCAACTCCTTCAACCTGTCGAAATATGGCATCGACTGGCGCGGCTTTACCTTGGGCTGGTATGAGAAGCTGTTTGCCAGCGCCAGCCTGATGCAGGCGGCCCAGCACTCCCTGACCATCGCCGCCCTCACCGCCACCGCAGCCACCCTGATCGGCACCCTCACCGCCGTGGCGCTGTTTCGCTACCGCTTTCGCGGCAAGCAGTACGTGAGCGGCATGCTGTTCGTGGTGATGATGTCCCCCGATATCGTGATGGCCATTTCGCTGCTGACCCTGTTTGTAGTCACCGGCATTGCGCTGGGCTTCTGGTCGCTGCTGATCGCCCACATCACCTTCTGTCTGCCGTTCGTGGTGATCACCGTCTACTCGCGGCTGTGTGGCTTCGATGTGCGGATGCTGGAGGCGGCGCGGGATCTGGGGGCTGGCGAGTGGATCATCCTGCGCCGCATCATACTGCCGCTGGCCCTGCCGGCGGTGATGGCAGGCTGGCTGCTCTCCTTTACCCTGTCGCTGGACGACGTGGTGGTGAGCTCCTTTGTTACCGGCCCTGCCTACGAGATCCTGCCGCTCAAGATCTACTCCATGGTCAAGGTGGGGGTCTCCCCCGAGGTCAACGCCCTGGCCACCCTGATGCTGGTCGCCTCCCTCGGGATGGTGCTGCTGGCGCAACTGTTACTGCGTAAACGGCAGGGTTAACCCTGCTCGTTTCGTCCCCGCCATCTTTGGCGAACTCTGTCACGGTGGGCCGCAAGGCCCCATAACCCCAAGGAGTTGTTGATGACAATCCAACACAAGGCCGGCGCCCTGCTGGCAGCCGCCCTCACCCTCACCACCCCGCTGCTGAGCCAGAGCGCTCACGCGGCCGACGACAAGGTGGTCTACTTCTACAACTGGTCGGAATATGTGCCGGACGGCCTGCTGGAGCAGTTCCAGCAAGAGACCGGCATCAAGGTGATCTACTCCACCTACGAATCCAACGAGACCCTCTACGCCAAACTGAAAACCTATGGCGACGGCTATGACGTGGTCGTGCCCAGCACCTATTTCATCTCGAAAATGGCCAAAGAGGGAATGCTGCAGCCGCTGGATCGCGCCCAGCTGCCCAACTTCAAGCACCTCGACCCCACCCTGCTCAACCACGAGTACGACCCGGACAACCGCTACTCCATCCCCTATATCTGGGGTGCGACCGGGATCGGCACCAACACCGACATCATCGAGCAGCCGGTGACCAGCTGGAAACAGCTCTGGGCACCTGAGTGGAAAGAGAGCCTGCTGCTGATGGACGATGCCCGCGAGGTGTTCCATATCGCGCTGGTGCAGTTGGGCTACAGCCCCAACACCCAGGACAAGGCGCAAATTGCCGAAGCGTTCGAATACCTGAAAAAGCTGATGCCCAACGTCAAGGCGTTCAACTCCGACAACCCGGCCGATCCCTTTATCGCCGGTGAGGTCAATATCGGTATGCTGTGGAACGGCTCGGCCTACGGCGCCCAGCGCGAATACCCCTCCATCCAGATGACCTACCCCGAAGAAGGCGCCGTGCTCTGGATGGACAACCTCGCCATCCCGGCCAAGGCCAAGCATGTGAAGGAGGCCCACGCCCTGATCAACTTCCTGATGCGCCCCGATGTGGCCGCCAAGGTGGCCGAGGCAATTGGCTACCCCACCCCGGTCAAGGATGCCATTCCCCTGCTCACCCCGGCGTTTCGCAATAACCCCATGGTCTTCCCGAGCGACGAGATCAAGCGCAAAGGCGAGTTCCAGTCTGATGTGGGTGATGCCTCCCGCCTCTACGAGCAGTACTTCCTGCAGCTGAAAGCCATGGTGGCCAAGGCAGGTTAAGTCTGCGGTTAGTCAGCCCTTATGGGCTTAATGGATAAAGGGGGCCATCGCCCCCTTTTTCGTCTTTCGAGTCTGCGAGCGGCATCACGACTGTACACAGATCGGACATATAGCGCACCTTGTACTAAACGCACATCAAGCTGGCCTGATGGCTTATACATAAAATTCGCCTCGACAGTGGGAATAGAATGGTAATACCATGATTTAGAAATGATTTTCACATAGCGGTTACACGTAGAAAACGGCGTTATACGGAAGAATCTATTATCAAATTTATACCGCCATCCATCTAGTCACTGTTAATTTCCCAAGGAGATTGTTGTGCCACTTAATCTAGTCGGTCAAAATGAACACAATGGGTTTATTCTTTCAGAGCCCGTTGCTTTTCATAGTGATATTGTTGTTCTAACAGGTAAGAACGGATGTGGTAAAACACGCTTTTTGGAAAGCATTCAAAAGAACATGTCACTTACAGAAATCAATGGAGAAAAACTACCCCCTCAAGACATAATACTAGTAGGACAAGCCAATTTAACCCCGAGTTTTGGCGGAGCATATAGTGATGCTCAATTTCAAACAAAAATAACATCAACTCTCCAAATGTATGATCGCATCAAGGATCAATTAGACAATCCTTTTTCTCAAGATAGTGCGAGAAGCTATAGCAGAATGCAGGAAGGAGGCATACCTTACGAATCGCTTTATAAACTCTGCAATTCAATTTCGCGTCAATTAGGTAAGAAAGCCAGCGAACTAACACATGATGAAATTAAAATTTACTTTGAGGATTATCTCCACAGCATACTTGGATTCCAAAACCTATCTTTAATCTGTAATCATTACATACAAAGGAAGCGTTTAAATAAATACCATCGTTATCTTGCGCAACAAGAACGAGAAGAGGTCGCCTACTTAACAGATGAGCAGTTTGTTCAAAAATTTGGCAATGAACCTTGGATTGTAATAAACGATATAATTAACTCAACATTTGATGGGAAATTTTATTTCTCCATTCCAGATGAAAAGTCTCATAGCTATACATATAATGCGACTCTAATTCAAAACGATACTGGTCAAAATGTAACAACCGATGTTTTGTCATCTGGCGAAAAAACCCTTCTATGGTTGGCACTAACACTATTTAATAGCCAATATTATGATCCTTCTGCGATTACTGCTCCTAAATTATTGTTGTTAGATGAACCTGATGCATTTTTACACCCTAAAATGGTTGTTAAAATGTACAATGTATTAAAAGTATTTTCTGAAAATTTTTCTGTCAAAATCATAATTACCACCCATTCTCCAACAACCGTCGCTCTTTCCCCAGAAAATAGTACCTTCATGGTTTGTAGTAATAACGTTATCTCCATTACTAAGGATGAAGGTATAGCTGAACTTCTGGATGGCATTACTCAAATTTCAATAAATCCAGAAAATCGCAGACAAGTCTATGTTGAAAGTCAATATGATGCAGATGTATACCAAGCTATTTTTTCAAAGCTCGTACACAATTCTGAATTAGTCGATTCAAAAATATCTCTCAATTTCGTAAGCTCTGGACCTAAAATGCCAGAACAACAAATAATTGAGAAAGCAAGAAAAATACTTAATATAAATGACAGTGTAATTCTGAAAGAATTTATTGAGGCAATAAATGGTATAGGTAACTGTGCCCAAGTTGTTGGTCAAGTTGAATCGTTGGAACAAAACGAGCACGAAACTGTTAGAGGGATAATAGACTGGGACTTGAAAAATCGTCCATCACACCGTGTAGCGGTACTAGCACAAAATTATGCATACTCTATCGAGAATATAACTTTAGACCCAATATGTATAGTTTTCCTATTAAATACATGCAATCCAGACTTGTACAAGATGGTCGACTTTTGTGGTCGAAACATTAATTGGCAAGATTGCCTAAACAATGATGAAATCCTTCAGGAATTGGTTGATCGCTTTATCTATAAAGTTTTAGAAAGAGAAAATAAAAAGGATTCTCAGCTGTCATATGTATCAGGGAAAATACTGTTCACTGACACTGAATACTTGACGATGAATGGGCATGATTTAGAAACAATCGTTAAGAATAAATACCAAGGTTTGAGGGCCCATTGTAAAAAAGGTAAGGATGGTGAGTTAAAATACTCAATTGTAAGCAAGATAATGCTCACATTAACAAATGGCGCTCTTATACCTAAAGCCTATGAACAAGTAATTTCGGATGTTCAAAAATAAAAAAGCGAACAACGGACATATTACAACGTTAGGATAACATCAATCAAGGTAACAACTATCCCCCAGCCTTTAACCGACAAGGCTGCCAAAGCCGATTAATTCTGCGCTTTTTCATTACCCCTTAGAGGTGTAGATTGGTTGGGGGCAAGCGTTGCCCCCTCTCTTTTTTCATGACCCCTCGAGGTATCACGGAAAACACGTTTTTCGCCGATATCGCGGGTGGCCTGAGCCAATCAGGAGTATTCATGTCCGATCTGACCCTCTATTTCGCTCCCGGCACCTGTGCCATGGCTGTGCAGATTGCCCTGCTGGAAGCGAATGCCCCGTTCCAACCCCGTCTCGTCAACCTCGCCGCAGGGGAGCAACGTGACCCCGCGTATCTTGCCATCAACCCCAAAGGGCGGGTGCCAGCCCTTGTCACCGAGCAGGGCACCCTGACCGAGACCCCGGCCCTGCTGCTCTATGTGGCGCAGCGCTTCCCCGATGCCAAACTGGCGCCACTGGACAACCCGTTCCTGCTGGCCCGCATGCAGGAGGTCAACAGCTTCCTCGCCTCCACCGTGCATGTTTCTCACGCCCACGGTCGCCGTGGCAGCCGCTGGGCCGATGACGAGCAAGCCATTGCCGCCATGCAGCAGAAAGTCGCCAGCAATATGCGCGATGGCTTTGCCCAGATTGAGCAGCACTATCTGGCTGGCCCTTGGGTGCTGGGCGAGCAGTTCAGCGTGGCGGACATCTATCTGTTCGTGGTCGCGGGCTGGCTGAAAAGCGATGGGGTCGAGATCAGTGAATTCCCCAAGGTTGCCGAGCATTATCAGCGCATGCTGAGCCGTCCGGCGGTCGCCAAGGCACTGGCCAACTAACAATAAAATCAATAGCTCGATAAATAACAAGGGTGTCAGGGCTCTGCTGACACCCTTCCAGCCTCCTCCCCTGCACTTCTTCTCCCGCCTTTGAGATCGTTTTCACATTTCCGTGGTTTTGCCGTGGCCCTTCCTTAGTAAAAAGCCTATCTTTGCGCCATGACGCAACCGGTTGCGTAACCGGTTGCCTAGCGGTTCACAGATTGACGGGCCAAGGCCTGATGAGGTGCTGTATGAAACGAGGCGTACTGCTCAATGCTCCCCTGAGTGCTCTGGTGGCACAGATGGGCCACACCGACGAGATCACCGTCTGCGATGCAGGCTTGCCCATTCCGGCAGGTCCGGAGCGGATCGATCTGGCGCTGATGGCGGGGACGCCCAGCCTTGAAACCGTACTGACCGCCCTGCTCACCGATCTGGTGGTGGAGAAGGTGATCATGGCAAGCGAAATCAAGCAGATCAGCCCCGCCGCCCATCAGGCGCTGGTCGATCAGCTTGAAGCCCACGCAGCCGCCCAGGGCAAGCCCATCACCATCGAATACTGCCTGCATGAGGAGTTCAAGACCCGCTCCCGCCAGAGCAAGGCGATCGTGCGCAGCGGCGAGGTGACTCCCTACGCCAACCTGATCCTCTGCGCCGGTGTGGCGTTTTAAGCCCCTTCAAGGAAGCTGCAAATGAGCACAACCTCCCCCCTCTCACCCATTCTGGAGCTGACCGGGATCGTCAAGACCTTCCCCGGTGTACGCGCCCTCGACGAAGCGGGTCTGCGGGTCTATCCGGGCCAGGTGATGGCCCTGCTCGGTGAAAATGGCGCCGGCAAATCCACCCTGATGAAGGTGCTGACCGGCATCTATCAGGCCGATGCGGGCAGCGTCAGCTACCGCGGTCAGTCGGTCCACTTCAAGGGCCCCCGCGACTCTCAGGATCAGGGGATCAGCATCATCCACCAGGAGCTGAACCTGCTGCCGGAGTTGTCGATTGCCGCCAACATCTTCCTCGGTCGCGAACCCCGTACCCGTTTTGGCAGCATCGACCACCAACAGCTGCGCGAGCGGGCAAGCGGCCTGCTGGCGCGACTTGGCGTCAAACATGGGCCGGATACCCGACTCGGGGATCTCTCCATCGGCGAACAGCAGATGGTAGAGATCGCCAAGGCGCTGTCGTTCGATGCCAACGTCATCATCATGGACGAGCCGACCGATGCGTTGACCGATACCGAAACCGAACAGCTGTTCAAGGTTATCCGCGAGCTGCGTGAGCAAGGTTGCGGCATCGTCTATATCTCCCACCGCCTCAAGGAGATCTTCGAGATCTGCGATCGGGTCACTGTGCTGCGCGATGGCAAGTGGATTGGCGAGAAGGCGGTGAGCGATCTGGATGAAGACAAGATCATCGAGATGATGGTAGGTCGCCGACTGGAAGAGCAGTACCCGCGTCTTGAGCGCGAGCTTGGCCCCGTCAGCCTGCAGGTGAAAGATCTGGCCGGCCCCGGCGTGCGCGGGGTGAGCTTCTCCCTGCGTCAGGGGGAAATTCTGGGCTTTAGCGGCCTGATGGGCTCAGGCCGTACCGAACTGATGAAGCTAATCTATGGCGCCAGCCCCATCAGCGCCGGTGAAGTGCAAGTTGACGGTCATGCGCTGGTGCCTAAAAGTCCGGCCGACGGGTTGGCCGCAGGCATCGCCTATATCTCCGAGGATCGCAAGGGGGATGGGCTGGTGCTGGAGCTGTCGGTGCGCGAAAACATGAGTCTCTGCGCCCTCGACGAGTTCATCAGCAACGGCAAGATTGACGGCAAGGCCGAACGGCAGGCGGTGAGCGACTATGTGCGCCTGTTCAACATCAAGACCCCGAGTCAGGATCAGCTGATAAAGCTGCTCTCCGGCGGCAACCAGCAGAAGGTGGCCATCGCCAAGGGACTGCTGACCCGGCCCAAGGTACTGATCCTCGACGAGCCGACCCGCGGCGTCGACGTGGGGGCGAAAAAGGAAATTTATCAGCTGATCAACCAGTTCAAGAAGGAGGGGATGAGCATCATTCTGGTCTCCTCCGAGATGCCGGAAGTGCTCGGCATGAGTGATCGCATCATGGTGATGCACGAAGGGCGCATCAGCGCAGAGTTCAACACCCGCGATGCCAATCAGGAGAAGCTGATGGCGGCGGCAGTCGGTAAACAGTGGCAAGCAGAGCAAGAGGCATCCCAATGACAACCCAAACCCTTTCCCGCCGTGGCGTCATGAGCAAGGCGTGGTGGATCGAGAACAAATCCCTGGTCGCGCTGCTGGTCCTGATTGGTGTGGTCTCCTTCCTGAGCCCCAACTTCTTCACCGCCGACAACCTGCTCAACATCCTGCGCCAGACCTCGGTCAACGCCATCATGGCGGTCGGCATGACGCTGGTTATCCTCACCGCCGGTATCGATCTGTCGGTCGGCTCGGTACTGGCCCTGTGCGGCGCGCTGGCCGCGACCATGGTCGCCATGGAGTTGCCAATCTGGCTGGTGGTGCCCCTCACTCTGGGTGCCGGTGCCCTGCTGGGCGGCGTCAGCGGTCTCATCATTGCCAAAGGCAAGGTGCAAGCCTTTATCGCCACCCTGGTCACCATGACCGCCCTGCGCGGCATCACCATGGTCTATACCGAGGGGCGTCCCATCTCCACCGGTTTCAGTGACGGCGCCGATCACTTTGCCTGGCTTGGTACCGGTTACCTGTTCGGTCTGCCGGTGCCCATCTGGCTGATGGCCATCGTCTTCCTGCTCGCCTGGTTCATGCTCAACCATACCCGCCTCGGTCGCTATATCTACGCGCTGGGCGGCAACGAGTCCGCCACCCGCCTCTCCGGTATCAATGTGGATCGGGTGAAGCTGGCGGTGTATGGTCTGTGCGGCGCGCTCTCGGCGCTGGCAGGGCTTATCGTTACCTCTCGTCTCTCCTCTGCCCAGCCGACGGCGGGCATGGGTTACGAGCTGGATGCCATCGCCGCAGTGGTGCTGGGTGGAACCAGCCTGATGGGCGGCAAGGGCCGCATCATGGGTACCCTGATAGGTGCCTTGATCATCGGCTTCCTGAATAACGCCCTCAACCTGCTCGACGTATCCTCCTATTACCAGATGATCGCCAAGGCCAGCGTGATCTTGCTTGCCGTGATGATCGATAACAAAAGCAATCGTTGATAAGACAAGCCACACACAAGGAATGAAATGATGAAAAAGCTCAATACCCTGCTCGCTGCCGCCATCATGTCCGTGCTGGGCACCGCCCATGCCGCCGATCAAACCCTGGCAATGGTGGTCTCCACCCTCAATAACCCCTTCTTCGTCACCATGAAAGAGGGTGCCGAAGCCAAAGCCAAAGAGCTTGGCTACGAGCTGGTGGTACTGGACTCCCAGAATGACCCGGCCAAAGAGCTCTCCAACATGGAAGATCTCACCGTACGCAAGGTCGGCGCCATCTTGATCAACCCCACCGACTCCGAAGCAGTCGGCAACGCCATTCGTCTGGCCAATCGCGCCAGCATTCCGGTGCTGACTCTGGACCGCGGCGCCGCGCAGGGTGAGGTCAAAGCTCACATTGCCTCCGACAACGTGGCGGGCGGCAAGCTGGCCGGTGACTTTATCACCGAGAAACTGGGTACCGGTGCCAAGGTGATCCAGCTGGAAGGGATTGCCGGTACATCCGCCGCCCGCGACCGTGGTGAAGGTTTTGCCCTGGCCGTAGCGGCCAACAAGCTGCAGGTGCTGGCTTCCCAGCCTGCCGACTTTGACCGCACCAAGGGTCTGAACGTCATGGAAAACCTGCTGGCTGCCCACCCGACCGTACAGGCGGTGTTCGCCCAGAACGACGAAATGGCGCTGGGTGCCATCCGCGCGGTGCAGGCTGCCGGTAAAGAGGTGATAATCGTTGGCTTCGACGGCACTGACGATGGCAAAGCCGCCGTAGCCAAGGATAAACTGGCCGCCACCGTGGCCCAGCAGCCTGCGCTGATCGGTGCCATCGGCGTCGAGACTGCCGACAAGGTGCTGAAAGGTCAGCCGGTCGAGAAATCCATTCCGGTACCGCTGCAAGTGGTCAGCAAGTAAGTGCTCGAGGGGAGGTTCGCCTCCCTTTTCCCTCTCGTTCAGGTGCCTCCCGGCTTGGGCTCACTCAATCACAGTGTTCAAGCCAAGATGCATCAGGAGTAGTCAACATGAATCGTCTCGTCGTTCTGGGCAGTGTCAATGCAGACCACGTGCTGCGCGTACCCCACTTTCCTCGCCCGGGTGAAACCCTGACCGGCCACAGCTATCAGGTGGTGCCCGGTGGCAAGGGGGCCAATCAGGCAGTCGCTGCCGCCCGCCTTGGCGCCCCCGTCTCCTTTATCGCCCGCATCGGTGATGACGCCATCGGCCACCAGATGAAGAGCGGCTTTGCCAAAGACGGTATTGACGTGAGCGCCGTCGAGCTCGATCCCAAGCTCCCGACCGGCATCGCCATCATCTATGTGAGCGATGAGGGGGAGAACAGTATCGGTATCTCCGCCGAAGCCAACGGCGCCATCACCCCTGCGGTGGTGAAAAGCCACGAAGCGATGATCGCCGACGCCCACACCCTACTGTTGCAGCTGGAAGTGCCGCTCGAGAGCGTCCATGAAGCTGCACGGCTGGCCCGCGCCCATGGCACCCGGGTGGTGCTCAACCCCGCCCCTGCCCGTCCGCTCTCAAGCGAGCTGCTGGCGCTGGTCGACCTTATCACCCCCAACCAGACCGAAGCCGAGCTGCTGACCGGCATCAAAGTCACCGACGAAGCGAGTGCCCGCGAGGCGGCTGCCCGCTTCCACCAGATGGGCATTGCGGACGTGATGATCACCCTGGGGTCGCAGGGGGTCTATTGCAGCAACGCACAGCAGCAACAGCTGATCCCGGGCTTTCGGGTCAAGGCGGTGGATACCACAGCCGCGGGCGATACCTTCAACGGCGCCCTGCTGGCGGCGGAACTGGCCGGTGCCGATTTCCACGGTGCGGTGCGCTTTGCCCACGGGGCGGCGGCACTCTCCGTCACCCGCTTCGGCGCCCAGAGCTCCATCCCGAGCAAGCAGGAGGTCGACGCCTTCCTGCTTGAGCAGACTGCGCAGGGGCACTGATGGCCAATATCAAGGAGGTGGCAGCCCTGGCGGGGGTCTCGACCACCACCGTCTCCCACGTCATCAACGAGACCCGTTTCGTGGCCGAGGAGACCCGCGAGCGGGTCTTTGCGGCCATGCGCGACCTCAACTATGCCCCGAGTCTGGTGGCCCGCAGCCTCAAGGTGAAGGAGACCAACAGTATCGGCATGCTGGTCACCACCTCCAGCAACCCCTTCTTTGCCGAGGTGGTACGCGGGGTGGAGCGCTACTGCTTCGAGCAGGGCTACAACCTGATGCTGGGCAACACCGAGGGTCAGGCCGAGACGGCCCTTTCCTACCTCAAGATGATGCTGCGCAAGCGGGTCGATGGCCTGCTGATCATGTGCAGCGAAGGCCAACAAGAGGTGTTCAACCAGCTCGACTGGCTCAAGAGCCTGCCGGTGGTGGTGATGGATTGGGGGCTGGTCAGCGAGGATGTGGATCTTATCGCCGACAACTCCTTCCACGGCGGTTATCTCGCAACCCGCCATCTGATTGAGCTGGGCCATACCGCCATCGGTTGCATCACAGGCCCCCACAGCCGCGCCCCCGCCAACCAGCGCCAAGCTGGCTTCGAGCAGGCGTTGCAGGAGGCGGGTCTCACGCTCAATCCTGACTGGATCCAGGAGGGGGACTTTGACTGCGCCAGCGGCCATCAGGCGATGACTCGTCTGCTGGCATTGCCCGAGCGTCCCACCGCCCTCTTTGTCTGCAACGACATGATGGCGATGGGGGCCATCAGTGCCGCCCATCAGGCGGGGCTGGTGATCCCGCGGGATATCTCCATCGTCGGCTATGACAATGTGGCGCTGGCCGAATTTATGTCGCCGCCGCTCACCACCGTCAATCAGCCCAAAGAGGAGCTGGGTCGCCTCGCCGTCACCCGCCTGCTGGCCCGCATCAACGGCGAAGCGGTGGAGAATCACCTGATCACCGTCGACCCTGACCTGGTGATCAGACAATCTTGCGCGCCCCGCCCCTGATTTTCAGGGGCAACAAAAGAACAAGGCGACCCAGAGGTCGCCTTGTTTCGTTTTATCTCTGCCGTGCAATACCGCTTTTGCCCTCAGGCCAGCGACCGGGTCTCCCTGGCTGCCAGCACTTGCAGTGGCGCCAGCCCCAATCGTCTGGCCAGAGGCTGCAACAACTCGCCATCATCATCCCCCTGCGGCAACCAGTAGCGAACAGGCCAGCCGGCTGCCAGCTGCGCCGAGGTGGTGCTGCCAATCTCTCTGAGCGCCAAAGTGCAACCCTGCTGCCGCAATCCCGCCAGCAAGGCACTATCCTGCTGCAGCGTCGGTATCAGCAACACCAGCGGCGTACGGGAAGCCTCCGGCAAATAGGCCAGTAGATGGGTCAGCTGGGCCTGATTGTCGAGCGGGACCAGCAGTGCCCGACCATCGGCATACTGCGCCTCGTGTGTTTGCAGCACACGGGCCAACACGGGCCCCAGTACGCCGCACTCCTGCAGCCAGCGCATCTGGCAGGGCGCCCCCAGCTCACGCCACTCAAGCGCCAATTGCCACATCTCGTTGCCCTGTCCGTCCGTCAGCGCCTGCAATGCCACTCGCAGCGGTGCAGGCTCGCGCCCCGCCAGCCACTCTCGCAGCTGATGAAGCTGCTGCTGACTCAACTGCAACTGCTGCAGCATGGCAGGCTCAAACCAGCTGATCGCCCCCTCCTGGCTGCGCTTGGCCTGGTTGAGGGCCAGGATGGCCTGATCCAGCAACCGGGCGGCATCCTGTTGCTGCGCCTTGGCGACCCCGAGTCGACAGGCCAGATCGAAGCTGCACTCCCGGGTCACGAACTCGAAATGGAGCAGATCCACCAGCTCATGAATGGCGGTTTCCTGCGCATCATCCGCCTTGGTCAGCACCACGGCAAATTCGTCACCACCGAGCCGGTAAGCGTGACTGCCATGGGCCTGTTGCAGCTTGTTGGCCACCATCTGCAACAACCGATCACCGACCTGATAACCCAGCAGATCATTGACCTGCTTGAAGCGCTTGAGATCGAGCACCACCAAAGCGCTCACCTCGCCGGCATGCAGAGCGCGAGAGAGCTGCTCCTGCAGGGCACGGCGGTTGCCAAGCTGGGTCAGAGGATCGAGCAGGGCAAGCCGACGGTTCGCCAGATTGGCGCGAATGAGGGCAGCGACCAGAGCGCCACCGGTCAGCAACAGGATCAGTTGCCAGATCTGCAGCCAGAACAGGCTGTTGCGGATCTGGCTGACCGAATGCTCCCGCTCTTGGCCGGAGAGGATCTGATCCCCTATCTGTTCGATGAGACGGGTCTGGCTGGCGATCGCCTCCTGCAAGCGGGCAAGCTCAGCCCCCTCGCGCAGCGCACCGGCCTCCATCTGGGGTTCGAGCTGCTTGATCTGCTCGAACAGGGTGGCCAGCACCTTGCCGAGCCCGTGCCGCTGGCGCATCTCGGCGGTTTCACTGCTGATGAGGAAGATATCGAGCCGGTTCCACAGCAGATCGTAATCAAGGCTCAGGGTCTCCATCGACAGTCTGCCAGCCCGATAGAGCTGCAAGTCGTAGAGGAAACGCTGGGATTCGAGCATTACCTGGCTGATGTTCCAGTGGACATTGCGGTAGAAGGTATCGACCAGTTGCTCCTGCCGATACTGCAGATAGAGGCTGCTGCCCGACGAGAGCAGAAACAGCAGCGACACCGCAACCAACAGCAGATTTTGGCGGGATAGCCCCATCAATCGACGATCTCGATGCGGGTCACCTGCCACACCATGCAGTTGTGAATGGCAGGCACGTCCAGCTTGGGATAGGTGGTGAACGGGATGAGCAGCCAGAGCGGCCCCTTGTTACGCCGGGTCAGCGGTTTGCCGTCCTCCTGACGCACCAGGGTCAGCGGCACGCCGTCGAACAGGGCCAGATCCACCACCTGCTGATAGCCGTTGAGGGCCGAGACGGCGATCTTGCGAGCATCCGGGATCCCTTGCGCTGCCAGCACGGCAGACAGGGTCGGCCCGCGATAGTGGTGGGCGCCCTGAGTCCAGGGAGTAGTCGTGGTGAATTCGGTCTGTGGCAAGGCAGAGATGGCCGCCTCATCGAGGGTCACCTGCTGGCCATCTGGCAGTACCAGGGTCATCAGGGGGATGGAGGCCGATGCGCTGGCACTGGCCAGCATCAGGAGAAAAAAAGCGATCCATTGCTTTACTGCGGTCATGGTAATTTGCGCCAACTGCGTCCCATTTTTTTAATGGTTGCCAGTGTGGCGATTTCACCGAACCATTGCAACTGTCCCGTCGCACAGTAGCTCAGGGACCGCGCATCTCCATCCAGTTGTGTCCCTCGACTTGCCTCGGTTGATGAATACCGCACGCCTCCAGCAACTCATCGACATAGGCGGGCACCAGCAGGGAGGCTGGGCCATAACGTTTCTCGTCAAACTGGCTACCCACCTCGCTCGGTTCGAGATTGAGCTCGATGGTGTGCGCCCCGTTCAATCCCGCCTCATGGACAAACCCGGCGGCCGGATAGACGGCGCCAGAGGTGCCGATGGAGATAAAGAGATCGCACTGGGCAAGCGCACTATAGATGCGATCCAGCCCGAGCGGCATTTCGCCAAACCAGACCACATGGGGACGCATCGGCTGGGGGAACTGGCAGCAGGAGCAGAGCTCGTCCTGATGGAGATCACCGCGCCACTCGATCACCTGACCGGACTCGGGGCAGCGGGCCTTGAGAAGCTCGCCGTGCATATGGATAAGGTTCTTGCTGCCCGCGCTCTCGTGCAGATTGTCGATGTTCTGGGTGACCAGAGTCACCGAACCGGGCAGCAGTCGTTCGAGGCGGGCCAGCGCATAGTGGGCCGGATTAGGGTGAACCTGGGGCTGTTGCAGCTGTTTGCGGCGGGAGTTGTAAAAGCGCAGCACCAGTTCGGGATCCCGGGCATACCCCTCGGGGGTCGCCACATCCTCGACCTTGTGCTCTTCCCACAAACCGTCGCAGGCACGAAAAGTCTTGATGCCGGATTCGGCAGAGATCCCCGCGCCGGTCAGGATCACGATATGTTTATATGACTGCGCCATAAGCTGCTCCGTCTATCCCCGCACAATAAATGTGACCTTAGCACAGGGAAAAAAGTGTCACTATTCGCCCTTGGTCTTAAGCGGCACCGCTGGCGGCACGGACAACCAGGCATCCAGTACCGACAGATCCAGCCTGACAAAGACCATCTCCCGTCCGGTCACCAGGGTCAGCGGCAAGCCAAGGCGCTTGAGCAGGGTCAGCATGGGCCGGTTCTGGGCCAGCACTTCCGCCGTCCACTCCCGGATCCCGTCCGCCCTGGCCAGCAGTGCCAGCGCCAGCAGAATGCGTCGCCCCGCCCCCTTGTGCTGGAAGTGATCCGCCACGATGCAGGAGAACTCCGCCCGATCGGGATGAAGGCGGCGGCGGATTGATTGCGCCTGAGCCAGCGGCTCACCAGCCAGATCGGTCAGCAACAGCGAAATCTGTTGTTCAGGATGGTAATTGAGAAATTGGGCTACCTGTTCCGGTGGCGGTGTCCGTTTCGGACGCATAAAGCGCAGATAGATGCTCTCTTCACTCAATGCATCGTAAGCAGCCAGCATGCGGGCAGGCGCCACCCCATGCAGCTCGCGCAGCAAGCAAGGCACCTCGGAGACCTCCATAGCCAGTGGCAACGCGGTCCGGGAAGCCGGATGAGGCCATCCATCCAGTCCTTTGCCAAGGCGCTCCCGGTGCATGGGCCAGCAGAGGTAGCGCGGCATGGCTTACCAGCGCCCCGTCATACCGCGCTCTCGCCACACCTCGACGTCGAGCAGGTTGTAAGGATCATCCAGATAGACAGCGATCCCCAGCTCCCGAACCCGGGCCATAAAACGCCCCAGCAGGGAGTCACCGGTCAAGGACTCCATCTCTGGCAAGATCCCCTGCCCCAGCAGCAAGGCTTGCAGCGGCAAACGCTCCAGCAGATCGAATGGCAGATGCTGGCTGTTATCGAGCAGCAGCGCCAGCTTGCTCCCCGCCAGACTGGCTTGCAGCACCAGTGCGAAGCGATCGGCATTGCCGAGCAGGTGGTCTCGACGGTGGATCAGCAGGGTCAGTTCGGCTGGGGTGCGCGACTGCTCCGTCAGCCAATCCTTGAGCGCTTCCCAGCGGCTGGGCAAACCCGTCACCGCCAGCCAGACCGGATGAGGGGTCGCGGGACTGGAGAGCAGCCCTAGCTGACCCTGCACCTCCCCCTGCCACCGGCGGATGGTGCGGCGCTGGCCGCTCAAGCGCTGTTGACGCAGCGGGCCCAGATAGAGTCGACGCAGCAACCTGAGCAGCTCGTCGCAATCAAGCGGCTTGGCCAGTGCTGCAAGAATGTTGAAACCGGCATCGTGCAACAGACGGCGGGCACCGTCGATCAGCGTCTGTTCATGGGCCGAGAGCAGCACAATGGGCAGCCCGGCCTCCTGCAACTGGGGCTGGTTCATCAGCAGACTGATGGCATCTTGCTCCACCAGACTGAGATCGCACACCAGCAGGCTGATGTCGCCCGCCGACAATGCCGCAAGACAGGCCGATTCATCCTGTACCCACTGACAGGAGAGCCCCAACCCGGCGATGGTCTGTTGCAATTGCATCCCCTGAAACGGGTGATCCTCGAGCAGCAGCACCTTGTTAGCGGCCATCCAGTTGCACCAGTTACGGTAACTGGCGGCAAGCCCCCCCAGCCAATCCTCGCCGATAGCGTAGATCCCCTCATGCTGCTGCAACTGGGGGAAATAGTCCGCCTGCTGATGAGCGGCGGGGTCGTAAAGGGCAATGGCACCTGCCGCAAACAACCCTTCCCACTGCCAGCAGGCATCCGGTCGGGTACGGTGCAGCGTGACATAGGAGGGCAATGTCATGGTGCTGGCCAACTCATGGGCGGTGCTGTCGAGGGCATAGAGCACAATGGGGCAAAATCCTGCCGCCTCATGCTCTTCCGAATCGAGCAACGCCAGTAATTCTTCATCAGTGATGATCATCTTGAGCCCTCTTTGAAAACTGCTGGCTGAACTCATCCAGTGCCCGGTTCAATCTGGCTTGCAGCATCGGACGGGGCGCCTGTTGCCACTCTTCAATGACCGCCACCAACGCAGTCGCCCCTACCATTCTGGCGGCCCCCTTCAACTTGTGTAAAGCAGCATTCACGCCAACTTCATCTTCTTCTGTGCTGCAGCGCTCAAGTTCGGCCAAATCATCACGGGTAGCCTTCAGATAAAGGGCAGCCAGTTCATCGGTCAGCAGCGAGGCAACCGGTGTCGGGGCGACAACATTGCTCCTCTCTTTGGCAATATGGCGCAGCAAGGTCGCCAGCTCCTTGAGGGCGACCGGCTTGTCCAGATGACCATCGCAACCGCAGGATTGCAGCTCCCTTGCCGCCTGATCACTGAGATCTGCGGTGATCACATAGACCGGCAGACGGGCCCAACAGGCGGATTGGCGCAATTTCCTGCACAGCTCGGCCCCGTTCATCACCGGCATCTGCAGATCGGTCAGCACAAAATCCACCTCCTGCTGTGCCAGCATCTCCAGCGCCAGCTGCCCGTTGGCGGCAGTGATAACGCTGGCACCAAGTTGCCCCAGTTGCAGGCTGATCAGCTCGCGATTGACATCGTGATCTTCAACCAGCAGTACCCGCATGCCAAGCCCGGGCTGGGTACCGGCCACCGGTTGATCCGGGGTCAACCGTGGCTGCAGCAGAGTGATGATGGTCCCGGGCACCCAGGACTCCCCTTGCCAGGCCCAATAGTAGAGCCCCTTCTCGTCCACCTCCGCTTGCAGCGTATCAACGGCGTTGCTGACGGTGGCGATCCCCAATCGACTGAGCCAGGGCGACAGCGCTTGCGCCTCACCGTGCGGTAAAGAGAGCGCCAGCTGCCGCACATTGGGCTGCCAGTCCGGCTCCTGCTGCACCCGCTTGAGGGGCAACTCGCAATAGAAGCGGCTACCACCACCGGCGCGCCCCTCGACATCGATAAGCCCACCCATCTGCTCGATCAGCTGCTTGCAGATCGCCAGACCAAGACCGGTGCCCGGCGCCCGCAACTGCCCTTCAACGGCAAACTGCTCGAACGGCATAAAGAGCGTGGTACGCATCTTGGCGGTGATCCCCGGTCCCTGATCATCCACACCAAAGCGCAAGGTCGATGCGACCACCTCGGCCCACAGCACCACTTCCCCACGCAGGCTGAACTTGATGGCATTGGAGAGCAGGTTGTGGAGCACTTGCCGTACCCGGTGAGGGTCGAGGGTCTGCTGGGCTGGCAGAGCCGGGTCCAACTTAAGGCGCAGTTGCAATCCCTTGGCCCGCGCCTTGGTCCAGTGCACTGCCGCCACGTGCTCACACAACTCGGCAAAATCGGTGGGTTGCGGCGAGAGGGAGAGTTTGCTGTTTTCGTTGCGGCTAAAGTCGAGCACATCGTTGAGCAGGCCGAGCAGCTCATCCCCCGCCTGACGCACCCGTGCCAGCGCAGAGTCTTGCTCTCTCGACAAAGGAGTACTGGCCAGCCACTCCAGCAAGCCGAGCATGGCGTTCATAGGCGTGCGGATCTCGTGGCTGATGGCGGCCAGAAAGCGCCCCTTGGCCAGAACTGCCTGTTGCGCCTGCTCATGGGAGTGCTGCAGTGCCTGATCCTGCTCGACCCTAGCAGTGGCATCCTGCATCACCGCATAGATCCGCCACCCCTGCGGCTGACTGCGGCCACGGCCATAGAGCTGCAACCAGCGCACACCCTTGGTCGGATGGTGATAGCGCATGGTGAACGCGAAGGGTTTGCCAGCCTGCAACATGGCGAACATCTCACGGCTTACCCGACGGCGATCCTCGCGCTCCAGCATAGTGAGCACCCTTTTGGGCTCACGTCGGATCTGCTGGCTCGCCAGCCCCAGCAGCTCGTAACAGCCCCGGCTGATAAACTCGATACCCCCTACCCGTCCCCGCTCGAACATAAACTGCAGCACCACGCCGGGCACGGTATTGGTCAGGGCGCGCAGGCGGCGCTCTGCCTGACGCAGAAAACGGGCCTGCTCACGCAGCACACTGATATCCGACAGGGCGATAAGATCGGTGGCTGGTGCCTGCTTGTCCAGCCGCAGTGGATGCTGGGCATAGGCGAAGACCTGATCCCCCAGCACCAATTCCCCTTCACTCTTCTGAGGTTGCACCGGCGGCAGCATCAACTGCTGCGAATAGCGCAGGGCCAGACGTCGCCCCTGTTTATTGGATTTGATCACCTTGCCTTGGCTGTTGCGCAGATAGACGGGCACCGGCAACGCCTGAAACATGGTTTCACGCAGCTCGCTCTCGATGGCCAGCGCCTTCTCGGCGGCGTGACGCTGGGCCACTTCCCTTGCCAGTTGCTGGCGGGAACGCCAGATCCCGCCGATGACGATACCGCTGATCAGCAGTGCCATGGCGATGGAGCCAAACCAGGCGGCGTAGCTCACGCCGGGCTGCTGCACGACGAGCAAGCGGCGCCAGCGCTGGTTAAGTTCGTCGAGCTGGGTGCTGGTCAGCGCCATCAGGTTGCGATCCATCACCCCGGCCAGTTCGGTCTGACTCTTGTTGATGGCAAAGCCAAGACTGAAACGATCTTCCAGCTCCTCGATATCGAGCCCTTCCAACAAGTTGGTACGCTGGGGATATTGCAGCTGATAAAGCTCGCTCAACATGGCGTCAGCCTTGCCCTGTTTGATCGCTGCCAACCCCTGCTCGATGCCGTCGGTACGAACCCACTCCTGATCACCGAGCAGGGCGAGCAAGGAGGGATCGTAGAGGGATTCCGGCACCAGAATACGCTGCCGCTTGAGTTGGGTAATGCGATCGGCAGCCAGCTTGCGCTTGCTGATCAAGGCAAACCGGTTGGTGGAGATCGTCCGACTGAAAATGAACTGATCCGTCAATGCCGGGGATTCCGGCAAGCCGGCCATCATATCCGCCTCACCACGGCGCAGCTTTTCTACGGCCTCCGCCTTGCTGGCGGCAGGCACCAGCTTGTATTTCAAGCCGGTCTCCTGGGTGACCCAGCGCAGCACATCCGCGCTCCACCCTTTCGCCTCCCCCAGATCATTGATGCCGCTATAGGGCATCAACTCGGGATTGACCACCAGGCGAATGGTGCGACCGCGGCCGGATAACCAGGCCTGCTCGGTATCGCTGAAGTGGGGCTGGTTGACATATAGCGACCCCTGATCGAGATAACGGGCCAGATCGGTATAGATAGTACCGGCGGGCATATGACGGATCAGGGTGTCCACCAGATTGGCCAACTCCGGCTGATCACGCATCATCAAGCGATAGCTGATGATCCGATCCTCACCAAACAGGCGGCGCAGGCGCAAACCATCGGCAGGAAACTCGCGCATCAGATAGCGCAGTTGCAGATAGTCCCCCAGATAGGCATCACCCTTGCCACTCTGCAGCGCGTCGTAGACCTTCTCTCCGCTTTTTAGGGAAATAATGCGTGCCTGAGGATAGAGCTCGTGCAACAGGCGGGCAGAGTCTGCCACCGAGTAGACCAGAAAGCGGGCCTGTTTGAGATTTTCACCCTTGTAGAGGATGGCGGCATCGGTCTCCATCATCGGACGACTTAACCGCATGCCCTCCACGGCCTTCTTGCGGGTTCCGACATAGGGAATGATGTCGCATTCCCCCTCTGCGAGCCCGTTGCGCAATGTCTGCCAATCGGGCAACTCTTTGAGCACGAGGGGAACCGGGAATAGCTCCTGCAACCGGGCGAGACGATCCTTGAGCAGTCCCCCCTCGGCCATCAGGTATGGTGGAGGAAGCGTCGCAGGATAACAGAGCGAAAGCTGACTCAGTGAATTTACATAAGCCTGGGTCGCCGGCGCCAACGGCAGCACTGTGGTCTGCAAAGGCTTGGCGTGCAATGGCAGTGCCAGTACGGCACCCAGAAGAAAAACGGGGAATTTGGTCATCTGAAAACAAAAGCCAGGCATCTGCCTGGCTTTTTATCACTCGTTGGGTTCAACATTTTCTACCCTGGCCTTGAGCTTCTGGCCAGGCCGGAAGGTCACCACGCGGCGGGCGCTGATAGGAATATCCTCGCCCGTCTTGGGGTTACGTCCGGGACGCTGATTCTTCTCACGAAGGTCAAAGTTACCGAAGCCTGAAATCTTGACTTGTTCACCACGCTCAAGCGCCTGTCGGATTTCCTCAAAGAAGGCTTCCACCATATCTTTGGCTTCACGCTTGCTCATCCCGAGCTGGGTGAACAGGTGCTCTGCAATGTCGGCTTTGGTAAGCGCCATAGATCAATCCCTCAAGGATGCATTCAACTCTTCACCAAGGGCCCGCACGACATTGTCTACGGTCTCGGCAATCTCTTTCTCCTCCAGGGTGCGCTGGGTATCTTGCAATACAAGACTGATGGCCAGGCTCTTCTTGTCCTCTGCCATACCAGCACCCTGGTATACGTCAAACAAGTTTATTCCAACTACCTGATTTCCGCCAACTTTTTTAATTACCGCAAGCACATCACCTGCCAGAACCTGACGATCGACCACCACGGCGATGTCGCGACGGTTCGCCGGGAACTTGGAAACTTCGGCTGCCACAGGCACCTTGGCCGGGGTCAGCTTGTCCAGCTCCAGCTCAAACATCACCGCGCGGCTCTTGAGGCCCAGCTTCTTCTCGAGGCTCGGGTGGATCACGCCGATGTGGCCGATGATCTCGCCATTGCGCAGGATGGCTGCGCTCTGGCCCGGGTGCAGGGCGCTGTGCTCGGTGCGCTCGAAGGTAAAGGTGGCCCCTTCGGCGGTCAAGTCCAGCACCGCTTCCAGATCCCCTTTTAAATCAAAGAAGTCGGCTGCGCGGGTTTTGATGTCCCAGTGCTCGTCGCTCTGGTTGCCAGTGATGATACCGGCCAGCATCGGCTCCTGACGGATGCCATTCTCGGCGCTTTCATCCTTGATGAAACGCAGACCCTGTTCAAACAGACGCACACGCGGCTGCTGACGGTTCTGGTTGTAAACAACGGCCTGCACCAGACCCGGGAACAGAGAGACGCGCATGGCGGACATCTCGACCGAGATCGGGTTCGGCAGTACGATGGCGTCACTCTGCGGGAACAGGGTTTGCTGGGTCTTGGGATCGACGAAGCTGTAGGTGATCGCTTCCTGGAAACCGCGGTCAACCAGCAGGTCGCGCACGCGCTTCAAGGTCACCTGCCCTTCTGCCTGCTCCACCATCGCCAGAGAGGCGGCGGGTTTGAGGTTCGGGATGTTGTTGTAGCCGTAGATGCGGGCCACTTCCTCGATGAGATCTTCCTCGATGGCGATATCGAAACGCCAGGAGGGTGCCAGCGCGGTCCAACCGTCAGCATCCACAGTGACTTGCATGCCAAGGCGGGTGAGGATCTCGACCACCTGAGCATCAGCCACGCTGATACCGATCACTTTGTCGAGCTTGCTGCGACGCAGCTTGATGGGTGCCGCTTTCGGCAGATGGGCATCGGATTTGACCTCGATGACCGGGCCGGCTTCACCGCCGCAGATATCCAGCAGCAAACGGGTGGCACGATCCATCACCTTGGCTTGCAGCTGCGGATCAACCCCGCGCTCGAAGCGATGGGAAGAGTCGGTGTGCAGACCGTAAGCACGAGCACGGCCGGTGATGGAGAGCGGCGCGAAGAAGGCGCACTCCAGCAGGATGTCGGTGGTGGTCTCGGATACACCGGTGCGGTTACCGCCGAAGATCCCGGCCATGCAGGCAGGGCCTTTGGCATCAGCAATCACCAGGGTGGTCTCTTTGAGCTTCACTTCGTTGCCATCGAGCAGGGTCATCGGCTCATCGGCGTGGGCACGACGCACCACCAGTTCCCCTTCCAGGGTAGCCAGATCGAAGGCGTGCATCGGCTGACCGTATTCCAGCAGCAGGTAGTTGGTGATGTCGACGATGGCGTCGATGGAGCGAATGCCGCCACGGCGCAGCTTCTCTTGCATCCAGAGCGGACTTTGGGCCTGCAGGTTTAGCCCCTTGATAACGCGCCCCAGATAACGGGGGCAATCGGCGGTTGCTTCAACCCGGATCGGGAAAGTTGCATCGATGGTGGCAACAGCTGGTGCCCAGGTCGGCTCGACCACGTCCACGCTGTTGAGCACGCCAATTTCGCGGGCCAGACCGGCGATACCGAGGCAATCGGCACGGTTCGGGGTCAGATCCACGTCGATGGAGACGTCGTTCAGATTGAGGTAGTCGCGAATATCGGTACCGATGGGGGCATCTGCCGGCAGCTCGATGATGCCATCGGCTTCAACGTCGATACCCAGCTCACTGAAAGAGCAGAGCATGCCGTGAGACGGCTGGCCACGCAGCTTGGCTTTCTTGATGGTGAAATCACCCGGCAGGGTCGCCCCTACTTTGGCCACACACACTTTGAGGCCCTGACGGCAGTTCGGCGCACCGCAGACGATGTCCAGCAGCTCGGCCTCGCCCACGTTGACCTTGGTCACCCGCAGCTTGTCGGCGTCCGGATGCTGGGCGCACTCGACCACTTCACCCACCACCACATTGTTGAACTGGCCAGCCACCGCTTCCACGGCGTCAACTTCCAGACCGGCCATGGTGATCTGCTCGGCCAGTGCATTGTCACTCAACTCGGTGCGGACCCACTCCATCACCCAGGATTTACTGAATTTCATGTTCTCTCGCCCTTACTTGAACTGCTTGAGGAAGCGCAGGTCGTTTTCGAAGAAGGCACGCAGGTCGTTGACCCCGTAACGCAGCATGGTCAGGCGCTCAACGCCCATGCCGAAGGCAAAGCCGGAGTATCTTTCCGGATCGATGCCGACCGAACGCAGTACGTTCGGGTGCACCATGCCGCAGCCCAGCACTTCCAGCCACTTGCCGTTCTTGCCCATCACGTCTACTTCGGCGCTCGGCTCGGTGAACGGGAAGTAGGAAGGACGGAAGCGAATGGTCAGGTCTTCCTCGAAGTAGTTGCGCAGGAAGTCGTGCAGAATGCCCTTCAGCTCGGTAAAGCTGGCATGCTCGTCAACCAGCAGGCCTTCAACCTGATGGAACATCGGGGTGTGGGTCATGTCGTAGTCGTTACGATAGACGCGGCCCGGTGCAATGATGCGGATCGGCGGCTGCTGATGCTCCATGGTGCGGATCTGCACACCGGAGGTGTGGGTACGCAGCATCAGATCAGGATTGAAGTAGAAGGTATCGTGATCGGTACGCGCCGGGTGATGAGCCGGAATATTCAGCGCATCGAAGTTGTGAAAGCCATCTTCAATCTCGGGACCACGGGCAACCTTGAAGCCCATCTCGCCAAACAGGCGCTCGATGCGCTCTATGGTGCGGGTTACCGGATGCAGACCGCCATTCTCGATGCGGCGGCCCGGCAGGCTGACATCGATGGTCTCGGCAGCCAGCTTCTGGTTCAGCACGGCGACTTCGAGCGCTTCACGACGCTCGTTCAGCGCATCCTGAACCTGCTGTTTGGCCTGGTTGATCACGGCGCCCGCGGCGGGACGCTCTTCGGCAGACAAGGCACCTAGGCCCTTCATCTGCTCGGTAAAAAAGCCCTTTTTACCCAGATATTTGACCCGGATTTCGTCGAGGGTAGCGATATCGCTCACGCCCTCAATTTCGGCTCTGGCTTGGCCGACTACTTCTTCAAGCTGTTGCATGTCTTCCTCGTCACCACTCCCGGTACAGGAGCCTTTAGGCTAAATAAGGTCAAGAGGGGAATAATACAAAAAAAGCCCCTTCGCTGACCATAGTTAAGGTGGGCTTTTCTCCCTACAAATCATTTTGTTATATCAAGCGAGTCTCATCGACTCACCGCCACTCCTGAAATATTAGAACTAGCATCTAGTTTGTTGGCATATAAGCCTTTTGTAGAACAGATCATCTCGCACATATCGCTTTGTATGTAGAGAAATCTATAACTCGTGCAAAAAGCGAACAAAACGTGGATGAGAGAAAGGAAATAGTGATGCAAAACAGATGGTTATAGATACAAAAAAGGAGGCCTGAGCCTCCTTTTAGCGTTTATAACAGAACTGGATTAAACCAGAGCTGCTTTAGCTTTTTCAACCAGGGCGGTGAAAGCCATTTTGTCGTGAACGGCGATATCGGACAGGATCTTGCGATCGATCTCGATAGAAGCCTTCTTCAGACCGTTGATCAGACGGCTGTAGGACAGACCGTTCTGACGGGCTGCAGCGTTGATACGCGCAATCCACAGCTGACGGAACTGACGCTTTTTCTGGCGACGGTCACGGTAGGCATACTGACCAGCTTTGGTTACCGCTTGTACCGCTACGCGGTAAACACGGGAACGGGCGCCGTAGTAACCTTTGGCGGCTTTCATTACTTTCTTGTGACGAGCTCGAGCAGTCACACCACGTTTAACTCTTGGCATTTTTCACATCCCCCCTTATGCGTACGGCAGACAAGCGACAACACGTTTGTGGTCGGCAGCAGAAACCATGAATTTCGGTCCCAGCTGACGCTTACGCTTGCTGCTCTTCTTGGTCAGGATGTGACGCAGGTGGTTGTGCTTGCACTTGAAGCGACCCGAGCCAGTCTTTTTGAAGCGCTTTGCAGCACCCCGGTTGGTTTTCATCTTCGGCATTTCATACTCCGCATTGTGAGTGACAACAAAATCGCAAGGCGAACCAACTCATGGGGCGAGCCCCATGAGCCAATTTCTTGTGGGCCTTAAGATTTCTTCTTAGGTGCGAGGACCATCACAGCTTGACGGCCTTCGACTTTCGGGAACGACTCAACTACGGCCAACTCTTCCAGATCGTTCTTGACGCGCTCCAAAACCTTGATACCAAGATCCTGGTGGGCCATTTCACGACCACGGAAGCGCAGGGTGACCTTAGCCTTGTCCCCGTCTTCCAGAAAGCGAACCAGGTTGCGTAGTTTTACCTGATAGTCGCCTTCGTCAGTGCCAGGACGGAATTTGATTTCCTTGACCTGGACGACTTTCTGCTTTTTCTTCTGTTCTTTGGTTGTTTTGCTCTTTTCGTAGAGGAATTTGCCGTAATCCATGATCCGGCAAACGGGCGGCTCAGCATTTGGACTGATCTCTACCAGATCAACTCCGGCCTCTGCGGCCAAGTTCAGAGCATCCTGAATGGAGGTAATGCCAATGGCTTCACCATCCAGACCAGTCAGACGAACTTCTTTCAGACGGATCTCTTCATTGATCCGGTGAGCGCGGGCTTGCGGTTGCTTGCCCAGTTTTTTTCCGCCTTTTATAGCTTATTCCTCCACTTTCTTTTGTCCGCGGGTCTGAACTTCCTGGGTCAACAGAGCGATGAACTCTTCAACAGGATAAGTGCCCAGGTCAGCCCCTTTACGAGTCCGTACTGCAATCTTGCCGGCTTCAACTTCTTTATCGCCGCAGACCAGCATGAAAGGTACTCGCTTCAAAGTATGCTCGCGGATTTTAAAGCCAATCTTCTCATTTCTCAAGTCCGCTTTTGCGCGAAGGCCCGCATCATTCAATGCTTTGGCTACTTTCACCGCATAATCGGCCTGATTGTCCGTGATATTCATGACCACAGCCTGAGTCGGTGCCAGCCAGGTCGGGAACAGACCGGCGTACTCTTCAGTCAGAATACCGATGAAGCGCTCGATAGAACCCAGGATGGCCCGGTGGATCATCACAGGTACATGGCGATCGTTGTTTTCGCCCACATAAGTGGCACCCAGACGACCAGGCAGGGCAAAGTCGAGCTGCACGGTACCACATTGCCACGCACGATCAAGGCAATCGTGCAGGGTAAATTCAATTTTGGGACCGTAGAACGCCCCTTCACCCGGCTGCAGATCGTACTTCAGACCGTTGAGCTCCAGCGCTTCGGCCAAGGCTTTCTCGGCGCGATCCCACATCTCATCGGAGCCGATACGCTGCTCGGGACGAGTGGAGAGCTTGACCACGATGTTTTCGAAGCCAAAGGTACCGTAGACGTCATAGACCATACGAATACAGCCGGAGACCTCTTCCATGATCTGCTCTTCGGTACAGAAGATGTGAGCGTCATCCTGAGTGAAACCGCGCACCCGCATCAGACCGTGCAGGGAACCGGACGGCTCGTTGCGGTGGCAGGAACCAAACTCGGCCATACGCAGCGGCAAATCACGGTAGGACTTCAGACCCTGGTTGAAGATCTGGACGTGACCCGGGCAGTTCATCGGCTTGATGGCGTACTCGCGGTTTTCGGACTGGGTGGTGAACATGGCCTGGGCGTATTTCTCCCAGTGACCTGAACGCTCCCACAGGACGCGGTCCATCATGAACGGACCTTTCACTTCCTGATAGTCGTACTCTTTGAGCTTGCCGCGGATAAAGGTTTCCAGCTCACGGAAGATGGTCCAGCCATCGTTGTGCCAGAACACCATACCAGGTGCTTCTTCCTGCATGTGATACAGGTCGAGCTGCTTGCCGATCTTGCGGTGGTCGCGCTTGGCGGCCTCTTCCAGACGCTGCAGATAGGCCTTGAGCTGCTTCTTGTCAGCCCAGGCGGTACCGTAAATACGCTGCAGCATCTTGTTGTTGGAGTCGCCACGCCAGTATGCGCCGGACATCTTCAGCAACTTGAAGTGGTGGCAGTGACGCATGTTGGGCACGTGCGGGCCACGACACATGTCGATGTACTCTTCGTGATGATAGAGACCTGGCTGGTCATCACGGGCAATGTTCTGATCCAGGATTTCGACTTTGTAAGACTCGCCGCGCGCCTCGAATACATCGCGCGCTTCTTGCCAGGAGACTTTCTTCTTGATGACGTCGTAATCCTTGGCTACCAGCGCCAGCATGCGCTCTTCCAGGGCAGCCAGATCTTCATCGGTCAAGGTACGGTCAAGATCAACGTCATAGTAGAAGCCGTTGTCGATGACAGGACCGATGGCCATCTTGGTCTGGGGCCAGAGTTGCTTGATAGCATGACCCAGCAAGTGGGCGCAGGAGTGGCGCAGGATGTTCAGACCTTCCTCGTCTTTGGCGGTGATGATGGCCAGCGCAGCATCGGCTTCGATCAGCTCGCACGCATCTACCAGTTCACCGTTTACCCGACCGGCAATGCACGCCTTGGCGAGGCCGGGACCGATGTCCGCAGCCACATCCATGACGGAAACAGAGTGGGCAAATTGACGTTGGCTGCCGTCAGGCAGAGTAATGATTGGCATTATGTGTTTCCTTATACAGTGGTGACCCCTACCAAAGGTCACATGCGGGATGGAAAAGAGATTCAAAAAGGTGATGTTTTGGTTCTCCACAGCACTTTGCGAAGACGGCCTGACACGTAAACCACATGTCTAACGTGACAAACCAAGCCAAAACGGCCCCATGCTACCAGAAGTCGGGCGTGCTGTATCGGATTTGCAGATATTTTCTACAGTCAAATGAGTCGCCTGCCGACTATTCGCCAAGCAGGGATTGCCAGTTGAAGTCAAAGTCACTGCTCCCCTCCTCTGCCAGCGCCAGCTCTTGCAGCACCTGAAGCGCCAGCTTGTTGCCCTTTTGAGCCGCCTGATAGAGCCACTGTTTCGCCTGAGGCAGATCGACCCTGCCGCTGACCCCCATCAGATGAAGGACGCCGACTTTCAGCATGGCCGGGACATCACCATTGCGGGCAGCCTGATCCATCCAGTGAAAGGCTTGGCGCAGATCTCGCTTGACCCCAACACCGCGCAGATAGAGCTCTGCCAGCCGATATTGGCCGAAGGGATCCCCTGCCAGCGCCGACTGGCGATAGAGGCTGATGGCCTGATGGATATCCTGCTCGCTCCCCTGCCCCACCTCATGGCTCCAGCCCATCAAGGCTTGCGCCCTAGGTTGCCCTTGCGCCGCCAGTGGCGACCAGATCCGGGTCGCCTCATCGAAGTGACCGGTACGCCAGGCACGGTTGGCAGCAGCCATCTCCTGCTCGGTGGAGAGCGGAAGCAGACGCCAGATAACTAGGGCAAGCAGACCGATAAACAGCCAGCGGGAAGTGGTGGGTCTCATGATGATTTCCGTGATCCAGTTCTCATTTTGTCTATGTAAACGAAATGTAGCGTTGCGATCAAGCAAGAGATCCCTGCGACAACCCTTTTTGCACCCGGTCGATCAGCAGTTGTTGTCATTTATCCGGTGCACCTGCAAAATAACTGTATGTATAAACAGTGTCGGTGCACACCATGGCAGGACGAGGCAGCCCCCACAATATCGATCACCGTTTTAGCGGCCCCCTTGTCGAAGCGGTTGATGACGGCTGGCAATCGTCCGATTGGGATGCCACCTTCACTCCTTCTGTGCCTGGCACCGAGGTGCGGGAGATCGATGCACGCAGCATCATCAGCTACAACAGCTCGCCGGATGTCCCCTTTGGTCGCTCCATCAACCCCTATCAGGGGTGCGAACACGGCTGCATCTACTGCTATGCCAGACCCAGCCATGCCTATCTGGAGCTCTCCCCCGGTCTCGATTTCGAGAGCAAGCTGTTTGCCAAACGCAATGCAGCCGACCTGCTGCGCCGGGAGTTTGCCAAACCGGCCTATCAGCCACAGACCATCTTCATTGGCGCCAATACCGACCCCTATCAACCCATCGAGCAGCGCTATCGCCTCACCCGGCAGTTGCTGGAAGTGATGCTTGCCCACCGCCATCCGGTCGGGCTCATTACCAAGAGCGCCATGATCTTGCGCGACCTCGATCTGTTGACCGAGCTGGCCAGAGAGGGACTGTGTCAGGTGATGGTGTCGGTGACGACCTTGAACGAAACCCTGCGACGACAGCTGGAGCCCCGCGCCAGCACGGGTGCCGGCCGCTTGAAAGTGATCGAGAAGTTGGCCAACGCTGGCGTGCAGGTGGGGGTATTGGCCGCCCCCATGATCCCGCGGCTCAATGAGCCGGAGCTGGAGCAGATCATCAAATCGGCAGCCGAGGCAGGCGCCAGTTGCGCCGATTACATCCTGCTGCGGTTACCCCACGAACTGGCGCCGCTATTTGGGGACTGGCTCGATACCCACTATCCGGGCCAGAAGGAAGTTATTTTGAATCAGTTGCGAGCCAGCCGCGGTAGCGGGCTCAACAGTACCGCCTTCGGTACCCGCATGCGCGGTGAGGGGCACTTTGCCGATCTGCTGGCCCAGCGCTTTCGCCTCATCAGCAAGCGCCTCGATCTGGGCAAACGTCATATTCAGCTCAGGCTGGATGGGTTTATCCGCCCCGGGGAGCAGCTGTCGCTCTTCTAATCCCCCTGCTCACGCCCTCACACATCAGGCGTGCCAAGAGGTTGAGAGGAAGACCTGCCACGACACATCCTGTGGAAACCCCGCTCTTCAGAATTTTTCTACGGATTGGCCATGTCGCCACAAGAAAGCACTACCCGCTAAAGAGAGGGCTAACGCCTTAGCCTGCGCGCTGATCCCGACCCTGTTGCACCATTTCAACCGGCAGCCGCGAGGGTTCATGGGCCACTTCGTGCTCATCCTCTTCATACTGCGGCACCTCTGACTCGCCCCATACCCGGCTCCACCAAATTTCCCACGTGATCCAACTGGTCATATGCAGCTCCTGACGGTGAAGGTGATGGCAACAACGCACCACTCGCCCGGCAGGATAGCGACTGGGGATGACAGGGAAATGACAAAAAAATCACTTGTAAAAAGGCAACTGGCGGTGGCGAGGAAAGCCGAAACAGTTCACATATTCGGCGAAATCACTCTGAAAGCGGTCACAAATCTGCAGGTTGTGGATTGCAGCTCACTCTATTCCCGCCAAAGCTGGCTTGCCCATTCAGGCATCTATAAAAACAGGGACACAATAATGAAACACACAGCGGGAATATGGGCGATCGCAGGCATGCTGATCGCCCCCTTGGCGCAAGCCGACGTCATACTGCACGCCTTCAACTGGAAGTACAGTGAAGTGACTGCCAAAGCCGATCTTATCAAGTCGGCCGGTTACAAACAGGTACTCATCTCGCCGCCTCTCAAATCCTCTGGCAACGAATGGTGGGCCCGTTACCAGCCGCTGGATCTGCGCCTCATCGATACTCCTCTTGGCAACAAACAGGATCTCGAGCAGCTGATCGCCGCCATGAAGGCGCGAGGTATCGCCATCTATGCCGATGTGGTACTCAACCACATGGCCAACGAAAGCTGGAAACGCAGCGATCTTAACTATCCCGGCAACGAGCAGCTGCAAAGCTACGCCAACAACCCGGCCTATTTCGAGCGCCAGAAACTCTTTGGCGATCTGGGGCAAAACTTCCTCTCCGGTCAGGATTTTCATCCCGAAGGGTGCATCAGCGACTGGGGCGATCCGGGTCATGTCCAGTATTGGCGACTCTGTGGTGGTGCCGGTGACAAGGGGTTGCCGGATCTGGATCCCAACAACTGGGTAGTAAGCCAGCAACAGGCCTATCTCAAGGCGCTCAAGGGGATGGGGATCAAGGGTTTTCGGGTCGATGCGGTCAAACACATGAGCGATTACCAGATCAATGCCGTGTTCACCCCCGAAATCAAACAGGGGATGCACGTGTTTGGCGAGGTGATCACCACAGGGGGCGCAGGCAGCACCGATTACGAGCGCTTCCTCAAACCCTACCTCGACAGCAGCGGCCAGGGAGCCTATGACTTTCCGCTGTTTGCCTCCCTGCGCGGTGCCTTCAGTTACGGTGGCAGCATGAACCTGCTGGCGGATCCGGGCGCCTACGGTCAGGCGCTACCGGGCAGTCGCGCCGTCACCTTTGCCGTGACCCACGACATCCCCACCAACGACGGCTTCCGCTATCAGATCTTAAGCCAGACTGACGAGAAGCTGGCCTATGCCTACCTGCTCGGCCGCGATGGTGGCTCGCCGCTGGTCTACTCCGATCACGGCGAGACCCAGGCCAAGGATGGACTGCGCTGGCAGGATTACTACCAGCGCGCCGATCTCAAGGGGATGATCCGCTTCCACAATGCGGTGCAGGGCCAACCCATGCAGCTGGTCGGCAGTGGTGACTGCTTCGTGCTGTTCAAACGGGGCAAACAGGGGCTGGTAGGTATCAACAAGTGCGACTATGAGCAAGAGTATTGGCTCGATACCGCCAGGTTCGAGATGAACTGGTATCGCAACTATCGGGACGTGCTCGACCAAGGGGCCGTGGTCAACGTGCAGAGCCAGTGGGTACGGGTCGCCATTCCCGCCCGCAGCGCCAGAATGTGGCTGCAGGAGTGATCCAGCCGTAAGATCAGCAGAGAGTCATAAAAAGCAGACAAATAAAAAGAGCGACCACCAGGGTCGCTCTTTTTGCTCAGAGACGTTGCTCGGGTAACTGGTGACGATTACTCGTCGCCCGCTTCCCCAGCATCGACCGCATCAGTGCCGGTCGTGGTATCGGTACCTTCAGATACCTCACCGTCAACGGCCAAAGCGTCGTTTTCGTCTTCGTCGCTCTCGGCGATACGCTGCAGGCCAACCACGGTCTCGTCTTCACCGGTACGGATCAGACGGACACCGCCGGTGTTACGGCCAATGACGCTCACCTCGGCAACACGGGTACGCACCAGAGTACCGCCGTTGGTGATCAGCATGATCTGATCGGTATCTTCGACCTGGATCGCATCGATCACCTTGCCATTGCGCTCATCCACCTTGATGGAGATAACGCCCTGGGTACCACGGCTCTTGGTCGGGTATTCGGCCAACGCAGTCCGTTTACCGTAACCGTTCTCGGTGGCGGTGAGGATGGCACCTTCGCCGCGCGGAACGATGAGGGAAACCACCTTGTCACCGGCGCCCAGCTTGATGCCACGGACACCGGCGGCGGTACGACCCATGGGACGCACGCCCTTGAAGGTACCCTTGCTTTCGGTGCCTTCGCCGTTGTCGCTGCCATCATCGTCATTACCGGCATCGTCGTCGGTTTCAACGTCATCGCTGACATCGGCATCAGCGCGACCGCTGCCTTCCGCGAAGCGAACAACTTTGCCCGCGTCGGAGAAGAGCATGATCTCGTTGCTGCCATCGGTGATATCCACCCCGATCAGCTCATCACCCTCTTTGAGGTTGATGGCGCGGATACCGGAGGAGAGCGGACGGCTGAAGTCAGAGAGGCTGGTCTTCTTCACGGTACCGTTGGCGGTGGCGAAGAACACATACTTCTCGGCGTCATACTCCTTCACCGGCAGGATAGCGGTGATACGCTCACCCTCTTCCAGCGGCAGCAGGTTGATGATCGGACGACCACGGGCGCCACGGGACGCTTCCGGCAGCTGGTAAACCTTGAGCCAGTAGACCTTGCCACGGGTGGAGAAACACAGAATGGTGTCGTGGGTGTTGGCCACCAGCAGACGCTCCACAAAGTCCTCTTCCTTGATCCGGGTGGCCGACTTGCCACGACCACCGCGGCGCTGGGCCTCGTAGTCGGAGAGCGGCTGATACTTCACATAGCCCTGGTGAGACAGGGTAACCACCACATCTTCCGGGGTGATCAGATCCTCGATGTTGATCTCGGCACTGGACATGCTGATCTCGGTGCGACGCTCGTCACCATACTGCTCGCGCACGGCCAGCAGTTCATCGCGGATCACTTCCATCAGACGAGCCGGGCTCGCCAGGATGTGCAGCAGCTCGGCGATCAGATCCAGCAGAGATTGGTACTCTTCCAGGATCTTCTCGTGCTCGAGGCCGGTCAGCTTGTGCAGACGCAGGTCAAGGATGGCCTGGGCTTGCTGTTCGGTCAGGAAGTATTGACCTTCACGGATACCGAACTCGGGCTCCAGCCACTCTGGCCGTGCCGCGTCGTCGCCCGCTTTTTCCAGCATGGCGGCCACGTTGCCGAGTTCCCAGCCCTTGGCAACCAGGCCCGCTTTCGCGTCGGCCGGGGTCGCGCTGTGGCGAATGAGCTCGATGATGGGATCAATGTTGGCCAGCGCAACCGCCAGACCTTCCAAAATGTGCGCCCGATCCCGCGCCTTGCGCAATTCGAACACGGTCCGGCGAGTCACCACTTCACGGCGGTGCAGCAGGAACGCATCCAGGATCTCTTTAAGGTTCATCACCTTGGGCTGGTTGTTATCGAGCGCCACCATGTTGATGCCGAACGTGGTCTGCATCTGGGTGTGCTTGTAGAGATTGTTCAGCACAATCTCGCCGGACTCGCCGCGCTTGATTTCGATAACGATGCGCATGCCGTCTTTGTCAGACTCATCGCGCAGGGCACTGATGCCCTCGATCTTCTTCTCTTTGACCAGCTCGGCGATCTTCTCGATCAGTCGAGCCTTGTTCACCTGATAGGGGATCTCGTGAACGATGATGGTCTCGCGACTGGTCTTCTCGTCCACTTCCACTTCAGCCTTGGCCCGCACATAGATGGAGCCACGACCGGTACGGTACGCCTGCACGATGCCGGAACGACCGTTGATAATGCCGCCGGTGGGGAAATCCGGGCCGGTGATGTAGGTCATCAGCTCGTCAATGGTGAGGTCGCCGTTTTCGATCAGCGCCAGACAGCCATTGACAATCTCGGTGAGGTTGTGAGGCGGGATGTTGGTCGCCATGCCCACCGCGATACCGGAGGAGCCGTTGACCAGCAGGTTGGGAACCTTGGTAGGCATGACCGCCGGGATCATCTCAGTGCCGTCATAGTTCGGCACCCAGTCCACGGTCTCTTTGTCCAGATCGGCCAGCAGCTCGTGGGAGATGCGGGCCATCCGCACTTCGGTATAACGCATCGCCGCGGCGCTGTCGCCGTCGACTGAACCGAAGTTGCCCTGACCATCGACCAGCATGTAACGCATGGAGAAATCCTGCGCCATCCGGACAATGGTGTCATACACAGCGATATCGCCGTGCGGGTGATATTTACCGATTACGTCACCGACCACACGGGCCGATTTTTTATAGGGCTTGTTCCAGTCGTTCCCCAACTCGTTCATAGCAAACAGAACGCGGCGGTGAACCGGTTTCAAGCCATCACGCACATCCGGCAGAGCTCGTCCTACGATCACGCTCATGGCGTAATCAAGATAGGAACTCTTGAGCTCTTCTTCGATGTTGACCGGCGTGATCTCTCTGGCCAGATCGCTCATAGAAAGCCTTATCCCTAATTAGTTGTTCTTTGGCTTAAACAGCGCGACATAGTAACACACTGAGCCAAATACCTTAAGCCACAAATCGGGTATCAGATCGGGCTGGTGTGACAAAGTCCGTCCGTTATAATGCCCGCCAGGACAATAGATTGCGCCCATGACTCAGAAGCGGGCGCCCTGCCACAGGATCTTCGAAAAATGAACAGTGATGCCAATGTCGATCTGACAGAAATCGCCAAGTTTGAAGCCATCGCCTCCCGCTGGTGGGACATGGAAGGTGAATTCAAACCCCTGCATCAAATCAATCCGGTACGCCTTGACTGGATCACCGACAAAAGTGGCGGTCTGTTTGGCAAGCGCATTCTCGATATCGGCTGCGGTGGTGGCATCCTCTCCGAGAGCATGGCCCGCCGTGGCGCCAGGGTCACCGGCATCGACATGGGCAAGGAGCCCCTCGGCGTCGCCCGCCTGCACGCCCTGGAGCAGGGTGTCGAGCTCGAGTACCGCCAGATCACTGCCGAAGCCCATGCCGCCGAAGTGCCAAGCCAGTATGACGTGGTCACCTGCATGGAGATGCTGGAGCATGTGCCGGACCCCGCTTCCGTGCTGCGCGCCATCGCTACCTTGGTGCGCCCGGGCGGCCGGGTGTTCGTCTCCACCATCAACCGCAACCCCAAATCCTATCTGATGATGATCATCGGGGCCGAATACCTGATGAAGATGGTGCCCAAGGGTACCCACGATCACAAAAAATTCATCACCCCGGCCGAACTGTGTCGCATGGGTGAAGCAGCTGGCCTGCTGGTGCGGGATATGAGCGGCGTCCACTACGCCCCCCTCACCAACCAGTTCAAGCTCGGCAAACATGTCGACGTCAACTATATGGTGGAGTTTGTCCGCCCGGAGCACGGTTGATGAGCGCCTCTCACCCGCAGCCCCTTGGCTGTGTGCTGTTCGATCTGGATGGCACCCTGCTCGACACAGCCCCGGATCTGGGGGCCGCCGTCAACCATGTACTGATCAGCGAAGGCTTTGCGCCGCTCTCTGACGACATCATTCGTCAGACCACCTCCCACGGAGCGCTCGGGCTGCTGAAAGCGGGCCTCGGCGACGAACTGCTTGAAGAGCTGGGGACCACGCGCCTGCGCAATGCCCTGCTCGACTACTACGCGGCCAATCTCTGCGTCGGTACCCGCCCCTATGAAGGAATGGTGGATCTTATCGAGTGGCTCGACGAGAAACAGCTCCCCTGGGGCATCGTCACCAACAAGCCGGGCTTTCTCACCGAGCCGCTGCTGGCGGCCCTGCCACAGCTCGCCAGCTGCGGCGTCACTGTCAGTGCCGATACCCTGCCGGTACGCAAGCCCGACCCCGCCCCCATGTTCTTTGCCTGCGAGAAGCTGGGGGTCGAGGCAGCTCACTGCCTCTATGTGGGGGATCATGAGCGGGATATCGAAGCGGGCCGCAATGCTGGCATGCGCACCGCGGTCGCTGGCTGGGGCTATCTCAATGATGAGGAAGATCCCGCCCAGTGGGGCGCCGATCTGCAGTTTGATACCGTGCAGGCCCTGCACCACTGGCTGCGCTATGAGTTGACGGCCAAAGCGTAACGCACAGCCTTACCGGCTGACATGCGATAACGGGGCGAAGAGACTCTCCGCCCCTTGCATCTCTTCCTTTACGTTCCTGCCTCCTGCGCCACCATCACTCGTCTATTCATGGATAATAAAGGCAGCTTTCTGCCTGTTAGATACCCATTTGACAAGCTCTCAACCGTCACAAAACGGCCACAAACCACCATCGTCTAATGCAAAGCCCTTGCCACGCTGAGCCCGCGGCTGCGACAACTGGACAGCTTTTGACCCTTGTTGCATAAGGGATAATCAGCCGCCGTTTGCTAGTAAAAAGCCCCCCGTTTCGCAAGCAAAAAAAGTTATTTAAATTTTCCATCTTCGATCGGGAGACTTGCATTTAGCGGAGCGGACGAATGAAAACCCGCTCACTGTGAGCGGTCACTAACTGATGGGGCAAGACTCACAATTTATCCACAGCTCGTCACTTATCCACACATTGCAATGGCAGGCTGACCTCACTATCTTGTAGCTCGAACTTAAAATAACACTACATCTTGTGATTCATCGCACAATCTCTACCCAACTCCCGCATACCGCCGGAGCCTGGGTGGCGCCATTGTGCGATGGTTTTTCGGGAATCAACTGAAGGTCATCAGCCAATGAACTTGTTTGTGACGAAGCGTAACGGACACAAAGAACCCATCGATCTGGATAAAATTCACCGCGTGCTGGACTGGGCCGCCGAAGGGCTCGACAACGTGTCGGTCTCCCAGGTAGAGCTCAAATCCCATATCCAGTTCTATGACGGTATCCGTACCGCTGACATTCACGAAACCATCATCAAGGCAACGGCTGACCTCATCTCCGAGCAGACCCCGGACTACCAGTACATGGCAGCCCGTCTGGCCATCTTCCACCTGCGCAAGAAGGCCTACGGCCAGTTCGAACCGCCCCACCTCTACCAGCACGTGGCTCGTCTGGTGGACATGGGCAAGTACGACAAGCACCTGCTGGAAGACTACACCCAGGCCGAATTCGAAGAGCTGAACACCCATCTGGATCACTGGCGCGACATGGATTTCTCCTACGCGGCAGTCAAACAGCTGGAAGGCAAATATCTGGTCCAGAACCGCGTCACCGGCGAGATCTACGAGAGCCCGCAGTTCCTCTACATCCTGGTAGCGGCCTGCCTCTTCTCCAAGTATCCGAAAGATACCCGTCTGGACTACATCAAGCGCTTCTATGATGCGGTCTCGACCTTCAAGATCTCCCTGCCGACCCCGATCATGAGCGGCGTGCGCACCCCGACCCGTCAGTTCAGCTCCTGCGTACTGATCGAATGCGACGACAGCCTGGACTCCATCAACGCCACCGCCAGCTCCATCGTGCGTTACGTTTCCCAGCGCGCCGGTATCGGTATCAACGCCGGTCGCATCCGCGGTCTGGGCAGCCCCATCCGTGGTGGCGAAGCGTTCCACACCGGTTGCATCCCCTTCTACAAATACTTCCAGACTGCCGTGAAGTGCTGCTCCCAGGGCGGCGTGCGCGGCGGTGCGGCCACCCTGTTCTACCCGCTGTGGCATACCGAAGTCGAGAGCCTGCTGGTACTGAAGAACAACCGCGGCGTGGAAGAAAACCGTGTCCGTCACATGGACTACGGCGTGCAGATCAACAAACTGATGTACCAGCGCCTCATCAAGGGTGGTGACATCACCCTGTTCTCCCCGTCCGATGCGCCGGGTCTGTACGATGCCTTCTTCGCCGATCAGGACAAGTTTGAAGAGCTCTACGTCAAGTACGAGCAGGATCCGGCCATTCGCAAGAAGACCCTGAAAGCGGTAGACCTCTTCTCCCTGATGATGCAGGAGCGTGCCGGTACAGGTCGCATTTACATCCAGAACGTGGATCACTGCAACACCCACAGCCCGTTCGACCCGAGCGTGGCGCCGGTACGCCAGTCCAACCTCTGCCTCGAGATTGCGCTGCCGACCAAGCCGCTCAACAACATCGACGACGAGAGTGGCGAAATCGCCCTGTGCACCCTCTCCGCCTTCAACCTCGGTGCCATCGAGAAGCTGGAAGATCTGGAAGAGATGGCCGATCTGGCCGTGCGTGCCCTCGACGCCCTGCTCGACTATCAGGATTACCCGATTGCCGCCGCCAAGAAGGGCAGCATGGGTCGTCGCACCCTGGGGATCGGCGTCATCAACTACGCCTACTACCTGGCCAAAAACGGTGCCCGTTACTCCGACGGCTCCGGTCTGGCCCTGACTCACCGTACCTTCGAGGCCATTCAGTACTATCTGCTGAAAGCCTCCGTGCAGTTGGCCCGCGAGTTCGGCCCCTGCCCGCTGTTTGGCGAGACCACCTATGCCCAGGGCATCCTGCCCATCGACACCTACAAGAAGGATCTGGATGCGCTGTGCAACGAGCCGCTGCATCTGGATTGGGAAAGTCTGCGTGAAGAGATCAAGTCCGTGGGCTTGCGCAACTCCACCCTGACCGCCCTGATGCCGAGCGAGACCTCCAGCCAGATCTCCAACGCCACCAACGGCATCGAGCCGCCACGCGGTCTGGTGTCGGTCAAGGCCTCCAAAGACGGCATTCTCAAACAGGTGGTGCCCGAGTATGATCGCCTGAAAGATCAATACGAATTGCTCTGGAAGCAACCGAGCGTTGACGGCTACCTGCAGCTGGTCGGGATCATGCAGAAGTTTGTGGATCAGGCGATCTCCGCCAACACCAACTACGACCCTGCCCGTTTCGAAGGCAACAAGGTCCCGATGAAACAGCTGCTCAAGGACTTGCTGACCGCCTACAAATACGGCCTCAAGACCCTGTACTATCACAACACCCGTGATGGTGCAGACGATGCCCAGACCGATCTGCAAGATGACGGTTGTGCTGGCGGGGCTTGCAAAATCTAAGTCACGGCAAGAACTGATAACCGGGCGGGAGCGACAAGCTCCCGCTCTCCTGTTTTCTCTATTCACATATTCTGGTAACCATGGCCTATTCAACTTTCTGCCAAACCCAAAACGACCAGCTCAAAGAGCCGATGTTTTTTGGCCAATCGGTCAACGTAGCCCGTTATGATCAACAAAAGCACGAAGTGTTCGAGCGGCTGATCGAGAAGCAGCTCTCCTTCTTCTGGCGCCCGGAAGAGGTGGATGTCTCCCGTGATCGCATCGACTATCAGGCCCTGCCGCCCCACGAGCAACACATCTTCATCTCCAACCTGAAGTACCAGACCCTGCTGGACTCCATTCAGGGCCGCAGCCCCAACGTGGCCCTGCTGCCGCTGGTCTCCATTCCGGAGCTGGAAACCTGGATTGAGACCTGGGCCTTCTCCGAGACCATCCACTCTCGCTCCTACACCCACATCATCCGCAATATCGTCAACACCCCCGCCCAGGTGTTCGACGACATCGTGACCAACGAGCAGATCTTGAAGCGCGCCGGCTCCATCAGCCACTTCTACGACGACCTGATCGAAGCGACCGCCCTCTACAACCTGCATGGTGAAGGGACCCACACCGTCGCGGGCCGCGAGGTGACCATCACCTTGCGCGAGCTCAAGAAGAAGCTCTATCTGTGCCTGATGAGCGTCAACGCGCTGGAAGCGATCCGCTTTTACGTCAGCTTCGCCTGCTCCTTTGCCTTCGCCGAGCGCGAACTGATGGAAGGCAACGCCAAGATCATCAAGATGATCGCCCGCGACGAAGCGCTGCACCTCACCGGCACCCAGCACATGCTGAACCTGATGCGCACCGGCCAGGATGACCCGGAGATGGCCGAGATCGCCGCCGAGTGCGAACAGGCCTGCTTCGAGATCTTCAAGGAAGCGGCCATTCAGGAGAAAGAGTGGGCCGAGTACCTGTTCCAGGACGGCTCCATGATCGGCTTGAACAAGGACATCCTCTGCCAGTATGTGGAGTACATCACCAACCTGCGCATGAGCGCAGTCGGCCTGCAGCCAGCCTTTGCCGGCACCAAGCAGAACCCGATCCCCTGGATCAACACCTGGCTCTCCTCCGACAACGTGCAGGTCGCCCCGCAAGAGGTAGAGGTCAGCTCCTATCTGGTCGGTCAGATCGACAGCGAAGTCAATGCCGATGACCTGGGTGATTTCGAGCTGTGAGTGACGCCACCAACATGCTGACCCCTGCCCCGCACGCGCCTGCTGAACAGCATGCGGTCGTGGCACCACGGGTACATACCCGGGATGGTGCCGTGTTGCACGCCCATCCCGGCGAAAGCGTGTTGGAGACCCTGGAGCGCCATGGTCATCATGTGGAATTCCAGTGTCGCAGCGGCTATTGCGGCGCCTGCCGCACTCCGCTGATGGCTGGCAAGGTGCACTACCCCAATGTGCCGCTGGCATTCGTCGCCCAAGGGGAGTGCCTCCCCTGCTGCTGCAAACCGGTCGGCGCCATCCGGCTGGATATCCAGAAGAGCTAACGCAGCCACAGACTGGCAACTCGCACAAAATAGAAAGCCGCCGGAGCAATCTGGCGGCTTTTTTTGTCTCTTCATCTTTGCTCGGGTTTGCTCGGGCGCCCGATGACAGACGCCCAAAGCCTCAGAGGATTACAACCAGGGGGCGGCAGTCGGCCCGTGGTGCAGACCCAGCTTCCAGACCCGGCCGAAGTGCTTGTAGTGACCGGCTGCGACACCAGCCTTCTCGCCCATACCGTGGTAGAGATCGAGGTGCCCCTTCTTCACCGCCCCGCCCACATCGAGCGCAATCAACAGCCGCAGCTGGTGCTTGCCGGTCCAGTTGCCCTCTTTATCGAGCAGGGGAACTTCAGCGAGGATCGGGGTCCCCATCGGCAGCAGGGTCTTGTCGGCAGCGACAGCCGCCATCGGCAGCAGCGGGATACCGGCGGCGCCGATCACATCATTGGTGGGTCGACGCTCGAAGAAGACATAGGAGGGGTTCTGCTCCACCAGCTCCTTGACGCTCTCCTCCGGCTGTCGGTTGGCCCACTCCTTGATGGCCTTCATCGACATCTGCTCTTTGGGCACTTCACCGCGGTCGATCAGTACCCGACCGATACTCACGTAACCGTGGCCGTTCTTGCCGCTGTAGCCCAGATATTGCAGCCGATCGTCATCCCCGTAGTGGACAAAGCCGGAGCCCTGCACATCCATCAGGAAGTTATCGATAAGGGATTTGCTGTAACCCAGCTCCAGCCCGCGGTTGGCCAGTGCTCCCTGATGGATCTCGGCCCGGGTCGGACAACGACCGCCACATTTGGGCATGGCATAGATGGGATATTTGTACTTGGCATCCGGGCGGTGGCGCACCTCCAGCACCGGCGAGTAGTAACCGGTAAAGAGCACGTTACCCATGCGATCGGCGCCGCCCAGCTGAGCCAGGCTGATGCCGTAACGGGTGATGTCGGCAGGATTGCCACCGCCCGCCACCCAGCGGGAGAGCTGATGATAGAGCTCGCCATAACGGCGGGTCATCTTGCCGGAGCGCTCCAATACCAGTCTGCTTTGCGGGCCAAACTTGCTGTAGTCGGCACGCGCACGGCTATTGACCCGATCCACCCTCACCAGATCCTCTGGCAAGGTCCCGTCCAGATACTGCTTGCCCAGATTTTCCGGCACCTCGCAGTTAAGAAAGCATCTGTTGTCGGTCTGCTTTTTGGGCACTTCTACTTTGTCAGAGTTGCCCGCACAACCGGCCAGTCCCAGCACTGCGGCGGTCAGCCAGTACGCGTGTTTGTTCATATGTCCTCATATAACGCCAAGAGCCATGCTCGGCGGGGAAGATGCCAAATTTGCAGGGGGAAAGCAAACGACATCAATCACTTGAAGCAGGATTTCTCCAAAGGGGATCCGCTGGGTTATAACAAGGTGACAGGATGTGAGAGGTGATGGATGGAACAGCTCGAAATATTCCCGCTGCAGAGCCCCTGCATCGGGGTCTGCGAAGTGAACAACAAAGGCTACTGCAAGGGATGCCTGCGCAATCGCGAAGAGCGTTTCAACTGGCTCACCATGACCCCTGCCCAGCAACAAGAGGTGATGCGCCTGTGCCGGGATCGCAAACGCCGGGTCGAGGCTGCGCGGCGCAAGGCTCATGAAGGCGATCAACCTGAACCGATACCGCAATCTGGCTGGGATTTCTGACCTCGGCCTACCAGCAATCCTCCTCATAGCTCATCAATTCCCCAGCAAAACAAAAAGCGGCCCGCAGGCCGCTCGTGGTTATGACGTATTGCCGGGTGGCAATTCTTATGCGGTGGCCAGTTTAGCCTGCTCTTCGCCGCGCTTGAGCATGGCGTAGGAGACACCGGTCAGCAGCGAGCCTGCCGCAATCGCCACGATATACATCATGACGTTGCTGATGGCGTGCGGGATAAAGAGCACGAACAGACCGCCGTGGGGCGCCATCAGTTCACAGCCGAACAGCATGGAGAGCGCACCGGTCAGGGCACCACCGACCATGCAGGCCGGGATGACCCGCATCGGATCTTTGGCGGCAAACGGGATGGCGCCCTCGGAGATAAAGCACAGGCCCAGCACGAAGGAGGCTTTACCCGCTTCCTGCTCCGCCTTGATGAACTTGGTACGGGCCAGGAAGGTGGCAATTCCCATCCCCAGTGCCGGCACCATACCGGCGGCCATCACAGCAGCCATGGGGGCATAGGTTTTGGAGGCCAGCAGGCCGACACCGAAGGCGTAAGCAGCTTTGTTGACCGGACCGCCCATGTCAAAGCACATCATGGCACCGATGATGACACCCAGCAGCACGGCGTTGGCAGAGCCCATGTTGTTGAGGAACTCGGTCATGGCATTCATGATGCCAGCCACCGGACCACCCACCACGTAGATCATCACCAGACCGGTAAAGAGGCTGGCAAAGAGCGGAATGATCAGGATGGGCTTGAGCGCTTCCAGAGTGGTCGGCAGGCGCACCTTGTCGCTCAGGTATTTGGCGCTGTAACCGGCCAGGAAACCGGCCACGATACCGCCGAGGAAACCGGCGCCCAGCGAGCTTGCCAGCATACCGCCGATCATGCCGGGAGCGAGACCCGGGCGGTCAGCGATGGAGTAGGCAATGTAACCGGCCAGCACCGGGATCATCAGGGCAAAGGCGGAGCCACCACCGATCTTCATCAGAGCGGCGGCCAGAGTGCCTTCCACCTTGAACGCTTCGATACCGAACACAAACGAGAGCGCGATGATAAGGCCGCCCGCCACCACCATCGGCAGCATGAAGGAGACCCCGGTCAGCAGGTGCTTGTAGGGGCCTGCTTTTTCCTCTTTCTTGGGTTGGCTGACGCCGCTGTGGCGATAGGTTTTCGCCTCGTTCCACGCCTTGTCGAGCTCGGCACGGGTTTTCTTGAGCGCCGCACCGGTACTGGTGCGATAGACCGGCTTGCCATCGAAACGGGCCATGTCCACCTCGATATCGGTGGCGAGGAACACCAGATCGGCGGATGCAATCTCCTCGGCAGTCAGGGCGTTCTGGGCACCGACCGAACCTTGGGTCTCAACGCGGATCTGATAACCCAGCTGTTTGGCCATGGTCTCCAGCGCTTCTGCCGACATAAAGGTGTGGGCCACACCGGTCGGACAAGCAGTCACTGCCACGATGCGCTTGCCAGCGGCGACCGGTTTGGCGGCAGCATTGGCAACGGCGGAGGCGGCTTGATGACGATAGACACTGGCGCCGCTGGCGGCTGCCTCCAGCAAGGCGGACGGATCCTGCAGGGCGAGATCCATGCTGCCCTGATAGACCTGCTTGCCATCATAGGCGGCGAGATCCACCGGAGCACTGGCGACGACCAGCACCAGGTCGGCCGCAGCAATCTGCTCTTTTGAGGGGATCTGGCGCGGTTGCACGCTGGAGCCGACGTCGAGGGTGAGCTCCCAGCCAGCCAGTTTGGCCTGCTGTTCTATCCGTTTTGCAGCGAGAAAGCTGGTGGCAATGCCCGCCGGGCAAGCCGTAACCAAGATTGCTTTCATTGGGCATCTCCTGAGTTTTCCATTGAGGGGGTATGGCACTGAACCGGTGCCAACGCATCCAGACGCTCTACGCGCACCTGTTCAAGTAAAGGGTTGAGCACATTGATATCGTCAAAGCCGACCGCGACCTGACTGACCGCCAAGGCCGAGACGGCGGTGGCCAGCCGCAGGGTCTTCTCCGGCGCCCAGCCAAGGCTCAGACCATGGGCGAGACCGGCTACCAGCGAATCGCCGGCACCCACGGTGCTGACCACCTGCATCCGCGGCGGAATGGCCTGCCAGACGGCATCCGGGGCAAACCAGATGAGGCCATCGGCGCCGTTGGAGATCACCACGTTGGGGATGCCGCTTGCCTGCAGCGCGCGGGCACACTCGGCCTGCTCGCTCAGCGTCTTGATGGGGCGGCCCGCCCACTGGCTCAGCTCCTCCAGATTGGGTTTGACCAGAGTCGGTGCCGCCTTGATCCCTTCGCTTAAGGCCGCGCCGCTGCAATCGAAGATCACCTGCTTGCCCTTGGCCTTGAGCAGACGGATCAGATGGGCGCAGTAATCGGGAGCCACCCCTTTGGGCAGGCTGCCCGCCAGCACAAACCACTCAGCATGCGCAGCCAATTGGTCGATGGCCAGCTCCAGCGCGCTCACCTCCCCGTGCTGGATGGCGAGCCCCGGCAGGTTGAGATCGGTGACCCGACCGGACTGCTCGGAGATCTTGACGTTGATGCGGGTGCTGCCAGCGACACGGACAAAGTGATCATCCAGCGCCCGCTCTGCAAACAGGGAGACAAAGCTCTGCTCATTGTCTGCGCCCAGCCAACCGGTGACGCCCACCTCGCGGCCCAAGTCCTTGAGCACCATGGCGACGTTGATCCCCTTGCCCGCCGCGCGCAGGTTGGCCTCGCTCACCAGATTGACCTCGCCCAGGCTCATCACCTCGAGGCGAGTAGTGAGATCAAGGGCAGGGTTGAGAGTAATGGTGACAATCTTCATCAATGCGCCCCCTCGCCGAGACCAGCGGCGATCGCCTCACCGATCCCCTTAAGGGCGGCTTCGGCATCCGCCCCTTCGGCGCGAAATGCCAGACGGTGACCGCACTTGACCCCAAGGCCGATCACCTTCATCAGGCTCTTGGCGGAGACCGCCTCGCCACTGCCATCCAGATTGGCAACCCGGATGTCGGATGCAAACTCTTTGGCCACCTTGACCAGCATGGCGCCCGGACGGGCATGCAGGCCGTGGGGGTTGATGATGGTGAAGGTTTCGGAAAGACCGCTCGCTGGCCCTGCCTGCAACATGGCCAGCCCCTCGCCGCCCGCCAGCGTCGCCAGCTGACCAGCGGCCGCCAGTTTGGCCAGATTCTCCAGTTGCGGCAGATGGCCGCTATCTGCGGCGCACAGCAGCAGCATGGCGCTGACCGGCAGCTCCCCTGCGTTCAGTGCAGTGCTCGGGGTGGCCAACACCCAGCCAGTCTGGGCCGATGCTGTTTGCTGAACATTGGCGCGGGCCAGCCAGATGCCCTCGCCCAGATAGACCGGTTCGCTTGCCAGCAGCGCGCTTACCATGGCGGCATCGCCCCAACCGGCGGATTTGGCGCGGGCGGCTGCCCCCAGCAACAGCTGGTCGCGATCATCGGCTGGGAAGTCGGCCAGGGTCAGGTATTGCACCTCTTTGGCGGCAGTGGCGCCGGTCAGGATATTGATGATGGTGTCGGCGTCGGTGGCCTCTTTGAGCTGGGCTGCCGCCTGCTCGTCACCCAGCACATGGGTGAGCTGGCGCAAAATGCCCAGATGCTCGTCTGACTTGGCGGCGATGCCGATGGCGACATAGGCAATCTGCCCCTCGTCCCACTCGATGCCGTTGGGGAACTGGGCCACCATGACGCCTGTGCTCTTCACCAGATGCCGGGTGTCGGTGGTGCCGTGGGGAATGGCGATGCCGCTGCCAAGGTAGGTGGCATGCTGCGCTTCACGGGCCAGCATACCATCGACATAGCCCGCCTCCACCAGACCGGCCTCGGTCAGTTTGCCTGCCAACAGGGCAATCGCCTCGGCCTTGGTCGCCACCGACTGCCCCAGCAAGATCTGCTCTCGCACCAACTTCAACATAGCCACTCTCCATCAGATCCCGGCATCGCCGGGTCAACACAATTGAACATTCGGTTTGCCTGCCAGCTGACGATAGTCGGGATGCCTCGAAATGTGATCCTGACCGGGTTTTATCACCCTGCTCTGCATCTCTGCGAAGCGGTGCTGCTGACAAGCTGAATCGTTTCACTTACACTCAGACTGAATCGTTTCAGCGAATTGATCAAGTACCCACAAAGAGCGGTTTTCAATGATATGATCCCGCGCACACTTTTCGGTGCCCTTACCAGGCAGTGCCCGTGGGCCTAGCAACTCAAACAGAGCCAATATGATGAAACTGGATGAAATCGCCGCCCTCGCCGGTGTCTCGCGCACCACGGCCAGCTATGTGATCAACGGCAAGGCCGACCAATACCGCATCAGTCAGGCCACCCGCGACAAGGTGATGGCCGTTGTCACCGCCCATAACTATCAGCCGGACAGCCGCGCCGCCTCCCTGCGCGGCGGCCAGACCAAGACTCTGGGCTTTATCCTGCCCGACCTTGAGAACGCCAGTTACGCCAAGCTGGCCAAACGACTGGAACAGGGGGCCCGGGCGCAGGGATATCAGCTGCTGATCGTCTGCTCGGAAGATGAGCCCGCCACCGAAAAAGAGCTGGCCCAGATGCTGGTGAGCCGCCATGTGGACGCCCTGCTGGTCGCCAGTTGCCTGCCGCCAGACGACCCCTTCTACGGCAAATTGCAGGCGCAAGGCAGCCAAATCCTCGCCATCGACCGGGCGATGACCGCCGACAAGTTCGTCACCGTCGCCAGTGAAAACGAGAAAGCGAGCTTTGATCTCACCAGCTCCCTGCTCACCCCGACTCTGCGTCATATCGCCTTGATCACCGCGCTGCCGGCACTCACGATCAGTCAGGAGCGCAAAGCCGGTTTCGAGCAGGCAGTCGCCAGCCACAGTGCGGCCCGCCACCTGTGCGAGGGGGATCACTTCTCCCGCCTTGAGGGGTATCGCCTGATCAAAGATCTGCACCAGCAGCTGGGTCAGCTGCCCGAAGCGCTGATCACCACCTCCTACATCCTGATGGAGGGGGTACTCGACTACCTGTTGGAGCAAGAGATCGATATGAGCCAGCTCGCCATGGCCACCTTCGGGGACGATCGCCTGCTCGACTTCCTCCCCTTTGGCATCAACTCCCTACCCCAGCAGCACGACGCGCTGGCGAGTCAGGCGCTGGAGCTAGCGCTCAAGGCGGTGAACGGCGACTACCAGAGCGGGCTGCACTATGTGAGCCGCACCCTCAAGCGCCGTCGCTAACCTGACCGCTGCAGACCCGATTTGCTGTCAATGGGTGGGTAAAGCGAACAGATGACAATAAGGCTGCCAGCATCGGCAGCCTTATTGTTTTCCCCCACAACCCTACCCGCCCGCTTTACTTTCTCTACCGTCTGGCCGACTAAACAACTGGCCTCCACACTCCTTTCACCCCACAACTAAACGCCAACGCCAACGCCACGACAAGGCACTCCGCCATCCGTGCAGCAACCACTTGGCTGACCTGTATCAATGAGCCCCTGCCAGTCATTTTTCGGTGCTTTTTTCTGCAATTAGCTACCGCTGTCATCATTTATTTCCACTTGTTGCCACAAGCCAGCACAAGATCCGTATAAAAGGGGTTGTTTCCGCTATTTTGATCCGCTAACGTGGCAACCATCTTTTACAACTGACAGGTTTTAGGTACAGATGTTCCCGTTCCGATATTGCTAGCCTCCGGCCCTATCCCCGGAGGCACCTTCTGATAACGCCAATTGGCCCCCTCTTGTTGACGTCAATGCTGACATCGCCTGTTTGCACTGACACCACTACGTTCGGATGGATAACATGAATACCAAAACTCTGGGTTGTACCCTGTTGATTGCCGGCACCACCATAGGTGCCGGCATGCTGGCCCTGCCGCTGGCCTCCTCCTCCCTCGGCGGCCCCGCCACCCTGCTGCTGATGGTCGGCCTCTGGGCCCTGATGGCCTTCACCGCCATGCTGCAAGTAGAGGCAAGCCTCAACACCGGCAAGTGGTACCTGCACCAGCTGGCGGATCATCTGCTCGGCCCCTGGGGCAAGCGCATCGCCTCCTTCTGTATCCTGATGCTGTTCTACTCGCTGGCCTCCGCCTACATCAGCGGCGGTAGCAGCCTGCTGGCACAGGCGCTGGCCGATGCAGGCATGACCCTCAGCCAGGAGCAGGCCGCCTGGGCCTTTACCCTGCTGTTTGGCGGCATGGTCTGTGTCGGCACCCGCTCGGTGGATTACCTCAACCGGCTGATGTTCACCGTCAAACTGGTGATCATGGTGGTGGTGCTGGCGTTGCTGCTGCCCCGCACCGAAGGGCAGCATCTGCTCTCGATGCCGCTGGGTCAGGGCCTGTTGCTGGCGGGCCTGCCGGTCATCTTCACCTCGTTCGGCTTTCACGGCTCCATTCCGAGCGTCATGCTCTACCTCGGTGACTGCCCCAAGCAGCTGCGCCGGGTCTTTGTCTGGGGCTCTGCCCTGCCGCTGATCCTCTACGTGCTGTGGCAGGTAGCGATCCTCGGTCTGCTCGGCCAGCAAGCCCTGCTGCAAACCGGCGGCGCGCTGGACAGCCTGCTGGCCAACGTCGGCAAGCTGGTGAGCTGGCCTGCGTTTAATCAGGCGATGCACCTGTTTGCCGATCTGGCACTCGCCACCTCCTTCCTCGGGGTAACGCTGGGACTGTTTGACTTTATGGCCAAGGTGACCCGCCGCAAGGACAACTGGCAGGGCCGCACCCAGACCGGCCTTATCACCTTTGTGCCGCCCTTGCTGTTTGCCCTCTACTTCCCGCAGGGCTTTATCATGGCCCTCGGATACGCTGCCATTGCGCTGGCGATCCTCGCGGTACTGCTGCCGGTGGCGCTGGTGTGGCAGAGCCGCAAACAGGCGCCTGCCCACCACTACCGCGCCCCAGGTGGCGTAGTGGCGCTTGGAGTGGCCGCCGCCATGGGTGTGCTGATTGTCGGCGTCCAGATCAGCGTCAGCCTTGGAATGCTGCCAGCGCTGTAATCCCCGATACTGAATGCTCCAAATAGCCAAGCCCCGCCAATTAACTTGACGGGGCTTTTTGTTGGAAAAGAAACCAAGTTGGATACAGGCATCCGCCATTAATTAAGAGAGCGCCTCTTACCAAACAAACACCCTAACCTACAGCGATATACCGACCTTTTTACTACCCAACCCTGAATAATCAGTTCAAAAACCGTTCATGCCCCTTCGCTACACTGCCTGCTCGTTTATCACTATCAGGAGTTTGAAAACAATGATGTTGCACCTCAAGAAGAGCACCCTTGCCCTCATCCTGCTTGCCGCCAGCGGCGCACTTAGCGCCGCCGAAATCGCCAACAACAATATTACCGAGGCGGAGATCAAGGCCGCGCAGGATGGTTGGGGCGCGGCGCTTATCAAGATCAGCGATGACTATCGCGCCGGTGGGATTGAGCGCGCCAAGGCGACCGCCGAGTCGGTGCTCGACAGCGCCTATGGCTACCAGCAGGGGCCAGTGCTGTTCAAACCCACCCTCGCCGGTGGCGAGCAGACCTTTCGCACCAACCGCGAGGGGGCGCTGGCCTACTTTGTCGGCAACAACAGCGCCTACCCCACCGACAAAGGGTTCGCCCTGAAAAACTGGCAGAGCTATCGCTATGACAATGCCGCCGTCTATATCAACGGCGACATGGCGCTGACCATGGGCAAGGTGCATCTGGTAGATCGCGACAACAAGGAAACTACAGTCGACAAGACCTGGGGTTTCAAGAAGGGGGATGATGGCAAGGTGCGCATCGTGCTGCACCACTCCTCCCTCCCTTACGAGGGGTAATGACGGGGCGCAGCCTACCATCAACACGGTAAAAATACAGCCCTGCCACCTCGGCAGGGCTGTTTGTTTTGCGCCTGCGCTTGGCCGATGGCAAGTGAATAGATGACGGTCGTGCTAAAGCAGTTTGCTGCTACCCTCAAGGCAAGCCATTGAGATGCCGAGCAATATCGCGTCTCAACACCAGCTACTCGATATCATCACACAAGGAGCCAGATACCATGACCATACTGCCTGTTTACGCGGCCCTGCTCGCCCTGCTGTTTGTGTTGCTGAGCATTCGAACCATTCGCACCCGCCATAGCCGCAAGGTGGCGCTGGGGCATGGGGATGACCCCGCCATGTTGCGCGCCATGCGGGTACACGCCAACTTTGCCGAGTATGTCCCCCTCGCCCTGCTGCTCATCTATTTCGTCGAAACCGGCAGCCATGCCCCCTGGCTGGTTCATTTGCTGGGGAGTGCCTTGCTGCTTGGCCGTCTCTGCCACGCATTTGGCATGAGCCGCACGCCGGAGAACTTCCGTTATCGAGTGGCGGGAATGGGGCTGACCTTCACGGTGATCCTGGTGAGCGCTGCCCATATCCTGATCACGGCGCTGCTCCCCTGACCCGGCCGTCACGAATAGCTGGCGAAGCGGTCTGCCAGCCATCCCAATCGGCTATTCTTCACTGCACAGATAGTCGCAACAGTTCTGCTTAAACAAGCCCGATTCAGGAGTGCGATATGAAGTGGATTGGCTGGTTACTGCTTGTCGGGCTGACTCCCGTTGCCCACGCAACCCCGCTAAAGCTGGCGGCAGCGGTCGAACACACTGCGATATTGCGCCCTTTTATTCATGACTGGTTTGGCCGAGCCGGCATCGACTTTCAGTTGATCCCCTGCACTTATGCCCGCTGCGAAAAGTTGATTGAGGCAGACCATGCCGTCGATGGCGATATGGCCAGGATCAAGGGCTTTGATCAGACCTATCCCCACTTGCTGCAGATCGGTGCCCCCATCTCGGAGGCGGCGATTTATGGTCAGCCACGGGATAACCCGAGCTGGCCCCCTGCCAAGGGTACCGTGATTGGCTGCCTGCGCGGCATCCAGTGGTGCGAGCGCTTCCTCGGCAACTATCAGGTCATCTGGTTGAACGATGAGAAGCAGGGGCTTGCCCAACTGCATCGAGGCAAAGTGGACTGGCTCATCAAGATGCGCCCCGCCTCTCAACCTGCACTGGCGTCCCCCTGGCAGAAGATCACCAAAGAGCAGGTCTTTCTCTACCTCGATAAAAAGCACCGGGCGGAAATTGCGGCCCTGCTCAAGGTACAGCTGGCGTTTATCAATAACGGCCGCTGGCTGACGATGCAAAAGCAGTACCTCTCCGCCATCTAGCGCGGTTCTCGCAGCACCACACAGTGCCGATTACATGGCTGAAAAAACAAAAAGCCCTGCCAGATTGGCAGGGCTTTTTCAGTCAACCGTACAGCGGGGGAGCTTGGCTCCCGAACCGCTTACTGGTTGTGGGTAGAGCGACGTGGACGACGGGCCTGAGCCGGTTTGCCGGCGCCATCAGCCGGACGCTGACCACCTTGCGGCTTGGGCTTGCCACCGTTACCGGTACGGGCACCACCCGCATTACCATTGGAGGCGGAACGACCGGCCCCCTGACGCTGGCCTTGACCTTGCGGACGCGGCGCACGGCGCTGCTCGCTCGGATCACGAGGCTCTTTGCGCAGCGGCGCGCCGATACCACGGGCGATGTTGTCGAGGGTCTCGCGGGAGGCTTCAAAACCGGCTACCTGCTCGCACGGGATGTTCTGCTTGGTCAGACGCTCGATCGCCTTGATAAGCTTGCCTTCATCGGCAGCCACCAGCGAGATGGCGTGACCGGCAGCACCGGCACGGCCGGTACGACCGATACGGTGCACGTAATCTTCCGCCACGTTCGGCAACTCGAAGTTGACCACTTGCGGCAACTTGTCGATGTCCAGACCACGGGCGGCGATGTCGGTCGCCACCAGCACCTTGACGCTACCATCCTTGAAACCGGCCAGTGCGCGAGTACGGGCACCCTGGCTCTTGTTGCCGTGAATGGCGGCGGCGCTGACGCCGTTCTTGTCGAGGGTCTCGGCAACACGGTTGGCCATGTGCTTGGTACGGTGAACACCAGTACCTGCTGCCAGTTGTTGCTGGTGACCAGATGACTCAGCAACGCGATCTTGTTGGCCTTGTCGCACGGGTGCACCAGCTGCTCGATACGCTCGGCAGTGCTGTTGCGCGGGGCCACTTCGATCACCGCCGGGTTATCCAGCAGACCGGTGGCCAGTTCGCGGATCTCGTCGGCGAAGGTGGCGGAGAAGAGCAGGTTCTGACGCTTCTTCGGCATCAGAGCCAGGATACGGCGGATGTCGCGAATAAAGCCCATGTCGAGCATGCGATCCGCTTCGTCCAGTACCAGGATCTCCACTTCGTCGAACTTGACGGCGTTCTGGTTGTAAAGATCCATCAGGCGGCCAGGACAGGCCACCAGCACGTCCAGACCACGGCGAGTCGCCATCATCTGCGGATTGATGCTGACGCCGCCGAAGACCACGTGGCTGCGCATCGGCAGGTGTTTGCCGTAGTTACGCACGCTCTCGCCCACCTGGGCGGCCAACTCGCGAGTCGGGGTCAGCACCAGCGCACGAATGCGGTTCGGAGAAACCTTGCGCTTGCTCTCCATCAGACGTTGCAGCATCGGCAGGGTAAAGCCTGCGGTCTTGCCGGTCCCTGTTTGGGCCGCCGCCATCAGATCGCGGCCAGCCAGAACGGCGGGGATCGCTTGCTGCTGAATGGGAGACGGGGTGTCGTAGCCTTGTTCGGCAACGGCACGCAACAAGGGTTCGGCCAGACCGAGGGAAGTAAAACTCATAATTACCTGCTAGAGATAGGGGCGCCGGGGATTTGTGGTGGGGCTCCTCTGCTGAGCCGATGCCATCTCACAAGATCTGGGCCTATTGAGAAAACAACGATTTCCCCGGGGAGCAGAGCAAAGGGGAAAGAATAGAGGCGCAGTCTAACGGAGTTGTCCGGGATAAACGAGAAAAATGTGATGCTCCTCCCAGCACGAACAGAAAATCCCCCTCCTGCCCCCCGAATAATCCCGTTGATTGATGTAGCACGCACCACACTATTAACTGGCAACACAATATCAGCCCTCGCAGGCATGGCTCGCAGGGCAAAAGCACGGGATAAAAGAACACAATAACGAGGTTTAGCTATGACCACGCCATATCGTCCCCGCGGCAGCTGGCAGGCAAGGATTGGCCTGCTGCTTCTGCTGCTAAGCCCTGCACTGCAGGCCAGTCAGACCCTGACCGTGGCCTGGAGTCACTGGCCCCCCTTCAGCCAAATCAACAACCGGGGTGAGCTGGATGGGCTGGATGTCAGCCTGACCCGCCAGATCCTTACCCAGGCGGGCTTTGCCCCCAAGTTTCGCGAGCTTCCCTGGGCGCGGGCACTGCATCTGGTAGAACACGATCAGCTGGATGTGGCGATGGCCGCCCTCCCTCTGCCGGAGCGCCAGAGTTATGCCCGCTTCTCGACCCCCTACCGCCAGAGTGCCTATGTGCTGCTGAGCAATGACCCGATTCCCGGCCATCAGGATCGCTGGGCACAGCTCGATAATCTGCCCGCGTTGTGCAACGAGAAAGGGCTCAAGATAGGCAAGTTGCGCGGCACCCGCCCCATGCATCAGATGGATAGCTGCCCGGCGCTTAAAATGGCGACCGAATACAACGCCGATGAGCGGATGATCGATCTGCTGCTGGCTCGCCGCCTCGATGGCATCATCATGGAGTGGCAATATGCTCGCTACCGGCTGGCCCAGCTGGGGGCCGAAGAGTTTATCAGCTGCCAACTGTTGCTACACCACCAGCCGGTCAGCTTGATGTTTGCCAAAAACAGCGTGAGCGAAGAACAGATCCTCAAAGTCAACGAGGCCATTCATGCCTTGCCCAAACCCCACAACAAGTTCTCGCCCCCAAGGTGTCGCCTCAATGCCGATCCGGGCGCCGCGGATCTGTTGACCCGCACCCTCCGCAAGCATTGACGGGATAAGCCGCCACCTGAAATAGCAAAGGCGACCCGAAGGTCGCCTTTTTGGTATTGTCGAACTTGATCTCCTGACTGATGGTGATCAGTCGATAAGCAGCAAAAGCGATCAGCGCAGCTGCGGCGTCTGGGTCAACACCCCCTGATTCTGGGCACGATGGCGCAGCAGGTGATCCATCAATACCAGCGCCAGCATGGCTTCGGCGATGGGCACGGCGCGAATGCCGACACAAGGATCGTGACGACCCTTGGTGATCATCTCGATTGCCTCGCCTTCGGTATTGATGGTCTTGCCCGGCACAGTGATGCTGGAAGTCGGTTTGAGCGCCATGCTCACCACAATATCCTGACCCGACGAAATGCCGCCCAGAATGCCGCCCGCATGGTTGCTGGCAAAGCCCGCCGGGGTCATCTCGTCGCGATGCTCGGAACCTTTTTGCTCCACCACGGCGAAGCCGTCACCGATCTCCACCCCTTTCACCGCATTGATGCCCATCATGGCGTGGGCAATGTCGGCGTCGAGGCGATCAAATACCGGCTCACCGAGACCCACCGGCACATTGCGCGCAATGACCTGCACCTTGGCACCGATACTGTTGCCCTCTTTTTTCAGGTCACGCATGTATTGATCGAGCTCTTCCAGCTTGCCCGCATCGGGGAAGAAGAAGGGATTCTGCTCAATCTGCGCCGCATCAAACGCCTCGGCCTTGATGGGGCCGAGCTGGGAGAGAAAACCGGTGATCTCGATGCCATGCACCTGTTTGAGGTACTTCTTGGCAATGGCCCCCGCCGCTACCCGCATCGCGGTCTCGCGTGCCGAGGAGCGACCACCGCCGCGATAGTCCCGCTGACCATACTTCTGGTGGTAGGTGTAGTCAGCGTGACCCGGCCGGAACAGATCCTTGATGTCGGAGTAATCCTTGGAGCGCTGATCGGTATTCTCGATGAGCAGCCCGATGGAGGTGCCGGTGGTCTTGCCCTCGAACACCCCGGAGAGGATCTTCACCTCGTCCGGCTCGCGGCGTGGCGTGGTGTAGCGGGAAGTGCCCGGCTTGCGCCGATCCAGATCCCCCTGCAGATCCGCTTCGCTGATCTCCAGCCCTGGCGGGCAGCCGTCGACCACGGCGCCCAGCGCCAGGCCGTGGCTCTCGCCAAAGGTAGTGACCCGAAAGAGTTGACCAAAACTGTTCCCTGCCATGCGCGCTCCTGCTTAGTTCTTGTAGATGGCGAAATGATCCTGATACTGAACCAGCTCGTCACGGGTCATCACAAAGACGCCGTGACCGCCGTTTTCGAATTCAACCCAGGTAAAGGGGATCTCGGGGAACTGGGCTTCCAGATGGATCATGCTGTTGCCCACTTCGACCACCAGCACGCCGTTATCCTTGAGGAAATCTGCCGCATGGGCCAGCAGACGCTTGGTCAGCTTGAGACCATCGGAGCCGGACGCCAGCGCCAGCTCGGGCTCGTGACGGAACTCTTCCGGCAGATCCGACATGTCTTCGGAGTCCACATAGGGCGGGTTGGAGACGATGAGATCGTACTTGTCGCCCGCCGGCAGATCGCGGAACAGATCGGAGCGGATCGGTATGACCTGCTGCTCCAGCCCGTGATCGTTGATGTTGCGCTCGGCCACGTTCAGGGCATCAATGCTGATGTCGATGGCATCCACTTCCGCTTCCGGGAACTCGTGGGCCATGATGATGGCGATGCAACCGGAGCCGGTGCACAGGTCCATGATCCGGGTCGGTTCATGTTTGAGGAAGGGCGCGAAACGGTTGGCGACCATCTCGGCAATGGGGGAACGGGGAATGAGCACCCGCTCGTCCACGTAGAACTCCCAACCGGCATACCAGGCCTTGTTGGTCAGATAGGCGGCCGGTACCCGCTCCTGTACTCGACGGATAATCAGCTCGGCGATGCGGTGACGCTCGCTGCTGGTGAGACGGGAGTGGCGCATGGCCGGGTCTACATCCGGTGGCAGATGTAACGCGGGCAGTACCAGCTGCACAGCTTCATCCCAGGCGTTGTCGGTTCCATGACCGTAAAAAATCCCGGCGTCGTTGAAACGACTCATGGCCCAACGCAACATGTCCTGGATGGTGTGCATCTCGGCAACCACCTCATCGATAAATATCTTGTCCAAATCCACCTCCAAGTCGAGTAATATCCGGCCCGAGCCCCGTTTACGTTGCGGGCAAGACGCATACCTAATACATGAGCATCTGATGAAAAAAACGCCCTCACCGACAGACGAGGAAACCCTGCTGTTCCGCGATGCGATAAAAGGTACCCGGAAAATCAAGCAAGATACCATAAGGGCCGAGTTACGCCCGGTCAAGCAGAAACGCGAATTGCGCGAAACCCGCGAAAAGCTTGGGGTTGACCACTATTTCAGCGATGAGTATCAGCCCCATCTCGACGATGATGGGCCGACCCGTTACGTGCGGGAAGATGTGTCAAAATTTGAGCTGAAAAAGCTCAAGCGGGGCATTTATCCGCCGGAAATCTACCTGGATCTGCACGGCATGAATCAGCAGCAGGCAAAACAGGAGCTGGCCGCCCTGCTCACCCTCTGCCAGAAAGAGAACATTCACGTCGCCTCGGTGATGCACGGCATCGGTAAACATATTCTCAAACAGCGCATTCCCAGTTGGCTGGCCCAGCACCCCAATGTGCGCGCCTTCCATCAGGCCCCCCGCGAATGGGGCGGCGACAGCGCCATTCTGGTGTTGCTGGATATCGAAGAGTAGTTAGCCAAACGACCACACTATACTGAATATCAATATGTTATTCGCCGTGGAGGTCGCATGTTTACACAGGGTTCCCATGCCGACATAAAGTCATCTCTCGACGCCATCGGCGCTGCCGTGGCGGTGTTCAGCCTCGACAAGGATGATCACTTTGTGCTGGTCTCTGCCAACGATACCTTTGCCAAGGCGTTCGAGCTGGATGTCCTTGGCAGCATTGGCAAACAGCTGAGCGAGATGTTTCCCCGCTACATCACCAATACCATCGAGCCGCCAATGCACGAATGTGTGCGCATGCAGACCGGGCTCGAGAGCGAGCTGCCTATCGACAGCCTGTCACGTACCAGTTGGTGGCGCTTTATTCTCTCCCCAATCATCCCCGAGCAGGCACGGATCAACCGGATCATCGTGACCGCCATCGACATCACCGCCAGGATGCAGCTGGAAGAGGCGCTTACCACCAGTCGCCGCCGCTTCGAGGCAGTGGTCAACTCCGCCTATGACGGCATCATCAGTGTCAGCAGCGAGTCACGCATCGAGCTTATCAATACCGCCGCCTGCGAAATGTTCGGCATCGACGAAAGTTATCTCGGCAAACGGCTGGAAACCCTGCTGCCACAGCGTTTTCGTGCCAATCACGAAACCTATTTCAAAGCCTTCAGCAGCTCCCCCATCAATTCGCGCCCGATGCATGCCCGCGCCTCGGTGATGGGTCTGCGCCGAGACGGCAGCGAATTTCCGCTGGAGGTGACCATCGCCAAGATCAATCTGGGCCCGACCACCGAGATGACCGCCATCTTGCGGGATATCTCGGAGCGAGCCCGACTGGTGGAGGAGTTGAAGGTCGCCGCCACCACGGATCCCCTCACCGGCATTGCCAACCGGCGCCGCTTCAACGAGCTGGTCAACGCCGAGATGCAGCGCTGCCAGCGTTTTGGCCACACCATGAGCCTGCTGCTGATCGATATCGACCACTTCAAGGAAGTCAACGATACCTTTGGCCATCAACAGGGAGATCTGGCGATCCTGAGTCTGGTGAAACGGATCAGCAAACAGCTGCGGGAGGTGGACATGCTGGGTCGTTGGGGTGGCGAAGAGTTTATCGTACTGCTACCGGAAACCTCCCTCGAGCTCGCCTGGGCCAGCGCCGAGCGGATCAGGCTAGCCATCGAATCCCAGCACCATGCACTGGAGGGGGCTCTTGAGATCTCCCTCACCATCAGTATCGGGATCAGTGCCAGCAAGGGTAGCCATGACACTGTAGAGAAGATGGTTAGACGAGCCGACACCGCCCTCTATCTGGCCAAGAAACAGGGGCGCAACTGCTGCCGCAAAGAGGAACCGGAGCCGACCTGATGGCGCACGCCCCTGCCCTCTGGTGACACTACTAACCTGTGCCTGCAGAGATAACCAACCGCAGCGAACACAAAAAGCAGCGCTACTCTCTTCGGTAGCGCTTTTTTCGTTCTGCTTTTAGTGCGCTTTTCAATCACAACCATCAAGGGGACGGCTAAAGCGCAGTGGGCCACCATCAGCCAGAGAGAGCCTCACCGACAGCATGCCGCCGTTGGGCAATTGCCACTCGAAGAAGTCATCAAATCCGGCAATCGTTACGGCGCGGATCACCTTGGCGACCACACCGTGCGCCACCAGCAGTATCCGTACCCCTTGCATGGTCGAAGCCAGTGCCGTTAGTCCCTGCGAGACCCGGGCAATCACCTCATCAATAGTTTCACCACCGGGAGGAGATTCAGCCCAGCGCCGGGTGATATTGCGCGCCCACAGCTCGGGATAGCGTGTTCTTGCCTCTACCTGCGTCAGTCCTTCAAACAGGCCGACATCACGCTCACGAAAAGCAGGCACAAGCTCCACAGGCAATCCCAACTGACGAGACAAGATGGCAGCACTCTCCCTTGTTCGCAGCAGCGGGGACGCCAGCAGCCGATCGAACGGCGGCTGTTCCACAGCCACCTTCTCAGCCAGCCGGGATATCTGACGCACGCCATCGTCATTGAGCCCGATATCCAGCGCGCCCTGATAACGCCCTTCCGCATTGGCCTGCGTCTCGCCATGGCGGATCACCACCAGTTCCATGGTGCACTCCTCTTTCCTGCTATCTGCTTAGTGATTAAACCGCATGCGACTTCCCATTCGGATAACGAGACGACAATCCCCATTCATCTGCGCACCTCAACAATTATTTTAAATCGAGCAAGATTACCTTGCTCCCAGTGAAAATAATCTGCTGAACTACGCACACTCATCCGTAAACAAATAGATACATATGACTTTTACATCCAACATGTTCATTTCTCACTCTATGAAATAAATAGCGAGCTGGGTGATACCATGAGTTGATAGATGGGAAGAATAAACACCCTCATCATACATACGACAAAGATGGCGTCATGGGTGTTCTCTTCGAACCCATCGTTTAGCAAAACATCACTCAATGCTTTTTAATATTACTGAGCTGCAAGGTTAAAACATTAAATCCAGCTATCAATAAATTTGATATGGGCCGTTTACATCACTTTAAGCGGGAAATAAAAGTTGACCAAAAAAATACAGATATCCCTCCAGAGAGATGGATCTATTTTTAATCTCTGCCACATATCCTCCCAACGCAAAAATATATTACAAGGGGGCCAAGCCCCCTCTCCTTATCAATCAATGGATGGACTGTCTCTTTATTGGGTCGTCACCAACGCCCAGGGGCCACCTTTGGCGGGATCATCCCCTTGCGTCCACCATTTGGCCTGATAGACGGCGCCCTTGTAGCTCACCTTGCTGCCAGCGGTATAGACCTTGCTGGCATCCCAGGCAGGCTGACCATCAACCGGCGGGTCAACCGGATCGACCGGGGCGGGATCGAGCTTGGCGACGATCCGCACTTTCGGCCAGTTGGCGTGGGAGCCGTAGAAGTTGGTCACGCACTTCTCGTAGTCACCCGGCACCAGCGCAGAATAAGCGGTCTGAAAGCCCACCAGATCGCACTCGAAGGAGTAACCGCCTGGGCGATCCGGATAGTACTTCCAGTTGCCATCCCAGTTGGTGTAGAGCACGTCGGTAGCGCCGTTAAGATTGAGGCTGCCATAGGGAGTCTGCTGCCAGCAGGTGTTCTTCTCATCCGCCTTGAGCGGGATCTGGTAGTGGTTGGCCAGCCCTTCCCAGTAGCGGATACGATTGACCGGCTGCCCCTTGTCCTTGTTCTGCTCGCCACACTCGATGCCGCCGTTGATGACGTTGATGGTGGTGCCAAAACCATAGCCGATACCAGCGTCAGCTTCCCATTTGGAGGGTACCCAGGTACGATCAATCACGTGCAACATGGCCGGTTTCGGGGCCTGCGGGGTGAGGAAGAACCAGATGGCAGAAGCGAGGTTGAGCCAGGAGTCCGCCACCAGCCCCGGGTTGTTGAGCAGCACGGAGGCATCGCCATCAAACATCGCCTCGGAGAAGGCACCGTAGTTGAAGTGGTAGGAGAGCTGCTTGGCGCCGCGGCCGAAGTACCCCTGACCCGTGCTGCAAGGCCACTTCTTGTTCTGCCAGTCGTTCTGGCCACAGCCGGTGGTATAGCCGGTCTGTCCCTCTGACCAGCCCATCTCCCGCACATGCACCAGCGCCTGTTGCCACTCCTCTAGCCCCAGCGGGTTATCAGAGACGTTCTCCTTGGCAATATGGCCCCCCGTCTCCTGAGAGAAGTGCGCAAAGGCCGTCACAATGGATTTTTTACAGATCGCATCAGAGTCGCGACCGTCGGTATATTCGCCACAGAACGCAGGGAATTTACCGATGGCTCGCAAGAAGCGGACATAAGTATATTCCGGCGCTGCCATCTGGGTTAAATATTCCCATTCAGATTGGGGAAATACCCGTTCAACCCGTTTTACGTTGTCAGGATTGCTTGCCAGACCCGGTTCAATGGCATCAACGATTTTATTGGACCGGGTGGCCAATGCCTTGGCCCATATTGCATACATGGGATTAGCCGTCTTGACTTTTTCCACGGCGGCCAGATCCGGGGCCGCAATCACATATCCTCCAGCATTTTGCGGATCGGGTTGAATATTCATGGCTGCACTCATTGCGGCATAGCTTGGCAATGCGCAGGCGGCAGCGATTAGCCAGGCACAACGCTTGGGTTTGAACATGTTTATCGTCCTTGTTTGAATTAATGCGTTCCAAGAGTAGGTGTTTCAACAACTAAATTCACGATGAGAATTAAGAAATAAGCAGAATTTGTGAGCCATTTCACCTTGTGATATTCAGTGCAGCTGAAACAAAGAAAAAGAACCCAAACGAAAACGTCACAGCGTGATCTTTCGCCCATTTTTAGAACAGTTGAGACGGCCGGGTGGCATGCCATACGGTCATTGTTCGTGATGAAAAAAATGGCTGACAGGCTCAACCTGTCAGCCATCATCAATGTTCAAGAAAAATGCTCAAAATAGCCGGATGTCAGGCACGCACGGCACGGATCAGGATATTGCGCGGGGTCATGGGTTTGGCACAGAACTCCCCCACTTCGACCCGATAGCCCTGCTCTTGCAAAAAGAGCGCGCGATCCAGCGCCAGCCAGATCTCGAGGGGACGGCGAAACAGGTGGCGCACCAGCTCCATGCGGGCGACATCACCAAAGCGGCGCTCCCCGTGTTCCAACCAGGCGGGGTAGTCCAGCCCGGCGGGCAGCACAATCCCTTTGCGTTCAGCAGCCCAAACGCAGAATGCCTCAAACGTGCCGGTCAGCAGGCTCTTTTGCATATTGGGCACCGGCAGATACTCATCCACACCGCGCACCTGACGCTGCAGGCAGTCAAACCCGAGCCGCCACACCACTTCCTGCTCGCGCAGGCGGGCGATCCGCGCACCGCCAGTCACCGTCTCCTGTAGCGGCAACTTGAGATCCGCCTTGCTCAACACCAGCTCGCTGGCGCTGGCCGCGGCTGACAGCGGGCGATAGTGGCTGGTACGGATCAGGTGGTAACAACAGGGAGAGATGGTCACGCCGCTGGCACTGCGCTCGGCCACCCGCTCCAGCAGATGGGTGTGAAGCTCGCCACACGCATGGAGTGCCATAGCGTGATGTTCGGGGGCGATCAGCGCCGCCGATTCGGGTGCAAAGGCATCTGCGCAGGTAAAGGTCATATTGGCGCCATCCCGCTCGGCCAGCAACCGACCATCGTCACAAAGCTGCCCTTGCAACTCCAGACTGAGGATCGGAGCCTGTCGATGAAGTGACACCAGCCGCCCAAGATGTCCCTTGCCAGCACACCACTCCAGATAGGGGCCCTGATGGGCCGGCAAACAGGCGGTGAACGACTCGATCTGGGCCTGCTTACGCCCCGGCATATGCAGCGCCATCTCCTTGCTGCAAGTGATGGGCTCAGGGGTAAACGGGACAAGCTGACTGAGTTGCTGCAGTTCGGTCCCCTCGGCAATCCAGGGGGCAAGCAGCGTGCTGAGTGCATCCATATCCGCATCGAGCTCCGCCAACCGGGTCAGCGTCAACCCATTGAGCAACGCCGCCAGTTCGGGCGCCTCATCGGCAAAGGCCATGGTCAAATGATGATATGGCTGATATTGCCACCAGCGTCGGTAGCGGGTGAGCAGTCGATCCAGTTGTTGAAAACGTTGAGCCAGCACGAATGCCCCTGCCTTGCAGTCAAAAAGGAGGCTCATTCTAGCGATCCCGCTTCAAATTGCACTCTCAATACCTGACGATCAGCGCCGCGCAACAGCACCGCCGACCCTGCGACCCAGGGCAGACCTGACAAAGTGCGGGGTTTTATGCTATATTCCGCCCCCTCTTTCACGCGCCCCGCCCAACGCGGGACGCTTTACACTAGCTATGGGACCAACAACATGACCATCAACGCCATTCTGCAAGCGCGCGCGGGCGCCAAGTGTGAACTGTGCAGCGCCGAGCAGGCGCTGACCGCCTTCGTGGTGCCTCACTCCCCCGCCAGCGACGATGATCACAGCGTTGCTATCTGTGACACCTGCCGTGGTCAGCTGGAACAACCGGATACCCTGGTGGTCAACCACTGGCGTTGCCTGAGTGACAGCATGTGGAGCCAGGTGCCTGCGGTGCAGGTGATGGCATGGCGCCAGCTGAAAGCGCTCTCCGGCAAGGGTGAAGTGTGGGCTCAGGATCTGCTGGACATGATGTACATGGAAGACGAAGCCAAGGCCTGGGCCGAAGCTGGTATTGCTGACGAAGATGATGACAGCGTACCAACCGTTGACTCCAACGGCGCCGTGCTGCAAGAGGGCGACTCCGTCACCCTGATCAAGGATCTGGACGTGAAAGGCGCCGGTTTTACCGCCAAGCGCGGCACCCTGGTCAAGGGCATCCGTCTGACCAACAACCCGCTCCATATCGAAGGCAAGGTCAACGGCGTGCAGATCGTACTGGTTGCTGCCTACCTGAAAAAGGCCTAAGCCAAGGGCGATTGCTCTGCTGTCTGCAGCCAGAGCACAAGCACAACGGAAAAAGGATGGCGTCACGCCATCCTTTTTTATACCCGCTTGCCGCAAACGGCCAACCTGAGTCCATAACAAGCCAGCCAAAGCAACAAGGCGCATCCGAATGAACGCGCCTTGTTTACATGGCCGATGCCGTTAACCGGCAGCGGAAACGGTCACTCAGGAGGAGAGTTTGCCGTCCAGCTCGGCAATCTTGGCAGACCAGTAGGCCGGGCCGGTTTCGTGGATATTGTTACCTTCGGAATCGACCGCAACGGTCACCGGCATATCTTCCACTTCAAACTCGTAGATCGCTTCCATACCGAGATCGGCAAAAGCTACCACGCGCGCCTTCTTGATCGCCTTGGCCACCAGATAGGCGGCGCCACCAACGGCCATCAGATAGACAGCCTTGTGCTGCTTGATACTCTCGACGGTTTTCGGGCCCCGCTCGGATTTGCCGATCATGCCGATAAGGCCAGTTTCACCCAGCATCATGTCGGTGAACTTGTCCATCCGGGTGGAGGTGGTGGGGCCTGCCGGGCCAACTACTTCGTCACGCACCGCATCGACCGGGCCAACGTAGTAGATGAAGCGGTTGGTGAAATCGACCCCTTCAGGCAGCCCTTCGCCATTTTTCAGCATGTCGGCGATACGCTTGTGGGCGGCGTCGCGACCGGTCAGGATCTTGCCGGAGAGCAGCACGGTATCACCGCTCTTCCAGCTGGCCAGCTCGGCCTTGGTGATGCCATCGACGTTGACGCGGCGCACGTTGCCACCCGCTTCACGGGTGATCTCCGGCCAGTCACTCAGTTTCGGCGGAGTCAGTTCGGCGGGGCCTGAACCATCCAGCTCGAAGTGAACGTGGCGGGTGGCGGCGCAGTTGGGGATCATCACCACCGGCTTGGAAGCGGCGTGAGTCGGCGCAGATTTGACCTTCACATCCAGCACGGTAGTGAGGCCGCCCAACCCCTGGGCACCGATCCCCAGCTTGTTGACCTTGTCGTAGAGCTCGACCCGCAGCTTCTCTTCGGTAGTTTGCGGGCCACGGGCGATCAGCTCCTGAATGTCGATGTGCTCCATCAGAGCCTCTTTGGCCAGCACCGCCGCTTTCTCGGCGGTACCGCCGATGCCGATGCCCAGCATGCCGGGCGGGCACCAGCCTGCGCCCATGGTCGGCACGGTTTTCAGCACCCACTCGACGATATCGTCAGAGGGGTTGAGCATCACCATCTTGGATTTGTTCTCGGAGCCGCCGCCTTTGGCCGCGATGCTCACTTCCACCTTGTTGCCGGGGATCATGTCTATATGCACCACGGCAGGGGCGTTGTCTTTGGTGTTTTTGCGACTGCCGGCCGGATCGGCCAGCACGGAGGCGCGCAGCGGGTTGTCAGGATTGGTGTAGGCACGACGGGTCCCTTCGTCCACCATCTCCTGCACTGTCATGTCGCTGTCCCACTGGACTTGCATGCCAATTTTGACGAAACAGGTCACGATGCCGGTGTCCTGGCAGAGCGGACGATGACCTTCGGCGGACATGCGGGAGTTGATGAGGATCTGGGCAAGCGCATCTTTGGCGGCCGGGTTGGCCTCACGGTCATACGCCGCTTTGGCAGCCTGAACAAAATCCAACGGGTGGTAATAGGAGATGTACTGGAGGGCATCTGCGATAGAATCGATGAAATCCTGTTTTTTTATAATGCTCATATCATCCTCACTGGTCCTTGTCTCTGCCACGGAGCAGGGCAAGGGCTTCCATATGATGGGCCGTGCTGACGTGCTGGCTAAAAACTATCAACCAGCAAAAAACGAACGACACGGCAGTTTTTTCTTAAGTCACCGACACCTATGATACGCTTGCCCACCAGCACCGACTAGGGTTCGGGAACCAAACTGTTGCCTGTGTAACATAAAATGACGCCAACACTTCATATCCATCATCTAGACCATAGTGCTGAACTCCATCAGCTTTTTGCCCGCCTGCAACATCAGCCGTGGGCCATGTTGCTGGAATCGGCGGGGCCACTCGGCGCCGACAACGGCTTTGATATCATCAGCGCCGATCCGCTGGCGACCCTCGAAACCCGCGGTGAGGTGACCACTCTGCGTGTCGGGGCGAATATCAGCAAACACCACGAAGATCCCCTCGCCCTGCTGGCCCATACCCAGCAACAGCTGCTGGGGGAGCTGGATCTGTGCGCCACTCACCTGCCCTTTATTGGCGGCGCCCTCGGCCTGTTTGGCTATGATCTGGGCCGTCGCTTCGAGCGACTGCCAGTGCAGGCCGCCGCCGATATCGCGGTACCGGACATGGCAGTGGGCATCTACGACTGGGCGCTGCTGCGCAGTGTGGCGACCGGCGACTGGCAGCTGGTGCACTGGGGGAATGAAGCAGGCCTTGCCAACCGGCTGGCCTGGCTTGAACAGCAGCAGGCCAAACCGGCCCCTGCTTTTGCCTTGCAGGGGTCGTGGCGGAGCAATATGAGCCGCGCCGAGTATGGCGAGAAATTTGCCCGTATTCAGGAATATCTCGCAGCGGGAGATTGCTACCAGATCAACCTGACCCAGCGTTTCAGCGCCCCCTATCAGGGGGATGAGTGGCAGGCCTATTGCCTGCTGGCAACCGCCAACAAGGCACCCTTCTCAGCCTTTATCCGCCTGCCGGAGAGCGCGCTGCTGAGCCTCTCCCCCGAGCGGTTCCTGCTGCTTGATGGCCGCAATATCGAAACCAAACCCATCAAAGGCACTCGTCCGCGCCACCCTGATCCGGCCATCGATCGGCAAGTCGCGCTGGAGCTGGCGCAGGCGGACAAGGACAGATCAGAGAATCTGATGATCGTTGATCTGCTGCGCAACGACATCGGTCGGGTCAGCCGGCCTGGCTCGGTCAGCGTGCCTCATCTCTTTGCGGTGGAGTCGTTTCCGGCGGTACATCATCTGGTCTCCACCATCCATGGTGAGCTGGATGCACGCTGGCAAGGAGTCGATCTGCTGCGCGCCTGTTTCCCGGGTGGCTCCATCACCGGCGCCCCCAAGATCCGCGCCATGGAGATCATCGAAGAGCTGGAGCCCCAGCGCCGCAATGCCTATTGCGGCAGCATCGGCTATCTCAGCCAGCATGGCCGGATGGACACCAGCATCTGCATTCGCACTTTGATCGCCGAAGCGGGTCGCCTGCACTGCTGGGCCGGTGGCGGCATCATCGCCGACTCCGACGCCGACAGCGAATATCAGGAGACCTATGACAAGGTCGCCCGCATCCTGCCGCCGCTGTCGGCGCTGTAACCCTCCCCACCGTCAAGGCAACACACAGGAGAGCTCCCCGCCATGGATCGCCACGAACTGCTGACCCGCTTCCAGTTGCAGCAACCCGCCCCGGCACATCGCCTCGCCATCGGCGGGCTCAGTCCGGCGGCGGTGTTGATCCCGGTGGTGATGCGCGATGAGGGGCTCAGCGTGTTATTGACCCGGCGCAGCCCCCGGCTGCGCCATCATGGGGGACAGATCAGCTTCCCCGGCGGGCGACAGGATCCCGGCGACGAAAACCTGATTGCCACGGCACTGCGGGAGACCGAAGAGGAGCTCGGCATTCCGGCCCGGCTGATCGAGGTGATCGGCACCCTCAACCCGCTCAATACGGTGTCACGATTCGAGGTACTGCCGGTGCTGGGGCTGCTCGATGGCAACTATCCCCTCATCCTGAGTCCGGATGAGGTGGATCACGCCTTCGAAGTGCCGCTGACCCATCTGCTGGATCGACGCAACCACATCCCCCTGACCCTTTCCAGAGGGGGGAAAGCACACACCATCTACTGGATCCCCTGGCAACAGCACTTTATCTGGGGGGCTACCGCCAGCATGATCAACCAGCTAGCCCAGCATCTCGCAAAATAACAATTTACCTACATTTGGCTGAGCGAGATTTAATCATTAACACTAAAATAACGTGCCAATTGATAAACAATAATTGAATTTTTCTTGTTTTGATCACATTTCCATAAGAAAGTGCGGTTTTTCGTGCCGTAAAGATGAATTTGATCAACATTTTTGATTAGAAAAACCGTATCCTTGCGCCGACTTAATAAGAACCACACATTCGGGGTGAGATAGATGTCAAACACAGTCACTGGCACGCAGGGAGTTGCGGCGTCAACAGAGCAAGGGATCCGCTCTACTCAAACCACTCGTTGGGAAAAACGCGACTCTACCTGGGTCATCAGTCTGTTCGGGACCGCGGTTGGCGCGGGGATCCTGTTCCTGCCGATCAACGCGGGTATGGGCGGTTTCTGGCCGCTGGTCGTCATGGCGCTGCTGGTAGGTCCCATGACCTATCTGGCACACCGTGGTCTGGCCCGCTTCGTCCTCTCCTCCAAAAAGCCAAACGCAGACATCACCGAAGTGGTGGAAGAACACTTTGGCGTGGGTGCTGGTAAATTAATCACCCTGCTCTACTTCTTCGCCATCTACCCCATCGTGCTGATCTACGGCGTGGGTATCACCAACACCGTCGAAAGCTTCATGGTCAACCAGCTGCAGATGAGTGCCCCGCCGCGCTGGATCCTCTCCATCGTGCTGATCATGGGCATGATGTCGGTGATGCTGGCCGGTGAAAAGCTGATGCTGAAAGTGACCGAGCTGCTGGTTTATCCGCTGATCGCCATTCTGGCCGGTATCTCCCTCTACCTGATCCCGGACTGGACCGGCGCGGCGCTGGAGCAAGTGCCCTCTGCCAAGGATTTCGCCACTACCCTGTGGCTGACCATCCCGGTACTGGTCTTCTCCTTCAACCACAGCCCGGCTATCTCCAGCTTCTCTCTGGCCCAGCGCCGCGACCACGGTGAGCAGGCTGTCGAGAAAGCCGATGCCATCCTCAAGCGTACCGCCATGGTGCTGCTGGGCTTCGTGATGTTCTTCGTCTTCTCCTGCGTCATGAGCCTGACACCGGCCCAGCTGGCAGAAGCCAAGGCCCAGAACATCGCCGTGCTCTCCTATCTGGCGAACCAGCATGCCAGCCCCATCATCTCCTACTTCGGTCCGCTGGTTGCGTTCGTGGCCATCGTCTCCTCCTTCTTCGGCCACTATCTGGGTGCCCGTGAAGGTCTGAAAGGGATGATCGTGCAGAACATGCGCAAGTCAGGCAAAGAGCCGAACGCCAAGAAAGTCGAGATGTTCATCATCGCCTTCTTCATCCTGACCCTGTGGGGCACTGCCATTGCCAACCCCTCCATCCTGGGCATGATTGAATCCTTGGGCGGCCCGATCATCGCTACCATCCTGTTCATCATGCCGATGTACGCCATCAAGCGCGTACCGGCCATGGCGAAGTATCAGGGCCATATCAGCAACGTATTTGTCGCTGTGATGGGGATGATCGCCATCTCCGCCATCCTCTATCAGCTGGTCGGTTAATCCCCCACCTGCCACTGATAGCAAAAAGCCAGCCGAACACTCGGCTGGCTTTTTTATCTCTGCTGTCCCGTCCTGAATATGGTTTACACAATAAATGGAGAACCCGATGGGACAAGGTGTGAAACGGACACAGCGCGATTACTCGCTGACTTTTAAGCTGACTGTAGTGGTCTAATCATCCCGGACACCATTTTAGGTGGTACACGCCACCATGACCTGAGGTGTTCAATGACAAGATTACGTCGCTCATTTACTGCCGAATTCAAACTCGAAGCCGCATCCCTGGTGCTCGACCAAGAATATTCTGTCCCTGAAGCCAGCCGTTCACTGGATGTCGGTGAAACCGTACTGCGCCGCTGGGTTCAGCAACTGCAATCCGAACGAACTGGTACAACCCCAATCGGAAAAGCACTGACTCCGGAGCAGCAAAAAATTCAGGAGCTGGAAGCCCGCATCAACCGGCTCGAACGTGAGAAGGACATTCTAAAAAAGGCTACTGCTCTCTTGATGGCGGACGAGTTCACACGTACGCGCTGATAGACCAATTAAGAGAGCAAGCCCCCATCACCCTGGTCTGCTGCGCCTTCGATGTTCCCACTTCCTGTTTTTACGATTATCTGGCTCGCAGGCGGACGATTAACCGTGAGCGCATGCAACAGCGCTCTGAGTTGCGCCGTTTGTTCAAAGAGAGCAGGGATTCGGCTGGCAGCCGTGCCTTGATGTCGATGATGCGGGAGTTGGGGTATCAGATTGGTCGATTCAAAGTACGTAACCTGATGAAGGAGGCCGGGCTGGTATCCAAACAGCCGGGCGCACACCGCTATAAGGTGGCACAGTCTGAACGACCGGATATTCCCAATCTGCTGGTCCGTGAATTTGATGTTCCGCAACCCAATCAGGTGTGGTGTGGTGATATTACCTACGTCTGGGTCGGAGGTTGTTGGCATTATCTGGCCGCAGTGCTCGACCTTCATACCAGGCGGGTCTTGGGCTGGGCGATGTCTGACAAGCCTGATGCAGCACTGGCCATCAAAGCATTGGAGATGGCCTATCAGCAGCGGGGTTGCCCCTCTGGTGTGTTGTTTCACTCCGACCAGGGCAGCCAATATGGCAGTAGGGCATTTCGGCAACGACTGTGGCGCTATCGCATGACCCAGAGCATGAGTCGGCGTGGCAACTGCTGGGAACGCCCCGATGGAACGGTTGTTCAGAAGCCTGAAGTCAGAGTGGCTCCCGGCTATGGGATATATGAGCTTGCGGCAGGCAAAGCGGGATATCAGTTACTACCTGATGGATTACTACAACTGGCGGCGTCCACATCACCACAATGACGGGATACCGCCAGCAAAAGCCGAGACTCGGCCTAACCAAGTGTCCGGATTTAGTTGACCACTACATTTTCGGAGGTTACTTGCCTTGGGGCGAGTTTTTTAGGGTGCGTATGACGGTGTTGATGCCAATCTTGAGGACGCGAGCAGTATCACGAACACCTGAGCCGTTGAACGCCATATCAACAATCTTGTCTTTGACGCCAGGCTTGCGGGCTTCATAGGTGTAGGTGAGCTGAAACACGTGCGGACAGACGGGGCAACGATAGCGAACATGGCCAGCAGGGGTCTTACCATGGCGATATACGTGGTCAGAGTTGCAACGAGGACAGTGAACGGGGATGGATGCCATGAAGCTGTCGGTCTCAAAAGAGTTCATCATATCAACTCAACCGATCGGATGCATCACCCTTTTTTACGATGGAGACGCCGTAGTCATTCTTCAGTACATCGACGACGGCCTCAAAGAACTGGGCCTTCTGACTCATCAGCGCCAGCTGCTGCTCGAGTTCCTTGATGCGCTGTTCGGGTGTCTGGTTGTCGGGGTCAGGCATGGTGATGCTCGTGCCGGCACGCACAGAAGCCCCCTGGCTCCAATCTTGCCGACCATGTTTACGCAACCATACCAGAACGGTGGAGCGGCCCTGAATGCCATAACGCACCTGAGCCTGTTTGTAGGTGAGCTCGCCTTTTTCAATCTGCTCGACCAGCGCCAGTTTAAAAGTCAGCGAGTAATCGCGCTGTGTTCGTTTCACACCTTGTCCCATCGGATTCTCCATTTATTGGGGGGAAAGGTGTAAACCATATTCAGGACGGGACAGTTCACAGATAAGCGCCACGTCATCGAGTACCACCTTTTCGGAGGTTACTTGCCTTGGGGTGAGTTTTTTAGGGTGCGTATGACGGTGTTGATGCCAATCTTGAGGACGCGAGCAGTATCACGAACACCTGAGCCGTTGAACGCCATATCAACAATCTTGTCTTTGACACCAGGCTTGCGGGCTTCATAGGTATAGGTGAGCTGAAACACGTGCGGACAGGCGGGGCAACGATAGCGAACATGGCCAGCAGGGGTCTTCCCATGACGATATACGTGGTCAGAGTTGCAACGAGGACAGTAAACGGTGATGGATGCCATGAAGCTGTCGGTCTCAAAAGAGTTCACCATATCAACTCAACCGATCGGATGCATCACCTAGCACAGTTATCACCGCCCTCTTTGCGCCCCATTTGATGGATAACTCATCGCGCAGTGGAGGCCAAAAAAGCGCCCAAGGAAGAGGCTGAAAATAATCGATGAATGGGCCAATAGCCGTTGGAATGGAGGATATGAGTGCGCGCTACTCGCTATTTTTGTGAGCGCCAGCAAAGGTTGACGATATGGTGTTGGGAGCAGATTGACTTTCTATTTAAACAGCGAAAAGTGAATATCACCAAAGGGGGGAGTTAATTTGGCCAGATCCTGTCACGGGATTATCGCAGGCCACCTCACCGGGGCCGGAATGCGTCATGCAGAGTCACAAAGAATTAGCCCCGCTGGGCAGAACGCACCACGGGGCTGGATATTCAGGATGGTTTTTTCAGGCTGGCCTTGTGCTGCTCCAGCAAATTCTCGGGAGGCGGCGGCACCTGCAGGTAGAACCCCTGGTTGGTCAGCGCGGCCATCACCTTGCCGACATCAGCCAGCCCCAAGGGCTTGGCCGGATCCAGCTTGGTCATCAGCACCAGCTCGGGACGCCCGAATGCACTCAGCAGTGGCTCGGGAACGCGTGAGAAATCCTCTCTTTTTTCAACAAAAAGGTAGGTCTCGGCTTTTTTGCGACTTTTATAGACTGCACACAACATGGAAATTGATATAATCCGACGAGTTTATTGCCTCTGATGGGGGCAAACTATAACATCAGGAATTGAATAACAATAACGGATTAGCATCTCTGCCTCGGGGAAGATTCATGGTTGAGCGCGATAACGAATTGAAAGGGACCACCTTCACTATTTCTGTGTTGCATATCAGCGATGGCGAGCCTGAGCGGATACGTCAGTTGTTGGCCGAAAAAGTGGCCCAGGCACCCTACTTTTTTAATTGTGCGCCGCTGGTGATCAATGTTTCCCGACTGGAACATATTCCCGATTTCGAACAGCTCAAGGAGCTGGTGGAGTCCGAAGAGTTTGTGCTGGTCGGCATCACGGGGGCGCGCAGTGAAGAGATGAAGACAGCCGCCAAGGCGGTGGGACTGGCCGTGATGGCCTCGGGCAAGAGTCGCAAGAGCGAACCGGAACCCGAGCCTGCCCCCGCGCCAGCCGCCCCTGAGGTGGTTCCCGAGCCCGAACCCGCCCCCTTGATCCCGAGCAAGGTACATGTGGGACCGGTTCGTTCCGGCCAGCAGATTTACGCCGCCGGCACCTCGCTGGTGGTGCTGGGGTCCGTCAGTCCGGGAGCTGAAGTGCTCGCCGACGACAGCATTCATATTTATGGCACCCTGCGTGGCAGAGCCATTGCCGGTGCCCGGGGAAACACCCAGGCCCGGATCTATTGCCAGCAATTACAGGCCGAGCTGCTCTCCATCGCGGGCACATTCCAGCTGAGCGATGCATTGCCGGCAGGCCTGATCCAGCAACCGGTACACGTCCGGCTGGACAACGAACAACTCCGAATAGACCGTATCAAATAGAGTTACAAGGAAGCGAGAATGGCGCGAATCATAGTCGTTACATCGGGTAAAGGTGGCGTTGGCAAGACCACAACCAGTGCGGCCCTGAGCACCGGCTTAGCCCAGCGTGGTCACAAGACAGTGGTCATTGACTTTGACATCGGTCTGAGAAACCTGGATCTCATCATGGGCTGCGAGCGGCGCGTGGTGTATGACTTCGTCAACGTCATCAATGGGGAAGCAAACCTCAATCAGGCGCTGATCAAGGACAAACGCTCGGAAAATCTGTTTATCCTGCCCGCCTCCCAGACCCGGGACAAAGATGCCCTCACCCGTGAGGGGGTCGAGAAGATCCTGGATCAGCTGGCGGAGATGAAGTTCGATTACATCGTCTGCGACTCCCCGGCGGGGATCGAGGCGGGCGCACTGATGGCACTCTATTTTGCCGATGAAGCGATCGTCACCACCAACCCGGAAGTCTCTTCTGTGCGTGACTCCGACCGCATCCTTGGCATCCTGGCCTCCAAGTCCCGTCGCGCCGAGCGTGGCGAAGACCCCATCAAGGAGCACCTGCTGCTGACCCGCTACTGCCCGACCCGCGTCAACCGCGGCGACATGCTGAGCGTGCAGGATGTGCAGGAGATCCTGGCCATCCCGCTGCTCGGGGTGATCCCGGAGTCCCAGGCGGTGCTGCGCGCCTCCAACTCCGGCGAACCGGTTATTCTGGACAAGGAGTCCGATGCCGGTCAGGCCTACGAAGATGCGGTGTCCCGCCTGCTGGGCGATGCCAAGGAATTTCGTTTTCTGGAAGAAGAGAAGAAGGGCTTCTTTAGCCGACTGTTCGGGAGTTAAACATGTCATTATTGGATTATTTTCGTTCCAACAAGAAACAGAACACCGCACAACTGGCCAAAGAGCGGTTGCAGATCATTGTTGCTCACGAGCGTTCATCCAGAGGGGGGCCGGATTACCTGCCCCAGCTCAAGCAGGACATCCTCGATGTGATCCGCAAATACGTCAACATTGATCCGGAGAAGATAACCGTCCAACTGGATCAGAAGAGTGATGAGCTGTCAGTACTGGAGCTCAACATCACCTTCGCCGATGACAAGAAGGGATGAGCTGACGCCCTATGCGTGACCCCTTCCCCCAATGAAGACCGGATCCTGTCACTGGATCCGGTTTTTTATTGGCACAAAAACAGGTCACAGCGGCTCGCATCATCTCGCCAAGGGGTCTGCCGACCGCTAGAATAGCGCCGCCCCGCAGGCAGTGATCTGCGCTGGCACCTTTTTCTCTTTTCTGGAACAGACCGCTTATGTCTATGAATGACGAAATGCACAGCGTCGAGGAACTGCTCGATACCGCCCTCGAACTCTTTATGGAGCTGGCCTCTGACAACCTGCCGGAGCAGGAGATCGCCCGTTTCAATCAGGAGTTCAACGACCGCGGCCTGCTGGCCGAAACCGACCCAGCCGATGACTGGGAAGCGGACGTGGGATTTGCGGTGAGCGACACCGACTATGCCGAGATCTGGGTAGGCCTTGGCAATGAAGAACAAGAGTATGAGCACTTGTTTGCCCGCATGCTGCTCTCCCGCCGTGTTGACGAGAAGTTCTGCCACATCGAATGGCTGCCCCAATAATTCCGGATCCCGATGATCCGAGCCACTATCAGTGGGAGTCTGACCCTGACTCTGTGGCCCCTGAGCGTCCATCTGCATCCCTTGGGCGCCGGGTGTTGAGGTGGGCAGGCAAGATCGCGCTGGCCGGGCTGCTCTGCTCGGTCGGCTCGGTCGCCTTGCTGCGTTTTATCGATCCGCCGATGTGGAGCTGGCGTATTGAGCGGGCCCTCTTTCCGCCCGCCAAGATCACCCAGGTACGCCATGAATGGGTAGATCTGGAGTCCATCTCCAAAGAGCTGCAACTGGCGGTGATCGCCGCCGAGGATCAGCGCTTTGCCGAGCACAACGGCTTTGACATGGATGCCATCAACGCGGCACTCAAGCACAACCAGCACAGCGAACGGGTGCGCGGCGCCAGCACCCTCAGCCAGCAGACCGCCAAGAACCTCTTTATGTGGAGTGATCGCAGTTTCCTGCGCAAGGGGCTGGAGGCCTGGTTTACCCTGCTGATGGAGCTGGGTTGGGACAAGGCCCGCATTCTCGAGGTCTATCTCAATATCGTGGAGTTCGGCCCCGGCATCTATGGCGCCGAAGCCGCCGCCCGTACCTACTTTGGCAAACCGGCCAGCCGCTTGACCCGCTACGAGTCATCCCTGCTGGCCGCCGCCCTGCCCAATCCGTGGCGCTATCGGGTCAAGCCCCCGTCACCCTATGTGCAGAAGCGCTCGGTCTGGATCCGCCGCCAAATGGGTCAACTGGGCCAGATCACCCTCAATCGGGTGCATCAGGCAGACTGATCCTCAGGGCTCATCGGGTTTCTCCGGTGGGCCCAGATGGCCGCCCACCGTCTCGCGGTGAAGCGGCAGATAGTGCCACCACCAGGCCTCGCGCCGTCGCTTGATCTGTTGCCGCCGTCCCCGCTGCTTCATCCCCTTACTCCCTGCCAGATGATCCGCGCCTTAACCATACTCCCCCAACGGCAACTTGGACAGGCCAGCCACGCCCGGCGTACTGGTCTGGCCGCCACAGCCAATAATTGTTACAGTAGCGAACCTCGATGTATCTGGAGTGATTTCATGGAACAGCGTACCCCGGATCAGCTGGTCGAATGGGCCTATGATCAGTTTCTTGAGCAGGCCGCCGATATGCTGGCCCCCGAACAAATAGTCGACATCACCCTGGAGTTTGAGCAGCGTGGCGCCGTGGAGGCGACTCTGCCCAATGCCGACTGGTCGACCGAGCTGGGTGAGCCGGTCGATATGGAGCGCTGGGTCGAAGTGTGGGTCGGTTTGCTGGATCATCAGGATGAGTTTGAGGTGATCTTCGCCACCTTCCTACTGCCCCGTCTGCTGACCGAAGATCAAGTGCATGTGCGCTGGCATCGCCAGCAGCAGGCATAAAAAAGGCGCCATCGGCGCCTTTCTTGTTTCTGTGCACTCTTATTGCTGTTCTCTGCTAATCCTGCGCCGCGATGGCCTTGGCCAGACAGCGGCGGCACCAGCAAGCGCTGGCCTCCTGCATCGGCAATACCGGCAACTGGCTGCACCAGCACTGGGCGATGGTCTGACCGGCAGAGACGGCGCAATAGGCCGGTTCGCCACAACCCGGACAGCGGTGGGTGCTTTTCGAGCCATTCAGCTCGGCCATCACCGCCAGCTGGGCCTTGCTATCCATCGCCGACCAGTGGCCGATCTCGGTCAGGGTGCGGCCACAACCAAGGCAAAGCCCATCTTTCGCCTTGCAGAGGCCAACACAGGGGCTCGGCATCTTATTCGCTATCCACTGCCGAGTCGGTCTCTGTGGCCACCAGAGTGATGGCGTTATCTTCGATGACGATCTTGCCCTGCTTGTAGAGGCCGCCGATCGCCTTCTTGAAGGTGCCCTTGCTCATGCTGAACAGCTTGTAGATGAGCTCGGGTTCGCTCTTGTCACCCACCGCCAGACTGCCGCCCTGCTTTTTCATCCGGCTCAGAATGCGCTCACCAGCGTCATCAACCCGCGCCAGACCCGGCTTTTGCAGGGTCAGATCCAGCTTGCCATCTTCGCGCACCTGCTTGACCCAGGCGGTTTGCGGCCGACCGGTCATCACTCGGCCAAACACTTCGTTCTTGAACAGCATGCCGGGATACTGACCGTTGACGATCACCTTGATGCCAAGGGGCGAGTGCTCCCCCGGCAGCGCGGTCACTTCGTCACCGACCTTGAAGTTGCTGCCGGCCGGGGTCAGGAAACGCTCGATGCGGCTGGTGCCGACCATGCGCCCTTCGTTATCCAGTTGCAGACGCACCAGATAAACGTGGCCCACCTGCATCGGCTTGTTCTGCTCGCGGCTGGGCACAAACAGATCCTTTTTCATGCCCCAGTCGAGGAAGGCACCAATCTTGTTGGCATTGACCACTTTCAGACCGGCAAATTCGTCCACCATGGCAAATGGCTTGTCGGTGGTGATCACCGGCTCGCAATCAGCATCCAGATAGAGGAAGACCTGCACGCTATCCCCCTCTTTCAACCCTTCCGGCAGTTGACGCTTGGGCAGCAGCAGTTCACCGTACTCATCGGCCGCAAGCCAGGCGCCACGATCTTCGAGTTCAACAACGGTGAGGGTGTTCATCTTGCCAATCTGTATCATGGTGCTCTCTTTTTTCATTACCCGGATGGGCCAACTGAACATGGCCCCTATGGGCGCGCATGTTACCTCAAGAGCGGTGATCCGGCCTAGTCCCCAAGCCACCACTGGCCGCTCTTTCGCCCTTATCTTATCCGCCAATGGTGATTAAATCGCCAAACAGGCGGCCATTTGCTGCAAATAACCCCACTTTTAGGTAGACTTCGCGGCTGTTCAAATCCAGAGGAACTGTCGATGAACCCATCCACTCGTACCCGCCATCTTAATCAATGGATCCAGAGCCACAGCGATCAGGACATGACCTACCCGGCCCTGCACGGTTTTCTCTGTGCTCGTCTGGTGGGGCCGGAAAGCCCTGACTGGCAACGCCCGCTGGCTGGTCTGCTGGAACAGGATGCCGAGTTGGATGAAAAAAGCGCAGAAGCCCTCAACCACCTGATCGCCGAGCTGGAATCCCAAGCCGACGACGCTCAGCTGGCCCTGCCCAGCCAGTGCCGCCTGCCCAGCGATAACCCCGAGCAGGTGTTCGAACAGAGCCACCCCCTCGGTCAATGGTGTTATGGCTTCAGCATGGGTTTTGCCACCTGGCCCAAGCCGAAGGATTTGAACGACCCAACCACCCAGTACCGCTTCAGTCTGGCCGCCGAGCTGAGCCTGTTTCGCGACAAGCAGATGGCCCAGATGCTCTATAGCGCCGCCGCCAGTGAACTCCCCTTTGTCGAGTTCTGCAAACGCCAGCGCCAGAACATGAAAACCGCCCTCAACCAGCTGCTCAACCTCGACCAGTATCAGGCCGCCCCCAGCGCTGATGTGGCCCTCAATGGCGAGCAGGCCCAACAGTGGCAGACCTGGTTCGAGCGGGCCGACAGCTGCCGCGATCATCAGGCCCGCCTCGGCTGGTTCGAGAAGATCATCGCTGATGCCACTCCGCTCTTTGACGACGCCTTCTGGCAGCAAATCGCCGGTCACGGCTGGAGTGCCCCCGAGCTGCGTCCTCTGCTGGCCGCCAGAGCCGGCCGCGCCGACTGCCTGCTGCGCCTTGGCAAACTGGGCGAGGCCAAAGCGGAGTATCTGGCGCTGCTTACAATCTGCATGGCCGATGAGCTGGGTTGCCGCTACAACCTCTCCACCCTCTATGCACTGCAAGGGGATTGGCAGGCGTTGGCCGCCCTGCTGGTGCGCTTCGATGAAGCCTCCAGCTGGTTGCTCTATAACAAGGCGCTGATGGTCTTTGCTACCGAGGGTGCCGAGGCAGCCAAGCCCCATCTGCTGGTCGCCATCGAGGCCAACCCGCACATTCCGGCCTGCCTGCTGGGTCAGCGCAAGCTGCCCAAACAGGAGCCACAAAGCTGGCAAGCGGGCAGCCGCGACGAGGCCGCGCTCTACGCCATCCACACACGCGAGGCCTGGCTCAAGCAAAACGCCCTCATCTGGTTGCGTAAAGGCTGAACAGCGTTGGCTTAAAATCCCGTCGGTCAGACCCGGTTTTTCCTTGAGGGCGTGCGCCACCGCACATTTCATCGCAACCGGGTCAGACAAATCAGCTTGAGTTTCGTATCATCAATGTCAAAGTATCAAAAGAAACTGCATCTGATGCAGCCGTCACAGCAGGGTGTAATATGTCAAAAATCATAGCGTTACTCGCTCACTACCCGCCCTATCAGTTGGTACATGCCGCCGAGATGCTACGGGATACCTTCGAACAGTTTTATGAACAGCGTTACCAGCTGACCGTGCCGCAATGGCGCCTGATGATGGTGCTCGGCCCCAACTACCCCATCAGCCAGAAAGAGCTGGTCGAGGCGAGCGGCATGGACAAGGTACGCATCTCCCGCGAGATCCGCCGTCTGGTCGAAAAAGGGATCATCTTTACCGAGAGCAGCGAGCAGGACAAACGCATCAGCCTGGTCTCCCTCACCAATGCCGGGCTCGCCCTCTTCCTGCAGCTCAAGAGTGAAGCTGGCAGTTGGCAACATACCCTGACCGACTATCTGCCTAGCGAATCCCGCGAGGCGATCCGCCAGCATCTGCACAGCGTCAGCGCCGCCATTGAGCAGCTGCAATCACTGGATCGGGAGAAATAATCATGGATTTGAAAAAGTTCGCCACCATGGACATCAACATGCTGCTGAGCGTCGTCAATATGCAGCTGCGTGATCGCTATGACGATCTGGATGATCTCTGCAAGGCGCAGGAGATCGATCAGGCAGCACTGGAAGCGCGGCTCGCCAGCGGCGATTTTCACTACCAGCCAGCGCAGAAACAGTTCAGATAAAGAGAGCTAGCGGGATCGGGATCACAGCGCCAGTGAAGGCACTGGCCCTGCGGTAAAAACCTGATATGGTCTGAAGAGCCCCAACAGGGTGATGCACGGATACATCACCCTGTCACAAGAGGGCATTAAAATCGTTTCAGGTGAGCAAACCAAGGATGACCCCATGATATTGATGACCCGACAGAGCCTGTTGATCACGCTCTGTACCCTGTTGATGATCAGCCTCTTCACGCCCCACATGCCGCAAAGTACCGAACAGTGGCTGACCACCCTCTTGCTTGGCCTGCTGGTCGCGGTGGCATTGCTGCTGGTGCGTGGTTGTCGCCGCTTTATGATGGAGTAGTGACTCCGCCGGAACGTCTGTACCGACCGCTTGCCGCGATACTCTCTGTAGCATTACGCTCTTGTCGCAATCACACCAAGCCAAAAAACAAACGCAGCCTGATGGCTGCGTTCTTGTATCTGGCGGGGCAACCCCTTGAAGAGATAACCCCTGACGGGATAGAGAGCCCTTATAGAAGAGAGCCCTTAGATAGCCAGAGCCTCAAGCTGCGCTTTGGCCGCTTCCATCCCCTTGCTCTGGGCATCTGGGCCCATACCCATCCCCTCGGCGTAGATGAAATCCACCTCTTTGATACCGATGAAACCGAGCACGGTACGCATGTAGGGAGTGACCAGATCGGTGGCACTGCCAACGTGCATGCCGCCACGGGGGCTGATCACCAGCGCACGGGTATTTTCAACCATACCGACCGGACCGGTCTCGGTGTAGCGGAAGGTGACGCCAGCGCGAGCTACCAGATCGATCCAGTTTTTCAGCTGGGTCGGGATGTTGAAGTTGTACATGGGGGCCGCAATCACCACCAAGTCGCTCGCTTTGAGTTCGGCGATCAGCTCGTCGGACTGGGCGATCACCGCCAGTTGACGCTCGTTCAGGTTATCACCACCGCGAAGGGCCGGAGGCCAGCTCGCCATCCAGCACCGGCAGGTTGAGTGCTGCCAGATCACGCACGGTGAGGACATCATCCTGATGGTCAGCCAGGAAGCCGTCGATCAGGGCATTGGATTGGGAATATTGACCCAGGATGCTGGATTTGAGTACGAGGATATTGGCCATGGTGAAACTCCATTTGGTTGTCGGTTGAACAGCTGCGCTGTCGATGGAGGTCACTCTAAACATTGTGCTTATTTGCTGATAGCGAAAATAGATGCTCAACTTGTTCAAAATTTTTGATGCAAGGCCACTTCCTCGCCAGCCAATCTCGCGGCCGCGCTTCAACCCTTGGCAGAACAAACGATTGCCGTTATGATCCGCCGCACTTTTTTCCAGCGACCCGGATCCCATGATACCCTCGCGCAGGCACTCTCCTTTGGCCGGTGCAGTCTGGATGATGGTGGCAGGACTCTGCTTCGCCGCCGTCAACAGCCTGAGCCAGTATGTTAGCTTCAAGCTTGGCCTCCCATCGACCCAGGTCGCTTTCCATCAATACCTGATCGCCCTGATCTGCCTGCTGCCCTGGCTGGTCCGTCACGGCCTGCGCCAATCCCTGATGACCAATCAGTTCCGGTTGCACCTGTTGCGGGTATTGCTGGCGGTTATCGGCATCCAGCTCTGGCTCTGGGCACTGGCGTACCCCGTCCCCATCTGGCAGGGGATCGCCCTGCTGATGACCTCACCGCTGTTTGCCACCCTGGGCTCCGCCCTGCTGCTTAAAGAGCAAGTGAGCCGCACCCGCATTCTGGCCACCCTGGCGGGCTTTGCCGGCGCCATGCTGATCCTCGCCCCCTGGACTGACGAATTCAACTGGGCCTCCCTGCTGCCGGTGGCGGCGGCGCTGTTCTGGGCAGGTTACTCCCTGATGGTGCGCTATCAGGCGGCCAACGAATCATCCCACACCATAGTGGTGTATCTGCTTATCTTCAGTACCCCGTTCAACGTCATGCTGGCCCTGCCGGAGTGGCAGTGGCCGAGCGAGAGCCAGTGGCTGCTGGTTGCCGCCTCCGGCGTGCTGACGGCGCTGGCCCAGATGTCCATCGCCCGCGCTTACAGCGTGGCGGAGGCCTCCTTCGTACAACCTTTCGATTTTGCCAAGCTGCCGATGAACGTGCTGGCGGGCTGGCTGGTATTTGGCTGGGCGCCCCCCGGCCGTCTGTGGCTTGGCGCCGCCATCATCATTGGCGCCATTACCTTGCTGACCCATCTGGAGCAGCGCGCTCACAAACCCGTTTCCTGAGGTACGCCATGCGTGCCTCTTTTTTTGTCCGCTATTTGTGTAATAGCGATCATCAACAATGACCATCGACATCAGGAGAGATCGTATGTTTGGAACCGCAACCCGCCCCGGCGCCACCCGTGCCCTGCTGCTGGGCTCCGGCGAACTTGGCAAGGAGGTCGCCATCGAGTTGCAACGCTTCGGGATCGAAGTGATCGCCGCCGACCGCTACCCCAATGCCCCCGCCATGCAGGTGGCCCACGCAGCCCACGTGCTGGACATGCTCGATGGCAACGCCCTGCGTGCCCTGGTTGCCGAGGTTAAACCCGACCTCATCATCCCCGAGATTGAAGCGATCGCCACCGATACCCTTGCTGCCCTTGAGCAAGAAGGGGTCAAGGTAGTGCCCAACGCCCGCGCTACCCAGCTCACCATGAACCGGGAAGGGATCCGCCGCCTCGCCGCCGAGACCCTGGGTCTGCCCACCTCACCCTACCGTTTTGCCCAAAGCAAAGAGGAGTTTGTCGCCGCCGTCGAGGCTATCGGCCTGCCCTGCGTGGTGAAACCTGTGATGAGTTCGTCCGGCAAGGGGCAGAGCGTTTTACGCGATCTCGCCAAGCTGGATGAGAGCTGGACCTACGCCCAGGAAGGCGGCCGCGCCGGTCGTGGCAAGGTGATCGTCGAGGGCTTCGTTCCCTTCGAGTACGAGATCACCCTGCTCACGGTACGCGCCGTCGATGGCATTCACTTCTGCGACCCTATCGGCCACCGTCAGGAAGATGGCGACTACCGCGAATCCTGGCAGCCGCAGGTGATGAGCGAGCTGGCGCTGGCCCGCTCCAAAGCCGTAGCGGCCAAGGTGGTCGAGGCCCTCGGTGGTTACGGCCTGTTCGGAGTCGAGCTCTTTATAAAAGGCGATGAAGTGTGGTTCAGCGAAGTCTCGCCGCGTCCCCACGATACCGGCATGGTGACCCTGATCTCTCAGGATCTCTCCGAGTTCGCCCTGCACGTGCGCGCCATTCTGGGGCTGCCGGTTGGCACCATCACCCAGTACGGGCCGAGCGCCTCTGCCGTGGTACTGAGCGAAGGGCATAGCCAGAATATCTGCTATCAGGGGATTGGTGAGGCGTTGGCGCTGGTGCCGGGCGCCCAACTGCGGCTGTTTGGCAAACCGGAGATCGCCGGTCGCCGCCGTCTTGGCGTGGCGCTGGCCCGCGCAGAGGATTGCCAGGATGCGGTGGAAAAAGCCAAAGCCGTGGCCGCCAAGGTCGAAGTGCTGTTCTAAGGGCTTTTTTGCCACAGCAAAACAAACGTTTGCCAATGTGATCGGGCGCAAGGGGCATGGCAATGCCCCTTTTGCATTTCCCCGTCAGGCTTATAATCCCCTCTTCAAATTTGTCAGGAGTACAAGATGTTAGCAGCCGTGATCTTCGATATGGATGGTGTTCTGATCGACTCGGAACCCTTTTGGCAACGGGCCCAAATCGCCGTGTTCTCCGAACTGGGTCACCCCCACACCGTCGAGGATTGTGAGTCGACCATCGGCGTGCGCATAGATCAGCTGGTTGCCCACTGGTATCGCCTGCGCCCGTGGAGCGGCCCAACTCAGGAAGAGGTGGTACAGCGCATTCTGGATCGGGTCAACGCCCTGATCCTCTCCGAAGGTCAGGCCAAAGCCGGTGTGCTGGAGGCGCTCGACCTTATCGAGGCCCGCGGCCTGAAAGTGGGTCTGGCGACCTCCTCACCCTTTGCGATGGTAGAAGCTGTACTCGGCAAACTCGGCATTCGCGATCGCTTTATGGCGGTTCACTCTGCGGAAATCGAGCGTTTCGGCAAACCGCACCCGGATGTCTATATCCACGCCGCCGAGAAACTGGGGGTGGAACCGATGCACTGCCTGGCCATCGAAGACAGCTTTACCGGTTTGCTGGCGGCCAAGGCGGCCTCGATGACGGCGCTGATCGTGCCGGATCCCGCTTTAGTGGGCGACCCACGCTTGGCCATCGCCAACTACCAGCTCGGCTCGCTGGCCGAACTCAATGCCGACATGTTGGCCAGCTGGGTCAAATAGCGCCTTGCTGCGCTCGCGTTCTCATATCCGCAGGGGGCTCCAGCCCCCTGTTATTGCCAAACAACCGTTGGCAATTCCCCTCTTTTCACCCGTCAATCACAACCGGATTGTGCTTATCGCACACGACCAGTCCAGCCGGTTGCACCTTGCCATCCCTCAGGCTTGATCTCTGTCATAAACGTGCGTTTGCTCGCGGTTAACCCCCTGCAGCCCGACTAGAATCAGGGTAGATAGGCGGCCTCAGGGCCCGAGGAGGTTATCATGATCGAGTACACCAGCAAGCGCATCGTCTGCCCCCACTGCGGTCACCATACCCGGGTCGAGCTGGATGCCAGCCAGGGTGATCAGGAGTTTTACGAAGATTGCATGGCCTGTTGCAATCCGATCCACCTGCGGCTTCACCGCGACGAAGCCCGCGACTGCCTGCAACTCTTTGTGGATGCCGACGACGAGCAACTGTTTTGATTGCGAGTCACAAAAGGCCGAGCAGCTGTTTTGCCTGCAAGTCGCAAAGAGCTGAGCAGATGTTGTGCCTGCGAGCCATAGAAAGTTGAGTGGATATTTTCACCATGTAAATAACAAGGGCCTGCACACTGCAGGCCCTTGCTTATGAGGCGATTGAAACCGAGCCGTGTTCTTTCAGTGACCCGCGCGCGCCGCCAGTACCCGCTCCACCGTATCGACGATGGCCTGAGTCTGGGGATCGATCTCGATATTGGTCTGCCAGCCAGCCTTGACCCAACCCAGGTTGGTGCGGGCCAGGGTCTCGGGGATCAGGTGGACGCAGAACTCCCGCTCGCGCACCTCACCTATGGTCAGACTGATGCCATCGATGCCGATGTACCCCTTGGTCAGCACATATTTCATCAGCTCGGGAGCAAGGCGATACCACACCTGACGGTTGTTGGGGGTATCGATCACCGAGGTAACCTCTGCCATGCCGATGATATGGCCAGACATGGCATGACCGCCGATCTCGTCGCCAAAGCGGGCGGCCCGCTCCACATTGACCTTGTCCCCCACCTGCAGCTTGCCGAGGTTGGTCAGGCGCAGGGTCTCCTGCATCAGATCGAAGCTGACCAGCTCCCCCTCGACACGGGTGACGGTCAGGCAGCAGCCGTTGTGAGCGACTGAGGCGCCGAGGGCCAGCCCTTCCCCCCACTCCCGGCTGGGCATGCGGATCACGTGGGTACGAAATGAAGCACTCTCTTCGATGGCGACCAGCTCGGCCACACCTTGCACAATTCCGGTAAACATCATCACCTCTTTGTTTCTGGTAACACTCTCTGTTTTTTATCGCGGCCTGTGGCCGCTTCTTTTACATAATCCGTTTTTACACAATTCGTTTCGTACAAACTGTCACACCTGCTCCGCCGCCTCAGACCGCGCCAGCACACGAGCCCGGCGCTGGGAATGGATGACCACTATGCCAGCCAGCACGATGAGCAGACACCCCGCCATACTACTGAGAGTCGGCATTTCACCAAACATCAGATAGCCGCAGAGGGTAGAAAAAAAGATCTGGAAATAGAAGAAGGGCGCCAGAGTAGAGGCCTGCGCATACTGCATCGCCTTGATAAGGCAATATTGGGAGAGCAGGGTCACCACTGGTAGCGCCAGCAGATAGGGCCAGTCGGCAAGCACCGGAAAGCGCCACAGTGCAGGCTGCCAGCAGAGCACGACCATTGCCACCATCCCCAGCATGAAGCAGGTGACGATCAGGATATCGAGGGTGGTCAGACGCGGATCCACCAGCTTGGTGATGAGGTTGTAGCCGGTGTTGGCCAGCACGATGACCAGTGGCAGCAGGTAGTAGAGATTCGCATCGCCCCCGTCGGGATGAGTCACCACCAGCACACCAAACAGCCCCAGCAACACGGCCGCCACCTTGGCCCGGGTCAGCCGCTCCCTGAAAAAGATGACACCGGCCACCACAAAGGCCAGCGAACCAAGCTGGCAGATGATGGTGTAGACGTTGAGCGGCACATGGGCCAGCGCAATCACCGAGACCAGCGCACAGATCAGAAACAGCAGCGAGCGCAACAACAGCCAGCGATCCACCGCCAGCAGCGCCGACACGGTGCGCCTTGGCAACAACAGCAGCAGACCGAGGAAAGGAACAAAGAAGCGAAACCAGACCATCTCCATCACGGAGTAGCCATGGAGTACCAGATATTTGTCCGCGCCATCCTTGAGCGTCAGGGCGAGAAGAGCAAACAGCGTCAGGAAGATCGCCAGTGAATTGCGCGAAGAGAGCAGCATCAAAGAGGCCGAAACAGGAAAAGGGGGTAACAAAACTAACGGGCTTGCCGCAAATTACAACCGCGAGACTGACAAAATGGGAGCAAAACCGCTATATTTGCTCGCCTTTTTACTTTCAAGGAAGCAAATCATGATGGTTTATGAGTGCTGTGAAGCGATCCGTATCGCCTATAACCAGATTGGCTCCGGCGAGCAGGGCTATGTGCCGAAGGCCATCGCCGCCACTATCCGCGCCCTCAACGCGGTCGCCGCCGATGAACGGGTGCCCGCCGAACTGCGTGAACAGGCAGCCTATGCGGCAGCCAACCTGCTGATCAGCGATCACGAAGACGCCTGATCCTGCCCCCCGGGGCGGCAACTATTTCGTCCTGGCTGAATTTCAGGCTAGAATCTCCCCCACCCTTTGCACTTTCGTCCGAAAGTGCAAAGGCTCTTCCCGATTTCCGCTCTTTTTTACTCTTATCTGATCCACTCGGAGGTGTCAGTGCAACGTTATTGGTCCGAGGCGAAGCAGCTCGTCCGTCTAGCCAGCCCCATACTGGTCGCCCAGGTCGCCCAGGTCGCCATGAACTTCGTCGATACCGTGATGGCGGGACAGGTGAGTGCAGTCGATCTGGCCGCCGTGTCGGTGGCGTCCAGCTTCTGGCTACCGGTGATCCTGCTGGTGCAGGGGATCATCATGGCGCTCACCCCCATCGTCTCCCAGCTCAATGGCGCCCGTAAACGGGAGGCAATCCGTCCGGCCGTTCATCAGGGCTTCTGGCTGGCACTGATCGTCACCCCGCTGGCGATGATTGCGCTTTATTACAGTCCGCTGGCGTTGCAGTTCATGGATGTGGAGCCGGTGATGGCGGCCAAGACCACTGGTTATCTGCACGCAATTCTGTGGGGCCTGCCCGCTTTCGTGCTGTTTCAGGTGCTGCGCAACTTCAGCGAGGGTCTCTCCCACACCATGCCCACCATGGTGATCGGCTTTGTCGGGCTGGCGGTCAATATTCCCGCCAACTACATCTTCATTCACGGCCACTTCGGCATGCCGAAACTGGGCGGTGTGGGTTGTGGCGTGGCTACTGCCATCGTGCTGTGGGCCATGCTGCTGGCGATGATCCTCTATGTGAAGCTCTCCCGTCACTTCACCGAGATCCGGCTCTTCTCCCAGCTGGCTCGCCCCAACGGCAGCCGGATCTGGCGCTTGTTTCGCTTGGGCTTCCCCATCGCCATGGCGATCTTCTGCGAGGTGACCCTGTTTACCGTGGTGGCCCTGATGCTGGCCCCCTTCGGTGCCGAGACGGTGGCGAGCCACCAGATTGCGCTTAACTTCTCCAGCCTGGTCTTTATGCTGCCCCTCTCCATCGGGGTGGGTGTCACCATCCGGGTCGGCCACAGTATAGGTGAAGGGCAACCCCATCACGCCCGGGTGGCGGCTCGCACCGGCTTGATGCTGGGGATGGCCATCGCTGCTGCCACTGCCGCCATGACGGTGCTGCTGCGCGAGCAGATCGCCTCCATCTATACCGATGATCAGCAGGTGATCGTCCTGGCGGCCATCTTGCTGTTCTTCGCCGCCATCTATCAAATCTCCGACTCGGTGCAGGTGGTCGCGGCCGCCGCGCTGCGCGGTTACAAGGATACCCAGGCGATTTTCTACGTCACCATCGTCGCCTACTGGGGACTGGGGCTGCCCACCGGCATGATCCTGGGTCTGACCGACTTGCTGGTGCCGCGGATGGGGCCGCAGGGCTTCTGGATCGGCTTTATCGTCGGCCTCACCAGTGCGGCCCTGATGCTGGGGGCGAGATTGCGCTACATCTATGGCCGCTTTGCCACTCCGGAAGCCTGCACTACCCTGTCGCGATCTCAGTAGCAGGGCTTGGCAAGCGACAACTCGCCTGCAAAATCAACAGGCTGCGCAAGAACTGGGCAAACAGTCTCCTTTGTGCATATGGCCTGTTGACAGCCTTGGGGGGCATGGGTAGTATGCCGACCACGTCAGCAGCGCTGGCGTAGTGAAGTAAGAGAAAGTGGGTTTATAGCTCAGTTGGTTAGAGCACTACCTTGACATGGTAGGGGTCGTTGGTTCGAATCCAATTAAACCCACCACTTTTCTGTGATGCGTCCTTAGCTCAGCTGGTTAGAGCACCACCTTGACATGGTGGGGGTCGGTGGTTCGAATCCACTAGGACGCACCATTACAGAACACTGATTATGCGTCCTTAGCTCAGCTGGTTAGAGCATCACCTTGACATGGTGGGGGTCGGTGGTTCGAATCCACTAGGACGCACCATTCAGTTTGAAAGAAATGCAGATGTGGGTTTATAGCTCAGTTGGTTAGAGCACTACCTTGACATGGTAGGGGTCGTTGGTTCGAATCCAATTAAACCCACCACTTCTGCATAAAGAAATAAAAGTCGCATTGCGCACCCTGCGTCCTTAGCTCAGCTGGTTAGAGCATCACCTTGACATGGTGGGGGTCGGTGGTTCGAATCCACTAGGACGCACCAGATTAAAAAAGCCCGCTCATCGAGCGGGCTTTTTGCATTCTGCCATGCAGCCACAGCTCTGCCCCGCCACTCCGTTCAGCACAATTCGGCAATGGCGCAGAACCTTGTTCCCATAAAAAGCCCGTGTCGTCTGATAAACGACACGGGCCAGATCGATGCCGCCAGCGCCTCAGCTCTGCACGGCAATCTCGTACTTCTTTATCTTGCGATAGAGGGTGGCAATCCCAATCCCCAGCGCCTGTGCGGCCAGTTTTTTGTTGCCAAGCCGCTGCAGGGTCTCTTCAATCATCTGTTTCTCCATGCTCTCAAGGCCGCTCTCACCCGGAACGGGTTCAGGCAGTTTCTCCGGCGTGGCGACAAGCGGAGCGGTGGCAGGCACATTGAACGCCGCATCCAGATTGGTCACCGGGATCGACTGGGCCGCCACGCGATGGGGCTCCTGATTGCGGATGATGTTGGGGGGCAGCAGGCTGGCGTCAATCACCTCGCCCGCCTGGCTGACGTTGACCAGATATTCGATGAGGTTGCTGAGCTCGCGCACGTTGCCTGGCCAGCGATACCCCTTGAGCAGCGCCATCACCTCGGGTGCCAGACCGGGATAGACGATGCCGATCCGGCAGGTGTGGAGGTTGAGGAAGTAGTGGGTCAGCAGCTCCACGTCCCCTTCCCGCTCCCGCAGCGGCGGCAGGTTGAGAGGGATGACGTTGATGCGGTAATAGAGATCTTCACGAAACTTCCCCTCGGCGATGTATTGATCGAGATGCTGGTGAGTAGCGGCGATGATGCGAATATCCACCGGCACCGGTCGGCTGGCCCCGATGGGGGTCACCTCCCGCAGCTCCAGTACCCGCAGCAGCTTGGCCTGCATGGTGAGCGGCATGTCGCCAATCTCGTCAAGGAACAGGGTGCCCTGATGGGCCGCCTGGATCAGACCCTGTTTGCCACCGCTGGAGGCACCGGTAAAGGAGCCCTTCACATAACCAAACAGCTCGCTCTCCAGCAGTTGTTCGGGAATGGCGGCACAGTTGATGGCGATGAAAGGCTTGTCCTGACGGGGACTCAGGCGATGGACAGCGCGTGCCACCACCTCTTTACCGGTGCCACTCTCGCCACAAATCAGCACGCTGGAGGGACTCTGGGCGATGCGGTGCAGCAGTCGCTTGAGGGTGCGCATCGGCTTGCTCTCGCCGATCAGCTGATCGATCCGCACATCCGGATCCGGCTCCTGAACCTGACCGGAGTGGGACTGGTGAAACGCCATCAGAAAGAGCTGCTGGCCCTGCACATGGTGTAGCTGGCCAATGATCAGCTCCTGACGACCTTCAAAGGTGATGATGTGCTGAAGATGACCACTCAGCCCCTGTTGGGAGAAGGTGAGCGGGCGGATCCCCACTTCGCGCCCCTGCAGCTGTTCCTGCTGGCAACCCAGATGATGGAGTGCCGCCTCGTTGGCGTAGAGCAGTTGACTCTTGTCATCGAGCAGCAGGCAACCCTGATCCATGTTGGTCATCAGATTGAGGAACACCTTGTTGACCCCGTCCGACAGCCCGCGTGAATCGAGCAACTTGGCCACAAAGATGGTGGAGATGTGGCGCACATAGTCACACACATCCTGCAGATTGTTGTTAAGGCGCGCCTGCTGCTCGTCGCTGAAAGCCACCAGACTGATCACCCCGATGCAGCGCTCGTCCACCATGATGGGCACCCCGAGGAAGGCGCGCTCACGGCAGCTCTCCTTGCAGGTACAACCGTCACACACGGGATCATCGCTGGTGTGGGTAACGATCTTCTCCCGCTGGTTATCAATCACATAGCGCAGCAGGCGGGAATCCCCCTCCAGCTGACGTCCAAAGAATTTGCCATAGGGCCCGGTGCCAGCCACCCGAACCATATCGGCATCCACAATCTCGACCTCAAGCTGCAGCACACTGGCCAGCATCTTGGCAAAGCGCAAGATGGTCGGCTGGATCTGCATCAACAGACACTGGTTGCTCACGGATCTCATCCATCATTCCTTTTTGTTCTTGTTATCCTCCCCCTAAAGGGAGTCATGCTGGCCAGATACTAAGGGATATCAGGGGGAACTACTTCGGGGGGGATCACGAAAAGGGAAAATGATCCGTATCCTCCACAACTTCAGAGGCACAGATAAAATTCAATAAAAACATAAAGATGAAAACACATGCAGTGAGATAAACCACTCGGGTCAGCCAAGCCTGCTGAACTGCGGACTCCATCGGCGGATCATGCTGAATGTGGGGAAAACAACCTCTGAAAAGACATTTGGTTCACGCGCCGCGTACCTGTTTCAAGACTTGGCACTCATGGTCGAAATCCGCTTTATCTTGCGGCTGAATGTAACTTTGCCAGCGGGCAAACAGCTCGGCCGTCGGATAACGATGCAGACGAATACCGGTGCGATAGAGTTTGGGAAAGAGTGGGTCTGACTGGGATCTCACGACCAGACCGCGCAGCTTCTCGCCAGAGGGAATGGCAATCACCAGCTCATCCCCCTCTTTCAACCGTATGGCCCCCAGAATGCCGATGCCGCCGATGGCTATGTCGCGCACCACCACATAGGGCACCGGGTTGAGCAACTCCAGAAACCAGTTGCGACGGCGACATTCCGCCTTGTAACCACCGCCACTGAGGATAAAACGGCGGTGTCTGCGCCAGTCATAACCGGTAGGCAATGCCGGGTCATAGCGCGATTTTGCCTGCCCCACAGGCTCAGATTGCTCACTTGTGCTCATCCGGTTTCCCTCACTGGCATTGGTTAAACAGTGTCAGTCAGCTCTTTTTCAACTATAGCTGTCGCCGTCAGGCCCGGGGCTCGGGGTTGGATAGGGGGACGACAGATATATTACGGAGGCAATGATGGACAGAGATGGCATGGAAGAGCTTGCTGATCCTGATAGGTTAACTTTCCCCTGCAAGGATGAGATGCGAACGACTGTGACTCGGTTCGATCAAGCAATTGGCCAGTGAGTCGCACCGTCGCACCAATGCAATCTGGCTTAGCCGGGCAGATGAAGTGCCAGCCAGACCGCCAGCGGGATCACCAGCACAGAGAGGGCATTGCCGCCGAGCACGATACTGGCCACCTTGTCCGGCTGGCAGTGATACTGCTCGCAGAGCATGTAATTCAACACAGCAGGGGGCAAGGAAACCGACAACATCAACAGCGGGATCCACTCCGTCTTGAGCGGCAACAGCCAGATCGCCAGCAGCAGCGACAATCCCCCCGCCAGCAGATAGAGCAGGTTGCACTTGAGCGCGAGGCCAAGGTGATCAAGCTCCCCCTCCATCAGGCGAATGCCCAGCGCAAAGAGCATCAGGGGCACCGAGATCTGGCCGAGCAGATAGGCCGTTGTCACCACATATTCCGGCAGCGAAATGTGCAGGTTGGCCACCAGCAAACCTGCCAGCGCGGCCCACAGCACAGGGCTGCGCAGCCACAGCCAGCGGGAGGTATTGGCCGAGAGGATAAACATGCCGACCGAAAAGTGCAGCAGATTGGAGAGCACAAAGAGGATCACGATGGCCCCCAGTTGCTGCTCGCCAAACGCCAGCACCATCAAGGGGATACCGAGATTGCCGGTATTTCGGAACATGGCGGGCAAGATCAGGGCTGCCCGCTCAATCCCTTTGAGTTTGAGCAGTGCGAGCAGCAGACCGGGTAACAGAATAACCAGCGCCCCCGCCGCAATCAGCGGCAGATGCTCCGCCAGCGCCAGCGGATACTTGACCAGCGCGGAGAAGACCAGCGCAGGGGTAAACAGCTCGATATTGGCCCGATTGACGTAACCGAGCGCAGCCCCCGGTCGCAATCGCCCGTAGAGTGCACCGAGCCCGACCACACCGAACACCGGAATGACGATATTGAGCAAGGCGCTGAACATGGGCTGCGTCCGTTACAGTTCGCGGGCCGGTTTGCCCATCAGCACCACCGGATCCAGCGTCACTTCCAGTGCGCCGTTACTGACCCAGAGCTGACCATCGGAGATAGTGCAGGTGAGCTGCATGGTGCGCTCGACCATGGCGGTGAGCGGCAGAGTCTGGCTGTCGGAGAGTTCGATGATGCTGAGGTTGTCATGCTGGCTCAGCTTGCCCTGGTTCTGCTTCCACCAGACGCTGGTGCCACGACCGCCGTAGAGATAGAGCACCACCTGACGGGCGCGGTTGCAGGCTTTTTTGAGCCGTTTTTCATCGGGTTGGCCCAGCTCGATCCAGAGCTCTATTTCGTCCGAGTAGTTCTTGCACCAGAGCTCGGGTTCGTCATCGGCGCTCAATCCCTTGGTGAATTCCAGTCGCTCAGCGGCGTGCCAGGCAAAGGCCGCCAGCCGGATCATCATCCGCTCATCGGTTTCGGAGGGGTGGCGTGCCAGCGTGAGGGAGAAGTCCTGATACAGATTGCGATCCATATCAGACAAACTGATCTGGGCCTTGAATACGGTTGCCTTGAGAGCCATAGAAAACCTTGAACACCTGATAAGAGAAGGGTGAGTGGGAAATACGGGCGCCAGTGTAATCAAAATCGGCGGCAGGTTCGACCATCCTGACCAAAGATTTCCCCTTCCCTGCCGGGATAAGTGCTTTAAAAGACACAAAAAACAAATGCCAGTCCGAAGACTGGCATTTGGCGGCATGGAGAAGCGACTCACTTCTCGGCGGACTGTACCCCGAACGCGTTCAGCAGCATGCAACAGGTCACTGCCACCGCCACGAATCCGCTCAGAAAGATAAAGGGCATGGCCCCGTATCCCAGTACTGTCCAGATGGTGTGTTCAAGAAGACTCATTGTTGTGTCCTTCATCCGGTGAAAGGTGTGTTCCTTCTGGCGGATATTGGCTCCGCTCTTGATGCCTCCATTTGACCTCAATCAGCGGTTGGGTCCTATGCCACCAAAGTGATAAATGCAGGGTTCATTTGCGCTGGATCAAGCTTTTTGGCCAAATATCCATGCAGTTCAAACAATTACCACCACCAGTCAAGGATAGACACAAACACGGCAGAATAAAAAAACGCGCCGAATGGCGCGTTTCTTGGACAGCACAGGCAAGGGATCAGTTGTCGCACAGATCGCTTGGCATGTCCTGACGCAGGCGAGTCCACAGCTTGCCGGACTCGATACCGTACTGACGCACCGTCATGAACACGGCTTCGTGGTTCTTGGTCTCCGCCAGATTGAGCAGGGTCTTGTAGTAGGCATCTGCGGTCTCGCGGGCCTGCTTGTCGGAGAAGTAGTAGCTGCCAACCCGGCTGTACAACCCTTTGAAACCGTTCAGGATCAAAGCGTAGATCGGATTGCCGGAAGCAAACGCCAGCTGGTGGTGCAGGCGATAATCGAACTCGGCATAAGCCTGTGCGTTGTTCTCGACCCCATCGGCGCCACGCAGGATCTCGGCGGCCTGTTCCGGATTGTGACGGATCGCCCCGCGGATAAAGATGGTGCAGATGTGGGTACGGGCGGAGAGCAGCTGAGCTATCAGATCAGGTACCTTGTCCTGATCCAGACGAGCCAACGTCTCCAGAATATTGAGGCCGGAGGTTTCCCAGAAATTGTTCACCTTGGTCGGCTTGCCATGCTGTATGGTCAACCAGCCATCACGGGCCAGTCGCTGCAGCACTTCGCGCAAGGTCGTCCGCGTCACCCCGATCAACTCGGATAATTCACGCTCGGCGGGCAGAATAGATCCGGGAGGAAAGCGATTGTTCCAGATGGACTCGATGATGTATTCCTCGGCAAACCCAGCTGGGCTCTGCGCTTTTATAACCATGAATTGACTCTGTTGTAATGCGTAAAAAGGCTGACGAATGATATCAAAGCGATGATGGCTGGCAAGCATAAGGTCAGTCCTCTGCTCACATATGGCAAATATAGTGTTGGGAATATGTATCTAATCGCCACGAGGGAGCCAGCCAACCCCGACAAGGTGGTTATAAAACAGACAGATGGGCAGAGTTCCATCGGCTATCATTTATAATCGTCACGATTTTTGATTAAAATCACGAGGAATCAGACAGATAAAGGCCAACATCCGGAGGCACAGGTCGAATCATCCTTGACTGCATAGAAGCAGATCCTAACAACAAAGTTGAGACCCAATATCATGCCAATAAGCCTAGGGCAGGCATTCGCCAAGAACTTCTTGGGCAATGCACCACAGTGGTATAAAAGCGCCATCTTGCTATTTCTGGTGATCAATCCGATTGCCTTCCACCTTGATCCTTTCATTGCGGGCTGGTTACTAGTCGTTGAGTTTATCTTCACCCTGGCCATGGCCCTCAAGTGCTACCCCCTGCAACCGGGTGGTCTGCTCGCGATCGAAGCCGTGTTGATCGGCATGACCTCCGCCGATCAGGTCAAACACGAGCTGGTCGCCAATATCGAAGTGCTGTTGTTGCTGGTGTTCATGGTGGCAGGCATCTATTTCATGAAGCAGCTGCTGCTCTATGTCTTCACCAAGCTGCTGATCGGCGTACGCTCCAAGATCCTGCTCTCCCTCTCCTTCTGTCTGGTCTCCGCCTTCCTGTCAGCTTTTCTCGATGCCCTGACCGTGATTGCCGTGGTGATCAGCGTCGCCACCGGCTTTTACGCTATCTATCACAAGGTCTCGTCCGGCAAGGAGTTTGGTCACAGCCATGACCATACCGATGATAAGGAAGTCGCCGAGCTCAATCGCCAGGATCTCGATGATTTTCGCGCCTTCCTGCGCAGTCTGATGATGCATGCCGCCATCGGTACCGCGCTGGGTGGTGTCTGCACTCTTGTGGGCGAGCCGCAAAACCTCATCATCGGCGAGCAAGCGAGCTGGAACTTCGCCGAATTTGCCATTCGCATGTCTCCCGTCACCATCCCCGTCTTTATCTGCGGTCTGCTGACCTGCGTGCTGGTGGAGCAGTTCCGCTGGTTTGGCTATGGCGCCCGCCTGCCGGACACGGTGCGTGCCATCATGGAGGAGTACAACCGCTACGAAGAGGCAAAACGCAGCCCGCAAGACAAGGCCAAGCTGATCGTTCAGGCGTTGATTGCGATCTGGCTGATTGTCGGTCTGGCCATGCACCTTGCAGCCGTTGGTCTGATTGGCCTCTCGGTCATCGTGCTAGCCACCTCTCTGACCGGGATCACCGAGGAGCACTCGCTGGGTAAAGCCTTCCAGGAGGCACTCCCCTTCACCGCCCTGCTGGCAGTCTTCTTCAGCGTGGTCGCCGTCATCATCGATCAGCAGCTGTTCAAGCCGGTGATCCAGCTGGTACTGGCAGCCAAACCGGAGAACCAGCTGGCCCTCTTCTATCTGGCCAACGGGGTGCTCTCCATGGTCAGTGACAACGTCTTTGTCGGCACCGTCTACATCAATGAGGTGAAGACGGCCATGCTCAATGGTGCCATCGACCGCGCCCAGTTCGATCTGCTGGCGGTAGCCATCAATACAGGTACCAATCTGCCGTCAGTCGCCACCCCCAATGGTCAGGCCGCCTTCCTGTTTATGCTCACCTCGGCATTGGCGCCGCTGCTGCGTCTCTCCTATGGCCGCATGGTCTGGATGGCGCTGCCCTACACATTGGTGCTGGGGCTGATCGGCTTTTTCTCTGTCGAATTGCTCCTTGGTCCTGCCACCGAGTGGTTCTATCAGCATGGATGGCTGGTGATGGAGAGTGCGCTGCCAGCGGTACAGCCGGCACTGCATTAATCCATTGCGATGGTTTCCGAGGGCCCTTTCAGGGCCCTTTTCTTTTCGGTTCCGCTCTGCTCTAATTCAGCCACTGTTTTTTCTGAGAGATCAATGAGATGATCGAGTTTCTCCGCCGTATCGCCGCCCATCGGCTGGCCTGGGGTCTGTTGGCAGCATCAGCCCTGTTCCTCGAGTTGTGCGCCCTCTTCTTCCAGCATGTGCTGGGCCTCTCCCCGTGCGTGATGTGTGTTTACGAACGGTTGGCGACCCTGGGTGTGCTGGCCGCCGGTCTGCTCGGCATGGTGGCGCCGGATAAGTGGTATGTTCGCTGGAGTGCCATGTTGCTGTGGGGCTACAGTGCCTTCCGCGGCTTCCAGCTGGCCCTCAAGCATGTGGACTATCAGGTCAATCCCTCCCCGTTCAACGTCTGCAGCCCGTTTGCCGACTTCCCGAGCTGGGCTCCGCTCGATCAGTGGCTCCCCTGGCTCTTTATGCCGGAAGGGGATTGTGCCCAGATCACCTGGCAGTTCTTCGGTTACTCCATGCCCCAGTGGCTGGTCGTCATCTTCGCCGCTTACCTGTTGGTCTTCACCGTAGTGGCCATCGGCAATCTGGTGAAAGGGCGTTGCTGCAACTGAGTATCATGCCCGTGTGGAGATAAAAAGGGGGGAGCCATGATGGCTCCCCCCTTTCTCGTTCTGGCTGACCGTATTTCTGGTTACGCCCTGGCTGTACTCATCTTGGCCTTGACCGCGCCGATTACCATGGGCAACAGGGAGATACCGATGATGCCGAAGATCAGCAGGGTAAAGTTGTGACGCACCACCGGCAGATTGCCAAAGAAGTGGCCGGCATAGACGAAGGAGAGTACCCACAGCAGGCCGCCAACCAGGTTGAACGCCAGGAAGCGCGGATAGGTCATGGCCCCCATCCCTGCCACGAACGGCGCAAAGGTACGCACGATAGGCAGGAAGCGGGTGATGATGATGGTCTTGCCGCCATGCTTGGCGTAGAAAGCATGGGTCTTCTCCAGATAGTCGCGGCGGAAGATTTTGGAGTCCGGGTTGCGGAACAGCTGCTCGCCGAAGAAGTGACCAATGGTGTAGTTGACCACGTTGCCCAGCACGGCAGCGATGATCAGCACGGCCGCCAGGGTATGGACGTCCAGCACGCTGCCCACAGTAAGCGCACCGGCGGCAAACAGCAGGGAGTCACCCGGCAGGAACGGCGTCACTACCAGCCCGGTTTCACAGAAGATGATCAGAAACAGGATGGCGTAAACCCAGACGCCATAGTTTTCGAATAGCTCTTTCAAATGCACGTCAACGTGCAGGATAAAGTCGATTGCAAAGAGGATCAGATCCATTTTTTCCATACCCATAAAGTGAACGGCGTGGAGTCTACGCCAATGCCATTCGGGCGACAATCACCGGCCAGCCTCTTTTTCATCCTGCAGAGCCCACCTTCAAATGAAACCGTTTTTCCGCTTCCTTCGAGGGTGGGAGCGCACAGAGTGATGTCGAGCGTGGTGTTGAAAAGGTGAACTAGGAGGCCTGTTCCAGATCGCTGCGCACTGCGGGGGGAAGGCAACGCTCCCAACCCCACAGCAACACCAGCAGCAGGGTCACGTCATCGAACCAACCCAGCAAGGGCACCACGTCAGGGATAAGATCCACCGGACTAATGCCATAGAGCAGGATAAGGATCACCAGTCCCCTCGCCCACCAGGGGGTACCGGGATGGCGAAAACCATGATAGAGACGACGAAGTCGTTGCCAAATCAGCCAGCGTTTGCGGCTCATGACTCAATCAACTCGCTGCGCAACTGCTGGATCTGATCCCGCAGTGCTGCCGCCTGTTCGAACTCCAGATCCCGGGCATGTTGGAACATCTGCTCCTCCATCCGCTTGATCTCTTTGGCAATCTCGCTGGCAGAGCGGACATGGTACTCCCCTTGCGGCTCGGCCGCCTTGCGCATCCCCTTGCCAGGTTTGCCTGCCGTGCGGCTGCCGCCCATGTCCATCACATCACCAATGGACTTATTGAGCCCCTTGGGGGTGATCCCATGCTTGAGGTTATAGGCATGCTGCAAGGCGCGGCGCCGCTCGGTCTCCTCAATGGCGACCTTCATCGAGTTGGTGATGGTATCGCCGTAGAGAATGACCTTGCCGTTGAGGTTACGCGCCGCCCGGCCGATGGTCTGGATCAGCGAGCGGGTCGAGCGCAGGAAGCCCTCTTTATCCGCATCCAGAATCGCCACCAGCGACACCTCCGGCATGTCGAGACCTTCCCTCAGCAGGTTGATGCCGACCAGTACATCGAACTTGCCGAGGCGCAGATCGCGGATGATCTCCACCCGCTCGACCGTGTCGATATCGGAGTGGAGGTAGCGCACCTTGACGTCGTGCTCCGCCAGATACTCGGTCAAGTCTTCCGCCATCCGCTTGGTCAGGGTCGTGACCAGCACCCGCTCTTCGACGGCGACCCGCTTGCGGATCTCGGAGAGCAGATCGTCCACCTGCGTGGTCACCGGACGCACCTCGATCTCCGGATCGAGCAAGCCGGTTGGGCGCACCACCTGCTGCACCACATCGCCGCCGGACTTCTCCAGCTCGTAGGGGCCGGGAGTCGCCGAAACAAACACAGTCTGCGGCATCAGCGCTTCAAATTCGTCGAACTTGAGCGGCCGGTTGTCGAGCGCCGAGGGGAGCCGGAAGCCGTACTCCACCAGGGTCTCCTTGCGGGAGCGGTCCCCTTTGAACATGGCACCGATCTGCGGCACGGTCACGTGAGACTCGTCTATGATGAGCAGGCCATCCCCCGGCAGGTAGTCAAACAGGGTGGGCGGCGGCTCCCCCGGCGCACGACCGGAAAGGTAGCGGCTGTAGTTCTCGATGCCGGAGCAGTAACCCAGCTCCTGCATCATCTCCATGTCGAACTGGGTACGCTGGCTGATGCGCTGCTCTTCAACCAGCTTGTTGAGGGACAACAGCTGCTCGCGGCGGTTGCGCAGCTCCTCCTTGATATGCTCGATAGCCCCCAGAATGGTCTCGCGCGGGGTGGCGTAGTGGGTCTTGGGGTAGATGGTGTAGCGCACTACCGTCTGCTCGATGGCGCCGGTCAGCGGGTCGAACAGGGAAAGGCGCTCCACCTCCTCATCAAACAGCTCTACCCGCAGGGCCAGCTTGTCCGATTCGGCAGGGTAGATGTCGAGCACTTCACCGCGCACCCGGAAGGTACCGCGTTGAAACGCCATGTCGTTGCGGGTGTACTGCAGCTCGGCGAGGCGACGCAGGATATCCCGCTGGTTGATCACATCCCCCACTTTCAAGTGCAACATCATGCTCAGATAAGCTTGGGGATCCCCCAGACCATAGATGGCCGACACCGAAGCAACGATCACCACGTCGCGCCGCTCCAGCAACGCCTTGGTGGCCGACAATCGCATCTGCTCGATGTGATCGTTGATGGAGGCATCCTTCTCTATAAAGGTGTCGGTGGTCGGCACATAGGCTTCGGGCTGGTAATAGTCGTAGTAGGAGACGAAATACTCCACCGCGTTGTCGGGGAAGAACTCCTTCATTTCACCATAGAGCTGGGCGGCCAGGGTCTTGTTGGGAGCCAGGATCATGGTCGGGCGGTTCAGGGTGGCGATGACGTTGGCCATGGTGAAGGTCTTGCCCGAACCGGTCACCCCGAGCAGGGTCTGATGGGCCAGCCCCGACTCGATGCCATCCAGCAGTTGGGCAATCGCCATGGGCTGATCCCCGGCGGGTTGAAACTGGCTGGCTAACTTGAACAATTTGCTCATGAACACTCCCGACACAAAACAGCAGAGGAGCAGTGTAACCGAGGGTTTGGCAACGGTACACCCGTGCCATCATCCCGCGAATGGCTTGACCACCCAGGACACCTTCTGTATGATGCTCCTCCTTGCCTGATGTTCCCCCGTAGTTCAGTCGGTAGAACGGCGGACTGTTAATCCGTATGTCACTGGTTCAAGTCCAGTCGGGGGAGCCAATTTCTCACCATCTCGGTGCAAGTTATCCACTTTAGTGCCCTCTCCTGCCAATTTTAATGCACAAGATCCTTCTTGCTGCTGACGCTCCATTTTGTTACCCGTTCCGGCACGACAGAGTATTCTCCTGTCGCATCTAACTATCTGATTTTTATACAAACATTTTTCTTCCGGTATTTTTTGAACAGCCCTTGCATCCCAGTGCTGGCGCGGCTTTCAGGGCGATAAACAAGTTTCATAAACAGGGTTATCCACAGATTCTGTGGGTAAGTGCAGCAAGCCCCGTCAGGACGCAGGATTGCCCTTGATGGCCCCCGGCAAAGAGTCATTTTGCTGGCCAACCTGATTTTATGCTGTTTTTTTGCTCCCTCCGAAACCACCTGGTGACAGGCTCTATTGGCACTTTTCAGAAGCATCTTTTTGCCAACCCATGCCCCGTGGGCGAACGGGCAAATATCAAGCTGATTTGCCCCTCTATCCACCATGGCGGCCATCGGTTGAATCTGCTGAAACTGATCCCCGCCAAGCAGCTGAACAGCAGAATCTAAAATATCGGCCTGCGCCAGAGCACTTCGGTCGCGGGCAGCAGATTTCACTAATTGACAACGACGGTTACAGCAAAAATTGCCAGATTTCATCCGCTTGTCTCCCTATCACGCCGCCGGTTCCACAAATAGCGTCCGATAACGTCCGATTAATCGCTTCCCTGCGCTTCTTTATTGGGGATAGATCCGGCACAATATCGACCCCACTTTTTTCCTCGGTTTTTCCGGGCATGACCATAGATTTCGTGACACTGCTACATCAAAGCGACTCCCTGCTGCTGTTCGTGGTATTGGCCTTCGGCCTGCTGCTTGGCAAGGTGCGAATTGGCAACTTTCAGATTGGCAACACCATAGGTGTGCTGTTTACCGCCCTGCTGTTTGGCCAGATGGGCTTCGAATTTGCGGCCACCACTGAAAACGTCGGCTTTATGCTGTTCATCTTCTGTGTGGGGATCGAGGCAGGCCCTCACTTCTTCAGCGTCTTCCTGCGCGACGGCATCCACTACATCACCCTGACCCTGGTGATCTTGCTGACCGCCCTGCTGCTGACGGTGGGGCTGGCCAAGTTCTTCAATCTGGGGCCGGGCATGGCGGCGGGGATCCTGGCGGGTTCCCTCACCTCGACCCCGGCGCTGGTGGGTGCCCAGGATGCCTTGCGTAGCGGTCTGCTCAACCTGCCTCATCAAACCGATATGCAGGCGGTGCTGGACAATATGGGCATCGGCTACGCCCTGACCTATCTGGTGGGTCTGGTTGGCCTGATGCTGGTGGTGCGCTATCTCCCGTCGCTGGCACGACTCGATCTCAATACCGAGGCGCAAAAAATCGCCCGCGAGCGGGGTCTCTCCGACAGCGAGAGTCGCAAGACCTATCTGCCCATCATCCGCGCCTATCGGGTGGGCCCCGAACTGGCAGCCTGGATCGGTGGCCGTACCCTGCGCGAGACCGGCATCTATCCCCATACCGGCTGCTATGTAGAGCGAATCCGCCGCAACGGCATTCTGGCCAGTCCCGATGGCGATGCCGTCATTCAGGAAGGGGATGAGATCGCCCTGGTGGGCTATCCCGAGAGCCACGAGAAGCTGGACGTCAACTATCGCAACGGTAAAGAGGTGTTCGACCGCAACTTGCTTGACCTACAGATCGTTACCGAAGAGATAGTGGTAAAGAATGACTCCGTGGTAGGCCGCCATCTGGTGGAGCTCAACCTCACCGAGAAAGGGTGCTTCCTCAACCGGGTAGTGCGCTCCCAGATCGAGATGCCGTTCGATCGCAACATCATGCTGCAAAAGGGCGACGTGTTGCAGATCAGCGGCGAGAAGCAGCGGGTCAAACTGCTGGCCAACAAGATCGGCTTTATCAGCATCCACAGCCAGACCACGGATCTGGTGGCCTTCACCACCTTCTTCGTACTCGGCCTGCTGATCGGCTCCGTTTCGCTGGTGTTCGGTCAGATCGAATTCGGTCTCGGCAACGCCGTCGGCCTGCTGCTGGCAGGCATTCTGATGGGTTACCTGCGGGCCAACCACCCGACGGTCGGCTATGTGCCGCCCGGCGCGCTCAGATTGGCCAAGGATCTTGGTCTGGCGGTCTTTATGGTGAGCACGGGCCTGAAAGCCGGTGGCGGCATCCTCGACCACCTCAGCGAGGTGGGTACGGTAGTGCTCTTCTCCGGCATGCTGGTGACCACCTTGCCAGTGCTGGTCGGCTATCTGTTCGGGGTCTGGGTGCTCAAGATGAACCCGGCACTGCTGCTCGGTGCCATCACAGGTGCCCGTACCTGTGCCCCGGCGATGGATGTGGTCAACGAGGCAGCCAACAGCTCCATTCCGGCGCTCGGTTATGCCGGTACCTATGCGGTGGCCAACGTGATGCTGACCCTGGCGGGCTCCTTTATCATCGGCTTCTGGTTCTAGCCAGCAGCCATCACATTACCGCTAACAAAGAAGGGAGCCTCAGGCTCCTAATGCCGATCAGTTAAGGATCCATTGACCGATCCTTCTGCTGTGTGAAAATCCGAAACCTGTTGATTGGTTTCGGATTTTTTATGCGTATCGACCAGGCTCTCGACTTCCTCCACGCCAGCAATGCCGCTCAGTTTGAGTCACTCTCCGACCTCATTCCTCCCGAGCTCATCACGACGCTGCTCGCCTAAGAGGATGTCGTGACCCTGCGTCGCCGCCGTATGCCCATGGAGCGTCTGGTCTGGGCCATCATCGGTATGGCTATCTTCCGCCATGTTCCCATGACTCAGCTGGTCAATCAGCTCGATATCCTGTTGCCCGGCGACCGTCCTTTCGTTGCCCCCAGCGCCTTCCTGCAAGCTCGCCAAAAACTGGGGGACAAGAGCATCGAGCGGCTGTTTCACGAGACCGCCTCGCGTTGGTACCAGCAGGCCAACCACCCCGGTTGGGCCGGGCTGCAACTGCTCGCCGTCGATGGCGTGATGTGGCGCACACCCGATACTTCGGACAATGCAGCCGCCTTTGCCAAGCCCGGTACTCAGCATGGTGAGACCGCCTATCCGCAGGTGCGCATGCTCTGTCAGATGGAGCTGACCAGCCACCTGCTCACGCAAGCCGTCATGGAGAGCTGCACCGTCAACGAGATGGTACTGGCCGAGCAACTCATCGCGCTCACACCGGACCACTCGCTCACCCTGTTCGACAAGGGGTTTTACTCCCTCGGTCTGCTCCATGCATGGCAGAGTGCGGGCGTAGAGCGGCACTGGTTGCTGCCGCTCAAAAAGGCCACCCAATACGAGATGGTGCGCAAACTGGGGCGCCAGGATGCACTGGTCTTGCTGAAAACCAGCCCACAGGCGAGGAAGAAGTGGCCGCAACTGCCAGAGACACTAGAAGCCCGCTTGCTGACCCGCACCCTCAACGGCAAAGAGCGGCAGGTACTGACCTCGATGGTCGACCCGATGCGTTTCCCGGGCGCCGACATCGTCGAGCTCTACAGCCAGCGCTGGGAAATCGAGTTGTGCTATCGGGAGATGAGGCACAGCCTGCAACAACACCGGCTGACCCTGCGCAGCAAGAAGGCGGCGGGGATACGGCAAGAGCTGTGGGGCGTGCTGCTGGCGTATAACCTGCTGCGCAGCCAGATGGTAAAGATGGCGGCGAGCCTGAAGGGATACACGGCGAGCCAGCTGAGTTTTCACATGGCATCGGTGTACCTCATCCATGAACTGAGCTGCATGCCGTACCTGTCACCGGGGAGTATCCCGAAGCGGGTGGCAGAGCTGGATAAGCAGGCGGGGCAGTTTGTATTACCGGAGCGAAGGGAGCGGAGTTATCCCCGCAGTGTGAAGGCAAGACCACAAAAGTATGCGGTGAAAAAAGCCAATAAAAACAATGCCAGTCAGGCTTAACTGACTGGCATTAGCCTCAGACTCCCTTCTTGCTATCTACTCCACTAGAGAGATGTAGATCCGGCTCATTGGTGTGGCGTCACCTCCCCCCCCACCATCTGCACTGAAATCTGCCCCCACCCCTATTCCACAATGGTCGATCTCTGCTCTGCTCTGCTCTGCTCTGCTCTGCTCTGCTCTGCTCTGCTCTGCTCTGCTCTGCTCTGCTCTGCAATGAGTGATGGCAAATCCCGAAGACAAAAAAAGCGCCCTGAGGCGCTTTTTTCATATCAACCGGATGATCAAGCTTTGAACTTGCTGAACACCAGTGAGGCGTTGGTACCGCCAAAGCCGAAGCTGTTGGACATGACGGTGTTGAGTTCGGCCGCTTCGTACTCACGCACGATGGGCAGACCTTCAGCCTTCTCGTCCAAGGTCTCGATGTTGATGCTGGGGGCGATAAAGCCGTGTTCCATCATCAGCAGGGAGTAGACAGCCTCGTGCACGCCCGCAGCGCCCAGCGCATGGCCGGTCATCGCCTTGGTGGCAGAGATCTTGGGACCGTTGGCGCCAAACAGAGTCTGGATAGCTTCCAGCTCTTTGGTATCACCCACCGGAGTGGAGGTGCCGTGGGTGTTGATGTAATCAACCTTGCCAACACCCTGCATCGCCATCTTCATGCAACGCACCGCACCTTCACCGCTCGGCGCGACCATGTCGTAGCCATCGGAGGTAGCACCGTAACCGGTCAGCTCGGCATAGATGTGAGCGCCACGCGCCAGCGCATGTTCCAGCTCTTCGATCACCAGAATGCCGCCGCCACCGGAGATAACGAAACCGTCGCGGTTCGCATCATAGGTACGGGACGCTTTTTCCGGCGTGTCGTTGTATTTGGTGGAGAGGGCACCCATGGCGTCAAACTGGATGGTAGAGGACCAGTCCAGCTCTTCACCGCCACCGGCGAAGACCACATCCTGTTTGCCAAGCTGGATCAGCTCAAGTGCGTGACCGATGCAGTGCGCAGAGGTGGCGCAGGCGGAGCTGATGGAGTAGTTGACACCCTTGATCTGGAACGGGGTCGCCAGGCAAGCAGAGGTGGTGGAAGACATGGTGCGCGGCACCATGTAAGGACCCACACGCTTGACCCCTTTTTCGCGGGCGATGTCCACAGATTCCGAGGTGTTCTTGCCGGAGGCACCACCTGAACCGACCACCAGGCCGGTACGCTCGTTGGAGACCTGATCTTCCGCCAGACCGGCATCTGCAATGGCCTGCTGCATGGAGAGGTAGGCGTAGGCCGCAGCGTCGCCCATGAAACGCATGACTTTACGGTCGATCAGTTCAGACGGATCGAGTTTGATGTTACCCCAGACACGGCTGCGCAGGTTGTGCTGCTCGAACTGCTCGGAATAGGTGATGCCGGATTTACCTGCTTTCAGGGAGGCCAGCACTTCTTCCTTGTTGTTGCCGATACTGGAGATGACGCCGATACCGGTGATCACTGCTCTTCTCATTAATTCATCTCGTCTGGAAAAACTGGCGCCAAGTCTACCCGCTTTCGGCTGCCAAACTGGTCTGCTTTCACGTAGAATGCCCGCGATTTTGTGACGCGAGCCGAGGAAAACGTGAGTCAAACATCCTTACATCATGCCCGATTGGACTGGAATGAAGCGGGAACTCCTGTCTCCAGTGACTTCGGGGATGTGTACTTTTCCAATGATAACGGTCTAAGTGAAACCCGCTACGTCTTTTTGCAGCAAAACCGGCTACCTGCGCGATTTTCGCACCACGATAGTGACAGTTTCGTGATAGGTGAAACAGGTTTCGGCACAGGTCTTAACTTTCTGGCGACAATGCAAGCCTTCCTGGAACAGGCGCCCCAATCCGGCAACGGCTCCCGTCTGCACTTCATCAGTTTCGAGAAATACCCCCTGACCCAAGACGATCTGCGCAAGGCGCTGGCCGCCTGGCCTGAACTTGGCCACTTGAGTCAGGATCTTGTCGCCCAATGGCCGCTGCCGGTTTCCGGTTGCCACCGCCTGCATTTTGCGGGTGGCCGCATTCGCCTCGATCTCTGGTTTGGCGATATCAAGGATATGCTGCCGCAGGTGCCTCACCGGGCAAAGGGGCTGGTGGATGCCTGGTATCTGGATGGTTTCTCCCCGGCCAAGAACCCGGAGATGTGGACACAGGAGCTGTTTGATGGTCTCGCTCGCCTCGCCCGTCCCGATTGCTCCATCGCCACCTTTACCTGTGCCGGTTTTGTCCGTCGCGGCCTGATTGCCGCCGGTTTTGCCATGAAGAAGGTGAAGGGCCACGGTAGCAAGCGGGAGATGCTGGTGGGGGATCGCACCGACAAGCAGCCGCAGCAGACCATCGCCCCCTGGTATGCCCGTCCTGCCGGACACGCTGACGAGGTAGTGATCATCGGCGGCGGCATCGCCTCGGCCATGACGGCGCTCTCTCTGGTGGAGCGGGGTCGCAAGGTGACGTTGCTGTGTGCAGATGGCGAACCGGCCACCGGCGCCTCGGGCAACCGCCAAGGAGCCCTCTATCCACTGCTTAACGGCGAGCACGATGCCCTGTCACGCTTCTATTCGCTCGCCTTTGGCTATGCCCGCCAACGGCTGCTGGCGTTGGCCGAACGCCACCCCATCGCTTTTGCACTGTGCGGAGTGACCCAGCTCGGTTATGACGACAAATCGGCAGCCAAGCTGGCCAAGATGAGTCAGGGCCCCTTCCCGTCCGAACTGATGCAACCCCTCTCTACAGCAGAGGTAGAGCAGGTGGTTGGCCTGCCCTGCGGCCACAGCGGCGTCAGTTACCCGCTAGGGGGCTGGCTCTGTCCGGCCGATCTCACCCGCGCCGCTATCAAAGAAGCACAAGCCAGCGGCCTGCTGAAGGTCGTGTTCAATACCGAGGTGGTTGCCATTGCCGAGCAGACCGATGGCTGGCAAGTAGAGAGCCAGGATGGCCGCCACTGGCTGGCTCCCAATCTGGTGGTCGCCGCCGGTCACCAGTTGCCAGCACTGCTCCCCTTTGCCGAGCTGCCCCTCTATCCGGTGCGCGGTCAGGTGAGCCATGTGCCGACCTCGGCCAGCTTGCGTCAGCTCAAGACCGTGCTCTGCTACGATGGCTACCTCACGCCAATGCACAACGATCAACACTGTATTGGTGCCAGCTATGGCCGCAACCAGAGCAGCCTTGAGTTTCGTGCCGAGGAGCAAATCCAGAATCAGGTGCGGTTGCAAGCCTGCCTGCCGGAGCAGGCCTGGCCCGCCGAGGTGGATGTGAGCGGCAACGAGGCGCGCGTAGGGGTGCGTTGTGCCAGTCGGGATCACCTGCCAGTGGTAGGACCAGTGGCCAGATTGCAAGGTCTGGCGGATCACTATGCGCAGCTGCAGCATGATCAACACAACGCCCAGCCGCTCCCCCTTCATCACGGTCTCTATGTGCTGGGTGCGCTCGGTTCGCGGGGTCTCTGCTCGGCGCCGCTCTGTGGCGAGCTGCTCGCCAGCGAGATCTGCGGCGATCCCCTGCCGCTGGCCGCCGATCTGCTGGAAGCGCTCCACCCTGCCCGTTACTGGGTACGCAAGCTGCTCAAGGGCAAAGCGCTGGTCTGAACCGGACTCTGCAAACAAATAGAATGGCCGCCCATCGGGCGGCCATTCTATTTATCAAATCGTGCGATGCTGGATATTGCGTCTTGAGATAGCGCTCACTTGGGCCAGTGCACCCCAAGCTGTTCGCCGTAACCCGTCTGACGCTGGAATCCGTCGAGCCGTCCCTTGACCTTGTTCAGCTCGCCACTGCCCGCAGCCCACGCGGCATAGCGCAGCGCCTGACAATCTGCATGACCGGGTAATCCCGCAATGGCGCCACCTACCTGATTAGCCCCTTGCAGTACCATCTCCTTGAAGCGGGATTCGTAGTCAAACATGCTGGAGAGCAGCCGCCCCCAGCGCTGGCGGGCAGGATCGTTACTGTTCGCGCTCTGACGCCAGCGGGGCAGCAGCACGGTGGCGTTGGTGGTCACCGTCACCCGGTTGAGCTGGCAGCGCCCCGGCAACTGCTCGGTATCCAGCTGCCAGTCCACTTGATAACTCGCCTTGCCGAGCACGGGCTTGCCATTCACCTTGGGAGCACTCTGGGCAATCGCCCGGGCAAGCTGCTCAGGACTCGTTGCATTGACCTCATAAAAACGGACATTGATGCGGGACTCTGGCACCACTTGCGGCCGGCTCGGCTGAGCCTGACTCATCAGGGGCAACAGCAACAACCCGACCCCCACTACTCCATAAACCTTGCTGACCATGCCAGACTACCTTCCTTGATTGCACGGGCGGAGAACCAACCTTGGTGAACCCCACCGCCACACAGATGACGGGTATAGCCTATGTGTGACGACGAGGCGGCGCAATACAATGATGCACCCAGAAATCAGAGCACGCTCACAGCTTGCGTGAGCAGAGTATGGCACAAGGCCAAAACTGTATTTTTATTGAGCATGACGGCTGATGCGCTGCCAGTCGAGGTGATAGTTTTTCACATTGATGTCATGACCATCTATCTGAATAAAATGATCATTTTTAAGACGGTTGGCAAAAAAGTCCTGATCTGCCCCCTCATTGAGCCACAGCTCGCAAAGTCCCCGTTTTCCCTCTTTGGCATAGAATCTCGGAGTGACCAGCAACGCGACCCCATCTACCCGGATGGCATGACGGGCCAGGCAGATTGCTTCGGTGGTTTTGGATGCCAGCGCGGCAAAACGGGGTCTGTTCCCCTCGGCAACCACCAGTACACCGTAAGAGTGAGGAGCCATGAGACGCCGCATGGCGACCGCCTGATGAGGACCGGTTTGATGAAAACCGTCATTGGTTACCGCAAACACGCAAGTAGGTGAAAATAGCATCGCAAGCAGGAAAATAGAGCGTTTAATGCCTGAAAAATCACCAACCACCATATAAAAGCCTCAAAAGACAACCAAGGCTGGCAAGGGTAGGTAGCCAAACCCGCTGGGTAAAGTACCTTTACCTTTCTTTAATTCTGTTCATGGGGTTAAACGTTGATTTAGCTCACACAACATCCTGTTTTCAGTCGCCACTCTACCCCTATCGGAATAGACTCCCTCCACTCTCATCCAATCAGAAGGCAACATATGCTGGAACTCATCGTTGGCACCCTGGTCACCCTGGTGGTGGGCCGTGCCATTTTCAAAGGATACTCCGCGACCGGGGTGCTGCTGAGCGGCGGCTTGCTGCTGCTGGTCATCACCGCCATGATGGGCAAGCCGGTGCTGCCGAGCAAGGTAGCCAGCACCGGTTATATCGCAACCGATATCTTCGAATACGTCCGCTTCCTGCTCAATGACCGTGGCGGTGGACTGGGGATGCTGATCATGGTGCTGTGCGGCTTCGCCGGCTACATGAGCCATATCGGTGCCAACACCATTCTGGTCAAGCTGGCCAGCAAACCGCTCGGCATCATCAAGTCCCCCTATATCCTGCTGGTGGCTGCCTATCTGGTGGCCTGCGCCATGTCGCTGGCGGTGAGCTCCGCTACCGGCCTCGGCGTGTTGTTGATGGCCACCCTGTTTCCGCTGATGGTCAACATGGGGATCTCCCGTGGCGCGGCGGCGGCCGTGTGCGCATCGCCAGCCGCCATCATTCTGGCACCAACCTCCGGTGACGTGGTGATGGCTGCTCAGGCCGCCAACATGCCGCTGCTGGATTTTGCCTTCAAGCTGACCCTGCCCATCTCGCTGGTGGCGATCGCCTGCATGGCGGTGACCCACTTCTTCTGGCAGCGCTACCTTGACCAAAAATCCGGTGAGCACAACGAGCCGGTCGCACCGGGTGATCTGGTGACAACTGCGCCTGCCTTCTACGCCATCCTGCCCTTTCCCCCCATCATCGGGGTGCTGGTGTTTGACGGCAAATGGGGTCCGCAGCTGGATATCGTCACCATCATCGTCATGTGCATGGTGCTGGCCAGCCTGCTGGAACTCGTGCGTATCCGCAATGGCAAGGAGCTGCTGGACGGTCTGCAGGTCTGCTGGCGCAACATGGCTGATGCCTTTGCCGGTGTGGTCATGCTGCTGGTCGGTGCCGGCGTCTTCGCCCAGGGTCTGATGACCATCGGCTTTATCGACACCCTGCTGGCTCACGCGCAGGATCTCGGTTCGGGCGGCCTGATCATGATGCTGTCACTGGTAGTGATCACCACCCTGGCAGCCTTCACCACCGGCTCGGGCAATGCCCCCTTCTATGCCTTCGTAGAGCTGATCCCCAACCTGGCCAGCAGCCTTGGCATCAACCCGGCCTATCTGGTGATCCCGATGCTGCAAGCCTCCAACCTGGGTCGCACCATTTCTCCGGTCTCCGGGGTGGTGGTCGCCTGTGCCGGGATGGGCAAGCTCTCGCCGTTTGAGGTGGTCAAGCGCACCAGTATGCCGGTCGCCGTCGGCCTGCTGGTGGTGATTGTCGCCACCCAGATCATGGTACCCGCCTGATCATTGACCAGCCCGGCACCCTGCCGGGCTGGTATCCTCCCCCCCCTTTGCAGTAGACTCGGTGCTCATTTTCCCCCTAAGGAGGACCGAGATGAGTATTACGGTTCAACTTGCCCATTTCAGTGATTGCCACTCCCACTTCGATGGCACGCCCATGAGCTTCTCCCCTGTCGGTGAAGGCCAGTGGCGCACCCAGTGCGGCGGTTATGCCCGGATCCTGACCCGACTGACCCAACTGCGTGCCAAAGCCGCAGCAGCCGGCCAGCGTTTTCTGTTTCTGCACGGTGGCGACTCCTTTCAGGGCTCTCTCTATTTCAACCGCTTCAAAGGGCGCGCCAACGCCGACCTGCTCGCCATGCTGGCCCCCGATGCCATGGTGCTCGGCAACCACGAGTTCGATCTGGGCAATGGCCCGCTGGTGGAGTTCTTGCGCCAGCTCGATTTTCCGGTGCTGGCCGCCAATTTGGACAACAGTCAGGAGCCAGCCGACACGCCGCTTGGGTTGTGGGATATTCCCCACCTCTACGACGCCCATCAGCCCTGGCATCGTCAGGTGATCGACGGGGTTCCCTTTGCGCTGCTCGGCATCACCCTCGCCCAGATGGCTGCCATCGCCAACCCGGATCCCCACACCCGTTTCCACGCGGTCGCCGACACCCTCACCCGGGTGCTGCGGGAGATCAAGCGCGAAGGGATCCAGCATATCGTGCTGCTGAGCCACCTCGGACTGGATCAGGACAAGCTGCTGGCCGAGCGCTTCCCCGAACTCAGCCTCATCATCGGTGGCCACACCCATAGCCTGCTCGGCGATCTCGCGCCGCTGGGTCTGCCAAGCGAAGGCAGCTATCCGCTGATGAACAACGGGGTGGCTATCCTGCACGCTGGCCACAGCGCCCTCTGCCTCGGTGTCTGCGAGCTCACCTTCGATGAGTCGGGCCGCGTCGTGCAGAGTCAGGGGCAGCTGGAGTGGCTCCCCTGGCAACCCTGGCCGTACGCCTCCACGCCACCTGCCGGGCTCACCTTCTGCGAGCCGGATCCACAGCTTGAACAACATCTGGCCAAACGCTACCGGCCGGAGATTGAAACCATGAGCCAGCGCATCGTCACCCGGCTGGCAGCACCACTGCCCCATCAGCGGCTGCCGGATGCCACCCTGCCCCACGGCAGCCAGCTCGCCCCGCTGGTGGCCCGCGCCATGCTGACCGCTGCCCGTGAACAGGTAGGCGAGGTGGACTTTGCCCTGCACAATGCTGGCGGCGTGCGCTGCTCGCTGGAGCCGGGCCCCCTGAGCGAAGCGGATATCGCCGGTCGCCTGCTGCCGTTTGCCATTCCCCTCACCCTCTATCGGGTGCACGGTCACGAGTTGGCGGAAGCGCTGGAAAATGCCATCGACAACGCCACCAACAACGGCGTGGTCGGCAATGGCAACGGCAGCTTCCCCTACACCGCGGGGGTGCAATTCACCTATCAGGCCGATCGGCCCAAGGGCCAGCGCATCACCCGACTGGAGTGGGAAGCCGCCCCCGGCCAGTGGCAAGCGGTCAATCCCGAACAGGTCTATCGCGGAGTGTCGAGCGCCTATACCGCCTCCGGCAAGGAGGGTTACACCGCGCTGGCGCGCACCCTGACCCAGCACAATCAGGAGCTCGGCATCACCCTGGCCGACGCTTTTATCCGCTGGGCCCGTCACCTGCCCACGCTGGAAGCGCAGCCGCCCCTGCTTGAGTACTTCAGTTGATATCGGGGGGATGCCTTTACCACATCCCCTGACGGCCAATATTGCCGCAGCCAGCGCCCGGTTCCCTGCAAGAACCGGGCTTTTTCGAGAATATTTGCCCCACACGGGCCTGCCCCATTGCATCGCACTCACTAGCTCGGCAAGATAGGCCCGCTTTCAAGACCAGCTGCAGGAACAGGCGACTTCATGAATCACTCCATCCGTTTCACTCCCCCTCGCGTCAACCCGGGTATCAAGCCAGCCATCGTGCTGCTGACCGCCCTGCTGGCGCTGCTCTTCTGTCTGCGCAACCCGCTCTTCCACGCCATGGCGCCGGGCTTTGATGCCTCGCTGTTCGCGGTGATGGGCAAGATGTGGAGCGAAGGGGGCGTGCTCTATCGCGACATGATCGACATCAAGGGGCCGATGATTTTCGCCCTCGACGCGCTGGGTTATCGAATGGGGGGATTTGTCGGGATCTGGACACTGGAGTGGGTGCTCTGCTGGCTCGGGCTGCTAGCCAGCTGGCAGGCCTTTGCCCAGCTCGGACTCTCGTTCAAGGCGCGCCTTGGCGCCATGCTGGCGGTGCTGGCTCTCTACGGCACCCGTTACTACTACGGCAACATGACCGAGGACTGGACCTTCCACCTCGCCCTCATCGCCCAGTGGGCCTTCATTACCCTGCTGCTGGACAAAGGATTTCGCTGGTGGCCGGCACTGGTGGCGGCACTCACCTTCGCCATCGTCGTCTGGATGCGCACCAACAACGGCGCCTTCTGGGGCGCCTGGTATCTGGTGCTGTTCTGCCACTGGTGCCTGCACGAGAAGTGGCGTGATGCCATCTTGCTGCTCATCTCCAGCCTGCTGGGGCTGGCGCTGATTGGCGGCCCGCTTTACGCCTACTTCCAGCAGCATGATCTGCTGGCGGCCTTCAAATACTACGCCTTCGACATCTTCTTCGAGGGGAGCTATGGCAACGGCTTCTCCCCCATGGTGGGCGCCGTCGGCCTGCTACGCACCGGCCTTATCATGCTGCTGCCCGCCTTCATCATTCTGATGCTGAGCCGCCGTCAGGAGTGGTATCTGCCCGCACTGCTGGCAACCCTGTTTGGGGTGCTGTTTACCCTGATCGCCAACTCGGTCTCCGGCCATGTGTTCGATCACTACGACGTACTCTATCTGCAACTGGCAGTGCTGCCGCTGGCGGTATTGCTGGATCGCAGCGAACAGCAGGCTGATGCCATCGGCCTGCTCTGCATCTCGCTGGTGGTGCTCACCGCCAGCTGGCTGCTGGCCCAGCAGCTCGCCTTTGGCTGGAGCACCAAGGAGTGGTCCCTCGAGCGGGTCAACGAGGTGCTCGGTACCAGCCTGCTGTGGGCGCTGCCGGTGCTGATCCTCATCCCCCTCTGGCGCGCCTGGGATGTGCGCAGTGCCACCCCCTGGCTGGCAACGCTGGCCATGCTGCTGCTGATGATCAACAACGCCTGGGAAGGCACCCTCAAGGGTCGCCCTTTCAATCCGGCCGCGCAGGTACGGGTCGATCGCATCAAGGCCGAGACAGTCCCGAGCGACAAGATCTGGGTCGATGGCATCCAGCCGCAATATTATCTCTGGACCGATCGCCAGCCGGCGTCCGCCTACCTCTTCTTTGCCAACGTCAATCCGCCCTATGACGTGCGCGAGCGGGTGCTGGCCGATATCCAGCGCCAGAATCCGAAGTTCATCATCGCCAAGCCGGATCGGGTGAGCGAAGAGCTGAAAAAACCCAGCTCCCCTTCCCATCTAGCCTTCTATCAATACCTGACCAGCCACTACGAAGAGGTGGATCCGGGTCTCTATCGCCGACGCTGATCGTCAATACGCCCCGCAGGGCGGCCATTGTTGCAATGGCCGCCCTTTTTATTGCGCCAGAGCCCCTTGCAGCGGCGGCCCGCAGTAGGCAAGCCCGCCCGAGATAACTACAATGACGCTCTTTTTGATGTAACGAGTGACACCATGGCGGAACTGACTTATCTGGGCGGCTATCCCGACCCCCTCAAGGCACAGGTACAACGGCTGATTGCGGCGGGCAAGCTGGGGGAGATGCTGGCCAAACGCTATCCGGAGAGCCACCAGATCCAGAGCGACAAGGCGCTACTCGCCTACACCATGGAGCTGAAGAACCGCTACCTCAAGAGCTCGGCGCCCCTGTCAAAGGTGGTGTTCGATGGCAAGATCAACGTGATCAAGGATGCCCTCGGCCTGCACACCTACGTCAGCCGGGTGCAGGGCAGCAAGCTCAAGGCCAAGAACGAGATCCGCATCGCCGCCCTGTTCAAGGAGGCGCCGCCCCCGTTCCTGAAAATGATCGTGGTGCACGAACTGGCCCATATCAAAGAGAAGGATCACAACAAGAGCTTCTACCAGCTCTGCCAGCACATGGAGCCCGACTATCATCAACTGGAGTTTGATCTCAGGCTCTGGCTCACCTGGCGTGATATCGACAAGGCCAACCGCTAGGCTGACAACCGTTTCAGGGAGGAAACATGTCATTCGCCGCAACCCCCTTTGGTGCCACCCGCTTTATTGCCACTTTGGTAATGACCAGCTTGGGCCGCGCAGCCCATCCCCGCCGCGCGTCACGCGGGCTGCTGGCGCTGCTGCTTTTGCTCGCGGTCCACAGCGCCCGTGCCGATGAGCGCTGGCAGAGCGACAGCTATCTGGTCGAGAGCTTTATGGCCATCGCCATGGAGCGGGAGTATGGCGAAGCCAGGCAGACCCGTTTTGCTCGCTGGCAGCAGCCGATCCGACTGCAACTTATCAACGAGTCGGGTGACAAGCCGCTGCAGGCCGACGTGGTGAAGGTACAGGCGGCCCATCTGGCCCGCATCACCGGCCACTCCATCAGCATGGTGGCCGCAAAGCCCAACCTGACCTTGATCATGACCGACTACAGCAAGATGAAGAGCTGGGCCAACCGCACCATGGGAGGGGATCCATCAGTCAAGATGGCGCTCAAGGAGGGGCTCTGCCTTGCCAACTTCGCAACCAATGCGAAACACGAGATCAGCCGTGCCACCATCATCATTCCGGTAGACTACAGCAGAGCCAAGGGGCGTTTTCTAGACTGTGTGGTGGAGGAGTTCACCCAGGTGATGGGGCTGCCCAACGACTCGGACAAGGTGTTTCCCTCCATCTTCAATGACAACAGCATCGACAGCTTTTTGACCGGGCTGGACTATGTGCTGCTCAAGATGGCCTATCACCCGGCCCTCAAAGCCGGAATGAGCAGTGACGAGATCCGCGCCGCACTGCCTATCGCACTGGCCGATCTGCGTGCCAAAGGGGAGATCCGCGAAGCCAATCGCCGGGTGCAACAGCAGAGCCTGAAAAGCTGGGCGGGGTTGTAACGGGCCTGGCTCAACCCAAAGCTAGAAAAACCACCGCGGCCTCTCACCACCCACAAAAAACGCAGCCACTTGGCTGCGTTTTTTGTTGTCCGGGGCTCTGCGAATCGTTAGCGGGCATGCCCGTTTATCAGCTACCCATTTATCCACCGCCCAGAATTATCCACTGACCATGGGGATCAGGAGGCGACGTTCTCTTCCGGCATCCAGCTGTCGGCGTTCTCCCACACCTCCTGCACCATGGCTTCGGCCAGCTCTTTGTCTTCCTTGCTGGCACGGCTGACGGTCAGGGCCATGGCACTGCCCGGCGCGACCCGCACATGGATGTCGGGGAATTTTTCGCCAAGCTGCTTGAGCAGCTCCTGACGCAGCGCCTCCATGGTCGAGGTCGGGATCTGATGTTTTCTGTCGATGATGATTTCAAGACGCATAGGAAACTTCTCCATGATTTATAACTGTATTTTTATCCAGTATTCATGGGAAGTAAAGTGCCAACTTGCACCAATCAGAAAAGATCCAGCTGCTGACCACAGATCCGATCGAACGATTCGCCGATAAAGGGGAGGATGGCATCGGCAATGGGCCGCAACTGCTTGTCGATATAGTGCTCGTAATCGATGGCGCTGCGCCGGTACTCCAGCGGCTCGGGGCCATTGAGGGTCATCAGATAGGCGATGGCGCCCCGATGCTGATAGCGCTGGGGCAGACCGCGGCGCAGGTTCTCCTCATCGGCCAGCCGCGCTGCCCGCACATGGGGCGGCACATTCTTCTGATACTCCTCCAGCTTCTGGCGCAGCCGTTTGCGGTAGATAAGCAGATCGTCGTGACGACCGGCGCGGGTCTCATCGACCATGGTGCGCACATAACCGCTGGGATCTTCATCGTGAAACACCAGCTCATAGAGGCGGGTCTGGAATTGCTTGGCCAGCATGGTCCAGTCGGTGCGCACCGATTCGAGCCCCTTGAATACCAGCTGTTCACTCCCCTCACTGGCCTTGCCAACCAGCCCCGCATAGCGCTTCTTGCTGCCCTTCTCCAAGCCGCGGATGGTGGGCATCAGAAAGCGGCGATAGTGGGTCTCGTACTGGATCTCGAGATAACTCGGCAGGTCGAACTCGCGCCTGATCAGTGCAGCCCAGTTATCGTTGATCATCTTCGCCAGCCGCTGGCCAATCTCGTCCGCCTCATCGGGGCTGGTCTCGCGCCCCAGATGGACAAAGGTGGAGTCAGTATCGCCATAGATCACCTCGAACCCCTTCGCCTCAATCCACTCGCGGGTCTGCTGCATGATGCTGTGGCCACGCAGGGTAATGGACGAGGCTAGGCGCGGATCATAGAAACGGCAGCCCCCCGACCCCAGCACGCCGTAGAAGGAGTTCATGATGATCTTGATGGCCTGGGAGAGCGCCTTGTTGCTGGCCGCCTTGGCTCTGTCCCTCGCCGCCCACAGGGTGGCGATGAGATCCGGCAAGAAGTGGCGGGTTCGGGAGAACATAGCGCCGCGAAAGCCCGGAATGGCGTGCTCGGGATGCTGCAGCCCTTCGATAAGTCCCATGGGGTCGATGCAGAAGGTGCGGATGATGCTGGGGTAGAGGCTCTTGAAGTCAAGCACCAGCACATGGCGATAGAGACCGGGTTTGGAGTCCATCACATAGCCACCGGGGCTCGCCAGCCCCCCGTCGGCCGGCAGATTGGGGGCCACGTAACCGCCACGATGGAGCCGCGGCAGATAGAGGTTGGTAAACGCCGCCACCGAGCCCCCCACCCTGTCCAGCTCCAGGCCGGTGAGGGAGGCACGCTCGATGGCAAAAGGGATGAGGTGGCAGTAATCGAAGATCTCCCACACCAGCTTGCAATCTTCCAAGTTGTAGCGGGCGAGCGCCTCCTTGTCGGAGTGGAACAGCTCGGTGATCTTCTCCCCCCGATTGGCCACATCCTCAATATCCTTGCCACGGCCGAGCAGTTCGCTCGCCACCGCATCCAGGCTGTAGCTCGGGAACTGCCAGGTGGCGCTTTTCAGGGTGTCGATGCCGTCGAGCACCATGCGCCCGGGAATGATGACGTTGCCGGTTTGGGGATCGCCCCGTGACGAGCGCCAGAAGCAGAGCTCGCGCCCCCGCCCAAGACGCAGCCGCCGCTTGTTAAGCTCGGCGCGGCGCAGCAGCAGGCGAAAGTCAAAATTGACCACGTTCCAGCCAATCACCAGATCGGGGTCATGCTGGCTGAACCAGCTCTCCAGCGCACTCAATAGGGAGCTCTCGTCCGCCACCCATTCGACCTGGGTGCCCCAGCTCTCGGCATCCGTTTCCGGGGTGCCGATCATGATGACCCGCGCATCCTGCTCGCTATAAAGACCGACCGAGAAGAGCGCCCCGTCCATGGCGCACTCCACATCCAGCGACACCCAGGAGAGGGTTGGCGTCACCGCCTGCGGCGCGCAGCGCGCCTCGTTCACCTCCCAGTAGCCCTGCTTGCCCCCCTTTTTTACCGCCCGGCCATCGAAGCGCACGCCAGCGGTGATGAAACGCTCCATCAGAAAACGCTCCGGCAGCCGGATATCCGCCTCGAAGTGCTCCAGTCCGCGAATCAGCAGCAGCTCGATAGCGCGGTGAAAGGCGCTCAGGGTGGTGAAATAGCAGCCCACCACGGGGCGACCGTCGAAGGTGTGCATCGGCAGGCGGCGAAACCGCCCGCTCACCCCGGCCCCTTTGAACAGCTCGGCGGCTTCTGCCATGTGGCTCTGTGGCAAAAAGAACACCGGCACCTGCCCCGGCACCACCACCCGTACCGGCCCCTGCGCGCTCCAGAGCCACATCACGATTTCGGTGGTGGCGGCGTGCCCGTTGCGGCCGCGCACGTCCCGACCGTGGCGGGTCAGGATAAAACCGTCGAGGGGCGGAATGGCGGGTACGGTGGGCTGGGTTGCAGTCATGAAGCGTAAAGGGGCTGTCCGAGAATGGGACTATTGTACGTTCATACAGTGCCTACTCGCAATCGTCACGCTGGCTGCGAGGCGGGAGTCAAACTGGTAAGCTCGATCCGGTCGTTATTCCCGCCCATCCCGTTCTGACCACTCTTCGCCGACAAAAGGAGTCTTTGTGGCAATCTATTCCCTGCTGGATCAGCTGGCTATCCCCTACCAGCGCTTTGACCATCCCCCGGTGTTTACCTGTGAGGAGGCGAGCAAGTTGCTGCCCGACCTGCCCGCCGCCAAGACCAAGAACCTCTTTTTGCGCGATCCGAAAAGCGAGCGGCTGTTTCTGGTGGTGAGTCCGGAGGAGCGCCGGGTCGACCTCAAGGCGCTGGCTGCCATGCTCGGCGTCAAGCGGCTGAGCTTTGGCTCCCCGGAGCGGCTCGATGCGGTGCTCGGCCTCACCCCGGGATCGGTGACCCTGCTCGCCATGGTGCGCGACAGGGAAAAAGCGGTAGAGCTGGTGGTGGACGAGGCCATCTGGCAGGCCGAACAGGTGCAGTGCCATCCGCTGGTCAACACCGCAACCCTGATCATCCGCCTCAACGACGTGCGCCGTCTGCTGACCCATCTGGACAGGGAGGCCATAGTAATGCGCTTGCCTGCTGCAACCTGCGATTAGCACAACGTCTGGCGGTTGGGTTCACCCTGCCGCCAACACAACCACCTTTCACGCAGCGAAATTGACTGACAAGACAATAAAATACCCCCTTGAGCTCTGATAAATCGAGTCAGCAGTTGCCATCGTGCAAGAAGTCGGAGGTGAGCACATTCGGCCATTTAACCCATTGATAATAGGTTGGATTCATGTTGTGATCGGCCACTGCCAGCGGGCGATACCCCATCGCCTGTTCGTTCACAGGTGACTTCCCAGAGAGCCCCTTGATGCCAAGTCTGTTTTCCTCGGCCCAGTTGTTGAGTCTGGTGCTGTTCGTCACGCTGTCACATGTGGGGGTCGCCACCATTTTCGCCGCCATGTGGCACACCCATCGCCAGATCAGGGCATTGATCTACTGGTCAGCGGGGGAACTGGTTATCGCGGGGGCTTTTTGCTGCCTGCTGCTGCGCCCCCTTGAGGGAAATGCATCCCTTGCCAATATTCTCTGCACCAACCTGCTGTTGATGTCGACCACCCTGCTCTATGAACGGGGGATGCGCCACTTCTTTCGCCGTGAAGCCGACCAACTGGGCTGGCTGCTGCCCGCCGTTACCCTCGGTGGTTTCGTTTTGTTTGCCCTGACCGCCCTGCAGCAACCCCTCTTTGATGTGCATAGCCGGATCATCGTACTCTCCGGCGTGCTCTCGCTGCAGATTGCACTGCTTATCTGGCAGCTCTGGCGCTACCAGCGGCTGGCCCCTGTCTATCGGGTGCTGCGCTTTGCCATTCTGCTGCTCGGCCTGCAACTGCTGTTGCAACTGCTGCGGATCGCCAAACATCTCTGGCAGCCGGAGCTGGCGGCCAACTCCTTCACCGACCCGCTGCTCGGGCCTGTGATCCTGCTCAGCCTGCTCTTTACCATCGCCCGCAGTTATCTGCTGCTGAGCCTGGTCCACACCCGCCAACAGCAAGCCCTGCTGGCCACCCAGCGCAAGCTGGAGCGTCGCGCCAATCAGGATGAGCTGACCGGCCTGTTCAGCCGCCACTATTTCGAACGCCAGGTGGCCCTGCGTGCCCGCGAGGTGAGGAGCCCCAGCCAGCTACTGCTGATCGATCTGGACAACTTCAAGCAGATCAACGACCGCCACGGCCACCCCGCCGGTGATGCCATGCTGCGGGCCGTGGGTCGGGTGATCGCCAATACCCTGCCTTCCGAGGGCATGGCCGGTCGGCTTGGCGGCGATGAGCTGGCCCTGCTGCTGATGGCGGACCCGCAGACCCTGCCCGACTACTGCCACAGCCTGCAACAGCAGATCGCCGAGGCGACCCGAGAGCTGGCCGGTGGCCCCATCAGCCTCAGCATCGGCCTCACCTCGCTGCACCCTGACGAGGGGTTTGAAGCGGCCTACCTGCGCTCGGATCGGGCCCTCTACGCCGCCAAACAGGCTGGAAGGCAACGGGCCTGCGTACAGGAGCTCCACCACAACGAGCCGCAACCGCTGCCGCCCTGCGCGCTCCTGTCATGAGCGCAGTGCTCGCTCTGCAGTGCCGACCGGCCAGGCTGGCAGATGCTCCGGCTTACTATCGCTATGTCACCGAATGCGCCGAGGACGGACAGCCGCTCTATCAGGTGGCGCAATTTGACCCGAACGGCTGGTTACAGAGCCTGCTGGACCACGCCGAAGGGCGCAACTTGCCCAGTGGATACCTGCCGACCACCACCTATTTTGCCCTCGATGGCGAGGAGATCATCGCCACCCTGCGCCTGCGTCACGGTGACAATGAGGCAACCCGCCAGTGGCTGGGTCATATCGGTTACGAAACTCGCCCCTCTCGCCGTGGCGAAGGGGCCGCGACCGTGCTGCTGCGCTGGGTACAACAACAGGTGCTGGCAGCGCCGGTGCTGATCTGCTGTGACCAAGACAATCTGGCCTCCCGCAAGGTCATTACAGCAGCCGGTGGCGTGTGGCTGGGACGGCGCTTCCATCCGGGGGATCGTAACTGGCTGGAGATGTATCAGCTAGCCCCCTGCCCCAGCCGACCATAGCCGCAGCAGCAATAAAAAGAGCGCCCCGAAGGCGCTCTTTTTGTGAACGTGGCAAGACCGTTAGTAGCTGTCTTCCTGCTCCGCCTTCATCCGGACCTGACGGGCATAGGCCTCCTCCTCGGCGCTCTCGATCTCCTGCAGCACCGAATCGAGATCGATGGCGGCGCTGCTCTCTTCAAAGTGGCCAGTCAGCTCGCTCTCGGGGGTGAGTTTGCCATCTTCAAACAGCGCCCACATCTCCTTGGCATAACGGGTCTTGAGCAGCTCGGGGGCATACATGCCGTAGTAGTTGCGCATGTTGTTGACGTCCCGCTCCAGCATCGCCTTGGCCTGGTTGTTGGCGGCGGAATCCACCACCTGGGGCAGGTCGATGATGACGGGGCCCTGTTCATCCACCAGCACATTGAATTCGGAGAGATCGCCGTGGATGAGACCGGCGCAGAGCATCCGCACCACGTAACGGATCACCTTGGCATGGTCGATGACCGCCTGCTCGGGGGTAAGCGCCACATCGTTGAGGCGCGGCGCGACATTGCCATCCTCATCGGTGATAAGTTCCATCAAGAGGACGCCATCGAGGCAGACATAGGGCTGCGGCACCCGCACACCGGCCGCCGCCAGCTTGAACAGGGCGTCGACCTCGGTGTTCTGCCACACCTCTTCATGCTGTTTGCGGCCGTACTTGGAGCCCTTCTCCATGGCGCGGGCGCTGCGGCTGTTACGCACCTTGCGCCCCTCCTGATAGACCACGGCCTGCTTGAAGCTGCGCTTGGACGCCTCTTTATAGACTTTGGCGCAGCGGATCTCGCCGCCGCAGCGCACCACATAGACGTCGGCCTCTTTGCCGCTCATCAACCGGCTGACGACCTCATCGACCAGGCCGTCATCAACCAGAGGTTGGATTCGATTTGGAATTTTCATGGCCGCCCTTTTACCCTATTTCCGCTCTCGAAGATAGCTCCGCGCACGCTCACCTGCCTCTCCCTTTCATAAGACACCCTGTTATCCCCTGTTTGCGCTGTTTTTGTCCACCCGTTCGCCTTAAAAACCACCAGCAGCAGACCAAATACGAAAGGCGCCTGTGCCAACAAAAATGGCCCGCAAGCGGGCCAATTTTCAAGGTTCGGGCGGCAAGCCCTGACGAATACGCTGGATCCCCGCTTCATAAAGGCCGTCATCCCCCTCCTGATGCTCCAGGGTTTCGAAGATCTTGAGAAACCACATGTACTGCTCGGGATGGCGCACCACCTGCATCTCCACCACCCGGTTCATGGCGTTGACGTCTGCCAGCAGATCGGCGGTGGGATAAGGGTCAAACGGCGGCTCGATCTCCAGCAGATAGCATCCCTCATCCTCGTCATAGCTGGCGAAGATGGGCACGGCCCTAGCGCCAGTCAGCTTCACCAGCTTGGGCAGCGCGGGCAGGGTTGCCTTGGGGCGACCAAAAAAGGGAACAAACACGCTCGCCTCGCGGCCGTGATCCTGATCTGGCAGGTAGAAGAAACTGGCACCAGCGCGGATCGACTTGATCGCAGGCTTGATCCCGGCGCTGCGCTCATAGACCTTGCCCCCTTTGGCCCGCTCGCGGTTGATGTACCAGTCGAACACCTGATCTTTCGGGCTCTTCATCATGGTGCACATCTCGATGCCCATCATGGAGAAGTAGCGGCCAATCATGTCGACCGCCCAGGTATGAGGCACCACCAGGATCACCGGGCGGCCTGCAGCCTGCTCCGCTTGCACATGCTCCCAGCCGGTGACCTTGATGCGGCGGGTCAGCCGCGCCTTGCTGCGCCAGCTGAGCTCGCCAAAGCCCATAAAGGTCTTGAGCCCGACCCGGATCGATTTGAGCAGCAGCGCCTGCCGTGCAGCGGCATCCAGCTCGGGAAAGCAGATCTTGAGGTTGGTATCGGCGATATAGGCCTGCTTTTTCGAAAAACGCAGCAGGGTCGGCGAAACCAGATCGGCAAAGCGATCCCTCAATCTCGCGGGGGTAAATGCCAGCAGGGAGAGCAGGCCCAGCGCGCACCAGCTGCCCCACCATTTGGGATGCAGCAGGCGGCTATGAAATGAGGTATCAAATACCGGATCTAACGCAGACATGGCGGCCATCAAGTCATCAAAAACAAACGGTTATTGTAGTTATCCTGACATTTTTTTCTACCCTGGGGAGGCTGGCCATCAGCCTGCAAGGCACTGATCAGACTAGTTATCATAAAAAATGGCCCACCTGGGGCCATTTCAATCAATCCAAATTCTGGGTCAGCCGTGGGGCGACAATCCCTTGCGGATCCGCTGGATCCCCGCCTCGTAAAGGCCATCCGGCCCCTCCTGATCCTGACGGGTATCGAAGATCTTGAGGAACCACATGTACTGGCCCGGATGGCGCATCAGCTGCTGTTGCACCATGTCGTTCATGCGACAGGTATCGGCCATCACATCCTCGGTGGGATAGTTGTCGAACGGTGCCTCAATCTCCAGCCGGTAGCAGTGGTTCGCTTCGTCATAGCAGGCGAGCAGCGGCACCGCCTTGGCACCGCTGACCTGCACCAGACGGGGCAAGGCAGGCAGGGTCGCTTTGGGATAGCCAAAGAATGGGGCGAAGATGCTCTTCTCGCGGCCATGATCCTGATCCGGCAGATAGAAGAAGCTGCGACCGCTCTTGATGGTCCTGATCACTGCCTTGATCCCGGCGCTGCGCTCATAGACGCGGCAACCGTTCTTGGCTCGTGCACGGTTGAGGTGCCAGTCAAACACCGGATTGCGCGCCCGCTTCATCATGGTGCACATGGGCACCCCGCGCTGGGTGAAGCAGTAACCGGCGGCATCCACCGGCCAGGTATGGGGTACTACCAGGATCACCGGACGGCCGGCCGCCCGCTCCGCCTCGATATGCTCCCAACCGATCACCTGCATCCGGCTCATCAGATAACGCTGACTGCGCATGGTGAACTCGCCAAATCCCAACAGACTCTTGAGGCCGACCCGGATCGAGGTCAGTGCAATGGCATCCCGCTCTTCCGGGCTCTTGTCCGGGAAGCAGATCTCCAGATTGGTTCTGGCGATATAGATCTGTTTTTTCGAGATACGAAACACCAGCGGTGCCAAGGCTTCGGCCAAACGGTCGCGCAATCGCACCGGCACAAAGGCGAGCAGCATCAGCACGCCGAGCGCCAGCCAGCTGAACCAGTAGCGGGGATGCAGAAAACGGGCTTCAAAAGAGGAGTCAAATACGGGATCTTGGGACGACATGTATTGGGGTCGAGCGAAAAAGTGGTGCTGCATTGTAGTCGTCCTGACAGGTAATACCAGTTAAATCCATGGCAAATAGCCCGCCACGGGCGCCACATCAAAAAACCATAAAAAAATGCCCCGCACCGCGGGGCATTTTGCTCGTTACACAACCAGGGTGGAGGCTCTTTGTCCATCCATAGTATGACTGGTCGTTTATCCCGTCGCTCTCGGAGCGCACTGCTTATCCATTTCCCGATGTCACATCATCAAGATTTATCGGTGAGCACCCTGGCGGGCCATGCCGTTATTCATTTCGGTATTACGCTGCGGCAGAAAAAACATCAGGTAACGCAGTGCCACATACCCGACGATCACGGTAGCCACCCCCAGCTCGAAGTGGGCCAGCAGTCTGATCTGCTCGACGTAGTGACTCCCTTGCGCAAACCCTTCAACCAGATGAGCCACTTTGAACAGGGCGGTGGCACCGATCACCAGCGGGAAGGTGAAGGCGGCATAACCCGGCGAGAAGGGCAGACGCAGCAGTTTGATGAAGGCCAGATAGATGATGCCGGTCATCAGGATGGCAATCCCCAGCAGCACGGCCACCAGCAGCAGTGACGGCTCCTGGCTGACGGTCAGGTAACCGGCCAGAGAGAGGCTGGCAGGAGCAGCCAGAATGGCGATGGTCGGTTTGGCGGCATCCGGCACTTCATGGCTGAAGATCAGGCGATAGAGCATCAGCGGCAGCATCAGGCCGTAGCAGATGATCCCGAACCAGAGCAGGCCGTTGGCCAGCGGGGCAAACTGACCACCCGGGAAGGCGACGTCAGCCACGATGATCCCCACCGGCGGCACGAACCAGCTCGGCACCATGTGGTGGATTTCAAACTCTTTGGCGCGATGCCAGATAAAAGTGGCCAGGAACAGCAGGTGAACAGCTACGGCAAACAGCCAGAGGGCCTCGCCCGCTTGCGGCGCAATCATACCGAGCGCTTTGGAGACCACCATGGTCCCCATGGCATAGGTCGGTACCACACTGCCGACTACGGGGTGAGCGAGATCCTGCAACAGCAGGCGGGGGTGAAGCAGAAACTTGAAGGTCAGGATCACCAGCAGCACGGCAGCAATGGCAGCGCCCAGCAGTTGCATCCGGCCATCGAAGTGACCGGCATTTTCCCAACACCAACCAAGGCTGGCGATGCCCAGCGCCAGACCCGCCATGGGGGTTGGGGCGGCAGCCAGTGATTTACGGGTTCTTGCGATCATGATGACACCTTTCTATTGATGACTATGGCGATAGGATAATGGCCCCTTATCGTTTACGATATCTAAATGAATTAAATCAATCATTCAGGAAAACCAAACACGATGAAACTGACCCTGCAGCAGCTGAAAGTGTTCGCCACCATTGCCCGTTATGGAAACCTTGGCCTTGCCGCCAACGAGCTCTGCCTGAGCAAGGGGGCCGTCTCCCAGTCGCTGCAGGAGCTGGAGCGCCAGCTCTCTACCCCGCTGTTTGACCGCATTCACCCCAGATTGCAGCTCAACAACGAGGGGCGCCTGCTGCAACCGGCCGCCGAAGAGCTGCTGACCCGGATGCAGGATATCGAGAACCTGTTCAGCCCCGATGCCGAGCCGAGCGGCCAGCTGCGCCTTGGTGCCAGCCAGACCATCGGCAACTACCTGCTCCCCACCCTGCTCGCCAGCAGTAAACAGGAGCTGGGGCTCCCCCCCAAGGTGACCATCAACAACACTCACCTGCTCTGCCATGCGCTGGCCAACTTCGAGCTGGATATGGCACTGATCGAGGGGGAGAACCACCACCCCGACCTGCTCGCCGAACCCTGGCTGCAGGACGAGATGCTGGTGGTGGCCCCACCCGGTCACCCGCTTGCCAACAAGAAGGAGCTATCCCTCTCCCGACTGGGGGGCGAGACCTGGGTATTGCGTGAAGCGCAATCGGGCAGCCGCGAGCAGTTTATCCAGCAGATCCAGCCCGAGCTGCCCCGCTGGCAACCAGGGCTTGAACTCAACACCCTGGAGGCGGTGATGCTGGCGGTGGAGAAGGGGCTTGGCATCTCCTTTATCTCCCGGCTGGCAGCCTCGGATCGCCTGGCAGATGGGCGGCTGATCGCCCTGCCCCTCTCCCGGCGCTTCCCGCGCCAGCTCTCCCTTATCTGGCACAAGCAGAAGTACCACTCCACCTCCCTGCGCCACTTTATCCACTTCTGCCGGGCTCAGGTGAAGGATTCCGAGGTGAGCCGCGCAGGGTAACGCCCGCTCGGAGCGCCGCTGGCAGACCCGCCCGCCAATGACGGAAAAAGCAGAGAGGGAGCCACGGCTCCCTCTCTTTGATTCGCTTCTGAGTATCACTGCGCCAGACTGCGCAACCAGCTGATCTCCTCGCCCCAGATGGACTCGTCTATGGTCTCGAGGATCAGCGGAATGCGATCGAAGCGATCATCATTCATGATGTGGTGGAATACTGCCTCCCCCAGATTGCCCTCCCGCAAGCTGTGGTGGCGATCGACCCGGCTACCGAAAGTGCACTTGGCGCCGTTGATATGCATCCCCTTGAGATAATGAAAACCCACCGTGCGGTCGAACTCGGCAAAGACAGTGGCACAGCTCTCGGTGGTGCGCAGATCATAACCTGCGGCAAAGGCGTGGCAGGTATCGAAACAGATCCCGACCCGGCTCTTGTCCTCCACCCCCTCGATGATGGTGGCGAGGTGCTCGAACGACCAGCCGAGGTTGGTCCCCTGCCCGGCGGTATTCTCGATCACCGCCGTCACCCCTTCACTGCGCTCCAGCGCCCAGTTGATGGACTCGCTCACCAGCTTGAGGCTGGCAGCCTCTGGGATCTGCTTGAGATGGCTACCGGGGTGGAAGTTCAGATAGCAAAGCCCCAGCTGCTCGCAGCGCTTCATCTCGTCGAGAAACGCATCGCGGGATTTGGCCAGACCATCGGGATCCGGGTGGCCCAGATTGATGAGATAGCTGTCGTGGGGCAGGATCTGCTCCGGCAGAAAACCGGCCTTGTCACAGGCCGCCTTGAAGGCGCGGATGGTGGCATCCGACAAGGGGGCGGCCTGCCACTGACGTTGATTCTTGGTAAAGAGGGCAAACGCGTTGGCCCCGATGGCCTGGGCGCGGGCGATGGTATTCTCCACCCCGCCGGCCGCACTGACGTGGGCTCCGATATATTTCATACAATCTCCTCGATACGGCAAGCCGCCATTATGCCGATCCAGCCCGGCCACGCCAAACCGGGATATCCGATAGCGGGTATCGACAAATAGTGCCGCCTATACAAGGCGCTGCGTTTCATGGCGTAATCGGCCTTCGCTGTGGCAACCTCTCCCCAGAAGGGATAGTTAGAGCCCGCCCGCGCCAGCATGGCGCCCATAAAAAAACGCAGCGTATCGCCTGAGCAATAACGCTGCGTCTTTGGGTCTCTCGGCCGTCCCCCTTGCCGTGACCCGAATGGCCAGCGACAAGGGAGCAAGAATGCGCGGGGAGAGTCGCCTTAGAAGGGCATCTTGAAGCCTGGCGGCAGTTGCATGCCACCGGTCAGCTCGCCCATCTTGGCCTTGTTCTGCTCTTCCACACGGCGCACGGCATCGTTGCAAGCGGCGGCAACCAGATCTTCCAGCAGCTCCTTGTCATCTTCCATCAGGGAGGGGTCGATCTCGATGCGACGGACGCTGTGGCTACCGGTCATGGTGACCTTGACCATACCAGCACCGGCTTCACCGGTCACTTCCATCTGAGCCAGCTGCTCCTGCGCCTTCTGCATACGCTCTTGCATCTGTTGGGCCTGTTTCATCAGGTTCCCCATTCCACCTTTACCAAACATATGTCGTCTCTCGTCTTGAAATCCGGCATCCAGCGCCGGGCTGTGGGCTTGTCTGTCCTAGATGGGGACAGCCAAACTGCTTTTCAACCGGAAGCAAGCTCCCGGCCACGGAATTTAGCGGTTGAGTGGCTCGATGCTCTCGTGATGAAGCACGGCACCAAACCGCTGAACTAAAAACTGTACGTTGGGATCCTGCTCCAGATCCCGGGTCACCTGCTCGCGCACCCCGAGATAAAGGCGATGCTCGATCTCGAGCGGGGTCTCCTGGTCAGACACCACGCCGAGCGTCACCTCGACCTGCACCGGTTGCCCCAGCGCTGGTCCAATGATCTCGGCCAGATCGGCGCGCGCCTTGTCACTCACCAGATGGCGCTGCTCGGGCTTGAGGGTTAGCAGGACTTTATCCCCTTCCCGCGTCATCACCGAGTTGATGGCCAACTGACGCAGCCGCCCTCCCACCTGAGTGTGAGAGATCAACTCGGCCCAAGGGTCGCCGCAACCATTGAGCAGCGAGGAGGGGATAAGGCGAGTCGCCTCTCCCTCTTGCGGCTCGCTGTCGCTCTCGAGCTCATCCCAATCGATGGTCTCCATCACCGGCTGAGGGGGTTCGCTCTGCGTCACCGGTGCAGCAGCCACCGCCGTGGTGGCAACGGGTGGCTGGGTCGCAGGGGCGGGCGTCACCGCTGGCGCCGCAGCGCTGCGTTCACCGGGTCGATAGCTCGGCTGCCCGTCGAGATCCCAGGGTGGCAGATCGGTTGGCTGGGCCGGTGCCGTGACGGGAGCGTGGCTCATCACCTGAGTCTTCTCGGCAAATCCCTGGTTGAGATACTCTTCGTAATCGCCGTTATCAACCTGCGGCTCGTAACTGTCGCCATAGAGATCCACTGGCGGCAGATCATCATAGTGACCCATCGTCGCCATCCCCTGCCCGGCCGGTTGGCTGACCGGAGCAGGTTGCTGGGTGACGACTGGAGCAACAGCGGGCGCGACAGGACGCGCTGGCGCAACCGGCACTGCGCGCGGTGCGGGCGCTGCCGGGGCATCCTGACCACGCTGGCGGCTGCGCAGCATGTTTCGCTTGCCAAGCAGGCTCTGCATGCTCGATACCGCTGAAACAGCTTCAGGTGCGCTAACCGGCGCGGTTGTCGGCTCTAGTGCGGGCTGGATGCTGGCAGTCAGCGACTCGCCACGGGAATAGTCCGTATCGGCTGCGTAAGGCGCTCGATCATCCGCATCTGCGGGCTGTGCGGTTGAGTGCGCAGACACATCGGGCTGCGCATGTGGCAACGCGGGCTCGGGTTGATACCCCATGCCTGCGGCTTCACGCAGCAACTCATCCTGCTGGCTGAACAGCTCGGCGGCTTGCGCCTCCTCCTCGCTATCGGCGGGGTTGCCGATGTCATCCGTCATCGCAGGCAGGGAGACATCAACTGCAGGCACGGCGCCGCTGATCGGCGCCACTGCGGCCGATTCAGCGGCCGGGCGCTTTCCCGGCAAGGAGGCTACCGGAGTGGCATTGCTCGTCATTGACGGGGGCAGCGCAGTGAGGCTGGCTGGATGCAGGGCATCACGCCTTGGGGAGAAGGCGAGCATACGCAGGCAGGTCATCTCCAGCGCGGTGCGGCCATCGGGGGCCCAGGGAAGATCTTTACGGCCACCCAGCACGATCTGGTAGCAGAGCTGCACCTCTTCCGGGCTCATCGCCTTGGCCAGTTGCAGCAGGGAATCAGCATCCGCCCCCTGCTCCTGCACGCTGGCAGGCAGCAGCTGCGCCATGGCGATGCGATGGAGCAAACCTTCCAGCTCGGCGTGGAGCTGATCAAAATCGGGGCCCAGGGTGGCGATCTCGGTGATCTTGGCCATGGTCGCGGGGGCATCTTGCCGCAAAATGGCTTCCAGCAGCTGGTGCAGATGGCGGTGATCGAGCGTGCCCAGCATCGCCAGCACACTCTCGAGGCGCACGCTACCATTGCCGTGGGCCAGCGCCTGATCGGTCAGGCTCAGGGCATCTCGCATACTGCCGTCGGCGGCTTTGGCCAAGGCCAGCAGGGCGCGTGGTTCGAAGGGCTGCCCTTCCTGATCCAGCACCCATTCGAGCTGCTTGGCGATCTGGGTCTGATCCAGACTCTTTAGATGAAACTGCAGGCAGCGCGAGAGGATGGTAATGGGCAACTTCTGCGGATCCGTGGTGGCCAGCAGAAACTTCACATAGGGGGGCGGCTCTTCCAGGGTTTTCAGCAGCGCGTTGAAGCTGTGGCGCGACAACATGTGCACTTCATCGATGAGATAGACCTTGAAACGGCCACGGGCCGGGCGGTACTGCACGTTGTCGAGCAGCTCGCGGGTATCTTCTACCTTGGTGCGGGACGCCGCGTCAATCTCCAGCAAGTCGACAAAGTTGCCCTGATCGATCTCGCGGCAGGTATCACAGACACCACACGGGTGGCTGCTGATCCCCTGTTCGCAGTTGAGGCTCTTGGCCAGAATACGGGCGATGGTGGTCTTGCCGACCCCGCGGGTACCGCTCAGCAGATAGGCGTGATGCAGCCGTCCCTGATCCAGGGCGTTGGTCAAGGCGGTCAGCACATGTTGCTGGCCTACCACTTGTTCAAACGTATGGGGGCGCCATTTACGCGCCAGAACCTGATAGCTCATAAATCCATCATGCAGGGAAGACAGGGCATTGAGGCCGGATGCTAACACAAATGGCGGGCTGGCTGTATCGGCTATCGGTCAGAGCGGGAGGGATCGCTTGATTTTCAAACCGATGCCCGCAAGGGCACCGGTTCAATGCAGGCCCGATGCAGAGGATCGGGCCGAAGAGGCATTACTCGCCGGCCAGCTCGACCAGTGAGACTACCTTGATGCCAGCGGCAGTCAGGCGGGCATCGCCACCCAGAGACGGCAGGGAGATGATGAAGGCCGCATCGGCCACTTCACCACCGGCACGGCGGATCAGCTTGACGGTCGCATCGACGGTACCGCCGGTCGCCAGCAGATCGTCCACGACCAGCACCTTGTCACCGGGAACGATGGCATCGGTGTGCAGTTGCAGGGTGTCGGTGCCGTACTCGAGGGCATAGGACTCCTCGATCACTTCGCGCGGCAGCTTGCCCGGCTTGCGGACCGGCACGAAGCCCAGCCCCATGGCATAGGCAACCGGCGCGCCAAAGATGAAGCCGCGAGCTTCGGTGCCAACAATCTTGGTGATCCCTTGATCACGATAATGATTGGCCAGCAGATCGATGGTGGCCTTGAAGGCCTCGGCGTTCTCAATCAGGCTGGTGATGTCACGAAACAGAATGCCCGGCTTCGGATAGTCGGGAATGGTCTTGATGCTTGCTTCGATAAATTTCAGGGTTTCCGGATTCATGTGTTGACCGCTTATTTTTTTGACCCAGGGGTGGCCATTTTTTCTCAATTCCCTTCTGCGGGAAATAAAAAAGCCTGTCACGCAAAAATGACAGGCCGACTCCATAGCATTATTGCTGCAATAGCTTAGGGACTTCACTTCACCATTGCAACTGGCTCCAGCACCGGCAGGCGCATTAACCAGGTGAGCAGGATCACCATTATGATAACCAGCAACCCCTTGACCCACAGCAGTGGCACCACCGCCAGTGACACCGAAAAGGTGAGCAAAATGAAGATAATGGCGCGCCGTCTGGCCTGACGACGAATGCCGCGATACTGCTGCCAATCCACGATGGGCGGGCCAAACCAGGGATGGGTCAACAGCCAGCGATGAAAACGGGGCGATGAGCGGGCAAACAGGGCGGCAGCCAGCAACATGAAGGGGGTAGTCGGCAATAGCGGCAGCACAATGCCCACAATACCGGTGGCAAATGCCAGCCACCCGAGCGCCATCAGACACCAACGCTTCATTCCTTCTCCTTGCATGATTTATCTCCCTCTAGCCTAACAGAGTTTGAGCGGGTGCTGACAGCGGGCCGCAACCCCACTACAATCTGCGCTCTTTTTTCTTGCCACTCTCGTCGGAAAGCCGTTATGCGCGTTATTTTGGCCCCCATGCAGGGGGTACTGGATCACCTGATGCGGGAGGTTCTCACCTCCGTCAATGATTACGATCTCTGCGTGAGCGAGTTTATCCGGGTCGTCGATCAGCTGCTGCCCGCCAAGGTGTTCTACCGCCTCTGCCCTGAACTGCTGCAAGATGGCAAAACCCGCGCAGGCACCCCGGTGCGGGTACAACTGCTGGGGCAACACCCCGAGTGGCTGGCCGAGAACGCCGTGCGCGCCATCGAGCTGGGCTCCCCCGGAGTCGATCTCAACTTCGGCTGTCCCGCCCCTACGGTCAACAAGAGCAAGGGCGGTGCAGTGCTGCTCAAAGAGCCCGAGACCATCTACCGCATCGTCAAGGCGGTGCGTGACGCAGTACCCGCCCATCTGCCGGTGAGCGCTAAAATTCGCCTCGGTTACGACGACAAGGATCTCTATCTGGAGAACGCTCAGGCGGTCTTTCAGGGGGGCGCCAACGAGCTGGCCGTTCATGCCCGCACCAAGCGCGAAGGGTACAAGGCCCCCGCTCACTGGGAGTATGTGGACGCCATTCGCCGCGCCCTGCCCATCCCCGTCACCGCCAACGGCGAGATTTGGGATCACAAAGATGCCCTCGCCTGCGCCAGGGTCTCGGGTTGCGATGCCCTGATGGTCGGGCGCGGCGCCATCTCCCTGCCCAATCTGGCCAACGTGATGAAAACCGGCTGCCCGCACATGAGCTGGGCCGAGGTACTGCAGTTGATGGTGAGCTATACCGAGCAGGATCTGGCCAGCGAAAAAGCCGACTACTATCCCAGCCGCATCAAACAGTGGTTCAGCTATCTCAAGCGGGAATATCCCGAAGCGGACCTGCTGTTTCAGGAGATCCGGGTGCTCAAAGAGACGGCTCCCATCCGCGATGCCCTGCTGCAAGCAGCCAAAAGCCACGGCTAACCACGTTTAACTTGACGCATATCATCTTGATAGAGTTATCGGATCCCTATACTGCCCCGAATCTGTCGTCTGTCCTGTGGGGGATAATGTGTGTGAAATGACGCAAGCACAGTTGACTGTCTGGCGTAATCGCCTGCTGTCAGACTGGGCCCAAGTAAGAGAAACGCTGATCGGTCAGCTTAAAGCCTGCCGCCGTGACGAGTGGGCCGAGCAGGTCGGTCACTGCGAGCAGGATCAACTGGTAGAACTGACCAGCCGGCTGGATCTGCCGAAGGTAGAGCAGAGCGTGGCCCGCCTCAAGCGGATCGATGCGGCACTCTGCCAAATGGATCTTGGCCTCTATGGCCTCTGCTCCGATTGTGAAGAGCCGCTTTCCATCGAACAGCTGGAACAGGATCCGACCCTGCAACGCTGCCCGCGCTGTGAAACCCGTTATCGCAAGGGATTCCACGCCCACGAACTGTGAGGGATGCACATCTGTGCATCCACTCACCCCTCAGCACTGGTTACTCCGTCGTTCCTGTCCAATACTCAACCGTATCAGCCTGTTCGAGGGTATGCGTTGTGTACAGACTCTTGTTGTTATGGTGTTTGTGTTGCCAGGCTACGGCACAGGAGTCATTGGTCGTGGGCTGGGTCGACTGGCAGCCCTTCAGTTATCGCAATGAACAGCAACAGCTCCGCGGACTGGATGTGGAGCTGCTCAACGCCATCTTCCTGCGGGCCGGTTATCAGGCCAAATTCAGTGAAATGCCCTGGGCTCGCGTGCTGCACGAGCTGAAATTCGGCACGGTTCAACTGGCCATGTCAGCCAATATCACCACCGAGCGGCAGCAATATGCCCGCTTCAGCCACCCCTATCGGGAAGAGGAGACTGCCATCGTCATCCGTCGGCAAGATGCCGATCGCTGGCGCGGGATCACCACCCTCGAGCAGTTGATCAACACCCCCGACTTCCATATCGGGGTGCTCAAGGGCTTTGATTACGGCAATACCTTCCGCCAGTTGATGGCAAGGCCCGAGCTGCAGCCCCGTCTGCAGATGCGCCTGCGGCTGGATCAGCTGCTGAAAATGCTGCAAGGGGGACGGATCCAGGGGTTTATTCTGGATCCCCACGGACTGCAGGAGTGGCAGGGTAAGGATGGCGTGCAGGACAAGCTGTATATTCTGTTGCATATCGAACAGACACCGGTTCACCTGATGCTTAGCAAAGAGAGCACCACAGAGGCGCAACTGCAGCGGATCAATCAGGCTATCGATCAATTGAAACAGAGCCCCGACTATCAGCAGATCCTCGATCGCTACCAGTTCAGATCCCTGCATTCACAGGAAAACACTCATAAGTAAGGGGAGCATCAGCTCCCCTTACTGTCTCAAGCAAACCCAATCCTGTCTCAAACAACCCTGGTTGCAACTTGCCAGGACGTTTTGGTCACCGATAACGTGATGGTTAAACCTGGCTATCAGCGTCCCAGCACAATGTCGGCAAGGTGGGCGAAGTGGTGGATTTCGTGTGTGGCATCGCACTCGCCCGCTTGCCGCGCCGGGTTGTACCAGCAGGTTGCCAGCCCCTGCGCCGCCGCCCCGGCAATATCGGTTTTCGGATTATCCCCCACCATCAGCACCCGCGCAGGATCCGGCTGCCCCATCAGGGAGAGGGTGTGCTGGAAAATAGCTGGCGCCGGCTTGGTCACCCGGATCTCGTCGGAGATCACCAGCGGCTCGAACCACTCGCTCCAGCCCAGTTTGCCGAGCCGCCCCCGCTGAGGCACGCTGAAACCATTGGTGATGATCCCCATCCGCACCTTGCTGCGCAGCTGCTGCAGGGTCTCGAGCACCCCTTCGAGAGGCATGCTAAGGGCAATGATTTGCTCCAGAAAGGTGTTGTTCATCGCCATGGGATCGGCGGAAACCTGCTGGGCAAAGAGGGAGAAGCGGGTCTGCTGCAACGCCGTTGCATCGATCTCGCCGTCGTTGTACTGCTGCCAGAGCCCGTGGTTGAGGGCGTGGTACTGCGCCATGCTGGCGTCATCAGCCTGTACGCCATAGATCTGCAGGGTGTGCGTCAGCGCAGAGGCGACCGGAAAATCGAGCAGGGTTTCATCCAAATCGAACAGCACCCAGTCATAGCTTGGTTGTTTCACAGAACTCCTTGTTATCATTCAGATTGTTCAGAGGCTTGGCGACCAACTCTGCCAAGCGGGCTGGCCAGCAGATCCAGCGTGAGGCGCACGCCAAAGCCGGTCACTTCGCTGGAGACTACCCCATTGCCCCCCTTGTTGCGAAAACCGCTCAGGTCGAAGTGCAGCCAGGGGGTCTGCTCTGGCACGAAGTGGGCGAGGAAACGGGCCGCATCAATGTGATCCGGCGAACTGCCCGGCGCACATTGCAACAGATCGGCCCACTCGCTCTCGATGTTGTCGTCGTAATCGTCATCAAGCGGGAAGGGCCAGACTCGTTCACCGCTGCGCTGACCCAGATTGACCAGCGATGTCATCCATTCGCTGCGATTGGTAAAAACGCCGCTGTAGCGGCTACCCAGCGCCCGTTTGCAGGCCCCGGTCAGGGTTGCGTAATCAAGCAGCAGATCCGGGGTATCCTGCACCGCCATTGCCAAGGTGTCGGCCAATACCATTCGCCCTTCGGCATCGGTATCGACCACCTCGATGGAGGTGCCATTGATGGCAGTCACCACCTCGCCAGGACGATAGGCGTGAGGGCCGATATGGTTCTCGGCAATGGCCAGCCAGCAGTGTACCTCGTAGGGTAGCTGAGCTTGGCTGATGGCGTAGAGGGCCCCCAGCGCCACCGCGCTGCCCCCCATGTCCAGATGCATGCCATACATGCTGCCGGAGACCTTGAGGTTGTAACCGCCAGAGTCGTGGCAGATCCCCTTGCCCACCAACGCAATGCGGCGCACCGGCTTGGGTGGGTAGTAGCTGAGCTTGACCATGGCCCCCTGATTGTCTTCCGAGCCACGAGCAACGGCCAGAAACGCCCCCGCCCCCAGCTCGGCCAGTTGCGCCTGATCATAGTGATGGCACTGCCACCCCTCATCTTGCGCCAGCTTGCTGACAAACTCGCGATAGCTGGCGGCCGTCAGCTCGGAGGCAGGCAACACCGCCAGATGGCGAGCCAACCCGTTACCCCCCGCTTCGCTGTAAAGGCGCGCCAAGTCCAGCACCACCGCGGGTGAAACCTTGATCTGCTGATAGCTCCAGCTGCTTTCACTGCGGCGCTTGCTGGTGGGCAACGAAATATTGGCGGCAAGCAGGGCCGACAACATCACTTCGGCCAGCATCACTCGCTCGGAGGGGGAAAAACCTTCCAGATGCAGCCCGAGCCGCTCCACATTAAGCCCAGAAAGAGGAGCAATCCAGCCTCTGATCTGTTTATAGAGGCTGTGATCCCGCGTCACACTGCCGGCCACAAACATCACCTGCAACAGGGTATTGCCATGCATCAGGGTAAAGGGCGCTTTTTTCCCCAGCGCAAGCTGGGTCTGGAGACCCGCAAGAGCGGGCAGCGAAAGCAAGGACTCCTTCTGCTCTTCGGCGATCAGCAGCAGTTGCAACGGCAGCCCTTGGGCAAGGGCTTCGGCCAGCGTGGCATCCCGGCTTTCAATAGCAGGAGGAAGATAGGTGAAGGGAGTGATCACAGGCGCGTGCCTCATCCATGAAGAGATACCTGATGATACCCAACAAATGGTTGATACGACCAGTTTTGGTCTTGAAAAAGCGTCAGAAATAGCAGCAATCACCAGATGGTGACGAGCATCAAGAAGGATTGTTCAATGATTGGCAATGCAGGAAGGGAACGTACAGAAAGTTGGTTGCGGGGGCCGGATTTGAACCGACGACCTTCGGGTTATGAGCCCGACGAGCTACCGAGCTGCTCCACCCCGCGTCCGAATTGTCACCCTCAAGCCGAGCAGTAGCTTGATGGCGTTTGTCTGCTTTCGACTGTTTACACAATCGCAGGCTGACGAAAAGTTGGTTGCGGGGGCCGGATTTGAACCGACGACCTTCGGGTTATGAGCCCGACGAGCTACCGAGCTGCTCCACCCCGCGTCCGAATTGTCGCCCTCAAGCCGAGCAGTAGCTTGGTGGCGTTTGTCTGCTTTCGACTGTTTACACAATCGCAAGCTGACGAAAAGTTGGTTGCGGGGGCCGGATTTGAACCGACGACCTTCGGGTTATGAGCCCGACGAGCTACCGAGCTGCTCCACCCCGCGTCCGAATTGTCACCCTCAAGCCGAGCAGTGGCTTGGTGGCGTTTGTCTGCTTTCGACTGTTTACACAATCGCAAGCTGACGAAAAGTTGGTTGCGGGGGCCGGATTTGAACCGACGACCTTCGGGTTATGAGCCCGACGAGCTACCGAGCTGCTCCACCCCGCGTCCGAATTGTCACCCTCAAGCCGAGCAGTGGCTTGGTGGCGTTTGTCTGCTTTCGACTCTTTACACAATCGCAAGCTGACGAAAAGTTGGTTGCGGGGGCCGGATTTGAACCGACGACCTTCGGGTTATGAGCCCGACGAGCTACCGAGCTGCTCCACCCCGCGTCCGAATTGTCACTCTCAAGCCGAGCAGTAGCTTGGTGGCGTTTGTCTGCTTTCGACTGTTTACACAATCGCAAGCTGACGAAAGAGTTGGTTGCGGGGGCCGGATTTGAACCGACGACCTTCGGGTTATGAGCCCGACGAGCTACCGAGCTGCTCCACCCCGCGTCCGAATTTTTCTCGAAGTGGCCGAGCAGTAGCCAGTTCGATTTCTCCTTTTCCACCAACCGGTTACACCGGCTTGACTGGTCAGGATCTCAGATGGTTGCGGGGGCCAGATTTGAACTGACGACCTTCGGGTTATGAGCCCGACGAGCTACCGGGCTGCTCCACCCCGCGTCTGAGGTCGCCAATAATAGGCGCCAGCGCACAGATTGCAAGTAAATATCTCAAAAAAAGTTTATTCGTAGATTAATCGGACAAATAGTGCGGTCATTAGCAGCATCATGCTGTTTTTTCAGGCAATCGAGTCCTTGCCAGGCATCCGGCACTACACTCAATAAGGTGAACACTCCTCATTTTGGGTAGGTAGAATATGCGCATCTCCGCCGGTCACTGCCGTCAGTTGGGGGCCACACCCGACAGTAACGGCGTCAACTTCGCGATCTGGGCACGCCTCGCCAGCCGGGTCGAACTACTGCTCTTCGCAAGCGCAGACGATGCGACCCCCGAGGTGATCCCCCTCTCCCCGCGCCTAAACCGCACCGCCTACTACTGGCATATCCATGTGGAGGGGATCTCGGTCGGGCAACGTTACGCCTATCGCATTCAGGGCCCGTGGCGCCCATATGGCGGCACCCGCTTCGATGCCGAGAAGGTGTTGCTCGACCCTTACGGCCGCAGCATCGAGCTTGGCGCCAATTACGATCGATGGGCGGCTGCCCGTCCAGGCAGCAATCTGGCTTGTTGCGCCAAGAACAAGGTGGTCGATACTCGCCACTACGACTGGGAAGGAGACAAACTGCCCGCTCACTCCCTCTCCCGCTCGGTGATCTACGAGCTGCATCTGGGGGGCTTTACCAAGTCTCCGAGCTCCGGGGTCGATCCGGCGCTGCGTGGCACCTATCTCGGGCTGATTGAGAAGATCCCCTATCTGCAATCTCTCGGTGTCACCGCCGTCGAGCTGCTGCCGGTGTTCCAGTTCGATCCTCAGGATGCGCCCAAAGGACTCTCCAACTACTGGGGTTACAGCCCCATGTCCTTTTTCGCCCCCCACGCCCAATACGCCTGCGGCGATGATCCGCTGACCGAGTTTCGCGACATGGTCAAGGCGCTGCACAAGGCCAATATCGAGGTGATCCTGGACGTGGTTTACAACCACACCGCCGAAGGGGGAGATGATGGCCCCACCTTCTCGTTTCGCGGCATCGACAACGAGGCCTACTACATCCTCGACAACAACCAGAAGGACACCAACTATTCGGGCTGCGGCAACACCTTCAATGGCGCCCATCCGGTGGTGCTGCGGATGATCATGGACAGCCTCCACTTCTGGCGTCAGGAGATGCACGTCGATGGCTTCCGCTTCGATCTGGCGGCCATTCTGTCGCGGGACGAGTCGGGTCAGCCGCAGGCCAATGCGCCGACCCTGCGCACTATAGATACCGACCCCAACATCGCCGACATCAAGCTGATTGCCGAAGCCTGGGACGCGGGGGGGCTCTATCAGGTGGGGTCACTGGCCGGCGCCCGCTGGCGTGAGTGGAACGGCCAGTTCCGGGATGATGTGCGCCGCTTCCTGCGCGGGGATGACAACAGCGTCACCGCCTTTGTCGAGCGGCTGTGCGGCAGCCCCGACATCTACCACTATCACCACGCCGATCCCGAGAAAAGCATCAACTTCGTTACCTGCCACGACGGTTTTACCCTGTGGGACTGGGCCAGTTACAACAGCAAGCACAACGAGGCCAACGGGGAGGAGAACCGTGACGGCTGCGATCACAACTTCAGCTGGAACCACGGCCATGAAGGGGTAACGGAAGATCCCCAGATCAACGCCCTGCGGATGCGCCAGGCCAAAAACATGATGGTGGCGACCCTGCTCTCGGTGGGATCCCCCATGCTGCTGATGGGAGACGAGCTGCTGCGCACCCAGCGGGGCAACAACAACGGCTACTGCCAGGACAATGCTACCTGCTGGATGAACTGGCTGCCCAATGCCCGCAGTCAGGAGATGTTCCGCTTTATGAAGGAGCTGATCCAGTACCGCAAACACCTGTTTCAGCGCCCGGAACAGGAGAGCATGCCGCTGTCACTCACCGAGATCCTGCGCCACAGCGAGATCTGCTGGCACGGGGTCAACGCCGGGCAACCGGATTTCAGCCCCCACTCCCACGCCATCGCCATGTCGGCGCTGTCGAGCGAAACCAAGCTGGCGCTCTATGTGCTGTTCAACGCCTACTGGGAGCCCCTCACCTTCAACCTGCCGAGCCCCCCCAAGGGGGTCGGCGGCTACTGGCGGCGGATCCTCGATACCGCCCTCCCCTCGCCGCAAGATATCTGCACCTTCGGCATGCCGCTGGAGGGATTGACCCGGGAATATCTGGCCCAGCCGCGCAGCAGTTGCCTCTTTATCTGCGGGGCCGACGACTTCTATTGATCGATAGCTGCTGCTTGATTGCTGCGATTCCTGCAAGCCAGATATACAAAAGCCCCGAGTGTTGGCTCGGGGCTTTCTCTTTTCAGCGCCAGTGTCAGATCAGCTGGTGCAACACACTGGTAGCGGCAATCTGGGCGATCAGCAGGCCACACAGGGAGGTAGAGACCACCACAGGCGCGGTATCACGCTGCAGGTAGAGCGGGCTGAACCAGAGCAGCAGAGAGGCCACCAGCAGCGCTGCCTGGGTCACCACCGCCGGGATCAGGGCATCGAGATTGGCCTCACCCCCTTGCCAGCCCACCAGCACTGCCAGCCAGACAAGGCTGGCCATCGCCCCCACCAGACCGGCCAGCGGCAACAGGGTGTTGAATGCCTTGAGACGATGACGGGCCCGCAGCAGCATCAGGTGGGCAAAGGCCGCCCCCAGCATCGCCATCTGCAGCAGACCGCTCACCCAGCCCTGCAGTTGCAGCAGCCCGATGCCATAGAGAGCGAGCGGCAACGCCGGTAGCCAGAGCAGTGTCGAGGGGACTGAACGCTTGCCCTCCAGCCGTGACTGGGCCAGTGACAAGCCAACCCCGAGCACCAGTGCGGCCCCACCACTCCAGATGAGCCAGCTGGCCGCCTTGGCCTCGACCGCCAGCATCAGGGAGAGCGCAGTAATGACCCAGATGGAGAAAAGCTGCTGACTGATGCGCGAGCGCTGGCCGGGGCAGATATCACCGCGCCACAGCACGATACCGAGGGCGATCAGCGCACCAAGCGCCATCAATCCGGTGAGAGGAAAGAGCCAAAAAGGGAGTTGGACGAACACGACGCCTCCAGCAGTAAAGATTCGAGGTGCGCCACCGGGGGCGCCAGAGAGGGGCGAGTATACCCAAACCGGCGGCTATCCCCAATCGCGGGCAAACAATCCGGGGCAATTTGCGCCAGCAGGGCCCACCTTGAAGGGTGCCCTGCTGGCAGCCATGTCCATAGGGACGGGATACGGCGCTGGCTTTAGCCCTGACCGCGGGCCAGCGCCACCACCCGGGCAAACATCTGGCGGATCACCGGCGGAATATGCTCGGCGCCGAGCCGCTCCGCCTCTTCCACCACCGCCAGCGCCATTCCCGGCTTGCTGCGGTGATGAATAGCCTTATTGATGATGTGACTGGCGCTCCACATGGCGCGCCCGCCCACCCCGGCTTCGCGGCGAAACACAGCTTCAAAACCGTTGTGATAGAGGTAGTGCTCGATGTCGGCGGCAGGGAGCTGGGTCAGTCGGTCCCGCTCCCGCTCTCCCTTGAGCTGGCCCCGGGCCGAGGTGGCATACTTGAGCCCCGCCTCGTCGCCATCGGTCAGCAGGTGCCACTCGATGCCAAAATCTCGCGCCACCTTGATGAGCGGCGACTGGCCGCACTGGGCAAACTCGATGATCCGCACCCCTTCGGCCCGCAGACTGTAACCGCAGATCTGGGCCAGCTCGGAGAGCAGCCAGATCTCGGTCTCCCCCTCCACCAGCAGCCAGCAACGGGCAAACAGCGACATGGGGCGGTTGATCCGCACATGGAAGGCGATCTTGCGCAGATCGTCGCTGCTGTAACGCTCGCCCCCTAGCTGGTGACAGAGGATATCCTGCTGACGGCGCACCAGCCGCCGCACCTGATTGAGCGGCAGGGAAGAGAGCAAGTCCCCCGAGTTGGTGGTGAGCAGCTTCTGGCCCGGTAGTTGTTCCAGCAGCCCCCACGCCAGCGCCAGCATGGTCGGGTGCAGCCGGCTCTCCGGGTCCTCCAGGATCATGATGGGACGGGCCCCCTCCTCCAGCTCCCGGTTGCCACGCGCTTGCAGCAGGGTAGCCGCCATCCCCGCCATCGCCAGCTGCAGCGCACGGTTATCGGCGCGGCGCAGCAGGGTATGAAGGTTGCCCGGATTGCGCAATGTCATTGGGCGATTGATGATGTCACGCTGACTGCGCGGCTTGTTCTTGATGGGGGCCAGAGCGTTGAAGTAGTGATCCATCAGCTGGCGCACCGCCTGCAACGCCTCTTTGAGCTCCGGCTCGCCGATCCGCTGGGGTTCGTCGATCAGCTTGTCCGCCAGCTCGCTCAGGCGATGCTCGGAGAGATCTCCCCACTGCAATGTCTCCACCCCGTTGCGAGCGGTACGGGCGTCCCGCAGCCGGAACACCGGGTTCATGGTGATGAGCATGCAGACCAGCTCGTGGGTATTGGCGATGGGCAAGCTCTTGCCTACCCCGTCGAGAAAGTCGTGAATGGTGAGCACAGAGCCATCCGCCTGCAGCTCGGCGCTGGCGCGATAGTGAATGCGGTGGAATTTGTCCTTGTGCAGCACCCAGGAGGGGCAAAGACGGGCCAGCCGACGGGAGTGCTGACACATCTGGGGTCTGTGCTCACTGAAGGTGAGCACCAGTTGCAGGTGGCGCGCCGGGGCCAATTCGGGATCTTCCGGTTGGTGAAAATCCTCGGCGGTGAACTGATAGGGCTCGGCATCCTGCCCCAGCAGACACCAGAGGGCGCGCAGCAGGCTTGATTTGCCCCAGGTATTCTCACCGATCAGCACCGTTGTCTGATCGAGCCCGAGCGACAGGCGATTTATACCGCGAAAACCTTTGACTTCAATACGTTCCAGAAACATCCAGCCATGTCCACATCATTGTGATGGGGCAATAGTGGCAAAGTTACCGGAAAAATCCTATCGCAGGCGGTGCTTTTTCAACGTGAACTGTGAGGCACTGCAGGTTCGGGAGGGGTAACAACAGCGGTGCGATCTTGCGGGGCATTCCAGTGGCTGAACCAGAGATGACGGGTACGGATTTGACGTTTGCGATAATTCAATGGGCATTCCTTTCAATGGATAAGTGGTAGAGAGTACACCTCTTTTGCCCAAAGTCTCAGGGTTATCTGTGACGGGAAGATGACAATTGCGCCCGCCACTGCCCCGGCGTCAAACCAAACGCCTCGCGAAAACGATTACCGAAATGAGCCTGGGAAGAGAAGCCACACTGACTGGCGATACTGGCCAGCGGCTCGGGGCCAGCCAACAGCTGCTTGGCCCGTTTGAGCCGCAGCCCAAGCAGATAACGATGGGGCGGGCAGCCGAGACTCTGACCGAACATGCGGGCAAAGTGATACTCGCTCAGCCCCGCCTGCTGCGCCAGCTCTGCCAGCGTGACCGAATCGGCCAGATGGGCCTGCAGATACTCCTGCACCCGTTTGATCACCACGGGCGCCAGCCCGCCGCGTAGAGGCGGCAAACCGGGAGCCTCCTCGGTGTGGTGGCGGTAGGCGTGGAGGATCAACATCCAGGCGCCGTGGGAAAGTGCCAGCCGATCGACCCCGTGCTGCCACTGCAGTTGCATCAACTGGCGCTGCACCAGTCCGGCCGCCTGCGGATCGTCGATAAAGGTCTTGTCCACCAGTTGCAGGTGGCGCCCCTCCTTGTCACACGCCTCCTCGGCGATACGGGTGAGGTGAGCCGGGGTGAAGTAGAGATGAAAGAAGTGAAACTCTTCGCGCACCAGCCACTCGGATCTGTGGTGATCCGGCATGATGCACACCTTGCCGGTGCCACCGTGGCCACCCGGCCCATCGAGTCGCTCGGTCTGCTCGCCTCCTTGCAGATAGACGCTCAGGGTGTGGTGGCCCGGCTTGTGGTAGCGGGTCTGGTCATAGCAGTTGCGCCAACTGGCGACGCCAAGCCCGGGTTCGAGCCAGCAAGCGTCCTCCAGCCGGGCGCCGGTGCTGACCAGTGCATCAAATACCCCTGCTGTTTTCATTCGCCCCTGCCGCCTGTTCCGGTGTACATGTTATGCCGCTGCCATCCATCTTACCGACCGCGCCCGCAGATGACAGCGCGTGACGATGAAAAACCGCAAGATGGTGCAATCCAGCCATCAGGGCTCGCCCCATAGTGGGTCATCTCTCCCTGACTCACCGGAACTGTGATGAATCTGATGCTCTATCTTGCCACCGTGCTTATCTGGGGCAGCACCTGGATTGCCATCGCCTGGCAACTTGGCCCCATCCCCATCGAGGTGTCGGTGCTCTATCGCTTCCTGCTGGCAGCGGTGGCACTGTTTGCACTGCTCACCGCCAGCGGCCGCTTTCCGCGCCTCCCCTGGCACGGCCAGCGTTACGCAGCACTGCTCGGTGCCCTGCTCTTTTCCACCAACTTTCTCTGCTTCTACCACGCCACACGCTATATCCCGAGCGGCATGTCGGCAGTGATCTTTGCCAGTGCCAGCATCTTCAACGGCCTCAACCTCTGGCTGTTCGAGAACAAGCGCCCCACCCTGCGTTGGCTGCAAGGCTCCTTGCTGGGGCTCTTTGGCACCCTGCTACTGTTCTGGCCGGTGCTGGCGGATGCGCAACTCGGTGCAAACGGCTGGAAGGGGCTGCTGCTCGCCTGTTGCGGCACCCTCTGCTTTTCGCTGGGCAATCTGGTCTCGGCACGGGGCCAGCGCCACGGCTACCACGTACTGCAACTGGTGCCCTGGGGCATGGTTTACGGCGTGGTGCTGTTGCTGGGCTGGGTCACATTGCTCGGGCAGCAACTGGTGGTGCCGACCGATGGCCACTATCTGGCGGCCATGGTCTACCTCGCCCTGTTTGGCTCGGTGATCGCCTTTACCGCCTATCTGACGCTGGTGGGGCGCATCGGTGCCAGCAAGGCCTCCTACGCCACTGTGCTCTTTCCGCTGGTGGCGCTTACCCTCTCCACCTTTTACGAAGGTTTTGTCTGGCAGCCGGTCTCGGTGGCCGGAGTGGTGATCAGCCTGATCGGCAATCTGGTGATCTTCGCGCCGCCCTTAAGCGAGTGGCGCATTCGACCGGCCAAGACAGCAAACGACCCTTGCTCCTGAGCCAGTCAGCCCCTAAGGTAGCGCTGATCAATCTGTGACGATCCTGATGGCGATAAACAAGGGGGCGAGATGTTACTGGAAGGGCTGGAGACGCTGAGCCTGCTGGCAAGCGAAGGGACCATGGCCAAGGTGGCCAGTCGCCTCTATATCAGCCAGTCGGCGGTGAGCAAGCGAATTGCCCAGCTGGAGCTGCGCCTTGGCAAGAAGCTGATTGAGCCGGAGGGGCGCCAGATCCGCCTCACCCCGCAGGCAAAGGAGCTGCTGGAACGAGTGGCCCCGAGCCTGGCAGAGATGAAAGGAGTGCTGGCCGATAGCCAGGATCTGGCGGATCAGAGTCCCCTCCCCATCGCCTGCTCCGAAACCCTGCTGGCCGGTTATCTCGCCAACTTTATGCGCGACTATCTGGAGCGCGATCCCCACCTTGCCCTCTCTACCCACCACACCCCGGTCATTCTGGCGCGGGTGCGCAGCGGTGATGCCCTGCTCGGCATCTGCGCCGGTCGGCTCCCGCCCGGCCATGGCCTTGGCGCCGATCTGCTGCTTGAGGAGCCCTTCTATCTGGTGGGCGAGGCGCAGCAAAGCCTGCCGCCAGCCAGCGTAGAAAGCAGGCGCAAGATCCTCACCATGGATCTGGAGAACCCCTCCAACCGCTACCTGCGCGAACCGTTGGCTGATTTAGGACTGGAGCCCGCCATGGAGCTCGACTCCTATCTTGCGCTCATCGAACTCGCCAAGGCGAGCATTGGCCCTGTGCTGCTCCCCGCAGGCCTGCTGGCGCTGGTGGGAGAACAGGGGGAGATGGCGCACCCACTGCCCGGACTGGGCCGTCCCCTCCATCTGGTCTACCGGCAGAGCAGCCTCAAGCGCGAGCGGATTGCCCAGCTGGTGAGCGCCCTGCACCAACACTTTAGCCACCGCAGCGACACACCGAGCTAGCGCTGTAAAACACCAGATGTGACAACGGGGCCCTTGGGCCCCGTTAACAATTGCGATGCGGCAAGCAAGGCGCACATCAGATCCAGGCAAACAGCTCCGGATACTGGCTCCAGACCAGCTTGGCAGACATCAGCAAGGAGACGGTCACCAGCAGCGGCTTGATCAGCTTCACCCCTTTTTTCAGCACCATCTTGGAGCCAAAGCGGGCGCCGATAAACTGCCCCAGCGCCATGCAAAAACCGACACTCCACACCACCTTGCCACCGAGCGCAAAGAACAGCAGGGAGGCGATATTCGAGGTGAAGTTGAGCAGCTTGGTATGGGCGGTGGCGCGCGCCATGCCAAAGCCCGCCAGCGCCACGAAACCGATGGCAAAAAACGAACCTGTGCCCGGCCCGAAGAAGCCGTCATAAAAGCCGACACCGCCCCCCACCAGCAGCGCAAACAGCATGGGAGTCAGACGGCGGGAGCTCTCGGCATCGCTTACCCGCGGCGAGAAGTAGAAGTAGCAGGCAAAGGCCATCAGCAGGAAAGGGAGCAGGCGCTCGAGAATGGCGGCGTCTATGGTCTGCACCGCCAGCGTGCCGATAGCCGCACCGATAAAAGTGCAGATCACCGCAGGCCAGATCATGGCCCACTCCAGCAGCCCCTTGCGGGCATAGAACCAGGTGGCGGAGAAGGAGCCAAAACTGCTCTGCAGCTTGTTGGTACCGAGCACCAGCGCCGGGGGCATGCCGGTGGCCAGCAGGGCCGGCACCGTCAACAGGCCGCCGCCACCGGCGATGGCATCGATAAAGCCGGCGACAAGCGCTACACCGAACAGGGCAAACAGGGTAACCAGTTCCAATTCCATCCATAGACCTCACGAGAGTGGGTTGCCCGAAGGAGCAACCGGATATAACCAAAACGACGTTGTGCGGGGGGCTGCACAGGCTGTCCGCTATCCTAGCGGGCCACTGACCATGAATCTAACGAAACAGTGGCAGCCAATTGATTCCTGATTTTCATTACTTTGAGCGGCCACGTCCCTGGCCCAACCCTCAGAGTGCCCGTTAGCAAGCCGTTGAAGCGACGTTCGCTTCCTTGATGGCCGCCAGCGCCTCACAGAGATGATCCTCATCGGCACCGGGGAAACGGCTGACCCGACCGGCCATGTAGCGGCTGCTGAACAGATTGAACCAGTGCTGCAGTGCCTGCCCCGCCTTGAGCTCTCCCGCCACTTCCAGCACGCAGGCCGCCACTTCGGCGGTGCAGAGGTGCTCCTCGCTGTTGGCCACCCGCATGCCGTAGGTGGAGAGCGCATCGGGTTTGATGGCAAGCACCGGAAAACCGTCCAGGTAGGGGCTCTTGTTGAACATCTTGCGCGCCTCCGGCCAGGTGCCATCGAGCAGGATAAAGAGCGGTTTTTTACCCGGTGTCAGCGTCACCTCGCCGGTCAGGCGGGCAGGCTCCTTCTCGCAAGCGGGAAAGACCACATAGGGCTGCCAGGTGGGATCGGCCAGCAGGGCCAGCAGCTCGGGATGGGGTTGGGTGCGCGACCAGAGAAACGCCCAGGTGGTATCCGGCAACACATCGGCGATCAGGCGACCGGTGTTGGAGGGCTTCATCGGCTCGCTGTCATACATCAGCAGGCAGAAACCGGCCTCCGCTTTGAGCTCGGGGCGCCACTCGCAGGCACACCAATCCTCGCGCAGCTGACAGGCCGGACAGCGGGCCAGGGAGCCGCCACGGGCAAGAAACGGTCGGGTAGAGATACTCTTGCGCCAGGCCCGCAGGCGGTTGACGGCGTGATCAGGAACAGGCTTCATCTAGGTTCACAACTGGAGTCAAAACAGGAACGGCAGCGGTGCCAACATGTCATGGCGCCACAGGGCGCGATAACAGGGGGACTGCCGGAAAAGGGCAAGATTGTACCCAGTTACGCGCTGGCGGAACAGCAATCCCTGCCCCTTTCGCCAGATGCAGTGCCAACTCCTCTTGCCTTACGACTCCTGACAGCTGCGCAGCAGCTCCAGCAACAGGCTGCCATCGCGCAGTGCCTTGTGCACCTGCACCGAAGTGGGCTTGGTGGGATCTTCGTAGAAGTGGGTGGATTCAATCTGCAGCCGCACCAGATATTCGGCGGGCAACTGGCTGGCCAGCGACTGGTGCAGCATGGGGAACAGCAGCCGATCGGCACGGGTGATCTCCCCCCGAGCAGCAGCTTGCCCGGATTGAGCAGGCAGATGAGGTTGGAGAGCACCTTGGAGAGGCGACCCGCCGCTTGATGGAGAATATCCTGACAGAGGCCGTTGCCTGCCAGCGCCAGCTCGCACAGCTCGCGAATGGTGACGCTCTCGGGCAAGTCGTGCTCCTGCATCCGCTCGCGCAGATCCCGGTATTGCGCCTCCAACGCCTGATTGGTCACCAGGGTGCAGGCACAGCCAAAGCCACCGCAGTAACAGCGTTGGCCGTAGGGCTCGAGCTGCAGATGGCTGAGATCGCCGAGCAACGCATTCTCGCTCTCGATGAGCTGGCCATTGACCACCATGCCAACCCCGATGTCGTTGTGGACAAACACCAGCACCGCATCGGCGCAATTTTTGGCGGCCCCCCACTCCCGCTCGGCCTGGATCCAGGTGCGCACGTCACCGCTCACCAGCACAGGTACCGAGAACGCCTGTTGCAGAGTCGGGCCAAGGGGCCAGTTGCGCAGATCGTAGAAGGGGAAGTGCTTGACCATGCCGGAGTGGCGCTCTACCTGACCCGGCAGGCAGAGGGCGATACAGGCCAGACTGAGGGACTTTCTCGGCAAAAACACCTTGATGGCGTGCACCAGACTGCCCAGCAGATCGGCGCGCTCCTCCTCGGTAAAGAGGTGGCGCTGGCGGGCCAGCGAGCGACCGGAGAAATCAAACAACGCCATATCCACGTAGCCACGGCCAAGACGCATGGAGAGAAACTGGAAGCGGCGCTCGTTAATGCGCAGCAAGGTCTGACGACGGCCGCGCCCCACCGAACTTTCACCACAGGTGACCACCAGACCCCCATCGAGCAGTTCCCTGGTGATCTTGGTGATACTGGCAGGCGATAGGCCGGTCAGGCGGGAGAGATCGGTGCGCGACAGCTCCTTGTGCTCTTCCAGGCTGGCATAGACCAGGCCGTAGTTGAGCTGCCGGATCAAATCGATACTACCTTTCACGATCTCATTCATAGGATATGGGGCAAAGGCTGAAAAAAAGAGGCTGGCAATTTTCACACATTATTGGTCAATCCCCAAATAAAGTGCGGCCTGAACCGGGGGTCAGGCCGCATCTTGTGGTTGCCGTCACGGACCATTACAAGATCAATAACGGAATTGCGACACCAGTTTGCGCAATTTGTCGCCGGTGTTGGCCAGATCGCGGGTGGTGCTGTTGGACTCCACCGCCGCGCTGGTCAACTCGCTGACAATCTGCTGAATGGCCACCAGGTTCTTGTTGATCTCCTCCGATACCGCGTGCTGCTCCTCGGCGGCGGTGGCGATCTGGATGTTCATGTCGTTGATGGTACTGACCGCCATCACCATGCTATCGAGGGAGCTGGCGATATGGCTCGCCTCCTGCACCGTCTCCTGGCTGCGATCCTCGCTCGCCTGCATCACCTCCACCGCCTGCTTCACCCCGCCCTGCAGACGTTGCAGCATCTCGTTGATCTCCTTGGTGCTCTGTTGGGTACGACCGGCCAGCGAACGCACTTCGTCCGCTACCACCGCAAAGCCGCGTCCCTGCTCACCGGCACGGGCCGCCTCAATGGCGGCGTTCAGCGCCAGCAGGTTGGTCTGCTCGGCAATGCCGCGAATGACCTCCACCACCGAGCCGATCTTGGCGGTCTCTTGCGCCAGCTGTTCGATAACGCCGGAGGCGGTATGCACCTCCCCCACCAGCCGGTTGATACTGTTGATGGCCCCGCTCACCACACCTCGGGCGGCGTCCGATTCACGGGCCGCATCGCTGGTTGCCGTCGCGGCATTGGAGGCACTGGCCGCCACCTCCTGCGCGGTGGAGCTCATTTCTGTCACCGCGGTGACCACCTGATCGGTCTCGCGACTGTGACCCTGCATCTGATGGTCATAGTGCTCGCTCAGATGGTGCAACTTGTCGACCGCGCTGAAGAGGTGGTTGCTGGTCTCGCCCACCTGACTCACCACCGACTGGATCCGCTCGACAAAGCGGTTGAAAGCGCTGGCCAGTTGGCCAATCTCGTCCTCGCTTTGCACCTTGAGGCGCTGAGTCAGATCCCCGTCGCCGTTGGCGATATCGTTCAATGCCAGCACCGCATCCGCCAGCGGCTTGGTAACCCGGTTGCCCACAATGATGGTCGCCGCCAGAGTGATACCCAAGATCAGCAGGATCACCAGCACACTGCTCTGCAACGAGGCATGCATATTGCTCTCGCGCTCTGCCCGCAAGGCCGCAAGCTCGTTGTCGATATCATCGATATAAAAACCGGTGCCAATGGCCCACTGGTATTTGTCCAGCACCAGAGTAAAGGCCAGTTTGGGAGCATCGCGCCCGATGGAGGGCTTGGCCGTCCAGTATTCGGTAAAACCATCCCCCTGACGGGCCGATTTAAGGATCTCCTGGATCAGCAATTTGCCCTTGGCATCCTTGTCGTTCCAGCGGTTTTTCCCCTCCAGCTCGGTACGCACCGGCAGCAGTATGGTGTTGCCCTCGAAGTCATAGACAAAGAAGTAGCCGTCACTGCTGTAACGCAGCGGCCTGAGCAACTCTTTGACCTTTTGACGATTTTCCGGTGAATCCGGCAGGGAATACACGGCATCGACGGCAGTTTTGGCCATCATGATGTAACTGCTGAGCAGCGCTTTACGCTCCTTGATGGCATTTTCCCTCGCCACCACCAGATCAAACTCCAGATCACTCTTGGAGACCATGTAGTTACTGAGATTGACCACCAGGGCCATCAACAGCACGGGGACTGCACCCAGTAACAGGATTTTCTGCTTTAGCGTCATCTTTCACATCCTTGCAGCTGTTTTTATTGGAATTCCTTGCTTACTCATCAGTATAGGTGCTGGCAGGACGAGCCCAGCTTTCGTTACAATTCCCTTAAACAAATCGGCCAGAACGTGAAAATCATGAATCTTTGTCCTTGCGGCTCAACCCTTTCTCTCGAATTGTGCTGTGGCTCACGTCACAGTGGCGCAGTGGCTGACACCCCGGAGCAGCTGATGCGCTCGCGCTACAGCGCTTTTGTGCTCGGTCTGGGGGAGTATCTGGTCCATAGCTGGCACCCGGCCCACCTTGGCGGTCTCACCGCCGAAGAGCTTTCACGCATCGACACCCGCTGGGATGGTCTCGAGATCATCTCCAGCCAGGGCGGCACGGAGGATGAAACCGGAATGGTGGAGTTCAAAGCCTGGTTTCTGGAGGGGGATGAGCGTCACTGCCTCCATGAGCGTTCCCGCTTCGTGCGTTATCAGGGGCGCTGGGTCTACACCGAGGGAGAGCAGGATCCGGCCCCCCTCAAAACCGGCCGCAACGCTCCCTGCCCCTGTGGCAGCGGCAAAAAGCACAAGAAGTGCTGCGGCTGACGCATCACACACCCACCAGACTCGTCAAACAGTGACAAGGGGCATCCGATGCCCCTTTTTTTTGCCTGTTATTCGCCACCAGCCCACAAACCGATGCGATAACAAGCGTGATAAATGTCACATAATGCTCATTAACGCGCGAGAAAATGAGCGTTTGCGAGCGCAAATTTGGCCCATATCAAACATTTCCACTCAGAAGTAGGCCACACTGGCCTCATCTGGAAGAGATGAGACGGGCAACAATGAAAAGAATAACTACACAAGTCGTCATCATAGGCGGCGGTGCCACAGGGGCCGGCATCATGCGCGATTGCGCACTGCGCGGCATCGACTGCATCCTGCTCGAACGCGATGATATCGCCGCCGGCACCACCGGCCGCAACCACGGCCTGCTCCACTCCGGTGCCCGCTACGCGGTGACGGATCAGGAGTCCGCCCGCGAATGCATCCAGGAAAACCGCATCCTCAAGCGGATCGCCAGCCACTGTGTCGAGGACACTGGCGGCCTCTTCCTCACCCTGCCGGAAGATGACATCAATTTCCAAACCACCTTTATGGATGCCTGCGCCCTGGCCGGTATCGAAACCCGCCAGCTCGATCCCGGTGAAGCCCTGCGCATGGAGCCCAACGCCAACCCGGCGATGATCGGCGCCATCCATGTGCCGGATGGGACGGTCGACCCGTTCCGCCTTGCCGCTGCCAACGTGCTGGACGCCAAAGAGCACGGCGCGCGCATCTTCACCCACAGCAAGGTGCTAGGGCTGCTGCGCACGCAGGATCGGGTACACGGGGTCAAGGCGATCAATACCCGCACCGGCGAAGCGTTCGAGGTGGAGTGTCAGGAGGTGATCAACGCCGCCGGCATCTGGGGCCAGCAAATTTGCGAATACGCCGATCTCGGCATCCGCATGTTCCCGGCCAAGGGCTCCCTGCTCATCATGGATTACCGCATCAACCAGCTGGTGCTCAACCGCGCCCGCAAACCGGCGGATGCGGACATTCTGGTGCCGGGCGATACCATCTCCCTCATCGGCACCACCTCCAGTCGCATCGATTACAACAAGATTGACCAGCTCACCGTCGAACCCGAAGAGGTCGAAGTGTTGCTGCGCGAAGGTATCAAGCTCGCTCCCATCATGGCTCGCACCCGCCTGCTGCGCGCCTACGCCGGGGTGCGCCCGCTGGTAGCGGTGGACGGTGACGACACCGGCCGCAACATCAGTCGCGGCATCGTGCTGCTGGATCACGCCGAGCGTGACGGCCTCAAGGGCTTCAACACCATCACCGGCGGCAAGCTGATGACCTACCGCCTGATGGCGGAGTGGGCCACCGATCTGCTGGCCAAGAAACTCGGCAACAGCAAACCCTGCCAGACCGCCGAGCTGAGCCTGCCCGGCTCACGGGATCCGGAAAAGGTCTCCGCTACCGGTCTCTCGGTGCCGGTCGAAGGCTCCGCCCAGTACCGCCACGGCGAGCGGGTCATCGCCTTCTTCCGTGACAATCCCAAGGCCAACGCCCTGATCTGCGAGTGCGAAATGGTCACCGCGGGTGAAATCGAATACGCCCTGCGCGAGCTGGATGTGGACAACCTCATCGATCTGCGCCGCCGCACCCGTCTGGGGATGGGGCCCTGTCAGGGCGAGCTGTGCGCCTACCGCGCCGCCGGTCTGATGCAGGAGTATGGCAAGGCGGATGGCCGTCAGGCCTGCGTCATGCTGCGTCAGTTCCTCGAGGAGCGTTACAAGGGAACCCGCCCAGTATTGTGGGGCGATGCCCTGCGCGAGGCCGAGTTTACCTACTGGATCTACGAAGGGCTGTTTGGCCTGGGGGAATGGACGGCGCCGCAGCTGATTGCCGATACCCCACGCGGCTCAACCAGCGAGACCACTCACAAGGAGAGCCGTCATGAAGTTTGACAATATCGTTATCGGCGGTGGCATGGCGGGACTCTCGGCTGCCCTGCGGCTGGTGGAGGCAGGCAAGAAGACCCTGCTGATGGCATCCGGCCAGAGTGCCCTGCACTTCTCCTCCGGCTCGGTCGATCTGCTCGAAAGCGAGGGAGATCCCCGCGCTGCCCTGCCCGCTTTTATGGCCGCCCATCCGGATCACCCCTACAGCAAGGTGGGAATGCAGAATATCGAAGCGAGCCTGGCCGATCTGCAGCGCCACTGCGCCGAACAGGGATTGCCGCTAGTGCGCCACGACACCAATCACCAGCGCCTGACCCCCATCGGCACCCTCAAGCGTACCTGGCTCTCCCCCGATACCTGTGCCTGCGTGACCGATGCGCCGATCCCGGATGTACTGCTGCTGGCCACCCTCGAGGGCTTTCGCGACTTTCATCCGGCACTGGCGGCCGCCAATCTGGCGACCCATCCGCGCTTTGCCCACTGCCGCATTCTGACCGGCGAAATCCGCCTGCCCCAGCTGGCCGAATTCAGCCGCAATCCCCACGAGTTTCGCTCAGCCGACATCGCGCGCCTCTGTGACAAGCATCATCTGGTGGCCGATCTGGCCCGCGAGATCAGCCGCATGGTGCAGGAGAGCGGCGTACCCGGCTGCCGCCATATCGTGCTGCCCGCCTGCCTGTCTCTGGGGCTGGTAGGCCCGCGTCTGACGGAGCTGGAGCAGCGTACCGGCTGCACCATCAAGGAGGTGGCCACCATGCCGCCATCACTGATCGGGATGCGGATGCAGGAGGCGCTCAAGCGCCGCTTTATGGCCCTTGGCGGCACCTTCCTCACCAGCGAGCGGGTGCTGGGCGCTCGTTACGACGGTGACCGGGTGGTCGGCGTACATACCCAGAATGGCGATGATCAGCTGTTCGAGGCGGACAACTTCGTGCTTGCCTCCGGCAGCTTCTTCAGCCGCGGGCTGGAATCCCGTCTGCGCGGCATTCGCGAGCCCATCTTCGATGCCGATGTGCTGAGTCTGGAGGAGCGTGATGCCTGGGCCGGTCGTCGCCTGTTCGATCACCACCCTTTCATGGGCTTCGGGGTCAAGACCGACGACAAGCTGCGGGTACTGCGTGGCGGCAAGCCGCTCACCAACCTCTATGGCGCGGGCAGTGTCTTGGCCCATTACGACCCAATTCGTGAAGGTTCCGGCTCCGGCGTTGCCGTTGCCACCGGCTGGCAGGCTGCCGGCCATATTCTGGGCGCGGCCCAATGATTACTACGTCCCATATCCCGTATCTTCATCATCGCCGGGAGGAGAACTGACATGCTACTGGATCACGCCAACCAAACTTTCGATCAGTGCATCAAATGCACCGTCTGTACCGCCTACTGTCCGGTGGCCAAGGCCAACCCCGCCTACCCCGGCCCGAAACAGGCGGGCCCGGATGGGGAGCGGCTGCGGATCAAGAGCCCCGAGCTGTTCGATAGCGCCCTCAAGCACTGCACCAACTGCAAACGCTGCGAAGTAGCCTGCCCGAGCGGGGTGCGCATCGGCGATATCATCGCCAAGGCCAAGCACCAGTACAGCGGTTTCAAACCGGGGATCCGCGAGTTCGTGCTCTCCCACACCGATCTGATGGGCAGCATGTCTACCCTGATGGCCCCGGTGGTCAACTTCACCACCGGCCTCAAGCCAATGAAAATGGTGCTGGACAAGGCGCTGGGGGTCTCCTCCCACCGCGATCTGCCCAAATACTCCCAGGGCACCTTCCGCGGCTGGTACAAAAAGCAGAAGGCGACCCAGGCCAGTTATAAGCGCCAAATCGCATACTTCCACGGCTGCTATGTCAACTACAACCACCCACAGCTTGGCAAGGAGCTGGTGCAGGTGCTCAACGCCATGAACATAGGCGTGCAGCTGCTGGAGCGAGAGAAGTGCTGCGGCGTGCCGCTCATTGCCAACGGCTTCATGGACAAGGCCAAGCAGCAGGCAGCCTTTAATATCAAGCAGATGGAGAACTCCCTGCTGGGCAACGAGATGCCGCTGCTGGCCACCTCCTCCACCTGCGGCTTTACCCTGCGCGATGAATATCCCCACCTGCTGGAGCAGGACAACCACAAGGTGCGGGATCGCATCTCGCTGGTGACCCGCTTCCTGTGGAACGAGTTCTACAAGGGCAACAAACCAGCGATGAAGCCGCTCAATCTGCACATCGCCTACCACACCCCCTGCCACATGGAGAAGATGGGGGGCGTCATCTACACCCTCGAATTGCTGCGCGCCATTCCCGGGGTCAAGGTGACGGTGCTGGAGTCCCAGTGTTGTGGTATCGCCGGCACCTACGGCTTCAAGTCGGAGAACTACCAGACCAGCCAGACCATCGGCGAGGGGCTATTTGATCAAATCAACCGCCTCTCCCCCGATCTGGTGATCACCGACTGCGAGACCTGCAAATGGCAGATCGAGATGAGCACCAGCTTCCGCTGTGAACATCCGATCCACCTGCTGGCCCAGGCGTTGGCCTGAATCCTCCCGGCCCTTGCGGCCGCATAAAAACAATCCACGCAGAGATAAACAAAGAGCCGGCAATTGCCGGCTCTTCTTTTTTACGCTTCACGCACGCTATCAGGGGTGCTGGATGATCAGGCTATGTTGATCTTCCAGCATGCTCTGCAGGATATCGTGGGACGAGGTGCTGGTGAGATTCCAGCTGGTCAGGTCCACATCCTTCAGGGTGATCTGTTGGGTTATCTGGCCATCACCCGCGGGGGAAACCGAGAGATTCACATCGCTCAGGCCATTGCTCCCCGTGGTCACCGAGGCTGAGAGATCCTTGAGCAGATCATCGACACCATTGCCAGTGACCCCTTGCAGCATATCAGCCAGATCGATCTTGTCCCCTTGCTCCGGATGGAAGTCAGTGATGGTATCGATGGCGGGCTGCCCCTGACTCCCCTCGTCCCCGTGCTGCCAAACGAAGAGATCGCTGCCAGCCCCGCCGGTGAGGATGTCGTTGCCATGCCCCCCCAGCAGACGGTCATCGCCGGAGGAACCAAACAGCCAATCCCCCTGATCGGAACCGACCAGCTCATGACCACTCTGGCCGTGCACCGTAATGGTCTCAAGGGGCGTGCTGACGGTTGAGCCGCCGACACTCGACTCGGCACTGATCCCCAGCACATGGTCACCGTCGCCAAAACCGCTGAAGTAGAGCGGAACCGAGTGATCGGCCGGGATCAACCAGTCGCCATTGCTATCGGCATGACCGACACTCTGACCATGCTCATCCTGCACTTGTGCCCCATTCAGGCCGCTGATGCGGATGGAGAGTTCACCGGTAGCCGGATTGACCACGCTGGCATTGATGCCAAGGGGGATAACGGCCCCCTGCAAGGCATGGAACGCATGCTGATCCACCGTCAGACCCGGCATATCCGGCTCGGGAGTGACCGTGATTGTCACCTGATCGGTGTCGCTCAGCGGACCACCCGCACCAGTGTTGCCCTGATCGGAGGTAGTGACGGTAAGGGTATCTTCTCCCCAGAAATCTTTGGCCGGTTCATAGTGCAGGTGACTTGCCAGCAACTGGTTGAGATCGGCCAGCGACCCCACCAGGGTGATCTCGCTGGTACCCGCCCCCTGCACCATCACGGCACCGGTTGCACCCAGCAAGGTCAGTACACCATGCTCGACCCGCAGCACCATGGAGACAGGCGCACTGCCTGCATCCACATCCTTCACGCTGACGCCGGAGAGCGACAGGGAGCCATCTTCCTTCACCGTCATGCTGCCAGGCAGCTGATTGACCGGGGCATCATTGACCGGCTGCACCTCGATGGGCAGCACATCGGTATCGCTGAGTGCCCCGCCACTACCCGTGCTCCCCTGATCGTTGGTGACCATGGTCAAGGCGTCATTGCCGTAGAAATCACTGTTGCCCTGATAGGTCACCCCACCAGAGAGCAAGGCATTGAGATCGGCCAGCGTGCCGGTCAGCACCAGCGAACCGGTGCCGTTGCCGACTACCGTCACGCCGCTGCCAGCAGGCAGCGTCAGGGTGCCATGCTCCACCGACAGGGTGACCTTGATGGGGCTGTTGCCCGCATCCACATCTTTCACCTGCAAACCGTGGATGACAAAAGGCTGATCTTCCTGCGCGACCTGAGGGGTTGTTGGCATTACGTTGATTGGCGCATCGTTGACCGGGCTTACATCCACATGGATGGTGCCATTGACCTCGGGGCCAAGGGCGCCGTTGTCGAGGCTCTGGGCAGTGATCTTGAGATCCAGTGCACCGTTGGCATCATTGGTCACCAGCTCGACAGCACCCAGCTTGCCGCCCTCAGTAGTGACCTGCCAGCGACCGCCACCCAGATCAACAACCGTCCCCGCCACGCCATTTGGCAAGCGGATCTCGGCGCCATCAGGCACCCCTTCGATGGTGACCCGCACCTGCTCGGGCTTGTTCTCATGCACATTACCCGCACTGCCGCCGGTTGGCTGGTTATCCCGGGTCTCCAGCCCCAGATCCAGAGTAATCACATCCCCTTCGGTACCGCTCGCCTGACCCTGAATGTCAGCGATAAGGGCATCCCCCACCGGATTGACGGTGACGGTAAAGCTGCCACTGGTTTCGAGCGGAATGGTGAGCCCCTTGTCGAGGGTAAAGGCGCTCAGCGACAGCTCCACGGTGCCGCTGAAATCAGCTGGCGGGATCAGGGTCAGCTTGGAGAAATCGGTCCCCACCGGGATCTGCCAGACGCCGCCACCATTGTTGACCGCCGGAGCCGACAGGGTGAAGCCATCCGGTACCCCCTTGATCTGCAGCGCGACGCTCTGCTCCGAGCCATCATTGTCGATAAGGGTTGCGCCAAATCCGGCAAGGTTGACCGTGCCATCCTCGCTCCCCGTGACGCTGTGCACCGAGAGCTGGGCCGGATCGTTGACTGGTCTCACCTCAAAGCCGACCTCTCCGCTCCAGCTGCCGTTATCAGGCGTGGCAGGCGTATCAATCCCGTCCCGATCCGCTGGCGGGGTTGAGCCCGCGGGATCTGCAAGACAAAGAGCTGGGGAGTCTGCATCAGAAGCTTCAACGCAACCCCGCCGATCTCGACAGCTGGGCGGCGCTGGGACAGCTCTATCTCTATCGCGGCGAATATGACAACGCCCTGCTCGCCTATCAGCGTATTGCCCTGCTGGAGGGGGGAGCCAGCGCGGCGACTCAAGCCGCCCAAGCCACTGTGCTCTACTATCAGGCGGGCCAGCAGCTGACTCCCGAGGCAACCCGCCTGCTGGAGAGCGCCCTCAAGCAGGACGCGGGGGAAGTGAGCGCCCTGATGCTGCTCGCCTCCAATCACTTCCTGCATGGCCGCTACAGCCAGGCCATTGCGCTGTGGCAGCAACTGCTCGATGGCGAGCGCCCTCGCATCAACCGGGCCGCGCTGATCGAGGCGATCCAGACGGCAAGCATAATGGGCGGGTAACCCCTTGATTGAAAGAGGGTAATCGTGGTGATATGGCGCCGCGACCACGTAAGTGGTTCAGCACTCTCTTTCAATAGACAAGGATGTCTGGATGCAACTCACCCTGTTAAACGACTCGGGCAAATTCGATGGGCTCGATGACACCATTAGGCACGTTTTTGCCGAGACGGCGCACAAATTGAATGCCTTGTTCGATCTCTCCCAACTGGATGTCACCTTCAGCCCTTTTGCCGAGGGGGATGCTCCCGATTCGGGTATCGGTGGCTGGGCCATCAACATGTATCGAATAGAACTCCAGCTTGATCTGGAACGGCCTGATATCAAAGAGGTGATCATCACCGAATTGCCTGCCGTGCTGGCCCACGAAGTCCACCATATCGTGCAAAAGAAGAACAAGGTGGAAGCAGAAACACTGTCCGAAACCCTGATTTTTGAAGGGCTGGCCTGCTACTTTGAGCAGAGGTTCAATGGCGGCACACTCCCCTCGCTGTTCAAGGAGTCTCATCATCATGACTGGCAATCGCTCCTGGCAGAGATGACACCCAATCTCTCCAGCAAGCAGTTCAACTATTTAGACTTTTTCTACTGCCGTGATAACCGGCCATTTCCCAAATATGCCGGTTACTGGGTGGGGTTCAATCTGGTGGCCAACTATCTGGCCAAAAATGGACTGAATGAAATAGAGGTCATGGGCCTGCCCGCCGAAGCGTATTTTAATTAACACGCCTTCACACTGTTCGTGGCTATCACAGAGCCCAAATCCGGAGAGAAGATCATGATCCCCATTCGCTGCAAGGCCGTCTCCGGCGTTGCCCTTACCACTGTCGATGGCGAAACAAAATTGCTGGTGATGAAACGGGTCAAGGGGGGCTTCTGGTGCCATGTGGCGGGCACGGTGGAGGCGGGTGAAACCGGCTGGCAGACCATTATTCGGGAGTTTGCTGAAGAGACGGGGATCCGGGTCACCGAACTCTACAACGGCCAGTATCTGGAGCAGTTCTACGAGGCGAGCTTGAATACGGTGGAGGTGGTGCCGGTCTTTGTGGTCTATTGCCCGGCCAATCAGGCAGTGACCCTCAACGACGAGCACACAGACTATCGCTGGTATTCCCTGGCCGAAGCAAAAGCGCTGGTGAGTTTCCCCGGCCAGAAGGCGCTCTACGACCATATCTGGCACCATTTTGTCGACAACGCCCCCTATCCCCTGATGCGGGTCGATATCCGCTGACCGCGCACGGCTTCCCCCTGTAAATGCAACACGCCCCCGGATGGGGGCGTGTTATATCTAAAGCCAGCCAAGCGCTTTTGTTAGACCCCACCGATGGCCTACGGCCGCTCGCCAGCGGCCAGACGACGGTTGATATCGGCGATAACCGGGGCGATGTCGGCCAGGGTATCAATCACATAGTGTGCCCCCGCCGCCCGCAGTTTGGCCTCGGCCGGTGCGCGCCGGGCGGCGATCTCAGCCTCACTCATGGCGGCAAACTCGTCCCAAGTGGCACCAAATTCGTTGCCGGAAACCGACAGCCCCACCGTCCACATGCCCGCGTTCAACCCTTCGCTGATACCCGGCACGGCGTCATCCACCTTGATGCAGCGATGCACGGCGCTTATTCCCAGCTCAATCACGTTGGCCAGCGCCATCCAGGGGCCGGGGCGACCACCAGCCTTGAGATCGTCGGTGGCGACCCAGTGATCCGGGCGATAGCCGTGATCGGACGCCGCAGGTACCAGCGCCTCCATCACCGGACGAGGATAACCGGAGCAGGAGCCGATTTTCATCCCCTGCACCCGCAGAGCGTCCAGCACCGGCAGCACACCGGGGATGGGGGCGGCAAAGCGGGTCACGGCGGCAATCTGCAGCGGCATAAAGGTGTGATAAAGGTGGTCCACCTCGGCGTGGCTCATGGAGTGGCCAAAGCGAGCCTGCCAGCGCGCATCCACCGAAGGCAGACGGCCCAGCGCGGCGATATGATCCCACTTGCCAAGGCCCATGGGCTGGCGTGCTTCGTCCAGGGTCACGGGAAAGTCATAGGCGCGGGCGAAGGCCTCGACGAAGATGGAGGTGGGGGCGAAGGAGCCGAAATCGACGACGGTACCGGCCCAGTCGAGGATCAGCGCCTCTACGTCGGTGATCGGGTCTACAGCAATCTGCAAGTCAGTCATAGTGGTGTTCCTGTTTCGGTGAAAGTGCGATCTCGCCCAATGCGCGATCGAGAATGGAAATGGCGCGCACCAGATCGGCGCGGGCGATATTGAGCGGTGGCGAGAGCTGGATAACGTTGCCCTGGGAAACCTTGAAGCTGAGCCCCAGCTCCAGACAGCGGTAGAGCAGCCGTTCGGCGGCCTGGCTATTGCGGGCACGACTCTGGTGATCGACCACCAGATCGAGCGCCCAAAGCATACCGATACCGCGCACCTGCCCGATCAGCGGGTGACGTTCGGCCAACTTGCCGAGCTCGGCCGCCATAAAACGGCCATCCTCCTGCGCTTTTGCCAGCAACCCCTCTTCGCGGATGGTACTGATGGTAGCGAGCGCCGCCGCGCAGCCGATAGGGCTCTTCTCGTGGGTGTAGTGACCGAGTGAAATAGCTGCTGCCTGATTGAACCGGTCGCGGGTAATGAGCGCCGCAAACGGCACCACCCCGCCCCCCAACCCCTTGCCCAAGCAGATGATGTCGGGCTCGATGCCGAACTCTTCAAAGCTGAACCAGTGGCCGGTGCGCCCCAGGGCATTGGGGATCTCGTCGACGATCAACAGCACCTTGTGGCGATCGCAGATCTCCCGCACCCGCTGCCAGTAGGCCTTCGAGGGCACCTGCACATCGGTGTTGCGGATAGGTTCGGCGATAAAGGCGCCGATCCCTCCCTCCTTCTCGATGACGTACTCCAGATAATCGGCGTAGTGCAGGTCATCCCCCTCCCCGCGATACCAGACGCCGCGATAACGGGTGGGCGGCGGGATGCGCTCCACTCCGGCCATCAAGGGGCCCATACCGGCGCGAAAACAGGCCTCACCGCCGACCGAGATGGCATCGAGGGAGGCGCCGTGAAAGGCATCCCACAGGGATACCACCTTGCTGTTGCCGGTGATTAAACGGGCGAGCTTCAGGGCAATCCCCACCACCTCGCTGCCGCCGGGGGCGAACAGCACCCGGTTGAGATCGCTGGGAGCCAGTTCGGCCAGAGTGCGGGCGCAGTCGATGGCAACCTGATGGGTGTAGCGGCGGGGCGCAAACGGCAGATCGGCGAGTTGCTGCTGCACCGCGGCCACCACCCTGGGGTGACCGTGACCCAGCTGATGAACGCTGTTGCCGTGAAAATCGAGGTAACGCGCGCCCGATACACTGGTCAACCAGCTCCCCTGCGCCCCCTCAAGCAGATCGAGACAGGGGGTGGAGAGTGCCTGATGGAGAAAGTAGCGGCTATCCTCCGCCAATCCCGCCTGCACCGCCTCGCTCTGGTCAGCCCACCAACGCGCCCGCCCCTCGCCAAGGTTGATATCCCCTTCGCTATCGGCGCGGCCGCTGCCGTGCAGCTTATGGTCATGCAAATCGCGGCCACGCAGATCACGACCCTGAGCCAGCATGCTGGTCATCGCGCGTCCCCTTGCCAGTAGCAGGCGCTGGCCATGGCGGCGAGCAGAGCGCGCACCCGCTCCGGGGTCACATCGCCGATATTGCCGATACGGAAGCAATCGGCTTGTGAGACCTTGCCCGGGTAGATAACAAAACCCTGTGCCTTGAGCCGCTGGTAGAAGTCGGCGAAGCGGTAGTCAGGGTGGGCCGGAGAGTAGAAGGCGGTGATGATGGGGGATTGCCATTTTTCTGGCAGCAGCGGCGCAAAGCCGAGCGCCGCCATCCCCGCCACCAGCGTGCGCTGATTTTCACTGTAACGCTGATGGCGGGCGGCAATGCCCCCCTCCTCATCCAGCTCGCGCAGGGCCTGGGCAAAGGCGAGCACGGTATGGGTGGGCGAGGTAAAGCGCCACTTGCCCCCCTGCTGCTCCATGGTCTGCCACTGGGCGTGCAGGTCGAGGGAGACCGAGCGAGCACGACCGGCGCAGGCCGCCAGCGCGGCGCGGCGAGCGATGACAAAGCCAAAACCCGGCACCCCCTGAATGCACTTGTTGGCCGAGCTGATGAGAAACTCGATGCCAAGTCGCCCCATGTCGATGGGGATGCCGCCAAAGCTGCTCATGGCATCGACGATCAGGCGAATGCCGCGGCGCTGGCAGAGCGCAGCCACCTCCTCAAGGGGGTTGAGCATGCCGGTGGTGGTCTCGCAATGCACCATGGCCAGATGGGTGATCTCGGGGTGGCGCGCCAGCATCGCCTCGATGGCGTCGGGTTCCGGGCGGGTGGTCTCGCCGCAGTCCAGCTCATGGTGGCGCAGGCTAAGGCAGCGGGCCATCTCCCCCATGCGAGCACCGTAGGCGCCGTTGTTGATGATCAGCAGACACTCATCGACGCCGATCGCCGAGCCCAGCACACTCTCCACCACATAGCTGCCACTCCCCTGCAGCAGCACGGCGCTGTAGTCACTTTGATATTCAGGGCCAGTTGCCAGACGCACCAACTCGCGGCGGATGGGCTCCACCACGCCCTGGTTGTAGTCCGCATCCCAGGTACAGCTGTCTTGCAGCATGGCGGCGCGCACCGTGGCGGTGGTCGAGAGGGGGCCCGGGGTCAGCAGCAGGTAATCGACGGCGGCAGGGGCCGCGGGAATATGGGTCATGACTTCGCTCCTTTTGGTATATACCAGAATGAGCGCATTGTGGGTAACTGTCCCGCCAAGGTCAAAGGGGTGGGGCTACGTGCAACAAAAAATTCATTTTCAACGCCGGGATCGCGATAATCTAGGAAGCCTGAACAGCAGGGGCGATGCTGGTATCTACCAACGCATGTTGATGTCGCCGTTTAACGACCGCGCAAATGACCTGTCCTGTGCCCAGCCGATTGCCAAACTCATTGCACAACTTATTGCAAAACCAGGGATTTTCATGAGCAAACCGCAATATCTGCAGATCAAGGATGCCCTCGCCAACCAGATCCTGGCGGGGGGGCTGGCCCCCAACGACAAGCTCCCCTCCGAGCGGCTGCTGGGGGAACTCTATGGCACCACCCGGGTTACCATTCGCGAGGCACTGGTTCAGCTGGAGGCCAACGGCCTTATCTATCGGGAGGATCGCCGCGGCTGGTTCGTCACCCCGCCACGCTTTCGCTTGAACCCCAGACGCACCTCCAACTTTCACCAGATAGTGCGGGAGCAAGGGGGTGAGCCGCGCACCGAGCTGCTGGAGAAAAGCCGCCAAGCAGTGCCGCCCGCATTGATGGCGCAACTGCAGCTCAAGCCGTTCGACAGCCTGTTTCTGCTAAAACGGCTGCGCTACGCCAACGGGCGCGCCATCTGCTACTGCGAGAACCACTGCCTGCCAGAGCGGGTACCCGGACTGCTGGCGCTGGATCTCAACGGCAGCCTGACCGAGATCTACCAGGCCCATTACGATCTCCACTACGCCCGCATGCAGGTACGTTTCTTCCCCACCGCCCTGCCGGACGAGGTGGCCAAGGCGCTGGGGGCCACCGCCGGACTGCCCGCCCTGCGCCTCGAGCGGCTCAACTTCGATCAGCACGGCCGGGTGCTCGACTTCGATCTGGAGTACTGGCGTCACGACAGTCTGGAGATCGAAGTGGATACCCAGGATTAGTCACGGACAAATCAGGAACGGCAAAACGTCACGGGGCTGTCACGGTCACGTCATAAAGATCCCCTAGCCTCTCTCTCGACCAATCTGGTTTATACCAAACCAATTTAACTGGAGAAGAGGATGAAACAGGGAACCCATCTGCTGGCCGCCGCCGTGCTGGCTGCCATGACCGCCCCGGCACTGGCCGCGACCGATCTCACCGTCTACACCGCCTTCGAACCGGAGCAGCTCAACGAGCTGAAAACCGCGTTCGAACGCCAGCATCCGGATATCAACATCAAGTGGGTGCGTGACTCCACCGGCGTGGTCACCGCCCGCTTGCTGGCAGAAAAAGCGCAGCCCAAGGCGGATGTGGTGTGGGGACTGGCCGCCACCAGCCTGATGCAGCTCGACCAGCAGCAGATGCTCAATGCCTATGCACCGAAAGGGCTGGAGAAGCTCGACAGCCGCTTTCGCGACAGCAAGGCCGAGCCGCACTGGATCGGTCTGGACGCCTTCTTCAGCGCCATCTGCTTCAACAAGGTAGAGGCGGAAAAACAGGGGATCCCGGCGCCCACCAGCTGGGCCGACCTCACCAAGCCCATCTACAAGGGCAAGGTGATCATGCCCAACCCCAGCTCCTCCGGCACCGGTTACCTGAGCGTTGCGGGCTGGCTGCAGACCATGGGCGAGCAGCAGGGCTGGCAATTTATGAACGGCCTTCACCAGAACATCGACCGTTACACCCACTCGGGCTCCGCCCCCTGCAAGCTGGCCGCCAGCGGTGAAACGGTGATCGGTATCTCCTTCGACTTCCCGGCTACCAGCCTCAAGGCCAAGGGGGCCCCCATCGAGGTGGTGTTCCCGAAAGAGGGGTCGGGCTGGGATATGGAAGCCGCCGCCATCATCAAGGGCACCCCCCAGCTGGAAGCCGCCAAACAGCTGCTCGACTTTGCCGCCACCGAACAGGCCAACGCCCTCTACAACAAGTCGTTCGCCGTGGTTGCCATCCCGGATGTGGCCCAACCGAGAGCGGGCTATCCGGCGGATATCAAAGGCCAGATGATCGACAACGACTTTAGCTGGGCTGCCCGCGAGCGCAACGCCATCCTGGCCCAGTGGAGCGCCAGCTTCGACGGCAAGACCGAAGCAAAACAGTAAGCGTGAAGGGCGGCGGTTTGTTCACGCCAGACACACAGCCACCAATAAACTGCCAGTCGAAGGCCAACAGCTGTTGGCCTTCGCTTTTTGGTTTTAACTTCCCGAGTTTGCATTGCCTTCAATTAGCGATGCTTAGTCCATTCGCACAGTGCCCAATCACTTGCTGGCGACCCGATCTCATTTGACTGTCATCAAGCTGTCATCCCCCGATCACCTGACCGTCACACTTCACCCGCAAACTGGTATATACCAAATCAGTAGCGAGTCGAACCATGACCCAGCCCTATCTGGACATTCAACATCTCAACAAGCAGTTCGGTGCTTTTCAGGCCCTGAAAGGGATCTCTCTGACCATTGAGCCGGGGGAGTTTATCTGCTTTCTCGGCCCCTCCGGCTGCGGCAAAACCACCCTGCTCAGAGCCATCGCCGGGCTGGATCTGCCGGACAACGGCGAGATCTGGCAAGGAGGGCGCAATATCTCCCGCCTGCCGCCCCAGGAGCGCGATTTTGGCATCGTGTTTCAGTCCTATGCCCTCTTCCCCAACCTGACGGTGGCCCAGAACATCGCCTTCGGCCTTGAGAATCAGGGGCTGGCGCGAGATCTCATCAAGGAGCGGGTGGATCACTGGCTGGGGCTGGTGGATCTCACTGCCCAGTCCCACAAATACCCGAGCCAGATCTCCGGCGGCCAGCAGCAGCGGGTGGCGCTGGCCCGGGCGCTAGCCCTCTCCCCCGGACTGTTGTTGCTGGACGAACCGCTCAGCGCGCTGGATGCGCTGGTGCGCACCCATCTTCGCAGCGAGATCCGCGCCCTGCAGCAGCGCCTTGGCATCACCACCATCATGGTGACCCACGATCAGGAAGAGGCGCTGACCATGGCCGACCGCATCGTGGTGATGGAGGGCGGCCGCATCGTACAGGTGGGCACCCCGCAGGAGATCTACCACCAGCCTGCCAGCCGCTTCGTGGCAAGCTTCGTCGGCACCATGAACTTCCTCGAGACGCTGGTGCTGAGCCCCACTCAGGTGCGCCTCAACGAACAACCGCTGACACTTGCCAACCAGGCCGCTGCCGGCAGCAAATTGCAGGTGGCGATCCGCCCCGAGGCGATCACCCTGAGTGCGCCGAGCGAGCCGCATCTTGGCCAACATGGCATTGAAGCAACCATCGATCAGGTGGAGTTTCTCGGCGCCGCCCAGCGCCTTATCTGCACCGCCGACACCTATCTGGGCCCGCAGCAAATTCTGGTGGAGCGCCCGACCCACGAGCTGCCCCGCCACGAACAGGGTGGCTGGCGCAGCGGCATGCGCTGCTCGCTGCACTGGCCTGCCGGGGCGATGCAGCTGTTTGAAGGAGAGCGCCCATGACTGCCCCCTTTGCGACCTCCTCCCTGCTGCCACCAGTGACAGCCCGCCAAGTCTCTCGCTGGCAGCGGCTCTGTCGCGGCTGGAGCCGAGATCAGCTGCTGCAACTGTTCCTGCTTGCGCTCGGCATCGCCCTGCTCACCGGCGGTCTGCTGCTGCCACTGCTCACCATGCTGCAAAAAAGTCTGCAGGATGAGAACGGCCTCTGGGTGGGCCTTGCCAACTTCAGCGCCTACTTCGACTCCCCTCATCTGGGGCGCACCATCGGCAACACCCTCTGGCTCGGGGTGCTGATCACTGCGCTGGTTGTGACCATCGCCTTTGGCTACGCCTACGCCCTCACCCGCACCTGTATGCCGGGCAAGAGCCTGTTTCGCCTCATCGGTTTGATCCCGCTCCTGATGCCCTCCCTGTTGCCCGCCATCAGTCTGGTCTACTGGTTTGGCAATCAGGGGATCGCCAAGGGGCTGCTCGGCGGCGAGAGCATCTACGGCCCCATCGGCATCGTCATTGGTCTGGGCTTCTGGTGCTTCCCCCACGCCCTGATGATCCTTATCACGGCGCTGGGTCAGAGCGATGCCCGCCTCTATGAAGCCTCACGGGTGCTCGGCAGCAGCGGCTGGCGCACCTTTGTCACCGTCACCCTGCCTACCGCCCGTTATGGCCTGCTCAGCGCCGCCATCGCGGTCTTCACCCTCACCATCTGCGACTTCGGGGTGGCCAAGGTGATTGGCGGCCAGTACAGCGTGCTGGCCACCGATATCTACCGGCAGGTGATCGGGATGCAGAACTTCTCCCTCGGCGCCGTTGCCAGCGTCACCCTGCTGCTGCCGGCACTGTTGAGCTTTGCGCTGGAGCACAGAGTGCGCAGCAAGATGCAGGAGCAGAGCAGCACCAAGGCGGTGCCCTATCAGCCCAAACCCCATCGGCTGCGGGATCTGCTGGCGCTCGGCTGGTGCACGCTCTGGGCCCTGCTGTTTCTGGCGCTGGTGGGGATGGCCGTTTACGGCTCCCTGGTGCAGTTCTGGCCCTACAACCTCGGGCTGACGCTGGATCACTACGCCTTTGACAGCAACAGCGTCTATGGCTGGCAGCCCTTTACCAACACCTTGCAGTTGGGCCTCTATACCGCGCTTATCGGCACCGTGCTGGTGATGGTGCTGGCCTGGGCGCAGGAGAAGGGACGCCACTTCGCGCCGCTGCGCCAGCTGCTGCATCTGCTCGCCATGCTGTCGCTGGCGGTGCCCGGCATGGTGCTGGGGCTGGGTTACATCTTCTTTTTCAACGGCAATCCGCTCTTTGGCGGCCTATACGGCACCCTGCCGTTGATGGTGCTCTCCTGCGTCATTCACTACTACACGGTGGGTCATATGACGGCGCTGACCAGCCTGAAACAACTGCCCAAGGAGCTGGAACTGGTGGCCATCTCATTGCGCATTCCGCTCTGGAAGGCGTTCTGGCGAGTCACCCTGCCCGCCTCCCTGCCCGCACTGCTGGAGATCTTCATTTACCTGTTCGTCAACGCCATGACCACCACCTCGGCGGTGATCTTCCTCTATTCGAGCGACAGCGTGCTCGCCTCCATCGCCGTGCTCAATATGGAGGATTCCGGCGATACCGCCGCGGCCGCCGCCATGGCCACCCTGATCCTGCTGGCCGCCGCCACCGTCAAGCTGCTCCAGCTCTTTTTAAGTCGCGCCCTGCTGGATCGCACCCAGCGCTGGCGCCACCAATAACCTTATCGAGGAGTCATCATGTCCACTCTCCCCTTCTGGCTGGCCGAAGCGCTCGCCGCCGAACAACCCGCACCGCCCACGCCCCTAGTCGGCCACCACGAGGCCGATGTCTGCATCGTCGGCGGCGGCTTTACCGGGCTGTGGAGCGCCATCGCCCTTAAACAGGCCGAGCCCCACCTGCACGTCATAGTGCTGGAGAAAGATCGCTGCGGCAGCGGCGCCTCCGGGCGCAACGGCGGCTGCCTGCTTACCTGGTCGGCCAAATACCTGACGTTAAAGCGCCTGTTTGGCGAGCAGCAGGCCGCCTGGCTGGTACAGAGATCCGAGCAGGCGGTACACGAGATCGCCCACTTCTGCGAAACGCACAACATAGAGGCAGAGCTGAGGGTCGAGGGCACCTGCTACACCGCCACCAGCGAGGCCCAGCGTGGCCTGATGGAGCCGGTATTGCAGGAACTCAAGCGAGCCGACCTTAACCAGTGGCAGGCGATTGAAGAGGGTGAACTGGCAAGCCAGAGCGGCTCCCACGTTCATCTGGAGGGACTCTACAGCCCTCACGCCGGTTCGGTGCAACCGGCGCTGTTGGTGCGCGGCCTGCTGCGGGTGGCGCGGGAACTGGGGGTCGAGGTTTATGAGCACTCCCCCATGCAGCGCCTTGAGGCGGGCCAGCCTGCACGGGTGCAGACACCGCAGGGCGAGGTGCGCGCCCGCAAGGTGGTGCTGGCCCTCAACAGCGCCATGGTGCAGCACTTTCGCGAGTTTCGCCGCAGTATCGTGCTGGTCTCCTCCGATATGGTGATTACCGACCCCGCACCGGATGCACTGGCCGCCCAGCAGCTTGAGCACGGCCGCTCCGTGGTGGATGGCCGCACCTTTGTGCATTACTACCGCTCGACCCCGCAAGGGCGGCTGATGCTGGGCAAGGGGGGCAACACCTTCGCCTTTGCCAACCGCCATCTGGCCGAGTTCGATGCCCCCAGCCGCTATCTTGCCCCCCTCACCCGCACCCTGCGCCGCTTCTTTCCGGCGCTCAAAGAGGTGCCCATCGCCGCCAGCTGGTGCGGCGCCTCCGACCGCTCGGTGGATGGCCTCCCCTTCTTCGGCCACTGGCGAGGGCAGCCCAATATCGTCTATGGCCTCGGCTACTCTGGCAACGGAGTGGCACAAAGCTGGATGGGCGGTCAAGTACTGGCGGCCCTGGTGAGGGACGAGGTGCGGGAGGAAGACAAGCCGTGGCGCGACTGCGCATTGGTCAGCGGCCCGCGCGGCTACTTCCCGCCAGAGCCATTCCGCTGGCTGGGCGCCATGGCGGTACGCAACGCCATCCGGCGCAAAGAGCGGGCGGAAGATGAGAACCGCCCGGTGGCCTGGTATGACAAACAGCTTGCCAAACTTGCCGATGCGGCGGGCAAGGCGGATAAATAGCCCGGCGATAACGGGGAAGCATGTTCCATATTGCTTACCCCTACTCCCTATTTCTTTAGAGAGATAGCGGCATCGTGCATAATGATTTCTTGTAAACAGTGACAACCTCTCAACATTGGAGTTATATCTCTATCCTAAACACACGTATTGTTGAAGTCATACAACATTAAGTGTATAATATTTGACCCTAATAAAGGAGGGCGTATGAGCAGAATATTTGCTATGATTCAGAGTCGTTTTACTAAAAAAAATGATGACTTTGCCTCTAAAGTCCTTACACGGTATAGCAATCAAAAAGGCCTGAGTGCCTTTTCTATCCAGCTTTTCAAGTCTGAAAATGCAGACACAATAAATGCTCGATTTGAAAAGACAAAACTGAAAGTGGTCGAGTAAGATGAAAAATAATAGAGCACAGAAGTCACCACGTTCTAGCAAAGCTCAGGCCCCCCATTCAAATACTCCAACAAATATCCCTTCAGAGGAGCCTAACTCTCCGAAGTACAATGTGGTTTATGAAAGGCTTGTTAATAACAACAAAGATATCATCGGGCTATTAGCTTATTGTCTGTACAAGCAAAGTAAGCAGCTGTTTATTCGTGAATTTGAAAAAAATAATGGTAAACGCCCGACTGATTCAGAACTTGCTAATCATGTAGTTTGCTCTGAAATACCAAAACTTTCAATGTATCGAGAAGAGGCGACAAGATCAGTATCTCTCTTGCTAAGTCAAGCTGCAGCGGAAAAAGAAGAGGAACTTGAGGAGCATTTCAAGGAACGCTTATGGTTATTTATTAACAAACATGAACCAGAAGGTTTTTTAGAACGTCAATGGTGTAATTTAAAAGGCTTGATATACGGTGGTGTCGGAGGTGTATTTGGCAACTTCTTTACAACTGCACTCTTAGTCTTGTTTTTATTTTGGGCGGCGTCAACAGAAACTCGAGATGGCTTCTTCAACAGTGCAAAAGAAAATTTGGTCTCAGGTCTTGCTCAAGTTATTGGTGTTCAGGTGACAATCTCGCCAGATTCAAATACAAAAGATTAAATCTTCGAGTGTGGCATTTCTTTCACACGACATTTGTTATCTTTGACATTTACAGCTTTAACCTGAAACATACTCTAATTTAATGCATCCACATTTTTTAATGCACATATTACAGATTCGTCCCCTTTAAAAAATCAGTTGTTCAGTCCTATTATACTCTGAACTCCATAAGCCTTTCATCATTCATTAATACATCGCTTGTCAGTCACTACTTAATATCAGTTGTAGGTTTGAATAGCGAAGCGTATTTGGACGTACACGTTCAATTACGAACTTGAATCATAAAATGCCGCCCATCGGGCGGCATTTTTATTAGAGATAACGGGCTAACAGAAATTACCAGCCGGTCACTTCGCGCAGGGCCTTGCCGATATCGGCCAGGGAGCGGACGGTTTTCACGCCAGCATCTTCCAGCGCGGCAAACTTCTCGGCGGCAGTACCCTTGCCACCGGAAATGATGGCGCCAGCGTGGCCCATCCGCTTGCCGGGAGGGGCAGTAACACCCGCGATATAGGAGACCACCGGCTTGGTGACGTGGGCCTTGATATAGGCGGCAGCATCTTCCTCGGCGTTGCCGCCGATCTCGCCGATCATCACGATCGCTTCGGTCTGCGGATCGTTCTGGAACATCTCCAGAATGTCGATAAAGTTGGAGCCCGGGATGGGGTCGCCACCGATACCAACGCAGGTGGACTGGCCAAAGCCCTCGTCAGTGGTCTGCTTGACCGCCTCGTAGGTCAGGGTGCCGGAGCGGGAAACGATGCCCACCTTGCCCGGCTTGTGAATGTGGCCCGGCATGATGCCGATCTTGCACTCACCCGGAGTGATCACGCCCGGGCAGTTGGGACCGATCATCCGCACGCCGGTCTCTTGCAGCTTCACTTTGACGTCCAGCATATCCAGCGTCGGGATGCCTTCGGTGATGGTGACAATCAGCTTGATGCCCGCGTCGATCGCTTCCAGGATGGCATCCTTGCAAAACGGAGCCGGAACATAGATGACGGAGGCAGTAGCGCCGGTCGCTTCGACCGCGTCACGGACGGTGTTGAACACCGGCAGGCCCAGATGGGTGGTGCCACCCTTGCCTGGGGAGACGCCGCCCACCAGCTGGGTGCCGTAGGAGAGCGCCTGCTCGGAGTGGAAAGTACCCTGACCGCCGGTAAAGCCCTGGCAGATGACTCGGGTGTCCTTGTTGATCAGTACGCTCATCAGTTGGCCTCCGCTGCTTTGACGACTTGCTGCGCGGCATCGGTCAGACTCTTGGCCGCAATGATGTTGAGGCCGCTCTCGGCCAGCTTGATACCACCCAGCTCGGCGTTGTTGCCTTCCAGACGGACCACGACGGGCACCTTGACCCCCACTTCCTTGACCGCACCTATGATGCCTTCCGCGATCATGTCGCAGCGCACGATGCCGCCGAAGATGTTGACCAGCACCGCTTTGACGTTGCTGTCGGAGAGGATGATCTTGAACGCCTCGGTTACGCGCTCCTTGGTGGCGCCGCCGCCGACGTCAAGGAAGTTGGCCGGTTTGCCGCCGTGCAGGTTGACGATGTCCATGGTGCCCATGGCCAGACCCGCGCCGTTGACCATGCAGCCGATGTTGCCATCGAGGGCCACATAGTTGAGCTCCCACTGGGCAGCGTGCGCTTCGCGGGGGTCATCTTGTGACGGGTCGTGCATCTCGCGCAGCTTGGGCTGACGATACAGTGCGTTGGCGTCGATGTTGATCTTGCCATCCAGGCAGTGCAGGTTGCCCTGCGCGGTGATCACCAGCGGGTTGATCTCCAGCAGCGCGAAATCGCAATCCAGGAACATCTGGCCCAGCCCCATGAAGATCTTGGTGAACTGTTTGATCTGATCGCCGACCAGACCCAGTTTGAAGGCCAGTTCGCGGGCCTGATAAGCCTGCGGACCCACCAACGGATCGATGGCCGCCTTGTGGATCAGATGGGGGGTTTCGTGGGCGATCTTCTCGATATCCACGCCACCTTCGGTCGAGGCCATGAAAACCACGCGGCGAGAGCCACGGTCAACCACGGCGCCCAGGTAGAGCTCTTTGGCGATGTCGGTGCAAGATTCCACCAGGATCTTGGTGACCGGCTGGCCGTTGGCATCGGTCTGGTAGGTCACCAGATTTTTGCCAAGCCAGTTCTGGGCGAAGGCACGGATCTCGTCCTTGCTCTTGGCCACTTTCACGCCGCCCGCTTTACCGCGGCCACCGGCGTGTACCTGGCATTTGACGACCCAGGTATTGCCGCCAATCTTGTCGGCCGCTTCGGCCGCTTCTTGTGGGGTAGCACAGGCATAACCTTCGGAGACCGGCAGGCCATACTCGGCAAACAGCTGTTTTGCCTGATATTCATGCAGATTCATAGATGCTCTATCCGTGTTGTAGGTATTTCCGTCCGGGGCTGGTGTTTCTCAATCCCCTGTGAATGGGGGCCTGGGCGGCCCCTCGTTATCTTTCAATCGCTCGGGTATTACTCAAACGTCCAGCAGCACATTCGGCTCGGGGCGCAAACCCCTTGCCCGGGTGCCACAGGCTTAGACGTCCAGCAACAGACGGGTCGGGTCTTCCAGCAGCTCCTTGACGGAGACCAGGAAGCCTACCGATTCGCGTCCGTCGATGAGACGGTGATCGTAGGAGAGCGCCAGATACATCATCGGCAGGATCTCGACCTTGCCGTCAACGGCCATCGGGCGATCCTGGATCTTGTGCATGCCCAGAATGGCGCTCTGGGGCGGGTTGATGATCGGGGTGGACATCAGGGAGCCGAACACGCCACCGTTGGTGATGGTGAAGTTGCCGCCAGTCAGTTCATCCACGGTCAGCTTGCCGTCACGGCCCTTGCCCGCCAGATCCTTGATGGCCTTCTCGATGTCCGCCAGGCTCATGTTGTCGCAGTCGCGCAGCACCGGCGTCACCAGACCACGGGGGGTGGAGACGGCGATGCTGACGTCGAAGTAGTTGTGGTAAACCACGTCATCGCCATCGAGCGCCGCGTTCACTTCCGGATAGCGCTTGAGGGACTCCACCACCGCCTTCACGTAGAAGGACATAAAGCCGAGCTTGATGCCGTGCTTCTTCTCGAAGATCTCGCCGTACTGCTTGCGCAGATCCATGATGGGCTTCATGTTGACCTCGTTGAAAGTGGTCAGCATGGCGGTGGTGTTTTTCGCTTCCAGCAGACGCTCGGCAATGCGCTTGCGCAGACGGGTCATCGGTACCCGCTTGTCGGTACGACCACCCAGCGGGGCAACCTTGACTGCCGGGGCTGCAGTTGCGACCGGTGCGGCTGCCGCAGGCTGGCTCTTGGCCTTGATGAAGGCTTCCACATCATCCTTGGTGATGCGACCACCCTTGCCGGTACCGGTCAGCTTGGTCACGTCGATGTCGTGCTCGCCAATCAGGCGGCGCACCGAGGGGCTCAAGCCATCGGCACCATCATCGGCAACCGCTTCAGCGGGTTTCTCTTTGGTCTCTTCACCGGCCACCGGGGCGGCGGTGAGGATGGCAATCAGTTGACGGGACAACACGGTCGCCCCTTCCCCTTGCAGAATATCCCCCAGCACACCGGCTTGCGGTGCCGGCACTTCCAGCACCACCTTGTCGGTCTCGATGTCGACCAGCACTTCGTCACGGGCGACCAGATCGCCCGGTTTTTTGTGCCAGGTGGCGATAGTGGCATCGGCCACTGATTCCGGCAGATCCGGTACCTTGATTTCGATAGTCATCCAATCAGTTCCTTTTTACTTCTATGCCAGAGGCTTTACAGGGTAAGGGCATCTTCCACCAAGGCTTTTTGCTGCTTGGCGTGGACAGACATGTAACCGACGGCCGGTGAGGCTGACGCGGGGCGACCGGCATAACGCAGGGTGGCTCCGGCTGGCAGCACGCCATCGTAGTGGTGACGGGTGCAGTACCAGGCGCCCTGGTTCTGCGGCTCTTCCTGACACCAGACAAAGTCGGTGACGTGGCTGTAATCGGCCAGAATGGCGCGCACTTCCTCTTCCGGGAAGGGGTAGAGCTGCTCAATTCGCACCAGTGCCACATCTTGCTGCTCGGCCTTGCGACGGGCATCGAGCAAGTCGTAGTAGACCTTGCCGGAGCAGAAAACCACCCGCTTGACCGCTTTCGGATCCAGCGCATCGATCTCGCCGATGGCGTTCTGGAAGGTACCTTCCGCCAGCTCTTCAAGCTTGCTCACCGCCAGCGGATGGCGCAGCAGGGATTTGGGCGTCATGACGATGAGCGGACGGCGCATCGGGCGCACAACCTGACGACGCAGCATATGGAACACCTGCGCCGGGGTAGAGGGCACGCACACCTGCATGTTGTGCTGGGCACACATCTGCAGATAACGCTCCAGACGGGCGGAGGAGTGCTCCGGCCCCTGCCCCTCGTAACCGTGCGGCAGCAGCATGGTCAGGCCGCACATCCGGCCCCACTTCTGCTCACCGGAGGAGAGGAACTGATCCACCACTACCTGGGCACAGTTGGCGAAATCGCCGAACTGGGCTTCCCAGATGGTGAGGCCAGCCGGCTCGGCGCTGGCGTAGCCATATTCAAAGGCCAGAACCGCGTTCTCGGTCAGCACAGAGTCATACACCTCGAACGGGCCCTGCTCGTCGTGCAGGTTGCACAGCGGGGTGTAGGTGCTGGCATCGGTCTGGCTGTGCAGCACGGCGTGGCGGTGGAAGAAGGTGCCACGGCCGGAGTCTTCACCGGTAAAGCGGATACGGGACCCCTTGTCCACCAGAGTGGCGTAGGCCAGAGTCTCGGCAAAGCCCCAATCCACCAACTTCTCGCCAGCGGCCATCAGACGGCGGTCTTCGTAAATCTTCTCGACCTGACGCTGCAGCACGTGGGTCGCCGGATACTGGCTCACCCGCTCGCCGAGGCTCTTGAGGTGATCCATCGGCACGGCACTCTCATAGGCCATGTTCCAGTCGTGGCCCAGATAAGGGGTCCAGTCGACAGAGTGCAGCTCCATCGGCCGCCACTCCTTGCTCACCCGCTCGCCGCGATCCAGCGCTTCGCGATACTCGTTGACCAGTTCGGTCGCCCGCTCCTGGGCGAGGCTCCCCTCGGCCACCAGCTGATCGGCGTAGATCTTGCGCGGGGTCGGGTGCTGCTTGATCTTCTGGTACATCAAAGGCTGGGTGGCGCTCGGCTCATCCGCTTCGTTGTGACCGTGACGACGGTAGCAAACCAGCTCGATCACCACGTCGCGTTTGAAGGTGTTGCGGTAATCCAGTGCAATCTGGGTCACCAGCACCACGGCTTCCGGATCATCCCCATTGACGTGCAGCACCGGCGCCTGCACCGCCTTGGCGATGTCGGTGCAATATTCGGTGGAACGCAGGTCACGGATATAGGAGGTGGTGAAACCAACCTGGTTGTTGATGACGATGCGCACCGTCCCGCCGACACCATAGGCACGGGTCTGGGACATGTTGAAGGTCTCGGCCACCACGCCCTGACCGGCCATGGCCGAGTCACCGTGAATGGTGATGGGCAACACGCTGGAGCCATCCTTGTCACCGCGACGATCCATCCGGGCACGGACCGAGCCGATGACCACAGGGTTGACAATCTCGAGGTGAGAGGGGTTGAACGCCAGCGCAAGGTGGACGTTGCCACCCGGGGTGGCGAAGTCGGAGGAGAAGCCCATGTGGTACTTCACATCACCGGTGCCCCAGGATTCGCCATGCTTGCCGGCAAACTCGTCGAACAGATCCTGAGCGCGCTTGCCCAGCACGTTGATCAGCACGTTGAGGCGACCGCGGTGGGCCATACCGATAACGGCCTCTTTGCAGCCCTGCTCACCGGCGCGACGGATCAGCTCCTTGAGCATGGGGATCATGGCGTCGCCACCTTCCAGCGAGAAGCGCTTGGCTCCCGGGAACTTGGCGCCCAGATATTTCTCCAGCCCTTCGGCAGCGGTCAGGCTCTCGAGGAAACGGGTCTTCTCTTCGAGGGTGTAGCTCCCCTTCCCTTCAATGGATTCGAGACGCTGTTGCAGCCAGCGCTTCTCTTCCGTGGAGGTGAGGTGCATGTAGTCGGCGCCTATGCTGCCGCAATAGGTCTTCTTCAGCGAGGCGTAGAGGTCGGAGAGCACCATGGTCTCGCGACCGATGGCGTAGGAGCCCACATTGAAGGTGGCCTCCATATCTGCGCCCTGCAGGTTGTGGAACGCAGGATCCAGTTCGGCAACGGTTTCACGCTGCCACAGGCCCAGCGGGTCCAGATTGGCATTCTGGTGACCACGGAAACGGAAGGCGTTGATCAGCTGCAATACCCGCACCTGCTTGGCATCCACTTGCGGATCGGAGACGGGGGCACTGTAGCGAGAGGGATCCTTGGCCAGACGACGGAAATAATCGCGGACCTGGGAGTGGGGTTGTTCAACCGCATGGCCATTGACCTGGGGCAGCTCGCTAAACAGGCTGCGCCACTCGTCGGACACGGAGTCAGGATTTTCCAGGAAGGATTCGTACAAATCCTCAATATAGCTTGCATTCGCACCAGCCAGGTGAGATGACTCCAACCAGGCCTTCATCACGCCGTTATGCATTTCTATCCCTTGTACTTCTTGTTACTGCTGCGCAGCTTGTAGGGGTCAAATAGCCATCCTGCCACGGGTGGGATGGCTATCCAGAGGTCGGGCCAGCACGTGGCCGGCCCTGATACTAAACAGCCCGATTGAGCAACATCGACTTGATCTGACCAATCGCCTTGGTCGGGTTCAAGCCTTTCGGACAGACGTTCACGCAGTTCATGATGCCATGACAGCGGAACACGCTGAATGCGTCGTCCAGATTCCCCAGTCGTTCGGTGGTCGCGGTGTCGCGGCTGTCAGCCAGCCAGCGGTAGGCGGCGAGCAGCCCGGCCGGACCGATGAACTTGTCGGGATTCCACCAGAAGGAGGGGCACGAAGTGGAGCAGCAGGCACAGAGAATGCACTCGTACAGGCCGTCAAGCTTGGCGCGCTCTTCGGGGGATTGCAGGTGCTCACGCACCGGCGGCAACTTGTCATCATTGATGAGGAAGGGTTTGACCTTCTCCCACTGGGTGTAGAACTGGGTCATGTCGATCACCAGATCACGGATCACCGGCAAGCCGGGCAAGGGGCGGATAACGACGTTATTGCCCTTCTTCAGCAGGTCGGAGAGCGGGGTGATACAGGCAAGACCGTTCTTGCCATTCATGTTGAGACCGTCTGATCCACAGACCCCTTCGCGGCAAGAGCGGCGGAAGGCGAGCGTGGGATCCAGCTCTTTCAACTGGATCAGTGCGTCGAGCACCATCATGTCGGAACCTTCAGGAATATCAAGACGATATTCCTTCATATGGGGGACGTTATCAACATCCGGATTGTATCTGTAGACAGAGAATGTGACGTTCATAGGGCTGGCTCCGCAATCAGTAAGTCCGGACCTTGGGCGGGAACGCCTCACGGGTCTTGGGTGACATGTTGACAGCGCGACGGGTCATGGACTCGGTGTCCGGATGATAGAGGCTGTGGCACAGCCAGTTCTCATCGTCGCGATCCGGGAAGTCGAAGCGGCAGTGAGCACCGCGACTCTCGGTACGGAAGTTGGCGGCAACCGCCGTGGCAAACGCCGTCTCCATCAGGTTGTCCAGCTCCAGGCACTCGATGCGCTGGGTGTTGAACTCTTTGGAGGTGTCATCCAGACGGGCTGACTTGAGGCGTTCGCGGATAACCTTGAGCTCGGCCAACCCTTCTGCCATCGCAGCACCTTCGCGGAACACCGAGAAGTTATTCTGCATGCAGCGCTGCAGGTCTTTGCGGATCTGCACCGGGTCTTCCCCGTCACGGCAATTTTCCCAGCGGTTGAAGCGGGCCAGTGCGGCATCCAGATCCGACTCGGAAGCATCGCGGCCGTGATCCATCTCGCCCAGGGTGTTGACCAGATGCATGCCGGCAGCGCGGCCAAACACCACCAGATCCAGCAGGGAGTTGCCACCCAGACGGTTGGCACCGTGTACGGAGACGCAGGCAATCTCGCCCACCGCAAACAGACCGACCACCGGTACATCGTTGCCATTCTTGTCCTGAGTCAGGCACTGGCCATTCACGTTGGTCGGCACGCCGCCCATCATGTAGTGGCAGGTCGGAATGATCGGGATCGGCTCTTTGACAGGATCCACGTGGGCGAAGGTGCGAGAGAGCTCGCAGATCCCCGGCAGACGGGATTCCAGCACCTCTTTGCCGAGGTGATCCAGCTTGAGCTTGATGTGCGGGCCCCAAGGACCATCGCAGCCACGGCCTTCACGGATCTCGATCATGATGGAGCGGGCCACCACGTCGCGACCGGCCAAGTCCTTGGCGTTCGGGGCGTAACGCTCCATGAAGCGCTCGCCATCTTTATTGAGCAGATAGCCGCCTTCACCACGGCAGCCTTCAGTTACCAGCACCCCGGCCCCAGCGATGCCGGTCGGGTGGAACTGCCACATCTCCATGTCCTGCACGCCGACGCCGGCACGCAGCGCCATGCCGACACCGTCACCGGTGTTGATGTGGGCGTTGGTGGTGGACTGGTAGATACGACCGGCACCGCCAGTCGCCAGCACGGTGGCCTTGGCCTTGAAGTAGACCACTTCACCGCTCTCCATATCGATGGCGGTACAACCCACCACATGGCCATCCTGGTTTTTCACCAGATCCAGCGCATACCACTCGGAGAAGACGGTGGTCTTGTTCTTGACGTTCTGCTGATAGAGGGTGTGCAGCAGGGCGTGACCGGTACGGTCGGCGGCCGCTGCGGTACGAGCAGCCTGCTCGCCACCGAAATTCTTGGACTGACCACCAAACGGACGCTGGTAGACAGACCCGTTATCGAAACGGGAGAAGGGAAGCCCCATGTTCTCCAGCTCATAGATAGCCTCGGGACCGGTTTTGCACATGTACTCGATGGCTTCCTGATCACCGATGTAATCGGAACCTTTTACCGTGTCATACATATGCCACTGCCAGTTGTCATCATGGGCATTGCCCAGCGCAACCGTGATCCCGCCCTGAGCGGAAACAGTGTGAGAACGGGTTGGAAAAACCTTGGACAACAGAGCGCAGCTCTTGCCGGACTGGGCAATCTGCAGCGCGGCGCGCATACCGGCACCACCGGCACCAATCACCACCGCATCAAATTCACGAGTTGGAATAGTCACCTTACACACCCCACAGCACGACGAAACCCGTCATCAGATAGACAAACAGCACCACGACCAGGGCAAATTGCAGCGCCCCGCGCAGCCCTACCGGCTTGATATAGTCAGTCAGCACCTGCCACAGACCAATCCAGGCGTGGATCAGTACGCAGAGCAGGGTCAACAGGGTGAATACTTTGGTGAATGTTTTGGCGAAGAAGCCTGCCCACACCTCGTAGGTGATGTCGTTGAACGCGACAAAGCCCACCAGATAGAGGACATAACAGGTCATGATGAGGGCGGTGGCGCGGATCAGGATGTAATCATGAACGCCGCTGCGCCCGAAGGTTGCAGAATTGGTTACCATACAAGCACTCCCGCCAATACAGCCAGGATCGCGGTGATCACGAAGGCCACGCGGGCGCTCTGATTGCCGGATTCCAGCTCTTCCCAATAGCCCATATCCATGACCAGATGACGCAAGCCGCCCACAATGTGGTATGCCAGCGCAGTCAGGATCCCCCACAGCACGAGTTTGACCAGGAAGTTGTCCATGATGGCAACCACGGTTTCAAACCCTTCGGGAGAGGCGAGTGAAGTACCAAGCATCCACAGCAAGATGCCCAGTGCAACAAAGGTAATGACCCCTGAAACACGGTGCAGGATGGATGCAATGGCAGTGACAGGAAAGCTGATCGTCTGTAGGTCGAGGTTGACCGGTCTCTGTTTGTTTTTCACGCTTGCCCACTCAGCTCCATTGAGCACGTTAGTTATTGTTTTAACTCACACTTGAGGGCACGGAATGGTGATTGTTGGTTTTTTGTTACCAAAAAACTCTGAAAAAGCCAAAACGCGAGTTTTCGGTTTCACATCAGGCTTTGCCAAAGCGTTTCAAACACCCGCAGCCATGACCCACGTGGCGCAGTATATCGGCGGCCTTAACCGAAGACAATCAATTAGCTACAAATAAAACACAAAACCGCAAACTCGATCGCATATTTAATTTAACATTTCATTAATGCCATTAATGGGGTTCCAGCAAAATTGACATTGATAAGGAACTCTGTTTCAAATAAGGCGCTCCAGCCACTTCGGTATGGGTAACAACCTTTGCCAGCGTCATAAAAGTCGTAATAGAGTAGGACTGGAACCAAATTATAAAGAGCAAAGGAGACGTGCTATGGCTGATAAGATAGCCACCCTACACCTGCCCGGAAAAGATCCGGTCGAACTGCCGATCCTCTCCGGCACCATCGGCCCGGATGTTATCGATGTCAGAAAATTGGGATCACAGGGGTATTTCACCTTTGACCCCGGTTTTATGGCGACCGGTTCTTGCAAATCTGCCATTACCTACATTGACGGGGATCAGGGTGTCTTGCTGCACCGTGGTTACCCCATCGCCCAGTTGGCCACCCAGGCCACCTATCTGGAAGTCTGCTATATCCTGCTGTACGGCGAAGCGCCGACCAAGGCCCAATATGCCGAATTCGAACGCCTGGTCACCCGCCACACCATGGTGCACGAGCAGATCGCCTTCTTCTTCCGCGGCTTCCGTCGCGACTCCCACCCCATGGCCATCATGTGCGGTGTGGTCAGCGCCCTCTCCGCCTTCTATCACGATGCCCTCGACATCAATAACGAGCAGCATCGCGAGATCTGTGCCTTCCGTCTGCTCTCCAAGATGCCGACTCTGGCAGCCATGTGTTACAAGTACTCCATCGGCCAGCCGTTCATGCAGCCGCGTAACGCCCTCTCCTATGCCGGTAACTTCCTGCACATGATGTTTGGCGTGCCGACCGAAGAGTACAAGGTCAACCCCATCGTTGAACGCGCCATGGATCGTATCTTTACCCTCCATGCGGATCACGAGCAGAACGCCTCCACTTCCACCGTTCGTCTGGCTGGCTCCTCCGGTGCCAACCCGTTCGCCTGTATCGCCGCGGGGATAGCCTCCCTGTGGGGACCGGCCCACGGTGGCGCCAACGAAGCCTGCCTGCGCATGCTGGAAGAGATCGGCTCGGTGGATCGCATCCCCGAATACATCGCCAAGGCCAAGGACAAGAATGATCCGTTCCGTCTGATGGGCTTCGGTCACCGCGTCTACAAGAACCACGACCCCCGTGCCACCGTGATGCGCGAAACCTGCCACGAAGTACTGACCGAGCTGCAGATCAAGGATCCGCTGCTGGACGTCGCCATGGAGCTGGAGCGTATTGCGCTCTCCGACCCCTACTTCGTCGAGAAGAAACTCTACCCGAACGTGGACTTCTACTCCGGCATCATCATGAAGGCGATCGGCATCCCGATGAGCATGTTCACCGTGATCTTCGCCATCTCCCGCACCATCGGCTGGATTGCCCACTGGAACGAGTTCCACTCAGACCCGGACAGCAAGATTGGTCGCCCACGCCAGCTCTACGTAGGCCACCCGCTGCGCGAGTTCACTCCACTCGAGCAGCGCTAACCACTGTGCTGATATGGTTTGTTACAAAGGCGGTCATTGACCGCCTTTTTGTTTGCCGCTCTAATGCCCCCTTTCGCGTTAAGGAGTCCATTATGAAACCACTGTTTATCAGCGCAGCCTTGCTGCTGACCGCCTGCCAGAGCGCCCCCGCATCGTCACAGGGGGAGACCCTCTATATCAACAGCCAGTTGGTCGATTGCGTCGGAGTTGGCCCAATGCAGTGCATGCAGGTTCGCAGTGATGAGCAGCAGCCCTGGACGCTGTTCTACCAGAATATTGAAGGTTTCCAGTTCGAGCCTGGCTATCGCTACCAGCTCACAGTCAGCAAGGAGCAGCTCACCGATGTGCCGGCCGATGCCCCCTCCGTGCGCTATCAGCTGATCAAGGTGGTGAACAAGGTCGCCAGCAAGTAACAAACACGATCAAAAAAACGGGGGATAGCTGATGCCATCCCCCGTTGGTTTATGGGTACTGCGCCTCATCAGGCTGGCGCCAGCGCCATATGCAGCAACGGATAGGGCTTGCCCTGACCATCCAGCGGCGAGCGACCCGTCACGGTGAATCCCATCTTCAGATAGAAGCCCACCGCCTGTTCGTTCTGCTCGTTGACGTCAACCTGCGTCGCGCCGCCCTGCGTGATGGCATGTTCCACCAGCCGGCCCCCCACGCCACTACCGCGCGCCTCGGGTGCCACAAACAGCATCTCCAGCTTGCCCTCGTACACTCCGCTAAAACCCGTAATCAGCCCCTCTTCTGTACGGGCACTGTGCAGTGTCACCGCATCGAAGTAGTGCTCCAGAATAAGCGGTTTAAGCGCGAAGATCTCGGCCTCGGGCAGGAAGTGGTGGGTCGCCCGCACCGAGGCCTCCCACAGATCGATCAGGGCCGGATAATCGGCCCGGGATACCGGAACAATCGTCATGAAATGACTCGATATGATAACCAGCGGGAAGAGACATCTTCCCGCTGGCAACGGTGATTAGCGCGCCTGCACCGCCTGCACCGCCTGCACCGCCTGCAGCAGCACCGACATATCAGCGCCAAAGTTGCGGCTGCGGATCGCTTCGCGAATATCCGCTTCGCTATAACGGCTGCCCGGGTAGACCACTACGCAGGAGGTGTCGCCCGGTTTGAGGAAGTGGGTCTCGCCAAACGGGGTATAGCGGGTGGCACCGATACTAATGAGCGCATGGGGAGGATGTCCCGCCTGCGCCAGCAGTCCCTGAATGTGCTCCGCCGGCCCCTCATCCTGCTGATGATTGAACTTGTCGATGGCCCAGTCGAGCAGCTTGCCGTGGAAGTAGCTGTAGTCGATGGCGGCGCTGTCTACCCCGTAAGCGTGCAGCTCGCCATCGCGCTCCAGATAGCAAGCGATGCGATAGTCATCGAGCTCGCAACCGGCGGCAAAACCGGAAAGCGGCAGCAGGTTGGCCGCCAACCCCTTGCTCTCTTCGCCCCAGTTCTTCTTCTCGCTGATCTTCTTGGCGTTGGGACGACGGATGGAGCAGTCGTTATAGGCGCCAAAGGCACGGGGATGGATCGCCACCACCTGCTTGCCGGCATACTCCAGCTCGCACCAGAGCGCCACTTCCGGTTCAATCTGCACCTTCTCGTCACCGCTGACCGCCGCTTCCGGCAGAAAGATCGCCTTGTCGCTCAACGGGAATACCCCGAGCTGACCCGGATGGCCCGGCACGAAGAAGGGGAACAGCGCCTTGGGCGCCGTGGTGTCACGCACCACTACCGCTACGAAGTCCGACGCTTCACCCGCCTGCTCCAGGTGACCGGCGAAATTGCCCGCGACCCCGAGTCCGATAAACTTGCTCTCTGCTGCTATCTGCATCTTGCTCACCTGCATCTTGCCCACGCAAGGTAGCAGGCTCGTCGCCTACTACCGCTAAAGTGGCAAGATTAAACCACAAGGGCCCCGCCTTCGCCCAGTCCGGCCCTGTCGTGATGTGCGCCAGTCCGCTTTTTTAAGGTCGAAAAGTCTGTGGCGAACCAGCCATTGCGCACTCATTCAGCTACGCGGTCACCGCGCTGGAAACAGTGCGTTTCCGGCATCTCCCCTTTTTCTCCTTGGGACTCAACTTCATCTTTGTTAGGCTGCCTGCCACACAGGCTCACAGAGGGATCTTCTTGATGTCACAGGCGCACTTTCAGGGCCGCTTCGAAGTCGAGTTCAAATATCAGCTGACAGATCGCCCCGCCTTCCTCAAGGCACTGCTCGCCCTCAATCCGGAGATCATGCTGGAGGATAATCTGGAGCAGGATCGCTACTTCGACACCCCGGATGATGCCCTTGCCCAGGCTGGCAAAAGTCTGGCTATCCGCACCATGCAGCCCTCCGGGATCCAGCTCTGGATCGTCAAGGGGCCCGAGGCGGATCGCTGCGAGGCAGTCACTATCAATGATGCGGACAAGGCCGTCAGCATGCTCTTGACCATGAACTACCGGCAGATACTCGTGATCACCAAAAGGCGCAGCATCTACTTCATTGGCCCGTTTCACGTCACCCTGGATCATCTGGCCGAGATCGGGGATTTTGCCGAGCTCGCCATCATGACCGATGACGAGGAACGCCTCCCGGCGTTTCGCCAGCAACTGCTCGCGCTGGCAGATCAGTTGGGACTTTCTCCCGATGCGCAGGAGCCTCGCTCCTACCGCGCCCTGTACACCCGGTACATGCAGGCAATACACACCACACAACCAGAGGATGCAACTCAATGATCGACAAACTCGCCTGGCTCACCTTTAAAGATCAGCAGCTGCTCTGCGCCCGCTCCCACGGCAAGGACATCTATTACATCCCAGGCGGCAAGCGGGAACCGGGCGAGAGCGACGAGGCGGCGCTGATCCGCGAGATTGAAGAGGAGCTGGCTGTCGCCCTGCAACCCGATACCCTGCGCTTTGTCTGCGAGTTCAGCGCTCAGGCCGATGGCAAACCGGCAGGAGTCGAGGTGCGACTGCGCTGCTACACCGGCGAAGCGAGCGGCACCCCGATCGCCTCGGCAGAAATTGCCGAGCTGCGCTGGCTCGACAGCAGCCATCTCGACGAGCTCTCCCCCGTCTCCCGCCTGCTGTTTGCCTGGCTCGTTGAGCAGGGGCTGATCCGCTGACAAGCCGTACTCGCGGCGAGCATAAGTACCTCCCTCATATGAACCAACGGTGGCAATCAGCCACATAACAGCGCAACGACAAGGATGTCAGATGAACATTGTGGAAGTTAAGAGCGCAGCAACCTACCAAAGTGCGCTCATCACCCTGCTGCAAGATTGTGTCGATAGCGGCGCCTCGGTCGGTTTTTTACCGCCGCTGACCACGGAGGAATCTACCCGCTACTGGCAAGGAGTTGAAGCGGATCTAGCGGCAGGTCACCGAAAGCTGTGGCTTGCCCTTGAGCAACAACAGCTCGTGGGAGCGATTCAGCTCGCGCTCTGTGGCAAGGCCAACGGTCGCCACCGGGCCGAAGTGGAAAAACTGATGGTACTGCAAACGGCGAGAGGTAAAGGTGCCGGTCGTGCGCTGATGCAGGCCTTGGAACAAGGCGCCCATGCCGCGGGCCGTTCGCTGCTGGTGCTGGATACTCGCACCGGTGATGTGGCCTCCCACCTCTATCGTCAACTCGGCTATCTGGAAGCAGGCCAGATCCCGAGCTTTGCACGCAACGCCGATGGCTCCCTTGCTGCGACCGTCATCTTCTACAAACCGCTCTGACCATCCCCTATCCCTTATCCAAATACAGCAGGGCCGCGCCTGTATGCCTCAACACCGCCAATTGCTCGCCCCAAAATACAACCAAACAAACAGAATGATTAATTAATGATTAAAACGCCCCCCTTTTCTTCTTCATCTATTGCCTCATCAGGCGTATCGTGAGAGACCCATTTGATAATCAAATCTATGTTGTTCACTGCCTTGAGGAATAATGGATGCCCACTTTGCCCCGTACAGTTACCTCCCCCAAAAAGTTCATCATCGGTCAACACCTTCTCCCGCAACTCCATGAGCACGTTAAAGATTTTGGTGACTATGCGTTGCTCATCAGCGATGAGTTCATTCTGGAGCGGGTACGGGAAGAAGCTTTGGCGGGGCTCCTGCAGGCAGGCCTCAGGGGAGTGGTCGACAAGTTTCGCTACGAATGCACCGAACAGGAGATCCACCGCCTGACCCACCTTGCAGAGCAATATGGTGCGAACGTGATTGTCGGGATCGGCGGCGGCAAGACGCTGGATGTCGCCAAGGCCGTGGCCTTCTATCTGCGCCGTCCGGTTGTGCTGTTCCCGACGATTGCCTCCACGGATGCCCCCTGTACGGCGCTGGCGGTGATCTACAACCAGGCGGGTGAATTTGAACGCTATCTGTTTCTGCCGCAAAATCCGGACGTGGTGCTGGCTGACACGGCCATCATTGCCGCCGCCCCTCCCCGCTTCTTTTCCGCAGGCGTTGGCGATGCCCTGGCCACCTATTTCGAGGCGCGCGCCTGCTATCGGGCGGACGGGCTCAATCTGGTCGGCAAGCGCCCTTCACGCACTGGCCTTGGTCTGGCAAAGCTCTGTTACGAGCTGCTTGGTGAGAACATCGAGCTGGCCATGGATGCGATACGCCACCATGTCTCGACCCCGGCGCTGGAGCAGGTTATCGAGGCCACCATCTACCTCAGCGGGGTCGGCGCCGAAGCCGGTGGACTGGCCGCCGCTCATGCCGTCAACAATGGCATGTCACTGATCACGGAGCTCCATCGCGCCCAGCATGGCGAGAAGGTAGTCTTCGGCCTGCTGACCCAACTCGTGCTTGAGCGCGCCCCGCAACATGAGCTTGATGAGGTGTTTCGCATCATCGACTGTGCAGGCCTGCCCATGACACTGCAAGAACTGGGGCTCACCCACTTTGATGAAAGCGAGTGGCGCAAGGTGGCGCAGCTGGCCTGCGATCCCCTCGATACCATGGGCAACATGCCGATGACAGTGAGTGAACAGGATGTCTACGCCGCCATGGTAGCGGCCAATGCCATGGCTGAGCGTTATCGCCTCCGCCATCCCCGCATCTGATTGCTTGCCGCACTAAATAGGCAAACAGTAAAAAGGCTTGCCCATTGGCAAGCCTTTTTCATCTGCATCCCCTTGTCGGGATAGACGAAAGTCCGCGTTGACTCAGGGCAGTTTCACCGCTCGCACTGCAACCTCTGGCAGGGCGAAGGCATCTTGCGCAGCGATGAGTTGCAGCTCGTAAGCCTGCTGGCGCCAGGTCTCCTGCAGCACCGCATCCACCGAGGCGTTGGTGCGCTCGAACGCGCTGACCGCATCGTGACCGGCCAGCAAATTCGCCAGCATCAGGGCGCTGATAAGATCGCCAACCCCCACCGGCTGGCGGGCAAAGTCATAGAGCGGACGGGCAATCAGGTAATCCCCTTGCGGGGTCGCCAGCAGCATCTCGAAGCGGCTGGAGTCCTGCGCCGCACGACCGAGATGCTTGACCAGTACCAGCTTGACACCGCGGGCCAGCAGCTGATGGGCAGCCGCGCGGGTCTGATCCAGATCAGCCAGATGGGTATCACAGAGGGTCTCCAGCTCCAGCAGGTTGGGGGCCATCATGTCGGCCACCGGCAGCGCCTGCTCGGTCAGGAAACGGGTGACGCCGGGGGCAACGATGCACCCCTTCTCTGGGTGACCCATCACAGGGTCGCAGAAGTAGATGGCATCGGGGTTGGCCGCCTTGACGGCGTTGACCACGGTCAGGATCTCGTCTCCCTGTTCGGCGGAGCCAAGGTAACCGCTCAGCACGGCGTCACACTGGCTCAACACCTCGATATTGCCCAATCCTTTCACCAGCGCACTGATATGGCCCGCCGGCATCGCCATCCCCTGCCACCCCTGGGCATATTGGGTATGGTTGGAAAACTGCACCGTGTTGATGGGCCATACATCCATGCCGAGGCGACGCATGGGGAAGACGGCCGCGCTGTTGCCGGCACAACCAAAGACCACGTGGGACTGAATAGAGAGAACGGATTTCATCGGGAATACCACAGCAAAGGATCAGCAAGGTGGGCAATATATCGGATGAAGATAACGATGCGCCACCTTGGCGCGGGATGAACAGGCAATTTCCTGACTAAAGACAGGTTTTTTACGCCATTTGGCCCACGTCGACAAGGTGAGCGGAGCCATGATGCGCCGCGTCCGTCCGTCACATCCCGTTGCGTTCAACAGCATGACGGGCAAAGTGATAGACCCATCCCTCATCACACGGCATGTCACTGGGTGGCGAAATCAGCTCAGGCAATACCGTCACCTTGCCACCAGCGGCATATTGCAGCGCCATCAGGGCGCAGAGCGCCGCATCGTAGCGGTCGGTGCCGACCAGCACATCCGCAGGCAGTAAGGCCGCCAGCTCGGGCCGTGCCGAGGAGGCCTTGCCGCCCACTTTGGCCAATGCAGGATAGACCTCCAGCACGGCGCGACTGGCCTTCGGGGCAACGGTCGGCACCAGTTGCAGACCAGAGAGCCGCGGCAGCATGGAGAGCGCTAGGGTGGCGTTGTTGCCGAGCCGGTCGAAGGTGGCCGACAGCGGCTTCTTGCCGTACTGCTGATACAACCAGCGCTCGCAGTCGCGATAGGCGTAGGGGTTGTCTATCTCCCGCTCGGGCACGGCGCAGCTGTGTGGCTGGCCGTTGAGCAGATCCCGCAAGGCGCGGGGAAAGGCGAGCGGCGCATCGATACCGAGCGCCAGTTGCGGGCAGGCTTCTACCTGCATCAGGGTCAGCTCGTTTTGCACGGCGGGACGCAGTAGAGCGGCCAGATCCGGCGCCACCCGCGAGCTCAGACGAAACAGCGGCGACACCCCGAGCCAGTGCAGGCGGTTGGAGTCGGCCTGCAAGCCCACCACGGCCACCGCCTGGGCACTGCCCTGCCAGCCACGCACATCCCAGCCGATCCCGATTGCACTCATCTGTCCTGCCGTCATCAATTACCTCTGTTCGCCTGTCACAAGTTGCAAGAGGCACAGGGTAATCAGCAGAGGCCCTTAACGCAAAGCGAACCGCCCACTCAGAACGATTTCTGGAAGTTCACCAGCGGCAGAATGGGGAAAACGCCGTTGGCGGCATAGTTGGCCAGCCCGATCTGCAAGCCATCGAGGTGCTTGGTCGCATTGATAAAGCCAATCTGGAAGGTGGTACGCTCGGCATAGTTGACGAAGCCGACGTTGGCCAACGCATTGCCCTTGGCGATATTGACCGCCCCCCAGTTAAGCCCCTGCACATTGTTGGTCAGGTTGACCAGCCCCAGATTGACGCCGGTATCCTGCCCTTCGTGCCAGTTGATGGCGTTGATGGCGACCCCGCCAAACTGGTGGCGCACCCGACCAGCACCCAGGAATACCCCGAGCTGCAGGCCGCTGAACTGATCCACATCGGAGAGGGCGAAGATCGGCAGATCAATACCCTTCACCTGACCGGTCCGGCCGTAGAGCAGCGAGGCGCGCGCCCCTTCCACCTGATGGGACGCGGGCAAATTGACCCCGGGCAGCGAGACCTGCACCGGAGTACTGGCCTGCGCGACACCGCACAGAGTCAGGGCGCTGCATGCCAGCAGCAGGCGGGAGAGTGTCATGGGAGGTTCCTTGGGCCATAGAGAGTGGCCCGATCCTAACAGTCAGGGGAGAGTGTGGGCACACCAGCAGGGACGAGGTGCGTCACGATACGTCACGGTTGGCCCTCTCACCTCTCCATCAGGACTTGCGAAAGCGCTACCTCAAGGACAATCGGCCACTTTTTCACAGCGAGTGGTTCCTCTTCCTTTCTTTGCCTGAGCGAACTGCCTAAAATAGTCGCCCTGCTGTATCCGGCATTCATCCATCTAGAGGATTTCCCATGGAGACGTTTCTGCTCGAAGGTCACCCCTTCGTTGCCTTGTGTGACCTGATCAAACATCAGGGGTGGGCCGATTGTGGCGGCGCCGCCAAAGCCCTCGTTGCCGAAGGGCTGGTCGAGGTGGACGGTCAGGTCGAGACCCGCAAGCGCTGCAAGATCGTGGCCGAACAGGTGGTCAACTTCAACGGCATGAAGGTCGTGGTGAAAGAGGGCGTCAGCCCGGAGATTGGCTAAACCCGTTTCGGGGAGCCACTCTCCGGCAACCCGCTAGCTGGCCTTGATCGACAGGGTCAGCACAAAACGCGCCATCGCCTCATCCCCGTTCAATGACGGACAGGTGGCCACCACCTGGATGGGGCGATTGATGCGCTGACCGCTTGCCAGCGATTCATCGATCATGGCGTCAATCTCCTCCCCCGCTGCGCAGTCGAACTGCACATCCCCCTCCGGTCGTTTCAAAAACTCCCCCTGCACATCCTTGAAGGCGAAGTGCACCTTCTTGCGCCGCTGCCGCCCCTTCTCCATCACCAGCAGACCGCCTACCAGATCGGCGCCGGTCGCCAGTGCGCCAAAATACATGCTGCCCAGATGGTTGCGGGTACGCCAGCCAAGGGGAATGCGAATGCGCAGCGCCTTGGCGTTCATCTCTTCGATGATCGGGGCACAAAACCCGATGACGGGAATATAGCGCCAGGCAAACAGCCGAAGCGCCAGATTGGCTTTGAAGCGTTGCAAATCCATATGCGAACTGATCCGATGAGTTAATGTAAACAACATGTTGCCTGCATCTGCGCCATTCGACAAGCACAGGGATCACGGTTACGACCTTTTGCCCAACCCAAAAAAACAGAGGGAACCGCACCGGTTCCCTCTTTTCGTTTATGTCGCTGTTACAGCAAATGTGCCGATCAGGCGCGCTTCTCTTCGAGCCAAGCCCCCTGACTCTGCATCTCGAACAGCTGGGCATAGTGACCGCCGAGGGCCATCAACTCACCATGGGGACCCCGCTCATTCACCTGACCGCGGGAGAGCAGCAGGATCTCGTCCGCATCGACGATGGTCGAGAGGCGGTGGGCGATGGCGATGGTGGTGCGGCCACGACGGGCAGCAGAGATCGCCTGCGACAGCGCCAACTCGGTCTGGGAGTCCACGCTGGCCGTCGCTTCATCCAGAATGAGGATACGCGGATCTCCCACCAGTGCACGGGCAAAGGAGAGCAGTTGCCGCTGACCGGCGGAGAGGTTCTTGCCACCCTCCTCCATCAGGGTGTTGATCCCCTGTGGCAAGCTGTGCACAAACTCGGCCAGCTGCACCTCGCTCAGCGCCTGCCAGAGCCGCGCGTCATCTATGCCGGCGCGGCCGAGACGCAGGTTTTCCGCCAGAGTGCCGACGAAGATAAAAGGATCCTGCTGCACCAGCCCGATGCTGCGGCGCACCGCCGCCAGCGACAGGGTATCCAGTGCGTGATCATCGAAGCGGATCTGCCCCTGATCCAGCGGATAGAAGCCCATCAGCAGGCTGATAATGGTGGACTTGCCGCTGCCGGTATGGCCCACCAGCGCCAGCATCTGGCCCGGTTTTGCGGCAAAACTGACCTCCCGCAGCACCTGCTGCTCACCATCGTAGGAGAAGCTCACCCGCTCGAAACTGACCCGCCCTTCCAGCGGGATCATCTCGCCATCGGTGCTCTCGCGGGTTTCATCGAGCAGGGCAAAGACACGCTCCCCAGCCACCATCGCCTGCTGCAGCTGGTTGAGCTGGTTGGTCATCTCGATGAGCGGCTCGATCATCCGCCCCAGATAGCTGATAAAGGCGTAGAGCACCCCCACCTGAATGGCACCGGCGTGGCTCAGTCCCTCGTGGGCAAACAGCGCCAACAGGCCGATCAGCACCATCATGTAGAAGAGATCGATGAGCGGACGCAGCAAAATGCCGTTGATCTTGAGGCTCTTGATCCGTGCCGACCAGTGTTGCTGGTTCACCTCAGCAAAGGCGTTGGCAAAGTGGCGCTCCTGCACCATCGCCTGAATAACCGGCATCCCCTGCAGCGACTCGTTGAGGCGGCTGTTGATGTCGGAGAGCAGGCTGCGGGTCGCTCGCACCACCGGCACGCTCAGTTTCTGGTAGAGCCACATCACCCCGCCCACTGCGGGCAGCAACAGGGAGCAGACCAGCATCAGCCGCAGATCCAGCAGCGCCATCGAGATGAGGATGCCGCACAACAGCACCACCTTTTGCACCAGCAAGCCGATCACCTGCACATAGAGGTTCATGATCGCCTCGGTGTCGTTGGTGATGCGGGAAATCAGCGAGCCGGAGCGATGCTTGTCAAAGTAGCGGGCCGGCAAACGGATGGCGGTAGCAAATACCTGCTCGCGCAGGGTTTGCACCACCGCCTGAGCGATGCGATTGAAGCGCAGGGATTGCAAATAGAAACCCGCCGCCGACAGCACCTGCAAACCCAGATAGCCCGCTGCGATCAGGGCAATGGTGGGCAGCACGATATTGCGTGGAGCCAGATAGTCATCGATAAAGAGCTTGATCAGCAGCGGTCCGGCCACTTCGGCGCCGGTGGCGAGCAGCAAACAGATCCCCGCCTGAATAAGCCAGCGAGGATACTGGGCGCAGTAAGCGAGCAGTCGTTTAATGGTCGGATTCACAGGCTCTCCTCCACCGCTTCTTCGAGACGCTGATAACGCACCATATCTGCATACCAGCCATTGTGCGCCATCAGGGCACCGTGATGACCCCGTTCGCTAACGGCCCCCTGCTCCAGCACCAGGATCTCGTCGGCCTGCTCCACAGCCGTCATGCGATGGCTGACCAGGATCAGGGTGCGACGATGGGCTTTGAGGGCATGCAGAATTTGCTGCTCGGTGTGGGCATCTACCGCCGAGAGCGCATCATCGAGCACCAGAATGGGCGCATCCAGCAGCAGGGCGCGGGCAATGGCCAGCCGCTGTTTCTGGCCGCCGGAGAGGGTCACCCCTTTCTCCCCCACCTCGGTCTCATAGCCCTTGGGGAAACGCACAATATCATCGTGGACACAGGCAATGCGCGCCACCCGTTCGACCTCCTCGCGGCTCGCATCGGGTTTGCCGAGGGCAATATTGGCGGCGATAGTGGTGGAAAACAGGAATGGCTCCTGCGGCACATAGGCAAACTGGCTGCGCAGTGTGGCGAGCGGCAACTGGTCAATCGGTACGCCCCCCATGGCTATCGAACCGTGAGTCGGATTGGCAAGGCGCATCAACAGCTTGAGCAGGGAGCTCTTGCCTGCCCCGGTGCGCCCCACCACCCCAAGCATCCCCCCTTGCTTGAGGGTAACGTCGATATCCGCAAGCAGGGTGCGCTGCTCAAGTTGATAGCTCACCCCTTTGATCTGCAAAGGAAAGGCAGAGGTAAACGCGGCCGGCTGGGCGGGCTCTTCGATATCGCTGCGCTCCCCCAGCAGGCTTTCGATACGGGAGTAGGCGGCGCTGCCCCGCTCGATGATGTTGAACAGCCAGGCGATGGCAAACATCGGCCAGATCAGCTGGCCGAGGTACATGGTGAAGCTGGTGAGCTCACCCAGGGTCAACTCACCCTGCAGCACCAGCACACTGCCCCCCGCCACCGCGAGGAAGTAGGAGCAACCGATACAGAGATAGATGACCGGATCGAACTTGGCATCGATGCGGGCCACCGCCATATTGCGCTCCCCCGCCTGTTTGGTCAGCTCGGCAAAGCCTTCATCTTCCAGCGATTCAACCGCATAGGATTTCAACACCCGCACGCCGGAAAGGGCCTCCTGGGTCTTGTTGTTGAGCCTGGAGAAGGCCCCTTGCGCCGCCTTGAACTGGGTGTAGATCTGGGTGCCGAAGCGGTTCATGAAATAGGCCATCACCGGCAGCGGCAGCAAGGAGACCAGCGTCAACTGCCAGGAGTACTGGCTGCACATGATGGAGAGCACCAATACCCCGACCATGATGGAGTCCACCAGAGTCAGCACCCCTTCGCCAGCGGTCATCTCCACAGCCTGAATGTCATTGGTGGCATGGGCCATCAAATCGCCAGTACGGTGGCGCTGATAAAAATCGGGGCTCATCCGGGTGAAATGGCTGAAAAGGCGATTGCGCAACACATAGGCCAGACGGTAAGAGGCACCGAACAGCATCACCCGCCAGACGTAGCGCAGCAGATAAATCAGCACACCCAGACCAAACAGCCCCGCCAGATAGCGCATCAGGGTGCCATTGTCGAGACCGCCCCTGGTGATGCCATCCACCACCCAGCCCACCACTTTGGGCGGAATAACGGTCAACAGGGCCACCATCAGCAGCAGGGAGATGGCAGCCAGATAACGGGGCCACTGCTCCTTGAAAAACCAGCTCAATCGTAGAAATACGCTCACACTACCAACCTTTAGCGCTCTCTGCCCGTGACCGCTCCAAGGAGCGGCCATCAGAGAAGCCACGCAGAAATAGAAGAATGAAAACAATCGCCTCCGGCTGGAGGCGATTCGAACGAAAGCTCATCATATCCCGAACCGGGATTGTTGAGAATAATTACTATTTAATTCACTGTGACATGCGATCATCCCCTGATGAATAGGGATTATACGAATTTTCATGCTGCTCACCGGTCAACAGGAAGTGTGACACCTCTTCCCGGGTCTGGCTAAAGACCTGTTGCAACTGCTCCAGATCCGTCTCGCTTAGCACCTCGTTTTGCCGCAAGCGCCACTCCAGCTCGCCAGCCACCAATTGCAGACGGGCCGCCGAGATATTGGCCGACACCCCCTTGAGGGTGTGCAGCAGCTTGCTGGCCACCTCGGGCTGCTGACGGCGCAGGGCGGAGCGGATCTCCCACAGATCGTCCTTGTGCTCCGACATGAACAGCTTGAACAGGATCTGCAATGCCTCCTTGTCCTGCTCCAGACGCTTGAGTGCATCCTGCAGATCGAGGATCCCGATCATATCCGGCGGTTTCACCTCCATGATCCCCGCCTGCTCCACCCCTTGCGGCTTTACCCACTGCAGCAGGTTGTTGTAGAGATCCAGCTTGCTCACCGGCTTGGTGACATAGCCATTCATCCCCACCCCCAGGCAACGCTCCTTGTCACCGGGCATTGCACTGGCGGTGAGGGCAATGATGGGCACATCGTGTTTGTCGACCATCTTGCGGATCTGGCGGGTGGCATCGAGTCCGTCCAGAACCGGCATCTGCAAATCCATCAGGATCACGTCAAAAGGCTGCTCGGCGACCCGCTCCACCGCCTCCCGACCATTGCTGACCACACACACCACCGCATCGACGCGCCGCAGATACTCGATGATGAGCTGCTGATTGACCCGGTTGTCTTCCGCCAACAGCACTCGGGTACCCTGCAACAGGGATTTGAAGTGTTGCTGATCCCCCTGAGCCTCGGCCTTGCGCAGGTTGAGCTCGTAGGAGCTACCGTTGAGCAGTTCGTCCACCTTGGCCAGCAGGGCATTTTCGGTCATCGGTTTGGGCAGAAAATGGGTCAGCCCCATGCTATCCATCCGGGCGTGCAGCCCCTCTCTGGCCCAGGCGCTGATCATCAGGATGGGGATCCGCCGCCACTGGCTGTGCTGATACATCTCCAGCGCCAGATCGAGCCCATCCTCCTGACCCATGCGCCAGTCGAGGATCGCCAACCGCAGATTCGGTCCCTCTTCACGGAGCAGCTGACGGGCGCGGGAAAGGGAGTTAACCGGCAGCACTCGCACTCCCGCCCGAGTCAGAATGTCCCGGGCCAGATCCAGCACCAGTTCGTTGTCATCCATCACCATCACCAGCGGCTGGTTTTCGAAGAAGACTTTCCGTCCAGCCACGCCGTAGACCGCCTGCGCCATCGGAATATCGAACTTGAACAGAGAGCCGACGCCAGGCTTGCTCTCTACGGTGATCCGCCCCCCCATCAGCTCCACCAGCCGCTGGGAGATATTGAGCCCGAGTCCCGAGCCGCCATATTTTCGGGTATTGCCAGCCTCCAGCTGGGTAAACGCCTGAAACAGTTGGGTCTGCTTCTCTTCGGCAATGCCGATGCCGGTATCGCGCACACTGAAGCGGATCCGCATTGGGTGAGGATTGGCCAGCTCGATGCAGACTTCGACTTCACCGCGTTCGGTAAACTTGATGGCGTTGTTCACCAGATTGACCAGCACTTGTCCCAATCGCAAGGGATCCCCACGCAAGAAGACCGGCACTTCCGGTGACTTGCGAATAACCACTTCCACGTGTTTGCGCTCCGCCAGATCGGCAAACATGCCCGCCAGCGAATCGAGCTGCTCGCTGAGATCGAAGTCGATCTCCTCCAACGTCAGCTTGCCTGACTCCACCTTGGTCAAATCAAGGATGTCGTTGATCAGCAGCAGCAGGGTATCGGATGAGGATTTGATCTTGCCCAAATAGTCCCGCTGTTGTTGATCCAGTTCAGTCTGCAGTGCCAGCGAGCTAAAACCTATGATGGCATTCATGGGGGTGCGGATCTCATGGCTCATGTTGGCCAGAAAATCGCTTTTGGCCTGAGCCAGCAAGCCGGTCTGGCGCGACAACTCGCTCAGCTTCTGGTTGCGGCGCCACAGGGTGAAGGCCACCAGCGCAAAGCAGATCAAAGCCCCGCACAGCACCATCAGATAGAAGCGGTTCATCAAAGAGGAGGCGCGCTCCAGCTTGTCGAGTTTCCAGCGCACCAGACTCTCGATCACATGCATGTCGATGAGCTGGTAACGCAAGGTGTGATAAGCAATCACCTGCTGGCTCATCTCCTTGCTCAGACGGATCAGGGTGGCGATCTCCGGCAAGTTGCCATAACGGGATTGCAACTGCTGTTGCAGCTGGTCCAGCGTAGTCTGTTCACGTTTGTCCCAACTGCGCTGCAGATAGTTGCTCAGTTGCGCCAACTCCTCCAGGTCGCGATGGAGAGCACTGTCTGACGGGCTTATCCCCCGCACCTTTTTAATCTGGGCCTGCAGGGGCGCATTGAGGTACTCGATAGCCATCTCAATGGCATGAAGCCTGGCCAGCGCCATCAGATAGTTGTCCATGTCCTCAAGCAGTGCCAGGGAGAGATCGTCTTGCACCAGCTCGGGATCGCTTCTGACTTCCCGTACAAAACCGTCAAGGGTGATGGATAACTGGTTCAGGCGCTGCTGGACATTGCTGTCATTGGCCTGCTCCCGCCCAAGCAGATAGAGGGTATCGGCGTTGATCCGGTTCAGCACCACCTCGGCCGCTTCGTTCAGGTTGTGGGCCTGCTGCTGCTGACTGAGCGACTGCCAGCAGTAGCCCGAAAAGGCAAGCAGCAGGGCAACAATCAGCCCTGGCACAGCACGGTTTTTCCGTGATCCTTTATTCATCCCGTCTCGACTCTCATCTGGTGGTCGCTGAATTATCCGGTTAGGCAATGAACCCTGGGGAATTATCCACTCCCGCTGGGCACTGTGTTACCGTTATTGCTCTGATATTTCGCTATTGTTTCGCGATTGCTTCATTCTGGCTTCTCATCATATCCCCGGCCAGAGCTGATTTAGAAGGAACCAATTATGTCATTTATCACTACTTATTGTAGCCACTGCTTTACCAGGAACCGCCTGCCCGTTACCCATATCGATACATCTGCCAAATGCGGGCGCTGCAAAGCCCTCCTGTTCAGCCAGACCCCTTGCCTCGGGAAGGCGGATAACTTCGATACCCTGATCAACTCAGACATCCCGGTCGTGGTCGATTTCTGGGCCAGCTGGTGCGGCCCCTGCCAGCAGTTTGCTCCGGTATTTTATGAGGTTGCCCATGAACTCGAACCACGGATGCGCTTTGTCAAAGTCGATACCGAGCAGCAGAGCACCATTGCCGCCCGTTACGCCATTCGCAGCATCCCCACCCTGATGGTCTTCAAACAGGGCAAACTGGTGAACCAGATAAATGGCTCCTTGCCCAAGAACATGTTCAAGCAGTGGCTGGAACAGTTCATGGATGTTTGATTTATATTTCGCACATGTTTTATTTATGTGTTCATTTCCTCATTTTTATCAATGAGTATGTGAGTAGAGGCTGATTTTCAACATGTGAGTCTGTTTCAAACAAGTGAATGGATGTAATCTCGGCAACACAAAAACAACCATAAATTAACCGAGAGAACATTATGCACACATCAGCTGTACCCTCTGCTCCATCTCGCTGGCTGGACATCAAATCAGGGATCGTCATCCTGGATGTCTTGCTACTTTGTGCCATGCTCGCCTGGCTCCCGTTTGACCCCATGGTCAACAAGGGGCTGGGCATTCTGGTCTTTATTGCCATCCTCTGGCTGACCGAAGCGCTGCACGTCACCATCACCGCGCTGCTGGTACCCCTGCTGGCTACCGTGCTCGGGGTGTTTGACATGAGCAAATCCCTCACCGATTTTGCCAACCCGATCCTGTTCCTCTTTTTTGGCGGTTTCGCCCTCGCGGCAGCCCTCTCAAAACAGGGACTGGATACCCTGATGGCAGGCAAGGTGATGCACCTGGCCAATGGTCATCTGGGTTGGGGCGTCATCCTGCTCTTTACCATCACAGCCGCCATGTCGATGTGGATCAGCAACACCGCTACCACCGCCATGATGCTGCCACTGGCGATCGGTATGCTGGCACGCCTCGATAGCAAAAAAGAGCGCGCCACCTTCGTCTTCGTATTGCTGGGGATCGCCTACAGCGCCAGTATCGGTGGCATCGGCACCCTAGTGGGTAGCCCACCCAACGCCATCGCAGCCGCCCAGATGGGGATTGGCTTCACTGACTGGATGAAATTCGGTGTTCCAGTAGTGCTGATCCTGATGCCCTGCGGCATTGCCCTGCTCTATCTGGTAACCCGCCCGCGTCTCAGCCACCGCGTCGAGATCCAGGATGTCACCATCAACTGGACACGCGAGCGTAAAGTGACGCTGGCAATCTTCCTGACCACCGTTGTGCTCTGGATCGGATCACAACCCATCTCCAACGCCTTTGGCGGTATTCCGCAACTCGACACCCTGATTGCCATGGGCGCCATCGTGGCCATCGTGGTCAGCCGTGTCGCCAGCTGGGATGACGTCAACCAGAACACCGACTGGGGCGTGCTGATGCTGTTTGGCGGCGGTCTGACCCTGAGCGCCATTCTCAAGGCCACTGGTACCAGCGCGTTCCTGGCAAGCCATCTGTCGGCCGTACTCTCCAACGCCAACATTTTTGTCGTATTGCTTATGCTGGCCGCCTTCGTGGTGTTCCTGACCGAGCTGGTCTCCAACACCGCCACCGCCGCACTGTTGGTTCCCCTGTTTGCCGGTGTCGCCGAGGCGCTGGGTGTATCACCTGTGGTGATGTCAGTGTTGATCGCTATCGGTGCCTCCTGTGCCTTTATGCTGCCGGTCGCCACGCCGCCCAATGCCATCGTCTTTGCCAGTGGCCACATCCGCCAAAGGGAGATGATGAAAGCCGGTATGGCTCTGAACGTGGTCTTTACCGTGTTGCTCGCCCTGCTGGCCTACTTCGTTGGCGATATCCTCTGATCCGCCTCCCCCCCAATAAACAAAAACCCCCGCATTGCGGGGGTTTTCTCATTTATGAATCCGATTAGCCGATGTTGCAGACCTTCAGATCCCAGATCCGATCCACATAGTCCTGAATGGAGCGGTCGGAGTTGAACTTGCCCATGGTGGCCGAGTTGATGATGGCCTTCTTCGCCCACAGTGCCGGATCCCGATACCAGGTATCGATCAGCTTGTGTGCATCCGAGTAGGACTGGAAGTCCGCCAGGGTCAGGTAAGGGTCTCCCCCTTCCAGCAAAGAGCGCTTGATGGAGGCCAGCTCACCCGGACGACCCGGCGTGAAGTAGTCGGTATCAAACCAGTCCAGCACGGCTTTGAGCTCGGAGTTGGCATAGTAGAAGTCGTACGGGTTGTAACCGCGCGCTTTCAGCGACTTCACCTCGTCCACGTTCAGACCGAAGATGGCACAGTTTTCGGCACCCGCCTCTTCGGCGATCTCGATGTTGGCTCCATCCAGCGTCCCGATGGTGATTGCACCGTTGAGTGCCATCTTCATGTTGCCGGTACCGGATGCTTCATAACCTGCAGTGGAGATCTGCTCGGAGACATCTGCTGCCGGGATCAGCTTCTCGGCCAGACTCACGCGATAGTTCGGCATGAACACCACTTTCAGCTTGCCCTGGATACGAGCATCGTTATTGACCCGATCCGCCAGCTTGTTGATGGCATAGATGATGTCTTTGGCCAGCTTGTAACCGGGCGCCGCTTTGGAGCCGAAGATAAACACACGCGGATGCATGTCATAGTCCGGGTTGGCCAGCAGGCGACGATAGAGCGCCATGATGTGAATAAGGTTCAGCTGCTGGCGCTTGTACTCGTGCAGACGCTTGATCTGAACGTCAAAGATCGCCTCGGCACTGACATCGATACCGGTTTCGTCTTTGATGACCTTGACCAGCTTCTCTTTGTTGTGACGCTTGATGGTCATGAACTGCTGCTGGAACGCCTTGTCGTCGGCAAACTTCACCACGCCACGCAGTTTGTCCAGTTGCAGCGGCCACTCCTTGCCCACTACTTCGTTGTAGAGGCCAGCCAGTTCCGGGTTGCACGCCAGCAGCCAGCGACGCGGGGTCACCCCGTTGGTCACGTTGCACATTTTTTCCGGCCACAGCTCGGCATACTCGGGGAAGAGATCTTCCTTCACCAGCTTGGAGTGGATCTCGGCCACACCGTTCACTTTGGACGAACCGATCACGCACAGGTTGCCCATGCGAACCTTGCGCACGGCCCCCTCTTCGATGATGGAGAGCTTGGCTTTGATAGCATCGTTGCCCGGCCACTTGGGCTCCACCAACTCGTTCAGGAAGCGGGCGTTGATCTCGTAAATCACCTCCAGATGGCGAGGCAGTACTTTCTCGAACAGGCTGACCGACCACTTCTCCAGCGCTTCCGGCAGCAGAGTGTGGTTGGTATAAGAGAAGACCTGATAGCAAATAGCCCAAGCGGCATCCCAGTTCAGATCTTCCTCGTCAACCAGCACCCGCATCAGTTCCGGGATGGCGACAGTCGGGTGAGTATCGTTGAGCTGAATGGCAATTTGCGCGGCAAAGTTGCTGAAGTCACTGCCATGGACCCGCTTGTAACGGCGCATGATGTCCTTGATGGAGCAAGCACAGAAGAAGTACTGCTGGATCAGACGCAGCTCTTTACCGGCATCGGTCTCATCGTTCGGATAGAGTACCTTGGAGATGGTCTCGGCCTGGGCTTTCTCAGCCTGGGAGTCGATGTAACCACCGGCGTTGAACACGTCCCAGTCGAAAAACTCGGAGGCGCGGGATTCCCACAAACGCAGGATGTTGACGGTGTGACCGCCAAAACCGACCACCGGAATATCCCAAGGCACCCCTTTAATCTTGCGACCGGCGTGCCATACCTTCTTCAGGCCGCCATTGTCACCAAACACGGTCTCGACGTAGCCATAGAGCGGCACTTCTTGCACCGATTCGGGGCGGCAGATCTCCCAGGGGTTGCCATATTCACGCCAGGAGTCCGGACGCTCGATCTGGCGGCCATCCTGGATTTCCTGACGGAACAGACCGTGTTCGTAGTGAATACCGTAACCAACCGCCGGATAGTTCAGAGTGGCCAGCGAGTCGATAAAGCAGGCAGCCAGACGACCCAGGCCGCCGTTGCCAAGTGCCATGTCCGGCTCTTGTTCGCACAGGTCGGTCAGTTCCAGACCGAGTTCGCCCAGCGCCTCTTCGCAAGTCTTGTAGAGGGAGAGGTTGTGCAGGTTGTTGGAAGTCAATCGTCCCATCAGGAATTCAGCAGAGAGATAGTGAATCGCACGAGTATCTTTCTTGAAATGAGTCTGCTGAGTGCGGGTCAGGCGCTCGTACACCTGTTCATTGACGGCCGCAGCAGTGGCTTTCCACCACGCTTCGGGAGAGGCTTTCTGTTCGCTTGTTCCCAAGGTAGAACGCAGGTGACGCACGATACTCGCCTTGAGCTGATCTTTATCCAGTTGGAGATCCTGGTCTGTCTTCTTCTTGGTAGCCATAAACCATATTCCTTCGTTACAAATAAAATTGTTATCCCGCTTGCGGGACCGGCGCTGTTGTTATCTCAAAATATGTACCGGCGTGAGAATACTAACTAAAGCGGCAGAATTAAAAGTTAACGCAAGTCACACTTTAACCGATAAAAACAGCCTGAAAAGCTTGAAAACCCTTTCCTTTAATTGATCGCACAAAAACAAACATTCCCTTTATTATCATAAACTTAATGAAACAATAAAAATATTCTGGCATGAATAGGTTTTCAGAGATTGCCAAGCCTTGAAAATCCCTGAAAATAGGCAGCAAGACGGCACATTGAAACCGGTTTCAATGTGCCTGAAAAATTACCGTATAAATATGAAGCAATCATTGCACCCTTAAAGATGTGCCTTTAACTGATTACTCAATGGATCGTAATGGTACCCAATCTGATCCAGACGTCCTGCCAACTGCTCTTCACTCATATCGTAATAGGCCAGCAACTCCTCCAACCCGTCACACTCAAGCCTTAGCTTCTCATTGATGATGCCCAGCAAGATGTTGGCATCAAGACGTTGCAAGGTACTGATATCCATGGCGGCACCTCCTGTAAATGACCTGTATAACCATGGGCGGTTACGCAAGGTTTGTCCATAGTACGAAAAACACCCAACTGGCTTTATATTAAATAGTGTTTAAAAACATAACCTTACTAACGACACATGCCAACATCATCACATTTTTCAGCAAAAACACCTTGTCACTGCCACAGGATAGAACTACTGTATGCACATACAGCTTGGATATTCATACAGGAACCCCATATATGAACCAGCCCCTGCACTCACTGCCCTTTGCGATGAATCGTGTCATGAGCAAGCCCTGGCCAACCAGAACCGCCTGCAAAGCGGAGTTGGCTCATTATGGTGTGACTATCCAGTCTGATGATCAGTTTCTGAGCGAGCTGACAAAGCTTGGGGAGGCTCATACCGGCTGGATCTTGTTGATCGCCCCGCCGGGACGCCCCACAGTCAGCCGTCTGGAAGAGCGAGGTATCGATCCCAAGAGAGTGCTGGTGGTACATAGCCCCAAAATCAAGAACTGGCAGCAAACCCTGGAGCGCAGTCTGGGCAATGGTCACTGCGCCGCCGTATTTACCTGGCTGCCTGAGCAGATCGAGCTGGATCACGTCAAGCTGCAGCGACTGGGACAGCAATCTGGCGTACTCACCCGCTTCTTTGGCGCGAAACGGACTAACCTCGGCACACCTCTGCTGGCCTATGCAGAGCAAGATATTTATCTAAATCACTAAGTTAAAATTTGGCCCATTCTTGGGCATGGCTGCAACGACAAAGCCATTGCCATCATTACTCAGTAAAATCCCAGCAAAATAAAAAGCGCCTACATTGCTGCAGGCGCTTTTCATTGGCGGCCAAGCGGGCCATTGGGCCCACTTACGCTTTCACGCAAGATTACTCTTCGGGACAAGGAGCCAGTACTACCCGGCGGCGACCCATCACCACCGGACGCACCAGCAGCTGTGCCAGCAAAACCCCCAGCAGGGTCAGACTGCCCCCGATCAGGTGATAGCTGGTCAGCCGCTCCCCCAGCAGGGTGATGGCAAGGCCAGCCGTCATCACCGGCAGCAGGTTCATAAAGATGGCGGTACGGTTGGCACCGAGCAGGGCGATGCCCTGCATCCAGAGCCAGGGCGAGAGCGCCGAGGTGGGGATACCGGCATAGAGGATCAGCCACAGGGCCCGACCATCCGGCCACTGGCCATCCACCAGCAAAAAGAAGGGGGTCAGGATCACCACACTGCAGATCACCTGACCGTAGAGCAGCGACCAGTTGTCGAGCCCCAGATCCCACTTCTTGAGCAGCACGCTGTAAAGGGCGTAAGTACTCGCCGAAATCAGCATATAGACAGAGCCGATATGAATGCCTTGGGTAAACAGCCGGGTCGGATCCCCCTGCCCCAGCAAGATAGACAAGCCAAGGATGGAAAGCAGCGCCCCCAGCACGGCGCCCCAGGTGGGCCGCTCGCGCAGCAGCCAGATGCTGAACAGCACGGTCAGCAGCGGCGTCAGTCCCATCATCAACCCCATCTCGGTGGCTCCCAGGGTTTGCGCCGCGTAGTAACCAAAAGTCTGGTTGAGCACCATGCCCAGCGAAGCCAGCATGGCGATCTGCCAAAGGCCAGCGCGCAGACGGGCACGCGCACGCCATAACCGACGGGCCAGAAACGGGCTTAATACCAGCGCAGCCACCACCCAGCGCGACCAGGCCAAGGCCGCCGGGGACAACACACCAACCGCCAGTTTACTGACGATGCCATTGCCAGCCCAGATGGCAATGCAGGAGAAGGGAAACAGAAAGGCAAGGGGCATGAGAAGATCCAGACCGAAGAGACAACAGCGGGCCAGTATAGGGGGCGATGGGAGATAAACAAGGTGTGGGCCTGAACAGCCACATGGTGAACGCCAGTAGCCAGAAACAAATATGCCCGCAAAAGTGCGGGCATATCAGTGCAGAAACAGGTTCAGAAGCGCATCACGCGGCATCCATGTGCAGTCTGGAGATCAGCTCGTTGACCTCGGTGACTGTCTGGCGATGGGGAATATCCGCCGGATTCGGCATCAGCAACAAACCGGATTGGAAATCAAACCGCCCCCGACCATGGATGTAAATCCGACCTTTAAAGAAGGTTTTGACATGCTTTGCCACCATCAGTGGCAGGTACTTCTTGAACACTCTCATCGTTTGCAACCTCTTGCAGTTGTATCCGTATGACAGCAGCTTCTGCGAATTAATTCCGTAAAGTATTTATAAAAATCCGGAAAACTCGCCCATCTCTTCCCAAAAAATTCAATCTATAACTTTTTATTAACTTTTAGCCTATTGTATGCGGCCCTTCGAGCCAGAGCAAGGCTCCTTTGCCATCAAGCCACTCGATACAGGCGATCCCCGAGGTGGCGAACATGGGAGCTCCTGCCGCCGGGCAGAGGCTTTGCACCAGATAACCCACCAGCGGCAGATGGCTGACCATCAGGATCTGGTCATGTTGCTGCGCCAAGGTGGTGAGGTAGCTGGCCACGAAAGCGGGATCACCGTAAGGGGTAATGTCGCCACTCTCTTCAACGGCTGCTGCGTCAGGTAATTCACTGCATATGGCTTGCCAGGTCTGGCGTGCCCGCAGATAGTTGCTGTGGATCACCCGATCCAGCGGGCCAATCAGCTGAGGCGCCAACCAGCGGGCCATCTGGATAGACTCTTCAATACCCTGCTCGGTCAATGGACGCTGTTCATCTGTTTTCGCATTCATGCCAGCCTGGCCATGACGCATGATATAGATCTTCATTACAACCTCGCCCAACGGGCCTGTTTTGATAGCCGGGGGATCTTACCCCGCCACGGGTGTGGAAACAATTGCGCTACCTCTCAGAAAAGGGTTTGCCTGACGGGATAGCGGGGTCGATAATCATGTTTAAATTCAAATAAATCCAACGTGAGTCACACGCCAATGAGCCCATATGCCAGTCCCAATGACCATCGGCAATACCATTTTCTGGAGCTGGCCAACCGGCTCAGGGTCTTGTTGATTTGTGATCCCGACACCGACAAATCCGCCGCTTCTCTGGCGGTCAATACCGGCCATTTTGACGATCCCGCCGACCGGCAGGGAATGGCCCATTTTCTGGAGCACATGCTGTTTCTCGGCACCTGCACCTACCCCAAGCCTGGTGAGTACCAGCAATTTATGAGCCGTCATGGCGGCAGCAACAACGCCTGGACCGGTACCGAGTTCACCAACTTCTTCTTCGAGATCGACAACGGCTTCTTCGAAGCAGGGCTGGATCGCTTCTCCCAGTTCTTTATCTGCCCCACGTTTGATCCGGAGTGGGTGGACAAGGAGCGCAACGCGGTCGACTCCGAGTATCGCCTCAAGCTGCAGGACGACATGCGCCGCAGCTATCAGGTGCATAAAGAGACGGTCAACCCGGCGCACCCCTTCTCCAAGTTCTCGGTGGGCAACCTCGATACCCTGGCCGATCTGCCGGGACGGGATCTGCGCTCCGACCTTATCCGTTTTTACGAAAGCCACTACAGCGCGGATCGCATGGCGCTGGTGATGATCTCGCCGGAATCCATCGATACCCAGTTGCAGTGGTGCTGTCGCTACTTTGCTCCCATTTTGAATCGCAATTTGGGAACCCCGACCCTCACCATGCCGCTTTACCGGCTCGATGATCTCGGCGTGCGCATCCACATCAATCCGGTCAAGGAGACCCGCAAGCTGTCGCTCTGCTTCCCCTTGCCCAATGTGGACGAGTTTTACGACAAAAAGCCCCTCACCTTCCTGAGCCATCTGATTGGTTATGAGGGGGATGGCAGCCTGCTCTCCCTGCTCAAGGCGAAAGGCTGGGTCAACCAGCTCTCGGCGGGCGGTGGCATCAGCGGCGCCAACTTCAAGGATTTTGGCGTCAACTTCGGCCTCACCCCGCTCGGCCTTGAACATGTGGATGACATCCTCGCCGCCCTGTTTGGCTATCTGAAACTGATTGGCCGCGAAGGGCTGCAGAGCTGGCGCTACGACGAAAAACGGACCGTACTCGAGTCGGCATTCCGTTTTCAGGAGCGCGGCCGCCCCCTCGATACGGTGTCGGGGCTGGTGCTCAACCTCTTTAGCTACAAACCTGAGGATCTGCTCTACGGCGACTACATGATGCGCGAATATGACGAGCCGCTGATCCGCCGCTTCCTCGCCAAGCTCACCCCGCACAATCTGCGTATCACCATCACTGCGCCGGAAGTGGCGACCGATCGGCTGGCCCGCTGGTATCAGACCCCCTACAGCGTGGCGACCATTACCGAGGCCGAGAAAATTCGCTGGCAGCAGAGCGAACCGGATCCGGCGCTGGCGCTACCCAAGCCCAACCCCTTTATCAGCAGTAGGCTCGATCCGCGCACGCCCGAGCTTGCCGCCGACATGCCCGCCTGTCTTATCGATCGCCCCGGTTTTCGCCTCTGGCACCTCCATGAGCACCTGTTCAGCGTGCCCAAGGGCAATCTCTACATCTCCATCGACAGCGAACATGCGGTAAAAAATCCGCGCAATATCGCCATGGCGCGCCTCGCCGTGGAGCTGTTGGCCGACCACCTCAACGCCCTCACCTATCCGGCGGAGCTGGCGGGGCTGGGCTACCAGATCTATGCCCATCAGGGGGGCTTTACCATCAACCTGAGCGGCTTTGCCGACAAGCAGCCGCTGTTGCTCGACATGATCCTCGGCAACCGCACCCTGGGGTATCCGGATCCGGGTCGCTTCGCCGAGATCAAGGAGCAGCTCATTCGCAACTGGGATAACCAGTCCAAGGCGCGCCCCATTTCCCAGCTCTTTAACCAGCTCACCAGTTTGCTGCAACCGAACAACCCGCCGTTCGAGCAGTTGCTGCGCCACCTGCGCACCGTCGAGCTGGAGGAGATGCCCGGCTTCGTGGCCCAGCTGTTTGGCGAGGTGCATGTCGAGGCGCTGGTGCATGGCGACTGGACTGCCGCCGAGGCGCTGGAGCTGGCCGCCCTGATGGAGCGCCACCTGAGCGACATCAATGGCACCAGCAGCAAGCCGAGCGGCGAGACCCGTCGTCCGCTCATCTCCATTCAGGACAGGGGCACCCTTATTCGCGAACAGGGTTGCGATCACGAAGACTCGGCACTGCTGGTCTACTACCAGTCCCGCACCACCCGGGCGCGGGATCTCGCCTGCTTCACTCTGGCGAACCACATTATGTCCTCTACTTTCTTCCACGAGCTGCGCACCCGCCAGCAACTGGGGTATGTGGTGGGCGCCGGCAACCTGCCCCTCAATCGCCACCCGGGCCTGATCTTCTATATCCAGTCGCCGGTGGCGGGGCCGCAGATCCTGCTCGATGCGGTGGAGGAGTTTATCGACCTCTTCCCGCTCGCCATGCTCGAATTTACCGAGCAGCAGTGGCAGGAGAGCAAGGCGGGGCTGCAAGCCCAGCTCAGCGAGCGGGATGCCAACCTGCGCAGTCGCGGCCAGCGGCTGTGGGTCAGCATAGGCAACAAGGATCTGGGGTTCGATCAGCGGGAGCGGGTCTGCGACGAGGTGGGCAAGTTGAGCCGCGCCGATCTGGTGCGCTTTATCACCCAACTGCGCTCGCGCACCTCCGATCGACTGCTCCTCTGCAGCTATGGTCAGGGGCACGAACATGACGAGCGGATCACCGGCCAGTTTATCGACGATCCACGGGCATTTCGGCTCAATGCCGCCACCTTCGAGGCCTGATCAGGCCTCGTACTCCCCCGTTTTTCCTGCCCACGGCAAATCGCAGGCAATAAAAAGCCGACCCATCAGGGTCGGCTGGAAAAACCATAACAATTGCGACCAAAGCCGCCAAAAGTGAACATGAGCGTGAAAATCAGACACTGAGTTGCTGATCAGCAAGCGGGAAAGACCCGATACTCGCTTTGCAATGCCAACAGTGATTGAGAAACAGCCTCATATTAGGCACTCCCCCCGCCAGTCACGTTGATCTACGTCAAAGGAGGTAGCGAAGAGCGCGTAGCCCGACGATTTGTCGGCGCAGATCACCCTTTGGCCGCCCGTTAGCTGCCCGTTAGCCGCGGCGAACCAGCCGGTAGGCTACCTCATCGAAGTAGGAGAGCTGACCCGACAGCACCCGCGGGTGATCCACCTCGGCGGCGCGCCCCAGCACCTCGATACGAAAATCGCGCTCGAACAGGGCTCGCACCTCCATCTCACCCACCGAGAAGGGGGGCTGACTCTGCTGCTCAGGCTGATATTCAAGGGTCACCAGCAGGATCTGGCCACCGGTCTCGACCAGCGAGCTGATAAGGGCCGCATACTGGCGGCGCATCGCGGTCGGCAGGGCGATCAGCGCCGCGCGATCATAGACCAGCCGGTAACGGCGACCCAGACTGGGGGCGGTGAAAAAATCCCCCTGAAAAATGCGCAGGCTGTCCACCTGATGGCACTGATAAGGGCCCACTTCGCTCACGGTCGCGGCGAGCTGGTTTTCACTGAAGAACTGGCTGACGGCAAGGCTCGATAGCTCGAAACCGTCGACCGGATGACCCTGAGCGCTCAGCCAGAGCATGTCGCGGGACTTGCCACAAAGGGGAACCAGTACCGGCTCGTCCGCTTGCTGGGCTGACCACCAGGATTGCAGCCAGTGGTTGAAGTCCGCCTGATGAAAGCCAATCCGGTTCTCTTCCCAACGCTGATGCCAAAACGCAGCTTCCATCGTTATTACCCTTCTGTACTAAAGATGCCTCAATATCACAACTTAACCGGCACCGCGCAACCCTCTGCCCTTCCCTTTTTGCCGCGCAGCCTCTGCGTGTTATCGAGCGAATGACGGGACATCCCCTTGCCCTGCGCCTCGCTGTCGCAATCGGCGCTATTGGCTGTGCTTATAACGGGCAAGGCACACCAATCCATGCAAATACGTCATGCATTTATAGCCATTACTGAGAGAAGGGAATGACGTTGGCAGGCCAAAACGTGCCCGCCAACGCCAGAAAGATCACGACAGCGTGGCGCGAGCAGCCGCCAACTGACGCTCGATATAAGCAAAATCGGGGCGCTCGGCGGGGAGTTCCGAGAGGCAGGCCGCTTTGAGCTGATGCAACCCATCAAGCGGTGAGTCTTGCGTATCGCAATGGGCCAGCAGCTCCTCCAGCAGGCAACCAAAGGCGCGCACTTCCAGTCGCTCAAGGCCCAGCGCCCGCTCGCGGTCGCTGCGCTCATACAAAGAAGCCGCACCAAAATCCCCCAGCAGGGCGCGAGCCGGTGCGTCAGAACTACGGGCAAACAGAATATTGTGACCGTAGAGATCCCCGTGCATGATGCCCGCGCGGTGCAGATGACCCGCCACCGAGGCGATGCCGTGGGCCATCGCCAGCGCATCCGGCACACTCAGGCGCAGCCCCTCGGGATAGACATCCCGGGTGCAGGAGTCCAGGCTCGGCGGCCCGGCCAGATTGGCAAAGGCCGGATCGATCAGCTCCATTACTAGTGCCGGAATGCCGGAGGGGTGATCCGCCACCTTGCCTATCACCTTGATAAGGTTGGGATGAGTGCCTGCCGCCAGCGACGCCGCCATTTCACAGCGAGGCAGCCCATCGCTGGTCACCGCCCCCTTGAACAGCTTGACCGCCACCTGACTGTCATCGCCTCTATCGCTCGCCTGAATCACTGCATCAGCAGGATTAGCCACAAGGGTGGCGCGATGGATAACGCCGGATGCTCCCTGCCCCAGCAGCTCGCCCAGCGCCAGCGTCTCCCATGCAATCGGCGTGACATGGGCATCATCGATGGCCCGCGCCTCCGCCCCTTCGCTAAAGGGGTTACCGGAGTAGGCGAGCCATGAAAGGCGCGGCAGCGAGAGCAGCCACTCGGGGAAGCGTTCGATGCGGTTAGCGGCGATGCGCAGCAGCTCCAGATTGCGACAGTTGGCAAGGCTTGCCGGCAGCTCGCGCAGGCGGTTGCCCGCCAGCATCAACTTTTGCAGGGCGTCGCACTGGCCCAGCTCATCAGGCAACTGTTCCACCGCGTTGTCGGTCAGGATCAGCCAGCGCAACCCCGCAGGCAGCGCCCTGGCCGAGACGGTGGCAATCCGGTTGGCCTTAAAACCCACCATGGTGAGTGCCGGACAGCGCCCCAACACCTCGGGCAGCTCGGTAAAGCGGTTCTCGGAGCAGAAGATGATGCGCAGTTTGCCAAACCCGGCCAGCTCGTCGGGGAGCGCGCTTAGCTGGTTGCCGGTGAGATCCAGCACCTCCAGCGTCTCTTTCAGGCTCAAAATCTCGGGGGGAAAACCGCGAGATTTTCAGAGAGCTTCAGATGGCGGGCACCGCACAGTTCACCTGCGCGCAGCTGTTCCAGAGTATGCATAACCGTTTCTCAATCCTGATGATCTGCCTGATGACGTAGCCAGCCATCAGCGCGCGCCAAACCCGGGGCCGGCGGTTTTAAAGGGGGGCATTATAAAGAATTCGGGGCTCAGTTCTCCCCTTTTGTTGCCGCAAAGGCCTGTATCGACATGAAGCAAAACGAGTTGGAGAGAAAGAGAGCAAGATTCGGGTCGTTCCAGCGAGGAGTGGTTGCCATAGTGGGGGCCAAACCCAAGTCGGTTGGAACCTATTGAAGTTCCAACCCACAGCCAACCCTGTGTACCACTTAGCTTGCGCACAACACACTCAGCGAGGGAACTGCCATGTCATTACTGTCCAACAAGGTCGCCATCATCACCGGCGCCAGCTCCGGCATCGGTCGCGCCAGCGCCATCCTGTTTGCCCGCGAAGGGGCCAGCGTCGTCGTCGGCGCCCGCCGCCAGCCCGAGCTGGATCTGCTGGTGGAGGAGATCCGCCATGAGGGGGGCCAGTCGGTGAGTCTGGCGGGAGATGTGAAAAGCGAGAGTTACGCCCGCGATCTGGTGGATCTCGCGCTGACCCGTTTCGGCGGGCTCGATATCGCCTTCAACAACGCCGGTACCACAGGCACGCCGGGCAGCGTAGAGCAGCTTGAGCTGACGCAGTGGCAGGAAACGCTGGATACCAACCTCACCAGCGCCTTTGTGGGTGCAAGTATCAGATCCCCGCCATGCTGGCGCGTGGCGGCGGCTCGCTTATTTTTACCTCTACCTTTGTCGGCCATACCCTGGGGCTGCCCGGTATGGCGGCCTATGCGGCGAGCAAGGCCGGCCTCATTGGCCTGACCCGGGTGCTGGCCGCCGAGTATGGGGCACAAGGGATTCGGGTCAACGCCCTGCTGCCGGGGGGCACCGATACCCCCATGGGACGGGCCTTTACCGATACGCCGGAGAGCCTCGCCTTTGTGCAGAATATGCATGCCCTCAAACGGCTGGCCCAACCGGAGGAGATCGCCCGCTCGGCCCTTTATCTCGCGTCCGATACATCCAGCTTTACCACCGGCATTGCCCTGCTGGCCGATGGTGGGGTATCAATTTGTCGCACATGACCTTGTCGCCCCCAACATCCTGCGGCTGCAAACTTATCGTGAGAGCGCCTTATGTCTGATTACGCCCGCATCGCCGATGCCATCCGTTTTATCGCAAGTCAGGTGGAGCGCCAGCCCACTCTGGACGAGATAGCGGCGCACGTGCACTTAAGTCCCTTTCACTTCCAGCGGCTGTTCAGCCGCTGGGCCGGAGTGACGCCCAAACGCTATCTGCAGGTGCTGACCCTGGAGCGGGCCAAGGCGCTGCTGCAGGAGTCGCGTCCACTGCTTGAGGTGGCCGATACCCTGGGCCTTAGCAGCGGCTCGCGGCTCTACGATCACTTCGTGCAGCTCGAAGCGGTGACGCCGGGCGAGTACAAGCAGCGCGGGGCCGGGCTGGTTATCGATCACGGGGTGCACGACACCCCCTTCGGCCAGGCGTTTGTCGCCCTGACCCCGCGAGGGGTGTGCAACTTCTCGTTTCTCGATGACAAGGCTCCAGAGGCGCCGCTGGCCACCCTCGCCCACAGCTGGCCCGAGGCGGAGCTGCGGGAGGCGCCATCACGCACCCAGAACGTCATCAACACCATGTTCGATGGCAGCAAGGCGCCGGATCGCCCCATCTCGCTGCACGTGAGCGGCACCAACTTTCAAATCAGCGTCTGGCGGGCGCTGCTGCAGATCCCGCCAGCCAAGGTGGTGAGCTACGCCCAGGTGGCGAGCGCCGTCGGCAACCCCAAGGCCGCCCGCGCCGTGGGGCTGGCGGTGGGCGCCAACCCCGTCGCCTTGATGATCCCCTGCCACCGGGTTATCCAACAAAACGGCAAACTCGGCGGCTATCACTGGGGCGAGACCCGCAAACAGGCGATACACGCCTGGGAAGCGGCGAGGTATGAGTGAAGGTGGACTTTTTCTGCCCGACCTAATGAGGAGAACAGGAATCTTGGTAGTGAGTCAGCAGACAATCAGGCTATGCCGGACAAGCGTGTGGCGATATAAAACGGGGACATAAGAAGAATCGGGGTGTAGATCGCCCCTTTTGTTACTTTCACGAGGCATGACGCTTAGCCACCCCAGCAAATTAACGAAACAGGTAGGGTGCAATAAGCACAGCGCATTGCACCGTTTACTGAGCGGCTTTTGTGCAAGGTATAAGAAACAAAAGTAGAGGTGCAATTTCATTGCCCCCTACGGACTTGAAACAGACTGTTTTTATTCAAACCGCTGCTCGTGTTCCATATCCTCCCGCAGCTCTCGTTCTTTCTGGCGCTCGATTAGCTGAACCAAGTTTGCAGAGACTGTTTGAGCCGCAGTCGAAATATCTGCTCTTTCATGTTCAACCAACTTACGAATTACCTTCGCTCTGGACTGCATTACTTCGACTCGACTGCCAGACCAAGAGGAAGGAGTGACGCGCTCGGCGAATATTTCCAGAACAATAGCTGGCTCAGGAGATGACTCAAGCAGCCTGAGAGCTAACTCTGACATCTCAAGTTCTTCAATCTCTTCATTCTTCTTCCACAAATTAATACCAGCAGCCACAGACTCCCATACATTTATATTGTCTCTAGCTCGGCACCACTCTATCAATACATCCATATCGATCTTGGAGAGAGGAGACTGTAGCAATCCTCTATGGCGGATAAAAAACAACCGCCTACGTTGTTGTTCTTCCGTACCCTCCAAAATACGATTGAGAAATGCTTCTGGCATCAATCCCGCTGTTGTATTAATGGCACGGTTGAAAGCATGAATGTAGCCATGGTGCTTCTCAACAACAGCAAAGATCGTGTCCAACCACTCCAGCTTTTCAGCCTCATTACCATCAAAACGCAGTGCAGCCTGAATAACTAGAGCCATACGATAATCAAAAGACCCACTATAGTTAAGGTGTTTTCTTGTAATAATCTGGATTGCAGCCCTTAGACCTATCCGCCGAAGATCAGTTCCGAGAACATCCCTATCACGTTCTTTATCACGTAATCTAATGCTTAGAGCATGCACAACAACATCATCACCGTTAGGTTTACTTAGAAGCTGTAGAGCAAGATCAAGAACGCGCTCTCTGGGCAAATGAGCATACTTATCCTGCCAAAGGATTGGCCCATACATGCTGAGAGGAATATCAACATCATCCAGAAGTACCATACAACGGTTTAGATCAGTTTCTGTGAACTTCCGCTGAGAATGTAGACCCACCAACACGCGTCTAAGATCAGGATGTTGGGCACAATACTCAAGCATCTCCTCAGCTAGCGATGGATTGATAGATTCAACCTCTCCGATGAAACCGCCAAAGACAGCAAAATCCCTGCAAGTTTCAGGCTGCTTTTCGAGTTGCTCAACAAGTTTCAACCAACCAGCTTGTAAGTCATGGGCTCCTCTTGCCAACCCTCTCCCGAATGAAATGCGGTATGGCAGCCAATCGTTGGAAAACAGCTTAGGACATAGCTCATTTAGCCCATATTCAGATGCAGCAAACGCCTCACCCAGCCTAAATGCCCTTGCTTCAAGTTGATTCTCAGATTCTTGAAATACATCGGTGTCACTATATTCAAAATCAGTTTCTTGCACACAAGAATCAAGTTCCGGACTTAGTACATAAATCATGATATTTGGAACCAAACCTTGGGGCCTCAGCGCCCTCTCCAATGCAGCAAGATTGTCTGGTAGAGGTTCGACATCACTCTCACCTTCTAGATTGATATGGTCAAAATAGATTGTTGAACGAATTGCAATCCAACCTTCCCCCCAAGGGTGATGAGCGTGTAACTTGTACGCAGCATCGACTAATACGATTCTCATCGCTTCTTCACCCCACATATCACGAAATGCATTTGCTAGGATATTCCGCGCAGAGCTTTCAAGATTTGGATCTCTGGAAGTGCCCAATTTGACTGCAATATCGATAAAAGCTTGGCGCCACTCAGATAATTCATCCTGACTGGGGTTAAATCCATTGTCTCTTGGCCGAGCACCAAACTCATTCATTCCAAAGCAAGTCCAATGAGCCTCTAAGGCAGTCGAAAGCATCCTGAAACCCAATGCTCTACGTCGAGCAACGCCTGATGTAAGACATTCATTCATAAATGAAATACGTTGCGATAAGGAAGCATGCGTACCTGACAGATATGCTTGATAAAATTGTGTAATCTGATTTCTCACCGAGTTGTTATCGTTGTATTCCTCTTCATAGTCCGCTAATTGAATGAGAAGTCTGATACACCGCTCGAAGGCTTTCGATTCATATGCCAGTAACTGCAAAAGATTGATAATTGATGTTCGACGAGGATTATAACCTGGCATCATGCCTTCAAAATCAGAAGCAATAAGAACAGTTTCAATTCTGTCTAGCAATGCTTCTGGAGCAACCGGTGCGATATAATTCAGTATTCTGTCAGATATATCGCTTAATTCTGTTAACCGTCCCAACAACCCGTCAGGCTGAAGCCAACACTCAACAATTTCTTTCGCCACGGGATGATCGTGCAACAGCCCTAACCTGTGCGCGAAAGACATGAGTAAACGTTGACTACCGGTGGCTTCAAAGGTCGCCCTGAGTTGCTCAACTGGAATGCTATCAAGTGCCAATGCAGCCAGCCTATTGGCAACGGCATGAGGCAAATGGCCCGCCAATGGGCCCTCTTTTGTACGATATGGCGATCTGACAACTTGCTTGTTGCTCGGAACAACTGGCTTACGGAATACCCCGAGATAGAACCCAATACTTCCAGTTCGTTTTGTCCTTCCTCAGCCGTTGAGACCGAAAATGAATAGACTAGAGACAATATTTCAGCCTGCTCCCGTAGACTATCATCCGGATTGTTTCGCTGTTCAAACAAACGGTTAAATAACTGTGCATCTGAAAGCTGGGCCAGACTTTCACCTTCCTCAACTCTCTCAGCAATAGCCAGAGAAACACGCGCATTACCATCAGCAAACTCTGCTATTCGGCGGGCATTATTTCGATCGATATTGGGAAAACGACGTAGAACAAGCTGTTCGGCAACCTCAGGCCCCACCGCTTCAATCTGGATGACCTCTGTGATCTGAGGCTTGTCATCTCTAATGTCATACTCAACGGTAATAAGGCTGATCGTACCTTTGGCCGCTACTTTACTGGCTAGAAGAGTGTGCAATTCAGAAGGACAATTATCGAGGATCATAATGGCCCGCCGTCCCTCAGCTATCAGTCTATCCAACATTGCTGTGGCAGAGGGTTCCGGGTTTTCACCGGTATCAACATAAACTGCGATAGTCCGATCGAGCGCATCTGCTCCGACTGATTCATCGAAAAGAGCCTGTACAATTCGGGTCTTTCCAACACCGGATAATCCCGTAATCCGAACAGCTTTATTGGTTGAACGAATCAGCTCACGCATTGGCCCGATTGCGTCCTGAATGGCTAGTTTTTGCCCTTTTCCTGATGGCAGAGTAATTGTCACCCCGGGAGCTGAAATCAAGGTATCTTCTGACCCCTGAGGTGGATTGCTCCATGCCCCATATGGCTGCCAACCAGAATATCCCTGACCAAGTATTTTTTTGGCCCAGAGCATGACTGATGGGTGCTGTCGCAACCATTGCACCAGTTTCGAGCGGTCGTAAAAATCCAACTGAATATTGGAGCGATGAGGATCATCCTTCACTGCATCCTTCATGGCCTTGAGCCGATCCTGTTTCATAGGAGGAGAGCAATCATCGCTTAAGCTGATGATGATATAGCTACCACCCTTTGCTGCTAGCTCTGCGATAGCGCGTGATAATTTTCCTGCGGGGGCCATTTCCTTGCTGATTGCCGATTTCGGCATACTGTGTATTTTGGCCTGAAAGACCGTATCAGGTCTTTCAATAAAGCCCGTGATCATGTGCTCGACCGGCACTTGAACATGAACATCAATACCGCCATCGGGAGCATTTATCGAGCCAGACCAGTGTACATAGGCAGGGCTATGACCATGGGCTGCAATCTCCGCCTCGGCAAGGCGCGCTATTAACTCTTCAAGCTGGGTATCAGAGAACCGGAGTAAATCGTCTTTCTCAATATCAAAAATCGCCACGATGCCCTCTGATGCTTCCGAGTTAGAAGGCCACTATGTTATTCACATATAAATCAATTATCTACTTGTACAGGAAATGGTGTGACCTATATCGGGAGGTGATTGCATTTCGAACAAAAATATCTACCCACGTCAACAATCGTATGAGTTTCATTTCTCCACTGTTTAGTTGTCCGAACAAAATTTACGTGCAAACTCCAGAAACAAGAAAGACGCCCTAAGGCGTCTTTCTTGTTTCTAGAATCTGGAGCAAACAGGTTGGAGACTATTCCCCATTCCCGCCTTGCCCCACCACCCAATCAAATCGGGGTGATGGAAGTGATATGGGCATCCCCGTCCAGTGATTTGAAGATCTGTACCACGGCTTCGCCATGGATCGGTTTGGCAAGCGGCACAGTGCTCTTGCACTTGAAGCGGTAGTTGGTGCCAGCCACCACTTGAGTGGAGACTTCAAAGGGTACGTACTGCACCCCGACAAATCCTTTCAGCGCCTGATCAAATACCGCCTGATCCTCGGCGGTCAGCTTGTGATATGCGGTCCATCCACCCACCAACACTGCTTGTTCTGACATATCAAACTCTCCGTGCTCTATGATCCCGACTCGTTTGGCCGTTCGGGCTGCGCCCCGTTGATTCAAGTGGTTTCCGGTCTCCACCGGGGTGTCATCACTGCCGGTTGGCGCGATGACGATGGGCCCGTTTGCGCAGCTATCTGCAACTGGATCAGCCCTCCCCCCAGCCACAAGCCGCTGTTGACAGCGGGCTCAATTGGCATGAGAGAGCCTAGTGCGAGATGGCAAAAATGCCCCTGTCACATATGACAGGGGCAAGGTGGCAAAAAAGCTGCTCGAAAAAAGAAGATGTGTGGCGCAAACGATTGAGAAAAGAAAAGACGCCTCAAGGGCGTCTTTTTGCATTTTTATGCTCGAAGGGCAGAAGGGCGCGAGCCGCTTATTCCCATTCGATGGTTGCGGGCGGCTTGCCGGAGACGTCGTACACCACGCGGGAGATACCGTTGATCTCGTTGATGATGCGGTTCGATACGTGACCGAGGAAGTCGTACGGCAGGTGAGCCCAGTGGGCGGTCATAAAGTCGATGGTTTCGACGGCGCGCAGGGCAATCACCCAGTCATATTTGCGACCATCGCCCATCACGCCAACGGAGCGCACCGGCAGGAACACGGCGAACGCCTGGCTGACCTGGTTGTAGAGGTCGGCTTTGCGCAGCTCTTCGATAAAGACCGCATCGGCGCGGCGCAGAATATCGCAGTACTCTTTCTTCACTTCGCCAAGGACGCGCACGCCCAGACCCGGGCCCGGGAACGGGTGACGGTAGAGCATGTCGTAGGGCAGACCCAGCTCGAGGCCGACGCGGCGCACTTCATCTTTGAACAGCTCGCGCAGCGGCTCGACCAGACCCATCTTCATCTCTTCCGGCAGGCCGCCGACGTTGTGGTGAGACTTGATGACGTGGGCCTTGCCGGTCTTGCTGGCAGCGGATTCGATAACGTCCGGATAGATGGTGCCTTGCGCCAGCCACTTGGCGTTTTTCAGCTTTTTCGCTTCGTCGTCGAACACTTCAACGAAGACGCGGCCGATGATCTTGCGCTTGGCTTCCGGCTCGTCAACACCGGCCAGGGCAGAGAGGAAACGCTCTTCCGCTTCAACCTTGATGATGTTCAGACCAAAGTGGTCACCAAACATCTCCATCACCTGCTCGCCTTCGTTCAGACGCAGCAGACCGTTGTCCACGAAGACGCAGGTCAGGCGATCGCCGATGGCGCGGTGCACCAGCATGGCGACCACGGAAGAGTCGACACCGCCGGAGAGGCCGAGGATCACTTCATCGTCACCCACCTGCTCACGGATGCGAGCAACGGCATCGTCGATGATGGTGGCCGGGGTCCAGAGGCATTCGCAGCCGCAGATGTCTTTGACGAAGTGCTCCAGCATGCGGGCACCCTGACGGGTGTGGGTGACTTCCGGGTGGAACTGCACGCCGTAGAAACGCTTGGCTTCGTTGGCCATGGCCGCGTGCGGGCAGGTCGGGGTCTGGGCGATGGTGGTGAAGTCGGCCGGAATGGTGGTGACCTTGTCACCGTGGCTCATCCAGACATCCAGCAGGGCATTGCCGTTGTCGGCGATGGCATCTTCGATGTTGCGCAAGAGGGCGCTGCTCTTGCCAGCTTCACCCAGCACTTCCACCTTGGCGTAACCGAATTCACGCTCGGTGGAGGATTGCACCTTGCCACCCAACTGCTCGGCCATGGTCTGCATGCCGTAGCAGATGCCGAACACAGGGACACCGGCGTTGAACACGTACTCGGGGGCGCGCGGGCTGCCGGCTTCGGTGACAGACTCGGGGCCACCGGAGAGGATGATGCCGCTCGGATTGAATTCGCGGATCTGCTCTTCGGTTACGTCCCAGGCCCACAGTTCGCAGTAAACGCCGATTTCGCGCACGCGGCGGGCGATCAGCTGGGTGTACTGGGAACCGAAGTCAAGGATAAGGATACGGTGCTGGTGAATGTCTTTAGTCATTTTATTCCTGCATCAGGCTGATGTTGTCACAAAGGGCACGGGATAAAAAAAGGGTGGAAAAACGGGGCGCAGGGCCCCGTTTTATCAGCCCATCCGATAGTTGGGGGCTTCTTTGGTAATGGTCACATCGTGGACGTGGGACTCTTTCATCCCGGCGCCGGAGATGCGCACAAATTCAGCTTTAGTGCGCATGTCGTCGATGGTGGCGCTGCCGGTCAGGCCCATGGAGGAGCGCAGGCCGCCCATCTGCTGGTGGATGATCTCTTTGAGGCGACCCTTGTACGGCACACGACCTTCGATGCCTTCCGGCACCAGCTTGTCGGCGGCGTTGTCGGTCTGGAAGTAGCGGTCGCTGGAGCCTTTGGACATGGCACCCAGGGAACCCATACCACGGTAGGATTTGAAGGAGCGACCCTGATAGAGCTCGATCTCGCCCGGCGCTTCTTCAGTACCGGCGAACATGGAGCCCACCATGACGCAGCTGGCGCCCGCGGCGATGGCCTTGGCGATGTCGCCGGAGAAGCGGATACCGCCATCGGCAATCACCGGAATACCGGTGCCTTCCAGCGCGTCAACGGCGTCGGAGATGGCAGTGATCTGGGGCACGCCCACGCCGGTCACGATACGGGTAGTACAGATGGAGCCCGGGCCGATACCGACCTTGACCGCATTGACACCGGCAGCAGCCAGCGCCTTGGCGCCCGCGGCGGTCGCCACGTTGCCACCGATAATCTGCAGATCCGGATAGGCGTCGCGAGTAGCCTTGATGCGATCCAGCACGCCCTGGGAGTGGCCGTGGGAGGAGTCGATCAGCAGCACGTCAACACCGGCTTCCACCAACGCGGCGACGCGCTCTTCGTTGCCGGCACCGGCACCAACGGCGGCACCGACCCGCAGACGACCCTTGTCATCTTTACAGGCGTGGGGCTTGCGCTCGGCTTTCTGGAAATCTTTGACGGTGATCATGCCCTTGAGTTTGAAGTCTGCGTTCACCACCAGCACTTTTTCGATACGGTGCTTTTGCATCAGGGCAACCACCTCTTCACGAGGGGCCCCTTCACGCACGGTGACCAGACGATCTTTCTGGGTCATGATCTGTTCAACGGTCTGGGAGAGGTCAATCACGAAGCGCACGTCACGGCCGGTGATGATACCGACCAGCTGATTGCCGTCAGTCACCACGGGGTAACCGGCAAAGCCATTCTTGTGGCTCAGCTCCTTGATTTGGGCGATGGTCATGTCAGGGCGCACGGTGACGGGGTCAGTGACCACGCCGCTCTCGTACTTCTTGACCTTGCGCACTTCGGCAGCCTGCTGCTCGATGGACATGTTCTTGTGGATAAAGCCGATACCGCCTTCCTGGGCCAGTGCGATAGCCAGACGGGCTTCGGTCACTGTGTCCATGGCAGCGGAGATCATCGGGATGTTCAAGCTGATGGCGGAGGTCAGCTTGGTACGCAGATCGGCAGTATTGGGAAGAACTTCGGAGTGGGCGGGAACCAACAGTACATCGTCGAAGGTTAACGCTTCTTTGGCAATCCTGAGCATGGCAATATCTCACCGTTGAGGAAGTGGGGGTGTAAAATATTGCCGACGAAGTTTACTCACGCATTGGTCACTGGTAAAGAAGTTTTTTGAATTTTTTATGGCATAGCCCTCTTTTAGGCGGCCAAAACGCCAAAAAACCAAGATTATCAGTACGAAAAGCGCCATTTCGGGGCAAAAGAGTTGGCTAGCCGGTGATTTATGCAAAACCGGTAGGTGCTGACGCAGCGCAACCCCCATGCAACGGGATGGTCGACAGGACCTCAGGGGCAAGCGGCCTCTGCCCCCCCTCCCCTTGTTTTGTGCCCTTGTATTCTCTCTTGCCCTCGCGGCGACCACTCGCACCGGTATCATTCTCTTCTCAATGTCCTTTGCTCGGGCTGGATAATAAATTTCGCCCGCTGCCAATATATATTTACTGGCACAACAAGGGTTGCCTCTCTTTATTATTTTCGCCCCACCATCCGCAGCAAGGTATTATCTTTATCCAGCAGATGATGTTTCAACGCCCCGACAATATGCACCAGCAAAAATGCCAGCATGACATATGGCAAATAAATATGGATTGTGTGAGCAATATCCCGAACGGATTCACTGAGTGGAATTACATTGGCCGGATCATGGATATCTGGATTCATCGGGATAATAGACCAGCCAAATATCGCGACTCCTCGGCCAGCCGCTGCGGAATAACAGAGACCGGACACCGGAATAAGCAGCGTTGAAATCAGCAAACCCCAGTGGATCGCCTTGGCTGCCAATGCCTCGTAAACAGGATATTGACGCACAGGCTCAGGCCACCCTTTAACAAGGCGGAGAATGGCGCGGGGCAGGATCAAGATCAGTGCAATCACCCCCAGAGATTTATGCAGGGCATAGAGATCCCATATTTCAAATTTAACCATCAGATAGCCCACAAGGGTCAGACCAATCATCAGCAAGGCAACCGACCAGTGCAGCAAACGGGTCGTCAAACTTAAGTGGGTTGAGGGATTCATAAGCTACTCCAAAGTGGGGACGAGTGAACGCTGGTCAAGATGGTGGCGCCGTGAACATCAGCAGCACCTGAGAGATCAACGGCATCTAGGCAAGCCGTAACTTGGCCCGATGCGGGCAAGCGCGAGGGCTTTGTCGGGAGCCATACTGCCTGCCCGAATAAACGGCAGCGTTTCCAATCTTGCTTTTCTGCTGCTGGCGCCGCCTGCTTAACGCCCTCCCCCTGTTTCGGGTTAAGATAGCAGCCATCGTTTTATCCCGGCCCCGCCGGAGCAGACCACAGGTACGCCTTTGAACCGATTTACCCCATCCAGTGCGGCGAGCGGCCGCGAGCAGCAGGTCTTTACCGTCACCCGCCTCAACAGCGCCGTGCGCATGATCCTGGAGCAGGATCTGGGGCTGGTGTGGCTGACCGGCGAGCTCTCCAATCTGGCGATGCCAAGCTCCGGCCACTGGTACTTCTCGCTTAAGGACATGTCGGCGCAGGTGCGCTGCGCCATGTTCAAGGGCAACAACCGGCGGGTAGCGTTTCGCCCACAGGATGGCATGCAGGTGCTGGTGCAGGCGCGGGTCTCTCTCTATGAGCCGCGCGGCGACTACCAGCTGATCATCGAATCGATGCAGCCGGCGGGCGATGGCGTGTTGGCGCTGCGTTTTGAAGAGCTCAAGCGCCGCCTCGGCGCCGAGGGGCTGTTTGACGAAAGTCGCAAACGGCCGCTGCCCCGTGAACCTCGGGCGGTGGGCCTTATCACCTCCGCCACCGGCGCCGCCCTGCACGATATGCTGACGGTGCTTAAACGACGTGCGCCGGATCTGCCGGTCTTTATCTACCCGACCCAGGTGCAGGGGAGCGCCGCCATCAGCCAGATCGTCGCGGCGATCGCCAAAGCGAACCAGCGCGCCGAGGTGGATGTGCTGATCGTCGGGCGCGGCGGCGGGTCGCTTGAAGATCTCTGGTGCTTTAACGAAGAGGCGGTGGCCCGCGCCATTGCCCACTCCGCCATACCTGTGGTGAGCGCAGTGGGTCACGAGGTGGATGTCACCATCAGCGACTTTGCCGCCGACTTGCGCGCCCCAACCCCGTCGGCCGCCGCCGAGCTGGTGGCGCCGGACAATCAGGCCCGCATCCAGCGCCTCGCCCACCTTAAACAGCGACTGCTGCAGGCGATGAACCGCCAGCAGACCGCCGCCCGCCACGATTTCATCCTGCTGCAAAAGCGGCTCGACCATCAGGACCCGAAGCGGCGGCTGGAGCAGCAGTCCCAGCGCCTCGACGAGCTTTCCACCCGTTTGCAACAGCTATTGCGCCAGCGGCTGCATCAGGGTGAGCGGCGCCTCACCAACCTTGAGCTGCGCCTGCAGGGCAAGAGCCCGGAGCGCCTCTTGGCAGCTGGCAAGCGCCGCCATCAGCTGGCCGAGGAGCGACTCTATGCCCTGATTGCCAAGCGGCAAGACCTTGCGAGCCACCGCCTCGCCATGCTCACCGCCCGCCTCGACGGGGTGAGCCCGCTCGCCACTCTGGGGCGCGGCTACTCCATCACCCGCACTGCGCGTGGCGAAGTCATCAGCCGCGCCGATCAGGTCAACAGTGGCGACCAGCTCATCACCACCCTGGCGCAAGGGAGCTTGCAGGTACGGGTCGAGGAAGTTATCAAAGACTCAGCGCAGTAGATCGGCTGCATCAAACCACCAGCCAATCTGCTATTCAGCCCGGCAATCAGCCAAAAACAAAGGCCACCACCGCAAACACGGTGGTGGCCTTTTTTATCTCGGGTGCTGGCGACCGCTCACCCCTTGGCGCGGCGCGCCACCAGGGTGAACTTGTAATCATCGCTCTTGAAGAAGTTGCGACTGAACTCGAACACGGTGCCATCTTGCAAGAAGCCGCGGGAGACCTTCTCGATAATGGGTTTGGCAGGATCGATACCGAGCGCCTCCACCACCTGCGCCGAAGGGAGCACCGGAATGATCTCCTGCTCGCTGCGGTCGATCACCAGCTGCTTCACCTCTTCGATGTAGTGGTACTTGGAGCCCTGCATCACCGCATAGCTGAGGTCGGGGAAGAGGGCGAGCGGCATCCAGGTCTCCTCCAGCGTCACTGCAATCTGGCGAATAAAGCGCACCCGCTTGACGTAGTAGACCAGCGCCCCCTCCAGCAGATTGAGTCGCTCGGCCAACTCACTGCTCGCCTTGATCACCTCGAAGGCGAGAATGTCGCTGTGGGTCTCGGCCGCCGGATCGGTCACCTTCTCATAGAGGCTGGTGAGCTGATAGATGTCGTAGTTCACCTTCTCCTGCCGCACGTAGCTGCCGCTGCCCTGAATGCTCTCGATGACGTTGAGTTCGGTCAGCTGCTTGAGGGCCTGACGCACCGTCACCCGGCTCACCCCGAACTGCTCGCGCAGCTCGGCTTCGGTGGGCAGGGCATCGCCGGGGGCCAGCTCCCCTTGCGCAATCCACTGCTGGATGGTGTCGGCTATCTGGCGATACATGGGTTTTTTCGACACGAAAGGCCACCTCGTCGGCTCTGCACCATGATAAATGGAAGAGGCGCCATTCTACCCCAGTTGCCCGGCAGACAAAACGGCTCAGCCTCATTTGACCTAACAAATCACCTTGAACGAACAATACAAAAACAATACAAATAACGAATTGTATGATACCACTCACAAAAATCAGTCGGCCGGTTTGTTAGCATCGCTGTCACTTTCACCATGACGGCTTGCTGGCAAGCCAACCTGACAGAGGATCATCATGAATCTGACCAGTCTTACCGGCCCCCATCTCATCACGTTGCAAACCCGGTTTGCCGATCGGGATGCGGCCATCCATGCCCTGGCTGATCGGCTCGATCAGGCCGGCAAGCTGCACGACAAGGCTGCCTTTCTGGCTGCGGTCATGGCCCGCGAGGCACAGGGCCCCACCGCCCTTGGCGAAGGGCTTGCGGTACCTCACGGCAAGTGCGATGCGGTGCGCGAAGCGGCCTTTGCCGTCGCTACCCTGAGCGAGGAGCTGGGCTGGGAGGGGATCGACGGCCCCGAGCCGGTCAATCTGATCTTCATGCTGGCGATCCCGACCGATCAGGCGGGCTCCACCCACATGCAGTTGCTCACCACCCTCACCACCGCCCTGGTGGATGACGATACCCGCGAGGCGGTGCTGGCGGCCCAGAGTGCCGAGCAGCTGATGGCGCTGCTCGATGGTGAAGGGGATAACGGCAAGCAACCAGAAAAAGAAGACAACTTAGATACAAATCAACCCACTGTGGTCTGTGTCACCGCCTGCCCGGCGGGGATCGCCCACACCTATATGGCCGCCGAGTATCTGGAAAAGGCGGGGCGCAAACTGGGCATTCGGGTACTGGTCGAGAAGCAGGGTGCCAACGGCATCGAGGATCGCTTGCCGCAAGAGGCGCTCGATGCTGCGGTGGCTTGCATCTTCGCCGCCGAGGTGGCCATCAAGGAGCAGGAGCGTTTTGCTGGCATCCCCCGAATCGAGACGCCGGTGGCCGAGCCCATCCGCCATGCCGAGCGGATCCTGAATGAGGCGCTGGAAGCGGCCAAGGCCGGTCGCACCGCCGCGACGCCCAACACCAGCCAAAGCGACGCGCAGACCGGCAAGAAGGTGAGCCTCAAGACCGAACTCAAGCAGGCGCTGCTGAGCGGCATCTCCTTTGCCGTACCGCTCATCGTGGCAGGCGGTACCGTGCTCGCCGTCTCTGTGCTGCTGGCCCAGATCTTCGGCCTGCAACATCTGTTTGACACCGAGAACTCCTGGCTCTGGATGTACCGAAAACTCGGCGGTGGCATGCTGGGCACCCTGATGGTGCCGGTGCTGGCTGCCTATACCGCCTATTCGCTGGCGGACAAACCGGCGCTTGGCCCGGGCTTTGCGGCGGGACTGGCCGCCAACATGATTGGCTCCGGTTTCCTCGGTGGCGTGGTCGGCGGTCTTATCGCCGGTTACCTGATGCGCTGGGTCAAGCAGCATGTGCGCCTTAGCCCCAACTTCAACGGCTTTCTCACCTTTTACCTCTATCCGGTGATCGGCACCCTGGTGGCGGGCAGCCTGATGCTGTTTGTCATCGGTCAGCCGGTGGCCTGGCTCAACAACAGCCTCACCGAGTGGCTCAACGGCCTCTCCGGCACCAATGCGCTGGTGCTGGGCGCCCTGCTCGGCTTTATGTGCTCGTTTGACCTGGGTGGCCCGGTCAACAAGGCGGCCTACGCCTTCTGCCTCGGCGCCATGGCCAACGGGGTCTATGGCCCTTACGCCATCTTCGGCGCGGTCAAGATGGTCTCGGCCTTTACCGTCACCTTCTCCACCCTGCTGGCACCGCGCCTGTTCCAGACCTTCGAGATCGAGACCGGCAAGTCCACCTGGCTGCTGGGGCTGGCAGGGATCACCGAGGGCGCCATTCCGATGGCCATCGAAGATCCGATCCGGGTGATCGGCTCCTTCCTCGCAGGATCGGTGGTCACCGGCGCCATGGTGGGTGCCATGGGAATTGGTCTCTCCACCCCGGGGGCCGGCATCTTCTCCCTGTTCCTGCTCCACGATGGCGGCCACGGCGCCTTGATGGCTGCCGCCGTCTGGCTCGGGGCGGCGCTGGTGGGCACCCTTATCTCCACTGTGGTGCTGATCGGCTGGCGCCGTCACGCCATGCAGCGCGGCACCTATCAGGTGGTCGCCGCAGAGTAAGGCTCATCTTCACAACCGCTTTTTCAACAGACTATTTTTCCGCACGGCAGGCAAGGGCCGCCGTGCGTCAGCAAAGGATCATTGTCATGACAGTTTCACGAGTTCACATCACGCCGCACATGCACTGGGATCGGGAGTGGTATTTCACCACCGAGGAGTCCCGCATCCTGCTGGTCAACAATATGGCGGAGATCCTGGCGCGTCTTGAATCCGACCCTGACTACAAGTTCTATGTGCTCGACGGCCAGACTGCGGTGCTGGAGGATTACTTCGCCATCCAGCCCGAGAACAAGGCCCGGGTGAAGACACTGGTGGAAGCGGGCAAACTCATCATCGGCCCCTGGTACACCCAGACCGACACCATGCAGGTGAGCGGCGAGTCCATCCTGCGCAACCTGCTCTACGGGATGCGCGACTGCCTTAGCCTTGGTGAGCCGATGAAGATCGGTTACCTGCCCGACTCGTTCGGCATGTCCTCCCAACTGCCCCACATCTTCAACGGCTTCGGGATCGAGCGTGCCATGTTCTGGCGCGGCTGCTCAGAGCGTCACGGTACCGACAAGACCGAGTTCCTGTGGCAGAGCAACGATGGCAGCGAGGTGACCGCCCAGGTACTGCCGCTCGGCTACGCCATCGGCAAGTACCTGCCGGAAGATGAAGCGGGCCTGCGCAAGCGGCTCGAATCCTACTTCGAGGTGCTGGAGAAGGCCTCGGTGACCCAGGATATCCTGCTGCCCAACGGCCACGACCAGATGCCGCTGCAACAGAACATCTTCGCCATTATCGACAAGCTGCGGGAGATCTACCCCCAGCGTGAATTCCACATGAGCCGCTTCGAGCAGGTCTTCGAGCGCATCGAGGCGTGCCGCGATCAGCTGGCCACCCTCAAAGGGGAGTTCAACGACGGCAAATACATGCGGGTACACCGCACCATCTCCTCCACCCGGATGGACATCAAGCTGGCCCACGCCGCCATCGAGAACAAGATCGTCAACATCCTCGAGCCGCTGGCAAGCATCGCCTGGGCACTCGGCTTCGAGTACCACCATGGGCTTTTGGAGAAGATGTGGAAGGAGATCATGAAGAACCACGCCCACGACAGCATCGGCTGCTGCTGCAGCGACAAGGTGCATCAGGAGGTGATGACCCGCTTCATTCTGGCCGACGACATGGCCGAGAACCTGATCCGCTTCTACATGCGCAAGATTGTCGACAACATGCCGGTGGCGCTCTGTGAAGACGGGGTACAGGTGGCCGACAAGCTCTGCCTGTTCAACCTGATGCCCTTCCCCCGTCAGGAGGTGATCAACACCAGCATCCGCATTCGCGCCCAATCCTTTGTCCTGCGCGATGAAGCGGGCCAGCCGGTCCCCTGCTTCATCCGCGCCAGACGCGAGATTGATCCGGGTCTGGTGGACAGACAGATCGTGCACTACGGCAACTACGACCCCTTTATGGAGTACGACATCCAGCTCTGCCATCCCCTGCCCGCCATGGGCTATTGCACTCTCCATATCGAGGGCAATCAGCCGGGACTGGAGCAACCGGTGACGGCCAGCGGCGAGCTGCTGGAGAACGATTTTTACCGCATCGCCCTCAATGACAACGGCACCCTGCAGATCCTGGACAAGCTACGCGGCACCACCTTCGATCAGGTGCTCATGCTGGAAGAGGGCTCCGATGATGGCGACGAGTATGACTACTCGCCGTCGCGCGAAGAGTGGCTGCGCTACTCCACCGAGTTTGCCGTGACCCGCGAGATCACCCATCAGGCGTGGCAGAGCATCGCTACGCTCAAACTGCGCATGGCGCTGCCGGCCAACCTCGCCGAGCGGGCCAATCGTCAGTGCAGCGGCCACCTCGATGTCACCTGCCGCATCATTCTGGCGCACCAGAGCCCACGCATCGACATCGAGCTGGAACTCGACAATCAGGCCGATGATCACCGGGTGCGGGTGCTGATCCCCACCCCCTTCCCGAGCGACACAGTTGTTTCCGATAACCAGTTTGGCAGCATCACCCGCCCCACCCGCGACAGCGCCATGGCGAACTGGGAGGCGGAGGGGTGGAAAGAGGCCCCCATTCCGGTCTGGCAACTGATGAACTTCGTCGCCCTGCAAGATGGCAAGCAGGGGCTGGCGGTGCTGAGCGACGGTCTGCGCGAGTTTGAAGTGATTGGCGAGCAGTGTGACACTCTGGCACTCACTCTGCTGCGCGGGGTCGGCGTACTCGGTAAAGAGGAGCTGCTGCTGCGCCCGGGTCGCCCCTCCGGCATCAAGCTGCCCACCCCGGACTCCCAGGTGCGCGGCAAGCTCAGCTGCCGTTTCAGCCTGCTGGCGTTTGCCGGTGATCACATCAGCGCCAACGTGATGCAGGCGGCTCGCAGCTACCTCACCCCGGTTCGCTGCTACAACAAGATCCCGTTCGATGCCATGAAGCTCAACAAGGCGAGCTTCACCACCCCGCTGCACTTCAGTCTACTCTCCATGGACCCGTCCGGTCCGGTGCTGAGCGCCCTGAAGAAAGCCGAAGATGAAGATGCACTGGTGATCCGGGTCTACAACCCGAGCGAGCAGGCGGTACTGGAGGGTGGCAAAGTGAGCTGCGAACACGCCCTGAACGACTGGCAAGCGGTGCGGATGGACGAGCAGCCCCTGCCCCTTGAACTGGCCGCTGGCGAGTTTGGCGAGCTGGCGCCGTGCCACTCCCGCAGCGTGCGCTTTCGGGTGGCTCGCGGCTAACCGCCGGTAACACCCACAGCTAGCAACGGGCGGGGAAGAGTCATCCCCGCCTGTTTATCCCTTCAAGCTGGCTTGCCCCGCTTGATAAAGGCATAAAAAAATCCCCGCCGATTGGCGGGGATTTTTATTGGGTTCTGCTTCATCCCGCGAGCGGGAGATCGCGCTTAGCTGGCCTTGCGCAGGATCTGCTCAAGGTAGTCGGCGAAGCGGTGACCGTGATGCTCCAGCAGTTTCGGGAACATGGAGATGGAGGTCATGCCCGGGAAGGTATTGATTTCATTCAGCAGGATCTCCCCCTCCTCAGTCAGGAAGAAGTCGATGCGCGAGAGATGGGTCAGTTTCAGCTGACGGAACGCCTTGAGGGCATACTCGTGGATCGCATCGGCCTGCGCCTGGGTCAGCCCCTCGGCACGCAGTGCAGTCTCGGTATGGCTGGCGCTGCTGTACTTCTCTTCATAGGTGTAGAACTTGTCCTGCGGCACGCAGATCTCGCCCGGATACGTCGCCACCAGCTCGTCACCATACTGGTAAACCGCCACTTCCAGCTCACGCGGCTTGACCGCTTTCTCGATCAGAACCTGTTCGGAGTAACCAAAGGCATCGGCAATACCTTTCACCAGATCCGCTTCGTTGCTGGCGGAGTAGCAGCCAACGGAAGAGCCCTGGGAGGCCGCCTTGATAAAGACCTTGCCCCACTTGGCCAGCGCGGCTTTGGCCTCAGCGAGCGCCGCCTCATTTTGCTCGGTCAGGAACAGGTACGGGGTGTTGGGAATACCGATAGCGGAGAGCCACAGCTTGGTGCTGATCTTGTTGAAGCAGATCTTGCTCGCCTCGGCATCGCAACCGAGATAAGGCAATCCGGCCAGCTCGAGGAAGGATTGCAGATCGCCGGTCTCACCCGGGTAGCCGTGGATGCAGGGCACCACGTAATCCACCGGACGGGCCACGCTGTCAAACGAAAGCAGCTTGTCGAGCCCCAGCTTGCACTCGCGGCCATCGGCACTGAGCCAGCGATCGGCGAACATCTCGACGCGGGTCACTTCGACACCGGGCAGAAGGCCCAGTTGTTGCTCGAGGAAATTGGCGCTGCGCAGAGAAACCTCGTGCTCGGAGCCACCGCCGCCGCACAGCAGCAAGACATGCATGTTCTTCATTAGATGTGATCCCTTGGGAAAAGCGGCCTCGTCATGACCATTTGATAAGCCAACCACCATAAAAACAGGACGAAGCCAGATACGAACATAAGTGCGCGCCAGTGTAGCAAGGGAGATCAACCCTTGTCAGCTGATGGGAGACCCATGACCCCACTTCTTGCAGTGAAAAGTCTCCCCTGTGTCAAAATCAGGACACATTGCCCCTCAGCGCGGGGGATCGACCCTTCCCATGCCGTTGCCATTGACCCGAAACCAGCCGGCAATGCTGTAGCGCTCCTGATTGGCAGGCAGCACCTCGTGGGGAAACTCCTCGGAGAGAAACATGACCAGCCGCCCCCCCTTGGGGCTGACATCCATCAGAAACTGCTCCTGGTCGTCATACATGCGCAGCACTCCACCCGCTTCGGGCAGCCAGTCGTTGTTGAGGTAAAATACGGTGGTAAGCCGGCGGTTGGAGCGACCGGCAAAGGCATCCCGATGGGTGGCGTAAAAATCCCCGCTGCGATAGCGGGCGAAGTGGGCCTCGTAGTCGAACAATCCCAGCATCAGCATCCGGTTGGCGGCAAGACGCAGGGACTCCATCCGGGCGAGGTAGTCAGCCACCGGCGCACCGAGGGAGGGCTCCAGCCAGTGGATCTGGTCACGGCGAATATCGGGATTGCCCTGGTGTAGGGCGTCACGGCCGATCCCGGCCGGTTGCCATTCGCTTGGCAAACAGGCTTTGAGGGCATCCACCTCGGCGGCGGTCAAAAAATCATCCACTATCACCCATCCCCGGGTGTAAATGGCATCCATGGCAGCTTGATAGTCCAAGATTGGCTCACAATGAGTGGAAAGAGGGCGCTTTGTAGCGACTTACCGGCAAAGTCACAAACCGGTTTGCTTCTCTTGAGAAGTCCCAACATCAATACGCGAGTTGCTGACCGCCGCCCCGCATTTTTGTCGCCAGTTGTGATCCCGCCCTGCCAAAGAGCGTATTGGCTGTCGAAACTGTGATGGCCCTTGCAATCGGGACGAGGAGGCGCCGCGGCCTCCTTGCGGTGCCAAGAGCCAGCCGATACCGTATCCGCATCGCCATGTTGCTGTTCATCCGGCGCTTGTCTCTGTCACCGACCGAACTACTCACGGTACAACCCGCGCATCACCCACGAAAGGATCTTCTCATGCCTCTGCCCGATCTCACTTTGCAACGACTGGATGGTACCCCCTACCCGCTGACTCAACTGGCGGGCAAGGTAGTGCTGGTGGTCAACGTGGCCAGTCGCTGCGGCTTTACTCCCCAATATGAAGGGCTGGAAACGCTCTATCGGGAGCTAGGCCCCAAGGGGCTGGTGATTTTGGGCTTCCCCTGCAACCAGTTCGGTCAGCAGGAGCCGGGGGATGCGGACGAGATCGCCCGCTTCTGCTCCCTCGACTATCCGGTCACCTTCCCCATCATGGCCAAGTGCGATGTCAACGGTGAGCATGCCCACCCCTTCTACCAGTGGCTCAAGCAACAGAAACCGGGATTTCTTGGGCTGGAAAACGTCAAATGGAACTTCACCAAGTTCCTGATCGACCGCGATGGCAACGTGGTGGAGCGTTTCGCCCCCCAGACCAAACCGGAGAGTCTGGCCGAGCAGATCCGCGAGATGCTCTGATGCTCCCGCACCGTTTTACGCCACTGCGTTGAACGATTGTGTGGCGGCCGGTGCGACAGCTACTGCGCAGCGGCCGCTCTTTTGCTATATTACGGCCCCACTATCTTTTCCATATCGTGGCTGGCCCCAACATGCTGGCTGCCCGTTGAGCCAAAGGCTCATCTCAGGAGTTTCTCTCGAACATGTCATTCAACGAACTGGGTCTGTCTCCGCATATTCTGCGGGCCGTCAAGGAGCTGGGTTACGAACAGCCAACCCCCATCCAGCAGCAAGCGATTCCGGCCATTCTGGCCGGTCAGGATGTGCTCGGCGGCGCTCAGACAGGCACAGGCAAAACGGCCGGTTTCACCCTGCCGATGTTGCAGCGTCTGCTGGCCAACCACGGTCGTGGCCGTCGTCAGGTGCGCGCACTGGTACTGACCCCGACCCGCGAACTGGCGGCACAGGTGGGCGAGAGCATCATCAAGTATGCCCACCACCTACCGTTCAAGACGCTGATCGCCTATGGCGGTGTCAGCATCAAGCCCAATCTGGACGCCATCAAGCTGGGGGTGGACATTCTGGTCGCCACCCCGGGCCGTCTGCTGGATCTGCTGACCCAGGGCGCCCTGACCCTGAGCCAGCTGGAAGTGCTGGTGCTGGATGAAGCGGATCGCATGCTCGACATGGGCTTTATCGTCGACATCCGCCGCATCATGAAGGCGCTGCCTGCAGAGCGGCAAACCCTGCTCTTCTCTGCCACCTTCTCAAACGATATCAAGGCGCTGGCCGATGATCTGCTCAATGATCCCACCCTGATCGAGGTGGACCCGAGCAATACTGCCGCGGAGCAGGTGACCCAACGCATCATTCAGGTGGATCGGGAACGCCGCCGCGAGCTGCTCTCCCACATGATTGGCCGTGGCAACTGGCAGCGGGTGCTGGTGTTTGTTCGCACCAAGCAGATCGCCGACCGCCTCGCCCAGCAGATGCAAAAAGATGGTCTCAATACCGTGGCAATCCACGGTGACAAGAGCCAGGGTGCCCGCAACCGGGCGCTGGCCGATTTTCGCAGTGGCGAGGTGCGGGTGCTGGTAGCGACCGATATCGCCGCCCGCGGTCTGGACATCGATCAACTGCCCTACGTGATCAACTTTGAACTGCCCCAAATGGCGGAGGATTACATCCACCGTATCGGCCGTACCGGCCGCGCCGGTCGTGGCGGCGAGGCCATCTCGCTGGTCAGTCAGGATGAGCTGGGTCAGCTCAAGGCGATCGAAGCCCTGATCGGCCAATCCCTGACCGTGGAGATCCTGGAAGGGTATGAGCCAAGCGGCAAGCCGAGTCGCCAGACTCTGCCGGGCAGCAAGCCGGTACAGAACCCGCCTCGGGCTCGCGGCCATGCCAACGCCAAGAGCAGCAATGCCAAGGGCAAGCCTGCCGCGGGCAAGGGCAAAGCCAAGGGTGATGCCAGCAAAAAACCTGCACCGGCCCGCAAGCGGGAAGTGGTAGGCGAGGATATCGGCTTTGCGCCGATGCGCCGCTTGCCCAAAGCAATGCGCGACAGCTATCAGGAGAGCAGCGACGAGTAAGCTCGCGCGCGACGCTGACTGCCAAGCCGAAAGAGGGAGCCTGCAAGGCTCCCTCTTTCGTTATGGATCGCACGGAGTCGTGCAAGTGCTCCGTGCAAATGCTCCGCTCGGGCTCAAACCAGCGAATGGCGCACTGCGGCCGTACCATGGCTGGGCGGCGCAGAACCATCGAGCGGATTGAGCTGCAAGAACTCGAACAAGCCAGCCTGCATATTGACGTTCCAGAAGCGTCCGGCGAGGGTGAGTTGCAACCGTGTGCTCCCGATCTCGGCCAGCCCGTGCTGCTGCCAGGCGGCAAAAAGCGGCATCAGATGGGTCAGCAAAGGCGCTGGCAGACGATCCAGCGCCAGCACACCGCTGTCGAGGGCGCCACGCAGCAGACCGTCCATCCTTGCATTGGGATTGCGTCCCATCACCATCCCGGGCGCCCGCTTGCCACTGGCCAGCGCGTCGTGCCAGGGGGCCAGATCCCGCCCATACATCAAGCCGTAGCCAAGAATACTGCCCCCTGCCCCGGCACCAAAGGGGAGGATCTCCGCACCGCGCTTGGCCATCTGGTTATAACGACTCAGCTCGGCCGGACTGCGCCGCCAGTGACTGCAAGAGAGGCGCTCCCAGCCGTGGGCTTCCAGTTGCGCTCCGCCATAGGCATACATGGCGGCACGCTGCTGGCCATCGGCGAGCCAATCCAGGGTGCCCTTCTCCTGCGCCCGCTCCAGATTGGTGCCCTGCATGGCGATGAGCTGGTAGAGATCGACCCCGTGTACACCGCTCGCCATCACATCGCGGATATCCTGCTGCCATACGACATCATCCTGACCGGGCAGACCAAAGATGAGATCCGCCACGATCACAGCCGCATCATCCCGGGTCAGCTCACCCAGACGGGTCAGCAAGGTCTCCCTGTCATCGAAACGGGCCGCCTGCTGACGCACCCGGGTATCAAAGCTCTGCACCCCGAAGGAGAAGCGGTTGAAGCCCCCCGCCAACGCCACCTGCCATTTCTCATCATCAAAGCCGTTGAGGCGTCCCTCCAGCGTCACCTCGGCATCCGCCGCCAGCGGAAAACGGCGGATCACGGCGGCCAGCATGGCCAGCTCGTCGGCGCTCATGTCGGTCGGCGTACCGCCCCCCACATAGACCGCTGAAAATGGCATGCTCTGCGCCAGCGGAGTGTCAGCCGCCTGCGCAAGGGAGGCGCACAAGGCGTTGACATAGCGGTTGATCCGCGCCGGGTTGGCGCCATTTTCGAAAAAATTGCAGAAGCTGCAGCGCTTTCGGCAAAACGGAATATGGATGTAGAGGGCGCGCTCCTCAGCTTCACTCTCTCGTTGCCACCAGCTCTGCCAGCCAGCCTCATCCAGCGGGAAGGGGCGCATCCCTCCCCGACTGGCATGAGCCGAGGTCTTGGCGCTAAAAGCAAACTTGAGGGGATCCGGCGTGGCAATACCGGTCATGGAAGGGGTCAGATTCATGATGGTCACTATTATCAGCAAATAATGACAATGATAACGATTATCGTTACTGGCAATTTGTTCTGGATCAACCCGAGGAGCAGCCGCCTTCCCGAAAGGCATTTTGGCAACCGGCATTACCGATCTGCTTAACAGATTATTTACTCAAGAGTGGTTATCGTGTGCCGATAGAGAACCATCTCCCGCCGTTTCTTCGTCTACGATCAAGATGATACGGGATCACATAACAACACCAAGCGCATGGAACTTGCCCAAAATGCATAACCTCTCCTTGAACTGGAAAATATTCCTCCCTCTTGCGCTGGTCATCAGCACCACCTTTGGCCTCTGCTTCGAACTCTCCGCCTGGCTGCAACGGGATCTCGCCATCCGTCTGGCAGAGGAGAAAGTTGAGAGCATGGCCAACACCTATATGGATCAGGTGAACGTGCTGATGATGACAGGTGGCATGGCCAACCGGCAGATAGTGCAGACCAAACTCAAGAGTGAAGCGGGCATCGTTGAGGCCCGTCTGGTGCGCGCACCAGCAGTAAGCAACCTGTTTGGCCCGGGTCATCCGGATCAGAAAGCGCAGGATCCCCTCGATGAGCGAGCCATCAATCAGGGCGAAGCCATTCTGGAGCAGCAGGGCAACCGGCTCATCCTGATCAAACCGTTCAAAGCCTACAAGGAGTATCGCGGCACCCAGTGCCTCACCTGTCACCAGGTCAATGAAGGAACCGTGATGGGGGCAGTGCGGATCAGTTATGACCTCAGCCACACCTTCGGCGAGATCCGCCACAACAACCTGATCCTGAGCGGCAGCCTGGCCGCCGTCTTCAGCATCGGCTTCGGCTTGCTCTGGTGGGTATTGCAACGCTACGTGAAACACCCCCTGCGCCAGCTGCAGCTCACCATGATCCGGATGGCCAAAGAGCGCGACCTCGCCCTCCCCCTGGTCAATCACAGCCGGGATGAACTGGGCCAGATGACCCGCGCCGTCAATGATATGGTGCAGGGATTCCGCCACAGCCTGCAGGAGGTGGAAGGGGCGACCCACCAGCTCTATCAGGAGTCGAACCAGATCCGTCAAGTCGCCACCCAGACCGAAAACTCGGCCCGCCAGCAAGAGGGGATGACCACCCAGGTCGCCGCCGCCGTGAGCGAACTGGCCGCCAGCTCTCATGAAGTGCGCGAACATGCCCGCCACAGCGCCGAGCTCTCCGCCCTCACCAATCAGGATGCCGCTGACACCAGTCGCCTCGCCCAGCACTCCATCACCGATATGGGCGAGATGTCGGCAGAGATCGATCGGGTGGATCAGGTGATCCAGCAACTCGACAGCCGCTGCCTGGCGGTTGACGGCGTACTCGAGGTGATCAAGGGGATTGCCGATCAGACCAACCTGCTGGCCCTTAACGCTGCAATTGAAGCGGCCCGGGCAGGTGAGCAAGGCCGTGGCTTTGCGGTAGTAGCCGATGAAGTGCGGGCCCTCTCCAACCGCAGCCGCGCCGCCAGCGAAGAGATCTCCCAGATGATCGCCGCTCTGCAAAATGAGGCCCAGAGCGCAGTTACGGTGATCGGGGATGCAAAAAGCAAAGCCGATGAGAGCATCAGCAAGACCGAAGCGACCCTGGCAGCCATGCAGAACATCATCGAGCGCATCGCCCGCATCAACGACCTCAACGCCCAGATGGCCCAGTCGGCCGAAGAACAGGACAGGGTCTGCCATGAGGTAGACAGTTCGGTAAGCGATATTCGCAACACTTCCAACGACACCCTGGGTCAGGCGCACGCCGCCAACCTCGCCAGCATCCAATTGGTAGAGCAGTGCCAGAAACTGGAGGCGCTGCTGAAAACCTACCGTTGGTAATCCACTTCACATATGAAAAAGCTCGACCCGAGGGTCGCGCTTTTGCTTTATGGATTCGACTTGGCCGAACGGCATCGTTGCTGTTCCAGCGGCGCGTTGACGATTAACAGCGCCGCCGGGATGGTTTTAGCGGGCGTTACGGGTTGCGACGGCATCCGCTAGGTTGCGCAGCAGCACTTCGGTATCGGCCCAACCGATGCAGGCATCGGTGATGCTCTGGCCGACGGTGAGTTCACACCCTTCCACCAGATCCTGACGGCCTTCTACCAGATGGCTCTCCACCATCACCCCAAACACCGCCTTGCTGCCGGCACGCAGCTGACCGGCTACGTCTTCTGCCACTACCATCTGGTTCTTGAACTGTTTGCTGCTGTTGGCGTGACTAAAGTCGATCATCACCTTCTGCGGCAGACCGGCCTTCTCCAGCCCCTTCACAACTTCGCTGACATGGGCGGCGCTGTAGTTCGGCTCACGACCACCACGCAGAATGATGTGACAGTCCGGGTTGCCGCGGGTCGCCACGATGGCGGAGTGACCGTATTTGGTGACCGACAGGAAGTGGTGTGGCGCACTGGCAGCCCCGATGGCATCTATGGCCACCTTGATAGTGCCGTCGGTGCCGTTCTTGAAGCCCACCGGGCAAGAGAGACCGGAGGCCAGCTCGCGGTGTACCTGGGATTCGGTAGTACGGGCACCGATCGCGCCCCAGCTCATCAGATCCGCCACATATTGCGGGGTGATCATGTCGAGGAACTCGGAGGCAGTCGGCAGCCCCATGTCGTTGAGATCCAGTAACAGCTTGCGACCAATGCGCAGACCATCGTTGATCTTGCAGCTGTTGTCGAGGTACGGATCGTTGATCAGCCCCTTCCAACCCACTGTGGTGCGCGGTTTTTCGAAGTAGACCCGCATCACGATCTCCAGCTGACCTTTCAGCTCGTCGCGCAACGTCTTGAGGCGCTTGCCGTACTCCAGCGCGGCAACCGGATCATGGATGGAGCAAGGGCCAATCACCACCAGCAGACGATCATCTTCGCCAGCCAGGATATTGTGAATGGCCTGACGGGATTCAAAAACGGTGGACGAGGCCACCTCGGTAGCCGGAAACTTCTCAAGCACCGCAACCGGGGGTAATAACTCTTTGATTTCACTGATACGAACGTCGTCGGTTTGATGCTGCATGACAAGGCTTCCTGCTAGATGACTGCGATTAGGAAATCTCAACATAGCCCGCGACAGGGCATGTGTAAATAGGAAATTACAGCAATTACAAAACTATTTTATATGGCAATCTTGCAAGTTATTGAAATGATGCTAAGCGAAATGACGATGCTGGTGAGGAAGGCAAAAAGGCCCGCTCAGCGCGGGCCCGAAGCGTCGGTGATGACGGGTTTGTCAGTGATCAGCCACGCTGGCTGATACTGGCCAGCTTGTCGAAGTAATCCGGGAAGGTCTTCGAGGTGCACTTGGGATCATTGATGGTGACCGGTGTATCCGACAGCGCCACCAGCGAGAAGCACATGGCGATACGGTGATCGTTGTAGGTATCGATCTCGGCATGCTTGAGCTGGGTCGGCGGGGTCACGGTGATAAAGTCATGCCCCTCCTCCACTTCGACGCCCAGCTTGCGCAGCTCGGTCGCCATGGCGTGCAGACGATCGGTCTCCTTCACCCGCCAGTTGTAGATATTGCGAATGGAGGTCGGCCCCTCGGCAAACAGCGCGGCAACGGCGATGGTCATGGCCGCATCGGGAATATGGTTCATGTCCATATCCACTCCGTGCAGCGGCGCCTGCTCCGCCTCGATGAAATCATCGCCCCAGGTGATGCGCGCGCCCATCTTCTCCAGCACATCGGCGAAGTGGATATCACCCTGAATGCTGTGCTTGCCGATACCGGTGACCCGCACCTTGCCCTTGATGGCGCCCGCTGCGAGGAAGTAAGAGGCGCTCGAGGCATCTCCTTCCACCAGAAAGTCACCCGGGCTGATGTAGGTCTGGTTGCCCTTGATGTAGAACAGCTTGTAGTTGTCGTGCTCGATGACCACCCCGAACAGCTTCATGATGTGCAGAGTGATGTCGATGTAAGGCTTGGAGACCAGCTCCCCCTTGATGTGGATCCGGGTATCACCGGCCGCCATCGGCGCCGCCATCAAAAACGCGGTCAGGAACTGGCTGGAGACGGAGCCGTCGACGTGCACATCGCCGCCCCACAGCCCCTTGGCATCCACCACCAGCGGCGGATAACCATCGTGTTTCAGGTACTGGATATGGGCACCCGCTTCACGCAGGGCATCCACCAGATGGCCGATGGGACGCTCTTCCATGCGCGGCTCGCCACCAAGGGTATATTCACCGGAGCCCAGGCACAGGGCGGCGCACAGCGGTCGCATCGCAGTACCGGCGTTGCCGAGGAACAGATTGACCGGCTCTTTCACCGCAAAGCTGCGACCCAGACCCTGCACGGTACACTCGGTCTTGTCGGCGGAGAGCTTGTACTTGACCCCGAGTTGGGTCAGCGCAGCCAGCATATGACGAATGTCATCGCTGTCGAGCAGGTTGGTCAAACGGGTGGTGCCACGAGCCAGCGCCGCAAGCAGCAGCGCACGGTTAGAGACACTCTTGGAGCCGGGCAGATTAACCTCACCGGCCACACGAGAAATGGGTTCCAAACGCAACGAATTCATAGACTTCCTGTGCTATCTCAAAATAAACGCCTGTCCGGACGTTAACAGCCTGCGTCCCGCTCGGCAAGGGCACTTTCAGGGGAAATCGCACGGCAAACGCCAGCGCGCTGGTTCTGTTGAAAAAAAGACGCCGGGGTATCCCCGGCGTCTTGAATCACTGCAATAGCTGGAAGCGGCTCACGAGTTGTCACGAGAGGCCACCAGCAAACACATAGGGGCTCTCTTCTCAGCCGTGGCGCTTGGCAAAGCCATCCATAAAGCTCACTAGGGCCTTCACCCCCTCCAGCGGCATGGCGTTGTAGATGCTGGCGCGCATGCCACCGACGATGCGATGCCCCTTGAGGGCAAGCAGGCCAGCGGCTTCCGATTCGGCCAGGAACTGCTTGTCCAGCTCGGCATTTTTCAGCTGGAACGGAATGTTCATCCGCGAACGGCAGCTGACATCCACCTGATTGCCGTAGAAGCTCGACTGATCGATATAGTCGTAGAGGAAGTCGGCCTTCTCCTTGTTGCGCGCTTCCATCGCCTCGAGGCCACCCTGTTCTTTCAGCCACTCGAACACCAGACCGGCCAGATACCAGGCGTAGGTGGGCGGGGTGTTGAACATGGAGTCGTTCTTGGCAGTGAGCTTGTAGTCGAAAATCGAGGGCACATCGGCTCTCGCCTGATCCAGCAGATCATCGCGCACGATGGCGATGGCAAGCCCGGACGGCCCGATATTTTTTTGGGCACCAGCATAGATGATGCCAAAGCGGCTCACGTCGAGAGGACGGGAGAGAATGGTGGAGGAGAGATCCGCCACCAGCGGCACCTCGCCGGTGGCCGGGATGTCGAACAGCTCGATGCCGTCGATGGTTTCGTTCGGACAGTAGTGAACATAGGCCGCATCGGCGCGAAACGCCGGGGTCGGCAGCAGGTGGGAGATCCCCTGCTCGTTCTTGGCAACCCCCTGGAAAGTCTGGATATCGCCATACTTTTTGGCTTCATCCACCGCGCTCTGGGACCAGACACCGGTCAGCAGGAAGTCCGCCTTCTTGTTGGCCCCGCCCAGCAGGTTCATGGGCACGGCGGAGAACTGACCGCGACCGCCACCGTGCATGAAGAGCACCTTGTAGTTGTCCGGCACCGCCAGCAGTTCGCGCAGATCCGCTTCGGCCTTCTCGGCAACCGCCATGTAGGGCTTGCCGCGATGGGAAAGCTCCATGACCGAGGCTCCCAGCCCCTGAAAATTACAAAATTCGCGCTGGGCGCGCTCCATGACTTCAACCGGCAGCATGGCGGGGCCGGCGCAGAAGTTGTAAATCTGTTTGCTCATGACGCTTTCCGTGAGTGGATGAGAGTAATCGATGACTTGTCAGGTTTTACACAAGAGCAGCCAGCGGATCAAAGGCTTTTTGGGAGCTGGCTCAACCTTTTACCGTCACTCTGCGTCCCCCTTGCAGGAGAAAAAGCCCTGAACGGGTCAGGGCTTGCAGGGAACATGCACAGAAATGGCGGGCAGAGCGCATAAACGACCACAGCTCAGCCATTTCTGACAAATTTACAGTTTGGCGGTGAGCTCCGGCAGCAGGGTGAAGAGATCCCCCACCAGCCCGTAGTCCGCTACCTGAAAGATGGGGGCATCGCTGTCCTTGTTGATGGCCACGATCACCTTCGACTCCTTCATCCCCGCCAGATGCTGGATGGCGCCCGAAATACCGACCGCGATATAGAGCTCGGGCGCCACCACCTTGCCGGTCTGCCCCACTTGCAGATCGTTGGCGACATATCCCGCATCAACGGCGGCTCGCGATGCCCCCACGGCACCGCCCAGCTTGTCGGCCAGCGCTTCTATCAAAGCAAACTGCGCCTTGGAGCCCAGTGCCCGGCCACCTGAGACCACCACGCGCGCAGCCGTCAGCTCGGGTCGGGGCGATCGCACGGCAAGACGCTCCACCAGGCGGGTACGGCGGGTCAATTCGGGCACCACCAGATTCTCGACGGGAGCATTGCCTTCCTCCATTGCCTTGGCAAAAGCGGTCGCCCGCACCGTCATCACCTTGATGGGGGCGCTGCTCGCCACCCGGGCGATGGCATTGCCCGCATAGATGGGGCGCAGGAAGGTATCGCTGCTTTCGATAGCCGTCACCTCAGAGAGCATCTCGACCCCGAGCCGGGCAGCTATTTGGGGCAGCAGCGCCTTGCCCATGGTGCTCGCCGCCATCAGGCAGTGGCTGTAACCTTCGCACCAGCGAGCCAGCAGCTTGTCGAGTCCCTCCAGCAGCCCTTCCGCCAGTGCGGGAGAGTCGGCCTGCAGCACCTTGCTCACCCCGCGCAGCGCAGCCGCCTGCTGGCCCACTTCGCTTATCCCCTGTCCCGCCAGCAACAGATGCACTTCGCCACCCAGCTGGCTGGCAGCCGTGACCAGGCGAGCGACGTTGTCGGCCAGATGGCCCTGATGATGTTCGGCAATGATTAATACGCTCATAGTACCTTCGCCTCGTGCTTGAGTTTGTCCACCAGCTCATCCACCGAACTCACCTTGATCCCGGCGCTGCGGGCTGGCGGCGCCATCACCCCGAGCAGACGGGTCTGGTTGGCAGGCACAGCGGCGAGCTCGGCAAAGGGGGCACTCTCCAGCGGCTTGCGCTTGGCTTTCATGATGTTGGGCAGTGATGCAAAACGTGGTTCATTGAGCCGCAGATCAGCGCTCACTACCGCAGGCAGCGGCATGGCGAGGGTTTCAAGCCCGCCATCGATTTCACGGGTCACCAGCAACTCCTCTCCTTCCAACCTGATAGCTGAAGCGCAGGTAGCCAGCGGCCAGTCGGTCAGGGCGGCCAACATCTGGGCCACCTGACCGTTGTCCGAGTCAATGGACTGCTTGCCGAGCAGCACCAGATCCGGTTGCTCCAGCTCACACACCTTTTGCAAGGCGCGGGCAACGGTCAGCGGCGCCAGCGTCTCGTCTGTCACATAGTGGCGCGCCCGATCCGCCCCCAGTGCCAGCGCATGGCGCAGCTGCTCGGCGGCCGCGTCCGGGCCAAAGGTCACCACCACCAGCTCGCTGGCGATACCGGCCTCACGCAGCCGGACACCCTCTTCCACCGCGATTTCACAAAAGGGATTGATCCCCATCTTCACATTGGCCAGCTCCACATCGGAGCCATCCGCCCTGACCCGGATTGACGTTGTAATCCACTACCCGTTTGATTGCGACCAGCAGCTTCATGGGGTCATGCCTCGTCTCTTTGGATTGAATTCATTCACCAGTCCCTGCACTTTTGCGTCGTGTTTCGCTTAATTTTTTGCTTACAAGTGCTTTACGTTTACGTAAACTACCAGCACTACCCTAGGTCAACTTCGGTGCAGAGGCAAGATGGAACGGGAAGCAATGGAATTTGATGTCGTCATCGTAGGTGGCGGCCCGGCGGGGCTCAGTGCCGCCATCGCGTTGAAACAGCAGGATGCCAACCTCTCGGTCTGCCTGCTGGAAAAGGGCGCCGAAATTGGCGCTCATCTTCTCTCCGGCGCCCTGCTGGATCCCGTCGCCCTCAAGGAGCTGCTGCCACAAAGCTGGCAGCAGGCACCGCTCGGGGTAGCGGTCAATGACGACCAGGTACACCTGCTGCAAAGCGAGAACCGCTCCCTGCAACTGCCAAACTGGGCCGTACCGCCACGGATGCACAATGACGGCTGTCACATCGTCAGCCTTGGCAACCTTTGCCGCTGGCTTGGCCAGCAGGCGGAGCAGCTGGGAGTCGAAATATACCCAGGATTTACCGCCAGCGACCTTATCATGGAAGCGGGACGGGTCAAGGGGGTGATCACCGGCGATTTGGGACTTGATCGCGCGGGCAATCCAAAACCGGATCATGTTCCCGGCATGGCGCTCTATGGCCGCTATACCCTCTTTGCCGAGGGAGCCCGCGGCTATCTGGGTAAACAGCTGATAGCCACATTCAATCTGGAAAACCCAGCCCAACCCCAACACTACGCCATCGGATTCAAGGAGCTGTGGCAACTGCCAGCTGGCCAAGGCAAAGCGGGACAGGTACTCCATGGCAGTGGCTGGCCCCTTGGCAAGGAAGGAGAGAACCACAGTCACGGCGGCTTCTATCTCTATCAGATGGAGGGAGATCAGGTCGCGGTCGGGTTGATCGTCGATCTCAACTATCAGAATCCCTGGCTCAGCCCGTTTGACGAATTCCAGCGTCTCAAGCATCACCCACTTATCGCCGACCTGCTGCAAGGGGGCGAGCGCATCAGCTATGGTGCACGCGCCATCACCAAGGGGGGCTGGCACTCCCTGCCCCGCATGCACTTCCCGGGCGGCCTGCTGATCGGCTGCGATGCCGGCACCCTCGACTTTTCCCGCATCAAGGGGATCCACACCGCCATGAAATCGGGGATGCTGGCGGCAAAAACCGTCGCGATGGCGCTGCGAGGTGGCGATGAGGGAGGACGGGATCTGGTTCACTATGCCGACGAACTGCACCAGAGCTGGCTGGCACAAGAGCTGGGCGCGGCCCGCAACTTCGGCGCAGCCCTGCATCGCTGGGGCCCCTGGCTTGGTGGCGCCTTTAACTGGCTGGAGCAGCGGCTGTTTGGCGCAAACTCGCCCTTCAAACTTATCGATAAGGAGCCAGATTACCGCCAGCTGCGCATGGCCAGCCGCTGCGAGCCCATCCATTACCCCAAACCCGATGGCAAGCTGAGCTTCGACAAACTCTCCTCTGTCTATCTCGCCAACACCAGTCACGACGAGGATCAGCCCTGCCATCTCAAGCTGCAGGATGAGCAGATCCCGGTAAAGGTCAACCTGCCAACCTGGGGAGAACCAGCCCAGCGCTACTGCCCGGCAGGGGTGTTTGAGGTGCTGGAAACGGAGGGGGTGGCCAAACTGCAGATCAACGCCGCCAACTGCATTCACTGCAAGACCTGTGACATTAAAGATCCCAGCCAAAACATCGTCTGGACACCGCCACAAGGGGGCTCCGGGCCCAACTATCCCAATATGTAAGCTGCAGCTCACCTGTTGCGAAGACGAGCCTGCAACAAAGGGCTCGGATAAAGGGGGCAGGAAGGCAAGGAGAGATACACAAGGAGCAGCGCTCAAAACGGGACGAGCTGCTCCGACCTCGCCACCTTGCAGCTGTTTTTTTGAACAAACAAGCTGAATCCCCAATGAATAGCCCCTGACAAGCGCGGCCCGCCCCTGTATAGTTCGCCGCATTCAGGTTTTCCATCGGCCCGATCTGCTTATCCACGGGATCGCCTTCTGCAGCGATCTAAGGCCGCATGACCTGTGCAACCATCCCTGATTACCCATGACTTTTTAAGGGGGGACAGATGATCACCGCCTACATTCTCAATAACAAGGTGCTGGATATAGTCACGCTCGGGCCTGACGACATAGTACCTGACAACACGGTCTGGCTGGATGCCTACAAGCCGGACACGGCAGAGCGAGAATGGTTGACGGGCCTGTTCCTGGAAGAGGTTCCCGACAAGGAAGAGCTCGACGACATCGAAGCATCAGCCCGTTTCTACTGGGATACCGATGGTCTGCACATTCACTCCCTGTTTCCCCAGCGGATCGGTCGTGACACCAAGGGCGTCCACGTCTCCTTTACCCTGCGCAACAACCTGCTGATCAGCATTCGTGAAGATGACATCGGGCTGGTTCGCCTGCTGCGCCACTATATGCGCCAGGATCGGCTGGAGGTAGAGGATGCCCTCGACATCCTGCTGGAAGTGCAAAACCTCAAGGTAGAGTACCTATCCGACCTTATCGAAGATGGTTACAAGACCTTGGAAAACACCGCCGATCAAATCTTCGAACCGGATCAGATCAACCCTATGCTCAAGGAGTTGATGGCTCAGGAAGAGGCCAACGGCCAGATCCGTCTCTCCCTGCACGATACCCGTCGCGCCTTGCGCTTCCTCAAGCGCAGCCTGCGCCAGCGCATGAGCCTTGAGCAGAACAAGTGGATCGACGAGATGCTGCACGACGTGGAGTCACTGCTGCCCCACACCCAGTTCTTGTTCGACAAGATCAACTTCCAGCTGGAGGCCTCCATGGGGGTCACCAATCTGGAGCAGAACAAGGTGATCAAGATCTTCTCGGTAGCCGCCGTGATCTTCCTGCCGCCGACCCTGATCGCCAGTATCTATGGCATGAACTTTGGCCGTATGCCGGAACTCGCCTGGGAGTATGGTTATCCCCTCTCGCTGGTGTTGATGGTGATGTCCTCGCTCGGAACCGGTCTCTTCTTCAAGCGCAAAGGCTGGCTGTAACGCCGCCGACGCGCGCTGCGATATCTGAAGAAACCGATTGGGGGGCATGGCCCCCCGATTAATTTGCGCCACGCCCAACGCCTTGCAAAGGGCGCTTCGTCGCCCCATATCCCCTCCATCACTCAATTCAAGTGGATAACGGGCAACCATGACCCTCTACCCCGAACACCGATATGACGATCACGGCCAGTTGCGCCCGCCCCTCTGGTTCTGGCCCATCGCCCTGTTGCTGACCCGCTCGGTCTGGCTCTTTCTGATGGCAGGAGTGACCCGCGAGAGCGGCAGCGAGATCCTGACCCTCTTTTATCCGGACAAGATCACCCTCTACATCAGCCTGCTGACCGACGTACCCGCCATGCTGGCGTTGCTCGCCTGCGGGGGCACCTATCAGCAGACCCAGAGCATTCGCGCCAGACTCCGGCGCCACAGCCCGCTGCTGCTGCTCTGCTCTGCCGTCAGCGGCCTGCTGATGCAGTTGCACAGCCTCAATCTGCAAAAGTGGTCGTTCAGCTGGCCCACCGCACTGGTGCTGGTCGCCAGCCTCTGGGCGCTCTGGTATCTGCTGCGCAGTCGCCAGCTACGGGAATATGCCGCAGATCAGCCCCACTGACGGGGCTGACACCTATTGACGAGTGACCCGGATCTGCAGGGTCTGGCGCTCGCTCTGGCTGCCTCGCCCGCCCTGTAGCTGGGTGCCGAGGCTACTCCCCTGATCTGCCGAGCTGGTGGATAGCTCCCCCACCGTCAGCCACTGGCCTGGGGCCCCGCTCACCTCGGTGGCACTCTGCCCACGATTGATGGTGCCCTGATCCAGCCTCGCCTGTTCGCTGCTCAGCGCAATCTGCACCCGATCGCCAATCAAGGTGGCCGTGGCATAGAGGCCGTTCACCAGCGGCATCATCCCCACCACGGCGCCCTCGTTCCACTGATAGAAGGTGACCGGCTGATAGGAGCCCATCTGCAGCAGCACAGGACGGCCCGACAGCCCGCGCACCTGCCAGCTGTCGTTCTGGCTGCGCTGGTACTGCTGGGCGTTGCCATCGACCAGCCACTGCCGCTTGGCCTCGTCGCGACTGATTGAGCCCCCCAGTTGCTGACCGCTGGCGGCACCATCGACCCGCCACTCGATAAGCAGGCTTTGCGGTGGCTGGTTGATCTGCGCCAGCGTGGCTTCGGCCTCCTGCAGCTGGGCTGGCGTCCCGCTCAGCACCAGCTGATTACCCATGGCGCTGACCCCAAGCTGGGGATAGATCTCCTTGAGGGTCTGCACCGCCGCCTGCGCCTCGAATACCGGGATCACCTTTACCTCGGCCCACAGCGACGGGCTCCAGAGTCCCATCATGCAGCCAAGCAACAACAGCGCCCTGCGGCCAACCTTGCCCATCCGAACCATTACGCTCTCCTCGTTCTCTTTGCTCTTCTCGCTCTCTGTTCTCTTCTCTCTGCTCAGTGCCCGAAGCAACAGCTCAGCCCTATTCCGTTCACCCGTCGATGATGAACCCGGCGGTTGCCAAAAAACAGTCGGGAATGCAGCAACTCCGTGATTTCCCACGGTATGAGGCTCTCATTCCACGCCCGTTATCGCGTAAGATAGCGCCATCATAGTTGCCCAAGCGGAATCCATCATGTTGAAACAGCTGTTGTTACTCCCCCTCGCCCTGCTGCTGGGAGCCTGCTCCCTGACCCAGTACAACGTCAGCGAGGCCGAAATCAATCAGTACCTCAAAGATCAGGTCTCTTTTGAAAAACAGCTGGGGATCCCCGGCATCATGTCGAGCAAGATCCGTCTGGATGAGATGCAGAGCCGTATCGGCCGCAAACAAGCAGATCGCATCGAGCTGGACGCCGCTGGCGACCTGCAGGTGAGCAGCCCCCTTGGCAGCCAGCAGATGAAGATCCGCTTTGCCCTGAGCGCCCGCCCGGACTATGTGGCCGATCAGGGCGCCATCTATCTGCGCGACCTTGAATTGGTCTCGGTCAAGACCGAGCCGGCTGATATCGGGGCTGCCCTCACCCCGCTGCTACCCACCTTCAATCAGTCGCTCTCCCTGTTCTTGTCGCAGACCCCGGTCTACCGCCTCGACAGCAGCCGCAAGAACGAAGCCAGGATCAAGGAGAAGGTAGAAGCCCTCAAGGTAGAGCCGGGCCGTCTGGTCATCCCGTTCAAGCTGCTCTGATCGCCGTCGCACCGGCACTTTCATCGCAATAAACAGATAACCGTCCTCTTCGAGAGCGCACATCCGGTTTAACGTGCAGCCGAATGGGGCGGTTTTTTACTTCTCAAGTCCCCTGCAACACAGCATAATGCAGACCATTCTCATTTAGATTCGTCATGAGAAGCGTCAATAATAAAACCAATGGTGAGAAGGGACATGAGAAAAACCGTACTGGTTCAGGCGATTGCCTGCGCACTGATCAGCGGCGCCGCACACGCAGCCGTCAAAGTCGAAGACAAGACATTCAATACCGCCGCCAACATGCTGGCCTATACCGAATTCGAGCTCTCCGGTGAGCCGCTGGCCGAAGCGCTGGGGCTGGATCTGGATGTGCTGGATGCCAACCGTGCCGATGAGCCGACCCCGTTCGACTTCGCTGCCGGCATCGAATCCTACGAATACTCCGAAGAGGCGATGTACGCCCTCAACTACCAATCCGGCATGGGCCCGCATCTGGTGAACGGGCCGCAAAACCTGGCCCGTGGCGGCACCATGGCATCTCTGGGGCAACGGGTGTTGGCCATGGCCGATGCCGTTGGCTTCCCGGCGGATGAAGTGCCGCAGGGCATGTATCCCCTCTCCCTGCCCTACGCCTCCGCCAATCCGGAGTTTGCCCAGGCCGTCAACGCCACCCCGGTCAATGGCGACCAGATCACCATCAAGACCGCCAAAGGGACCGAGAAAACCGTCAAGACCCAGGTGCCCGCCTACTTCCGTGACTACAGCACCCTGCGCTGGAGCGGCAGTGACAACCTGCTGGTGCCCGCAGCCGTGGGCGGCATCCTGCTCAAAGAGGTAATGTGGTCGCAAGACTTCCTCGGCGGCATGCATGTGGCCGAGACCGATGAAGAGGTAGAAGCCGCCTCCGCCACCATGGATCAGGATGGCAAGCACAAGCTGGGCGTCTCTGCCGCCGATGGCTTCAACGGCATGATGCTGACCGAGCAATCCATCGACAAGCTGCTCATCATGCAGAACCAGCTTGGCTTCGATGGCAAGCAACTGGGCGCCAAAATCACCCCGCAGTACGATCCGGCCAAGGGCGTTGTCTACTTTCCCCATCAGGTGAAAGTGACCGAAACCAGCAACAACGATGCCGGTGCCATCGGCAAGCTGGAGGTGGTGGATGCTTCCACCCAGCTGCGCGATGCCTGGATGATGCTGTGGCCGCTCTCCGAGTTTTATGCCTTCAGCGATCAGCGCAGCGCCAACACCAACCAGAACCCGGCCTTCCACGCCGTGTTTGACGGCGCACCGTTTGCCGCTGCACCGGCTGCCAACAAGACCAATGACCTAGGCAAAGCCGTCGCGGGCAGCGATGCCTTCTCGTTGGCGATCAATCTCTCCAACCTCACCTTCAAGAACCTGGCCGCCCTGCACTTTGATACCAAGGCTGGCACCCTGGTCGACAGCTGGCTGGCAGGCAAACAGGGCAAGCACGTCACCACCTTTGACGCAGCTTACGCCCTGGTCGCCCTGCAGATCTTCCAGCGCGCTCAGGATGCGCTGCCGGTCGGTTACGCCGCCGGTGACAATGGCGAGCTGAACCTCAAGACCCAGCAGGGTCAAGAGGCGCTCGACTTGATCCGCAAACAGGCCGATTTCATCCTTGCCAACCTCAAGGGCAAAAATGGTCTGGTGCATGATGGCATCACCCTGGGTGGCAAGCTCGATGCCAGCCACTCCATCGATGCACAGTTCGCCGCCATCCGTGGTCTGACGGCTGCGTTCCTCGCCACCTCCGATGCCAAGTACCGCACCGCGGCGCGCGAACTGTTTATCGCCGCCGACAAGGCCTACTTCAATGCCAAGGCGGGAACCTGGCTGGCTGGCAAGCAGGGTGAATACACTCCCTGGACCCAGGCTGCCATCTCCGGCGCCCTGCGCTCAGCCATGCTGAACCTGCGCAACGAAGGGGCCGAGAAGGCGCCCGAGTTGGAGCTGGCCAAGCTGACCGGTCAGTACGTCAGCTGGTTCCGTGGCACCGTCAACGGTGGCATGCAGATGGCCGAGTGGATCGGTGACTCCGGCGAGAACATCATCGAAGGTGCCGGCAGCGACACCGATGAAGATGGCGTACCGCAAGTGACCGCCGCCGGTGGCAAGCACGGCACCGCCATGGTGATGGCCGCCAAAGCGGTGGTTAGCGAATAATCCTCGCCATTCACCAGCATGAAAAAGGGAGCCAACCTGGCTCCCTTTGCATTACAGCGTCTGACACAGTTTCAAGGACTTTCCTCAAACCAGCTTGTCCAGCATCTCCTTGGTCACCAGCACAATCCCCTGCTCGGAGCGGTAGAAGCGGCGGCTATCCTCATCGGCATTCTCGCCCACCACCAGCCCATCGGGCAGCACACATCCCTTGTCCACCACCACCCGGCGCAGACGGCAACCGGCGCCAATCTCGACCCCGGGGAAGATGATGGCCTGATCCAGGGTGCAGAAGGAGTGCACCCGCACATTGGTAAAGAGCACCGAGTTGAGCACGAACGACCCGCTGACGATGGTCCCGCCCGAGAACATGGAGTTGATGGTCATGCCATGCTGACCGTTGCGATCCTGCACGAACTTGGCCGGTGGCGTCAGGGTCTGGCTGGTCCAGATGGGCCAGTTCTGATCGTAGATGTCCAGCTCGGGCAGCACGGAGGCGAGATCCATGTTCGCTTCCCAGAAGGAGTCCAGCGTACCCACGTCACGCCAGTAGGGCTTTTGCCCCTCGCGCGCCCCGACACAGGACATGTTGAAGGGGTGAGCAAATGCCATCCCCTCCTCCACGATGCGGGGGATCACGTCCATCCCGAAGTCGTGTTTGGAGTCCTGATTGTGAATATCCTCCTCCAGCAGTTGGTAGAGGTACTCCGCCTCGAAGATATAGATCCCCATGGAGGCCAGCGAGCGATCTTCGCAACCCGGCATGGCGGGCGGATTGGCCGGTTTTTCGACGAAGGCGCGGATCTTGCGCTGCTCGTCGATATCCATGATCCCGAAGGCGGATGCCTCGGCCCGCGGCACCTCGATACAGGCGACAGTCACCTTGGCACCAAGGCGCACATGGTCGAGCAGCATGGCGGCGTAATCCATCTTGTAGATGTGATCCCCCGCCAGCACCACCAAGTATTTGGGGCCGTAGTCACGGATGATATCGACGTTCTGATAGATGGCATCGGCGGTGCCGCGATACCAGTGCACCTCGTCCACCCGTTGCTGGGCAGGGAGCAGGTCGATGAATTCATTCATCTGGTAACGCAGGAAGGACCAGCCCGATTGCAGGTGACGCAGCAGGCTGTGAGATTTGTATTGGGTGACTACACCAACCCGGCGGATCCCCGAGTTGATACAGTTGGAGAGCACAAAATCAATGATCCGGAATTTGCCACCGAAATGGACGGCAGGCTTGGCGCGGTTGTCAGTCAACTGCTTCAGGCGACTACCACGTCCACCCGCCAGCACCAGTGCCATACTCTGGTTCAATAATTGTCGTGCTTTGGCACTATTTTCGGGCTCTAACAACATGATTTACCTCTGCCTTGTTTGATCTATTTTCAACTCATCTTCGCCTGTTTCGGCACCTGTGAAAGTGGTTTCACTCACATTTAACCGATCTCAATTGACCCTTTTCACCGAGTTGCGAGGAATAGCATGCTTTGCTCCGCCAGCTTGGTTAAAATTCCCCCACAAAGCAGCCACTTCAAGGATGACAAGATGGTTCACAAGCTCGGACGTACCCTCTTTCTGATCGCCACCATAGTGACCATACCCCTGCTGCTCCTGCAAGCAGTTTGGTTGGCCCTTCAGAGCACACCGCTCACTTTGGCCATTATTCTGGCCACCACACTGCTTGGCATGATCCTGCTGTTGATGCTGGCCATCCGCACCATGGATGGCATGCTCCAGCATCAGGAGCTCACCTGGGTCAAGGCGATCAGGGGACGGGATCCCTCACAACTCGATGAGCCCGCCTCCCAGGAGGTGCTGCAACAGCTGCTGGAGCAGTTCGAAAGCGCCGAGCAAAGCGCTCATCGCCAGCTGACCGAACTCAGCAACCAGGCCACCACCGACGAGCTGACCCAGCTACTCAACCGCCACGCGTTTCGCCGCGACATGACCGAGTTGCTGCAGCGGGATCAGGACACCCAGACCGCGACCCTGGTGCTGATCCGTGCCACCGAGCTTGGCAAGATCAACGCCCAGCGCGGCTTCCAGTCTGGTGATGCCTATATCAAGGACATGGCCGCTCTCATCAAGCGGGTGGTAAGCCGCTTCCCGGGCAATCAGGTCTACCGCATCTCGGGGGCCGATTTTGCCGTGCTGGTGCAACCGGTGGCCAATATTCCCCCCCATCTGCTGGGGCAGGATTTGAAGGTGGCCTTCGATCACTATCAGGATCAGCACGAGCTAGAGAGCACCGGTTACTCGGGGCTGACCAAGCTCAGCAGCGGCCAGAAAATTGAAGCCGTTCTGGCCAGAGCGGATCTGGCGCTGGCTCGCGCCCAGACCGAAACCATCAACGGCTGGGCCATCCAGCAGGATGACAGCGCCTCCGATCTGCAGGGCCAACACCACTGGCGCGACGTGCTGACCGACGTGCTGGCGCAGGAGCGCCTCAGCTTTACCTATCAGCCGATCCAGCCCCTGCACCGCAGCATGCTGGCTTACAACGAGATCTACACCCGCTTCAGCGGCAATGACGGCACCGCCCTACCCACCGACACCCTATTTGCCATGGCCCAGCGGCTGGATATGGTGATGCGGCTGGAGCAGCTGGTCATTACCCACATCATGCGTCAGTACCGGGCCTTTGGTGCCAACCAGAGTCGCTGGGGGATCAACCTCTCCCCCAACCTGCTGCAAAACAGCGCCTTCCTGATCTGGCTTGACCGCCAGCTGCTCAAAGATCCCAATACCAGCGCCAATCTGGTGTTCGAACTGGATGAAGAGCATCTGGAACGCAACCTGACCGGCGCCAAGCGGGTGTTTGAACTGCTGCGCCGCAACGGCAGTCGCTCGGCCATCGCCAATTTCGGCAAGGGGATCGGTTCCTTTACCCTGTTTCGCGAGCTCAAGCCCGACTACATCAAGCTGGACCCGGCCCTGATCACCGGACTGGAGCAGGATCAGACCAACCAACAGTTCGTGCGGATGATCGTCGATGTATCACATCGGATGGGGTGTCAGGTGATTGCAGAGGGGGTGGAACAGCTTGGCCAGAAACAGCTGCTGCAGGGGATGTACGTCGATGGCTTGCAGGGCTATCTGATCGCCCGGCCGCAACCGCTGCGACCGGATATCAGCCAGCTGGGGCTCTTTACTGAGGATGCTTCAGCTTCAAAAGGGTCAGAATGATGTCATTGAGCTGGCGATAGCGCTCCAGCTCTTTCTGATCGTAACGGGTCGCCAAGGTGGTGGGGTTGTGGCGATTCTTGAGGTAACGGTTGATTTGCAGGCGATTGAACCCCGCCACCTGATAGACCTGGCCGAGCAGGGTATTGAGTTCATCGTGCTCCAGACCGGCTCTGGCCAGATAGTCCCCATCGGCGGGACTCTCGGTCTGGTGGCTCCACTTAGCAATACGGCCGCTCTCTTGCAGATAGCTGAGCCACTGCTCGATATAGAGCGGTTTGCACCCCGCCAACAGGTTGAAAAAGCCCACCGCATCGCAACGACAACCGTTCAGGAGCACGACAGCCAGCTGATCATCATCGCACTGGAAGGTCACTGGCCCGGCTTGCGTCCAATCCAGCGCCTGCACCCGAATGCTGGCCTTCTCACCCGCAGCTCCCGTTACGTCGAATACAAACATGGCGCTCCTCCCTTGGCAAAAGGTTGATGATGGACCATCCCCCTGACAGGTGCAAAGGCAAATCGGCTTTTAACTCATCAATCGGGCCATTCGACCATAAAAAAGACCGGCACCCTCACGGAGGCCGGTCTTTGTCCCGATGGCCTGTGTGTTCAGGCCATCAATGGAGGCGCTTTCAGGCGTCCAGTTCAACCAGTGCCTTGGCCAGCTCGATGGGTTCGAGCTCCTGGCCTTCCAGATCGGCGTTCCAGTTCGGGCCGACCAATACATCGTCTTCATCCAGATCGTTGATCCAGATATCGAGAAACTCTTCCAGATCGATCACTTCCGGCTCGTAATCGGCCCACTCGTCGACGCAGTGCAGACGGGCGTCCTCTTCGGCAGACCAGAGCGGCATCACGTCGGCATCTTCAAATTCGGCGGAGCGGCAGACGACCCAGTCTTCCCCATAGCGCAGGCCCCACACCTGACCCGACTCGCGGACTTGTTCGATAAACAGTTGGAAATTGGCGTCAAGGTTGTCGTTAAGCATGCTCATGGGATTCTCTCTTTCTTTCGGGTGCTGCGGCATTGTCGGGCGACAATACGATGGCCAAATGGTGTCGTAAAAGTGACATGGACTCAAGCATATTGGGGTTATTCCGGGGAAAAAGCCGAGATAACTCCCATTTGCCTGCAAAAACGCCTCCCGATGGAGGCGTCTTGCAGATTCAGGAGATCAACGCTCCCAGTAAACCTCTTCCAGGCTGTCCTCTTTCTCCGGCAAACCGCGGGAGAGACGGGGACTGCTCTGGGCCAACACCTCGTAGCTGACTCGGTTGGCGTATTTGCACACTTGGGCCAGTGAGGAGTAAGTCAGGAACTCGGAGATGTGCTTGGCGGAGTTGGGCACATTCATCCGGTGATAGGAGTTAGCCACCATGTCGTGCAGCACGGCGGAAAGGGCACCATCCCCTGCCCCGTTGGTGTTCTTGATCTTCTCCGGGCCACCCATGTACGGGGAGATGTGGGAGTAGATGCGGGCCGGTTTGCGGCACTTGGCGCGGGCCATCGGGCGGCTGAACTCATACATGTTGAACTCGGGGATGACGCCCGGCAACAGGGTATGAGTGGTCTCGCGCTTGTAGTCCTCATCGGTGTAGCTTGCCATGTAGAGGCCGATGGGGCCAGCAGTACAGAGCACCATGTCGGCCCAGTCGAGCGCCTTGTCGGCAGCACCGAGTGGATCAGCGATACCGGTCAGGGCTTCACCTTCGTCTTCGTTCATCGCCAGCACGGTCACGTTCTCGGCAATGAAGTCGCGCCACCACTGGGGGTTTTCGTCGATGACGAAACGGGTGCCCAGGGTCAGCACCACGGGAATACCGGCCTCGCGGGCATAACGCACCGCTGTCATGGCCGCCTCTTTCATCGGATCACCATCGTCACCGCGTACCAGATAGGCGGTGATAACCAGTGCAGACGCACCTTTGATCACATCCTCCGGAATGTGCTGCACATCCAGCTGGTTCATCTTCCCGGCGTTGATGCCGAAGCTGCGTTCGCCGCACTCGGTAATGAAAGTGAAGCAACGGCCGATGGGGCCATCCACCGGCTGCAGATAGTCCAGATTGACGCGGGAAGAGGTGTTGCACAAATAACGGTAGGCGTAGCAGCCGATGCGAATGTCCTGACTCATCACACCCAGCAGGATGGAGTGGGAATCGGCCAGTACCGAGTAGTTGTGTACCGTGTTGCCGATGGTGCCACCGGCAAACTCGCTCACTACCATGTTGTTGGCCTTGAGCTCGTCATAAATCCGTTCGGCTACATCATCACTGATGACGACGGAGTGCCCCTTGCTCAGACCATAACGGGTCAGAAAGTCTTCATCCACATGGGCTTCGATATCAACCAGGGTCTGATCAATCCCGACGACGTAGGCTTTGCCCAGCTCGGTTAACAGGGGATTTTGCGGAACCAGGGGATCGCGTCTGTCGACAGGGAAGTAGTGTTTGGACTTGCGCTGACCGGGAAATTTCATGGCAATGTTCTGTGCTCTGGGGGAAAGAGGGGCGGGATTTTAACACAATCCGCCGCCCCGAAAAGTCGCCCTGTTTAAATAATGGAGTCAGTATAGACAAGGCCTGCAAGGAAAAACGTTTGCCTTTTCACCATAAAAAAACCACCCTGCCCGGGGTGGTTCCATAGCATAAAAAAGCGTCGGTTTTCAGGCGGCCGCCATCCCCTGCAACAGGGCCAGCAGCGAGAAGAGGCCGAGGGCTAGCCAGAACAGCAAGGTGCCCAGAAAACGGGGCACATTGGGGGCTTTGGGGATCTGGATGCCAATGGCATGCAGGATGCGGCCGACCAACAGCATGGCGCCACCGGCATGCAGCCAGAGCGCAGCGGCACCGGAGAGCTCGCACAGCGCCATCAGCAGCAGGGTCAACGGCACATACTCGGCAAAATTGCCGTGGGCCCGGATCGCCGCCAGCAGTTCGGGGGCCTCCCCCTGCCCTATCATCACCCCGAACTGGGCACGACGTCTGACCACCCAGAAGGAGAGCCCCAGAAACAGCAGCCCCAGCAGACCTGCATAAATCAGCGTGATATGTACCATGACTCGACTCCTTGTTTGACTGACTGCCGGTCACTCATGCCAATTCGCGGCAGATGAGCGAGACCATCATCCTGATATGGGCCTGATCGCTGTTGAGGGCCGGAATATATTCAAACCGCTCGCCACCGGCCTCCATGAAGATCTCCCGATTCTGTACCTGAATTTCCTCAAGGGTTTCTAGGCAGTCGGCGGCAAAGGCGGGGCAAATTACATCGAGCCGCTTGATGCCCGCTGCAGGCATACCGGCGATGGTCACGTCGGTGTAGGGCTTGAGCCACTCCTCCTTGCCAAAGCGGGACTGGAAACTGGCCGTCCACTGCCCGGCCTCCAGCCCGAGCGCCTCGGCCAGCAAGCTGGCGGTATGGCGACACTGATGACCATAGGGGTCCCCTTCCTTCTCGTAGCGCTCGGGAATACCGTGGAACGACATCAGCAAGTGATCACCCTGACCGTGCTGCTCCCAGTGACGGCGAACGCTCATGGCCAGCGCCTGAATGTATTCGGGATGGGCGTGATAATCACGAATGAGCCGTACCACCGGCAGATTGCGCTCTCTCTTCATCGCCTTGCCCCAGGCATCAAAGACCGAGGCGGTGGTACTGACCGAATATTGCGGATAGAGCGGCAACAGGATCACCCGGTTGACCCCTTTGGCCTTGAGCGCCTGCCAGCCATCATTCACTGACGGGGAACCATAGGTCATCGCCAGCTCCACCGGCACCTCGACCCCCTCCCGCTTGAGCTCCTGCTCCAGTGCGGCGCGCTGCTGCTTGCTTATCACCATCAGCGGCGAGCCCTGCTCGGTCCACACCTGCTGATAGAGCTTGGCCACTTTGGGCGAGCGCGTCGGCAAGATGATGAAGTGGAGCAGCGGGCACCAGAGGTAACGGGGCAGGTCCACCACACGGGGATCGTGCAGGAACTGGCTGAGGAACGCTTTGACGGCAGCGGTGGTCGGTGCGGCTGGGGTACCCAGATTGACCAGCAATATTCCGGTTTTCGTGGTCACGTTGGCTTCCTGTCTATCTGTCATTATGCAAAAAGGGCCCGACAGGGCCCTTCTCTTTATTTATCTGATGGCACGGGAAACAGTGCCGGCAGCAAAGATCAGCCCAGAATGGTGGCAAGCTGCTTGCTGACCAGATCAACCGGCTGGGTGCCGTCGATCTTGACGTAACGGGTGTGGCCCGCTTCCGCCTCTTTGCCGTAGAAACCGATCAGCGGCGCGGTCTGCTGATGATATACATCCAGACGCTTGCGTACTGTGGTCTCTTCGTCGTCGGCGCGGATCACCAGATCTTCACCGGTCACGTCATCCTTGCCTTCCACTTTCGGCGGGTTGAACACCACGTGGTAGGTACGGCCGGAGCCGGAGTGAACGCGACGGCCGCTCATGCGCTTGACGATCTCTTCGTCCGGCACATCGAACTCCAGCACGAAATCAACCACGACACCGGCGTCCTTCATGGCTTGCGCCTGGGGAATGGTGCGCGGGAAACCGTCCAACAGGAAGCCTTTGGCGCAGTCCGGCTGAGCGATGCGCTCTTTGACCAGACCGATGATGATGTCGTCAGAGACCAGCTGACCTGCGTCCATCACAGCTTTGGCTTTCAGACCGAGCTCGGTGCCCGCTTTGATCGCCGCACGCAGCATGTCGCCGGTGGAGATCTGGGGAATACCGTGTTTTTCCATGATGAACTGAGCCTGGGTACCTTTGCCGGCGCCCGGAGCCCCCAACAGAACAATGCGCATACACGCTCCTATTGATTGGTTATTCAAATCTTGCGAAGGCAAAAAAGTACACGGTTTCGCCCGTTTCTACAAGGGTGAGCCACTTGAATGAGCACTTTATCACCACAATAACCGGCTGATCGAACAGGATTTCATCGCAAGGGGAAGACGCAAAAATAGCCAGGGATTCAGCATAGAGTGCCAAAAGCAGGAAGGACGTACGACAGAAAAAAAGATCCCGGCTCAGGGCCGGGAATTGCGCTCAAAAGTAACTACTTGTCGCTCGTAGTAGGAACAGGGCAATAGTAGTTTGCCCCCTGTGCGTCAACAACTGTCAGATGTGACAGGCAGGCCGCTATGAAACCGGAACTGGGGATCCGGCGAGCAGATAAGCTCGGCTTCCAGCTTGCCAAAGAAGGCTACCCGTTCGCTGATATCCTCCCCTGCGTACTGTTCGGCCAGGCTCAGGTAATCCTGATAGTGGCGCGCTTCGGAGCGCAGCAAAGAGACATAGAAGCGGCTCAGCTCTTCGTCCAGATGGGGCGCCAGCTTGGCAAAGCGCTCGCAGGAGCGGGCCTCGATGTAAGCGCCAATGATCATCTTGTCGACTATGGTGGCCGGTTCATGGGTGCGCACATGCTGCATCAACTGGCGGGCATAGCGGGAGGCCGTCACCGGCCCGTATTCGATGCCGCGGGCCTGCATGATCTCCAGCACCTGCTCGAAGTGGTGCAGCTCCTCCTGAATAAGTCGCACCATGGGAAACAGCAGCGGATTGCGCTCCAGCTCGGCAAAGACGGTGCGATCAGACTCCCCCATGCTGCGTTTGCCCAGGATCTCGGCCTTCTCCGGGATGGCATCCAGCTCGCGATAGAACTCCAGCTTGGGCAGCAGATGGCGCTTGCCCTTGGGCAAGCAGTAGCGGCGCACCAGACTGTGGGCAGTGAGTGCGGCCTTGGTCTCGCAGTTGGCGTGATCGATGAGCAGGGTCGGTAAACGGGCCGGATCCCGCGCCATCTCCACCCACTCATCCGGGGTCTCGCACTGCAAAAACTGGCGCACTGGGGCTAGCAGATCATCCATCTAAACTCTCGTTTGTTAAACACGCCGGTTAAAAGCGTATCGGTCATATATGTTGCCGCCTATGCTAGCGGATCCCACTGGCGATGCCCATATCCGGCAAGATAAACGGATGTTTTTCAAACAGATACCCCCTACCCCTTCTGCCGGTGCGAGGTAGAAACGACAATGGGGGCCACAGGCCCCCATCTCGCTATCCCATCCGGCAAAACCGCAAACGTTTAACTACCTTCGTTAAAAATTTCCAGATTGCTGGTGCCTTCCTGCCATTCACGCACCGCTTTGGTGTCATCGTTGCGCAGGGCGTTGAGGTGATCCAGATAGGACTGGTCCACGTCGGAGGTGACGTAGTGGCCATTGAAAACCGAGGTCTCGAAGTGACGCAGATCCGGGTTGATCTCCCGTACGGCGGCTTCCAGATCTTCCAGATCCTGGAAAATCAGGCCGTCAGCGCCAATCAGCTTGCACACCTCTTCCACTTCGCGGCCGTGGGCGATCAGCTCGTTGGCAGTGGGCATATCGATGCCATAGACGTTGGGGAAGCGAATTTCCGGCGCCGCCGAGGCGAAGTAGACCTTGGCTGCTCCTGCTTCACGGGCCATCTGGATGATCTGCTCGGACGTGGTACCACGCACGATGGAATCATCCACCAGCAACACCTTCTTGCCCTTGAATTCGGAGCTGATGGCGTTGAGCTTGCGACGTACCGACTTCTTGCGCTGGGTCTGGCCCGGCATGATGAAGGTACGGCCGATGTAGCGGTTCTTCACGAAGCCCTGACGGTATGGCAGGTCGAGGGTATGAGCGATCTCCAGCGCCACGTCACAGGAGGTCTCGGGGATGGGGATAACCACATCGACGTCGAGATCTTCCCACTCGCGGGCAATCTTCTGACCCAGCTTGCGACCCATGTTGAGGCGGGCGGCGTAGACCGAGACCTTGTCGATGCACGAATCGGGACGGGCGAAATAGACATATTCGAAGATGCAGGAGCTCATCTGCGGGTTCTCCGCACACTGCTCGGAGAAGAGTTGGCCCTGCTCGGTGATGTAGATGGCTTCACCCGGCGCAATATCCCGCACCGTCTCGAAACCGATGGCGTCGAGTGCCACGCTCTCTGAGGCGAGCATGTACTCCACCTGGCCCTGCTCGTCCTGACGACGACCGAGGATCAGCGGGCGAATGCCGTTGGGATCGCGAAAACCGATTAGACCATGACCAATCACCAGCGAGACCACCGCATAAGCGCCGCGGATCTGCTGATGGGTTCTGCGCACCGCGGCGAAGATATCTTCGGGGCGCAGGGCCATCTTGTCACAGCGATCCAGCTCGTGGGCCAGCACGTTCAGCAACACTTCCGAATCGGAGGTGGTGTTGATGTGGCGGCGGGCGACCTTGAACTGCTGCTCCTTGAGCTCCTTGGCGTTGGTGAGGTTGCCGTTATGGGCCAGCACCATGCCGTAGGGCGAGTTCACATAAAAAGGTTGGGCTTCAGCGGCACTTGAGCTACCTGCGGTGGGATATCTGACATGACCTATGCCGATGTTCCCTTGCAAACGCTGCATGTGGCGCACTTCAAACACGTCCTTCACCAGGCCATTGGCCTTGCGTTGCCGGAAGTTTCCACTATCAATGGTCACGATCCCGGCGGCATCCTGTCCCCTGTGCTGCAACACCGTCAAGGCGTCGTAGAGGGCCTGATTGACGGGGGTGGTGCCAACTATACCGACAATACCACACATGTCTTTGCTACCTCGAAGTCACTATACCTGTTTAAGAAAACTGGATGAGTTCAACATGAACCCGAAAAACCACTGGATCACCGGCTTGAACTCCGGCACCAGCTTGGACGCCACCCACCAGTCGCTCTGGGAGAGGCTGGTGAAGGTATCCATGAAAAAAAGCAGGGCACTGACGATCAGCACCCCGCGAATTGCACCGAAGCAGACCCCCAGCACCCGATCGGTACCGGAGAGACCCGTCTTGTCCACCAACAGGCCCACCACATAGTTGACCACGCTGCCGAGGATCAGGGTCGCCACAAACAGCGCCGCGATGGCCAGACCGTTGCGAACCAGCGCGTCGGAGAAGGAGGTGAAATAGACGGCGAGATCGGGATAGAAATGGCTGGCAATAAAGAAGGCGACGAACCAGGTGACAAGAGACATGGCCTCCTTGACGAAGCCGCGCACCAGGCTGATGAGAGCAGAGAAACCGACGATGCCGATGATGGCGTAATCAATCCAGACCATAGAAAAAGATGTCCTGCGAAATTGCGGCGCAGTCTAACAAAAACGATTGCGCATTGCTTGATAAAAATGTGTTAACTGTTCAAAGCGACGCCGAAAAGCCGCATTTTTTCAGCACTAAAACGGTTGATCGGCGCCAGAATGCACAACGCCATGGCAATGCCATGGCGTTGTGGTCAGCGGCGTGAACTTACCCGATATGGGTCAGGCCACCCATGTAGGATTGCAGCGCAGCCGGGATGGCGATGCGGCCATCTTCCTGCTGGTAGTTCTCCATCACGGCAACCAGGGTACGACCCACCGCCAGACCGGAGCCGTTCAGGGTGTGCAGCAGCTGCGGCTTGCCGTCGATGCGCACGCGAGCCTGCATGCGGCGCGCCTGGAAGTCGGTGCAGTTGGAGACAGAGGAGATCTCGCGGTAAGTGTTCTGGGCCGGCAGCCACACTTCCAGATCGTAGGTCTTGGAGGCGCAGAAGCCCATGTCACCGGTAGAGAGCGCCATCACGCGATACGGCAGCTCCAGCAGTTGCAGCACCTTCTCGGCGTGACCCACCATCTCCTCCAGCGCATCCCAGGATTTCTCCGGGTGAACCAGCTGAACCATTTCGACTTTGTCGAACTGGTGCATACGGATGAGGCCACGGGTATCACGACCGTAGGAACCGGCTTCAGAGCGGAAGCAGGGGCTGTGAGCGGTCATCTTGATTGGCAGCTCTTGCGCGTCAAAGATCTCGTCACGGGCCATGTTGGTGAGCGGCACTTCGGAGGTCGGGATCAGGGAGAACTTGCGTACCTTGCCCTCTTCTTCCCCTTCACCTTCGATACCAGTATTGAACAGGTCCTGGGCAAATTTCGGCAACTGGCCGGTGCCATAGAGGCTGTCCGGGTTCACCAGATAGGGCACGTAGCACTCGGTGTAACCGTGCTGCTGGGTGTGCAGATCCAGCATGAACTGAGCCAGGGCACGGTGCAGACGGGCAATCTGGCCCTTCATCACCACGAAACGGGTACCGGAGAGTTTGACGCCGTTCTTGAAGTCAACGCCCTTGGCCGCTTCGCCCAGATCGATATGATCGCGTACCGGGAAGCTGAACTCGCGCGGGGTACCCCAGCGACGCACTTCCACGTTGTCGTTCTCGTCACGGCCAACCGGGGTGGTCTCGCTCGGCAGGTTGGGGATGGCGTCGGCAATGGCTTTCAGCTGGGCCAGCAGGGCATCCAGCTCGACCTTGCTGGTTTCCAGCTCGTCGTTGATTTTGGTCACTTCGGCCTTGAGCGGGGCAACATCTTCACCACGACGGGCAGCTTCACCGATGGATTTGGAGCGGGCGTTGCGCTCGGCCTGCAGCTCCTGGGTACGGGACTGCAGATCCTTGCGTTTCTCTTCCAGAGCGTTGACAGCCGCTACGTCCAGAACGTAGCCACGTGTCGCCAGACGAGCGGCAGCCTCTTCGATATCGCTGCGCAGATATTTGGGATCCAGCATGGTTTACCTACTTTTTTAAAATGGGATCTGGGCCTGAGTCGTCATGACGGGCTGGGAAACAGATCCGGAAGTTAACATCGGTTGGCGCACCCCAATCGTCTTCAGAATCGGGCCTTAACTATCAGGCCTTCGAGATCAAGAAGATGGCGCAAGGCCAAGACAAGCGGGGTCAGACGGGCAGTGTAGCAGACCGCCCCCCCGCCCGAACAGGGACTATTTGTGTCGTTTTTACCGACTTTGGCACGCAAACCGTCCTGCATATTCAAACGCCTGACCAATTTTCAGCCACGCGGGGTAACAAAGGGGCTATTTGCCCCGTTGCTGCGGACTTTGCCTGTCCAGTTCATGGAGGTAATCGAGCTTCTGGCCAATCTGCTTTTCAAGGCCGCGATCGGTGGGCTGGTAGTACTGCTTGCCCGCCAGCTCGGGCGGGAAATACTGCTCGCCCGCAGCATAGGCGCCCGGCTCGTCATGGGCGTAGCGATACTCGGCGCCATAGCCCAGATCGCTCATCAATTTGGTCGGCGCATTGCGCAGGTGTACCGGCACCTCGAAGTCAGGGAGATTTTTGGCATCATGAAGCGCCGCCTTCCAGGCGGTATAGACCGCATTGCTTTTCGGGGCGCAGGCGAGATAGACGATCGCTTGGGCGATAGCCCGCTCCCCTTCCGCCGGCCCGATCCGATGGAAACAATCCCAGGCCGACAGGGCGACCTGCATGGCGCGCGGATCGGCATTGCCCACATCTTCCGAGGCAATCGCCAACAAGCGGCGGGCAATATAGAGGGGATCGCAACCGGCGCTCACCATGCGGGCATACCAGTAGAGCGCCGCATCCGGCGCCGAGCCGCGAATGGATTTGTGCACCGCGGAGATGAGGTCGTAGAAGTGATCGCCCCCCTTGTCGAAGCGGGCCACGTGCTCCCCCACCACGGCAGCGAGCAGGGCACTGTCGATCACCCGCGCCCCTGTGCTGTCGGTTTCGGCCATGTCGGCCAACAGCTCCAGATAGTTGAGGGATTTACGCCCGTCCCCATCCACCGCCTTGGCCAGCGCGTCTTTGACGCCGGGGGCGAAGGTGAGTGCCGGATCCTTGAGACCACGGGGATCGGTCATCGCCTGATCGAGCATGGCGAGAATATCGCTCTCCTCCAGTCGCTTGAGCAGGTAGACCCGGGCTCGTGAGAGCAGTGCGTTGTTGAGTTCGAACGAGGGGTTTTCGGTGGTGGCACCGATAAAGGTGATGGTGCCATCTTCGATGTGGGGCAGGAACACATCCTGCTGGCTCTTGTTGAAGCGGTGCACCTCATCCACAAACAGGATGGTACGCACCCCGCGCCAGCTGTTCTCCTTCGCCTTGTCGATGGCGGCGCGGATCTCCTTGATACCGGAGGTGACCGCAGAGAGTCGCTCCACTTCCGCCTGACAGTAGTGAGCCATCAACTCCGCCAGCGTGGTCTTGCCGGTACCGGGCGGCCCCCACAGGATCATCGAGTGGCAGTGTCCCGCCAGAATCGCTTTGCGCAGGGGCTTGTCAGCCCCCAGGATATGTTGCTGACCGATATACTGGTCGAGGTTTTGCGGCCGCATCCGGGCCGCCAGCGGACGAAAGTCCGATGAGAAATCCAGCGAGAGATTGCTCATTAGCGCTGGTCGTCCAGCTCGACCCCCTTCGGGATCTTGAAAACAAATTCGTTGCCCTTGAGCACCGGCTTGCGGTTGAAGCTGCTCAGGGTGAATTCACTCCACTGCCCTTGCGCCTCTTTCACATCGAAACGACTGATGTTGTCTTGTCTGTCGAAGGTGACACGGAAGGAGGCGATCAGCTCATCCTTGTTGCGGCTGGTGACGGTGTAGACATCGCCCTGCTGGGTCACGTCATAGTTCTTCCAGAACTTGTCGTCATTACCGGCGATCAAGATAAAGGGGGTGTTGAGCACCGCATCTTTCAGCTTGAGGGCGGTGACCTGCTCGACGAAGGGATCATAGACCCAGACATCCTGACCATCGGCCACGATCAGGCTCTCGTCCGGCGAGGTGGTGTGCCAGTTGAAGCGGTTTGGCCGCTGCACCAGCAGATCGCCGCTGGCCTTTTGCAGCTCTTTGCCCTTGCTGTCATAGACGGTCTGGGCAAATTTGGCGGAGAAGAGGCTGACACCCGCCAGCTTCTGTTTGAGATCGCTGGCCGCATCGGCCCACACCTGACTGCTGGCCATCAGCAGCACGGTACCCATCAACAGTTGTTTTTTCATCACGCTCTTCATAAAGACGCTCTCGATAAAAGGCCACGCCCGCGGAGGGCATGGCCAGGGATAGTATGAAACGATGAGGCTTAGTCCCGCACCGGCGGCGGTGCCAGCACGTCGCGCTGACCATTGCCACCCGGTGAGCTGACGATGCCCTGATTCTCCATCTGCTCGATGAGACGGGCTGCCCGGTTGTAACCAATCTTGAACTTGCGCTGGACGCTGGAGGTCGAGCCACGGCGGGACTCCACCACAAAAGCGACCGCCTCGTCGAACAGGGGATCGAGCTCTTCATCGCCACCACCGCCATATTCGCCGCTGCCACCTTCGCCCCCCGACTCACCGGAGAGGATCTCCTCGATGTAGTTCGGCTCGCCGCGCAGTTTCCAGTCTGCCACCACCTTGTGCACTTCGTGGTCATCGACAAACGCACCGTGTACGCGGGTCGGGTTGGAGGTCCCAGCCGGCATGTAGAGCATGTCGCCCATGCCGAGCAGAGATTCAGCGCCCCCCTGATCGATGATGGTGCGCGAGTCGATCTTGCTCGACACCTGGAACGAAATACGGGTCGGGATGTTGGCCTTGATAAGACCGGTAATGACATCCACCGACGGACGCTGGGTCGCCAGAATGAGGTGAATACCGGCGGCCCGCGCCTTCTGGGCGATACGGGCGATCAGCTCTTCCACCTTCTTGCCGACGATCATCATCATGTCGGCAAATTCGTCCACCACCACCACGATGTGGGGCAGCTTCTCCAGCTCCGGCGGCATCTGATCCATGGAGTCACCCGGGCGCCACAACGGATCCAGCAGGGGTTCCCCCTCCTCGATGGCGGCCAGTACCTTGTCGTTGTAGCCCTTGAGGTTGCGCACCCCGACCGCCGACATCAGCTTGTAACGGCGCTCCATCTCGCCCACACACCAGCGCAGGGCGTTGGCGGCGTCCTTCATGTCGGTCACCACCTCGGTCAGCAGATGCGGGATCCCTTCGTAGACCGAGAGTTCCAGCATCTTGGGGTCGATCATGATAAAGCGCAGATCATCGGGGGATGACTTGTAGAGCATCGAGATGATCATGGTGTTGACCCCCACCGACTTACCTGAACCTGTGGTACCGGCCACCAGCAGGTGCGGCATCTTGGCCAGGTTCACCACCACCGGCTCGCCGGCGATGTCCTGACCCAGGCCCATGGTGAGCGGGTTGCGGCTATCGCGGAAAGCATCGCAGTCGAGGGTTTCGCGCAGATAAACGGTCTGGCGCACCCGGTTGGGCAGCTCGATACCGACATAGGTTTTACCCGGGATCACTTCCACCACCCGCACGCTGCTGGCAGAGAGGGAACGGGCCAGATCGCGAGAGAGGTTGGTGATCTTGCTCGCCTTCATGCCCGGCGCCAGATCCAGCTCGAAACGGGTAATAACCGGACCCGGATAGACACCCACCACCTTGGCCTGCACGTTGTAGTCGGCAAGCTTGGCCTCCACCAGACGCCCCATGCGATCCAGCTCATCCTTGCTCATCATCTGGGTCTTGGCTGGCGGTCTGTCGAGCAGTTCGATACTCGGCAACGGCGGCAGCGTAGATTGTGGACGACGCTTGGGCTTGGTTGGTGCGACGACTACCGGCGCGGCGACCTCGTCGTCCCCTTCGGCCCACGGCAGATCCAGATCGTCCTCATCATCGTCATCGGCCACAGCCAGTACCGGCTGACGGCGCCCATTGGCAGCCGCCACCGCACGTTTCGGTTTGGCAGCTGGCGCCGGCTCGTCATCCTCATCATCAAACTGGGGATCGAACTCGAAGGTATCGTCGTCGAGTTCCGGCAGCCACTCTTCGGAGGCAGCCTTCTGGTTCTTGGCCTTGGGCTTGCGCGTCCAGCTGGTGTGCGGCTCATCTTCCTCGTCATCAAACGCGATGGCCCCTACCCCGCCTTCCAGCAAGGGATCCGGCCCCTCGTTGCGGGGTTGACGCCAGCCACCGGTCAGCCAGCGGCCGAGGGTGGTCGGGAAGTGGTAAACGGCGCTGACCGAACCGGTACAGGCCGCACCGATCTGCTCGACGATGGTGAGCCAGGACCAGCCGGTAAACAGAGTGATGCCGGTTGCCACGAAGCAGAGCAGCATCAGGTTGGCCCCGACGCCGCCAAACAGCGGCACCACTGCAGAAGCGATCACATCCCCCACCAGACCACCGGCGGAGAAGTTTTGCATATCGTTGAAGTTCATGCTGGCAATGGCCGACATGCCAAGCAAGGTCAGGATAAAGCCGATGATCCGCACCCCCAGGGTGAGGTAATCCACATCGAGCAGACGGCTCGGGCGCCAGAACAGACTCCAGCCCAGCAGCACCACCAGCGGCGGCACCAGATAGGAGAAGGCACCAAAGGTAAACATGGTGATGTCGGCGAGCCAGGCACCGGCACTACCGGCGAGGTTCTTCACCTCCCCTTGCCAGGAGGTCTGGGACCAGCCGGGATCAGCGGGATGATAGGACAACAGGGCAAGCAGAAGATAAGCAGCCATCAGGGTGATGGCGATCAAGACGGCTTCGAAGATCCGTTGTGTACCTGATAAAGGAGTAAACAGCTTTTTATCGGCCAAACTCCGGCTCCTTTCTGAAAACATGTAATGCAGGAAATAAGGGGGCCTAGTATCCCCGAAAAGCCCATCGATTGTCAGCCAGAGCCTGATGAGACGGGGCCATATTTGCAATTATCTTTACAAGAAGAAACGAGCGGACCGGCCGCTCGTTTCTAACTGTCATGGTGTCTCATATGGAAAAGATACCACGGTATAACCTGCTTTATCGGGTGCTGATCACCAGACGACTGCTCTGCTTGACCTCTTCCATCACCACATAGGTGCGGGTGTCATTGACACCGGGCAGGCGCAGCAGGGTTTCCCCCAACAGACGGCGGTAAGCCGACATGTCGCTGACTCGGGTCTTGAGCAGATAGTCGAAGTCACCGGAAACCAGATGACACTCCTGGATCTCTTCGAGTACCTGAACAGCCTTGTTGAACTGTTCAAACACATCAGGCGCCCCGCGATTGAGGGTTATCTCTACGAACACCAGCAGAGATGCGTCCAGATAATGAGGGTTCAGAATAGCGGCATATCCTTCGATATAACCTTGTCGCTCGAGGCGACGAACCCGTTCCAGACACGGTGTAGGACTCAGGCCAACTCGCTTGGACAACTCAACATTCGAAATCCTGCCATCCTTTTGCAGTTCATTAAGAATGTTGCGGTCAATCCTGTCCAAATCCTTTAGCCGACTCTTAGCTTCCATCATTTTATTCCATCCTTTGGCTATTTTTTGGTAAGAATCACCAGTCATTTTATAATTATGGTCACAAATCCTGTCAATACCTGAATATACTAGGCGCAAATGTTGGTTAACATTTTGGCAACATGAAACACCAATCTATAGACGAGGGATAGCATGATTATCGGTGTACCTAAAGAGATAAAAAACCATGAATACCGCGTAGGCATGGTTCCGGCCAGTGTACGTGAACTGACAGCACGAAACCATACTGTTTTCGTCCAAAGCGGTGCTGGAAACGGCATTGGCTTTAGCGATGCAGATTATATCGCTGTTGGAGCCGAAATTTTGGCCTCTGCAGCAGAGGTTTTCGCCAAAGCCGAGATGATCGTCAAGGTCAAGGAACCTCAGCCTGTCGAATGTGCCATGCTGCGTCCGGGTCAGACCCTGTTCACCTATCTGCATCTGGCGCCAGACTTGCCCCAGACCGAAGCCCTGCTGAAAAGCGGCGCCATCTGTATCGCCTATGAAACCGTCACCGACGGCCGTGGCGGCCTGCCCCTGCTGGCCCCCATGTCGGAAGTGGCCGGACGCATGTCTATTCAGGCGGGTGCCCAGGCGCTGGAAAAATCGCGTGGCGGTAGCGGAGTGCTGCTTGGCGGCGTACCCGGTGTCGAACCGGCCAAGGTGGTGATCATCGGTGGCGGCGTGGTCGGCTCCAATGCAGCCCGCATGGCCATTGGCCTGCGCGCGGATGTGACCATCCTCGACAACAACATCGATACCTTGCGTCGTCTTGATAACGAGTTCCAGGGAGCAGCCAAAGTGGTCTACTCCAACAGCGAGACGCTGGAGCGCCATCTGCTGGCGGCCGATCTGGTCATCGGCGGCGTGCTGGTACCGGGTGCCACTGCGCCAAAACTTGTCCGCCGTGACCACATTGCGCGCATGAAGCCGGGTTCTGCCATCGTCGATGTGGCCATCGATCAGGGCGGCTGTGTGGAAACCTCCCACGCCACCACCCACCAGGATCCGACCTATATTGTCGATGAGGTGGTGCACTACTGTGTCGCCAACATGCCGGGGGCGGTGGCCCGCACCTCGACCGTGGCGCTCAACAATGCCACTCTCCCCTTTATCATCAAGCTGGCCCAGCAAGGGTATCGTCAGGCACTGCTGAGCGACCCCAACCTGTTGCACGGGCTCAACGTGATGGAGGGCAAGCTCACCTGCAAGGAAGTGGCCGTGGCACATGGCCTTGCCTACACGGATCCTCTGACCCTGCTGAACTGATCTGCGCTGGCCTGCGCCAGTTGGAGATGAGTGAAAATCCGCCCGCGATGGGCGGTTTTTTTATCCCTTTATTTTGCATGTCACCCCTTGTGAACACGATTAGCGCAATCGACTCACCAGCCTTTGACCCCGGATCACGAATTACCTACAATCGCGCAAACTCATCACATCCCGGAAATGACATCATGAGCCAAGTCACTCACAGCAAATTGCTGATCTTAGGGTCAGGCCCGGCCGGTTACACCGCGGCCGTCTACGCCGCCCGCGCCAACCTCAATCCCCTGCTCATCACCGGCATGCAGCAAGGGGGTCAGCTGACCACCACCACCGAAGTGGAAAACTGGCCAGGTGATCCGGAAGGGCTGACCGGCCCTGCCCTGATGGAGCGCATGAAAGAGCATGCAGAGAAGTTCGACACCCGCATCCTGTTTGATCACATCAACAGTGTCGAACTGGCTCAACGCCCGTTCCGTCTCAAGGGCGACAACGGCGAGTACACCTGCGATGCCCTGATCATCGCGACCGGCGCCTCCGCAAAGTATCTGGGCCTGCCCTCCGAAGAGGCCTTCAAGGGGCGCGGTGTCTCTGCCTGTGCCACCTGTGACGGTTTCTTCTACCGCAATCGGGAAGTGGCGGTGATTGGCGGCGGCAACACCGCAGTTGAAGAAGCCTTGTATCTGGCCAACATCGCCAAGAAGGTGCACCTGATCCACCGCCGCGACGAGTTCCGGGCCGAGAAGATCCTGATCAAGCGTCTGCACGACAAGGTTGCGAGCGGCAACATCGTGCTGCACACCCACCAGACCCTGGACGAAGTGCTGGGTGATCAGATGGGGGTCACCGGTGTGCGCCTGCGCAACACTCAGGACAACAGCACCAGCGAGCTGCCGCTGATGGGCGTCTTCATCGCCATCGGCCACCAGCCCAATACCCAGATCTTCGATGGCCAGCTGGAGATGCAAAACGGCTATCTGAAGGTACGTGGCGGCCTCGACGGTTTTGCCACCCAGACCAGCATTGAAGGAGTCTTCGCTGCTGGCGATGTGGCCGACCACAACTACCGTCAGGCGATCACATCTGCCGGTACCGGCTGCATGGCAGCCCTCGATGCCGAACGCTACCTCGACGCGCAATAAATAAGCGTAGTTGTGATATAAGGCATACCAGTCGGTATGCCTTTTTTATTTAAAGGAGTCTAATGAAACAGAAGATATTGATTGTCGAAGATAGCCTGACCATCCGCCGTATGCTGACTCAGGCCATTGCCCAGCAAACTGGCCTCGAGATTGACGCCTTCGATACCCTCGAAGGTGCCCGTCACTGCCGGGGCGAGGAGTATGTGGTCGCGCTGGTGGACCTGACCTTGCCGGATGCGCCCCGTGGCGAAGCGGTCAACGAGCTGCTGGCTCGAGGTTTGCCGGTAGTGATCCTCACTGCCGACATCAGCGAGGATAAACGTGCCGCCTGGCTGGAAACCGGCGTGCTGGACTATGTGATGAAGGATTCGCGCCACTCGCTGCAATATGCCGTTAGTCTGGTGCACCGCCTCTATCTCAACCAGTCGATCGAAGTGCTGGTGGTCGACGACTCACGCACCTCCCGTCACCGCACCATGGCCCAGTTGCGCAAGCAGTTGTTGCAGGTGCATGAGGCCAGTCATGCCCGTGAAGCGATGGCGATGCTGGAGCAACACCCGGACATCCGGCTGGCACTGGTCGACTACTATATGCCGGATATCGATGGCATCAGTCTGGTGCGGATGCTGAGAGAGCGATACAGCAAGCAGCAGCTCGCGATTATCGGGATCTCGGTCTCGGACAAACGCGGTCTCTCTGCTCGCTACCTCAAGCAAGGCGCCAACGACTTTCTCAACCAGCCGTTCGAGCCGGAAGAGCTGCAGTGTCGGGTCAGCCACAATCTGGAAGCGCTCGAGCAGTTCAACAGCATTCAGGAGTCAGCCAATCGTGACTACCTGACCGGTCTCTACAACCGGCGCTACTGGTTCAACGAAGGGCAAAAATGGTTTGAAGAGCATCAGCGCCAGCAGACGCCTCTCGCACTCTGTGTGCTCGATGTGGATCACTTCAAGCAGGTCAACGATCACTGGGGCCATGCCATCGGCGATCAACTGCTTTGCCATCTGACCCGGCTACTGACCCAGTTCTTCCCCGATGCCATGATCGCCCGGTTTGGTGGAGAGGAGTTTGCCATGATGGTGCCTCACTGTACCGTCCCCGTGTTGATCAAGCGTCTTGAAGGGCTGCGTCAGCAGCTGCGCCAGCAACCCTTGTCACCGGAAACCCCGCTCTTTGTTCGCGCCAGTTACGGCGTGATCAGCGTCGGGCGGATATCCATGGACGAGGCGCTGAGCGTAGCGGATCGGCTGCTCTATCAGGCAAAGAACACCGGTCGCGACAAGATAGTCTCTCAAGAGATAACTATCTGAATCCTCAGGGCATCAGTCCCGTGTATTACCGCCCGACAGACTTTCCAGCAGGAGAGTCTGCGGGTTCCTTTCCCGCCACAGTCTCCCCATCACCATGACTATCGAAAGTCAGTAAGTCTTGTCGACCCGCACCCCATCATCGAAGTAGAGAATGCGCACCTTGTCTCCATTGGCAAAGACCATGGCGGGATCATAATCCTGGATCACGTTGATAAGGGCATTTTGCTCGTTGCGGATCAGCAGCTCCACCAACTTGTTTTCCACCACGGTTCCCCCGGACTGGTATTGTTGCGCAGCTGCAGCTCCCGCCAGCGCCCCGACGGCGGTGGCGATCTCACGACCATGACCGCCGCCAAACTGGTTGCCCAGCAGACCGCCCAACACGGCACCACCCAGCGTCTTCCAGCCAGAGTGCTCGGACTCCAGGATCTGGCGCTGGGTAATATTGCGCACCGTTTCGACCTGACCAAACACCACCTGATTGACGGGCCGCGCGGTATTGCGCTGGTAGACCTCCGCCCCGGCAGGCGCCGTGACAAAGCAGAGCAAGCTGGATACTATCAGGATAATGGCCTTCATCTATAAACCTCGTTGCCTTATGTCTCGCTATCTTACCCAACTGGATGATGAGCTTTGCTGGTTTCCCGACCCCAGCCATGCGCTGGAAGAGCCCAACGGCTTGCTGGCGATCGGCGGGGATCTCTCCCCTGCCAGATTGCTGGCAGCTTATCACAAGGGGATCTTCCCGTGGAATGAACCCCACCAGCCGACCCTGTGGTGGTCACCGGATCCCCGCGGAGTGATCCGCCCAGACCAACTCCATGTGGGACGGACACTGCAGAAGATTATCCGCCGTACCCCATTCGATATTTCCGTCAATCGCGCCTTTAATGAAGTCATTACCGCCTGCGCCGCCCCTCGTCGCACTGCCGATGGCACCTGGATCAGCCAACCCATGATCGAGGCCTACCAGCAGTTGCACCGGCTGGGTCATGCCCACTCTATCGAGATCTGGCAGGAGGGAGAGCTGCAAGCGGGGCTGTATGGCCTATCTATCGGCCGACTGTTTTGCGGTGAATCCATGTTCAGCCGGATTGATAACGGCGCCAAACTTGCCATGGTGGCACTCTGTCGCCACTTCGCCCGCCATCGCGGCGCTCTCATCGATTGCCAGATGCAGAACCCGTTTCTGGCGACCCTGGGTATCGAGGAGTGGCCAAGGGCCCGTTTTCTGGCCGAGCTGGCGCGCCTTGGCCATCAACCACTGTTGGCTTCCTGCTGGCAAGAGGGGGAGATCAGCCTATGACTGAAGAAGTGATCCTTAAAGTAGGGCTGACTCCCAAGCATCCCTGCAGTTATCTGGACCATGAACAGGAGCAGTTGCTGGTGCTGATGGATCACAATCTGCTCAACGCCAACGGTTACGAGCGATTGTTGACTGCCGGTTTTCGCCGCAGTGGCAACGACATCTATCGTCCCCACTGCCCGGCGTGCCATGCCTGCCAATCCCTTCGTATTCACAGCGAGCACTTTCGCCCAAGCCGCGGCCAGAAGCGGATCCGCCAACTCAACCGGGATATCGAGATCGTCCTCAGTTACGATGACAAGCCCGAGTATTACCTGCTCTACGAACGCTACATTCGTGAGCGCCACCACGATGGCAGCATGTACCCGCCCAACCGCAACCAGTATCGTGGTTTTCTCCATTGTGACTGGATGCCGCCGCTCTACCTGGAGATGCGCAAAGAGGGCCGTCTTATTGGCGTGGCTACCACAGACCTGCTCCCCCACTCCTTGAGCGCCATGTACACCTTCTTCGATCCGGACTATGCCGATCGCTCCCTGGGCACCTTTGCCATCCTCTGCCAGCTCGATCTGGCCAAGCGAACAGGGCGAAGCTGGCTCTATCTTGGCTATCTGGTAGAGGCGTGCCGCAAGATGAATTACAAACGCAATTACCTCCCTCATGAGCTGTTAATTCAGGGGGAATGGAAAAATATCGACACCAAGCCCGAGTAAACTTTACACATAGCCTTAAATCCGGCATGATCCAGCGGTTTTTTGTTGTGGCTTATCAAGAGGATTCAATGGCTAAAGAAGACAGTATTGAGATGCAGGGCACTATTCTCGAAACCCTGCCCAATACCATGTTCCGTGTGGAACTGGAGAATGGTCACGTGGTTATCGCTCATATTTCAGGCAAGATGCGCAAAAACTACATTCGTATCCTGACTGGAGACAAAGTAACGGTAGCACTGACTCCCTACGATCTCTCCAAGGGACGTATTGTTTTCCGCTCTCGCTAAGCCAGGAATTCAGCAAAAAACCCCAACCTTTCGGTTGGGGTTTTTTGTCGTTTTCTGATCGCTGACGCTTAGTGGGAAACAGCTTCAACATTGACCTGAAAATCAAAGCTGAGGCTGTCATTTACCAACTCAACCTTCACAATTCCCCCGTCAACCAGTGAACCGAACAGGATCTCGTTGGCCAGGGGTTTCTTGAGGTGCTCCTGGATCACCCGACCCATCGGTCTGGCGCCCATGGCTCTGTCATACCCCTTCTCCGCCAACCAGTGGCGGGCACGCTCGGACACCTCGAGAGAAACTCCCTTCGCATCCAGTTGAACCTGCAATTCGACAATGAACTTGTCGACTACCTGATGGATCACCGTCATATCCAGATGGTTGAACCAGATGGTGTGATCAAGCCGGTTACGGAACTCCGGACTGAAGGTCTTGTTGATCACCGCCATGGCATCGTGGCTCAAATCCTGTTGCTGGAAGCCAATCGATTTGCGTTGGGTCTCCTGCACACCGGCGTTGGTAGTCATGACCAAAATGACGTTACGGAAATCCGCCTTGCGCCCGTTGTTGTCGGTCAGGGTTCCGTTGTCCATCACCTGCAACAACAGGTTGAACACATCTGGGTGAGCCTTCTCAATCTCGTCGAGCAACACGACGGAATGAGGATGCTTGATCACCGCATCAGTCAGCAGACCACCCTGCTCAAAACCAACATAGCCGGGAGGCGCACCAATCAGACGTGAGACGGTGTGACGCTCCATGTACTCGGACATATCAAAGCGCAGCATCTCCACCCCCAGCGCCTTGCCCAACTGCTGGGTAACCTCGGTCTTGCCCACCCCGGTCGGGCCAGCGAAGAGGAAGCAACCTACCGGGCGACGCTCGTTACCCAAACCTGAACGAGAGAGGCGAATCGCATCGGTCAGCACCTCGATGGCTTTATCCTGACCAAAGACCACCATCTTCAGATTGCGCTCCAGGTTCTTCAGCACCTCTTTATCCGAGGAAGAAACAGATTTCTCCGGAATGCGGGCGATCTTGGCCACTATGGACTCAATCTCCTGCACATTGATAACTTTCTTGCGCTTGCTCGCAGGCAGCAACCGTTGACCAGCACCCGCCTCGTCGATCACGTCGATCGCCTTGTCGGGTAAGTGACGATCATTGATGTACTTGGCAGAGAGCTCGGCAGCTGCACGGATCGCCTTGGCGGTGTAGCGCACGCCGTGGTGGGCTTCATAGCGACTCTTGAGCCCCATCAGGATGCGCGTGGTGTCATCGATAGTCGGCTCGACAATATCGATCTTCTGGAAGCGACGGGCCAGCGCACGGTCTTTCTCGAAGATCTGGGCGTACTCCTGATAAGTGGTGGATCCCACACAGCGGAGCAAACCATTGGAGAGCAGCGGCTTGATCAGGTTGGCAGCATCCAGCTGACCACCGGATGCCGCACCGGCACCAATGATGGTATGGATCTCGTCGATAAAGAGGATGGCCCCTTCCTGACGCTCAATCTGCTTGAGCAGTACCTTGAGGCGCTTCTCGAAATCACCACGGTACTTGGTGCCCGCCAGCAGAGAGCCCATATCGAGCGAATAGATGGTACTGCCCGCAATCACCTCGGGCACATCGCCTTTAACGATACGGTAAGCCAACCCTTCGGCAATGGCGGTTTTACCCACGCCCGCTTCACCCACCAGCAGCGGGTTGTTCTTGCGACGACGGCAGAGCACCTGAATGGTACGGTTGAGCTCCTGATCACGGCCAATCAGCGGGTCGATGCGCCCTTCCAGCACCAGCTGGTTCAGGTTGGTTGCAAAGCTCTCGATCTGTGCGGCCGAGACATCATCATCAGACTCGGGATTGTTATTGCTGCCGAGATCCGGCTTGCTGTCCTTGCGCACCCCGTGGGAGAGGAAATTGACGACGTCGAGACGGCTGATCTCGGCTTTTTTCAGGAAATAGGCAGCTTGTGACTCCTGCTCACTGAAGATAGCGACCAGCACGTTGGCGCCGCTGACTTCGGTATTGCCGGAGGATTGCACATGGAAGACGGCACGCTGCAACACGCGCTGGAAGCCCAGTGTCGGCTGGGTTTCACGATCTTCATCGTCGCGCGGTATGAGCGGAGTAGTTTGGGTGATGAATGCGCGGATCTCCTTGCGCATCTGCTCGACATCGGCACCACAGGAGCTCAGCGCCTCATGAGCTGAACTGTTATCCAGAAGGGCTAACAACAGGTGCTCGACGGTCATGAATTCGTGGCGCTCGTCACGGGCCAGTTTGAAAGCCTCGTTCAGCGTCTTTTCTAGATCTTTATTCAACATAGGCACCTCCCCTAGTACAGCTACAATGTGGTGTCACACTCGCCATCAAGTCATCAGATTCAAGCCTTTTCCATAGTACAGAGCAGTGGATGTTCGTTGTTACGTGCATAGGTGTTGACTTGGACAACCTTGGTTTCGGCGATCTCTGCGGTAAACATGCCGCAGACACCCTTACCACTATAATGCACACTCAGCATGACCTGAGTCGCCTTGTCCAAATCCATACCAAAGAACTTTTGCAGCACCTCCACCACAAACTCCATGGGCGTGTAGTCATCGTTGTTCAACACAACCTTATACATGGGTGGCGGCTGCAGTTTTGTTTTCTCTGCTTCTGCAATCTCTTCATTAGCAAAGAGTTCTTTCTGCTTGCTCATAATCGCGCTTTGGTACCTCTAGATTACTACCGTCTAACACAAGGTTGTCAATAGACTTGTTAACCAGATCACATCAGCTGTTAACAACTTCTTGACTCGCTCAAAAGTTAGACTAGATTGGTTACTTGCTAATCTGTGCCCGTCTGCTATGGGCCCATGTCCCTAGTTATAAAGGGCTGGCGCAGGTTACTCAACGACTTCTGGGTAATCAATAAAAGGATGTAGAAGTATGGCAACCGGCACAGTTAAGTGGTTTAACAACGCAAAAGGATTTGGGTTTATCTGTCCGGAAGGGGGCGGTGAGGATATCTTCGCTCACTACTCCACGATTCAAATGGAGGGCTACAAGACCCTGAAAGCGGGTCAGGCTGTCAATTTTGAACTGCAACAGGGGCCGAAAGGAAATCACGCCTCTGTGATTGTGCCAAACGAAGCACAAAATATGTAAATAACACCCGTTGGATAAATAAAAAACCGGTTCCTCTCTGAGCAACCGGTTTTTTATTGTCAGATTTCTGGCGAATCCTGCCTCCTCACGGGATCACAGGGTTATCACCAGCCATGATCAGTCGTGATATTCGCTGCAGGCGATCAGGGTATTTTCCATCAAGCTGGCGACCGTCATCGGGCCCACGCCACCGGGTACCGGAGTAATGAAGGAGGCATGGCTGCGCGCCGTCTCAAACTCTACATCCCCGACCAGCGAGCCATCAGCCAAGCGATTGATGCCCACATCGATTACCAGTGCCCCCGGTTTGATCCACTCCCCAGGGATGAAGTTGGGCTTGCCGACTGCGACAACCAGCAGATCGGCACGGCGTACCTGCTCTTCCAGATCCCGCGTAAAACGGTGACAGGTCGTGGTTGTGCAGCCCGCCAGCAACAATTCGAGGGTCATGGGACGCCCCACTATGTTGGACGCTCCCACCACGACCGCATGCAGACCATGTGTCTTCACGCCGGTGGTCTCGATCAGTGTCATGATCCCTTTCGGAGTGCAGGGGCGCAGCGCCGGAATACGTTGGGCCAGACGACCGACGTTATACGGGTGAAATCCATCTACATCCTTGTCAGGCTGGATCCGCTCCAGCACCTGAGTGGTATCAAAGTGATCCGGCAACGGCAGCTGAACCAGAATGCCATCTACGTGGCTATCCGCATTCAACTGGTCGATCAGCGCCAGCAGCTCTTCCTGACTGGCAGTTGCACTCAGATCATAGGAGCGGGAGAGAAAACCCACCTCCTCGCACGCCCGACGTTTGCTGCCGACATAGACCTGAGAGGCGGGATCCGCCCCCACCAGAATGACTGCCAGCCCTGGAGCCCGTTTCCCTGCCGCCAACCGCTGTTGGACTTGCGCCGCGACCTGGCTGCGAATCGTTTGCGCAACCTGTTTTCCATCTATGATTTTGGCAGACATCGTTCTCCACTCACCATGTGTTCAACTGCCGCGCATTGTCGCATTTTTTTAGCCGGGATGTTAGCGGCAGACGCACGCCATACCTGTAGCGGGCAATAAGTAGGCACTTGAATTTACTGGGGGAAAAAGTCGTTGACGCTGGCCCTTACGCTTGGCTATGATGCCCGCCCGTTGCCCAGTACGACTCATGTCGATATGCTGGTCAGGGATTTTCGGTGATTAGCGCAGTCCGGTAGCGCATCTGGTTTGGGACCAGAGGGTCAAAGGTTCGAATCCTTTATCACCGACCATGTTCATCGACTCGTCCTTAAGACGTGTTGATACAAAGCGCCCTTAGCTCAGTTGGATAGAGCAACGGCCTTCTAAGCCGTGGGTCGCAGGTTCGAATCCTGCAGGGCGCGCCATTGATGTTCCCCAATCCTTCTGGATTGGCGAGCGTTGATGAAAATTTCAGTGGTGGCTGTAGCTCAGTTGGTAGAGTCCCGGATTGTGATTCCGGTTGTCGTGGGTTCGAGCCCCATCAGCCACCCCATTATTCTGTCGATAATCGCCGCAACGTGATGTCCATCGACTTGGTGCAGTGACCTTCTGGTCTGCTCCGCGAAAAACCGGCCTTGGCCGGTTTTTTGTTTTGTGCCAGGCAGCGCCTTGCCTTGTCTACAAGGCCATCATCCTCTAGATCGATAAACGCGGCTCCGTCCATGTGTCACGATTCGCGCCTCACCATCGATGACACAACCACGCTCCCCCGCACACCAGCCTGCCCGGTTCTTTTTCTGTATTTCCCAAGCGCCATTGATATGCTGATCGCTCTTCTTCTCTCCTGCTTTCCGTTGGAGCTTTTCTATGCAACGCATTCTTTTTGTCGAAGATGATCCCGAGATTGGCCAGCTCATCAGCAGTTGGCTCGGTCGCCACGATATGGACGTGCTCCTCGAGCCCAGAGGGGATATGGCGCTGGCCCGGGTCGAGACCGAACAGCCCGATCTGGTGCTGCTCGATATCATGTTGCCGGGGCAAGATGGCATGTCCCTCTGTCGGGATCTGCGGCCGCGCTTCGACGGCCCCATCGTAATGCTCACCTCGCTGGATAGCGACATGAACCAGATCCTGAGTCTGGAGCTGGGCGCCAACGACTACATCCTTAAAACCACCCCGCCCCCCGTGCTACTGGCCAGACTGAGGGTGCAGTTTCGCCAGCACCAACAAGCATCAACCCAACCGGCCGCCACCAGCAGCGTTCCCCAGCAGCTGCAATTTGGTCGGCTTCGGGTGGATGGCCCGGGGCGAGATGTGCGGCTCGATGGTGAGAGCATTGCCCTCTCGACCGCCGACTTTGACCTGCTGTGGGAGCTCGCCTGCCACGCGGGCCAAATCTTGAGTCGGGAAGCCCTCTTTCGCAGCTTGCGCGGCCGGGAGTACGACGGTCAGGATCGCAGCATGGATGTGGCCATCTCCCGCCTGCGCCGCAAACTGGGTGATAACCCCGACAACCCGACCCGGATCAAGACGGTGCGCCAGAAAGGCTACCTCTTCGTCCCCCACGCCTGGGAATAACCCTCTTTCGGGAGCACCGCCATGCGCCGTCTCTTTATCCAGTTCTATCTGTTGCTGATCGGCTGCTTCACCTTGGCCATCCTGCTGGTTGGTGTGGTCTATCAGGTGACCGCCGAACGGGCGGGTGATCGCTATCTCGAACGCATGATGCAGGGCTCTCTTGGCCTGTTGACCGGCGAGTTGGCAAGAACCCCGCCAGAGCGCTGGCCCGATCGACTGGCCGAGCAGAGCAGTCAGTTTACCCTCCCCCTCAAGATCGGCGAGCTGGTGCGCCAGCCCCTGACCAGCGAGGATCAGGCCTTTCTGGCTGCCGGCAACATTGTCATCGTCGAGGAGGATGACACCTTCCTGCAGCGCATCCCCGATACCGATCGGGTGCTGATTGTCGGCCCTGTACCCTACCTCTCCTACCTGCACGAGCTGCACTGGGTCGATGTGGGGCTGCTGCTGCTGATCGGCCTCTCTCTCGGCCTGCCCATCCTTCTGTGGTTGCGTCCCCACTGGCGCGGCTTGCAGCAGTTAGAGCAGACCGCACGTCGCGTGGGCGATGGGGATCTCTCCTGCCGAACCAATCTGCCACCGGGCAGCAGTCTGGCCCGGGTGGGACGCACCTTCGATCAAATGGCGACCCAATTGCAGGCCATGATTGCCAGCCGCAAACAACTGACCGATGCCATCGCCCACGAGTTGCGCACCCCGCTGGTCCGGTTGCGCTATCGGCTTGCCATGCTCGATCCTGCCCCTGCCGAGCAGGAGCAGCAGGCGCTGGAGCGAGATCTGGGAGCGCTGGACGCCCTGATCGAAGAGATGCTCACTTACGCCAAGCTGGATAGACCCGAGCTGCCGTTGCAACGGGACGAGCTGGAGCTCAGTCACTGGGCACAAGCGCATCTTGGCGACTGGCAGGCGCTGGCACCCGAGAAGAGGCTCACCCTCGATTTGCCGCCACGCCACATGCCCTGGTGCGGCGATCAGCGTCTGCTGACCCGCGCGGTGGAGAACCTGATCGGCAATGCCCTGCGCTACGCCGAGAGCGAGGTTACCCTCTCCATCTCGCGGCTGCAGGAGAACTATCTGCTGGAGGTTAGCGATGATGGGCCGGGGATCGATCCCGCGCTGGCGCCCCAGATCTTCGAGCCGTTCGTACGCCTTGATCAGAGCCGGGATCGTCGCACCGGCGGCACCGGGTTGGGGCTGGCCATCGTGCGCAGCATTGCCCGTCATCACAGGGGGGATGTGGCGCTGCTTGCCAGTGACCACGGCGCCCGCTTCTGCCTCACCCTGCCTGTACATTTGGATACAAACCGTCACCAACCGCTCACTGAAGGGCCGCTGCAACCGTCATAGGATGACTGTCATGGAGAACGCTCCATAACATCAACCCGAATAAGGAAATTGAACATGAAAAAGATCATTCCTCTGACCCTGGCAGCCGTCTTCGCCCTCACTTCCGGTTTCACCATGGCGGCCACCCCGACCAAGACAGCCACACCGCAGGCTACCCAGACCAAGGTGGTGAAAAAACACCATAAAGCCACCCACGCCAAGACCCCTGCCGTCAAAGTCGCGCCGAAAACCAAGTGATCCAACCGGTCACTGGATAGCACAGAGGGAGGCTGACGCCTCCCTTTCCATCTCTTCCCGAAATTTTCCTGACGAGCGCCTCCCTCGTCCAAACCGGATCCACGACCCGGCTCCCCCTTTGCGGGAAACGGTCAATGACCACAGGAACATGGCATGTGGCGTCATCTGCTTAAATGGCTCGGCCCCTTGTGCAGCTTGCTGCTGCTCGGCACCGCACAGACCGTGCTGTATCACCTGACTCAGGCATGGCACTGGCACGATATTCGTGTGGCCATCTGGTCCCAACCCCTGCCGCGACTGGCGGGCGCCCTGTTGCTGACCTTGCTCAGTTATGGTTACCTCTGCAGCTATGACATGCTGGCGCTCCATGCGCTGGGCAAGCGCCTTCCCTGGCAACAGGTCAGCATCACCTCCTTTATCGCCTACACCTTCTCCAATACCCTGGGATTTGCCCTGCTGACCGGCACCTCGGTACGCTATCGGCTCTACTCAGCTCTCGGTCTGGCGACCGGTGAGGTAGCCCGAGTGGTGCTGTTCTGCTCCATCACCTTTTTCCTCGGCCTGCTGGCGTGGGGAGGTGGCGCCCTACTGACCTGCGATGTATCACAGCTGCTGCCTGACTGGCCGCAGTGGGCAGATACCCTGCTCAGGCTGGCGGGCGTCATGGCTCTGCTGTTGGTGGCCAGCTACCTCTGCTGGCCCACACACCGTCTCTCCTGGCGGAAACACACCCTGACCCTGCCGGGCTTTCGGATACGTCTGTTGCAACTGTTGGTCGCGCTGGCCGACTGGATGGCCGCCGCCGCAGTGCTGTTTGTGCTGTTGCCTGCAGATAGCGTCCCCTACCCCGTGCTGCTCAGTGCCTTCGTGCTGGCCAGCTTCCTCGGGGTGCTGGCCCACGTGCCGGGCGGGATTGGGGTGTTCGAAGCGAGCATGAGCCTGTTGCTGGCTAACTATCTGCCAACCGACAAGCTGCTCGCCTCGCTGCTGCTCTATCGCTGCATCTATTACCTGCTTCCCTTTCTCTGTGCCCTGCTGCTCTTTACCAGTCAGGAGATGCTGCAACAAAAAGCGCGCTGGCAGCGGCTACAGGGGCTGATGAGCGCAGTACGCGAATTTCTGCCCGCCCTTATCAGCATGGGCACCTTCGCCGCCGGCAGCCTGCTGCTCTGCTCGGGGATGATCCCGACCATGCGCAGCCACATCGAAGTGTGGCTGCAGGTGTTACCGCTCCATCTGCTGGAGCTCTCCCACGTGCTCGGCAGCGTGAGCGGTATCCTCCTGATCCTGCTGGCGCGCAGCCTCTATCGCCGTCACGACGCCGCGTTTCGCATCACCCAGCTGCTGCTGGCTCTGGGTATCGCCTTCTCCCTGCTCAAGGGGGGCGACTGGGAGTCAGCCCTGCTGCTTGGCAGCTTCCTGCTCATCATGACACCCTGCCGCGCCCTCTTCTATCGCAAGGGGTCGCTGCTCTATCCCCAGTACACCCCGGGCTGGCTCATCTCGGTCGGCGCCGTGCTGCTGGGGGCGCTGTGGCTGCTGCTCTTCTCCTATCGTCAGGTGGAGTATGACCACGCCCTCTGGTTCCACTTCTCGCCCCATGGCGGGGCGGCCCGCGGCCTGCGCGCCATGGGGAGCGTGGTGGCCGTGCTGACCGTGGCCGGGGTCGCCCAGCTGCTTGCGCCGCTGCGCATGGTCGGTGAAAAGCCGGACAAGGAGACGCTTGCTCGCGCCCACGAGCTGGTGGTGCGCGAAGGGGGGAGCCACGGCTATCTGGCCCAGTTGCAGGACAAGTCCCTGCTGTTCCATCCCGCCGGCGACGCCTTCCTGATGTATGGCATCGAGGGCAGCAGCTGGATTGTGATGGGGGATCCTGTCGGTCGCCCCGAGCAGATCGAAGAGCTGCTCTGGCAATTTCGCGAGCGGTGCGACGAGCACGACGCCAACCCGGTCTTTTATCAGGTCTCGGCCCGCTATCTTCCGCTCTATCTGGAGCTGGGGCTGATCCCCTTCAAGCTCGGTGAAGAGGCGATGGTCGATCTGGCTACTTTCGATCTGGCGGGCAGCCGGCTGCGCAACCTGCGCCAGAGCCACGCCAAGGGCAAACGGGAAGGGTTGACCTTCGAGGTGGTCGAGGCAAGTGCCGTGGCCCCCCTGCTGCCCAGATTACAGACCGTCTCCGATACCTGGCTGCAGAGCAAGATGGGCAAGGAGAAGGGCTTCTCGGTCGGCCGCTTCGAGCCTGACTACCTGACCTTGAGCCCGGCTGCACTGGTGTGGAATGAGGGGCAGATCGTCGGCTTTGCCAACCTCTGGGTGAGCGACAACAAGGAGATGCTCTCCATCGATCTGATGCGCTACAGCCTGGATACCGGCACCGCTCCCATCATGGATTTTCTCTTTGTCGAGCTGCTGCTGTGGGGCAAGGCGCAAGGGTACGCCAGCTTCAATCTGGGGATGGCCCCCATGTCCGGCTTCAACGATCACCCGCTCGGCAGCTACTGGGCCCGCCTTGGCAATACCCTGTTCGTCCGTGGTAGCCGTTTTTACAACTTCCAGGGGCTCAGACGCTACAAGGAGAAATTTTCGCCCCGCTGGGAACCCCGCTACCTGCTCTGCAGCAGCAAGCTGGTACTGCCCAGAACCCTGACTCACCTGATCACCCTGATTAGCCGCGGCCCGCTGGGGCTGATCAAGAAATAGGAGCATGGCCAATGAGAGCCTTGATATTGCTGTTACTCAGTCTCGTACTGCCCGTTTCATCTTTTGCGGCGCACGCCGCCCCGGTCAAGGATGACCTGAGCCTGATTGAGCTGCCGGTCAAGCAGCCATCCGACGCCCCCATGGTGATCTTTCTCAGCGGCGATGGTGGCTGGGCGGCCCTCGACAAGGGGCTGAGCGCCCAGTTTCAGCTGAACGGCATGCCGGTCGTGGGCTGGAGCTCCCTGACCTACTACTGGAAGAAGAAAACCCCGGAGCAGGTGACCGCCGATCTGGAGCGGATCCTCGATGATTACCAGACTCGCTGGCAGCGCCCCCGCTGGCTGCTGGTCGGCTTCTCGTTTGGTGCCGAGATTGTCCCCTTCGTCATCAACCGGTTGCCGGAGCACTATCGTCAGGGGCTGGTCGGGGCCGTGATGCTCTCCCCCTCCACCAGCTCGGATTTCGAGATCCACGTCAGCGACATGCTGACCCACAAGGCGCGGAGCTACCCGACCGAGCCGCAGGTGAAGACCATCCGCGACCTGCCGATGCTCTGCCTGCAAGGAGCCGATGACGATGACGACGACCGCCTCTGCCCCCGTCTCAACCAACCCAACGTCACCAGCATCACCCTGCCGGGAGGACATCATTTTGACGATAACTACCCCCAGCTCTATCAGGCCATCACCAAGCATCTGAACCTGCCCCCGGATCCGCTGACAGTGGAGCATTAACCGGTATCACCACGGAATGCCTTTTAAGTAACGAGCAGGGCAAATCAGCGAGCAATGAAAAGGGCCTCTCTTGCGAGAGGCCCTTGTACTGAATTGGGCGGAAACTTTAAAAGGATCGACCAATGGATTGGCCGTGGCGTCAAGGTCACCGAGACATTTCACTGCGATTGCCCAAGCGGCTCAACCAGATGCTGGGCTATCAACAATGAGGATTTGCAGTCCTATGCCGGCAACCACTCGGGATTGCGCCATAAAACAAAAGCCCTGATGTTTCCATCAGGGCTTTGCAATTTGGCGGTGAGGGAGGGATTCGAACCCTCGATACGTTGCCGTATACACACTTTCCAGGCGTGCTCCTTCAGCCACTCGGACACCTCACCAAATTTTGGTCTGTGGTTTAACGTGTTCAGCCAACACGGTGCTCGCTACGCTGTTGCGCTGGAACGGGGCGTAATTTAGGGGAAAGCCCCGCCCGCGTCAACGGCTTTTTTCACCTGGCGAACCGTTCGAACACTTAATGCACAGATTCCGGTGCAACCTGAATTTCCGGCAGGTTGAGGAAGCCGGAACGTTCGCATTCGGCAACCAATTCGTGGGTGGCGGCGATGGTGCTTTGCACGAACAGCAGGAACTGCTCGACGCTGAGTCCGGCCTTGGTAAAGACGGTGTGGCCGACCACCAGCCGCGGCAGGTTGTCATCGATGATATCGAGGAACACCTTGAGGGAGGGGTACTGCATATTGAGTCGGCCCAGTTCGGCAACCAGCGGCAGCATTGCGGAGGGGCGCACTTCCAGCTCGGAGGAGAACAGCAGGCCTTCCTCTTCCACGAAGATCCGGCTCTCCTGAATACCATCGACCGACTGCAAAGAGACAATGTGGATACCGTGACACTGGTCGCAGACATAGTGCTCGATACGAGCCTGTTGCAACCAACGCATTATCATTTCGGAGCTGGGGATATTCATCATTTCCACGACAAGATTGGGATCAAGGGGCGCAGTCTAAACCAATTTGCTATCAACAAAAAGCACGCCAACCCGATAACCCTGCGGGTCGCTTCTTTTTGGCAAGCGCTATGCATATACTCAGCCAAATCCACGATGACGCTTGCCCCACAGGGGGCCCCATGACTATCCAAGAAAAGTATCGCCTTCATCTGAAATCACTCTCGGATGAGCTACTCACCCTGCAAAAACCCATCCGCATTCTGGATGCCATCAAATGGCCACGCCATCTGCAGGATCGCTTTCTGGCAAGCGGTGGCAGAGCGCTGCCCGCTATCGACAGGCACTTCTATGATGCCCTCCCCCTCGGCTTCGATCCGCGCAACAAGTATCTGGAGCTCAAGGAGCTGCGGGACAGGATCCGCAGAAAGTTGGGGCCAGAGGACGATCTTGGCCGGATCCTGCAAGAGACGGTCGACCAGTACATGGTGGTGATCGAGATGCTGCGCCAGCGCGGCCAACCCGATTTTCAGCGTTACAGCCAGCTGCTTTATGGCTCTGCCAGCGATCACCTGCGTGGGGATCGCAAGACTCTCAAGGAGCTGGGCGCCCGCCTGTGCGATATATTCTCCCTGCCCGGCGCGCGCCATCTGGTGCGCCCCTACCCCAAGGAGTACGAAGGAGAGGCCGCGGTCGCCAAACTACAGGGCAAGCTGTCGAGCTACTTCAGTGACGGCACTGTGCAGGTGAAGCTGAGCGATGGGATTGTCTCCGATGCCGCTGCCGGTAGCGACTACATCAAGCTCAACTCCCACGCCCGTTTCTCCGAGCTGGACTTGCAGGTGCTGGAGGTACACGAGGGGTGGGTCCATGTCGGCACCACCCTCAACGGTCGCCAGCAGCCCTATGCCACTTGGCTGAGCGCCGGTTCACCGCGGATCACCGCCTGTCAGGAGGGGCTGGCCGTCCTGATAGAGACCCTCACCTTCAGCTCCTTTCCGGATCGGGCCAAGCGTGTATCTCCGATCGGGTGATGGCCATCGACATGGCCGAGCGTGGCGCCGATTTTATCGAGGTGTTTCAGCACTTCGTGCAGCAGGGCACCAGCGAGCACGACGCCTACAAGATCACCCAGCGGGTCTTTCGTGGCGGCATGGTGGGCGGCGGCGCCTGCTTTACCAAGGATCTCTCCTACGTGCGTGGCTATGTGGAGACGGTCAACTTTATCCGCAGCGCCGTGCTGGAAGGGGTGCCCGAGATCCTGCCGATGCTGTTTGTCGGCAAGGTGACACTGGATGACATTCCGGTGCTCTATCAGCACTATCTGGAGGGGCTGATTGCCGCCCCCCGCTATTTGCCGCCGATGTTTCGCGATCTCACCGGCCTCTATGTCTGGTTCGGTTTTGCCTCCGGCATGTCACTGGTCGATATCGGCCGGGTACAGCACCATTTTCGCCAGCTGTTTCAACGCCTGCCGGTGGCCGACCCCATCATTGCGCCGGTGGATATCGAGATCGACTGAACCACAGCGATACAAGTTGGGGAAAATAAAAAGGGCGCCAGATTGGCGCCCTTCTCGACGATTCAATTATCGCAGCCGACTTACTTGTAGGCCCGACCTTCGAGATAGTGTTTGCGACAGAGTGACACATAGCGATCGTTGCCGCCGATCTCCACCTGTTCGCCATCACGCATCACCTGCCCCGCTTCGTTGACCCGGGAGTTCATGTGAGCCTTGTTGCCACACCAGCAGATGCTCTTCAGCTCTTCAAACTTGTCGGCCAGACAGAGCAGATGGTAGGAACCGGGGAACAGCTCGCCGCGAAAATCGGTCTTGAGGCCATAGGCCATCACCGGAATATCCTGCTCATCGACGATGCGGGCCAGCTGGTAGACCTGCTCACGGGTCAGGAACTGGGCCTCGTCCACGATAAAGACATCGATATGTTTCTTCGCATGGCGCTCTTTCACCATTTCAAACAGATCGCAGCTGTCGCTGAACACGTCCACCTTCAGTTCAAGGCCAACCCGGGCACTGATCACCCCTACCCCGAAACGATCATCAATGGCTGGCGTCATCGCCAGAGGATGCATGCCCCGCTCCAGATAGTTGAAGTGCGCCTGAATGAGCTGGGTGGATTTGCCTGAATTCATGGTGGCAAATTTGTAGTGCAGTGAAGCCATGATACTGTTCCGAAACTGAATTTATGGGGCGCATGCTAACCAAAGCCCCTGACAAAACCAAGGGGCCCGCGGGCCCCTTGCTCTATAAATGTTATGCGGCTGCCAGCACTGGCCGCGCTTTGGCCTTTTTCAGGTGATAGCTGGTAAAGAGCACGAACCAGAGGGCACTGACACTGAAACCGGCCAGGCTGGAGTGCATCAAGCCCATCGCCAGGTAACCGATGGCCGCGCCGAAGGCGATGGCCAGTGCATAGGGCAGCTGGGTCATCACGTGATCGATGTGATGACAGCCGGCACCGGTGGCAGAGAGGATGCTGGTGCTGGAGATGGGTGAGCTGTGATCCCCGAACACCGAGCCAGCCAGTACCGCCGCCAGCATCGGCAGCATCAGGCTGATGTCACTGGCGGCGGCCATGTCACCGGCCAGCGGCAGCATGATGCCGAAGGTACCCCAGCTGGTACCGGTGGCAAACGCCATGGCACAGGAGAGGATAAAGACCACAGCAGGCAGCACTTCGATCGGCAGGTTGCCGTTAGCCAGCGAAGCCAGGTACTTGCCGGTCTCCACGTCGCGCACCACGGCACCTATGGTCCAGGCAAACAGCAGGATGTTGATGGCTGGCAGCATGGCCATGACGCCCTGCGGAGCGGCCTTGATCCAGTTCTTGGCACCCAGCTTCAGGCGCATCGCCAGACCGATGGAGACCACCAGACTGCACAGGGCACCGTAGACCAGCGAAGAGCCGACGTTGGTATTTTCGAACGAACCGAGCACGCTGAACGGCAGCCCTTTCTCGCTCAGCACCGCAGCACCGGAATCAATCATGAAATAGATGGTGGCGGCGGTCAGGGTCAGGATCGGCAGTACCATGTCGATCATGCCGCCGTTGCTCTCCTCCGGGCTCTCCATATCCAGACCGATGGGGCGGCCCTTGGACTCATCCCACAGCTTGCCTTCCAGCGCCCACGCTTCGTGTTGACGCATCGGGCCGATGTCGAGTTGGAATGCAATCACCACCAGCACCATGATCAGGGTGAAGACGGCGTAGAGGTTCATCGGGATCATCTCGACAAACGCCGCGATGGGGCTCTGCTCGGTCAGACCGTGGGCCGCCATGATGCCGCCCACCAGGGCGATGATATAGGCGCCCCAGGAGGAGATGGGCATCAGCACGCAGACCGGCGCCGCGGTGGAGTCCAGCAGATAGGCCAGTTTGGCACGGGAGATCTGGAAGCGGTCGGTCACCGGACGGCAGATGGCCCCCACCGACAGACTGTGGAAGAAGTCATCGATAAAGAAAGCAAACACCATCATACCGGTCAGCGCTTTGGCGCCCTTGCGGGTCTTGGCACGACGCTCGGCCCACTCGGCAAAGGCACGGGTCGCCCCTGAGACACTCATCAGGCTGATGAGGCCACCCAGCAGCAGCATAAACAGGATCATGTTGACGTTGTCACGATTGAGTGCGCCATCGACCCAGAAGATCTTGAGCACGGTATTCAACATGTAATGCAGGGATTCGAGGGGCGAAAACTGATTGAGCAGCAGACTGCCGGTAACGATGCCCACACCAAGGGACAACAGCACGCGGCGGGTCAGGATCGCCAACGCGACAGCCAACAGGGGGGGAAGAACAGACCAACCGGAGTCGGCGAAATGACTAATGTCCATGATCTCTTTGCACCTAAAGATTACAGGTGGAGATCTACCGAGAGGATCTAAAGAAACAAAACCTATGGGGAGGTCATACTCCTCAGCCCCTTCAGGTAGCGCTCCATAGTGGATGACTATGGCAGTCCTGCACCTATTAGATGCAGAACCAGCAGCCCGGTATGATGGCCTGGCCACTTCGGCGCTGACTCCTTTCCTTGTGCATCACAGGCATCACCCTCCGCACAAATACTCATAGGCAGCGCGCCTCTACTTAAAGGTATTCGCCGCACATTTTATCGAGATGGCAGCTTATAGCAAGTTTTTTGATTAAATAGTCATGATAAACAGATCAAGGTCGGAAAATGGTAGTCAAATGATGCAACAACGCCAGCTTTGACGCTATTTTCACCTACTGCGGTTTCATTGGCATCCAATCACCAAGCCTATTGCTGGCCATATTAAATATCTGTATTGATGTTCCCCACGGATATAATATTTAACCCGGCTTGACTTATTTAAATCGCCAAGCAAGAATCAGCTAGAACATAATATTTTTCTCTGACTCGACGTGGTAACTCCTATGAATGAATTTTTAAAGGTACTGCTTAATATCCGCAGTCTGCGTGCGACCTGCCGCGAACTTTCTCTGGAACAACTGGAAGAGGCACTGGAAAAACTCTCTGCGATCGTTGCTGAGCGTCAGCAGGATGAAGCTGCCGAGCGTCAGGCCCGTGAAGAGCATCTGCGGAAAATTAACGAATATAGCGAAATGCTGAAAGCCGCCGGTATTGACCCGGCAGAATTGGTAAGCGCTGTCGCTACCAACCCCGGCAAATCAGAAAAAGCCAAGCGGGCGCCACGTCCGGCCAAATATCGCTATCAGGATAATGGCGTAGAGAAAACCTGGACCGGCCAGGGCCGTATGCCTTCGGCTATTGCCAGCGCAGTGGCAGCAGGCAAATCACTGGAAGACTTTGCTATCTGATCTCAATCTCGTTGCTAATAAAAAACCTCGCCAAGGCGAGGTTTTTTATTGCCGCTTAAATGTGACATATCAGATAGCCGATTGCGGGCGATCTGCTGCCTTGACCCACAGCACTTCACGATCCCCTGCTACGCAGATGAGATAGCGGGCAACGGTAAAGAACCAGTCACTCATCCGGTTCAGATAGGGCAGCACCTCGGGATTGACCCGCTCTTCCCGGCTCAATGTCAGCAGCAAGCGCTCGCAATGACGCACCAGAGTACGCACCACATGCGCTTGCGCCGCGGCACGGGAACCACCGGGCAATATAAATTGGCGCAGCGGCGGCAATGGCTCACTATAACGATCTATCTGCTGTTCAAGGCGAGTGGTCCAGGCGGCATTAACTTGCCAAATTGATTCATTCTGGGCGTCGCTGGAGAATGCCAACTCCCCCCCAGATCAAACAACTCCTGTTGCAACAGCTGTAAATCAGCCAATAAACCGATCTCTTGCGACGGCACGTCACAAATCAGCAAGCCAATATGGGAGTTAAGCTCATCGATATAACCGTAGGTCTCGACCCGCAAATGATCCTTGGGCAATGGGATACCATCGGCCAGCCGGGTCATGCCCTTGTCGCCCTGCCTTGTATATATTCTCATACCGACATCCTGTTAATAATGGGAATAATCATGGATTCGAGTCCATTGAGTTTGATTTCGTAAGCCAACACCAGCGTCTGGCCCAATTTACCCGCAGGAAAACCGCTGCGCGCCATCCACACCAGATAGGGCTCGGGAATATCGATGATACGCCGCCCCTGATATTTACCGTAAGGCATCTTGTTGGTCAGAGTCAGCAGCACCTGTTCGTCGGATAGCCAATCCATATTAATCGATATCCAGATATTTATGAGTCTGGATTGAGAGTCGCCAGTTACGCGCAATACAGGTATCCATCGCCAATTGGGTGGCCCGTGGTTTCTGGCTGATCGGCTGCAAGGCAATGACCACATCAGGGCGCAGGGTAGCGGTAGCGAGCAGCGTATCCAGCTCTTCAATATGGTGCTCGGTGGCCACCGGATGCTTGATCTCGTTGGCCCGCTCCAGCGCCGAGACCAGCACAGGCAGCCCCCCTTTCATGCCAATTTTGGGGGAGACGGTCACCCAGGTCTGCTCATGGGTCTTGATCTCGCTGGTGCCACTGGTTTCAATCTGCACCTGATAGCCCGCCGCCAGCAGGGCTGACGAGAGTTCGTGCAGATCGTAGAGGCAGGGCTCGCCACCGGTGATCACCACATGGCGCGCCTGATAACCCAGGTCGGTAAAGCTCTTGATAATCTGCGCGGTGCTAAGTTGGCTCCAACAATCGGATTCGTTGGAGCGATCCAGCACCGCCGCCTTGCCCACTTCACGAGCCGGATCAACAACCCAGGTATGACGGGTATCGCACCAGGGGCAGCCCACCGGGCAACCCTGCAGGCGAACAAAGATGGCGGGCAGGCCGGTAAAGATGCCCTCCCCCTGGATGGTCTGGAAAATCTCGTTGATTGGGTAGTGCATCTCGATCACGGCTTGTTGCAAAAGTCGCGAATTATACCCCAAGCCACGGCAAGACGCAGGCTCACTCTGCGCTTTTCTCGCCCAGCCCGGTTTTCTCAAACAGTCTGGCCATGATGCCCGCCTTGTCGGCCAGATAGTTGTTCAGGCCGCGACGGCGCAGTTCACACGCAGGACACGTGCCGCAACCGTCACCGGCAATGCCGTTGTAGCAGGTCAGGGTCTGCTGGCGCACCGTGTCGAGGTGACCATAGTGATCAGCCAGTGCCCAGGTCTCGGCCTTGTCGAGCCACATCAGGGGAGTTTCAAAACGGATCCCGCGATCCAGCCCCAGCGACACCGCCTGATTGAGGGCCTTGACGAACTCGTCACGGCAATCGGGATAGCCGGAGAAGTCGGTCTCGCATACACCGGTGATCACCGCTTCGGCGCCCACCTGATAGGCATAGATAGAGGCCAGGGTCAGGAACAGGATATTGCGGCCCGGCACGAAGGTGTTGGGCAGCCCGTTATCCTGCAGCTCGCAGCTGACAGGAATGTCGTCACGGGTCAGGGCAGAGACCGCCAGCTCATTGAGCAGCGTTACATCCATCACCTTGTGGGCGGCAATCCCCAATGCACTGCCCAGGCGGCGCGCGGTGTCGATCTCTTCCCGATGGCGCTGGCCATAGTCAAAGGTGATGGCGTGCACTTCATCATACCGGGCCAATGCCTGCACCAGACAAGTAGTGCTGTCCTGACCACCGCTGAAAACCACGACTGCTTTTTTCATCTTGATAACTCCTTCAAATGTCACGCGCGGCGGCCTTCGGCAAAGTCCTGCCACTGGGTATTCAACCGATTGAACAGGGTCAGCAAGGGCGCATAGCGCTCCGGCCTCCCCTCCCACCGGGACAAGAGGTGATAGCCCGCCTCTATGGTAGAGAGGGCATCGGGAAAGGGTTTCTTTCGAATGGCATATTGACCGGCAATGGCACCAATGCCGATGCGGGGCAAGCGGGCCAGTGCCGGGTTGCTCTGCAACATGCGATAGGCTTTGCGCCAGGTGCCGTCAAGCAAGATAAAGGCGACTGATGCGGAGCCAGAGGATTCACTCTCCCACTGCTGGCGAAGATCGGTCAGCGAAATGGCATCCTCATCCGGCCAGAGCAAATAATAACGACGGGATTGGTCAGCCAGCAGCACATTGAGCCACTCATCGCGGGAAAAGTCCTCCCCCACATGGATCTCGCACTGTTGCAAAGAGGCCACCAGCAGCGCCGCAGTCCCCTTGGGATGTGCCACCTCGTTGGGGTGCTGCAAGATGTAGAGGGGCGTGTGATTGTCAACCGGCACAATATAATCGCACAGGCAGGCTTTGAGGGCTCGGGTGCAACGTGTACAGTATCGACTGTTCTTGTCGTTGGACTGTTTCATGTTGTCAGACAAATCTGGATTGCTCTGGGTTATCACGCTCTCTCTCACCAGCTTGCTACTCTTCTTTACCGTTCCCAATCTTCAGCTCTCCTTCGATCGGCCCTTGATCGCCGGGGGCGAAGGGTGGCGGATCATAACAGGCAATCTGGCTCATACCAATCTGTGGCACCTGCTGCTCAATCTGGGCGGCCTCGCCATCCTCTATAGCCTGTTTCGCGACTATCTGGGTGGGGCTCGCCTGCCGCTGCTGATGTTGCTGCTCTGGCTGGCAGTGGGCTTGGGGATCTGGTGGTGGTGCCCGCAGACCCAGTGGTACATGGGACTATCCGGCTCGCTGCATGGTCTGTTTGTCTGGGGGGCAATGCAGGATATCCGCCACGGACGCCTCACGTCGGGCTGGCTACTGTTGGCAGGGATGGGGCTCAAGCTGGCGATGGACTTCTACAACGCGGGAGAGAGTCCGATCTCCACCCTGATCAATGCCAGGGTACACATCGGCTCTCATCTTATCGGGGCCGGTGCAGGCCTGTTGCTCGGCCTGCACCGCGTATCACTGAGTGAGCCTGTTACGCACCAACCAGCTCGGCATTGATGCTGGCCAGCATGGCGGCCGGATCGGCAGCCTGCGTAATGGGGCGACCGATAACCAGATAATCGGACCCCGCCTCGACCGCCGCTTTCGGTGTCATCACCCGGCGCTGATCCCCGGCTGCTGAACCGGTCGGGCGAATACCCGGGGTCACCAGCTTGAAATCGGCGCCCAACAAGGCTTTCAGCTCATGGGCCTCGTTGGCGGAGCAGACCACCCCATCCAGACCGGATGCTTTGGTCAAGGTAGCTAGTCGGATCACCTGCTCGGCAGGGCTCACATCCAGACCAAGAGGGATCATGTCGGACTGCTCCATGCTGGTCAGCACGGTCACGCCGATAAGCAGGGGGGCCTTGTCGCCATAAGGCAGTAGCGCCTCTTTGGCGGCACGCATCATCCGCTCACCACCACTGGCATGCACGTTTACCATCCAGACACCGAGCTCGGCACTGGCTGCCACGGCTTTGGCAACAGTATTGGGAATATCGTGAAACTTCAGATCCAGAAAGACATCGAATCCCTTGGCCACCAGCTGACGTACAAACTGCGGGCCAAACAGGGTAAACATCTCCTTGCCTACCTTGAGACGGCACTGGGCCGGAGAGATACGTTCAACGAACGCTAAGGCATCTGCCTCGTGCTGATAATCCAGCGCTACCAGTACTTTGGGATCTTGCATCTCACATCCTATTGCTTGTTATTCACCGTCCAGACCGCGGATCGGCTTGATGGAACCCCACTGGCGACAAGACGGGCACTGCCAGAACAACGAGTGAGTGGCAAAGCCGCACTGCCGACACTTGTGGGTTGACTTGATTTTTATCTGCTCGCCGACCAGCTGTTGCAGAAGCTCGAGGCTCTCCTTGGCAGGCCCCTCCTCCGCACTGGCCAGTTGAAAACCCACCAACTGGTAAAAACCTTTCATCGAGGGATGACGACGCAGCTGACGCAGCACCAGCGAACGGGCCTGACTCAGGCCATCACGCTCTTCAACCAGCTTGGCAAGGGCCAGGGTCACGCTGACACCGGCGTGATCTTCCACTGCCTTCTCAAGCAGCGGGATCAACGCAGGCGTGCGCCCCAACTGCTGATAGCACTCGAGCAATTTGGGCATCGCCTCGGAGGCAAAGTCGATATCCTGCTCGAACACCCGCAGCAGCTCCTTGCTGGCCTGCTCATACTCCCCCTCTGCCATGGCGAGCTCAGCGAGGCGCAAACTGGCCCGGGCACATGCCGGATTGATACTGAGCGCCCGTTTGAGCTTGGCCAGCCCCTCCCCTTTATTGCCCTCACGCAGCGCGATCTCGGCTTGCTCGCAATAGAAATGGGAGATGGGGTCGGCCAGCTTCTTGCCCTGGAATTTTTGCAGACGAACCGCCACATCGATGGCCTTATCCCAGTCCCGCAACTGCTGATGGATAATCAACAACTGTGCCAGCGCCGTCTCTTCATAGTCGCTGTCATCACACAGCTCATTCCAGAGCGCTTCCGCTCGGTCCAGCAGACCAGCAGCCAAAAAGTCGCGCGCAAGCTCCTGCAGGGCAAGCTGTCGCTGCTCCCGGGTCAGCTGGCGGGTTACCAGGTTCTGGTGGATCTTGATGGCACGATCGACCTCCCCACGCTGGCGAAACAGGTTGCCGAGGGAGAGGTGTGTTTCGATGGTTTCACTGTCCACCTCAAGCAGCTGGATAAAGAGATCCACCGCCTTGTCGGATTCATCGGACAGCAAATAGTTGAGGCCCGCCACATACTGGCGGGAAAACTGGTTACTCTGTTTTTGGGTGTCCTGGCGAACACTCCTGCGACCCATGTACCAACCATAACCGGCGGCGATGGGCAACAGCAGGAAAAGCAGTTCAAGCATTGAGGAACATTATTCCTTACCCGGTGACCGGGCCAGCTCCAACTCGCGGGATTGACGACGCATGGTGCGGTTGAGGGTGCGGTTTTGCATTTTCAGGCGCAGGAACAGCAGGCCGAATACCAGCCAGCCCAGCAAAAAACCGCCAGCGAAGAAGAAGCCCAACAGCATGGCAAGCGAAAACTCACCCTGAGCGATCAGGTAATTGAACTGAACCAGCTGGCCATTTTGTGAGCCCAGCGCCAGGGTCAGAACAAACACCAGCACCAGCGGAATGAGGGCCAAAATACGCTTCATAAGAGCTCCCTGTCAGTATCTAATGAGAGGCTGATTATCCTTAAAATAGCAGGCAGACTCTAGAGTGAATGGGAAAAGAGTTTAAGAAACAAGACGATTGGCACAGGAATCGGTGCCAAAAAGAAAAAAGGCATACCCGAGGTATGCCCATTTCTGCATTATTCAATGATGTTGACGCGCTCGCGCAACTCTTTACCTGGTTTGAAGTGCGGGACATATTTCCCGGTCAGTTCAACCTTGTCCCCAGTCTTGGGGTTGCGGCCCACACGGGGCGCACGATAGTGCAGTGAAAAACTGCCAAATCCGCGGATTTCAATCCGGTCGCCGTTTTGCAAGGTCGACGCCATCTGCTCAAGGATCTCCTTGATGGCGGCTTCGACATCCTTGGCCGGCATATGCATGCGGCTGGCTGCCAGTTGTTCGATGAGATCTGATTTGGTCATAACGTTAAATCTCCTTCCCCGATCACATGCAATATTCATTTTGCCAGGATAAAAAAGGGCGGCGCAATGCCGCCCTTTTCTTGCATCAAGGATTACTCACCCTTGGCGGCTTTGAACGCTTCCATCATAGCATTGCTGAACACAACTTCTTCTTGCTGGTTCAGGTTATCGATAGCAACACGCTCATCAGCCTCGTCCTTAGCACGGACAGACAGGCTTACGGTGCGGTTCTTACGATCAACGCCCATGAATTTAGCTTCAACTTCGTCACCAACAGACAGCACCAGAGTGGCGTCTTCTACACGGTCACGAGCAGCGTCGGAGGCACGCAGGTAGCCTTCTACGCCATCAGCCAGTTCGATAACGGCACCTTTGGCATCAACCTCGGTAACCTTACCCTTCACGATAGCACCTTTCTTGTTGTCAGCCAGGTACTTGTTGAACGGGTCTTCTTCGATCTGCTTGACACCCAGGGAGATGCGCTCACGCTCCGGATCCACTTGCAGAACAACGGCTTCGATCTCGTCGCCTTTCTTGAATTCACGCACGGCTTCTTCGCCCTGGTTGTTCCAGGAGATGTCAGACAGGTGAACCAGGCCGTCGATGCCGCCATCCAGACCGATGAAGATACCGAAGTCAGTGATGGACTTGATCTTGCCGGAAACACGGTCGCCTTTGGCGTGAGTTTCGGCAAACAGCTGCCACGGGTTGGATTTGCACTGCTTCAGACCCAGAGAGATACGACGACGCTCTTCGTCGATGTCCAGAACCATCACGTCAACCACGTCGCCAACGTTAACAACTTTGGACGGGTGGATGTTCTTGTTGGTCCAATCCATCTCGGATACGTGTACCAGGCCTTCAACGCCTTCTTCGATTTCAACGAAGCAGCCGTAGTCGGTCAGGTTGGTCACGCGGCCAGACAGACGGGTGGTCTCCGGGTAACGCTTGGCGATAGCAACCCAGGGATCTTCGCCCAGCTGCTTCAGACCCAGGGATACACGAGTACGCTCGCGGTCGAACTTCAGAACCTTGACAGCGATCTCGTCGCCAACGTTGACGATTTCGGAAGGATGCTTAACGCGCTTCCACGCCATGTCGGTGATGTGCAGCAGGCCGTCAACACCGCCCAGATCTACGAATGCACCGTAGTCGGTCAGGTTCTTGACGATACCCTTAACTTCTTGACCTTCTTGCAGGTTAGCCAGCAGGCTTTCGCGCTCGGAGGTGTTCTCGGTCTCGATCACGGCACGACGGGAAACAACAACGTTGTTGCGCTTCTGGTCCAGCTTGATGACTTTGAACTCGAGTTCTTTGTTTTCCAGGTGAGCGGTGTCACGGATCGGACGCACGTCAACCAGAGAACCCGGCAGGAAGGCACGGATGCCGTTCAGTTCAACGGTGAAACCACCCTTGACCTTGCCGTTGATGATACCGATAACGGTAGCTTGCTCTTCGTAAGCCTTCTCAAGCTGCAGCCAGGCTTCGTGGCGCTTGGCTTTTTCGCGGGACAGCTTGGTTTCGCCGAAACCATCTTCGATAGAGTCCAGAGCCACATCAACGGTGTCGCCGACGTTGATTTCCAGCTCGCCCATGGCGTTCTTGAATTCTTCAGCCGGGATAGCGGACTCGGATTTCAGACCGGCGTCAACCAGTACGAAACCGTTCTCGATAGCAACGACAGTACCCTTGACGATGGAACCTTGACGGGTTTCAACGGCGTTCAGGGACTCTTCAAAGAGTTGAGCAAAAGATTCGATCATTGTTTATGTCACAAATGAAACATCCACTTGCAATCCGGCACAAGCGGGGCTGTTTTAAATAATCTGCGCCATCCTTGGTGCAGACGACCGGATGTCAGCTTGCGCTGGCATCACCAAGTTGTTGCTCTGCATAGGCGAGTACTGTTGCCAGCACTTCATCTATGGTCATGGCGGTAGAGTCTACCACCAGAGCATCTTCTGCCGGTTTCAGGGGTGCAGTGGCGCGATTTCTGTCGCGATCGTCACGTTCCCGAATCTCGGTTAAAAGACGCTCAAAGTTAACATCAAAGCCCTTATCTTGCAACTGCTTATAGCGACGCTGGGCCCGCTCTTCGGCACTGGCGTCGAGGAAAATCTTCACCTCGGCCTCGGGGAAAACAACTGTGCCCATGTCACGACCATCGGCAATCAGACCCGGGGCCTGACGAAATGCACGCTGACGGCGCAGCAAGGCTTCGCGCACCCGGGGGAAGGCGGCGATTTTACTGGCAGCATTACCCACTTCTTCGGTGCGGATGGTGCGGGAGACATCTTCCCCTTCCAGGATCACCTTGACCAGATCGCCCTCAACCTGAAATTGCACATCCAGATTGGCGGCCAGCGGCACCAGTGAGGCTTCACTGTCCAGCTCTACATCGTGATGCAGGGCGGCCAGGGACAACACCCGATAGATGGCGCCCGAGTCCAGCAAGTGCCAACCCAGCTTCTCAGCAAGCAGCTGACACAAGGTGCCTTTACCTGCACCACTGGGGCCATCAATTGTCATTACGGGGGCCATCTGAGGCATAACTTCTCTCCTGCACTGTGTTGCTCCCATCCCGAAGGGGTGGGTTAATGGGCGCCGATTATACCCGAATGTGGTGAGCCTGGCAGTCATCAATCCGCACAAAGGGCCAAAACCCCGCCGGACAGCTGTGCTTGTATCTCATTTGGAGATTTCATTAAGCAATGCAGGGACTTGTTCTTATGGTCGTTCCTGACAAGGCGCGCTAAACTGGCCCCCTTTTTTGAGCCGTTAGTAGTAAGGAGCAACCTATGAGCAGCGTTACCCTCGTGGCCAAATCAAAATTGCCAACCCCTTGGGGCACCTTCACGCTGGTAGGTTTTCAGGAAACCGGCACAGGCAAAGATCACGCCGCACTGGTGATGGGCGACATTACCGGTGAAGAGCCCGTGCTGGGCCGGATCCACTCAGAGTGCCTGACCGGCGACGCCCTATTCAGCCTCCGTTGTGACTGCGGTTTCCAGTTGCAGGCGGCCATGGAGAATATCGCCAAAGCCGGTCGTGGCGTGTTGCTGTATGTGCGTCAAGAGGGTCGTGGCATCGGCTTGCTCAACAAGATCCGCGCCTATCACCTGCAGGATCAGGGTGCCGATACCGTGGAGGCCAACGTGGCCCTTGGTTTTGCCGCCGACATGCGCGATTACACCATCTGCGCCGATATGCTCAAGCAGCTTGAAGTCCAGTCTCTCAAACTGATGACCAACAACCCGCGCAAGATGAAAGCCATGGAATCCTTCGGTATTCCGGTGGCCGAACGGGTACCGTTGCAGGAAGGGCGCAACCCCCACAACGAGTTCTATCTGTCGACCAAGGCCAACAAGCTGGATCATATGCTGAAGAAGTGAGCCTGCATTGACGAATGACAGATAGTCAAACGCCTCCCATTGGGAGGCGTTTTTCTTGGGATGACCACACATCAACCCAAGCTATCTAAGTGGCACGGTCAAATTGGCCAGCAGAGCTTCAAGCTCTTCGCCAGTGCGGGCAGCACAGTATTGTTCGACCCGCTCGCGGGTCAATTGCGGCGCGAGACGTTCAATCAGATCGTAGAGATAGCCGCATAAAAATGCCCCTCTGCGCAACCCGATAGCGGCCACACAGCCTGGTAGCCAGGGCGCCGTTTTGAGCACCAGATCGCCATCGCGCTGGGGCTCCCAGGCAAAAGTTGCCATCACCCCGATGCCCATCCCTTGTCTGACATAGGTCTTGAGCACATCGCTGTCGCTCGCACAGCAGGCGATCCGGCTCTCGGCATGAGCGCAATCAGTGCCATGAGCGGCAGAGAGCGCCCTTCCATCGGTCACCAATGCAAACTCCACCAGCTCAGCCGGAGTCAGCGATGTTGCTTTGGCCAACGGATGATCCTTGGGTAGCACCAAGCCCCGTTGCCACTGAAAAGAGGGGAGCACAAGCAGATCGCTCCCCTCCTCCGGTTCATCCGCCAGCAGCAGATCGGCCGCGTCATCATGCACGGCTGCGCGGCACTGCGCAGCACTCCCTTGCATCACAGTTACGGCAACTTTGGGAAAGCGGGCCATGAACCCCTTGAGGATGGCGGGCAGAATATAACGGGCTTGCAGATGAGTGGCGGCAATGGTGAGGGTTCCCTGCTCCGGATGCACATGCTGCCTGGCCATGACCTTGATGGTGGCGACCTTGTCCAGCACCTCCGCGGCCACTTTGATCACATCACGACCTATGGGAGTGATCTGGGTCAGGTGTTTACCGCTGCGCTCGAAGATCTGGATCCCCAGCTCATCCTCCAGCATCCGCACCTGTTTGCTGATCCCGGGCTGGGAGGTAAAGAGGCTCTCGGCGGTGGCCGACAGATTCAGCCTGTGGTTCGCCACCTCGACGATATAGCGCAATTGCTGCAATTTCATGGTGTAGCCCTCAAGCGAACCCACCGTTAATAGTAACAAACTTTCAGCAATGGCCCGCCGCCATCAGGCCGGGCGCTCCTTGAGTAGAAAATCACGCAAGGCACGGTTGGCCATGGATAGCGGATCGCCACGCCGCCACGCCACACAGAGGTCGAGGTAGATGGGCGGGTCGAAGGGCACGCCACTCAGATCCGGCTCCTCTTCCAGCACCATCCGCAAGAAGGTGGTCACCGCAAAACCTTGCCGCACCACCGCCTTGAGCAGAGGGATAAGATTGCTCTCGAAGGCGATATCGGGTTCAACGCCCAGGCTCTGGGCTAGCGCCTCCATATGCTCCCGGTGGTAAAAACCACGGCGAAACAGCGCCAGCTCCTGAGCAAAGAACTGCGAGAGGGTGACGGCCGGTTCGCCGCGCAAGGGGTGATCGTCCCCCACCACCATCAACATCTCTTCGCTCAGCAGATGTGCCCCCTCGATGGCGGGGGGAAGATCACTGGTGATGAGAATGGCCAGATCGAGGGAGCCATCCACCATCCGGCTGAGCAGCTCACGGGTGCCGGCCTCTTCGACCCGGATCTTGAGGCCGGGATAGCGATGCTTGAAGGCCATCAGTCGAGGGGGAAAATAGTAGGAGCCCATCATATAGGGGATCCCGATCCGCACCTCCCCCCGCTCCAACCCCTTGAGCTCGGCCATCTCGGCCTCGGCCTGATGCATCTGCAGCAACAAGCGCTCGGCATGGCGACAGAGCACCTCTCCCTCCGGGGTGAGCCGTACCGCCCGGTCCTGTCGATCAAACAGCCGCAATTCGAGCTGCTGCTCCAGCTTGGCAATGGCCATGCTGATGGCCGGTTGTGCCACATGCAGGCTGTTGGCTGCCTTGGTAAATGAGCCGGCATCCCTGACCGCCAGCAGATAGGTGAGCTGTTTCAGATCCATGTATCAATTAATCTTATGAGATGGATAACTTAAATATATTATATTTATAACCGCAAGGACTCTACCCTGACCAAAAGTAGTCAGGACAATACGCAATGATTGAAATTGGAAGTCGCGAGTGGATACGTGCAACCCTGGCCCTCAGCATGGGCTCTTTTCTGGTATTTCTGAACCTCTACCAGACCCATCCCCTGTTACCCCTGATTGCCGAGGTCTTCTCGGTCAACTCCCTCTCGGCCAACTGGACCCTGGCAGGATGCACTGCTGGCCTCGCCGCCTCCCTGCTGATCTGCGCCAGACTGGCGGATCGCCATGGCCGTCGGCAGGTCATGCTGGGTACCCTCACCCTGGCGATCCTGCTCTCACTGTTGATCCCGCTGGTTGAGCAGTTTGGCTCCCTGCTGCTGCTGCGTATCCTGCAGGGCGCGCTGCTGGCCGGGTTACCAGCCACTGCGATTGCCTATATGGGGGAAGAGTTCAGCAAACGGGCGCTCCTCTCGGCGGTGGGGGTCTATATTGCCGCCAACTCCCTCGGTGGCATTGCCGGTCGGGTGGTCGGCGGTCTGTTGGCGGGCTGGTTTGGCGACTGGCAGCATACCTTTCTGGGGATCGGAGTGATCAGCCTGTTACTGCTGCCGCTGGTCTTCTGGCTGCTGCCCCACCAAACCCGCTTTGTGGCGAGCGCCCCCGTTCGCGGTCAATTTGCCCGCGCCTTGCAGCAACACTTGACCAATCCCTTGCTGGTAGGGGCTTACCTTATAGGCGGGCTCAACTTTATGGTGTTTCTGAACCAGTTCAGTTATCTCACCTTCCTGCTGGCCAAGCCCCCTTTCTCCCTGCCCACCCAGTGGCTCGGCATGCTATTTCTCACCTATCTCTCGGGAACGGTGGCTTCCTCCCTGAGCGGTCGCTTTGCCAACCGCTGGGGGGCACAACGCATGCTGCTGGTCGGGATCGCCCTGATGGCCCTCGGCAGTCTGTGGCTACTGCAAGCTAGCCTGCTCGGGATCCTGAGTGGCTTGCTGATCTCCAGCTTCGGCTTTTTCCTGGCACACGCCTGCGCCAGTGCCTGGGTCGGTCATCATGTCGAACACAACCGCGCCCTCGCCTCCTCTCTCTATCTGGTAGCCTACTATCTGGGAGCCAGTCTGGGGGGACTTTACCTGCACCCGTTCTGGGAGCTGGGCGAGCTGGGCGGTCTGGTCATGGGAATTGAACTGGTCCTCATCTTGACGGCGGGCTTGAGCCTCTGGCTCGGCCGTCTCAAGCAGCGAAGCCAATCGCCACTGCCCGCCCAGCAACCCCACCGACACGGGTAACAGGCTCAGCGCAAACAGGGTCACCCACGAGCAGATGGCGATCCGCAACCCAGCGCCACCAGATAACAAAAGGGGTCACACCGGTGACCCCTTTTGCTGCGTTATTCAAGAGCCTGTCAGGCTCGCACCGCATTTAGAGCAGGATCACTCCTGATTGAAATAATCCGCAGGCACCGCGACCACAGCACCGGTCGCCACCTCTTCGGCGATCACCTCAGCCAGCGAGCGCAGATGAAACTTGATCTGTCCGGAGGGCAACATCAGGCCAATATCGGGGTTGCGGGTATCCTGCATGTTGCCAGTTTTGAATGGCAGCTCGGGATAGCGCGCTACCAGATCTTGCAGTGAAGTGACCACCAGCTCGATATGTTCCAGCCCCGCCTGATGGGCGCGACCCGGTTTCGGTGCAGCCAGCTCGATACAGGGTACCTGTACCTCACCAGCCAACAGCGGCTGATGCAACTGATAAGTGGCGATGGGACGTCCGCCAATCATCCCCTCCACCAGCAAGGTACCTGCCTCAGCCAGCACAGCACATAGCGCGCGGTACTCCTGCAGGGTAGCCGCCCGATAACAGAGGTGATCGACCGTTGGCCGGGAAATTGTGACGCCAGTGGCGGACAGTTCGGCCAACAGCTGAGAAACAAATGGGGCCATTGGCCCCAGTGTGGAATCGAGTGGATGGGACATGCTTACCATTTCTTCTTGGGTTGAAACAGGACATCGAGCTCGTCGGCTTCCTTGTCCTTGATGTTTTGCAGATCCTGCGCGCTATTTTGCTGCTGCAGCTCTTCAAGCTCCTTGAGCCCCTGACGCATATCTTCTTCACGGGCCAGCAGATAGGGATCCTTGTCGCCCACGCTCGCCATGGCAGAGAGTCCCTTGGTATAGAGCTGGCGGCAAGTACCATATTGGCCCTGAATGCGGGCATCCATCGCCCGCTTGACCAGATTGGAGATGTTGATCTTGAGCTGCATCAGCTCGAGGCGGCGCTCTTCCTGGGCAAACCCCTGAGGGTCAATCTTGCCCTTGTTGTGCTCGACCCGCAGCACAGCCCGCATCTTCTTGACCAGCTGCAGCATCTGGATCGCCTGACGATCGGACTCCGGGGTCTTGAACTGCCCCTCATCCTGCACGCTGTAGTTCTCCTGTACATTCTTGATTTGGGTCTGCACATCAACGATGCGCTGCTTGATTTGATTATTCGGCATCACCTGGGCGATGGCGCGATAGGCATCGAGGATCCGGTGCTGCAACAGCAACACCATGTTCTTGGAGAAAGGCACCAGATTGACGTTCAGCAACACCTCTTCGGTCTCGTCAGCCACCGTCTTGTGTCTGGCAACGGCGTGACGCTTGTCCGCCTCAGCCTTCTGCTTATATTGCTGCACCACGTTATAGGCGATAACCAAAAACAGGAGTGCGCCAATAGACAGCAATACCAAAGTTAAAATCATAGGATGTCCAAACCCCTGTTCCTATCCAATTGCGTGATCCTACAACAGCTTACCCACTTAAGGTAGCCTGCAGATCCCCCCTTGCCCACGATTTGTCACCAAGCTGTGCCCCCGGTCTCAGGGAGAGATTGCAGGATCAGGGGATGATGACCATGACGGTCACCTCCTCATAGTATCGCCCATCAGCGCCATTACTTGAGGTTAAAGCCCCGTGATTGCAGGAAGCCCAACATGAAAGGACGGGACTCCTTGCCCAGAATGGCGCGGATCTGGCCACTCCAGGTCTGCTGTTTGTTGTTGCTGCTGCGGGCCTGATAGTAGTCCGCGATCTGCTGATCGTATTGAGCCAGTAGGTCACGATCCAGCTCGTGCTGGTAGCGATCCTGATGCACCACCAACCCCCTGGGCAGACGGGGTTTCTGCTCCGGCTGCTGGGCAGGATGACCGAGGCAGAGGCCAAACAGCGGGATCACCTGATGGGGCAAGCCCAGCAGCTCGCTCACCTCGGCGGGATGGTTGCGAATGCCGCCGATATAGACCCCGCCCAGCCCCAGCGACTGCGCCGCCAGCAAGGCGTTTTGCGCCATCAGGGCGCCGTCGATGGCTCCGATCAGCAACTGCTCCGCATAGCCGGTCTGGGCCTCTGGCACGATCTGGGTGTGGCGGTGGTAATCGGCGCAGAACACCAGAAACTCGGCCGCCTGCACCACATAGGGTTGATTGCCCGCCAGCATGGCCAACTGCTGACGCGCCTCGGGTTAGCAGACTCGCACAATACTGGTCACCTGCAAAAAGCTCGAGGTCGAGGCGGACTGGGCGGCGGCGAGAATGGCATCCAGCTGCTGCGGGGCGATCGGCTCGGCAGTGAACTGACGAATGGAGCGATGGGAAAGGATAAGATCGATGGTCTGATTCATGGCACCTCCAAAATGAGGTAACACCATAGCGAAAAAAACGAGGGAGCCCAAGGCTCCCTCGCACACCCAGCTTAAGGGGCCGGATAGACGTAAGGGGCTTGCAACCCGAGCGGGAAGCCGAGCGCCCAGTAGAGCAGCAGGAAAATCGTCCAGCTCACCAGGAAGGCAAGCGAGTACGGCAGCATCATGGAGACCAGGGTACCGATCCCGGTGCTCTTCACATACTGCTGGCAATAGACCACCACCAGCGGGAAGAAGACCATCAGCGGGGTGATGATATTGGAAGCAGAATCCCCAACCCGATAGGCCGCCTGGGTCAGCTCGGGGGAGATCCCCACCGCCATCAACATGGGTACCAGGATCGGGCTGATCAGCGCCCACTTGGCGGAGGCCGAGCCGACTACCAGATTGACGGTGGCGGTGAGCAGGATCATCCCGACGATGGTCACCTCACCGGGCAGCGCCAGCGCATGGAGCACTTCGGCACCGGAGAGGGCCAGCAGGGTGCCCAGATTGGAGTCACCAAACGCCTTGATAAAGAGCGCGCAGAAGAAGGCCATCACCATGTAGGAGCCCATCTTGTTCATGGTGGCCGACATGGCATCGATCACATCCTTGCCACTCTTGAAGCTGCCTGCGACAAAGCCGTAGACAATCCCGGGCAGGATAAAGAGCAGGAAGATGAGCGGCACTATGGACTTCATCACTGGCGCGGCGAAGGTGGTCAGAGAGCCATCAGCAGCACGCAGCGGTGAGTCGCTCGGGGAGAGCGCCAGCGCCAGCAGCACGATAGCCGCCAGCATGGCAAACCCGGCCCAGTTGAAAGCCCGGCTCTCTTGCGCGCTGTAGCGCCCCATCTCGTCGGCACTCTCCAGATCCTCGTTGAGCGCCACGTGCTTGAGGCGCGGCTCCACCACCTTTTCGGTGATGAACCAGCCGACGCAGATGATCAGCAACGAAGAGGCACCGGTAAAGATGATGTTGCACAGGGTGTTGACCATGTAGTCAGGATCGAGCAACTGAGCGGCGGACTGGGTAAAACCCTGCAGCAGCGCATCCCCGCCGGAGGGCAGGAAGTTGGCGGCAAAACCGCCGGAAACGCCGGCAAAGGCAGCTGAGATCCCCGCCAGCGGATGGCGTCCGGCAGCGTGGAAGATGATGCCACCGATGGGGATCACCAGCACATAACCCGCATCTGCGGCGGTGTGGCTGACGATCGCCACCAGGATCAGCATGGGAGTGAGAAAACGGGCAGGCGTCACTTTCAGCAACTTTTTCAGACCGGTATTGATAAAACCGGACTGCTCGGCCACCCCGACCCCGAGCATGGCCACCAGCACGATCCCGAGCGGGGCAAAGCCGGTAAAGGTGGTCACCATGGTGGAGAGAAACTCGGCCAGACCGGCACCGGTCAGCAGGTTGTTGACCACTACCGCCTCCCCGGTACGGGGGTTGACCAGATCAAACTGGAATTGTGACAACACCCAGGAGCCGACCCAGACGATCAGCAAGGCGTAGAGGAACAGCATGGCGGGGTCGGGTAATTTGTTCCCGGCTTTCTCGACGCCATTGAGGAAACGGTTCAGCCAACCTTTGGGAGGGCTGGCCGGACGGTCATTGACAGCAGCATGACTCATTATTGCGATACTCCTTTCCCTAGAAACGAGGTCGCATGCTAGCAACTCCAGCCAATCCGTCTCATGACCGATCGCAAAAGAATGATTAATTTTGATTAAATATTACGGAATAAAATCCCAAGTTGGGGTCTAACGCACACTTGTTACTCTGCCATTACGGCATCTAGCAGTGGATAACGCCCAACCTGGCACTCCACCACAAAGCCGCTCGCCTCGACTTGCGCCACAGTCAGCGGCTTGCTGAACAGATATCCCTGGAACACATGGCACCCCTGGGTCTGCAGGGCGGCCAGCTCGTGAGGCTCCTCCACCCCTTCCGCCATGATCCCCAATCCCAGATTGGTGGCCATGGCTGCAGTCGCCCGTATCACCGGCAAGTTGAGGCCGACCACGAAGGAGCGATCCAGCTTGATGTTGTTGATCGGCAACCGGTTGAGATAGGCCAGAGAGGAGTAGCCGGTACCGAAATCATCAATGGCAATCTTGATCCCCTGCTCGCTCAAATCGTCGAGAATGCCGAGGCACCCCTTCATATCGAGCATCAGCACGGTTTCGGTCAGCTCCAGCGTCAACAGGGAGGCATCCACCCCGTGCAGCTCCAGCTGCTGGCGAACTTGCCCGGGCAGCGCCGACGAGAGCTGGAAACCGGAGAGGTTGACGGAGACCGGCACTCGCTGATGGAAGCGCTTCTGCCAGCTGGCTACCTGTGCCAGCGCGGTAGAGAGCACCCAGCTGCCGATCTCGCGGATCAGCCCCATCTCTTCGGCCAGCGGGATAAATTCCACCGGCGACACATGGCCGAGCACCGGGTTGTACCATCGCAGCAGTGCCTCGTAACCGATCAGACGCCGTTTGGCGGCATCGACCTGCGGCTGGTAACAGAGGCTCAGCTCCTGACGGCCGATGGCCTTGGCCAGAAACTGTTTGAGATTGAGCTTGCGCTGCAGGGTCTGCTGCATGCTGGGGGTGAAACGCTGCCAGCGCAGCCGCCCCATCTGCTTTGCCTGATACATGGCCATATCGGCACGGGTGATAAGGTTGTCCCCGTCATCCGCATCATCGGGATAAATGGCGATACCGATACTGCCACCGATGGTCACCTCCGGCAGCCCGCTCAGTTGCAGCGGCTTGGTCATCTGGGAGAGCATCTGATCGGCCACCTCTTGCGCCCGATCCCCCTGATTGCCCAGCGGCACCAGTGCGGTGAATTCATCGCCACCGAGGCGAGCCAGCTCCACATCCCGCGGGCAAATCTGTTTGAGGCGACCGGCGACCCGCTCCAGCAGGCGATCTCCCGCCTTGTGGCCGTAGTTGTCGTTGACCAGCTTGAAGTTGTCCAGATCCATGAACACCAGCGCGAAACGCTCCCCCAGCCCGCAATAGGCCTCAAGGGATTTCATCAAGCCATACCGATTGAGCAGGCCGGTCAGGGAGTCGTGCCAGGCGAGGTGGCGATGCTCCAGCTCTTCGAGTTTGCGATCGGTAATATCCCGCATGGTGAGCAGAATGCGAGCACCCTGCTGGATATAGCGGAACTGATACTGGAACCAGCGCATCCCCTTGAGGGTGCGGCACTCCCCCTCGGTCACCACCTCATCGAGACGGGAGAGCTTCTGGTAGAAGCTGTCATCATTGCCGGAGAAAACCTGGGAGAGCTTGGCGATCTGGTGGCCAAAACACATTTCGAAGTGATAGTTGCCACTCTCGAACACACCATGGCTATCGAACAGGCAGGCAAGGGTATCGCCGGTTGCCAGCGAGGACTCCTGATAGAGGGTATCGGAGTCGAGCACCGCTTCGGTCATCATCATCAGCCGGCCAGCCAGTTGAATACCGGAGAGGCGCAGATAGATCTGCTTCTTGACACCCTTTGGGGAGAGGGTCCACCACTCGTTGTAACTGCGCCCCTGCTGAAAATCACCCAGATAGCGCTGCAGCAGCAGATCGATGGCGGTTGCCATATCGGCAGAGAAGTCGCGGGAGCAGAGTTCGTCGAGAGACGTCGCCTCCCACACGGAGAGCGCGGCGCTGTTTGCCCAGAAAATATGGTGATGCTCGATGTCATAAACCCAGATCGGGGTATGCAGAACATCCATCGTCTTCAGTAACCGTTCGTCAAGCGTATTCATCTGGTCAAGGTCATTCATGCTGGATGGTCACTGGTTAACCGGAAAACAGATCTGGCAAACCGCTAGCTGCAGAATGCAAGGTGCAAATACCTCTCGGCCATTATCCCTTTTCACATAGCCAAGAGCGGACAAAACTATTTCAGATATCAACAACAGGGCAGCCTGTACGGCAATACTACAAAGGACTCAGCCAAGGACCCTGTTAATCCAGGCAAATCATATAGTCGATTTTTAACTTTTTTCCCCAGTAAAAACAAGCACTAAGAGCTATCCACTCGAGACCTTGAAAGAGCAATTGCATATTTGCTGCGACAAATTTGTTATTAACATTTAAATCAATGGTGGAAATAGTCATCACTCTCTGTCACAAAGCTTCCATTAATTAACCAAGCGGATGGATAAACAGCCAAAAAAACGCCAAAACGGACAAAAATAGTTCACTAAGGCGGAATTGATATACCCCAAATTCATTTTTCAACAGGCAATGAGCAAAACCCGAATATATGATCTGCATCACATTGGTTGTAGATGGCAAACCACCCCGGCTGAGTACGCAGAGCAACCCGGCGTCCTTCCATCAGGTTGCAATATCGGCCTTCGCCTGCGGTTATAGCGGAACAAATCAGGGTATATGGCAAACATCACTGCCGCAGTACCATTTGGCATCGTGCCGGAATAATCACCAGCTCGGGGAAGCTGAGATGACGGGCGGGTGGAGAACTGGTATCAACAGAAATCGAATCCAGATCAATTAAACGCTGAATTACCCTTGCCAACCCGGAACGCTCTTTTTATGGTTGCCCCCTTGTTACACCCAGAACAGCGTTTATGAAGCACATCGAAGAGTTCTACCTGTTCGTCAAGGTGGTGCAAGAGGGAGGATTCTCCCACGCTGCAGCCGCACTGGGCATGCCAACAGGCACCATCAGTCGACGCATTTCCCAGCTGGAAGAGCAACTAGGTTGCTCCCTGCTACATCGCTCTACCCGCAAGCTCCGCCTTACCGATGATGGCCTCAGATACTACGAACGTCTCTGCACGCCACTCGCACAAATCGAGCAGGCCACCAGCGAGATCCAGGGTCAAGAGGCCGATATCACCGGGCTTATCCGGATAGCTGCGCCGATCGCGCTCTCCAACACCATCCTCATCGATATGCTGGCCGAATTCGGACTGCACTATCCCGAGGTACAGTTCGATATCACCCAGACCAATGATCACCAGCACCTGTTCGACAATGATCGGGATCTGGTGTTCTTCAACGGTGAGCTGCCCCAGTCGCTGCCCAATGCGATCTGTCTCGGCCATATCGAGTACGGCCTGTTTGCCTCACCACTCTATTTGACCAAGAAGGGCACTCCCTCCCATCCCAACCAGCTGGAAGAGCATGATCTCATCTACTGCTGGCCTCACCAGCACTGGCAGCTGACCGACAAGGATGGCCAGAGCGTCTGCATCAAACGCAGCGCCAAACTGACCGTCAACCAGACCCAGGCCGCGGTACGCGCAGCCCGGCGTCATCTGGGGATCGTCAACGCCCCGCTGCACTATCTGAGCAGCTTCCTCCATGACGAGCAACTGGTGCCGGTACTGACCGACTGGCAAACCGGCAATCGCCCCTTCTACATGTTGTGTTGCCAGCACCAGTTCGCTCCGTTGCGTGTTAAGATGTTCGTTGAATTTGTTGAAAAATACTCAGCACGCTATCGCAATCGGCAGTGGGACAACCAATTTTCACAAGGTGATAGCCTCACCCATTGCATCTGACCGTTAGCGGGCCACACTTATAGCATCCCTTGCCAACAGAGCCTGCCTAACGCCATGAATGTATTGATATGTGATGACTCCGGGTTCGCCCGCAAACAGCTGGCGCGGGCGCTCCCGGCCGACTGGAAAGTCGATTTGCACTACGCAGCCAATGGTCTCGAAGGGATCGAACAGGTGCTGATGGGTCATGGCGATCTCATCTTCCTCGATCTGACCATGCCGGAAATGGACGGTTACGGCGTGCTGGAGACCCTCCAACGGGAGGGTTTGCGCAACAAGGTGATCGTGGTCTCCGGGGATATCCAGCCAGAGGCCTATCAACGGGTCATGGGGCTGGGTGCGCTCGATTTCATCAAGAAACCCGCGGCCCCCGAGACCCTGCTAGCCCTGCTCAAAAAGCATGGTTTCTGGAGTGCCGCCCCGAGCGGTCAACCAAGCGCCCCCGAGCAGCTGACAAGCGGTGTAGTAGCCGATGCAGGCGTCAAGATCACCCCCGAAATCCGCGATGTCTATCAGGAGCTGGCCAACGTCTCCATGGGTCAGGCAGCCGACTTGCTGGCTCGTCTGCTCAACGCCTTCGTGGTACTGCCTATCCCCAACGTCAACGTGCTGGAGGTCTCCGAGCTGCACATGGCCCTCTCGGCGGCTGCGGATTCGGATACCCTCTCCGCCGTCTGTCAGGGGTTTATCGGAGCGGGGATCGCCGGTGAAGCGTTGATCCTGTTCCATGACTCCAGCTTCAAAGATTTGGCCAAGCTGATGAACCATCAGGGGACGCTGGATCGCACCGCCGAACTGGAGCTGCTGATGGATACCGCCAACGTGCTGATCGGCGCCTTCCTGCGCGGCTACGCCAACCAGCTCGACACCCCCTTCAGTCAGGGGCACCCGGTGGTGCTCGGCCAGCACAGACCCATCAACGAGCTGATCAACACTAACAAGAGTCGCTGGCGCCGCACGCTCGCCATCGAGATCAACTACCGGATCCAGGATTACGCGGTGCAGTGTGATCTGCTGCTGCTGTTTACCGAAGATTCCATCGCCACCATGAACAACAAAATCATGCACATGCTCTAGGAGTGACTATGGAAATCCGTGAATTTCATTGGTTGATGAACATAGTCCAGAACCTGGACGTAGGCCTGGTAGTGCTCGACAAGGAGTACAAGGTACAGGTGTGGAACGGCTTTATGGAGAGCCACAGCGGCCGACTGGCCAGTGACGTGCGCGATGGCGTACTGTTCGAGCTCTTCCCCGATGTGGACAGAGCCTGGTTCGAGCGCAAGGCCAACATGGTCTTCAAGCTCAACAACCGCGCCTTCAGTACCTGGGAGCAGAAGCCCTATCTGCTGCGTTTCTCCAACTACCGCCCCATTACCGGCTCGGCCCCCCACATGTTCCAGAACCTGACGCTGGTACCACTGGCCGATTTCGGCGGTCAGGTGACCCACATCGCGGTGATGATCTACGATGCCACCGATGAGGCCATGCTGATGAGCGGCCAGCGGCAAGCTTGAGCTTGCAACAAATAACAGAGGGCGCCGCGGCGCCCTCTGTTATTTCGGTATGAACAGGTCTTGGTATAACCTCTACCTCACCAGCCGTCTCAACGCGCTCCGAGATACTCGGTGAAGGCGTCGATCACCTCTTCAATATCGTCATCGTTGATTTGCAGATGGGTCACCAGCCGCAGCTCGCCGTAACCGGAGAAGAGGATCCCCCTCTCCTTCATAAAGGCCAGCAGAGGGGCCGATTCCCCCTCATGCAGCCGCAGGAACACCATGTTGCTCTGCACGAGCGAGAGGTCGAGCTCGATGCCCGGCAGTGCAGCCAACCCTTCGGCCAGCCGTTTGGCACGGCGGTGATCATCGGCCAGGCGGGTCACATGCTGCTCGAGGGCAAACAGACCGGCTTGCGCCAGAATGCCCGCCTGGCGCATGCCACCCCCCAGCATCTTGCGTAGGCGGCGCGCACGGGCGATGAAATCGTGGCTGCCCACCAGCAGCGAGCCCACCGGTGCGCCCAACCCCTTGGAGAGACAAATCGAGATGCTGTCAAACGGCGCGGCGATCACCGCGGCCGCTGTCTCGCTGGCCACGGCGGCGTTAAAGAGCCGGGCGCCATCGAGATGAAGCCTCAAGCCGCGCTCGGCAACGAATGCCCCCATCTCCTGCAGATAGGAGAGCGGCAGCACCTTGCCGTTGTGGGTGTTCTCAAGGCAGATCAGGCGAGTCTGGACGAAGTGGGCATCATCAGGGGCCAGCGCAGCCTTGATATCATCGAATGCAAGCGTGCCATCACGCTGCATCGGCAAGGGTTGCAGGGCTACGGAGCCCAGCACTGCACTCCCCTGCGCTTCATAGCGATAGATGTGAGCGGCGTTGCCGAGGATGGCCCCCTCACCGCGCTGACAGTGGCTCATCACCGCCAACAGATTGGACATGGTGCCGGACGGCACAAACAGCGCCGCCTGTTTGCCCAGCAATCTGGCCCCAAAGGCCTCCAGCGCGTTGACGCCCGGATCTTCACCATAGACATCGTCACCGACTTCGGCGTGGAGCATGGCTTGACGCATGGCGTCAGTAGGCTGGGTGACGGTGTCACTTCGTAAATCGATATAGCGCATGAGATCCCTCCTGAAACAGGAGAGTGACGTTAGCCATGCGCCCCTCGCTTGGCAAGGGGCGCATGAGCAGAATGTGAAGCCAATAGACGTCCATAGAACCCGCAGGCGGGATTTACCAAGGCAGCGGCTGACCGTTGAGATCCAGTAGCTGACCCGATTGGGTCAACGATAACCCCTTGATGAGATTGATCAGTTTCACCGCCACCTCGGCAGGCTCCTGCAATTGCTCCGCAGGCAACTCGCTCAGAAAGGGGGTATTCATCGGGGAGTCCATCAAGCCGGGCGCAACGGCCACCACCCCTGCTTGCGGGAAACGCTGCGTCCACTCAAGGGCCAGGGTTTTCACCCCCATGTCGAGGGCCGCCTTGCTCATCCGGTAGCTGTAACGCCCCCCCTCCAGATTGGAGGTGATGGAGCCCGCCAGATCAGAGATGGCACAGAGCCACAGCGGATGGTCATTGCCCATCAACCGACTGAAACGGGCAGCCAGCGCCAGCGTTGGCCAGGCATTGGCAAGCAGGCTGTCGCACAGCCACTTGGGGTGCACCTCTTCGACCCGCCGCTCTGGCATAAAGCTGACATCGTGCAACAGGCCGATGGTGTTGATCACCACAGTGGGAAGAGGATCGGTGTCGTAGAGGGTAAACAGGGCGTCGAACGAGATGGCGTCCACCTCTTGCAGCGGGAAGAAAGCCCCCATCTCGATCCCTTTTGGATAGGTGCGCCCGGCCAGAAGGAAGGACTCCCCCCTTGCCATCAGCTCTCTTGCCAGCGCCGAGCCCAGCGCACCACTTCCGAGGATCAAGTAGCTCATCGCCCATTCCATGGAGAGTTATCTTGCTTAGAGCGTATCAGAATAATCAACCGGCCGTGACACGACCAAAGGGTAATATGCCCCTCATCACGCTTCCCCCAGATGGCGACCAAACTCCCGCGCCAGCGCCAAGTCGAGAAAACCGTCCGCTTTCTTGTGGGTGCGCAAAAACTGGTAATAGGCGAGCAGGGTGACCAGTGCCTCCTCATCGGGCAGCCCCACCCCGGGTTGCTGCTCGCCCAGCAGTAGTTGCGCCGCTGCCAGCGCCTCCCTGTCTACCACTTCCGCCTGACGGTAGAGATAACCGCATCCGGTCGCCAGCCACTCCAGCGAGCAGTTGGCCCCCATGGCGATCTGGTTGGCCCGCGCCAAGCCAGGCTCGGCCCCCTTCAAATATTTGCGGATCAGCGCTTCACTGAGCCCCACCTTGCGGGCAAACGCGCTCACGCTCATCTCCCCGATCAGGCTCTGCAAGCGCTCGGCAAATCCTTCCATCCAACTCTCTCTCCTACTCTGCGATCAGAACCAAAGTTCGAATCATGCCACTGCCCATTATTGCTTTGCCAGCCACATGAAGCCAAGATGCCCGCAGTCATCTATGTTGCACATCGTTTTCGCATCGTGTTTTTCAAGGAGTCAACCATGTCTGTATCCCGTGTCGCCCTGCATCCGCAAGGCCCCACCTTCTCTCGCCTCATCATGGGTTACTGGCGCCTGATGGAGTGGCAACTCTCCCCAGCCGCCCTGCTCGACCTGATGAAATATCATCTGGATCTGGGGGTCACCACCATCGATCACGCCGATATCTATGGCGGCTACCAGTGCGAAGAGGCCTTTGGTCACGCCCTGCGTCTCGAACCTTCCCTGCGCAGCCGGATGGAGATCGTCAGCAAGTGCGGCATCGCCCTCACCGCCAAGCCGGAGCATGCCCTCAACCACTACAACACCGGCAAGGGCCATATCATCGCCAGCGCAGAGGCCTCGCTGCGCAAGCTCGGTACCGACCATCTGGACCTGCTGCTGATCCACCGCCCGGATCCCCTGATGAACGCAGATGAAGTGGCCGACGCCTTTATCACCCTGAAGCAGGCGGGCAAGATCAAGCACGCCGGGGTATCCAACTTCACCGCCCGTCAGTTCGAGCTGCTGCAATCGCGCCTCCCCTTCCCGCTGGTCACCAACCAGCTGGAGATCTCGCCGCTTCATCAGGAAGGGACCCTCGATGGTACTCTGGATCAGTGCCAGCAGCTTGGCATCAAGCCGATGGCCTGGTCATGTCTCGGCGGCGGCCGACTGTTCAGCGATGACACCTATGCCCCGCTGCGTGCCGAACTGGAGCAGATCCGTCAGGAAGTGGGTGCCCAGACTATCGAGCAGGTGGTCTACGCCTGGGTAATGATGCTGCCAAGCCAGCCGCTGCCATTGATTGGCTCCGGCAAACGGGAGCGGATTGCTGCCGCCGTGGCCGCCGAATCCATCGCCCTCAATCGCCAGCAGTGGTTCCGCATCCGCAAGGCGGCGCTCGGTTACGACGTCCCCTGATAACAGCAAAACGTCCAGAAACAAAAGCGGCATGGGGGAAACCCATGCCGTTTTTTTATTGCCGAGGTACCTTAGCGGTGGCGCTGTTGCGGGCGACCACGGGGAGCATCTGTCTTCGGTTTGGCCTGGTTGACGGTGATTGTACGGCCACCGACTTCTGTGCCATGCAGACCAGCGATGGCCTTCTCGGCATCACCATTGACCGGCATTTCAATAAAACCAAACCCCTTTGACTGGCCGGTATCGCGGTCGATGATGATATCAACCTTGTCGACCTGTCCAAACTGGCTGAACAGGGTTTTCAGTTCGTCGGCCGTCATCCGGTACGACAGATTTCCTACGTAAATCTTCATGCCATCCACTCTCGATTCAAGGTGCCTTCTCTATGCAATTCCCAGCATAACGGTAAGGGCACAACCCCTATGCCGGACCTGCCATGGCTTCATGCCGTGGCCTTCTCCACACTGTCGTCAAGTGATTGATCTCTTGGGTTAACAGTGCAGACAAGATCAATTCGAGTCACTGGCAGTATCTGAGCTTTGCCGGGAATTGTCGAGAAAATAGTCGACTCAGGCCGATTGCAGATCTGACAACCGTTGCGCCAACATCCGGCGACCGTGCCAGGCCCGTTTAAAGCCGAAGCGATAGACCGACGGGCTCACCAGATGGAGCTCCCCCGCCTTGAGATCCAGCAAGGCCATGGCCGCCGCCAGCTCCTCTTCACTCAGTTGCAGATCGAGGCTGAAGTCGAGCCACTGGCCGTCGTGACCCACTCGCCGCTCCCGCTCGAGCGCCACCAGCTGGCTGCGGGGCAGTGCCAGCGCCTCATCCTTGTTGCCATTGAGCAGATAGATATGCTGTTCATCCCACCCCAGCTCCGCCAGTCGCCAGGGCTGCCAGCTGCGGGGCAGCGACACCATGATCCCGGTGATGCCACCAAAGACCACGCCCACCCAGCTGAGCAGCGCCATGGCGCCCCAACCATCCCACAAGGAGGCCGCCACCACGCCCCAACTCACCAGCAACAGCAGAAAAATGACGCAGCGATAGCGCACCGCTGGCGGCATCAACAGCTGCACCTGGGAACCGGCAAGCAAGGATGTAATACGCATGAAAAGCTCCTGTCATCACGAAATGGCGCCATTGTGAATAGGCATTAGGATGCTGACAAGGGGGTTTTCTTTGTCATCCCCCTATAAAATCAATACCATGGCGTAAATGATTCTCAGTGGAACCCGCTTCTTGACCAGCTCGCAACCCTGTGTGCGCTTTTGTGGCGTTGACAAATTCTATGGCGATTTTCAGGCTCTTCATCACATCGATCTCACCATTGAACGGGGAGAGAAGTGGGTTATCTGTGGCCCGTCAGGCTCGGGAAAATCGACTCTGATCCGCACCATCAACGGGCTGGAGGGGATCGACGACGGCCAGCTGTTCCTGTTTGGCGAGCCGGTGACCCCTTCCTACCTGCGCCGCCTGCAAGGTCGGGTTGGCATGGTGTTTCAGCAGTTCAACCTCTTCCCCCATATGACGGTGCTGGAAAACCTGATGGTGGCGCCGGTGCATACCCTGGGGTTGCGCCCTCAGGAGGCCAAAGCCCGGGCGCTCGGGCTGCTCGAGCGGGTGCGCATTCAGGCACAGGCCGACAAGTACCCCCACCAGCTCTCCGGCGGCCAGCAGCAGCGGGTCGCCATCGCCCGCTCCCTCTGCATGCAACCCGAGCTGATGCTGTTTGACGAGCCCACCTCCGCCCTCGACCCCGAGATGATCCGCGAAGTGCTCGATGTGATCCGCGAGCTGGCTGACGAGGGGATGACCCTGATCTGCGTTACCCACGAGATGGGCTTTGCCCGTCAGGTGGCGGATCGGGTGCTCTTTATGGATGAAGGGAAGATTATCGAGTCTGCCCCGCCCGCCCAGCTGTTCAACGCCCCCCGGCACCCGCGCACCCGGGCCTTCCTCGAACAGGTGCTCAGCTATCATGGCTAGGCTCAATCGTCCCCGCCTGCTTGGCTGGTTGTCAGGCACTGTGATGCTCTCTGTCTTGCTCGGCTGGGCGCTCTATAGCGGCGCTCGCCAGATGGGCTATGAGTGGCAGTGGCCGCGGGTGTTGCCCTTTCTCGGCGAGTGGGATGAGGGAACCTTTTATGCCGGCCCCTTGCTAAACGGCCTGCTGGTCACTTTGCAGGTGGCGCTGCTCAGCCTGTTGGGCACTCTGGCGGTCGGGGTGTGCGTGGTCAGCCTGCGGCTGCTCCCCTCCCGGCTCGGCCCATGGCTCGCCATCGCTTATCTGGCGCTGGTGCGCACCACGCCCCAGCTGGTGCAGCTCTATATTCTCTATTTCTTGCTGGGCCCCATGCTGGGATTGGCCCCCCTTGCCTGCGCCGTGTTGAGCCTCTCCCTCTATCAGGGCGCTTTCACCGCCGAAGTGCTGCGTGCAGGCGTACAGGCCATTCCCAAAGGACAGTGGGAGGCAGCCCAGTCGCTTGGCTTGTCACGGGCCATCACCCTGCGCAAGGTGATCCTGCCCCAGCTGGTGCGCATCACCTTGCCGCCGCTCACCAACGAGCTGGTCTCCCTTATCAAACATTCGGCGCTGGTGAGTGTGATCGCCATCTTCGATCTGACCAACGAAGGGCGTACTCTGGTTGCCGATACGTTTCTGACCTTTGAGGTGTGGTTTACCGTAGCTGCCCTCTATTTGCTGTTAACCCTGACGCTGTCAGCCTGTTCGCGGGCACTGGCCCGTCACCTGAATCCGGATCAACAAGGACGCTAACCATGAATCTGCCATTCAAGACCACCCTGTCGGGCGCAGCCCTGCTGCTGGCAAGCCTGCTCACTCCGGCACTGGCAGAAACTGCCCCCTCCGACACCCAGGCGCAGATCGAGCAGAGCGGTACCCTGCGGGTCGGCATGTCCACCTTCGCCCCCTGGGCGATGCGCGACAAGCAGGGGGCCCTGATCGGTTTCGAGATTGACGTGGCCCATCGCCTCGCCACAGATAACGGCTGGCAGGTAGAGTTCGTGCCTACCGCCTGGGATGGCATCATCCCCTCCCTGTTGGCGAAAAAGTATGACGTCATCATCGGCGGCCTCACCATCACCCCCGAGCGGGAGAAGAGCGTGCGCTTCACCCAGGCCTACTCCCATTCGGGGGTGCAGCTGGCCGCCTCCAGCACCCTGGCCAAAGAGAAGAAAACCGTGGCGGACTTCAACCAGCGCGGGGTGATCCTGGCGGTACGTCGTGGCGCCTCACCGGTACAGGTGGCAAAAGAACACTTCCCCAAGGCCACCCTGCGCCAGTTTGATGACGAGTCACAGGTATTTCAGGAGGTGCTGAACGGCCGCGCCCACGGCGCCCTCTCCTCTTCCCCGAAACCCGAGCAAGAGGCGCTGCGCCACCCGGATGCCCTCTTTATGCCGTTTGCCAAACCGCTGGCAGAAGGGAGTGAAGGGTTTGCCCTGCGCAAGGGGGATGACGCCCTGGCTGAGCAGTTCAACGAGTGGATCGCCGCACGTCAGGCCGATGGCTGGCTCAAGGCGCGCCATGACTACTGGTTCAAGTCGCTGGCGTGGGAAGCGCAGGTCGCCAATCCCTGATGCTGATGGCCCTCAAACAGACCATCCGGCGCATCGTCCGGAAGCCATGTCGGAACATCAACTGGCTGGATGGGGCGATCGCCCTGATCCTGCTGCTGGCTGGCCTCTGGCTGGCCAGCCGCCTGCACATCGGGGTGGCCTATCAGTGGCGCTGGCATGAAGCCTTCGACCTGCTGTTCACCCCCGGCCCTCACGGCGAGTTGCCCTACTTTTTCAGCGGTCTGCTCACCACCTTGCGCATCGCCCTGCTCGGCATGGTACTGGCGCTGCTGCTCGGCACTGCGCTGGGGGTAGCCGCCTTCAGCCGCCGACCCTGGCTGGTGATGCCCGCGACCCTGTTTATCCAGCTGATCCGCAATCTGCCGCCGCTGGTCTTTATCTTCATCTTCTACTTCTTTATCGCCAACCAGCTGCTGCCTTCGAGCGGCCTCTCCCGCTGGCTCGGCACCGTATCACTCTCCCCGTGGCAAGAGGCGCTGTTTGGCCCACCTGCCCGCTGGGAGAACCTCATCTCAGGCACCCTCTGCGTTGGCATGATCAGCGCAGCCTTCGTCGCCGAGATCGTCCGCGCCGGGCTGGCCGCCATCCCCCGTGGCCAGTGGGAGGCGGCGCAGAGCCTCGGGCTCTCTCCCTGGGTGCGGCTGCGCCATGTGATCCTGCCGCAGGCCATGCTGCTGATGCTCCCCCCCCTCACCGGCCAGCTCATTGCGCTGGTGAAGGATACCGCCATCGTTTCCCTTATCTCGGTGCAGGAGCTCACCTTCGTCGGCACCGAGATGGCCAACTCCAGCGGACTGGTCTACGAGATCTGGCTGCTGGTGGCCGCGGCCTATTTATTTATATGTTTGAGTCTGTTCGTATTGCTGAGCCGACTCGAAGCAAGACAAGGAGCACGCACATGCTGACGTCCCTGTTGCTGGCGACTGTATTGCAAGCGGAAGCCATCGGTGGTTATGCCGCCGGTTGCCTGAAAAACGGCGTATCCCTGCCCCTCGAAGGGCCGGGTTATCAGGTGATCCGCACCAAGCGGCTGCGCTACTACGGCCACCCCGACCTTATCCACTACCTGCAAGCGCTGGCCAACCAGACCCGCATGGCCGGGCTGCCGGATCTCTACATCGCTGATCTGGCGATGGCCCGTGGCGGCCCCTTTACCTCCGGCCATCGCAGCCATCAGACCGGACTTGATGCCGATATCTGGTTTCGCATGGCCAACCGCCCCATCAGCAAATGGGAGCAGGATGCCCCCAAGGAGTGGGCGCTGATCGACGAACCCAGCTACAAGATGATACCGGGCCGCTTTGGCCCCCAGCAGCTCACCCTGCTGCGGCTGGCGGCCAGCAAACCCGAGGTGGCCCGCATCTTCGTCAATCCGGTGATCAAATCCGCGGTCTGCCAACAGGCTGGTAACGAACCCTGGGTCGCCAAGCTGCGCCCCTGGGTGGGCCACTTCAGCCACTTCCACGTGCGGCTGCGCTGCCCGGTGGGCAGCCCCGATTGTGAACCTCAGGCCCCCATTCCGCCCGGCAATGGCTGTGGGGAAGAGCTGGCATCCTGGCTCAAAGACAAGCCCCAGCTGCCCAAGGTCTCCGGCATCAACAAGCGACCTGAACTACCTGCTCGTTGTGGCAACTGACCCCAAGCTGGTATGGTGGTGCACGCTTGGTCGTACACCATCCATGGCGCACTATCGACTCGAAATACCAAAGGAGAACAACAAGATGGCCACATCACTCTGGCGCAGAATCACGCAGAGCCTGTTGACCCTGACCCTGCTGCTCGGCCTGACCGGCTGCGGCATGAACAACATTCCGACCCTGGATGAGCAGGTCAAGGCGAGCTGGGGACAGGTTGAGAACCAGTATCAGCGCCGTGCCGACCTCATTCCCAATCTGGTCGCCACCGTCAAGGGCTACGCCAGCCATGAGCAGGAGACCCTAAAGGCGGTCACCGATGCCCGTGCCCGGGTCGGCAGCGTGCAGGTGAGCGATCCTGCCCAGCTCAAGGAGTTTGAAGCGGCGCAGAACCAGCTCTCCAGCGCCCTCTCCCGCCTGATGGTGGTGGTAGAGCGCTACCCCGAGCTGAAAGCGGATCAGCAGTTCCTTGCCCTGCAGGCCCAACTGGAAGGAACCGAGAACCGCATCTCGGTGGCACGCCGCGACTATATCGAGGCGGTGCGCCAGTTCAATACCGAGATCCGCACTTTCCCCGGCGTTATCTGGTCCAAGCTGCTCTACTCGGATCTGGAAGCCAAACCCAGTTTCAGTGCCAAACCCGGTGCCGATGAGGCGCCCAAGGTCAGCTTCCAATGAAGATGATGCTGCGCTGGTTTCTTCCCTGTCTGCTGCTCTGGGCCACTGCCCTGCAAGCGGCACCCGACTTCCCGACGCTGAGCGGACGGGTGGTGGATGAAGCCAGTCTGATGTCCCGCAAACAGGCCCATCAACTGACCCAGCAACTGGCGGCCTTTGAAAAACGCAGCGGCATCCAGCTGGTGGTGGTCTCTGTCGACAGCCTCGATGGGGAGACTATCGAGGAGTACGGCTACCAGCTCGGTCGCCACTGGGGGATCGGCCAGAAAGGCAAAAACAATGGCGTGCTGTTGCTGATCGCCCAGGATGAGCGCAAGGTGCGGATCGATGTAGGCTATGGATTGGAAGGCGCCCTGCCCGACGCCATCGCAGCCAACATCATCCATGGCCGCATCCTGCCCGCCTTCAAGCGCGGCGATATGGTGGCCGGGATCATGGCGGGCAGCCAGAGCATCATGAAGGCACTCGCCGGAGAATATCAGCCGGTCGAGCAGCCAAAGAGTGACAACGGTGGCGGCCCCTGGCTGTTTATTCTGGTGGTGATTGCGATGATCGTACTCCACAACCTGCGCGGGGGGGGTGGCGGTGGGCCGGGAGGACGACGTCGGTCGGCCTACATGGCCGGTGGATTGGGTGCCGGCTCCTTTGGTGGTCGCTCCGGCGGCGGATTCAGCGGTGGCGGCGGCAGTTTTGGCGGCGGCGGAGCCTCCGGTGGCTGGTAACAGGAGTAAAGAGACAAATCATGATTTCTAAACAGTTCTTCCACACGCTTCAGGCAAAGGTGCGCGAAGCGGAGCTAGAGACTGATGCTGAACTGGTCACCGTGCTGGCCCCGGCCAGCGATGGCTATCGCTACATTCCCACCCTCTGGGCGGCGCTGCTGGCGATGCTCACCCCGCTGCTGGTGTTCCAGCTCGGCTTCTGGCTAGGCTGGTACGAAATCCTGCTGGTGCAGTGGTCAGTCTGGCTGCTGCTGAGCCTGCTGTTCCACTGGACCCCCATCAAGATGCGGCTCATCCCGAAGAAGGTTCGTCAGCACCGGGCGGCCCTGATGGCCCGCCTGCAATTTGTCGAGCAGGGGCTGCACCGCACCCGCGACCGGCTTGGGGTGCTGATCTTCGTCTCTGCCGCCGAGCACTATGTAGAAATACTGGTGGATGACGGCATCGCCCAGCATATCGACAACGGCCAGTGGCAGGAGATCATCGACGACTTCGTGGCGCGAGTGCGCAACAAGGAGATCGAACAGGGTTTTCTGGAGTGCGTGGAGCGCGTTAGCGCCATTCTGACCGACGCCTTCCCGGCCACCCGGGATCAAAACGAGTTGCCGGACAGTCTGATCATCCTCGACAAGCCCTGATCCGGTTTAAAAAACCGGCATTCTGCGCAAGGGTTAGGCATTCGGAAAAGATTATGAAAAATAAGGGGAAAAGAGGTTGACCCACACAGCCCTTTCCCCTAAATTACGCCCCGTTCCAGCGCAACAGCGCAGCGAACGAAAATTTGGTGAGGTGTCCGAGTGGCTGAAGGAGCACGCCTGGAAAGTGTGTATACGGCAACGTATCGAGGGTTCGAATCCCTCCCTCACCGCCAAATCTAAAAAAACCGACCTCAGGGTCGGTTTTTTGCTTTCCGGCAAACACCTATGTCGACAAGTGAGCCAGAGCCACGCAGTGGCAGATCATCCACTCTCTCATCCCCCGGTTTGCAAAGCCCTGATGGAACATCACAGCTTTTCATATTGCCAGCACCCGCCCCCTAGCTTGCTTTTGTGATTGCCCCACCCGACAAGCGTTCCTTCCTGTCACAACAGGAACAACAGGAACAACAGGAACAACAGGAACAACAGGAACAACAGGAACAACAGGAACAACAGGAACAACAAGATGATTGCAATGCCATCTTATGGTCGCAACACGCCTTCTTTTATGGACGTTACCCAGCGCCCATTATTGCTCATCGATTGGATATCATTTTGAAAAACTGATACTTAAGTAGCTACACTAGCCATTATCAATATTCAGGGACGTAGAAAAAATGAGCTTGATAGGCCTTGTCTTTGCACTGATCTGCATTCTTGGCGGAAATATCATAGAAGGCGGCCATCCCAGTGCGCTGCTCGATTTGCCCGCATTTCTTATTGTGATCGGCGGCACCATAGGTGCCGCGTTGACCCAGTTCCCCTTCTCTGTTGTCGGTAAAACCGCCAAACGTTTCAAGTGGCTGCTCTCCCCACTCAAGCTGGACATGCTGGAGCAAGCCCAGTTGCTGGAGACCCTGGCAGGCAACGCCCGTCGCAGCGGCATGCTGGCGCTGGAAGGGATGATCGAGGAGATCAAGGATCCCTTCCTGAAGAAAGGGGTGCAGATGATGGTTGATGGTTACGAGAAAGGGAAAATCCACGAGGTGCTGGAGAACGAGATCGAATTTGAGCAAGAAGATCTCGAACAGACGGTCAAATTCTATGAAGCCATGGGCGGCTACTGCCCGACCATGGGGATCGTAGGCGCGGTGTTTGGCCTGATCCACGCCATGGGTCTGCTGGATGCGCCCGACAAGCTGGGTGGCGCTATCGCGGTGGCTTTTATCGCCACCATCTACGGGGTTGCCGCCGCCAACCTGATCTTCTTGCCATTCGGTAACCGCTACAAGGCATTTGCCCACCAGATCCGCCACTACAAGGAGATGACCCTGACCGGCATTCTCTGCATCGTGGATGGCGAATCCCAGGCGCGCCTGCAAGTATCCCTCGAACCGTTTATGGGAGGCCATGGTGGCAAAAAAGAAAAAAGCTGAAGCACCGGAGAACCACGAACGCTGGCTGGTCTCCTATGCCGACTTCATGACCCTGCTGTTCGCCCTGTTTGTGGTGCTCTACTCCTTTGCCATGGCCAAGCAGTCCGAAACCCGGGTGCTTATCCAGGGCTTTATCGAGTCGCTGGGTAAAATCGGCCTCATCTCCCCGCCTGCCGGCTCACCCTTGATGCAGGGGGGCACAGGGATTCTCGAGCCAGAATCAAAAACTACGCCGAGCAGCCCGAAAGAAGAGACTGTGCTGGAGAAAGATGCCCCCATGGCGGCATCGGACCCCTTCAACGAGACCATAGGTGCCTCGGAAAAACCGAGCGCCACCGAAGCCTGGCCCCACAAGACCAAGGAGCAGGAGTGGGTGCAGGTGACCAAGCAGAAGCTTGAGCAACAGCTCAAGGCCCAGATTGAATCGAAGGATCTCGAGGTCGAGCAGCTTGGCAGTCAGCTGGTGATCCGCATCGGCGAGAAGGCGCTGTTTCCCGCCGATTCGGCGTTCCTGCAGCCCCAGTTCATCCCGCTGGTCAACAAGATCGCCGGCATTTTGGCCAACATCCCGGGGCAGGTAGTGGTCACCGGTCATACCGACAACTCCCAAGCGCCGGTGGAGCTCTATCGCAACAACTGGGAGCTCTCGGTGCTGCGGGCCTCTTCCATCGTGCAGACCATGCTGACCAACCCCCAGCTGGATGCCAGACGAGTCATCGCTCAGGGGGTTGCCGACACCCAACCCCGCTTTGCCAATGACACCCCCGAACATCGCCAGGCGAATCGCCGGGTCGATATCACCCTCTCTCAAGGCAAGGCAGCAGAAGAGTCGCTGCAACTGCTCAAGCCCTAATCCCACCGCTCCCGCTTCGCGCGGGAGCCTCTTTTTTAAAAACAAATAACTCAATAATATCAACACCATAAGATCTTAATGATAATGATTGGCATTTATTGTCAAGTGGTCAGGCCTCTGCAATAATGCCGCCCCTCAGGTTTAAATAAAAACAATTATCATTATGAACAAACTGCTTCAGGCATGGCCGGCACTCCTGTGTGCCTCCGCTGGCGCGGCCGATCTTCCCCCTGTGGAGAAGGCTCGCAGCGATGACACCATCATTGTCACCGGGCAACGGGTACAACAGAAACTCTCCGATGTTTCCGGCTCCATCACCGTCATCACCCAGGAAGAGCTGGACCGTCAGGTCGCCAGCGAGCTGACTCATGTGTTTCGCAAGATCCCCGGTGTCTCGGTCACCGGCTCTGCCGGGCGACCGCAAAACATCAGCGTGCGCGGCATCGGTGGCAACCGTATCCTGCTGATCAAGGATGGAGTGCGCGTCAGCGACGGCTTTGGCGCCGACAACATCAATGACAAGGTAGGTCGCTTCAACTTCGACCTTGATGACATCAAGCAGATTGAGGTGGCCAAGGGGGCCGGCTCCTCCCTGCATGGCTCCGATGCCATCGGCGGCACCGTGGTGATGAATACCAAGCAGCCGGAAGATTATCTGCAACAGCAGGATAGCTATCTAGCGGCCAAGACTCTCTACGGTGGCGACAGCAACAAGAAGAAGCTCAGCATGACCGGCGCGGTTCGGGCACTGGAGAGCGAACATCTGTTGCGCCTCTCCGGCTGGCGTGGCAACGAAACCGCCAACTTTGAAGAGAACCGCATTCCGGCGGATCTGGATGGCATTAGCGCCTCCACCAGCAGCCGCCTCCCCCTCAATGCCCATCACGCTCTGCGGCTGGAGCTGGACTACTACGAGGATCACGCCAAACGCCAGATGGGCCCAAAGGCGGTGCCCCAACCCGATGGCAGCTGGGACGTGGTCGGTTTTCAGGAAGATGGCGATCAGCGCACCCAGGGCGGCAAGTTCAGCTGGGAAGCCAGCGATCTGGGCATGGTCGATACCCTCAACTGGAGCCTGTTTGGCAATCAGTCCCGCAACGAGGCCAACCAGCGCCAGCTGCTGCGCAACGATGCCCTGAGCGGCTATCCCAGATATCGCAGCCAGCGCACCCTCTCCACGTTCGAGGAGCTGCGCCTTGGCAGTGAGCTGGAGCTGCAGAGCAAGCTGAGCACCGGCTCGCTGGATCACACCTTCAGCTACGGTGTGGAGCTGGAGCAGGCCAACCACGAGCGGCCGGTCAGCAATCTGACCCTGGAAGATGGCATCACCACCCAGGGACAGAAAGCCCCCTTCAGCAAGGCCGAAACCCGCCGCGATGGCATCTGGCTGAGCGATGTGATCGATCTGGGCAACTGGCAGTTTACCCCGACCCTGCGCTTTGACCGCCAGCGCCTGCGCGCACCGGACAGCAATCTGGCCGAGAACCACAGCGACCACATCTCCCCCAGCCTGGCGGCCAGTTACCGCTTCAACGAGACATGGCGCAGCTGGCTCAGCTATGCCAACGGCTTCCGCGCCCCCGCTTACGATCAGGTTTACGGCAACATTCCCCACTACTTTGCCATGCCGCCATTCGAGATCATTGCCAACCCCAACCTCAAGGAGGAGACCAGCCACAGTCTGGAGTGGGGAGTGAATGGCCAAAGCGACAACTGGAGCGTCAAACCGGCCGTTTTCTACAACCGCTACTACAACTTCATCGACTGGCGCCAGACCGGTTTTCGCCTCGATGACGGTGTCTTCCTGCGCCAATATCGCAACGTTGCCAAAGCAGAAACCTGGGGCGCCGAGCTGGCCGCCAGCCTCTGGCTGAGCGACGAGTGGGAGCTTTCGACCAATCTGGCCTGGATGGATGGCAAGGATCACCGCGGTGAGCCACTGCGCACCCAGACACCGCTGGAAGGCAACACCACCCTGCGCTGGCAACAGCTCGACTGGGGGGTTGAGCTCAGTGGCAACTATGCCGCCGCAATGACCAAGGTGCCCCAGTGCGCCAATGCGCAGACTGGCTACAACGGTGCCTGCCAGAGCAGCGCAGGCTGGTTCAGTCTGGACCTCACCGGCGACTGGCAGATCACCGAGACGCTCAAGGTCAATGCCACCATCGGCAACCTGCTCGATACCCGCTATGTCCGCTATCAGGATGTGGCCGGACTCCCGGCTGGCAGCGACACCTCCCTCTACAGCCAGAGCGGCCGCTACCTGTCAGCCAGCCTCAGCTACCGTTTCGTGGGGATGTGATGAAGCATCATGCAATCATGGCGGCCCTGTTGGCCGCCCCGTTGGCGTGGGTGCAAGAGGCCCTGCCCCCCCCGATCCCGTCCCAATCGCACCTGATTTCAGGCAGTCCCGTACGCCAGGATCCCTACTTCTGGTTGCGGGACGAGAGCCGCAGCAACCCGGCCATACTCGCCCTGCTCAAGCAGCAAAATCGCTGGAGCGAGCAGCAACTCGCCGCGCAGCAGCCGCTGGAAGCAACCTTGCGCGCCGAATTTGCCCGCCATCCGGCGGGGGAACCCGTGCCAGACAACTGGCTTGTCCGCGGCGATCAGGCATGGCAGCTGCGCCCGGATGGCTCACTCTGGCAACGCCACGGGGGCAAGGTGCAGCAGCGGCTTCCCGCCAGAGCGGGTGAGGGCTATTACGAAGCGGGCGGCTGGGCCCTGAGCCCGGATAACCTCACGCTGGCCATCGCCGAAGACAGGCGCGGCGATCTCGACTATCAGGTCACCCTGCTCGATCTCCAAAGCGGCAAGGCGCTGGCCAGTTTGGCGCAGCGCAGCGCTGATCTCGCCTGGTCACAAGATGGTCGCACCCTCTACACCATCGCCAACGAGCGCTACACCCTGCGCCCCTGGCAGCTGCGCGGCTGGCAGGATGGCCAGGAGCAGACTCTCTATGAGGAGCAGGATCCCGCCTGGCTGCTCAGCCTCTATCGCACCACGGATGGCCAGCATCTGGTGTTGCAGGGCAACAACCACGACAGCTCGGAGCAATACCTGCTCGACTCGGGCAAGCCGCAGCAGGTCAAACCCCGCCAACGCGGGGTGGAATACTATCTGGACAGTCAATCCGGCTGGGTGATCAAGAGCAACCGGGAGGGGGCGTTTGCCCTCTACTCAGCCAGCACGCCGCTCGGTGAGTGGCAGCGCCTGTGGCCCACCAAAGAGGAGGATCTCGGCGATCCCGAGAAATGGCGACTGTTTGATCGCCATCTGGTGGTGCAGTTTCGCCAGCAGGGGGAGGATTGGCTCGCCCTGCTCGATCGCAACGGCCATGAACGCCAGCGCCTGCCGCTGGCCAGTGGCGCCGGTACCGGCTGGCTGCAAGGAGAACATGACCCGGCCAGCGACCGCATTCTGGTGCGCAGTCAGGGCTTGAGTCAGCCCCCCGGCCAGCGCTGGCTGGATTTGACCAGCGGCCAGTGGATCAACGACCAGCACACCGCAGGCAATAAAGCATTGCCCTATCAGAGCGAGCGGCGCTGGATCACCTCTGCCGATGGCACCCGGGTGCCTGTCTCGCTGGTGTGGCGCAAGGATCTGGCCCCTCGCGCCGTACTGCTCTACGGCTATGGCGCCTATGGCACGCCGATGCGCCCCTACTACCAGAAAGAGCTGTTAAGCCTGCTGGATCGGGGTTTTATCTACGCCATCGCCCATGTGCGCGGCGGCGGCATGCTGGGGGAGCAGTGGACCCGCGACGGACGGGGCATCCACAAGCAGAACGGTATCAGCGACTTTATCGCAGCCGGTCACGCCCTGCGCCACTGGTCGCCCGACTCTGCTCCCCTGCCCCTGTTTGCCATGGGGGGCAGCGCGGGGGGCACGCTGGTTGCTGCGGCCCTCAACCAGCAACCAACACTCTTTAGCGGCGCCGTGTTGCAGGTTCCCTTCGTCGATATGCTCGGCACCATGAGCGATCCTGCCCTCCCCTTGACCCGTCAGGAGTATCAGGAGTGGGGCAATCCGGCCAAGCCCGCAGAGTATCAGGCGATGCGCCGCATCAGCCCCTACGACAACCTGCAGCGCGCGCCCTACCCGCCCCTGCTGGTCACTACCGCCCTGCACGATAGCCAGGTGCCCTACTGGGAGCCGGTCAAGTGGCTGGCCCGCCTGCGGGAGCACAGCACGGGCTCCGGCCCCTACCTGCTGCTGACCGAACTGGAGGGAGGCCACCGCGCCGGTGGTGGCGATCGGGCTCGTGAATTTGCCTTCTTGTTGCATCTGGCGGGGATCAACCAATGACCCCGCCGCTGATTGGGAGTACCACTATGAAACCCCTGTTGCCCGCCCTCTTGCTGGGGCTGGCTGGCTTTTCCACTCAGGCCGCCGAACTGCGTTTTGTCGAACAGGACGCCCCGGCCGATCCCCGCCTCTGGCTCGAACAGCAGCTCGGCGTCACCCTGAGTGATGCCCCGGCCTATCAGCGCCAAGGCAAGCTGGGCCACTATCTGCATTATCGTCAGCAGCTCAATGGCGCACCGATCGCCGGCCTGATGGCCGCCGTCAGTCTCGATGAGCAGGGTCGCCCGTGGCGCCTTTATCACAATACCCGGCTGATGCAGGCACAGGCGACGCCATGTGATGAAGCAAGCCGCGCCGGGGTGGATGCCTATACCGCCACGCTGGATGGTACGGTGTGGAAATTCGCTGGCAGTGACGAAGCCCAGCCGTGGTACTGGCAGGATGGCGACACACTGACTGCGGCCTGGCGTCTGCTGGCGGTGGAAAGCCAGCCGGGCAACAGCAAGAGCAGCCACTGGCAACTGTTTGTCACCTGCGATGGCAGCGCCCTGCTGGGGCGCACGCTGCAAGAGGCCAGCACCCGTGCCGAAGCGGTCCCGGGCAGGGGAAGCGGCCACGGTGCAGGCCCGCATCTTTGCCCTCGACCCACGCACTCAGCTGCAAGATGGCAATTTGCTGTGGCGCCACGATCTGGTGCTGGACAACGGGGCCTATCGCACCGTGCCGCTCACGGTACAAAAGGTGGATGATACCTACCAGCTGAGTGGCCCACGCGCCCGGGTCGTGGATGGTACGGCGCCGGAAACTGCCCCCTTTAGCAGCCCTGATGCCGATGGCTTCCAGTTGGATCATCAGCAGCCCGCCTTCCTCGATATCAATGGCTACTACCATCTGGATCTGGCCCAGCGCCATGTGGAATCCCTTGGCTACCCGACGCTGATGGGCGGCCCCCTGGCCATCGATACCGATGCCGGGGAGCAGGACAACTCCCTCTATGATCCCTTCTTGCGCCGGTTGGAGATTGGCCGGATCGGGGTACCCGATGCGGAAGATCCCATGGTGATCTGGCACGAGTTTGGCCATGCGGTGCAGCACCATATCCTGCCCGACATGGGAGACGAGGGGGACTGGGGCGCCATCGGCGAGGGCTTTAGCGACTATCTGGCCGCCAGCTGGCGCCAGCGCAGTCCCGAAGCCCACCAGTTCGAGCCTTTCATGGTCTTCAACTGGGATGCCAGGATCAGCGGCCGGACGCCCCGTCAGCTCGATGATCTGCGGGCGCGCTATCATCCGGGCTTCCTCTATCCGGCTCACCTCACCATCAACGGCAGCAACGGCGACCAGCTGTGGGGCACTCCGCTCTTCACCGCGCTGCGCCAGGCCGTTGAACAGTATGGCGAGGTAGCCCGTGACGAGTTCGATACCCTGCTGATTGAATCCCACTTCGGCCTCGGCCCGCAGGTGCGGATGCCCCAGCTGGCGCGCGTCACCGTGGATACCGCCAACCGCCTCTATCCGGACCGCAGCTATGGCAAGCTGCTGGAGCAGGCCTTCCGCCACCACGCCCTGCTGCCCACCCCCATCGCGGCCCGCCTTGCCGATGACAGCTACCTGCTGCCCGGGGAGAAAAAGAGCCTCGCCATCGAATTGACCAACCAGAGCGGCCGCCCCCTGACCGTGGCTGACGCCAGCCTGTTCCCGACCAAGGGGCTCATGGGTGACGGTCACTGGCAGGGAGAGCTCAACGCCGATGGCACCGCCCGCTGGACCCTGCCGCTGGAAGCGGCGAGCAACTTGACCTGTGGCGAGGCAGTCACCTTGCCGCTGCAGTTCCAGCTCACCCTGCCCAGCCCCACCGAGCGCCAGACCCGCCTTGACCTGCAACTGCCGATCGGTGAACCGCTCTGGCAGCGGGCCATCGGCCAGGGTGGCCAGATCAAGGATGCGGTGAGCGATGAACGGCACGGCCTGTCCCGCTTCACTCTCACCCTGCCCGAGAGCAAGGCCCGCATCGACAGCGGATTCGTGGTCGCCCTCGATCTGGAGCACAGCAAGCTGGAGCAGCTGGAGATCTGGCTCACCTCCCCTTACGGTACCCGGATCAGCCTGTGGAACAAGGGCTACGCCAGCCATACCCGGCTCAAGGGGGAGTTTCCCCGCGAACTGGTACCGTTCGAATCGCTGGACAAGCTGCACGGCGAACCGCTCGCTGGCCGCTGGCTGCTGGAGATCAACGACACCAGCGCCGGTGACACCGGTCAGTTGCGCAACTGGCGTGTAGCCCAGCAAGTCGGCGCCCGCTGCGACAAGGATGAAGCCCTGCCCAACACCGGCATCATTCCCCTTGAGCAGGATGAAGGGGGTGGCGGCACGGCTTCCCCCCTGCTGCTGTTGCTGGCCCTCTGGCCCCGCCTCTGGCGCCGGAGCACCCCGCGCCGTTGAATCCTGTACCACGGGGGTTACCGCCCCCGTGAACCTGTGACCGAATCAAGGAATGTGAAGTGAAACCATCCGTACTGGTTATTGCAACCCTCTCAGCCCTACTCAGCGCCTGTGGCGGCGGGGAAGATAACGCACCACTGGCGATCCCGGACTACCGGGTCGATGTCGCCCTGCCAACCGCCGGTACCCTGTGCGCCGATCTGGATCAGAACTGGCAATGTGATCCTGCCGATCCTGCCGTCAGCGGCGAAGGAGCGGTGGCCCTGGTCAGCCGTTCGGCCAACATCGTCAACTCGCCCCTGCTGTTCGTACCGAGGAGCGGAGGCCTGCTGCTGGCACATCCGGCCGCCAAAGGGGATCCACAACGGCTACAACCGACCCTGCTCAGCACCCTGTTGCAGAGCCGCATTGCCGAAGGGGTGGCCGCCGATCGCGCACTGACGCAGCTGCTGGCCGATCTCGCCCCGCTGCAACCGGGCAGCGACCGCGTGGCCCTCGCAGGTCTCGGCCAGTTTGATCAGGCCCTGCAACAGGTGGCGATCAACTTGCAGCAACAGGCCCGCACACGCCTTGCCACCGCCAAGGAGACCCAGTTGCTCACCACCAGCTATCGCGCCATCAGCCTGATGCTGGAGCAATTGGCTCAGGAGTGGCAGCGCAACGGCCAGTTTGCCGAAGAGACCCAAAGCGAGCTGCTGACCTTGCTGGTGCAGCAGCAGCCACGCAACTTGCAGACCGTCACCGGCGTCACCACCTTCAGCGATGGCAACGATCCGCTGCTGGAACAGGAACCCGCCGACTATCCGGGACAAGATGCCAGCTGGAATCGCACTCGTCCCCAGCTTGCCTATCGCAAACTCGATGATCGCGGTCAGGAGCTCCCCGACAACGCGCCGAGCTGGCAGTGCGTCAAGGATCTCAATACCGGTCTGGTGTGGGAGGTCAAATCGGATGATCCCTTGAGTCCTGACTGGAAAAGCAGACCCTTTGCCTATGAGGATGAGCAGTTCAAGGCGACCGCAGGCGAGCAGCAAGAGGCCTACCAGCATATTCATAAGAGGATCGAACAGCTCACCGCCGAAGGAGATCTGGCGGCCCTCGCCCGGGCACAGGCGCTGACCACCATGCTGACCACCCGCGCGTATCAGCAGTGGCTCAATGGCGAGCAGCGCTGCGGCATCAGCCAGTGGCGGCTGCCCACCATGGGTGAGCTGATGTCACTGATGCACTACGGCAGCCTGGCCAAGGACCCGCTGGGTCAACGCATCATCGTGGACACCCGTTACTTCCCGGATATCGCCTCCTCGGAAGATGATACCTACCATGGCTACTACTGGAGCGCCACCAGCAACACAGCTCAGCGCTTCTCCGGTGGCCCCATCAGCAAACGCACAGTCCTGCTCCTGGGAGAAGATGCGGGCACCACCTATCCCGCGCTGGTGCAGCAAGATACCTATATCGAGCTGATGCAGGTACGACTGGTCGCCACTCCCCAATAATCCGAGGAATATCATGAGCCTTTATCGCTTTTCGTTCGCCATGCTGGCACTGCTGGCCCCCCTGGCCCACGGTGCTGCCATTTGTGATGACACCATGGATCGCACCGCCCCCTCTGCCCGTTTTCTTGACCATGGCAACGGCACCGTCACGGATCAACACACCGGCCTCACCTGGATGCGATGCAAACTGGGGCAGATATGGAGTGGCAGCAGTTGCCTGGGGGAACCGACCGTTTACTACTGGCAGCAGGGGCTGCAAGTGGCGGAGCGGATCCGCAGTGACAGCAGCCATGCTCTCTATCACTTCGGCGGTATTAGCCAGTGGCGCCTGCCCGACATCAAGGAGCTGGCGACCCTGGTCGAGCATGCCTGCTACAAGCCCTCTCTCAATGAAGCCATTTTCCCGCGTGCCATGGCGGGGGGCGGTAAAGAGGTCAATGAGGGCTATGTCTATCTGATGAGCAGCACGGTAACCTCCGCCAATGGTCAGCGGGCGTATCTGGATATCACCTCGGGAGATATCGGTCTTCGCGCCATTGGCGCCTACCCGGATCAGGTCTTGCTGGTCGCCAATAAACCCTGACCGCCCCACGCTCGAAACCGGAACGCGATGACAGGAGAGGCTTGCGAGCCTCTCTTTTTATTGCTCTTGCCGCCCCCCCTACCTCACCCGCCATCACGTTCTTCTCCCGCCTGTGCCCCCTGCCCGCGATACCGACCTGATCTTGCTTCGCACGCGACATACCCCTTTCAGGTGATGATGAGGAGCAGCTCTCTGCGCTTTCCAGGCCTTTCTCGCCCGCCATAACCAACAAAAAAGTGCGCTTCTTAACAAAATTTAATTACCGGTTAACTGATTAATAATTAACCCGTAAAAATGACATGTAAATCAGTGCGAAAGTGTCATAATGCGTAACATTATTGTTAAGTCGCTTGATTAATTTGGTTAGGAAAAACCTCTATGTTTGCTGATATTTCTGCTCAACATTGGGCTTTTGCCATTTATGTCATCGGTGCCATCACCATCTGTCTGGTGATGATAGGCCTCGCCGCCCTGCTGGGAGGTCGTGCCTACGGCCGCACCAAGAACAAGCCATTTGAATCTGGTGTCGACTCGGTCGGCAGTGCCCGCCTGCGTTTTTCCGCCAAGTTCTATCTGGTCGCCATGTTCTTCGTCATCTTCGACGTCGAGGCGCTCTACCTGTTTGCCTGGTCTGTCTCCGTGCGGGAGAGCGGCTGGGTAGGCTTTATTGAAGCCACCATTTTCATCGGACTGCTGCTTATCGGCCTGATCTACCTCTGGCGCATCGGCGCACTGGACTGGTCACCGCGCAAACCGCCGTTGAACAACAAAAACAGTGATTGAACCACAGACCCTTTCCTTGAGGTTGCACCATGAAGTACACCCTGACCCGGATTGACCCGGATGCACCCGTTGAGCGCTACCCCCAGGAGCAGCGCCAGACCGTCGATGACCCACTGGCGCAAGAAGCGACGCGCGGCATCATGATGGGCCGCCTCGAGGAGGTGCTGCAAGACACAGTCAACTGGGGCCGCAAAAACTCCCTCTGGCCTTACAACTTCGGCATCTCCTGCTGCTACGTGGAGATGTGTACCGCCTTCACCTCCCCCCACGATGTGGCCCGCTTCGGCGCCGAAGTTATCCGAGCCTCGCCCCGTCAGGCTGACTTCATGGTGATTGCAGGGACCCCCTTCATCAAGATGGCGCCAGTCATTCAGCGCCTGTATGAACAGCTGCTCGAACCCAAGTGGGTGATCTCCATGGGGGCCTGCGCCAACTCCGGCGGCATGTATGACATCTATTCCGTGGTGCAGGGGGTGGACAAGTTCCTGCCGGTCGACGTCTACATTCCGGGTTGCCCGCCCCGTCCCGAAGCCTTTTTGCAAGCCCTGATGCTGCTGCAGGACTCCATCGGCAAAGAGCGCCGCCCTCTCTCCTGGGTGGTGGGCGATCAGGGGATCTACCGTCCCCAGATGCAGGCCGAAAAAGAGCGCAAGCGCGGCGAACGGATCAATGTGACCAACCTGCGCACGCCGGATGAGATCTGACCATGAAACTGACTCGTGATTTTCCCAGCAATTACGCCATGGCCCAGTGGCAGCCCAGCGACCACAAGGATGCCAAAGTCATTGGCGAACTGTTTGCCCACTTCGGGGCCGAGCACTTCACCGTGCAGACCACGCGCACCGGCGTGCCGGTGGTCTGGCTCCCCCGCGAACTGCTGCAGGATGTGATGGGCTTCTTGCGCAAGGTGCCCTCCCCGTTTGTGATGCTGTTTGATCTCAGCGCCACCGATGAGCGGCTGCGCAGCCATCGCGACGGTCTGCCCCAGAGCGATTTCACCGTCTTCTATCACCTCATCTCCATCGACCGTAACGCCGATGTGATGTTGAAAGTGGCGCTGGCCGAGAGTGACCTGCATCTGCCCACTATCACCAACCACTTCCCCAATGCCAACTGGTACGAGCGGGAAGTGTGGGATCTGATGGGCATCACCTTCGATGGCCACCCCCATCTGACCCGCATCATGATGCCCAAGAGCTGGCAGGGTCACCCGCTGCGCAAGGATTACCCGGCGCGCGCTACCGAATTCGATCCCTTCATGCTCGATGCCGCCAAACAGGACATGGAGCAGGAGAACCTGCTGTTCAAACCGGAAGAGTGGGGACTGGCCCGCGGCAACGAGAACGAGGACTACATGTTCTTGAACCTCGGTCCCAACCACCCCTCTGCCCACGGCGCCTTCCGCCTTGTGTTGCAGCTCGATGGCGAAGAGATCCGCAACTGCGTGCCCGATATCGGCTACCACCATCGTGGTGCCGAGAAGATGGGCGAGCGCCAGTCCTGGCACAGTTACATCCCCTATACCGACCGGGTCGAGTATCTGGGCGGGGTGATGAACAACCTCCCCTATGTGCTGGCGGTCGAGAAGCTGGCCGGCATCAAGGTGCCGCAGCGGGTCGACATGATCCGGGTGATGATGGCGGAGCTGTTCCGCATCCAGAGCCACCTCTTGTTCCTCGGGACCTATATCCAGGACGTGGGGGCCATGACCCCGGTTTTCTTCACCTTCACCGACCGGCAGAAGATCTACACCATCATCGAAGCGATCACCGGTGCCCGCATGCACCCGGCCTGGTTCCGTATCGGCGGTGTGGCCCACGACCTGCCGAAGGGATGGCAACGGCTGGTGCAGGACAACCTGCTGAGCTGGCTGCCCAAGCGGCTGATGGATTACGAAAAAGCGGCGATGCGCAACAGCATTCTTCGCGGTCGAACCATAGGCGTCTCTGCCTACACCACCGAGCAGGCGTTGTCCTGGGGCACCACGGGGGCCGGATTGCGCGCCACCGGCCTCAACTTCGACGTGCGCAAGTGGCGCCCCTACTCGGGCTACGACCAGTTTGACTTCGAAGTGCCTGTTGGCAGCAATGGCGATGCCTACGACAGAGCCACCGTGCGGATCGAGGAGATCCGCCAGAGCATGTCGATCATCGAGCAGTGCATGAAAAACATGCCGGAGGGCCCCTTCAAGGCAGATCACCCCCTCACCACACCGCCGCCCAAAGAACGCACCCTGCAGCACATCGAGACCCTGATCAACCACTTCCTGCAAGTGTCTTGGGGCCCGGTGATGCCCGCCGCCGAGTCGTTCCAGATGATTGAGGCGACCAAGGGGGTCAACAGTTACTACCTGACCAGTGACGGCTCCACCATGAGCTACCGGACCCGGATCCGCACCCCGAGCTTTGCTCACCTGCAGCAGATCCCCTCGGTGATCAAGGGCAGCATGGTGTCGGACCTCATCGTCTATCTGGGCAGTATCGATTTTGTTATGTCGGATGTGGACCGTTAAGTGATCCGCCCTCCCGGCCATGGCCGGGAATCGGGATCGCCGGACGAGCAGTAAAAGGACAAGCCACCAAAGGTCAAGTCATGAGCCAGCAATGTCAGTGTCACAATAATCAGACCCCACAGGGGCAAGGGGCATGCAGCAGCAAACAGGACGACTTCGTTCTGAGCCAGGCTGAACGCGATGCCATCGAACACGAGAAACACCACTACGAAGATCCCCGCGCCGCCAGCATCGAAGCGCTCAAGATCGTGCAGCAGGCCAGAGGCTGGGTCCCCGACGGCGCCATTCACGCCATCGCGGCCGAGCTCGGTATTCCCGCCAGCGACGTGGAGGGGGTCGCCACCTTCTATAGCCAGATCTTCCGCCAGCCGGTGGGGCGCCACATCATCCGCGTCTGCGACAGTATGGTCTGCTACATCAATGGCCATGAAGATCTGCTGGCCGGTCTCAAGGAGGTGATGAACCTCGGCCCCGGTCAAACCACCCCGGATGGCCGCTTCACCCTGCTGCCGGTCTGCTGTCTTGGCAACTGCGACAAGGGGCCAGCCATCATGATCGATGACGACACCTATGGCGGCCTCGATCCGGTGACCTTGCTGAAAACGCTGGAGGCTTACCCATGAGCCTGCTGCAAAACAAGATCCTCGCCTCTCTTGGCACCGCCAACCGCACGGCCCGCACCGCCGAGACCCACCCGCTCACCTGGCGGCTGCGGGACGACGGCCAGCCGGTGTGGCTGGAGGAGTATCAGGCCAAACAGGGCTATGAAGCCGCCCGCAAGGCGCTCGGCCAGATGAGCCCGGACGAGATTGTCAGCACCGTCAAGGATGCCGGTCTCAAGGGGCGCGGCGGTGCGGGCTTCCCCACTGGCGTGAAGTGGGGGCTGATGCCCAAAGACGAGAGCATGAACATCCGTTACCTGCTCTGCAACGCCGACGAGATGGAGCCCAACACCTGGAAAGATCGCCTGCTGATGGAGCAACTGCCCCATCTGCTGATCGAGGGGATGATCATCAGTGCCCGGGCGCTCAAGGCCTATCGCGGCTATATCTTCCTGCGCGGCGAATACGTTGATGCCGCCATCCACCTGCGCCGTGCGGTGGAAGAGGCCAAGGCCGCCGGTCTGCTGGGCAAGAACATTCTGGGATCCGGTTTTGACTTCGAGCTGTTCGTCCACACCGGCGCCGGCCGCTACATCTGTGGTGAAGAGACGGCGCTGATCAACTCGCTGGAAGGGCGCCGCGCCAACCCGCGCGCCAAACCCCCCTTCCCCGCCGTTTCCGGCGTCTGGGGCAAACCCACCTGCGTCAACAACGTCGAGACCCTCTGCAACGTGCCCGCCATTATCGGCAACGGAGTCGCCTGGTATCACGGGCTGGCGCTGCCGGGCTCGGAAGATCACGGCACCAAGCTGATGGGCTTCTCCGGCAAGGTGAACAACCCCGGGGTCTGGGAGCTGCCCTTTGGCATCACCGCCCGCGAGCTGTTTGAAAATTACGCCGGCGGCATGAGGAGCGGCTATCGCCTGAAAGCCTGGCAACCGGGCGGCGCGGGCACCGGCTTCCTGCTGCCGGAGCACCTCGATGCCCAGATGTATACCGCCGGTATCGGCAAGGTCGGCACCCGGATGGGGACTGGCCTCGCCATGGCGGTGGATGACTCCATCAGCATGGTGAGTCTGCTGCGCAACATGGAGGAGTTCTTCGCCCGCGAATCGTGCGGCTGGTGCACGCCCTGCCGCGACGGCCTGCCCTGGAGCGTCAAGCTGCTGCGGGCACTGGAGCGTGGCGAAGGGCAATCCGGCGATCTGGCAACCCTGGAGCAACTCTGTGGCTTCCTTGGCCCGGGCAAGACCTTCTGCGCCCACGCACCGGGCGCCGTCGAGCCGCTCGCCAGCGCCATCAAATATTTCCGCTCCGAATTCGAGGCCGGGATCAAAGGCAGCGGTGATAACCGCAAGCCGGTCAAAGGGATCCAGCCCAATCTGCTGGGCGAGCGCTGGTAACGACACCACAGATTTCACAAAACAGGTTTCAGGGAAGTTGTATGGCAACCATTTATGTAGACGGCAAAGAGTATGAGGTAGACGGGGCAGATAACCTGCTGCAAGCCTGTCTGTCGCTGGGTCTGGACGTCCCCTATTTCTGCTGGCATCCAGCGCTGGGTAGCGTTGGCGCCTGCCGCCAGTGTGCGGTGAAACAGTATCAGAATGCCGATGACAAGCGCGGCCGTCTGGTCATGTCCTGCATGACCCCGGCCACCGATGGCAGCTACATCGCCATCGAGGATGAAGAGGCCAAAGAATTTCGCAAGAGCGTGGTGGAGTGGCTGATGACCAACCACCCCCACGACTGCCCGGTGTGCGAAGAGGGCGGCGCCTGCCACCTGCAGGACATGACGGTGATGACCGGCCACAACAGCCGTCGCTACCGTTTCACCAAACGCACCCACCAGAATCAGGAGCTGAGCCCCTTCATCGGTCACGAGATGAACCGCTGCATCGCCTGCTACCGCTGCGTCCGTTACTACAAGGATTATGCCGGTGGCGAGGATCTCGGGGTCTATGGTGCCCACGACAACGTCTATTTCGGGCGGGTCGAGGATGGCACCTTGGAGAGTGAATTTTCCGGCAACCTGGTGGAGGTCTGCCCCACCGGTGTCTTCACCGACAAGACCCACTCCGAACGTTACAACCGCAAGTGGGACATGCAATTTGCCCCCAGCATCTGCCAGCAATGCTCCGTGGGTTGCAACATCAGCCCGGGTGAGCGTTATGGCGAGCTGCGCCGCATCGAAAACCGCTTCCACGGCAGCGTCAACCACTACTTCCTCTGTGACCGTGGCCGCTTTGGCTATGGCTACGTCAATCTGACCGACCGTCCGCGCCAACCGCTGCTCAAAGATGGCAACGACCAGCTGACCATCACGGTCGATGGCGCCCTCAACCGCGCCGCCGATGCCCTGCGCAGTGCCAGCAACCTCATCGGCATCGGCTCGCCCCGCGCCTCGCTGGAGAGCAACTTTGCCCTGCGCGAGCTGGTGGGGGCAGACAACTTCTACGCAGGCGTCGAGCAGGCCGAGTGGGCCTGTCAGCTGAAGATGCTGCAGATCCTGCAACAGGGCGGCGTGCCGACCCCGAGCCTGCGAGACATGGAAGAGGCCGACGCCATTCTGCTGCTCGGCGAAGATGTCACCATGAGCGCCGCCCGTATCGCGCTGGCGCTGCGTCAGGCTGTCAAAGGCAAGGCTCGCGAGCTGGCCCGCAAGATGAAGGTCGATCTGTGGCAAGTCGCCGCCGTTCAGACCCTGGGTCAGAACGAGCGCTACCCGCTGCTCATCACCAGCCTCGACACCACCCGTCTGGACGATGTGGCGGCCGACAAGCTGCACGCCCCCTATGCCGATCAGGCGCGCATTGGCTTTGCCATCGCCAACCTGCTCGACCCGGCCGCACCGGCCGTGAGCGACCTCTGCCCCGAACAGCAGCTACAAGCGGCTCGCTGGGCCGAGCTACTCGGCAACGCCAGGAAGCCGCTCATCATTGCAGGCTCCAGTGCCCGCGATGTGGCGCTGCTTGAGGCGGCCAGCAACATTGCCCGCGCCCTGAAAGGCCGAGGACTGGAAGCCAACATCGCGCTGGTTGGCCAGGAGGCCAACTCGCTGGGGCTGGCCATGCTGGGCGCTCAAACCTTGTCAGACAAGCCGCTCGAAGCCGCCCTTGCGCGTATCGAGGCCGAAGAGGGGTTGGCGCTGGTCACCCTGGAGAACGATCTCTACCGCCGCGCGCCGCGCAACCGGGTGGATGCTGCGCTGGCACGGCTGCAGCACCTGCTGGTCATCGACCATCAGGCGACCCCGACCGCCAACAAGGCTGATCTGGTGCTGCCAGCGGCCAGTTTTGCCGAAGCCGATGGCACGCTGGTGAACATGGAAGGGCGCGCCCAGCGCTTCTTCCAGGTCTATGCACCCGCCTTTTACAACGCCGATATTCAGGTGCGTGAAGGGTGGCGCTGGCTGGCGGCGCTGCAAGGGGCGATCGAACGCAAGCCGCTGCGCTGGCAGAACTTCGACCAGGTCAACCATGACTGTGCCACCAGCAATCCGCTGCTGGCTACCATGCTGGAAGCGGCGCCCAACGCAGGCTTGCGGATTCGTGGCATGCGACTGGCCCGTGAGCCGCATCGTTACAGCGGCCGCACCTCCATGCTGGCGGATCAGAACGTCAGCGAGCCGCGGGTAGCGCAAGATCCCGACTCCCCCTTCAACTTCTCCATGGAAGGGTATGCCGGAGCCCGTCAGCCGCTGCCGCAAGTACCGTTCGCCTGGGCGCCGGGCTGGAACTCTCCCTCCGCCTGGAACAAGTTCCAGGATGAAGTGGGTGGCAAACTGCGTGCTGGCGATCCGGGTCGCCGTCTGCTGGAAGCAACAGACCAGCAGGCAGAAGGCAAGGAGCTGCTCGGCTGGTTCACCACCATCCCCGCCCCCTTCAAGGCCGCAGAGGCACTGCAGGTGGTCAATTATGCCCAGCTGTTTGGCGGCGAGGAGCTCTCCGCTCGCAGCCCGGTCATTCAGGCCCGGATGAACGAACCCGAGCTGGTGCTCAATCCCCTTGATGCAGAGCGTCTGGCCCTCCACGGGGGCAGTCAGGTCTCCTTCTCCTGGGGCGGTAGCCACTGGCAACTGCGTCTGCGGCTGAGCGAGCAGCTGAGCGCCGGTCTGGTGGGGCTCCCCCTTGGGGTGAATGGCCTGCCGACGGCCCTGCAACAAGCCTCAATCACTAACCTGCAGGAGGTGATCGCATGAGCGAATCGCTGATCGATCTGTTGCTGGAGGTGGGCAAGGCACTGATCGTGCTGGTGGGGATCGTGGGGGCTGGCGCCTTCATGAGCTTCATCGAGCGCCGTCTGCTGGCCCTGTGGCAGGATCGCTACGGCCCCAACCGGGTGGGGCCGTTTGGTCTGCTCCAGCTGGCCGCCGACATGATCAAGATGTTCTTCAAGGAGGACTGGATCCCGCCGTTTGCCGATCGCCGGATCTTTATCCTGGCCCCCATCATCGCCTTCACAGCCTTTATTCTGGCGTTTGCGGTGGTGCCCATCACCCCCACCTGGGGCGTGGCAGATCTCCATGTGGGGCTGCTCTACATCCTGGCCATCGCGGGGCTGGCGGTCTATGCGGTGCTGTTCGCCGGCTGGTCGAGCAACAACAAATACTCATTGCTCGGCAGCTTGCGCGCCTCGGCCCAGACCCTCTCCTACGAGGTGTTTCTCGGGCTATCCCTGATGGGGATTGTGATCCAGACCGGCAGTTTCAACCTGCGGGATATCGTCGAGGCACAGGCAGACTTGTGGAACGTGGTGCCCCAGATCCTGGGCTTTGTCACCTTCCTGTTTGCCGGTGTCGCCGTCACCCACCGTCACCCGTTCGATCAGCCAGAAGCCGAGCAGGAGCTCGCCGACGGCTATCACATCGAGTATGCGGGGATGAAGTGGGGTCTCTTCTTCGTGGGCGAATATATCGGCATCGTGCTGATCTCCTCGCTCATCGTGACCCTCTTCTTCGGTGGCTGGCACGGCCCCTGGCTGCCCCCCTTCATCTGGTTTGCCCTGAAGACCGCCTGTTTCATGGTGTTCTTCATCCTGCTGCGGGCCTCCCTGCCTCGCCCACGCTTTGACCAGGTGATGTCGTTTGGCTGGAAAGTCTGCTTGCCGCTGACCCTGATCAATATGCTGGTCACCGCGGCAGTTGTACTGATAAGTACGCAGTGAGGCACTCAATATGAAAATTGTTAGCATTATTCAGGGTGTCGGCACCCAGTTACGCAGTCTGGCCATGGTCTTCTCCCATGCCTGGCGGCCCCGTGAAACCCTCAACTATCCGGAGCAGGCTGTCTATGCCGCCCCCCGCTACCGCGGTCGCATCGTGCTGACCCGCGACCCCGACGGGGACGAGCGCTGCGTGGCCTGCAACCTCTGCGCAGTTGCCTGCCCGGTCGGCTGCATCTCGCTGCAAAAATCCGAGCGGGAAGATGGTCGCTGGTATCCGGAGTTCTTTCGCATCAACTTCTCTCGCTGCATCTTCTGCGGCCTGTGTGAAGAGGCCTGCCCCACCACCGCCATCCAGCTGACACCGGATTTCGAGATGGGTGAGTATCGCCGCCAGGATCTGGTGTACGAGAAGGAAGATCTGCTGATCAGCGGGCCCGGCAAATACCCGGACTACAACTTCTATCGCATGAGCGGGATGGCCATCGACGGCAAGCCGAAAGGGGATGCCGAAAACGAAGCCAAGCCCATCGATGTCAAGAGCCTGCTGCCCTGAGGAGTCAATCATGGAACTGGCATTTTATGCCTCGGCCCTGGTGGCCATTTACAGCACGCTGCGGGTGATCAGCACCAGCAATCCCATGCATGCGCTGCTCAATCTCATCATCTCCCTCATCGCCGTGGCCATGATCTTCTTCTGCCTGGGTGCCGCCTTTGCGGGCGCCCTGCAGGTGATCGTCTACGCCGGCGCCATCATGGTGCTGTTCGTGTTCGTGGTGATGATGCTGAACCTGGGGAGTGCCCAGGTGCAGGAGAAAAAGTGGCTCACCCCCATGACCTGGGGGGGCCCAGCCCTGCTCTCGCTGATCCTGCTGGGCTTTCTGGCCCACGGCATTCTCGGGGTGACCGGCGGCCTGATCGGGGTGACCGAGGTGACCGCCAAGCAGGTGGGTGTCGAGCTCTTTGGCCCCTATGTGCTGGCGGTGGAGCTTGCCTCCATCCTGTTGCTGGCGGGTCTGGTAACCGCCTATCACCTGGGGCGGGAAGAGAAGAGCGGTGAAGTGCTCTCCGTCCCGCGCTCTGCTTCCCGCTCTGCACAAGAAGGAGGTCAGCAATGAATGGAATCCCTATGGAGCACGGCCTCCTGCTGGCCGCGGTGCTCTTCTGCATCGGCTTGTGCGGTCTGCTGATCCGCCGCAACCTGCTCTACATCCTGATGAGTATCGAGATCATGATGAATGCCTCGGCACTGGCGTTTGTGGTGGCGGGTAGCCGCTGGGCCCAGGCCGATGGCCAGATCATGTATATCCTGGTGATTTCTCTGGCGGCAGCGGAGGCCAGTATCGGCCTTGCCCTGTTACTGCTGCTCTATCGTCGTTACCACACCCTGAACGTGGACACTGTGAGCGAGATGCGCGGATGAGCCTCTTATATCTGACTTTTCTATTTCCGCTGCTGGGATGGCTGGTGCTGGCCTTCTCCCTCGGCCGGTTTGGCGAGCGTACCTCTGCAATGATCGGGGTGGGCTCCATTGGCCTGTCGGCCCTCACTACCCTGTGGGTGGGCATCGACTTTCTGGGCAACCCGCCTGAGGGTGGCGTCTATATCCAGCGCCTGTGGCAATGGATGGCGGTGGGCAACTTTACCCCGAGCTTCTCGCTGGCACTGGATGGCCTGTCGCTGACCATGCTGGGGGTGGTGACCGGGGTGGGTTTCTTTATCCACCTGTTCGCCTCCTGGTATATGCGCGGGGAAGAGGGTTACTCCCGCTTCTTCACCTACACCAACCTCTTTATCGCCAGCATGCTGTTTCTGGTACTGGCCGATGACCTGCTGTTTGTCTACCTCGGCTGGGAAGGGGTAGGGCTGTGCAGCTATCTGCTGATCGGCTTCTACTACAAGGATCGCAAGAACGGAGCGGCGGCCCTCAAGGCATTTGTCGTGACCCGGGTGGGTGATGTCTTCCTCGCCATCGGCCTGTTTATCCTCTATCGGGAGCTGGGCACCCTCAATATCCACGAGCTGCTGGTGCGTGCCCCGACCCTGTTTGCCGAGGGCTCCCCTGCCCTGTCACTGGCCTGCCTGATGCTCTTGGGCGGCGCGGTCGGCAAATCGGCCCAGCTGCCGCTGCAAACCTGGTTGGCAGATGCGATGGCTGGCCCGACTCCGGTCTCCGCGCTGATCCACGCCGCCACCATGGTGACCGCCGGTGTCTACCTGATTGCCCGCACCCATGGCCTGTTCCTGCTCGCCCCGGAGATCCTCCATCTGGTCGGGCTGGTTGGCGCCATCACCCTGGTGCTGGCAGGCTTCGCCGCGCTGGTTCAGACCGATATCAAGCGGATCCTCGCCTACTCCACCATGAGCCAGATTGGCTACATGTTTCTGGCACTGGGTGTCGGCGCATGGCAAGGGGCCATCTTCCACCTGATGACCCACGCCTTCTTCAAGGCGCTGCTGTTCCTCTCCGCCGGTGCCGTGATCAACGCCTGCCACCATGAGCAGAACATCTTCAAGATGGGCGGCCTGCGCAAGAGTCTGCCACTGGTCTATGCCTGCTTCCTGGTGGGGGGCTCGGCGCTGGCGGCGTTGCCGCTGGTCACTTCCGGTTTCTACAGTAAGGACGCCATCCTGTGGCAAGTAGAAGCCTCTGGCCAAAGCGCGCTGCTGTGGGCCGGTCTGGCGGGGGCATTCCTCACCTCGCTTTACACCTTCCGGCTGATCTTTATCGCCTTCCATGGCAAAGAGCAGACCAAAGCCCACGCTGGTCACGGTCTGGCTCACCATCTGCCGCTGCTGGTATTGCTGGTGCTCTCCACCGGCATAGGCGCGCTGATCACCCCGCCACTGGCAGGTGTACTACCCGCAGGCCCTGGTGATCATATCGAAGAGGGGCGCCATGCACTGGAAATCACCTCCGGCATCATCGCCATCGCCGGCATCGCGCTGGCCGCGTTTCTGTTCCTTGGTGAGCGCCGTCTGGCCACCTCCATTGCCAACAGCGCGCCGGGCCGCCTGCTCAGCCCCCTCTGGTTCAACGCTTGGGGCTTTGACTGGCTCTATGACCAGCTGTGGGTCAAGCCCTATCTGCTTGCGACCCGACTGCTGGCCCGCGACCCGCTGGACTGGATGATGGGCCTGCCCGCCTGGCTTGCCCTGCGTGGCAACCAGCTGCTGGCCTGGACCGTGACCGGCAAGTTGCGCTGGTATGCTGCCTCCATGGGGATCGGCGCCGTGCTGGTGCTGGCGCTGTTGCTGCTGGGGTAACGCGATGAACAACCGGACAATCATACAGCCAGGCTGTTTGCTCTCCCTGATGGAACAGGGAGCGCAATCTCATATGAACTTGAACGAGAGCTGATACCGTGACCTTACTCTGGATCTTGCTAATTCCTTTTATCGGCGGCTTGCTCTGCTGGCAGATGGAGCGTCTCGGCGGGCAGTTTGTCCGCTGGGTTGCCCTGCTCTCCATGAGCGCCAGCCTGCTGCTCTCCTGTGCCATCTGGCTAAGTGGTGATTTCTCCCTTGCCACCACGGGCCTAGACAGCGCGGGCGTCTCCGGTGCAGCCTCCGCCTGGGCCGCCGAGTGGCGCCTGCCGTGGATCCCCCGCTTCGGCATCTCTTTGCATCTGGCGGTGGATGGCCTGTCGCTCTTGATGGTTATCCTCACCTGCTTTATCGGGGTGCTGGCCATTCTTTGTTCGTGGAAAGAGATCGTGCAGCGCATCGGCTTCTTCCACCTCAACCTGCTCTGGATCCTGGGCGGCGTGCTCGGGGTCTTTATGGCGCTGGACCTGTTCCTCTTCTTCTTCTTCTGGGAGATGATGCTGGTCCCCATGTACTTCCTGATTGCGCTCTGGGGCCACTCGGTCACTGACGGCAAATCACGGATCAATGCGGCGACCAAGTTCTTCATCTACACCCAGGTTTCGGGCCTTATCATGCTGGTGGCCATCATCGGGCTGGTGCTGACCCACCAGCATGCCACCGGAGTCTTCACCTTCAACTATCTGGAGCTGCTCAATACCCCGATGAGCAAGGGCGTTCAGTGGCTGCTGATGCTGGGCTTCTTTATCGCCTTCGCGGTCAAGATGCCGCTGGTGCCGCTGCACGGCTGGCTGCCGGATGCCCACAGTCAGGCGCCGACTGCAGGTTCGGTGGATCTCGCCGGTATTTTGCTGAAAACCGCCGCCTACGGTCTGCTGCGTTTTGCCTTGCCGCTCTTCCCCGAGGCGTCCGCCGAATTTGCCCCCTACGCCATGGTGCTTGGCCTGATCGGTATCGTCTACGGTGCCATCGTGGCCTTTGCCCAGACCGACATCAAACGGCTGGTAGCCTACACCAGCATCTCCCACATGGGCTTTGTGATGATCGCTATCTACTCGGGTAGCGAGCTGGCCCTGCAGGGCGCCGTGGTGCAGATGATCGCCCACGGTCTCTCGGCTGCCGGCCTCTTTATCCTCTGCGGTCAGCTCTACGAGCGGTTGCACACCCGGGATCTGCGCCAGATGGGCGGCCTGTGGGGACGCCTGCGCTATCTGCCCGGCGTGATGCTCTTCTTCTCGGTAGCGTCGCTCGGCATGCCGGGCACCGGCAACTTCGTCGGCGAGTTCCTGATCCTGGTCGGCAGCTTCCAGGTTGCCCCTGTCATCACGGCGGTCGCCACCTTCGGTCTGGTACTGGCCTCGGTCTACTCCCTCATCATGTTGCAGCGCGCCTGCTTTGGCCCCGCCAAGGATGAGAGCATGCTCAAGGGACTGGATCGCCGCGAGCTGACCATGATGATGGTGATCGCGGGCCTGCTGGTTCTGCTTGGCCTCTATCCCCAACCCGTGATTGACACCGCCAGCAGCAGCCTTATCAACGTGCTGCACTGGTATCTGCTGCCGACTGCTGGAGCCCTGCAATGACTTTCTCCGCTTCCCAACTGCTGGCACTGCTTCCCCTGCTGTTGACCACCGGGGCCATGGCGGCCCTGATGCTGGCCATCGCCTGGCGCCGCTGTGTCACCACCGCCTTTACCGTGACCATTGTTGGCCTCAACCTTGCTCTGTTCTCGCTGCCCATCGTGATGGCGCAAGGGGATCAGGGGATCACCCCGCTGCTGCAAGTGGACAGTTACGCCGTTTTCTACATGGGTCTCGTACTGATCGGCGCCCTGGCCACCTGCACCTTCGGTCAATCGTGGCTGAAAGCCTACCCGGACAACCGGGAGGAGTTCTTCCTGCTGCTGCTGATCGCCACCGCTGGTGGTCTGGTGCTGGCATGCTCCCGTCACCTCGCCTCTCTCTTTATCGGGATCGAGATGCTGACCCTGCCAATGTTTGGTCTGGTGGGTTACGCCTACCGCGAGCGCCACTCGCTGGAAGCCGCGGTGAAATACATGGTGCTCTCTGCCGCCGCCACCGCCTTCCTGCTGTTTGGCATGGCGCTGCTCTATGCACAGGCTGGCAGCCTGAGCTTTGCAGCCCTGGGGCAGACCCTGGCCGAGAGCCCGGCTCACCATCCGCTGCTGATGGGCGGTTTGGGGTTAATGCTGGTCGGCTTTGCCTTTAAACTCTCCTTGGCCCCCTTCCACCTCTGGACCCCGGATGTCTACGAAGGTGCCCCGGCACCGGTCGCCACCTTCCTCGCCACCGTCAGCAAGGTGGCGGTCTTTGCCGTGCTGCTGCGCTTCTATCTGGCGGTACCGGCGGCGAGCGATCCCATGATCCACTGGCTGCTGGCAGCCATGGCGGTCATATCCATTCTGGTCGGCAACCTGCTGGCCCTGGTGCAGACCAACGTCAAACGGATGCTGGGTTACTCCTCCATCTCCCACTTCGGTTACCTGCTGGCGGTGATCGTGGCGAGCCGATTCGGCCAGATGCCGGTGGAAGCAGCCGGGGTCTACCTGCTGATGTATCTCTTCACCAGCCTGGGTGCCTTTGGGGTGGTGAGCATGATGTCGAGCCCCTATCGCGGCAAGGATGCCGACTCCCTGCACAGCTATCGTGGTCTGTTCTGGAAGCGCCCCTATCTGACTGCCGTACTGACGGTGATGATGTTGTCACTAGCGGGCATCCCGATGACCCTCGGCTTTATCGGCAAGTTCTACCTCATCGGCGTCACCGTCGAGGCGCAGCTCTGGTGGCTCTCCGGTGCCATCGTGCTCGGCAGCGCACTGGGTCTCTACTACTACCTCAAGGTGATGGTGACCCTCTATCTGCGCGAACCGGGCATGCAGCAGCGCGATGCCAGCGCCGACTGGGCGCTCTCCTCCGGTGGTGTGGTGGTACTGCTCTCTGCCGCTCTGGTGGTGTTGCTGGGGCTCTATCCCCAGCCGGTCATCAGCCTGGTACAAGGGTTCCAGCACGTGGTATTGCAGTAACCGTTACCGTCGCTACCCCTCATTACCCGCAAAACCGGCAGCCTTGGCTGCCGGTTTTCTATTTCCGGCCCGACAGCATCGCGCACTCCACAGGCCAGCAAATGACAGATCAGTCAGCGAGGGTGATACCCATCATGGTTTTTGCCATACAACCAGAACCGGACGAGATCCTCATACCCTCTTGAATTCCTTATTGATATATTGGTTATATTCTGGAATGGAGTTCAGATTGATGAAGCAACACTACGTTTGCCAATTTAACCCGACAGAACTGGCCGCCACGCTGGCACCCTTGCAAGGAGGCAAGCTGACCATACTGCTGGCCGAACAGGATTGCGCTCAGGTCCCCCTGTTGCAGCAGTTGTGCCGCGACTTCAACATCGCCCTGGATGGCGCCATCTTCCCCCAGCTGATCGGTGCGCAAGGATTGTTGCCGCAAGGGGCCTGGCTACTGCCCAGAGCCAACCCCTATCACGCCACACTGCTGCCCCTGACACCGCAGGCCAGCGCAGTATCCCTTGCCCACCGGATTGCGGAACAGGTGGAGAACATGCTGGCCACCTGGCCAACCCCTTCGCCGCCACCAACCCTTTTTCTGACCTTCGACAACCTCATTCCCAATATCGCCTCCATTCTGGATGCGCTTTATCTGCAGCTGGCCAATCGCGTCAACTATGCCGGCGCCAACGCAGGCAGCGGCAGCTTCACCCCCCTTGCCTGCCTGTTCGACAATCAACGGCAACTTGCCTACGGGGTCACCTGCACGCTGCTGCCCAGCAACAGCTTTCCCTTTCTGGAACATGGTTATCAACTCTCGGCCCAACCAATGCTGGCCACCAGCAGTGAAGCGAACCAGATTGCCTACATCGACTGGCAACCGGCCTTTCAAAAATATCAGGGGCTGATCCGCCAGCAATTCCAGCACACTATGGTGCGCGAGGAGCTCTACCGTTTCGTGGTGCACATGCCACTAGGCCTGCTGCGGGCCAACGGGGATGTGATTGTCAGGATCCCCGTCGAGGCAAACGATGACGGCGCCCTGCTCTGCGCCGGCGAGATCGCGGAGCACAGCATCCTCACCCTGCTGAAGGCGCCAGAGAGTGCCACCGAACATGCCTACTCACTGGCCAGGCGCCTCAACCAGCAACAAACCCTCACCCAGGCACACTTGCTGGAGGTCTACTACTGCGCAGGACGCCAGCTGCACTTCGACCAGCAGACGGTGACCGAGCTGCGCACCCTGCTGACCCACTCGGGGGCCGGCGATCTGGCAGGAGCCCTCTCCCTTGGCGAAATTGGCAGCGTGCGCCATGGGGATTACCCCCAATTTCATAACGGCGCCATTCTCTGTAACGGGGCAGTGATATGAACAACGACCACGCCATGGCCATCGTCTGCGATCTGGCGCTCTGCATCGGGCGTGAAGTCACGCTGGATGCGCTGCTCACCAAGGTACTGCAACGTTTTATGCATCACTGCGCCACGCCGGTTGGCGCGGTATTGCAGCAACAACGGGAGGGATACAAGCTGCTCAAGGTGATCGGCGACGAGCAGTTGCGTCAGCACACCGGCACCACCCTGCCACTGCCTGGGTGGGTCAGCGAGGAGGAGCACTGCCTGCTGCAACAGACGCTCCCCCTGCCGGGCAGCCGCCCCTATCAATTTGCCTATCGGCTCAAGGTTGAAGGGGGTTATCTCATCTTGCTGCTCGCCCCCCAGCCACATCAGCAGATCGTACCGGTCTGCCATCTGTTCAGCCCGGTGCTCGGCAACCTGGCCCGCGCCATTTCCCTCTGCAAGGACAGCGAGCTGCTCGCCCTGCGTCAGCAGGCCGAACTGAAGGATCTGAAACACTTCAACGAATCCCTGCTCAAGGCCATCCCGATCCCGGTGTTCTACAAAGATATCGAGGGGCGGTTTCTGGGCTGCAACCAGGCCTTCAATCAGGTGATCGGCATCGGCAAGGAGGCGCTGCTGGGTCGACGGGTCGAGGAGCTGCTGCCAGTCGGGCTTGCCGAGGCCTACAGCATGCGGGAAACCGAGTTGCTGCGAAGTCGCCAGCCCCAGTGCATCGAACAGCAGTTGCATGACCGCAATGGCATGCGCTATCAGGTCATCTGTTTCAAGGATCTCTTCTATGACCATCAGGGGATGGTTGCCGGCATCATCGGCACCCTGGTCGACATCACCCGCCTCAAGGAGAGCGAGCGCCACCAGCGTGACCTGCTGTTCCAGACCATCAGTGCCCTCGCCAGCGCCATCAGCCACAAGGATCGCAACAGTGCGGGCCATGAGCTGAGGGTGCGCGATTTGGCACTGGCCATCGGGCAGGCCATGCAACTGCGGCAAGAGCGGCTGGATGCGCTGGGACTGGCGGCCATGGTGCACAATATCGGCCTGCTGCAGATCCCCACCGAGATCATCACCCGCCCACGTGAATTGCGGCCGGTGGAGTTCGAACTGATCAAGCAGCACCCCCAGGCCGGCCACGATATTCTCAAACAGATCGACTTCCCCTGGCCCATCGCCACCATAGTGCTACAGCACCACGAAAACCTCGATGGCAGCGGCTATCCACAGGGGCTGGCGGGCAACGCCATTACCCTGGAGGCGCGCATTATCCGGGTGGCCGACTCGCTGATCGCCATGACCTCCCATCGCCCGTTCCGCCGGGCCATGCCCCTGAGTGACGCTTTTGCCGAACTGACCCGCTATGCCGGGATCCATTACGATGAAAAAGTGGTCAACAGCTGTATCGTGCTCTGGCAGACCGGCTACCACTTCGGCCCTCCCATTAGTCAACTTGCAGACAAGGCGGGATAAGATGTCCGAACTCCTCACCTCCTGTGCACTCCCCCACCCACTGACTGATGCGCTCCCCTCCTCGGCGCTGTTGCTGACCCAGGTAATGGATCAGCTTCCCTATCGGGTGCTGCTCAAAGACACCCGATTCAGCTACATTGCGGGCAACCGCCTGCTGGCGGCGGATCTCGCCCTCTCACCAGAGGCACTGGTGGGCAAGAATGACTGCGACTTTTTTCCCCCCGAACTGGTACAGCGCTATCGGGAGGATGACGCCCGAGTCATGCGCGAGGGGATACACCAGCACATCGAAGAGCCCTATCTGAAGGGGGGAGAAGCCCGCTGGCTCAGCACCACCAAGTTTCCCCTGCGTGATGAGGCGGGGGTCATCGTGGGGGTCGGCGTCTTCTTCGAAGACATTACCGAGCAGAAATGGCAGCAGGAGAAACTGCAACAGTACAGCTGGACCCAGCAGGCGATCAGCCGCGCCCACCACGCCCTGCTCAAACCGGGCGATGAGCCACAACTGCTGCAGGATATCTGCGATGCCATCGCCGTCGATGACCGTTTTCCGCTGGTCGCAGTGCTGCAAGGCCAGCCCGAACTCGCCCAACCGCCGAGGATCGTGGCGCAGGCAGGCAGTGCCGATGCCTCGGAACAAACGCTGTGGTTGAACGATGAGGCCCTCACCCAGGCCATCCTCCACCAGCGGCGCCTCAATCAGGTGATCTTCCACGAGCGGCCCCATACCGGCCGCCACCCGTTGCGCTCCCGCCTGCTTATCCCCTTGCCACTGCAGGAGGATCAGGCCGGTGCGCTGATCATTCACAGCGACCAGCCACGGTTGTTCAGCCAGGAGGAGCAGCAGCTCTTCATCCAGCTGACCGACTACCTCACCTATGGCCTGCAGGCGCGCCATACCCAGCAGGCTTATCTGCGCTCGCAACAGGAGAAGATCTTCCATGCCCGCCAGCTGGAGCTGGCACTGGAAGATGCGCTGGGTGCCATCGCCGCCGTGCTGGAGCAGCGCGATCCCTATACCGCTGGCCATCAGAAACATGTGGCCAAGCTGGCCCAAGCCATCGGCCGGGAGCTCAGGCTGGAAGAGAAGCGGCTGCGGGGGATCTATCTGGGCGCCATGGTGCACGATATCGGCAAGATCCAGGTACCGGCTGAAATTCTCACCAAACCGGAACGCCTCACGCCACTGGAGTTCGAGCTGGTCAAGGAACACCCCGCCATCGGCTATCTGGTGCTCATGGATATCGACTTCCCCTGGCCCATCGCCCGGATGATCCACCAGCACCACGAGTATCTCGATGGCTCCGGCTATCCGCTGGGACTCAAGGGGGATGAGATCCTGCTGGAGGCCCGCATCCTCACCGTCGCCGATATCGTCGAATCCATGTCCTCTGATCGCCCCTATCGCGCCGCCCTCGGCATTCCCCAGGCCAGGGAGCAGATCATCCAGATGCGCGGCCATCAGCTCGATGAGGATGTGGTGGATGCCTGTCTGCGGATCCTCGACCGGGGAGACTTTATCCCCCAACCGCTCGGCAAGCCGTAACGACACGGATAAAAAAACCGGCCAATTGGCCGGTTTCTGTTTTTATGCGCTGGTGCTGTCTCTATTAACCCAGACGAACCCGGGCGTTGCGGAACATCCGCATCCAGGCGCCGTCCTCGCCCCAGTTGTCGGGGTGCCAGGAGTTGGCCACGGTGCGGAACACCCGCTCCGGGTGCGGCATCATGATGGTGGCACGGCCATCGGTAGTGGTCACGGCGGTGATACCGTTCGGTGAGCCATTCGGGTTGGCCGGGTACTGTTCGGTCACGCTGCCGCGGTTATCGACAAAGCGCAGCCCTACCAGACCGCTGGCCTGCAACGCGCTCAGGTGAGCGGCATCGCGCACCTCGACACGTCCTTCCCCGTGGGAAACGGCAATCGGCATCACCGAGCCTGCCATGCCGGCGAAGAAGGCCGACGGGGACTCCTGCACCTCAACCAGACTGAAGCGGGCCTCGAAGCGCTCGGAGCGGTTGCGCACAAAGCGCGGCCAGAGGTCGGCACCCGGGATGAGATCCCGCAGGTTGGACATCATCTGGCAACCGTTGCAGACACCCAGAGAGAGGGTATCGCCGCGCTCGAAGAAGCGCTGGAACTGCTCGCGGGCGTTGTCGTTGAACAGGATGGACTTGGCCCAGCCTTCACCCGCCCCCAGCACGTCACCGTAGGAGAAACCGCCACAGGCCACCAGGGTCTGGAACTCCTCCAGCTTGATGCGACCGGAGAGAATATCGCTCATGTGCACGTCCACTGCCGCGAAACCGGCACGATCGAACGCCGCCGCCATCTCCACATGGGAGTTGACCCCCTGCTCGCGCAGCACAGCCAGACGGGGGGAGACCCCGCGGGCAATGTAAGGGGCTGCCACATCCTCGGACGGGTTGTAAGTCAGCTTGGCATGCAGACCCGGATCGGTGGCGTCCTGACGAGCCGCGTGCTCACTGTCGGCGCACTCGGGATTGTCGCGCAAGCGCTGCATCTGCCAGCTGGTCTCGCCCCAAATGGTGCGAAGTGCGGTACGGCTGGCACGATAGACCTCCTGACCGCCCCGCTGCAAGGTGATGAGATCCCCTTCGCGCACGGTACCGAGCACATGGGAGCAGGCCGCCAGACCGTGACCGGCCAGCAGGGTCATCACCGCCTCTTTGTCTTCACGGCGTACCTGAATGACGGCGCCCAGCTCTTCGTTGAACAGCGCGGGCAGCAGCTCGCCGCCGATGCGATCGAGCTGGATGTCGAGGCCGCAGTGGCCGGCAAACGCCATTTCGGTCAGGGTGACGAACAGGCCGCCGTCGGAGCGGTCGTGGTAGGCGATCAGCTTGCGATCGGCCACCAGCGCCTGAATGGCGTTGAAGAAGCCTTTGAGCTGGACCGGATTGTCGAGATCCGGCGCCTTGTCACCCAGCTGGCGATAGACCTGCGCCAGCGCCGAGGCGCCGAGGCGCTGCTTGCCATTGCCAAGGTCGATGAGGATAAGGTCGGTTTCACCGAGATCGGTACGCAGTTGCGGAGTAACCGTGTTGCGCACATCCTCGACCCGGGCAAAGGCGGAGATGAGCAGGGAGAGCGGCGAGGTGACGCTGTGCTCCTTGCCATCCTGCTGCCAGCGGGTCTTCATGGACATGGAGTCCTTGCCCACCGGAATGGTGATGCCCAAGGCCGGGCAGAGCTCCTCACCTACCGCTTTGACCGCCTCATAGAGACCGGCATCTTCACCCGGATGACCGGCAGCGGCCATCCAGTTGGCGGAGAGCTTGACCCGCTTCAGCGACCCGATATGAGCCGGCGCCAGGTTGGTGAGCGCTTCCGCCACCGCCATGCGAGCGGAGGCGGCGTGGGAGAGCAGCGCCACCGGGGTACGCTCGCCCATAGACATGGCTTCGCCGTGATAGCTGTCGTAGGTGGCAGCGGTGACGGCGCAATCGGCCACCGGGATCTGCCAGGGGCCAACCATCTGGTCGCGATTGACCAAGCCAGTCACGCTGCGATCGCCGATGGTGATAAGGAAGGACTTCTCCGCCACGGTCGGCAGGCGCAGAACCCGCTCGGCCGCGTCACTCAAAGTGATGCCATCGAGCTGGAGCGCTTTGCCTTGTGCAGGCAGAGTCACCACGTCGCGGTGCATCTTGGGCGCCTTGCCGAGCAGCACGTCCAGCGGCAGATCGATGGGCTGGTTGTCAAAGTGGCTGTCAGAGAGGGTCAGATGCTTCTCTTCGGTCGCGGTACCGATCACGGCATAGGGTGCGCGCTCGCGCTCGCACAGGGCCTTGAACAGCGGCAACTTGTCCTGCGCCACTGCCAGTACGTAACGCTCTTGGGATTCGTTGCACCAGATCTCCAGCGGGCTCATGCCCGGCTCGTCGCTCTGGATGGCGCGCAGATCGAAACGACCACCGCGCTCACCGTCGTTGACCAGCTCCGGCATGGCGTTGGAGAGACCACCCGCCCCCACATCGTGGATAAAGACGATAGGGTTGTCGTCACCCAGCTGCCAGCAGCGATCGATCACCTCCTGGCAACGGCGCTCCATCTCGGGGTTGTCACGCTGCACCGAGGCAAAGTCGAGATCTTCGGCTGACTGGCCGGAGGCCATGGAGGATGCGGCACCGCCGCCCAGACCGATGTTCATCGCCGGGCCGCCCAGCACGATCAGCGCCGCGCCAACCGGGATCTCCCCTTTCTGGACGTGTTCGGTGCGGATGTTGCCGATGCCGCCAGCCAGCATGATGGGTTTGTGGTAGCCACGCACCTCGACGCCGTTGTGGCTCGGCACCTCCTCTTCGAAGGTACGGAAGTAGCCGAGAATGGCCGGACGGCCGAACTCGTTGTTAAACGCGGCGCCGCCGAGCGGCCCCTCCTGCATGATGTCAAACGCGCTGACGATGCGGCTCGGCTTGCCGAAATCCTGCTCCCAGGGCTGCTCGAAGCCGGGAATGCGCAGGTTGGAGACGGAGAAACCGACCAGACCCGCCTTGGGCTTGGCACCACGACCGGTGGCCCCCTCATCGCGGATCTCGCCGCCGGAGCCGGTGGCTGCGCCCGGGAACGGGGAGATGGCGGTCGGGTGGTTGTGGGTCTCCACCTTCATCAGGATGTCGACCTGTTCCTGGTGATACTGGTATTCGCCGTTGGCCGGGCTCGGGAAGAAGCGGCCCCCCTGGCTCCCTTCCATCACGGCGGCGTTGTCTTTATAGGCAGAGAGGACATGATCCGGCGTCTGCTCGAAGGTGTTCTTGATCATCTTGAACAGCGACTTGGGCTGCTGTTCGCCATCGATGGTCCAGTCGGCATTGAAGATCTTGTGACGGCAGTGTTCGGAGTTCGCCTGGGCGAACATGTAGAGCTCGATGTCGTTCGGGTTGCGACCCAACTTGGTGAAGTTCTCTACCAGATAGTCGATTTCGTCGTCGGCCAGCGCCAGACCGAGCGCCACGTTGGCTTCGGCCAGGGCTGCGCGACCACCGCCCAGCACATCCACCTGGGTGAAGGGGCGCGGCTCGTGGTGAGCAAACAGGGCGGCAGCTTCGCTCATCTCGGCAAACACCACTTCCATCATCCGATCATGGAGCACGGCGGCAATGGCGCTGCGCTGGGCGGCACTCAGCTCACCCTGCCCCTTGATGGTCAGGTAATAGGCAATACCACGCTCCAGCCGCTTAACCTGTTGCAGGCCGCAGTTGTGGGCGATGTCGGTTGCTTTGGAAGACCAGGGGGAGATAGTGCCGGGGCGGGGGGTAACAAGAAACAGCTGACCGCTGGGGGTGTGTTCGGGGATAGTCGGGCCGTAGCGCAAGAGCTGGCCCAAGGTCGCTCGCTCGGGGGGAGAGAGGGGGCTTGTCAGCTCGGCAAAGTGCACATACTCGGCATAGACATCCTCTATCTCTACTCCGCTCTCTACTCCACTCTCATTTCTCATCTGTGCGAAGCGTTGCAGCAGTTTTTGGACACGAAAATCAGACAGTGCTGGGGCACCACGCAAGATATCCATATGACCTTTCTCACCAAGTTTTAAAGTGGGGGGGAATTGAGACGCGCGTATTATAGGGATCTGGCTCACAGCGGACAAACGTTTTTCTCACTTCGTGCAGTGTGACTCTGCGCACACTCTCTGGTATAAAGGTGCCTCTTTTTTGACAAATGCCGATTTTTTCAACAAAGGTACTCACCTACTTGCGCTGCATTTTTCGACTGTTTATCGGGCTGTTGTTGACGCTGACGCTGGTTGGCTGCGACTTCTATAGCCCCTCCAGCCAGCTGGAGCAGATCCGCCAGCGAGGCGAGATCCGGGTTGGCACCATCTATGGTCCCACCTCCTATTACCAGCGTGACGACCTCGCCCAGGGGTTCGATTACGAGCTGGCGCAAAATTATGCCGACTGGTTGGGGGTGAAACTCACCATCATCCCGGTCGACACCACTGACCAACTGGTCACCCTGCTGAAAAAGGGCAAACTCGATCTGGCGGCTGCCGCCATCATGGTCACCCCAGAGCGACGCGAGCTGTTTCGCTTCGGCCCGGGCTTCTATCAGGTCTCTCCCAAACTGGTCTACCGCAACGGTAAACCCAAGCCTGCCTCATTGAACGATATCAAGGGCAAGCTGGTGGTGGCCGCCGGCTCCACCGGTGAAGATCTGCTCAAAGAGATGAGCAAAGAGAATCCGAAACTAGCCTGGAGCACCAGCGACAACGCCGATGTGGAGGAGCTGCTCAAGCAGGTGGTGGATGGCAAGATTGACTACACGGTGGTGCAGGATACCGTGCTGGCCCGTACACAGCGCTACTACCCGGAGCTCACCGAGGGGCTGACCCTGGCCCAGAAGCAGACCGTTGCCTGGGCCATGAGCAAGCAGCCCGATGACAGCCTCTATGCCAGCGTGATCGACTTCTTCGGTCAGCGCTTTATGGATGGTGCCATCGCCAAGCTGGACGAGAAGTACTTCGGCCACGTGCAGAACTTCGACTTTGTCGATACCCGCACCTTCCTCAAGCGCGCCAAGAGCCTGCTGCCCAAGTACCAGCCGCTGTTCCAGACTCACGCCAAGAATATCGACTGGCGTCTGCTCGCCGCCATCAGCTATCAGGAGTCTCACTGGGACCCGCAGGCCCGCTCCTACACCGGCGTGCGCGGCATGATGATGCTGACCGAGCCCACCGCCAAGGCGATGGGAGTCAACGACCGGCTTCATCCGGAAGAGAGCATCAAAGGTGGCTCCCTCTATCTGCAACAGATGATGGAGAAGGTGCCGGATTCGGTGCCCGATGACGAGAAGGTGTGGTTTGCCCTCACCGCCTACAACATCGGTTACGGCCACATGATGGATGCCCGCCGCCTGACCAAAGAGCTCGGCAAGAATCCCGACGCCTGGAGCGACGTGAAAGAGGTGCTACCGCTGCTGCAACAGGCGCGCTGGCACCGCAAGGTACGTTACGGCTATGCCCGTGGCAGCGAGGCGCGCAACTATGTTAACAACGTGCGCCAGTATTACCAGAGTCTGCTCTGGCTCGACAACGAGCAGCAGAAGGCACATCAGCGGGAGAGTCTCGACAACGACAGCGAGCCCGAGCTGGCCGAGCGCCCCACCGCCATCGCCGAAGTGGTCAATCAGATCACCATGCGCTAACCAGCCATTATTCGGCTGTTTTCACACAAACTTCTCTGTTACCATCGATTCACATCGGAGCCTATCCGAAATCGCATTGTTTTCATTATGTTGAGAGATTAAATAACAGCAATTTCGGATGGGCTCCATCAATGACCCAAGGCCTGGATGGCCACCTGAGTCGGGAGGAGACCAAGATGCAAAAACGTAGAAAAATCAGTCTGGTCAGAAAAGCGAAGTGCAGCTGGAGCCCCAGACGCAAACTCAAGCTTAATGACATCAAGCGCAATCTGTGGCGCAGAAATCGATCCTATACCCTGCTTATTGCAGAGCACACAGCATAAACCCGGCATTCGCCGGGTTTTTTTATCTTCTTTCTCACCTGAATACTGTCTTACACCAGCGCCGCCTTGAACTGTACCGACCGCTTGGAGATCAGCGAGTTGCAGTGGTTGCAGAAGTAATCCACTGCGCCGCACGCCTTGAGACGCTCCAGCTCCTGCTGGCAGGTGGGGCAAATGGCAGTAACCCGAACAGGGGCCTGGCACTGGCCACAGGTTTGCTCCTTGCTGCGGGTATCCAGTTCAGCCTGGCATGATGGACAAAGCAGGGCTTCCATAATCAACTCCTCGAAAGTGGATCTGCCATGGTCTTGTTCCATGGCAGATCCCCCTCCCCTTATTCCTCACCTTAACATGGCGAGGATAACAAAGCGGCTGCCGGTGAGGGCAGCCGCAAGGGCTTATTTCTTCTTCATCTTCAGCAGGCGTTTGCGCTGACGTTCCTGACTCAGGGTCATGGTGTTCTTCTTGCCTTCAAACGGGTTGACCGACTCCTGGAACTCGACCCGGATCGGCGAGCCCATGATCTTGAGGGACTTGCGGAAGTAGTTGATCAGATACCGCTTGTAGGAGTCCGGCAAGTCGTTCAACTGGTTGCCGTGGATCACGATGCGCGGCGGGTTGTAGCCACCGGCGTGGGCATACTTGAGCTTGACGCGGCGACCATTGACCATCGGCGGCTGGTGATCTTCCTGCGCCATCTGCATGATGCGGGTCAGCATGGCCGTGCTGGTACGACGGGTGGCGGACTGGTAAGCCTCCTGAATGGATTCAAACAGATGGCCGACACCGCTGCCGTGCAGGGCGGAGATGAAGTGGACGCGAGCGAAGTCGATGAAGCCCAAGCGACGATCCAGCTCGTTCTTCACATCCTCTTTCACCTTCTGATCCAGACCATCCCACTTGTTCACCACCAGCACCACGGAGCGACCGGCGTGGAGCACATAGCCAAGGATGCTCAAGTCCTGATCGGTGATGGTCTCCTGGGCGTCGATCACCAGCAGGCAGACGTTGGCATCTTCGATGGCTTTCAGGGTCTTGATAACGGAGAACTTCTCCACCGTCTCATGCACCTTGCCACGACGACGTACACCGGCGGTGTCGATGACCACATACTTCTGCTCGTCACGCTCCATTGGAATGTAAACGGAGTCACGGGTGGTGCCGGGCATGTCATAGACGATGACCCGATCTTCACCCAGCATGCGGTTGGTCAGGGTAGATTTACCGACGTTGGGACGACCAACGATGGCGAACTTGATGGGCAGGTCGGCGAACGGGGTCTCCTTGGTGTCCTCTTTGGTATCGAGTTCACCGGCAGCCACCATGCGCAGCAGGGCTTCTTCGTCGAAGTCCTCCTCTTCCTCATCCTGCGCATCTTCATCGGTAGCGGAGTCGACCAGGGTCTCCAGATGGGGAGCCAGGGCCAGTTCCAGCAGGCTCAGCACGCCACGACCGTGGGCGGCCGCGATCTGATAGACCTCGCCCAGCGCCAGACCGTAGAACTCGGAGACCGCGGAATCACCGTCGATACCGTCGGTCTTGTTGGCCACCAGAAATACCTTCTTGTGGGCCTTGCGCAGGTGCTCGGCAATGGCTTGATCCGCCGCGGTCAGGCCTGCACGGGCATCCACCATGAACAGCACGACGTCCGCTTCTTCGATGGCCAGCAGGGATTGCTCGGCCATCTTCAGCTCGATCCCCTCTTCGGTGCCATCGATACCGCCGGTATCGACCACGATAAATTCCAGCTCGCCCAACTTCGCCTGACCGTATTTACGGTCCCGGGTCAGACCGGGAAAATCGGCAACCAGGGCATCCCGAGTACGGGTCAAGCGGTTAAACAGGGTGGATTTCCCCACGTTGGGGCGGCCCACCAGGGCTACTACAGGAGTCATAAAAGCCTCATTCTCAAGACGACAAAGGCTCCGGGTCCGAAGACCAGGAGCCGGATATTCACATTATCGGACGATCAAGGACGCTTGAGGGCGTACAACTTGCCGTCACGGCTCTGCACATACAGGGTCTCGCCATCCACCAGCGGGGCGGCGTAGAGACCACTGCTATCGAGCTGCTGCATCGCCTTGATGGTACCGTCGGTACGATCAAGCCAATACAGGTATCCTTCCACATCACCCACCACCACATAGTCACCGAAGATGACAGGTGCAGTGACGGTACGATTTTCCAGCTGGGTGTTGGACCACAGCTCCAGACCGTTGCGACGGTCGATGGCAAACAGATGGCTGCGACTGTCGGTCAGCACGATGGCATTGCCGGTCATCGCCAGATCGCGATAGCCGGAATACTTGCGCTTCCACACTTCATCGCCGGTCATCAGTTTGCGCGCCATCAGCTGACCGTTGTAGGCGATGGCATAGAGCTCATCACCGGCGATCAGCGGGCTGGCATCGACGTCAACCATGCGGTCCAGCTCGGTGGCACCGCGCGGATCAGCCACCTTGGACTGGCGCACAGGCTGGCCGTTGCTCAGCAGGGCGATGCCCACCTTGCCATCGGCACGACCGTAAATCACGGCGCCGTTGGTGATCACCGGTGCACCGGCACTGCGCAGGGTCAGCGGCGGCTGCTCTTCGGAGAGCGACCACTGCATCTTGCCTTCATCAGTGTCGAGGGCGATCAGGCGACCGGAGGTGGTCAACACCACCACGCGGCCATCTTCCACCGCGGGGCTTGCCACCACTTCGCCGGGCACATTGGTCTGCCACAGCACTTCACCGTTCTCTTCGTTCAGGGCGTAGACCACCCCGTTCTCGGAGCCGAGGAACAGCTTGCCGTAACGGGAAACCAGACCACCCGAGAGGCGGGCACTGCGCTTGTCGGCGTTGACCGGCAGGTCGGCCAGATCGACGGTCCAGAGGCGATCGCCACTGGCACGGTCAAAAGCGCTGACATCGCCGTCGCGGGCCGCCGCATAGATACGATCCTCTTCCACCACCGGCTTGAGCTGGGAGTAGAAGTCACCGATGCCATCACCCACAGTAGATGACCATGCGGTGTCGGCAGTGAAGGCAGATTCAACCTTGGGCAGCGGCGCCATCGGGTTGAGATCCTCTTCGGAACTGAACAGGGAGCAACCCTGCAGAGCGAAGGAGACCGCAGCCCCCAGCGCCACCATCTTGAATAGATTACGCATCCGGTGCCTCACCAGTCGCAACGGCCGGCAGGGCCAGATCGTCCATTTTCAGCTTGAGCTCGGCGCTACCCTGCAGGCCGCCGGCATCCGCCGCCGCCTGATAGGCATCACGAGCCTCTTCGGTCTTGCCCTGCTTTTGCAGCACATCACCACGGGCTTCGGCTACCTGCGCCTTGAAGGCCTCATTCTGGATGGTCGCCAGCTTGGCCAGCGCTTCATCTGCCTTGCCCTGATCATTCAGCACACGGGCCAGACGCAGCGCCGCGATGGGACGAATGCTCTCGTCACCCGTGGTCGCCACCAGCTCCAGCTGCTCGGCAGCCAGATCCAGCTTGCCCGCCTTGACGGCAGCGGCAGCCAGTTGCAACGCGGCCAGTTCACCGTAGGAGTCACCCTTGTTGGCAGTGACAAACTGCTGTGCCTGCTCGAAACCGGCGGCATCGCCCTTGGCAAGCTGCTCAATCACCTGGTTGTAAGAGTGGGAGGAGGCCTCCATGGTCTCTTGCTGGTGCTGGTTGTAATAGCGCCAGCCGAACAGACCGACCAGACCGATCACGGTCCCGGCAATCACCGAGGTTCCGTTCTCTTTCCACCACTCCTTGATAACCTCAACCTGTTGTTCTTCGGTGGTATAGACTTCCACAGCTTACTCTCCTTTGGCTGCCAGCAGGGCAATGGCGGCGTCAACCTTGACGGTCTGTTGCTCGGCCTGACCACGCAGATATTTGATAGTGATCTCCCCGTTTTGCACCTCGGTCTCACCAAGGATCAGGGCGATTGCCGCGCCGCTCTTGTCGGCACGTTTGAGTTGTTTCTTGAAGTTGCCACCACCGCAGTGGCTCATCAGGCGCAGGTCCGGCAGGGCATCGCGCAGACGCTCGGCCAGCTGGAAGCCAGCCTGTTCGGTCCCCTCGCCCACCATTGCCAGATAGACATCCACCGCCGGGCGGATATCGGCGTTGAGCTCGAGAGTCTCCAGCATCAGCACCAGACGCTCCATGCCCATGGCAAAGCCCACGGCCGGGGTCGGTTGACCACCGAGCTGCTCCACCAGACCATCGTAGCGGCCACCGGCACAGACGGTGCCCTGGGCACCCAGACTGCTGGTGACCCACTCGAATACGGTCAGGTTGTAGTAGTCAAGACCACGCACCAGACGTTCGTTCACTTCGTATTTGATACCCGCAGACTCGAGCAGGCGCTTGAGCCCCTCGAAGTGGGCCAGGCTCTCTTCGCCCAGATGGTCGAACAGACGCGGGGCACCCGCCAAAATGGCCTGCACCTTTTCATCCTTGGAGTCGAGCACCCGCAGCGGGTTACTGTACATGCGGCGCTGGCTCTCTTCGTCCAGCTGCTCCTTGTACTGCTCCAGATAGGCCACCAGCGCATCGCGGTAAGCGGCACGCTCGGCGCTCTGACCCAAGGTGTTGAGCTGCAGGGTGACATGCTCGCTGATGCCAAACAGACGCCACAGACGGTGGGTCAGCATGATCAGCTCAGCGTCGATGTCCGGCCCGTTGATGCCAAACAGCTCGACACCGAACTGGTGGAACTGGCGATAACGGCCCTTCTGGGGACGCTCGTGACGGAACATGGGGCCCATGTACCACATCCGGCGTTCCTGGTTGTAGAGCAGACCGTGTTCGATACCGGCACGCACGCAGCTGGCGGTCCCTTCCGGACGCAGGCTCAGGCTGTCGCCGTTGCGGTCTTCAAAGGTGTACATCTCTTTTTCGACCACGTCGGTCACTTCACCGATAGCGCGCTTGAACAGATGAGTCTGCTCGACAATCGGCATGCGCACTTCGCTGTAGCCATAGCTGGCAACGACCTGGCGCAGGATCTGTTCAACCTTCTGCCATACCGGGCTCTGCTCCGGCAGGCAATCATTCATACCGCGAATAGCTTGGATCTGTTTTGCCACGTTGATACTCGAGAAAAAGAGGTAAAATTTGGCCGCATTATAGGGATTTTCCCCCCCAAGGTAAAATCAGGGAATCCGGATGCGGGATTTAAAATCAGTCACCTGGAAAAAGGGCCACCCAATGTGGCCCTGTTTCGCTCACTCCTTGTCCATCGGGATCCGGTTGGCGGGATCCAGCATGGCGGCACGGGCGCGAATGCGGCGCTCCAGAGTTGGAATGAGATCCTTGTTGTCGAGCCGATCGACCCGCTGGCCCCCTTCATAGAAGGCACTCTTGTTGGCGGCACCCGCCAGACCAAGGTCGGAGACCAGCGCTTCGCCCGGCCCATTCACCACACAGCCGATGATGGAAACATCCATCGGGGTGATGATGTCTTCGAGCCGCTCTTCCAGCGCGTTGACAGTGGCGATCACATCGAACTCCTGCCGTGAGCAGGATGGGCAAGCGATAAAGTTGATGCCACGGGAGCGAATACGGAGGGATTTGAGGATATCGAAACCGACCTTTACCTCCTCCACCGGATCCGCCGCCAGCGAGATACGCAGGGTATCGCCGATGCCGTCGGTGAGTAGCATACCCAGACCGATGGCAGACTTCACCGCGCCGGCACGGAAACCGCCCGCTTCGGTGATGCCAAGGTGCAGCGGCTGTTCAATCTGCTTGGCCAGCAGGCGATAGGCACCGACGGCCAGGAACACATCGGAGGCCTTGACGCTCACCTTGAAGTCCTGAAAGTCGAGGCGATCGAGGTAGTCCACGTGACGCATGGCGGACTCCACCAGCGCCTCTGGGGTCGGCTCGCCGTACTTCTCCTGGATATCTTTCTCCAGCGACCCGCCATTGACCCCGATACGGATCGGGATATTGAGGTCGCGCGCGCAATCGACCACCGAGCGCACCCGCTGCTCGTTGCCGATGTTGCCCGGGTTGATACGCAGGCAGTCGGCACCGTACTCCGCCACTTTCAGGGCGATGCGATAGTCGAAGTGGATATCGGCAACGATGGGGATGCGGGTCTGCTGTTTGATGAGCCGGAAGGCTTCCGCCGCTTCCATGGTGGGCACGGAGACACGGACGATATCGGCACCGACCCGCTCGATCCGCTGGATCTGCTCGATGGTAGCGGCGACATCTGTGGTCTTGGTGTTGGTCATGGTCTGCACGGTAATGGGGGCATCGCCCCCAACCGGTACATTACCAACCATGATCTGTCTGGATTTACGACGAATGATGGGTGATTCGTAAGAAGACATGGGAAACAGATTACTCCTGCGGCAGTGAGAAGCGGGCTGTACGACCGTTGTTGTAACGGCTCATATCAAACGACTGACCCTTGTAGTCAAGCTTGACGGCCATGGGCGCGCCAATGATGAACTTCAGGGGTTCGGCGCCTTCCAGCACCAGCTCGTCGTTGGCCTTCTTCAGACCACTGAACAGGGTCTTGCCGTTGGCATCCTTCACATCCAGCCAGCAATCGGCGGTGAAGCTCATCTTCAGTTGCGGCGCAGTCGCCGGATCAACGACAGCCTCTTCAGATTCAGTGCCATTGGCGCCGGATACCGCTGCATCGGTCGCAGTGCCGACAGCCGCACTGACATCGGTCGGGGCAACAGCCGCAGAAGCAGGCGCCAGGGTAGCCGTCGCATCAGAGACCACTGCAGGGGCAGCCACGTCCGTGGCGGCCGGTGCGATGGTAGCGCCTTCCACCGGAGCGGTGTTGATCGCATCGGGCGGCGTGATAGCAGGTTCAGCCGGAGTCGAACTGGTTGCACTCATCTCGGTGGCTGCCAGCGCTTCATCACCGGCGGAGCGGCGTGAAGTACTCTGCCACCACCAGGCGACCGAGAGCGCAATCAACACCAGGATCACCAGCCAGGTCACCACCTTGAGCCGACTGTCGTTGGCTTGCTGGCGGGAGCGACGGGAGAAGCTCTGCATGTCGATATTGTCGGGAGGAGTCAGACCCAGCTTGTCGTAAGCAGCCAGAATGGTCTCGTCGGGGATCCCGACCAGCTTGGCATAGGTACGCAGATAGCCCCGAATAAAGGTATGGGAGGTGTGCTTGTCGTAGGTATCCGATTCGATAGCGGCGATCAGGGTCAGACGAAGGTGAATGCGGGACGCAACCTGTTCTCGTGTCCAGCCAAGCTGTTCACGGGCGTTGCGCAGCAATTGGCCTGGGCCTACTGCCTGGGAGTCGTCTTGGAAATCGTGTTGCTGTTCAATAGTCATTGGCTAAATAACGCTTGGCTTGTTGCGAAGTGGGATATTGCCTTACCAGCTCAGTCCCGAATTGGTGAAGTAATGCCGGCTTGTCCATCGCCTGTGCCAGCCGAAGTCTCAACCAGAGACTCTCCTCGTTCTCGTCTGACACATCGGCAAAACGGGCGAGGTAGGACTGCACATCAGGCAGCTTGCCATCTTTCATGGAAAGCTCGGCCAAGTCCAGCAATAACCCTGGATTGCGGGGATTATACCCCAAGGCCAGGCGATAGTACTCGCCTGCTTTATCATTTCTACGATTTTGCAGCGCACAAAGTGCCGCATTTTCATAGGTATCGGCAATTTTTACGTAGCCTGGCTGAATAACAGCCTGGTTGAACGCCTGATCTGCCTCGGCATACCTGCCGCGATCACAGAGGAAGGCACCATAGTTGTTCATTGCGTCAGCATTGGACGGATCCATGGCAAGGGCGTTCTTGTAATGGGTCTCGGCTGCCTTGAAATCTCCTACCTTCTGGTAAAAGTAGGCAAAACCGATCTGGATCTGGGGGTTGGAGGGGTCATACTGGAGGGCGCGGTCAAGATTGAACTTGGCCTGCTCGGCATTGCCCTGACGCAGGTACTGAATACCCAGGTCGAGGCGGGTTTGGGCAGCCGCCTTGAGGTCAGGACCCACTTCACGCTGGGTCGAGTTCTGGCCAGCGTAAGTGGTCTCGGTCACACAGCCTGGCAGCGCGCAGAGCGCTGCCACTACGATCAATGTACGTGTATCCATTCCCTGTCTATACAATGGCTTAGCATTTAAACCATTTTGACGGAAATCCCATCCTGTTGCATCCGATTTTTGATAGTTCGCTTGGTACGGTCAATCACGTCACCCACCAGCTGACCACAGGCGGCATCGATGTCATCACCACGGGTCTTGCGGACAATCACGGTGAAACCGTACTCCATCAGCACCTTGGAGAAGCGATCGATACGGCTGTTGCTCGGCTTGCCGTAAGGGTTGCCCGGGAAGGGGTTGAACGGGATCAGGTTGATCTTGCTCGGAGTGTCCTTGAGCACCTTGGCCAGCTCGTGAGCATGCTGCATATCGTCATTGATATGATCGAGCAGCACATACTCGACGGTCACCCGACCACCGTTGGCATTGGATTTGGCCAGGTAACGACGGACACCGGCGAGGAACTCCTCGATGTTGTACTTGTCGTTGATCGGCATGATCTCTGAACGCAGCTTGTCGTTCGGGGCGTGCAGGGAGATAGCCAGCGCCACGTCGATCTGGTCGCCCAGCTTGTCCAGCGCAGGTACCACGCCAGAGGTGGAGATGGTCACCCGGCGTTTGGATATGCCAAAGCCGTAGTCATCCATCATCAGACGCATGGCGGGCACCACGTTGGCGAGGTTGAGCAGTGGCTCACCCATCCCCATCATCACCACGTTGGTGATGGGGCGCTTGCCACCCACGACACGGGCAGCACGCCACACCTGACCGATGATCTCGGATACTTTAAGGTTGCGATTGAAGCCTTGTTGAGCCGTGGAGCAGAACTTGCACTCCAGCGCACAGCCAACTTGAGAGGAGACGCAGAGGGTCGCGCGGTCATCTTCCGGGATGTAGACTGTCTCTACCTCCTGATCGCCCACCTGCAGAGCCCACTTGATGGTGCCATCGGCAGAGCGCTGCTCGCGGCTGATCTCGGGCGCCTTGATCTCGGCGATCGCCTTGAGGCGCTCTTTGAGCACCTTGTTGACGTTGGTCATCTGATCGAAATCATCACACCCAAAGTGATAGATCCACTTCATGACCTGATCTGCCCGGAATGGCTTCTCGCCCAGTTCGACGAAAAAGGCACGCATGGCATCCCGATCAAGATCCAGCAGGTTGATTTTTGTTTCGCTCATCAATGGCCTCAGTTCAAACACTTCATCAATTATTGGCTGACGACGTCAGGGGGCGGCATTGTACAAATAATGGGTCTGGCTTTCCACCTGGAGAATAGAGGGATATTGCGTAAACGGCGAAAACAACAAAGGGAGCCGAGGCTCCCTTGGGTCATCATCCACAAAAATCAGCCGCGCGGGCAGATCTCGTTGTCAGAGAAGAAGTAGGCAATTTCGCGGGCAGCGGATGCAGGTGCATCGGAGCCATGCACTGCGTTGCGATCGATGCTCTCGGCATAACAGGCACGCAAGGTACCAGCCAGCGCCTCTTTCGGGTTGGTAGCACCCATGATCTCGCGATTGCGACGGATGGCGTCTTCCCCTTCCAGCACCTGCACCATGACAGGGCCAGAGGTCATGAAGCTGACCAGATTGTCATAAAAAGGCTTGCCCTGATGCTCGGCATAGAAACCGGCAGCCTGTTCACTGCTCATGTGCAGCATTTTGGATGCCACCACTTTCAAGCCTGCGCTTTCGAAACGGCTATAGATGGCACCGATCAGGTTCTTGCTGACAGCATCCGGTTTAACGATAGAGAAGGTACGTTCGATGGCCATTGATATCTTTCCTTAACTACAGAGTTTTATTGTTAGAATCCATGTTCGCTGGCGATTATACGTAAACAAAAACCGGAAAAACACACAAACAAGCAACTTTTTATTAAACATCACTCCCTTGCAATCAACATCCACACTCATCTTGACCGAGCAGAGCCGGAAAATATGTGCGCTTGCGCACGATAGTTACCTTAAGCCGCCAAAACCCCATCTTTTGTTCACAATTCGAACAGCATGGAAAAGGCACCCGAAGGTGCCTTGTCTCGCCTATTTGGCTTCCGCCAGCAAGGCCCGCGCTATGGTGCGCATCCCCAGGGTATTAGCTCCCGGCGCCCAGAGGGCATCGCCGTTGTCACTGAAGCAGGCGGCCAGATCGATATGCAACCAGCCCATCCCTTCGTTGGCAACGAAACGGGAGAGGAAACCCGCCGCGTTGGAGGCGCCACCCGGCCCGCCCCCCTTCACCGGACGGCTGTTGGCCGTGTCGGCGTAATGGGAGGGGCACTGCTGGCGGTGCCAGGGCTCCAGCGGCAGCGGCCAGGCAGGCTCATGCTCAGCATCGGCATAGGTCATTGCGCGGCTTACCAACCCTTTGTCGAGGCCGAACAGAGCATTGTAGCGCCCACCCAGCGCCATCACGGCTGCGCCGGTCAGGGTCGCGGCATCGATGATCAGCGGTGCGCCGGACTCGCTCGCCAGTTGCAGGCCGTCGGCCAGCACCAGCCGCCCCTCGGCATCGGTATTCACAATCTCGACCGTGGTGCCGTTCTTGTAGGTGAGGATGTCGCCCAGCTTGTAGGCGTTGCCGGAGACCAGGTTCTCAGCGCAGCAGAGGATCAGCTTCACCCGCTTATCGAGCCCGCGCAGCATAGCCAGCGCCAGCGCACCGGTGACAATCGCCGCACCACCCATGTCGCACTTCATGGTGAGCATCCCCTCGGAGCTCTTCATGGAGTAGCCGCCGGAGTCAAAGGTGATCCCCTTGCCCACCAGCGCTGCCGCTACCGGCGCCTTGGGGTCACGCCCCGGGTTGAAGTCGAGCTCCAGCAATACCGGTTCGCGCGCACTGCCGCGGCCCACCTGATAGAGGCCGACCCAGCCCGCCTGTTGCAGCGCTTCGCCTTTCAAAATACGATGACTCACCTTGTCCGGCGCCACCTCGGTAATAAAGGAGGCAGCTTCCACCGCCAGCTCCAGCGGGCCCAACTGCTCCGGGGTGGCATTGGTCATCTCGCGCACCCAGCGGCCGCAGAGCCAACGCGCTTCCAGCTCCTCTCTGTCCTCTTCCGAGGACATGGCCCACTGCAGTTGCACCTCCGCCTTGGGGGTTTGCAGCCCTTGGGCAAAAGCCCACTGCTGTTCACGCTCCCAGTGACCAGCCAGGGTCACTTTCTGGATCCCTTGCTGGCAGAGGCGACGGGCCGCCTGCTGGATATCGAGCAGTGGATTGGCCGTCACCAGATGGATCACCATGCCGTCGGCACGGTGAGAGAGCAGCGCCCCCTCCCCCCACTCGGCCGGTGCAAATTCACGACTTAACCAGACATTCATGCGGTCACCTCCTGCAGCCAGCGGGCGATGGTACGCAGACCGTGCCCCTTGGCGCCGGTCGCCCAGAGATCATTGCCCGATTTCTGATAAGAGGCTGCCAGATCCAGGTGTACCCAACCCTTGCCCTCATCACGCACGAAGCGGGAAAGGAACGCAGCAGCCGTGGTGGCACCGGCCGTGCCTTCTGCCGAGGCGACGTTGCCCAGATCGGCAAAGGCCGAGGTGAGCTGGCTGGCATGCCAGGGCTCCAGCGGCAGCGCCCACGCCTGCTCGTTTTCCACCTTGGCGGCGGCCAGCGCACGCTGCTGTTCGGTCTCATCGAGGGCAAACACCGCATTATAATCGCGCCCCAGCGCCATCTTGGCGGCGCCGGTCAGGGTGGCTGCGTCAAGGATATAAGCCGCACCGCTGTCGGAGGCCGCCATCAGGCCATCGGCCAGCACCAGACGACCTTCCGCATCGGTGTTCTGGATCTCGACTGAAACCCCATTCTTGTAGGTGAGGATGTCGCCCAGTTTGAAGGCGTGGCCGGAGACCAGGTTCTCGGCGCAGCAGAGAATGAGCTTCACCCGCTGGTTCAGACCGCGGCTGATAGCCAGCGCCAGCGCGCCGGTCACCATGGCCGCGCCGCCCATATCGGACTTCATCGGCAGCATGTTGTCAGAGGACTTCATGGAGTAGCCACCGGAATCAAAAGTGATCCCCTTGCCCACCAGCGCCGCCACCACGGGTGCATTGCGATCCCCGGTCGGGTTATAGTCGAGCTCCAGCAGCACAGGCTCGCGCTCGCTGCCACGGCCAACCGACCAGATCCCGATATGGCCGGACTCGCGCAGCGCTTCACCGGCGGTGATGCGAGCTGTAACCTGATCCCCGGCCAGACCACGAATGAGCAACAGGGCCGATTCCGCCAGACTCATGGGGTAGATCTCTTCCGGACAGCCATTGGTGATGTCACGTACCCAGCGAGCCGCCTTGAGCAGCGCATCCAGTTCACGGGCTTCCGCGTCGCTCTGCTGGCCAAAATCCAGTTCACGCGATCCCTTGGCGGCGTAGAACCCCTGAGCGAACGCGTAGCGACGCTCCAGATCCCAGCCTTCACCGAGCAACGTCACCCGCTTGATCCCGCTCGATTCGAGGCGACGGGCGGCGCGCTGAACGGTGCGCAGAACATCCTTCTCCTGACCGGCGGCACCAAGATGGATCAGTGCCTCGTCGCCATTGAAACTGAGCTGGGCGCCCTCGCCCCAATAGGCGGCCGCAGCCTGGGTGGATAACGCTACCTTCATCATGTCAGCCATCGTGTTTGCTTCCTTTTTACTGGCACTATGTATAAGCACTCTTTATGGGAAAGAGCTTATTGGCAAAGAGAGAATAACGAATACAAAAAAGGCCGTGCCCCCGAGGGCCACGGCCTTCCACCATATCACTGAAGCACCACAGGATGCTGCACGTGCAATTCACTCATGTGTAATTAATGGCGTTCAGAGGCAAGGTTCAGGGTGTACTTGGGCAGTTCCACCACCAGATCCTCGTCCGCCAGTTTTGCCTGGCAGCTGAGGCGCGATTCCGGCTCCAGCCCCCACGCCTTGTCCAGCATGTCGTCTTCCAGCTCGTCACTTGGCTCGAGGGAGTCAAAGCCCTCGCGCACCACGCAGTGGCAGGTAGTGCAGGCACAGGATTTCTCGCAGGCATGCTCGATTTCGATACCGTTGCGCAGCGCCACATCCAGAATGGTCTCGCCGCTTTGCCCCTCGAGGGCGGCGCCATCCGGACAGAGTACGGAATGAGGAAGAATGATCAGTTTTGGCATATTACACCTTGTTGACGTTTTGTCCGGTCAGCACCTTGCGGATGGAGGCGTCCATCCGGCGGGCTGCAAACTCGCCACTGACAGCATCGGCTGCCTCAATGGCTTCTTTGATTTGATGGGTTGCACCGCTGTTGCGCATGGTCAGCAGATGGGCGATGGCGGCATCAATCTCGGCACGCTCTGTCGCATTGAGCAGGGCATCGCCATCGGCGGCCAGCGCCGCATTGAGACTCTCGACCACCCGGTCGGCTTCAACCTGCTGCTCGGCCAGCATGCGGGCATCCATATCCTGCTGGGCATTCTCGATGGAGGCACTCAGCATGTTGAGGATATCCTGCTCCGCCAGCCCGTAAGAGGGCTTGACCTGGATCTCGGCCTGCACGCCGGAGGATTTCTCCATGGCGCTGACCGAGAGCAGACCATCCGCATCCACCTGGAAGGTGACGCGAATATGGGCGGCGCCGGCTGCCATCGGCGGAATACCGGTCAGGGTAAAGCGGGCCAGGGAGCGGCAATCGGCCACCAACTCGCGTTCACCCTGTACCACGTGAATGGCCATGGCGGTCTGACCATCCTTGAAGGTGGTGAACTCCTGGGCGCGGGCAACCGGGATGGTGGTGTTGCGCGGGATCACCTTCTCGGCGAGGCCACCCATGGTCTCCAGACCCAGCGACAAGGGGATAACGTCCAGCAACAGCATCTCGGCATCGGGCTTGTTGCCCACCAGAATATCGGCCTGGATGGCGGCGCCAATGGCGACCACCTTGTCCGGATCGATGCTGGTCAGCGGCGTACGCTGGAAGAACTCGCCCACCAGTTCACGCACCAGCGGCACCCGGGTGGAGCCACCGACCATTACCACTTCCAGCACTTCCACCTGCTCGAGACCAGCATCGCGCAGGGCGCGGCGACAAGCCAGCAAGGTCCGTTTCACCAGCGGGGTGATGAGTTCATCAAACTGGCTACGGCTCACTGAACCCTGCCAGCCAGCAAAGGTGCACGCCACCTGCTCGGCATCGGTCAGACCGTGTTTGACGGCCGCGGCCACATCCAGCAGCTCGCGCTGCAGATGGGCATCCAGCTCACCGGAGAGGCCCGCTTGCTCCTTGAGCCAGTCCGCCAGCAGGTGATCAAAATCATCACCGCCGAGGGCGGAATCGCCGCCGGTCGCCATCACTTCAAACACACCGCGGTGCAGACGCAGGATGGAAATATCGAAGGTGCCGCCCCCCAGATCGTAGACCGCAATCACCCCTTCCTGACCGGAGTCAAGTCCATAGGCAATCGCGGCCGCGGTCGGCTCGTTGAGCAGCCGCAGTACGTGCAGACCGGCCAGACGGGCCGCATCCTTGGTACCCTGACGCTGGGCATCATCAAAATAGGCGGGCACAGTAATGACCACGCCGTCGAGATCGCCCCCGAGAGTCTGGGCGCCACGCTCGGCCAGCTTTTTGAGAATTTCGGCCGAGACCTGTACCGGATTGACCAGCCCCTGACGGGTTTGCAGTTGCGGCATGCCATTGTCGGCGGCAACAAACTGGTAGGGCTGCTGGCGGGTATCGATATCGGCCAGCGCCTTGCCCATCATCCGTTTGACCGAGACGATGGTGTTGTGAGGATCGAGCGCCGCTTCGCGCTTGGCATCAATTCCGACTCGAATGGCGTCGCTTTGATAGTGCACCACTGACGGGAGCAGGTCGCGCCCTTGCTCATCGCAAAGGGTATCAGCGTGACCGCTGCGAACCGCAGCGACGAGAGAGTTGGTGGTGCCAAGATCGATGCCGACGGCACGTTTGTGCTGATGAGGAACAGCGCTCTGGCCGGGTTCGGCGATTTGCAGTAATGCCATGGGTAATGAAACTTCCAGCGTTAAAGGATCAAGACTCGAGAAGCGAGTCTTCGAATCGTTCCAGCTCTTCGAGGAGCTTGTCGACAAACTTGAGTTTGCGAACGCAATCAGCGGCAACGAGATCTCTGCCGGCGGCAAGAGACTCGGTCAGCTGCTGCATCAACATCTGGTGATCATGCCTGATCTCACTGCGAAAATCCTTGATGGCGCGCTCAGGGTCGGCGTCATCTTTCAGATCAGCCAGACGCTCGCGCCACTCCAGCTGCTGCATCAGAAACGCGGTATCTTGCAGGGTCTGCTGTTCACCACGGATATCAGTGCCACGCAGGGAGAGCAGATATTCTGCACGGCGCAGCGGCGCCTTGAGGGTGGTGAATGCTTCGTTGATCTGGGCGGCACGTTGCACCGCAGCCAGCTGCTCCCGTTCGGGGGCGGTGGCAAAACGATCAGGATGGAATTGGGTTTGCAGCTGGCGGTAGGTATCAGCCAACTGACGGGTATCGAGCTCGAAGCCTTCAACCAGCCCAAACAGCTCGAAATGATTCATGCAAACCTCTTGGAAACGTTCGCCACAACCTCACTCGCCCCTGGCAAATGAGATGTGGTTGCACGGGTCATGGGCGACCCGCTCAACCACAGACGAAGGATCATTGACGTCAAACAACTCAGACACTGAAGCTTTCGCCGCAACCACACTCGCCTTTGGCGTTGGGATTATTGAACTGGAAGCCCTCGTTGAGGCCCTCCTTGACGAAATCTAGCTCGGTGCCATCCAGATGGATCAGGCTCTTGGCATCAACAATAATCTTGACGCCCTGCTGCTCGAACACCTGATCCTCATCGGTCAGTTCATCAACGAACTCAAGCACGTAGGCCAGACCGGAGCAGCCGGTGGTTTTGACGCCGAGGCGCAGGCCAATGCCCTTGCCCCGGTTAGCCAGAAAAGAGGAAACCCGTGCCGCGGCGGCATCTGTCATGGTAATAGCCATACTGCTCTCCGGCGCTTAGAGACCTTTCTTCTGCTTGTAATCGGCGATGGCGGCCTTGATGGCGTCCTCAGCCAGAATGGAGCAGTGGATCTTCACCGGTGGCAGGGCCAACTCTTCAGCGATATCGGTGTTCTTGATGCCAGCCGCTTCGTCCAGGGTCTTGCCCTTGACCCATTCGGTCACCAGGGAGCTGGAGGCGATGGCGGAACCGCAGCCGTAGGTCTTGAACTTGGCATCTTCGATGATGCCTTCGTCGCTGATCTTCAATTGCAGCTTCATCACGTCGCCACAAGCGGGCGCACCGACCATGCCGGTTGCAACGCTGGGATCATTCTTGTCGAAACCACCGACGTTGCGAGGATTCTCGTAGTGGTCGATTACTTTTTCACTGTAAGCCATATCTCACTCCTGCTAATTCTGTTGCTCACTAATCAAATAGATCAGTGATGAGCCCATTCGACCGTGTTCAGATCGACGCCGTCTTTGTACATCTCCCACAGAGGGGACATCTCGCGCAGACGACCGATGGAGTCACGAATAAGCTTGACCGCGTAGTCAATCTCTTCCTCGGTTGTGAAGCGACCCATGCTGAAACGGATGGAGCTGTGTGCCAGCTCGTCGTTCAGGCCCAGTGCGCGCAGCACATAGGAAGGTTCCAGGCTGGCGGAGGTACAGGCCGAACCGGAAGAGACTGCCAAATCTTTCAGCGCCATGATGAGGGATTCCCCTTCCACATAGGCAAAGCTGACGTTGAGGTTGCCCGGAACACGGTGATCCAGATCGCCATTGATGTAGACGGCTTCAATATCCTTGATGCCATTCCACAGACGCTGGCGCAGAGCCAAGATGCGCTCGCCTTCACTCACCATCTCTTCTTTGGCGATGCGGAAAGCTTCGCCCATCCCGACGATCTGGTGGGTCGGCAGAGTACCGGAACGCATGCCGCGCTCGTGGCCGCCACCGTGCATCTGGGCTTCCAGACGAACGCGGGGTTTGCGGCGAACAAACAGTGCACCGATCCCTTTCGGACCATACACCTTGTGCGCAGAGACAGAGAGCAGATCCACTTTCAGTGCTTCCACATCTACCGGGATCTTGCCCACACTCTGAACGGCATCCACGTGCAGCAGGATCTTGCGGGAACGGCACAACTCGCCGATGGCGGCAATGTTCTGAACCACGCCGATTTCGTTGTTCACATGCATGATGCTGACCAGGATGGTGTCATCACGCATGGCATTCTCGATCATCTCGATAGTGAACAGGCCGTTGGGCATCGGCTCAAGATAGGTCACCTCGAACCCTTCACGCTCCAGCTGGCGACAGGTATCGAGCACCGCCTTGTGTTCGGTCTTGGAGGTGATGATGTGCTTGCCCTTGCTGGCATAGAAGTGGGCAACACCCTTGATGGCCAGGTTATTGGATTCGGTCGCACCGGAAGTGAAGACGATCTCGCGGGGATCGGCACCGATCAGGTCTGCCACTTGATTACGGGCCAGATCCACCGCCTCTTCGGCTTGCCAGCCAAAGCGGTGAGAACGGGAAGCCGGATTGCCGAACAGGCCATCCATGGTGAGACACTGCATCATTTTTTCTGCGACACGCGGGTCCACCGGACAGGTTGCCGAATAATCAAGGTAAATAGGCAGTTTCATGTTTTTCTCCGTCACAGTCCGGGTCATACAGAGTCCCGCTGTGGAAAGCACGTTTATAGTTGGACTTTCAAGCTCACATCGCCGTGTTCTGCCCGATCAACCAGGGACAACACGGTCTTCATTTGTTCATCTTGCTTGCCGGCAATGCGGCGCACATCGGCCTGGCGCACCAGCTCGGCCAGGGTGATATCCCCGAGGAAACTGGAGATCCGTTCACTCAGATCACGCCACAGGGAGTGAGTCAGGCACTGGGTACCGCCGTGGCAACCGCCCTTGCCGAGGCACTTGGTTGCATCGACCGACTCATCGACCGCGGTGATCACCTGACCAACCGAAATCTCGCCTGGGGCCAACCCGAGGCGATAACCACCACCCGGGCCACGCACGCTGCTCACCAGACCATGTTTACGCAGGCGGGCAAAGAGCTGCTCGAGATAGGACAACGAGATGCCCTGGCGCTCGGAAATATCGGCAAGGGGGACGGGCCCCTGCTCTGCATGCAGCGCCACGTCGAGCATGGCGGTTACAGCGTAACGTCCTTTTGAAGTCAGTCTCATGTGCCTTACCGTCTTGCGAAGCAATTTAATGGGGCACATGGTCACATACCCGACCAAATCAGTCAAGTATATGGTTGAGTAAATCAGTCGGATTAATCCGGTACGCGCGCTTTCTGCACCGAGGTCAGAATCCCGCGCAGAATGTTGAGCTCAGCTGCTTCCGGCCGAGCCCGATTGAACAGGCGACGCAGCTTGCTCATTACATGACCCGGATGGTCATCAGCAATAAAACCGGTCTTCATCAGGGTTTGTTCCAGGTGCTGATAAAACCCTTCCAGCTGGGCGGCACTCGGATAGGCCATCTCATCTTCAGGCTCGGCGGCCTGCCCCTGCAGCCAGCGCATCCGCACTTCGTAACAGAGGGTCTGCACCGCCATGGCCAGATTGAGAGAGCTGTAATCAGGATTGGCCGGAATGGCCACGTGGTAGTGGCACTTTTGCAATTCGTCGTTGGTGAGACCGGTGCGTTCACGGCCAAACACCAGCGCGACCGGGTGCTGCATCCCCTCAACCACCGACTTTTCGCCGGCCTCACGGGGATCGAGCATGGGCCAGCTCAGGGTTCGCGAGCGAGCGCTGGTGCCAATAACCAAACCACAGTCGGCGATCGCGTCGTCCAGTGTCGGGACGATACGGGCATTGGCAAGCACATCGCTGGCACCAGCCGCCAGGGCGAAGGCATTGTCATCCGGCAAGGCTTGCGGATCAACCAATACCAGCTGGGTCAACCCCATGGTCTTCATGGCGCGTGCCGCAGACCCCATGTTGCCGGTATGAGAGGTGTTTACCAAAACGATACGAATCTGATCCAACATGCCCAGTCAATCTTCAGTCAAAAATGGCGCGCAATTGTAACATAAGAGAACACGATGTTGGCACCGTAAAAGCCGAGCCATTTCAGAACAAAACCACCCGTTTGTATAACAAACCAGCATGAGGGAAGTGAGAGGGGGGGACTAAACTTGATGGATATCCGATAAACGGCACAGGAGACACCACGCCATGCTTCCTCCCTTTATCTATGAGAGATTGCCCAGCCTCTACCTGCTGGCAGCCATTGCCATGATTACGTTGAGTGAACAGCCCCTGCTCTGGTTTGCAGGCGCCTTGCTGTTTATCGCCGGAGCGGTGACCTGGATGATGCGCTCCAGCTACCGACGTACCGATCTGATTATCTTTCCGAGCAAACGCTGGCTACAGCCGGAGTGGCTGTATGAAGCGCAACCCTTTATCTGGCTGGCTGCGGGGCTGGCCATGTCACAGCTGCCCGCCCCTGCGGCACTCATCGCCTTGGTGCCCTGTCTGTGGGCCTGTCGCTGCCTCTGGGCACGGCACCATTATCGTCGCCATGCCCATGGGGTGATTGTCCACTTAAGACGGGATCCCGCCCGGCGCCGTCTGCACCGGAGCCTGCGCTGACTCGGTGCGGGCGCGTTCGATAAACGTCGCCAGATCCATCAGGGGATACTTCACCAGGCTTGGCAAGCCATCGAGATCCAGACTGTCCATCAGGTTTTTCACCTCAAGGCCCAGTTCGGTATCCCCTTCTATCTTCAGCTTGCGCTGGAAAAAGAGCGAATCCGGATCCTCTTTGCGACCGGCAATCAGGATCAGGTCGTTGGCGGTACCGCTGAAGCAGACATCGGCCTTGTCACACTCGCGAGCCACCACCAGCTGGCCATTCTGCTCACTGATAAACCAGCACAGCTCCAGATCAGAGACTTCGACTTTCAGCCACTTGTCTGCCAGAAACTCGAAATCACCATCTTCGATAGCCTCTTTGAAAACCCGGGCCAGCAAACTCTCCATCAGCTGCTTTTGCAGATTGAAGGGAACAAGCTTGAGGGGATGGCGCAAGAAGCGCGGAGCCTGTTCGACCAGGCGGCGTTGCAGTTGTTGAAACACGATAGACTCCCTTTTTTGCGCATTCAAACACAGGGAGAGTGTCAAGATCCTGTTGGAAATCAAACTTGTGCAGGGTTACCTCAAGAAGGGTAAAGCCACACAAAGCTGCCTCAGGTCAAAAAGCGGGAGTGCATGGCTGCATACAATCAGGGCTCGTTTGCCCTTCATATGCACTCTCGGAGCGTACCAATGGAATTACTCTGTCCGGCAGGCAGTTTGCCGGCACTGAAAACCGCCGTGGATAACGGGGCCGATGCCGTTTATATCGGTTTCAAGGATGACACCAATGCCCGCCACTTTGCCGGTCTCAACTTTACCGACAGCAAACTGGAGAAGGCGGTGGATTATGTGCATCAACATGGTCGCAAGCTGCATATTGCCATCAATACCTTTGCCCATCCCGGGGCCGATACTCGATGGAAACAGGCGGTTGATCGCGGGGTGGCCCTCGGCGCCGATGCGTTAATCATCGCCGATCTCGCCGTGCTGGAATATGCCAGCCGCCACTACCCCGAGATGGAACTCCATGTCTCGGTGCAGGCCAGCGCCACCAATGCCGCCGCCATTCGCTTCTATCAGCAGCAATTCAATGTCACACGGGTGGTGCTGCCCCGGGTGCTCTCCATGCATCAGGTCAAGCAGCTGGCCCGCGAGACCGATGTTGGCCTTGAGGTGTTCGCCTTTGGCAGCCTCTGCATCATGGCCGAGGGGCGCTGCTATCTCTCCTCCTACATGACTGGCGAGAGTCCCAACACCGTCGGCGCCTGCTCACCGGCCAAGTTCGTCCGTTGGGAAGAGACCCCGAATGGTCTCGAGTCGCGACTCAACGAGGTGCTGATAGACCGCTATGGCCCGGGCGAAAATGCCGGTTACCCGACCCTCTGCAAGGGGCGTTTCGACGTGGATGGCCAGACCTACCACGCGCTGGAAGAGCCCACCAGTCTCAATACCCTGGGTCTCCTGCCCGAGCTCTTCAAGACCGGGATCCAGTCGGTCAAGATTGAAGGGCGCCAACGCAGCCCTGCTTATGTGGAGCAAGTGACCCGAGTGTGGCGTGCGGCCATCGATGCCTATCAGGCCAATCCCGAGGCCTATCAGGTCAAAGCTGAGTGGGATGCCCAGCTCGCCCGCGTCTCCGAAGGTAGCCAGACTACCCTCGGCGCCTACCATCGTCAGTGGCAATAAGGAGTCCACCCATGCAATTTTCTCTCGGGCCTCTGCTCTTCTACTGGCCCAAAGCCGATACCGAAGCCTTTTACCATGCCGCCGCCAACAGTCAGGCCGACATCATCTATCTGGGGGAGACCGTCTGCAGCAAGCGGCGCGAACTCAAAGTCGATGACTGGATTGCGCTGGCCCGTCAGGTGGCCAGCTCCGGCAAGCAGGTGGTGCTCTCGACCCTCGCCCTTATCTCCGCCCCTTCCGAGCTCAAGGAAGTGAAGCGGCTGGTCGACAATGGCGATCTAATGGTCGAAGCCAACGATCTCGGTACGGTGCAACTCGCCTGGGAGGCAGGGATCCCCTTCGTCTGTGGTCCCGCCATCAACGCCTATAACGCCGATGTGCTGCGCATGCTGCTCAAACAGGGGATGAAACGCTGGGTCATGCCGGTTGAACTGTCCCGTGACTGGCTGATCCAGCTCAATCAGGATCTGGGCCCCCTACGCGACCAATTTGAGGTGGAGGTTTTTGCCTACGGCCATCTGCCGCTCGCCTACTCGGCGCGCTGCTTCACCGCCCGCTCCCTCGACAAACCAAAAGACAACTGCGAGCTCGCCTGTATCAACTACCCCACCGGACGACTGGCCAACAGCCGCGAGGGGCAACGGGTGTTCAATCTCAACGGGATCCAGACCCAGTCCGGTTACTGCTACAACCTGGGTAACGAGCTGGCGGGTATGGAAGGTCTGGTGGATGTGGTCAGACTTTCACCGCAAGGGATGGAGACGCTGGAGATGCTGGCCCGCTTCAAGGCTAACCAGCAGGGCAATCAGCCCCTCGTTCTGCAGCAGGATCGCGATTGCAACGGCTACTGGCGCCAGATCCCCGGCATGAGCCTGGTGGAGTAAACCCGCCATTCGCCCAACAAAAAGGCCTCATCGCGAGGCCTTTTTTACCACTATCAGGCAGTGGATCAGGAGGGCTGATCACCCTTGTTACGAGCGCTCTGAGCACCTGGCGGCAAGGGTTTGCGCGCCATCAACTCCAGCTCCAGCAGCGCATAGCGATGCTCGATGAAGTCATAGACGTTGTTAGATAAGGCCAGCTTGAAGTAACTGATGGCTTCCTTGCGGTTGCCTTTGCCCAACTCGAACTTGCCCAGATAGAAGTAGGTTTCACACAGGCGCTCGGCAAGCTCCCGGTTATCCTTCACCCCTTTCACTACGTTGCCCATCAGCTGGGAAGCGTTGATCTCACCGGTATAGAGGCGTACCAGATCCCAGTTCCAGGCATCGTCATCGTATTTGTTGAGACGCTCGCGCATCCGGCTCATAGCGGCCGACGGGTCGAGTTTCTGCTCGGCCAGATAGAGCCAGATCACCCGATAAGGGTCTTCCGGCTGCGCCTCGTAGAAACGCTTCATATCGGCCGCGGCCAGTTCGGGACGGTTGCCGTAATAGAGGGCGATGCCACGGTTGAGATAGGCATAGTCATAGTCCGGCGCCAGTTCGAGGGCGGAATCGAACGCATCATAGGCTTCGTCGTAATTCTGCTGCTGTACCAGATAGACGCCGATGAAGTTGTAGGCTTCGGCGAAATCCGGTTTCTCCCGCAGGGCACGGTTGAAATCGAGCCGCGCGAGGGAACGCAGACCAACCCGATCAAACACCACGGCACGCTCATAGAACAACTCTGCCCGTTGCTCGGTGGTCAGTTCCATTTCACTGAGCATCTGCCCGAGTCGGGCGAGCGCCAGCTCACTCTGGTAGGAGACCTGCAGGGGGGTCGCCAACACCAGTGAAGCAGGCTGCGGCTTGGGAACCTTGGGGGTGTTAACCTGACTGCTACTGCTGCAACCCCACATGGGAAGCAACAACAGGATACCGAGGAGGTATCCAATCCCTTTCCTGACGTTCAATGAACACTCCGACGCTTACGCTTGACCCCGCATATGGTAAAGGTCAACTGCCGCTTTGTCATGTAGCTGTGCCCCTCTACCTCAAATAAATCAGGATTCGACAGGGTATCCGGCATCGCACCAACCGCGAAACCCGCCATCGACGCTGATCACCTTGCGATAACCCATCTGTTGCAGGTTGTCCGCCGCCAGAATTGAGCGAAAACCACCACCACAATAGAGGTAGAGCTCGGTCTCAAGATCCGGGAACTGGGTCTCGATATCCCGCTCAATCACGCCACGCCCCAGGTATCGGGCTCCGGGCAGATGCCCCCTGGCCCACTCGCTCTCTTCCCGCACGTCGATTAGGTGAAACGTGCGCCCTTCGTCCTGCCAGCGCTTGATCTGGTGAACATCGGTTTCGGTGATGCGGGAGCGGATCCCGTCAACCAGCGCCAAAAAACGGGGATTGTGATGCATGACAAACTCCTGTTGTTTAAATCATGTGCGTCAGCAAACGACACGCAGAGATAAGAAAAGAGCGCCATGAGGCGCTCTTCACTGTTACGGCAGGATTTCCTGTTGGTCCGCACCCTCTTTCTCTACCTGGGTTGGCAGCATGTGCTCGCGCTTGACGCCGAGGAACATGGCAAACGCACTCGCCACATAGATGGAGGAGTAGGTACCGAACGCCACACCGATCACCATGGCCACGGCAAAACCGTGGATCAGCGCCCCGCCCTTGAGCAGCAGCGCCAGCACCACGATAAAGGTAAGGCCGGAGGTGATGATGGTACGACTCAGGGTCTCGGTCATGGAGAGATCCAGAATGTACTCGGTATCCCCTTTACGCACCTTGCGGAAGTTCTCCCGCAAGCGGTCGAACACAACGATAGTATCGTTCAGGGAGTAACCCACCAGGGTCATCAGCGCCGCCAGTACGGTCAGGTCGAACTCGTACTGGAAGTAGGCAAAGACACCCAGCGTGATCACCACGTCGTGCACCAGGGAGAGAATGCCCCCCAGCGCCAGACGCCATTCGAAACGCACTGCCACGTAGGCCAGGATACAGAGGATGGAGGCCAGCATGGCCAGCGCACCGTCTGTCGCCAGTTCATCACCCACGGAAGGGCCGACGAACTCGACGCGTTTGAGCACTGCGCCCTCGTCGAGCTGCTTGGCCGCCGCCAGCACTTCGTTACCCTGTTGTTCTACCTTGACCCCCTCTTTCGGGGTCAGGCGGAACAGCACGTCACGGCTGGAGCCAAAGTGTTGCAGGGTTGCCCCTTCAATCTTCTGCTCTTCCAGAGCGTCATGGATCTTGTCCAGGCTCACCGACTGCTGGAACCCCACCTCGATGGTGGTACCACCGGTAAAGTCCAGACCCCAGTTCAGACCCCGATCAAACAGGAAGAACAGGGCTACCACCATCAGCACGGAAGAGAAAACCACACCCGGCTTGGCATAGCGCATAAACGGGATCGGTTTTTCAAAATGTAGAATCTGAAACATTTCTCTATCCTCAGATGGGCAGCTTGTCGATACGCCGTCCACCCCAAGCCAGGTTGATAATGGCACGGGAAACTGTGATGGCAGTAAACATGGAGGCGGTCAGACCAATGCCCAGCGTCAGGGCAAAGCCCTTGATGGCGCCAGTACCGATACCGAACAGGATCACGCAGGTGATCAGCGAGGTCACGTTGGAGTCGGCGATGGTGGAGAATGCCCGATCAAAGCCCAGATGGATGGCTTGCTGAACACCACGACCGTTGCGGATCTCTTCACGAATACGCTCGTAGATCAGCACGTTGGCATCCACTGCCATACCCAGCGTCAAGACGATACCGGCGATACCCGGCAATGTCATAGTGGCCCCCGGGATCATCGACATGATGCCGACAATCAACACCAGGTTCATACAGAGCGCCAGGTTGGCAACCCAGCCGAACGCACGGTAGTAGATCCCCATGAACAGCACGATCACCAGCATGGCCCAGCCGATGGCTTCCATACCGCTGTCGATGTTCTGTTGACCCAGGCTCGGGCCAATGGTGCGCTCTTCCACGATCTGGATCGGGGCGATCAGGGCACCGGCACGCAGCAGCAGCGCCAGGTTGTGGGCTTCGTTGGCGTTGTCGATACCTGTGATACGGAACTGGCTGCCAAGACGCGACTGGATGGTGGCGACGTTGATCACCTCCTCCTGCTTGCGGAACTTGCGCTTGCCATCCGGACCCGGTTGACCGACCGGCTTGTACTCGATGAAGACGGTCGCCATCCCTTTACCGACGTTATCCTTGGTAAAGTTGGCCATCTTGTTGCCACCCTGGCCATCCAGCTTGATGTTGACCTGGGGACGGCTGTACTCGTCGAAACCGGACTGGGCACCCACGATGTGGTCACCGGTCAGGATCACCCGCTTTTGCAGCACCACGGGACGACCATTGCGATCGTTGTAGACCTTGGAGCTGGGCGGGACACGGCCATCGGCCGCAGCCTGGATGTCGGCAGTCTCATCGACCATGTGGAATTCTAGGGTCGCGGTTGCACCCAGGATCTCCTTGGCGCGGGCGGTATCCTGAATACCGGGCAGTTCAACGACAATGCGCTCGGCACCTTGCTGTTGTACCAGCGGCTCGGCCACACCCAGTTCGTTGACCCGGTTACGGATGATGGTGATGTTCTGCTCGAGGGCGTACTTCTTCACTTCCTTGATCTTGGCTTCGCTCAGACCAGCCAGCAGGATAAACTCATCCCCTTTCTGCTCGGTAGTGAAAGTCAAATCAGGGTTCTGACGACGCAGATGAGAAACGGCGCGTTCCTGATCGGCTTCGTCACGGAAGATCACCTGCACCTGATCACCGACCCGGCGCACGCCGGAGTAACGGATCTTCTGGGTGCGCAGCTCGGAGCGGAAATCCTGCACCATCTGCTCTTGCTGCTTGGTCAGTGCTTCGGCCATGTCCACTTCCATCAGGAAGTGCACACCACCGCGCAGATCAAGACCCAGCTTCAGAGGCGCCGCACCGATGGCTTCGAGCCAGGCGGGAGTGGAAGGTGCCAGGTTGAGTGCGGTAATGAAGTTGTCGCCCAGCTTGTTGGCAACGATATCGCGCGCCTTCAGCTGGTCTTCGGTGTTCTTGAAACGGATCAGGATAAAACCGTGCTCGAATGCAGCATGTTTGACCGGGATCTTGGCCGCTTCAAGGGTCTCTTTCACCAGATCAAGAGTATCTAGCTTGACTTCGGCACCACGGCTGGCAGAAACCTGCAAAGCCGGATCTTCGCCGTAAAGATTGGGGGCTGCATATAGAAAACCGATGGCGATCACCAGGATCACCATCAGGTATTTCCACAGCGGATAGCGATTCAACACGCTGTGCTCCTTGGGAGATTAAAGGGACTGGATAGAACCCTTGGGCAGAACTGCAGAGACGAAGTCCTTTTTGATGGTGACTTGAGTCTGGTCGTTCAGGGCGATCACCAGGTAATCGCTGTCTGCAGCTACTTTGGCAATTTTGCCAACCAGGCCACCGGAAGTGAGCACTTCATCCCCCTTGGACAAGGAGCTCATCAGATTGCGGTGATCCTTGGCACGCTTGGCCTGGGGACGATAGATCATGAAGTAGAAGATCAGGCCGAATACGGCCAGCATGATGATCATTTCCATACCACCACCCTGTGCACCCGGTGCTGCGCCTTCTGCATACGCCTTGGAGATAATGCTCATTTAACAACCTCTTATTGATGTAGATTTAAAAAAACAAAATTATATGTTGTTGTTATTTAACGTCATTTTCAGCTAACGGAGGCACAGGCTTCCCTTGCCGACGGTAAAACTCTGTTACAAAGTCGTCTAATTTACCCTGCTCGATCGCGTCCCGCAAACCCTGCATCACGCGTTGGTAGTAACGCAGGTTATGAATCGTATTCAGACGGGCACCGAGGATCTCGTTGCACTTGTCCAGATGGTGCAGGTAGCTGCGGCTGTAGTTCTTGCAGGTGTAGCAATCGCATTCGGCATCCAGGGTGCTGGTGTCGTTGCGGTGCTGGGCATTGCGGATCTTCACCACGCCATCGGTGGTGAACAGGTGGCCGTTGCGGGCGTTGCGGGTCGGCATGACGCAGTCGAACATGTCGATACCACGGCGCACCCCTTCCACCAGATCTTCCGGCTTGCCGACACCCATCAGGTAGCGCGGCTTGTCAGCCGGAATTTTCGGGCAGACGTGCTCGAGGATGCGGTGCATGTCCTCTTTTGGTTCACCCACGGCCAGACCACCGACCGCATAACCGTCGAAACCGATCTCCAGCAGCCCCTTGAGGGAGACATCCCGCAAATCTTCGTAGACCGAGCCCTGAATGATGCCGAACAGGGCGTTCTTGTTGCCCAGCGCATCAAACTTGTCGCGGGAGCGCTTGCCCCAGCGCAGGGACATCTCCATGGACTTGCGCGCTTCTTCATAAGTGGCCGGGTACGGGGTGCACTCGTCGAAGATCATCACAATGTCGGAGCCCAGATCGTACTGGATCTCCATGGACTTCTCGGGGTCGAGGAAGATCTTCTCGCCATTGATGGGGTGACGGAAGTGGACGCCCGCTTCGGTGATCTTGCGAATATGGCCCAGGCTGAACACCTGGAAACCACCGGAGTCGGTCAGGATCGGGCCCTGCCAGTTCATGAAGTCATGCAGATCGCCGTGGGCACGCATCACTTCCTGACCCGGGCGCAGCCAGAGGTGGAAGGTGTTACCCAGCAGGATCTGGGCGCCGGTTTCACGCACTTCTTCCGGGGTCATCCCCTTGACGGTGCCGTACGTCCCGACCGGCATAAAGGCCGGCGTTTGTACCACACCACGTTCGAAGACCAGTTGACCGCGACGGGCACGGCCGTCGGTGGTTTTCAGTTCAAATTTCATTGCTACCTCGGCTGCGTCAGATAAACAGTCTGACAATAGGAGGGCCGCTCACGGCCCGGTAAATAAGCTGAAGCTTATGCTTCAACCTGGCGACGGGTGACGAACATGGCGTCCCCGTAGCTGAAGAAACGGTACTGCCCAGCCACGGCTGCCTGATAGGCCGCCATCACGTTGTCATAACCGGCAAAGGCGCTGACCAGCATGATCAGGGTCGACTCCGGCAGATGGAAGTTGGTGACCATGGCATCGACAATCTGGAACTTGTAACCAGGGAAGATGAAGATGTCGGTGTCACTAAAGAAGGGCGCTAGCGGTTTGCCCTGTGCCAGGGTGACCTTGGCCGCACTCTCCAGCGAACGGACCGACGTGGTACCTACCGCAATCACCCGACCACCACGGGCACGGGTGGCCGCGATGGCATCCACCACCTCTTGCGGCACTTCCGCATACTCGGAGTGCATGTGGTGATCTTCAATCTTCTCAACCCGCACCGGCTGGAAGGTCCCCGCCCCTACATGCAGGGTGACGAAGGCCGTTTCAACCCCTTTGGCCCGAATTTTCTCAAGCAGCGGCTCATCAAAGTGCAGACCGGCGGTCGGCGCCGCGACGGCGCCCGGCTTTTGATTGTAAACGGTCTGGTAGCGCTCCTTATCGGCATCCTCGTCGGGACGGTCGATATAGGGGGGCAGCGGCATGTGGCCGATGGCCTCCAGGATCTCCAGCACCGGACGGGAGTCAAGGAAATGGATCTCGAACAGGGCATCGTGGCGGGCGCGCATCTCGGCCTCCACGCCACCATCCATGATCATCCGGGTGCCCGGTTTGGGCGCCTTGGAGGCACGAACATGGGCCAGCACGCTGTGCTCGTCCAGAATGCGCTCGACCAGTACCTCCAGCTTGCCGCCGCTGGCCTTCTGGCCAAACATGCGTGCCGGAATGACACGGGTGTTGTTGAATACCAGCAGGTCACCCGGATTGAGCTGATCCAGCACATCCACAAATTGACCGTGGCGCAGGGCGCCAGTTTGACCATCGAGCTGCAACAGGCGGCTGGCGGTACGCTCTGCCATCGGATAGCGGGCAATCAGCTCGTCTGGCAGATCAAAATGAAAATCGGATACTTGCATCTTTCACCTCGGGGGGAATCGGCGGCTAGTCTAGTTATCCCCATCTTCCAAGGCAACCCAAAAGACCAAAAACCCAAGAGAGACAAGGGGTAGCGAGCAATATTGAGACACACCTCCGGTTAATGATTCTTTAATGTTCTGTATTGACCCTGATCATGTTTTGCCAATGGGCGCTGGGCTAGGGTGAAAGCAGATACACAAGGAGGCCCACCATGATGACCCTATCCGAAATCATGACCGAACATCCCTTCACTCTGGGTCCGTCAAACAGTGTCAAACAGGCGATGGACCTGATGCAGCAGGAGCGGATCCGCCACATTCCCATCGTCGACGAGCAGCACCACCTGCTGGGGTTGGTAACCCTCACCGATATCCTGGCCACCCGGGAATCCAAGCTGCTGCTCATCAGCCCGGAGCGGGAAGCCGAATTTACCGACAGCGTGCAACTCGACGAGATCATGACACGGCAAGTGGCGAGCGTAGATCCTCACGCCGGCATCAAGGAGGCGGCACTTTACCTGCAGCGGCACAGATATGGCTGCTTGCCGGTCCTCAAAGGACGCAAGCTGATCGGCATTGTCACCGAGTCAGACTTTATTTCCGTGGCCATCAACCTGCTGGAATTGATGGAAGAGCAGGAACCACCTACCGACTTTTGACAGATTTGGTTGTAATTAAATTACAATAAAAGCGTTTTCAGCCGTCAAAACAAGCTGAAATGATGAAACACTTTCATTTTGATTGAAAAATTACGCCAAATGCTTGCCTTGTGATCTGCGTCACACTATCATCCCTCTCATGCAATAGTTGCCGAGGGGGAGACGAGGGATTGTGCACCCATTATCTTCCTCTCATATGTCTGCAAGTTTGCACACCCCGTAGTTAGTCTTTGCTGTAAAGCATTTGTTTATATAGCCATTCCTTGTTTGATGACCCGGCCCTGTCGTTGCGATAGCGCCGGGATTTTTTTATCCGCGTTTTCTGCTCTCCCCCTTGTCAGCACATCCCCCATCGCTGCGAGGAACGGTCTCAACCTCCTCGCCACCTGTTTGCTTCATATGTTTGCACCACCGTTTATCTCATCGCGTCATCGTGGCTCTGCACACCCCTTCTTATGCCTTGAAAAGGCGATGTAGCGCACAGATATTGAACCACGACAAGGAGTTATCTCAGTAGGTCAGAGATATTCATGTTAGGTACAGCCATAGTGAGTTATCTAATAAGTAGATTTAAGCGATTCAAAATTGCGGCTTTTATCGATTAGCGGAAGCCCCTATGATGAATCCATCGAAAGTTAAGCGCCTCGTCTGGCAAGACTCTTCAACACCAGACCGGCATATGTACATCACCAAGGAGCAATTACATGTCTACCTACATCAACACTGAAATCAAGCCGTTCAATGCTACCGCCTACCACAATGGCAAATTCGTTCAGGTGTCTGACGCTGACCTGAAAGGCAAGTGGTCCGTGGTCTTCTTCTACCCGGCTGACTTCACCTTCGTTTGCCCGACCGAGCTGGGTGACCTGGCTGACAACTACGCTGAATTCCAGAAACTGGGCGTCGAGATCTACTCTGTCTCTACCGACACCCACTTCACTCACAAAGCATGGCACGACACTTCTGACACCATTCAGAAGATCCAGTACCCGATGATTGGTGACCCGACTGGTACCATCACCCGCAACTTCGGCGTGATGATCGAAGAAGCTGGTCTGGCTGACCGCGGTACCTTCGTAATTGACCCGCAGGGCATCATCCAGATCGTCGAGATCAACGCTGGCGGCATCGGCCGTGACGCACTGGAACTGCTGCGCAAAGTCAAAGCGGCCCAGTACGTTGCTTCCCACCCGGGTGAAGTGTGCCCGGCCAAGTGGAAAGAAGGCGAAGCCACTCTGGCCCCGTCCCTGGACCTGGTAGGCAAGATCTAAGCCTCCCGCTTCCAAGACCGGCCCGCATAAGGGCCGGTCTGCTTTCCGGCATTGCCAAATAGGCCTGAAAGCAGACCGACTCACATTTAATGCCAACTCGCCATTACAAGAAGGAATTCGACCATGTTGGATACCAACCTCAAACAACAGCTGAACACCTATCTGCAGTACATCGTCAATCCCATCGAGATCAGCGTGTCCGGCAACGACAGCGACAAATCTGCAGAGCTGCTGGCACTGGCCAGCGAGATCGCCGAGATGTCCCCCAAGATCATCCAGACCTCTGGCACTGCCGCTCGCAAGCCTTCCATGAGTGTCGCGCCGCAGGGCCAAGCCCCGCGCGTTCACTTTGCCGGCATCCCCATGGGTCATGAATTTACCTCTCTGGTGCTCGCCCTGCTGCAAAGCGGCGGCCATCCCTCCAAGGCCGACGCGGCCGTGCAGGAGCAGATCCGCAATCTCAAGGGCGAGTACCACTTCGAGACCTATATCTCCCTCTCCTGCCACAACTGCCCGGACGTAGTACAGGCCCTCAACCTGATGGCGACCCTGAACCCCGGCATCACTCACACCATGATCGACGGCGCCCTGTTCCAGGAAGAAGTCAATGAACGTCAAATCATGGCGGTACCGAATGTCTACCTGAACGGTCAACCGTTCAGCCAGGGCCGTATTTCACTCGAAGAGATCGTCGCCAAACTCGACACCGGCGCCGCCGAGCGCAAAGCCGCCGAGCTGAATGAGAAAGATCCCTACGACGTGCTGGTCGTAGGCGGTGGCCCGGCTGGCGCCGCTGCGGCCATCTATGCCGCCCGTAAAGGCATTCGCACCGCCATCGTTGCCGAGCGTTTCGGTGGTCAGGTGATGGACACCGTCGGTATCGAGAACTTTATCTCCGTCACCTACACCGAAGGCCCCAAGCTGGCCGCCAGCCTGGAGCACCACGTCAAAGAGTACGGCGTGGAAGTGATAACCGAACAGCGCGCCGCCGCCATCAGCAAAGATGGATATGTGAACGTGGAGCTCGCCTCTGGCGCCACCTTGAAGAGCCGCGCCGTGATCCTGGCGACCGGTGCCCGCTGGCGTGATCTGAACGTACCAGGCGAGCTCGAGTACCGCACCAAGGGCGTGGCCTACTGCCCGCACTGCGATGGTCCCTTCTTCAAGGGCAAGCGAGTAGCTGTGATCGGTGGCGGTAACTCCGGCATCGAGGCGGCCATCGATCTGGCTGGCATCGTCGAGCATGTGACTGTGGTGGAGTTCGCCGATACCCTGCGTGCCGATGAAGTGCTGCAGAAGAAGGCTCGCTCCATGGGCAATATCGACATCATCATGAGCGCGCGCACCACCGAAGTGATCGGTGATGGCAGCAAGGTGGTCGGTATGGACTACGAAGATCGCACCACAGGTGAGATCAAACACCTGGCGGTGGCGGGTATCTTCGTCCAGATCGGCCTGGTACCGAACACCGAGTTCCTTAAAGGGAGCGAGATTGCCCTGACCCGCTTTGGCGAGATCGAGATCGATACCAAAGGGGCGACCTCCCTGCCCGGCGTCTACGCCGCAGGGGATGCCACCACGGTACCGTTCAAGCAGATCATCATCTCCATGGGTGCTGGCGCCACCGCCGCACTGGGTGCGTTTGATTACCTCATCCGCAACCCGGCGCCGGAAGCGACCAAAGCTGATGCTGTAACCGCCTGATAAAACCAGCGCAACAAAAAGCCGACGCTCGATTAAGTAAACACGAGCGTCGGCTTTTTTATATCTGCATCGATGTGCAATAAAAACCCCGCAGCAAATGGCGGGGTTGTTCATGACTGGACTTAAACGACGGGCATCACTCCAGCAAGAAAACAGCCTCGATATTATCGCTTACCGTGATCTGCTGTTGTTGATAACTGTTGTCCGCCATATCCGCCGCAGGAGCAGACATCGCCATGGCCTGCACCACCTTCAGGTTGCGGCTGTAGGCGGTAATGGGCGAAGCATTGCGGTACTCCACACTATAGACCTTGCCAAGCTTCATCCCGAACGCCTTGGCCAGAGATTCAGCCTTAGTTTTGGCATCCTCAACTGCATTCAAACGGGCCTGCTCCTTGATGACCTGCGGCGATTTCAACCCGTACTCAATCTGGGATACGGACTCCAGCCCGGCTTTGAGTGCGGTATCCATCAGGGGGCTCAACTTGTCGAGCTGATAGAGCTTCACTGCCAATTGCCGTTGGGCACGATACCCCAGCAATACCGGCTTCTTGTTCTCGCCATACTGATATTCCGGAGAGACCATCAGGTTGCCAGCCTCAACATCGCTGCGCTTGATCCCCAACCCTTCCAGTTGGCTGAAAAAGGCTGCGACCTTGGTATCGACCTGCTGCTTGGCCTTGAGGCCCTGCTTATCCAGTGCACTCACCGCCACATTGAGGGTGAGCATATCGGGTTCGGTCTTCTGCTCGGCATAACCGCTCACCACCAGATGGGGCGCTTGCGGCACTTCAATCGCCAGCAGCGGAGCACTGACAACCAGAGCGGAAAGAGTAAGAAGGGGACGCCACATAGAAAAAAACCTCAATCGGAAAGATTGAGGCCATTATGCCCGTGCAGCTACGGGATTCATATATCGTGCAAGGGGGGAAGCTGATCCAGTATCTGATTGGTCAGATCGAGACTAATGGTGACCATGCTGCCGGGATCCTGGCTCTGGTTTGCCATATCCAGCGCAGGAGCCGCGCCACAGACCAACACCTCATCATCGAAATGGAACGAGTCCCACGACAGAATGTGTCCTTGCACCGCCTGTCCGATATTGGTGCCACCACTATCCTCCTCCATCGCAGACCAAGGGATGGTATCAGATGGTCCTAGCAAATCTTGCAACAACGGAGAGTGAAAACTGGCCAACGGATACTCCTGCTGCCCCTGATGATGGCCAACCAGAATCATGTTATGGGCAGACTCGGTATCCATGACCGGCACATAAGTGATAGAGGCCGTAGCGAAGTCAACATAGAGCGAGCCCGCTACATCACCGGCCTCATTCTCAATCTCCATCCCATCCAGCCGATCACCGGCGATCGAGGCCTGATAGCCAAACTGGCCTGCGCAGGTAATGTTGCCCTGTCCATCCCAGCTATAACGGATGCCATCAATGTCGATCCAGTTGAATGACTGCATGATTACCCTCTCCTCTACGGCCGCTATCTTATCCATCCACCTTGAGAAAAAACAGGGGCCAGAGAGAGCCAGGCCCCATTCGCTGGTTACGGATCAACCTTGAGATTGCCGTCATCAAGCAACTGCTTAATGATATCGTGGTTTGATGTCAACCCACCATTATGAGCCAAGTCCAGACTGCCCTGGAACTGCACCGTCAGTTGGGAGCCTCCAGTAGTCAGCCCATTAGTATCAATGGTCAACTTGTTAGCCGTGGCATCAAACTTCAAGTAGTTGTTCAGTATTGTTGCCAGATCATTGTTATTCGCGACTGAGGGAACGCCAACAAGCAGATCCGACAGATCGAGAACATCACCACCGTTGCTCGTTTTGCCCAACGAAAAGTCGGTAATGGTATCGGTACTACCATCCGCATTGCCAGCAATCCACTTGAAGGTATCACTGCCAGTACCGCCCGTCATGGCCTCACTGCCTAAGCCTCCGATCAGCAGATCGTTGCCATCTCCTCCTTGCAATATGTCATTACCAATCCCACCGATCAGTGTGTCATTACCAGCTTCTCCATAGAGGGTATCATTGCCGCTGCCACCATCCAGCGTATCGTTGCCCTTGCCACCCACCAGGCTATCCTTGCCCAACATTCCGTACAACAAATCATCACCATCACCGCCAGACAAGATATTGTCCAGACTGTTGCCCGTGATGCTGTCATTGAAATCAGAGCCGATAGCATGTCCTTGCGTGCTGTTGAAGGTTACGTTCACGCCGCTGACGGCGTTGTCATAATCCAGGGTAAAGGGCGCTTCCGGCAACAGGTTAAGGGCTATGTTGCTGCGCACCGCATCGTCATCCCCGTCCGTCAACGTGATAGGCAATTGTAAACTGAGCGGCACCCCGGGGGTCGCAACACTGGATCCAAAGTCCCCAATCTTGAAGGTATTACCACCTGCATGATGGAACTCCAAACTGTTATAACCATCCGCGGTATAGGCTGCCAGCTTGGTATTGGAGACAACCCCATCCACTGTCGCAACATAGGCAACACCAGCTCCAGGATCATCATCAGTAAACTTGACTGTAAAGTCTTTACCTCCCACATTAACGGTTTGGGACATGCCAGCCCCGATGCTCACAATCCTGGTCGCACCGTTGTAGCTGATTGCCACGGCAGTCAGCGACTCCTTAGTACCATCGCCGATGTCGTTATCACTATCTACATCCTGACGAGCAACCAGCCTTACGCTGGAACTGCTGGTTATCGCTGTCATCAATGCGGAAGCACCATTGACATCGTAATGTGCCTCGAAAGCATGAGTAGCTGGATCCCCATATGACCCACTGCTCCCAGGGGAACCTGTCAGATCGACAACAAAGTCGATCCGCATAGCCTCACCGATGCCGATAGATGCGCCTCCGCTGATCCCCCCGCTATGGGCTGTGGTATTGACTGTGCCGCCGTCCACCCCACCCGTCATCGCCGTCAGCAGCAGATCCTTGCTGTCATTCGCCGCAGCGGTGAATCCAGCCCAAGGCCCGTTGCCACCGACGAAGTTATAGCCGCCACCATTAAAGTCTATCGTGGTCTGTCCGCCATCCACCTCTCCTATCATCTGGACCTGGTAGGTGGCAGAGGCGGGCTGCAAGGTCGCGATGAAGACAGTCCCAGCAACTGTTGCGGCCGTCAGTATGGTTCCGTTTGCTGATAACGTATACGTAATGGGTAAGCCACCCGACGTCATTCCGCTAATGAAACCATTAAGTACACTGCCAAAACGGATGCTCCCACCATCCGCACCATAGTTGTTTGCCAAGGTACCATCACCATCCAGCAGGAAGGTGCCAGTCACCCCGGATTGATTCAGCATAACGCCCACGGCTGGCGTCATAACAACCGGCACGTCATCTTCAACCTGTACGATGAAATTTCGAACCAGAGTCACGCTGTCCACGCCTTCGTGGGCAGTAATCGCACTGGAGAGATTTAGCGCTTTCAGTTCCAGATCGTTGCCATCCATCTCGGCATGATCTATTGGCCCTTCCAGGGTGAAGGTGTAATCCCCATCAGTCTCGACAACCAGCGTAAAGATAGGTTTGCTGCCAGCCTTCGCCACTAGGGTATCGACTCCGACACCATGAATGATGCTGTAGGTGATCGCCACGCCACCTGAAGTCAGAACAGGCAAACCGGCTGTACTACCGACACCGAAATTGACACCCACGCTATCAACCACCAAATGGGCGAGGGAACCAGCTACTGTGGTCAAGGTAGGATTGTTACCAGGCAGCCCGGTTGGTAAACCATCCTCAAACACCGAGGCCATAATCGGAGTGGTATCCAGCACCAGTATCTTCAGCAACGCGCTGGATTTGTCTCCATCACCATCAATGATGGTGTAGGTAAAGCTCTCCTGTGTATCGACAGCCACATCATTGGGCGGTGTGTAGGAGTAAGTGCCGTCTGCACTCACGATCAAACGCCCACCCAGAGGTGTAGTGATGGGGCCTGTCGTCCCTCCTTGCACCAGGAAAGTCACCACATTGCCATTAACACTATCAGCAACACCCACATAATCACCCGGATTGCTGACAGTAAAGCTGACCTGCAAAACAGTTGAGGGACCATCGGCACCGGCACTGTCTACGCCAGCACTGGCATCCACATCAGTGATCACATTGCCAGTGGCAGGAGGCGGCACAGTCGCCTGCAAAGTGGCATCCAGGTCATAGATATTGTTGACCAGCGTCACCGCATCTCCGTTGTCTTCCACCAGTCCCAGCTGGGCGATCGCCGAGGCATTGCCGCTCACGTTCAGACCAACGGCGTAAACTTCAACGTTGTTGTTGTTCACAAAGCTGGTCCAGCCGGCGGGGACATTGCCTTCATTGGGCGCGCCATCCGACAGGAAATAGACCTTGGTTTCATACCCGACAAAGGCTGGGTTTGCCAAATCCGTTGTCAGTTGATTCTGTGCCAGTACCAGGGGGGCGTTGTAGTTGGTACCACCGCCATCCGTCGGCAAACCGGAAATGCTGGCCTTGGCCACATCAGGATCACTGGTTTGTGGGATCAGGACTGCACCACTGGCAAAATCAATGACCGTAATGACCAATGGAACCCCCAGCGCCACATACGAGTCGATCATGTGGTTCAGGGCATCCTTGGCCAGTTCCAAGCGATTGGGAGAACCAATGGTGTTAGTACCAATCTGCCATAGCATACTGCCTGATGTGTCGATCACCATGACGAGGTTGAACGGTGGCAAACCAGTCTCAGCAATGACAACACAGTTATCTTGGGCGACCGGTACGTCATCGATGATGGCGATCGTCAAGCTGCCGCTGTCTGTGCTGCCACCCACCCCGTTCACGGTCACTCCCACCACGTCCGTCAGGGTGGTGTCATTCGCTGGTTGCGTGTGTGTCTGCGCCGCATTAAGTGTGTAGCTGTAGGTGATCGTCGCGCTCTTGTCCCCGTCGGCGCTGCTGTAACCAATCACCTTGAGGGTGCCTTCCCCCGTGTTGATCCCTGCCGATGGTGCACCTACCGAGAAGGTCTTGAGCGTCGCCACCGAGAAGGTCACGCCACCAATCACCACCTCCTTGATCCCATCGCTGGCCGAGACCTGGAAGCTGTCGCTATCGGTTTCACTGCTGCCCGCAGCGGCCGAACCATCCGGGTTCAGACCCGCTTCATAAACCGTCGAATCCGCCCCCTCTGCCGCCACCGTCACCTTGGCCGTATCATTCGCACCCTGAATAGTAATGGTCAGCTTGGCCGGACTGGTGTCACCGTCCGCATCACGAATGAAGTAGGTCAGGTCGACACTCTTGAGGTCATTTGCACCCAGTTCTTGTACCGCAGCACTGGCGTTGTTCAGGGTAAAGCTGTACGCCCCGGTCACATCATCCAGCACCAGTGTGCCATATTGCGCCAACTCGGCCTTGGCCGCCGCGTTGGCGTCCCACACCACGTAGTCTGCTCCCTTGCCATCGGTACCAAACACATCGTCGCTACCATCGGTCAGCACATTGCCGCTGACCGCCAGCGTACCGTCTTCTGTCACCGCAACCGGGCCATCATTCACCGCCTTCGGCACATCGTCGATGATGGCGATCGTCAGGTTGCCGCTGTCAGTGCTGCCACCCACTCCGTTCACGGTCACTCCCACCACGTCCGTCAGGGTGGTGTCATTCGCTGGTTGCGTGTGTGTCTGCGCCGCATTGAGTGTGTAGCTGTAGGTGATCGTCGCGCTCTTGTCCCCGTCGGCGCTGCTGTAACCAATCACCTTGAGGGTGCCTTCCCCCGTGTTGATCCCTGCCGACGGCGCACCGACCGAGAAGGTCTTGAGCGTCGCTACCGAGAAGGTCACGCCACCAATCACCACCTCCTTGATCCCATCGCTGGCCGAGACCTGGAAGCTGTCGCTATCGGTTTCACTGTTGCCCTCAGCGGCCGAACCATCCGGGTTCAGACCCGCTTCATAAACCGTCGAATCCGCCCCCTCTGCCGCCACCGTCACCTTGGCCGTATCATTCGCACCCTGAATAGTAATGGTCAGCTTGGCCGGACTGGTGTCACCGTCCGCATCACGAATGAAGTAGGTCAGGTCGACACTCTTGAGGTCATTTGCACCCAGTTCTTGTACCGCAGCACTGGCGTTGTTCAGGGTAAAGCTGTACGCCCCGGTCACATCATCCAGCACCAGTGTGCCATATTGCGCCAACTCGGCCTTGGCCGCCGCGTTGGCGTCCCACACCACGTAGTCTGCTCCCTTGCCATCGGCACCAAACACATCGTCGCTACCATCGGTCAGCACATTGCCGCTGACCGCCAGCGTACCGTCTTCTGTCACCGCAACCGGGCCATCATTCACCGCCTTCGGCACATCGTCGATGATGGCGATCGTCAGGTTGCCGCTGTCAGTGCTGCCACCCACCCCGTTCACGGTCACTCCCACCACGTCCGTCAGGGTGGTGTCATTCGCTGGTTGCGTGTGTGTCTGCGCCGCATTAAGTGTGTAGCTGTAGGTGATCGTCGCGCTCTTGTCCCCGTCGGCGCTGCTGTAACCAATCACCTTGAGGGTGCCTTCCCCCGTGTTGATCCCTGCCGACGGCGCACCTACCGAGAAGGTCTTGAGCGTCGCCACCGAGAAGGTCACGCCACCAATCACCACCTCCTTGATCCCATCGCTGGCCGAGACCTGGAAGCTGTCGCTATCGGTTTCACTGCTGCCCGCAGCGGCCGAACCATCCGGGTTCAGACCCGCTTCATAAACCGTCGAATCCGCCCCCTCTGCCGCCACCGTCACCTTGGCCGTATCATTCGCACCCTGAATGGTGATCGTCAGCTTGGCCGGACTGGTGTCACCGTCCGCATCACGAATGAAGTAGGTCAGCTCGACACTCTTGAGGTCATTTGCACCCAGTTCTTGTACCGCAGCACTGGCGTTGTTCAGGGTAAAGCTGTACGCCCCGGTCACATCATCCAGCACCAGTGTGCCATATTGCGCCAACTCGGCCTTGGCCGCCGCGTTGGCGTCCCACACCACGTAGTCTGCTCCCTTGCCATCGGCACCAAACACATCGTCGCTACCATCGGTCAGCACATTGCCGCTGACCGCCAGCGTACCGTCTTCTGTCACCGCAACCGGGCCATCATTCACCGCCTTCGGCACATCGTCGATGATGGCGATCGTCAGGTTGCCGCTGTCTGTGCTGCCACCCACTCCGTTCACGGTCACTCCCACCACGTCCGTCAGGGTGGTGTCATTCGCTGGTTGCGTGTGTGTCTGCGCCGCATTGAGTGTGTAGCTGTAGGTGATCGTCGCGTTCTTGTCCCCGTCGGCGCTGCTGTAACCAATCACCTTGAGGGTACCTTCTCCCGTGTTGATCCCTGCCGACGGCGCACCGACCGAGAAGGTCTTGAGCGTCGCCACCGAGAAGGTCACGCCACCAATCACCACCTCCTTGATCCCATCGCTGGCCGAGACCTGGAAGCTGTCGCTATCGGTTTCACTGTTGCCCGCAGCGGCCGAACCATCCGGGTTCAGACCCGCTTCATAAACCGTCGAATCCACCCCCTCTGCCGCCACCGTCACCTTGGCCGTATCATTCGCACCCTGAATGGTGATCGTCAGCTTGGCCGGACTGGTGTCACCGTCCGCATCACGAATGAAGTAGGTCAGCTCGACACTCTTGAGGTCATTTGCACCCAGTTCTTGTACCGCAGCACTGGCGTTGTTCAGGGTAAAGCTGTACGCCCCGGTCACATCATCCAGCACCAGTGTGCCATATTGCGCCAACTCGGCCTTGGCCGCCGCGTTGGCGTCCCACACCACGTAGTCTGCTCCCTTGCCATCGGCACCAAACACATCGTCGCTACCATCGGTCAGCACATTGCCGCTGACCGCCAGCGTACCGTCTTCTGTCACCGCAACCGGGCCATCATTCACCGCCTTCGGCACATCGTCGATGATGGCGATCGTCAGGTTGCCGCTGTCTGTGCTGCCACCCACTCCGTTCACGGTCACTCCCACCACGTCCGTCAGGGTGGTGTCATTCGCTGGTTGCGTGTGTGTCTGCGCCGCATTGAGTGTGTAGCTGTAGGTGATCGTCGCGTTCTTGTCCCCGTCGGCGCTGCTGTAACCAATCACCTTGAGGGTACCTTCTCCCGTGTTGATCCCTGCCGACGGCGCACCGACCGAGAAGGTCTTGAGCGTCGCCACCGAGAAGGTCACGCCACCAATCACCACCTCCTTGATCCCATCGCTGGCCGAGACCTGGAAGCTGTCGCTATCGGTTTCACTGTTGCCCGCAGCGGCCGAACCATCCGGGTTCAGACCCGCTTCATAAACCGTCGAATCCACCCCCTCTGCCGCCACCGTCACCTTGGCCGTATCATTCGCACCCTGAATGGTGATCGTCAGCTTGGCCGGACTGGTGTCACCGTCCGCATCACGAATGAAGTAGGTCAGCTCGACACTCTTGAGGTCATTTGCACCCAGTTCTTGTACCGCAGCACTGGCGTTGTTCAGGGTAAAGCTGTACGCCCCGGTCACATCATCCAGCACCAGTGTGCCATATTGCGCCAACTCGGCCTTGGCCGCCGCGTTGGCGTCCCACACCACGTAGTCTGCTCCCTTGCCATCGGCACCAAACACATCGTCGCTACCATCGGTCAGCACATTGCCGCTGACCGCCAGCGTACCGTCTTCTGTCACCGCAACCGGGCCATCATTCACCGCCTTCGGCACATCGTCGATGATGGCGATCGTCAGGTTGCCGCTGTCTGTGCTGCCACCCACTCCGTTCACGGTCACTCCCACCACGTCCGTCAGGGTGGTGTCATTCGCTGGTTGCGTGTGTGTCTGCGCCGCATTGAGTGTGTAGCTGTAGGTGATCGTCGCGCTCTTGTCCCCATCGGCGCTGCTGTAACCAATCACCTTGAGCGTACCTTCTCCCGTGTTGATCCCTGCCGACGGCGCACCGACCGAGAAGGTCTTGAGCGTCGCCACCGAGAAGGTCACGCCACCAATCACCACCTCCTTGATCCCATCGCTGGCCGAGACCTGGAAGCTGTCGCTATCGGTTTCACTGTTGCCCGCAGCGGCCGAACCATCCGGGTTCAGACCCGCTTCATAAACCGTCGAATCCGCCCCCTCTGCCGCCACCGTCACCTTGGCCGTATCATTCGCACCCTGAATAGTAATGGTCAGCTTGGCGATGCTCTCATCACCATCCGCATCCTTCATGGTGTACCAAACGTCGTAGCTCTGGTTGAACGAGGACGTCAATGCCTGGGTCGCCGCACGGCTGTTGTCCAGCGTATAACTCCAGGCGCCAGTGGTCGGGTTTTGAGTAAAGACACCGTAGGTGGCCAACGCACTGACCGCAGCACTGTTGTCATGCCCGGTAGCACTCCAGCCAACAAACACCGCCAGCGTATCGGCACCAGATGTATCATTGCCCAGCACATTGCCACTCAGGCTACCCGCCGCATCTTCGGTGACAGAACCACCCTCGTCGTTGGTGGCGGTCGGCACATCATCTTCCACGTTGATGGCAAAACTCCCTGCAGGGAAGCCACCTGTCAGTGGGTCTCCGTCACCATCGGTGGTGGCCAGTACGCCAGAGAAGTCGATGCCCACGCCTGCCGATTGTTCACCGTCATCACCATCCGCTGTCGGATGGTCCAACTGACCACTCAAGGTAAAGCTGTAGCTGCCGCCAGCCCCTACAGTCAGGGTAAAGATCGGCACACCACCCGCACTGGCTGTCAGCACATTGCCCGCCACGCTGTAGCTCAGCGCCACACCGCCACTGGTCAGCCCCTGTCCCACCAGACTACTGACATCACTGCCCAGACCAAAGCTGCCTGCCCCATCGGCACCAAAGTTGACCAGCGCATTAAGGGTGCCAGCCAGCCCTGTTGCGCTCACACTCTGGTCAGCCCCTTCGCTGTTGCCGCTGGGCAGCGCATCTTCGTGCACCAAACCGCGCACGAATTGTTCCTCCCCACCAGCCAGAGTGGGGTGTCATCCAAAATGGTAACGTCAAGGGTATCGCTGGCCGTGTCCCCATCGCTATCGATCAGTACAACGCTGAAGCTTTCGCTTAGGGAGGTGTCATTGACGGGTCTTGTATGATTTTCATTATCGCCAAGGGTATAGCTGTAACTAACTTGTCCTGCACCGGTCACAGGGTTGTAGGTCACCGCGGTGATGGTCAGTGCATTTCCTAATGGGCTGATAATGGACTGTGGAAATGATGCGCCTAACTGGCCATTGGTGATTAATGTAACGCCAGCCAAAGTCAAACTCTGGACACCGTCAGGCGCATTGAAGGTAAATCCCCCACTTTGAGTCAGAGCTGCTGCGTTGGGATCCGAACCATCCGCTAAATTGGTATCGCTGACTTGTACCTCACCCCCTTCCCGAGCCAGCCCTGCAAGACCTACTTCTTCATCTACCGGGGTAATGGAGACAACGAGTGTCGATGTCACTGTGTCCTGGCCATCAGTCACCTGATAATTCACCGGGGGAACGGCGCCATCATAGTTAGGGGCCGGAGTAAAGGTATAGCTTCCATCCGGATTGATGATCAGCGTGCCCACACCGGTAATGGTGGCAGCAACACCGGCAGGCACTCCGATATTAATCCCCCAGTCATAGGAAACAATGCTGGCATCTACCGGGCCATCCGGGTTGGAGCTGTTAACCAAAAGATCACCACTAACAGGGTTATCCTCAGCTATAGAAACGACTTCGCTCTCATCCAACAAGATATTAGTGACGGGATCAGGTTCCAACAGTGGTTCCGCCACTTGCTCAGTGTTGATAAAGGGTTCAGCCTGATAGGTGGTGTCAAAACCGGCCTCGGCAATGGTCGCATCACCAGTTCGATCGATAGTGACAAAACCACCATTACCACTCGCTCCGGCTACGCCTCCAATACCGCCACCACCGGCCGCTGGAGCCCCACCAGCAGCAGAAGCCTCAAAGTTTTGAGTCGGGTCAACACCCTGCAGAATCGATTCTTGCAATGCGGCAATATCTGAAGGTGCGCCTTCCTGGCTGACCGCCACTTGCGGTTGAGCAGGTTCAGCGGACTCGGAACCTGCCGGAACATCCGATGCTGGAGTATCGTCATAGGGGGAAAGAGCCAGCTTGGCGTCATCAGCTATGGCCAATTTGGCTCCGGGTTGGAGAATTTCCCCTTTTTGCAGAGGGCGGCTGCTTCCATCAGCCAGCACAATCTCCACATTGCCTTCGATAGCTGAGACAACCACGGACTTGTCGATGATTTGGGTACGCATATCCATTGCTCCAAGGTGACAGATCTTGATGTCTACACCGTAGAAGGAGATAGCGCGCTGTTCCGTTGCAAAAAAGCGTACGTTCGAGAGGAATTCAACAAATGGACGGAAAAAAATCGAAGAGTTGGAATTTCTTAATACAAATCAGAACCCTAGACACAGCCCCATTCAAGGCTGACCTTGAGTTGGTTATAGAAAAATGGCAAAAAGAGAAGTGACTGGTATAAAAAAGGCCCCTATCGGGGCCATTTCCAGCATTTAGTTCAAGACAATGGGAAGGCAGGATGAACAAATCCCTGGTAACCATCGATATGCAACTTGGAAAGCAGTTCCACTTGATGTTGATCCTCGACACGGGTCGCAATGGTGGTCACACCGGCATTGTGTGCGGCGCGACACACTGCAGCCAGGAATGAGGTGTCAGCCCCCGGCTCCATGACCTGACTGGTATAACCGTGATCGACCTTGACATAAGCCGGCGACAGCTCCTCCAGATAGCCCAGAGACTGGAAGTGACGACCATAGTGGTCAACCCCCCACTGGAAGCCATGAGCTTGCAAGGTGCCAACCAACGCAGCCACGTTGTCTTTATGTTTCATGATGGCAGCTTCAGGTATTTCAAATAACAACCGCTCTTTGAGCTCTGCATGCTCGGTCAGATAGCGCGTCAGCCAGGTTAAAAATTCATCCGAGCAGAGCGAGCCAGCAGTGATGTTGATCGCCAGTACCAGATCAGACTGTTTTTGCAGTAATGGAACGCAAGCATCAAGCACCGCTTGGTCAAACTCGCCACCCAATTTGAACTGTTCAATCGCGGGCAAGAACTGACCTGCAAAATAATCAGTGCCATCCCGAGAGATAGAAGCAAACAGCTCGGCATGCAACTTTGCTCCATTATCAAACCGGCAAGCTGGTTGGGCTTTGAAGCGCCAAAGTTGTCGTGAAATGGCATCTTGTACCAGATCTCGCCAGGCCAAACGCCCCATCAAACCCTGCTCGGTCCCCCCTTCCATCACCACAGCACCGCGGCGTTCATTGCGCGCCTTGCCAAGCGCATTATCGGCTTTGGTCAACAAGGCAGAGAGATCATCATTACCATCACGACCGGCAATACCGATGACGGAGAGCGCATCCCCTTCGCCCATTGGATTCACCACCAGATCGGCAATGCGGCTATTAATCACTTCAGCCAGCTCTTTTAGCTGAGTCAGATCGTCAGTTGGACAGAGCAGCGCATATTCCGTCGCGGAGATCCGTGCCAAGGCTGCGCCATCCCACCCTTTTAATTGCTCTTTCAAAGCCTGAGCTATCGATTTGACCATGTTGTCACGGGCAGCAAAGCCTTCATCGCGATAGATATCATCCAGCATGTCGACCGCAACCAGCATGACGCCACCTTGGCCAGCCTCCGCTATCCATGCGTTTACCTGACCCACAAAATAGGCTCGGTTGCCAAGCCCTGACACGGCATCGACATAAACCCGCTCACGCAATTTCTCGGCCTCATCGGCTTGCTCTTTGAACTGCAACGCCAACTTGCTTGAGAGGGTGTTGATCGCCTGAACGACCTGCTTCAATTCATGGGTTTTAGGCTCCGGGATCGTATGACCGAAATGGTGCAGCTCAATCTCGACGGCTTGATCACAGATCTGTTTGAGTGGCTTGAGCAAGTAGTTGAGTGCTCTCATCAACAAAATTGTGGTGATCAAAAAGCCGACCAGAAACCAGCTCGCCAGCTCGCTCATCCCCCGCCACAGCTCGTAATAAGCCTGGCCGGGGTGACCCACTACTTTTAATTTTCCAAGCTGCAACCAGCCAGACGTCAGAATTGACTCGTTGGATACCTCAGGAAACAGTCCCAAATTTACAAACCACCGCGGTACCCCCTGAATATTGTTGGTATTTTCCTGCTCGATGACATCCTTTGATGCCAGCAGATCAAGGCGAACCAGTCGATAATAGCCACCATCAAAAATGGCCTGGATCACCGACTCGGCACCGACCTTGTCACCGTTTTCCAGATAGGGGGTGAGCGCAAGCCCCAGCGAGGTTGCCGTATTGATGACCGTTGTTTCCTGTTGCTGCGCCAGATAAGTGCGGGTTGAATTGAATTGCACCCAGTATGTGGCCGCAAATAACAATCCAAACAGCAGCAGCATGGTGGCTAATAACTGTCGATAGAGCGTCATAGGTTAATCATCCAAATTCACCACTGGCCGAGCCAATCGCCCCGAGGTCATGCGATTGCGTAAATCATTCCATAATCCCAAGCGGGATGATTGACCAGCCAGTTCCCCTTGGCCTCGTGCCTTCATCAACCACAAGTGACTACCGTTAAAACTGTAAATAGGCACCAGATCACGCCGCTGTGTGGCTGGGCGAATCGAGCCTATCAAATTATCCAAAATAACCGGAACGGAAGAGGGTGTCTCATAATATGCCACCACCATGTGAAACTGGTTGTAATCAAGAGCCTTAACGTACACCATCCGCATTTTATCATCCGGGATCCCAAGCTCGAGCAGCGTAGAGTATTTGGCGATACTGAAATCTTCACAGTCTCCCCCAGCGGCGCCCAAAAATTCTAGCGGGGTTGCCCAATAATCCTTTTTGCGCCACAACTTGATATCGTCAATAAAACGCATCCGATTGAAAAAATTATTTACTCGCTCAAGCTTTTTTTCTTCGCTCAGGGCCCTGCCCTTCGTCTCCATGACTAGCATACGCCAACTAGTTACACGCTTGCCGGCTCTGGCGCCATAGGTCTGCTCCGCCCGTTTGATCAAGTTGAGATCTTCCTGTGGCAGAGGCTGACTGGCACAGAGCAGAAGTGAGAAGGGTAACAGCAGGATCCATAAGGAGTGGCGCAGAGCGCGTAAGGATCGGTATCTCCATTCATTAAGAAGATAACCCCATCTGCCGCCGGTTCCGCGCTGGAGTGTCACGTCATATTCCTGCTGCATTATTGCTGCTGCACTCCTCAAAGCCCGTGCAACCATCTGCTTTAGCCAAACATGGTGACTGCCAGCAGCAGTCACCATGTTGGCGTTCATGATCCCAGCGGGATCATGGGCAAACGGTTATTGCCTAGCCTGCCATTCAGCGGGTTGTTTGACGCTAAATGCATTGAGCAGGCTACCTGTCGCGTTGAGAATGCGATAGTCCGCCAGCAGTGCATCATACTCGGCAGTAATGTAGCTGCGACGCGCCTCGAACAGTTCGTTCTCGGTGTTCAATACGTCCAGCAATGTCCGTTGACCCAACCCAAACTGCTTCTTGTATGCCTGCACGGTGTCATAGCTGGCGTCAACATGCTCTTTCAGGAAGGTCTTCTGCTTGGCCAGCGACTCTTTCGCGTTCCAGGCCAGACGAGTGCCTTCCTCCACCTGGCGGAACGCATTCAAATGAATGTCTTTCGCCTGAGAGTAGAGCGCCGATGTTGCATTGCTCTCTGCCACATCAGAGCCGCCACGGAACAGGTTGTAACGCATCCGCACCATTGCGGTCAGATCATCGTTTCGCCCTTTGACCGCATCGATATCCTCATTCCAGTTCTGATCGACCTCGAATGTCACATTGGGGTAGAAACCGGATTTCGCACCTTCATGCTGATACTTGGCCGCTTCGATATCCTGCAAGGAAGAGAGCAAGGTCGGATGGACTTCGGTCGCTGTTTTCAGCGCACTATCGAGGCTGGTCGGTATAAGCTCGGTATTGGGAACCGGCTGAACCAGATCTTTGGGTACCTCGTTCACGACACGAATAAATTCACTCTCTGCGTCGCGATAGTTGTTTTCAGCCGCAGCCTGATTTGAATAGGCCCTGGCAACACGACCTTCAATCTGGGTCTGATCCGCAGTAGAGCCAAGCCCTGAATCAGTCCGCTTGCTGATGTCGCTGCGGATCTGTTCGTGGGTTTCCAGGTTTTGTTTGGAAAGCTCCAGAATCTCCTGCTGGCGCAGCATATTGAGGTAGACCTCAGCTACTCGCAGCGCGGTATTCTCTGCTTCGGAGATCATCGCCAGACGCTGGGCATTGGCTTCTGCTTCGGTTCTGGAGACGTTGTTGCTGACATCAAAGCCATCAAACAACATTTGCCGCAGGCTGAGTCCAGCCTCTTTGCGAGTCATGGAATCATCAATATTGCTGTTGGCGCTGGCCGCGCGGGTAGAAGGGCTGTCAGTTTTTTCATAGCCTACGCCGCCACGCAGATCGATCGTAGGATAATAGCCACCCTTGGCTCCATCATGCTGATAGAGTCGTGCCTGATACAGATCAAACGCTTCCTTTATCTTGGGATGCGTAGCAAGTGTCTGTGCCACCGACTCTTCCAGAGTCTGGGCCTGACCCAAACTCGGGATCAGGATGCAGCCACTGACCAGCATGGCAACAATCGTTTTTTTCATGTTATCTCCAGTCATGTTTTGTTTTTAGATTGTTGGCTTATCGTTCTCTCAGTGCCGACTGCTTTGCCCGTAAAATCGGCTTAAGCAAATAGTCTAGGACACTTTTTTTACCAGTAATGATATCAGCACTGGCTAACATACCGGGGATGATGGGAAGTGCGTTAAGCTCATCGCCCAAGTAACTCTTCTCTGTTCGAACACGAACCAGATAAAAGGAGTTCCCCTCCTCATCCTGGATCGAATCCGCACTTATCTGTTCAACCTTGCCATGCAATCCTCCATAGATTGTAAAGTCGTAGGCAGTAATTTTGACGATGGCATCCAGCCCCGGTCGCAGGAAGGCGATATCTTTCGGTGACACCTTGGCTTCTACCAGCAAGGTATCCTCCAACGGCACAATCTCCATCAAATCCATGCCGGGCTGAACCACGCCGCCCAGGGTGTTGATCTTGAGTTTCTTGATGGTGCCCTTGAGCGGAGCAATCACGCTGGTCCGGTCAACCCTGTCTCGCAAGCCAACCTGCCCTTCTGATAACTGGCCAAGCCGCCCCTGTTTCTCATTCAGTTCAGTCTGGGAGTCTGCTCTGAACTTCAGCGCAATATCATTACGCTTGGAGATGGTCTCACGCAGTACCGAATTGAGTTTTGGGATCAGCAGACGGTTGCTCTCCAGCTCCCCCTGCATCTCGTTGACCTGCCGCTCAAGCTTGATTAGCTCCACTTGAGGCACTATACCCTCTTTCGCCAACGGACGGCTAATATTCAGTTCCTGTCTGGCCAAATCCACACTGCGATTCACGGTGCGGATCTTGGCATTCAGTTCAATCAGCTCCTGCTCTTTCTGTTCGATTTGCTGACCAAGAATATAGAGCTGGTTCTTCAGGTTATTGAGGCGATCCCGCTGTACAGAGCGCTCACGGTGTGCGTATTCGGCAAAGACGGTTTCATAACCATCGGGAAACTGGATTGGCGATTCGCCTACCACGACCTGCTCACGCCACCCCAGTGCCGGGTCGTTTTTCACCTCGATGCTGGCCATCTCGGCGCGCAGACGGGCCACATCCCCCTTGAGGGTGACCACCTCTTGCTCCCGTTCTCTAAAGTCGGAGCGGAAACGGGTGTCATCAATACGCAGCAGCGGCTGCCCCTTTTCGACTATATCCCCCTCTTTGACGAAGATCTCTTTGACGATCCCCCCTTCCAGGTTCTGGATCACCTGCAGCTGACGGGATGGAATAACTTTGCCCTGACCCACGGTGACTTCATCCAGTTCGGCCCAGGCCGCCCAGACGATGGCACTCATGAAAAAGAGGAAACAGCACCACAACAGGATGCGAGCTCCGGTCGGCGTGGTCAGCAGTACAGCTGCCGCGCCGTCATCGACAAACTCCAGATGCTCGGGTGCTGGCAATACCTCGCCGGAAGGCGTCTTTTTGCTGCGCTTGAACCAGTCCATGAGCCCCTTAACCATGGGACACCTCCTGCACGCGCACCTTGCCTTCCTTCAACTGCTGCAACACCACCTCTTTGGGGCCATCAGCAACGATCTGCCCCTGCTCGATAACGATCACTCGCGATGCCACATCCAGCATCGAGGTTTTGTGAGTGATGAGGATCAATGTGGTTTCCGGGCCCAGTCTGGCAAGCTCCTGTTTGACCTGCATCTCGGACTGGTTGTCCATGTTGGAGGTCGGCTCATCCATCACCAGAATGGGGGGGTCATTGAGCAGGGCGCGAGCCAGCAGGATCGACTGACGCTGGCCACCGGAAAGCTGACGGCCACCCTCACCTATCTGCCGATCCAGCCCGTTGGGATCCCTGTTGGTAAAGTTGGTGACACCCGCCCGCTTGGCGGCGCGCAAGACTCTCACATCATCCACCAGCGGATTACCCAGCATGATGTTGTCCCGCACCGAGCCAAAGAAAAGAATGACATCTTGCGGGACACAACCAATATTGCGGCGGATTACCGCAGGTGGCAGTTGATCGAGTTCAAAACCGTCGATACGTACCGAGCCATCGGTCGGTCGATACAACCCCATCAACAGCTTCTCGAGGGTCGTTTTACCCGCCCCAATCCGGCCGATAATCGCCACCTTTTCGCCCGGCTGAATGCGCAAATTGATATTGTGCAGAGTGCTGGTTTCCATGCCGGGATATTTGAAGGAGACATTTTCAAATTCAATTCGACCGGCAATCACCGGATGATGGATATATTGCTTGCCCTCCTCCTGCTCACCCGGGGTTTGCATGATTTTTTCCAGAATATCCAGTGCTGACTTGGCCTGGTTATAACGGGTCGACAATACGGAGAGTTGCACCATGGGCGCAATGGCGCGGCTGGAGAGCATCACGGCGGCAATCATGCCCCCCATGGTGACCAAACCTTCGGAGATCTGGTAAACACCGACAATCACCAGACCGACCGTCACCACCTGCTGGATATAACTGGCCAACGAGGACATGGAGTTGGTAATGCGGCGGGTCTGTACGCCCCAGGTGGAAATATGGGAGACGGCCTGTTCCCAGCGATGCTGGAACATGCTCTCGGCGCCGAAAATCTTGACGGTTTCCAGCCCGGAAATACTTTCAATCAGGTTGGCGTTCTTCTGGGACGCAAGGCGTGACCCCTCTTCGATGGACTGCTTGAGGGGCTCTTGAATATAGAAGCTGTAGGCGATGAGGATCAGCATGGCGACGATGGGAACCACCACCATTACGCCTGCAAACATCCAGATAATAAAAAGGAAGAAGACGGCAAAGGGCAGATCGATAAGAGTAGAAACCGTTGCGGAGGTGAAAAACTCCCGCACCGATTCAAATTCCTGCAGATGTTTTGCGAACGCGCCAGTGGAAGCGGGACGAGACTCCATCCTCATGCCCATCACCTTGGCGAAAATCTTGGCGGACAGTAGCACATCAGACTTTTTGCCAGCGATATCGATAAAGTAACTGCGCAACTGCCGCATCACAAAATCAAAGGTAAAGACCACCATGGCCCCGACCGCCAGCACCCAGAGTGAATCAAACGCCAGATTGGGCACAATCTTGTCATAGACGTTCATGGTGAAAAGAGGGCTGGCGATGGCAAACAGGTTGATCAGAATGGAGGCGATCAGCACATCGCGATAGATGCCGCTGGATTCGAACAAGGTGCTCCAGAACCAGTGTCCATCACGGGTTTCAAGCACCTTGGGCGAGCGTTCGTCAAACTTGAACTGCTTCTTTACATAGAAGAGGCGCCCCAGATACTCATCACCCAACTGGGCTGCGGTCAGCCATTGCGCGGCATCACCGGCCTGCGGGAAAATCACTTTCCCCTGGCTGCGATCTTCATTCCACTCCAGCAAAATGCAGGCGCCACCACTGCGCATCTGCAATACACAAGGCAGCAGCAAGGGAGATATATCAGCCAGTGGCTGTATCACTTCACGGGCGGATAACCCGCCCCGCTCGGCAGCACGGCAAAAGAGTGCGGTTGTCAGGCGTCCGGAGACCAGTGGCAACCCGGTCGTCAGGGCATCCTGGCTGTTGGGCACACCATAAAAACGGGTCAAGAAGACCAGACACTCCAATAACTCATCAATACGACTTGTTTCTGCTTGCATAGCATCCTGTCACTGCATAAATGAGGTAGATAAGAACGTTCATCGCTCATATTTCCCTGCTATAGCCACGCTAAAACCGAGTGGCCTTCCCGCTGATGAGACTGATCAGGGGATAAACCTGTCCAGATAGATCGTGACACTCATCCCCAATTTCCCGGCACAGCAGCAATGGCGGCATGATTCGTTATTGGTAAAAATAATCGGCTCATCGACACCATGCTAACACTGCAATCAGGGTGAATGTCGGAGTTAATTGATAATGACATTTATTATGGCGCACCACTATATCAACCGGCACGTACCAAAACTATAGTTTAGGGTATGAAGTTTTTTATATAACCCTATGTTTTACGTGAAAATAATAATCTGGCGCTCAATTATAGGTCAGGAAGTATGAAGGGTCTGCCCAACGCGTGACCTTGCGGGCCGCTCAATGAGAGTGCTTTGGCAATGTCCGCCATGGCCGTCCAGCGGTTTTCACACCAGGCTGGCGCCAACAGGGTTGGACGGCGCGCGGAGGCCGAAATCCGGTGATACACCACCTCGGGCGGCGTGTGCTGGATCATGGCAACGGCCGCCTCCACATACTGCTCCAGCGTCAATACCTCAAGGCGCCCCGCCTGCCATGCCTTGCCAAGAGTACTACCCTCAACCACATGAAGCGGATGCAACTTGATCCCCTCAACACCGGTCTCAACGATGCGATGCAGGGTATCGAGGCTGTCCATCGGCACTTCGCCCGGCAGGCCGACGATCAGATGAGCACATACCTTGATGCCGCGCTGATGGGCACGTCTTACCGCATCCTCATAGGCGGCATAACCGTGGCCGCGGTTGATCCGTTGCAGGGTCTTGTCGTTGGCACTTTGCAGCCCGAGCTCCAGCCACACCTCGTAGCCACGGGCCTGATAGCCCGCCAACAGATCCAGCACCGCATCCGGTACGCAATCGGGGCGAGTGCCCACGCAGAGCCCCACCATATCGCTCACTGACAGCGCCTCTTCATACATCCGCTGAAGATATTCGACCTCGGCATAGGTGCTGGTATAGGCCTGAAAATAGGCAAGATAGCGCTTGGCACGGGTGACTTCGTCCCGGCGAGCCAGCAGTTGTTGCACCACGGAGAGTTGCTGAGCCGACTCGTCAGCAAAAGAGGATACGTTGCAGAAGGTGCAGCCACCACGGCCCAGGGTGCCGTCACGGTTCGGGCAGGTGAAGGCCCCGTGGATGGAGAGTTTGTGGATCTTCTGACCATGACGCTGCTTGAGATCCTGACCGAATGTATTGACGAGTTCGTGTAACTGCATGACACCTCCGCTAAAGGAGCGCCATTGTACGAGCTTGCGCAAAACAGGGGCTGAGCTGGATCAAGCTAGCGGAGAGGGTAAAACATATAAAAATACCCGACCAATTTTGAATAAATATAGAGAAAAAGCGCAAAAAAAGGATTTTTACAGTTCTTTGACGATTCAAACAGTAAACATCCATATGAAAATGAGACCTGATAACCCACTGTTGAACAATGAAAAATTCAAAGAGACCCGACAGCACACAATTGCAAGCATGGGATATTGAAAATGTGATCCCTTCCGCTGTCGGCCACATCCGGTTGGTAAAATTACTACATTCGCCCATCGTCGCCGAGCGCACCATTGAGCCCGTCAATGGCAATATATTTAACCAACAAAATCAAGCCAAACAGAATAAACACTCCATAACTGCGAGCGAATCCCCCTAACCCGACATTTTGTTATGCGAATGTAACCATGAAGACAAACCTGACCTGCGATTGACCTCGCCAGAAAATCCCATTAGTTTGGAGATTCGCCACGTCAGGCAGACGGAACCACAAGAGCCAATCGCAATTTATGCAGTCAGGTGATGACTGTGCGATACAAGGCCGAGCAAGGGAGAAATGCAATGTCACTATATGATCCAAAGCTGGAGAGGGATAACTGTGGCTTCGGCCTGTTGGCCCACATGGAAGGGGAAGCCAGCCACAAGCTTGTCCGTCTCGCGATGTCAGCATTGGCTCGCATGCAGCACCGCGGCGGGATCTCCGCCGATGGCAAGACCGGCGATGGTTGCGGTCTGCTGCTGCAAAAACCGGACAGCTTCTTCAGAGCTGTCGCCGAGGAGAAGGGATGGCACCTTGGCCGCAACTATGCGGTCGGCATGCTGTTTCTCAACCCTGACCCCGTATTGGCCCAGCAGACCCGCGACATCATCGATGAAGAGCTGGAAAAAGAGACCCTGAGTCTGGTCGGCTGGCGCAAGGTGCCCGTCGATACCAACGTACTGGGTACTATCGCCAAAGCCTCCCTGCCCAGCATTGAACAGGTCTTTGTCAACGCCCCGCCCGGCTGGGTCGACAAGGATCTCGAGCGCCGCCTCTATATCGTGCGCCGCCGCATCGAAAAACGAGTCAACGACGACTACTTCTATGTGGTCAGCCTCTCCAATCTGGTCACCGTCTATAAAGGACTGTGCATGCCGGTGGACTTGCCGCGCTTCTATCTGGATCTCGCAGACATCCGTATGCAGGCGGCCATCTGCGTCTTCCACCAGCGTTTCTCCACCAACACCAGCCCGCGCTGGCCGCTGGCCCAGCCGTTCCGCTATCTGGCCCACAACGGCGAGATCAACACCATCGCCGGCAACCGCCAGTGGGCCAAGGCACGCAGCTATAAGTTTGCCACCCCGCTCATTCCCGATCTGCAGGAAGCGGCCCCCTTCGTCAACACCACCGGCTCTGACTCCTCCAGCCTCGACAACATGCTGGATCTCTTCCTCGCCGGTGGTATGGACCTGTTCCGCGCCATGCGCCTGTTGATCCCGCCTGCATGGCAAAAACATCCGAACATGGATGATGACCTGCGCGCCTTCTACGACTTCAACTCCATGCACATGGAGCCGTGGGATGGCCCCGCCGGTATCGTCATGACCGACGGCCGCTACGCCACCTGCGCGCTGGACAGAAACGGCCTGCGTCCGGCCCGCTATGTCATCACCAAGGACAAGTTCATCACGCTCGCGTCCGAGGTCGGCACCTGGGACTACACCCCGGACGAAGTGCTGGAGAAGGGCCGAGTCGGCCCGGGCGAGCTGTTCGTGGTGGATACCAGCAACGGCAAGGTGTGGACCAGCTTCGAGATCGATGACGATCTCAAGACCCGCCACACCTACAAACAGTGGATGGACAAACATTGCCGCCGACTGGTCCCCTTCGAGCAGATGGACGACAGCCAGACCGGTAGCCGCGAGTTCTCCGACGACCAGCTGAAAACCTATCAGAAGCTGTTTGGCTACTCCTTCGAGGAGCTGGATCAGATCATCCGGGTATTGGGTGAAAATGGTCAGGAAGCGGTGGGCTCCATGGGAGATGATACCCCGATGGCGGTGCTCTCCTCCGGCCCGCGCACCCTTTATGACTACTTCCGCCAGATGTTTGCCCAGGTGACCAACCCGCCCATCGATCCGCTGCGGGAGAACCACGTCATGTCGCTGGCCACCTGTATCGGTCGCGAGCAGAACGTCTTCAACGAGACCTTCGGCCACGCCCACCGGGTGCTGTTCCAGTCGCCGATCCTGCTCTACTCCGACTTCCACCAGCTGCTGGCACTGGAAGGTGAGTACTACCGCCATCAGGTGATCAGCCTCAACTTCAAGCCCGAAGAGGGGCTGGAAGCGGCCATCGTGCGCATCTGCGACGAGGCCAAAACTGCTGCCAGGAGTGGCACAGTGCTGCTGGTGCTGTCGGATCGCGATATCAGCGCCGACACCCTGCCGATCCCGGCCGCCATGGCGGTGGGCGCGGTACAGCGCACTCTGGTGGACAACAACCTGCGCTGCGACGCCAACATTCTGGTGGAAACTGCAAGCTGCCGTGACCCGCACCACTTCTCGGTGCTGCTGGGCTTTGGCGCGACCGCCATCTACCCCTATCTCGCCTACGAAACCCTGGCCAAACAGGTTGAAGAGGGCGTGCTCACCATGTCCCTGCGCCAGGCCATGGTCAACTATCGCAACGGCATCAACAAGGGGCTCTACAAGGTGATGTCCAAGATGGGCATCAGCACGGTCGCCAGCTACCGCTGCTCCCAGCTGTTCGAAGCTGTGGGCCTGGCCAAGTCGGTGGTCGATACCTGCTTCCGCGGCGTATCGAGCCGTATTCAGGGTGCCGATTTTGCCGATATCCAGCAGGATCAGCACAATCTGGCCCGTCAGGCCTGGCTGACCCGCAAGCCCCTCCCCCACGGCGGCCTGCTCAAGTTCGTGCACGGCGGCGAGTACCACACCTACAACCCGGATGTGGTGCAGACCCTGCAAGCGGCGGTGCGCTCCGGCAACTATGCCGATTACAAGGAGTACGCCCGTCTGGTGAACGAGCGCCCGGTTGCCACCTTGCGCGATCTGCTGGCCCTGAAGAAGGTCGACAATCCGGTCGCGCTGGATCAGGTTGAGCCGGCCGACAAGCTGTTCCCCCGCTTCGACTCCGCCGCCATGTCCATCGGTGCCCTCGGCCCTGAGGCCCACGAGGCACTGGCTGTCGCCATGAACCGCCTCGGCGGTCAGAGCAACTCCGGCGAAGGTGGCGAAGATCCCAAGCGTTTCGGTACCGAGAAGAACTCCCGCATCAAGCAGGTGGCTTCCGGCCGCTTTGGCGTCACCCCCCACTACCTGATGAACGCCGATGTGGTACAGATCAAGGTGGCTCAGGGGGCCAAGCCCGGCGAAGGTGGCCAACTGCCCGGTGATAAGGTCACAGCCCAGATCGCCCAGCTGCGTTATTCCGTGCCCGGCGTGACCCTGATCTCGCCGCCGCCGCACCACGACATTTACTCCATAGAGGATCTGGCCCAGCTCATCTTCGACATCAAGCAGATCAACCCAAGCTGTCTGGTGTCGGTGAAACTGGTCTCCGAGCCTGGCGTCGGCACCATCGCCTGCGGCGTGGCCAAGGCCTATGCCGACTTCATCACCATCTCCGGTTATGACGGCGGCACTGGCGCGAGCCCCCTCACCTCGGTCAAATATGCCGGCTCCCCGTGGGAACTGGGTCTGGCCGAAACCCAGCAGGCGCTGGTCGCCAACGGCCTGCGCCACAAGGTGCGGCTGCAGGTGGATGGTGGTCTCAAGACCGGTCTCGACATCATCAAGGCAGCCATCCTCGGCGCCGAGAGCTTCGGTTTTGGCACCGGCCCCATGGTGGCGCTCGGTTGCAAATACCTACGGATCTGCCACCTGAACAACTGTGCCACCGGCGTTGCCACTCAGGATGAGAAGCTGCGTCGCGAGCACTTCACCGGCCTGCCGGAGATGGTGATGAACTACTTCAAGTTCATCGCCGAAGAGACCCGTGAGCTGATGGCCCAGCTCGGCGTCACCCAGCTGACCGACCTGATTGGCCGTACCGATCTGCTGGAGGCCCTGCCCGGCCTCACCGCCCGTCAGGCCAAGCTGGATCTCTCCGGCATTCTGGCTCGCCCGGTGGCACCGGCAGGCTCCAGCCTGTTCAGCCAGCAGCACAACCCCACCTTCGACAAGGGGCCGCTCAACCTCAAGATGGTGGAGGATCTGCTGGAGGCGGTGGAAACCTCAAGCGGCGGCGAGTTCCGCTACGACATTCGCAACACCGACCGCTCGGTGGGTGCGCGTCTGTCCGGCGAAATCGTCAAACGTCACGGCAATCAGGGGATGGCGGCGGATCCGGTCAAGGTGCACTTCAACGGCACCGCAGGCCAGAGCTTCGGCGTCTGGAATGCAGGGGGCCTTGAGATGATCCTCACCGGTGACGCCAACGACTACGTGGGCAAGGGGATGACCGGCGGCAAGCTGGTGATCAAGCCCCATGTCGGCGTGGCGTTCAAATCCCATGAAGCGGCCATCATCGGCAACACCTGCCTCTACGGCGCCACCGGCGGCAAACTCTACGCCGCAGGCACTGCCGGCGAGCGTTTCGCGGTGCGTAACTCCGGCGCCCTGGCGGTAGTCGAGGGGATTGGCGACAACGGTTGTGAATATATGACCGGCGGCATCGTCACCGTACTGGGTCAGACCGGCGTCAACTTCGCGGCGGGCATGACCGGCGGCTTTGCCTACGTGCTCGACGAGTGCGGCAACTTCGCCAAGCGCACCAACCCCGAGCTGGTGGAACTGCTGGATGTGGCGGATCTCGCCATCCATCAGGAGCACCTGCGCGGCATCATCACGGCGCACCTCAATGAGACCGGCAGCTCGCGCGCCGAGGAGATCCTGGCCAACTTCGACTCCTATGTGCCCAAGTTCAGGCTGATCAAACCCAAGTCCAGCGACGTGAAATCGCTGCTGGGTCACACCAGCCGTTCCAGTGCAGAACTCAGAATCCAGGCGCAATAAGGAGGGAACCCTATGAGCCAGAACGTATTTCAGTTTATCGATGTGCAGCGGGTCGACCCGCCCAAGAAGCCGCTCAAGATCCGCAAAATCCAGTTTGTGGAGATCTACGAGTCCTTCAATCAGCCGCAGGTACAGATGCAGGCGGATCGCTGCCTCGAGTGCGGCAACCCCTACTGCGAGTGGAAGTGTCCGGTCCACAACTACATCCCCAACTGGCTGAAACTGGCCAAAGAGGGGCGCATTCTGGAGGCGGTGGAGCTCTCCCACCAGACAAACAGCCTGCCGGAAGTGTGCGGTCGGGTCTGCCCGCAGGATCGCCTCTGCGAGGGCTCCTGCACCCTCAACGATCGCTTCGGCGCGGTGACCATCGGCAACATCGAAAAATACATCACCGACAAGGCGTTCGAGATGGGCTGGAAGCCCGATCTCTCGAACGTGGTCAAGACCGGCAAGCGGGTCGCCGTAATCGGCGCCGGCCCGGCGGGTCTTGCCTGTGCCGACGTGCTGGCACGCAATGGCGTCACCCCGGTGGTGTTTGACAAGTATCCGGAGATCGGTGGCCTGCTCACCTTCGGCATCCCCTCCTTCAAGCTGGAAAAAGAGGTGATGCAGCGTCGCCGCGAGATCTTCCAGGGGATGGGCGTGGAGTTTCGTCTCGAAACCGAGGTGGGCAAGGACATCACTTTCGCCGATCTGCTCGGCGAGTTCGATGCGGTCTTCCTCGGGGTCGGCACCTACAAGTACATGAAGGGCGGCTTTGCCAACGAAGAGGCGCCGGGCGTCTATGACGCCGCCCTACCTCATTGCCAACGCCAACCGGTTGCTGGGGTTCGAGAAGGCGCAAGCCGACTATATCGACTTCGCTGGCAAGCAGGTGGTGGTGCTGGGCGGTGGCGATACCGCCATGGACTGCGTGCGGACCGCCATCCGTCAGGGGGCCGCCAAGGTGATCTGCGCCTATCGCCGCGACGAGGAGAACATGCCGGGCTCCAAGCGGGAGGTGAAAAACGCCCGCGAGGAGGGGGTTGAATTCATGTTCAACCTGCAACCGGTGGCGGTCGAGCTGGATGCCAACGGTCGCACCGTCGGCATCAAGGTGGTGAGCACCGAGCTGGGTGAACCCGATGCCAATGGCCGCCGCAATCCGGTGGTCATCGAGGGCTCAGAGCAGGTGTTGGCCGCCGATGCGGTGGTGATGGCGTTTGGCTTCCAGCCTAACCCCCAGCCCTGGATGGCGGAGTTCGGCATCGAGCTCGACAACCGGGATCGCATCAAGGCCCGCGAGCAGGCGGAATATGCCTTCCAGACCAGCAATCCCAAGGTGTTCGCCGGTGGCGACGCGGTGCGTGGCTCCGATCTGGTGGTGACCGCCATCTACGAAGGGCGCAAAGCGGCCGAAGGGATCATGGACTATCTGGCTGTCTGATCCGACCGACCAAGACCCTGATGCGCTTTCACAATCAGCCTCGCCAATGCGAGGCTGATTTTTTGTAGCTACCCCCTACAAACGCACCACCAGCCACTCCCCCTTGCCGACCGGCACCAGCGAGGTGGCAAAGGCCGGATCCTGCCCGACCTCGTTCATCCACTCCACCATCTCGCTGCGATGGGAGATGGCGTTATCGACCACCAGCAGGCCACGGGGTGCCAGCAGGCGGCGGATCTGTGGCCACCATGCCCGGTAGTGCTGACGATCCGAATCGAGGAAGATGAGTTGATAACCGCCTTGCGGCAAGGTCGGTAACAGCTCACCCGCATCCCCTGCCAGCAAGGTTACCCAGGGGGCCAGCCCTGCCCTCTGAAAGTTGTCATGGGCCAGCACGCGCTTATCCTCATCCAGCTCAATGGTGGTCACGTGCCCCTCCAGCCGACGCACCGCTTCTGCCAGCCAGAGTGTGGAGTAACCATTGGAGGTGCCGATCTCCAGCACCGCCTGCGCCCCACGGGTCTGCACCAGCACTGACAGCAACTCCCCTGTGTCGCGGGTGATATTGAGCAGCTTGCGCTGGCGTGCCTGCTGCATGCTGTCATTGCGCTCGCCAAGCTGCTCCAGCTGGCGTTTTAATTGTTCCAGTTCCATCGATATCCCTTTCGTCCTTGCCCAAAACCGTTAGCCCACACCTCCAAGCTTGGCATTTGGGAGTCAAATGATTGCTTTTAACCGCCATTCACACCACAAAGGATGAGAAAAGGACAACCATTTGAGGCAGAATTTGTGACGTCTATCTGTTACACTTCGCGCCCGCCATTTTCCGGCTCACTCTCTGACTTGATGTCAGGCGCAGCCGTCGGTGGTTACAACCTCCGTCTCGCTCATGCCGAGCTAACCAAGCCAAACACAGCCCAGCTGGAACACAGGAACCCATTATGAGATTTGAATCGTTCGATTTTGCCCCCGAGATTTTGCGTGCTGTCTCAGATTGCGGTTATCAGGAGATGACCCCTGTGCAGCAACAGGCGATCCCGGCTATTCGCCGTGGCCGCGATGTGCTGGCCAGCGCCCAGACCGGTACCGGCAAGACCGCCGCCTTCGCCCTGCCCATCTTGCAGCGTCTGGTAGACAATCCGGCTCCGGTCCAGCCTTCCAACGCCCGTGTGCTGATCCTGACCCCGACCCGCGAGCTGGCGGCTCAGGTGGCGAGCAACATCAATGACTTCGCCAAGTATCTCGATATCACCACCATCACCATCGTCGGCGGTGGCAAGCAGGACGTGCAGGCCAAGAAGCTCAAAGCGGGCGCTCACATCATTGTGGCCACCCCGGGCCGTCTGCTGGAGCACCTCACCGCCTGCAACCTCAGCCTCTCCGGCGTCGAGTGTCTGGTGATGGATGAAGCGGATCGCATCCTCGACATGGGCTTCAGTGCCGATGTGCAAAAGATCCTGCAAGCGGTCAACAAGACCCGTCAGAACCTGCTCTTCTCCGCCACCTTCTCCGATGCGGTGAAGAAGCTGGCCAACCTGATGCTGGACAGACCGCAGATCGTCAGCGTCAACAAGCAGAACTCCACCGCCGACACCGTCAGCCACACCGTCTATCCGGTCGAGCAGAAGCGCAAGCGCGAGCTGCTCTCAGAGCTGATTGGCAAGCAGAACTGGCAGCAGGTGCTGGTGTTCGCCAGTACCCGCGAGAGCTGTGATGTGCTGGTCGAGGAGCTGAACCTCGACGGCATCAAGTCCGCCGTGGTCCATGGCGAGAAGGCCCAGGGCAACCGTCGCCGCGCCCTGCGCGAATTCATGGAAGGCAAGGTACGGGTACTGGTCGCCACCGAAGTGGCCGCCCGTGGTCTGGACATTCCGGATCTGGAATACGTGGTCAACTATGATCTGCCGTTCCTGGCGGAAGATTACGTGCACCGCATCGGTCGTACCGGTCGTGCCGGCAAGCGCGGCATGGCCATCTCCTTCGTCAGCCGTGAAGAGGAGCGTACCCTGCTGGAGATCGAGGCCCTGATCGGCCAGAAGATCCGCCGCATCATGGTGCCGGGCTATGAGGTGAGCAGCCGTGACGAGCTGATCAAGCAGTTGCAGGAGCGTCGCCGCTTCGGCAAGCGCCCGCAGCGTGAAGATAACGCCGTAGCCCAGGTGATGGCCGAAGCCAAGCTGCAGGGTCAGCGCCTCAAGCGTCTGGCCGCCGCCAAGAAGCCCCGTCAGCCGAAATAAGGCGGGCAGTTGCTCTATTAAACCGCAAAGGCGCCACTGGCGCCTTTGCCATCTCTGTCATCGGTGTTGGCCCCTGGTGGTCAACTGAAGGATTGCTTATGACCTCTCCGACCTACAATCAGGCCCTGCTCGAGATGGCCACCCAGAGTCTGGCCGAACTGGCCCGCACCGCCGAACAAAAGGCGGGCAAGCGTACTCCGGCGCAAGAGAGCCACTTTCTCTGCACCTGGATGGCCGACTCCCTCAAGGAGAAGCGCTTCTCCCGTCTGGTGATGGAGGATTTGAAAGCTTGGGTGCAACTTGGCCGTACCCTCGGCGCGGGTGCCGATCTCAAGGGATTGCTGGAGCGCATCGCCTTCCAGTACCAGTGCGCCATGACCAACCCGCAACAACTGGGGGCCAAGCTGGCAGCCCTGCTGGATGAGCTGGCAACGGCAGGCTGGCTGGTGCTGACCGAGAGCGAGGTGAACGCCAAGCTGCGCCTGCAATCGGGCGGTCAGCCGAGTCTGGTAGTAAGCCATAGCGAATATGAAGGCCATATCGAGGACGGTGAGCTTGTCAAACCCCTCACCCTCTATGTACGCGGTGACGAGAAGGTGCTGGCCGAGGCGGCCTTCAAGCACGGTCTGCTGCTGAGCCAGGGCAACAAGAAGACCACCCTGGTCAAACACCACAAAGCCTACCGGCTGATGCCGGACAACACCCAACCGGCACTGGCACTGCTGAGCGAGGCTCGCCAAGGTGCCTGATCCCGCCTGTCTTCAGCAATAAAAACGGCAGACCCTTGTGCAGGATCTACCGTTTTTTATTGTTCGATGTTTGATGATGAGGTTGGGTAGTCGTTTAGCGGATCTTGATGCCAATCTGGCCCGCGTCACACCACTCGAACATCACCTCCTCGCTCTTGCCGCAGCAACTGCCACCACAGACACGGCTTTCGCGCTTGATGACCCGCCCCTTGCGCATCCAGACGCCGAGCATGGCCTCCACCGCATCTTCCGAGGTGTGGAAGTGGCGAGCCAGATCACGCCGGCTCACCTTCTGCTGCGCGGCGAGGTAATCCCCCAGCTCGCGCAGGATCATAAGGTCACCACCTTGCGGGCAACGATGTCACCGTGACGGCGACCTGCCCACCAGAGCAACACCAGAGAAAGGCCGTAGCTGACGATCCAGAACAGGCTCTGCTCCGGATGAGCGGCGAAGGTCGCGACCTGATAGAAGAGGGTCGCGCACATAAAGGCCATATAGTTGCACCAAGCGGCGGTAAAGAGCGCCCACTGACGACCGGTTTCCCGCACCAGCGCGCCCATGGCGGCGGCGCAAGGCATGTAGAACAGCACGAACAAGAGGTAGGCAAAGGCACCGGCCGCCCCGTCGAAGTGAGTCTGCATGTTGCCGTAGGTGGAGACATCGACCTCCTGCGCCTCGGCGGCAGCTTTCTGGTCGTCGAGGTTGCCAACATCAAGCCCCATGGGGTCGCTCGGGTTGATCTCCGCCAGATTGGCCGCCACGGCGTCAATCGCCTCGTGGAAACTGGCCACCAGCGAGAACTCACTCTCCTCCTCTGCATCGCCACCACCGGCGTAGAGGCTGTTGAGGGTCCCGACCACCGCCTCTTTGGCGAAGATACCGGTGACGATACCGACTGTAGCCTGCCAATTGTCATCGCGTACACCTATGGGGTGCAGCACCGGGGTCACCGCCTGGCTTATCTTGCTCAGGACCGAGCTCTCCTGCTCCTGATGGCCGAAGCTGCCATCGGTACCCAGGGAGTTAAGCACGCTCAGCACGGCGACCACCAGCACGATGGTTTTACCGGCGCCAAAGACGAAGGATTTGAGCTTCTGCCAGGTCTTGATGGCAACGTTGACCGGACGCGGCCACTCGTAATCCGGCATCTCCATCAGCATGGAGTCGCTCTTGCCCGGCAGCAGGGTGCTGCGCAGCAACAGGCCGGTGAGCACCGCCACCACAATACCGATGAGGTAGAGACCGAACACCAGGTTCTGACCTGACTCGGGGAAGAAAGCCACCGCAAACAGGGCGTAAACCGGCAGACGGGCACCGCACGACATAAAGGGGGCCATGGCGGAGGTCATCAGCCGCTCCCGCTCGGAGTTGAGGGTACGGGTCGCCATCACCGAGGGGACGGTACAACCAAAGCCCATCAGCATCGGCACGAACGCCTTGCCCGGCAGGCCGAGTCGGCGCATCAGGGCATCCACCACGAAGGCGGCACGGGCCAGATAGCCGGAGCTCTCCAGCACCGCGAGGAAGAGATAGAGGCAGCCAATCACCGGAATAAAGGTGGCCACGGTCTGCAAGCCAACGCCAAAGCCGTCCGCCAGAATGGCGCCCAGCCACTCGGGGGCATTGACCAGCCCCAGCAGGTGGTGCACCCCATCGACAAACAGGGCGCCGCCCATGATGTCGAAGAAGTCGATAAAGGCGCTGCCGACGTTGATGGCAAACAGGAACATCAGGTACATGACAAACAGGAAGAAGGGGATGCCAATCCAGCGATTGAGCAGCACCCGATCCAGCCACTCGCTCTGGGCCTCGGTGAGCTTGCCCTTCTGCTGACGAGCCTGTTGTACCCACTGGTGGATATGGCCGTAGCGAATATCCGCCAGTTGCAGGTCGATATCCTGTCCCTGATGGGCGCGAGCCACTACATTGGCGGCGGCCGCCTGCTGACCGGGCAGCAGAGTCTCCTGCATCACCGCATCCTCTTCCAGCAGGCGCAGGGCGCGACCACGGGTAGTGAGGTGATGCGGGGCTAGCAGGGTCTCCAGCTCCGCCAGATCGGTTTCAAGCGCGTGGCCGTAATCGAGCTGCAAGGCGGCTTGCGGCTGACCGATAAACTGCCGGATCTGCTGCTTGAAGGCGGCAACCTGCTTGCTGTTGTGGGCAGAGAGGGCCACTACAGGGCAACCGAGGGATTTGCCGAGCTTGCTCTCGTCGATGACGATGCGGCGCTTTTGCAGGATATCCAGCTTGTTGAGCACCACCACCATAGGCAGGCCCAGTTCGCGCAGTTGCAGCGTGAGGTAGAGGGAGCGCTCCAGATTGGCGGCGTCGATGACGTTGAGCAGCAGGTCGGGTTGTTGGCCCTGGGCAAAGCGGCTGGCGATCTGCTCGTCCAGACTGCCATCCTGACTGGCCAGGCTATAGATGCCGGGCAGATCCATCAGCTTGAAGTGATGCTCACCCGCGCTGAACTCACCCATCTTCTTGTCGACGGTGACGCCACTCCAGTTGCCTACCTGCTGGCGGGCGCCGGTCAGGGCGTTGAACAGGGAGGTCTTGCCGCTATTGGGGTTACCTACCGTTACCAGGGAATAATTCATACCAGCTCTACCTCTATTTTCTTCTGAACCCGCCGCGTGCGTGTGGCAAGCCGCTTTGCAGGTTCGACTTCTTGTCTCTGAACCGCTCCCGGTGACTTTCTTGACCGGAGCGGTAGCCGAACAGGGGGTTATACCGGCTCGACTTCTATTTGCTGGGCCAGACTCTTTTGCATGGAGAGACAGATCCCCTGGCACTGGATCTGGAGCGGGTCCCCCAGGGGGGCGGAGCGCAGATAGATGACTTCAGTCTGGGGCAACAGGCCCATCACCATCAGTTTGCGGCGCAGCGGCCGGGCGAGCTGATTCATATTCTTGATGCGAGCACTCTGTCCCGGTGACAACTGCGTGAGTACCATGACTGACTCCTGAAGTTAAACAATAATAATTCGCTTTTACTTGGGGCATTATAAGCTGTGTCTTCAACTTTTATTTGAGTAAAATCAAACTCCGCTTAGCTAACCCATAAAGTATTGCCATGAGTCACGACAACAACAGCCGCCTCGTTTACAGCACAGATGGCGGCATGATCAAGGAGCAGAGCGCTCCCCAATCCGCCTCCCCCTTCCCCACCGACGGTACCGTGCGCATTCGCCGCGAGACCAAGGGGCGCAAGGGTGCCGGGGTGATCACCATTCATGGCGTACCCGCCGATCAGCAAAAATCCCTGGCCACCCTGCTCAAGAAAAAGTGCGGCACCGGAGGCGGTATCAAGGAGGGGGTGATCGAGATCCAGGGGGATAAACGGGACCTGATCAAAACCGAGCTGGAGAAAGCCGGTTTCAGCGTCAAGCTGGTGGGTGGCTGATCCCCTTGTCACTCATGCGGTTTTTCCCTAGAATGCCCGCTCCCATCGAGGGGGAGTAGTCTCGCACACCGGTGCCATCCATTGCATGAATACCGGTTTGCGACCCTGATCAACATACTTGGTGCCAAATCACCATGGTCAGGGTGATCCATGCCAGCCATGGATTTGACAAGACCTTTGACGGGCCAGTGCCAATACCGGGGACGGATGGCGCAGGCTTGTCTTTGGTTTATAACAATTCCGTCCCCCGGTCATTTTTATGGAAGCCTTGTTAACCTCAACCCTCAGCGTCGCTATTGCCGAAATCGGCGATAAAACCCAGCTGTTGGCGTTGCTGCTCATCTGCCGTTTTCGCAAGCCCTGGCCCATCATCGCCGGCATGCTGGCGGCGACCCTGCTCAACCATGCGGGCGCCGCCTGGATTGGTGAGTTCATCAGCCGCTGGCTCGATCCCAAGATAATGACCTGGCTGGTCGCCATCGCCTTTATCGCCATGGCGATCTGGATTTTGGTGCCGGACAAGATGGATGACGAGGAGAGCTCGCTGGATAAATACGGCCCCTTTATGGCCACCTTCGTGCTCTTCTTCATCGCCGAGATCGGCGACAAGACCCAGATTGCCACCGTGTTACTGGCCGCCAAGTATGACTCGCTGGTACAGGTCATTACCGGGACCACCCTCGGCATGATGCTGGCCAACGTGCCTGTGGTGCTGATCGGCAAGCTGGGGGCAGACAAGCTGCCGCTCAAGGGGATCCGCATCGCCTGCGCCATCCTCTTCGTCGGCCTCGGGGTGAGCACCCTGATCTTTGCCTGATCGCCTTTTCCGCTGACCAAGCCCTCCCCTGTGGAGGGCTTTTTTGTTTGCTGCTGTGTCTAGTGCGTAACCCGCTGTCGCAACCACCAGGCGCAGAGCCAAGGGGCAGTGCACGGTTGCGGGTGCCTCATGCCATAATGGGGCAAACCTCGTGGAGTCCCCCCATGCACAACGTATCAAGAGAGACGCTTCTCGAATGGGTCAAACAGGGACGGCTGGCGCCAGAGAAGCTGGTGGACGCCCTGACCCTCGCCGATCTTCCCCCCCATCCGGCGCGCTGGCAGTGGCTGTTTGACCGGCTGCTGCTCTGGCTCGGTGCCCTCTGCATCGGGGCTGGCCTCATCTTCTTCGTCGCCTTCAACTGGCAAGAGCTGGGCCGGGTCTCCCGCCTCGCCCTGCTGGAGTCACCGCTGCTCGCCATGCTGCTTCTGCTGTGGCGCAAACCGCTGGGGGATACCCCCTGTCAGGCGCTGCTGCTCGCCATCGCCCTCAATATCGGCGCCCTGCTGGCGCTGGTGGGTCAGACCTACCAGACCGGCGCCGATCCCTGGCAGCTGTTCGCCACCTGGGCGCTGATGCTGGTGCCACTGGCGGCATTTGGCCAAAGCCCCCTGCTCTGGGCCTTGAGCTGGCTGCTCGGACAGCTGGCGCTGGTGCTCTACTGGCGGCTCGGCCTGTTCACGTTCTTCTTTACCTTCGATGAAGAGGGATTGGGCTGGTGCCTTACCCTGCTCAACGCCGCCCTCTGGGGTCTGCTTCTGCTGGCGCCAAACCGCTGGCGCCTGATGCCAAGCTGGCTGGCGGGTCTGGCTGCCGGTCTGGGGGCCACCCTGCTCACCCTGCTGGCGCTGTTTGATGCCGCCTCTGCGCTGGTGTGGCCGCTCTGGTTTGGCTGGCTCGCTGCGGCCTATGCTCTCTGGCATCACAGATTTATCGCCGGACTCGCCATGGGGTGCCTCAGTCTGATTGCCGTCATCCTCGCCACCCTTGGTAAATGGATGGAGCCCGACATCAACGGCTTCTTGCTGCTGAGCCTGATTGCCATCGGCCTTTCGGTCACCGCCGCCCGCTGGCTGCAACAACAACGGAGGTCTCATGAGTGATCTGACCCTTTGGCAAGCACTGCAACAGGCCAATCTGGTGGAAGGGGATCAGCCCCGTGATACCCAACCCCACTGGTCGAGCCGCTTTCTGCTCGGGCTGGTGGGCTGGATTGCCGCCCTGTTCCTGCTCTTTTTCCTGTTTCTCACCTTCGAGCAGCTGACCCGCGAGGCCAACAGTGCCCTGCTGCTCGGGGCCGTGCTGCTGGCGGGGGCCTATGCCCTCAATCGCAGCCAAAGCGGCGATCTCTGGGATCAGTTCGTGCTGGCCCTCACCCTGGCGGCCGATGCCTGGCTGCTCTATGGCCTGCTCGATCAGCTGGACCTTCATCACGCCCTGCTCTGGTTTGGGTTATGCCTGCTCTCCCTTGCCATCGCCGTGCTGTTCGATCACTGGCTGGTGCGGCTGTTTCACAGCGTGGCGGCAGCCCTGCTGCTCACCCTTGGTCTCGCCTGCCTCGGGCTGCAACTGCTGGCGCTGCCGCTGGTGATGGCGGCCATCGCCTTCTGCTGGCTGCGGGCAGATAGGGATCCAGAGCGTCACCAGCTCTACCACTCCATCACGTTGGGGCTGGCCCTCTCCCTGCTGGTGCTGGGCCGTCTGCACCACCCGCTGTGGGATGGCGGCAGCAGCGTGCTGGACGAGCTGGGGCTGTCCCGCCTGCCGCTCTGGCTCAATCCGCTGATCTGCGCCGCCCTGCTGCTGGCGGTGATGGTGAAACTCAAGCTCCCCCTGCTGTTTGGCCTGCCGCTGGTGCTGATCAGCGCCATCATCCCCGGCATGGGGGCAGGCGCACTGGTGCTGATCCTCGGGTTTTATGCCGGCAGTCTGGGGCTGATGACCCTCTCGGCCCTGCTGCTGCTCGGCTATGGCTCGCTCTATTACTACGATCTGGGGCTCACCCTGATGACCAAATCCTGGCTGCTGCTGGGCTCCGGCATCCTGCTGCTGGGGGCCCGCCAGCTGCTCACCACCTTCGCGGCAAGGAGCGACTCATGAAACCTGTGACCCGACAACTCGCCCTGTTGCTGAGCGGCCTCGCCATCTTGGCGGGCATCAATGCCACCGTCTGGCGCTATGAGCACGCCATGAGCAGCGGCGAAGTGGTGCTGCTGCGGCTCGCTCCGGTCGATCCCCGCTCTCTGATGCAGGGGGATTACATGCGGCTCAACTATGAAATTGCCCGCGAGCTGACCAGCCGCGACGCCCAAACTACTCAAAACAAGGGCAGCGACACCCTGGTGATACGCCTCGATGCCCATCAGGTGGCCACTCTGGTGGCCGATGGCAAACCGGATCGACTCGCCAGCGATGAGCGGCTATTGCAGGTGCACCAGAGCGAGCGGCAGTGGCAGATCGGCCCCGATGCCTACTTCTTTGAAGAGGGCACGGGGGAGCAGTATGAAGCGGCCCGCTACGGCGAGTTCCGGCTGCAAGCGGATGGCAAGACCCTGCTGGTGGGGCTGCGGGATGAGGCCTACCAGCCCATCGGGCAGATCCGCGCCCGCTGGTAACGGCAGTGAGTGGCTATTTACTCTGTTCATGGTCACACTCAAGGGAAGGTTGATCGCTAAGGATGTTCCCAATGAGGATATGGCTGATCTGTCATCTGTTGCTGCTCTGCTGGGCCTCGACGGCCCGGGCTGATCTGGGCAAGCTCGAGTACCTCACCGAAGAGTACCCCCCCTACAACTACAGCGATCCGCAAGGCCAGCCCACCGGCCTTGCGGTCGATCTGCTGCAGATGATCTGGCAGCACAGCGGCGTGACACCCCAGCCGGTGCGCATCCTGCCCTGGGCGCGGGGTTATTACTTGCTAACCCAGAAGCCCAATGTGGTGCTCTTCTCCACCGCCCGCACCCAGGCGCGGGAAGACCTCTTCAAGTGGGTATGCCCCATCGGCTACTCGGAGTACATACTGCTGGGCCGCAAAGCGCAGAACATCACCCTGACCGCCTTCGAACAGATGAGCCAATACAAGATCAGCGCGGTGCGCTCGGATGCCGCCGAGCAGTTGCTGCTCAACAACGGCATGGATGACAACAACATCATCCCGGCCAACCGCCTGTCGCAGGGGTTGAAGATGCTGCTCTCCGGCCGCGCCGACCTGCTCGCCACCAGCAAGCTGGCAGGATATGACGCCATCCGCGAACTAAAGCTCAATGGCGACGACTTCAACGTGGCCATGGTGCTGAGCGCCGAGCAGCTCTGCTACGCCTTCAGCCGTCAGGTGCCCGACAGCGAGATCACCCTCTTTCAGCAGGGCCTGACCCGCGCCCTCGCCTCGGAGGAGTTTCGCAAATTGCAGGCCAAATACCTGCCGGTACGCTGAGCACTCACTCACCCGATGGGCAGCGGTTCGCTGCCCATTTTATTGATGAAAGATGCAATAGAGGTGGCTAGCTATTCCCGCCGCAAGCAGTCAAACTGGGCTACATAGTTGATTGTGAAGGATCTTTCCCGTGCGGACATGGCACCTACCTCATCTGCTACTGCTCTTGTGGGCCACCTTCGCGCAGGCCGATCCGGGCAAGCTCGAGTATCTGAGCGAAATCTCTCCCCCGTTTAATTTCAGCGACCAGCAAGGGATGCCGACCGGATTGTCGGTAGAGCTGATGCAGCTTATCTGGAAAGCGCGCGGCGTGTCGCCCCAGCCCATCCGCATTATGCCCTGGGCCCGGGGCTACAACCTGCTGCAACAAAAACCCAATGTGGTGCTGTTTGCCACCGCCCGCACCCCGCAGCGGGAAGCGCTCTTCAAGTGGGCCTGCCCCATCGATCACTCGGAGTTTGTGCTGCTGGGGCGCAAGGCGGACAACATCACCCTCGGCTCGGAGGCCGAGATCAGCCGCTACAAGGTCGGCGTGGTGCGCTCTACCGTCTCCAAACAGCTGCTGCTCGAACGCGGTATCGATGAGCGCCAGCTGATGCTGGCCAACCGCCTCACCCAAGCGGCCAAGATGCTCACCTCAGGTCGCGCCGATCTGTTTGCGACCAACAAGCTGGCGGGCTATCAAACCCTGCAGCAGCTCGGCTTCAAGCCGGATGACTTTCATGTCGCCTTCGTGCTGGATGCCAGACCGCTCTGCTACGCCTTCAGCCGTCAGGTGCCCGACAGCGAGGTCGCCCTCTTTCAGCAGGCGCTGACCCATGTCGTCGCCTCAGCGGATTTCTCGGCCCTGCAAGCCAAATACCTGCCGCTGCGCTAACGTCCTGATCGCCGCCGACATTGGGCGCGGGACGGGACTGTGCACCCGAGCTTTTTTGCCAAACATGCTCCGTCGCCTTGGCGAAATCGGCCAGCTTGGTCACACTTGAGCAGATATTCCCTTGATCAGGATGGCAAAAATGAAACCATGGATTGGATTGGCCGGGGCGCTGCTGGCCACCCTCGCACAGGCGAGTCCTGAGCTCGGCAAACTGCACTACATCACCGAAGAGTACAAACCCTACAACTACGCCGATGCCAGCGGCGCCCCCACCGGCCTCGCAGTCGAGCTGCTGCAACTGGTGTGGAAAAAGACCAATACACCGGCGCAGCCCATCACCATCATGCCGTGGGCCCGCGGCTACTACCTGCTGACCCAAAAGCCCAATGCGGTGCTCTTCTCCACCGCCCGCACCCAGGCGCGGGATCCCCTGTTCAAGTGGGCCTGTCCCGTCGGCTATATCGAAGTCGTGCTGGTAGGGTTGGCCGAGCGCAATATCACCATCACCAAGCTCGACGATGCCAAGGCGTTCAATATCGGCGCGGTGCGGGCCGATGTGGGGGAGCAACTGCTGCTCAACAACGGCTTTGACGAGACCAGGCTGATGACTGCCAATCGGCTATCACAAGCGCTCAAGATGCTCACCTCCGGCCGGGTTGATCTGCTGTCAACTCACAAGACCACCATGGAGATGCTGGTCGCAGAGCAAAAGATCGACCCAGCCAGCTTCAAGGAGCAGTGGGTGCTGAGCTCGGAGCAGCTCTGCTTCGCCTTCAGCCATCCGGTGAGCGACGAGCTGGTCAAGGAGTTCCAGACCGGCTTGACCCAGGTGCTGGCAAGCAGCGAATACCCGCTGCTGCACAGCAAATACTTCCCTACCCCCGCCGCCAAATAGCGGCGTCGAGCGCCAATAACAAGGGGCCCACTGCGGGCCCCTTCGCTTTTTTCCGTTTGCGCTCCACTCTATTTACCGGTTGCGCTCCCCTCGCAGCGTCAACCCACCGCCCCGCCACGACCAAACCCCGGCAACCAACAACTAATCACTAATTAATAAAAGTTTGTGCCAGCGCAAAAAATCACTCTTTTCTGATAGTTAGCTCATCAAAACCATAGATAAGACCACTCTGGCTCCGTAATATGGCGACGGGCGTCTGTTGACCCCTTTTCCGAGATCAATGGTCAACGGCGCAATCTGGTAGCGACAGTCAGGGGCGGTAGCGACTTTAGCGTAGGGTCGATTAGCGAAGCGTAATCGTCCGCGGTAACCGTCCCCTCTCCCCTTGCGGGAGAGGGCTAGGGTGAGGGGTCGGTAACGTCTTTGCCCTGCAACAAGGTATTGGCATGGCTTCGCCAGTAGGGTCGATTAGCGAAGCGTAATCGTCCGCGGTAACCGTCCCCTCTCCCCTTGCGGGAGAGGGCTAGGGTGAGGGGGTCGGTAACGTCATTGCATAGCGGAATATCGCCAGCCTAAATGGCATGGCTTCGCCATGCAGGACACGAGGACTCCGTCCTCGACGGGGTTTCGCCGCCGCTACGCGGCTTGGCGAGTGACTTTGGAAAGACCCAAAGTCACCAAAGGCCTAATCCCCCACTTGTTCGCCCTCCTGCGTCGGGTTCCCTCGGTTCAGGCAAAAGGTCTGGCGGAACGACGCAGACGGTACATCCCTGTACCGCCTGCGTCTGCGCCGTCGTCCATGACGGCGCTCCTGACCTTGTGCCCTCACCTCAGCGAACAACAGGGGGAACACACCCAACGCGCCGCCCCGAGGCCGGTTAACAGGCGTAGGGTGCACCAAGCGCAGCGCATTGCACCGCGGTAACACTCCCCAACCTATTCGGGGCAAAGATCGGGCGGGTTGTTATCTCACAGCCAACCCCTCGCCCACCCCATGGCGAGAGCAGATTGTCGCACCTATGCAACAGGCTCTATCGATATGGTTGCATAGGTGAAAATCATGGTGTCAGAGCTGCAAGTGGCGCTGATATCTATCGTGGAACGGTTATATATAGAATGCCCGACAGTATGTATTTCACCGAAATAACACCTTATTTCTCGAACGTCCGATTACGCTTCGCTAATCGAACTTATGTCCATATTCCCACCTGAATCAAAGTGATTTACGAAAATGTAAGAGGAATAAATGAAAATTGATATACACGTTCACACTAAAAAAACAAAAACAGGTGATGCACAAACCAGAAATATTACACCATCTGATTTTGCAAAAATCATTCAATCTACAAACGTAAAAATAATAGCAATAACAAATCATAACGCTTTTGATCTAGAACAATTCAACGCTATGGAAACATGTCTAGATGGTGCAGCTCAAATATGGCCTGGAATTGAATTAGATATTGTTGACAATGACAAAAGATCCCATCTGATTGTAATTGTCTCCCCTAATAACAGAGACTATTTTAAAGCAACAGTTGATAGTTTAATACAGGGTGTATCGCCAGACGACTTCACTATTTCCATCGAAGATACAATAAAGTATCTTGAGCCTCTCGAGCCTTTGTACATAGCACATTACAAAGGGAAAAAGCCAGAAATGGCAGACTCTACTGTTGCGAAAATTTTAGAACTAGGCATACCTGACACTCGCTTCATTAAAGAAGCAACTAATGCCATATCTGCCGGAATATTTATTTCACATGGTCATAAATCGCTATACGGTTCAGATGTACAAGACTGGGGTAAATATACTGAAATCTCAAATAGCCTTCCAGAACTGAGACTTAAAGTTGACAGTTTTGAACACTTTCTGCTTTTGCTATCAAAAGACATACCAACAATAAATACAGCTCTTGATAAAAAACAATCGGAAACTATAAATCTCATTCCATTTGAAGATGACACAAAAGTATCAATTAGAGTTTTCAATGACATCAATATAATTTTTGGCCCAAAAGGAACAGGCAAGACAAAAATTCTCGAAGCAATCGCCAAGCACTATTCAAATAACGGGATACAATCGTCCGTTTTTTCATCCTCACCAGAGACGCTTTCTGATAAATTCGATTTAAAAGGGAAAAATATTACATTTGATCTAGAAAGGCACGGAATAGAATCATGTAGAGATGAAATACAGCAACTCAAAGCTGCCACCGAATGTGATATTACCAGTTTAAATCAATATAAACAGTACATTCAAAATGAAGCAAAAAACAAAAATGCTCAAGTGATTAAAATTAAGGACTTCCCAACCCAATCGTCACCATTCGCCGAAGATTTAAAAGAACATATTGATGCCAATGAAAAATTAAATGAGGTTTTACAACTACTTCAAGAAAACAAAGTAATTAATGCTGAAATAAACAATTCTGTAGAGTACGCTTCAATAATAGACACAATAAAATCCTTATCCAATAAAATACTCAATAAATCGTGGGGGTTTTTCCTTGATATAAAGTCTGTAGAGTTAGTTAACTCTGCCTCCAAATGCTACAGCAATGAAGTTGCAAGAAAAACAGGTGTACAAAGCCGCCCAGCCAGTACTGGATTCAGTAAATTTGCTAAGAATCGAATTGGAATACTCACAAAGAGTAAAACCATCTTAGATAATATCAAAAAAAACATTCCGACTGAAACCTGTATTGCGGGAAACCTTGGCGCTGACAAGGGTGTTCTAATCTGTTCAACTGATTATAAAATACAAACAGGCACACTTCATGATGCCAATTACACATCTAATTTTGATATAAGAAAAAACAGCCAAAAAGAATTTTCAACATTAATGGATAGCATATTCAAAACAGCACTACAGAGTAATATTTTTGATTCTATAACAAAGTTAAACAACATAGATGACATTGAAAAGATAAATTCCATTGATGATTTGGTATTATTCTGGAGACGATTTACCTTAGAGGGTAATTGCTACTCGCCATCCAATGGTGAATGCTCCATGCTTAACCTTCATAATGAACTTTATGAAGAAAAAGATATATATATACTTGATGAACCAGAAAGAAGCCTTGGCAATGACTATATAAACGATGTAATTATTCCATTAATTAAAAACAAAGCAACTCAAGGAAAAAAGGTTTTTATATCAACACATGATGCAAATATTGCCGTAAGAACCCTCCCCTATAACTCAATATATAGATGCCATGACCGGAATGGATATTCAACATACATTGGAAATCCATTTTCAAACGACCTAATCTCCACTACTGACGCAAGAGAAAAAATTAATTGGAAAATTATTGGCATGAAAACTTTGGAAGGTGGCGAAAGCGCATTTGGCGAAAGAGGTAAAATATATGGACTACGTTGATGCTAGAGTGATAAATATTGAAGATAACCACTACATTGAAATATATATTGAACCAATGGTCAGAATCCCAATATCTAGTGATGAGCCAAACAATGTCAAAAGTGCATTCGGAACCATATTGACGAGATTAAGAAATGGACTTTTTCAAATAAACTTACTAGAAGAGCCGCAACAAAATCTTTTTTATCTTGTTGCTGTGGAATATATAGGACAACTTAACGCCGAGCTCACTGAGGTATTTCATGAGTTAGAGCGACATGGTTTTGTTGAAGAATAACAAATATAGTCAGGTCGCGGTATTGGTGCCCCCTGCAAACCGCCGAGTCGAGTTCAACGGGTCAGGAGCGCCATCAGGGATGATGGCGCAGCCGCAGCCGGCATAGGGGCTAAATCGGATCAGGGCGAGCACTGCTCGACCCCGATTTGGCGCGAGAACAAGGATGTTCGAAGCGGGCTTTGGCCGAAGCCATGGATGGCGTAGGCCAAAGTGCCGTCTGCGGCGCTCCGTCCGACCCGTTGGACGAGACGAGGGAACCCGCAAAGCGGGCGGTTTGCCGGGGGAAAAGACTTTTGGTCTTATTTGCCAAAGAGAGCGGGTCTTTCCAAAGTCACTCGCCCCAGCCCGAAGGGCGGGCGAAACACCTTCGAGAGCAAGGCCCTCGCGTCCTGCATGGCAAAGCCATGCCAATCAGGAGAGAGGGAAGGTGTCAGCCCTCCGGCAGACCACAAAAAAAAACCGCAGCCCAAGGGCTGCGGTTTTTTTATTGGCGCAACCTGTTGGCACCAGACGCCAACAAGGCCAACCGGCCTTAGGCACGGCGCCAGCTGGTCTTGCCGGCGCTGTCTTCCAGCACGATACCCATCTCGGTGAGACGGTTGCGGGCGGCATCGGCAGCAGCCCAGTTCTTGTCGGCACGGGCCTGATTGCGCTCTGCGATCAGGCGCTCGATCTCGGCAACCTCTTCGTCCGCTTCGTCACCCTTCAAGAAAGCCTCGGGGTCTTGCTGCAGGATGCCGAGCACGGCGCCCAGTTCGCGCAGACGGGCGCCCAGCGCGGCGGCAACGGCCATATCTTCACCCTTCTGGCGGTTGATCTCGCGCACCAGATCGAACAGGGCGGAGTAGGCTTCCGGGGTGTTGAAGTCGTCGTCCATCGCTTCCTTGAAGCGCGCTACCTGCTCCTCGCCACCGGCAGCGGCAGCCACCGGCAGATCGCGCAGGGCGGTGTACATGCGCTCCAGCGCAGCGCGGGCTTGCTTGAGGTTATCTTCCGAGTAGTTGAGCTGGCTGCGGTAGTGGCCAGACATCAGGAAGTAACGGACGGTTTCGGCATCAAAATGGGCCAGCACATCGCGGATGGTGAAGAAGTTGCCAAGGGATTTGGACATCTTCTCTTTATCCACCATCACCATGCCGCTGTGCATCCAGGTGTTGACGTAGTCGCCACCGTGGGCGCAGCAGGACTGGGCGATCTCGTTCTCGTGGTGCGGGAACTGCAGATCGGAGCCACCGCCGTGGATGTCGAAATGGTTGCCAAGGTGCTTGGAGTTCATGGCGGAGCACTCGATGTGCCAGCCAGGACGGCCCGGGCCCCAGGGGCTTTCCCAGGTCGGTTCGCCGGGCTTCGACATCTTCCACAGCACGAAGTCGAGCGGATTGCGCTTGGCATCGACCACGTCGACGCGGGCACCGGCTTGCAGCTGCTCCAGATCCTGGCCGGAGAGCTTGCCGTAGTCGGCGTAGGATTCGACGATAAACATCACATCGCCGTTGTCCGCCACGTAGGCGTGCTCTTTTGCCAGCAGGGATTGCACCAGCTCGATGATCTCCTCGATGTGCTGGGTGGCGCGAGGTTCGATATCCGGGCGCACCATGCCGAGGGCGTCGAAGTCGGCGTGCATGTCGCCAATCAGACGCTCGGTCAGCTCGTCGCAGGTGACGCGGGTTTCAGCGGCACGCTTGATGATCTTGTCATCCACGTCGGTGATGTTGCGCACGTAGGTGAGGTCATAACCGGCGTAACGCAGGTAGCGAGCCACCACATCAAAGGCGACGAAGGTGCGGCCGTGGCCGATATGACAGTGATCGTAGATGGTGACACCACACACATACATGCCCACCTTGCCCGGGTGGATAGGTTTGAATTCTTCTTTTTGACGAGTGAGTGTGTTGTATATCTTCAGCATCTTCTAACCACTGCCTGTGAGTAAAATGGTTGGTCATAATACCCCGTTCAGGGGCAGAAAACGAGGCAGAAAAGCGGGCCAATCCCGCCTGCCAGCACGGTTACGGCGCCAGAGAGACTATGCCGCCAGCCCCTGATGGGCTAGAATTGCCACCACTTTATGCCATACACCTGCGGGCACTTCGTCGCCCGCATCAAATGAAAGGACATATCATGGTCACTCTGCACACCAATCACGGCGACATCACCCTCACCCTGAACGCTGAAAAAGCCCCGGAAACCGTGGCCAACTTCCTGCAATACTGCCGTGACGGTCACTACGACAACACCATTTTCCACCGCGTCATCGACGGCTTCATGATCCAGGGCGGCGGCTACGCTCCGGGCTTTGAAGAGAAAGACACCCGCGCTCCCATCAAGAACGAAGCGGCCAACGGTCTCTCCAACAAGATCGGCACCATCGCCATGGCCCGCACCATAGAGCCGCACTCTGCCAGCGCCCAGTTCTTCATCAACGTGAACAACAACGACTTCCTCGACTTCAAATCCGCTACCACCCAGGGTTTCGGCTACTGCGTATTCGGTGAAGTGACCGCCGGCATGGACGTGGTCAACAAGATCAAGGGCGTCAAGACCGGCAACTACGGCCGCATCCACCAGGACGTGCCGGTAGAAGACGTGGTGATCACCAAGGTGACCCTTGCTGACTGATCTCTGCCGACTCGGCACTGACAAAACTGCGGCCCCGGCCGCAGTTTTTCCATCTGCCCTCTCCACTGCCAGAGCAAACTGGCGCCGCCTCGACTATCTGGCCCACGGCAACCCGCGCCAGCGCTCGGCCCATGCCCTGCTCACCGCCGGTGTGTGGGATGAGCTGGCCGCGCAGTGCGCCGATATGGCACTGGTGAGCACGCTGGCCATCGGGCTGGATCGGCTCGGCAGCGATCTCGATATTCTCTGCCAGCATCCAGATCCCGCCGAGTTTGCCGCTACTTTTGCAGAGCAAGGTTGGCAGGCGAGCCCCAAGGGCGACAATATCTGGCTGCTGGAGCGCACCTTTTCCTGCCTCGACCAGAGCTGTGCCGATAGTAGTGCCGATAACGGTTGTGATAACCGTATCACCAACTGGCCGCTGGAGCTGTATGTCACCCCCGCACCCATCGAGACGCTGAATGGCTGGCGCCACCTCACCCTGATGGCCGCGTTGCTCGAGCGGTTTGGCGATGCCTTCTACCGCGAAGTGCTGCGTCTGCGCCTTGAGGAGGGATTGAAAGGGGAAGCGGCCATGTGCCGGTTGCTGGGGCTGGCGGGCGATCCTTACGCCGCCCTGCTGACGCTGGAGGGATGCAATCTGGCCGAGCTGTCATGGCAGCCGCCATCCCGTGACGATATCCATACCTCAACTGGCGCGATGGCGCCCGCAGCGCACGATTCGTCCCCTGTTGTGTCTACTATCTCTGCCACCCCTGTTTGCCCTGTTTCGACCGAGAGCCCGATCCCCACATCATGAGCACCCTCTTTATCAGTGACATTCACCTCTCTGCCCAGCGGTCCGATATGACCGCGGCACTGGTGCGCTTTCTCGAGCACGACGCCCCCGGCGCCGATGCCCTCTATGTGCTGGGGGATCTCTTCGAATTCTGGATTGGCGACGATGACCCCAATCCGCTTCATCAACAGATGGCCGACGCCTTCTTGGCCCTGAGCCAGCAGAACGTGCCCATCTACTTTATCCACGGCAACCGCGACTTTCTGCTGGGGCAACAGTTTGCCAAGCGCGCTGGGATGACATTGCTGGGTGACCCCTGCGTTATCGAGCTCTATGGGGAGCGGGTGGTACTGAGCCACGGCGATCTGCTCTGCACCCTGGATGAGGGGTATCAGAAGTTTCGCCGCATCACCCAGCTCAAGTGGCTGCGCTGGCTCTTTTTACGGCTGCCGCTCGCCCGCCGTCAGGCCATCGCCTGCAAGATGCGTGGCCAAAGCCAGATGGAAAATGCCCACAAGAGCCAGATCATCATGGATGTGACGCCCGCAGCGGTGGACGACACCCTGCGCGCCCACGACTGCCGGATGATGATCCACGGCCACACCCACAGACCCGCCATCCACGACTTCATCCTCGATGGCCAGCCCGCCCGCCGCATCGTGCTGGGGGACTGGTTCGAGCAAGGCTCGGTGCTGATCTGCCGCCCCGGCGAGCAGCGGCTGGAAATGCGGGCGCTGGCAGAGGCTTGATAGCCCGCCAGTCCGGTTGACCACCAAGCGCCGGCCCCCCATCACTCCCCATCGTTCGCGCCATCCGGTTCACTGCCCATCAGGCGCGAGCGAATAAGTGGTGATCGCTCACAGATCAGCAAAGCAAACCTGCACTCCTCCTTCAGTCCCCGGGTTGTGTGAACTCCGTCACCTTGCCCCTTGCCAATTGAGAGGATGATGGCGCTCAGGCAGAAACGTCTTTCTCGCCAGCTATTTCAACAAGTTGAGGTTTGTATGCCTGACAGCAATGCGGTCGCTCACCCGTTCGATGCCAAGAAGATCAATGTCAACGATCCCTATGAGATGAAGCAGTGGATCAAAATGTTCGAGTGCACCGAAGTCCAGCTGAAACGGGCGGTCAAGGCAGTCGGCACCTCAGGCAAGGCGATCAGAAAACACCTCAAGAAGTGAGGACACAACCCCGTCACAAATCCGGCCCCGCTTGCGGGGCTTTTCTCTTGCTAACATTTATTTACAACATTTCTTTACGACAACAAGCCCAGCACCTGAGCGGAAAAGGTTTTTAGCAATCACCACCATTTCGGCAAAAACAAAAAAAGGCCACTATTTCTAAATAGCTGTTCCGAATAGTAGATCACAGGAGGAAGGGAACTCAGTCCAGTTTGTGCGATCTCATTAGTCGCCAAACAAAACAAGCCACACCCAAAGGACTGAGTTGATGCATATCCTACCACCCCTGCCACGACCACAACGGCGCCGTATTCACAAAATCATCCATGCCACCCGTGATAAAGGGCATGCTCGTCGCTTGATGGCCATCTTGCTGTTACATGAAGGATGCACGATCACGGATGTTCATCACATTACCGGCGCGGCTCGCTCGACCATCGGCCGTTGGCTTCGGTGGTATCGGGATGAAGGTGTGGGTGCGTTAGAAGCCTTACCGGCTGGCCGTGCCCCGGTCCTACCTGTCGCCAAGATTGTCACCTTACTGGTGCTGCTCATGCAGTTTTCTCCGCAAGATTTTGGTTATCAACGCAGCCGTTGGTGTACTGAGCAGCTATTGGCTATCAAAATCAATCGGTTAACAGGGCTCAATGTGGCTGCCTCCACACTTCGTCGATGGCTACCTCGTATGGGCATTGTCTGGCGCAGGCCCGTGCCGACCTTGCGGATAAAAGACCCAGCTTATCAGGAGAAAATGGCTAATATCGACGCGGCACTGGCCCGCTGTGATGCCGATAATCCGGTGTTTTATGAGGATGAAGTCGATATAGACCTTAATCCCAAATTAGGGGCCGACTGGATGTTCAGAGCGCAGCAAAAGCGGGTTGTCACACCGGGACAGAACGCCAAACATTACCTGGCAGGCGTTCTCCATGCAGGCAATGGAAGAGTGCTTTACGTCAGTGGGATAAAGAAAAACTCATCCCTGTTTATCGCCATGCTGGAAAAACTGCGTCGCCACTACCGACGAGCCAAAACCGGCGTTAATAGATGTGACAAAAATCACATTACCCCACATTAAAGCATGGACACATAAGCAATTGATATAGCTTAGTATTTTCTCATTAATTGGTGTAAGACAATTAACTGGCGAATAGTTATAAAAAAATTTTCAAAGACCCTATTGAAAACGTCGCTGCGCTCACAGACAATTCTTTAGCAAAAGAAACATCAGTATCAGATGTTCAATAAAATAATAATCAAAAACATCAATAAACTTTCAGCACAATGGGTAAAAAATGCGTAATACGTTTGTAATGATTTTCTTGGCGCTCTGCGCCATGATACTTGGTGGCTGTTCCTCAGTGCCAACCGTCACCGATGAGGCTGTCGTCAATGAAGCCAAAAGCTTCTCACCTCCTGCCGAGGGCAAGGCTCACGTTTATATCTACCGTCATGGCTGGCTTGCTCGCAATAGCAATATGGATCTTTTTATCGATAAAAAATTCCTAGGTGAATCAGAAAATAAACACTTCTATCTTCTGAAACTTGATGCAGGTAAAAACTATACATTTGAAACTGAAAGTGAATTTTCAAACAATAGCATTTCCCTAAATACCGAGTCAGGCAAAACATATTATATTTACCACTATATTCGTATGGGGCTTCTCTTTAGTCAGTCTGATTTTGAGCTTGTGACAGACCCTGATGATATTGAAAATGCTCAAATTCTGATCAAGAAGTCTGAAATGTCATTACCACATACTTTATAACTTCTCGTAAAACCATCTGTATCTTTTAGATCCTAGTATTTTTATCTGCATTTTTTATTTGGAGAAAATAGAAATGAATAAGTTACTGTTAGCTATTCCATTCACTATGTTACTTACTGCTTGTGGACCTACCTCAGTTGAGGATTTTATGAAAGATCCGAAATTACTGAATGAAGCCCTGCAAGAGTGCACCTTGAAAATTGCACAGGGTAAAGATGCCAATTCAGATGAATGTAAAAATGCAATCGCAGCCCAGCAAAAAATGGCTACTAACTTGATGAAAAACATGTTGGGTCAGTAGCTTTCGTTACCCACACGGAATTATTTTAAATTAAGAACTTTTTCTTCCATAATAACGCCACCTGTTATGATATAAACTGAGAGTTTTATCTAATAAGGTGGCAAAATTCAATTATTAAAGTTCGCCTAATTGGCGCAATTACAATGAGGCGTTATCTCAACCCAGTTGAGGAACTGCACAGAATGAGACTGAACGCGATAAACCACTGAGCCTGTGCGTATTCCGGCGAAGTTGAACAGCCATTCCCGGCGTTTTTCAAGGTAGTTGTCGTTTTTTATGCTGCTCGGTGTTCAGGATCGGCCGGAATATGCAGCCTGAGAGTAAACCCATCCGGTGGACGGATGAGTATCAACACTCCATATAAACCTATTATCTTAATGAGGTGTCACCTTGACCCATAAAACCCTGCAGCTCTCTGCACTCTGCTGTGCGGTCAGTCTCATTGCCTCACCGGCTATTGCCGCAAATACGGGCTTCAAAACCCTGACAATCGGCCTGCCCATCACCACACTCCAAGTAGTCAACGATGGTTTGATACGCTATGACTGGCGCAGTGACATTGATGAAGACTTTCGCGGGAAACCGAAGGCGGGCGAGGGATTCCTAGGACGACCAACTACGGGTGAGTATTACTATGCGGTCTACCAACATAAAGTATTCTCCTTCGGCGGAACCATGGCATCGTACCAAGACGACTCCGTTGCTTCTGTCAAACAGGCCAAGGCAGACTTCGAAGAATTAGTCAGTCAGGCGACCAATATCTTGAAAGTCAAACCGGTGATAGTCCGTACAATAAAGGATAAGTCGGTGCCGTTTTTTGAATGTGTAAGCAACAGCATGTGCGGTGATTACAGCGCAACCTATACCATCGGTACCAACGAGGTTTCGATCAATTTGATGCAAGACCGTGATGCTGAGGACGGTGGCCGCCAGCTAAACGCGGGAATGCGCCAGATCCTTGAGTAAAAAGCCTCTTCCTTAAAGTGCTTCTGATGTAACCGTTCACCAGCTGGGGCTAACGGGCTGCACGTTCTGAGAGTAGTAACCAAAGCGAAAACAGAAACAGTCGAGCAGGACACCACCAGTAAGAGAACATTGAGCACCACGCTGCGCTTCAATGGCCATGAATACCCGGTTGGAGAATGGAATAACTTACCGAGCAAGGAGTGGTGGAAGTAATCGGCCATACCCTACCCCACGCGGTAAATTCCTCGGCTATATACAGACATACAGACCCTATAAAAGCCTGCCTTCAGCAGGCTTTGTTGTTATGAAGCTGTGGACTCAGCACAATCGCTGTCGCCACTTTGTCGCCATTTAGGCAAAACAAAAAGGCCACTATTGCTAGTGGCCTTTCATAACTCTTTGATTGCTGTACTCAATAAGTGGTGCCGAGGCCGGAATCGAACCGGCACGACGCGAACGTCGAGGGATTTTAAAAGCCAATAGTGAGTTGACGTAAAATTTATATGATTGATTTATAAGGACTTCAAGTTTACATGAAATGCCTGATTTCACGCTTTCTTTGGGCACGTTACGCCTAGTTTACGCCTGATAGATCGGATTTTAAAGCCCATCTGACAACGCACGAGAGCATCAAGCTCTCTCCATCTTTCGCCAGTCACATGTCTTGACAAACATATAATGTGACAAAAATCACATTACCTCCACGATAAAATACGGACACGTAACAAATTGATATAAAAGAACATTTTCTAATTATTAGGTGCAAAACAATTAACCATCGAATAGTTATAAAAAAACTTTAAAAGACCCTATTGAAAACGTCATCGAGCTCACAGACAATCATGTAGCAAAAGAAACATCAGTATCAGATGTTCAACAAAATAATAATCAAAAACATCAATAAACATTCAGCACAATGGGTAAACAAATGCGTAATACGTTTGTAATGATCTTCTTGGCGCTCTGCGCCATGATGCTTGGTGGCTGCTCCTCAGTGCCAACCGTCACCGATGAGGCTGTCGTCAATGAAGCCAAAAGTTTCTCACCTCCTGCTGAAGGAAAAGCCCACGTCTATATTTACCGAGATGGCTGGCTTGGTCGCCGTATTAACATCGATTTGTTTCTCGATGGAAATCCTTTGGGTGAATCAGAAAATCTGCACTTTTACCTGCTCAAGGTTGATGCTGGAAAGACTGTGCATCTGGAAACCAACAGCGAGTTTGGAAACAATAAGATAGATATCGAAACTGAAAATGGAAAGATCTACTATGTTCGCCATTATACCCGCTTCGGTCTGATCTGGGGCCAAGCTGACTTTGAAATGAAGACCGAGCCAAAAGATATCGAAGATGCCCAAGAGTCCATCAAGAACTCTGAAATGTCAGTGCCCAGCATCTGATACATGATGCCTTTCATTCGTCAAAAAATTGGTGATTTTTATATGAACATATCTGATACCTATGAGATTGAAGAGTTTATTGTATTGAATGAAAACACTCACAAATACAGCTCCACAAAAGTCGAAAGTAGCGGGGGCGCTGCAGGCAAACAAAACATATCATCTACTGTAACTCATCATGTATCTCAGGACATATGGCTTCGTGATCCAGAAACACAAAAAGAAACTAAGTTCACATGCGAAAATTATACTTTGGGCGTGCTCCCTGGTCACTCACTTGTATTTTTTAAAAACCACAATACAAACAATATAGAGCGCATCGTTAATATTAATACAGGTGAGATCAGTGACGCTAATGGAGAATATAACGAGACTTCAATTAAAAATACCATTGGTGAAAAATCAAAAAACGATGTTATATATAGCATTATGTTTATGCTGCCTATTTTTTGCCTGGTATTATTTTTTATAACATTATGGAATTTAATTTTCCGAACTCGCGATTGCGATTTACAAAAAACCATTATTGGTTTTATTTCAGCCACCTATATGTGTAGTGCTTGGCTTCAAGTATGGCGGGAATTTGAGGAAGGTGGGGATCAATTTTTGAGGAGAATGCTGGAAGATTATTCTACGTCAACAGCAAACTGGTTTATAAATGAGAGCTTCTTTAAAGTGCTTTTTTATGGCCCAGGCCTACATTGGTGGCTTGTTCTGCCTGCATTCTTTAGCCTTTACTATTGCGCCTATAGCGGGTCATCTGCTGAAACTGATGACATGACATCACATTGCCATGCATTGGATGAATTTGTTAGTGACTATATTCGTCAACACCACTAATACAAACATCTATTAATGCCAGTGTTAGTATGGCATTCAAATAAAATTAAATAACTGTGCAGCGAGCTTAGTTGAACATCAACATCCATGCGGACCTCACCAAAAAATCAAGATTAACAGTATATGACCATAAATAGATATTTCTTACCTTTTATTTTATTCATTCAATTTGTAAGTCAAGCTATTTCTAGTGAAAAAGACATTATCGGATTTCACATTAGTGAAAGTCTGGAATCAGTTCAAAATAAAAATTATAACTTCAAACCAGAAGGGCCATCAGTTTTTGACACGAGATACTACAATGGCATACCGAAAACGAGTGCACTTTCCTTTTTAGATTATAAAAAAAGATATCAGTACGTTTTCCACAAAAACCAACTGAATTCAATTCATATTCATATAAGTTCATACTTGGATAGTTCTCCAGCATCGTTAAAAAAAGCCATAGATGACTATGATGTATTAAAAAACAAAGTTTATAGTAATCTAGGTATAAAACCAGAACTGACTGAAACAGCCACTCGCAACAATTCATTTTTTGAATGTGTGGCTGATGTTAACTGTGGCTCATACTCTGCAACATTTACTGATGGGCATAGAGATATAACTATATTCCTAATGGGTGAAGACGATCTCAAATCAGGCTATCTAGGTGTTATATTAAGTAAACATCGTTAATAAAGTGGACTCATGGAGAGGTAAGATTGATGCAACTTAATGTTCATGCTTACCCCTCTTTCATTAATATTATGCTTTATTAAGTAGCCACAACTTACGACTCGAAACCAAGCCAAGTAGCTTTCCAAGTAAGCAGTGCCCACCCCGTGAAATTTTGCCATCCATTTCCGCCAACGACTCACGTAGTTATTGAGAGTCTGGATGTAGTTCAATTAGACTAACTGAAACAGTGATAACCTGTTCATCCACATCCCTTCAACGCTGTGTCATGGGCAAATCGCTCCCTCCATCAGTCCGCCTTTGTTGCCGTGCCACACGAGCACGTTTTTTTTCTATCGCTCTGGTTTCCGCATCAGAGCGCATCATCAGTAGTCGATTATCGTTGAAGTAACAAAAACAGAAGAGCGCCAAGAAACACAAAGTCGGTACGATCACGTTTTTGTATGTCAAGATTATCGCATTGATGGGGTAGGCAAACTCCTGCAACCTGATGATGAACTCCAGCCCCATGGCAAAGGTGTTGCCACTGTAAATGGCGGTCGCCAGAGAGAACGTTTGATATGCCTTTGTCTCGACAAGCGGGTTGGCAACCTGGTATAGGAAGAATATACCTCCGCCGACGAAGACGATTGCACCCAGCACAGCCTTGAATGTCCTGGCAGAACTTTCTTTACGCAGGAGGCAGCGTAGGAGCAGGGTGGTAATCTTGATCATATGGCCAAAACCACCGAGTAGCGACATTAGCAAGGCCAATGGTACAACGACCAGTGTTTTGACGGCGGAGTCGGCCTTTTCAACAAGCGGCCCGTCTCCGACAAAACGCGTTGCTGCAGAGTCGACCTCCGCATGAAGCTTGCTAATGGCCTGGTTAGCAATAGGAAGGTAAACTAGGCGCTTGATGTCATCAAAACGGGTGACAAGAGGGATCTGGCGACCCTTTGGTGCGCCCAATTTTTTCTGCACGGACTGCTGAACTTTCGCTGTCAGCATAAAGGCCTGAATACTCATGTATTTGGTCGGATTGCTGGTGCCAACTTTGTTACCTAAGGCTTTCCAAGTATTGCTATAGGTTTTCTGACGCACGATGGCGTTGAAGGTTTGGCGATCTGCAGGGTGCCAGTCATCCGGAACCGGCACCCCCATTTTGCGAACCTCAATCCTGACCATGCCAAACCGGCGTGGAGGAACACGATCAGGGGTGACCCCTTTGCCACGCAGCTTTTTGACATAACGTACCCAAGCATTGTCCGCAATAGACTGTAAGCTGCTTGGACTAGTACGTTTAACTGTTTCATTAAATCCATTGGTGTAGTCGGCATACCGACGTTCTACTTCTTTTATAACCTCTGGCCAGATCTCATTATTGAACTGTGCCGGTGACCCCATGCACCCATCTCGATGCTTCATGTCCTCACAGGGTTTCATCACGTTAATGGCGATAGCCTTTTTCAGCAGACTATTCATCTCGGACTGAACGTTGGGGTAGCTGAATGCCAAGGACGGGAATATGGCCACGAACGCCATCAATGATGGTTTGTGTTCGAGAACATCGGGTGTGTGAATACTACGGATGTTCAAGGTACCATTAGAGAGGCTACGGCCTGCCATGGTTAGCAGAAAAGCCCCCTTTCGTGCTTCGGCACTGTCAAATTCAGAGGCGATGCGGTGGTCGATAAAGGCGTCTTGCGCCTGATGGTTGAGCCAAGTAAAGCCTGCGATCAGCATCAACGAATAGACAGCGCGAAGCAGGGGGTGAATACTCTGCTTGTCGATGAACAGACCGATAAACAGCAGTGAGATGGCGGTACCAGTCAGCAATCTTCCAATATCTTCTAGCGCATCGATCTCTTCGATCGTGGCTTCACGACTGCACAGGGCTAGCAAATCAGCACTAAAGGCAAGCTCGCAGACAAGGTAGATCACCGTCATCCAAAATAGTTTCGTGGATACCAGATGTGCAAATCGTAGTTTTACTTCTCCCATGTGACAGCCTTTTGTCCCTTATCGGCTGGCACCTGCTGGATCTGGATTGAACCGGTCTTATACTTCTTAACGCTGGTGATCTTGGGTGGGGATGGGATCGCCACTTTGGCTTTCGATGCGCTGGACTTGCCAGCGGCAACGCGACTCTGCGGTGAGGTGGAGGTCTGTGTCGAAGTCTTCTTCACTGGCGGCTGTTCGTATTCGTACTGACCTAATTGGTCTTTGTGAATATCGTAAGCAAACAGCGAGTCACTCTTATGGGTTGGATCTTCGAACATGATGTACTTACCGTCCCCCGATTGCCTATTGGCGGTATAAGGTTCACACTCTGGAAAGTGTTTGATGGACATACCGTCCGGCTGGTAACTGATAAGCCATTGTGCGGTTTTACAGGAGACCGTAGCCCCTCGCACAATGACGACCCCGCCCTGGCGAGAAGTTGGCCAGCTGTCGAGGGAGGTAAATCCTGTCATGCCATGGATGGGAATACCAATCAGGGAACCATAAAAGGTCATGTCGTAGGTATCGTCCATACGATTGCGGCGAACTTTGGAATCATAGTAACCACCCACGGTGGTCGGAAACGTCCACAAAGTTTCATAGGTACCCAGACTGGCTAGAGGGCCGATTATGGGTAGGACGCCACTTCCTTGTGTCGAACAGCCAGTCAGTAGACTCACAACCACTATGCCCATTAAAACCGCTTTATTCACGAGTTCTTTCCTCAAACTACAAGCACCAAGACGAAGGGGGTTGTTGACCCAAGATGATCAGACATATCCCGCGAACCTAGGTGCTTGGATTCGAGTTTAGGTAAGAAAAGGGAGTGCCTAAATCATGATTTTAACATCATGTTACTGCACATTAGCTTACCAAAGCTGGAGAATAGAGAGAAGAAGGCGATGACCAAATTAGCGCCGTATGGAATCATTAATTCTGTTGGCTATTGCTGCAATTGTAGTGGCCAACTAAAATGGACATTGAACACCTCAGGTCATGGTGGCGACTGTACCACCTAAAATGGTGTACGGGATGATTAGACCACTACAACCACTACAAATCCACAAAAGATAAGAAACGTCAACAAAAAAGGCTTCACCCTACTAGTCAGGCTCAAGTCCTAAGGCATGCTTAACTTTATTTGTTTTATTAGCTGCTTTCGCCACAGGGTGCAACGCCCTTTGAATCTCGAAAGCAAGCGGCCTTAGCTCCTCCAAAGCACTAATTGCAGCATCAGCTTCCAGCTGGGCTTCTACTACATTAGGATCACGGATGATAGCTGCTAGCGTAGCCAGAATGGGAGATAGCACCATTTTCATCCTTTTTTCCATCTCAATAACTGTCAGTTTGGTCCAGCTTTCAGCTTGTTGTGCCATATCCTCAGCCTGCTCAGCTTTTAATAGTGCCATACGCATGCGCTCTAGAGCCTCTTTATCAACAGCTTTGACTTTATCATTCGCTTCTGCAATTCGAATCCCTAATGTCACCTCCTCTTCTGCTAACTTAATAAGTCTTGCTTCTGCCGCCTCGATCTTGGACGAGTGCAGGATCACGGCACCTAATACATCAAGTCTCTGCATTTTAACATGTTGAGCACCATATAATGCTGCTTCTCTGGCTACCTTAATTAACTGTTCTTCAGTGTAAAGTGCCCGTCCCTTACCCAACAATCCAGCTCGGTGTTCCACGACTTGCTTGGCAATAATCTGTTTGATCCTTCCCATACTCAACCCTATTGGTTTATCAGATATATTGAGTGCTGCATGGGCACAGGGCTCGCTGTTCAGCCTTCCACTCATCTCTAGACAACCTACGACGGCGTGGTCCAATACGAGCCAAGCCAAAACTCTGTGAGACCGTATAGATATCCTCTTGCCATGCAATCATCGCTTTCTTATAAGCACTATTTTGCATTCCCTTTCGCTCCCCACGAGCAGCTGACGCGCGTGCTGCAGCAACCCCTGGATGTACTGAACCGAAAGACTCATCTGATAGGGGGACAAGATAAAAGTGTATGTGTGGGTATTTTTCATCAAGATGCTCAACTACAGATTTTAATCTTTCACCATACTTTTTTTGCAGATGTTTAATTATTTCATCCCGATATTCCGGCCACTTATCATGCGGAAAATTATCAGGTACACTAACCACGCCCGCGGCTAGACATAGCCCATCAATTCTAACCTTTCTTCCCTTTGGATCTTTTGCCTTAGCAGCCCACTCGTGGGCAAGCTTTACTGCTTCAGATGGTGTTACTCCAAAGTGTTGCACGGGCATCCTCGGCTCACTAACATGGTCATGTGCACCGGGTTTTCTTTCAGCTTCATCAGCAATATCTTGTGCTGACATAACACGCCCAGCTTTCGATTTCCCTCCCCTTCTGCCATAGCCATCCAAATGCGCAAATTGATATCCTGCCATACAACCCCCAAAGTAACGTGACACTCGTACTCGTATTAGTTGAGATATTCCATCACATCAAAATACATACACCAAGCGACCGACTATGCTTATGTGATTGAGACCTTCGGCATCAATCAACATAAGCGTCGGCCCTGCGGGGCAAAAAATAAAACATGAATTTTGATGATGTATATCTGAGCCATAACATTTACCATTAAAATATAACCAGACCACAAATAAAAAAGAATACAGTAAAGATATTTATAAATTTCATTCATGCTCCTTGTTTCGGTTGCAAGTAGTAAAATTGCTGGGACACTATAAATTCAAATATTTCAACTCAACATATAAAAACTACAGAATACCTACTGAAAAAACTTCCACTTCACTCAATGACGATTATCATAAAACAACCGACCAACAATACTATTATTAAACCTTTTAATATTACTTCCATTTTGGATGCATTGTAGTTAATATCTATATATGTCTAAGCCTTGCACTATAGGCTTTTCAAAAAACCGGAAGTATTGGAAGCTTTTATTGTTGTAACATCATATCGCATATGGAACATCAGCGCCGGTAAATTAGCCTACTCACTCTCCATATAGTCAGTAGCTCCAAGCAAAAATTCATCAACCCTCTTGGTCAGCACAATATTAGTGACAGTACCGTTGCTGCTCCTGACTCGATACTCACTGCCTAGTTCCTTTGCTATCTGTTTCAATGCCCGACTGACCGCATTAACTGAAAGTGTATTATCAATCCCATGGTAATGCATGTAAGACAAATAAAGATGGTAAAAGAATTTGTGTGGCTCTCTTTTGATATCCGTCTTACCACCCATTCGCAACCCGTTGGCTTTTGGCATAAATTTCACCATAGTACACAAATCAAAAAGTGGGTCCGCCTCCCGCTTAACTACAATCGCATCCATTGAACCCCTCTGTGCCAGCAGCTGCCTTTTGGCTTTCATGGGCTCTGGATACTGAGATAAGAGGTATCGGATAATGACCGGAAGTTCATTAGAAATTTTACTTTCAATTTGCGAATCCTCATCAGTAACGACATTATTGAAGCTGAATATAACCCTACGTCTTGCTATCCCACCATTTCTTTCAGTCATTTCCATAGGAGCATTATTTGTTACCAGTACAACAGCACGCACCTTGGCACTAAACATTGGCTTACCCTTTCTGTTGATAGCTACAGCATCTCCGCCAGTGATTGCTTTCAGAATAGCACCATCGCCTATGTATTTAGGCTGATCGGGTAACAATATTAGTCGCTTATCCCATAAACCTTCCAATCCAAAATCACTATCCAAAAGCCTCATTGAGCTACTACCAATATTTCGGCTACCGACAAGCAACGCACAAAGGTTTGCCATGATTGATTTACCACTTCCGCCCGAGCCTGTCACCTCAAGAAATAATTGCCAATCATAACGATGGGTCAATACCATAAATAATGCTGCTGTAATCCGATCCATCTTATCCATACATCCTTCAGCAGCATAACTCAGCCATTTGAAAAAATTAGGAGCATGAACCTGAATTGATTCCGCTGAGTTAGCTGCTGTATAGATTATTCCATTATGAGCGAGCAGCCCATCATCCGGATCATGAGTACGAAACTGGTTAGTTGCCATATCATAGACACCATTAGAAAAACCTATCAACTCATCATCAGATACAGGAATCTCAGGAATAATATCTTTCATAGTATGAACAACCATCTCCAACTTTGAACTACTAAAGCTCAGATGGTTTCTTTCAAATATCCCCGCTAACTCCCTGCGTAACCTAGCATCGCTCATATACTCCCAAAAACTCCCTGTATAGCGATACACATATGAAGATAACAGATCTACTTTTACTGACCCCAAATGCTCGCTCAAAATCCTTGCCTGTTGATTGGTTGACTTTAGATCTATAATCGTAGCCTCACTTTGTCGGCGCTCATCAACCCTACCGTATTTTTCAGACATATTAATTTCCTCGTAATTATAATACCACCGTATGTAGCGCTACAATATTAAATAAAAGTTCTGTATAGAACAAAGATTACAAAATGAAAATTAAACTTTCGGATATGTAATTATAACTCTCCGGCCATCCATAGACCGAAGAGCTTAGTGTTAATAAATAAGCGATTGCCAATCTTGCGACAACATTTTCCAAGTGCAGCATCTGTACTTCTTTTACTTAAGCAGCGCAATAATATCTGATAATTCATACCGTCTATACTTGCTTCTCTAACTGGCACCCAATTATCAATATTCATAGCGAGCTCTTGAACCATATTACTCATAAAGCAATCTCCAAAATAGTGTTAATAATGAATTGAGTTAATCAATGTGAGTTGACACATACAGCCTATCAGCAAGATTCAGAATATATCAAGCAATATTTTTACTTTCTTTAATTACTAAGAAATTATATTTTGGCTCATATTTGTTAACTTTAACTCTCTGTAATATTAATACTCTTCAGAGGGAAGAATAATATTGTTAAGTATTAAGAATGTCTCCAAACACCGCTGTGATAGCTTGTTTTTTATTCTCTGTTGAATGGTGCACATACCGCTGTGTTGTGACGATTGTCTTGTGCCCCAAGACCTCTTTGATAACCGACAGCGGTTGACCACTCATCGCAAGATAAGAGCCTGTTGTATGCCTTAGACTGTGGAATACAAGTCCGGTGATCTCAGCCTGCGTCAAAGCGGCATACCAATGCTTATCGAAGTGTTTGAATGGAAAAAGGGGATCATCAGGGTGAGGAAACAACCAGCCATTCCCGACCTCTCGAAACTCTGTTAGTTCAGTCAGGCAAGCTCCAGTAAGCGGTAAAACTCGGTCTGTGCCGTTCTTAGTGTCACTTAGGTATGCGGTCTGATCTTGGAAGTTGATCGAGCTCCAGCGTAATCCCAGGAGCTCGGAGCGCCGAGCCCCAGTGCTTACAGCCATCAGTACAAGCAAGTGAAGACGCTCCCACTGGCTCACTTTACAAGCTGCTAATAGCCGATCCAGTTCCTCACGAGATGCAAAACGCTCACGCTGGCGGGCCTCTTTGATTTGCTTTATCTGACGGGCAGGATTGTGCTGACAATCATAACGGTCATTTATGAACTCGAACACGGAGGACAGCGCGGACTTGTACCGATTGTGGGTAGCAGCAGCCATGCCTTCATCCAACATCGACTGAAGGCACTTTTTAACGTCTTGTTTTGTGATTCTGCCGATTAGCTTGTCGGCACCAATCGCACAGGCCCACCAGTTGAGACGCCCTTTCACGTTGGGGTCTTTGCCGGTGTGCTGGTCGAGATACTCAGCTATAGCGTCTTGGAGAGATAACGTATTGAGCGTGACGTTAGCCAATGTTCCGGCCAAATCAGCATTGAGGGTAATCAAAGCAGCGAATTTTTCCGCTTCTTTTTTAATTCTAAATGTTTTAGATACGCGAGAACCCTCCCGCATGAACTCCACACGGTAGGTTTTTCCTTTTACACCTTTTCGCTCTTGAACTTTAGCCATTCGACATCTCTCCGCCTGATTGCGCCTAGAAGATGTCAACTCACACTGACTAAGTTTGTGGCTTTACCTTTAAAATCAACATGTTAGATGGTGCCCGAGGCCGGAATCGAACCGGCACGACGCGAACGTCGAGGGATTTTAAATCCCTTGTGTCTACCGATTTCACCACTCGGGCACCGCAATCGGTATCAAGCTCGCGTTGCGGGCTTGTCAATATGGAGGCACGTTCCGGAGTCGAACCGGACTAAACGGATTTGCAATCCGCTGCATAACCGCTTTGCTAACGCGCCATGCAAAAGAGAGTTGGCTCTCTATTGTCTGAATTTGGAGCGGGAAACGAGACTCGAACTCGCGACCCCGACCTTGGCAAGGTCGTGCTCTACCAACTGAGCTATTCCCGCATTGGTCTGGCTGACTGCCTGACTACGAGGACGCATTCTAGCGATGTTCCTCGCCCAGTCAACCAGAAATATTTAATTACCTGATCGTTCGGGCGTTTTTTGCCCTTTTTGAACAGTTTTAGCGCCTTTGGCCGTTTCCTGCCTCAAATCAGCGGAAACCTCACCTTGCGGCGCAAGTGACTCACAGGTTGGCGTGGTGGGTCAAATCGCCCCAGGCGGCCTTCATGTACTGGAACATCGACCAGAAGGTGAGCACGGTGGCGACATAGAGCATCACATAGGCGAGCCACACCATCCAGACGTTGTATTGCCAAATCAGACCGGTGAGCGACACCATCTGGATCATGGTCTTCCACTTGCCAATCCAGCTGACCGCCACCGAGGAGCGTTTGCCGAGCTCGGCCATCCACTCACGCAGGGCGGAGATGATGATCTCGCGGCCAATCATGGTCATGGCGGGGATAGTCACCCAGATGGTGTTGTAGTGTTCGACGATAACCACCAGTGCTGCGGCAACCATGATCTTGTCGGCAACGGGGTCAAGGAAGGCGCCAAAGGCGGTGGACTGATTGAGCTTGCGAGCCAGATAGCCATCAAACCAGTCGGTGGCAGCGGCCAGAATAAAGATGATGGCGGCAGCCAGATAGGACCATTGATAAGGCAGATAGAACAGGATGACGAAGACGGGAATGAGCAAAATCCGGAAAAACGTCAACAGGTTAGGTATGTTTGTCATTATTTTCAGCCACTTCTTGTACGTCGCTACATAGTGCGCCAAAGCCGAATTGCGATGCAACCGCACTGGCGCCCGTCTTGGTCTTTTTAATCCATCAATCTTCTCAAAATGCGAGGGCCATTATGGCATTTACGGCCCCCCCGCGTCACGGCTCTTGTGCATCAAGGAGTTAGCGATTTTGCCATGCCGCAAACCCTGCTCAGGCGCTGTGCAAACCATCGTGGATGGTCTGGGCCAGCTCCTGACTGATGCCGGGTACCTTGGCCAGTTCATCCACGCTCGCCTTTTTGACCTCCTGCAGGCCGCCCAGATATTTGAGCAGCGCCTGCCGCCGCTTTGGCCCCACCCCCGGAATATCCTCCAGACTGCTGCTGGTGCGGGCCTTGGCACGCCGCGCCCGGTGGCCGGTAATGGCAAAACGGTGGGATTCATCGCGAATATGCTGAATAAGGTGCAAAGCGGGCATATCTGCCGGCAAATGCAACTCTTCGTGACTTTCCCCCATAATGAGAGTTTCCAACCCCGCCTTGCGGGTGACCCCCTTGGCAATCCCCACCAGCAGCGGATATTTGCCGCCGAGGAACTCCAGCTGACGGGCCAGGATCTCTTCGGCGCGGCGCAACTGGCCGAGACCACCGTCAATAAACAGCACATCAGGCACCTTGTCCGGCTCCTGCTGCTTGCCAAAGCGGCGCTCCAGCGCCTGCTCCATGGCCGCGTAGTCATCGCCGCCGGTGATACCGTCGATATTAAAACGACGATATTCCGATGAGAGCGGCCCCTCCCGGTTGAACACCACGCAAGAGGCCACCGTGCGCTCCCCCATGGTGTGGGAGATATCGAAACACTCCATGCGGGCGATGGGGCGCTCCAGCTCCAGCAGCTCTTCCAACTGGTCGTAGCGGGCGGTGATGGTGCTCTTGTGAGCCAGCCGCGAGCGAAGCGCCGTCTCGGCGTTGATGGAGGCGAGCTTGATAAAGCGGGCCCGCTCGGCGCGGGTACGGCTCACCACCCGCACCTTGTAGCCTGCAGTCTGGCTCAGGGTCTCGGCGATGACGCTTTCATCTTCGAGAGCCACATCGAGCAGCACCTCGCTCGGGATCTGCCGCCCCCCCTGCCCCGACAGATAGAACTGCAGCAGGAAGGATTGCACCACCTCGTCAAGCGGGGTGTCAGCCGGCACTTTCGGGAAGTAGCTGCGCGAACCCAGCACCTTTCCCTGACGGATAAAGAGCACGTGGATGCAGGCCACACCTTGCTGGAAGGCGACCCCCACCACATCCAGCTCGTCCAGCACGTTGCCGCTCACCGACTGCTGTTCGGTAACCCGGCGCAGCGCCAGGATCTGATCCCGGTAGCGGGCTGCCTCTTCAAAGCGCAGATCGCCGCTGGCGGACTCCATCTTGCCCACCAGCTCGCCAATCACCTGCTGGTTCTTGCCCGCCAGAAACAGTTTGGCCAGCTCCACCTGCTGGGCATATTCGGCTTCGCTCACCAACCCGGGTACGCAAGGGCCAGCGCAACGCTTGAGCTGGTAGAGCAGGCAGGGACGGGTGCGGTTGGCATAGACCGCATCTTCGCACTGACGCACCGGAAATATTTTCTGCATCAGATGCAAACTCTCGCGCACCGCGCCACCAGAGGGGTACGGGCCGAAGTACTCCCCCTTCACCTTGCGGGCACCGCGATGGACGCCGATGCGTGGATGCTGGTGCGCAGTGATGATGATCCAAGGGTAGGATTTGTCGTCCCGCAGCAGCACGTTGTAACGGGGCTGGTACTGCTTGATGAGATTGTGCTCGAGGATCAGCGCCTCAGTCTCGGTGTGGGTGACGGTGACCTGGATATCGGCGATCTGGCGCACCAGGGTGCGAGTCTTGATGCTGTCGACGTTGGTGCGAAAGTAGGAGGCGAGCCGCTTTTTCAGATCCTTAGCCTTGCCCACGTAGATCACGGTGCCACCGCTGTCATACATGCGGTAGACGCCACTTTGATGGGTGACGGCGCTCAGAAACGCCTTGCTGTCGAAGAGAGGTTCGGGAGAGAGGGTCATCAGCTACTCGGCTCACACAAAGGCAAAAATTGACGGGCAGAGCATACTGCCCCCGCCGCCTGAAAAGCAAAAGGGCAGAAAAGCAAAAAGGCGGCACGCGCCGCCTTTGTGACCACACGCCACCCGATTAGAGGGTATCGGCATCCAGCATGCCATAGCGAATGGCCAGATGGGTCAGTTCCACGTCACCGTTGATCCCCAGCTTGCTAAACAGACGATAGCGGTAGCTGTTGACCGTCTTCGGGCTCAGATTGAGCTGCTCGGAGATATCGGTCACCTTCTGCCCCTTGGTGATCATCATCATGATCTGCAGCTCGCGCTCGGAGAGGGACTTGAAGGGATTCTCGTCAGCGGAGGCAAACTGGCTGAGGGCCATCTGCTGGGCAATCTCCGGGGAGATGTAGCGCTGACCGGAGTGCACCAACCGGATCGCTTGGATCATCTCGTCAGGGGCAGCCCCCTTGGTCAGGTAACCGGCGGCGCCTGCCTGCATCACCTTGGTGGGGAACGGATTTTCTGAATGAATGGTCAGCACTATGATGCGCACATCGGGGCGGATCCGCAGAATTTTGCGGGTCGCTTCCAGACCACCAATACCCGGCATGTTCATGTCCATCAGGATCACGTCCGGATGGTGTTGGCGACAGAACGTAACTGCGGTCTCGCCGCTCTGTGCCTCACCCACCACCTTGATCCCGCGCACATCTTCAAGAATGCGTCTTATCCCTGTACGCACCAGCTCATGATCATCGACCAGGAATACATTTATCACCCAAACACCCCGTTTTATCTCGTTTTAGCCGCCCGGTTAGGGTTAACAGGGCGTCTTGCATCATAACCAAACTCGTCGCTTTGGCAAACCATGCACGCCAAAAGTTTGAGAAAACCCATGTTTAGCGTTTAAAATCAAATAATTATATAAATTTTCAAAACAAAAAACGGTGCCTTGCGACACCGTTTTTCATGACGTTAGTGCTGTGGCCATCACTTGGCCAAAAAGGCCCGCACCTTCTCCAGATCGGCCTGGGTATCCACCCCGACCGGCGGCGCTTCAAGGGCCTGGGCGACGTGGATCTTCTCCCCGTACCAGAGCACCCGCAGCTGCTCCAGCGCCTCGACCTGCTCCAGCACGCTCGGTGCCCAGTCTACGTAACGCTGGATAAAGCCAGCGCGATAGGCGTAGATACCGATATGACGCTGGTAGTGGTCACCAATCTGCTCATGGCTCTTGGCAAAGCGATCCCGATCCCAAGGAATGCTGGCTCGACTGAAGTAGAGGGCGTAGCCATCCTTGTCAGTCACCACTTTCACTGCGTTCGGGTTGAACGCCTCTTCGGCATCCTTGATCGGCACCGACAAGGTCGCCATCGGCGCCGTGGCGGCGGCCAGATTATCCGCTACCTGACGAATGATGGCGGGCGGAATGAGCGGCTCATCCCCCTGCACATTGACGATGATGGTATCGGCGGCAAAGCCGTAGTGACGGCACACCTCGGCCAGACGCTCGGTGCCGGACTGGTGATCCGGTGAGGTCATGCACACCTCTACGCCGGTGCTCTGCAGTGCCTGCTGTACCCGCTCGTCATCGGTGGCAACGATCACCCGATCGGCACCGGATTGCAGAGCTTTCTCCACCACGTGCTGCACCATGGGTTTACCATGGATATCCGCCAGCGGCTTGCCCGGCAGACGAGTTGACGCATAGCGGGCAGGAATGACGACGACGAAACTCATGACGGCAGCTCATCGCTGTTGAGCGGACGGGCACGGTTCTCCAGCAGCACCGGGATGCCCTCTTCCAGCGGATAGGCCAGCTTGTCGAAGCGGCAGACCAACTCATGAACTGCTTTGTTGTAATGCAGCTTACCCTTGCAGACCGGGCAGGCGATGATGTCGAGCAACTTGATGTCCAAAGCCAAAACGATACTCCTTCAACGATGTCGCGCTGGCGGCTTCATCACGCCAGCGATGGATGTCGAGCAACCAGATATTCCATACGGGACCGCTATTGGTCCACTTCTCCCTCGCTCAGGCAAGGGAGATTAATCTTGCGCCTTGGTCGCACCCTTTGCCTTCGCCCCCAGCTTGTGCAGCAGGGCATCGAGCAGGGAGGCGGGCAACTCGGCACTGACCGGCAGATACCACCAGTTTTCGAGGGCAAACGGGCGGCACTTGACCGCATCCTTCTCGGTCATCAGCAGCGGCTTGCTGGCAAAACGGCCCACCAGCTTATCCCGATCAAAGGGATGATGATCGCCGTAGGCGGCCTGCTGTTCCAGCTGATAGCCGAGCCCTTCCAGGGTGGCAAAGAAGCGGGGCGGATGACCAATCCCCGCCAGCGCATCGACCGGACCGGCCAGCGGCGTGGCCAGCGGGGTATCGTCGCGCACCCGGCGCGGGGTGTCGGCGACCAGTTGCATGGGGTACTCCCCCTTGCCCGGCTCGCCGCCGTTGCAGATGATGGCGTCCACCCGTTTGAGACGAGTGACCGGCTCGCGCAGCGGCCCCATGGGCAGCAGGCAGGCATTGCCGAAACGGCGCATCCCATCGACCACCACCAACTCGATATCGCGGGCCAGCGCATAGTGCTGCAGGCCGTCGTCGGTGATGATGATATCCACTTCACCGCTCTGCTCCAGCAGTCGTACCGCGTCAGCCCGTTTCGGGGCAACCACCACCGGACAGCCGCAGCGCCGGGCAATCAGCACAGGCTCATCTCCAGCCTGCGCCGTGGTGCTGGTCTCATCCAGACGATAGGGATAATAGGGCGCCTTGCCGCCATAACCACGGCTCACCACCCCGGGTCGATAGCCACGGGCTTGCAACTGCTCCACCAGCCAGACCACCACCGGCGTCTTGCCGTTGCCCCCCACCGAAATATTGCCCACCACGATCACCGGCAAGGAGGCGCGATACCCCTTGCGCCAACCGTGACGATAGGCATAGCGGCGGCTGCCGCTGATGATGGCAAACAGCAGGGCAAAGGGGGCCAGCAACCAGCGCCAGCCACTCTTTGCATACCAGAGCCGTTCCAGCATCAGGCTTTGCTTCCCACGTTGCCAAACTGAATGGCGCGCAGCTGGGCATAGGTGCCGCACTGCTCCATCAATGCTTCGTGGTTCCCGCGCTCGACGATATGACCTTCGTCGATCACCAGGATCTCGTCTGCCTTCTCGATGGTGGAGAGACGGTGGGCGATCACCAGCGAGGTACGCGCCTTGCAAAGCTCGTCGATGGCCGCCTGAATGTGGCGCTCGGACTCGGTATCGAGGGCCGAGGTGGCCTCATCCAGCAACAGAACCGGCGCATCGCGCAGCAGAGCGCGCGCAATGGCAACACGCTGGCGCTGACCACCGGAGAGGGATGCACCGTTTTCGCCAACCACAGTGTCATACCCGTTGCTCATCTTGCTGACGAACTCGTCGGCATGAGCGATACGGGCGGCCTGCACGATCTGGTCGCGGCTGTATTTGTCTTCTGCCGCGTAGGCGATGTTGTTGGCCACCGAGTCGTTGAACAGGTGAACATGCTGGGAGACCAGCGCGTACTGCTTGCGCAGCTCACTCAACTTGTATTCGCGGATGTTGATGCCGTCCAGCAGGATCTCGCCCTGATCGATGTCGTAGAAGCGGGTCAGCAGGCTGGCAATGGTACTCTTGCCAGAGCCGGAACGGCCCACCAGCGCCACCGACTTACCCGCCTCCACCTTGAAGCTGACGTTGTGCAGCGCCGGGGTGTCCTTGGTCGGGTAGGTGAAGGTGACGTTGCGAAACTCGATCTCGCCGCGAGCACGCTCCAGAGTGCGGGTGCCGGTATCCTGCTCCGGCTCGGTGTCGAGCAGGCCAAACAGGCTGTGGCAGGCGGTGATGGCCCGCTGGAACTGGTTGTTGACGTCGGTCAGGCTTTTCAGCGGCTTGAGCAACATCATCATGGAGGTGATCATGACGGTAAACGTACCGGCAGTCAGAGTTGACTTGACGCTGTCGATGGTCGCGACGTAGAGGAAGGCAGCCAGCGCGATGGAGGCCACCATCTGCACCACAGGGCTGCCGATGGCATCGGCGGCGACCATCTTCATGGTCTGCTGGCGCATGTTGTTGCTGACCTGGAAGAAGCGTTTCTCTTCCACCTTCTGGCCACCAAACATCAGCACCTCTTTGTGCCCTTTGAGCATCTGCTCGGTGGAGGTGGTGATATCCCCTACCGCCTGCTGGATGTGACGGCTGATCTGGCGGAAACGGCGGCTGATAAGGCCGATGATGACCCCCACCAGCGGGCCAACCACCAAAAAGATCACTGACAGCTGCCAGGAGTGCCAGAACATCAGGCCGAGCAGGCCGACCACGGTCGCCCCTTCCCGCACCAGGGTCACCAGCGTGGTGCTCGCCGCCGAGGAGACCTGACTGGCGTCATAGGTCACCTTGGAGAGCAGATGACCGGTGTTCTGACGGTCGAAGAAGCTCATCGGCATTGCCACCATGTGATTGAACACCTGCTGTTGCAGACGCATCACAACGTGGTTGCCGACCCAGGCCATGCAGTAGTTGGAGAGAAAGTTGGCGACACCGCGCAGGGCCACGATGCCGAGGACGAAGAAAGGCATCCATTTCAAAACGGTGCTGTCGTTGCCATTGATGCCCTGATCGATCAGCGGCTTGATGGAGTAGACAAAGGTGGTATCCACGGCGGCGTAGCCCAGCATCCCGATGATGCCACCGACCAGGCCCAGCTTGCGATCACGGACATAACCGAGCAGGCGTTTGAATACTGGCCAGCTCTCTTGTGAGGTTTCTTGTTGCATGAATAGCCGTTAGTAATGGAAATGACGGGCTATTCTAGCCAAAGCGCAGGCTTACACCAAGCGCCGCCACCTATATCGCATTCCTACACGGCAGAAACGGCCGATTATTGCTCAAACCACACTCGCGGTCGCCACCACTCACCACTTCGCCGGTACCAGGGCCCCAGATCTCGCTCGGCGGTGACGCTCAAGCCCGCTGCGGTGGGTTCGACCAGCATCGCCCCTTGCTGACCGGTGATCCACTGGCGGGCATCCCGATAGCGGGCCACCACATCGGGACGGGGAAAGCCCCACTGATTCATAAAGCCGGCGCTGTGGATCACATCCTTTGCCGCCACCGCCGCGACAAACGGGGGCGTGGAGGAGGTGCGACTGCCATGATGGGGGCTCACCAGCAAGGTGCTGGCCAACCCCTCTCCCTCCAGCGCCACCAGCCGTTGCTCGGCCTGCCGCTCGATATCGGCACTGAGCAGCACGCTGCGCTGCCCATCGCTGATACGCACCACGCAGCCATCGTTATTGCGCCCGCCACCGGGGCGTTCTGGCCAGAGCACTGCAAACGAGAGCCCCTGCCAGCGCCACTGTTGCCCACGCTGGCAGAGCGTTGTTCCCTCACTGAAGGGGTAAGAGGAGAGCTCGTGGCGCACCGGCATGGCGTTGAGCAGTCGCTTGCGATTGCCGGCATGGTCCCGATCCTTGTGGCTGATGATGAGGCGATCAATCACCCGGATCCCCAGATGGCTTAGCTGGGGCAGGATCACCGCATCCGCCATGTTGTAGCCTCCGGGATAACGATCGCCGGTGTCATAGAGGATGGCACGCTCCCCCTTGCTGATCAGCACCGCCAGCCCCTGTCCCACATCCAGCACCCGCAGTTGCCAGCGGGCAGGCGTTGGCCAGAGCGCCAATAACAGCGCACACAGACCCGGTAGCCAGAGCCCGCGTGCCGGGCACCACTGCGCGGCGAACCAGAGCAGCAACAGCAGGGTGCAGAGTGGCAGCCACCAGCCGGGCAGTGGCCACCACAGTTGCAGTTGATCGGAAAGCCAGCTCAGGATCGTCAGCACCCACCCGAGCCCCAGATCCGCCAGCCAGAACAGGCCGTAGGCAAGCGAGGTGGATAGCGGCGCCAACAGCACACCGATCAGCGCCAGCGGGATGATGGCGATACAAAAGAGCGGCACAGCCAGCAGGTTGATCACCATGGCAAGGGGCGCTATCCCCTCGAACAACGCCAGTTGCAGCGGCAGCAGACCGAGCAGCAACCAGAGCTGGATCTGCCAGAGCCCCGGCTTGTCGTGGACATATCCCACCAGCAGCAAGATGGCCACCGCCAGAAACGAGAGCCAGAAGCCGGCCGAATAGAGGGCGAAGGGATCCCAGAGGGTCAATACCACAAAGGCCCACAGCCAGATGCGCCAGGCCGGCCACTCCCGCCGGCTCCAGCGCAGCACACTCCACACCAGCACCATGATCAGGGCCCGCTCGGTCGCCACCGCAAACCCCGCCAACGCGCTGTAGACGGCGGCAAACAGCAGGGAGGTGATGATGGCGCCGCGCAGACCAAACAACCTGCCCAACCACCACCCGAGCACCGCCACCAGCGCGATGTGTTGCCCTGAGATGGCGATGATATGGGTCAGGCCGCTGCCGCGAAACAGCTCCCACTGGGCATCCGTGATGCCGCTCTGCTCGCCAAAAGTGAGCGCCACCAGCAAGGGGGCATGATCAAGTGGGCGCCAACTCTCGGTCGCGGCCCCCAACCAACGTTCACGCCAACCCGCAGGTGCCTGTTGAATGTCGATCATCCGGCGCAAATTGCCGGTGGCGGTGATCCCCTTGCCCAGCAGCAGACGCCGCCCATCCAGCCCCGCCTCGTTGGCAAGACCGTGAGCCGGTTTCAACGAGGTCACCAGGGTGATCCGGCTGCCTACCGTCATGGCGGGTAATGCCTGATAGGCATTGACCCGGATCAGGGGCTCAGGTGTCACCGGTTGCTCGTCGAGGGTGCTCACCCGCAGCAGCAGCCGGACAAATTTATCCCCCTCGGGCTCTGCACTTTGCAGCTCTGCGGTTATCATGTGGCTCGTCTGATCGCCCAACCGCTCCAGCCAGGCCAGCCGATAGGCAAGATTGGCCTGCATCCAGAGGATGCCGAGCAGGAGAAACAGCCACCGCCAGGCACGGCAATATGCAAGGGGGATCAGCAGGGACAGCAACAGGCCCCCCCATGCGAGTGAAGGTAACCATGGCCAGAGCAGTGAGGAGCTTGCCCCCAGGGCAAACGACAACAGACGCAGATCCATGGAGCAAGTATTTAGCAAGGTTTCAATATGCCCAAACGACTCATTAAACGCTGGATGCCCGATCAGCAAACCCTGAAAGAACACAAGCACCTGCGGCTGTTCGGCAAACTGCTGCTCGATGCCAACCTCTGGCACCTCAACCGCCGCTCGGCCGCCGGGGCATTTGCGGTGGGCCTCTTCATGGCCTGGGTGCCGCTCCCCTGCCAGATGCTGCTGGCCGCCGGAGGCGCCATCCTGTGCCGGGTCAATCTGCCGCTCTCGGTGGCGCTGGTCTGGCTCTCCAACCCCTTTACCATGCCGCCCCTGCTCTATGGTGCCTATCTGGTGGGTTGCCAGTTGCTGGGACATTCGGCGCAGCAGATAGAGATTGAATTCACCTGGGAGTGGCTGGTCTCGGTACTGGGCACAGTGGCACCGCCGCTGTTGCTGGGCTCGCTGATCCTGGCACTGCTCAGTTCCCTTATCGGCTACACCCTGATCCGCACCTTCTGGCGGATCAGCACGGTGCGCCAGTGGCAAAAACGCAAGATGGCCCGCCCATGCTGAGTCGCTGGTTTGCCCGCTTCAAGCTAGATCCCGACACCCTGCGCCAGCAGAAGTGGTTTGCCCTGTTTGGTGAGCGACTGCTTGCCCCTGCCCTCTGGCAAGGGGGCACTCGCGCCCTGAGTGGCGCGGTGGCGGCCGGTATCTTCGCCTGCTGGTTCCCCATCCCGATGCACTCACTCATCGCAGTCGGTCTGGCGCTGGCATTCAGCCTCAACCTGCCGCTGGCACTGCTGGCGGTCTGGTTCAACAATCCGCTGACCCTGCCATTCATGTATCTCTACGCCTATCGCACCGGTTGTCTGGTACTGCACCAGACACCGGAGCCTTTCCACCTCAGCTGGACCCTCCACTGGCTGGAGCAGGAGGCTGCGACCCTGGTGCCCCCCTTCCTGCTCGGCAGCCTGCTGCTGGCGGTACTCACCGCCCTGAGCGGCGGCGCCCTGACCGCGCTGCTGCTGCAACTGCGCAAGCTGTGGCAAGGTGCCCGCCACCACTGAGCCGCCCTTACCCTTGTTTGGCGATCAGCCGTTGACGATCAAAAAAGCCCGTCACCAAGGTGACGGGCTTTTTCATGGCATAGTGCTGCATTGTGCCAGAGCATCAGGCGATGCGATTACAGCACCTTGGCAATGGCCTCGCACAGGGGATCGATATTGGCGCGGGTAATACCGGCCACGCTGATCCGGCCTGAGCCGACGATGTAGATGGCAAATTCGCTCTTGAGGCGCTCCACCTGCTCCTTGGTGAGGCCGGAGAAGGAGAACATGCCGTTCTGCTCGCGGATAAAGCTGAAATCCTGGCTCACGCCGAGGGCAGCCAGCTTCTCTACCAGCAGTTCGCGCATCTCGCGAATACGCACCCGCATGGCGGCCACTTCTTCGACCCACTCGGCATAGAGAGCCGGATCGCTCACCACGGCGGTGACCACAGCGGCGCCGTGTGACGGCGGGTTGGAGTAGTTGGCACGGATCACTGTCTTGACCTGAGTGAAGGCCACATCGGCGATCTCCTTGGTCGCGCTGACCAGCGTGAAGGCGCCGACCCGCTCGTTATAGAGGCCGAAGTTCTTGGAGAAAGAGCTCGCCACCAGCAGCTCGTCATGGCACTCGGCGAAGATACGCAGGCCTTCGGCATCCTCTTCGATACCACGGGCAAAACCCTGATAGGCGAAGTCAAACAGCGGCAACCAGCCGGCAGCAGCACTCTGCTTGGCCAGCGCACGCCACTGATCGCTAGTGGGGTCGATACCGGTCGGGTTGTGGCAACAACCATGCAACAGCACCAGCTCACCCGGCTGCACTTCGGCCAGCGAGGCCTGCATGGCAGCAAAGTCGAGCCCCTTGGTCGCGGCGTCGTAGTACTTGTACCACTTGACGGTCAGGCCCGCGGCCTGGAACACGCTGACGTGGTTGGCCCAGGTGGGATCGGAGATCCAGATGGTCTTGGCCAGACCGTTGCGCACCACGAATTCGGCCGCGATACGCAGGGCACCGGTACCGCCCGGCGCTTGCGCGGTCTTGGCGCGACCGCTGGCAACCAGCGCAGAGTGCTGCCCGAACAGCAGTTGCTGCACGATGCGGCCATATTCGATATTGCCTTCAATACCGAGGTAGTTCTTGGTCTTCTCGTCGGTCAGCAGCTTCTGCTCGGCTTTCTTGACGCAGTGAAGAATGGGGGTGGCACCGGACTCGTCCTTGTAGATCCCTACGCCCAGATTGATCTTGTGGCTGCGAGAGTCAGCGCGGAAGGCTTCGGTCAGGCCCAGGATCGGATCCGCTGGGGCGGCAACAACCTTTTCAAACATGGTATTCCCTGTATTCCGTTGAGTTCGTTGGGTGGCAAAGCGGCTTGATAAACAAAAGCGCTCATCTGGCGAGCGCTTCGTCAACTATTTATATCACCGCGTTCAATGGGGGAAAACCGCTTTTTGGCTCGCTTTCAGGCCAATTTCAACCAACGGCATGCCACGCTGGCGCCAGTGCGCACACCTCGGCAGACAAGCCACCATTGGACTCAACCAAACCGCTACAAACTGCTAACAATGACTTGGGGATCCGGCTCGGCTCCCAGGGCCGAGCCTCAGTCAAAGGCTGGGCATACGCGCTGAGGATGGGAGCCAAATCACGGGGCAACCACCAGCTGGCCGGACGACCCAGCCGCTGGGCCAGCGCCTGCAGCCGATCCACCCCGGCAGGGTCGAGGGCGGTGAGATGACTCCACAACACATTGGGGGGCAAGGCGGCCACCACCTGCTGCAAGGCAAGGGGAGCCGATGGGGGAGCCCACACCAGCAAGCTGCCGGGTTCAAGAGGCAGCTCGGCAAAAGCGCCGACGCTGTCTGTGGTGATCACCCGCTCGATGCTCCCCTCCCCCCACAGGATCTTGCCAAGACCCGCCAGGGTGCGATCGGGTAGGGCCACCTCCCCCAGCGCCTGCAACCAGGGGGCTGCGTCGATCAGGGTGCCGCCGCTGAAAAAGAGGCTGAACGGCTGGGCGGCGCGCAAGCGCAACAGCTGATCGGCACAGAGCCGGATCCCCTTGTCCTCGAAATCAATCTGCTCGTTGGGGGTGAAGTTCACTTCGCTCTTGCGATAGAGCGCCGCCAGCACCCGTTCGTTGACCAGCTCCCCCAATTGCCAGCCCTGAGCATGCAACCACTCCTCGGGCTCGGGGGGCGCGGTGGCGATCTCGGCCAGCATCAGCTCGCGGGTGAGATAGCGCCGCCCGGCCGGGGTGAGCTCATAGCTGTGGCTGCCATGGGCGAGCAGCAGCTGGTTATCCTTGAGCAGGCCCACCAGCGGTTGCCACTGGCGGCCACGGATCACCACTGGTGAGTGACTCAGCAACTGCTGCGCCAACGCCCGCCATTCGGGGTGACTAAAGTCGATCAATTACAATCCATCCCTGTCAGTGCTCAATCGGATAAACAGCCTGAAAAGGTACCGTTACAGACCGATGACGCCAAGCCTCCCGCGCCAATTACGTGACCTCGCTCCCTGCAATTTCCCCAAACAGAAGAGCCCACCGTGGGGCGGGCTCTTCCTTGGATAACACTCGATGCTTATTCGACGTTGAGACGCAGCTCGGCGTCGTGCCAACCCAGTGGCAGGGTCAGCAGCTGATCGATCAGCTCCCGGCGATCGGATTTCTCCAGATAGGCGAGATATAGCGGACGGCTCAGCGGCTGGCCACCCTCCACCAGATGGAGCGTCCCCTGCTCGAGGAAGGGGCTGACCATCCGCCGTGGCAGGTAAGCAGCACCACCGTTGGCCAGCACGAACTGCAACGCCATGCTGGCGGAGCTGGAGTGCAGCACCGGGGTCTTTTGCAGGCTCTGCAAGCGGCTGGGTTGCGGCTCGAAGCTGGTGCCCCAGTCGAGGTGGATGTGCGGCATCTGCATCAGGTTGTCGGCATTGGCGGCCGGATCCCGGCTCACCAGCTCGAACACCAGCTCACCGATGGGATGCAGGGCAATCTCGTCGATCTTGGTGGGCTCGGAGAGCAGGGCCAGATCGAGGGAGCGCTCCAGCAACTGGCGGCAGAGGTGCTCGCGGGATGCAGTTTCCAGCCGCACCGCCAAACCGGGCGCCAATGCATAGATGTGATTGAGCCAGTCGTTGAAATCGAGCTCCCAGAACACCGCGGGCGCGCCGATGGCCAACTGCTGGCTGAATCCCGGCGAGAGCGCCACATCCTGCTTGGCACGACCAAGGGTGTGCAAGATGGCGTCTGCGTATGGCAGCAGACGCTCACCGGAGGCGGTCAGGCGGATGTTGTTACGATGACGGGCAAACAGACTGACACCCAGTTGCTGCTCTAGCTGGCGGATCCGGAAACTCACCGCCGACTGGGTCAGGTAGAGATTTTCAGCAGCCCGGCCAAAGTGCCGGGTCTTGCTCACCTCGATAAAGGTCCGAAGCAGCTCGGTATCCATTAATCGATAGACTCGTCACTGCCACCGCCGCTGCCACCACCGACATCAAAGCTGCCGCCACCGCTGCTCTCTTCGCTGGCGCCGCCAACGACGGTGCAGAGGCGATGAACGCGCTTGGGACCGATCACCTTGAGGTATTTGAACCACACCTTGGCATGGGGGTTGGCACCGGCTTCGCCGGATTTGACCTGTTCGACGAAGGCGGACTCGACATCGTCACGGGGTGCAAGGTTGCCCTGGTAGAGTGCCAGCATGGCGGTACCATACTTTTCCAGACTGTCCGCTTCGGCCACAGTGAATTCGCCACTGCGACGCAGGCCACGGGGAAAATGTTTGAAGTCGTTGAAACGCTTGTCTGATTCGAAGCTCATAGTGCTCTTTTTTCTGGTTAGTTTGACCTTTGCGGGCAAGTATCATCAGGCCATCGCCGAGTGCAAAATCAATTTTCTCACTATGTTAATAAATATCTTTTATCGAAGTCGCTTTGCCCCATCGCTGACGCCGATTTTGTGGCATAACACACAAAAAACGTTGATAAATAATAAACTTATGTAAACGTGCAGCCAATTTGCACGTCACTTTTTGGACTGTGCAGGCAAAAATAAAGCGCCATACGGCGCTTTATTTATCACATCAGGTGAACCAGCTGAACCTTTGGTTCAAACATGCTTACTCAATCATGGCCGGTTGGGCCAGGTTGTCGGCACGCCACAGACGGTAGCGCACTTCATACTCCTGCGGCACGTAGATCACGAACGGCAGTTTTGAGTTGTAGTTCACGAAGAAGCCCTGACCGTAGATCTGGACGAAGGTCTCTTTCTGCTGGTTATCCGGGCACATCATCAGGGTGCTGATGGGGTCGGAGACTTTGCCCAGTTTCAGGTAGTTGTAGCCCCAGCCTTTGACGCTGTGCTGTTCCAGGTTGCCTGCAAAACGCGGTACGTTGCAATCAACCATCATCTTTTTGCCGACCTGCAGCTCGACCATCATGTCGGCTTCTTTTTCGACTTCAGGCAGGCGGATCACCACACGTTCCTGATTCACGTCAGCGGCTGGGAACATGCTGATATCAAATTTTTTCGGCTCGGCGGCGAAGGCATGGCCACCCAGCAACAAGGCGCCCAGCAGGCTAAAACGCAATACGGTTTTCATCTGTACCTCATGGGGTTGGTTCAACGCCGCTAGACTAACCGCTCTGCCGATTTCATGCCAGCGATCTGCTACGTAAAAACTGCGTAAAATGATGCAGATCCGGCACACCATGACGTGATCTGGCTATTTTCTGACAGGGCGCACACTCCCGTTGCAAGAGCCTGAAACAAAAAACGAGGCCAATTGGCCTCGCTTTGAATTCAAATGGCGCCAGAGTGCTATTTGGCCGCCTCTTGATGGGCCTTGATGACGGCGACCGCCTTGTCGGGGAAGTCGCTGAACACCCCATCCACATCGGCCTGATAGAGGAAGATATTAAGGAGATCGGTGAAGTCCTTGGCATAGGCCGGGATCTGCCCCTCATCCTGACGGAAGGTATAGGGGTGAACTTTCAGGCCCGCCGCATGGGCTTCTTTTACCATGCCGGTGAAGACCGGTTTGCCCAAAGTGCCCGGCTCGGTGACGATCATCGGTTTCCACGGGCCAATTCCTTCGGCATAGCTGGCGATGGTTTTCATCGCTCCCGGCTTGAACATCCAGTCATAGTTGTAGGGGGTCGCCTTGCCCTTGGCGTCGTAGACCATGGTCTCGTTCCAGTCGGTCTCGGCCATCAGCTGCACCAGTTTCAGATCCAGACCCATGGCGGGCATCAGCTCGCTGTTGATGCGCTTGAGTTCATCGGCATCGAAGCACTGCAGATAGACCTTGTCATCCTTCCCGGTGTAGCCGTACTCCTTGAGCACCTTCAGCACCGCCTTGGAGATATCCTTGCCTTCGTGACGGAACAGCCAGGGCGCCTTGATCTCCGGGTAGATGCCGATGTTCTTGCCGGTGCTCTTGTTGAGCCCCTGGATCATCTCGATCTCCTCCTGGAAGGTGTGGATCTTGAAGTCTGACTTCCAGAGCGGGAAGCGGGCCGGATAGACCGGTACCTGCTTGCCATCCACCAGTTGGAACGGCTCGGTCATACGCAGGGAGCGCACCTCGTCCAGGGTGAAATCCACCACATAATAACGGCCATCCGGACGGGCACGGCCGGGGAAGCGCGCCGCCACATCGGTGATGCCATCGAGGAAGTGATCGTGCATCACCACCAGCTGGTCATCCTTGGTCATCACCAGATCCTGCTCCAGATAGTCAGCCCCCATGCCATAGGCCAGCGCCTTGGACTCCAGGGTATGCTCGGGCAGGTAGCCGGAAGCGCCACGGTGGGCGATCACCACCTTGCCTTCATCGGCAGCCAACACGGGTAATGAGAGGGATGCCCCAAGGCTCAAGGCGATGAGGGAAACGGCGAGTTTTTTCATATGTGATGCTCTTTATTATTGTGTGTAGGTAATTGTTCTATCAGAGGTTTGTTGCACATTTACGGTGGAGAGCGGTGGGCAGCAGCGCACTGCCCCCCGTTACTCATCAGCTCGCCTTGCGCAGAGCCTGATGGTATTGGTCGAGCCAGATCTGCAGCATCTGCTGCTCTGACTCGTTCAGGCGCAGCCCCAGCTTGCTGCGGCGCCAGAGGATATCGTCCAGTGAACAGGCCCACTCCCGTTCGATGAGATAGCGCACTTCCGACTCGTAGAGGCCGCCACCGAAGTGAATGCCGCGATCCTCTTTCAGCCAGAGACGGGCATGGGCGCCATAAGCTTCGGCAATGCGCAGGGCGCTACGATCATCGAGCCAGTCAAACTCCAGCGCAAAGGCGCGGGCCAGCTCGCGTACCGAGCAGTCAAACTCGCCACCTGGCAGCCGGCTGGTCGCCGTCCAGTCATCCCCCATCTGGCTGAACCAGGGCTTGAGCTTGTTGCAGGCGGCCTGCGCCAGCTTCCGATAGGTGGTGAGCTTGCCGCCAAACACCGACAAGAGCGGCGCACCGTCAGACTCGCCAGAGAGCTCGAGGGTGTAGTCGCGGGTCACCGCCTGCGGTGAATCTGACTCGTCGTCACAGAGCGGGCGCACCCCGGCGTAAGTCCAGATCACATCTTTCGGCGCAATTTGGCGAGTGAAGTGGGCGTTGACCACCTTGCACAGGTAGGTAATTTCAGCCTCGCTGATCTTCGCTTCCCTCGGGCTGCCGTGATGCTCCACATCCGTGGTGCCGATGAGGGAATAGTCCTGCTGATAAGGGATGACGAAGACGATGCGGTTGTCTTCGTTTTGCAGAATATAGGCCTCTTCGCGCTCATGGATGCGCGGCACTATCATGTGGCTGCCTTTAATAAGGCGAATGCCGCGGGGGGATTTCTCGTGCAGGCTCTCGTCATAGAAGGTCTTGACCCAGGGGCCCGCCGCATTGACCAGACCACGGCAGGTGACGGTGAACTGCTCGCCCCCTTCCCGCTCCAAAGTGAGCGTCCAGTGTTTGGATCCGCGCACCGCCTTGATACAGCGGGTGCGGGTCTGCACATCGGCCCCCTTGTCACGGGCCATCATGGCGTTAAGCACAACCAGCCGGGCATCGTCGACCCAGGCATCCGAGTATTCAAATCCCTTGTTGATCCCCGCGGTCAACCCATCTTGCGGCAGGAAGCGCACGCCACAGCTCCCCTTGAGCTTGTCGCGCTTGGCCAGATTGTCATAGAGGAACAGACCGGCGCGGATCATCCAGGCCGGACGCAGGTGCGGACGATGCGGCAAGCGAAAGCGCATGGGACGGGCGATGTGAGGCGCCATACCGAGCAGCACCTCCCGTTCCGCCAACGCCTCTTTCACCAGCCGGAATTCGTAATGCTCGAGATAGCGCAAACCGCCGTGGATCAGCTTGCTGGAGTTGGACGAGGTGGCAGAGGCGAGATCTTGCGCCTCAAACAGGGCAACCTTCAGACCCCGTCCTGCCGCATCGGCTGCGATGCCGACCCCGTTGATGCCGCCACCGACGACGACCAGATCATAATGTTCGCTCATGTTCACCTACTTTCATTTTTATGATTGCTATAACAGCAATGTTTGATTTCGCTCATTTTAGAACATGAAAATACAACAAACGAACATTTTATGGCGAAAGTGTGATCGCCACAGCCCGCCAGAGGTGGCAAAGGGAACAGGTCAGCGGAGCCAATGGCGTCGGGCCAACATCGGCGGGTTAATAGCCAAAAAAACCAGATTGAATAGTGGTTTTTGCAATACCTATAAAGGGGTGAGATGAGTGCGGGACTGGGGGAGATAAAGATAAAGGAGGCCGCCCTGACGGGCGACCGGCACAGCCTTGGCGTGTTTCGCCGTCAGCAGATGTGGCAGACGATCTGGTGTTGCGCCATCAATCGCGTCAGCTTTTCCGGTGGCTCCTGATCGGTAAAGAGGGCGTGGATCTGGCTGAGATTGCCCAGATTGACCATGGCATTGCGGCCGAACTTGGTGTGGTCGGCGGCCAGGAACACCTGACGGGAGTGAGCGATGATGGCCTGGGCAATCTTCACCTCGTGATAGTCGAAATCGAGCAGGGAGCCGTCGTTGTCGATCCCCGAAATCCCGATGACACCATAGTCCATGCGAAACTGACCGATAAAGTCGCGGGTCGCCTCCCCCACGATGCCGCCATCGCGGTTGCGGATCTCGCCACCGGCAATGATGACGGTGAAGTCATCCTTGGCCGTCAAAATGCTGGCCACGTTGAGGTTGTTGGTGACGATGCGCAGCTCACGGTGATCGAGCAGGGCGCGGGCGATCGCCTCGGTGGTGGTGCCTATGTCGATAAAGAGCGATGAGCCGTCGGGAATATTGGCCGCTACCTCGCGGGCGATGCGCTCTTTCTCCTTGAGTTGCATCACTTTACGGGCGCTGTAGGCGGTATTGACGGTACTCGAATGCAGGGAGGCACCGCCGTGATGGCGCCGGATCTTGTTCTGTTCGGCGAGATCGTTCAGATCCCGGCGAATGGTCTGGGGGCTGACGTCAAAGTGGGTCACCAGATCGTCGGTCGAGACAAATCCCTGCCGCGTCAGGACGTCCAGGATCTCCAGATGTCGTTGGGTTTGCTTCACGCTTGCACTCCGATGATGAGACAAAAAAAGGCCCCGGCAGATGCGGGGCCTTTTGGCAGTTTACCTGATCCCCTTTGGGATCAATAAGCTGAGGATCACGTTTTATGCCTTATGGGCAGCCGCTTTCTTGGCCGCAACGGCAATGTTCTCATGCTTGAGGGTCATCGCCAGCAGGATGATGGAGAGCACGCAGGAGACGGTCAGCACCATGAAGCCGCCATCCCAACCGAAGTGGTCAACGGTATAACCCAGCATGGCGTTGGCTGCCACGGCGCCGCCCAGATAACCGAACAGACCGGTGAAACCTGCCGCAGTACCGGCGGCTTTCTTCGGTGCCAGCTCAAGAGCATAGAGGCCGATCAGCATGACAGGGCCGTAGATCAGGAAGCCGATAGCCACCAGTGCCATCATGTCGATGGTCGGGTTGCCGGCCGGGTTGAACCAGTAAACCAGCACAGCCAGGGTCACCAGCACCATGAACAGGATACCGGCCGGGGCACGGCGGCCCTGGAACATCTTGTCAGAGATCCAGCCACACAGCAGGGTGCCCGGAATACCGGCCCACTCGTAGAGGAAGTAAGCCCAGGAGGAGTTGTCGACGGTGAAGTGCTTGGCCTCTTTCAGGTAGGTTGGCGCCCAGTCCAGCACACCGTAACGAATGAGGTAAACGAAAGCGTTGGCGATCGCGATGTACCACAGCAGTTTGTTGTGCAGCACGTACTTGACGAAGATCTCCTTGGCGGAGAACTCCTGCTCGTGGCTCTCGTTGTAATCCTTCGGATAGTCGTTCTTGTACTCCTCGATGGGAGGCAGACCGACCGATTGCGGGGTATCACGCATCACGAAGAAGGCGATCACCGCGATGGCGGCCGCCGCTGCCGCAGGCACATAAAAGGCGCTGCGCCAGTCGTTGAACCAGCCCATCCCGAGGATAAACAGCGGGCCAATCATGCCGCCACCCACGTTGTGCGCCACGTTCCAGACCGCAACCACTTCGCCGCGCTCTTTCTGTGACCACCAGTGCACCATGGTGCGACCGCAGGGCGGCCAGCCCATGCCCTGTGCCCAACCGTTCAGGAACAACAGCACAAACATGATGGCAATGCTGGAGGTGGCCCAGTGCATGGTCCCCATCATGAACATGATGGCAGCCGAGAGCAGCAGACCGGCGGAGAGGAAGTAACGGGCGTTGGAACGGTCGGAGACGTTCCCCATCAGGAACTTGGACAAACCGTAAGCGATGGAGACCCCGGAGAGCGCGAAACCGAGATCACCACGGGAGAAGCCCTGCTCGATCAGATAGGGCATCGCCAGACTGAAGTTTTTCCGTACCAGATAGTAGCCGGCGTAACCGAAGAAGATCCCGAAAAACACCTGCCAACGCATGCGTTTGTAGAAGGGGTCGACCTTGTCAGCCGGGAGCCTGTCGATGTGCGCCGCAGGCCTGAAGAGACTAAGCATGTTCTGCTTCCTTATTGTTGTTATGGGCGGTTGAGGATGCCCTGACCATTCCGACGAATCATGTGAGTCCGCTGATTCGTAAGCGAGCCTATTGTGCTCATATGCGCTCATTTAATCTGTGATGCATGCTCAAATATTGCAGTTTTATTACAAATAAAAGCTCCAAATGAGAAATCACTCAGCAAGCGCCAGCCCTTGTGTGGCAAGGGCTGTGAGCTACCCCCTAAGTGGTAACTGGCGGTAATCAAGATGCTTTACGTCACATTTTCTTAGCAATGAGTGGGATCTTGTCCACATTTCCTATGGAGGGGGGATGGTGAAATTATTGGGAAGGGTTATTTTCTGTCACGACCGATAACGAGCGCAAACGAGCATAACGTTTGCGCAAGACGCAAAAACAACAAGGAAACGTTTTCGGCAGCAACGGATAGACACAAAAAGATAAAACGGAACATCAAACCTCTACGGGTGGATATAAGGAACAAAAGTATGAGCATACAAAGACCCAATACCCTGCTTGGCGAGTGCATCGCCGAGTTTATCGGAACCGGCCTGCTGATATTTTTCGGCGTCGGATGTGTGGCGGCACTGGTGCTGGCAGGCGCCAACTTCGGGCAGTGGGAAATCTCCATTACCTGGGGTCTGGGTGTGGCCATCGCCATCTATGTGACCGGCGGCATTTCAGGTGCCCACCTCAACCCGGCTGTAACCCTGGCGCTGATGACCTTCTGCGGGTTCGACAAGCGCAAAGTGGTACCCTACATCATCGCCCAGATGGCCGGTGCCTTCTGCTTCGCCGCCCTTGTCTATTTCCTTTATGGTAACCTTTTCACCCAGTGGGAAGTGACCCATAACGTGGTGCGCGGCAGCGTCGAGAGCCTCGGCACCGCCGGGATCTTCTCCACCTACCCCAATGCCCTGCTGACCAATATGCAAGCTTTTGCCGTCGAGTTGGTGATCACCGCCGTCCTGATGCTGGGCATCATGGCGCTGGGTGACAACAACAACGGCGCTCCCAAAGGTTTCGCAGCCGCTCTGCTGATCGGTATCCTGATCGCGGTGATCGGCGCCTCCCTTGGCCCGTTAACCGGTTTTGCCATGAACCCGGCCCGTGACTTTGGTCCGAAACTGTTCGCGTTCTTTGCTGGCTGGGGTGATGTTGCCCTGACCGGTGGTCGTGACAACCCCTACTTCTGGGTTCCGATCCTTGGCCCCATCGTTGGCGCCCAGATTGGTACCGCTCTGTATGTCAAAGTGCTGGCTCCCTGCGTCCCGGGCAACCGTGTCGTCACCACCGAGCAAGCGACCCAAACCGCCAAAGAAGAGGCTGCCGCATAAGAGCGGCCCCCTCCAACGTATAAAAACGTGGAAAATAGAAACGTGGAGAACATCATGTCTGCTGAAAAGAAATATGTCGTCGCTCTGGACCAGGGAACCACCTCTTCCCGCGCCATCGTGTTTGATCAGGATGCCAACATTGTCGGTACCTCCCAGCGCGAATTCACCCAGCACTACCCGAAAGCGGGCTGGGTAGAGCACGACCCGATGGAGATCTGGGCGACCCAATCCTCCGTCTTTACCGAAGTGCTGGCCAAGACCGGCCTGCGCAGCGAAGAGATCGCCGCCATCGGTATCACCAACCAGCGTGAAACCACAGTGGTATGGGAAAAGGCCACCGGCAAGCCCATCTACAACGCCATCGTCTGGCAGTGCCGCCGCACCGCCGCCATCTGCGAAGAGCTGAAAGCGCGCGGTCTGGAAGAGTACGTTCGCGAAAACACAGGTCTGGTGCTGGATGCCTACTTCTCCGGTACCAAGGTGAAGTGGATCCTCGACAATGTGGAAGGTGCCCGCGAGAAAGCGATGAACGGTGAGCTGCTGTTCGGCACCATCGATACCTGGCTGGTCTGGAAGATGACCAATGGCGAAGTGCACGTCACCGACCCGACCAACGCCTCCCGTACCATGCTCTACAACATCCGCGAGCTGAAGTGGGACGAGAAGATGCTGGACGAGCTGGGCATCCCCATGTCAATGCTGCCGGAAGTGAAACCATCTTCCGAGGTCTATGGCTACACCACCCGTGGCGGCGGCTCCCGCATCCCCATCGCCGGTATTGCCGGTGACCAGCAGTCTGCCCTGTTCGGCCAGCTCTGCTTTGAAAAAGGGATGGCCAAGAACACCTACGGCACCGGCTGCTTCATGCTGATGAACACCGGCACCGAGCCGGTTCGCTCCAGCAACGGCCTGCTGACTACCGTTGCCATCGGCCCGAAAGGGGAAGTGAACTACGCGCTGGAAGGTGCAGTGTTCATGGGCGGCGCCACCATCCAGTGGCTGCGTGACGAGCTGAAGATCATTCACGATGCCCGCGATACCGACTACTTCGCCTCCAAGGTGGGTGACACCAACGGCGTCTATCTGGTGCCTGCCTTCGTCGGTCTGGGTGCGCCCTACTGGGATCCGTATGCTCGCGGCACCATGGTCGGCCTGACCCGTGGCGCCAACCGCAACCACATCATCCGTGCAGCGCTGGAATCCATCGCCTATCAGAGCCGCGATGTGCTGGATGCCATGCAGCAGGACTCCGGCATCAAGCTGGCAGCGCTGAAAGTAGACGGCGGCGCCGTAGCCAACGACTTCCTGATGCAGTTCCAGGCTGACATGATGCACACCCCGGTGGTACGTCCGACCCGCATCGAGACTACCGCCATGGGCGCCGCCTTCCTGGCAGGTCTGGCAGTCGGCTTCTGGAAGAGCTCGGACGAGCTGGAAGACAAATTCAGCGTGGACCGCGAGTTCATCCCGCAGATGGACAGAGACGATCGCGCCAAACGTTACAGCGGCTGGCAAAAAGCGGTTGAGCGTTCACGCCGTTGGGCTGAAGAGGATTGATCGGGCACCCGACATTCCGTTGAGATAAACACCCAAGAGGCCGACCGCTATGTCGGCCTCTCTTTTTATGCTTTCCCTTGCCGCTTTCTGCCCCCCTTCCCCGCTCATTGCTCCCTCCTGTTTTTCTGCCGCCCTCTGTTGTCATCATCCACCACAACGCAATTGAGTTATCTATCTATAATCATCATCTGGGTCGCATATGCGACCTTATTTATGAGGAGAGCGATATGGAGAGGGTGATACACCGTTTTACACTGCACTCACTCTGGTCAGGGCTCGGGATCCGCACCCGGATCCTCGCTGGCGTAGCGATACTGATGGCCATCGCCATCAGCTGCATCACCTTGATCCTCGAGCAGATATCCCACAGTCAGGCCCAGCAGCGGGTCGAACGCTACGAGCTGCCAAGCAGTGTGGATCGCATTGCCAACCAGCTGACAGCGCAGCTTATCCAGCACCTGACCGAGGCGCAGGCGCTGGCCAGCAACCGTTTTGTCATCGACTGGCTGACCGCTGGCATGCCAGAACAAGAGTGGCCCGCCATGGAGCGCTACTTTGAGGATCTGCAACGGCGGATCGGCGGCAACGTCTTTATCGCCCCCCGCCAGAGCAACACCCTGATCAACTTCAGCGGCGGCCCCATCGCCCAGAAATCGCTGAGCGAATCAGACCCGAAAGATGGGTGGTTTTTCGGCTTTCTCAAACGCAGCAAACCCTATGAGCTGAACCTCGACATCTCGGATTTTGACAAGCGCGCCTCCCTCTATATCAACACCGCCGTCACCCACGAGGGCAAGACCCTGGCGGTGGCAGGTACCTCCATCGACATGAGTGCCCTGAGCAAGCTCATTAGCGGCTACCGGATCGGCAAGAGCGGTCAGGTCTATCTGGCGGACATGGAGGGCAATATCGAGATCCACCCCGAGCAGGAGGTGGAGGGGGCCGCCCACCACCAGCAATCCTTCCTCGATACCGTCAAACGGCTTATTCCCAATGCCCGGGAACAGGTGGCCGTAGAGGCGCTAACACTGGAGGGGCAAACCTACCTCATCGCGGTACGTTACATCCCCACCCTTAACCGGCTGCTGATTGGCGAGATCAACAGCGCCGAGCTGGAAGAGGGCCTGCAGGAATCCCGCCAGCTCATCATCATGGTATCGCTCGCCATCGGCGGGATCGCCATGCTGGCCTCCGCCTGGCTGGCTCACTCCATCAGTCGCCCGATTCGTCAGGCAGCCGATGGCATGCATCACATCACCGCCGATCGGGATCTGGCGACCCGCCTCGACTTCTCTGACGAGTCGGAGCTGGGCATGATGGCCCAGAGTTTCAATCAGCTGATCCTGAGCCTGAACCAGAGCTTCTCCCGCTTCCAGCAGTCAGGCAGCGCCCTCTCCGCGCAGTCGTCCCAATCCATGCAACAGGCCCAGGCACTGGCAGGAGAAGCATGCCAGCAGGCCCAGAGCATTCAGGAGCTGACCACTGTGGTCACCACCATCGGCGACAACGCCGAGCAGATCGCCAGCCGCTCTGAAGGGGTCAACGACGTAACCCAACGCATCGCCAACCATATGCTCAGCATCGAGCAGGATGTGACCCAGAGCGCCGCGCAACTCGACAGCTTGCGCAGCAGCATCGGCAGCTCCTCGGCGCTGCTCGATGAGGTGGTGAAAGACAGCAACAACATTACCCAGATCATGAATCTCATCCGCGATGTCTCGAACCAGACCAACCTGCTGGCCCTCAATGCGGCCATCGAAGCGGCCCGTGCGGGGGATATGGGACGGGGCTTTGCGGTGGTGGCCGACGAGGTACGCCAGCTGGCGGTGCGTACCCAGACCGCCACCAAGGATGTGCAGGATCTTATCTTGCGCCTGCAGGAGGGAACCCGGCAGGCCAGCAGCTCGATGGCAGACTCCCGCAACCTGAGCGAAGAGGGATACAACCGGATGCATCAGGCCAGAGAGGTGCTGGTGGATGCCACCAGCCAAATCAACCAGACCGCCCTCGAGATCAACGAGATCAGCTTACTGGCGCAGGCGCAGAATCAACAGATGGGGCAAGCCAGAACTGCGCTTGACGAGCTGGCCATGGTGGCCGAACACCAGCGGGAACACGCGCAGGAGAGCAATGCCGCCAGCCGCGAACTGTTCGAACTGGCCAAAGCCATCGACGAGCAGATCCGCCAATACCGGATTGGCTAGGCCCGGCGCTTCCCTCTCTCCCTCTCAATAACCAAGACGCCACCACAGGGTGGCGTTTTCATTTTGCAAATCATTTTGCCTGCGCTCTCGAAACGGGAATGACGACAAAAATCGCAAGGCATTGATAATTAACATGAAAAAATGTGGAATGGCCATTGCTTAGTGATATCAGACTCAACAGAGGGATATCGCCATGAAACCGACCACCAATCAAGCGCCCGTAGCCCACGTCGCCACTCAAAAAGAGACACTGACCCCCCGCGAAGGCACCTTCCTGATGATGGTGGCCCAACTGGTGGTGCTCACCTGCATCGTACTGGCCGCCACCGTCGGCGGCCTCTCCTGGCAGTGGACCCTGCTGCTGGCCATTCCACCGGTGATCGGCGGCGCCCTGCTCAGCCGGGTATGGGGCAAACTGCCCCGCTAACTGCGCTTCAGCTCACACACCTTCCCGAACCGGCGGCCGACCCTCAAGTCGGCCGTCTGTTTATCTGCCACCTAGCTAATGCTGATTGGCCGCAACGAAGGCTCGGCTTGTTCTTCGCCAAGCAAACCGCAGCGACGAACCGTTCAAACAAACCGCACAAACCAACCTGAACTACAGGGTATAGCTGCCCAACTGCTCTTTGAGAAAATCGAGCCAGACCCGCAGTCGGATATCCCGCTGGGCATCGGAGTAGAAGACTGCATTGATGGGGCGCGAGGCGCCGCTGTTACTGCGGGCCAGCACCTCCACCAGCGCGCCGCTCTCCCGATCCGGCCCGGTCATGAAATCTGACAGACAGACGATCCCCTGCCCCGCCAACGCCAGCTGACGCAAGGTTTCGCCGCTGCTGGCTCGCAGGCTGGGGGTAATGGCAAAGCGATCCCCCTGCTCGGCACTGAGCAGCGGCCAGTGGTTGAGGTGATCGGGATGCAAAAAGCCGAGCAGCTCGTGACCGCTCAGCAGATCCGCCGGTTGGCGCGGGGTGCCGCGCTCGCTCAAATAGCCGGGAGAGGCCAGCAGCCGCAGCCGCGAACGGCCAAGGGGCAGCGCGCGCAGGGAGGAGTCGGTCAGCTCGCCGATGCGGATGGCCATGTCCACCCGCCGCTCCATCAGATTGATAAAGCCCTCCGAGCTGTGCAGCTGCAACTCGATGGCAGGGTAGCGGCGGCGAAACTCGCCGATGATCGGCACCAGCCGGTGCAGGATAAAGGGGGTGGCCGCATCGACTCTCAACACCCCTTCGGGTTGTTCCCGGCGCATCAGCAGATGCCCCTCCGCCTCGCTCATCTCGGTCAGGATCTTCACCGCCCGCTGATAGAACCAGCTCCCCTCCTCGGTCAGGCTGACCCGGCGGGTGGTGCGATTGAGCAGCACGGTGGAGAGCTTCTCCTCCAGCCGCTTGATACCGCGACTCACCACAGAGTTATCCATGCCGAGGTTCTCCGCCGCCTGGCGAAAACTGCCCGCCTCCACCACCGCCACAAACAGGGTCAGCTCATCAGAATGGGTCTTCATTGCTGTTATCCGGACAAGAGTAATGGGTCTTTATAGGCGCAGCCGCTGTGGATTGGCAAGCGTGCTCAGAGAGACGATCTTGTTTTTCGAAGAGAAATAACCAGAGAGAATCACTATCTCTCATCCTGTTTAATCAGTAGAATGCAATCAAAAGGAATCGTATGAAGCCATGTTATCAAGGAGATACATTAATGGAGTTTGAAGAACGGCTGGCTATTGCCCATCAACTACTGGCTGACAGTTGCCTCAAGGAATTTCACTACAATCCGTGGCTGTTCAAATTGCTGCGTAAACTCGGCGTCCCCGTCAAGCCGCCTTATTACGCGGGCTGGCTTACCAATTTCCTCTGTTCCGGCCTCTCTATTGCGCCGTTATGGGGTCTGATTATGTGGACATTCGTCTGGCATCCAGAGGGAAGGGATCTTTTATCAGCCCTGTTCAACACAGCCATGTTCGCTGGCGTATTTGGTCTTTTCACCTTAATTGGACTCTGGCTCAAGCGCCGGCAGCTTGGATTGACCCCATGGGAGCAGTTGAAGCACCAGCACATCAGTGAAGGCACAGAGAAGAAGGTTAAAGCTCCTGCTGCCGATTGAAACTGGGTGCAATACAGGCTCTGAAGAGCACACTTTCACAGACTCGGACTCTCACCTTGCCAGATTTCGTTAAATTTTTTATCAGCTTTTCAATTAACTACCTCATCCAAACCGCCATTGGCCTCTTGGTTCTCGCCTACAGGCTTTTCCGCCACCACAATGGCAACTGGCGCAGCTATCGACGAAGCTGGGATCCTCTCCCTCTATTTGCCTCCATTTTCCTTGGCATGGTGATCGCAAAAAAGCTTCATCCGGCCATCATGGCAGCCTTGTAGTGATTGGCCATAGCTTGGACGTTCAATCAAGTAGTTCACCAGATGATCTCACAGTTGTGCCCTCACTGTGAGATAAGCAGTGGATCAAAGCGTCCATACGGGCCAGTAATATCTCTTTGCGGGTTTTAGGTGGTTTGCCATTGAACGCGCAATCAGCGAAGGTGAGCTGGTGACTCATGCAGAAACAGGGGTGTTGACTACAAATTCAGACAATCATTCATAAAAATTTCTCACTACTGCTATTGCTGCTCTCCCCCCAATACTGTTTTGCGACCAGCGCCCTGTTTCCAGCAAGTCACGGCAGGCATACTGACCCTTCGTTTTTGCCAAGGAGGCTCAGATGTCATCACCCGTGATTGTGATTGCCCAGCTTGAAGCCAAACCCGAATTCGCCCCCCAGTTTCGCGCCGCCCTTGAGCCACTGATTGCGGCCACCTTGCAAGAGGCGGGCTGCCAACGCTATCAGCTGCATCAGGACTTGGACAATCCAAACAGCTGGATGCTCTACGAAGTGTGGGAGAGCGAAGCGGCCCTCACTGCCCATCAGGGGCAGCCCCACTTTACCGAATTTGTCGCCAAGGCCGAGCCCTGGTTTGCCAGCAGCACCATTCGCCGCTATCAGCCGCTGGGCGCCTGACTGGCCCTTACGCCGCTTACCATTCAGCCCGTCAAGGGCCAACCACCACCCCATTGAGGAACGAGATGATCAATATGCCACCCATGGGTCTGGGCACCTTCCGCCTGAAGGGCGAGCCGCTGCTTGCCACCCTGACCAACGGTCTGGAGCTGGGCTATCGCCATATCGATACCGCCCAGATCTATGACAACGAAGCCGAGGTCGGCGACGTGCTGACCCGCAGCACTGTTGCCCGTCACGAGATCTACCTGACCACCAAGGTGTGGACCAGCGAGTTTGGCCCGGGCAAGCTGATCCCGAGCCTTGAGGTGAGCCTGGAAAAACTGGGCACCGACTATCTGGATCTGGCGCTGATCCACTGGCCCTCCCCCAAGGATGAGGTGCCGATGGTAGTCTATCTGGAGCAGCTGGCCGAGGCCAAAACACAAGGCCTGACCCGGGAGATCGGGGTCTCCAACTTCACCGTGGCCCAGCTCAAACAGGCTATCGAGATTTTGGGGCCAGGGGCCATCGCTCACCAGCAGATCGAGGTTCATCCCCTGCTGCAAAACCGCAAGGTGGTCGAGTTCTGTAAAGCCCAGGGTATCGCCGTCACCGCCTATATGCCGCTCGCCTATGGCAAGGTGCTCGCCGAGCCGCTCTTGATGGAGATTGGCAAGCGCCACGGGGTATCGGCGGCGCAGGTGTCGCTGGCCTGGCTGCTGGCGCAGGAGATGACAGTGATCCCGAGCTCCACCAAGCGGGAGAATCAGGCCGCCAATCTGGCCGCTCTCGATATCACCTTGAGCAGCGAGGAGATGGCCGCCATCGCCACGCTGGATCGGGGCGAGCGCTGCGCCAATCCCGACTTTGCCCCCGCATGGGACTGACGCGAAAGAAAGGCTGGCTCGCCAGCAAGCCAGATAAAACAGGGAGAGCATCATGCTCTCCCTGTCTCTTTTCTTGCCTCACGCTTTGCAGCGCTTGCTGAACGTCCAACCGCCATATTGATGCCAGATGCAGCCCCGCAATCAGGGCGCGTTCTGGCAAAGGGCGGGATCGAACACTTGCTTCCAGTCTGATTTCATATCGACCACCACCCAACCCCGTGCTTTTGCCTGCACCAGCCCATCGATCAGTTTGCCACTGGCAGGCGGATGACTGTCGTAGGCATATTCGCGCTTGGCATCGGTGTGGTGCACCAGCAGACCAAAAGTGTGGTAATCCGGGTTAGTCGAGGTGTATTGCAGCATGGGCACGTCGCCATCGCTGTTACCAAAGGCGCCGACCGGACGCTGCCCCATAAAGAGGTGAATGGCGGCCGGTTTCGCCTTGCTGTCATCGAAATAGGCGCCGTTCATGGTCTTGCGGATCTCGCTGCCCTCCCCGGTCAGGACAAACTCGCCGAGGGTAAAGGAGCCAATCACCTGCTGGGGCGGGATGCCATACATCTGCTCGGACATCACCCGCATAAAATCGACGCCGCCGCCGGAGACAATCCAGGTCTGGAAGCCATTATCCCGCAGATACCCCAGCAGCTGTTTCATCGGCAGATAACCGAGCTGATCGTAGTGGCAGCCAAAACGGGGATCCTTGCTGCTGTTGATCCAGCGAGTGACCCGCTCGGCAAACTCGGTGGTAGTCATGCCGCTGTGGGTCAGTCCCACCAGCTTGGCGATCCCCTTCTCCCCCGATTTGGCCACGGCCTTGAGGTCGTTGTTCAGCACTGCCGAAGCGATGGGGTCGGCCTTCCACTCCGGGTGTTCCGGCGCCAGGCGCTTGATCTCGTCCATCGCAAACTGCAGCTGATAGGTCATGGGCGCTTCAGGCCAGAGGGTGCCGTCATTGTCAAACACCACATGGCGCTTCTCTGGCGGAATAAAAGTGGCCTGCTGCTGATCGGTGGCATTGGTCACCCAGCGGGTGATCGCCTGCTTGGCCGCAGTGTCATTCCAGGCAGAGAGGGGATCGCTCTGGCCGGCCTGTACCGCAAAGGCGCCGCACAGCAGCAAAAGAGAGGAGAGTCGATTCAATGTCATCATGTTACCTGTCAGCTGGATATTGCCTGTCTATTGCCTATAGATGAAAGCGCACGGCCATCACAACACCGGCGCACATGGGTTCAACACACTCGGGTTTCACAGGGAAAATCCTATGGCTGCCAGCTTGTACTGGAGCTTAAGCAAGCTCAGAAAAGGAGCAGCGTTCATCCCGTTTTGCGAGGCAGATCACTGCGTTACGCTCACGCAGTGGGCAACACAACCCCCTCCCACTCAGCGTTATTGCTGCTTATTTGGCAAAAGTAATTTGATGTCACCGTCATTTTTGCCAACAAAACCCATCGGCATACTGGCGCCATTCTCCCGTCGGGAGTCCAACCAAGGAGTTGTTATGCCACTGGCGTTATTTGTCCTTACCCTGAGTGCCTTTGCGATCGGCACCACCGAATTTGTGATTGTGGGGCTTATCCCCACCATAGCCCAGCAGCTCAATGTCTCGCTCCCCTCGGCGGGCCTGTTGGTCAGCCTCTATGCCCTTGGCGTAGCCATCGGTGCCCCCGTGCTCACGGCGCTGACCGGCAAGGTGCCGCGCAAGTGGTTGCTGGTGGGGCTGATGGCACTCTTTACCGCCGGCAACCTGCTGGCCTGGCAGGCCCCGGGTTACGAGAGCCTGGTCGTGGCCCGCATCCTCACCGGATTGGCGCACGGGGTCTTCTTCTCGGTGGGCAGCACCATCGCCACGGGTCTTGTGGCCAAAGAGAAGGCGGCGAGCGCCATCGCCATCATGTTCAGCGGCCTTACCGTGGCGCTGGTGACCGGCGTACCGCTCGGCACCTGGATTGGTCAGGTCTTTGGCTGGCGTGAAACCTTTCTGGTGGTAAGCCTGCTCGGTTTGGTCGCCATGGTGGGTAGCCTGCTGCTGATCCCGAGCAACCTGCCCAAGGGGGCGGCCTCGACCATCCGCGAGCAACTCTCGGTACTGACCAAAAAGCCGCTGCTGCTGGTCTACGCCAAAACCGCCCTTGGTTATGGCGGCGCCTTCACGGCCTTCACCTTCCTCGCCCCCATCCTGCAGCAGGTGAGCGGCTTTAGCGCCGGTGCGGTGAGCCTGATCCTGCTGGTGTACGGGGTATCGGTTGCCGTCGGCAATATCTGGGGCGGCAAGCTGGCCGACAAGATGGGCCCATTGCCCGCACTGAAACTGCTGTTTGCCGGTCTGGCGCTGGTGCTGCTGGCCCTCACCTTCACCGCACCCCATCCGGTGCTGGCCGTGCTCACCGTGCTGGTGTGGGGCGCCTTTGCCTTCGGCAACGTGCCGGGTCTGCAGGTACTGGTGGTGAAGCAGGCCGAGCTGCACACCCCCAAGGCGGTGGATGTGGCATCGGGCCTCAATATCGCCGCCTTCAACGTCGGCATTGCGCTCGGCTCCGTGGTTGGTGGCTTGGTGGTTGAGCACCTCGGCCTGATGCACACCCCCTGGATCGGCGCCCTTATCGTGCTGCTGGCCTACGGGTTGACCCATGTCAGCGAGCGCCGTGAAGCCCTCCGGCTCGCTGCCTGTCAGGCATAAGCTGCGCCAGCAGGCGTCACGCAAGGGCGTGGCGCCTGCTGCAATCGGCGCGGCAGGCTTCTATGCTGTGACACAGCGTTAACCCGGCAACTGTTTCAGCAACTTTTTCAGCAACCAAGCCTGTCACCCTCGCATCATTTGCCACGGAGTCTGTTATGAAGGTGCTTATCGTCTATGCCCATCCCGAACCCAAAAGCTTCAACGGTGCCCTCTTCTGCCACGCCATCAGGGCGCTGGAGCAGGCGGGCCACACCGTGATGACCAGCGATCTCTATGCCATGGGCTTTGATCCCGTCTCGGATCGGCGCAACTTCACCGCCGCCAGCGATCCCGATTTTCTCAAGCTGCAACTCGAAGAACTGGCTGCCACCGAGCAGGGCAGCTTTGCCCCGCAGTTGGAGCAGGAGATGCAAAAGCTGGAGGCGGCCGATCTGCTGATCTTCCAGTTTCCGCTCTGGTGGTTTGGCCTGCCCGCCATCCTCAAGGGGTGGGTGGATCGGGTCTTTGCCATGGGGCGGGTCTATGGTCAGGGCCATATCTACGAGAGCGGCAAATTTCGCGGCAAGCGGGCCCTGCTGAGCCTCACCACCGGCGGCCCTGCCGAAACCTATCTGCCCGACGGCTTCAACGGCGATATCGACGGGGTGCTGCGCCCCATCCAGCGCGGGATCCTGCAATTTGTCGGCTTCGATGTGCTGCGCCCCCATATCTGCTATGCCCCTGTGCGGGTCTCGCAAGAAGAGCGGGAAACCTGGCTCGCCCAGTGGGCCGAGCGCCTTGGCCAGATTGAGCAGGAGTTCCCCATCGCGGTCGGCCGCTACCAGTAACAGCTGACGCAGCTGACACCCCCCCCACAAAGCACAAAAACAGCGAGCGGCCCCCGGCCGCTCGCTGTTTTTCACGCTCTGTCGTTATGGTTTTTGTTATCCGTTGGCGGGTCTTATGCCCCCTGTTGCACACCTGCTTTGCCGGTCACGGCACGTTTGAGCCAGTAGTCGAGGCTGACGTAGCGGCCCCCGCCGTAAACCAGCAGCACCAGCAGCATCACGAAGTAGGTGGCGGCAAACTCCATCCCGTTGTTGAGCATCACGGGATCCCCGAGCTCGGTGATGTAGTTGTAGCGACCGGGGAAGTTGGCGGCCAGCCACTCGATAAAGCCGTTGAGGCGCACAGTGGCCTCCATGCTGCCGGTGGCGATGGCGTCCCAGCCGTGCTTCCAGTGCACCATGGCGCTCGCCACGCTCATCAGGAAGATGGTGGGAATGGCCATGATACGGGTAAAGAGGCCAAGGGCGATGCAGATGCAACCCAGCACCTCGGTACCCGCCGCCAGAAAGGCGAGCAGGGTCGGGAACGGCAAGTTGAGCCCCCCTTCCGAGACCGGGGCACCAAACCAGGCGACGGTGCCGGCAAAGCCCATCACCTTGGAGTGGGCCCCCACATAGATGACCGGAATGAGATAGAGGCGAATGGCCAGCAGGGCCAGAAAATCGAGCCGCTTGCACTGGGCCACCGCCCGCTCGTACCACTGGATCAGGGTGTTGTTCATGGGAATTCTCCTTGGTGTTTGCTAAATGGGTGCAAGGGGGCGCCGGGCTGGCGCTCACCGACGGGCAGGGTAAGCAGACCCAGCCGGTGAAAATGGCGTGCCCACTCGCTCAGATCAAAGTCGCTGCGAACCTGTTGTACCTGTTGCAGGAACGCGGCTTGGGTGATCCCCGGTTGCTGTTGCAGCAACTGGATCAGCGCCACATCCCATTCGCGCAACCGCTGGGTCACCACCTGATGCTCCGGGCTGCGAAACAGGCCATAGAAGTGGTTGCCCTGCCGGGTCGGCACCACGCCGCTGCGACGAATGGCGAAGGGGAGTTCAAGCAGTTGCAGGGTGGGATTGAGCGTAAACGAACTCTCCGCCGTTACCTCCTCCCCCGGCAACACTTGCGGCACCACCCCTTCATCAATCTCGACACAGAGGCAGGCCCACTCGTACTCCAGCAGCGCCAGCCGCTGCTTGGGCCAGTTGAGAGAGCCCTCACTGTGGCGATGCTGCACATAGCGGACAAACTCGGTGGCGATATGGTGAAACTCGGGGGCCTCGGCGCCGTGCGCGATGACAAAGCCCTCCACCAGTTGCCACCTGTCCACCGGTGCCCAGTGAGCGTGGGTGAGCGGAAAAGCGCTCTCCAGCACCGACTCCACATTGGCGCGCACGCTGCGGGCATAGTGGCTGGCGATGCCATCCTGCGGCAGCCGCACCCGGCTCGCCAGCCAGGCGGTCTGCTGCTGCATCCGCTGCGGTGCCGTTTTGGGCGCAGTGATCAGGGATAACCGTCTATCCATAGCGCACCTCCCGCACCTGACTGTCGATCGCCTCGCAACAGGCGCCGTGCACCCGCGCCAGCTCGGCCTCCAGCTCTGCCAGCGGTGGCAGATGGTGATCCCGCTCCAGCAGCAGGGGGCGCAAGCCGTGGGTCTGCACCGTATAACGGGCCAGCGCCACCACCTCCTCGCACACCGGTTTGCCATGGGTATCCAATAAAGTGCCGTCCGCCTCTTCCAGATGACCGGCGATATGGAAGTAACGGATCGCATTGCCCGGCAGCCCGGCGATCATCCGCTTGGGGCAGTAACCGTGGTTGCGGCTGTTCACAAAGACGTTGTTGATATCGAGCAGCAGCTCGCAACCGCTGCGCGCCACCAGCTCGGCGAGAAAATCCTCCTCCGGCATCTCGTGGTCATAGCCGTGGTAGTAGGAGATATTTTCCAGCACCAGCGGGCGGGCCAGCGCCTCCTGCACCTGCGCGATCCGCTCGGCCAGATAGGGGATGTTCTCCCACTGCCGCGGCACCGGTAGCAGTTCGTAAAGATACCCCTGCTGGTCGCGGGAAAAGCTCAGGTGCTCGCTATAGATCTCTATGCCGAACTCGTCCAGAAAGGTGCGGATCTGGCTGAGCAGGGTGCGATTGAGGGGCTGGCAATCGCCGAGGGAGAGGCTGAGGCCGTGGGCCACCAGCGGGTAACGCTCGGCCAGCTTATGCAGCTGCGCCCGCTTGGCGCCGCCGATGGCCATCCAGTTCTCCGGCGCCAGCTCGAGAAAGTCGATGCCGGGGCGGACGGGGCCGGAGCAGAGCGCATCCAGATGCTCCTGGCGCAGCCCGATCCCCCGACTGCGGGAGCTTATTGGCCGCATACCCCCTCCGTCATCTTGCTGCCCTTGCTGGAGCTGTCACCATCAATCCCCTCGCCCGCCACGCCACACTTGCCGTCGCGGGCGCGCACCAGCCGCCCCTGCGGATCGCTGTCGAGGGCCTGCTTTTCAAAGCGCTTCTCGGTGCCGCACTTGCCCGCCGCACACTTGCCGCCGTGCTGTTCGCTGGGGGCGGCTTTCACCGGCGCATCGCTCGGGGTGGCCGCCAGCGCAAGTCCCGGGGTCAGGGCAATCAGGCTGGTCATGGCGATGGAGAGGGTCAGTTTGCCGGTGGTTTTGTTGCTGCTTGAGTTACTCATGGGTGGACTCCTTGACGGATGAAACGGGATAGCTGGAGAGATCGCGGGCGGCCACGATCTGGCCGTGGAACTGCTGTTTGACGATGGCCATCGCCTCTTTCTTGTGATTGAGGCCAACCCCCATCCAGTGGTTGAGCACCAGCAGTTTGGGGTTTACCTCGGCGGCAATTTTGGCCACCACAGATGGCTTGGCATGAAGCGAGGCGGAGACAGGGTCGGCCCCTTCGTGGATGGCGAGCGGCATCACCAGAATGTCGGCCCCCTTGGCAAACGGCACAAAGGCCGGGTTGCTGCCGTTCTGATCCGCCGAGATAACGATGGTCCCCTCGGCGCTCTCGATGCGATAGGCCAGACAGGGCACGTCACCGTGAGGGATGCCGAGTGCAGTGATGGTCAGCCCATCCTGCTGATAGACGGTGCGAGGCTGCGGGCTCTGGTAGGGCACATCGTGCAAGTTGATGGGGAAGAGGCCATCGGTGCCATCCTTGAAGCCGCTCAGGTAGGCATAGGCGCCCTTGTCCTTGTTGAAGAGGGCATCAAAGTAGCCGCTCATGCTGGGGAAGGCCGAGCCGGCCTCTGGCCCCGCCAGATCCAGCGGATCGCTGCGTTCGAAGAAGTAGGCCCCCTTGAGCAGGGCGGGCAGGTCGGTCACATGGTCGGTGTGAAAGTGGGTGATGCCGATAAAATCGACCTCTTCGAGCTTGGCCCCCGCCTGGCCGAAGCGCAGGTAGACGCCGCCACCGGCATCGATCAGGATGCGGGATTTCCCCTTCCACCAGATCACCTCGCTGGAGGAGGCGCGAAGGTCGTCGGAGATGGGGCCGCCACTGCCGAGCACCTGCAGGGTGAAGGTTTTATCCAGTGGCGTCAGTTGTACCGGTTCGGCACAGGCCGGGGCGACGGTGAGCGCGCACCCTATGGCCAGCGCCACCGCTTTCAATCTCTGTTTCATCACAATTACCTGTCGGTTGGTTGTCGGTTAAAAGTGTGTCGTTTAAAGGGGGGAGAGAGGGGCCGACGGCGACGTATGAACGCCAACCACCGGCCGTGGCGGGGCGCGAGCCCCGCCGTCAGTTACCGTCCCGTTCGTCCGCCTGCCAGCGCGCTTCCAGCCAGAGCAGGTTGCACAGGCCCAGCAGCAGGGCGAATCCGAGGCCCAAAATCCAGGTGAAGTACCACATAGCAGATCCCTTGAGGTCAGTAGAGTTGATGGCTGTCGCGCTTGATGCGGGCACGGTCGAGCTTGCCGCGCACCACCCGATAGACCCAGCCGGTGTAGCCCAGGTTGACCGGCATCAGCACCAGCACGAGGCCGAACATGATGGCCAGGGTCTTGTAGCTGGAGGTGCTGTCCCACAGGGTCAGGCTGCTGACCGCATCGAGGGATGAGGGCAGCACGAAGGGGAACAGGGCGATGGCCACCGAGCAGAGCATGGCGGCGCAGGCCATGGCGCTGGCCAGCAGCGCAATCCGGCCCCGCTCCAGCCAGGAGGCAATCCCGCTCACCAGCGGCGCCAGCGCCCCGATGATCGGCACCAGCCACAGCAGCGGATAGTCAAAATAGTTGCGCAGCCAGCCACCGGCGTGGGGGATCACCCCCTTCATCAGAGGGCTGATGGCAGCATTCGGGTCAAAGGGTTGTGTGCCGACACCGGTCAGCTGAAACCCTTGCAGATCCACCAGATGCCAGCCGGCCAGCAGGTAGCAGAGGCTCACCAGCGGGGCCAGCAGGATGGCGATCCCCCGTGCGCGCACCGCAGGGGTGCCGGTCACCTTGGCTTGCAGAAAACCGGCGCCGTGCAGCAGCAACAGGCTGATGGCAGTAGCCAGCACCGAGAGCAGCCAGCCCCAGTGGAAGTCGAAGGTGCCATAATGCAGACGCAGCGCCGTGTCGAAGCGAAACGGCAGCCCCTCCATCACCAGACCGATAGCCGCACCGAGGATGAGCGCCGGTATCAGGCCACCCGCCACCAGGGCCCGATCCCACCAGCGGCGCCACACCGGATCGGCCAGCTTGCTGCGATAGTCAAAACCGACCGGACGCAAAAATAGCCCGAGCAGCAGCACCACCATGGGGATGTAAAGCCCCGAGAAGGCGGCGGCATAAACCAGCGGCCAGGCGGCGAACAGGGCACCGGCACCGGCAATCAGCCACACCTGATTGCCTTCCCACACCGGCCCCACGCTGTTGATCACCAGACGGCGGTCGTCGTCATCTTTCGACACCACCGGCAGCAGCATGGCGATGCCGAGATCGAAGCCATCCATCACGATAAAACCAACCATCATGAAGAGCACCAGCGCCCACCAGATGAGTTTCAGGGTTGCGTAATCCATCAGGCGATCCTCGCAAGTTCGGGTTGTTCACCGCTGTAGCGGCCGGTATGGAGAATGGCGGGCCCCTTGCGGATCACATGGCGCAACAGGAACAGCTCCACCACCAGCAGCAGGGTGTAGATGGAACAGATGGCGATGAGGCTGAACCAGAGTTGGCCCGGCTGAAGCAAAGAGACCGAGGCCGACACCGGCAGCACGTCGCTGATGGTCCAGGGTTGACGGCCGAGCTCGGCCACCAGCCAGCCCGCCTCGATGGCAATCCAGGGCAGCGGAATGCTCCAGAGCAGGGTCTTGAGCAGCCGTGGCGAGTCTTGCAGCCGGTTGCGGCAGAGCTGAACAAAGCTCACCACCATCAGCCCCAGCATGGTGACACCGAGCCCCACCATCACCCGAAAGCCCCAGAAGAGCGGTGCCACCGGCGGGATAGAGTCATCGACCGCTTTGGCAATCTCCGCCTCACCGGCCTTGGCGATATTGCTGGCATAGGGGGTGAGCAGCATGCCGTAGCCAAGATCCTTGCCGTGCTGCTCGAAGCGGGCGCGGTTGGCCGGGGTGTCATCTCCCTGCCGGATCTGGTCGAGGGCCTCGGCCGCCACCATGCCGCTGCGGATGCGTGCCTCGTTCTGCACCTTGATATCCTTGAGGCCGGTCACCGCCTCGTCGATGGAGCGGGTGGCGATGATCCCCATCAGATACGGGATCTTGATGGCGGCGTGAGTGGTCTCGGCAGTCTGATCCGGGAAGCCGAACAGGGTAAAGGAAGCTGGTGCTGGCTCAGTCTCCCACTCCGCCTCGATGGCAGCGAGCTTGACCTTCTGCACCTCACCGGTGCGATAGCCCGACTCATCCCCGAGCACAATGACCGAGAGGATGGCCGCCAGCCCGAAGCCGGAGGCGATGGCGAAGGAGCGCAGGGCAAACTGCACCTCGGTTTTGCGCAGCAGATACCAGCTGCTCACCCCCATCACAAACATGGAGGCGGCCACATAGCCCGCCGCGACGGTGTGAACGAACTTCACCTGCGCCACCGGGTTAAAGAGCACGGCGGCGATATCCACCAGCTCCATGCGCTGGGTCAGCAGGTTGAACTCGGCCCCCACCGGGTTTTGCATCCAGCCGTTGCCGATCAGGATCCAGAGCGCGGAGAGATTGGATCCGAGCGCCACCAGCATGGTCACCAGCAGGTGCTTGCCGCGAGAGAGCTTGTCCCAGCCGAAGAAGAAGAGCCCCACCAGGGTCGATTCGAGGAAGAAGGCCATCAGCCCCTCGATGGCCAGCGGGGTACCGAAGATGTCCCCCACATAGTGGGAGTAGTAAGCCCAGTTGGTGCCGAACTGAAACTCCATGGTGATCCCCGTGGTGACCCCCATGACGAAGTTGATGCCAAACAGTTTGCCCCAGAAGCGGGTGATGTCCTGATAGATCACCTTGCCGGTCATCACATAAGCCGACTCGGCGATCACCAGGATCCAGGACAGCCCCAGCGTGAGGGGCACAAACAGGAAGTGGAACAGGGCCGTGGCGCCAAATTGCAGGCGAGACAGGCTGACCACGTCATCCGGATTGATCATGCGTCACTCTCTTTTGTTGTATTTGCCTTGCACGTTTCGTGCGTGACAAGTACATCACGGAGCATGACACCTATAACAGATGCAGTTATATTGAATTACACCTATAACAGTTGATCCAGATCATGTCCCTTTACCAGCAGTTGGCCGACCGCCTGCAAAGCCAGATCGACGATGGTATCTGGCAACCGGGGGAGCGCATCCCCTCCATTCGCCAGAGCTGCAAGACCCACGGGCTCAGCCCCATGACGGTGCTGCAGGCCTATCAACTGCTCGAAAGTCAGGGGCGGATCCTCGCCCGCCCCCAGTCCGGCTACTACGTCAAAGCCGCCTCACCACAGGTCGTGCAGCACACGCCGAGCCAGACCCACTACAGCGGCTCGGTGGATATCAACGATCTGGTGTTCGAGGTGTTGCAGGCGAGCAAATCACGGGATCTGGTGCCCCTTGGCATGTCGGTGGCAGACCCGACCCTGTTCCCCCATCCCCAGCTCGGGCGGGCGCTGGCCAGCTGCATGCGCAAGCTCGATCCCTTCAGCACGGTGGCCGACCTGCCCCCCGGCAACGAAGCGCTGCGCCGCGCCATCGCCCAGCGTTACGCCAGCGACGGGGTGGCGGTCAATCCGCAGGAGATCATCATCACTACAGGCGCCATGGAGGCACTCTCCCTCAGCCTGCAGGTGCTGACCGAGCCCGGTGACTGGGTGGTGGTGGAGTCCCCCACCTTCTATGGCGCCCTGCAGGCCATCGAGCGGCTGAAACTCAAGGCGGTGGAGATCCCGGTGATTCCGGGGGTGGGTATCGATCTGGCGCTATTGGAAGACGCCCTCACCCGCATTCCTGTCAAGGCGTGCTGGCTGATGGGCAATGTGCAGCACCCGCTGGGCCACACCATGCCAGATAGTCACAAAGCGCAGCTGATGGCGCTGCTCAACAGCCATGGGGTGCCGCTGGTGGAGGATGACGTCTATGCGGAGGTCTACTTTGGCCGCGAGCGCCCCAAGCCGATCCGCCACTGGGATCAGCGTGGCGACAGCCTGCTTTGCAGCTCCTTTTCCAAGTGCTTGGCGCCGGGCTTTCGGGTCGGCTGGGTGGTGGCAGGGCCCCATGCCGAGCGGGTTCAACGGCTGCAACTGATGTCCACCCTCTCCACCAATGTACCGAGCCAGCTGGCGCTGGCCGAGATGCTGCGCCAGGGCGGAGTCGATGCCCACTTTCGCCGCCTGCGCCACACCCTGGCCCAGCGCCAGCAGCAGATGCGGGCGGCCCTGCAACGGCTGTTGCCGGACGAGGTGCGGATCTCCTCCCCCGATGGCGGCTACTTCCTCTGGCTGGCGCTGCCTGCCCATTTCGACAGCCGAGCCCTGCACGCCAAGGCTCTGGGCAGCGGTTTTTCAGTGGCCCCCGGTGCCCTCTTTTCCAGTCAGGGGCAGCACAACCACTGCCTGCGCCTCAACAGCTCCCATCCCTGGAGCGAACAGCTGGAGCAGGCCCTCACCCGGCTGGCTGCGCTGATTGCCGCACAGCTCAGTGAAAAGTAACAAGGCAAAGAGCCGCTGGCGAAACGAACAAAGGCCCGCAACGGGCCTTTGTGATTGGGGGTACGCGCCTTGTCTCGCCATCAAAAACTGATCATCTGGCCATGATCTGCGACTGCACCTTGAAGCCCAGCGCCTCGTAGAGGGCTTTGGCGCGCTCGTTGAAGGCCATCACCTCCAGCCGGATTTGCTGAGCATCACGGGCCTTGGCCCACTCATCGCAATGGGCGATCAGCGCCTTGCCAATCCCGCGAGAGCGGTGCAGCTCATCCACCACCACCGAGCCGATACGGCAGATCGGCGCACGGGTGAGAAACGGCACGCTCTCATTGATGTCGATCCGAGCCGTCAAAAAGCCCACCACCATGCCATCCTGCTCGGCAACGCAGAACAGACGCCCTTCTGCGGCAATGGCATCGAGCAAAAATGCCCGCTCCTCTGGTGACGGCGGGCAGAACACCTCGGGGTAATGTGCATGGTGGATCTCTCCTATCTGCCGGTTCAGCTCGACAATGGCATCGATATCCAGTTCGCTTGCCTTGCGTATCTCCAACGGTTGCTCCTTGCAAAAATGGTGATGGTCCTGCGCCATCTTAGAGGCTGTGTCCCGCAATCCAAATAGGCTCATTCGTATCTTTTTACGAGCAGCAGAAACAACAACGCCCCTTGAGCGGGGCGTTATCGGCAATCCATGGCGATGAGGGATATCAGGCGGGGGCGTTAAGTTGGGCCACCTGCCGCTCGATGCTTCCTTTCAGGTTGTCATCGAGCTTGAGGGCGCGTGCCAGCTCGTCGAGATAACCGCGCTCCATAAAGTGATTCACTTCGATGGCAAGCAGGGAGGCGAGATAGACCTCGGTGGCCAGCTCCATATCGGTCACTTCCCGCGCCAGCGCGTGGGGATCGAGGGGACGGGCCAGCTCGGCGTCAATCCAGCGGGCGACATCGCTCTGACCCTGTTCGGTCAGGTACTCCTGAATTTTCTGGCGCTCGGCGCCATCGATATGGCCATCGGCCCGGGCTGCTGCCACCATGGCGCGCACCAAAAGCGCCGCACGGGCATCCAGCGCATTGCCTTCCAGCCCGCTGATGGGATGAGTGGGCTGGGCGGGCGCCGCCTGCTGGGCCTGCCAATCCTGATAGAGCTTGTAGGCCAGCCCGCCAAGGGCCGCAGCGCCGCCCACGGCAGCGGCCTTGCCGCCATACTTGCGCACTTTTTTATTGCCCAGCAGCAGACCGAGCGCGCCACCGGCCAGCGCCCCCTGCATCTGCCCCTTGCGCTTGTCTCCGCCTTCGTTGAGCCAGCCTTTGCCAGCCCCCAGCAACTGTTCCAGCATCTGTTTCATGGTGTCACTCCTGCGGCTATGTTCCCGTCGATAGAGCAAGATAGTGACCCCGCCCCCCTGAATCGGGGATGAACCCTTGACCGGGCAGGCCGATGGGGCAAAGCTCAGGGAAACCCTTCAGGCAATAAGGATGTAACTGTGCCCAATCGCGAACTGACCCTGCAATTTCTGGCCGAACCCTCTGACGTCAATTTCGGCGGCAAGGTACACGGCGGCATGGTGATGAAGTGGATCGATCAGGCGGGCTATGCCTGCGCCGCCGGCTGGTGCGGCGGCTATGCGGTGACCGTCTATGTGGGGGGGATCCGCTTTTTGCGCCCCATCCAGATTGGCCAGCTGGTAGAGGTTCACGCCCAAGTGATCCACACCGGCACCACCAGCATGCATCTGGCGGTGGATGTCTACAGCCGCCACCCCACCGAGACCGAGCGCCACAAGACCACCCACTGCATCATCATCTTTGTGGCGATGGATGAGCAGGGCAAACCGACCCCGGTACCTCAGTGGCAGCCGGTGAGCGACAGCGATCTGCAGTTGCAGCAGTACGCCAAAAAGCTGATTGCCCTGCGCGAGGAGATCGACAAGGAGATGCGCCAGCACCTTTGACCTTGGTGCGATAGAGCGGGGCGCTTTCGGCCAACGGCGGCGCCCCTGTATAATCCCCCCTCTTCCCGCAACCGGAACCCTGCCCATGTCACTGGAAACTGCCCCGCCCGAGGTAAAACTCGCGGTGGATCTGATCGAACTGCTGGAAACCAATGAGCTTGCCCCCGAACTGGTGCTGGCGGCGCTGGCCATTGTAAAAAATGACTACGAGCGCAAGCTGGCGGAGGAGAAGGATCACTGATCCCTCACCGCACTTTTTCCGCCTTATCTTTCAGACTTCAGTTTTTCCCCACAGAGCCACTCACTGCGGCCCCATCACCTCGTCACACAGGGCGATCAGGGCCGAACTCAAGCGGGTGAGCGGCTCGCTCCCGCTTCCCCCTGCATGCAGCGCCAGCTCCACCGACGCCACCTTGGGCCACTGGGTCAGGGCCAGCTGATCGGCGGGCATCAACCGTTTGGGCAGCAAGCTCACCCCGATCCCCGCGCTCACCGCCCCCTGCAAACTGGCAAGGCTGGCGCTGACATAGGCAATACGCCAACGCCGCCCCAGACCATCGAGCGCCTCGGTCATCTGCCGCCGATAGAGCCCTTCGCTCGGGAACACCACCAGCGGCAGCGGATCCCGTTCCCGTGCGGGCCAGTCGCGACTGTCGACCCACACCAGCGGCTCGCGCCAGCTGGCAAGGGGCGAACCCTTTCCCCGAGTCTGCTTGACCAGCGCCAGATCCAGCTCCCCCGCCGCGAAGCGCTGCCAGATGTGGTGGCTCAGGCCGCTCTCCACCTCCAGCCGCACCTCGGGGTAGTCGCGGGCAAAGGCGGCCAGCACCGGGGTGATGGCACCGGCGGCGAAATCCTCCGGCACCCCGAGGCTGAGCGCCACGCTCCCTTCCGTCACTTGTTCTTCGGCCTGCGCCAGCAGCGCCAGAATGCGGCGGGCCAGCCCCAGCAATTTTTCCCCCTCCGCCGTCGCCACCACCTGACGGCCAGCACGATCGAGCAGTGGGCAGCCAAGCTGCTGCTCAAGGCGGCGGATCTGCTGGCTGATGGTGGATTGGGTCAGATGGACCCGTTCACCGGCGCGGGTAAAGCTGCCGGTGTCGATAATGGCGACAAAACTGCGCAGTAACAGGGGATCCAGCATGGGGCGCTCCATTTACAAAACCACTGAAAGTCATTATATCATTTAATTTCCAAATGACTTTCGACCCCGCTAGGCTGGCGCTTTTGCCTCCTTTGACGGTGATCTGCCATGTTCAGCCCCGATGACTCCGCGTCCCGAATGCCCCCTGTCTCTCCCAGAACCGGAAACAGCACCCGATGAATCAACGAAATGCGGATCAACCCGCAGGCCAGACCGCCCTGCTGGTGCTAGTGATCCTGATTGGACTGAACCTGCGCCCCTTTCTCACCGCCATCGGCCCGCTGGCCCAAGCCATTGACCAGCGTCTGGCGCTGGGGATGGACACCCTCGCCTGGCTCACCCTGCTGCCGCTCTGGCTGATCGGGATTGGCGTGCTGCTCACCCCCAGCCTGCGTCGGCACGCCAGCCCACGCCAACTGATGGGGGCGGCCCTGCTGCTACTCGGCATTGGCAGCGCCATGCGCTTCGATGCCCAAAGCGGTGCCTTGCTGATCGCCAGCGCGGCGCTCTGCGGCCTTGGTTCGGCGCTGGTGCAGGGAGTGTTGCCCGCGCTGATCAAGCAGGCCTTCACCCGCAAGGTACCGCTGGTGATGGGGATCTTCTCCGCCTGCATGATGGGGGGTGGCGCGCTCGGAGCCAGCCTCACGCCAAGGCTGGCAGTCAGCCTCGACTGGTCGCGGGCGCTGGCGCTCTGGAGCCTGCCGGTGCTGCTGGCCCTCGTCTGGCTAGGGTGGAAAGTGCGTCTGCCACGGGCCGCCGCGGTCGCCATTCCCCACGGCGAACAGCGGCTGATCACCTTGCCCCGCAGCTGGTTGCTGATCGTCTGCTTTGGCATCATCAACAGCGGCTACGGCATCGTGGTGGCCTGGCTGGCCCCCGCCTATATGGCGCAGGGGTGGAGCGCCGCGCAGGCGGGCGAACTGGTCGCCTGGCTGGCACTGGCCCAGACCGCCAGCGGCCTCGGCCTGCCGCTGCTGGCGGCGCGCAGTCTGGATCGGCGGCCGTGGATGGGCCTTGCCATCGCCATGCAGCTGGCGGGATTCGGCGGCCTATGGCTGGCGCCAGCCAGTTCCCCCATTCTCTGGTGCATGCTGTGCGGCGCCGGTCTTGGCGGCAGTTTTTCGCTCATCATGGTGATTGCGCTCGATCACCTGCCCGACCCGCGCCGCGCGGGCACCCTGAGCGCCCTGATGCAGGGCTTCGGCTTTATGCTGGCGGCCACCGGCCCCTGGGTGGCGGCACGGCTCTATCACTATGTGGGCGACTTCGCAGCTGCCTGGCAGTGGCAACTGGGGGGATTGCTGCTGATGAGCCTGCTGGTGCTGCGCCTCGACCCGCGCCACTACCCCCGCGTCATGGGGTTACCGACCGCCAGCGAGCCGTCCCTTTCGGCGCCCCGCCCAACCGACTCTGCGACCCAAAGCAACACACCGGCCTGAGGCCGGTGTGTTGGGGATGACAAGGTAGGCTGACGCCACTCAGGGGGGCAACTCAGCGCCCCTTCTTCTGCCGTCCGGTGTTAGCGGTGCGCGTCTTGCCTGCGGCCGGTTTGCCACCCTTGGGTGCCCCTTTGCCAGCACCGCCCTTGTTGGCGACACCTTTGCCCGCACCACCCTTGCCCACCGGCAGCTTCTTCTCGAAGGCTTCCGGGCCCGGCACATTGGGGCGCCCGCCAATCTCGTGATCGTCATCGCGGCGCGGCTTCTTGCCTTGGGCCGGTTTGGCGCTTTGCGCCGCAGGGGCCTTGGCCGCCTTCGGCTTGTCGCCTTTGGCCGGTTTCACCTCGGAAGAAGAGTTCTCAATCAGCTTGAACAGATCGATCAGCTCGTCGTCGGTGAGATCGCGCCACTCGCCCACCGGCAGCCCCTTGAGGCTGACGTTCATGATGCGGATGCGCTCCAGCTTGGTCACTTCAAAACCGAAGTGCTCGCACATGCGGCGGATCTGGCGGTTAAGCCCCTGCACTAGCGTGATGCGAAAGACGAACGGCGCCTCTTTCTTCACCTTGCACTTCTTGGTCACTGTACCGAGGATCGGCACCCCGGCCGCCATGCCGCGCACAAACTCGTCGGTCACCGGCTTGTCGACGGTCACCAGATACTCTTTCTCGTGATCGTTGCCCGCCCGCAGGATCTTGTTGACCAGATCGCCGTGGTTGGTGAGGAAAATCAGCCCCTGCGAATCCTTGTCGAGCCGCCCGATGGGGAAGACCCGGGTGCTGTGGTTGACGAAATCGACGATGTTGTCCTTCTCGCCCGCCTCTGTGGTACTGACGATGCCCACCGGCTTGTTGAGGGCGATTAGCACCAGACTGTCCGCCTCGCGCGGCTCGATCACCTGACCGTTCACCTTGACCAGATCGCCGACCTGCACCTGATCACCGATCCCAGCCCGCTTGCCGTTGATAAAGACGTGGCCCTGCTCGATAAAGCGGTCGGCCTCGCGGCGCGAACAGATACCGCTCTCGCTGATGTATTTGTTCAGGCGCATGGATTCGTTAGCCAGCATGAGTCACCTGCCACAGGATCTGGGCCGCGCCCGGTTGTGCCATCGCCTGTTCCGGCTGTGCCGGGGAGGCTGTCTGCTGCATCAGCCAATTCACTACGTCAAAGTTCTGCATACCATTCCATCTTCAAAAAAGGCCAATGCCAGCTTATCCATCAAAAAACGCCGCTACAGTAGCATAATTGCCCCCTTTCAGGGGTAGATAGTTGCAGGGCCGCAGCGCCCAATCTGGCATCCTCGGATAAGTCACGCCACCAGATGGCCCGCGATGCAGCCTTCGAACGGCCAGCCTGATGTAAGCGGCGGGATCAGGCGCCCACAGCCAGCGTGGCCGAACGCCATCAACTATACATATCACCTTGTTTCCATTAGGCTTTAAGCCGATTGGCAGCGCCTAGGGTGCTGCGCCGAACTCGCCCGCCCAGAGGCGGTCCCATCTCTATCGCCAAGGATTGCACCATGCTGGCTCACACTCGCCGCCTTGTTCGCCGTGCTCTGCTGACCCTGTTGCTGCTGTTGCTGACCGCATGGGCGGTGATCGCCTACTTCGCCTGGCAGGCAGCGCCGCTGCAGCTGTGGCACACAGTGGTGCCCCCCGAACTCAGCGCCGATGAGCTCGACAGCAGCGACTGGCAAGCCTATCTGGCCCGCGAAGCAGAGCTGTTCGAGCTGGTGGCCACCGAGGTAGTCGCCAAGACACCGCCGGAGCAGCAACTGGCCAGCAATCGCTACTATCAGGACGCGCCCATCAATCCCGCCCGCTTTCAGCAGAACTGGAACCGCTCCTACCTGCTGCGCCCCGAGGGGGAAGTCAAAGGGGTGGCGGTGCTGCTGCACGGGCTGACCGACTCCCCCTACAGCCTGCGCCATCTGGCCAGACGCTATCAGCAGCAGGGTTTTATCGCGCTGGGGCTGCGGATCCCCGGCCACGGCACCGTACCCGCTGGCCTCGTGGATGTGGATTGGGAGACCTGGCTGGCCGCCACCCGACTGGCGGTGCGGGAGGCCAGATTGCTGGCACCGGGCAAGCGGCCGCTGCATCTGGTGGGCTTTTCCAACGGCGGCGCGCTGGCGGTGAAATATGCGCTCGATGCGCTGGCCGACCCAAGCGGCACGCTGGCAAAACCGGATCGGCTGGTGCTGATCTCCCCGATGATCGGGGTGACCCGCTTTGCCCGCTTCGCCGGGCTCAAGGCCGTGCCAGCCCTGCTACCCGCCTTTGCCAACGCCGCCTGGCTCGACACCATGCCGGAGTTCAACCCGTTCAAGTACAACTCGTTTCCGGTCAACGGCGCGCGCCAGTCCTATCGCCTGACCAACGCCATCCAGCAGCAGGTGCGCCAGCTGGCCGCCAGTGGCGAGCTGGCGGCGTTTCCCCCCGCCCTCACCTTCCAGTCGGTGATGGACTACACCGTCAGCACCCGCTCCATCATTGCCGATCTCTACCACTACCTGCCGGCCAACGGCAGCGAACTGGTACTGTTTGATATCAACCGCAGCACCCTGTTTGGCCCGCTGATGAGCTCGGCCTCCGAGCTGGCGCTGCACCGCTTGCTGCCAAACGCCCCCGGGCACTATCGCCTCACCGTGGTGGGCAACGTCGAGCCAACCTCCCCCGCGACGCAGGCCAGAACGCTGGCCAGCGCCGACCAGCCTGAGCAGGTTCGCCTGCTGGGTATCGATTATCCCAAGGAGATCTACTCCCTCTCCCACGTGGCGCTCCCCTTCCCGATGGACGACCCCCTCTATGGCATGGCAGCACGCCCGGAGCAGCGGGAGCAATACGGCATCAATCTCGGTGGTCTGGCCCTGCGTGGCGAGCGCGGCGTGCTGATCGTCAACCCCGGCGCCCTTACCCGCACCTCCTCCAACCCCTTCTACCCCTATCTGCAGCAGCGGGTGATGGAGACCCTCACCGCCCCTCCCGTCGCCCCGTCTGCCGCCGTAATCCCTGCCAGCAGCAGTCAATATGATGCGGCCTATCAGGCCGAACTGGAGCAGTTTTTACAGGAGAGCGATGAGAGCAGCGCGCCTTTCTAGGGCGTTTCTGGAGTATCGGCAAAGAGCCACTGGCGCTGGGTCGATGGCGATACAAGAAAGGGGCCGTCAATTGACGGCCCCTTTCTATTGATGATGGCGATGGGAGTGATGGCTTGGTGGGCTCAGGGATAGATGCTCACTTCTATCAGATTCTGATCCGGGTCGAGGAAGTAGATGGATTCTATCGGCCCACAGGCACCGCTTTTGGTCACCGGCCCCTCGACAATCTCCACCCCGTGGCAGGCAAGCTGGGCCATCACCTGCTCCAGCGGCCAGCGGGTGATAAGGCAGACATCCCCCGACCCCACCTGCGCCCGGTTGCGCGGCTCCTGCCCCAGCAGTTGCAGATTGATCTTCTGGTTGCCAAACCCTACCGCCCGGCGCCCCGCACCGAAGGTAATGGCCTCCATATTGAGCACCGAACTGTAAAATTCCACGGCCCGTTCGATATCACTGACCGTCAATACCAGATGGTCGATATGGCTGATCATGGTTACCTCCTGGTGGTGATCTGGCTGATGTGACCGACATATGCCCGCAAACATCCGACTGTTGTCACCACAGCGAGCTACCCCATCATACCCGGCAAGGGAGAGCCCATGTGTGCCGTGGCGCGCAAAGCGAGCGCAAATGATCTGGTCAAATAAATTCGCGTTACTGCACCGCTGCGCACGCTTTGTCACGCTGGGCCAGCAGGGCTTCATCGTCACTGTCCATCGCAGCCAGAATCGCCTGATTGCAGGCCCGCTCTGCCAGCTTGGCCGGACTCTGCTTGGCATCCCCAATCTCGGCAATCATCGGCCGATAACTGATGGCCGCCGAGCAGTACATGGTGCGAAATTTGGGCAGTTGCCAGCTGCTGTCATCCTGCCGGGTCAAGTCATCGCACAGCTTGTGAAACAGGGCGGACGCCTTGACCGTGCACTGGCTAAAACGCCGAACATCCTGCTCGTAGGAACGACAAACGCTCGGCTGCTGGATCTGCCACAGCTGAAAAGAGAACGGGACCGACTCCCCCTCATACTGCACCACCAGCGTCTTGGCCTCGGTGCCATAGATATCCGCAACCTGCTGCTGTACCAGATTGAGATAAGCCGAAAAAAGATAGGAAACCGGATCCATCACCACCTCCCTGTGGGTGTGTTACGTGCAACGCTACATAGTTGCGTAGCCTATCCAATAGCGTGTCTAAAACATGAAAATGAAAAATATCTTACTGATTTATTTAGATAAATTTATGGGCTGGGCGCACGCTATCGCAAAATGACAGCTGAAATGCGGTGTCGTTTGGATTAATATGCCAGGCGATAAAAGCACACTCGGATGACGCCGTCTATCACTGTGATACCGGCCAATCCCAACAGCATTATCTCCTCTACTTAGGATCTGGTCTTGAGCGATAACTGGACAGAAGAAGAGCTAAGGGCTGCGGTTATTGCATATTTGGATATGCAAACCAAAGCATCTCTTGGTGAGCCCTTCGTGAAAAAGCACTATTACCGGGAATTGGCGAGCCAATTCGGGCGTACGGAGAAATCCTTCGAATATCGGATGCAGAACATCTCATATGTCTGTGCCGAAATGGGACGAGAGTGGCTTCCCGGGTTAAAACCCGCCAAAAATGTGGGTTCAACCGCTTTTACGCATATCGAACGCCTGATCCGCCAACAGGAACTTAACCTTCGCTCTTACAAAAACGCGCTGGAACAGCCGCTTCCACAAGGGGTCGAAACGCCCCAATCACGTTATGTCATCACCAACAGTCATGAACGAGACCTGCAAGTCAGGGAGTGGGTACTGCAAAATGCAGCCCAACAATGTGAATCATGTAACGCACCTGCTCCCTTTATAACCGCCGCAGGGGAACCCTTCTTGGAAGTACATCACCTGAAAGGGCTAGCAGAGGGTGGCTCAGATACGGTTAGCAACACGGTAGCCCTTTGCCCTAATTGCCACCGAGAGATGCACTACGGCTGTAATAAAACGGAGATTGTCGAGGCTCTTTATCAACGGATTAAACGTCTCGTTCGCGAATAATCACCTACTCAGAGGTAGATTGTTCACGCAGTGTTGCTTACTGACGCAAAACCCACCGGATTCTTGCCCAAAACCCCGGCTAAATTATCCAGTTGCATAATAACCATGCGGCCTTGCGGTTGTTTAACTGGCCCTAACGTCAGATAATACCGCCCGCCTTCAAACCCCGATAACCCGACTTTCAGTGACGGTAATTGATGACTGAGTACCTGCTTTTATTGATCGGCACCGTGCTGGTTAACAACTTCGTGCTGGTGAAATTCCTCGGCCTCTGCCCCTTTATGGGGGTCTCCGGCAAGCTGGAAACCGCCATCGGCATGGGGCTGGCGACCACCTTCGTGATGACCCTCGCCAGTGCCAGCTCCTATCTGGTGGAGCACTATATCCTGCTGCCGCTGGATATCGCCTATCTGCGCACCCTCGCCTTTATTCTGGTGATCGCCGTGGTGGTGCAGTTTACCGAGATGGTGGTGCGCAAGAGCAGCCCGACCCTCTATCGCCTGCTGGGGATCTTCCTGCCCCTCATCACCACCAACTGCGCGGTGCTCGGGGTGGCGCTGCTCAGCATCAATGAGCGACACGACTTTATCCAGAGCGTGATCTACGGCTTTGGCGCCGCCACCGGCTTCTCGCTGGTGTTGATCCTGTTTGCCGCCATGCGCGAGCGTCTGGTCGCCGCCGATGTGCCCGCCCCGTTTCGCGGGGTGTCGATTGCCATGATCACCGCCGGTCTGATGTCGCTGGCCTTTATGGGCTTTACCGGCCTTATCAAGATATAACCATGATCCATATTCTCTTTGCCATTCTGGTGCTGACCCTGCTGGCGCTGGCGTTCGGGATTATCCTGGGCTTTGCCGCCGTCAAGTTTCATGTGGAAGCAGACCCCATCGTCGATCAGCTCGATGCCCTGCTGCCCCAGACCCAGTGTGGCCAGTGCGGCTATCCCGGCTGCAAACCCTACGCCGAGGCGCTCGCGGGCGGCGATCAGATCAACAAGTGCGTACCCGGTGGCGAGGCCACCATGCGCAAAATTGCCGATCTGATGGGGGTCGAGCCCCAGCCGCTGGGGGGCAGTGACGAGGCCGCCGTGCCGGTCAAAAAGGTCGCCTTTATCCACGAAGATCAGTGCATCGGCTGCACCAAGTGCATTCAGGCCTGCCCGGTGGATGCCATCGTCGGCGCCACCAAGGCGATGCATACCGTGATTGCCAACGAGTGCACCGGTTGCGATCTCTGTGTCGATCCCTGCCCGACCGACTGCATCGAGATGATCCCGGTGCCCACCACGGTCGATAACTGGAAGTGGGATCTTAATAACGTGCATGTTCCGGGCAAGATTCCGGTCAAGATAGTGGAATAAACAGCGGAGCAACCATGCATTCCTTACTCGAACGTATCAAAGCCGGCACGCTCTGGGACTTTCACGGTGGCATTCACCCCGCCGACAACAAGCTGCAATCAAGCCAGAGCCCGGTGGTAGACGCCGGTCTGCCACCGCGCCTCATCATTCCGCTGCGCCAGCACGCAGGCCCCGCCGGCGATCTGCTGGTACAGGTGGGCGACAAGGTCAAAAAAGGGCAGCCGCTGACCCGTTATGCCAAGGGGCGGGTCGTGCCTGTCCATGCCTCTACCTCCGGCACCATCACCGAGATTGGCAACCACACGGTTGCCCACCCCTCCGGGCTCGGCGATCTCTGCGTCATTCTCACCCCGGATGGGGAGGATGAGTGGGGCGAGCGCAATGGCAAAGCCGATTACTGGAATCTGGAGCGGGGCGAGCTGCTCGAGCGCATTCAGCAGGCGGGGGTAGCGGGCCTTGGCGGCGCCGTGTTCCCCACCCACAGCAAGCTCGACGGCCGCGGCCAGCTCACCGAGATCCTGATCGTCAACGGGCTGGAGTGCGAGCCCTATATCACCACCGACGATCGGCTGATGCAGCAGTACGCCGACGAGATCATGGATGGCATCCGGGTGCTCAAGCACCTGCTCAAACCGAAACTCACCCTGATCGGGGTAGAAGACAACAAGCCCGAGGCGATCGAGCAGCTGACCCGCCACGCCACCGATGAAGATGTGCTGGTCAAGACGGTGCCGACCAAGTACCCCTCGGGCGGTGCCAAGCAGACCATCGAACTGCTCACCGGCCGTCAGGTGCCCAAGGGTGGCCGCGCGGTCGATATCGGCATCATGGTGCTCAACGTCGCCACCGTGTTTGCCATCAAGCGCGCCATTATCGACGGCGAGCCGCTGATCGAGCGGATCGTCACCCTCACCGGCGACAGCTTCAAAAAGCCCGGCAACGCCTGGGTGCGCCTGGGTACGCCGGTGCGCTGGCTGTTGCAGCGTTTCGAACTGCAACCGGAAGCGGAGCAGCGGGTGATCATGGGGGGCCCCATGATGGGCTTTACCCTGCCCCACGCCATGGTGCCGGTGGTCAAGGCCACCAACTGCCTGCTGGCGCCGACGCAGGCCGAACTGCCCGCCCCCGGCCCGGAGCAGCCCTGCATCCGTTGCAGCGCCTGTGCCGATGCCTGCCCGGCCACCCTGCTGCCGCAAGAGCTCTACTGGTACAGCCGGGCCAAGGAGTATGACAAGGCCGAGAAGCTCAACCTGATGGACTGCATCGAGTGCGGCGCCTGCGCCTGGGTCTGCCCGAGCGAGATCCCGCTGGTGCAGTACTACAAGATCGCCAAAGACGACATTCGCGAAGCCCGTGCCGAGGCCGAGAAGGCCGAGCGCGCCAAGCAGCGTTTCGAGGCCAAGCAGGCCCGTTTCGAGCGGGAGAAAGCGGCCCGCGAAGCGCGCCACGCCGAAGCCGCCGCCCAGCGCCGTCAGACCATGACGGCCGCAGGCGGCGAAGATCCGGTGGCTGCGGCACTGGCCCGCATCAAGGCCAAGCAGGATGCCCCCATCACTGCCATTGCCGCCACCGCCGAGGGCTTGCCTGACAACAGCGCCGTGATTGCCGCCCGCGAAGCCCGCAAACGGGAAGCGGAGGTGCGCCGCGCCGCCAAGCTGGCGGAGAGCGCAAACAGCGAAACAGCCGCTGCGGCGCAACCCGCCGAGGCGGTTGACCCCGCCAGCGATCCCAAGAAAGCGGCCATCGCCGCCGCACTGGCGCGCGCCAAGGCCAAGAAAGCCGCTCAGGCTGGCGAGAGCGCCGAGCCTGTGACTGCCGAAGCCATTGCTGCGCCTGCGGTAGATGCTGATCAACAAAAGGCAGAAGTTGATCCAAAAAAGGCAGCAATTGCCGCCGCCATTGCCCGTGCCAAAGCCAAAAAGGCCGAGGCGAATGGTGAACCGGTAAGCGCTGCCAACAGCGCGGTAGCCGACGCAGGCTCGCAAGGCGATGCTCCATCTGCTGCCAGCGAAGCAGTTGACCCCAAGAAAGCGGCTATTGCTGCTGCCATCGCCCGGGCCAAGGCCAAGAAGGCGGCCCAGCAGGGTGACAGCGCTGAGGGCGATCTGACAGCAACCGCTGGCACCAGCGAATCCGCTGCAACCCAAAGCGATGCACCATCTGCGGCCAGCGAAGCGGTTGATCCCAAGAAAGCCGCTATCGCTGCCGCCATCGCCCGGGCCAAAGCCAAAAAGGCCGCCCAGCAGGGCGAAAGTGCCGATGCTGAGGGTACGCAAGGTGAGCTATCAGCAAGCGCGGAGACCCGCGACGTGGCGGTAGCCAAGAGCGAAGTAACCACCAGCCACAGCGATACGGCTGCAAGTGAAGCGGTCGATCCCAAGAAGGCCGCTATCGCCGCAGCCATCGCCCGGGCCAAGGCCAAAAAGCTGGCGCTGCAGGGCGAGAGTGACAGTGCTGAGGTAGTAGATACTGCCGAGGGTGAGCGCGCACCGGCCGAGCCGATGCAAAGCGATGCAACCAGCAGTGAGCAACCACTTGCCGTAGCAGAGGCTCCTGAAGCGAGCGCCCCTGCGGCTGATGCCCCGGTTGATCCGAAAAAAGCGGCCATTGCAGCCGCGGTGGCCCGCGCCAAGGCGAAGAAGCTGGCGGCAGAGGCGGCCAGAGCCGCAGAGACCGCCGCTGAAGATGCACCGTCAGCCGACCGAACAACCACAAGGTAATCGACAGACTCATGTTCAATATTGCGACTGCGCCGTTTGCCCATAACCGCAAACAGACCCGAACCCTGATGCTGCTGGTGATCCTGGCCTGCGTGCCGGGCTTGCTGGCCCAGACCTGGTTCTTCGGCTGGGGCTCCTTTATCCAGATCCTGCTGGCGCTGGTCACTGCGCTGCTGTGCGAAGCGCTGGTGCTCAAGCTCCGTGGCCGCGCCATCAAGCCTGCCCTGATGGATGGCAGTGCGGCGCTCACCGCCGTGCTGATTGGTCTCTCCCTGCCGCCGCTGCTGCCGTGGTGGATGCTGGTGGTGGGCACGGCCTTTGCCATCATTGTCGCCAAACACCTTTACGGCGGACTGGGTCAGAACCTGTTCAACCCGGCCATGGTCACCTATGTGCTGCTGCTGGTCTCCTTCCCGGTGCAGATGACCAGCTGGCTGCCGCCGGAGAGCGTGCGCGCCTACAGCCTCGGCTTTGGTGATGCGGCGTCGGTGATCTTCACCGGCTTTAGCCTCGACGGCTATAGCATGGCCCAGCTCAAGCAGGGGGTGGATGGTCTCACCATGGCGACCCCCCTCGATACCCTGAAAACCGGCCTGACTCAGGGGCTCACCACCGGCGAGATCCTGAGCGGCCCGCTGTTTGAGGGTTGGGGCGGCATCGGCTGGAGCTGGGTCAACCTCGGCTATCTGCTGGGCGGCCTGTTCCTGCTGCAACAGAAAGTGATCAACTGGCGCATTCCCACCGCCATTCTCGGTGCCCTGCTGGCGGCCTCCACCATCGGCTATCTGGTGAGCCCGGATGCGACTGCCACGCCCATGTTCCATCTATTCAGCGGCGCGACTATGCTGGGGGCCTTCTTTATCGCCACCGATCCGGTCAGTGCCTGCACCACACCGCGCGGCCGACTGGTCTATGGCGTGCTGATCGGGGTGCTGGTCTACATCATTCGCCGCTTTGGCGGCTATCCGGATGCGTTCGCCTTCGCCGTGCTGCTGGCCAACCTTTGCGTGCCCTTTATTGACAGCCTGACTCGCCCGAAAGTGTATGGAGCCCGTCGCCAATGATGTTTCTGCCCTTTTCCCCCATCACAGCTGACGGAGCCCGGACATGTTAAAGAGCATGCGCAAGAACGGCCTTATTCTGGCGATGTTCGCGCTGGGCTGTACCGCGCTGGTGGTACTGACCAACGAGTTGACCAAGGATAAAATCGCCCACCAGCAACAGCTGGAGAAGCAGCAGACTCTCTCGGTATTGCTACCGGAGGGGAGCTATGACAACGATCTGGTGGCCAGCTGCAAGCAGGTGACCAGCAGGAAGTATCTGGGCAGTGATCAGCCGCAGGCCCTCTATACCGCCAGCAAAAATGGCGTGGTGACCGGCTATGCGCTGGAGGCGATCGCGCCGGATGGCTACAGCGGGGCGATCCGCATCGTGGCGGGCTTTGATGCCAAGGGCACCATCACCGCCGTGCGCGTGCTCGCTCACAACGAGACCCCGGGCCTCGGTGACAAGATCGAGCTGAAAAAATCGGACTGGATCAACAGCTTTGCCGGAAAATTCCTGACCCATGACAACGAGCCCCAGTGGGCGGTGAAGAAGGATGGCGGCGAGTTCGATGCCTTTACCGGCGCCACCATCACCCCGCGAGCCGTGGTCAAGGCGGTGAAAAACCTGCTGAAACTGCAGCAGGAGCAACCCGAACTGCTCAGCAACGCCCCGGCTTGTCCGGCGGCGAACTAACGGAGTCGAGCCATCATGAACCAGATGGAACAGATTGAAACGGGCGCAACCCCGCTTGCCGAGCTGGAAAGCCGCAAGGGCGAGCTCAAGGAGCTGATGAGTCAGGGGCTGTGGAAGAACAACCCCTCGCTGGTGCAGGTGCTGGGGCTTTGCCCGACCCTTGCCGTCTCCTCCACCTTTACCAACGCGCTGGGGCTCGGCCTTGCCACCATGGCGGTGCTGGTCTGCTCCAACCTCGCAGTCTCGCTGGTGCGCAACTGGGTGCCGAAGGATATTCGCATCCCGGTCTATGTGATGATCATCGCCTCGCTGGTGACCAGCGTGCAGCTGCTGATGAACGCCTACACCTATGGCCTCTATCAGGCACTCGGCATCTTTATCGCCCTTATCGTCACCAACTGCGTCATCATCGGCCGCGCCGAGGCCTATGCCTCCAAGAACCCGCCGCTGCTGGCGGCCCTCGACGGTCTGATGATGGGCCTTGGCTTTACCCTGGTGCTGCTGGTACTGGGTGGCATGCGCGAGATCATCGGCATGGGCACCCTGTTTGATGGCGCCGAGTTGCTGCTGGGCGAGTGGGCCAAATCCCTGCGCATCGAGCTGTTCCACGCCGATGCCAGCCTGCTGCTGGCGATTTTGCCGCCGGGCGGCTTTATCGGGCTGGGGCTGTTGATCGCCGCCAAGAACGCCATCAACGACTGGCGGGACCGCAAACAGGCCGCTACCGTAGCCCACTGCAACGTTGCCCCGGCCCGCGTCCGGGCGACCGAGCTATGATCGGACGCAAGGCATGAACAACCAGAAACGCAGAGAGATCCTCGAGCGACTGCGGGAAAACAACCCCCACCCCACCACAGAGCTCAATTTCAACTCGCCATTCGAGCTGTTGATCGCCGTGCTGCTCTCGGCGCAGGCGACCGATGTCAGCGTCAACAAGGCGACCGACAAGCTCTATCCGGTGGCCAACACCCCGCAAGCGATGCTGGATCTCGGGGTGGACGGGCTCAAGGAGTACATCAAGACCATTGGCCTCTTCAACACCAAGGCCGAGAACGTCATCAAGACCTGCGCCATCTTGCTGGAGCGCCACGGTGGCGAGGTACCGGAGAACCGCGAAGCGCTGGAAGCCCTGCCGGGCGTCGGTCGCAAGACCGCCAACGTGGTGCTCAACACCGCCTTTGGCTGGCCCACCATCGCCGTCGATACCCATATCTTTCGGGTCTCGAACCGTACCGGTTTTGCGGTGGGTAAGAACGTGGATCAGGTGGAGGAGAAGCTGCTCAAAGTGGTGCCCGCCGAGTTCAAGCTGGATGTTCACCACTGGCTGATCCTGCACGGGCGTTACACCTGTCTGGCTCGCAAGCCCCGTTGTGGTTCCTGTATCATCGAGGACTTGTGCGAGTACAAAGAGAAGGTCTATCCAGAGAGCTGAATGACTGGGCGCTACAACCGTCCTACCTGTCTCGCTCGCAAACATCCGCTGCAGTGGTTCCTGTATCATCGAGGACCTCTGCGAGTACAAAGAGAAGGTCTATCCCGACAACTGATAGCCTCGCAACCGAGATTGAAAGCAGTACACATCACCAACCCGGAGAACTGAGCAATGAGAATTCTGCATACCATGCTGCGTGTCGGCGATCTGCAACGCTCCATCGACTTCTACACCCGCGTCCTCGGCATGAAGCTGCTGCGCAAGAGCGAGAACAGCGAGTACAAGTACACCTTGGCCTTCGTCGGCTACGGTGACGAGAAAGATGAAGCGGTGATCGAGCTGACCTACAACTGGGGGGTAAGCGAGTACGAACTGGGCTCTGCCTACGGCCACATCGCGCTGGAAGCGGACGACATCTACGCCACCTGCGACGCCCTGCGCGCCGCCGGTGCCAAGATCACCCGTGAGCCAGGCCCGGTCAAGGGTGGCACCACCGTCATCGCCTTCGTCGAAGATCCGGACGGTTACAAGATTGAACTGATCGCCAAGAAAGATGCCGGTACTGGCCTCGGTGACAGCTTCTAAGCTGCCCTAATCCCGCAGCCGAATGGCAGGATCAAAAAAGAGCGCAGATGAGCTCTTTTTTATATCCGGCTGCCGGGGACGGCGCTAGATCTCGCCATTGCGCCCCATGCTGATCACCACCCGCCGGTTCTTGGCTCGCCCCTGCTCCGTTTCGTTGGAGGCGACGTGCTGCTTCTCACCATGCCCCTCCACCGAGATCTTGCCGGGATCGATCCCCAGATCGACAAACACCTTCTTGATGGCATCGGCTCGCTTCTCGGAAAGTTTCAGGTTCGGCCAGCGGCCGCCATAGCTGTCGCTGTAGGCGTCGATCACCACCACGTCGATGCTCTTGTCCGCCTTGATAAACTCGCTGATCATCGCCAGCCGCCGCTTGGAGGGAATGGAGAGCTGATCACTGTTCTTGTCGTAGGTAAGCACGCTAAAGGCGATATCGTTGAAGCTGTAGGGCAACAGCCCGCTCAGACAGTCGATAAAGGCCTGATATTTCACCCGAAAGTTGACTGACGAGAGGGACACTCGCACCGCGCGGTTCTGGCGATACCAGTCCCGATACTGGAAGGTCGGCATCCGCCCCCCTTCCAGCTCGTCGAGCATGGTCCAGGCAGTTTGCCCCTCCACCAGCCCATCGAACTGCTGATAGAAGCGCAGTTGACTCACTTCTCGCCCAGCTATTCCCGGGCGCCATACCGGCGGCATGATGCCAAGGCTCACCGTCTGGGTCTGGGCCTGCGGTCGCTTGCCCTTAAGCTCGAAGTCGAGATTGATCTTGCGCCCGGCACGACTGACAAAAGCCCCCGTTCCCCAGTTGGGAATAGGATGCTCGAGGCGACACTCAATCTGGGTATCGGAGGTCAAACGCCAGACGGATTGATCCAGACCGGCACCAAATTCGGTGACCCCAGCCTGTAACTGCATACTCACGGATATGCTGACCAACCCCAACACCCAAGCGTTCAATTGCTTGTCCTCCACACGATCTCACAAGAGATATCGGCGGTAAGAGGCCAAGCTTTAGCGACAAACTGCAAAGGCGTGCCGTTGGTGTGGCAAAGGCTTGCCCCCGGCGGCAACCGACCGCAAGCGGCGCTTATTCCCCCCTCTTAGCTCCGTGCCAACCGGCAGGAAGCTCGCTACAGTAAAATCAGGGCAACCAGACGCCGCTTATCGGGAACCACACTCATGCACCGCTCTTGCTCCTCTTTATGGCAGATGTTGTTGCCAATGCTGCTGGCGCTATCCGGCAGCACCGTCAAGGCCGCAACACAGGATCAGGAGTGGGCACAGGAGCGCGCAAATGCGGTGCTCTCTCTGATGACCTTCACGGTGGTGCCCGACATCACCGCCAGCAACCTCGATATCGGCAGCGGCACCAATCAATCTGCCGCCCTCAACATGACCCAGATCGGTGGCGGCGCCACCATGAGTGAAGCCGTGCCCATCTATCTGGAAGGGGCGATCGGCTTTAGCCGCTACGATCCCCAGTTTGTGGTGAGCAACGGCACAGAGAGCCGCACCCTCCCGACCAAATGGAACAGCCTGACAGCGTCAGGCGGGATCGGCTGGGATATCGCCCTCCATGAAGACCCGCGCGGTGGCCACTGGGTACTGCGCCCCATCGCCAACGTCTCGCTCGGTACCATGGCCAGCGATCTGCGGATCGGCAACTGGCTGCTGGAGCGCACCAAGGGCTACTCGCTGGATTTTCTCGATGGTGGGCAGCTCAATATGTACGGACTGGGAGGCTCGCTGATGCTCGACTACGAGCTCTTTTCAAAGGCGCAGGATATCGATGTCGAAGTGCGTTACTCCTACCAGTACCTGCAGAGCTTTGGCGGCACCTCGACCAGCGTCCGTGGTCACGCCGAGGCGGAGAACCTCGGTCTCTATCTGCGTCGCCGGGCCCCGCTATTCCACTGGACACTGCTCGACAGACCGGTGCGCTATGTACTGGAGGGGGCTCATACCGCATATCTGGGGGAACAGCGGGGGTTGCTTGGCGTTGACTCCCTCAACTCGATCGGTGCCGGTCTGGAGCTGGACAGCAGCAAGTACGACATCATAGTCACCCGTACCCGGCTGGTTGCCCGCTATATGTTCAGCCACAACACCAGCGGTTATTCCATCGGGTTGGCCATGAGTTTCTGAGTCGTTATTTTTGCCTGCCAAGAGTGGGCAATCCTCAGGAAAAGTACATTAACACTCCATATAATCACGCCCTATTGACGGAGGGTTTATTTATTCTGTCCTTTTCATATGCCTCACCACCCAGTCATATCAGGTAAAAATATCCACCTGCTGGCAGGCCCACTTTGCCACCCTCGCACACCGAATATTGGAGTTTTTGTCTGTATATTTACGGCGCGCAATGGCTGATTGGTCCTGTGATGTCGCCAGCCTGTGCCCGCTTGCAACAGGAAAAATACCAAACGCCCGACATCACTGACCGATGGCCAACTTTATCGACACTCATAAGGAACCATCCCGGATGGTCCCCCCTCTTTTGAAAAGTTACCTAAGCCACACCTAACGTATTGTTTTAAATGATTAATAGTTTTTCATATTTTATGAATCCAATTAATCCTGTTTTATTTTACTTACATCACCCGACTGCTAAATTTGGCGTCATCCCGGCAGGACGAGGCGCACTGAAACGACTGACTGCGGGCTACCGATAACAGGTGTGCAATGGGCACAGAAATAACGTTAAGGCATAGCAACCGTTATTTTGACGACATCACACTTGCTGATCCTTGTTGATTTGAGGTTATCTGATGAAAAAAACGCTGCTTGCTCTCTCTGTATTGGTCATGACCGGAACCGCATATGCAGGGGTGCCTGATTTATCCGCCAGCTGTCCTGGACATATTAATCTTCGCATCGAAGATGGCACGGCTTATATCAATAACCAGCAAATTCCACTTAAAAAAGTGAATTCAAATTTCTACGAGGCGAGCAAGGGGCGCACCACCCTCTCCATGGTGAAAAATGGCGACTGGGGCATCACCTATTTTGTCAAAAATGGCGACAGCGGCGCCTGCCAGCTCAATGACGATGAGAACGATGACGACGGCGATGATGATGAGAGCGCCAGTAGCAGTGCCTACAACGGCAGCACTGCACAAACCAAGGTTGCCGAGAACGCCTGCATGAACGCCGTTGCCAGAAAAGCGGGCGTCAGCCGCAGCAAACTGACCCTCGACTATGTGGCCGACTCCCAGGCGGGGATGATGATTGATATCAAGGGGCCCCATGACCGGCTCTGGCACTGCCTCACCGACTCCCGCGACCATATTTCTGGCATCAATCAGGACTGATTTCGAGCCACGGCTCAGCGGGGCCCACACCTACTGTGGGGGCTCCACCCCTTATCCATTGCAATTATTTGATACAGGTAAATGAAGATGAAATCCAAACAGACTCTGCTCAATGTCACCCTCGGTTGCCTGCTGGCGGTCGGTATCTCCGGCTGTGCCGTGGCCAAAACCCATCACGGCCACAAGACCCATGCCCAAGCGCACACTCAGGAAGGGGCCGTGCAGTATGGCGACGAGAGCCCGTGGGCTGGCAACTATAAAGCAGTCACTGACGATGGCCGCACCGTGGCCGAAATTCACGTCGATACCACAGGGGAGACCTATATCGATGGCAATCAGGTCAAACCAAGCCACAGCGGCAGCGACTACCTGAAATTCAAGCAGGAGACCATCACTTACACCCTGCGCAAAAGCGGCGCCAGCTGGAAAGACAACGATGCCGGCACCAGCGGCCGCATCCTGTTCGATTGATAATCCCGACACCAGCCTTGCCAGACACCAAGCCCCGCCAAGGGGCTTTTTTGCACCTGCGATTTAGCATCAACCACAGCCCGTCCCGAAAAATCCAGCCTTGTCACAGAGTTAGTGCAATCTGTCACATATTCCTGTTGATGAAATTGTTAGGATGGTTCAGTTCGGCGCCCAATTGTCCGCATGAAACCATGATGTCGATTGCCAGCCGCACTGGCTGGGTGATCACTGCGCCCGGAATGAAAATGACCTGCCGAACGCCAGCCAAGTATTTGCGCCACCAGTTACACCACAGGGATAGAGATTTTTGCCATGGCCAAGTTTTTGAATACCAGCGCAACCAACTACTTTCTGGAAGAACTTATCAAAGATGCCAAAGAGCGTCTGATCCTGATCAGCCCCTCCTCAAGCTCAACGACAGGATCAAGGAGCTGCTCACCGACAAGAACCGCCTCAAGATCGATGTGCGGATCGTCTATGGCAAAAGCGAGCTGCAACCGGAAGAGATCAGCTGGCTCAAAGAGCTCACCTATATCCGCACCAGCTTTTGCAAAAACCTCCATGCCAAGTGCTATCTCAATGAAGAGATGTGCATTGTCACCAGCCTCAATCTCTACGAGTTCAGTCAGGTCAATAACAACGAGATGGGGGTATTGATCCAGCGCTCGGAAGATCATGACCTTTACCGTGATGCCTATGATGAGGCCCAACGAATTATTCGGGTCAGTGATGAAGTCCGCATATCACTTGAACGGGTTGTCAGTGAAGCTGAAACCCAACAGCCTTCTGCTAACGAAAATGAGTCAGCCACTGAAAAACTGACCTCATCCAAACTGGCGCAAAAGTGGGGGATCAAAACCAATGAGTTGTTGGAAAAAATGGTGACTCACGGCTTGCTTGAGCTGCGTGACAGCAAGCATTACCTCACAGCCAAAGGCAAGGAGGAAGGTGGGGAGTTTAGAATGAGCCCCAAATTTGGCCCCTATTTCCTCTGGCCAGAGGCCATGAATCCCCTCTAATTCACTGACTGGATAAATGTGAAATGGACTTCACTCCCGTTATTGCGGTTCTGCTGGGCCAGTTCTGGTATCTGCTGCCCCTGTTGTTGATTGCCACCCTGATCAAAACGCCCAGGTTCAAGGGGATTGTTGGGGAGACATTTATCAACTTGGGCATCCGGCTTTTTCTCGACAAGCGGGAGTACCACCTGCTCAAGAACGTGACCCTGCCGACCCCGCAGGGCACTACCCAGATCGATCATGTGATCGTCTCGCACTTCGGGCTGTTTGTGATCGAGACCAAGAACATCAAGGGGTGGATATTTGGCAATCCAGCCCACAAGAGCTGGACCCAGCAGCTCTATCGCCGCAGACATACCTTTCAAAATCCCCTGCGCCAAAACTATCTGCACCTGATGACGCTCAAATCCTTGTTGGGTCTTGCTGATCATCAGCTCCATTCGATTATCTACTTTATTGGCGACTGCACCTTTAAAACCCCCATGCCGGATAACGTGATGAACCGTGGGCTTATTCGCTATATCAAGAGTAAAACCACGCAGGTGTTGACCCCTGCTGAAGTCACCAGAGTGATCGACACCATCCAGCGGGGACGACTGGCCGCCAATTGGCAGACCCATAAACAGCATGTGGCGCAGTTGAAAGCACGTCACAGCGAGGTTCCCCGCCCGCGTTTATCCGTAGCTACAATGCCTGTCGTCAATCAGGTGGTGAACGCCGCGCCAACCATCACCGAATCGCTCACCCAAGCAAATCCACTATGCCCCAGATGCGGCAACCCGATGGTATTGCGTACCGCCAAACGGGGGGATAACCGAGGCAATCGGTTTTGGGGATGCAGTGGATACCCCAAATGCAGATTCATTGTAAATCTCACAGGGAACAGCAAGGCATGAACTGTCACACAAGGGGAAACTCACTCTGACATCAAGGGCGGCCAATTGGCCGCCCTTGATGTTTCTTAGCGAATCGTCGCCATCTGCCGCACGCATCGCTGCTCCCTGTCATCCACCCGCTTGGCAAACCAGGCGGTGGTGAGGTTGCGGGTAATTTTCGGGCTCTTTAGCTGAATGCCGGGCAGGATGGCGCGGGGCAATCGCTTGCCCGCTTGCTTGTCGGCCAGGGTAAAGATGCGATGGTAGAGATCGGTCTCGGCAAATTCGGCGGTATCCCCTTTGCGCAGGCTCTGGTGGATCGCCTGTTTGCTCATATTGACCCGGTTGGCGAGGGTGTAGACGGCCAGTTCGGTGTTGCCCGGTAGATCCGAGTCATAGCGGATCAAATCCCCATCCAACGCCAGAGTTTTGCCACTCAAGCGGCTGACGGCGGCCTGAAAAGCGGCATTGCGACTGGCATACCAGCCGGCGTTGAAGTCGGCAAAGCGGTAGAGGGTATCCGGGTAGTCGGCGGGATAACCAAAGATATGCTTGGTGCCAAACCAGATTCCACCGCGACGGGTAAAGACTTCGTGGCGAATGGAGTCCTTGATTGGATAGGGGTAGCCACGGGCGTTGGCCTCGGCAAAGGCGATGCTCACCTGCATCGGGCCACCGGTATGCACCGGGTTGAGGTTGCCAAACAGCGTCTTGCCCATCGGCAGCATGCTGATCATATCTTCGAAGATTTCACTCATCTCCCGTTCGGTACGCAACTTGTCGATGCGCTCGGCATAGCTCTTGCCTGTGGGCGAGTTGATGGAGAGCGCGGCCCGCACCATAAATTCGGGGATCAGCAGCTTGGCTGCCCGTGAGTTGATCTCTTTCCAGGCGATCTTGCCAAGGCCCGGCACCACGGGGTCGGCCTGATAAGTGGCTTCCTGCTCCGCCACCGCCAGCACGCTACAGACGTTGTGATCATTGACCGTCACCCCCTGGGTGGTGAGCGCCGTCACCACGTCATTGGCCCACCCCTGTTTGTCAGGCACCTGACGGGGCAAGAAGCGCACGATGCGACTCTTCATATCCGCCGGTTTGCGCGGCTGCATGGCAGGCGGCGTTTTGGGGTTGCTCACGCTCGCCTCTTTGGCGGGCGCGGAGGCGGGATCACTGGCACAACCGGCCAGCAACAAGGCAGAGCAGAAGGCAAGAAGACGACAGGAAGGCAAAGCGGTCATAAGCATGTCCATTTTTTGTAGGCCCTACAGGCAGCGCCGCTGGCACTGCACTGACAAGCAAAGTGGGGCCATTGTAGAGGATTGCCTGCTGCAGTTGAAACCCGCGCTCGCAGCATCCCCTCCCCTTGCCAGCTTTTGCCACCCCACGCGCCATCCGTTGTCTGCGATACGGAACTCATGACCTTCTTCAAGGATTCACCCGGCCCGAACCGAACGGTGAGCGACAGATAAAAAGAAACCCCCGCCATCGCTGGCGGGGGTTGGTCGTCTGGCAAGTCGGGCTGATGCCCGCTGCAAACTCTTAGCGGTTTTTCACCTTCTGGTGCAGCTCCTGTACCGAGTTGACGTTGGCGGTGGCATCCACGCTGATGGCCATGCAGGTGGCAAACGCCTCATTCATGGTGGTGGTATACGCCACCTTGTTCTGCAAGGCGGCGCGACGCAGCTGCTTGGAGTCCTGGATCGCCACCCGCCCTTCGGCGGTGTTGACGATGTAGGTGTACTCGCCATTCTTGATGCGGTCGAGAATGTGCGGGCGACCTTCATGCACCTTGTTGACCAGGCGCGGGTTGATGCTCGCTTCACCCAGTGCGACTGCGGTGCCGTGAGTTGCATCCAGCTCGTAGCCCAGCTCCAGCAGCTTGGCAGCCAAGTCGACCACCTGCGCCTTGTCGCTATGACGCACTGACAAGAGGGCTCGACCCTCTTTCGGTACGGCGTGGTTGGCACCCAGCTGCGCCTTGGCATAGGCCTCGGCAAAGCTGCTGCCCACCCCCATCACCTCACCGGTAGAGCGCATCTCCGGCCCCAGCAGCGGGTCAACTCCCGGGAACTTGGCGAACGGCAGTACCACCTCTTTCACCGAGTAGTAGGGTGGGATGATCTCTTTGGTGAAGCCCTGTTCTTGCAGCGACTGACCGGCCATCACACGGGCGGCAATCTTGGCCAGCGGGGCGCCGGTCGCCTTGGAGACAAACGGCACGGTACGGGCGGCACGCGGGTTCACTTCGATGAGATAGATATCATCGCCCTTGACCGCGAACTGCACGTTCATCAGGCCGATAACACCGAGCTCCAGCGCCAGCTTGCGCACCTGCTCGCGGATCTCGTCCTGAATCTTCTTGGACAAGGTGTAGGGAGGCAGGGAGCAACCGGAGTCACCGGAGTGGATACCGGCCTGCTCGATGTGCTCCATGATGCCGCCGATGACTACATCGGTGCCATCGCAAATGGCATCCACGTCCAGCTCGGTCGCATCGTCCAGGAAGCGGTCCAGCAGCACTGGCGATTCGTTGGAGACACTCACCGCCTCGGCAAAGTAGCGACGCAGATCCTGCTCGTCATAGACGATTTCCATGGCGCGGCCACCCAGCACATAGGAGGGGCGAACCACCAGCGGGTAGGTAATGCGCTCGGCCAGCAGCACGGCCTGTTCCAGCGCGGTGACGGTGCCGTTTTCCGGCTGCTTGAGGCCGAGGCGCTCGACGGCAGACTGGAAGCGCTCGCGGTCTTCGGCGCGGTCGATGGCATCCGGGCTGGTACCGATAATCGGCACGCCGTTGGCTTCCAGTGCACGGGCCAGTTTCAGCGGGGTCTGGCCACCGTACTGAACGATGACGCCCTTGGGTTTTTCGATGCGTACGATTTCCAGCACATCTTCCAGGGTCACCGGCTCGAAGTAGAGACGATCCGAGGTATCGTAATCGGTAGAGACAGTCTCCGGGTTGCAGTTGACCATGATGGTCTCGTAACCATCTTCGCGCAGGGCCAGCGCCGCGTGCACGCAGCAGTAGTCAAACTCGATACCCTGACCGATACGGTTCGGGCCGCCGCCGATGATCATGATCTTGTCGCGGTTGCTCGGAGCCGCTTCGCACTCCTCGTCGTAGCTCGAATACATGTAGGCGGTGTTGGTGGCGAACTCGGCGGCGCAGGTATCGACCCGCTTGTAGACCGGGAAGATGTTGTGGCGGGCGCGCAGTTTGCGCACTTCCCCTTCGGCCACGCCGAGGATCTTGGCCAGACGGGCATCGGCAAAGCCTTTGCGCTTGAGGGCACGCAGGAAGTCGGCATCGAGACCGGCCATGCCGCGCTCTTTCACCTCTTCTTCCAGCTTCACCAGCTCTTCAATCTGCACCAGGAACCAGGGGTCAATCTTGGTCAGCTTGAAGATGCCATCCATGGAAAGACCGGCGCGGAACGCATCGGCGATGTAGAAGATACGGTCGCTACCGGCGTCCTGCAGCTCGTGACGGATGCGGGTCAGGGAGTCCGGGGCATTGAGGTCGACCATGGGGTCGAAGCCGGTTTTGCCGGTCTCGAGGCTGCGCAGCGCCTTGTGCAGGGACTCCTGGAAGTTGCGGCCGATGGCCATCACTTCACCGACCGACTTCATCTGGGTCGTCAGACGGTCGTTGGCACCGGCGAATTTTTCGAAGTTGAAGCGCGGCACCTTGGTGACCACGTAGTCGATGGCCGGCTCGAAGGAGGCCGGAGTACGACCGCCGGTGATGTCGTTCATCAGCTCGTCGAGGGTGTAACCGATGGCGAGCTTGGCGGCGATCTTGGCGATGGGGAAACCGGTCGCCTTGGAAGCCAGCGCAGAAGAGCGAGACACCCGCGGGTTCATCTCGATGATGACCATGCGACCATCTTTCGGGTTGATACCGAACTGGACGTTGGAGCCGCCGGTCTCGACACCGATTTCGCGCAGCACCGCCATGGAGGCGTTGCGCATCAGCTGGTACTCCTTGTCGGTCAGCGTCTGGGCTGGCGCGACCGTGATGGAGTCACCGGTGTGGATACCCATGGGGTCGAAGTTTTCGATGGCGCAGACGATGATGCAGTTGTCGTTGCGATCCCGCACCACTTCCATCTCGTACTCTTTCCAGCCGATCAGCGACTCATCGATGAGCAGCTCTTTGGTCGGCGACAAGTCCAGACCGCGCTCGCAGATCTCGACGAACTCTTCGGTGTTGTAGGCGATGCCGCCACCGGAGCCGCCCATGGTAAAGGAGGGACGGATGATGCAGGGGAAGCCAACCATCTGCTGCACGCCCCACGCCTCTTCCATGTTGTGGGCGATGCCGGCACGCGGGCACTCCAGGCCAATGCTGCGCATCGCCTTGTCAAAACGGGAGCGGTCTTCGGCCTTGTCGATGGCGTCGGCGGTGGCACCGATCATCTCGACACCGAACTCGGCCAGCACGCCATGCTTCTCCAGCGCCAGTGCGCAGTTAAGCGCAGTCTGGCCGCCCATGGTGGGCAGGATGGCGTCCGGGCGCTCTTTCTTGATGATTTCGCGTACCACTTCCCAGGTGATGGGCTCGATGTAGGTGGCGTCTGCCATCTCCGGGTCGGTCATGATGGTGGCCGGGTTGGAGTTGACCAGAATAACGCGGTAGCCCTCCTCGCGCAGGGCTTTGCACGCCTGGGCGCCGGAGTAGTCAAATTCGCAGGCTTGGCCGATGACGATGGGGCCGGCGCCGAGGATCAGGATGCTCTGAAGGTCGTTACGTTTTGGCATGAAACTCTTTCCTCTATTTCTTAGGCGCGATACTGCTTAATCAATTCAATAAAGTGGTCAAAAAGACCGGCACAATCGTGCGGGCCCGGGCTCGCTTCGGGGTGCCCCTGGAAGCTGAAGGCCGGACGGTCGGTGCGATGGATACCTTGCAGGGAACCATCGAACAGGGAGACGTGGGTGGCGCGCAGGCAATCCGGCAGGCTGTTCTCGTCTACCGCAAAGCCGTGGTTCTGAGCGGTGATCATGACGGTGTTGTCATCAAGGCTCTTCACCGGATGGTTGGCGCCGTGGTGGCCAAACTTCATCTTGACGGTCTTGGCACCGGAGGCCAGACCCAGCAGCTGGTGACCCAGACAGATGCCGAACACCGGCGTGTTGGTATTAAGGAAAGCCTTGATGGCCTCGATGGCGTAGTCGCACGGCTCGGGGTCGCCGGGGCCGTTGGAGAGGAAGATGCCATCCGGGTTCATCGCCAGTACCTCGGCGGCCGGGGTCTTGGCAGGCACCACGGTCAGGCGGCAGCCACGGTCAACCAGCATCCGCAGGATGTTGCGCTTGACGCCAAAGTCATAGGCCACTACGTGGTATTTCAGCTGGTCGGCATCCGGAGTGACATGCCCCTTGCCAAGCTGCCAGCTCCCTTCGGTCCAGTTGTACGCTTCACCAACCGTCACCTCTTTGGCCAGATCCATCCCCTTCAGACCGGGGAAGGCGCGGGCCTGTTCGAGAGCATAAGCTTCATCGACCTGTTTCCCGGCCAGAATGCAGCCAGCCTGAGCGCCTTTCTCGCGCAGGATGCGGGTCAGTTTACGGGTGTCGATGTCGGCGATGCCAACGATGTTGTGAGACTTGAGGTATTCGGAGAGAGATTGCTGATTGCGGAAATTGGAGGCAAGTATCGGAAGGTCCCGGATGATCAATCCCTGAGCATGGATCTGACTGGACTCTTCATCTTCGCTGTTGGTGCCGGTGTTGCCTATATGGGGGTAAGTGAGGGTGACTATCTGACGGGAATAAGAGGGATCGGTGAGGATTTCCTGATAGCCCGTCATCGACGTATTGAAAACCACTTCACCAACGGAACATCCCTCGGCGCCTATCGACACGCCTTTGAACACAGTTCCATCTTCCAGCACTAGCAATGCAGTGTGATTCAAGACAACCTCCAGTTATTTAGCTTTAAATTCAGCAATTTACCTGGGTGTTGCGGGCTCGGTTCCGGTCTTGGACAGGACTCGAACCCGGCAGATTTCTGGCAAATTGGGCGCATTCTACTTAAAAAAAGTGGCATTTCAACGTCTTTTCTCAAATGAAATGCATCTAAATTCAATAAAAAAGCAACATTACCCATTATCTATGCACTTGATCGCTTTGCAACCCCCTCCCGCGAAAGAAAAGGAAAAACCACCATCAAAAGATGCCATTAAGCCAGCGATAACGACAAAAATAAACAAAAAAACCAATTAAAACAATGACATTTAATTTTACACAAAAAAACATTAATGACAAATTTAACGCTTTTATGATGACAAGATTGAACATGAAAATTGGAAAACGTTTTTCTGCGTTTGAATTTTTAGTCTTTTCCAGTCCGTGTAAAAAAATGGCTTTATCCGCCATAAAGATGCTCAAATCTGTTACCTGGTGATGACATTCAGGAAGGGAAAATCTGGCGGATAGCGCAATAGTGTGATTTATAAGGCATTCAGATAAAAATTGCCGATAGCGTGTCTTTTTACACAAACTCTGGCTGACTGACAGCAAAAACCCCGGCAAGCCGGGGTTTTTCACTGGGTAGCTGTAGTACGAAAGTGCCGCACAGAGGCATCACTTGAGATTGAGCACATCCTGCATGTCATAAAGACCGGCACCCTGCTGACCAAGCCACTTGCCCGCCCGCACAGCACCGTTGGCGAAAGTCAGGCGACTTGAAGCTTTGTGGCTGATCTCCACCCGCTCGCCTATATCGGCAAACATGACGGTATGCTCCCCCACCAGATCGCCGGCGCGAATGGTGGCAAAGCCGATAGTGTTGCGATCCCGCTCGCCAGTGATCCCCTCGCGACCATAGACGGCGCACTCCTTGAGATCCCGACCCAGCGTTTTGGCGACCACTTCCCCCATGGAGAGGGCAGTACCGGATGGCGCATCCACCTTGTGGCGATGGTGGCCCTCGATGATCTCGATGTCGGTGTAATCCCCCATCACCTTGGCGGCCTGCTCCAGCAGCTTGAACACCAGGTTGACCCCGACCGAGTAGTTGGAGGCGAACACGATACCGATCTGCTTGCCCGCCTCTTTCAGGGCGGCCTTGCCTGCATCGTCAAAACCGGTGGTGCCGATCACCATCTGCTTGTGGTGGGCCAGCGCAAAAGCCAGATTGGCAAGGGTCACCTCGGGGCGGGTGAAGTCGATGATGAGATCAAACTCATCGCGCACCTTGTCCAGACTGTCGCTGATGGCCACACCCAGATGGCCCAGCCCATTGAGCTCACCGGCATCAAGACCGATCACCGCCGAACCCGGCCGCTCCAGCGCGGCGCCGACCACTACGCCATCGGTGTTGGTGATGGCCTCCAGCAGCACCTTGCCCATACGACCATTACAGCCCATCACGGCCACACGGATCGGATTGTCCATCTCCACCCTCTCATCTCTTTTAATTATGGAAAGAGACCGTTTTACCAGCCCGCGCCGGGTTTGAAAAGCCATGATGCCACCACGCCTTGCTGCGCTCGCCAACGGCAGCGCACACTGGCTGGCCAAGAACTTCCTTTTGGTCACAGGCCGTTTTTCATCGTCGCACTCCATCATTTGGCAGACCGGGTGCCATCTGATAGGTTCGAACGAGTGAAATGCCAGCATAAGCAAAATCAGGGCAACGCCCGTGTCGATATCAAACGAGGTGCAAGGATGAGCGCAGGATTGCTGTTTGCAGTGGGGTTGGGATCACTGACCCTGGTCATGCTGGCCGCGGCTCTGCTGTTTGGCGGGCCGAGCTCGGCACCGGCGATGGCCAGCATCAACGACCCTTTCAAGGGGAGTGACTGGAGCAATATGCCACCCCTCTCAAGATACCCGGCGCGTGACGGCACGCAGTTGGCCTATCGGCACTATGGCGCAGAGGGCAATACGAAGAACAACAAGGTCAAGGGCAGCGTGGTATTGGTTCATGGCTCTTCTGCCAGCAGCCAGAGCATGCACAAGATGGCGGACGCCTTTTCGCAAGCGGGATACGACGCCTACGCCCTCGATATTCGCGGCCATGGCGCATCGGGCAACAAAGGCACCATTGCCTACATCGGCCAGCTTGAGGACGATCTGGAAGATTTCATCAAGTCGGTAGCCCCCGACAAGCCTGCAACACTCGTCGGCTTCTCGTCAGGGGGTGGCTTTGTGCTGCGCGTTGCTGGCAGTGCGCGACAAACGCTGTTCGAGAGCTATCTGCTGCTCTCCCCCTATCTCGGCCCCACCGCCGCCAACTACCGGCCCAACAGCGGTGGCTGGGTGCGTGTCGGCTTGCCTCGCCTCATCGCCCTGAGCATCCTCAACGGTTTCCATATTTCCGCACTCAACCATCTGACCGTGCTGAACTTTGCCCTTAATGATGAGGCGAAATCCCTGCTGACCCCCTCCTACTCCTTCAACCTTGCCTCGAACTTCCAGCCAGAACGCGACTATCAGCAGAACATACGCAATGTGCAACGCCCCTGCGCCGTGATCGCAGGTGCAAATGACGAAGCCTTCCAAACAGATCAACTTGAACCTGAGTTAAGACGTCTCGGCATCTCCTGGCCTGTCACCCTGCTGCCCGGTATTGGCCACATTCCGCTGACGCTGGAACAGGATGCTCTCGCGACAGCCGTTCAGGCGGTGGAGAAACTGACACAGTAACCACACAGCCCAGGTCTTGTGTCCACGCGTTCTGGAAATATCCGTACCATGCTCACGTAGAGATAGAGAGAGGGCTGCGGGAGAAATCCCCAAGATGGCATGCAGAGATCTTATCGTTTACCTCTTTCCTTATTAAAGGCACGTGATACCCCCAGATACCCGCGGACTGCGCCAGAACAGCAATGAACAATAAACAGCGCTAACTTCTTTTTCCGAATATTCTTTGGATATCTCAACAACACCAGAATCATCAAACAAAAACACCTATCCATCTGGACGTCTATCTTGACCAAGCGAGGTTGACTCACTACTGTGGGCACCCCAATGCGGCAGGATGCCCGCCCTGTTTTCCCCCTATCCCTATCCGATACAGGTACAAAGCAGTTTATGACAGGAGGTCATTGTTCAATTTCAGAGGAACACATGATCCAGACTCAACCCAGTGCCAGGGCCTTGTTGCCACTTCTGGTTTTTCTCGCACTCTTTATCGGTACCGGTACCTGGCTGACCCTGCAGGGGGTCGAATTCGCCTTCTATCAGCTGCCCGCTCCGGTTGCAGCCCTGCCTGCGGTGATGCTGGCCCTGCTGCTTGGCAAAGAGAGCTTCAACAGCAATCTGGAGACCTTCTTCAAGGGGGTTGGCCACAGCAATATCATGGCGATGTGCCTTATCTATCTGCTGGCGGGCGCCTTTGCCAGCGTGGCCAAGGCCACCGGCGGGGTTGATGCCACCGTGGCGCTGGGCCTGTCGCTCATCCCTGGCTGGGCGCTGTTGCCCGGGCTGTTCCTCATCTCTGCCTTTATTGCTACCGCCATGGGCACCTCCATGGGCACCATAGGTGCCGTGGCCCCCGTGGCGCTGGGCGTGGCGCAGGCGGCCGGTATCGATCCGGTACTGATGGCAGGCACCATTCTCTCCGGCGCCATGTTTGGCGATAACCTCTCCATCATCTCCGACACCACCATAGCAGCAACCCGCAGTCAGGGGTGCGAGATGAAGGACAAGTTCCGCGAGAACTTCAAGATTGCGGCCCCTGCCGCCATCGCAGTGATCCTGCTCTATCTGACCCTGGGGTCAGTGGGTGAATCCCCTGCCAGCGGCAGCGCCATCGAGTTGTTCAAGGTGATGCCTTATCTGCTGATCCTGGGGCTGGCGCTCGCCGGGGTGAATGTGTTTGTGGTGCTGGGGATCGGTATTCTGGCCGCCGGAGCGGTGGGCATGATCAACGGCTACGCCATCGGTCAGTTCAGCAAGGATATCTATCAGGGTTTTACCGGCATGCAGGAGATCTTCCTGCTCTCCATGCTGATCGGCGGCCTCGGCGCCCTGATGGAGCGTCAGGGTGGACTGGCATGGATCAGCGAGCGCATCAGCGCCCTGATTGCCCGTTTCACTCGCGAGCACAATGGTGAACAGAACGAGAAAGCCGCCGAGCTCGGCATCGCCGGGGTGGTGAGCCTCACCAACCTGTGCACCGCCAACAACACGGTGGCTATTATCGTCGCCAGCAAGGTAGCTCGGGATCTCGCCGAACACCACGGTGTCACCCCGCGCCGCGCCGCCTCCATGCTCGATATTTTCTCCTGCGTGGTACAGGGTCTGATCCCCTGGGGCGCACAGGCGCTGCTGCTGGGATCCATCTTCGCCCTGTCGCCGTTGGCGGTAGTGAGCATGAGTTTCTACCCGATGGCACTCGCGGTAGCGGCACTCATTGCAGTGTTTGTGAAGCACCAGATGCGCGGCAAAGCTGACAAGTAACAGACCAGAGGCTGGCGCGCCGACATGCTGTCAACAGGGGCCACACCCTGGCCCTTGTTGACTCACTAACGGATCAGCCAGCATTTATCCCACCGTTCCGGGCATCAGCCGTCCGGGGCGGGAGTTCCCCTGTCCCCCTTAACGTCAAGAGTGAATGTGCTAAGGTAGAGCGCGTTCAAGCCATCGATGCGCAGCTATACCAGAGGTTCCCCATGCATGAGTCCCAACCCGAACGTCAATCCCTGCGCCAACTGGTTCGTCAACGCCGCAAAAATCTGAGTCCGGCCGAGCAGCAATTGGCGGCCCAACAGCTGCTGGCCCAGTTCAAGCAACACCCCGAGATCCTCGCCGCCAAACGCATTGCCCTCTATCTGGCCAATGACGGGGAGATCAACCCCTTGCCCACCATCCATTGGCTGTGGGCCCAGCACAAAGAGGTCTACCTGCCGGTGCTCCACCCCTTTACTCCGGGTCACCTGCTCTTTTTGCGCTATACCGCCACCAGCCCCATGGTGCGCAACCGCTACGGCATCGAAGAGCCGGAGCTGGATATCCTGCAGGTGGTGCCCCACAGCACGCTCGATCTTATCTGCACCCCGCTGGTCGCCTTTGATGCCCAGGGCAATCGCCTTGGCATGGGGGGCGGCTACTACGATCGCACTCTCGCCATCTGGCATGAGCACAAGTTGGGCCCCAAGCCACTCGGTATTGCCCACGACTGCCAGCAGGTAGATGCCGTCCCGCAAGAGGAGTGGGATGTGCCGCTGCCCCAGATCATCACCCCGAGCCACTGCTGGCGCTTTGAATAGGCTGTTTTTGGCAGGCAATCCCGGCTTTGTGCGCGCAAACGCAGAATAAACAGGCAAACGATTTACAAAGTCCCTCTTTTTGCCCCGGAACGTGAGCAACAAGGTCGCGACGGGGTACCGGGTTGGATATAATGCGCCCGCTTTTTTCTTAAGGAACGATCATGACTCAAGATGAAATGAAGAAGGCGGCCGGTTGGGCTGCGCTCAAGTATGTGGTTCCCGGCACCATCGTCGGGGTGGGCACCGGCTCTACCGTCAACCACTTTATCGACGCGCTGGCGACCATGAAGGACGAGATCAAGGGGGCGGTATCCAGCTCCGTGGCCTCTACCGAGCGCCTCAAGGGCTTCGGCATCACCGTATATGATCTCAACGAGATCGAGGCCCTCTCCGTCTATGTGGATGGCGCCGACGAGATCAACGCAACCCGCGACATGATCAAGGGCGGTGGCGCAGCCCTGACCCGCGAGAAGATCGTTGCCGCCGTCGCTGATAAGTTCATCTGCATCATCGACAACACCAAGACCGTCGACGTGCTGGGCAAGTTCCCGCTGCCGGTTGAAGTGATCCCCATGGCCCGCGAATACGTGGCCCGTGAAATCCGCAAACTGGGTGGCAACCCGGTGTGGCGTGAAGGGGTGGTCACCGACAACGGCAACCACATTCTGGATGTAAAAGGCATGGCCATTACCGACGCCAAGGCGCTGGAAGTGAGACTGAACGCCATCGTTGGCGTGGTCACCAACGGCCTGTTCGCCGCCCGCGGCGCCGACGTGGTCCTGATCGGTACGCCGGACGGCGTGATTACCCAGTAATCCCGACACCGGCAGCACAGTGCAGCGGCATCCTCCCTCGCACGCTAGCGCCACTCTGCCAGCCCTGACGCAGCAGCGGCGTTGATTGAGCCCCGGGATGGGATATGACCCAAACATTGCACTGTGAATAAATGACGGCGCCTGATGGCGCCGTTTTTATTTATCCCTCAACAAGTTGCATACGGATGTTTACAACATTCGTTGATAACTTCAAAGAATTTGACTTTCGTCACAAATATTCCCTCTCCCAAACGTTTTTGCTACTTTACGGTTTTCTTCGCACACCAAATCTGCACTTACGTTTGCACATACAGAGGGATCGTCATGACTGCCAAGTTTTCGTTGGACAAGGATAAAATCAAGGTTCTGCTGCTGGAGGGGGTTCACCCCAACACCGTAGAGACCTTTCGTGCCGCAGGTTACACCAGTGTGGAGTATCTCAAGACCTCGCTCTCCGAAGAGGAGCTGATCGAGCAGATCCGCGACGTCCATTTCATCGGGCTGCGCTCCCGCACCCAGATCACCGAGAAAGTCCTCGACGCCGCCAACAAGCTGGTCGCCATCGGCTGCTTCTGCATCGGTACCAACCAGGTCGAGCTGGAAGCGGCCCAGATCCGCGGTATTCCGGTCTTCAACGCACCCTTCTCCAACACCCGTTCGGTCGCCGAGCTGGTACTGGGCGAGATCCTGCTGCTGCTGCGCGGCATCCCCGAGAAAAACGCCAAGTGCCATCGCGGCGTGTGGGAAAAACTGGCCAACCGCTCGGTGGAAGCGCGCGGCAAGAAGCTCGGCATCATCGGCTACGGCCACATCGGTACCCAGCTTGGCATCATCGCCGAAAGCATCGGCATGAAGGTTTATTACTACGATATCGAGAACAAGCTCTCGCTGGGCAACGCCATCCAGGTGCCAAGCATGGTCGAGCTGCTCAATATGTCTGACGTCATCAGCCTGCACGTACCGGAGACCGCCTCCACCAAGAACATGATCGGTGCCGAGCAACTGCGGATGATGAAGCCGGGCGCCATCTTCATCAACGCCGCCCGCGGTACTGTGGTGGATATCGATGCGCTGGCTGACGTCATCAAGAGCGGCCATATTGCCGGCGCCGCCATCGACGTCTTCCCGGTCGAGCCCAAGTCCAATGACGAGGAGTTCCAAAGCCCGCTGCGTGGGCTGGAGAACGTGATCCTGACCCCGCACATCGGTGGCACCACCCATGAAGCGCAGGAGAACATCGGGCTGGAAGTGGCCAACAAGCTGGTCAAATACTCCGACAACGGCTCCACCCTCTCCGCCGTCAATTTCCCGGAAGTGTCGCTGCCGGGCCACAAGGGCTCCAGCCGCCTGCTGCACATTCACCGCAACCAGCCGGGCGTGATGAACCAGATCAACCAGATCTTCGCCGAAGAGGGGATCAACATCGCCGGTCAATACCTGCAGACCAGCAGCCATATCGGTTACGTGGTGATCGACGTGGAGACCGAGCACAGCGAGAAGGCGCTCGCCAAGCTCAAGGAGATCAACGGCACCATCCGTGCCCGCATCCTCCACTGATAGACCCGTATCTGCGCAGCAAAAAGCCCGTCGTGATGACGGGCTTTTTTATGAAGCAGAACCTAAAGGCAGCGTAGTGGCTTACCACCACCCCAACAGGTTGCGACCTACCAGCGCCCCCCATACCAAGGCATTGAGGGCCAGCGCGATAAAAACGGCGGCGGAGCCCAGATCCTTGGCGCGGCCGGAGAGCTCATGATGCTCGGAGCCAACCCGGTCTACCACAGCTTCAATGGCGGAGTTGAGGATCTCGACGATCACCACCAGCCAGCTGATGACGATAAGCAGCAGGATCTGGTTGAGAGAATCCCCCAGCCAGAAGGCAAGTGGCATCAGCAACAGGATCAGCATCAGCTCCTGCCGAAAAGCCGCCTCGTTAATCCAGGCTGACTTGAGCCCCTTCATGCTGTAACCGGTTGCGTTGATGATGCGGGTGACCCCGGTTGCCCCTGGCTTTGCCACGCTAACTACCTCATTTGGAATCGATTTTGGCCTCACATCCTATCAGAGCCCCCCAAGGTTTCAATCAGGGGACTTTTGCTTTATTTTATCTCTTTGCTTTTTCGCCCCTTGCGGCTGACACCACCCACTCGAGACTTGAGTTGTATGTCCATTCACACAGATGAATTGCGCACCCGTCGCCTGGAGTCACTGATCACTCCGAGCGAGCTTGCACACGCGTTTCCGATCACCGATACCATTGCCCAGAATCTGCTGGATGCCCGTCGCGAAGTGGAAGCCATTCTGGCCGGAGACGATCAGCGCCTGCTGGTCATTGTCGGCCCCTGCTCTATCCATGATCCCGCTGCTGCTCGCGAGTATGCCCAGCGCCTCAACGCCCTGCGCGAGCAGTATAAAGAGAGCCTCTGCATCGTGATGCGCACCTATTTCGAGAAGCCGCGCACCATCGTCGGCTGGAAAGGGCTGATCAATGATCCGCGCCTCGATGGCAGTTTCGACGTCAACGAAGGGCTGAAACTGGCGCGCAAACTGCTGGTCGACATCAACGAGATCGGCATGCCAACCGCCACCGAATTCCTCGATATGGTGACTGGCCAGTATATTGCCGACCTCATCACCTGGGGCGCCATCGGCGCTCGTACCACCGAATCCCAGGTACACCGCGAGATGGCTTCGGCCCTCTCCTGCCCGGTCGGCTTCAAGAACGGCACCGACGGCAATACCCGCATCGCCATCGATGCGGTGCGCGCCGCCCGTCACAGCCACATCTTCTATTCGCCGGACAAGGACGGCAAGATGACCATCTACCGCACCGCCGGTAACCCCTTTGGTCATGTGATCCTGCGTGGCGGCCACCGACCCAACTACGACACCGCCAGTGTCGATGAAGCCTGTGAAGCGTTGGCCGATGTGGGCCTGCCGGAGCGTCTGGTGGTCGATTTCAGCCACGGCAACAGCATGAAGGATCACCGCCGTCAGCTGCTGGTGGCGCAAGATATCTGCGATCAGCTGCGCCGCGGCCGTACCGGCATCGCCGGCATCATGGCAGAAAGCTTCCTGGTGGAAGGGCGTCAGGATGTGGAGAACGGCTGCGCCGCCACCTTCGGCCAGAGCATCACTGATGCCTGCCTGTCATGGAGCGACACCGAAACCCTGCTGGCGATGCTGGCCGAAGCGGCGCAGGTGCGCCTGAGCAAACAGGCTTGAACTGCGAATAAAACCAAGGGGGCCGATATTTTTGATACCGGCCTCTTCTTCTTGCTGTCGGCCGATTACGCTTCGCTAATCGACCCTACATGCGCGCTCTTTCCTGTACACCCTACTTACAAACTGGGCATAAACCACACCCGGCCAGCCGCTTCGATGCGGTCGGTGCGGATCTGGAATACCTGCTCCAGCAGCGCCTCATCCACCAGCTCGACACCCCCTTCGCGCACCACCGCCCCCCCTTGCAGGCAGAGAATGCGGTCGGCCCAGTCGATGGCCAGATTGATATCGTGGATGGCAAGCACCACCAGCAAGCCTTGCCCGGCCAGGGTTTTCAGCAACCGCAATAGCGCCAGCTGGTGATGCAGGTCGAGCCCCGCCAGCGGCTCGTCCAGCAGCAGCACCTTGCCGGTCGGATTGAGGCCCGGCCACACCTGCAGCAGGGTGCGGGCAATCAGCACCCGCTGCTGCTCGCCCCCCGACAACCGGCTGAAGTCACGAGCCAGCAAGGCTTCCAGCTCCAATGCCTCGCACAGTGCGTTTATCGCCTCATTCTGTCTGGCGGGCGCAACCGCCTCATCGAACCCCAGGCTCAACACCTGAAACACCGGAATATGAAACAGCTGGGGCTGACGCTGGGGCAGCATGGCGCGCCGTTTGGCAAGCTCGGGCCAACTCATGTCAGTAAGCACTTCCCCCCCCAGCAGCACTGTGCCATCGGCGGGTAAAATCCCCGCCAGCGCCCCGAGCAGAGTCGACTTACCACTGCCATTGGGGCCAAGCAGCGCCACCAGCTGGCCACCATGCCAGCGGATATCTAGGGGAGAGAGCCGTCCGGCAATGGCGAGTGCGCGCGCCTCCAGCAGCGGCGCAGTAGCACGAGAAGAAACCGGCATGGGATCAGCGGGTGACATCGGCATCTTGCCTCAACAAAGGGTAAATAAGGAGACTGCGCGCCCCGACCAAATCATGCAGATATTCATGCAGCACCATCGGCAGTTTGCCTCAATAGCAGGTAGATAAAGAGCGGCGCCCCCACCGAGGCGGTGATGACGCCGATAGGCAACTCCCCCGCGCTCAGGGTGGATCGAGCAACCAGATCGGCCGCCAGCAGCAGGGCCCCGCCGCCAAGCGCCGAAGCAGGCAGCAGAAAGCGCTGATCGCTGCCACCGCAGAGCCGCAGCAGATGGGGCACCACCAACCCGACAAAACCGATCACGCCGCACAATGACACCGCCACACCGGTCAGCAGACAGACCGCCAGCACCAGCCGCACCCGCATCTTGTCGACATCCATCCCCATCAGGCGGGCCTGAGTCTCCCCCAACAACAACTGTTGCAGCGCCTTGCCCTGCCAGCAGAGCCAGCCCAGGGTAAGCGGCAGCACCAGCCACCACCAGCCGAACTGCTGGCTGCCGTAAGAGAGGCTCCCCATCATCCAGAACATGAATTCACGCAAGGAGCCATCGTCGGCAAAGTACATCAACCAGGTCATGGCCGCATTGGTGAGGATGCCGATGGCCACCCCAAACAATAGCAAGCGGGCATGACCGAGACGCGCCCGGCGAGCCAGCCGAATGAGCAACATGGTCACCAGCAAGGCGCCACCGAAGGCCGCCAGCGACAGCCCCCAGCCGGGCAGATAGAGGCCGAGGGACTTGGCCACCGCCATCGCCACCATGGCGGCAAGGCCTGCCCCGCTTGAAACGCCAAGCAACCCGGGTTCGGCCACCGGGTTGTGCAGCATCACCTGCAACACGGCGCCGCCACAAGCAAGCGCGGCGCCAGCCAAGAGGGCCAGCAAGGCGCGCGGCAGGCGCAGCTCCAGCAGGATGCGCTGTTCGAGATCGCCAAGGGGCTGCCAGGGCAGCAGCACAAACTCGCCCCAGACGAGGGAGAAGAGAAACAGCAGCAGGGTCAGCAGCGTCAGGCCACAGAGCCAGCGCCGCTGCCAGCGCTGCTGACGGGCGATAAGGGAGAGGTACAAGGAGGATCCCCGACAATAACAAGGCTTCATCCCCGGCCCGGTCGCAGCGCCGGGGGGAAGCAGGAAAAGGGCATAATAACAGTGGCTTGCCACCCAAGGTCAAGGCTGGTAACGCTTTGCCATCACCCTTATCTCGCCGCTGGCCACCAGATTTTGCAGCGCCACCAGCAAGGGCTGGCGCAGCGACTGGTGAGGTGAGTGCTTGCTCATCCCCAGATAGAGGGTCACCGGCGTGGCGGGGCGGTAGTCCGCCTTGCCTATCCGGCTGGCATTTCCCTGACTCAGGGCATAGTCCACCTGACAGTCAGTGCCAATCATCAGCGGCAGGTGACCCCGCTGCACCATGCGCAGCAGCTGATCTTCGGTGGGTACTCCGTGCTTGTCGAGGCGACTGTCACTGTTGAAGGGCTCAAAGTAGGCGGAGTTGAGCACATAGCCCACCTTCACCCCCTGCAGATCGCGGTATTGGTGGATCCGAGCCACATTGACCGGCTGACCATAAAACGCGGGCCAGCACTGGTAGTAGGCAGGCTGCAGATAGTCGATAAACTGCGCCCGCTCGGCGGTATAGGCGAGGCCAATCATCAGATCGACCTGACCGGTCTGCATCTGCTTGAGCGCCCTGCCCCACGGCATCCGCCGTACCTGCAACTCAATGCCGCTCGCCTGTTGCAACCGGCGCAGGATGTCCATGTCGAGCCCCTGCAACCGGCCATCCGCTTGCAGGATGCGAAATGGCGGCCACAGATCGGTGGCTACCGTCAGCGTCGGGGTCGCACGCACCGGCATGGCAAATAACAGTAACAACACTATCCCGCATAACTTGCCCATCCCGTCGCATACCTCGCACGGCTTATCCTGTTGGTTAAAAATACCCTCCCGCACCACGTATGAAAACCCGTGGTTCAGGGATAAAATGCGCCGGATTTTCAAGGAGAACCCTATGAACCCGATTTTCACCAGTATCGGTCTGCTGCTCTGCAGCAACGTCTTTATGACCTTCGCCTGGTACGCTCACCTCAAGAGCATGAACCATAAACCCTGGATCATTGCCGCCCTGGTGAGCTGGGGTATCGCCCTGTTCGAATACCTGCTGCAAGTGCCCGCCAACCGCATCGGCCATACGGTGATGAGCGTGGGCCAACTTAAAATCCTGCAAGAAGTGATCACACTCACCGTATTCGTCCCCTTCTCTATCTTCTATCTCAAAGAAGATCTGAAATGGGACTATCTCTGGGCAGGGCTCTGCATTCTCGGTGCGGTCTTTTTTGTATTTCGCGAGAAACTGACCGGCGCCTGAGGCTGTACACTCAATATCATCCCGCTCATGGCATCTCATTGATCGACGAGGCAAAAAAATGGAATTGCGAGACATGTTACAGATCCTGGCCAAGCAGGATGGCTCAGACTCTATCTGTCGACCGGCGCGCCCCCCTGCGCCAAGTTTAACGGCGGCCTGCGCCCCCTCAACGAAACGCCGCTGGAGCCGGGTGAAGTGGCGCGGATCGCCGCCGAGATCATGGATGGCGAGCAGAAACTGCAATTTGACAAGGAGCTGGAGATGAACCTTGCCATCTCCCTGCCCCAGATCGGCCGCTTTCGGGTCAACATCTTCAAGCAGCGCAACGAAGTCTCTCTGGTGGCCCGCAACATCAAGACCGAAATCCCCCGCTTTGAAGATCTCAAACTCCCGCCTGTGCTGCTCGACACCATCATGGAGAAACGCGGTCTGGTACTGTTTGTCGGCGGCACCGGCTCGGGTAAATCTACCTCGCTGGCGGCGCTTATCGACCACCGCAACCGCAACAGCGGCGGCCACATCATTACCATCGAGGATCCGGTGGAGTTCGTTCATCGCCACCGCAAGAGCATCATCAACCAGCGGGAGGTTGGCGTGGATACCCGCAGCTTCCACGCCGCCCTGAAAAACACCCTGCGTCAGGCGCCGGACGTCATTCTTATCGGCGAGATCCGCGATCGCGAGACCATGGAGCATGCGCTGGCCTTCTCCGAAACCGGCCACCTTGCCATCTCCACCCTGCACGCCAACAACGCCAACCAGGCGCTGGATCGCATCATCAACTTCTTCCCCGAGGAGCGCCGCCCCCAGCTGCTCAACGATCTGGGCAACAACCTCAAGGCTTTTGTCTCCCAGCGGCTGGTGAAAACCACCGATGGCGGCCGCCGGGCCGCAGTGGAGATCATGCTTGGCACCCACACCATCCGCGACATGATCAAGCGCGGCGAATTTGGTGGTCTCAAAGAGGTGATGGAAAAATCCAAGGCCCTCGGCATGGTCACCTTCGACAGTGCCCTGTTTGATCTGGTAGTGGAAGGGGTAATTGAGGAAGAAGAGGCGGTGAAAAACGCCGACTCGGCCAACAACCTGCGCCTCAAGATCAAGCTGTGGAAGGAGAAGGGGCAGATTGCTAGCAGCAGCGATGCCACCGGCTGGAGTCTCGAACCCACCAAGGACGAGAAGGGCGATTTTTTCTAACCTGTCCCCTCGAGAACCCCGGACCCGCCCGGGGTTCTCTTTATCCAGCACGGCTGACCCGACTTAGCCCTCAGCTCACGCAGGTCACTGCCAATCAGCACCAACGGCGAACACGCTGGCAATACGCCACATACTCGTCGCCAAAACGGGCGCGCAGCAGCCGCTCCTCCGGCATGATTTGAAAGCGGGTCAGCCAGGCCACCAGCACGATTGGCCCAACCCAGACCCAACTTCCACCGAGATAACAGCCCCAGGCGGCCAGCCAGCAGAGCAAGCCCAGATACATGGGATTGCGGCTGACACGATAGACGCCACAGGTCACCAGACGACTGGTGTGCTGAGGTTTGGTGGGGCTGACCGTGGTCTGGTGGTGACGAAACCGTTGCAGGGCACCAAAGCCCATGATGGCCCCCGCCACGACCAGCATAGCCATCAGCGCCATTGCCCAGATGCCGGGCTGGCTCTCCCCTCTTAGCCACCACATGGCCCCGGTACAGAGCAGGAAGATCAGCGGTGGTGGCAAACGTAACTCAAGATTGACCATTTTCTTCCCCTGACGAGTGTCGGCCGAACCCGTGTTGCGGTAGACTCCCAACCAGTCAGCGCCTGTTGAAAGTGACAAAGATCATAATAATAACAACAAGTTGTGGTTAAACCACCACCAATGTGGCCGACCCCGTCCAAACTATCCAACGCGAACAACAAAAAGGAATCACCATGCACAAGAAAACTCTGCTGGCTACCCTGATCTTCGGCCTGCTCGCGGGCCAAGCCGTTGCGGCTCCCTATCTGCCCCTTGCGACGGATCATCGCAACGGCCAGGAGCAAACCGCCAGCAACGCCTGGTTGGAAGTGGATCTGGGCGCCTTTGAACACAATATCCAGACCCTCAAGGATCGTCTCGGTGACAAGGGCCCGCAGATCTGCGCCATCATGAAGGCCGACGCTTATGGTCATGGCATCGACCTGCTGGTCCCCTCCGTGGTCAAGGCCAATATCCCCTGCATCGGCATCGCCAGCAACGAAGAGGCGCGCGTCGCCCGCGAGAAGGGCTTTACCGGCCGTCTGATGCGGGTACGTGCCGCCACTCCGGATGAAGTAGAGCAGGCCCTGCCCTACAAGATGGAGGAGCTGATCGGCAGTCTGGTGAGTGCCCAGGGTATCGCCGATATCGCCCAGCGCCACCACACCACCATTCCGGTGCATATCGCGCTCAACTCCGCCGGCATGAGCCGCAACGGCATCGACCTGCGTCTGGACGATGCCAAGCAGGATGCGCTGGCCATGCTCAAGCTCAAGGGGATCACCCCGGTCGGCATCATGACCCACTTCCCGGTTGAGGAGAAAGAGGACGTCAAGATGGGGTTGGCCCAGTTCAAACTGGACTCCCAGTGGCTGCTGGAAGCGGGCAAGCTGGATCGCAGCAAGATCACCATCCACGCCGCCAACTCCTTCGCCACTCTGGCCGTGCCGGATGCCTACTTCGACATGGTGCGCCCGGGCGGCCTGCTCTACGGTGACTCCATCCCCTCCCACACCGAATACAAGCGGGTGATGGCATTCAAGACCCAGGTCGCCTCGGTCAACCACTATGCAGCGGGCAACACCGTCGGTTATGACCGCACCTTTACCCTCAAGCGTGACTCCTGGCTCGCCAACCTGCCGCTGGGCTACTCCGATGGCTATCGCCGCGCCCTCAGCAACAAAGCCTATGTGCTGATCCAGGGTCAGAAGGTGCCGGTGGTCGGCAAGACTTCCATGAACACCATCATGGTGGATGTGACGGATCTGAAAGGGGTGAAACCCGGCGACGAGGTGGTGCTGTTTGGCCGTCAGGGTGACGCCGAAGTGAAACAGGCGGATCTCGAGGAGTACAACGGCGCCCTGCTGGCGGACATGTACACCATCTGGGGCTATACCAACCCCAAAAAGATCAAACGCTGATCACGCGATATGAAAAAGGGCTCCCTCTGGAGCCCTTGCTGTTATTGCTTCATTGTCTGCCGCGCTCAAGCGGCCTTTTTACGGGTCACAAACAGACTCAGCCCCATGGATGCCAGCAGGATCAACGCGACTACGCCCAGTGCTATGCCGGTCGGGATCTTGAAGATATCCAGCAGCAGCATCTTGACCCCGATAAACATCAGGATCAGCGCCAGACCGTATTTGAGCAGGGCGAAGCGATCAGCCACACCGGCCAGCAGGAAGTACATGGCACGCAGACCCATGATGGCGAAGATGTTGGAGGTCAGCACGATGAAGGGATCCGTGGTCACCGCGAAGATGGCCGGGATACTGTCCACCGCGAAGATAAGATCGCTCACCTCCACCAGCACCAGGATCAACAGCAGTGGGGTGGCATAGCGCACACCGTCACGCCAGACGAAGAACTTCTCCCCTTCTAGGGTCTCGGTCACCTTGAAGCGACGGCGCATCCAGCCCAGCAACGGGTTGTTGGCGAGGTCAGGCTCCTTGTCGGCCGCCCACAGCATCTTGGCACCGGTCAGCAGCAGGAAAGCGCCGAACAGATAGAGGATCCAGTGGAACTGCTCGATGAGCCAGCTACCCGCGAACACCATACCGGCACGCATCACGATGGCACCCAATACTCCATAAAGCAGCACCCGGCGCTGCAGCTCGGCCGGAATGGCAAAGTAACCGAACAGCATCAGCCAGACGAAGACGTTGTCCACTGCCAGCGCTTTCTCGATGAGGTAGCCGGTAAGGAACTCCAACCCCTTCTGATTGGCGATTTCACGGCCCGCGCTGTGATCCAGCCAGAGCCAGATAGCCAGGTTGAAGAGCAGGGCAACACTGATCCAGATGAGGGACCAGACGCCCGCCTCTTTGAGAGATACCTTATGTGACTTGCCGCCACCGACAAAGCGTATGTCTATCCATAACAGGACCAGCACTATGCTGAAGAAACCGGTCCACATCCACCATTCACCCATTTTCACTTCTCCCAAAAACGACAAAACCCACGACCGAGAGGCGTGGGTTTGCGTTTGGAGCAGATACACCTTGCCTCTCGGCAAGGTCTCACTTACAGCTGATTTTCATCGACTGCCCGGCTGCCGGGTGCACTGCAGGAAATGGGTGCACCGTAATGACGACAAACCGGCGAGAAGTTACTCCCCTTGTTGCGCGGATAGTAGCAGCGGTAAAAGATAACGCCAAGAGGCATCTTCACTGCCGTCAAAAATAAATCGGGGCTCCATCAAGGAGCCCCGCAAGCAGGTTCAACACATCCCCATCAGAGCGGGTCGACCTTGAGGCAGGAGACCGCGTGATCGAAGTTCCCCTCCAGCACGGGGCGGGTCTTGGCGCACTCGGGGCCAGCCACCGGGCAGCGGGTGCGGAACACGCAACCGGACGGCGGATTCATCGGCGATGGCAAGTCCCCTTCCAGGATCTGGATCACCTTGTTGCGCTCCAGCTCAGGGTCCGGGATCGGCACAGCAGACATCAGCGCCTTGGTGTAGGGATGCAACGGGTTGGCGAAGATCTCCTTGCGGGTCCCCAGCTCAACGGCGTTGCCCAGATACATCACCAGCACCCGATCGGAGATATGCTTGACCACCGACAGGTCGTGGGCGATGAAGATAAGCGACAGCCCCATCTCCTTTTGCAGGGATTTGAGCAGGTTAACCACCTGCGCCTGAATGGATACGTCCAGTGCCGAGACCGGCTCGTCGCAGATGATCATCTTGGGCTCGAGGATCAGTGCCCGGGCAATCCCGATCCGCTGGCACTGGCCACCGGAGAACTCGTGCGGATAGCGGTTGACCAGGTTGGGCAAGAGCCCCACCTTGCTCATCATGGCGCGCACCTTCTCCTTCACCTCTTCCCGTGGCAGGTTGGGATAGAAGGTGATGAGCGGCTCGGCGATGATGTCGCCGATGGTCATGCGCGGGTTCAGAGAAGCCAGCGGGTCCTGGAAGATCATCTGGATCTCTTTGCGCTTCTCGCGCAGGGCATTCTGATCGAGCTTGGTAAGATCGTCACCCAGCCACACCACCTTGCCATCGGTGGCCGGTACCAGACCGATGATGGCGCGGGCAAAGGTCGATTTACCGCAGCCGGACTCCCCCACCACACCAAGGGTTTCACCCTCATAGAGACGCAAGGTCACCCCATCGACCGCCTTGAGATCGGACGGTTTGGCCCAGGGCCACGCCTTGCCACTCTTGATACTGAAGTGGACCTTGAGGTCAGACACTTCCAACAGCAATTTTTTGTCGGCACCCATTTAGTTGGCCCCCTTGTTCATGGCATCCGAAACCCAGTGGCAAGCCCGCTCCCGACCGTCGTTGAACGGGGTGAGGATCGGTGACTGCTGGCCGCAAATCTCGCTGACCCGGTGGCAACGCTCCTGGAAGGGGCAGCCGGTCGGCAGACGCAGCAGGTTGGGCGGATTGCCCGGGATGGTGGGCAGCACTTCCCCTTCGGTATCGAGACGAGGAATGGCGCGCAGCAGGCCTTCGGTGTAGGGGTGGCTCGGGCGATAGAAGATATCGTCTACCTTGCCGTACTCCATGGTACGACCGGCATACATCACCAGCACCTTGTTACAGATACCGGCGACCACGCCAAGGTCGTGGGTGATCATGATGATAGCGGTGTTGAACTCGCGCTTGAGCTCGTTCATCAGCGTCATAATCTGGGCCTGTACGGTCACGTCGAGCGCGGTGGTCGGCTCGTCGGCGATCAGCAGTTGCGGCCGGCAGAGCAGTGCCATGGCGATCATCACCCGCTGACGCATGCCGCCGGAGAACTCGTGGGGATACATGCCCATCCGCTTGCGTGCTTCGGGAATTTTGACCGCATCGAGCATCCGTACCGACTCTTCGAACGCTTCCGCCTTGCTGACGCCCTTATGCAACATCAGCACTTCCATCAGCTGATCCTGCACCTTCATGTAGGGGTTGAGCGAGGTCATGGGGTCCTGGAAGATCATGGCGATCTTCTCGGAGCGGATCTTGTTGAGCTTGGACTCCGGCAGGTTGAGGATCTCCTCACCCTGAAACTTGGCAGAACCGGTAATAATGCCGTTTTTGGCCAGCAGCCCCATGATGGCAAAAGCCGTCTGGGATTTGCCAGAGCCGGATTCACCGACGATCCCCAGGGTTTCACCCGCAGAGAGAGAAAAGTTGAGGTCGTTGACCGCCACCACATTGCCGTCCGGGGTCTTGAACTCGACCCGCAGATCTTTCACATCCAGTAACTTCATATAAAAACTCCTTATCGATCTTTCGTGATGCTTTCCTGTCGACCCGATGCTCGATTAACGATCTTTCGGATCGAGGGCGTCACGCAGACCATCCCCGAGGAAGTTGAAGCAAAACAGGGTCACCACCATAAAGCAGGCGGGGAACAGCAGTTGCCAGATGGCCACTTCCATCGACTTGGAGCCTTCATCCAGCAGGGCACCCCAGCTGGTCATCGGTTCCTGAACCCCAAGGCCCAGGAAACTCAGGAAGGATTCAAACATGATCATGCCCGGCACCAGCAAGGTGGCGTAAACGGCCACGATACCGAGTACGTTCGGTACGATGTGACGGGTGATGATCTTCCACTTGGAGACGCCACAGACGTGGGCTGCCTCGATAAACTCCTTGCTCTTGAGGCTGAGAGTCTGGCCCCGCACGATACGCGCCATGTCGAGCCAGCTCACCGCCCCGATGGCGATAAAGATGAGCGCCAGATTGCGGCCAAAGAAGGTGACCAGCATGATGACGAAGAACATGAAGGGGAAGGCGTTGAGGATCTCCAGTACCCGCATCATCAGGCTGTCGACCCGCCCGCCGATAAAACCGGAGGCAGCGCCATACAAAGTACCGATGATGACCGCCACCATAGCGCCCATGATGCCGACCATCAGGGAGATGCGACCGCCCAGCAGGGTGCGCACGAACAGATCGCGCCCCAGGCTGTCGGTACCAAAGTAGTGACCCGCTTCCATATCCGGCGGCGACTGCATGGCGCCCCAGTCCGGATCGTCAAAGGTGTATTGGGACAAGTGGGGACCAAAGATGACCGCCAGACCGATGATGGTCAGAATGATCAGGCTGGTCAGGGCCGCCTTGTTGCGCAGGAAACGGCGACGGGCATCCTTCCACAGGGAGCGCCCCTCCACCACCTCGACCTTTTGCGCGAACGCCTCGACGGCATCGCGTTTTTCAGTTGAAACAACCATGATGAACTCCCGAATTAGTAACGGATCTTGGGATCGATAAAGGCGTAGAGAATATCGACCACAGCGTTAAAGGTGATGGTGAGGGCGCCGACCAGAATGGTCAGACCGAGCACCATGGAGTAATCACGGTTAAGGGCACCGTTGACGAACAGCTGACCGATCCCCGGCAGGCCGAAGATGGTCTCGATCACCACGGAACCTGTGATGATGCCGACAAAGGCCGGGCCCAGATAGGAGACCACCGGCAGCATAGCCGGACGCAGCGCGTGTTTCAGGATGATGTGGCGCAGCGGCAAGCCCTTGGCACGGGCGGTACGGATGAAGTTGGAGTTCATGGTCTCGATCATGCTGCCCCGCATGATCCGCGAGATGGCAGAGATGTAGTACATCATCATGCCGAACACCGGCAGCACCATAAACTGGATGCCACCACCCTGCCAGCCACCGGCAGGGAACCAACCCAGATGAATACTGAAAAACAGCACCAGCAAGGGCGCCAGCACAAAGCCCGGGATCACCACCCCGGCCATGGCCGACGACATCAGCAGATAGTCGATGATGGTGTTCTGTTTCAGTGCCGCTATGGTGCCGAAGGTGACCCCCAGCAGCACGGCGAAGAAGAAGGCCGTGGTCCCGATCTTGGCGGAAACAGGCAGCGCCTGGCTCACCAGATCATTGACGGTGAAATCCTTGTATTTGAAAGAGGGGCCCAAATCACCCTGCACCAGGTTGCCCAGGTAGGTGAGATATTGCATGCCAATGGGTTTGTCGAGCCCGTATTTGGCCTCAATGTTGGCGATGACTTCGGGGGGCAGTGAACGCTCGCTGGTAAAGGGGTTACCGGGGGCGAAACGCATCATGAAGAAAGAGACGGTGATCAAGACCAGCAGAGTCGGGATCGCTTCCAATAGCCGTTTAAAAATGAATTTCAACATAGACATTTCCTGTCCTGTACTGCTTCCAAATGGTCGCGGTTGTAATAAAGGCCCGCCGTCCGGCGGGCCCTGCTTGTTATGCGACTTGTTGCTTTAAATCAATGAGCAATGATGTACATATCTTTGCTGTAGAGGTTATCCAGCGGGTTGGCCGGGTAGCCGCCTACATAGGGTTTGACCATACGGGCAGTCACGTACTGGTAGATGGGGGCAATCGGCATGTCCTTGGCCAGGATCTCTTCAGCCTGGACGTAGAGCTTGTTGCGGGCAGCCACATCGACCTGATCACGGGACGAATCCATCAGCTTGTCGAACTCCGGATTGGAGTACTTGCCGTCGTTGTTGCCGTGGGTGGTCTGCATCAGATCCAGCATGGAGGAGGCTTCGTTGTAGTCGGCGATCCAGCCGGCACGACCTACGTCAAACTGACCCTGTTTCTTGGTTTCCAGGTAAGTTTTCCACTCCTGGTTGACCAGGCTCACCTGCACGCCCAGCTTCTTCCACATGGAGGCCACGGCCACAGCCACTTTCTTGTGGTTGTCGTCGGTGTTGTAGAGCAGCTCGAACTTCAGCGGCTTGCTGGCATCGAAACCGGCCTCTTGCAGCAGCGCCTTGGCCTTGGCATCACGCTCGGCCTGGGTCATCTTCGACCACTCGGGCGCTACCGGCTTGAAGCCATCGACGAAGTCCGGCACCAGGGTGTAACCCGGCGTCTGACCCTGACCCATCACCTTGTCGGCGATCACGTTGCGATCGATGGCATAGGAGAGCGCAGTACGGACACGCACATCGTCAAACGGCTTCTTCTTGACGTTGTACTGGTAGTAGTAAGTACCAACATAACCGGTCACTTTCAGCTCGTCCGGCTTCTCTTTCTTCATCTGCTTGAAGCGCTCGATGGGCATCTGATAGGTGATGTCCACTTCGCCCGCCAGATAGCGGCTCAGGTCGGCGTTGGTAGACTGGATGGGCAGATAGACCACCTTGTTGATAACGGTCTTGCCATCGTTCCAGTAGTGCTTGTTGCGCTCCACTTCGACGCGCTCGTTCACCACCCAGTTCTTCAGGGTATAGGCACCGTTGGATACCATATTTTCCGGCTGGGTCCACTTGTCACCGAACTTCTCGATCACCTTCTTCGGTACCGGATAGGTGGTGGTGTGGGAGAGCATGCTGACGAAGTAAGGGATCGCTTTCTCGAGCTGCACTTCGAAGGTGTAGTCGTCGGTCGCCTTCACGCCCAGCGTATCAGCCGGCTTTTTACCTGCGATGATCTCGGAGGCATTGGCAATGGTCGGGATCTCCAGATACCAGGAGTAAGGAGAGGCAGTTTTCGGATCAACGGCACGCTGGAAAGCAAAGACGAAATCGTGGGCAGTGACCGGGTCACCGTTGGACCACTTGGCATCTTTGCGCAGATGGAAGACGTAGTGCTTGTTATCCTTGGTTTCCCAGGATTCAGCCACTGCCGGGAGAATTTCCCCTTTCGGGCCGGAAGCAACGAGACCTTCGAACAGGTCGCGCAGGATATTGGATTCGACCGTTCCTTCGGTCTTGTGCGGGTCAAGGGTCGCAGGCTCGGAGCCGTTGCCTTTTACCAGTTGCTGGACTTCAGCCAGCTTGGTTCCCGCCGGGACATCGGCAGCCTGAGCCACATTGACGCCACCAAACAGTGCAGTCACCAGCAATGTGTTAATCATTGTTTTTTTATGAGTCATTTCCCTACTCCAACAAGAACATTCCATGCGTTTTTAAAGTGACGGGGTTAAAACCCGCTCCCAGCATAATTCCCTGCCAATTTTGATAATGCAACAGATATTGTCAGGGTAATCGTCATTTTCTGGTCAAAAAATCAGCTAGCATGCGCTTTTTCAGTATTAAAACACCAGCAAGGCGCTCATTTTTCACACAAACGACCGATTCTAGAAAAGACCGGGCAAAAAGCAACCAATAAAAAGCCGGTCACGAGGACCGGCTTTCATAAAGCGGAGCTGGCTCACATCAGGCTGGGGAAAACCCCCTTGATACCGGCCACCATGATCTCGATACCCAGCGACATCATGATAAGACCCATGATACGGGTCACCACGTTGATGCCGGTGTTGCCCATGATCTTGAACAGCAGCGGCGCGGCGCGGAAGATGAGCCAGGAGCAGAAGGAGAAGACCACGACAACCACTGACATGCCGAGCAGCTGCTGCCAGTGGCTCTGGCTGGCATAGACGATGACCGAGGAGATGGCACCGGGGCCTGCCATCAGCGGCAGCGCCAACGGCACCACGGCGATAGACTCGCGCACCGCCAGTTCGCCCTTCTCCTGTTTGTTGTGCTTCACTTCGCCCAGCTTGCCCTGCAGCATCGACCAGGCAATCAGGGTAATCAGCGACCCACCGGCGATCCGGAACGATGCCAGCGAGATGCCAAACCCATCGAGGATCAACTGCCCCATATACATGGAGACCAGCAGGATCACCATCACCGCGATATTGGCGGTAGTATTGGTTTTCATCCGCTCGGCCTGGGTATGGTGGCTGGTCAGGCTGACAAACACCGGCAACAAACCAAGCGGGTTGATAATTGCGAACAAACCGACAAAAAACTTCAGATACAACGAGACGTCAATTGCTGCCATAGGCGCCTTCCAATAGAGTTTCGGGCCCAGTGGGCCAGTCCATTAATTTCGTGCGTAAATTTACATCATAGCCAGAGCGGGCACCAATCAAATAATCTCACCATTTTGAGGGTTTTTTAGTTAGTTCATCTAATGCATCCGCGCTAACTGGCATAAACCGATGCCAAAAGCCCTTTCTACCGCCCGACACGCGCCAGAAAAGTGAGCGCAAGCCTGCTTAATCATGACCAGAGAGTCCGACGATGACTGACCGAATGACCAAGCGACTCGAGAGAATCCAAGCTTTGCCTTCCTACTATTTCAGGCCAGACATCACTTCATTGACTCGGCAATAGAGCCACAATGCAAAAACCGGGAAAGGGGGCAGAAATGGCCCCCTTGGGGAATAAAGCGGATTAGTCATGGATTAAAACAACAATCATTTTTGCAACAAACGCTGGAATAAAGTGCGTTTGTCGGTGATTTTGAAACCAATTCACTCATATTTGCTAACCTATACCGCCAAAATAGCTCTGTAAAACTATGGCTGAGTGCAATTAACCACTTGATAAATGTGGTTTATTGCCCTGCATTAACAAGTCTCTCACCTTTCCCTTTGATGCACATTCCGATAACATCAGTCAAACAAGGATTGTGAAATAAAATTTCTTTTGTTCTTTTGTTACACATGATCCAGATCAAGTTTTTCTGAGTCAGCCCCGCTCTATAATCGACTCAGAAAGCGATTTAGTAAGGCATGTGAAAAAGCTGTTGCAACGATACCGTCTTGACAGGGCGACTATAATTGCCGGGCATTGCCAACGTCTTACTAAACAGTTTTCAAATAATCAGGAGATAAACATGGCAGTAACCAATTTGGCTGAACTGGATGCACTGGTCGCCCGCGTTAAGGAAGCCCAGCGTGAATTCGCCAGCTTCTCTCAAGAGCAGGTAGACAAGATCTTCCGTGCCGCCGCCCTGGCCGCCAACAACGCCCGTATCCCCCTGGCCCAGATGGCCGTGGAAGAATCCGGTATGGGTATCATCGAAGACAAGGTTATCAAGAACCACTTCGCCTCCGAATACATCTACAACAAGTACAAAGACGAGAAAACCTGCGGCATTCTGAGCGAAGATGATCAGATGGGTACCATTACCATCGCCGAACCGGTAGGTATCATCTGTGGTATCGTTCCGACCACCAACCCGACCTCCACTGCGATCTTCAAATCCATGATCGCGCTCAAGACCCGCAACGCCATCATCTTCTCCCCGCACCCCCGTGCTAAGAACTCCACCAATACTGCTGCCAAGCTGGTACTGGATGCAGCTGTTGCCGCTGGTGCACCGAAAGACATCATCGGCTGGATCGACCAACCGTCTGTTGAGCTCTCCAACGCCCTGATGAAGCACGAAGACATCAACCTGATCCTGGCCACCGGTGGCCCGGGCATGGTGAAAGCAGCCTACTCCTCCGGTAAGCCTGCAATCGGTGTGGGTGCCGGTAACGTACCTATCGTTATCGACGAAACCGCCGACGTGAAGCGTGCCGTTGCCTCCATCCTGATGTCCAAGACTTTCGATAATGGCGTGGTCTGCGCTTCCGAGCAGGCAGTCATCGTTGTTGATGCCATCTACGACCAGGTTAAAGAGCGCTTTGCATCCCACAAGGGCCACGTGCTCTCCAAAGAAGATGCTGACAAGGTACGTAAAGTCATCCTGATCAACGGTGCCCTGAACGCCAACATCGTTGGCCAGCCAGCCACCAAGATTGCCGAAATGGCAGGCGTGACTGTGCCGGCTGATACCAAGATCCTGATCGGTGAAGGCGTCAAGCTGTGTGCAGAAGATGAGTTTGCTCACGAGAAATTGTCCCCGCTGCTCGGTATGTTCCGTGCAAGCAGCTTCGAAAACGCCGTTGATATGGCCTGTGACATGGTCAACATCGGTGGTATCGGCCACACCTCCGGTCTGTACACCGACCAGGACCGCAACGCTGACCGCATCAAGTACTTCGGCGACAAGATGAAGACCGCGCGTATCCTGATCAACACTCCGTCTACCCAAGGCGGTATCGGTGACCTGTACAACTTCGCAATGGCTCCGTCCCTGACCCTGGGTTGCGGCTCCTGGAGCGGTAACTCCATCTCCGAAAACGTGGGTCCGAAGCACCTGATCAACAAGAAGACAGTCGCAAAACGGGCAGAAAACATGCTGTGGCACAAACTTCCGAAATCCATCTACTTCCGTCGTGGTTCCCTGCCGATCGCTCTGAGCGACCTGGAAGGTAAAAAGCGTGCCATGGTCGTAACTGACCGCTTCCTGTTCAACAACGGCTACGCCGATGAACTGGTCAGCCTGCTGAAAGCACAGAATATGGAAGTGGAAGTGTTCTACGAAGTAGAAGCTGACCCGACCCTGGCTGTGGTTCGCAAGGGTGCCGAGATGGCCAACTCCTTCAAACCGGACGTTATCCTGGCGCTGGGCGGTGGTTCACCGATGGATGCAGCCAAGATCATGTGGGTGATGTACGAGCACCCGAACACCGCGTTCGAAGATCTGGCCATGCGCTTTATGGACATCCGCAAGCGTATCTACAAGTTCCCGAAAATGGGCGTGAAGGCCGAACTGGTCTGTATCACCACCACTTCCGGTACCGGCTCTGAAGTCACTCCGTTTGCGGTAGTAACCGATGAAGTGTCTGGTCAGAAGTATCCGCTGGCTGACTACGAGCTGACCCCGAACATGGCCATCGTTGATGCCAACCTGGTCATGGGCATGCCGAAGTCCCTGTGTGCCTTCGGTGGTATCGATGCCGTGACTCACGCCATGGAAGCCTATGTTTCCGTACTGGCTAACGAGTACTCCGACGGCCAGGCGCTGCAAGCCCTGAAAATGCTGAAAGAGTACCTGCCGTCCAGCTACCAGAACGGTGCCAACGACCCGATCGCTCGTGAGAAGGTGCACAATGCTGCCACCATCGCCGGTATCGCGTTCGCCAACGCCTTCCTGGGTGTGTGCCACTCCATGGCTCACAAACTGGGTGCCGAGTTCCACATTCCGCACGGTCTGGCTAACGCCCTGCTGATCAGCAACGTCATCCGCTACAACGCGAACGACAACCCGACCAAGCAGACTGCGTTCTCCCAGTACGACCGCCCGCAGGCTCGTCGTCGTTACGCCGAAGTCGCTGACCACCTGGGTCTGACTGCTGCCGGTGACCGCACCGCTGCCAAGATCGAGAAGCTGCTGACCTGGCTGGACGAGCTGAAGGCTACCCTGGGTATCCCGGCCTCTATCCGCGAAGCTGGCGTGACTGAAGCTGACTTCCTGGCCAAGGTTGACCAACTGGCTATCGAAGCTTTCGATGACCAGTGCACCGGCGCCAACCCGCGCTACCCGCTGATCAGCGAGCTGAAGCAGGTTCTGCTGGACTCCTACTACGGTCGTCCGTTCACCGAAGCCGCTCCGGTAACCGCTGCCCCGGTTGAAGCCAAGGTTGAAGGCAAGAAGAAATCCAAGGCCTGATAACCAGTCCTGAGATAACAAGCCCGCGCACTGCGCGGGCTTTTTTTATCTGCCACTTATCACAGAGCTCCTCTCTCCAGCCGATTGCGGTAGTGCAGCCCCTAACTTCCCAACCAACCAACCAACCAACCAACCAACCAACCAACCAACCAACCAACCAACCAACCAACCAACCAACCAACCAACCAAACCAACTCGCCCCAGCCAATCCGCTATCAACATCCCAACCTGTGACTCTGTATTGATGGACCACCTGTGATAACAAGAGCACGCTCCATCACCTCCTCTCTCCTACCCGCAACGCAACGCAACGCAACGCAACGCAACGCAACGCAACGCAACGCAACGCAACGCAACGCAACGCAACGCAACGCAACGCAATGACCCTGACGGGCAGATGTGAGCAGTCAACGCCATCTCAAGAGCTAAAGGTGTGATAAACAGGATAAGCGGAGCCTCGCTAACGCAATGCAGCAGAACTGCGACTGGCGTACGTGCAGGGCCAACCGACTGGCAGGGACAGAGCAATGATAATGCGCAGAGAAAGCGGGAAAGACTGTCAGGGAAGAGAATTGTTGCACCGGATGCTCAACTGACACATCAGCAGTTGCCACGATGCAAAGATAAAAAAATGGCAGCCATCTGGCTGCCATCGGGAGAGCACAATTCAGCGATCAGAGGGTCGCAGCGACTTCATCGGAGATGGAGCCGTTGTGATACACCTCTTGCACGTCGTCCAGATCTTCCAGCATGTCGATCAGACGCATCAGCTTGGGTGCAGTTTCTGCATCCAGCTCCGCTTCGGTGGAGGGGATCATGGTCACTTCGGCGCTCTTGGCCTTGAAGCCGGCAGCTTCCAGACCATCCAGCACGGTACCGAAGTCGTTCGGGGTGGTATACACCTCGATGGTGCCATCCTCTTCGGTGACCACGTCATCGGCGCCCGCTTCCAGCGCGGCATCCATCAGGGCATCTTCGTCTACGCCCACGAAAGTCAGCAGACCTTTCTTGCTGAACAGATAGGCAACGGAGCCGTCGGTACCCAGGTTGCCACCGCACTTGCTGAAGGCGTGACGCACTTCGGCTACGGTACGGTTACGGTTGTCGGTCAGGCACTCTACCATCACGGCAGAGCCAGCCGGGCCGTAACCTTCGTATACGATGGTCTCGAGCTGTTCGCCATCGCCACCACCGGCGCCACGCTGAATGGCACGGTTGATGGTGTCGCGGGTCATGTTGTTGGTCAGGGCGGCAGTCACCGCAGCACGCAGACGCGGGTTGTTGGCGGGATCGGCATCACCCAGACGCGCGGAGGTAGTGATTTCGCGGATCAACTTGGTGAAGATCTTGCCACGCTTGGCGTCCTGAGCGGCCTTGCGGTGTTTGATGTTGGCCCATTTACTGTGACCTGCCATAGAGACTCTCCGTTATTTTTTAAATGTCAGTAACACTGATCATGACTAACCCAAGGGAAACACAGAGGCCACACGACGGCGGCCTCCGGTGCCGGTATCGGCTTACTCGTCGCCCTTGACGGTGGTTGCAATCGCCAGCTCACCCAGTTGGGCGGCGTTGGCAAGGCTGGGGGCGTCTGTCATCAGACAGGCGGCCGCGGTCGTTTTCGGGAAGGCGATGACGTCCCGAATGTTTTCGGTGCCGGTCAGCAGCATGCTGAGACGGTCCAGACCGAAGGCCAGACCGGCGTGCGGCGGGGTGCCGTACTTCAGGGCATCCAGCAGGAAGCCAAACTTCAGACGCTGCTCGGCCGGGGTGATACCCAGGATATCGAACACGGTGGATTGCATCTCGCTGTTGTGGATACGGACAGAGCCGCCACCCACTTCGTAGCCGTTGATCACCATGTCGTAGGCGTTGGCGTAAGCACCCACAGGGTTGGCTTTCAGCTCGGCCGGGCTCATGTTGCTCGGCGCGGTGAACGGGTGGTGCATGGCGGCCAGACCACCTTCACCATCTTCCTCGAACATCGGGAAGTCGATGACCCACAGCGGTTTCCAACTGTTCTCCAGCAGGCCCAGGTCGCGACCCACTTTCAGACGCAGGGCGCCCATGGCATCGCAGACCACTTTCTTGCTGTCAGCGCCAAAGAAGATGATGTCGCCGTCGGCGGCGCCAGTACGGGCCAGGATCTCGCGCACGATGGCGTCAGAGAGGAACTTGGCAACCGGAGACTGCACGCCTTCGATACCATTGGCCGCTTCGTTGACCTTCATCCAGGCCAGGCCCTTGGCACCGTAGATGCCGACAAACTTGGTGTATTCGTCGATCTGCTTGCGAGAGAGCTCGGCACCGCCCGGGACTTTCAGGGCAGCCACACGGCCTTTCGGATCGTTGGCGGGGCCCGCGAACACGGCGAACTCGACAGCAGTCAGCAGATCAGCCACATCAACCAGCTCCATTGGCAGACGCAGGTCCGGCTTGTCGGAGCCGTAGCGGCGCATGGCTTCGTCGAAAGTCATGATCGGGAAGTCGCCCAGATCCACGTTCAGGATGTGCAGCCACAGTTTGCGGATCATCTCTTCCATCACTTCACGCACCTGCGGCGCGGTCATGAAGGAGGTCTCCACGTCGATCTGGGTGAATTCCGGCTGGCGGTCGGCACGCAGGTCTTCGTCACGGAAGCACTTGACGATCTGGTAGTAGCGATCGAAGCCGGACATCATCAGCAACTGCTTGAACAGCTGGGGTGATTGCGGCAGGGCGTAGAACTTGCCCTTGTGCACGCGGCTCGGCACCAGATAGTCACGGGCACCTTCCGGGGTGGCCTTGGTCAGCATCGGGGTCTCGATATCGAGGAAGCCGTGCTCGTCCATGAAGCGGCGTACGAAGGCGCTGGCCTTGGCACGGGTCTTCAGGTACTTGGCCATCTCGGGACGACGCAGATCCAGGTAACGATACTTGAGGCTGATCTCTTCGCTGTTGACCTGATTGAAGTCCAGCGGCAGCGGCTCGGCACGGTTGATGATGTTGAGTTCGTGGGCGAACACTTCGATGGCGCCAGTGGCCATGTCGCTGTTGCGCTGGGACTCGGGACGGGTGCGCACCACGCCGGTCACCTGGATGCAGAACTCGCCGCGCAGCTCGGAGGCCAGGGCGAACGCGTCCGGCTTGTCCGGATCGAAGAACACCTGAACGATCCCTTCCCGGTCGCGCATATCGATAAAGATCAGACCGCCGAGATCACGACGACGATGAACCCAACCGCACAATGTAATGGTCTGCCCTGCATGGGCCTCATTGACCTGTCCGCAATAGATAGAGCGCATGGACTTCTTCCTTCGAAATTGTAGAGAGACGGTTAACCTTGGGCCGCCGGGCACGACTGGCAAGCACCGTCTGTCTCACAGCTGGCCAGATTCTTTTTCTTACCCGGTTTGAAATCAGTCTCGTACCATCCGGTTCCCTTGAGCCGGAAGCCTGCCGCCGATATCAGCTTGACCAGATTCGGCTTGCTACAGGCCGGACAGTCGGTCAGGGGGGCATCGGAAAGCTTTTGCAGTTTTGCCAATTCATGGCCACAGACGTCGCAACGATATTCGTAGATAGGCATGGGTCACAAGAAATTGAAAAACAAAAGGGCTGGCATTATAGAGGAAAACCCCCTTTTGGGTAAAATGGCCAGCAGCCTCCTTTCGCCAGTTTTTTGCACTCGATGGCAAAAAGCGGGCAAAAAATCGGCACGAATGCACCAAGAGCGAAGAGATTAGCCACCATGAGCCTCTATTTGGGCCTGCCACAGTGGTACCACCCCAGCTGGCCCGGCCAGTTGCTGGGCCTTGGCGCCAAGCCTGCCGAACACCTCGCCCACTACGCCACCGTGTTCAATTCGGTGGAGGGCAACACCACCTTCTACGCCCTGCCGACACCGGACACGGTACAGCGCTGGGCCGATGCGGTGCCCGATCACTTTCGTTTCAACTTCAAATTTCCGCAAACCATCAGCCACCAGAGCGATCTGGTGAGCGCAGACAAACAAGTCGCCGACTTTATTCGCCTGCTCGCCCCGCTGCACGACAAGCTGGGGCTGCTCACCCTGCAGTTGCCCGCCCGTTTTGGGCCAGAGGGGCTGGCCAGACTGGCGGCCTTCATCGATCGGCTGCCGCGGGCGTTTCGCTACGCCCTCGAGGTGCGTCACCCCGACTTTTTCGCCAAGGGGGAGGCCGAGCGGGCCTTGAACCGGCTGCTGATGGAACAGGGTGTGAACCGGGTGATGCTCGACAGCCGGCCACTCTTCTCGGTGCCAGCAACCACGCCAGCCCTTGTCGATGCCCAGGGCAAGAAACCGCGCCTACCGGTGCATCTGCTGGCCACCGCCAACGCCCCCATGGTGCGCTTTATCGGCCTGCCGGATCCGGCGGCCAATCACCCCTTCCTGCCCAGCTGGCTCCCCCACTGGCGCCAGTGGCTCGCGGAGGGCAAGGACCTCTACCTCTATATACATACTGCCGACAACGCCCAGGCCCCCGAGCTGGCCCGTCAGGTCACCCGCTTGCTGGAGCAGGAGATGGCCCCCTGGCCGGGGGAAAACGATCGCGCACGGCAGGGAGTGCTGCGCTTTTAGCCAACCCATTCTGCGGCCATCGTTTCGCTGCAAAAAAAGTGCTTTTTTGTGGCGTGGCAAGCCCTGGCGTCAAGACAAATGGCCATCAATCCTCTACACTACCGCCCCAAGTAAGGGTCCGGAACATGGCCCGTACGAACAGGACAGGTCCAAAGGATTTCACGACCAGCCACCCCGTTCGTAAACAGGTGATAAATCTACTCTGATGGGTGTCACCCAACGACTCAATTGAACAATACAGCCGGGTGATGTCCCGACTGTCAGGTTGCGCCAGCATGCATACCAAAGATCAAATTTTTGCCGCCCCGATCGCCCGATTGGGAGACTTCTGTTTTGACGAACAGGTCGTCGACGTTTTTCCCGATATGATCCAGCGCTCGGTGCCGGGTTACAGTAACATCATCTCTGCCATCGGCATGATGGCCGCCCGCTACGCCCAACCCGAGAGCCGACTCTATGATCTCGGCTGCTCACTGGGCGCCGCGACCCAAGCGATGCGTCGCCATGTCAGCCAGCCCGGCTGCCGCATCACCGCGGTGGATCTCTCCCATCCGATGATCGAGCGCGCCCGCGCCCACCTCTCCGGTTTCAAATCCGAGGTGCCGGTGGAGCTGGTGGAGGCGGATATCTGCGACATCGAGATTGAGAATGCCTCCGTGGTGGTACTCAACTTCACTCTGCAATTTGTCGAGCCAGAGAAACGGGCCGCCCTGATCCAGCGCATTCACGATGGGCTGCGCCCGGGCGGGATCCTGATCCTGAGCGAAAAGTTCCGCTTCGAAGATGAACCGGTCAACGAGCTGCTGATCGATCTGCATCTCGACTTCAAGCGGGCCAATGGCTACAGCGAGCTGGAGATCAGCCAGAAACGCACTGCCCTTGAGAACGTGATGCGCACCGACAGCCTGCCGGTGCATCAGGCCCGTCTGCGGGATGCCGGTTTCGTCCATCAGGATCTCTGGTTCCAGTGCTTCAACTTCGGCTCCATGATTGCCATCAAATCCAGCGACGCCCAGCCATGATCGACTTTGCCAATTTCTATCAACTGATTGCCAAAAACCGTCTGAGCCACTGGCTGCATACCCTGCCCGCCCAGCTGCACGCCTGGCAACATGACAACCAGCATGGCGATCTGCCGCGCTGGAACCGTGCCCTCAACAAGCTGCCGGTGGTCTCCCCCGGCAACATCGAGCTGAAAAGCCGGGTCGAGATTGGCTCGGCCGAGAGCCTTGGCGAAGGGGAGCGCAAGAAGGTCGAGAGCCTGCTGCGCCACTTCATGCCCTGGCGCAAGGGGCCGTTCACGGTGCACGGCATCCATATCGATACCGAGTGGCGCTCTGACTGGAAGTGGGATCGGGTGCTGCCCCATATCAGCCCGCTCGAAGGCCGTTACGTGCTGGATGTGGGCTGCGGCAGCGGTTACCACCTCTGGCGCATGGTGGGTGAAGGGGCCAAGCTGGCGGTCGGCATAGACCCGAGTCCGCTGTTCCTCTGCCAGTTCGAGGCCATTCGCCACTTCGCAGGCAATGATCAGCGCGCCCACCTGCTGCCGCTCGGTATTCAGGAGCTGCCGGAGCTGCGTGCCTTTGACACCGTCTTCTCCATGGGAGTGCTCTATCACCGCAAATCCCCCATCGAACATATCGAGCAGCTGCGCAATCAATTGAAAGATGATGGCGAGCTGGTGCTGGAGACGCTAGTGATTGACGGCGGGGTCAACGACGTGCTGATGCCCACCGACCGTTACGGCAAGATGCGTAACGTCTGGTTTATTCCCTCAAGCCGCGCCCTCAAGCTATGGGTCGAGCGCTGCGGCTTCACCGACGTGCGGATAGTAGACGAGAATATGACCAGCACCGACGAACAGCGTCGTACCGACTGGATGATTAATGAATCCCTGAGTGACTATCTGGATCCAGACAATCCGGCACTCACGGTAGAAGGACACCCGGCGCCGAAACGTGCCGTACTGATTGCCCGCAAGGCCAAAGACTAGCCGATGGCGATTCAGGAAGTTACACTGACCCAATTCCAGGAAGCACAGTTAAATGAATGACATGAAAAGCAAATTAAAAGGAATGACCCTGCTCTCCCTGCTTAGTCTCGGCGGGTGTGTCAATATGGAAAAAGCGCCTCAGGTCCCTGCTCTGACGCTGGCCGAGCTTCGTAGCGAGCTGAGCCAGAGCGAGCAGCGCCTGCAAACATCCATGGAACAGCAACAGAAGCAGTATGTGCAGCAACAGCACCTGCTGGTTCAGCTCAACACAGATGTCACCAATATGAAAGAGTCCGTCAAGCAAGTAGACCACAAGCTCGCCACCCTCCCCTCCGAGCCGCCCAAGCCGATGGCCATCCCCACCGAGAAGTGCCCGGCCCCCAATCAGGGTCACACCATCGATGGCAAGCTGATGGTCGGTGAAGCCGAGTGGATCTGGGTTGATGCGGCCAACGACGCCTTCCAGGCGCGGGTCGATACCGGTGCGACCACCTCCTCCATCAGTGCGCAGGAGATCACCATTTTCGAGCGCAACGGCAAAAACTGGGTGCGCTTCTTCCTGAGCCATCAGGAAGTGGACGACAAGATCCAGATCGAAGCGCCGCTGGTACGCCATGTACGGGTGCGTCAGGCCTCTGCCGACGATCTGGACCGCCGTCCGGTAGTGCGTCTGGCCGTGCGCATTGGCGACATGACCGAGAAAGCCGAATTTACCCTGAAAGACCGTAGCGACATGACCTTCCCTGTGCTGCTGGGTCGCGAATTTTTGAAAGACATCGCCGTGGTTGATGTGGCCCGCGAATATATCCAACCCAAACCCAAGCTCAAGGATGTGAAATAATCCATGGTTTCCCGTAAGCCGTTCTATTTGCTGGTAGCCCTGCTGTACATTGTCGGCCTGGGGATGACGATCTATCACCATATCGCGTTGGATGTACCGCTGACGCCCGGTGAAAAGCGCCAGATCTGGTCCATCGAAGCCAAGCTGGAGTTCGAGGCGACCGGCGAGCCGGTGATCGCCTCTCTGGCCATTCCGGGCACCCAGCCCGGTTTCACCCTGATGAACGAGAACGCCGCCAGCCCCGGCTACGGCCTCTCCTTCGTCGAGAAAGATGGTGATGCCCGCGCCGAGTGGTCCATCCGCACCGCCTCCGGCCGTCAGGAGCTCTACTACCGCGTCGACATGATGGCGGATGCCCACGCCAAACCGGCCGCCAATCCGCAGCCGCCCGCCATCGAGAAGCAGATCGAAAGTGAGCCTTATGCCACCGCGATGAAGCAGATCCTCGAGCGGGCCCAGGAGCGCTCTGCCGACGGCTACACCCTGACTCGCGAGATCATCAAGGAGATCGAGAAGCAGGAGCAGAATGCCGAACTGCTGAAAAAGCACAAGAGCCGCGCCAACCTGATCGCCGAGCTGCTCAACAATGCTGACGTCCCCACCCGCGTGGTGCATGCCCTGAATCTGGAAGATGGCCGCCGTCGTCAGGAGCTGGTGGATTACCTGCAGGTGTTCAACAGCCCGACCGACTACAAACTGTTCAACCCGCAAACCGGTGAACAGGGTCGTCCGGCCAACCTGCTGCTGTGGGAATACAACTCCGGCGCCCTGCTGGACGTGACCGGTGGTCACAACTCCCGTGTCAGCTTCTCGATGATCGAACAGGAGCAGCCGGTCAGCGTCGCTCTGGCGCAGAAGTTCGAAAAATCAGAGATGATGAACTTCTCCATCCACAGCCTGCCGCTGGAAGAGCAGACCCTGTTCAAGGGCTTGCTGCTGATCCCGATCGGCGTGCTGATGGTGGTGTTCCTGCGGGTTCTGGTGGGGATCAAGACCTCAGGTACCTTTATGCCGGTGCTGATCGCGGTCGCCTTTATCCAGACCTCGCTGGTCACCGGTCTGATCGGCTTCCTGCTGATCGTCGGTACCGGTCTCATTATTCGCTCCTATCTGTCGCGGCTTAACCTGCTGCTGGTCGCCCGAATATCGGCCATCATCATCATGGTTATCTCGATGATCGGTATCTTCTCCGCATTCGCCTTCAAGCTGGGGCTGACCGACGGTATGAAGATCACCTTCTTCCCGATGATCATCCTCTCCTGGACCATCGAGCGGATGTCCATCCTGTGGGAAGAAGAGGGCCCGAAAGAGGTGTTCCGCCAGGGTGGTGGCTCTCTGCTGGTTGCCGTCATCGCCTATCTGGCCATGGATAACGAGCTGATCCGTCACCTCACCTTCAACTTCCTCGGTCTGCAGCTGGTGCTGATGGCGACCGTGCTGTTGATGGGTAACTACACAGGCTACAAGCTGAGCGAACTGAAGCGCTTCAAGCCGCTGGTGGACGAGATGAAATCTGGCGTCACCCCGGGTAAGGACAAGTAACCGATGTGGTTCTGGGAAAAATACACAACCCCGTGGAGCCTGTCCCAATCAGGCATCCTCGGCATGAACAAGCGCAACCACTCCTACATCAGCCGCTACAATCCGCGCAGCCTCTATCCGCTGGTGGATGACAAGCTGCAGACCAAGCAAATTGCGCTGGATGCAGGGGTCACCGTGCCTGAGCTGATCGGTACCATCCGTGCCCAGCACGATGTGGGTCGCATCACCGAGCTGGTAAAAGATTGGCCGGGCTTCTGCATCAAGCCGGCCCGTGGCTCGGGCGGCAAGGGGATCCTGGTGATCCTGCGTCAGGAAGATGGCCTCTTCTATAAACCCAACGGCAGCGCCTCCAACGGTCAGGATCTGGAGCGCCATGTATCCAACATTCTGGCGGGGCTCTATTCGCTTGGCGGCAAGCCAGACGTGGCACTGGTGGAAGGCCTCATCAACTTTGATGATGTGTTCGACGGCTACTCTTTTGAAGGGGTACCCGATGCTCGGGTCATCATCTTCAAGGGGTTCCCGGTGATGGCGATGATGCGCCTCTCCACCGCCGCCTCCGACGGCAAGGCGAACCTGCACCAGGGCGCCGTGGGGGTGGGTCTGTGCCTGCGTACCGGTCGTGCCCTGCGGGCGGTGCAGTTTGGCAATCCGCTGCGCCACCATCCTGATACCGGCCTCGATCTCTATGAGCTCAAGGTCCCACACTGGGATACCCTGCTCACCCTGGCCGCCTCCTGCTACGAGATGTCGGGTCTGGGCTATATCGGCACCGACATGGTGCTGGACAAGTTCCGCGGCCCCATGCTGCTGGAGCTCAACGCCCGTCCCGGTCTTGCCATCCAGATCGCCAACGGTCGCGGCCTGGTGCCAAACCTCAAGACCATCGAGAAACTGGGACAGGTTAAGATGAACGTGGAGCAGCGGGTCAATTTCGCCAAGGATCACTTCGGGATCTTTGAGGAATAACTTCTTCACTTGTGAACTAAGCGCGCCTATGGCGCGCTTTTTTTATGGCGATTGTCTGTCGTCACATACCTTCCCAACCATAGATCAGCACCTCATTTCGAAACAACGAGTACGCAAGCGAACGGCTGCTTGGAATAGCGAGGAGAGCGATGGAACGATGGAACGATGGAACGATGGAACGATGGAACGATGGAACGAGAAGAGTATAACCGGCAATATCAGGGGGATAGATGACTCACAGGTATAAAAAAACCGGCGCCAAGACGCCGGTTCTTCAAGGAGAGTACGACTCGATTACAGGGAGTCAGCATTCTCGGACAGGTACTTGGCAACGCCGTCAGGAGAGGCTTGCATACCTTTTTTGCCTTTTTCCCACTGAGCCGGGCACACTTCGCCGTGCTCTTCGTGGAATTGCAGGGCATCGACCATGCGCAGCATCTCGTCGATGTTGCGGCCCAGCGGCAGATCGTTGACAACCTGATGGCGAACGACACCGTTCTTGTCAATCAGGAAGGAGCCACGGAACGCCACGCCGGCTTCCGGATGCTCAACGTCATAGGCTTTGCAGATTTCGTGTTTCACGTCGGCGATCAGCGGGTACTTGACCTGACCGATACCGCCATCTTCCACTTTGGTGTTGCGCCATGCATTGTGGGAGAATTGGGAATCGATGGAAACACCGATCACTTCCACGCCACGCTTCTGGAACTCTTCATAACGGTGATCGAAGGCAATCAGCTCGGACGGGCAGACGAAGGTGAAATCGAGCGGGTAGAAGAAGACAACGGCAGCTTTGCCTTTGATGTGGGATGACAGGTTGAATGAATCAACGATCTCGCCATTCCCCAGAACAGCTGCGGCGGTAAAATCGGGTGCGGGACGGCCTACCAATACCATATTCAATTCCTCTTTATGTGAAGTGAACAATCCGGTGAGGATTGGGCTACCTAGAGCCAAGTCCATCTAATTCAAGCGACAAACTATAGACCCGGTGGTAGATTAGTTAAATCAAATTAAATAGATAGCATTAATCGGGTTTTTCTATGCAACGTTGGCCCAGCCTCAAACAGCTGCAATATCTGGTCGCTCTCGATGAGCACAAGAACTTCAACCGCGCCGCCAAGGCCTGTCATGTCAGCCAGTCGACCCTGAGTACCGGGATCCAGACGCTGGAGGACATGATGAACCTGCAACTGGTGGAGCGGGACCACAAGAGCTTCATTATGACCCCGGTCGGCATTGAAATCGTCGAGCGCGCTCGCAATTTGCTCTCCGATGCGCGGGATCTGATGGAGCTCGGGCAACATCAGGGCGGCGTGATGCAGGGGACGGTACGTCTTGGCTGCATTCCCACCATCGCCCCCTTCCTGTTGAGCAAGCTGCTGAAAGAGTGCAGCAAAACCTATCCTGACCTCGAATTGTTGCTACGTGAAGACACCACCAGCAATCTGCTCAAGCAGCTGGAACAGGGTCAGCTCGACTTGCTGATCCTCGCCCTGCCCATCGAGATCGGGGGATTTCACTGCAAGACCGTCGGCCAGGATCCGTTCCACATGGTGATGCCCGCCAGCATGGCGGCCGGTCTGCATACCCCGTTCGACTACAAGGAGCTGCCCAACCAGAGCATCTTCCTGCTGGAGCGGGAGCACTGCCTCACCGAGCACGCAGTGAGCGCCTGTCGCCTGCGGGACAAGAGCAAGATCAACCCGTTCGCCGCCACCAGCCTGCACACCCTGGTACAGATGGTGGAAGCGGGTCTTGGCACCACCTTCCTGCCGCAGATGGCCATCGATGCCGGCATTCTTGCCAACTCCGATCTGGTGGCGATCCCGCTGCCTGGAGAGACCTCCTATCGCGAGATCGGTCTGGTCTGGCGCCCCAGCACCACCCGGGTGCAGACCTTCTACAAACTGGCCGAGCTGCTTAAACCGCTGATCAGCCACAACGAGTGACAACAAACGCCAGCCCTCGGCTGGCGTTTTTCAGTGCCCCACCACATTTTTCCTCTCGGAGACTAGGTCTGGAGCCAGATCCCTGTTTATGATGGAAAAATTGTCGCGCCCCCTACCGCCAGAACGATTTGGCAGGATATGGCGCTCGATAAATGTCTCGTTTGGTAGACCCGTCCGTGGAGAGAGCCCGATGTATCGCAAGCTGCTGCTATCCCTGCTGACTCTGCTGCTGGCCGCCTGCTCCAGCACGCCGGAGCCACCTCCGGCCCCCCAGCAGAGCAGTGCCTTTGATGGCTTCTACCAACAGTGGCGCGGAGTTCCCTACCGCATGGGCGGCGCCAGCCGCGCCGGGCTAGACTGCTCCGCCTTCACCCAGCTCGCCTACAGTCAGGTGCTGAGCTTCAACCTGCCAAGAACCACCGAATCTCAGGCCAGCATTGGCAAACCGGTGGATCGCTACCGGCTGCAACACGGGGATCTGGTCTTCTTCAAGACCGGCTGGCAACAGTACCATGTGGGGGTCTACACAGGTGCCGGCGAGTTTATTCACGCCTCCACCAGCAAGGGAGTGATCCGCTCCCGCCTCGACAACGTCTACTGGAACAGTCGCTACTGGCAGGCACGTCGGGTGACCCAGTAACCGCTCAAACGCCTGCTTGCGGCACAAATTGCGTGCCGATACTCTCCGTCAATCCCTGTCGCGATGTCGGGACACACAACCCGCGCTTATAACTCAATTGGCCCCAAAGCCTGCATATCACACCATTTTGTGATAAGGTGGTGGCCAATTTTTAACACTTTCGCCTTTTTCTCATACGCTCTCTGTCCTGATTGACAACAAGCGAGGCGATAACAAGCAGCGCGCGGCGAAAGTGGAGTGTGGCGCAACACTGCCGGACGGGTGTCCCACAGCTGCAGTATCAAGGGTTAAATAGATAAGGAGATCGTGCAATGAAACAGTATCAAAGCTGGCTGGGGCAATACCTGATGAGTCGCCGTGACGGTGACCACGCCATGGCATGCGAGATGGCGAGTTCCATCTGCGAGTTCTGGCAGCAGCAGGGTGATGAAAACGAACTGGACAAGTGGCAGCAGATTTACCAGAACCATCTGGAAAAGACCACCTGATCCCGACCGTTGCCTTGCTGCCAGCCACCCGGTGTTGGCAGCAAGGCCACTCGCGACCAACCACCATCAGCCAACCCCTCTCCCCCAATTTTCCCGCTACGTTAAACCGCTACCTTCGTTCACTCGCGCTTTACCATCTTCATTTTGCTTTTGCGCACCGGCCTCTGTTCATTCCATCTCGGCAGCCATTTCCTGCGCCCAGTCGATAAACGCCTGGATCTTGGGACACGCCCGGTTGGGCAGGGTCGTCATGTAATAACGCTGCTCGCACTTGATCTCCAGCCCGGCAAAAGGTGCCACCAGCTCGTTGCGTGCCAGTCGCTTGCTCACCAGATTCTTGCGCCCCATGGCGATCCCGGCGTGATTCATGGCGGCGATGATGGCGAGATCCGAGCGATCAAAACCCATGCTCAGCTGACATGCCTCCAGGCTAACCCCGGCGTGGCGAGCCCAGCAGCTCCATTCATCGGTATCCGAGTCAAATCCCCATGCCTGCCTATCATGGAGCAAACGGCACAAAGACAAGTTGGCGGGATTACCGACAAGCCCGTGCTGCTCGGCATATTCCGGACTGCAGACCGGCAGCATGTACTCATCCATCAGCGGGTGGATGGCAAGCCGCTCCGGGCTCTTCTCATCGAAATAGAGGGTCAAATCGATGCCATAACCATGCAGGTTGATGTTCTCGTTACCGGTGATGATATTGAGCTCGATCTGCGGATGCAGGCGGGAGAAATCAGCCAACCTGGGCACCAGCCAGCACTGGGCGATGGAGGGACGCGAATAGATGGTCAGGGTACCGGAGAGCTCCTGATTCTTGATCTCCAGGATCTCCTGATTGATGAACTCCAGCGAAGATTTGAGCGCCCAGAACACCCGCTGCCCATCCGCCGTCAGTACCACCTTGCGGTGAAAACGCTCAAAGAGCTTGAACCCCAGCTCCTCTTCCAGTGCGCTGATCCGGTGACTCACGGCACTGGGACTCAGCGACAATTCATCAGCTGCCATGGCAAAGGATCCGTGGCGGGCGGCCGCCTCGAAGGTGTGCAGCTTGGCCAGCTGGTAGCTGCTCAGCAGCTTGTTGCGCGATACGTAATTATCCCCGTTATACATTCATCCCCCTCTTCGCAATGGTCGCCGATCATACACCCACAGGCCACCTTCAGGATGAAACCAAAATACCCAAAGAGTGTAATTTCGATAAATTGTGACCAATGTAGCGCCTATGAATCACCTCAGCTCACCCAAGTGGTCGATTTCATCATTTGTCAGCCCCGCCTCATTTTCATTCAATAGCGCATAAACAATCACACACAACAGATGTCGAGGCGCAGTATGAGTTCAGAGGTATGGGTCATCGCTACCTTGCTAAGTAGCATCGTTCTTATCGTGGTCACCATAGTGAAGGGCAAGGTGCATCCTTTCCTCGCCCTGCTGCTGGCGAGCTTCTATGTGGGCACCCTGATGGGGATGAACCCGGTCAACATGGTCAATGCCATGGAAGCGGGCATTGGCGGCACCCTCGGTTTTCTCGCCGCCGTCATTGGTCTTGGCACCATACTCGGCAAGATGATGGAGGTGTCTGGGGCTGCAGAGCGCATCGGCCTCGCCCTGCAGAGATGCCGCTGGCTCTCGCCGGATGTCATCATGGTGCTGGTGGGTCTGGTATGTGGCATCACCCTGTTTGTCGAAGTCGGCGTGGTACTGCTGATCCCGCTGGCCTTCTCCATCGCCCGCAAGACCAACACCTCGCTGCTGACCCTGGCCATTCCGCTCTGCACCGCCCTGATGGCCGTGCACTGCATAGTGCCGCCGCACCCTGCTGCCCTCTATGTCACCAATCAGCTGGGGGCTGACGTCGGCTCGGTCATTGTCTATGGCCTCGCGGTCGGGCTGTTTGCCTCGCTGGTGGGCGGCCCGCTGTTCCTCAAGCTGCTGGGTAACCGGGTTCCGTTCAAGGAGGTACCCGATGCCTTTGCCGACATCAAGGCGCGCGATGAGGCAACTCTCCCGACCTTAAGCGCCTCGCTCTTTACCGTGCTGCTGCCCATCCTGCTGATGCTGGCCAAGACGGTCGCCGAGCTCAATATGGAGCACGCCAGCCACCTCTACACCGTGCTGGAGTTTATCGGCAACCCCATCACCGCCATGTTTATCGCCGCCTTCACTGCCTACTACGTGCTGGGGATCCGCCAGCAGATGAAGATGGAGGGGCTGCTCAACAAGACCGAGGAGTGCTTCTCCTCCATCGCCAATATCCTGCTCATCATCGGGGCGGGTGGCGCCTTCAACGGCGTACTCAAGGCGAGTGGGCTGGGCGACTCTCTGGCCACTATCCTCTCCCAGCTGGATATGCACCCCATTCTGCTCGCCTGGCTGGTGGCTATCGTGCTGCACGCCGCCGTGGGCTCCGCCACCGTCGCCATGATGGGCGCCACTGCTATCGTCTCCCCCATCATGGTGCACTACCCGAACATCAGCCCGGAGATCATGACCCTGGCCATCGGCTCCGGTGCTATTGGCTGCACCATGGTGACTGACTCTTTGTTCTGGCTGGTCAAGCAGTATTGCGGCGCTACCCTGAACGAAACGCTCAAGTACTACACCACCGCCACCTTGGTCGCCTCCCTGATGGCGCTGGCCGGTACTTTCCTGCTCTCCTTTATCGTGTAACAAGACCGAGAACACTATGAAAAACATCGACGTCCAACAGCTCACAGCGCAATTTCCACTGGTGCAATCCCTGATCGCGCTTGAGCCAGTCACCTGGTTCAACCCCAACACCACCACTCTGGCTGCCGGTCTGCCCTATGTGGGGCTCGATAACAACAATGTGGCAGACGCTTCCGCCCGCTTGGCCCGCTTTGCCCCCTATATGTGCGAAGCCTTCCCCGAGACCCGCACCAGCAACGGCATTCTGGAGTCCGAGATCGCCGCTATTCCGGCGATGCAGGCTACGCTCAACCAGCGCTACGGGGTCGAGGTCACCGGTCGAGTACTGCTGAAAAAAGACAGCCACCTGCCCATCTCCGGCTCCATCAAGGCGCGAGGCGGTATCTACGAGGTGCTGACTCACGCCGAACAGTTGGCGATCAAGGCGGGACTTCTCTGCGAAGAGGATGACTACCGAAAACTGTTCAGCGACGAGTTTCGCCAGTTCTTCAGCCAGTACAGCATCGCAGTGGGCTCCACCGGCAACCTTGGCATGTCCATCGGCATCATGAGCGCCAAGCTCGGCTTTACCGTCACCGTCCACATGTCAGCCGATGCGCGGGAGTGGAAGAAGCGCAAGCTGCGCGAACACGGCGTCATCGTGGTCGAATATGCCGAAGATTACGGGGTGGCGGTGGAACAGGGGCGCAAAGAGGCCGAGCGCGATCCCAACTGCTTCTTTATCGACGACGAGAACTCCCGCACCCTGTTCCTCGGCTACTCGGTGGCGGGCGAGCGGGTGAAAAAGCAGTTCGACCAGATGGGTATCAAGGTGGATGCCGACCACCCACTGTTTGTCTACCTGCCCTGCGGCGTGGGTGGCGGCCCAGGCGGGGTGGCCTTTGGTCTCAAGCTCGCATTCGGGGATAACGTTCACTGCTTCTTCGCCGAGCCCACTCACTCCCCCTGCATGTTGCTGGGAGTCCACACCGGATTGCACGATGCCATTGCGGTGCAGGATCTGGGCATCGACAACCTCACCGCAGCCGACGGCCTCGCGGTAGGTCGCGCCTCCGGCTTCGTCGGCCGTGCCATGGAGCGGCTGCTGGCGGGCTTCTACACCCTGAGCGATCAGGAGATGTATGACCTGCTCGGACTGCTGGCGCGCGATGAGCAGATCACACTCGAACCCTCCGCTCTGGCAGGTATGGCCGGCCCGTGGCGGGTGGCTGCCAATCCCGAGTGGCTAACCGGGCGCGGTTGCGATGCCGCAACCATGGCACAAGCCACCCATCTGGTGTGGGCTACCGGCGGTGGCATGGTGCCAGCCGAAGAGATGGCAAAGTACCTGGCCAGCGCCAAGATCTAGGCTGTTTTGCCACATTTATATACAAATCAACCCGCCATCACGGCGGGTTTTCTGTTTTGGGAACAAGGGGATGGGGCTGTTCTGTCGCAATCCATGGCGACAATTTCCCCAAGTTGGTCAGTTTGTGCTAAAATGGCGCTCATTTTTTGACATCTCGCGTCACGTTCGCCGCCAGATTGCCCATCGGGCTCTCTGCCCGGGTCGTGACTTTGCACCATCATGCCTGATGATGTTCCCCCCAGGATGAGCCGACAGGCTCCCGTCAAGGTGGGCACCCTCAAGGGCACATGAGATAAGGAGATCGGGTAATGAAACAATATCAAAGCTGGCTGGGAGATTATCTGATGAGTCGACGTGACGGAGATCACGCGATGGCTTCGGAACTTGCCAACACCATCTGCGCCTTCTGGAAGGCCCAGGGTGATGAAGCAGAGACCAGCAAATGGCAGCAACGCTATCAGCAACACGTAGAGCAGGCGCAATAAGCCCCTTCACTCTTTCGCGATAAAAAAAACCGGCGCACATGGCGCCGGTTTTGCGTTTCTGGCAAGCAGCAGATTACATCTGGTCGATCATGTCCTGAGCAAACTGGGAGCAGGAGCGCAGGGTGGCCCCTTCCATCAGACGCTCGAAGTCATAGGTGACGGTCTTGTTGCGGATCGCCGCTTCCATCCCCTTGATGATGAGATCGGCCGCTTCAACCCAGCCCATGTGGCGCAGCATCATCTCGGCGGAAAGGATGAGGGAGCCTGGATTGACCTTGTCCTGACCGGCATATTTCGGTGCAGTACCGTGGGTCGCTTCGAACAGGGCCACGCCGTCACCGATGTTGGCACCCGGCGCGATGCCGATACCGCCTACCTGAGCGGCCAGCGCGTCGGAGATGTAGTCGCCGTTGAGGTTCATACAGGCGATGACGTCATACTCGGCCGGGCGCAGCAGGATCTGCTGCAAGAAGGCATCGGCGATGACATCCTTGATGACGATGGTCTTGCCGGTTTTCGGGTTCTTGAAAGAGCACCAGGGGCCACCGTCGATCAGCTGGGCACCGTACTCGTTCTGGGCCAGAGCATAACCCCAATCCTTGAAGGCACCTTCGGTGAACTTCATGATGTTGCCCTTGTGCACCAGAGTCACGGAGTCGCGATCGTTGTCGATGGCATACTCGATGGCGGCACGCACCAGACGCTCGGTACCGGCTTTGGACATCGGCTTGATGCCGATACCACAGGACTCGGGGAAGCGAATTTTCTTCACGCCCATCTCGTTTTGCAGGAAGGCGATCACCTTGTTCGCTTCGGCACTGTCGGCCTTCCACTCGATGCCGGCGTAGATGTCTTCGGCGTTTTCGCGGAAGATCACCATGTCGGTCAGATCAGGACGTTTCACCGGGCTCGGGGTGCCGTCGTAGTAACGCACCGGGCGCAGGCAGATGTAGAGATCCAGCTCCTGACGCAGGGCCACGTTGAGAGAGCGAATACCGCCACCGACCGGAGTAGTCAGCGGGCCCTTGATGGCCACGCAGTATTCGCGAATGAAATCCAAGGTTTCGGCCGGCAGCCAGGCACCTTCGCCATAGACATGAGTCGATTTCTCGCCGGTATAGATCTCCATCCAGGCGATCTTGCGCTCGCCCTTGTAGGCTTTCTCGACCGCAGCATTCACCACATTCAACATGGCAGGGGTTACGTCAACACCGATGCCATCCCCTTCAATAAACGGAATGATCGGATGGTTGGGAACCTGCAGCTTGCCGTTGGCATCGACTGTGATTTTCTGACCCTGGGTCGGGATTACTACTTTGCTTTCCATCGGCATCTCCTAACTTCCGTTTGTTATCAACTTGTTTGTTGCGCGCGGCCATCTTAGCCCATTCATTTTCATAATAAAACGACAAGAAAGCATGTCAGACCAAAGAGGTAGCCACCCGCCAGTGCGCCGTCACCACGCCTCCCCGACCCCGCCCCGTTATCCCTCCAGCTCGCTGGCCGCAGCCTGCGGCTGACTCAGGGAACGATACTGGGAAGGGGTCAAGCCGGTCTTCTGTTTGAACACCCGGCAGAAGTAGTTCACGTCACTGTAACCGCAGCGACTGGCCACCTCTTCAAGACGAAAGCGGTACTTTTTCAGCATGAATTTGGCCCGATCGATCCGCACCCAGCTGATGTAATCGGCAAGGCGCATATGACCCTGCTCGCGGAACAGGTGGGAGAGATGGCTGGCTGAAACGTTGAAGCGGTGGGCAATGGAGTCACGGGTGATGGGACGGTGAAAGTTCTCCTGGATATAGATGCAGATCCCGTGAAAGAGCTCTGCCCCCCGTGGCCGATCCGTGGCGGACTCCAGCAACAGCTGACGGGCACTCGCCAGCAGGGCCTGCAGCAGGTGATCATCGGTGGGGGAGCGACCAGGATCCTCGGTCAGTACGTTCAGCGCCGCCAAAATGTGTTCGATCACATGGCCCGCCCGCGCCATGATGCTGTGCTTTTGCACATCGAAGAAATCGGGATCTTCACGGCGCTTGCTCACCAGGCTGAACCCCAGCTGGCGTTTGCCAAACAGCAGGCTCAGCACCGAGCAGTCGGTGGTCCAGAGCGGCTTGTTCCAGCCGTTGGGGGGAATATAGAGCGCCTGTCCCGGCAATACACTGATCTCTCTGACCCCCTCCTCCCTGTCCCAAATTTGGTTGAGATACTCGCCGCTAAAGACCAGCTCGAGGCGGGGAAAGTTGACCTGATAGCTGAAACTGGGTGGCACCCCCTGTTCACTGGCAAACCAGATTTGGTCAAATGGAACCTGTTCGCTCAGGGCTCCGTCGAGCAGTTGGCTGAAGATGAGAGACATGGTGATCCTGATCAAGAGAGAGGCAAGCGGTTGCGGCGCGCGCGACCGCCCATGTTATAGTCCGGTCCACAGCAGTAATGCCACCCTTTTCTGCACCCGATTTTCTTCAAACTAGACGAGGCGTCCCTTATGAGCAGTAGCGATCTGCCCTCCTTTCTGTTGATGCAAAACCCGATTCAAGGCTATGACTGGGGCAGTCATGACTCCCTCACCACCCTGTTTGGCATTCCCAACCCGCAAAGCAAACCCCAGGCCGAGCTCTGGATGGGGGCTCACCCCAACGGCTGCTCCGAGGTAACGCTGGCGGGCAGTGTGCAAAAGCTTTCTACGGTGATCGACCGGGCCCCGACCGCCGCGCTGGGTGAGGCCACCTTCGCCCGTTTTGGCAGCCTGCCGTTCCTGTTCAAGGTGTTGTGTGCCGAGAAGGCTCTCTCCATTCAGGTGCACCCGAGCAAGGCTCAGGCCGAAGCGGGCTTTGCCAAAGAGGAGGCCGCAGGCATCGATATCAAGGCGAGCAATCGCAACTACAAGGACCCGAACCATAAGCCGGAGCTGGTCTTTGCCCTCACCCCCTATCAGGCGATGAACGGCTTTCGCGCCATTCCCGCCATTCTGGCACTGTTCGAGCGGGTCAATCTGGCGGCCATCGCCGATCTGACCGCAGCCCTTGCCGCCAGCCAGAATGAAGCGGGCCTGCAGCACTTCTTCCACCAGCTGCTGGTACTGGAAGGGGCGCGCAAGGACGAGGCGCTGGCAGGGCTGCTGGCCTATGCCGCCGCCCATCAGGATGAGGAGACGTTTGCCCTCATCACCAGTCTGGCGGCCCAGTACCCGGGAGATGTGGGCCTATTCTCGCCGCTGCTGCTCAACGTGGTGACGCTTGAGCCAGGTCAGGCGATGTTCCTCGATGCCTGTACCCCGCACGCCTATGTGCGCGGCACGGGTCTCGAGATCATGGCCAACTCCGACAACGTGCTGCGCGCCGGCCTCACCCCCAAATACATCGATGTGGCAGAACTGCTGGACTGCACCCGCTGCCTGGCCAAGCCGGATGACCAGATCCTGCTTGCTCCCCATGTTGAAGGATCGGTGCAGCACTTCGAGGTACCGGTACCTGACTTCACCTTCAGCGTCTACCCGGCTGGCGAGCATCTGCTCACCACTGCCAGCGCCGAGATCCTGTTTGCCATCGATGACACAGTGACCCTCAAGCAGGGCGAACAGTCACTGCGTCTGGAAAAGGGGCAATCAGCCTTTATTCCTGCAGCGACTGGCAGTTATCAACTGCTGGCCGAGGGGCGGGTCGCCCGCGCCGGCAACCGCTGCTAACTCGCACATCCTGGGGCTACGCCTCATCCGAATATGCACAAGGGCCATCAATGATGGCCCTTGTTTTTTATCCCCTGCCATCCCCTTTCACCGCTTAATCACACGGTTGACCAGACTCATAGAGTTATCTCCCTCCCAATTAATGACAATAAAATCACTTGATGCGCCTGCTATTTGCCAACCAGCTCACACTATTGACCCATAACAAATCACACAAATATCCATTCCATCACAGGAAACTCATTATCGACCTGGACACTCAGATAAGATTTTGCACGAACAAAACCAAAATAAGCGATTGATATTAAATGATTAAATTCATGTTCACATAGAGTTTAATCATCACACAAAAACGAGATGAGAGTCACAGCTCATTCTTGCCAGCACAAAAATCCAGTAAACGTCACATTTGTCCGATTTCGGCACCGCGCCAACGGGAGAACAATATCTAGGTCAATTGTTCCCCCCATCATGCGGCTCGGCAACGGAGCCAGGAGAGTAATATGTTACCCACCATGACCAACGGCAGACTCATCTGCCTGGAGTTGAAGGCCACCAGCAAGGAGGCCCTGTTCGACGAGATGGCACAGATGCTGGCGCGCGATGGCGCAGTGTCTGATCAACAGCAATTCATCAAGGATATCTGGGCCCGCGAGCAGCTGGACTGCACCGGCTTCGAGCAGGGTGTCGCCCTGCCCCACGCCAAGAGCAAGGCGGTCAGCCGTCCGGCCATTGCCATCGGTGTCAGCCGTCAGGGTATCGAGTACGGCGCCGAAGATGGCAAGCCAACTCAACTGATTTTCATGATCGCCTCCCCGGATGGCGGCGCCAACCACCACATCGAAGTGCTGGCGGAGCTCTCTACCCGTCTGCTGGAGCCTGGCTTTATCGAGCAGATGAAGGCGGCCACTACCGTCGAGCAAGCCCTGACCCTGCTCAAGCAAGGCCCGAAAGCGGAAAAACCGGCGGCAGCCGCCAAACCGGCTGCCACTGCTCCGGTTGAACCCACCGATCGCACCTTCAAGGATCGCCTCAATACCATGAAGCAGCATCTGCTGTTTGGTACCTCCCACATGATCCCCTTCATCGTGGCAGGCGGTGTGCTGCTGTCACTGTCGGTGATGATGAGCGGCAAGGGCGCCGTGCCGGAAGCGGGCTTCCTCAAAGACATGGCGACCATGGGTATCGCCGGTCTGACCCTGTTTACCGCTGTACTGGGTGGCTACATCGCCTACTCGCTGGCTGACAAGCCGGGCCTGGCCCCGGGCATGATCGGCTCCTGGATTGCCGTTCAGCACTATCAAACCGGTTTCCTCGGCGCCATTCTGGTGGGCTTTATCGCAGGTTTCGTGGTCAATCAGCTCAAGCGGATCAAGTTGCCTGACTCCATGACCTCCCTTGGTTCCATCTTCATCTATCCGTTGATCGGTACCTTCCTGGTGTGTGGCATCGTGATGTGGGGGATCGGTGCCCCGATCGCCGCCATGATGGAAGGGATGAACCACTGGCTCTCCAGCATGGCGGGCTCAGGTAAAGTGATGCTGGGTGCCATTCTCGGTGGTATGACCGCCTTCGATATGGGCGGCCCGGTCAACAAGGTTGCTACCCTGTTTGCCCAGACTCAGGTCAACACCCAGCCCTGGCTGATGGGCGGCGTCGGTATCGCCATCTGTGTACCGCCGCTGGGTATGGCGCTGGCTACCTTCATGTCTCCGAAGCGTTACAAGAAAGAGGAGCGTGAATCCGGTAAAGCGGCCGCCATCATGGGCATGATCGGTATCAGTGAAGGTGCCATCCCGTTTGCCGCTGCTGACCCCATGCGTGTTATCCCGGCCATCGTCGCAGGCGGCATCGTCGGCAACATCACCGGCTTTATGATGCACAGTATCAACCACGCCCCCTGGGGTGGCTGGATTGTCCTGCCGGTTGTTGAAGGCAAGATGGGTTACATCCTGGGTACCATCCTCGGCGCTCTGACCACAGCCATCATCGTCAACCTGCTGAAGAAGCCGGTGAGCGAAGAAGATGACGTGACCACCACCCAAACCAGCTTCGAGATCATTGAAGCGGAAGGAGAAGCAGACGTACTGGCCATCACTGCCTGCCCGTCTGGCGTGGCCCACACCTTCCTGGCCGCCAAGAGCCTGCAGAAGGCTGCCGCCAAGCAGGGGATCAAGCTCAAGGTCGAGACCCAGGGCGCCAACGGCATCATCAACCGCATTACCGCCAAAGATGTCGCCAATGCACGCTATGTCATCTTCGCCCACGACGTGGCTATCAAGAACCGCGAGCGCTTCACCAATATCGAGGTCATCGATGTGAAGACCAAGGAGGCGATTCACAATCCGGAAGCGCTGCTGGCCCGCACGCTGGGCAACAAGGCAAACGCCGCCTGATAGCAGTCAAACCAGCACAAGGGGCCCATCGCGGGCCCCTTTTCGTTGCCTGCCGGGCAACTCATCATTAGGGAGCCCACTGCTGTTTACCTCAGAGTGCAACCTCACGCTGTTGTGGCCCATCGTTCAGATGTCAACGAACAGATTGGCTAACGCCCCCGGCACGGATCTGCTATTATCCGCGGCCTTATGATCAAGACCCATACTGGCGTGACTGTAACGCCGCCATAACCCCGCCCTTTGCGGCACCTGCCGCCTGACTCTGGTTATCACAACCGGAGCGTTTTTGTTTATCCGTCACTTACCAATACAACAATCCGATCCTGCCAAAACGCCATCTGCCCCCTGGGTCAGTGGATGCGTTGTGCAGTGGATCCCGAACAAGCGAGAAAATCCCCCCATGCTGGAACGTGCAAGACAAGAGTGGTTCTCCAACATCCGTGCCGATCTTCTGGCCGGCACCGTGGTGGCGCTGGCGTTGATCCCGGAAGCCATCGCCTTCTCCATCATCGCCGGCGTTGACCCCAAGGTCGGCCTCTATGCCTCCTTCTGTATCGCCGTGGTTATCGCCTTTGTCGGCGGTCGCCCCGGCATGATCTCGGCCGCCACCGGCGCCATGGCACTCCTGATGGTGACCCTGGTGAAAGAGCATGGCCTGCAATATCTGCTGGCAGCAACTCTGCTCACTGGGGTACTCCAGATCGCGGCGGGTTACTTGAAGCTCGGCAGCCTGATGCGGTTTGTCTCCCGCTCCGTGGTCACCGGCTTCGTCAATGCGTTGGCGATCCTCATCTTTATGGCACAACTGCCAGAGCTTACCAACGTCACCTGGCAGGTCTACTCCATGACGGCGGCGGGCCTTGGCATCATCTATCTGTTCCCGCTTATTCCGGTGGTGGGCAAGCTGGTGCCTTCTCCGCTGCTCTGCATCGTGATCCTGACGGCAGTCGCCATCACCATGGGCATCGATATCCGCACCGTGGGCGATATGGGCGAGCTGCCCGATACCCTGCCCATCTTCCTGTGGCCCGAGGTGCCACTCAATCTGGAGACGCTGGCGATCATCTTCCCCTATTCCGCAGGTTTGGCCGTGGTCGGTCTGCTCGAATCCATGATGACGGCGGCCATCGTCGATGACCTCACCGATACCCAGAGCGATCGTAATCGCGAGTGCAAGGGCCAAGGAATTGCCAATATCGGCGCGGGCCTGATGGGTGGCATGGCGGGCTGCGCCATGATTGGTCAGTCCATCATCAACATCAAATCCGGTGGCCGTGGCCGCCTCTCCACCTTTGTCGCTGGCACCCTGCTCATCCTGATGGTGGTCTTCATGGATGAGTGGATCCGCCAGATCCCCATGGCAGCCCTGGTAGCCGTGATGATCATGGTCTCTATCGGGACGTTTTCCTGGGAGTCGGTTCGTAATCTCAAGAAGCACCCGCTCTCCACTAATATCGTGATGATCGCAACAGTGGCAGTGGTCGTCGCTACCCATAACCTGGCGCTCGGGGTATTTGTCGGGGTACTGCTCGCCTCCCTGTTCTTTGCCAACAAGGTTGCCCGCTTCATGCTGGTCAAGAGCGACAGCGAGCGCTATGGCGAGGTACGCACCTATCAGGTGCGGGGCCAGGTGTTCTTCGCCAGTGCCGAGCAGTTCTTTGCCGGATTTGACTTCAAGGAGGTGGTAGAGAAAGTGGTGATCGACCTCACCCACGCCCACTTCTGGGACATCACCGCCGTCACCGCACTGGACAAGGTGGTCATCAAGTTCCGCCGTGAGGGCACAGACGTTGAGCTGATTGGTTTGAACGAGGCAAGCGCCACTATCGTTGACCGCTTTGGCGTGCACGACAAACCGGAAGAAGTTGAAAAGCTGCTGGCTGGCCACTGATCACAAAAAGGAATTTATCATGAAAAATATTTTTGCATGTATCGATGGCTCCCTTGCCATGACAGCAGTGTGTGATGCAGCAGCATGGGCATCTATCAATACTGGGTTACCTATCACCCTGCTGCACGTATTGGAAAAAAGTGAATTTGAAGGGCACAGCGATCTCTCCGGCAATATTGGACTTGGCAGTCGTGAGCTCCTGCTACAGGAGCTCGCCGAGCTGGATCACCAACGCAGCCGCCTCGCCCATGAACAAGGGCGCATTCTGCTGAACAGTGGCAAGGAATATCTTGCTGATTTGGGGATGTCAGGGGTCGAGACCCTGCAACGCCACGGCCAGCTGGTCGAGACAACCCAGGAGCTCTCATCCGGTATGCGGATGTTGATCATGGGCAAGCAGGGCATGACCCATGCCCACGAGCTGATTGGCAGCCATCTCGAGAACGTCATCCGCTCCCTGACCAACCCCATCATGGTGGTGCAGCCGGGCTTTCAGGCCCCAAGCCGCTTCCTGTTTGCCTATGACGCCAGCCCGACCGCCAAGAAGGTGCTGGAGTTGATCGCAAGTAGTCCGCTGCTCAAGGGGCTTGAGTGTGAGCTGGTGATGGTCGGCGAACCGGGTGACGAGCACGAACGCCAGCTGGCAGAGGCCAAGCAGGTGTTGAAAAGTGCGGGTATCAGGGGTGAAGCAATGCTGCTGCAAGGCGATGTGGTGCCCGTTATCTGCCAGCATGCCACCGATGTGGGCTGCGAGCTTATCGTGATGGGGGCCTATGGCCACTCACGCATTCGACAGTTCATCGTGGGGAGCACCACCACGGGGATACTGAAAACCAGCCATACCTCTCTGCTATTGCTGAGATAGCGACCATTCAAGGGGCCCATCACGGGCCCCTTTTCGTTGTCTGCCGAGCAACCGCACATCATCCCACCGACCAAGCCACTGATTTAAAACATATTAACCTGTCACATCACGGATCTTGGCGAGCCGTCACAGAACGGTGACGTGTAAAAAAACAGCAATTGAAGCGCTGGTCAGATCTCATGTCAAATGGCTCCGCCTACTAAACTGGAGCATCACAAAAATGATAAAAATCAATAAATTGGTTCTGGCTGTTACCCTCACCCTCACTGCCACCCCCTTGCTGGCGGCACACTGGACGTGTGGCGAGCACGTGCGCTTTGGTCTGCCCTCCGAATCGGATCAGAAGCTCTGCCGTGAAGGGTATGCGGTCGGCTACAACTACGACTACAAGGTGGCGGACTGGGTCTCCTACCGGATGACAGCCCAGAGCGCACAGGGCACAGTGCCGCGCAAGGATGCCTTCGCCGAGGACAGGGAGATCCCGGTCGCCTACCGTGCCACCCTCTCCGACTACAAGGGCTCGGGCTACGACCGTGGCCATCAGGCCCCGGCGGGGGACATGAAATCGAACAAGAACACTATGAAAGAGAGCTTCCTGCTGAGCAACATGACGCCGCAGATCGGGGTGCTCAACCAGAAAGCGTGGCGCGTGCTGGAGGACAAGGTGAACAAGTGGGCGGTCTCCCGCAAGGATGTGCAGGTGATCACCGGCCCCATCTTTACCGGCTCTGAAGAGTCCATCGGTCAGGGTGTGGCGATCCCGAGCGCCTACTACAAGATCGTGATGGACCCGGCCAGACTGCAGGCCATCGCCTTTATCATGCCGCAGGAAGAGGTGCCCATCAGCCAGATCGCCGACTACCGGGTCTCGGTACGCGAGGTGGAAGAGCAGACCCAGCTCAACTTCTTCAGCGATATGCCCGAAGAGCAGCAAGAGACGCTGGAAGCCCGCATCTCCCAGATGTGGAACTGACCGCGAATACTCATCCGCAGATAGATTGACACCCCATCTCTCTTGAATCGCGAGAGATAGAGGGAGGGGCCAGCGCCCCTCCCAGCAGGAGGAGTCACGCTCCCCCTGCCCTTTTCAGATGGCTGCTGACCCGTTGCGGCCACTTTTGCGGCCACAGGTGTGGCATCACCCGACGACCCGCCCCGACTCACAGTTTGCCACGCCGTTAACTGCTATATTGCCCTCTCTTTGGCACTAACAGACTGAATTGACGCACATTTGCCTCGTCGCATTGGCCCGCAAACCGCTGCGCCACGGCGCGATTCAGCCCGACAGAGGACCTTTTGATGAAACAGACCCTTCTTGCCCTCACCCTCGGCGGCCTGCTGGCGCTCTCCCCCCTCGCCCTGCAAGCGGCTGAGAGCTCGATGCAGATGGAGCACGACCTCAATACCCTGGTCAGCAAACGCCAGGCTGTGGACATGCTGCTCGGCGAAGCGCTGCAGATCTACAAGTCGCCAGCCAAGATCTCCCACGCCGGTTTTACCGCCAAGATGCCGAGCAATATGGAGCTGGTGACCGAGCGGCTGCTGGCCGCCTACCAGCTTGAACCCTACCGCACCGACCTGCTCATCTCGGCTGCCAACGCCCAGATCTACAACGGCAACCTGAGCCGCGCCATCACCTTGCTGGAGCAGGCGCAGGCCGTCGCCCCCGATGATCTCGACATCAACAGCTATCTCGCCATCTGGCAGCTGGTGAAAGGAAACAAGGAGGCCTCCCGCAACTATCTGGCGAAAGTGGCGGATCGCAACAGTGGCCGCGCAGCCGATCTGGAGGAGATCATTGCCCGGGTGCAGCGGATCACCGCCGCCCCGCTGCAGACCGAACTGACCGAGGATCAGGTCAAGGCCACCAAGGAGGGCAAACGCGCCATCGTCACCCTGGGCTACGCCCTCAATCCCGACGGCAGCATGGACAAGATCCTGCTGGGCCGCCTGCAAACCACTCTGGCGCTGGCCAAGGCCGATCCGGAGGCGCTGATCATCCTGACCGGCGGCGTGCCCCAGAACCGCCAGACCGAGGGCAAGCTGATGGCTGACTGGCTGGCCAACCACGGCATCGACCGCAGCCGCCTGATTGAAGAGAACTACGCCACCAGCACGGTGGATAACGCCCTCTACAGCGCCTATGCCCTCGCCCGCCACCAGATTGACTATGCGGTGCTGGTAAGCTCCGCCAGCCATGTGCGCCGCGGCCAGACGGTGCTGGAAATCGCCTGCGACCAGATTGGCCCGGCCAACCTCAAGGTGGCGAGCGTCAGCTACCCCGACAAACCCCTCGAGGAGCTGGCTACCCCAAGCGAGAGCGAGCTGCTCGGCATCTACCGCGACGCCCTGCGCACCTACGGCATGTGGAGCTACCGATCTGCACCGCTAATCGAGCGTTGATCGACCATCAACACGAAAAAGAGAGGGAGGCATGATGCCTCCCTCTCTTTTTATTGACCGATGGTTGGCCAAGCCGCGCCCGTTAGCTGACGATAAAGCCCTGCGAGGGGGCCGCTTTGGGATCATCACCGAAGCGGTTTGGCCCCTGCTGACCGTTGCAAACCATAAAGTAGATAAGCACCAGGGTGCCGATAATGGGGATAAGCCCGAGCAGCAGCCACCAAGCGCTGCGGTCGGTATCGTGCAGACGACGGGCCGCCACCGCCAGCGATGGCAGCAGCACCGCCAGCGAATAGATGGAGCTTATCAGCTCATTGTCGCCGCCAATCAGCTTGTCCACCATGCCGAGCAACAGCATGACGATGACGTTGCACAGCACAAACATCCAGTATTCGGTGCGACGGGCCCGCCCGCTGAATACCGCATATTGCTTGAGGACCGAGATATACCAGTTCATTGCGCCTCCTGAGTGGCCTTTATGCCTATGAATAAAAAGAGAGTCTATAAAACAAGTAGTTAAGAGCTTAGCGCGATCATCCCCCCGAGTCGACAATGATGCCCGAACGCCTCCCAAACTAATCAGCTGCGGCAATCATTGACCGACCGAGCCGAGAGATAATTTGCCCTGCAACAGGGCAAATCACCCCCATCAGCGCATCACTCTCGTCACAAGCAGGAAAATGGTGCTTAATAATCCATTAGCAATCGTATGGACTCAGCGTGAGGATAGCGGTAGATTCGGCGCCCAATCCTGAACAGGATCTGTGTCTCCCTCCCATAATGAATCCACTTATTCATTACTTCTCCTAACACAGGGATTGCCATGAGCATCACACGCAGAGATTTTCTCAATGGCGTCGCCATCACCATCGCAGCAGGCATCGCCCCCATCAACCTGCTCAAGGCTGCCGAAAGCGGCAGCGCGCTGGCTGACAAGACGCTGGTCTACCCGCCCGCCCTCACCGGCCTGCGCGGCAACCACCCGGGCTCTTTCGAACCGGCCCACAGCATCGCCCGCGATGGCAAACAGTATGACTTTGCCAATGTTTCCCTTGAAGGAGAGTACGATCTGGTGATCGTCGGCGCCGGCATCAGCGGTCTGGCCGCCGCCTGCTTCTATCAGCAACTGCTCGGCGCGGATAAAAAGATCCTGCTGCTCGACAACCACGATGACTTCGGCGGCCACGCCAAGCGCAACGAGTTCACCACTCCCGATGGCCTGCGTCTGGGTTACGGCGGCAGTGAATCCCTGCAATCGCCGCGCTCGGTTTACAGCCCGGTGGCGCTCGGCCTGCTCAAGGCGCTGGAGGTCAACATCGACGAGCTGGCCGCCGGTTTCCAGCAGACCTTCTATCCGGATCTGGGGCTCAGCCGCGGCGTCTATTTCGACGAGAAGCACTTTGGCGTCAACAAGATAGTGAACGGGGATCCGGGCCATAACGTAGCGGATGACATCCCGCGCGATCGCCTGAATGGCCGTCCGCTGGCGGAGTTTATCGGTGACTTCCCGCTCGATGATGCCGACAAGGCCGCCCTGCTGGCCTTGCACGAGGAGAAGACCGACTACCTGAGCGGCATGACCCGCGAGCAGCAGGATGAGTGGATCACCCGCAACAGCTACACCACCTTCCTGCGCGACAAGGTGGGCCTGAGCGAACGTGCCATCACCTACTTCCAGCAACGTACCAACGATTTTCAGGCCGTCGGCATCGATGCCACCGCCTGCGCCGACGCCCGCCTCTGTGCCCTGCCCGGCTTTGGCGGCCTCAACCTGACGCCGCTCGATGCCGAGGAGCAGGCTGAGCTCGACGATCCCTACATCTTGCACTTCCCGGATGGCAACGCCGGTCTCACCCGCCTGATGGTGCGCAAGCTCATCCCGCAGGTGGCGCCGGGTCACACCATGCAGGATGTGGTGCTGGCCAAGTTTGACTACAGCAAGCTCGATCTGCCGGAGCACAAGGTGCAGCTGCGCCTTGGCAGCACGGCGCTGCAGGCGAAAAACGTGCGCCTCGCCGATGGCAAGCTGGCGGTGGATGTCACCTATATCAAAGAAGGGAAACTGCACCGGGTGCGCGCCAAACAGTCGATCATGGCTGGCTACAACATGATGATCCCCTACATGGTGCCCGAGATGCCGGAGCCCCAGAAGGAGGCGCTGCGCCAGAACGTCAAGGCGCCGCTGGTCTACACCAAGGTGGTGATCAAAAACTGGCAAGCCTTCGTCAAGCTCGGGGTGCACGAGGTCTACTCCCCGGCCGCCCCTTACAGCCGGGTCAAACTCGACTATCCGGTCAGCATGGGTGGCTATGAGCATCCCAAGAGCCCGGATCAGCCGATGTGTCTGCACATGGTCTATGTCCCGACCCTGCCGGGCAGCGGCCTGTCGGCCCGCGAACAGTCCCGTAAGGGACGCGCCATGATCCTCGGCATGCCGTTCGAGCAGCATGAACAGATGATCCGCGAACAGCTGCAGGGGATGCTGGGCAGCGCCGGTTTCAACCATGAGCAGGATATCCTCGCCATCACGGTCAACCGCTGGTCCCACGGCTACTCCTATGTCACCAACACCCTGTTTGATGACGAGGAGCAGTGCGAGAAGTGGATCGAGCTGGGACGCAAGCCGGTCGGCAACATCACTATCGCCAACTCGGATTCGGGCTGGAGCCCCTACGCCCACGCCGCCATCGACGAGGCGTGGCGCGCCGTCAACGAGCTGGTCGCCATGACCAAGGGAGGTGCCCAATGAGCCGCGCCCTGTCACTGACTGCCAGCGCCCTGCTGCTGGCGCTGCCCGCCCTTGCCGCTCACGCGGCTCCTACCATGTCGGCAGGTGAGTATGTGGCCAAGCTCGGCGATTGCGCCGCCTGTCACACTAGCGAGGCAAGCAAACCGCTGGCTGGCGGCAAAGGGTTCCCGACCCCCATCGGTACCGTGTTTGCCACCAACATCACCCCCGACAAGAGTCACGGCATCGGCAACTACAGCCTACCGGAGTTCATCAAGGTGATGCGCGAAGGGGTGGCCCGCGATGGGCATCGTCTCTATCCGGCCATGCCCTATACCGCCTACGCCAAGATGAACGACGAGGATCTCACCGCCCTCTACCACTACCTGATGCAGGATGTGCAGCCGCTGGCCATCGCCAACAAGGAGAGCGACATCCCCTGGCCGCTCAACATGCGCTGGCCGCTGATGGGCTGGAACTGGGTCTATCACGACGACAGCCGCTTCACCCCGGTCGCAGGCAAGAGCGAAGAGTGGAACCGCGGCGCCTATCTGGTACAGGGCGCCGGTCACTGCGGCAGCTGCCACACCCCGCGTGGACTTGGCATGCAGGAGAAAGCGCTGACCGAGGCGGATCCCGTCTACCTGAGCGGTGCCGCCCTCGACGGCTGGTATGCCCCCGACATTCGCGGCAGCCGCTACGACAAGCAGGCGCTGATTGACCTGCTGAAAACCGGCCGCAGCCAGCATCAGGCCGTCGCAGGCCCCATGGCGGAAGTGATCACTCACAGCAGCCAGTATTTCAGCGACGCCGATCTGGCCAGCATTGCCACCTACCTCACCGACCTGAAAGCGGAGCCGGCGGTAGCGAAAGGGGCCCGCGCCTATGCCAGTGCCGGTGGCAAGGCGGACTACGCCATGTACTGTTCCACCTGCCACGGGGTCGATGGCAAGGGCAACGACCACGTCATCCCCTCGCTGGTAAACAACCGCACCGTGCTGGCGGACGATCCGGCCAGCCTGCTTAACGTGCTGCTGCATGGCGCCGAGACGCCCATCACCCGCGGCCATATCGGCTACCACATGCCGGGTTACGGCTGGACCATGGATGACGAGCGGATCGCCGAGCTGGTCAATACATTGCGCGCCTCCTGGGGCAACGAGGGGCAGGCGATCAAGGCTGCTGCCGTCAAGGCCCAGCGCGAGCTGCACGGCAAGGAGTAAGGGCAAGTCGCTCTCGCTTGGCCAAACGCCATAAAAAACGGGCCTCCACTGGAGGCCCGTTTGCTCTCTGATGCACTCGGACTGCTTTACCCTTTGCGCGGCTTGGCGCCCGGGGCGGCGACGTGATGATAGTCGCCATAGGGGAAGATATTGCGAAAACGCTGGGCCACCGGCTCGGGGATGGAGCGGGAGAAGACCAGCTTGACCCCGTCGCCATCGCGATGTCCCACAATGCGGCCACGCACTGTTTCGTGGCGCAGGATCTGCTTGGCATGCTCAATAAAGGCGGGCGAGACCTTGCCCTGCTTGACCACCACCTTGCCGGGTGCAAGGCGGATCTCGAACAGGGCACCACGCCCCAGTTTCATCAACCACCAGATCAGGGCTATCGCCACTATCAAGGAAATCCAGGCCATCCCAATCCCTCCTAACGTCTTGATATCAGGCAGTATAAGCGCCTGTGCGCCGCGATTGTTTGGCGGGGATCACAGCCGTAACGCAACGCGCGCCACCACGAATCACCGCCAGACCGTCGGGGGCGTTTAACGGCGCTTGCCCCAGGCCACCAGCGTCTCGCGATAGAGGGCGAGCAGCGCCTCATCACGCACAGCCACCCCGACCTGCTGCGGACGAAAATCGGCCCAGCCATCGTGGGAGTGGCGCTTGCCATCGAACTTTTGCAGGGTATGACCGATGGCCGGGCCACTGTTGATCACCCGCACCGACCCCTCACGCAGGGTAAAGAGAGTCGGGTCAATGACATAGGCGATGGCGGACGGGTCGTGGACATGGCAGCCGGAGAGCCCCAGCTTCTCCGAGTAAAAACGCAGATAGAAGCGGCTCACATCCCACAGGAACTGGCCCGGCTCGCCCGCTTCGTCGCGCAGCGCATCGAGATAGTCGCCGCTGAAAAAGCTCTGCTGGGTCACATCCAGCCCGATGATCACCACTGGCCAGTCGGCAGTAAAGACCCGGTCGGCGGCATCGGGATCATCGTGGATATTGGCCTCGGCATAGGGGGTGACGTTGCCGCGATGACCATTGATACCAAAAGCGCCCCCCATCACCACCACCTGTTTCACCAGTGAAACAATCTCGGGTGCCTGCTGCAGCGCCAGCGCCAGATTGGTCAAAGGCCCGATGGTGACGAGGGTGATCTCCCCCGGCGCCGCTTTGACCGCCTCGACAATGTACTGCCAGGCGGGACGGGGATCGGGCGCAATATTCACCTCCCCCGCCTCCAGGTCGCCAAAACCGCTCGGGCCGTGAACTATGGTGGTGGGGCCGACCGGATCACGCAGCAGCGGGGCCGCTGCGCCTTTGGCCACATCCGCTTTCATGCCGTACTTCTGCTTGAGCCAGAGGGCGTTGCGGGTGCCATTGGCGATGGTGGCGTTGCCAAAGACGGTGGTGATGGCGAGCAGCTCGATGGCAGGGTGGGCCTCGGCAAACAGGATAGCCATGGCATCGTCGATGCCCGGATCGGTGTCGAGAATAATCTTGTGAGTCTGGATCTTGTCAGTCATATGACCTCCCTGCAGCGACAAAAGGGGGAGTCTACCGGGCTCGCCGCCCTTTATCCCGGCAGGGGATCACACCCTGAACCTTTGCCCGCCCTTTCCTGCATCACATCCACAATCCCCGCTACAAAAAATGGCGCGGCCACTTGGGGCCGCGCCATGACGATTCATTATCTCATTGTGCAGGAACCAGGTTCCCGCCGCTCAGCGTTTACGGTGCCAACGCGGCGAGGTGGACTTCTCTCCCCAGGGGGTCACGCAGGGGAGCAGAGCCCCTTCAATCACCGCATCGCAGCTGGCCAGCGCCTCGGCAATCTTCTGATGCAGCACCCGCAACACCTTGCCTTCGTGCTCGGCCAGCGAGTGGCCGGCGGCAAAGAACTCCGGCTGATATTGCAGCGCCAGCTTCTGGGCAAATTCGTAGGTGTTGAAGCAATCCGGCATCCGCTCAACCACATCTTCAAGCCGGGTCAACAAGCTGTTCAATTCCCTGGTCATAGTGCTCCCTCCGTGCATGTGAATAGCCAAAAACTACCTCTTATTAGATAAGCCACCAACGAGCAAACCACAAAAGTGTGGGGAGGAACACAGTTCTCTCTTGCGTCCAGCTGCCGGTGACAGGGGCAGATGATGCCAGCTTTACACTTGCGCAACAAACGACTAGATTTAGACCGACCAATCAGTCGGTTGTTTTTCAGACGGAGAAGAACATGGGAGTCGCACCGCATCAGCACAGTCCGGAGGATATCCTCGCCATCAAGCTGGCCCTGCCCGAGCAGCTGGAGCGGCTCAAACGGGCGAGCCGGGAACACCCCATGCCGACGCTGGCCGAGCGGCGAACCCAGCTGACCAAACTCAAGCGGGCGCTGCTGGCTCACAAGGAGCAGCTCTGCACGGCGCTGGCGCAGGATTATGGCCAGCGCAGCCACTACGACAGCCAGATCGCCGACATCCTCCCATGCATCATGCAGATCAACTACACCCAGAAGCGGCTCAAGCGCTGGATGCAGCCCCATCGTCGCCATGCCGGTCTGCTGCTCGCCCCCGCCAAAGTGGAGGTACACTTCCAGCCGCTCGGGGTGGTCGGCATCATAGTGCCGTGGAACTTTCCGGTGATGCTGAGCCTCGGCCCGCTCATCACCGCCATCGCGGCAGGTAATCGGGCGATGCTGAAACTCTCCGAGTTCACTCCCCACACCAACGCCGTGCTGCGTACCCTGCTCACCAGCGCCTTCAACGAGGACGAGATCGCCGTCATCGAGGGGGATGCCCAGATGGCGGCCGCGTTCAGCTCGCTCCCCTTCGATCACCTGCTGTTCACCGGTTCCACCATGGTTGGCAAGCTGGTGATGGCCGCCGCCGCGCCCCAGCTCACCCCGCTCACCCTTGAGCTGGGTGGCAAGAGCCCTTGCCTCATCGCCCCCGACATGCCGGTTGAGACCGCCATCGAGCGGATGATCTTCGGCAAGAGCCTAAACGCCGGCCAGATCTGCGTCGCCCCAGACTATGTGCTGCTGCCCCGTAGCGAGGTGGATAACTTTATCGCCGCCTATCGCAACCACTTTGCCAAGCTCTACCCTGCCGGGCTCGCCAGCCCCGACTACGGCGCCATCATCAACGATCGCCAGTATCAGCGGCTGGTCAGCTGGCTTGATGAGGCCAAACTGGCGGGTGCCCAGCTCCACCCCTGCGCCACTCCGGCGCGGGATGATCAGCGCCGCCTTCTGGCCCCGCATCTGCTGACCGGGGTGCCGGGCCACTGTCAGGTGATACAGCAGGAGATCTTCGGCCCGCTGCTGCCGCTTATCCCCTACGACACGCTAGAGGAGGCGCTCGCCTATATCGCCGAGCGTCCCCGCCCGCTGGCTCTCTACCTGATGAGCTTCGATCCCGGGCTGCAGGCGCGGGTGACCCGGGAGACCCACTCCGGCGGCATGGCCATCAACGAGAGTCTGTTTCAGGTGGCAGCCGATGATGTGCCGTTTGGCGGCATCGGCGCCTCCGGCATGGGCCACTACCACGGGCACGAGGGCTTTCTCACCTTCTCCAAGGCGAAAACCGTGCTGACCCGCGGCAAGTTCACCACCGGCTCCCTGATCCATCCGCCCTACAACAGCTGGATCCAGAAGCTGATGATGGCTTTCTTCCTGCGCTGACGGAGCCCGCCATGACCGACAAGCGCCGCCAAATCCTGGATGCCGCCCTCGCCCTCTGCGCCGAAGATGGTCTGCAGGGGGCAGCTACCGCCCGCATTGCCAAGGCGGCCGGGGTCGCCAACGGCACCCTGTTCCACCACTTTCCGAGCAAGGAGGCACTCATCCTCCAGCTCTATCAGGATGTGAAGACCCGGATGGGCGCTGCCATCTGCGAAGCCGATCCCGATCTGGCACTGCGCGAGCAGATCCACCACTACTGGCAGCAGGCGATGAGCTGGATGCTGGCCCACCCCAACGAGCTCAAATTCGTGCTGGGTTTCTTTCACTCCCCCCTGCTGGCCCGCCCGGCCCGCAGCCAGATCTTGAATGACACTCTGCGCTTTCTGCCCGCCCTGCTGGTAAAAGGGCAGGCCAGCGGCGAGCTGATGCAGGCCCCCGCGCCGCTATTGCTGGAGGTGTGTCAGGGGCAGTTTCTCGCCTGCGCATCACTCTTTGTCGATCAACCCGAGCTTGGGCAGGATGCCCACTGGCAAGCCAGTGCCTTTGCCCTCTTCTGGTCAGCCATCTCAGGAGCCAACCCCTATGACAACTCCGACCGTTGAATCTCTGGCCGCACTGGGCCGCCGCCTCTGGATCACCACTCTGCTCTGGGTGGTGGGCCGTACCCTCTGCCGCGCCGCCCGTATCGACGAGGCGGTGCGCCGCGAACTGGCCCCCTTGCCGGATGGCCTGGCCATTCGCCTTGAGGTGGGGGGGCTTGATTACGCCATGAACATGCATAAAGAAGGAGGGCGCTGGTATCCCGGTGCGCCAGCAGCACCCCATGCCACCATCCATCCGCTGCGGGTGCGCTTCAAGCACCCCAATATCGCGTTTCGCGCCTTGAGCTTTCGGCTCGGGGTCAATCAGGCGTTCAGTGAAAACCGGCTGCTGGTGGAGGGGGATCTGACCACCGCCATGCATCTGGTGCGGGGGCTTGAGCAGTTGCAGTCCCTGATCCTGCCTGCCTTTATCGCGCGGCCGCTGCTGCGCCACTATCCGGCCCAGCGCAACAAGCTTGGCCGTGCCTGCAACATCTATCTGGGTCTGGTAACCGGCTGAGCGCAAGGAGCCTTGATATGAGCCGCTATTACGATTTTTTCTGTCCGGTCAAACTGCTGGCCGGTGAACAGGCGCTGGAGCAGCTGGCCAGCGAGCTGGCAAGCCTTGGTGCTCGCCGCCCCCTGCTGCTGACCGACAAGGGGGTCAATGCCACTGGTCTTGCCACCCTGCTGGCCAATGTACTGGCCGAGGGTGAGCTGCCGGTCGCCGCCATCTGGGACGAGATCCCGGCCGACTCCTCCACCGCCGTGGTGGAGCGGATCGCCAAACGCTACGCCGAGCTCGATTGCGACAGTCTGGTCGCTCTGGGGGGGGGCTCGGTCATCGATACCGCCAAGGCGGCCAATATCCTGGCATCCATGGGCGGTGAACACCTGCTCGACTACTCGGGTGCGGGCTGCCTCACCCGTCCTCTCAAGCCGCTGGCGGTGGTACCGACCACGTCAGGTACCGGTTCCGAGGTAACGCTGGTGGCGGTGATCAAGGATGAGACGAGCGGGCGCAAGGTGCCCTTCACCTCCCCCTTCCTGCTACCGCAGCTGGCGGTGCTCGACCCGCGCCTGACTCAGGGATTGCCCCTCAACATCACCGCCGCCACCGCCATGGATGCAATGACCCATGCCATCGAGGCATTTATCGGCACCGCCAAAAACCCGGTGAGCGATGCGCTGGCCCTGATGGCAGTGGAGAAGATCGCCAGCGCCCTGCCGCAAATCATCCACGACCCGCAAAACAAACAGCTGCGGCTGCAACTGGCGGAAGGCTCCACGCTGGCTGGGATGGCTTTTTCCAACTCCATGGTGGGGCTGGTGCACGCCCTCGGCCACAGTCTGGGAGCCCGCTGCCATCTGCCCCACGGGCTGTGCATGAACCTCTTTTTGCCGACCGTGCTCGACTACAACCGCCCCGAGGTGGATAACGAGCTGGCGCGCCTGCTGTTGCCGCTGGTAGGTGCTGAGCGCTTTGCCGCCACCCCGGCCCATCAGCAAGCAGAGGCGACCATCACAGCCATTCGCACCCTGCGCGACACCTTGTGGCAAGCGGTCAAGCTGCCGCGCACCATGAGCGAGGCTGGGGTAAGCGATCGCTCGCTACTGACCGAGATACGCGATCTGGCGATCAACGACGGTGCCCTGCTGTTCAATCGCAAGGACGCCGACCGTGAGCAGTTACTCACTCTGTTGGAGCGAGCCTGGGTCTGATCCCTCCCCTTTGCCAACACTCTTGTGCTGACACTAACGCGGTGCCCGACTCACCATCGGGCACCTTGATCTACATCGCGATATCGATGCGCCCTCTGTCAAAGGGGGATGATATTGACCACGGGCTCTCATTATCTGTTCTATACCTTGGCTAACAGTTATGTTGTGCCGAGAGACCCAACTTTATGCCAGAGGTGCCCACCATGAGCGACATCATCCATCAGGCCAACCAGCAGCAGTTCATCTGTATGGTGGAGGGAAAAGAGTCGAGACTGCGCTACCGGCGGCTCGATGCCAAGACCATCGATGCCTACAGCACCTTCGTGCCCCCCGAGCTGCGGGTGCAGGGGATTGCCGATCAGCTGGCGCGTGCCTTCTTCAACTGGACTCAGGCGGAGGGGCTCACTATAGTGCCGAGCTGCCGCTACATTGATGTCTGGTTACGCCGCAATGCCAACAACTGAACCTCTGAACTCCGCCCTCGAACAGCAATTCCAAGCCAAAACAGAAGCCCTGCTGCGGGCCGATCCGCAGCGGATGGCCTGCCTGCAAGCCGCGGCCGAGCTCAATCTGCCCGACTGGGCGCTGGGAGCAGGCTTTATCCGCAACCTCATCTGGGATCACCTTCACCACAAGGCGGAGCCCACCCCGCTCAACGATATCGACCTTATCTATCTCGACAAAACCGATCCGCAAGGGCTGGCCGAGACGGCGCATGAAGCCTGGCTGGCAAAGCGGCTGCCGGATCAGCAGTGGGAAGTGCGCAATCAGGCCCGCATGCACACGCGGCAGCTGGTAACGCCGTTTGCCAGCAGCCTTGAGGCGCTCAGCCACTGGGTCGAGGTGCCCACCTGCATAGGCGTACGCCTGACCCGAGATGGCGAGTTCGAGTGGCTTGCCCCCTACGGCTTTACCATCAACTGGTCGCTGCAAGTGAGTGCCAACCCCAAATGTCGCCAGGACAAACAGATTTTTACCCAGCGCATCAAGGAGAAACGCTGGCAGGCTATCTGGCCTGACCTTCAGGTAAACTGGCCATAACCTGATTGCAATCTTTCGATAACCTTGGGCACACTAGGGGAAAAGCTGGTTGTAACTCAATGGGTTAAATAATGCGCGACTTCTTCTCTCTCGAACGCTGGCTACCGGGCCTCGCCGCCCTGCTGCATTACCAGCGCGCCTGGTTGATGCCAGATCTTCGCGCCGGACTCTCGGTGGCGGCCGTGGCGCTGCCCGTCGCCATCGCCTATGCAGAACTCGCCGGAGTGGGTGCCATCGTCGGTCTCTACTCCTGTATCCTGCCCATGCTGGTCTACGCCCTGTTCGGCACCTCCCGCCAGCTGATCGTCGGCCCTGATGCCGCCACCTGTGCGGTCATCGCCGCCGTGGTGACGCCGCTGGCCGCAGGCGACCCAACCCGTCACTGGCAACTGGTGATGACCATGACCGCCATGACCGGCTTCTGGTGCCTGATTGCCAGCCGCTTCAAGCTGGGAGTGCTGGCGGACTTTCTCTCCCGCCCCATCCTGATGGGGCTGCTCAATGGTGTGGCCATCACCATCATGGTGGGCCAGCTCTCCAAGATCTTCGGCTTCACTTTCAGCGAACGTTACCTCATCGAGCGGATCGCCAGCGGGGCTACCTATATTACCCAGACCCATCTGCCGACCCTGGCCATGAGTCTGGTGGCCCTGCTCACCCTGCTGCTGGCCAAGCGCTACAAACCGGCATGGCCCTCCTCCATGGTGACCATGGTGGTGACCGCTGCGCTGGTGTGGGGCTTTAATCTCGGCCAGTTTGATATCGCCACCCTGGGGACGGTGGGCTCCGGCCTGCCCGCGTTCCAGATGCCGGAATTTCCTCCCGGCCTGATGCGGGAGCTGGTGCTGCCCGCCCTTAACCTGGCCATGGTGAGCTTCGTCTCCATGATGCTGACCGCCCGCAGCTTTGCCGCCAAAAACGGCTATGAGATCGACGCGGACAAGGAGTTTCGGGCCCTCGGTATGGCCAACCTCGCCTCCGCAGTCTCCCAGGGTTTCGCCATCAGTGGCGCGGATTCGCGCACTGCGGTCAACGACGCCAACGGCGGCAAGAGCCAGCTGGTCTCCATCATCGCTGCGGCGGTGATCGCCCTCATCACCTTCTATCTGACGGCGCCGCTCAAATATATTCCCACTGCCGCCCTCGGGGTGGTACTGGTGATGGCCTCCCTGTCGCTCACCGATTTTCGTGGCCTCTGGGCCCTGCGCCACTCCGATCGATCCGCCTTCTGGCTGGCGCTGGTCACCTTTATCAGCGTGCTCACCATGGGGGTGATCCCGGGGATCACCCTTGCCGTGTTGCTGGGGCTGTTCCAGTTCCTGCGCAATGTGATGCGCCCCACCGACCAGCTGCTTGGCATGGATGACGAGGGGGTGGTGCGCACCCTGGGGGATAACGAACAGGCCAAGGCGATCCCGGGTATTCTGGTCTATCGCTTCAACTCGCCGCTCACCTACTTCAATGCCCCCTATTTCAAGCGCCGGGTGCTGGCCCTGCTGGTGCAGGATCCCAGAGCCCCCAAGTGTCTGGTGATCGATGCGGTCGCCTGCTTCACCCATCAGGACATCAGCGTGATGAGCATGGTGGGAGAGCTGCACAAAGAGCTGAAACGGCGCGGCATCCATATGGTGATGGCGGGTCGCCACGGTCAGATGACTCACTGGTTAAAGCAGGCGGGCGTGCGGGTAGGCGATGAGGGGATCATCCTCTGCCCCGACATGTATCAGGCGCTGCGCCTGACCCGCTGCTATCGCGAGCCGGTGTTCAAGGATGATGCGGTGGTGGAGAGCACCACTGATGCCATCCGCTCCAACTGGCCGCAGGATGATGCCCTGCCCGACTCGGCGCGCCTCACCCTGCCAAGCGAACAGGAGGCGGGCGCCACGCCTACCTGATCCCCTGGCCGATGCAATCCTGCACAAGGATTGCACCGGCCTTGGCCTTGGTGTTAAATGCGCCCCCAGAGGACACTCCCCCGTGCCCTCCCAGCTGTTGGACATGCCATGCAATCTCAATCCCACGCAGGCCCGGGCACGCTATTTGCGCTGACCTGGCCGCTCTTTATCGATCTCGCCCTGCACTTTCTGACCGGCGCCCTCAATACCTTCATGGTGGGTCACGTCTCCTATCAGGGAGTGGCGGCGCTGGCGGTCGGCAATCAGGTGTTCGATCTCGCCATCACATTGTTCAGCTTCGTCAGTATCGGTACCAGCGTGGTGATCACCCAGTATCTGGGGGCCGGCGATCGGGAGAAGAGTCGGGTGGTGATCCACACAGCTATCGGCTTCAACCTGCTGATCGGTCTGGTGGCCGCCATCGGCGTGATGGCGGGGGCCAGCACCATGCTGGCGCTGATGAACCTGCCCGCCAATCTGATGAGCGACGGGACGCTTTACTTGCAGATCATCGGTCTCTGCCTGCTGCCTGAGGCCGCAGCGCTCTGTCTGGCGGCTACCCTGCGCGCTCACGGCCACACCCGTCAGGCGATGTATGTGACCCTCATCGTCAACCTCATCACCTTCGTCGGCAACCTGCTGCTGCTCTACGGCTGGTTCGGCCTGCCCCAGCTTGGCGTCGCCGGTGTCGCCATCAGCACAGTTGCCGGGCGTCTGGTGGGCGTGGTGCTGCTGGTGTGGCTGGTAGCCCGCAAAACCGGCATTCGGCTGGTGGTGCGCGATATCGTCCACCCCAGCCGGGAGATGCTGGGCAAGGTGCTCCATATCGGCCTGCCTGCGGCAGGAGAGAACCTCTCCTGGATGCTGCAGTTTATGGTGGTGACAGCCTTTGTCGGACTGCTGGGTGACAAGGCGCTGGCAACCCAGTCCTACTTCTTCCAGATCTGCCTGTTTATCCTGCTGTTTGGCCTCTCCATCGGCCTTGGCAACGAGATCATCATCGGCCATCTGGCGGGAGCAAGACAGTTCGATCGCGCCTATCAGCAGCTACTCAAAAGCCTCAAGCTGGGGCTGGCGGTCACCTGCGTCATCGCCGTGGCGGCGGCCCTCAATGGCCGCACCATCATCAGCCTCTTTACCGATGATGCCGACATCATCACTCAGGTGGCGCAACTGTTTCTTATCAGCCTTATCCTCGAACCCGGGCGCACCTTCAATCTGGTGGTGATCAACGCCCTGCGGGCCACCGGGGATGCCCGTTTCCCCCTCTACATGGCGTTGCTCTCCATGTGGGGAATTGCCGTGCCACTCTCCTATTTCCTCGGTATCATGCAGGGTTATGGACTGGTCGGTATCTGGCTGGCGCTGGCCTGCGACGAGTGGGTGCGCGGTCTGGCCATGTTCTGGCGCTGGCGCAGTCGTCGCTGGCAAAACAAAATTCTTGTTGAAACAAAAGCGGAATCACAATGAAGAAGATAGGACTCTTGCTGGCTGCCATCCTGCTCAGCCCCCTGGCCATGGCGCAAACTGCCCCTGCCGCTCCCAAGGCTCAAGCCACCCAGACCTGGTATGTGGCCCCCATCGCCATCGATGAAACCAGCGACGCCCAGAAGGCGCTGACCAAGGACTTCATGGCCCAGATGATCAAGACCATCAAGATCAACGAGTACCAGACCGGCAAGGCGGTGGGCAACACCAAGAAGCCCAAGTGGCTGATCCGCACCAAGCTGATCCCCGCCAGCAACGAACCGCTGGTCGGCAAGAAGCACCCGCAGGGTCTCACCTATGGCAAGGGCAATCCGACCCAGGAGATCGTCGGCGAGCTGCTGATGAACGGCACCCTGGTGGCCCACATCGGCCAGGGCTGGCGCGAGCCTATCGTCCCGGGTACGCCGGTGGCCGAAAAGCTCTCCATCGCCAACTATCGCTACGCCATCGGGGATCAGGCCAAGTCGGCGGATCTGGAAGAGCTGGCCGCCCAGATTGGCTTTGAAGCGGGCAAGGTGATCCACCGCGATGGCAAGCCGCTGCCCGAGAAGAAAAAGAAAAAAGAGCAGGCGGACGAAGAGAAAGAGTAACGTTGCCTGCATCCATAAAAGGGGCCAGTCGGCCCCTTTTTTGATCCTGCACCCTTACGCCAACCCTGCCCCTGTTGTGACTTGTCGCACAGTTTGGCTCACCATTCAGATTGACAAATCACTTATCTTGTTTTGATTCAACAAGTTATAAATATCCCGCCGAATACCCCAAATCATTGCCCCCAAATCCGATCAGGATCACATTTATCCCCGGCACTAAGGGGTAGCTTTGGTCTTACAGGCACAATCAAACGAAACCAAGGAGGCTCCATTACATGTTCCCAGAGTACAGAGAACTTATCTCGAAACTGAAGAGCAGTGATGTCCATTTCCAGAAGAAGTTTGACTTGCACAACGACCTGGATGCGGAGATTAGAAAGTTGGAAAAGCATCACGCCAGCGACTATAGCGCCGAGGTGAGAGATCTGAAAAAACAGAAACTCAAACTGAAAGAGGAGATATACGACATCCTCAAACAACATCCACAATAGATGCCTCGAAGAATATGCGGATAAGCAATTTATCCCCCAGCCCGGCCCACGCGCCGGGCTTTTTGTTGTTTCAGTCAATTAGTTGACACCCGAGCCTACCGATCTTGCCGGTAGTTTGTTACATTTTTCCCTTGGAATTCAGGGAATAACGGTGATGATAACATGAGCAGAAAACGATCTTTTTATCATCTCTTGCTGCTTTGCCTGTTCGCATTGAGCCACCCCCTGCAGGCTCAGGAGCCTGAACTGGAGCTGTGGCACTCCCAGCAAGCCGGTTACGTGATCGAAGATGTGATCGCCCGCTTCAATCAGGAGGGGAACCACAGAGTACGGGTCACCCAGATTGAGCCGGGCAAGATCAAGGCGGATCTCCTGCTGGCAGCTCAGGCCAGGGGGCTGCCTGATCTGATGCTGATCCCCTCCGATTTTATCGGCCTCTATCGCCAGATGACCCTCGCCCCGCTCCCGGCAGAGTGGTTTTCCCCCGCGCTGATGGCCAGCGCCCTGCGTTATGTCACCCTGGATCGGCAACGCTGGGGCATGCCCATGATGCAGGGCAACCATCTGATGCTGTTTTACAACAAGGCGCTGGTCTCGACTCCGGTGACCCAATGGCAGCAACTGACTGCTATCACCCCGGCCCTCAAGACCAAGGGTGTCTACCCCGTCAGCTGGCCCTATCACGACATGTACTACTTCGCCGCATTTTTACACACCTTTGGCGGCTCGCCGGTGACCGAAGGGCGCATCACCCTCGACAGCCCGGCCATGGTGCAGGCACTGGAGGCCTACCGCACCGTCGCCAGCGAACAGTGGGTCGATCCCGAGTGCGACTATGACACCGCCCTCGCCCGCTTCAATGAGGGCAAGAGCGCCTACCTCATCAATGGGGACTGGGCCTTCAATGACCTGGTGAAGAACATGGGGGATAAGCTGGGCGTCGCCCTGCTGCCCCGCTGGCAAAGCCATCCCATGCACTCCATGAGCGGCGCCTACGTGATGGGAGCCTCCCGCTGGGCGATGGATGATGAGGATCGGCAACCCGTCATCAAGGCACTGATGGCCTTTATCCAGCGTCAGGATATTCAGCAGTTCATCTATCATCAGGGGGCGCTGCTGCCGGTCAATCAGCAGGCTTTTACCGCCATCAGCCGCCGTCCCACGCCTCAGGAAAAAGTGCTGCTGGAACAGTTCACTCTCAGTACCCCCATGCCCTCCGACAGCGCCATGTCCATCGCCTGGCAAGCGATGGAGAAAGGGTTCGAGCGCTTTAAAGAGGGGATCAGTGCCGCCGACACCGCCCGCTATATGCAGCAGCTGGCCGATCAGCAGTACCGGCAGGTCAAAACACCATGAAACATCGCACCTTTCGGCTTGGACCGACCCTGATCATCATCCTGTTCACCGTCGCCCTGCTGCCGGCGCTGCTGGCCAGCACTGTGCTGCTGATCCGCCAGCACCAGATCATCGCCCAGAGCGAGCAGTCGCAGCTGGAGCGAGCCCTCACCAGCATGACCCGCGAGGCCCGCTTTCGCAGCGAGCTGATCGGCACCCAGCTCAATCAGCTCAGCCAGGATCGGGTGCTCCATCAGGCCCTCGACAACTTTCTCTTCTCCAGCCATGCCCGGCTGGCGCTGGCCACCTTTGTCAAATCCAACAGCCTGCTCACCTCGGCCTACCTCATCGATGACAAGGGGTTGGTGGTGGAGTACATCAATGGCCAGGCCTCCCACCTCGAGTCGAGCAACCTGATGCCGCAGCTGATGGCCTGGGGCAAGACCCGCGAGGCGAAACAGGGCAAGCATCTGCTGCTGCCCGTCGATGATCCCGTGCTGGTCGACGACATGGAGCAAAACCGCAGCGGCGGGCTGGCGCTGGTAGCCCCCATCTATCGCAACCACCAGCGAGCAGGGGTGATGCAGACCCCTTCCGGCTTCGTGATGGCCATTCTCCCCTGGCGGCAGATGGCCCAGTTGCTGGAACCCTATCTCAAGGGGAGCGAATATCTGGTGATCTCCCAGGGCGAGAACCGTCTCTACGAAGGGGCTCACCAGAGCGCCAACGCGATGGATGACAGGGAGCCAAGCAAGATGGCGCAGCCCCTGGCCATTGGCTGGCCCCAGCTGGAGCAGGAGATCACCCCCACCATCACCCTCTACAGCTACAGCAATGACAGGGTCAGCGAGCTCAACAAATCCCAACAGCTGCTGACCGTCAGCATCGCCGTCATGTTGCTGCTGGTGGCCATCGGCTGCGTCTGGCTCACCCGCTGGCTCACCCGACCGCTGCGCTCGCTGGCCGCGCTGGTGCGCAGCTATGGCAAGGGCAATTACCAGCAACGGCAGGCACCGCTGCGCTTTGTGGAGTACGACGAGGTGCGCCAGTTGCTGCAGGAGATGGCCAGCACCATCTCGGATCAGGTGCGGGCGCTCTATCAACAAAATGAACAGCTGCAGCAGGCCAATAGCGAGAAAGAGGCCTTCAACCAGCGGCTTCTCAGCTTCAACGATGAATTGGAGCAAGAGGTCGCCTCGCAAACGACCGCCCTGCGCTCGGCCCTGAGCCGGGAAGAGCGCAGCCGCCATATCCTGCAATCCTGGTTGCAGTTCGGTCTGCACCAGCAGCTGGATATCGATATTGCCGAGCTGGCCAGCTCCGCCCTGCTGCAGCTCTCGCAGCTCTATCCCGGCCACCGCTGGGGACTGGTGATCCGCCGAGACGGGCAGCCCCACTACTCCCTGATCCAGGGGGTCGATGCCCCCTTGCGGGATGCCTTGCAGGAGAAACTGGCTCAACTGATGGATGAGGAGGTCAAACACTCCGAATGCCAGTGGGACAACGCACTCTGGAAGATCATGACCCTGCCCGGTAGCCAAAGTGGCGTGCTGTTTGGTTATCTGATGGTGAGCGCCGAAGGGCTGGAGTCCGAAGACAGGGCCATCTTGCGGCTGTTTGCCAAGCAGTTGGCGGTGGGCATCGAGGGGCGCCTCTTCACCGACGAGCTGGCGCGGGTCGCACGCACCGACAACCTCACCGGACTGCCCAACCGGCAGGCGTTCGAAGAGACCTTCCACCACTATCAAGCGGTGCTGGCGCGCCATCCGGAGCGTCACCTCGCCCTCTTCATGCTCGACCTCAACGGCCTCAAGCGCACCAACGACCAGTATGGGCACGAGGCGGGCGACGCCCTGCTGATCCAGATGGCTCACCAGCTACGCACCCTCTGCCGTCAGGATGAGAAGATTTTCCGCATCGGCGGCGACGAGTTCGTACTGCTGGCGGAGGCGGATCACCTCGCCAGCCAGCAGCTGGCTGGCAGGTTGGAGGCAAGCCAGCAGCACGCCATTGTGCAACATGGGGAGCACTGCTTCCCGCTGCGTTTTGCCATCGGCTGGAGCAGCAGCGACCAGACCCCCCTGGCGGAGCTGAGCCGGGTGGCGGACGACGCCATGTATGCCAATAAGGCGCGCTTCTATCAGGGGCAGCGATAAAAAGCGGAGGTCTGCGGCGTTGGCGAGCCTTTCGCCAACGCCCTGATCAGCTCGCAAAAATGGCGCGCAACGCTAGACGCGGCGCGGACCATGACTAAGATAGGGGCTCTTGATGTCTCGATTTGGAAGGGAGTAGGAAATGGAGTTAATACTTGGCCCACTGGAAGCCCGCGTCATCGGCTGTCTGATTGAAAAAGAGATCTGCACCCCGGATCAATATCCCCTCTCCCTTAATGCACTGGTCAACGCCTGCAACCAGAAGAGCAACCGCGAGCCGGTGCTGGAGCTCTCCGAGCTCGATATCCGCGCCGTGGTAGACGAGCTGATCCGCAAGCGGCTGGTGGTCAACACCGCCGGCTTCAACGCCCGGGTTCCCCGCTACCAGCACAGATTCTGCAACACCGAATTTGGCGAGCTGAAATTCAGTGCCCAGGAGCTTGGCATCGTCTGTGAACTGCTGCTGCGCGGCCCGCAAACCCCGGGAGAGCTGCGCTCGCGCACCAACCGCCTCTGCAGCTTCTATGATGTCACCGAGGTGGATGCGGTGCTGACCCAGCTTATCGAGCGTGGCCCCTACGTGGTCAAACTACCGCGCGAGCCAGGCAAACGCGAATCCCGCTACGCCCACCTGTTTAGCGGCGAAGTGGATATTCAGGCGATGATGGATGCCGCTCCCGCCGCGGCCTATGCCTCCCCTGCCGCCGATCGCCTGAGCGAGCTGGAGCTGGAAGTGAGCGAGCTCAAGAGCCGTCTCGCCGCCATGGAAGCGCGGCTGGCAGCACTGGATGGTCAGGGCTGATCGCCTTTACCATCGCCACTATCTATCAGGGAGCCGGGGCTGATGTCCCCGGCTCCCTGCGTTTTTTCATCGTGAGGAAGTGCCCGTGATCTCCCTGATTAAAGAGTCAGACCACCAGAAGATGCCCTGGAAAAACCAGCAGGGCACCACCAGCCAGATCCTCATCTCCCCCAAGGGGAGCAGCCTTGCCAAACTCGACTTTGACTATCGACTGAGCTCGGCCCCCATCAAGAGCACGGGTCCCTTCTCCCCCTTTCCCGGCTATCAGCGCATTTTGCTGCCGGTGAGCGGGGCTGGCTTTGTGCTCAACGGTCACCCCTACGCCACCTTCGAGGCGGCGCACTTTAGCGGCGATGAGGAGACCCACTGCGAGTTGCTGAAAAAAGAGGTGACCGATCTCGGGCTTATCTACCATCCGGATCGCATCAGCGCCAACGTGCGGGTACTGAACCTCCCCTTCCCGCTGACCCTTACCCTCGAGCCAGAGAAGACCTACCTCTGTCACCTGCTGAGCGGCCAGCTGGCCGTGCAGGGCAAAGAGGTGGCCATCAACGAGACGCTGGTGGTGACCGGTGAAGAGAGCATTCACTTCGAATGCCAGAAGAAAACCGCCATCGCCTTCTTTACCCTGCAGGCCAAATAGCGCAAAAGTCGGCGGTGTGCAGTCATGCCACACCACACACAAACAGCAGAGATGAAAAAGCCGGGAAATCCCGGCTTTTGCTATTGAGGCAACCGGCTCGTGCCGGTCAGCACCTTAGTTGACCTTGAAGGAGCCCTTCATCATGGCGAAGTGGCCGGGGAAGGAGCAGAAGAAGGTGAGATCCTTGCCCGCCAGACCGTCTGTCTTGAAGGTGACGCTGCTGCTCTCGCCACCGCCGATCAGCTTGGTGTGAGCCAGTACACGCGGATCATCCTTGGGCAGATAACCGTTCTCGGCCCCGGCGCTCATCCCGGCAGTCGCCACGGTCTGATAGTCGGCGGTGCTGGCCAGCACCCAGTTGTGGCCCATGGCGGTCACGGGCAGCTTGCCGGTGTGATTCAGGGTGACCGTCACCTCCTTGCAAGTGGCCGGCACGCTCATCTCTTTGAGGTTGTACTGCATGGCATCATTGCCTTCGATGACCAGTGCACACTCATCCGCCAGCACGGGGGCAGCCAAGGTACTCAGAAACAGCAGGGTAATCGCCTTTTTCATCATTTTCTCCTTTGATTGGCAATGGATGGCAACGACTTGGCGGATGCGGTGAACGCTTCGCAAAGATGCCGTCTAAATCGACCTTCATTTTACTCAATTGTCTTCAATCGGCTATGGCTTTTGGCCAAAGCTGCGGGCCAGGTCACCAGACGGTGCTCTACTCGCCACTCTCTCCCTCACGGATGGACGATACGACCCGCTCCCGCCACAGGTTCAAAACTGTTTAATTTTTTCTGCCCTTTTCCCTCCGATTGCCCCTATCAGGGCTCGCCCGGCGGGCGCCCCTTGGCTAAGCTAGCGCCCCGATATGAACCTTCTCCAGATGAGAGCGCCGGATGATTGCGATAACCCCCGTGGCGGCCCTGCGCGGCCTGCTGCTGACCCTGCTGCTGGCGCTGGCCGGCTGCCAGCCCACCCCGCCTGCCCAGACCCGTATTCAGGGCAAGACCATGGGCACCTACTATGTGGTGACCCTGAGCGATAGCTACCCCGGTGGGGAGCCCGCCCTCAAAAGCGATGTTGAGAGCCTGCTGGCCCGGATGAACAAGGAGATCTCCACCTACGATCCGGGCTCGCTCATCTCCCGTTTCAATCAGGGGCCCGCCAATACCCCGTTTGCCATCCCGCCCGCCATGGCCATCATAGTCCAGCAGGGGATGGATGCCGGTAAGCTGACCGACGGCAAGCTGGATGTGACCGTGGGGCCTCTGGTCAATCTGTGGGGCTTTGGCCCGGACAAACGGCCGGTCAAGCGGCCCGATGAGGCAGCCATCGCCGCCGCCCGCCACAAGGTGGGCATCGACAAGCTGACCCTGACCCCGCAGGGGGATCACTTCCTGCTCGAAAAAACGATCCCGGATCTCTATCTCGACCTCTCCACCCTCGGCGAGGGGGCTGCCTCTGACGAGATTGCCACCCTGCTCGAAGGCAAGGGGGTACACAACTACCTGATCGAAGTGGCCGGTGCGGTGCGCAGCAAGGGCAACAACAGCAAGGGCTCGCCATGGAAAGTGGCCATCGTCGAACCCTCCGATCAGCCGGGGGCGTTTTCCGATATCGTCATCCCCAACGGCATGGCGCTCAGCACCGCGGGCAGCTATCGCAACTACTACGAGATGGATGGCCAGCGTTACTCCCATATCATCGACCCCGCCACCGGCCAGCCGGTCACCCACAAGCTGGTCTCCGCCAGCGTCATCACCCCGACCGCGCTGGAGGCCGATGCCCTCGATACCGCGCTGATGGTGATGGGGCCTGAAGCGGGGATGGCATTTGCCAAACAGCACCAGCTGGCGGTCTATCTCATCATCAAGACCGAACAGGGGTTCAAGGCTGAGTACACGCCGCAATTTGCTCCCTATCTGGCAGAGAAAAAACGGTGAGTTCAAGGCCCTGGCAACAGGGCCTTTTTCTTTCACTCATCGCGGGCAAAAGGCGGACAAACGGAGACGGTTCGCAATCGACAACTTGGCCAATTGCCTCTTCGGGCGCTTTGGTGGCACACTTTCCCTCATCAGCCCGTAGCGCCTCGACCCAGACAGATGCAGACACCTGAACAAGAGCCAGAGAAAAAGAGCCCAGCCAAGCCACAACGCATTCTGATGGTCAATGAGCAGCGCTCGTTTCAGGTGATGATGAAGGCGATGCTGCTCAATCTGGGTATCAGCAACATCACCTACTCCAATACCGCCGAGGATGCGCGGCGCCGCTGCCAGAAGGGCAGTTTCGACATCTATCTCATCGATTACGATCTCGGGGTTGGCGAGAATGGCCGCCAGTTGCTCGAAAGCCTGCGCGACAAAGACCTGATCCCGCCCCAGAGCGTGGTGATCATGGTCAGTGGCGACAGCTCCCGCGCCATGGTACTGAGCGAGCTGGAAGCCGAGCCCGACGAATACCTGATGAAGCCCTTCTCTCAGGAGCAGTTCTCGTTTCGCTTGAAGCGTGCCCTCGCCCGGCGCAACGCCCTGGCCAGCGTCTTTACCGCGCTGGCCGATGACAATCTGGCAGCCCTCATTACCGCCTGTGCCGAGCGGGCCGATGCGGTGCCCCGTTTTGCCAACTACTGCCGCTGCCTGCAGGCCGATACCCACCTCAAGCTGGGTCAGGCGCAGGAAGCACGCGCCCTGATGCGCCAGCTGCTGGCCGGGCAGGAGAACAGCTGGGCCCGCCTGACACTGGGCAAGGCCTGCAACACCCTGGGGCTCCACGAAGAGGCGGTCAGCCATCTGCAGGCGACCCTCAAAAATACCCCGCTGATGGTGGAGGCTCACCTCTGGCTGGCAGAATCCCTGCTGGCCCTTGGCAATGACGAGCAGGCGCAGCAGGAGCTCAGACGGGCGGTGGATATCTCCCCCCAGTCGGTGCAACTCTCCCGTCGGCTGGCGGAGGTTTGCCTGCAGCGCCACGACTACGCCCAGGCCAAGGATGTGCTGATGTCGCTGATCGACCTGTCGCGCAACTCGATCCATCGCACGCCCCATTATCTGGGGGCCTATATCCAGACCCTGACCCTCTACGCCCTCAATAGCAACGACAGCTACCACATCGCCAACCTGCAAAAGCAGGTCAATTCTGCCCTGTCGCGCATTCGCGATTCGCTGATGATGTCGGAGTTCAACTACCCGGTGTTCGAGCAGATCTGTCAGGCCCGGGTGCAGATTGCGCTGGGTGAGTTGCTCAAGGGCAAGAAGATGCTCTATCGCGCCAATCAGAACTGGCTCGATGAACCGGCCACCATGCCCCCCGCCCTGCTTGGTGAGACCATCCTCGCCCTCTATCAGCTCGGCGAGTTTGAATATGCCGAAAGCCTGCAGGGGCTGCTGGCGGAGGACGAAGATCGGCTGCTCACCACCTGCATTCAGGCAACCCGCGATGACAAGACGGTGCTGGAGCGACGTCAGCGCTACCAGCAGCTCAACGATCTGGGGATCAAGGCCTATCAGAGCGGCGAGCTGGAGCAGGCCCTCGGCCATTTTCGCGAGGCCCTACGCCGTGCTCCCGCCAATACCGGTGCGGCTCTCAACAAGATCCAGGTGCTGCTGCAACTGATGCAGAAAAACCGCAAGAGTCCGGAATTTGGTGCCGAGTGCAAAGACACCCTGGACGTGCTCGACGGCATCCCCCTCAACCCGGCCCAGCAGGAGCGTTTTCGCAAGCTGCGTCAGGAGTTCAACCAGTTCAGCTAAGACGACGCCGCCACGCCCCCTTTTCCCCGCCTATGCTGAAACCAGTTCGGCAATGCGAGGGAAACGAAGATGGCGATGTGTCGTTATCTGGTGGCCGATGGCCGCCACTGCAGTGAAGAGGCTGGCGAGCACGATCTCTGCCACTGGCATGATCCCCACCATACCCATCAGGAAGCCCACACCGCCGAGGCGCTTGAACAGTACGTTCGCGCAGGCGGACTCTGCCACGGCCTGCAGCTGTCACGGGCCAATCTGGCGGGCCTCAATCTGGTCAACAAGGAGTCCGATCAGGGATTTTTGCTGGAGCAGTGCAACCTCTATCGCGCCAACCTGCGCGGTGGTCACCTCTACGGCCTGCGCATGAAGGGCGGCAGCCTGATGAAGGCCGATCTCAGTGATGCCAACCTCCAGTGCGCCACCCTCGATGACGTCAACCTGCTCGGCATCCGCTGGCACAACACCCGACTCGACAACATGCAGACCGGCAAACGGGTGATGCAGGATCGCAAGGGGCGCCGCGAACGGGATCCCAAACAGGCGCGCATCTGGTTCAAGGAGGCGGAAGAGACCTACCGGGATCTGCGCAAAGCCTCCGAGGCACAGGGGATCTTCACCATGTCCGGCAACTATATCCAGCAGGAGCTCACCATGCGCCGCCTGCAACTGCCGTTCTGGTCGACCCAGCGCTTCACCTCCTGGGTGGTCGATCTCTTCTGCGGCTATGGCGAGGCCCCGATGCGGGTGGTGCTCTTCTCGTTGCTGCTCATCTTTATCTGCAGCATTTTTTACTTCTTCTGCGGACTGCATTTTCAGGGCGAGCACCTCATCTACCAGCCCGGTGCCCCGCTCGAGCAAAATGCCATCTTCCTGCTCGAATGCCTCTACTACAGCGTGGTCACCTTCACCACGCTGGGGTACGGCGACTTCACTCCGGTCGGGCTCTCCAGGATCTTCGCCGCCTTCGAAGCCTTCACCGGCAGCTTTACGCTGGCGCTGTTTGTGGTGGTATTCGTCAAAAAGATGACCCGCTGAAAACCTGTCCACGATCCTACTGCGAGGTGTGATCAAGGCTCATGTGCTGCTCGGAATCCTCATGTATACATATACAATCCGGTTCCTGCGCTGCGCTTCACCTTGCTGACAGCCTCTCGCGACGGATCGTGAACAGGTTACCAAGCCGCTGCACCAGTCACAGCCCCCGAACTTGCATCCACAGCCGATTCCTAGTCCAATAGCCACTTATAAAAATGACATGAGCATCCCGGACATGAAGATCATCTCTTTCAATATCAACGGCCTGCGCGCCCGTCTGCACCAGCTGCAAGCCATCATCGACAAGCACCAGCCCGATGTGATCGGCCTGCAGGAGATCAAGGTGCACGATGAAGCATTCCCGCTGGCCGATGTGGAGGCCATGGGCTATCACGTGGAGTTTCACGGCCAGAAGGCCCACTACGGGGTGGCCATCATGAGCAAGCAGAAGCCCGTCAAGGTGGAGAAAGGCTTCCCCACCGATAATGAAGAGGCCCAGCGCCGGATGATCATGGCCACCTTCGAACGTGAAGACGGCTCCCTCATCAAGGTGATGAACGGCTACTTCCCGCAGGGTGAAAGTCAGGATCACGAGACCAAGTTCCCGGCCAAGCAGAAGTTCTACGAGGATCTGCAGCACTACCTCGAGACCAACCACACCCCGGACGACCAGTTGGTGCTGATCGGGGATATGAATATCTCCCCCACCGATCTCGACATCGGCATCGGCGAAGCTAACCGCAAGCGCTGGCTGCGGGATGGCAAATGCTCCTTCCTGCCCATCGAGCGCGAATGGATGGAGCGACTGAAAGGGTTCGGCCTGACCGACACCTTCCGCGCCGCCAACCCCACCGAGTGCGAGCGTTTCTCCTGGTTTGACTACCGCTCCAAGGGCTTTGACGAGAACCGCGGCCTGCGCATCGATCTCATCATGGCCTCCGACGCCCTCAAGGACAGCGTGACCGAGACCGGTATCGACTACGAGCTGCGCGGCATCGAGAAACCCTCCGACCACGCCCCCATCTGGGCCTGCTTCGCCTGACACGGCGCAAGATTAACCGATGAGCCGCGACGAATTCGTAAACTGTGAAGCGGCTCGCGGTTGCCCGCGATAAAAGGGCGTAAAAAACCCATCCAGACAAGGTGCCTTATGGCACCTTATTTTTTGCAGCAAGGAGTGGCTGGCGTGATACGGTTGCAAAGAGCCCTGGCCCGGGATGAACATCCCCGAAGCCCCCCGCCCATATCGGAAAAGTCAGACTTTTTTCGTCAATCGGCAACCCTAATTGCCACTTTGAGAAGGTTGTGTTCAAGGTTGCCGCCCTATCATCTCCCATTCCAATCATAAAGAAGTTGTTTTTTTAATCATGAAGTTAATGATGTGTATGGAGAAACATGCTGAACGCAGCAGCCGAAATCGATCCAACAGGAGTGTGATGATGAAGGTGCCCAATGCCGGAAGAGAGGTTTACAAACGCAGCTTGCTGACCCTGGCGCTGATCAGCGGTCTGAGCGCCTGTGGCGGCGAGACGACCCAGACGGCCCAGACCATGCCCGCCGTCCCTGTGGTGGTCGCCGAGGTCAAGCTGACCGATGTGCCGCTCACTACCGAGATGGTGGGAGAGACCGCCGGTTTTCGCGAGATCGATGTACGCTCCCGGGTCAGTGGCATCCTGCTCAAGCGCACTTATGTGGAAGGCCAGCCGGTTACCGCCGGTCAGGAGCTGTTTCTGATTGACCCGGAGCCCTACAAAGTGGCGCTGGAACAGGCCAAAGGGACCCTGGCTCAGGAGCAGGCCCGTCTCAACAAGGCCCGTGCCGATCGGGATCGCATCATTCCCCTCTTCAAGCGTCAGGTGGTGAGCCGCAAGGACTATGACGACACCATCGCCAACTACGAAGCGGCCATCGCCAGTCATCAGGCCGCTCAGGCCAAGGTGAAAGAGGCGGAGCTCAACCTCAGTTACACCCAGGTGACCGCCCCCATCAACGGCATGGCAAGCAAGAGCTCCCAGTCTGAGGGGAGCCTTATCTCCACCAGCGGCGACAACGGCCTGCTCACTACCATCACCCAGTTTGATCCGCTCTACGTCAACTTCTCCTACTCGGAGCAGGATCGCCTCAACTTCGAAAACTCGGTAAAGAAAGGGGTGATTGAGGCGAAGGATGCCACCACCTGGCGCACCCATATCCGTCTGGCCGATGGATCCCTCTATCCGGAGGCGGGCAAGCTCAACTTCTCCGACAACCGGGTCGATCCCCAGACCGGCACCATCCGTGCCCGCGCCATCTTCGACAACAAGGACGGCGTACTGCTGCCGGGCCAGTTTGTCCGCATGACCATCGATCTGGGCACCCGCAAAAACGCCATCGTGGTGCCGCCGCGCGCCATCGTCCAGTCCCAGGCTGACCGCATGGTGATGGTAGTCGATGCCGACAACAAGGTGGTGCCCCGTCCGGTGACCCTGGGCGCGGCAGTCGACTCCGGCGTGTTGATCGAGAGCGGCCTGCAGGCAGGTGAACGCTATATCGTCGAAGGCTTGATGAAGGCCCGCCCCGGCGCCGTGGTGAAACCTGTCTCTGCCGACGAGATGAAGGCGATCACCGGCAAGGTGGTCAGCCAGTCTGCGGCCAAGTAAGGAGCCCGTATGTTTTCCAAGTTCTTCATAGAACGCCCCATCTTCGCCAGCGTGATTTCGATCATTATCGTGCTGGGCGGGTTGGCGGCGATGCGGGCGCTCCCCATCGAGCAATATCCCCAGATCACCCCGCCGGTGGTCTCGGTCACGGCGTTTTATCCGGGCGCAACCCCGGAGGTGATCTCCCAGACCGTGGCTGCGCCGCTGGAGCAGCAGATCAACGGCGTCGAGCGGATGATCTACATGCAGTCGGGGTCGGCCTCCAACGGCCAGATGAACCTCAACGTCTACTTCGAGATCGGCACCGATCCGGATCAGGCCACCATCAACGTCAACAACCGGGTCTCGGCCGCCATGGCCCAGCTGCCGGAAGAGGTGAAAAAGCAGGGGGTGACGGTCAAGAAGAAATCGACCTCCATCCTGCAGGTGGTCACCCTCCAGTCACCGAACGGCTCGTTTGATACCACCTATCTGTCGAATTACGCCCTGCTCAACATCATCGACGAGCTCAAGCGGATTCCCGGCATCGGTGATACCACTCTGTTTGGCGGTACCGACTATGCGATGCGTATCTGGCTGCGGCCGGATCGACTGGCCCAGCTCGAGCTCACCCCGAGCGACGTGATTGGCGCCATTCGCGAACAGAACACCCAGTTCGCTGCGGGCAAGATCGGAGCCCAACCCACCACGGCCCCCATCGACTTCACCTACACGGTACAGACCAAGGGGCGCCTTGAGGATGTGAAGGAGTTCCAGAACATCATCGTCCGCTCCATGCCCGATGGCTCCAAGATCCGGGTCCGCGATGTCGCCCGGGTCGAGCTGGGGGGCAAGGATTATGATCTGGTCGCCCGCGCCAACGGCAAACCGGCCATCGGTATCGCCACCTATCTGCAACCGGGCGCCAACGCCGTCGCGGTCGCCGATGCGGTACATGCCACCATGGAGCGACTCAAGGAGCGCTTCCCGCAGGATATCGAGTACCAGATCCCCTACGACACTACCGAGTTCGTGAAGATCTCCATCGAAGAGGTGGTACACACCCTGTTCGAGGCGATCGTACTGGTGTTCGTGGTGGTCTATCTGTTCCTGCAGAACTTCCGCGCCACCCTGATCCCCTGTATCGCGGTGCCGGTGTCGCTCATCGGGACCTTCGCCGGCATGCTGGTGCTCGGTTTCTCCATCAACCTGCTGACCCTGTTCGGCATGGTGCTTGCCATCGGTATCGTGGTGGATGACGCCATCGTGGTGCTCGAAAACGTCGAGCGGATCATGAGCGAGAAGAAGTGCTCCGCCAAGGAGGCTGCCATCCTCGCCATGCAGGAGGTCTCCGGTCCGGTGGTCGCCATCGTGCTGGTGCTCTGCGCCGTGTTCCTGCCGGTCGCCTTTATGGGCGGCATGACCGGGGTGATGTACAAGCAGTTTGCCATCACGGTCGCGGTCTCGGTCGCCATCTCCGGTCTGGTGGCACTGACTCTCTCTCCGGCCCTCTGTGCCGTGTTGCTCAAAGAGGGACACCACAAACCGGCCCGCTTCTTCGTCTGGTTCAACGAAAAATTTGACCAGCTGACCCGCGGCTATGTACGGGGTGTGGCCTTCCTCAACCGTCGGGTGGGGGTCGCCTTTGCCATCATCGCCGTGCTGATCCTCTCCATCTACGGCCTCTTCCTGAAAGTGCCGGGCGAACTGGTACCGAACGAAGATCAGGGCTACCTCATCTCCGCCGTCATGCTGCCGGATGCCGCCGCGATGAGCCGGACCCAGGCGGTGGCGGATCAGTTCGACAAGATCGCCATGGCCAACCCCCATGTGAAGGATGTGATCACCTTCTCGGGCTTTGACATTCTATCCAATGCCATCATCAGCAACAGCGGCATGACCTTCATTACCCTGAAGGACTGGAGCGAGCGTCAGGGGGCCGGACAGGACTCCTTCTCGCTGGCCAAGACCTTCCAGGGCTTGAGCCTGATGGGGCTGGCGGATGGCTTTGTCGCCTCCTTCAACCCGCCTCCCATTCAGGGGATGTCCACCACAGGTGGCCTTGAGGCCTATCTGCAAAACCGTGGCACCGGCAACGCCCAGGCCTTCTCAGGCGAAGTGCAACGCTTCCTCGAAGCGGCCAAGGCGCGCCCGGAGTTTGCCAGCGTCACCAGCACCTACCGCGCCAACGTGCCACAGGTCTATCTCGACCTGGATCGCGAAAAGGCCAAGGCGCTGGGGCTGCCCATCAACGCGGTGTTCGACACCATGCAAGCCACCTTCGGCCAGGTCTATGTCAACGACTTCAACCAGTTCGGCCGTACCTACCGGGTGCAGTTGCAGTCCGAGGCAGACTATCGCGCCAAGAAGAGCGACATCCGCAACGTCTATGTCCGCTCCGACAAGGGGGAGATGATCCCGCTCAGCAGTCTGGTGACGGTGCGTGATGCCACCGGCCCCGAACTGGTCGAACGCTTCAACATCTTCCAGGCCGCCAAGATCATGGCCCAGCCCGCCCCCGGCTACAGCTCGGGTCAAGCCATCGCCGCGCTGGAAGAGGTTGCTAATGAAGCTCTGGGCAACGACGCCAAGCTGGAGTGGACCGGCTCCGCCTATCAGGAGAAAGCGGCCGCAGGCAGTGCAGGCATGGCCTTTGGTTTCGGTATCGTGATGATCTTCCTCATTCTGGCCGCCCAGTATGAACGCTGGAGCCTGCCGTTTGCGGTGATCACCGCCGTACCGTTCGCCCTGTTCGGTGCCCTGCTCGCCACCTGGCTGGTGGGGCTGACCAACAACGTCTACTTCCAGATCGGGCTGGTGACCCTGGTCGGCCTTGCCGCCAAGAACGCCATCCTGATCGTGGAGTTCGCGGTGATGAAGCACGAAGAGGGGATGAGCCTCATCGAGTCGGCACTGGAGGCGGCGCGCCTGCGTTTCCGCCCCATCGTGATGACCTCGCTCGCCTTCATCCTCGGCTGTGTGCCGTTGGTCACCTCCAGCGGGGCCGGTGCGGCAAGCCGTCACGCCCTCGGCTGGCCGGTCATCGGCGGCATGCTGGCGGCCACCTTTATCGCCATCTTCTTTATCCCGCTCTTCTTCCGGCTCATCATGAGAGGATCGGAAAAGCGCGCCAAGCAGTAACGCTCTCCCCAGGCGTTCCACCGATAACAAACTACCCCCGCCCGTGCGGGGGTATTTTTTTGTCTGCGGTGTGCTTCAATGACACACATCGAGACTTTTTTGCACAGGATCCGGATATGCTGGCTCAGCTCTGGCTCGCGACGACCTTGACGACCACTACCCTCTCCGCCTGTGGTCATCACGATTATCCCCCCTGGAACTGGCTGAGCGATGGCAAGATCATCGGCGTTTGTGCCGAAGTCGTCAGTACCCTCTATCAACGGTTGGGTTTCAATGTGGATCTCTCCTATGTGGGCCCCTGGGCCCGCTGTCAGCAGAAAGTGGCGAAAGGAGAGGTCGACATCAATATCTGTGCGCTGCGCAACGAAGAGAGAGCGCACTACTCCCGCTTTACCCGAACCCCCATGGCCATCAATGACATGGCGGTATTCGTGCGCCAACCCGGCAGCCGCTTGCTGCAACGAAGGGAGGATCTGACCGGACTGCGGGGCGCCATGATGATAGGCGTCAGCCTTGGCAGCGAGATGGATGGTTTTTTGCAAAAGAATACCCGCATCTACAGGGTCAACTCCCTCAAGCAGGTATTTGGCCTGCTGGCCAGTGACCGGGTCGACTTCGTTCCTTATGGCCGCTCTTCCGGTCGCCTGTTTCTGAGCGACAATTACCCGGACAGCGGGCTGGCTGATCTGCAGTGGCCACTGCAGCGCGGTGAGCTCTATATTTCTGTTTCACTGCAATCCACCCATCTTGACACCCTCGAACAACTGGAGCCCATGTTGCAAGCGCCCGGCATGAGTCAATGGATAGACCAGTTGCTGGAAAAGTACAGTGACCTCTACCTGCAACAGCAGCGCCAGCAGAAGCCTTGACCTTCTCCTGCGAGCAAGGTTTAGAGTTTGGCAACTTATTCCCGAAGGATGCTCGGATTGTCACTCACCCAGCTTGCTGCAAGATTGCCCTCTGTTGCTCTGGCCCGGCTATTGCTGGCGCTGCTGCTCGTCTGCAATCTGACCCTCTGCATCAGCTGGCATGGTTCTCCCCTCTCCTCCGAGCCGACCCCAAGCAGCGCCCAATCGATGGTGATGTTCGATTCATCCATGGCGATGGCGGATGGCGATATCTCTCATGCAATGCCTGCTATGGATCACCCGGGCGATGTCATGCCCCTCTCCTGCCATCAGGGAGACGAGGGGTCAGCCATGGGCGATGAGTGCCAGATGCAGACAGGCATCAATGCCCCCTCCTTCGGCGCGATGACTCTGCTTGGGGTACTGGTCGCTCTGCTGCTCTTTCCCTTGCTACTTGGCAACAACGTCGCAGCGTCACTGCTTGATAACTGGTTGCGGGATCCCTTCCTGCGCTCGCGCGGTACTCACCCTCCCTCCTGGCCGCGCCGACATCTGATGCTGTCGGTGTTACGCCACTAGAAAGTCCTTCTCTTGCGGCACAGGCAAGCTTCAACTTGCCCGTTCTCTGCCGCCTTGCCTGACCCTGTGCCCCGGCCAAACCGGTCCGCTCACAGGGAGCCGTGCGCACTGATACAGCTGCGCCCCGTTTGCCGCCAGCCCCTTGGGTGATGCCTTGCACCTCACCCGACCGGCGGCCTGCAAAAGAGAAGACGTATTATGTCACCAGCCCACTTTTCACCGTCCAAGGTTGCTGCCTTTGCGGGCGCCTTACCCTCCTGCACTTTCTGCATGCAGACCCGCGCCGGAGGCCAGTCATGAACAAGATCATCCTGATGTCGGCCCTGCTGCTCGCCCTTGGCGCCGGTGGCGGCTACTGGGCCGCCAAACAGACCTCCGATGGCGCAAGCGCCAAAGAGAAGACGCCCCTTTACTGGGTCAACCCCATGGATCCCCGCGACAAACGCGACGGCCCGGCCAAAGACAACATGGGGATGGACTTTATCCCCGTCTATGAGGAACAAAAAAACGGCTCGCCGGGCACCGTCACCATCAGCCCCGAGATCCAGCAGAACCTGGGGGTGCGACTGGCTAAGGTCGAGCGACTGCCTATCCACCAGCAGATCGAGACGGTGGGCTATGTCGGGTATGACGAGGATCGGCTGGAGGCGATCAACGCCCGCATGGCGGGCTGGATCCGCACCCTCGCCATCAAGAGTGAAGGGCAGCAGGTGAGCAAGGGGAGCCTTATTTACGAGCTCTACGCGCCGGATCTTGTCAACGCCCAGCACGAATACCTGCTCGCCCTCAACACCGCCAACCCACTGCTGCTGCGCGCCGCCGAGGGCAAGCTCAAGTCCCTGCAGGTGCCGGCGGATCAAATCGCCGCCCTCAAGCGCACCCGTCAGGTGCGCGAAACCATCAGCATTTACGCCCCCAGCAGCGGTTATGTCTCCGAGCTGAAGGTGCGCGAAGGCCAGTATGTGGAGCCCGCTGCGGCGCTCTTTAACATCAGCACCCTCCAGCAGGTGTGGGTCAGTGCCGAGGTGTTCGAGCGCCAGGCCGACCAGCTGAAAGTGGGGGATCCGGTCACCATGACTCTCGACTATGCCCCCGGCCGCAGCTGGCAGGGTCGGGTGGATTACCTCTACCCGACCCTGGATGCTGCCACCCGCACCCTCAAGGTGCGGCTGCGCTTTGACAACCCGGACGAGTTTTTGAAACCCAATATGTTTGCCAAGGTGAGCATTCGCACCGGGCAGGGAGAGCCGCAATTGGTGGTGCCGAGCGAAGCGGTGATCCGCACTGGTAGTCAGGATCGGCTGGTGCTGGCGTTGGGGGATGGCAACTTCAAGTCGGTCGCCGTCACTCTCGGCCCCCAGTTTGGCGACAAGATTGCCATCAAGGCAGGGGTAGAGGCTGGGGATAACATCGTCAGCTCGGCCCAGTTCCTGCTCGACTCCGAATCGGCCATCGATTCGGACTTCCAGCGTATGACGGCAGTGCGCCCCGCCCAGGTGTGGACCCAGGGCGAGGTTGAAAGCATCGATCTGGCCAACCGTACCCTGATGGTCTCCCACCAGCCCATCCCCGAGTGGCAGTGGCCCGCCATGGAGATGGAGTTCACCGTCGCCGACGGGGTCGATATCAGCAAGCTGGTCGAGGGGCAGACCCTTCATCTGCAGGTGATACAGGAGGGGCATGAGTACCGCATCACCACCATCCATCAGGAGCAGGCACCCGCTACTGACGGCGACGCCAAGCCTGCAACGGATGAGATGGAGAAGATGGAAGGCATGGACCATAGCCAGCATCAGATGACGATGCCCGAGGTGGAGAAGAAGTCATGATCCCTGCCATCATTCGCTGCCTAGCAGGCAACCGCTCTCCGCTCTCTGTACTTGGTGAGAAAGGAGTTCAACCATGATCCCCTCGATTATTCGCTGGTCGGTGGGCAACCGCTTTCTGGTGCTGTTGTTGACCCTCATGCTCACCGCCTGGGGGCTCTGGTCGGTCAAGCAAACCCCGGTGGATGCCCTGCCGGATCTCTCCGATGTGCAGGTGATCATCAAGACCTCCTATCCGGGCCAGGCGCCACAGGTGGTGGAAGATCAGGTGACCTACCCGCTCACCACCGCCATGCTGGCGGTACCGGGGGCCACCACGGTGCGCGGCTACTCTTTCTTCGGCGACTCCTTCGTCTATGTGCTGTTTGACGACAACACAGATCTCTACTGGGCCCGCGCCCGGGTGCTGGAGTACCTAAGCCAGGTTGCGCCCAATCTGCCCGCCTCCGCCCGTCCCCAGCTCGGCCCCGATGCCACCGGGGTGGGCTGGGTCTATCAGTACGCGCTGGTGGACAGAACTGGCAAGCATGACCTCAGCGAGCTCACCTCGCTGCAGAACTGGTTCCTCAAGTACGAGCTGCAGACGGTGAATGGCGTCTCCGAGGTCGCCACCGTCGGCGGCATGGTGCGCCAGTATCAGGTGCGGGTCGATCCGGACAAGCTGCGCGCCTACGGCATCCCGCTCTCCCTTATCGAGACCGCCATCAAGCAGGGCAATCAGGAGACCGGCGCCTCCGTCATCGAGATGGCGGAAGCGGAGTACATGGTGCGCTCCAATGGCTATCTGAAAAGCGTCGAGGATCTGAAGCAGATCCCGCTCGGTACCACTGTGCGCGGTGCCCCGCTGCTACTGGGGGATGTGGCAGATGTGCTCACCGGCCCCCAGATGCGGCGCGGCATCGCCGAGCTCAACGGTGAAGGGGAAGTGGTGGGCGGCATCATAGTCCAGCGCTACGGCGAGAATGCCCAGCACACCATCGACGGGGTCAAGGCGCGGCTGGCGGAGCTGAAGAGCAGCCTGCCACAAGGGGTGGAGATCGTTACCGTCTATGATCGCTCCGACCTTATCCAGCGCGCCATCGACAACCTCTCCGGCAAGCTGCTGGAGGAGTTCGCGGTGGTGGTGCTGGTCTGCCTCGCCTTCCTGTTCCACCTGCGCTCGTCACTGGTGGTGGTCATCACCCTGCCCATCGCCATTCTGGTGGCCTTTATCGTGATGCATCTGCAGGGGATCAACGCCAACATCATGTCGCTGGGGGGCATCGCCATCGCCATCGGCGCCATGGTGGATGGCGCCATCGTGATGATCGAGAACGTCCACAAGCACATGGAGCGGGAGGCGCTCACCGACAAGAACCGCTGGCGCATCATCACCGAGGCGAGCATCGAGGTGGGGCCCGCCATCTTCTTCTCCCTGCTCATCATCACCATCAGCTTTCTGCCGGTGTTCGCGCTGGAGGCACAGGAGGGGCGGATGTTCCATCCGCTGGCCTTCACCAAGACCTACGCCATGGCCGCCGCGGCCGGGCTCGCCATCACGCTGGTGCCGGTGATCATGGGTTACTTCATCCGTGGCAAGGTGCTGGCGGAGCAGGCCAACCCGCTGAACCGCTGGCTAAGCCAGGGCTATGTGCCGCTGCTCAAAGCCGTCTTGGCCCGCCCGAAAACCACCCTGGCCATCGCCGCCGTGGTGACGGTGGCGGGCTTCTGGCCACTCAAGTACCTGGGCTCCGAGTTCATTCCGCCGCTCGATGAGGGGGACATCATGTATATGCCCACCACCGCAGCCAATATCTCGGTGGGCAAGGCGCGGGAGATTTTGCAGCAGACCGACAAGCTAATTCGTACCGTGCCCGAGGTGCAGAACGTGTTCGGCAAGGCGGGGCGCGCCGAATCGGCCACCGACCCTGCCGATCTGGTGATGATGGAGACCAGCATCCAGCTCAAGCCACGCGATCAGTGGCGCCCCGGTATGACCCCGGAGAAGCTCAAAGAGGAGCTCGACTCCCTCATCCGTTTCCCCGGCCTCACCAACGCCTGGGTGCCCCCCATCAAGACCCGCATCGACATGCTGGCCACCGGCATCAAGACCCCGGTCGGCATCAAGATAGCGGGGCCGGATCTCAAGGTGATCCAGCAGCTCGGCCAGCAGCTGGAACAGATCGTTGGCAAGGTGGAAGGTGCCTCATCGGTCTACGCCGAGCGGGTGGCGGGTGGCCGCTACGTCAAGGTGGATATCGACCGACTGAAAGCGGCCCGCTACGGCCTCAACATCGCCGATGTGCAGGCGGTGCTCGCCACCGCGGTGGGCGGCATGGAGGTGGGCCAAACCATCGAGGGGCGCGAGCGCTACCCCATCAACCTGCGCTACCCCCAGAGCTATCGCGACTCGGTGGCGAGCCTCGAGCTGCTGCCGGTGGTCACTCCAAGTGGCGCACGCATCGCCTTGGCGGATGTGGCGCGGGTCTACATCAGCGATGAAGCCCCCATGCTGCGCAGCGAGAATGCACGCCTCAACGGCTGGGTCTACGTCGACATTCGCGGCCGCGACATTGGCTCCTTCGTCGATGAGGCCAAAGCCGAGGTGGGCAAGCAGCTGGTGCTGCCGGCGGGCTATGCCCTCACCTGGTCTGGCCAATACGAGTACATGGAGCGGGCCAAGGCGCGCCTCGCCTACGTGGTGCCGCTGACGGTCGCCATTATCGTGCTGCTGCTCTATCTGGCGTTTCGCCGCGTTCAGGAGGTACTGCTCATTCTCACCACCTTGCCACTGGCGGTGGTGGGCGGGATCTGGACCCTCTGGCTGCTCGACTTCAACCTCTCTGTGGCAGTCGGGGTGGGCTTTATCGCCCTGGCGGGGGTAGCGGTAGAGACCGGCGTCTTGATGCTGGTCTACCTCAACCATGCCTGGGATGACCTGGTGGCCAGTGGCAAGCCGGACAAGGCGGGGCTGCATCGTGCGGTGATCCACGGCGCCGCCCTGCGCCTTCGCCCCAAGATGATGACGGTGGTCACCATCATCGCCGGCCTCTTGCCCATCATGTGGAGCCACGGCACCGGATCGGAAGTGATGCAGCGCATCGCCGCCCCCATGATCGGCGGCATGGTAAGCGCGCTGGTGCTGACCCTCTTGGTGCTGCCAGCGGCCTATTACCTGTGGCGCAGTCGCAGCCTTGGCAAAAGCGCGAACCCGCAATCCGAATAACCCGATTTCACGATCCATATTGACTGAACGATAAGGAAACCATCATGAACTACAAAACGCTGACCCTGACATTGCTGCTTGGCCTTGCCACCCAGACCAACCTGCAGGCCGAAGAGATGATGCACCATGAAGGGCACGATATGAGTCAGACGGGTGAGATGAGCGAACAGGCCGCAATGGTGATGACCAAGGGGGTCATTACCCGCCTCGATGAGGAGAGCGGCAAGGTCGGCATCAAGCACGAGGCGATCGAGAATCTCAAGATGCCCGCCATGACCATGGTCTTTCGAGTGGCAGATCCGGCCCAGCTCAAGGGGCTGAAGGTGGGGGATGCCATCCACTTTCATGCCGAAAGCCAGAGCGGCAAGCTCACAGTGACAGCCATCCAACCGCAATAAACGGCTCTGGCTCGCCGAAGAGGTCACGATAGACAGTGACAACGCAAGAGGGAGGCATCGGCCTCCCTCTTCTTTTGCTCAACCTGTTCGTTGGGTCAACCTCTGATGCGCATGGCACTCAGCTGCGGGTTGCCAGCAACTGCTCCACATCCTCGATCACCTTGAGGGCCGCCTGCGGGCCGCCGCTGGAGGTCCAGAGCGATCCGTCCACGGCGCCAAAGCGCTTGGCCTTGATCACCGGCAGCTGCTGGAACGCCGGGGTCTGCTCCGCCTGACGCATGGCATCCACCGCATCACCGGTGGCGCTCAGAGTGCCGACCACCAGCCAGTCTGCATCCAGCAGGTTGAGGGACTCCAGACTCAGCGCCGGTGAGTGGGGCGCGCCAGTACCCTGCTGCTTGCTTGGGCGTACCAGCCCCATCGACTCCACTACGCTGCTGGCAAAGGTGCCCTGATACATAAAGCTCGGCCCCTTGGGGTTCCAGCGCACTATGCTGATGCTCTCCCCCTGATGTTTGGCCAGCTTGCTGCGAGCCTGAGTCAACCGCTCGGCATACTGCAGCAAGAAAGTATCCCCTTGCTGGTCGCGGTTGAGGGTGTGAGCGGTGCGGCGGAAGCTATCCTGCCACGGCTCACCCCACTTGCTGGTCACCACGGTCGGCGCGATCTCCCCCAGCAAGGTCAGCAGCTCTGGACGGGTCTGGCCTATCAGGATAAGGTCAGGCTCCAGCGCAATCAGCGACTCCAGATTGGGGCTGTCGAGATCGCCGATCACCTGGATCCCCATGCCCGCCTTGTTCAGCAAATAGCGAGGCAAGGTGGGTTGACCACGGCCATTGACGGCGCCGATGGGGGTCAGCCCCAGGGTCAGGGTGCTGTCGAGTTCGAGCTCGCTCAGCACCACCACCCGCGTTGGCTGGACTGGCACCTGCACCTTCTGGCCAAACGCATCAGTCACTTCACGCATCTCCTGCGCCTGAACCAGCGGCGCGGCCAGCATCAGGATGGCTGCTGCCAGGGCGGCAAAACGCTTCATCATCTCACTCCTTCTCGTTGCACGGCCCGGATAATCGGCCGCGTGAATATACTCGGCGGGCCCACAGAACAGGCCCATATGACTCAACTCGCCGAACGCAGGGCGCAGCCATGTTCGTGGCGACGGGGCACGATAATGGGCGCCCCGTCGCCGGGGGCATGCAGAATGTCGACACTGGTCTGGTAGAGCTGGTCGATCAGGGATTTGGTCACCACCTCCCGGGCCGGGCCCATGGCGGCAATGGTCCCCTCGCCGATGGCGATCAACTCGTCACAGTAGCGGGCCGCCATCGCCAGATCGTGGATCACCAGCAGCACGGTTTTACCCTCGGCGGTGATGCGGTGAATCGCCTCCATCACCTCGGTCTGGTGGCCGATATCGAGGGCGCTGGTGGGCTCGTCGAGCAGCACCATGTCGCTGTCCTGGGCCAGGATCATCGCAAGCCACGCCCGCTGTGCCTGCCCGCCGGAGAGGGACGCGGCGCTCTGCTGCCAGATGCTTTCAAGCTGCATCCGCTCGCAGGCAATACGCACCATGCGGGCATCCTCCTCGCCCCACTGATTGAACCAGCCCTGATGAGGGTGGCGGCCATACTGCACCAGCTGCTCCACCAGAATGCCGGCAGGCAGGGTTGGCCGCTGGGGCAGATAGGCGAGCTCCCGCGCCAGCCCCTTCATGGGGTAGCTGGCAAGCGGCTTGCCTTTGAGCAGGATCTCGCCGCGTTGGGCTTTCATCTGGCCGGATAGCAGCTTGAGCAGGGTCGATTTGCCGCAGCCGTTGGGGCCGACGATCCCCACCAGCTTGCCCCTCGGCACGCTGAAAGAGATGTCCCGCAAAATGGGGGTCTGCTGATAGGCGAAGTGGAGGCGATTTACGGTGAGCGTCATCAGTCAGCCCTCTGGCGATCGTTAACAAGAAGAAACAGCAGCAACAGGCCGCCGAGAATGCGGGTCATGATGCCGGTCGCCACCTCGTGGGGGCTGGCCAGCACCCGAACCAGGGTATCGCTGGCAAGCAGCAGCAGGGCGCCGCTAAGCGCCGCCAGCCAGAGCGGCACCACCCGGTCTTTCACCAGCCAGGAGGCAAGAATGGGGGCCGCCATGGCGATAAAGACCACGGGGCCGCCGATGGCGGTGCCGAGCGCCGCCACCAGAATGGCCTGGGCCAGAATGCCCAGTTGTACCCGATCGCCGTTGACGCCAAGCCCTCTGGCCATCTCGGGGCCAAAGCGCAGCACCGCCAGCGCGCGGGAGAGGTAGACGATCCACGGGCAGAGCACCAGCAACAGGATGACAATCGGGGTGATGGTGCTGTAACCCACGGCGATAAAGCTGCCCATGTTCCACAGATAGAGAGAGCTCAAATGCAGCAGGGCCTGGGTGGACATCACAAACTGGCCGAGCGCCTCGAACAGCTCGGAGAGGCCGATACCGATCACCACGAACAGATAGCCCTGCTCGCCCGGTTTGCGGCAGAGGGCATAGAGCACCAGCGCCGCGAAGATGGCTCCGATAGGTGCCGCCCACCAGGGCCAGCTGCCCACGGTCAGGTAGAGGGAGAAGACGATGATGGCCAGAGAGGCCCCGTTGTTGACCCCCACCATATCGGGTGTGGCCAGCCGGTTGCGAACCAGCGTCTGCACCAGACAGCCGGAGAGCCCCATGGCGGCCCCCGCCACCATGACCCCAAGAATGCGCGGCAGCCGGATCTTGAACAGGGTGAGCTGCTCAAGCCGCGTCCCCTCCCCCAGCAGAGTGTTGACCACCCCGGCCAAGCCAAGCTTGCCGCCGCCAACGCTCAAGGCCAGCAGAGCAAGCGCCAGCAGCGCCATGGCCAACAGAACCAGCCGGCGCCAGCTCGGCAGATGAACCAGCACAGAGCGGTTGCCGGCCCGCAGACAGAGCATATCGGTAGGTGTGCGCATCAGCCCCTCACTTGACGGTCAGCAGGGTACGAAAGCCCCCGCGATGAACAATGGCGATCAGCACAGGTGCGCCAATCAGGGCCAGAATGACGCCATTGGGCAGCTCGAACGGCTGGATCAGCCAGCGCGCCAGAATGTCGGCCAACAGCAGAAACAACATGCCGAACAGGGCGGAGAAACAGACCTGCACCGACAACCTAACCGGCTCTACCAGTCGGCCACAGTAGGCGGCCAGAAAGCCGACAAAGCCGATGGGGCCGGCGATGGCGATGGCACTGGCGGTAAACAGGGTAGCGGCCAACAGCACGCCAATTCGCACCCGGTTTGGGCGGATCCCGAGCGCCTGGGCCTGACTGTCCCCCATCTGCATCAGGGTCAGCTGGCGACAGAGGAGCAGGGTGATGACAAACGCCGCCAGCACGAAGGGCAGCACGGCGATGATGGCATCGAGATTGGCCGCCGACAGGGAGCCGAGGTTCCAAAAGCGGTACTGCTCCAGCACCATCTTGTTGGAGAGCAGCAGAAAGCTGGAGAGACCGCCGAAGGTGGCGGAGAGCGCCACCCCGACCAGAATGAGCTTGAGGGGGTTGGAGCGACCAATCATCATGCCGAGCCCCAGCACAATCACGTTGCCGAGCAGCGCGCCGAGTCCGGCCCAAAGCAGATAGCCGTAGGCGGACTCCACCCCGAACCAGGTAAGCCCCACCACCAGCGCAAAGACGGCCCCGGCGTTGACCCCGAGCAGGCCGGGCTCCGCCAGCGGATTGCGGGTCGCGCTCTGCAGCAAGGAGGCAGCCAGAGATAAAGAGGCGCCGACCACCATGGCGCAGAGGGTGCGCGGCAGTCGCAAGGTATTGAGCACCATGGCGAGCTTCTCGTCACTCGCCCAAGGCGCGTCACCCATCAGGTAGCCGAACACCTCGCGGGCACCATAAACACCCGCACCGGTGGCGAGCGAGAGAGAAAGCAGTATGAACAGGAGGAACAATCCCAGCCAGAACAGCGAAGTCTGGTCTCTAAACACCCTTTAACTCCTTATGATTGCAATGCCATCTTGTTGACACAAAAGCCGTCATCCGAGGTGATACCGTGGCAACAGCGGAAGCCCGCCAGTGCGGGCTCCCGCTCAGCCACTACATCTTGTAGGCCACACCGGCATAGACAGTGCGCCCGTCGAGAATTTGATCAGCCTCGGTGGCAACCCAGTCACGCTTGGTATTGGTCAGGTTGTTGAGTCCGAACTTCAGATCCAGTGCCCGGGTGGCGTTCCAGACTGCCCCGACATCCAGTGTGTGGAATCCGGCGGTGGTCTCATAGGTGGTGCCGCTCATGCGCGGAACCGGCAGGATCTGGCTGCCGGTGTAGTTCCAGCCGAGCTGGGTACTCAGGCTCTCGATGACCTGCCACTCCAGCTTGGCGTTGGCGGTATGCTCCGGCGTCCGATAGAGATCCTTGCCGCTGGTCTTGTCTTCCCCGTCGATCAGGGTGACGTTGCTGGAGAGGGTTAGGTTATCGGTGAGATCAAACCAGCCGCTCAGCTCCACCCCCTTGATGCGGGCCTTGCTGACGTTCTGATAGGTCATCACCGCCGGACGCCAAGTGGAGGTCCATGCCTCGCTCTGGATCTTGTCCTTGATATCGTTGTGGAAGGCGGTAACCCCGGCGCCCCAGAACGAACCATCATAGGCGGTGCCCAGCTCGTAGCTGACGGCGGTTTCCGGTTTCAGATCCGGGTTGCCCACCACGGCGCAGCGACCGCGACAGGCAGCTACGGCATAATCCGGGTTGGACTGGGCAATAGTCGGCGCCTTGAACGCCTTGCCAATCCCGCCCTTGACCACCCAGTTGTCCGTCAGGCTGTAGAGGGCATAACCGCGGGGGCTGAACTCGGTGCCATAGGTCTCGTGGTGATCGACCCGGCCACTCAGGGTCAACGCCAGATCGCCAAAGCCAAACTCATCCTGCAGATAGAGCGCGCTCTGGTTGACGCTGACATCGCCCCCCTTGAGATTGACGTTATGCTTGAGTTCGGTGATGCGGTACTCGGCACCGCTGGTCAGCAGGTGGCCGCCCAGATTACCGCTCAGCTGGCCATCGAAGGTGTGGTTGGTCTGGCTCACATCGCCGCTGGTCTTGCTCAGCGCCGTCATCAGTTCGGAGTCGTCAAACAGGTCAACCTGCTCGAAGGCATAGCCGACCCGGCTGTCGAACTGATCCCAACGGCCGACGTGGGTGGCGTTGAGTCCCAGTCGTTCCATCTGCTGGATATTGCGCGGCGTCTGGCTGTAGTTGTTCCAGTGGGCCTCCCGATCGTCTTTGGCGTAGTTCATCCCCACATCCAGATCCTGACGATCGTCGATCAGCCATTTGACGTTGGAGAGGATCCCCAGCTTTTCACGCTGCTCGATGGCATCGGCCTTGGGGTTGATGCTCTGCTCGCTCTGCCAGGCATCTCTGTGGTTCCCTTCCACCACCAGGTTGGCCAGCAGTTTGTTGTCGATCAGTGCCCCGCCCACATAGGCACTCGCCTTGTTGATATCCCCGCCGTGACCATCGGTGGGGTCGCTGAAGGTATAGGTGGCAGCCGCTTCGGTCTTCTCCCCGGGTTGGCGCAAGATGACATTGACCACCCCACCCAGCGCATCGGCACCGTAGAGGGAGGAGATGGGGCCACGGATCACTTCGATACGCTCGATGGCCGCCATGGGGATGGCAGAGAGATCGAAATCATTGCCATAACCGGAGGTAAGAGCATCGCGGGAGCTGATACGCCGGCCATTGACCAGCAACAGGGTGTAATCCCCCTCCAGACCACGCAACTTGATCTCGCTGCGGCCGTAGCTGGTCGCAGGGCTGATATTGACCCCCGGCAACTGTTTCAGGGCACCGGTGAGATCATTGACATTGAGCTTGTCGAGCTCGGCCCGAGTCACCACAGAGACGCTGGCCGGGGCGGTCAGCTCGCTGTGCCGGGTTTTGGTCGCCGTCACCACCATGGTTTCATGAGCGGTAACAGGCGCAGTCCCTTGGGCCAGAACTGGCATGGTAAAAAGGGACAACACCAGCGGATGCACTGCAAATCGTCGGGATGATGTACGCATCATCAATACTCCACATAAAACAACCAAGGCCAACACCACCGACATCCCTGTCTGACCTCGCCAGACCCGGTGCAAAGTGATGGAGTTCATTGGCATGAACAGTTGTCCATGCCCCATCACCCCGAACATCAGTGCATTACGGCAGGCCCTGCTTTGTGCTTTGCCACTCGCAGCCATCAAAAACAAAAGCGCCGTACCGACTGACATCGGGACGGCGCAATACTAAATGCAAATCATTTTTATTTGCAAGCGTGAATCAGGTATTCTTTCGCATCCGCTTAATTATCCATCACATCGTGACGGGTCTGGTGATAGGCCTCTTCACTCTTACCCCGGCGCCAGTACGGCACGGCGTAGAGCGATTGGCGATCCACCTCGAGCACAGAGCGAAAATGGCGGCGCAGCGGCAGCACCAGCGCCTCCTCCCCACCCAACCAGAAGAAGCCACCATCGCGCACCAGCGGCAGAGCAATCACATGCTCCAGCAGGCCACTGGACTCGGGCTCACCGACAAACCAGTGACAGCGCACCCCAACCGGTAGCGTCAACGGTTGAGCATCGGCCTGATCCGGCACCAGAGTCGCAATTTCCCCTCTGGCATCTGCAGGCATCACCTCACACATCGCCATAATGGCGGGCAAGGCGGTGAGATCCCCCACCAGGCAGTAGTGATCGGCCGGTTGCAGCATGGGGTTGGGGCCACCCGGCCCGGAGAGGATCACCTTATCCCCCGGCTTGGCATGGGTAGCAAAGGCGCTGGCGGGCCCACCGTCACCGTGCAGCACGAAGTCGATATCAATTTCCTGCTCATCACGGCGAAACGCGCGGATGGTGTAGGTACGGATCACCGGCTTGTCAGCCGGGTCACTCCAGCGCGGGCCGCTCGGGGTCATTGCAGGCAGCACCGGCTCTACCTGATGGGGCTGGGCCAGCATCACCTTGATATGGGCCCCACCGCAGGTGAAGGGATAGTCAGCCAGTTCGCTGCCACCAAAGGTGATACGACGCAAATGGGGGGTGATCTGGGTAATGGCTTTGACAGTCAGCAGACGGGGACGATTGGGAGGCAGAGATGGGGACACAATGAGGCTCCTCGTTGAGTGTGTCGCCCATGCTACACGCAAATAGGAATTACTATCAAATAAGATTATTTCTCGTCTATCCGGCTCAAACATCACTAATCACTACCATCAGCCCCCGAACAGAGAAACGGGCTTATGCACGCTAGTCCCATGATTGGACGAAGAAAGCAGCCGGACAACAACACTGTCACGCAGGGTTCCATTTGCCTATTTCGACCATAGTTTTTCTAGATCAAATTTTATTTCCCAATAAGTTTCCTATCCTTAGTGAAGCAGTTAATGTAAGCACAGGATGCCAAACAGGATTGTATGATGGATGACCAGATCCTGATTATTGATGATGACGATCTCTCCCTCCCCGACGCACAGCAAGCGGGCTGGAAGGTGATGATTGTTGACGATGAGCCTGAAGTGCATCGCATCACCAAAATCACCTTGAACAAATTCGAGTTTGACAATCGCCCCATCGATTTTCTGCATGCCTATTCCGCGGCACAGGCCAAAGAGTTGCTGGCCACCACCCCGGACGTTGCTCTGTTGCTGCTGGACGTGGTGATGGAGGTCGACCACGCCGGCCTCGATGTCGTCAAATACGTCCGTGAAGATCTGCAAAACAAGATGGTACGCATCGTGTTGCGTACCGGCCAACCCGGCCAGGCGCCGGAAGATGACGTGGTCACCAACTACGACATCAACGACTACAAGGATAAAACCGAGCTCACCTCCCAGAAGCTGCGCACCCTGCTGCGGGCCAGCCTGCGCTCATATCGGGATATCCGCACCCTGGAGAGTAACCGTCAGGGGCTGGAAAAAGTCATCGAAGCCTCCAAGGGGATCTTTGAGAAACGGGCCCTGCGCCAGTTTGTCGAAGGCGCCCAGGAGCAGCTCAGCGCCCTGCTCCATCTGGGGGAAACCCAGATATACGACGTCAAGCAATACGCCTATGAGGTGAAGGATCAAGTATTGGAGCCCCTGCTCCCCGGCCATCCAGCCATGCTCCTCACGGACGCGCCGGAGATCCTGCGCCAGGCCATGAGCAAGCGCAGCAACGTCTATAACGCCACGCAGATGGTGCTCTACTGTCAGAATCCGCGCCACCACCTGCTGTTCCACATCGAGACCACCCGCCAGCTCAGCCAGATCGATACCAGTCTGCTGACCCTGTTTACCGAAAACATCATAGTGGCGCTGGAGAATATCCGGCTCAATGAGGTGATCGCCGACAACCAGCGGGAGATCATCTATCGCATCGGCGAACTGGTCGAAACCCGTTCAAAAGAGTCAGGACTGCACGTCAAACGGGTCGCGCTTTATACCGAACAGTTCTGCCACCTGATGGGCATGAGCGAAGAGCAGAGCGAGCTGGTGAAACGTGCCTCACCGCTCCATGATATTGGCAAGGTGGGAATTCCCGATGCCATCTTGCACAAGCCGGGCAAGCTGACAGCGGAGGAGTGGGAGATCATGAAAACCCACGCCCAGCTTGGGCAGGATATGCTCTCCGGCAGCGATCTGGCGCTGTTCCAGATTGGTGCCACCATCGCTGGCAATCACCATGAGAAGTGGAATGGCAGTGGCTATCCCCGCGGTCTGAAAGGGACGGATATTCCGCTGGAGGGGCGGATTGTGGCGCTGGCTGACGTGTTCGATGCCCTGGGTTCGGATCGCTGCTACAAGAAGGCGTGGCCGCTGGACAAGGTGCTGGCCCTGATTGAAGAGGAGAAGGGGCAGCATTTCGACCCCCAGCTGGTCGAGCTGATGATGGCCAATCTGGACAAGTTCCTCGAGATCCGCGAGCAGAACAAGGATGTCTATATCGGCGAACACTGATAGCCAGCTTGTTCTGTTTATGAACTAAAAAAAACCGCCCTGCTTATCAGGGCGGTTTTTTATCTCTGGCATCACGCCACTTCAGTACGAGGGTTACTGCTCTGGCAGATTGAGATCCAGCTTGGCGGCAGGTTGTCCGGCTTGCTGATTCTCGGCCTGCGCAGCGGCCAGAGCACGCTTCAGGGCACGCCGTTTTTGTATCACCACAAACCCGACCCCACCCAATACCGCCAGCAGCACACCACCACCCGCCAATGCCCAGATCAGCCAGCCCATTTCCTCCTCTGCCGGGGCTTGATGGGTCGCCTCAGCACTGGAGGCCGGTGCGGCGGCCGACACCACCTCTACAGGAGGCGGCGGTGGCGGGAAGACATTGAAGGTTTTCACCGGCAACTCGATTTTCAGCTCACGGCCGAGGCGAGTGGTGCCATAGAGGGTTGCTTTCACCTCATGCTGACCGACCTCCTTGATGTTGGAAAGATCGATATCAAGCTTGGGGTCGCTGGCAGTCTCGCTGAACTCGTAGAGGCCGCCCACATTGCTGGTCACACTCCCCTTGACCACCACAGAGGCGGGATCCAGCTCATCACGGTCGATTAGCAGTGAGAGCTTGGCACCCAGCTCATCCGAAGGCGGCGACAAGTTATAGCTGAACGGATAGGGGTAAAGCAGCACATCCTGATAACGGGCACGGACAAACACCTGATTGCCCGTGCTGAACATGGCGCGGTACTTGCCACCGGGAATATCCTGCAGCGTCACTTCCGCCGTCATGATGCCATCACCCGGCACTTCGTCGAGCCCCTTGCCATCATCGCGATAGTGGCCAAGTACTTGATCCAGCACGACCTCTTTCTTATCGGCATCGCTGAACGATTGCAGCTTGACGGTCATGCCAAGGTCAGAGAGATAGTATTTATCTTTCGGCTGCTGACCATTGATCAGCAACCACGCCTTGAGCTTGACCACCTCCCCCTGATAGAGCTGCATCGGCAGGGCGGCAATATCGAGCCGGATATCGGAGAGAATGCGCACCCGGTTGTCGGGATCCACCTCGCCAATCGCCTGCCAGGGGCCCGGCATGGGATTGCGCAGGGTAATGAGATCATGCTCCGGCAGCGCCAGCCAACCCACATCTGCGGGTTTGACCTTGCCCACGTAAAGCTTGCTGCCATCGGGGCGAACCAGGATCACGGACGGAGTGCCTGGCTTGCGCTTGATAATGAAGGTTATCTCCTTAACCCCATAATCGATGCGAAAGCGGTTATCCAGCAGCGGGATGTCGGAGGGAGCAAACACTTCGGTCGCCGTCGCCCCCAGCGAGAGCAACAGCAGCAGGCCGGCACACCACTTGCTCATTGCCGCCACAGACAACTTCCTCCCTTCTTCTGTACCAGATCCAGTCTCGCCTCGTGCAGGGCCTGAACCTCGGTGCTGGCACGCACCACCTTGAGGGCAGGTCGGTTGCTCTCCAACCGGCGAATACTGGTGTCCTGATTGCTTTCGTTTTCGTTGCTCTCGGTGGCCAGATTGAGTTTGGTCTGGCCGCCGGTCATCAGCAGGTAGACGTCCGCCAGGATCTCCGCATCGAGCAAAGCCCCGTGCAGGGTACGGTGGGAGTTGTCGATACCGTAACGATCGCAGAGCACATCCAGGTTGTTGCGCTTGCCGGGGAATAGATCCCGCGCCATCGCCAGGGTATCTGTGATGGTGCAGATATCCGCCGTCTTGAAGTTGAGTCCGAGCTTGCTGAACTCGTAGTCCATGAAGCTCACGTCAAACGGCGCGTTGTGGGCGATCAGTTCGGCGCCGCGGATGAACTCGAGGAATTCGTCGGCAATCTGGCTGAACGACGGTTTGTCACGCAGAAACTCGTCGGTGATACCGTGCACCTGGATCGCTTCCGGGTCGACCAGACGATCAGGCTTGATATAGACGTGATAGTGGTTACCGGTCAGCTTGCGGTTGATCACCTCCACACAGCCGATTTCGATAATGCGGTGCCCCAGATAGACAGGGCCACCCGCCGTATTCATACCTGTGGTTTCAGTATCCAGAATGATCTGGCGATTCAGTTGGGGTGTGTTCATGATCCAATCTATGTCAAACTTCGGCTTTAATTACTCGCTAGTTTACCCCAAGCCTCATGTTAAAACAGATTGATTGCTCATGTTAAAACAGATTGATGTCTATACCGACGGCTCCTGCCTCGGCAATCCGGGCCCGGGTGGTTACGGGGCCGTCATGGTCTACGGCAAGCACCGCAAAGAGATTTCCGCCGGATTCAGGTTGACCACCAATAACCGGATGGAGCTGATGGCCGCCATCATGGGGCTGCGCACCCTCAACGAACCGTGCAAGGTTCGCCTCACCACCGACAGCCAGTATGTCCGCCAGGGGATCACCCAGTGGATCATCGGCTGGAAGAAGAAAGGGTGGATGACCGCCAACCGGCAACCGGTCAAAAACGTCGATCTCTGGAAGGAGCTGGATGCGGAAGTGGGTCGCCACCAGATTGAGTGGCTCTGGGTGAAGGGTCACTCCGGCCACCCGGAGAACGAACGGTGCGACGAGCTGGCCAGAGAGGCCGCCTGCGGCAAGGATCTGGCCGAGGATACCGGCTACCAGCCCTGACGGGCCATTCCCGGTGTGGCGAGGGACTTTGGCAGTTGCCAGCGCCGCCGCACCGGGATCAGTGGAAAGCGCCGTTTACGGGCCGCAATCACATATACCGATGCAAATGCCCTGCAATAATCCCGCCCGATACTCTCCCGCCACCAACTGTGCCAGCTCTGTTTTCCCATAAACGAGTAACCGAAACGCTCGTCGAACATCACCTCGCATCCCAGCAGATGCAGCCAGTCCGTCACCCGCCCCGGGGTGAACATTCGTGCCGACCAGGGCATTCTGCGCCGCAAGAACGGCACACAGTGACCGATCCCGACCAGACTCATGGGGTTATAGCCACTGATGATCAGCCAGCCATCGTCGGTCAACACTCTTTCGGCTTCGCGCAACACTTGGTGGGGATCGGCGGAGAAATCAAGGCAATGAGCCAGCAGGCAGGCATCGACGCTGCCGGTTCGCACCGGCAGATCGAGGGGATCGCCATACATGTCGAGCAACCGCCCGCCGGGGGCGACCCCGATCTGGTGACGAATGGAGGAGCGTTTGCAGGAGAGTTCAGCGCTCAGAGCGCCAATTTTCAGCAGATGATACCCAAACAGATTGGGACACCAGTTGTCGAGCCGATCCTGGATCTCGGCCGCCACCCAGTCCCCCATAGGCAATGCAGACCAGCTGGTCGGGATCTCGATTTGTTGTTCGGTACGTGCCACCTGCATAATAGGGCTCAACTCGGGGTTTCGAACGCCATCCTGTTATATAAGATACCCTCCCTAAAGAGAAGCAGACTCATGTATCCAGTGATCACAGTTCCAGCCTTTAATGACAACTACATCTGGTTGATCCGCCACGAAAATCACTGTCTGGTGGTCGATCCGGGCGATGCCGCCCCCGTGCTGGAGCGGCTCGAGGCATTGGGGCTGGTGCTCGATGCCATCCTGCTGACCCATCACCATCACGACCATGTCGGGGGCGTCACCGACCTGCTTGCCCACTTCCCCCACGCCCGGCTCTATGGCCCCAAACTTGACCCGATGCCGGATCACCACGGTCAGTGGCTGGAAGATGGCGATCAGATCAACTGGCACGGCCTCGCCCTCGAGGTGATCCATGTGCCCGGGCACACTCGCGGCCACATCGCCTACCACGGCAACGGCATGCTGTTTTGTGGCGATACCCTCTTCTCGGCCGGTTGTGGCCGCCTCTTTGAAGGGACGCCGGAGCAGATGTACCACTCGCTGCAACGACTCGCCGCCCTGCCCGATGAGACACTCATTTATTGTGCCCACGAGTACACCCTCTCCAACCTACGTTTTGCCTATGCGGTCGAGCCGGACAACCCGGCGATCCGCCGCCAGATCGGGCTGATCAGCAAACTGCGGCAACAAGGGCTGCCAAGCCTGCCAACCCGGCTGGGTGACGAACGCACTTTCAACATTTTTCTGCGATGCGAACAGGATTCAGTGAAATTTTCTGCTGAAAAACATGGGCTAAAATGCGTGGAAAATCCGGTAGATACCTTCACCATCCTGCGTCAGTGGAAGGACGTTTTTTGAACAAACCTTGATCAGGGGGCCATTGCCCCTTATGATGCGAGCTGTTTTTCCTAAAAATGACCGGAACGAGATGAAGGTACGAACGGCCTTATTGGCAGCGCTGTTGCTCAGCGGCTGCCAAAACCTGAGCCATCAGGATGACCGGGCGCTAACGGCAATCGAGCCGATCAAGTCCCCCCAGGTCAAGAAAAAAGCGCATAAAAAACACTCTTCCCATTTCCTGTTTGGCGATGAACAGCTGGACGAAATGGAAGATACGGACAATCTGTGGGTGCGTATCAGCGATGATATGCAACTGGAAACTCCGGACAACCCGCGCATCCGCCAGCAACGTGAGTGGCTGTTGCGCAATGATAAGCATCTGGCGACCATTGCCAGCCGGGCTGAACCCTACCTCTATCTGATGGTAGAGGAGATTGAACGGCGTGAGCTGCCAATGGAGCTTATTACTGTCCCGATGATCGAGAGCATGTTTGATCCTCATGCCCGATCCCGCAGCAATGCCGTCGGACTCTGGCAGTTTGTGCCAGCGACAGGCAGAAACTTCGGTCTGCGCCACGACAACTGGTATGACGGACGGCGCGATGTGCTGGCCTCCACCAATGCGGCGCTCGACTATCTGGAGTACCTGAACCGCTTCTTTGACGGTGACTGGCTGCAAACGCTGGCCGCCTACAATGCCGGTGAAGGTCGGGTGCGCAACGCCATCCAGCGTAACCAGCGCGCAGGCAAACCGACCGACTACTGGTCGCTCGATCTGCCCCGCGAAACCCGGATGTATGTGCCCAAGATCCTCGCCATGGCTGACATGATCAGCAATGCGGACAAGTACAATATCCAGTTGCCGGTGCTCGCCAACGAGCCCAAGCTGCGAGTGGTGGAGACCGGCAGCCAGATCGATCTGAATGTGGCCGCCCAACTGGCCGGTCTGCGCACGTCACAGCTCAAGGAGGTCAATCCGGCCCTGAGCCGTGGCGTGATGTCGCCCCGTGGCCCTTACCGCCTGCTGGTACCGGTAGAATATGCCGATACCCTGGAGCTGGCACTGGCCGATCTGCCCAAGAGCGAGCGTATTCGTACCCGTTCCTATCAGGTCACCAGTGGCGATACCCTGTCGCGCATCGCCCAGAATCATGGTGTCAGCGTGAACGAGCTGAAGCTGGCCAACAATCTGCGCAGCAACAACCTGCGTCGCGGTCAGCAACTGGTGATCCCGACCCACGGTCAGGTCAGCAGCAAGGCCAGCTCCGCCAGCAAACCGCAGCAGCTGGCAAGCCGTGGCAGCAGCCAGAAGGCCAAAGTCAGTTACAAGGTGCGCTCGGGTGACAACCTGTGGAGCATCAGCCAGGCACACGGCGTCTCCCACGAAGAGCTCGCCAGGTGGAATGGTCTGAATGCCAAGTCGGCGCTCAAACCAGGCATGAAGCTGGTGGTCTATCCAAAGCAAGGGAAGAAGAGCGACAAATCGATGGTGTATCAGGTTCGCCGTGGCGACTCCATCTCCTCCATCGCTGCTCGCTTCCAGGTGGCCATCAACGATGTGATGCGCTGGAATCAGCTGGATAAAGGGGATTACCTCAAGCCTGGTCAGGAGCTGACCCTGTTTGTGAAGAACAACAGCTAAGCCTCACCGCTTGAACCCGATAAAAAACGGGGCCAGTCATCTGACTGGCCCCGTTTTTTATTACTGCGGCTAACCGCTGCTGTGTCTGAGCCACCGACTAAAACAATGGCTTGGCGCCGCCTGCCGATGCATCACCGCTCTACAGGCAAAACTATCACCGCTATTCCCAGAGCCTTGTCGGCACCACCATCAGCACTGTGCGCTGACCGATCGCCACATTAGCATTGGGGAAGACCACCGCCTCACGCGGCTTCTCGACCGTGTAGCGCAGCTCACCATCCTCGGCCAGCACGAACCCTTGGGGGAATTCGGTGAAGTTGTCCACATCGCTGGCAAACAGGAAGCGAAACTGCTCCGATTTTTTGGTGATCACCCGATCGATGGCAAACAGGGTGAAATCATCCGCCCGCCACGGCTCCAGCGCCACCTCATCCTGAGTGACCAGCTCCTGCAGCGCCTGACGGGTTTCGATAAAGCGGGTCATGTCGTTCTCGCCAAACGGGCGCACCTTGCCCAGCTCCACCGTAAAGGCGTGGGCACCATGCTGGCGGGAGCTGTAGTAGCTGAAGGTCGTGGTCGGGCTGGCGGAGAGCAGAATAGTACGCACCCCGCAGGCGCCGAGGAACTGCACCTGCTCGCGGCAGTGAGGCCGCTCGTGGGGGAAGGGGTAGACGGCAAACTTCTCGTGGCGCGAACCGCGAATGGCGGTGTGCAGGTCGTAGTGGTAACGGGGACGAGCCGGATCGGCAAAGAAGCGGCTCACATACTGCTCGAGGCGCATGGCGCGGATCCGCTCCCGATTGCAGAGTCCCTCCCCCTTGCTGTGGGCACCGGAGAAGAGCCGGTTCATGTTCTCCTCCACCTCCCGCAGCCCCAGATTCATCGCCGCCGGATTGCCAAACAGGAACAGCACCCGATGGCGGGCGCTCAGCTCGCCTGAGAGCAGACGACTCAGCAGCTGGTTGCAGATCTCGATGGGAGCGGTCTCGTTGCCGTGGATGCCGCAGGAGAGGACGATATCCTTGCGTCCTCCCGGCTGGTCGCCCGCGCCACTGGCAGGCTCCAGACAGAGCACGCCCGTATCCCAGACGCTGACCCGCGCACCATCGGGCAGGGCACATTCAAAGGGCTCAAGCTGCCACTCATGGCTGCGGGTCAAGGCCAAAAAATCGTGCTGGGGAATCATCCGTCTCACTCTCTCGCTCTGGAATACTATGGCCGGATTATACGCAAGGCATCGCGGCTTAAAATCGTTTTTTAACAAATTCAAACATTAACGATACAAGCCTGATAACAATCGAACGATGACAGCAATGACGGTAGTGATATGGAATAAAGAGGAGAGGAAAAAGGACCAACAAATAACAGGGGGAAAACGGGGGGAGATAAAACAGACAATGACAGACATGGCAGCTGGGCGCCACAGGGGCAGAACAGCAAACGACTCAGCAGAAAAACAAGGCATCCATGCCCGGCAGATCAACCACGCCAGAACGGCTTGGTGGTCTCTTGATAACGGTCAGCTTCGTTCAGGCCGATGTCTTTGAGCAGGTACTCGGGCAGCTCGGAGAGCTGGCGACGGCTGCGGCTGCGCTCCAGCCAGGTCAGAACGGTCATTTTAACGCGAGCAACCAGATTCAATTGGCTGGAATGCTGGTAACCGGTTTCGGTATAAGTCATGTTGGCCATGATGTGGCTCCTCTGAATATTTGTTTACGCACTGGGCTTTATTTGATGCGCAAAGCTTAGTCAGGGAACAGGGCCGACTCAATTGACGAATTTTGATACGTTACATTAGGAAAACTAATAGTAAAAAACTGACTGATACAATTTTAATACTTTGATTTATAAAGAATAATTAAGTCACTATTCGACCATCAACGGCCCGCAGCATATTGTGCTGCATGGCACTACCTTACATATGCAATTTACCGCATTGCCTATGCACTCGCCAATGGATGCGCCATTGGTGGCAACCCCGTCATTACATTAAATTGTTAATTCAGTGATCTCATTGTGATCTTAAATTAACACCATGAAACATAAAAAAACTTACCTTTCCTCCCTCGCCACTCCCTCGATGACGACCCACAAACGCCCCTCTTGGCGCGCAACCGGCATACTGGTATGGTTATTTATACAGTAGTTTATTCCCCTGCCCTGACGCCATCGTTTATGCCGTCAGCGGCGGATGAAACCACAGGATCATCGATGGATACCTTTACCCCGACCGCCGCCCTGCGTCAACAGATGGCCGCCATAGAAGCCTCTCTCAACCAGCTGGCCGATCTGCTTGGCCAGCTCGAGCTGCAGGAGGCCCATGTCTATCCCCTCCCCCCGGTTGCACAGGGGGAAGAGCACGACCCGATCGAGCAAATTGAGGTGGGCTATCTCAACGGTGAAGCCGCGCTGGCGGCCACCCTCGCCGCCTATCGGGATCACAGTGCCCGCCCCGGCTGCTCCACCAAGGCGACTCATCGGCTGCCCGGCTGGTTGCGCTTTCCTGCCGCCGCAGCCCCCTTGCTGCAACCGCTGATCGACCAAATCAACCAGAGCAAGCTCGATTTCAAAGCGCTGGTACAGCAGGCGGGGGGACGGGACGAGAAGTTCGAGCTGGTACATACCGCCCTGCCCGGGGTGATCACCCTGCAGGTCTACCGCAAACTGACCCTGCTGGCGGGGGAGCTGCAATCCCTCGGCTTTACCTGGGCCGACAAGCAGACCATCAATCGCCTCAGTCGCGAGCAGGTGCTTGAGATGCTGGAGCGCAGCCGCCGCTACATACCGACCCTCTCCAACAACGAGGAGTGGAGCAAGATGGTGGATCAGGAGGTGTACGACATTCGCCGTCTGCCCGCCGATGCCGAGCTGCGGATCCGCCGCCCGGTCAAGACTCACCCGATGATCAACCTGCTCTGGCTGGAGCGCACCCCGCGCAAGCAGCAGATCAAGGCGAGCCTGCCTCTGCTGCTCTGCTCGGATACCCCGCCCGCGGTCACCCATCTGGGCAACTATCCCCCCAAGAGCCGACAGGCTCGGCGAGATCGCAAGATTGGCGGCGAGCCCATCATAGAGCGGCTGCACCTCTATCTCTATCAGGGGTGACTGGATCAGGGATAGCTGATTCAGGGATAACTGCGCCGCCTTGCCGCAATAAACGATGAATCCCGCATCTGCATCCCAAACGAGAAAGGGGAGAACATCTCTGGATGTTCTCCCCTTTTCTGTCTCGATAGGCGGTATGAAAGGTGGCGTCGCCAATCAGCCCATGAGCAGGGCCCGCAGACTCTCCACATCCAGCCCGCGCACCTCGGACTGGCCGCTCAGCAACCCATCGGCCAGCGCCCGCTTCTCGTCGTGCAGGGCGACAATCTTCTCCTCCACCGTCTGCTCGCACACCAGCCGGTACACGGTCACCGGCTGGGTCTGGCCCATCCGGTGCGCCCGATCGCTCGCCTGATCTTCCACTGCCGGGTTCCACCAGGGATCGAGGTGCAGCACGGTATCGGCCTGGGTGAGGTTGAGACCGGTGCCCCCCGCCTTGAGGCTGATGAGAAACAGCGGCACCTCCTCATGACGAAAACGCAGGATGGAGTCCTGACGGGACTTGGCGGAACAGCCCCCATCCAGATAGCAGTAGTCCCAGGACTTCTGCTCGATGCGGGCCCGCAGCAGGCTCAGCAGATCGACAAACTGGCTGAACACCAGCACCCGATGACCGCCGTCGATCGCCTCTTCCAGCAGGGCCATCGCCTCGTCCAGCTTGCTGCTGGTTTGCGACCACTCGGGCATCACCAGCTCCGGTGAGCAGCAGAGACGGCGCAGCCGGGTCAGGCCGCTCAGCACATGCATCAGGGCGCGCCCATCGGCGCTCTGCACCTGCTGCACCACTTCCCGCCGGGTCGCCTCGTAGAGCTGACGCTCCTCGGGGGAGAGGCTGATGTGGTGGATGATCTCGGTCTTGTCCGGCAGCTCGGTCAGCACCTGCTGCTTGAGACGACGCAGGATAAAGGGGCTGATCACCGCCCGCAGCAGCGCCATGTGCTGGGGATCCTTGACCGCCTTGCCAAAGCGACGCTTGAACTCGCCAAGGCTGCCGAGCAGCCCCGGGTTGATAAAGGTAAAGAGGCTCCACAGCTCCCCCAGATGGTTCTCGATGGGGGTGCCGGAGAGGGCGAGGCGAAAATCGCCGTCGAGCTGGAACAACAGCTTGGCGCGCTGGGTACCGGCGTTTTTGATCTGCTGCGCCTCATCGAGCACCATGGAAGACCATCGGCGGGACTTGAGCGCCTCCGCCAGGCTGCCGAGCATGCCGTAGTTGATGAGGATCACCTGACCAGCCTTGGCCTCGCGAATCATCCCCTCCCGCTCGGCCGGGTTCTCGAACACCACCACATCCAGCTCGGGGGCGAAACGGGCAACCTCCTCCTGCCAGTTGGTGACCACTGACTTGGGCACCACCACCAGCGCAGGGCCAAGGTGCTGGCGCATCCGCAACACAATCAGCGCCTGCAGCGTCTTGCCCAGACCCATGTCATCGGCCAGACAGGCACCAAAACCGTGATGGGCCAGGGTCGCCATCCAGCGCACCCCCTCTTTCTGATAGTCCCGCAGGGAGGTGAGCAGCTCGTCCGGGCACTCGACCTCCTGCTGCCACTCCTGCTGCAGGGATTGCCACGCTGCATCCCCTTCGGTGGTAATGACCGAGAGCAGGCGAGTGAGCGGATAGGCCAGCTTGTTGTTGATGCGCTGCTCTTCATCGAGCATGGCCCCCAGCATGGTGAGCCGCTCCACCAGCTTGTCGCTCAGCATCAGGCTGGTCTTCTCGTCGAGCTGAACGGTGCGCTGCCCCGGAGTCATCTGGCGCAGAATAAGGCGCAGATCGAGGATCTGGTGCTCATCAAGCGCCAGTGCCCCTTCGACCTGGAACCAGTCCTGCCGCCGCTCGATGCGCAGGCTCAGGGCCGCTTCATCGAGGCTCTTGAGGCGAGCGCTGTCCTGATGCCAGTGAATGACCACGCCGGCATCCACCAGCTCGGGCAGGGCATTGACCAGCGCCAGCGCCTGCTCCCCCTGCAGCAGCCACTCGCTGCCGGGCAGGCCGATGGGCAATTGATTGCGCAGCAGCTGGGCCTGCAGCTTCTCGGCCGCGAGGTCGCGCTGCCAGTAGTGGTACGCCTTGATCCCCTGCCGCACGATCGCCTCCCCCTTGCCAAGGGGCTGGGGCGGCAGATCCTCAAAGCGGGTCACCAGCTTGACCGACAGCTGACCATCCTGCCAATCCAGTTGCACCGAAGGAATGCCCGGCCAGGGAGCCAGTTCGGCGTTGCCGCTAAGCCCCGCAACCTGACTGTGCCAGGGCAGCTCGGGAATAGCGTCCAGGGTGCGTTGCAGCTCGGCCAGCCCCTCGGCGGGCAGCAGCGGGATGGATTCGAGCGCTGGCAATCGGTCGAGCAGCGGCTGCGGGGTGAGGATCAGCTGCCACAGATCCTGCGCCAGCGGCATGATATGGGCCCCGCGGGCGGCCGCATCGGGGCAGAGCTGCGCGCTCATCCCCTGCTCGGTGGCCACCACCTGCAGCAGGGGGGCGCTGATGGCCAGTTGCAGCTTCTGCCCCTTGGCGTTGAACAAGCGGGGGTGATCGGCCAGCGGCGCCCAGACATCCCGCGGCAGTCGTCCCATCACCCGTGGCAGGGTGCGAACCAGTGCCCAGTCGTGCTCATCGAGCATGGCGGCATATTGGGTGGAGAGCAGGGCCGGATCGACCCGGCGACCGGCGGTCCACTCCCCCTTGGTACTCAGCTTCTGGATCTTGCACTCCAGCTCGGGGCCGTCGGCATGGAGCAGCCACACCAGCCGCTCCTGCGGCTTGCGTACGCCACTGGAGCGTCCCAGCCCCTGCAACCAGTTGAGCCAGCTGGCAGAGGCCGCGGTTTTATCCTCGTCCCCGTCATCATCCTGCTCGTCACTGCCATCTTGCGTACTCTCCTCACTACCGCGCAGCTGGCAAAGGGGGGCCCCTTTGGCCGCCTCGCCCAACAAGATACGCAGCAGATCCTGACAAAATGCCATCAGGCGATGATGGGGCTCGGCATCGAGCAGATGGGAGAGATCCCACTTGTGCAACATGGCTACCTGCGGGCTCTGGGCACCGTGACGGGCCAGCGCGCAGAGATCGAGCCAGAGATAGCCCCAGTGGAGCTCCTCCACCGGCAGTTGCAGGGTATCGAACAGGCCGACCGCCTGACCGTGGCGATCACCCGCCCACTGGCTGAGCAAGTCGGCAAGCAGGGGGAACTGACCGGTCAGGCTGCGCTGCCACTTCTTGCGCTGTTCGCTGGCAATGACGGGATCGGCCTGCTGCAACCAGCCAAGCCAGAGCAGGGCGCTGAACGAACGGGGCCACTGGCCCACTTCACCCTCATCGGTTGCCTGCCACTGGCCCAGCGCGGTGAGCAGTCGCTCGCCAAGCGGGCCGCTCTGGTTCTGCTGGGCCAGCGCCTGTAGGGCCGGCCAGCCGGGGGCGGCATCCTTGTCCTCGCCGGTTGGCGATGTGCTCTCGCCATCCCCACAGAGCCAGCGCCACTCCGCCTCGAACGCTTTAGCCCGGGCCTGCACCTCTGGGGCACAGCGCACCAGCGCATTGGCCAGCGGCCAGCGCTCTTCATAGGGGGCATCGAGCAAGAGTTGCAGCGAGAAGTGCTCCAGCAGCAGTTGCTGCCAGGCGGGGCTGGAGCCCGCCAGCAACTGGTGAGCGTCCGGGGTATCGAGCAGGGTGAGCAGATCGCTGGCCGAGAAATAGGTCGGGATCTCCCCCGCCTTGCCGCGGCAGAGCTCGCGCACCACCGCATGGGTGAGATCCTGCCCGGTCAATGAGGGCACCCGGCTCCAGTCAGGCGCCGGGCAGAGACCGGCACGCACCCCCAAGATCAGCGCCAGCGTCCCCTCGGCGGTCAGGCTCCACTGCTGCTCCCCGCGCAATCTGACCAGTCCTGCATCCTGCAATCGGGTCAGTTTATCGATCAGGGCATGGCCTATCGCCAGTTGTTCTTGCAGCAAACGGGTACTGGCAACGCGCTGCAATTGCAGGGTGGCGAGCAGGGCATAACTATCCGAAGAGAGGGTGGACGCAGACATCAAGACTCACGGGCAAGTGCAAAAGCGGAATTTTAACGGTAAAGCGCCAGCGGCTCGACCCTTTACCGTGAAATAACTCAAAAAAAAACGGCCATCCATGATGGCCGTCGAAAGTAACGAAGGAAATAGCCGGATCATCCGGTTACCTCCCACAGCGGGAAAATCGGGAGCGCTAGCCCCTAATTCGTGGAGCCAATGCTAGAGGTTGGCGCCCGAAAAAGCTTTGAAGCGGATCACAGTTGAAAAGGATTTCTGAAAACGGTTTCAATTTTTGGCGGCAAAAAACCATGATTTCGCGCCAAATGAGCCATGTCCCCACCCCTCCTGCTCACCCGGTACAAGCGGTAGAAAAACCTATAACGGTCGCTTGTCGAACGCCCCTGTGCGGGCAGCTGTCAGCTGTATAGCTTCACCATAACCTGCCGCCCGCAGGCTAGATTTCAGGGCAACCGGGCATGGCCGAGATGGGCCAGGAGAGCACGAATCGGCTCCCTCCCCTTCCGGTAGATTGGCAAACCGCGCTGCCACCGTGGGCCTCTGCAATCGCCTTGACCACGGCGAGTCCGAGTCCGCTGCCGCCGCTCTTGCGCGAGCGTGACGGATCTCCCCGACGAAACGCATCGAAGATACAGGCGGCGACCTCCTCGCTGATGCCAGGCCCCTCATCTTCCACACTCAGGACACACACTCTCTCCGAGCGATACAGCCGCACGGTCAGCAGGCCCGGCAGCGCGTGCTTCTGGGCATTTTCCAACAGCGCCATCAGAGCCTGACGGATACGAAACAGATCGCAGCAGACATGAAGTTCGCTATCGAGCTCCCGCTGCAACACAAATCCGCTCGCCGCCAGAGGGCTGGCAAACGCCTCAAGCACCACGGCAAGCTCGTCGGCCAGCCTGACCTCGGTCCGCTGCAACTCCAGATGGCCGCTGTCGTTGAGGCTCAATACCCGCAAATCCTCGATCAGGTGATTGAGCCCCTCTACCTGACGCAGCAACCCCTCGAAGAGTTCGCTACTGGGAGGAAATACCCCTTCGGCCAGCCCCTGCAAGCGGCCGCGCAAAATGGTCACCGGAGTGCGCAATTCGTGGGCGATGGCGGCATTCCAGAACTCCCGCTCGCGGGTCATGCTCTGCAGCCGCTCGGCCATGGCGTTGAAGTCGCGCACCAGTTGCGCCGTCTCCCCGATCGCCTGCTCATCCTCCGGCACGCGGGCATCGAGTTTGCCCTCGGCCACCTCGCGCAGGCTGGTTGCCACCGAGTTGAGGGGAGTCAGGATGCGGCGAGAGAGGCGCACCGCCACGTACAGCGCCATCCCCAATGCAATGAGAATGGTGGAGCCGATCCAGATCATCTCGACTCTGGAGGGTACCCAGGTCTCGGAGATGCTGCCCGGCACAAACGCCACGGCGATGCCATAAAACACATAGGTGCCGATCACCGCGAGGGAGATGATACCAAGCGTCATCAAGCCCAGAGAGCGGATGATCTGCCTGCGAAGGCCGGGCGCCGATTTCATGCATCGCCCCCGAAGCGATAGCCAACGCCCCAGACACTGGCGGGGACCCCCTGAATGCCGTGTGTCTCCAGTTTTTTGCGCAACTTGCTGATGTGGCTATCCACCGTACGCTCCTGGGTATCCCCCTCCGGCAAGCAGTGAGTCAGCAGTTCGGCGCGGCTGAACGCCCGTTTCGGCGCCCGCATCAAAGAGGCGAGCAACTTGAACTCGGTCAGGGTCAGCTCCAGCACTTGCTGCTGGTCATCGCGGAAAATGCTGGCCTCGTGGCTCTCCAGATCGATCTGAAACTGGCCGACCCGCAGCACGTTCGCCGTGGCAGGCTTTACGGCTCGGGTGCGTCGGAGCACGGCCTGCACTCGCGCCACCACTTCGGCCGGATTGAAGGGTTTGACCACATAGTCATCCGCCCCCATGCGCAGCCCCATCAGCTTGTCGAGATCCTGATCGAGGGCGGTCAGCATGATCACCGGCGTATCGCCGCGCGCCCGGATCTCGCTGAGCACCTGCCAGCCATCCAGTTGCGGCATCTGCACATCCAGCAGCAGGAGATCGGGTTTGAATGCCTGATGCATGACCAGCGCTTCACGGCCATCGGCGGCGTGCAGGGAGCGCAAGCCATGACGTTGCAGGTAAGCGGCGAGGATGTCGGCGATCTCGGCTTCATCCTCTGCAATCAGTACCAGTGACTGGCCCGCCGGGCTGGCGGGAGCATTGAGATGGGACATAGTCGGACTCGAAAAAAGGTGGCGTTGAACTTTATCATCGCCTCCATGGATTCTCCACAAAGCCTCGAATCATTCGCAATAGCCCCTCGCCATAATGGCCGCTCGATGCACTCTTCGGTCACATCACACCGGAGAGACGGTTTAACGAGGTGAGTGGATGAGGTTTGTAAAACAGCGGTATGCGGGCGCCCTGCTCGCCGTCATTGCCGCATTCGGGTTGGCGGGTTGCGATGTCGCGCCGCAAGAGCAGGAGGCTCCCGCCCCTCCTCAGGTGTCGGTGCTGACATTGACTGGTCGGGAGCTTGTCATCAGCGAGGATCTGCCCGCCCGGGTAGTGGCACTGCGCAGCGCCGACATTCGCGCCCAGATCAGCGGTATCGTGCAGCGCCGCCTGTTCGAGCAGGGCGCCGAGATCAGCGCAGGCACAGTGCTGTTCCAGATAAACCCGGCCCCCTTCAAGGCCGATGTCGACAGCGCCGCCGCCGCATTGCAACGGGCCGAGGCGGTGCTGGCCCGCGCCCGCATCCAGATTGACCGCCTGAAGCCGCTGCTTCGCACCGACGCCATCAGCCGCCAGACCTATGACGATGCGATCTCCCAGCGGGATCAGGCGGCTGCCGATGTAGCCCAGGCCAGGGCGACTCTGGCCCGGCACCAGCTGAACCTGCAATTTGCCAGCGTGGAGGCCCCCATCGCCGGGCGCATCGATCAGGCGCTGGTGAGTGAAGGGGCCCTGGTGTCGCCCACCGATGCCACACCCATGGCCCGGATCCAGCAGATTGATCAGGTCTACGTCGATGTGCGCCAACCGGCCTCGGTGCTGGAATCCCTGCGCCAACAGGCTGGCTCAACGGCACCGGAACTGGCGGTGGAGATCCTCGGCAGCAATGGCACACCGCTGGGGATGCAGGGGCACATCCTCTTCTCTGGCATAGAGGTCGATGCCGGGACCGGCGACGTGCTGCTGCGGGTGCTGGTGGACAATCCCGAGCGGCGGCTGTTGCCCGGCCTCTATGTGCAGGCGCGCATCCCCCGTGCCCGCTATGCCAACGCCCTGACCGTGCCCCAGCAGGCGGTAGTGCGCACATCGGGTCAGACCAGCGTGTGGGTGGTGGATGGCCAGGGGCAGGCACAGCTGGTTCCGGTCAATACCGCTGAACTGGTGAATAGCCAGTACCGCATCGCGTCTGGGCTCAGTGCCGGGCAACAGGTGGTGATCGAAGGGATCGACCGTCTGACCCCGGGGGTTCAGGTCATTGCCTCCCCCTGGCAAGCACCCGCTGTCAGCCAACCGGCTGACGGTGGCATTCGCTGAATCGGAGAGTTATCCATGCCGCAGTTTTTTATCCATCGCCCGGTGTTTGCCTGGGTGATCGCCCTGTTCATCGTGCTGGCAGGGGTCATCGCCATCCCCAAGCTCCCCATCTCCCGCTATCCCTCGGTGGCGCCGGTGTCGGTGACCCTCTATGCCACCTATCCGGGCGCCACGCCGCAGACCTTGAATGATGCGGTGGTGAGCCTTATCGAGCGCGAGCTGTCGGGAGTGAAGAACCTGCTCTACTTCGAGTCCTCTGTGGACGCCTCGGGCAGCGCGCAGATCACTGCCACCTTCAAGCCGGGCACCGATCCGGAGCTTGCCCAGATGGACGTGCAAAACCGCATCAAGGCGGTCGAGCCTCGCTTGCCACAAGCGGTGCGGCAAACCGGCCTGCAGGTGGAGTCCGCCTCATCCGGCTTTCTGATGATGGTCGGCATGACCTCACCGGATGGCCGCTTCAATGAGGTTGCCCTCAACGACTATATGGCACGCAATATTGTGCAGGAGCTGCGCCGCATCGACGGGGGGTGGACGAGTGCAGTTGTTCGGCGCCGAGCAGGCCATGCGCATCTGGGCAGATCCGGCCAAACTCGCCGCCTACGGGCTGACCATCGGCGAGGTGGCACAGGCCATCGAGCAGCAGAACATCCAGATAGCACCGGGGCGCCTCGGTGATGAACCCGCCCTGCCGGGGCAACGCCTGACGGTTCCCCTCACGGTTCAGGGGCAGCTGACGACCCCCGAGGCGTTCGCCACCATCGTGCTGCGAGCCGGTGGTGATGGCGCCAAGCTGGTGCTGGGTGATGTCGCCCGGGTCGAGCTGGGGGCGCAATCCTACACCTTTTCCAACCGGGAGAACGGCGTGGCTGCCACCAGCACCGCCATCCAGCTCTCCCCCGGCGCCAACGCCGTGCGTACCGCAGATGCGGTGCGCACCCGTCTCGCCCAGCTCGCTCCCACCCTGCCGGCGGGCATGGCCTATTCGATCCCGTTTGACTCGGCCCCCTTCGTCAAGGTCTCCATCGAAAAGGTGATCCACACCCTGCTGGAAGCCATGGTGCTGGTGTTTCTGGTGATGTTTCTCTTCCTGCAGAACCTGCGCTACACCCTGATCCCGGCCATCGTCGCCCCCATCGCTCTGCTTGGCACCTTCGCGGTGATGCTGCTGGCCGGTTTTTCGATCAACTCCCTCACCATGTTCGGCATGGTGCTGGCCATCGGCATCATAATCGACGACGCCATCGTGGTGGTGGAGAACGTCGAGCGCCTGATGGCCACCCGGGGGCTCACGGCGGTGTTCCTCCCCATGGCGTTTGGCAGCGGCTCCGTGGGGGTCATCTACCAGCAGTTCACCCTGTCGATGGCGGTGTCGATCCTCATTTCGGCCTTCCTCGCCCTGACCCTGACGCCTGCGCTCTGCGCCACCCTGCTGCGTCCGGTCAGTCCGGATCATCATGAGAAGCGCGGCTTCTTCGGTGCCTTCAACCGGGGTTTCGAGCGGTTCACGACAGGCTACGATGCGCGGGTAACCCGGCTGGTCGGGCGCAGCGGACGGATGATGGCAACCTTTGCCGCTCTCTGCGTCGTACTGGCCATCGCCGCCGCCCAGCTGCCCTCCTCTTTCCTGCCGGACGAGGATCAGGGCTACTTCATGACCTCCATCCAGCTGCCAACCGGCGCCACCAGCGAGCGCACCCTTGAGGTGGTCAAGGCCTTCGAGGCTCACGTAGCCTCTCGCGAGGCGCTGGACACCAACCTGGTGGTGCAGGGTTTCAGCTTCTCCGGCGCAGGCCCCAATGCCGCCATGGCCTTCACCATGCTCAAAGATTGGGATCAGCGTCATGGCGCCATGGCAGCCGAAGAGGCAGATCTGGCACAAGCAGCCATGGCAAATATTCCTGAAGGCACGGTAATGAGCCTGCTGCCGCCCGCCATCGACGAGCTGGGCACAGCCTCCGGCTTCACCCTGTTCCTGCAAGACAGAGCCAACCGGGGAGATGCCGCGCTGCTGGCCGCTCAGGCACAACTGCTGGAACTGGCCGCCAAAAGCCAGGTAGTCAGTGATGTGTATCCCGACAATCTGCCTCCCAGCGAGAGCATTCACCTCGAGATCAACCGACAGAAGGCCGAAGCCATGGGACTCTCGTTCGCCAGCGTGAGCAGTACCCTGTCGGCCGCAATGGGGTCGCTCTACGTCAACGACTTCCCCAACGGCGGGCACATGCAGCAGGTCATTCTGCAGGCCGACGCGTCGGCGCGCATGCAGCTCGATGATGTGCTCGCCCTGCGGGTACGCAATGCCAGCGGCGGCATGGTCCCCTTGCGGGAGGTGGTGACACCGGAATGGCGCGAATCGCCGCAACAGATGATGCGCTTCGATGGCTTCCCTGCCGTGCGTATTGCCGGAGGGGCAGCGCCCGGCATCTCCAGCGGAGCGGCGATGGCGGAGATGGAGCGTCTGGTGGCGCAATTGCCGCCAGGCTTCGCATTGGCCTGGACGGGACAATCGTTGCAAGAGCGCCAGTCGGCCGAGCAGGCCCCCCTGCTGATGCTGTTGTCCGCGCTGGTGGTCTTCCTGGTGCTGGCGGCACTCTATGAAAGCTGGTCGATCCCGCTCTCGGTGATGCTGGTGGTGCCGCTGGGCCTGCTCGGTGCTGTCGCGGCCGTGATGCTGCGCGGCATGCCCAACGACGTCTTCTTCAAGGTGGGCATGATCACCATCATCGGTCTGTCGGCCAAGAACGCCATCCTCATCGTGGAGTTTGCGCGCCAGTTGCACAGCGAAGGGCGCTCACTGCTTGATGCGGCTGTCACTGCTGCCCGCCTGCGCCTGCGCCCCATTCTGATGACGTCGCTGGCCTTTACTCTCGGTGTGGTGCCCTTGATGCTCGCCAGTGACGCCAGCGCGGAGACCCAGCACGCCATCGGCACCGGCGTGTTTGGCGGCATGATCAGCGGCACCCTGCTGGCCATCTTCTTCGTGCCGGTCTTCTTTGTCTTCGTCATCGGCACCCAGGCGCGCATTCAGGTCTGGCGGGCGAAGCGAGCACAGCACCGATCATGCTGACCGATGCGCAGGTTTGCTGGCCCTGGGGAGGCGATGATCATGCAGTGCATGCCTAGCACCATTCTGCGTTCCTTCGAAGATGATGAGCGCGCCATGGTGCCGGGCCCGTGGTTCATGGCCGGTGCTGCGGGGCGACCCTATCGCGGGTTACCTCTCCGGGGTTTGTAACCAGCCCTCCGTCGCCGGTTCATCCTTGGTCTTCTCCAAGATTGCGATCTGCTATCTGGCACAAGGGAATTGCACCATCCCGAGTCGGTGCTGACCCAGCAGGAACCCGGCCTCAGCGTCGCTCTGACGGCCGACTCCCTGCATCATCGACTGCATGTTGTCTGCCATCACCAGTCAAGGCTAGACACTCCTGATGCTTGAACCGCTGGAGAGGCCCCCGCAAGGTTGATGACAGCCTGGATCTCATTCAGCACACCATGAAATCGAAATCAATCTAAATGTTACTCAGAAATCGACACATCGCAATCACCTCAGACACATTGCTGATCTACTCCAATATTTTCCCTCTGATATTCAGCCTCAAGAGAAAAACAAAATAAACTATAAAAAACAATGAAATGAACTATTTTCGTTTAAAGGTGACTCTTTTTTTCGCATCCCCTCCGCTGGTCATAAGGACACATTTTCTGTGATTTGAAACACAAACTTTGATCATCACAGGGGATAAGCATTGCTTTGGAAATCGATTTCAAGAAAATGAGCTCAGTATGATTTGCTTTGACATCGATTGCATGATGGCAGTTTGAGTCTCGACAATTCATCGTGATGGACATTTTCCCATTGATTGGAGTGGTCAGTATGAATGCAACAAAAAAAGGACTTTTAGCAACATTGATCGCCGCAGCCTTGCTCGGCGGATGTGGCGGTGAAGAGAACATTTCTTCTAGCAACGGCAGTGAAACCCATCCGGGTGAAACGCTTCCTGGTGAAACACCTCCAGGCGGTGAAGATGGCGTATTGTTGCTGTTTGGTGTTGGAGCGAACGCAAAAGTCACCCCCAATATTCAGTCGGAGAAGGATAACTGGAACCTGCAGCCAGTCACGGCTACTCCTGTCGCCATGACCAGCATCAGTGCTGTGCTCATCAACAATGCTGGTACCGATGACACCGCCGATGTGCAGGTAGCCGGTGACGGAGATGGCACCTTTATGCTCAAATCCGCCACCCCTCTGAACCTGAGCAAATACGCTTCCGGTTTCATCGAGTTCCAGCTGCGAACCAAGAGCAAGGTGCCGGAAGTGCTCAATGCCTCCATCGACAACGAGTATCCCAACCGCAGCAGCCTGCCCATTGCCAGCGCCCTGACCGGTTCCGGCAACTGGGAAACGCTCACTCTGCCCATCAACTGCATGAAGCCCTTCCCCGGTGCCAAGGCCGTCAACCTCGCCACTGTGGGCACACCGTTCCACCTGGCCACCAAGGAAGCCTTCAACTACGAAATCACCAACATCAAGTACCTGCTCACCACCTCAGCCAAGCCCGTTGTCGACCCGGTCACCTGTGAAGCGCCTGGCGGCGCTACCGACCCTGGAACCGATCCTGACACCAATCCAGACACAGGCTCCGGCGTCAACAATGCCCCCGCGCTGGTGGCCACCGATGCCGCACTCTACTACTCCGGTGACAAGAGCCAGGCCCAAGACCGCAGCGCTGATTACCCGGCAGCCAGCTTCGGCGGCACCCTGACCGATGAAAACCAGGTCATCACCATGGACCTACCAGGCAATGGCGCCGCCTTCCTCGGGACCGACAGCGCCAATGGGGATCTCTCCGCCTATCAGGACGGCGTCATGCTGCTCGACCTGAAAGTCTCCAGTTACGGTGACTCCCCCAACATCCAGATCCGCATGGACGGTACCGCAGGCCCAGACTTTGGCACCTTCTTTACCATGGACAGCAACATCGTGCCCGATGACGACACCTGGTACCGCTGCATCCTGCCGGTTGCCTCTCTCATTCCGGCGGCCAACACAGGCTCAGTACAAAAGGCGCTCTACCTGAGCGGGGCCTGGGACTCCATGGCCGGTCTGCGCTTCGCCTTCACCAACGTAGCCCTGAAAACAGCCATCCCGGCAGACTTTGACAGCAATCAGCCCTGCCAGCAGATCAAGTGATAAGGCATTGAATCTTCGAGAAATCGATTGAAAATAATTTTCTACGGATTGGAGCAATAAGATGAAATTGAAGTCACTCGCCTTGTTTGTCGGGGCATGTTACGGGCTAGCAGTGCCCGCCGTATCGAATGCCGCCGAGAGTTTTGGCTTCCACGGTTATATTCGTGCTGGTTCAATGTTTGACGCCAAGGACAACTTCGCCAAGGCGGGGTACGAATATGAGATGGACAAGACCATGGGGCGCCTGGGCTCCGAGCTGGACAACAGCTGGGAAGCGGGTCTGAACAAGTTGTGGGATCTGGGCAACAACAAGTCGGTCAACATTCACTTCAAGGTGGAGTCCGATGCCGATGGCCTGCAAACCCGTGCAGCACCTCGCGAAAGCGGTGTGTCAGAAACCTATGTGGAGCTGGGTGGCATCACCCCGACCGGGACCATGTGGGGTGGTCTGCGCTATTACGACCGCGAGAACTACATCTGGACAACCGACTATTTCTACACGGACTACTCGGGGACCGGCGTCGGCATCAACGCCATGGAGATGGCGGGTGGCAAGTGGGACTTTGCCTATATCAACAGCAACGACACCAGCCACTCCGACCGCGCCAATGGCACTGAAGCCACCATGCACACCCTCCACACCAGCGCCCTCTACGGTGCCTGGGACATGGAGATCGCACTCAAGCAGATGCCCAGCAACGAATTCACCGGCGACAACAAGCAATATGCGACCAAGGGGGCAGAAGGAACCGTCATTTATTCCCGCGACGACTTCTTCTTCATGCCGGGCGGCTTCTCCAAGTTCATCGCCCAGGCAGGACGTGGACTGGGTTCAGGCGACTTGCTGGGGGCCAACCTGACCAATACCGCCATGTATCGCAAGGGCTCCCTGTATCAGAAGACACTGCAGGACAAGGCGGATGGCTATAAACCCTACCAGTCCAAGGTGATGGAAGGCGATCAATCCTATCGCCTCTTCCTCTGGGGTGGCTGGTATGGCGCCAATATTCATCTGCTGCCGACCCTCTCCTACCAGTACAACGACTACGAGCTGGGTGGCCATGACTCCTGGTATGCCGCATCTCTGCGCCCGGTATTCCCGATCAATGAGTTTTTCTCTATCCAAACCGAAATCGGTTATGTGAAAAACAATTTAACCATCGATAGCATCGATCGTGGAAGCACTTCGCACAAGGTCAGTATAGTGCCGACATTTACGGTCAATACAGGCATGGGGCCGTCACCGGAGATCCGCATTCTGACGACCTATGTCGATCACAACAACGAGACCCCCTGGCAGGAAGACCGGGAAGATTTCCTGGTCGGTGTGCAGGCGGACATGTGGTGGTAGGTTAGGTCGCGATACTTATTTTCACTATAATCTCGGGTCCCTTGGGGGACCCGCATTGCATACGAGGAAACACGATGAAGGGAACGAAACAGTGTCTGCCTTTCCTGGTCAGTCTGTTGATGGCCGGGTGCGTCAGTAAAAGCCCGGAGCATCCGCCAAGATCGGCCACCTCCGACTTGCAGCAGCAGCTTCAACATGACCGAGAACAATTGTCGGGCAAAATGGCGATCGCGGCATTCAAGGATCTTCGCTTCCAGCCCTTCGGGCAAGAAAGCCGTTGGGTAAATGTGGGTACTGACAGCCCAGTTTACGCATTCGATTCGGGCAAAAGCTATGTGATGGCATTCTCATTGCCCGCTTTCCCCCAAGCTGCCCGCGTCAAAGTAACCATCCCAATCGACTATACCATTTTTCTGCCCAGCATCCTGTTACTGGACGAGAATCACCACCCCGTTCAAACCATTCCCAGCTCCTCTTTCAGTTATAACGGCCGTTCATTAATTTCAGGACAGAACATCCAGGGAGAATTTACCATTCCGGCCCCCATCGGCAGCGTCCGAGCTGCCTATATGGTGATCTATTCTACTACTCTGGATATGCAAGGCAGCACCAGGCTCAATCCTGACGATCTCCAGCGCGCAATGCAATATGATCGCTCCACGGATGTCGCCCGTCTCATCAATGTGGAAGTGCCCCATTCGGCCACCGGACGATTATATTTGGCACTGGACGCAGAGGCTGCTGTAAATGCGACACCGAACGCAAAAACCATATCGCCCGTGATGATCACAGCAGATAAAGCGCTAGGTGAACTGGATTATTATCAACATATTCGCACTGCGGTTGTGAGCAAAAACTACGAGCAGGCTCTCGCCTGGGTCAAGGCCGCCGAACAGGCCGGTTTTACCAAAGCAAGAGAGGTTTTTTTTGCCGCCCAGCAGTAGTGGGCCCCTCAATCTGAGGCGAAGCATCATTGCTTGTCACCACCAAGGGAAAGGGTTATCCTAACCCGCTGATTTATTGAGAATATATTCTTGTAATATTGGTTATAGCCAAGGGTTTTCACAGTCGAGTACGGAGGGCGGATGTCGAAGTCAGCTCAGGAGAAAAAAGCCACTGTCTATGATATCGCCAGACGAGCCGGTGTCTCGGCAAGCACTGTATCCCGGATATTAAACGGCTCGGCCAAAGTGGCCGCAGATAAACGCCAAGCGGTTGAAGATGCAATTCAGGAATTGAATTTTCGTCCCAACCTTATGGCACAATATCTGAAAACGGGTCAATCCATGACCCTTGGGGTATTGACTCAACATGTAGAGAGTCCATTTTCCAACGAAATGTTGCGTGGTGTTGAACATACCCTTCAGGGCATGGAGTATGTGCCGCTGATTGTCAGCGGTCACTGGAATGCGGAAGAAGAAGTCGAACGGTTGCGCCTGCTGGTAGCTCGTCGGGTCGATGGTCTTATTATTTTGACCGGCCACGTAAATCAACAAACGCTGCTCGAGTTTTCACAGCAAATACCCATTGTTGCCACTGGCCACAATATCATGACCGAGCGGGTACATTCCTTCAGCATCAATAATCGGCTGGGTGGCTACATGGCAACTCGCTATTTATTGGATCTGGGTCATCATGACATCGCCCACATTGTCGGCTTACCGGATCAAAACGATGCCATCGAACGTCATCATGGTTATCGTCAGGCCTTAGTCAGCGCGGGAATCGAATATGATCCATCCTTGGTCATCCAAGGGGATTTCGCCGAGGCTGGTGGCCTGAATGCAGTGAAGAAACTGGTGCAGAGTGGCCGGAAATTCTCAGCCATATTCTGCGCCAACGATCAGACCTGCTACGGGGCTATTTTGGGGCTCAAGCAGTGCGGCTTAAGGGTACCAGAGGATGTTTCACTCATTGGTTTTGATGACCTGCCATTCTCTACCTATTCCAACCCGCCATTGACCACGGTACGCCAGCCCATCTACGAGATGGGGGTCAAAATGGTCAAGACTCTGTTGGGTTTGATCGAGGGCACGGAGCCAAACTCGGACGAACTGCCCGAATTGAGCATTGTGGTGCGTGATACTACACTGCCGTACAAAGGATGAATGTCGACTGGGGGTTTTTCCCTGCGCAGCATCCGCTCAAAGCGGCCTTCGGGCCGTTTTTCTTTTGTCAGCCGCCTGTCCAGCGAGCGACTTGTCCTTGTCGCATCTTCCACCTTGTCTCTCTGACGTAGCACAGACTCCACACACAACCCGGCGTACCTCTTCTACCGGCCCCTCAATCCGGCTGGCTCCATAAAACCAGCCAGAGCCTGGCAATGACAACCCGATGACATCTGCCTACAAACCGGCCTGATGGAAAAAGGCGCCTGAAGGCGCCTTGAAGAGTCTGCTGATCGCAGCGGGGGATTGCCCTGTGGGCGTGTCCACCGTCAAGGCGCAGCGAAGGGAGACTCCGTCCCGATAGCTGTGCTGGTTGCCAGCGTGGGAAGATGCTCGTCCGCCTCACAGAGACGGGCTCTTTTTGCCGTCTTCTGGGGGAGATACCAGCTTGCCAACCCCTGCTGGATGCGCGCGGCGGCCGCTTCCGGCGTCATGGTGCCGAGCACCACGGATTGCGATACCTCCGCAAGCTCTGTGGTAAGCAATGGCTCACCCCGGGTGAGGAACTGCGCCCCCAGACGCAAGGTGGAATCGCAGGTATCCCGCCAGCCCATCATGGTGCTCGCCACCGGTTCCTTGAGCTCGAAGAAGTGGTTGGAGAGGGAGAAAAAACCGGGTACCGAATTGGAGAAACGCTCGGCAAAGTCGGCGCTTGCCATCCACTCCACCAGTTTCAGGGCGGCCTCCTTGTTCGGGCTGGCGGCATTGATGCCGATCCCCATGTCGGTGTGATCGGTGAAATAGCAGGTGTCCCCCTCCCGCGCGACGGGGGGCGGGAAGGCACCAAAATTGACCTTGCCGGTGAACTGGGCCAGCGACCAGGAGCCCGCCACTATCATGGCGGCCTTGCCCGCAGCAAAGGCATCCACCGCCTGTGCTTCGGTGGCATCGGCAGGATGGTCCCCTATGTAGGGCCGCCAGCTCGCCAGCTCACGAAACGCCGCCACATAAGGGGCATCGGTCACTCGCGCCTGACCGTTGATCAGCGCCAGGCGGCCATCTTCCCCATGCCAGTAATTGGGACCGATATTCTGATAACCAAGCTCGGAGACCACCCAGCTGTCGTGAGCCGCCAGTGCCAGCGGCAGATAGCGGCCATCCTGCTTCACCTTCTCCAGCACGGCGAAGAAGTCGGCACGGGTTCGCGGCAGTGTCAGCCCAAGGGCGTTGAAGATATCGACATTGAAGTAGAAACCCTGGATCACGGAGGCAATGGGCAGGCAGAAGGTCTGGGCCCCGGAGTCGGTCTGCCAGGCGGCCTTGGCAAAGCTCGGGAAGTTCTCCATCCCGGGCAGGTCCGTCAGATCCAGCAGATGCCCCTGCTGGAACAGCCGCAGGGACTGATCATAAGGGCGGCAAGTGATGAGATCCCCCGCCTTCCCCGCCGCCAGCCGCTCGGCAAGCTCCCGATCGTAATCCGCCGAGCGCTGCGAATGCAGCTTAAGGGTGATCTCGGGATGGATCGCCTGAAAACGGGGCAGAAACTGCTCCTTCCAGAGCGCCTCGTCATCCACGCGCCAGGTTTCCAGCACCAGCTCCTGGGATACCGCCGCCGTACTCAGCCCCCAGACCAGCAGGGCACTCACAGATTTCCACATCGCCTCTCTCCTACACCTTGAAACGGGCCACCAGACTCTGCTGCTGGCTGGCCAGCCCCGACAACACCTCACCACTGCTCGCCGATACCCGGGACGCCTGCTCGGTCTCGTGAGCCACGTCTGCGATGGCCGCCACATGCTGGGCCACTCCCTGACTCACCGAAATCTGCTCCGCTGCGGCATAAGCCATGTGATCCGCAATCTCCTTGATTGCCTCCATACGCGAGGCAATCCGCGTGAGGGCACTCTCAACATCCCGAGTCTGCTGCACACTCAGCTCAGTCTGCTCATGGCTCTGGGCCATCACGTTCGCCACATCGCGGGCGCATCCCTGCAGGTTATCGATCATCACTTGGATCTCCTGAGTCGCCCCTTGTGAACGGGTAGCCAGCGCCCGCACCTCCTCGGCCACCACGGCAAAACCCCGCCCGGCCTCCCCGGCACGGGCCGCTTCGATGGCCGCATTGAGGGCCAGCAGGTTGGTCTGTTCAGCCATGCCACGGATCACCTCAAGAATGTTGCCAATGTTGCTGCTGTAGCCTTCGAGCTTGCGGGTGATCGCCATGGCCCCGGCGATGTCGGTCGCCAGTTGCTCGATGCCATCCCGATTGGCCTTCATCAGATGACGTCCGCGCCGGCTCTCGTCATTGGCCTCACCCACCTCCCGACGAACATGATCGCTCGAGCGCGCCACTTCGGTCGCACTGGTCTCCAGCTCGAAGATGGCGGCCGCCACCTGATCGGTCTGCGCCTTCTGCGCCTGCACCTGCGACATCACCTGCTCGCCGATCTCTGCGGTCTTGCGCGTCTCGCTCACCAGGTACTCAGACCCGGTCTGGACCTCCATCAGGAGCGTCTTGGTGTGGTGGGCCAGCTGGTCGATGGAGTTCGCGACCTCACCAAGCTCGTTCCTGGCGGGGTAGCGAACCCGCAGCGTCATGTCCCCTTGTGCCATCAGACCGAGAACCCGATTGATCCGCACCAGCGGCACCTGGATGCTGCGGGCCGTACTCCAGGCAACAATGAGGGCGATGAGCACGGAACACAGGGCCACCATCACGATCCAGGTGCGGGCGCTGTCAACCGCGACGTCGGCACTCAGCCTGTCCTCCTGCATGCTCTGGTTGCTGATGGCGATAAGCCTGTCCAGGACCTCCCCCAGTTGCTGGCTCTGCGCCTCCTGCTGTTCACGCAAGCCATGGAGTTGCTGGCTGATTTGCTGACGGCGCACCAGGGTGGCAATCAGCCCCTTGTCGCCAAATACCAGCTGGGGAATGCGCGCCACATGGCGGATGAACCTGGCCTTGACGTCATCGGGGACAACAATCCGCTCCAGACGCTGGTTCGCAATGTCGATGTCTTTGGCCAGCACCCCCTGTAGCGCCACCAGATCCGTGTTGTCGTCGGCACGCAGGATCAGCTTGAGATCCCGTGCAATACCGCTGGTGATGAGCTCCGCCTTGTTCTGCAAAGAGCGCCGCCCCGCCGTGTAACGCACCAGCAGGTCCGCCGCCGAACGGTAGTTGTCGTCCAGGTGCAGCAGCTCGCTCCGCATCCGTGCGAGCACCCGCTCCAGCTCGACCGACTCTTCGTGCAGGCTCATCAACTGCTCAGAGATGGTAAACAGCCGGGGGGCCTGGTCGGTGACCCGGGCGAGTTGCCGCTCACTCTCGGTATCGAGCGTCAGGGCCGCGAATGCCTTGATGTGCTGCTCATAGCGGACCTTGTCATGGGCAACACGCTGACGGGACTCGGGGAACGCCGACGCCTCCCGGATGGCGAGATGCGCCAGGCTGTCCCTGTCAGCCATCAGCAACGCGGCGCGCAACCGGCTGGCGGTCAGGGCCTGAGGCGTCGCCTCCTCGGTCACCTGCTGGAAACGACCGTGAATGGAGGTCGTCTTCAGGTAACTGATGGCCCCGAGCAATAGCAACAGGACCAGCAGCAGCGCAAAGCCCAATCTGATCCGCTGTACGATCGACATCCTTTTCTCCCACCTCTCCCTCCGCATCGGGGCGGAGCCGGTTATCAAGGCACCAGGAGCCCGACAGGCATCCTGGTGCATCTGGCTGACGGCTTATCGACTCAACCTGCCCTGGCAATCGAGCCTGACCACTTCCCCTGAGGCCCCCAGCAGAGAAGCCGGTACCCAGCGTACGGTCGCCATGTCGATGCGTGCCTGTCTACTGGTGCCCAGGATGAAGGGGGTATTGACCTTCGCGAAGTCCATGCCCTCTTCGAGGCAGCGCAGGGGCAGACTCAAGGTCACCCACTTCTGCGGGGGCAACTGGCGCAAGGCCGGAGCAATCTCGATGGACTTGCCGCAGGGCCAGCCACACTGCAGCCCCAGCGTCATGTCCCCCGCTGGTGCCTGCAGCACCCGCAGCGTCACCTGCAGCTCGCTTTCGCCCTTCAGGTAGGTGCGACGATCCGCCCCCTTGACCTGGGTGGTCTGCAACTGGATCGTTGCCCCGGAGTCGACACCCGGCTTGTCCGCCCCGAGGAAGGTGACCGCTCGCGCATCCTGCTGGCGCAGGTAGTCGATGGGCTGAACCTTGATGAAGGTCATCTCGGTCACGCTGTTGCCGGAGACTTCAGTCCCCGTCCAGTTGCTGGCATCCCCCATGCGCAGACGGTGTTCTTCACCCGCCTTTGGCCCAAACAGCTCGAGCACCTTGTCAGCGGCGCTCAGTTTAGCGGGGTCGCTCTCGTTGCAACCGAAGGTTCGTTTATCCAGGGTCAGGGTATTGAGGTTGCTGACCCGGGCCGCCACAGGGGAAGGCTTGCCGTAGCTGAGCCCGTAGCCATAGGGGAAGAGCGGTGCGTACTCACCCGCTGGATCCTGCTCGAAGGTTGGGCGCTGCCAGCCCGGGATATGGGTGGGCGTGCGATTGATGGTGGTGGCGCACTTGCTGAAGGGCCACGAGAAGGAGAGGCGTCCCTGGAAGTCATGGGCCACCTTGCCCTTGGCATCCTTGAACAGCAGATCGGTGATCCCCTCCCCCTCGGTGCCCGGCAACCAGGCGGCGACAAAGGCGGAAGAGAGATTGATCTCCTCATTGACGTAGAGCGGACGTCCGGAGAAAAGCACGGTCACCACGGGGATGCCGGCCGCCTTCAGTCGCTTGAGGGTCAAAAGATCCTCGTGATAGCTGCTCTTGAGATCCCCATAGGCAAGGGTCTTGTTGTCAGGAATGTCACCGAACCACTCGGCATAGGGATCCTCCCCCATGACCAGGATGGCGACATCGGGCTTGGCTCCCGCAAGCTCACCAGATCCCGTGCTCACCTGTACATGATCCGCACCGACGGTGGCGGTCACCGCATCCAGTACGCTCTGGGCACCGGGGAAATCACCGCGCCCGTTCTCGCTGCCTTGCCAGGTCAGGCTCCAGCCCCCCACCTGCTTGCCCAGATCGTTGGCGGCGCTCCCAGCCACCAGCACCCGGCTCTGCCGGCTCAGGGGCAGGATCCTGCCCTCGTTCTTGAGCAGCACCAGCGACTTGCGTACCGCCTCCCGGGCCAGCGCCTTGTGCGTCACTGCACCAAGTTCACTCTGTTTGCCCGCCAGCTCACGGGCCGACGGCATGGGTTTCTCCCACAGCCCGGCCCGCATCTTGACCCGCAGGATACGCGTCACGGCATCGTCGATCCGGCTTATCGGGATCTGCCGACTCGCCACGCCATCGAGCAGGCTCTGGCGAAACTCCATCCAGTCCTTGCGCGCCGTGACCATGAAGATGTCGACCCCGGCCAACACCGCAGGCAGGCAGCTCCCCATGGTGCAGCCGGCGATCTCGCTGTGACCGTTCCAATCAGAGACGACAAGACCATCAAAGCCCATCTTGCCCTTGAGCACGTCGGTCAGCAGATAGCGGCTGCCGTGCAGCTTGCCGTTGTACTCCACCCCGTCTTCTGGCAGCACGTCGCGGTTGAGCTCGTTGTGCCAGCTGTTGAACGAAGCCATGACCACCTGGGCACCGGCATCCAGCCCCGAGAAGTAGCCCACCGCGTGCAGGTTGCGCAGATCCTCTTCCGAATAGAAGTTCTGACCCCGGTCGACCCCGTTCAGGGTACCACCGTCCCCCACGAAGTGTTTCACGTTCGAGATGACATGGCGCTGGCCGCGTAGATCCGTCGCGGAACCTTGCAGGCCACGCACCATCTCGCCAGCATAGTGATAGACGATGGCGGGATCTTCGGAATAGCCCTCATAGGTCCGGCCCCAGCGATCATCTCTGGGCACCGCCACCGTCGGGGCGAAGGTCCAGTCCAGCCCGGTGGCGGCCACTTCCCGCGCCGTCACCTGGCCGATACGGTAGATGAGCCCCGGATCCCGCGCAGCACCAAGGCCGATGTTGTGCGGGAACAGGGTCGCCGCAAAGACGTTGTTGTGGCCGTGCACCGCATCGGTCGCCCACATGAATGGAATGCGATAGCCCCTGCCCTCAAAGCCCGCTTCCGCCGCTTGCCAGTAAGTGTCGGCCTGGCGTGCCCAGTCCGCTGCTGAGGCGTGTTTGTTGTTGCCTGGCCAACCGCCACCCCCGTTGAGGACGGAACCAATCTTGTAGCGAGTGACCTCCTCTGGGGTCACTTCACGAAAGTCGGGCTGGATCATCTGGCCGACCTTCTCCTCCAGGGTCATCCGGGAGAGCAGGGACTGGATCTGGCGCTCCATCCCCTCGTCCTTGGCAATGGCGCTATGGATCTGCGGCCAAGTGACAAAATAGGGCATGGTCGACAGCTCATCCGCCATCCCGGCACTCCAGATGCCGCACCCCACGAATAGGCAGGTCATAGACCTGGTGAGACCTGTAGTTTTACGCATTTTCCTTATGACTCTCCGGATATTCTCATTCATCGCCTGACGCATCGATCATGGGGGTCCGCCTTGAAAAACAGCCCAAATATGAAATCGATTGCAAGAATATTTAATGGTAAACAGAAATCTCCTCACCATTCCAGCAGTATCTTTACCCTGCCACGGTAAAAATCCCACCGAGAGAGTAAATAGTGATGTAGCTCACAAAGATCAGACTGTTTCTCGCCAGCAAAATATCCAGGAGGGGATGGAGCACACGGAAAAGCGCCATGATAGAAAAAGCAATAAAATTATAAACATATAGTGTATTTTTCATCTCATGCCACTGCATATTTTACCGAGAATGGCACCCATTTGGTTAAACTGGCGGGAAATAAAGAGAGGATGATAAGGATTCAATAGAATTCAAATCTCGTAGATCTACATATCAATAAACGAAAATTTGTAGCCCACATCACAGTTCATAAAGGCAAACTTGATTTGCCACAAACTTTACTATTACCTAATCCATGAAATCGATTTCCACTCAAGGGTTGTATGTAAGTCTTGACAGTGAAATGCGGGTAGCAGGATGACTCGGTCATTTTCAGCGCGAGTGCGAAAATCGACGCCATTATTTCCGTCTGTGATCAAAGGGGTAACAATGAAAATATCTCGGCTTAGTGCCCTGACGCTTGCCATGTCTTGCGTCATTGGCTTGCATGGCTGTTCCCTGCCCAGCGCAGGGGCATCAGGCTCCGGTGCCTCCTCGGCATCTGCCGGACCTGTGGGTGAATTGCTAACCAACGGGGGCTTCCAGGGAACCGATGGCTGGTGGACGGCTGGGGGCACCCTGAACGCCGAGAACCAGATGGGCTGTATCACCTTCACCGAGTCGGGATCCAATCCCTGGGATGTCATCCTGGGCCAGTCCAACCTCGGCCTGGTTCAGGGGCAAACCTACAAGCTCCATTTCACTGCCATGGCCAAGAGCGACATCAACGTCAAGGCCCTGATCCAGCATGATGGCGCCCCCTACACCAACCATATGGTGCAGGACCTCGCCCTCGGCAGCACACCCAAACCTTTCGACATCCAGTTCACGCCCTCCTCCACGGACGAGAAGACCCAGTTTCAACTCCAGATGGGCACCCAGACACCGACCACCGTCTGCATCGGTGAAGCAACGCTCTCGGGTCCATCCCTGGTCAAGAAATCTGATCTGGCCAGCGTGCGCGTCAACCAAGTCGGCTACCTGAGCAAGGCATTGAAACGTGCGACCATCGCCACCGACAGTAAGGACTCGCTCCCCTGGACCCTGCGCAATGCCCAGGGTGAGGCCATCGCCGAAGGCAAGACCACACCCTTTGGCCTGAATGCAGCATCCGGCGAGAACGTACAGATTGCCGACTTCAGTCAGGTCACCACCCCGGGCACCGGCCTGGTACTGGAGGTCGCCGGCCAGAAGAGTCATCCATTCAGCATCGGCGATGACATCTATCACACCATGAAATTCGATGCCCTCTCCTTCTTCTATCAGCAGCGTAGCGGCATCGACATCGAGGCCAAATATGTCCAGCGCCCCGATCTCGCTCGCCCGGCAGGACACAAGCCCGAGAAAGTGACCTGCTTCAACAAGCTGGACGCCAAGGGCAACCAGTGGCCTGGCTGTGACTTCACGCTGGATGTGACCGGCGGCTGGTACGACGCCGGCGATCAGGGCAAGTACGTGGTCAACGGGGGGATCTCGGTATGGACCTTGATGAACCTTTATGAACGGGAGCAGTTGGCGAAAGAGGGTGACAAGAGCGCCTTTGCCGACGGCAAGGCTAAAATCCCGGAACAGCACAACGGCCACAACGATCTGCTGGACGAATCCCGCTGGATGATGGAGTTCTTCCTCGCCATGCAGGTACCCGAAGGCAAGAATGCCTGGGTACCGGTAGGAGATCAGTCCAAGCAGCTCGACAGCCTGAAACTGACCGAGATCGATGCCTCAGGCATGGTCTTCCACAAGGTCGCCGATGAAGCCTGGACCGGGATGCCGCTCCCGCCCCACAAGGATCCACAACCCCGTTTCCTGAGCCACCCCAGCACGGCTGCGACCCTGAACCTGGCTGCCACCGCAGCCCAGTCTGCTCGCGTATGGAAAGATCTGGATCCGGCCTTCGCACAGCGCAGCCTACAGGCAGCCGAACGAGCCTGGAAGGCGGCAAAACGCCATCCGGACGTCTATGCCTATGACAACTTTGTGGGATCCGGTCCCTACGATGACACCAACCTGAAGGACGAATTCTACTGGGCTGCCGCCGAGCTATTTACCACCACCGGCAAATCCGAGTACAAGCAGGCCGTCCAGCAGTCCCCTCTCTATATGGCCGCCCCCAAGGGGGATCGCAGCGCAAGCGGTGATCTCTACTGGCAGGATCTCAGCAGCGCAGGGACCATCACGCTGGCCATGGTGCCTAACAAACTGGGCAAACAGGAAGTGGAGAAGGCGCGCGCTGCTATCATCGCCGCCGCCGACGGCTACCAGAAGAGCGTGGCGACAGAGGGTTACCTTATCCCCTATCAGGCCACCGAATACCCCTGGGGCTCCAACTCCAACCTGATGAATCGCAGCATCTTCCTCGGGCTGGCGCATGACTTCACGGGGGAGCGCAAATACCTGCAGGCCATGTCCGATGCCATGGACTATGTGCTGGGCCGCAACCCCCTCGACCAGTCCTATGTGTCGGGCTACGGCAGTCGTCCGCTGAAGAATCCGCACCACAGGTTCTGGGCACACCCAGCTGATCACGCGTCCCCCCTGGTTCCGCCAGGAGTAATGTCTGGGGGCCCCAACTCCATCAACTTCAGCGATCCCGTTGCATCCACTATGAAAGGGAAGTGCACCGGCCAGACCTGCTGGAAAGACGAGATAGGAGCCTGGACCCTGAACGAAGTTACCATCAACTCGAATGCTCCCTTCTTCTGGGCTGTCAGCGTGCTGGATGAAGGCGGATTAACCCGTTAAGTGCGCTCCCGATGCTCCGTCACCATGGCGGAGCATTTTCCCCTCCCGACCTTGTCCCTATGCAGATATCGGGCCTGTGTCTATCTTTTTCCCCATCTCCCATCAATGCAAACGCCACAGGGCGAATAGATAAGTGGCCCCGCAAACTCTTGCGTCCCTCCCTTATCCACAGCCTTTACGACAAAGTTATGCCTTCTGAGTGCTTCTCATCCACCTTTGGGCGCTGCTGATTTTCTACCGTAATACCGTGCCCTTAGGCCTCCTGACGCAATACGGCAGCCGCGCAGAGCAATCTCTCCTGCGATGCAATACAGTGCTACATACAGGTAGATGAGCCCGTGCCAGTACCTAGAGTCGATACTGTCATCATCCCTTCGGGCTTACGGCAAGGTTAGGTCAACGCCTCCATCGGCGCAGGGCTTTGCCCTAGGTCTGCGAGCTTCTGCAATGAAATCTTGCAACCATCTCACATCTGAAAGGTCTCCCTATCCCCGACATGGTCCAGAAAAGGCCCCTAGGCCATGACGAGACCTGCCATCAGGGCGGAGTAACCATCAGCAGAGAGCGGTAAAGCACAGGACATCATGGAGGCGGGTATCTGTTGGGGCTTTCAACATCAATGCACCGCGGGAAGAGTACGCTCTGCATCTTGTGGGGCCTGCCCAGCAGGTGTTGGGTTGGCATAAAGAACCAACAGATATGAAATCGATATTCCAAAAGAAAAACCCAACAACAACCAGATCAAAATAATCAACACAAAAACAAAAAACCTTATTTTCAAAGCACTTAACATCCTTATCACGCACAAACACAACCCGATGAGTGATCGGCATCACAATTGCAAAAGCTCAAATGTGAAATCGATTTCCCAAATTATTAGGTCGATCTATAGTGAGTTCAATTTAATAACTGAGGAATGATCATGAAAAAAATCATGCTGTGCTGCTCTGCCGGGATGTCCACCAGCCTGCTGGTGAAAAAAATGCTGGTAGAAGCCGAAAAACGGGGCCTGGCTGCCGAGATCAAGGCTTTTGGCGCATCAGAGTTCGATGATCAGATGCCGCTCTACCAGGTGGTCTTGCTAGGGCCACAGATCAAGTACATGCAACCTGAATTACAAGCCAAGGCAGCCGTTCATGGTGTCAAGGTACAACCCATCGACATGATGGATTACGGCATGCAGCGCGGTGACAAGGTGTTGGATTACGCCCTGTCCCTGATTGGTTAAGCGTGCTCACAAGGAAGGACACACACAATGAGTTCACTCTATGGGATGCTGGTCAAGTTGATCGAACAACGGATCGGCCCATTGGCAGGAAAACTGGGCCAGCAACGCTATGTTCTGGCCATCCGTGACGGCTTCATTGCCGCGCTGCCGTTCATGATCGTCGGCAGCTTTATGCTAGTCTTCATCTTCCCCCCCATCTCCAGCGAAACCACCTGGGGCTTTGCCAGAGCTTGGCTAGATTTTTCCAACACCTATCGTGCCGAACTCATGTTGCCCTTCAACATGAGCATGGGACTGATGACGGTCTTCATCTCGGTGGGCGTCGCATCCAGCCTGGCCAAGCAATACTCCCTGGACCCCATCACCACGGGCCTGCTCTCCCTGATGTCGTTCATGCTGGTGGCGGCGCAATATAAAGACGGCACCATCTCCACCCAGTATTTCTCCGGTCAGGGCATCTTTACCGCTCTCATTTGTGCCATCTATTCGACCGAGGTCTACGCCTGGCTCAAGCGCAACAACATCACCATCCGTCTGCCCGAGCAGGTCCCGATGGGGGTGGCGCGCTCCTTCGAGGTACTGATCCCGGTCCTGGCGATCATCCTGACCTTACACCCCTTCAACATGCTGCTGCAGGAAACCACAGGCATGATCCTGCCCGAGGCGATCATGGCCATGCTCAAACCGCTAGTGGCGGCTTCCGACAGCCTGCCTGCCGTCTTGCTGGCGGTGCTGTTGTGCCAGATCCTATGGTTTGCCGGCATCCACGGCACCATGATCGTCACCGGCATCATGAACCCCTTCTGGATGGCAAACCTGGCCAGCAACCAGGCCGCACTAGCCGCAGGTCAGGCCATTCCTCACACCTTCCTGCCCGGTTTCTGGGATCACTTCCTGTTCATCGGCGGCGTGGGATCCACCTTGCCACTGGCATTCCTGCTGATGCGCAGCCGTGCCGTGCACCTGCGCACCATAGGACGAATGGGCGTGGTCCCCGGGTTCTTTAACATCAACGAACCGATCCTGTTTGGTGCCCCCATCATCATGAACCCGGTCTTCTTCCTGCCCTTCATCCTGGTGCCGGTGATCAACGCCATCCTGGCCTGGTTTGCCGTGGATCTGGGTCTGGTTGAGAAGGTCGTGATGCTGACCGCATGGACCACGCCGGCCCCCATCGGCGCCTCCTGGGCGACCAACTGGGCCTTCAGTCCGGTCATCATGTGCTTCATCTGCATGGGGATCTCCGCCCTGATGTATTACCCCTTCGTGCGGGCTTACGAACGCACCCTGCTCAAGCAGGAAGCCGAGACGGCTGAAGCGGAAGAAGCCGCCAGATCAGAAAAAGCAGACACAATCACACCGATTCAGAGTCAGGCGTAAGCACCCGGCGTGCGGGCGCCACGCCGCCTGCACGCCGGTCATCAAGAGGAAACTGCAATGCAATATACATTCCCCGAAGGCTTCTGGTGGGGTAGCGCCTCGTCGGCCGCACAATCGGAAGGGGCTGCCAACGTGGGCGGCAAGGCACCGACCATCTGGGATCACTGGTTCGAGACGGAGCCACATCGTTTCCACGGTCAGGTAGGCCCAGCCAACACCTCCACCTTCTACGATCGTTATCGTGAAGACATCGCATTGATGGAACAGATTGGCCACAACAGCTTCCGCACATCCATCTCCTGGGCCCGGTTGCTGCCGGATGGCCACACCGTCAACCAGGAGGCCGTCGACTTCTACAACAAGGTTATCGATGAGCTGCTGGCCAAGGGGATCAAACCCTTCATCGGCCTGTTCCACTTCGACATGCCGATGTACTGGCAGGAGCAGGGGGGCTGGGAGAGCCGCGAAACCGTGGCGGCTTATGCCGAGTACGCAGAGCTCTGCTTCAAACTGTTCGGTGATCGCGTCGCCTGCTGGATGACCTTCAATGAACCAGTGGTGGTGGTGGAAGGTGGTTATCTGTATGACTTCCATTACCCGAACCAGATGGACTTCAGACGGGCAGCCCAGGTGGCTTATCACATGATGCTGGCCCACAGCCTGGCGGTGAAGCGTTATCGAACACTATCCCTGCCCGGCCAGATCGGCATTGTCCTGAACCTGACCCCCTCATATCCGCGCTCTTCAAACCCGGCGGACTTGAAGGCCTCGTTCATTGCTGACCTGTTCTTCAACCGCGCCTTCCTCGATCCTGCGGTGAAGGGAGTTTATCCCCAGGAGCTGATCGATATCCTGCGCGAACACGATCAGATGCCCGTGGTGCAAAGCGGCGACTGCGAACTGCTGGCCGCCGGCAAGATCGATCTGCTCGGCATCAACTATTACCAGCCGCGGCGAGTGAAGGCACGCATGACGGCCATCAACCCGGACTCCCCTTTCCTGCCTGACTGGTTCTTCGAGAATTACGAGATGCCAGGCCGCAAAATGAACCCTTATCGTGGCTGGGAAATATATGAGCGCGGTATTTATGACATATTGATCAACCTGCGCGACAACTATGGAAATATTCCAAGCTATATCTCCGAAAATGGCATGGGTGTCGAAGGGGAACACAGATTCATTGGTGAAGATGGTCAGGTAAAAGACGACTATCGTATCGACTTCATTCGTGGCCACCTCCAGTGGATTCATACCGCCATTGCTGAAGGAAGTAATTGCCGTGGTTATCACCTGTGGACCTTTATTGACAACTGGTCCTGGATGAATGCCTACAAGAACCGCTATGGATTCATCAGCCTTGATTTGGAAAGCCAGCAGCGCACCGTCAAGAAAAGTGGTGAATGGTTCGCCAACGTCTCTCGTAATAATGGATTTTAAGGAGTCATAAATGATGGATCTTGAAGAAGCAGTCATGGGCATCATCGTCAATGCCGGTCAATCTCGCAGTCTCTGTTTCGAAGCCCTGCGTCAGGCTCGTGCTGGCCAGTTCAGCGAAGCGGATGCCTTGCTGCTCCAGGCCACCGACGCAGGGAAGGCTGCCCATGCCGTACAAACCAAACTGATTGAAGCCGATGAGGGCGAAGGCAAGACCAAGATGACACTGGTCATGGTACATGCTCAGGATCACCTGATGACATCCATTCTGTGCCGCGAACTGGCCACCGAACTGGTCGAGATCTATCGCCGCCAAGCAAGCTGATTTTAACTCATCGGATCGGGAGTCCGTGCTTTTGCCACCGTTATATACGGTGGCTTTTTTTATTCTGGTTATACCAACCAGCCGTCATGTATTTCATACCTTTTCAGGCAATTTCAAAAATATGAAACTGTCATGACGCGATACCAGTATAAGTTTCAATATCTGTTTATGGCTATTCTTATGCTGCTTGTAGTCATCAATAAAACACTCATTAATAAACACACAGGAATGTGGATAATATGCGTAAACTTGGACTGATGTCAGTATTGCTGATGGCGGGAGGATTATATTCCACTCAGGCATCGGCATGGTGGTGGAGCAATCAGGATTGGCAGGTCTCTGATGGTTGGCGTAATGGAGGGGCAGAATTCGACTGCACCTGGCGCGCCGCCAACGTCTGGATGGAGTCCGGCATGGCCATCCTCCATGCGAAATCCGACAAAGGAAACAAGAGCTGCGCTGAGCTGCGAACCTACAACTACACCCGCAAGGGTCGTTATGAGGTGCAGATGCAGGCAGGATCGGTGCCCGGCACCATCAGCTCCTTCTTTACCTATACCGGAGATGCAGGCACCAGCTCTCACTATGAAGTCGACATCGAGCTGATGGGGGGCACCAACCTGCTCCATACCAACATCTGGATCCAGGGGCGTCAGTATCCTCAAGACATCGATTTAGGCAAGTACGGCATGTCAATCTGGAATATGGAGCGCTACGCCTTTAATATCGATGCAGCGGGTGTCACTTGGCAGGTGTTCAGCCGCACCCAGAACAAATGGGTGAGCGTACGTCGCGAGAGCCACCCCGTCACCAGCTGGATGCAGACGTTTGTGAATAACTGGATCAGCGCCAACCCGAGTTTCCCGCCCAGCTCCTACAACGGCCAGCCCGCCTACGCCAAATACAAGTACGCCAATGTGACTCCCTGGGAGTGATGGCTGACTGATATATACAAGGTGAAACTCTTCTACTTCAGGAATCACCCATTCATCAACACATCGCCTGAGACTAATGAACTGCAGAGCATGCTTTATAGACTAAGTGTCAGGAAGGGGTAAGGGATAATCTGTAAGCTTCTTTTACATCAAGTACAACGAAGAGAAGTACTGCTAGATGTCCAAAGTAGTTCAACGAGACAGTATGTCAGCCACCTTCGAATGGCATACTAAGTGGTATACTCAAAAACACCATATGAAAAAGCCCAACCTATTCAATAGGTTGGGCTTGGTATGTGGCGGAGAGACAGCCAGTGCAATCATCACTTGAGGAAGTTGAATTTTAAAGCATTTTGAATCAATACAAAGTCGCAATGTACCAATCACTGTACCTATATCCCTCCACCCAAATCATCGTATTCCCCCCGCAACAAACAAACCAAATGAACTAAAAAGCAACATCGTTATGAAAACAAAGTCTAAAAAACACCCAAAAACGTTATGAAAAACATAACAAAAAACGCCGAAATGTTATGAAAAACATAACAAAAACGTTATGAAAAACATAACCTTAGAAAAAAAATTTGATGTGGAGTTTTTAAATTAGTGATTCACTGCGCTCACTGTACGGACAGGGACAACACCGTACGCTGACCAACTGCTACGCAAGGAGCTCAGTATGAATCAAAACGCCACTCCTCAGACTTACCCCAAAGGTACCAAGCGCTCTTGCGCCTCTGCCCCAGCAACAATTAAGGCCAAACTGCGCTCATCAACTACCTGCTCCTACCACTTCCTTTCTCTTTACGAAGTGCTGGCTTTAATCCCTGTCAGCAAGACGACTTGGTATGACGGAATGAAGCAGGGTCTTTACCCGCAAAATTACAAGCTCGGGCGTCGCCGCGTCGCTTGGCGCAGCTGTGATATCGAGGACTTGATGCAGAAGTTGGTCGGGGGGATGTAACCATGACCACCGCCCTCTCCTTGGAAGACTCAATGACTGACATGGGCGTGAAGCCATCACGCGCATTGAACCCTACTCCTGGTCAGGTTCTCCGCTTTCATATTCAAGGGGACCGCCCTGGTACAAGCAATGGTTGGTTGATCACCGACGAGTTGGGTAATCACGCCGTCTTTGGCTCGTGGAAGTTGGGAATAAAGTGCGTATGGCGGCCAATCGGACCCGCAATACCAAGCTATATCCGTGCCCAACTCACTCAGCAAGCAAAAGCAGCTGAGGCACATCGGCTTGCCGAGACCCAAGCAAAGGCACTCAAGGAAGCCAAAGAGATCTGGGGGGCAGCCGAGCCCCCATACCAACACGCTTACCTTGCACGCAAACAAATCTCAGGGGTCGGTGCTCGTCAGTTTGGTAACCGGTTGATAGTACCGGTCTTCAATGCACGCTCCCAGTTGTTGAGCTTGCAAGACATCGATGAAAGCGGGAATAAGCGCTTCCATCGGGGGTTGTCACTCAAGGGCGGGTTCTTACTCCTTGGCCCTTCACCCAAGTCCGGCGCCCCCGTATTGCTTTGCGAAGGCTATTCAACCGGGGCCACGCTGTTTGAGAACCTCGGCCTGCCGGTCGCCATTGCATTTTCTGCCGGTAACCTGCTCGAGGTCGGCCATATCATTCGCACGCTTTATAGCAGCAGCAAGCTGTGGGTGTGTGCAGACAACGATCATGCCACTACAGGCAACCCCGGACTAACCAAAGCGCGTGCAGCAGCTTATCAACTGCACGGCCGCTTGATTGTGCCACCGACCATCCCCGGCATAACCGACTTCAATGACCTCTTCTGCCTTAACGGCAAAGCCGCACTGCTCGCGTGTGTTGAGGCCGCTCCTCCAGCCCATTAAATCCGGTGTCACGGCGTCACTGTGTCACAAACCCCAACGAGACCGGATCGTTCAACCAACTTTATATAAAGGAATATCTCATGAATACAAAGCGTTATGAGCTGAAGGCCGAGCCCTTCCAGTTAGGTCCCATTGAGTTTCAAGATGGACTCTACTGTGTCACCACTGACAAAGGTCAAGACGATGTTTGGAGCAGGATCGGTGCTCCACTCTGGGTAACAGCCTGCGGGCGCGACACTGCGGGTCTAGGCTGGGGCTTGCAAGTACGCTGGTATAGCCCTGATGGTCGACCGCAGGAGGCGTTCATTCCACACGTTCACCTGCTGTCTGACGGACGCGAAGCGTTGATGAAGCTGATGGACGGGGGCTATCGCTTCAACTTGGGAATGAAGAGACAGCTGATTGACTATCTCAACTCGAAGAACCCCTACAAGACGTTCATTCGGGTTGATCGACTAGGCTGGATCCCGGATACCCACATCTTCATGTTGGGAGATGGACCGGTGGGATCTACCAACGACAATGAGTACACCTATACCGGGAATAACCCAACCCAATCCGACGTGGCAGGCACCTTGGACGAGTGGCGTGATGACGTTGCCGCGCTGTGCCTTGGCAACAGCCGCTTGCTATTAAGTACCTCGCTTGCTTTCGTTGGCCCCTTGCTGCGCTTGACCAATCAGAGCAGCTTTGGCGTCCATCTGGTGGGGCCATCCTCAATTGGCAAGAGCACCGCCATGTTGGTTGCAGCTAGTGTGCTCGGCAAGCCTGCCAACAAGATCCAGACGTGGAATGCCACCAAGGTGGGATTGGAAACCACTGCGGGCTTGTTCAACGACAGTACCCTCTTTCTGGACGAAATCGGGCAGGCTGACCCTCATGTTCTAGGCGACACCATCTACATGCTGGCCAACGGCGAAGGACGAGCTCGTGCCAATGCAGATCTGTCGCGCCGTGCCAAACTGCAATGGCGAACAACCTTCCTCAGCAACGGGGAAGTTGACTTGGAGCACAGCCTTGCCTCGGTCGGTAAGCGTCACAAAGCTGGCCATGATGTCCGCATGATCAATATTGAGGCCGATACAGACCGGCATGGCATCTTCGAAGAGTTGCATGGCTACCCGAATGGTGCCTCCCTTTCCAAGGCCCTCGCAGAACGGACTGCCCAGTATCATGGCATTGCCTTCCGATCTTTTGTTGAAGAGCTGACCTTGGACATCAATGGTGCTCAGGCATTCGTTGACGAACATCGCGCTGACATGATGCGACGGCTTGGAGCCAAAGAGTGTGATGGCCAAGTGCAAAGGGTAGCCGATGCATTCGGATTGATATCAGCTGCAGGTGAGTTGGCCAACCGCTTCGGGATCACAGGTTGGCCTGCGGGTAGTGTAGCAGCTGTTGTCGAGCAACTATTCCGCAAGTGGCTCGCAAGGCGTGGTACAAGCGGCTCCCTTGAAGAAGCAAACATTATCGAGCAGTTGGTCGACCTACTCGAAGGGCGCCACGGGCAGTACCTTGCCGATGGGCCGAATGTAACGAAGCTGGGAGAGACTTACGGCTACAAACTCGGGCCCGACCTGCACCTCTACGTGTATGGGTTTAAAAAGACCTTCGCCGATTTTAACGCCAACTACGTCCATAAGGTGTTGCGTAAACACGGCATTCTCATGCATGGCACCGGCCGCGACCTGCCACGCCACAGCCAATCCAGGGTGTACCAATTGTCGTTAGACAAGATCGCGGACGCCCACGACAGGCTGTTGGCGGAACAAGGTGGAGAGTAAACAACAGGGGCCGCAGGACGCGGCCCCTTTTCTTGTTTGCTATTAATGCAGGGGGGATTGTGGTTCGTCGGAGCAGTCCTCATCAAGCCAGCGCTGCCGCTTGTGTGTCAGTTGAGCGACCAGCTCCTCCTGCGACCATACCCTCTCCCGCAGGTCGGTCTCGACTCGCCCTCGCAGTTGCTCAAAGAAATCTTCATCCGCGATGGCCATCAGATAGGCCAGCTCCAACACCTCATCACCGTTGAGCGAGACACGACGAGCCTTTCGCTTGGCACTCACGCTCACCTTCTCTTCCCGCTGGGTGTGGCTAACATGGAGCCCAACGAGAGACGGGTTCAGACCGGAGATGATGCGCTCACTCAATCCCCACTTGATGCTATCCATCAACGGCTTGCCCAGAATGCCCCCTGTTGCCACCGTCAGTGACGCGACAAACAGGCTGAAGTCCAACAACTCCTCCTTGGTCAGCTGACCGTTATCCAGCATCCGCTGGATCGACCGGCCCGACTTGCCAAAGAGTCGCTCTATGAGATCGAGATTCACTTTCATGATGGTGTCCTTTGGTTTTGGCACTATTGCCGCCCCAAGATTTAAGTCCCCCTTTAGGGGGACAAACTGCCACCAAATGCAATTGATATTTATTCCCATCAAGTTGGGTGTAACTTCATAAGTTCATGACAGATATTGGGCCACAGGTCGATTGATGCGGCCCTGCTCGACGGGATCTCGAACGCACTCCCCCTCCCCTAGCTCATGCCAAAGATGGGGTTCGTTTCCTATTATAGGAAACGAACATTCGAGCAATTTCAATTGGTTACCATACCTAGCAGCAGTCATAACAGCACACTCACCCGCAAAGGATGAGTCGAGGGTGAGTGTGGCTATCGGTTGCACAAGGGAGAAAAACCGGTACCGACGAGGTGGTGGGGGTGGATCAAATCAAGATGGGGGGGCGGGAGGTGACCCCGCCGCCGCGCATGTGGAATGTGTCACCGAGACCCGTCTACATTCGCAGCACTTTTCCAAAACGTCCTACTACAGCCAAGTAGCAGGTTCCTTGTGCCTTGGTTACCTAGCCACCGGCAGGTCCTCCCAGCGGGTGGTGTAGCAGGGGCTCAGGTGCTCTTGTCGCATCATCCACTCAGGCGACCCCGTGCCTTGGCTGGCAAAGCCTACTCGCCCCAATCCCTTGGCTTTGATCTGGTCCATCACGGCCATCAGCGCGTCCGATTGAGCGGAGGACGGGGCAAACAGGTCAGCCTGTTGCTGCCCCTTGGGGGTGAACTCACTCAGCATGACCCCACCCTTCTGATAGCGGTAACCGTCGCGCCAAATCTGCGGTAGCAGCACGTTCACTTGCTGCAGCAGCAACCGGGTATCATCGCTAGGGCAGACCAGCCGGACGCCAGCCTGCTCACTGTAGTAAGGGGCTCGTTCATCAAAGGGGCTGGTTCGCACGAACAGGTGCACCCGCTGGCAACACATTCCCTCGGCCCGCAGCTTCTCGGCTGCGCGAGCCATAAAGCCCGACAACGCCTGGGCCATTTCTCCACGGTCGGTCACGCGCTCACCAAAGGAACGGCTCGAGAGGATCTGCTGCTTCGCCGCCGGTTCAACGGTCAGCTCTGCGCAAGGCAGGCCACGCAGCTCCTGTACGATCCGCTCGACCACCACGCCGTATTGGGCGCGTAACCCTTTGGCGTCGCTAGCCACCAGGTCAGCAACGGTATTGATACCTTGTGCCACCAACTTGGCCCCCAAGCGCCGTCCTATGCCCCACACCTCGTCCACCGGGGTGATAGCCATCAGCCGGGCACGGCGCAGCTCGTCACGCAAGTCCACGACGCCGCCCGTGGCAGGCCACTTCTTGGCTGCATAGTTGGCCAGCTTGGCGAGGGTCTTGGTGGGACCAATCCCGACCCCTACCGTGAGGCCGGTCCACTGCCACACTCGCTGCCGGATCTGTTGCCCATAGGCTGTCAGGTCCCCGGCAAACGACTCCGACAACGCCATGAACGCTTCATCTATGGAGTAGACCTCAAGCTCAGGGGCCATGGTCTCCAACGTGCTCATCACCCTGCCAGACATATCGCCGTAGAGCGCGTAGTTGGAGCTGAATGCCACACCGCCATGCGCCTCGAACTGCTCGCGGATCTTGAAGTAGGGCCCGGCCATCTTGATACCCAGCGCCTTGGCTTCGGGGCTGCGCGACACCACGCATCCATCGTTGTTGGAGAGCACCACGATCGGGCGGCCACGCAGCTCAGGGCGAAACAGCCGCTCACAGCTGGCGTAGAAGTTGTTTACATCAACGAGCGCTATAGCCATCACGCTGCCTCAGATTGCCAATCACATGGGTGACCACTCCGAACAACTCTAGGGAGAGGCTCATACAAGGGTCGATAGGCGCGAACGCCGGATTGGCTGGCAACAGCCGCAACCTCGGCTTGAGCTGCAAGGTCTTTACCGTGAAGCCGCCATCGAGTAGTGCAATCACCACATCACCATGGCGAGGGGTGAGGCTCTTATCGACCACCAGCAAGTCACCGGGAAAGATACCGACCCCGGTCATGCTCTCCCCCTCGGCACGCAGATAGAAGGTGGCCGCAGGGTGGGCCACGCAGTGGGTGTTGAGGTCCAACTTCCCTTCCAGATAGTCGCTGACTGGGCTGGGAAAGCCGCAAGAGGCGCGGTGCAAGAACAGCGGGATAGTCACCTCGGCGGGTGATGGGTCTGGGGTTAACAGCGTCATGGTAATAATGCCTGTATTTATATACAGGCATTATAGCGCACCACCTTTGAACCAGCGCAAGTCCCGCATGCCAGTGATGGCGTACCATGGCGTCAACAAATAACAAAGAGGTCAGTATGAGTCACAATCTGTGCGCCCTACCGAAAGAGCAGCAAGAACGGGTCGAGGTCGAGAAGGCCGCCGCGTATGCGGTATGGAAGGAGCGCAACGGTCACTTGGCCAGCGCAGAAAGCGAAGCGAACCAACATCAAGGTGAACTGGGTCGCTACTTCCTTGAAAAGGTCACCTACTTCAAGTCTCGCTGACCCTATCAACACGTTCATCGGTGGCTGTGCAGGTCACTAGCAACAAACCGCATTCCAAACAACTTAACGAGGTATGTATTGTGACGGCATTGGTAGTCAACTTGGTAGAGACCTACTCCAGCCGAGGTGCTTACAAGGGCGCCATTAGCGCTTGGCGGGTTTCAAGTGATATGGCCAACAAAATCTCCACCGTCATTGGGGTTTACAAGTCTCAAGTCGTGGTTGTCATCGAAGGCTGCCAGCTGAAACTCTCGACATCTGATGTCAATGAACTACACGATGACGGGTGTGATGGTCGTTACTTCGTGGTCGGTGGAGACGTTTACGAAGACACCAAAGCTTGGCTAAAGCCGCATCCGTGGCTATTCAAGTCACTGGCCAGCGTACAAGGCCCACGCTACCTGAGCCTCGAAGAGGCCAACCAGATACCTTCAGGCAGCGTCATACTGAAGTAAGCCATATCTACACATCTTGATAGATAAGGTGAGGGAGGCTCGCGCCTCCCCCACTCAACACCACACCTCACACAAACTCTCAGCCTGTGCCAGCACCAGCTGGGCAGCCTCTTCCTGCTGGTCTGGCGGGTACTTGTACTTGCGCAGGATACGCTTGACCAACAGACGTAACCGGGCCCTGACGCTCTCTCGGCTACTCCAGTCAACGGTCACGCTGCGACGCAGGCTGGCAGTCAGCTCGTGGGCTATCTTGGCCAGTATCTCGTCACCCAGCTCACGCACCGACGCCTCATTGTTGGCAAGGGCATCATAGAAGGCGAGCTCGTCATCGTTGAGGCCCAAGGCCTGCCCCCGCTTGCTCACAGCGGCAAACTTCTTGGCCATGTCGATCAGCTCCTCGATAACCTGCGCGGTCTCGATGGAGCGGTTCTGATAGCGCTGGATGACCTTGGTCAGCATCTCCGAGAACTTCTTTTCCTGGGAGAGGTTGGTCGCGAACTTCGCCTTGATCTCCCCCTCCAGCAACCGCTCGAGCAGCTCCACGGCGAGATTGCGCTCCGGCAGGTTGCGTACCTCGGCCAGAAACTCATCATCGAGCAGACCGATGTTGGGCTTGTCGAGGCCGACCGCTTCAAACACATCGACCACATCGCCCGATACCACGGCATTGCCGATGATCTGGCGAATGGCCAGATCGCGCTCTTCGTCAGTCTTCTTCTTCCGGGTGACCTCTTTCTTGGTCAGCATCACCTTGACCGCTTGCAAGAAGGCCACTTCCTCTCGTACCGCCTTGGCTTCATCAAGGGTGCAACAGAGGGTGAATGCCTTGCTCATCGCCAGCGCGTTGTCAGCAAAGCGCTTCTTGCCATCTTCAAGACCAAGGATGAAGTCAGCAGCCCTTGCCAGCAGCTTGTGTCCACCCGTGAGGTAGTCGCTGTAATCGAAGCCATGCAACATGGAGCGCAGTACATCCAGCTTCTCCTCCAACACCGCGTAGGCCTCACGGGCATCGACCGTAGGGCGACCACGACCACGGCTGGCGGTGTACTCCTTGATAGCGCTCTTGAGCTCGTTGGCGATACCGATGTAATCGACCACCAACCCACCTTGTTTGTCCTTGAACACCCGGTTTACCCGCGCAATGGCCTGCATCAGGTTGTGGCCCTTCATCGGCTTGTCCACATAAAGGGTATGTACGCAGGGCGCGTCGAAGCCGGTAAGCCACATGTCTCGCACGATGACCAACTTGAGCGGGTCACTCGGGTCTTTGAACCGCTTCTCCAGCCGTTTCTTCACTTGGGTGGCATGGATGTGGGACCGCAGCAATGCCTTATCAGAAGCGCTGCCGGTCATCACGATCTTGATGGCCCCCTTGTCGGGGTCCGGGTCATGCCAGTCGGGGCGCAGGGCAACGATAGCATCATACAAGTGCACGCAAATCTCGCGGCTCATGGCGACCACCATGGCCTTGCCATGCTGCGCCTGATTGCGCTCTTCGAAGTGGGCCACCAGATCGGCGGCAACCCGCTCAATTCTTGGCTTGCTGCCAACCACCTTCTCCAAGGCGGCCCACCGTGACTTAAGCTTGGCCTGCTCGCTCTCTTCCTCATCCTCGGCCAGCTCATCCACTTCGTCGTCGATGTGGGGAAGCTCTTCGTTATTAAGTGACAGCTTGGCCAGACGTGACTCGTAGTAGATAGCAACCGTGGCACCATCGTCCTTTGCCTGCTGCATGTCGTAGACGTGGATGTAGTCGCCAAAGACGGCGCGAGTGTCCCGGTCTTCCGCAGATACGGGCGTACCGGTAAAGGCCACGAACGTCGCGTTGGGCAGCGCGTCGCGCAAGTGCTGGGCATACCCGACCTGATAGCGCGCAGCCCCTTCTGCAACCTTGCCTGGCGCTTTGAGCGAGGCGCTGAAACCGTATTGGGTTCGATGTGCTTCATCCGCGATGACCACGATGTTGGCACGGTCGCTGAGCACCGGGAACGAGTCCTCATCCTCGCCGGGCATGAACTTCTGGATGGTCGTGAACACGATGCCGCCGGAGGGCCTGTTGCCAAGCTGTCACGCAGGTCACCTCGCGTACTAACTTGCACCGGCTCCTCGCGCAGCAGATCTTGCGAGAGTGAGAAGACCCCGAACAGCTGGCCATCAAGGTCATTGCGGTCAGTGATGACGACGATGGTCGGGTTCTCCATCGCGGCGTCTCGCATCACCCGCGCCGCAAAGCAGGTCATGGTGATGCTCTTGCCACTGCCCTGGGTATGCCACACCACCCCGCCCTTGTGGCTACCATCTGGACGCGACGCCAGCACCACCTGCTCAATGGCCGCCCTGACCGCATGGAACTGATGGTAACCGGCGATCTTCTTGACCAACCGGCCGTCATCTTCAAACAGCACGAAGAAGCGCAGGTAATCGAGCAACATGGCTGGGACCAGAATGCCGCGCACCATGGTCTCCAGCTCGCCAAACTCGCCGTAGGGGTCGAGGTTGACGCCATCCACCGTGCGCCACTGCATAAAGCGTTCGGCATCCGCCGAGAGCGACCCCATCCGCGCCTCGCTACCATCGGAGGCAATCATGATCTCGTTGTACTGGAACAGGTCGGGGATCTGCTCCTTGTAGGTCTGCAGTTGGTCGAATGCCTTCCAGATGTCGGCATGCACGTCGGCCGGGTTCTTGAGCTCCAGCACAACCAGCGGCAACCCGTTGACGAAGAGGATGATGTCTGGGCGTCGGGTGTGCTTGGGCCCCTTGATGGTGAACTGATTGATGGCCAGCCACTCGTTGGCGGTAGGATCCTCGAAGTCAACGAGGCGGACAAAGTCCCCCACCGTCTCGCCATCCCGCTGGTACTGGACTGGCACTCCATTCACCAGCAGGCGGTGAAACGCCCTGTTGGCCGACAGTTGCGCCGGGGTATCGAGATTGACCACCTGCGCCAGCGCGTCTTCACGCGCTACCATCGGCACAGACGGATTGAGGCGTGCTATCGCGCCTCTCAACTGGTCGAGCAACAGCACCTGATTGAAGTTCGCACGCCACGGATTATCAGAATCGGGGGCCACATCGTAGCCACACACCACGCGATAGCCCACCTCGGCCAACCACCCCAGCACCTCTTGTTCCAACTGATCTTCGGTCATGCACCATCACTCATCAACAGGGAGAAACGCCCGTCAGGCGGGCTCGGTGGGCCTCAGCGGCAAACGCAGTTCGCACGCAGAATCCGCCCCCGGCTGGCAAGGCAATATCAGCCGGTGGGACGAACTGGCAGCCAAGTCAAACGGCAAGACCCACAACGTCAGGCGGGCATCATAACAAAAAGGTTCGAGTGGAACTTTGAGCTGACTCCATGATGGATAAATCAATACCAGATGACCATCATCTTGCTCGGTCAGGTACTTGTGGCCATAGGCAAACAGTTGGTAGAGGTCACCCTGGCTGATGCCGTACTTGCCATCACGGTCGCTGCTATCGAGCCGCTTCCACTTCACATCCATCACCCAACGCTTGTTGCCGTGCTGCAACAAGAGGTCCGGCTGCAACTGGAACATCTTCTTACCTTGGTGGGTACAAAGCGATTCACTGGCAACTTGCCTGCTTAGCTCGGCTCCAGGTAACAACTGTCGACGCAGGCACGCCTCTACATAGCGCTCGAACAGCCGCTCCATGGGGAACAACAGGCTGATGCCGCGCCACTCACCATTCAGGGCACTCGGCATGGCACGATAGAGGATGAGCTCACACCACGGCCGAACCCCTTGATAGTGGGCCATCAAGCGGTCATGTCGCCACAGTCTGAAGTCCCCTTCCACATCGCGGCTGGCAGGCACATCCACCAGCAAGTGGCGCAGCTCCTGTGCCAACCGCCAGTTGTCCGGGTGTTGAGTCGCATTGGCGACGGCCTCCAGCGCCCGCTTGAGCAGCCGGTTCTCGGCCCGGTCGGGCAAGAAGAGGTCGTAACGTAACGCAAAATGGTGGCCCCGACCCGGTGGCTGGCGCATCTGCCGGGCGACATCCAGCTGACCACGCAAGAACGGCTCGGTCGCCTCAAGACGCTGATAGTCACTGCGCACGCCACGTTTGACCAGCTGATCGAGCTCGGCCAGAAAGCGCGCAATAACCCACTCATTGAGCGGCATATCAAAGCGATCCAACGACGCCTCCGCCGTTTCACGGGGTGGCAGATCCAGGGCTCGTTCCAGCATCCGGCGGATCAACTCACGACCATCCTCGAGTGGGTCATCCTCATTGGCGGTCTTGGGCAGGATCTCGATCACCTGCCCGGTGGGGGTCTCTATCACCCCCACGTAGTTGTCCAGTTGCAAGGTCCGGCTATCTTCCACCTGCGCAAGAGCGGGTGCATGGCTTACCTTGTAGCGCTGGCTCAACTGACATAGCCAATCGAAATCAACCGGGTCTATATGGGCAAGCGTCAGCGTATCAACAGCGTTATCTCTAACGGTTAGCCGACCATACTCACGAACCGTGATGGGAGCCTTCACTGCGCCCCCTTGTCACCCTCGATGGTCAAGGCATAGGCCTCAATACGCGTAAACGCCTTCTCATTGATGCACCAACGTTGGCGCTGCCCCCCAACCGCTATATCACCAAGCAGGGTCTTGATATCGAGTTTGGGAGGTGTGAGGAACATCGCCTCAGCGCGGCTCTTGCGATGATCATTGAGCACCCAGGCGATGCGCTGCCAGTCCTCAAAGAAGTACTCCTGCAACAGCGGCAAGACCTGATGCTGGAAGATGCTCGCCAACTGCGCCATGGTCGGCTTTACAGCAGCTTTGAGCGGCATAAAGTAGGCATGACCGAGGCAATGGTCGCGGTCCAGCAGCACCTCGATGCGCTGGTTCAGCGTATGCAGCAAGCGACCTACGTCTACCTTGTGCCCCTCTTCCTCGATGACCACACCATCAAGCAGATCGGCCCTGGGTGGCATCTCTTCAAACACAAAGCGGCGACGCAGCGCGATATCGAGTCCGGCCAAGGAGCGGTCGGCGGTGTTCATGGTGCCGATAAGGTAGAGGTTGCCCGGTACGCTAAAGGGGCGCTTGGAGTAAGGCAGCGTGGTGGTCAGCGCCTCGCTTTCCCCAGCTCGCTTGCTTGGCTCAATCAGGGTGATCAACTCACCGAAAATGCGTGAAACATTGCCCCGGTTAATCTCATCGATGATCAACACGAATGGCTTACGCTCTCTGTGACCACCACCATCAACCGACAAGGCCAAACCACATTGCGCCTTAAGGTAATCGAGCATCCCCTGTACGTAAGAGGTGTTGTATCCCCCTTTCTCGCCAGTTTCATACAGCGCTCGCACGTACTTCATATTGGCCGAATCGTGGTTGCGGTCTCCCTGTCGACTTTCTTGGTCGATCGCAAAGGTGCCCTTATCAGGGAAGTAACGAGCCTTGAAGCGCTTCCCACGAGCAGTCTGCATAGGCAACCAACCATCTTCTGTCAGCTCTGCTTGTTCAACTAACTTCTGCAAAGCTTGCTCAAATGGGTCATCAACCGCAACAACTCCACGTCGAGCCCGCTCACACAAAGTTGCAAACACCCCTTGCTCAACCTTGTAATCAAGCCCCCCATCTTCCCTGCTCTCAGCCCGGATGCCCTCCACAAAGTCCTCATAGCTGAAGCTCTGATGAAAAGTTACAAAAGCCAACTGCCCTGCATCTTTATGGCGGTCAAATGCCGCCTTCAACTCAGCTCGAGTCACTCCGGGCTTGGCTAACAGAGTCGGCTCAAGAATCGCTAATGCCTTCTCGATTGTGTGGTAGGTTTTGCCAGTACCGGGAGGGCCAAACAATATCTGGTTCAAGGGGGGTTTTGTGGCCACGATGTGCTCCTTGCTGTCGTGTGATAGGACAAGGGAGGGCGAAGCGTCGCTGGCCTTGAGCAAGGTTCCGCTAAATGCTTCAAAAAGTCTCCAGACGAATATGTTATTGTCGATTGGACTTCGATCCGCTAAACCAACCTCATGGATAGACCGTTGGATTACACGATTTAACGCAATCCAGTCACGGCTATCTACAATTTCTAACTCAAAATCACGTTTAAAATGTCCAAGCAAGGTACGGCAATGCTGAACGTTCACTAGCGTCGTATAGAGCGATGGTGCAACCGCCGCGAACACTCGATGCACCACTGCCATATAGGTTTGCCGAAACAACCCCGCCCTTTTCGCACTCTCCCAACGGTCAAAAACGCGTTGGTAAGTCTCGCGATCGGGTTCTTGTATTACCTGGGTGGCCAACTCATGCAGCAGTGCGATATTTCGCTCATATTCGATATTGGGTAAGTGACCGGGCGATACAGTACACACACCGTTACTACCTTCACGCCACAACCAATCAAGCGTCTCCTTATCGAGAGTGGCCCGTCCAGCCTTGATTGCTTCGATTGCATCGATACGGCTACGGTATTGTGGCTTCCAACTTCCATTCTCCCAGTCTGATTGGGCCTGAAACCAATGAGCGCATTGGGCCAGGCTATGTACGTCACGTCCAGCCTCCCAAAGGTTATCCAACCGTTGTGCCAATTCAGCGGGGATACTTATCCCCGAACTCTGTGCACTCCACTTGAACTGGCCTTGCGATAACAGCTCAAGAAGCAATAGGGGCACCAAACCCGAGGCACAATTCGGGCGGGTCTCCTCGGGGATAAACTCGATATATCGACGACTCTTGTTCGCATCCCGCCAATCCTCAGCCTCAAAACTTCCTTTGGTCACAGTCCCGCGCGCGACCATACCTCTAGGGTCAACGCCAAGACGGATCAGATATACCCGGTCCCCTGGTTGCGGCTTAGTTGAATTGCAAGTCCATCGCTCACATACCCCGACCCTTACCCCTGCGTTACCACCATCCTTGTAGTGCTCTGGATTCCAAGTCAGCAGATAAGCATCCTGAATTACTGACATAATCCGACCTCACTCAGTTGTGCCTCAGCATCCGGCAAGCGCAGTTGGCCGGAGATCAGGCGGGGTAGCAGGGTATCGCGCAAATTGGCGAGGGTTTGGGCTTGCTTCTGATTGAGATGAATCTTGTGCCAGATTGCCGCTGCACGTACTTCAAATGCTTGTTTTAACTCGCTCGGGGGGTTGAGTACTGGGTAACTAGGAAACTCTTTCAATGCAATGCGATTCACTGTCGCACCTTGAATAGTGTGCTTGTCGAGGTGTCGCTGAAATGGCGCAGCGACAAACTGATGAAACCAAAAATGGCCGTGTCCATCTATCGCCATAGGACGAATCAACGCCAGCCGACGCCCCAAGCAACACTTAACTTCATCTGGAATCAACGCAAAGAAGCCCAACGTAGCCTCGTAGCTAAAGACGATGTCACCCGCTTTTGGGGTCACACGCTTAGTCCACTTGATGAAGTCTTCATCAGCAATGTGGCGTACGTCACTGAGATCCAATGCTGTGCCAGTCAAGTTCTTGATACCCAAGAAGACAGGCCCAACATTTGATTCTGGCGGTGTAGCGTGGGGGCCATCATAAACCCCCTCAACCACATCACGTATCGGCTGTACTCCCCACCCCTTCGGCACCATACCAAGTTCGGACTCTTCGAAGCTGTCGGGGAACAGGGCGGCGACCTCGGGGGCCAGACCTGCCGGTTGCTCCCCACGAGCACAGGCATGGACCGGGTCGAAGTCAACAAACCACGACTTGAACAACGCCTGCGCGATGGCCTCCAACGTGGCGTTGGTCTCGCGCAGTAGGGAGATACGCTTGCTTAGCACATCCGAAAAATCACTGAGAGACTGAATTACCTTTTCTGGTGGCAGAGGGATAGGAAGTTGACGAATATCCTTCAGGTTAAGTGTTTTTTGAACTGTAGTATTAAGTACAGAATCAATCAGGTGTTTACTCGCTGCGCTCTCCAAGACGGCCTTCAAGTAAATACGCCAGCCAGGGTTAGCAAGCCTGATAACAGCGATAGCTCTTGCAGGGTTCCAACCGGCCATGCAAGGCTCTACAACAACACACTCACCAGGATTACCAACCAGTGTAATAAGCAATTCATCACCGTGAAGTCGGGTTCGCTGATGTAACTCATCAGTTTCACTTGAGATGCAATACTCTGGCTTTTGCGTTACCAAGCCACCTTTTATATCACCGACCTTAATAAGCGGTGTACCTCCGGGGGTATGAGGGCCCGGGTACATAACACCAACAGAGATACTTTTAGCGTCTTTCAGTAAAGCCTCGAGAGGTACAACATCCCATTCATAAGGAACAGATGCTCCTGCTTGCATTAAGCGCTTACGTAGCTCAGAACTCATACCCAAGTCCCCCCAGTTTCTGCTTAATCAACAGATCCAGCTCGGCCCCCTTGGTCATCTGGTCGCCGAGTTGTTTGGTTAGGCGAGCCATCTTGTCGGCAAAGGCCTCATCGTCCTCCTCAACCTCTTCGGCCCCTACATAGCGGCCAGGGGTCAACACATGGCCGTACTCGGCAATCTCGGCCAAGGCTACGCTGCGGCAGAAGCCCGCTACATCCTCGTAAGGCTGCTCGCACTCCCCTTTCCATGCGTGGAAGGTATCGGCAATCTTGGCGATGGCGGCCTCGTCCAGTTCACACTGCACCCGGCTGATCATGGTGCCCAGCTTGCGGGCATCGATAAACAGCACCTCGCCCTGGCGGCGGGTCTTGTTCTTGGCGAGGAACCAGAGGCAGGCGGGGATCTGGGTGTTGAAGAAAAGCTGGCCCGGCAGGGCCACCATGCACTCCACCACGTCCGCCTCCACCATGGCACGGCGAATATCGCCCTCGCTATTCTGGCTAGAGCTCATGGAACCGTTGGCCAACACGATACCGGCACGGCCAGTTGGCTTGAGGTGGTAGAGCATATGCTGCAGCCAGGCGTAGTTGGCGTTGCCCGCAGGCGGCGTGCCGTAAACCCAGCGCGGATCCCCCTCGAGGCTACCATGCCACCAGTCGCTGATATTGAACGGCGGGTTGGCCAGCACAAAGTCAGCCCGCAAGTCCGGGTGCTGATTGCGGGTGAAGGTATCACCGTTTTCGCGCCCGAGGTTGTAGTCCATCCCCTGGATGGCGAGGTTCATCGCCGCCAGCCGCCAAGTGGTCGGGTTCGACTCTTGACCGTAGATGGAGACATCACCCAGCTTGCCGCCATGGGCTTCGATAAACCTCTCCGACTGCACGAACATGCCGCCTGAACCGCAGCAGGGGTCGTAGACCTGACCATGATGGGGAGCAAGTACCGCCACCAGCGTCCGGACTATGCTGGCAGGCGTGTAGAACTGGCCCCCCTTTTTGCCCTCGGCACTGGCAAACTCGCCAAGGAAGTACTCGTAGACCTGCCCCAGGATGTCGCGAGCTTCACCGACATCACTGCCAAAACCAATCTTGGAAACCAGATCCACCAGCTCGCCGAGCTTTCCATCGGGCAACTGGGCACGGGCGTAGCGCTTGTCGAGGATACCCTTGAGGCGCGGGTTTTCCTGCTCGATCAGGGTCAGTGCATCGTCAATGCGCTTGCCGATATCGGCCTGCTTGGCATGCGCTCGCAGCCCCTCCCAACGGGCCCCTTCCGGTACCCAGAAGGCGTTCACCTCACGGTAGTAGTCACGGTCTTCCAGCTCCTCGGCCAGCAGCTCATCGTCACAGTCGTAGAGGAAGTACTCGTCGCTCTCATCGGCAAAGCGGCGGGTGAGCTCAGCGCGACGGGCGGCGAAGGAGTCGGAGATGTACTTGAGGAAGATAAGGCCCAGCACGATGTGCTTATACTCGGCGGCGTCCATGTCGGCACGCAGCTTGTCTGCGGCAGCCCACAGGGTCTTCTTCAGCCCCTCGATACCGGTAGCTTGCGGCTCATCCTTGGCCTGCTTCGCCCTGCCACTCGCTTTCGCTTTGCGTGGTGCTGCAACGGCGGCTTCGCCATCCAACACCCGGAGTACAGCACCGCCCCGCCCGCGCCCCTTGCGCAGAACGCCCTGTTCCAGCAGGGCCTCGCGTGCGGCGGTAAATACCTCATCGGTCAGGTCGCTGAATTGGGCTTTCAAGGTTTCCATCAGGGCTTGGTTGCCGATGCTGCTGCCATCTTCAGGAACGGCGGCCAGCAGCGCCTGGCTGAGCTCGTTGAGGTCGGTCATGGGGTTCTCCGGTTATGCATGTTGCCGTCACAGCTCACCTGCGCGAAAGCCAAGGTGAGGATGCGGGCCAAGTCGTCAGACTGACGGGGCGGCACATGCCGAGCCTTGCGGGCGCAGCAGGGACCTATCCAGGGTGGTGGGTCAACAGAAGGCGATGCAGCCAAGGTGATGCATCGGCGAGAAAAAGTCCGGCCCGTCAGTCGTCTATCCATTATCTGGCGGGCAGTTTATACAAATGAACCCCGCAGCACTATGCGTAATGTCACGCTGGATGCAGTCATCACAGGCGAGGTAGCTCAAGTGGTCAGAAGGCAAGCAGATCAGCCAGACACAATAAAAAAAGGGCCTGATAACAGGCCCGACTAACGCACGAACATCTCACGGAGGAACGAAAGCAATGGGATCGTCACTACCAAACTCACACGGACTCTCACCCGAAACAGCATAGACAAATGACAATTAAATCAATACCAAGGTAGCCATACAAACGTCGTTATTGTTAAGTGGATCAACAATGCGGAATTTTGTTTCAACGTCACTTGCCCAAGACTGCGCAGTTAGCTACCGTGCTTGGGTGCGGCCCGCACGACTTGCACACGAGTCAAACCGGCATTGAATACCCCATATCCTTAATGATCTGATACCCAGCATCCACCTTCCGGTTGCTTAAACGTGTGCACCTGACCCGAAGCGTGGACTCGGAGATTGGATCATGACCATCAAGCAATTCGTGCACGACACGCGCCAGCAACTCGCTGACTCAAGCGCACTGTCACTCAAGACCAGCCACCTCTACGAACTGATCGCCGCCGCTTTCGGCTACCGCAGCTATGCTGCGCTTCAAGCCGAGGCTATCGTGCTGCACCAGACACCTTGGCCCTGTCAGCCTGACCTCGCCCTACTCGAGCAGCGAGGACGTGAGCTCGCGTTACCCCAACCCCAGACCCTGTCGCTGCTGGTTGGCCAACATCTACAACGTGCTGGCGTGGTGAGCATCCAAGTCGAGGCTCTCGGCCTGACTAGAGAGGACGATTGGGATAACACATGGGAAGATGGCTGGCTCGATGATGAGGCCGAGGATGACGACGCGCAGCTCCAACCTGCCCCATCCAGCACGACGCCACTCGATGCGGCGCAGGCACTACTAGCGCAACTTGATGCCTACCATCAGCCCCCAATCGCCCTCCAGGCACTGCAGCAACTGGAGGCCTTCGCAGAACGAGGCCATCCACAGGTGCACTGGTGGCTGGCACAGCGATTGGGTGATGCAGAGACTTATATTGATAACTCCGACGTGCCAAGCGGCTACTGGTACACAAAGCAACAGGAAGGGATGGTGTTGAGCGGTCCAGAACTGGAGTTTGCCAACGGCTTCGCTGCAATGTTGGAAGAACAACAACGCTGGCTTCATCACACCCTCAAAGCCGCCCAAGGCGGCATCGTCGAGGCACGCTTTGCACTGGCCGAAGCAAGGTTGGATAGCGGCATCTTTGACATTGACCCAGCCACGGTGAGCGACCCGGCAGCCATCGCATGGCTCGCAATGGAACACGACAACCAACAAGCTGCCCACCACTGGTTGACGCAAGCAGCGCAGAGAGGCGATACACAGGCCATGCTCGCCCTCATTGAAGAGTACGACCGGGACAACCTCTACCAATCTTGGGTATGGCTGCGTTTAGCCCAGTTGCTTGGCAACGACTTCACTCAGGACGACTTGAGGGCCATCCATGAGAATGGCGATGACTACGATGATGATGTGGGTGGACCACTCTATGTGGCCGGACGGGAAGGCATCGAACTGCCCCCACTCGCCCCCGAGCTTGCCAGCAAGGCAGAAGAGGAAGCACAGCGCTTGTTCGCCCAGAGCGCCTCAGAGGCTCTATAGCGCAATCAAAGAACAAGGGGGCACCTGCCCCCTTATCCCTTGGCCAGCAAGCGCCCTGGAGGACTGAGCGACGTCAGAACCTGAGCGAACATACACAGGCATGGGCCAAGAAGCTCGCAGTGATGTCGTGACACAATGACACAATGACACTGTCAAATGGCCTCATGATATGAGCTGTTCGATAGGCTAAACCGCTCAATAAGATCTGCTAGCTTCAATTAACAAGTTCGGCACTGTCAGCCTCGACATCTAGCGCAGGCTCTTCCTCGTCAAGCTCAGTGGCTCTACGCGCCATAGTCTGAATGTGGTTGCTCCACCACTCCATCATAGGCCTGCGTCTTTCTAGGAAATCGGTACGGTTATAGGCTGCACGTACAGCGTCTCGATCCATGTGACTCAGTGCGACTTCAATCAAGTCCTTTGCAAACCCTCGCTCGTTGAGCACCGTACTTCCAAGTGACCTGAATCCGTGTGCTACAAGCTTGTCAGCGAATCCCATACGCTTCAAAGCCATATTGACCGTTGACTTGTTACAGTGGCTACGTCGATTACGTTCCCCGGGAAAGACGTAGGGAAACCTGCCCGATATCGGCTTCATTGCGTGCAGAATATCGAGAGCCTGATCTGTGAGAGGTACCTGATGCTCCCGGCGACGCTTCATCTTTTCGGCTGGTATACGCCATACCTTGGCCTCCCAGTCAATTTCATCCCACCGGGCTGTTGCGGCCTCACCCGGCCTAGCAAGGGTATGGAGGCTCCACATGATGAGATTACGCGTAATCACGGTAATGCTGGCTTGGTTTACTGCTCGGAGAAGAACGGGTAACTGACTTGGCTCGATACTGGGCAAGTGCAGCTTGGTTGGTTTATCAAATACCTGACGGATACCTGCACACGGGTTGGCCATGATGTAGCCCGAGTTAACGGCATACGTCATGATCTCGTTGATACGCTGGCAACTACGTCGAACCGACTCGTGCTTCTCCTCCAGCTTGAGAGGGCGCAATGCAGCAATTGCATGTTGTGCCGTCACTTGCTGGATCGGGATATGCCCCAACCCGGGCAACACATGCCGCTCCAATGAGTTCCACAGGTCCTTGGCATACTCAGCGGTCACCCTGCGTTGGTGCAGCGCCCTCCATTCCTCGGCAACAATGCGGAAGGTGAGGTTGGCTGCAAGTCGTTCTTCAGCCTTTTGGTCCTGGGGGTCTTTGCCTTTGGCTAGCAACCGGCGGTATGCATCTGCCTGATCGCGGGCGTCCGACAACGATATCTCCGGGTATGCGCCTAGCGAGATCCGGGTACGCGACCCACTTGGTCGAGTGTATCGAAAGCGCCATAGCTTATTCCCGTTAGGGGAGACGCACAGCTCAAGGCCGTTTCCATCTGAAAGAGTCCATTCGATCTCACGGGGTTTTGCGTTACGCACTTCCGTGGCAGAGAGGGGTTTGGTAATTCTTGGCATTGGTACACGCTCCATCGTAATGCCGCACGTCATGTACCAAAACATGTACCAAAAACCACCGGTTTTAGGCAAATCCAACCGAACTTAGCCGGACACTAAAAAACCCGCAAGGCCTTATGCCATGCGGGTTTCCTGTACTGTCCCAGACTATCTCGGACTACAATTTGGCGGAGAGACAGGGATTCGAACCCTGGGTGGCATTGCTGCCACAATTGATTTCGAGTCAATCCCGTTCGGCCACTCCGGCATCTCTCCGTGGGGAGAGAGTTTTACCCAAGCTGGGCCGAGGATGCAATAAAAATTTCTTAGATATCAAATGGCTGAATCAGATATCTGGGAGCAGGCTCACAATGTGGCGCGTGCTGTTCGTGTTGCCAGGTCACCCTGCATCCACCCGACATTAACCCGCTCGCACACCTGGCCATTATCCATATCGTGATATTCACCCATTGCCATGAGGCGTCTCTTTTCCCTGCTTGGCGCTCAAATTTATGGGTGATGCCGATTTTGGCCGGTTTCCGATGTATCCCCACATCATTGCAGGTGCGCGGCAAGCTGGTAATCATGGGCTGATTGAGGAACAATCGCGCCATTCTGGCGGCTGTGTTGATGATGTTCCGCCCCGATTGAACTGATGGATCTCCTTATGCGATTGCCGAAACTCAAGCCCCGACCCTTAACGCCCGCCCTTTCCATGCTGCTGGCAGCGATCCTGCTCTGCGCGGCGCCGGCAGAGGCCAAACGCTACCCGCTGCCACCTGCCGGGAGTCGCCTCATCGGTGAGCTGGAGGATTACATCATCCAGCAGAATGAACATCTGGAACTGGTTGGCAAAAATACGCAAATTGGATTTTTGGCGCTGCTTGAAGCAAATCCGGGTGTAGATCCCTATTTACCCAAGCCGGGTACCCGCTTGACGCTGCCCACCCAGATGCTCCTGCCTGATGTGCCTCGCGAGGGAATCGTCATCAATCTGCCCGAACTGCGCCTCTACTACTTCCCCAAAGGGAAGAATGAGGTCATCGTGCTGCCCATCGGGATTGGCGATATCGGCCGCGAGACTCCGGAGATGACCACCACCGTCATCGAGAAGAATCCCAACCCGACCTGGGTACCCGGCCCCATGGTGCGCAAATCCTGGCTGGAGCAAAAAGGGATCACCCTGCCCGCCGTGGTGCCCCCCGGCCCGGAGAATCCCCTTGGCAAGTTCGCCATGCGCCTTGGTTATGGCAAGCGCGACTACCTGATCCACGGCACCAACAAGGATTTTGGCGTTGGCCTGCGGGTAAGTGCAGGCTGTATCCGGCTGCGACCTGACGATATTGAGGCCCTGTTCAAGATTGTGCCGATTGGCACGCCGGTGCGGGTCATTAATCAACCGGTCAAGGTAGCCATCGAACCGGATGGTCGCCGCTGGCTGGAGGTACACTCCCCGCTCTCCCGCACCGAAGAGGAGCTTGAAAATGGCGCCCCGCTGATGCTATCACCGGCCGTAGAAAGCTTTATCAGCGCACCTGATGTGATGCAGGATGAGGTGACGGCTGCGCTGGAGAGCAAAAATGGCCTGCCCCGCCCCATCAGCAGCCAACTTGTCAGTGGCTAAGTCACCAGCGCCCGAGTCGCACCGGAGTCACCTTACCTCATGAAATTCCTGCCCCTCCTATTCCTGTTGGCCTGTCACTCCTTGTGGGCCAAGGACATTCTCTGGATGAACAATGGCGATCGTCTGACCGGTAACATCGAGGAGGTGACCGAACAGTCGGTGCGCATCGCCCTGCCCTACAGCGGCGCGGTGACCGTCAAGCGGGAGGCCATCAAACGCTGGCGCATTGATAAAGAGGACAAACCCAAGGCAACGGCAAAGGGTGGGCTCAAGCTGTTCGAGGATGACCAGGATGAACGCAACGCCTGGCTCTGGACCGGCAGCGGCGATCTCAATGTCAAACTCAAACAGAATGACAAGCAGACCAACAACGTCAACCTCAAGTGGAAAAGCGAGCTGGCCAATCTGGACTGGCGTTACAGCTTCTCCGGTGAATATACCTATGAGACCGCTGACAACATCACCGACAGCCATGATTATCAGCTCAACCCTACGCTGGACTACTTCTTCAACCAGCAGTGGTTCTTGCGCACCTCACTCGATGCCGAATATGACATGCTGGATAAAGATCGCTATCTCTATATGGACTATGGCTCGGGGCCGGGCTACCGCTTCTGGAACGACAAACGCCGGCGACTGGAGCTGATGGCCCAAGGGGGATTAAGCCGACTCTACTTCCGTGAAGATAGCGAGGTTCCCAAGATTTTTCTGGGTGAACGGGTCATTGACTACCCCTTCGCCGGTTTTAACTGGGATTATCGCCAACCTTTCTCCCTCTGGCAGGAGAAAATGGAGCTGTTCAGCCAGGGGCGCTATCTGAAATATCTGGCACAAGCCTCCCCCTATTTCACCCGTAATCAGGATCTGAAAGGCAGCATAGGATTACGCTACTATTTCAACGACCATCTGCGCCTCTCCTGGTCGAGTGAGCTGGATTGGGAAGATGCTGACATCCTTGTCGACACAGGCAGCCCGGAACCCCGGGAGAGCGAACTAAGACACCTGCTCAGCCTTGGTGCCAGTTTCTAGCCTCGGCTCCCCAACAAGCAAAGAGGAGCCATATCGGCTCCTCTTTGCTTCAGGCAGACAGGCTCGCTAGATCAGCCCCCAAGCGGCAATCTGGTAGATCCATACCATCGCCAGCAGGGTGCCGACCAACCCCATGATGACACCGATGCGCACCATCTGGTGACTCTCCACCAGACCGGTGGCGTGGGCCAGCGCATTGGGCGGGGTACTGATGGGCAGAGACATCCCGAGCGAAACCGAAATGGTAACCGCCAGGATCAGGGTGTGACTGCCGCCCCACTCGGCCAGCTCGGGCATGCTGACCGCCAGCGCCGCCACCAGTGGCAACAACAGGTTGGCGGTCGCGGTATTGGACATAAAGTTGGCCATCACCACTGCCAGTAGACAGGCGCCGACCAACACCGCCAGCGTGGAGTATTCGTGGAACGGAATATGGGTGATGAGCCGCTCGGCCAACCCGGAGTCCTCCAATGCCAGCCCCAGCGCGATACCGCCCGACACCAGCCAGAGCACGTCGAGGGAGATCTTGTGCAGATCGTCCTTGGTGATGATGCCGGTGGTCAGGAACACCGCCACCGGGATCATGGCGACCACGTAGGAGCTCATGCCGTGCAGATCCCCCAGCAGCCAGAGCACTATGGTGGTGATAAAGGTGAGGTAGACCACCCAGGCGCGAGGGGTCTGCATAAAGCGCCCCTCAATCTTGAGATCCATCCGCTTGAGGGTGCTCGGGAAGAAGCGCCCCAGCAGGAACCAGCCAAGCAGCAACAGCAATACCACAAAGGGCACCGCAAACCCCATCCACTGACCGAACGAGATGGCATGCTCGCCGGTCAGGTATTTGAGGGCCACTGCGTTGGGCGGAGTGCCGATGGGAGTGCCGATCCCGCCGAGGTTGGCCGCCAGCGGAATGGCCAGCACAAAGCCGATTTTGGCCGGGTCCTTGTCGGGGAACGCCGCCAGCACCGGGGTAAGGATGGCCAGCATCATGGCGGTGGTGGCGGTATTGCTCATGAACATGGAGAAGGTGGCGGTGATCAACATCAGCCCCAGCATGACGATCCGGGGATCCTGACCGAACGGGCGCAGCAGCACCCGCGCCAGATTGACGTCCAGATGGTATTTGGTCGCCGCAATAGCGAGGAAAAAACCGCCGAGAAACAGCATGATGACCGGCGAGGCAAAGGTCGCCATCACCTCGGTGGACTTGAGCAGCTCACCAAACCCCGGTTCGGCCTTGTCGGCAGTCATGAACCAGAGCCCCTTGTCGGAGAGCAGCAGCAGCTCCAGCACGATGATCAGCACCGAGGTAGCAAAGATAGGGATGGGCTCCAGGATCCAGCAGAGGGCGGCCAGCACGAAAATGGCCACGACCCGCTGCTCGATGACGGTGATCCCCTCCAGCGGGATCCACTGGGTCGGGATCAGCAGGATGGTGAGGCTCAGCAGCAGTGGCAGAATAATCTTGTTATTGATGGGCACTATTGTCTCCAGGATCGGGAGTAAGAAGCCAATAGTGGCATAAAATGCTATCGCCTCACGCGGCCAACTCGCCAAAATGAGAGCTGGCTAACTGCACGGCGCACCGTTTTGTGAGTCATATCAAGCTGGGGTCGGCGCACTATGGCTGACGCCTCAACCCTTGCAACAAACAGGCAAAAAAACGGGCCCGCTGTTCGTTGCACACGACAGCGGGCCCGTTTCACCATTCATGCCGATGAGGGAGCTCAGAAGTAGATGCGGGTCACCGACTCGATGACGCAACCCGGGCGGCGGATCCCTTCGATCTCGACCTTGATCTCTTTGAGCAGCTCCAGCCCACCCTTGATGGGGGTGACCCGGGCCAGCTTGGTGCGGGCGCGGATGTTGCTGTCCACCTTGATGGGGTACGGGAAACGTACCTGATCCAGCCCGAAGTTCACCACCATGCGGGCGGTCGGGAACTCGGGGGTGGCCTCGTCGACCGAGCCAGTCAACTGTGGCAGCAGCGCCAGGGTCAGGAAGCCGTGGGCGATGGTGGTCTTGAAGGGCGACTCGGCGGCCGCGCGCTCCGGATCGGTGTGGATCCACTGGTGATCCCCGGTCACTGCAGCAAACTGATCGATCATCTGCTGGCTGACGTGCAGCCACTCGCCGACATGGGTCTCTTCACCAATGCGAGCCTGCAGGGCGGCATAGAGCTCGGCCGCCTCGGCCCCCAGCTCAACAGCGGGTTCCTGAGCCACGGCAGGCTGACCGTTGGCTACTTGTGCCACGGTTGCTGCATCCTGTTGCTGATCGCTCTGGGACTCGGCTTGCAAGTCAAGCACACGCCCCAGCAAAGGGTGAAGATGTGCCTTTTGCTGAAACTCACGCCAGTAGTCGCGGATCGCCGGAGAGAGCCAATCCTTGAGCTCAAAGGGGTGCTGCGCCAGAATTTCGCGCTTGCGCTTCAGAAAATCGACAACTTTCATCTACCGATCCCTATTTGATTCAATGCCTGTAAAGAGGTCTAACCAGTCCTATTTTATTAAAGTTTCAGCTGTAAGTGCAAAAAAATCTCGGCGTACACCTGTACCAAGGCGGAAGTAACTACTTACACCATGTAAAACAGCACGATCTGCCAATGAGGAAATCGATTGCCAAAGATGCCGCCAGCAGGGGAAATTCGCGGGGCTCATCATGAAAAAAGGCCCTCATCGGGCCTTGTGGTGGGGAGTCAGCGCGCGCTCGACCAGCCGCTACGCAATCCCTCTTCATCCAGAAAGGACCAGGCGAGGATCCGGCTCACCTTGTTGCCCTGTGCCATGTCGATCACCCGTACCTGACGCGCCCCCACCCGGCTCAACGCCTTTTTCGCCCCCGGCAGGTTCTCTTTTTTCGACACCAGCGAGCTGAACCAGAGGCACTGAGTGGCAAACTCCTTGCTCTGGGCAATCATGTTGGCCAGAAACGCCGCCTCGCCCCCTTCGCACCAGAGCTCGGCCTTCTGGCCGCCAAAATTAAGCACAGGAGCGCCTGTCACCTCCTTGCCCAGATTGCGCAGCTTGCGCTCCGTCCCCTTGCTCGCCTCTTCCAGCGACGCATGGAACGGCGGATTGCACAGCGTCAGAGCGAAACGCTCCTTCGGCCCTATGATTCCGCGAAACACATGGTTGGGGTTACCCTGCAAACGACACTCAATCTGGTTGCCGAGTCCGTTGCTCTTGGCTAGCAGGGTGGCCGCCTTGACCGAGACCGGATCGATATCCGATCCAACAAAACGCCAGCCATATTCGCGGGCACCCAGCAACGGATAGATGCAGTTTGCCCCCACCCCGATATCCAGCACTCTCACCCCCTTGCCGGTAGGGAGCTGGCCTGCGCTCTCGGCCAACAGGTCGGCCGCCCAGTGCAGGTAGTCCACCCGTCCCGGGATAGGCGGGCAGAGGTAACCGGCAGGCAAGTCCCAGTGGGCAATCCCGTAGTGATGGGCCAGCAGGGCGCGATTGAGAGTTTTCACTGCATCGGGATCGGCAAAATCGATGGTGCAGGTGCCGTAGTCATTGATAAAGACATGAGCGGCCAACTCGGGAGTTCGCAGGCAGAGCGCCTCAAAGTCGTAACCCGCCTGATGGCGATTACGGGAGTGAAGTCCGGATTTACGGTCGCCCGACTTGGGGCCACCGGCTGATGGGATGCGGGGTTTCATGCTGAGCCTGCCGAAGAAAACGGGCCCACACTATAGTGATTTGACTCGGGAAAGTCTAAACGAGGGCAATAAAAAACCGGGCTATCGAGCCCGGTTCAAGTGAGGTTGGAAAAACAGTCCGTACTGCGAGCCGTTTGTCCAGCCTGACTCAGATATCGATCCGGCGAGCTTGCCAGAACTTGTTGCGCCAGTATTGGCTATCCAGCTTGGAGCGTGTCACACCGGCGCGAGTCGAGGCATGGATGAATTCGCCATTGCCGACATAGATGCCAACGTGGTTGAGACGACGATTGATTTTGAAGAAGACCAGATCACCCTCGACCAGATCCTGCTTGGAAACGCGCGTCCCTTCATGGACTTGGGAGCGGGTATCGCGGGGTAATTCGATACCGACGGCATTGCGGAACACTTCACGGGCAAAGGCTGAACAGTCGATACCGCGCTGGCTGCTGCCACCCATCCGGTAAGGAACACCACGCCACTCTTTATATACAGTCAGGATTTCATTCACATCGGGTGTCTGGGAAGCTTCCGGTTCGATGACAGGTTCAACCATGGAAACTTCGATCTTGCTCGCGACCTCGGGTTGGGGTGCCGAGGCACAACCCACCATTCCGAGCGCGACCAGCAGTAGCATCAGGTGGCGCAATCCTTTATCCCCGCTAAATAGTAAATCTTGTTAAAATACGGCCCCAAAGGGCAATTTATAAGGCAACAGCACCCGACTATATCCAAGAATTCTATCGAGGCAAGTGAAAATCCCTATCAAGCTCACATTTTTGCAAGGAAATGCACGATTTTTCATAATTAATGTGATCATGCCCAAACAATATACAATCGCAAAAAGAGCCTTGGGCCTCATAGATAACTGGCTTTTATCCCTGCTTCAGCACCTTTTTAAAGTGAAAAATCATGATCGAAACCGATCTTTTTTTGTTAAAACCGGCCAGGGTATGCCAGGAACTGCTTGCTCAATTGCCTGAATGGCTGTCAACCGATGAGCAACATATCTGGCAAGCCATGACCCATCCTGAACGGCGTCAGGAATATCTGGTGAGCCGCTCCCTGCTGCGCCAGCTATTGGCCGAGCGGCTGCAACAACCCGCCGCCAGTCTGCAATTTTGCAACGGCCCCCACGGCAAGCCCCGACTGCATGATGATGCTTGGCAGTTCAATCTGAGCCACAGTGGCAGCTGGCTGGTGTTGGCGCTCTGCCCGCAGGGGCCGCTTGGGGTGGATATCGAACTGGGCAAACGGCGGCATCATCCCCTCCCCCTGGCCCGCCGGTTTTATGCACAGAGTGAATATGAGTGGCTCTGCGCACAGCCTGCTCAAGAGCAGGAGAGTGCCTTCTACCGGCTCTGGTCGCGCAAGGAGGCGGTACTGAAAGCCCACGGTGGCGGCATAGCGGCGGGATTGGAGAAGGTGCGGTTTCTCCCGGAAGAAGGATGGCGACTCGACAACCGGCTCGATGACACCCCTTATCAGGTACAGGATTGGCCATTTGCCAGCGGCTGGCTCAGTCTCGCGGCGACGACAACCCCCGTGACCTTTTACCAGCTGGATGAGCGCTTGAATTGCCACTCGCTTAACCCCATGTTACTCAACACCCTTTCTGAAGAGTCCAACTCATGATCGTCGACATTACTCCCCAGAATTTTCACGCTGAACTTATCGATGCGTCCATGAAGAAGCCGGTCGTCATCTATTTCCATGCTCCGCAGATGCCGGAGTGCCAGGGGATGACACCGCTGATCGAATCACTGGTTGGGCCCGCCAATGAGCAGGTCACCCTGGCCAAGGTGGATATGAACGATCCCCAGTTGCAGCCGCTGGCCAGTCAGCTCGGCCTGCGCGCCCTGCCCGCATTGGTGCTGTTCCATCAGGGTCGCCCTGACGAACAGGGGATCATCGAAGGACCGCAGGATGAAGCCACCCTGCGCCAGTATTTCTCCGCCTTCGCCCCCAAAGAAGAGGAAGAGTTGCTGGCCAAGGGGCAACAAGCACTGGCTGACGAGCAGCCCAGCATCGCCTATGCCCATCTGACCAAGGCACACCAGCTGGCTCCTGATCGTCACGACATCAGCCTGTGGCTCATTCAAGCTGCGCTCGACCTCAACCTGCTGGATGAAGCGCAGGAGCGCCTCGGCACCATCCCGATGGTGGCGCAGGATAGCCACTTCCATACCCTAAGCTCACGGCTGACGCTGGCCCAGCAAGCGGCAGACAGCCCGGAGCTGCGCGCGCTGGAAGCCCGTCATGCAGAACAGCCTGATGATTTTGCCCTGACTCAGGAGCTGGCGGTGCAATACAACCAGGCTGGTCGTCAGGAAGAGGCGTTGGGACTGCTGCTGGAGATCCTCAAGCGGGATTTGGCATTCGGCGATGCCAGAAAGACCTATCTCGATATTCTGGCGACCATGGGCAGCACACCGGCGGCACAGAGCTACCGTCGCAAACTCTATAGTCTACTCTACTGAGCGGAATCGAACTGGCTGGTAATGATGGGGGAGTGTCGGGAGACCGGCATGACCTCATGGGTCAAGTACGAAGAAGGTATTGTGGAAATAAGTTGCTGTGGGAATAGTGGAGATACGGTGAATTTCAGGCAAAAAAAAATGGCGCAAAACTGCGCCATTTTTTTCGCATGGATTACTTCTTGTAGGAAGTAGCCATGTTGTCGATGCGCTGGTTAGCACGCATAGCTTCTTGCTTGGCTTCGGCAACATCAGCAGCGATTTTGGACTGATCAGCACGAACTGCGCTAACATCTTGAGCCAGTTGGTCAACTTTGTTAGACAGATTCTGAACGGAAGTTTCCAGTTCGCTGGTGTTTGCACAACCGCCCAGCAGAGCGGACAGACCAACAACACCTACCAACAACAATTTTTTCATTTTTAAAGCTCCCTTGAACTCGCCAGACGTTTAGCAAGCGGCGTGATTATGGCACAAAAAAATCCTACTTTGCATAGTCCCCACCACAGATAAATGCATTAAAACCCTCATTTTTTTTTGAATGAACAGTTTTTGTCCAGATTCGTCTAAAAAATGAGTGCCGTGTGGTGGGGGCACGGACAAAGGTTAACCAAATTTTTGCCTTATTACAATTTCGTATGAGGCTCAGGCTGTACGTTCTGACAACAATTGACGATATTGCACCAGATCCTCGATGGTCAGCACCGGCATCTGGTGCTTGCGACCGAACGCAACCAGATCTGGCAGACGCGCCATCGAGCCATCTTCTTTGGTCAATTCACACAACACACCAAACGGTTTGAGACCAGCCAGCTGCATCAGATCGACCGTCGCTTCGGTATGACCACGGCGGGTAAGCACCCCACCGGTTCGCGCCCGCAACGGGAAAACATGACCCGGGCGGTGCAGATCACCCGGTTTGGCGCCGTCTGCGATGGCTGCACGGATGGTGGTGATGCGATCAGCCGCCGAGACACCGGTCGTGACCCCCTGCGCCGCTTCGATGGTCACGGTAAAGGCGGTCTGGTAGTGACTGGAGTTGGCCTCCACCATCATCGGCAGTTCGAGCTGGCGAACCCGCTCGTCGGGCAGGCAGAGGCAGACGATACCGGAGCACTCGCGGATCATCAGCGCCATCTGTTCATTGGTCATGGATTCGGCGGCGAAAATGAGGTCGCCCTCGTTCTCCCGATCTTCATCGTCGGCCACCAGCACGCCGCCTCCGGCACGCAAGGCAGACAGCGCCGCTTCGACACGGGCAACGGGATCACCGAATTCACTGAGTAGAGACTGATTCATGGTAAAACTCCTAAACAAGACAAGGACCAGAATCAGGGCATGGAAAGGCAGACAGAGACGGGCATGCAGCAGCCAGCCCACAAGGGCCAACACGGCAAGGTCTGTCTTATCCTCTTTCATCCGGACTATGACCGTCGGCTCCGGCATCTCACCGGATCTGCTGACCCCGACCTGGCAATCAGCCGGGTCGGGCGCTCGCGGGCTCCCCGAGTCAATCGGGATACCGCCGGTGGGGAATTGCACCCCGCCCTGAGAATAAGCGCAGACAGCCTAAAGAAAAACGGTTGCAGATACCAGCCAAAATCCCCCGCAGGCTGAAAAGCGTTTCAACATTGCGCCCGGGATCCCGCTCTGCGGCCTGCTCGCCAGCGTGCGAGGCTATGACTGGCGAATTTCTTTATGGCGCGGATCGGTTTATGGCATAGTTCCCGAAACCAAAAAACAGGGCCCGAAAAGAGAGCCTGAACAACGCTGCCGGCGCAGACAGCAGCGCCAACACCACAAACGGAAAATGACAGAGATGGAAAAGAAAATACTGCTCACGGATTGCCCGGATGCCAAAGGGCTCATCGCCAAGATCACCAACATCTGCTACAAGCACCAGCTCAACATCATCAAGAACGATGAGTTTGTGGATCACGAGAATGGCCGCTTCTTTATGCGTACCGAGCTGGAGGGGCGCTTCAACGACGAGACCCTGCTGGCCGACCTCGATGATGCCCTGCCCACCGGTGCCCAACGCCGTCTGGTCAAGGCGGGCAAGAAGCGCATAGTCATCCTGGTGACCAAGGAGACCCACTGCCTCGGCGATATTCTGATGAAGAACTACGCGGGCGCGCTGGATATGGATATCGTCGCGGTGATCGGCAACTACGACACCCTGGCCGAGCTCACCGGCAAGTTCGATATCCCGTTCCACACCGTCAGTCACGAGGGTCTGAGCCGGACAGAGCATGAGGAGCAGGTTCGCGCCATCATCGACAGCTATGAGCCTGACTATGTGATCCTGGCCAAGTACATGCGGGTGCTGACCCCGAGCTTCGTCGAGGCCTACCCGCGCAAGATCCTCAACATCCACCACTCCTTCCTGCCCGCCTTCATCGGTGCCCGCCCCTACCGGCAGGCGTTTGATCGCGGCGTCAAGCTGATCGGCGCCACCGCCCACTTCGTGACCGACGATCTGGATGAAGGCCCCATCGTCGAACAGGACGTGATCCACGTTGGTCATGCCTTCAGTGCGGACGACATGGCCAAGGCGGGTCGGGATGTGGAGAAATCGGTGCTGAGCCGCGCGCTGGAGCTGGTACTGAACGAGCGAGTGTTCGTCTACGGCAACAAGACGGTGGTCTTCAAGTAATTCGCCCACACGGCCCATATGCAAACGCCAGAAACAACAACGGCTCCCGCGGGAGCCGTTGTTGTTTCTGCGCCGAGTGTCAGAGCGGCAGATCGTTTACCGTCACCGCGCCCTTCTCCAGCTTCAGCTCGGAGGTCAGCACTTGCTTGTCTGCCTTCAGATAACCCATCAGGGTCAGCTGATCGAGCATGGGGGCCAGTTGCGGCACCGCCTTGCCCAGCTTGTCGCTGAGGCTGGCATGCAGCACGCCGGAGAGGGCCTGCATTCCCGCGTCGCTGTTGAACAGCTGCTCCAGCGAGGTAGAGGCCAGCTTCACGTCCCCCTTCATGGTCACCGCCTCACCGTTGAGCTTGGCGCTGAGATCGGCCAGTTCAAGGGTCGCGCCACGTTTGAGCATCTTGTCCAGCGCCTGCTGGATGGCGGCATCTTCAACTCCCTTGCCACCGGCGGCTTGCAGCCCCTGATACCCTTCCAGATCCAGACCGTTGAGGCTGAGCGCCAACTTGCTGTCGGTCACCGCCAGCGTGTCAGTCTCATTCTCCAGATCCAGCTTGGCAATCTTCATCTGATAGCTGCTGGAGAGGGTCTGGGCATCATCACCGGTCAGCTGAGTCTCGGTAGTCATCCCCTGCAGGGCGACCTTGACGCTGTCAGGCAGTTGCACCGTGAGGGCCGAGAGGGTCATCTCGCTCTGGGGCGAGAGGAGCACACCGCTGATCTCGGCAATGTCGGCACTCCCTTTCAGATCAGCCAGCACCAAGTCCATCTTGCTCTGCTCTTCATGGACCGTCATCCCCTGCCAGGTCATAGTGAGGTGACCATTCCCCTCCAGATTGCCGTGGAACTCGCCGCTCAGGGGCAGGAAGCTGAACTCGTCCAGCCCCTGTTTGATCTTGAATTCATTGGCCCAGAAACGGCTGCTGTTACCCTGGGTCCAAAGACTGGTGACCGACTCCAGACCGAGTTCCCACTGCTCCATGCCCAGTGCGGTAAAGACCGGAGCCAAAGTGCCGTTATGGGTATCGAGCAGGAAGTGGCTCTTGATATAGAGCGGCAGGATCTGGCTCTTGACCACAAGTTGCAACTCGATGGGCTGACTGCCCTCCAGCTCGCTGTCGATGGCAGCCAGCTCCTCCGGCGTCACCACGACCTTCAGGATCCCGTCACGGGTGAAGAGGTTGCTGCTACCCGGCAGCCACTGCATGTCGAGCCCGCTCTCTTTCTCCACCTTGGCGATCTGCTCCGCCATGATGTTGTCGAAGCTGTTGCCCGTGTACCAGCACGCAGCCAGACCACCACCTACCAGTGCCGCACCCACGGCGAGGGCCACTATCTTTTTCATATATCCATGTGTCTCCAGGGAGTTGTCACTGCACTCTACGGGGCGGACTCGGGGCTAGGCAAGTCCAATCAGATGGCGAGTCCACTTTCTTGCGGCTCGCCACAACATCACAGCAAGGGGCTGAAGAGATAGAAGATGTTCTCCATCGCCTTCTTGTACCAGGGGCGGGCCTGCCATTGGGCCAGGGTCATCGGGGTGGCTTCCGCCATATAGCTCTGTACCAGCCGGGTCATCTGGGCCACGAACGAGGGGTTGTCCACCAGCAGGGTCACCTCGAAGTTGAGCCAGAGGCTGCGCCGATCCAGATTGACCGTCCCCACCAGCGCGAAGTCATCATCCACCAGCACGCTCTTGGTATGGAGCAGACCGGCATCGTAGCGATAGATCTCCACCCCGGCCGCCAGCAGCTCCTCCATAAAGGCGTTGCAGGCGTAATTGGCCATGATGGAGTCGTTGCGTGCCGGCAACACCAGCTGCACCTGCACCCCGCGCGCCGCTGCCGAGCTGAGTGCAGCCGCCAGCGGATCGTCGGGTACAAAGTAAGGGGTCGTCAGCACCAGATGGCTGCGCGCCTGATAGATGGCCAGCAGCAGGCTCTGCTGGATGCAGTCGCCGCCGACGAAGGGGCCGGACGGGATCAGCTGGGCACGGTAGTTGGTCTGGGGCCAGGCCTCCGGCTCATGCTGCAGACTGTCGAGCAGCCGCTCGCCGGTCTCCATCTCCCAATCCCAGACGAAGATCGACCACATCAGCGGCACCATGGGGCCCTGCACCCGGATCATGATGTCGACCCACTGGCCGACCCCGGCATCCTGTTTGAAGAAACGGGGATCCACCATGTTCATGGAGCCGGTGTAACCCACCCTGTCATCAATCACCACCAGCTTGCGGTGCATCCGCAGATCCTGACGCTGGAACAGAATGCGCCAGGCGCCGACCGGCAGCACCTCCACCAGCTTGACCCCCGCCTTGCGCAGCTTTTTGGGCCAGTGGGAGCGGAAGAACTGTTTACTGCCCACCGAATCAAGCAGCAAGCGACAATCCACGCCGCGTTGCGCCACTTCAATCAGCGCCTCGCACACCTCGTCGGCATCGCCGCCCGGATGCCAGATATAGAACTCCAGATAGCAGGAGAGCGTCGAGCGACGGATATCCTGGGCAATCTCGCGCAAGATCCAGTCCGGCTTGTTGAGCAAGGTCATGCGGTTGCCGGAGAGCATCGGCATGGCGAGCCGTCCCTGGATCAGATCGTGCAGCGGCTGTGCCTTGGCGCCCACTTCGCAGCAGTGCTGCGGGAACAGACGGGCCAGTTGACGGATCCAGATGGCATAAGGGCGATACATGGCCTGGGCGCGCTCGGCACGGCGGCGCCCCAGCTTTATTTCACCAAACAGCACATAGAAGCCCACCCCGGCAAACGGAATGGCATAGATCAGCGCCAGCCAGGCCAGCGACACCCCGATGGGACGGCGTTTCATCACCACCCGAAACGACACACCGGTGACAATCACGGTATGAAAAAGCAGTAGCAGCCAACCCAGAAAACGGGAAAACAGCAGTTGAAGATCGTGTTCCAGACCGTTAAACAACGGGGACTCCTTCTAATCGACAAACAGCGCGGTGGGCAGACCCCAACCGGCCGGGATGGTATGCTGTAAGGCAAATCCATTCTATCAGGTCGCACGCATGATCCTGCAATCTATGCTGCTCAGCCTGGCCATGCTAGGCCAAGGCTCATATGACATCAATGAGCAACAGATAAACCAGTACCTGCAATCTCAGGTGCAAGTCGACAAACAGCTGGAGCTGCCGGGCATCATCAAGGCCCATGTGACGCTTGAGCAGAGCGACGTCCAAATCGGTCGCCAACGCCCCGATACCGCCCGGGTCTATGGCAAGGGCAAGCTCAAAATCGCCCTGCCAGACAATACCGAATATGACGCCCGCCTGCAGATGACCTATGAGGCGAGGCCCCGCTATGACAAGAGTCAGAGCGCGCTGTTTCTCGATAACATGAAGCTGGTGGAGTACAAGCTGGAGCCGGAGGCGGCCGAGAAGAAGTTCGGGCTGATGCTCAATATGCTGCTGCAGAGCATGGAGAAGCGACTCGAGACCAAGCCGGTCTACAAACTCAATGACAAGGATCCGGATCAGGCCTGGCTGAAGGAGAATCTGCTGGGGCTGGAGCTGTCACCGGGCAAGATCCACCTGCTGACCAAACCCCGCTAAACCGCTCAATTCAGGAGGGGCTGGGTGGTATCCCGTACCAGCAGCTCCACCTGATAACCCTGCTGCTGCTGCCGCTCGTAGAGGGAGAAAAGCGACCCGCTCAATTGATTGAGGGGCATATCGGCAAACCCGGCCTTGAGATAGAAAGGCTTCTCGAAGGGCAGCGCCTGACAGACCACAGGTTTGTCCAACAGACCGTGACAGGCGTGCTGCAACAGCCGAGATCCCAATCCCAGCGACTGGTAGTGGGGCAACAGGCGAAAGCCGCACAGATGGTAAAACTCCTCCTCGTCCCGCAACCGAACCGCCCCCACCAGCCAGTGAGCATCACGTACGACAAAGATCCGCTCGGCCAAGTCCGGCACATAGTGGGAAAACGTCGTCTCGTAATAGTCCCTGATAAGGGAGAGGTCGGCGTCGCAGTACTCTTCGAAAGTGAGTTCCATCGCCAGCTTGCTTGTCACAGACAAATCCTTTGATAATCAGTTATTAGTGCCAGATACGGTGCGCTAATCCGACCACATGACGCCTGCACGATAGCATGCCTTTCGTCAACAAAAAAGCGGACGTCATGGGCAGCTTGCTTACCCGGTGGAAGAGGCCATGACCCACCGCCTGACTGCCAAAACCGTGCTTTATGATGACAATCCTTTATTGCGGCGGATACTTTGATCCCGGTCACCGAATCGGATCATTTGCCCCCTGTTGGCCGCTTGTTCTGCCCTCGTCATGATGCTTTACTCAACATGGTCATCACAAGAAGGAGTATTAGGGTTGAAAGCATGGATGCTGGCAGGCCATATGTTGTTGATCCCCCTGAGCGGATGGAGCCAGACTCCCCCTCCCGCGGAGGTGATCTTCCTGACCGCAGCTCCCTCCCCCTTGCGTCCGGTCAAAGATGCCACTCCCGCCTCACAACCCGACACCGCTCAAACAGCGGCAGTCGCCACCAACGGCAAGAAGCAGATCCAGGTCTATAAATCGGTGCAGCAGAACGGGGTGGTTCGCTACTCCGATATGGCACCCGAAGAGGGCCATTACGAGCTGCTGCTGTTCAATGACTGCTTCGCCTGCGATCCCAAATCCAGCGTCAACTGGCAGACCACAGGGCTGTTTCTCTATGACTATGCCAGCACCATCAAGGCGGCCGCCAAAACCTATCAGATTGAGCCGGCGCTGATCCGGGCGCTGATCCATGCGGAATCGGCTTTCAATCCGCTGGCGGTCTCCCGCAAGGGGGCGATGGGGCTGACCCAGCTGATGCCCGCCACGGCGCGGGAGTTGGGGGTCGGCAATGCCTTGCTGGCGGAGCAGAATATCTTCGGCGGGGTGAAATACCTGGCGGGACTGCTCAAGCAGTATGACGGCAACGTGGCGCTGGCGACCGCGGCCTACAACGCCGGCGCGGGCGCCGTACAAAAACATGGCGGTATCCCGCCCTATGCGGAAACCCGTGCCTATGTGGAGCGCGTCCAGCTCCTCCATCTGCGCTACAAAGAGATGCTGCAGGCCAAAGGGCTCTGAGGTTAGCCTCGGTTAATGCTCTTTTCTCGCCCCTCCAGAAACAAAAAACACGCCCGCAGGCGTGTCGATACCACACTTTGTTTCGCAAATGATTACTTCTGCTCAGTCGCCACCAGGCGATAAGCCAGCGCACCCAGAATGGCACCGACAATCGGGGCAACCCAGAACAGCCACAGCTGGCTGATAGCCCAGTCACCGACAAACAGCGCAACACCGGTACTGCGGGCCGGGTTGACCGAGGTATTGGTCACCGGAATGCTGACGAGGTGGATCAGGGTCAGGCACAGACCGATGGCGATCGGCGCGAAACCGGCAGGCGCACGGCTATCGGTGGCGCCCATGATGACGAACAGGAAGAAACCAGTCATCACCATTTCGCACACCAGTGCGGCAGTCAGACTGTAACCACCCGGAGAGTGCTCACCGTAGCCGTTGGAAGCAAAACCGGCAGAGAGATCAAACCCGGCCTGACCGCTGGCAATCACGTAAAGCACGGCAGTAGCGGCAATGCCACCCAGCACTTGCGCCACGATATAAGGCAGTACACCGGATGCCGGAAAACGACCACCTGCCCACAGACCGACGGTCACGGCCGGATTGAGGTGGCAACCGGAGATATGGCCGATGGCAAACGCCATGGTCAGCACGGTCAGACCGAAAGCCAGCGAGCCCCCCAGCAGACCAATCCCGACGTGAGGGAAGGCAGCAGCCAGCACGGCACTGCCGCACCCGCCCAATACCAGCCAGAAAGTGCCCATAAACTCAGCAGCAACAGGTTTCACATTATTTCTCCCATTTGAGATAACACCGAACAAGACCCGAGAAGGGCCCATGCTTGAACAAGCGCAGCATTATGGGAGTGTGAGTCCAGATTGCGAACCCGGCAGGCGGGGCTCATTGAATGTGATGTTCGTCACAATTAGTTGATTAGATAAGGGATTTATCATTAAGACAGCCGGCTGCACATCTCATACCCAAGGGCGTCATGCGACAACTTGTGACACCGTTTAGCTCGAGTGCTCATCCCTTGAACGATATAAACGGAGGCGTGGTCAGTCTCCTGCAGGGGCAAAACGGCTGACAACCTGCCCCTGATGCTCAATCCACTCCATAAACATGGCGACGGGTCGGGCATAGACCTGACCATCCTGCTCGGATTGATAAATTACCAGCTGCTCCCGGGTTTCGGTATGCAGAGCCAAGGCAAGCACTTGATAGTAACCCCCCTTGAAGTGGCGATAGCGGCCTGGAACGGGTGCTTGCATGGGAAAACCTCGCAGAAGTGAACGCCGATGAGCGAACCACATAAAGATGACACCATGAGTGCCATTCAACTCATCGAAAAAGGGGACGAAGACGATTTTTTACACAAGCCAATCGTGCCACAGGATCCGGATATTGCAACACAGTCAGGCAGCATTGTTAATTCGTTCCCCATGTTTCACTAGTTAACCTTGGTTAACACCAAAGATCGTGCTGAATTTAACGTTCTAGCAACCCTGTTTTAGGGCTAAAAATCAGGGAATTCTTCTAAAAAGAGGATTGTTCTAGCATTCAATTCTGTGAAGAATAGGGGAAAAGAAATTTGATACTAAAAATCGCCTTTTTCGCCAACGCGTCCCTGTGGGGAAGGAATCACACTCACCATGTTCACAATCGACAAGTCGCACAAGCTCGACGATGTCTGCTATGACATCCGCGGCCCGGTGCATAAAGAGGCTCGCCGTCTCGAAGACGAAGGCCACCGCATTCTCAAGCTCAACATCGGCAACCCGGCCCCGTTCGGCTTTGATGCGCCGGAAGAGATCATCAAGGATGTGATCCTCAACATGCCCCTGAGCCAGGGCTACTGCGACTCCAAGGGGCTGTTTTCTGCCCGCAAGGCGGTGATGCAGTACTACCAGCAAAAAGGGATGCGCAAGGTCGATATCGACGACATCTACATTGGCAATGGCGCCAGCGAGCTGATCGTGATGGCGATGCAGGCGCTGCTCAACAATGGCGACGAGATGCTGGTGCCCTCCCCCGACTACCCGCTCTGGACCGCCGCCGTCACTCTCTCCGGTGGCCATGCGGTGCACTATCGCTGCGACGAAGGGGCTGACTGGTACCCGGATCTCGACGATATCCGCGCCCGCATTACCCCGCGCACCCGCGGCCTGGTACTGATCAACCCCAACAATCCGACCGGCGCCGTCTACGGCAGCGAGTTCCTGCTGGAGGTGATCGAGATCGCCCGCCAGCACAACCTCATCATTTTCGCCGACGAGATCTACGACAAGATCCTCTACGACGATATCTCCCACACCAGCGTCTGCACCCTGTGTGACGATGTGATGGTGGTGACCTTCAACGGCCTCTCCAAGGCCTACCGCGCCTGCGGCTTCCGTCAGGGCTGGATGGTCATCACCGGCCCCAAAGGCCGTGCTCGCGGTTACATTGAAGGGCTGGAGATGCTGGCCTCCATGCGGCTGTGCGCCAACGTGCCGATGCAGCACGCTATCCAGACAGCCCTTGGCGGCTACCAGAGCATCAACGAGCTGATCCTGCCGGGCGGCCGCCTGCGCAAGCAGCGGGACAAGGCGTGGGAGCTCTTGAACGAGATCCCCGGGGTCTCCTGCGTCAAACCCAAGGGGGCGCTCTACATGTTCCCGCGCCTCGACCCCAAGGTGTATGACATCCGCGACGATCAGAAGATGGTGTTCGACCTGCTGCAGCAGGAGAAGCTGCTGCTGGTGCAAGGCACCGGCTTCAACTGGCCGGCACCGGATCACTTCCGGCTGGTGTTCCTGCCCCGGGAAGAGGAGCTGGAAGATGCCATCGGCCGCCTCGCCCGCTTCCTCAAGGGCTACAAGCAGTAAGCAAGGCTCATGAAAAAGGCTCCCGCGGGAGCCTTTTTGTTATCTGTGGTTTTATTCGTGCCATCAGCCGTGCAGCAGGGCACCGGCCACCAGTACCGCCATGGTGATGAGAGCCACCCCGATGATAAAGGGCAGCACCCAGCGCACGAAGCGATCGTAGGGGATCTTGGCCAGCGCCAGACCAGCCACCAGATGTGCGGCGGTGGGGGCAAACAGATTGATCCAGCCGGAGGCGGACTGATAGGCGGTGATCACCAGATCCCGCGAGATGCCGGAGAAATCAGCCAGCGGCCCCATCAGCGGCATGGAGACGGTCGCCAGCCCCGAGGTGGAGGGGATGAAGAAGCTCAGGATAATATGCACCAGATAGGCCATCAGGATGAAGACCGACGAGGAGAGTCCGGTCACCAGCCCTTCGGCCCAGTGTAAAATGGTGTCGATGATGACGCCCTGCTCCATCACCACATAGATGCCGCGCGCCACTGCTACCACCAGCGCCACCCCGATAAGATCCCGAGCGCCGCTCAGGAAGGTCGCCACATAGTTGGACTCGGGCATCCGGTTGATCAGCGCGATCAGAATGGAAGCGCTGAAAAACAGAGTCGAGAGCTCGTCAAACCACCAGCCAAAGGTGGGCAGCACGTCGATCCCCAAATCCGACCAGGGCACCACCGCATAGATCATCAGCAGGAAGGTGCCGAAGAAGACCAGCATGGTGAGTTTCTGCTTGCCGGTGAAGGCGAGGTTGCCGCTCTTCATCTGGGAGAACTCGTCGTCATAGACGATATCGGCCAGCACGGAGCGGGACTTGTCCTGCTGTACCTGCTTGGCGTAACGCATCACGAACCAGGAGGCGAAGATCACCAGCAGCAGCCACTGCACAACCCTAAGGCCAATCCCCTCACCGATGGGAATACCGGCAAAGCCCGAGGCGATACCGGTGGCAAACGGGTTGACGGTGGAGGCGAGCACCCCGACCCCGGAGCCAAGCAGGATAATGCCCGCCGCCACCATGCGATCGAAGCCCGCCGCCATCATCACCGGCACGATCAGCGCCCAGAAGGCTACCGTCTCCTCCGCCATGCCGAAGGTGGAGCCGCCGAGGGCAAACAAGGCGATCAACACGGGAATTAGCAGCCGCTCACGCCCGGCAAAGCCGCGCACAATGGCCCCCACCCCGGCATCGAGCGCACCGCTTTGCATGGTCACCGCGAGAAAACCACCGATGATGAGCACGAACAGCGCCACGTCGGCCGCCTTGTGAAAGCCCTGAATGGGGGCCTTGAGCACCTCGAACACTCCTTGCGGGTGGGCGGGTAACTCGGTGTAGCTGCCGGGCACCGGCAACAGCCGCTCGTCGCCGCTGTAATCGGCCACGGCAGCTGCCGCCACCGGCTGCTGGGTCTTGGCGGTGACATAGTCATATTTGCCCGCTGGCAGCACCCAGGTGAGGGCGGCCATCAGGGCGATGATGATAAAAAGCAGGGTATAGACAGTGGGAAGTTGGCGCTTCTTGGGCGCCTCGTTTGGAGTGGTCATAGCTTCCGTACCTCGGCAATGCCGTCTGTGATCCGATCAGCGCAAGACTAGCGGGTTTGATATGGGAAAAAGGTGATCGCTGATAATAAAATTCCGCAAATTAGCGGAATGTTTGCCAAAAAAACAGGGCCCCGCGGGGCCCCGTTTTCACTTGAGTCAGACTCAGAGCTCGACCACGTCGAATTTCACGTCCGGATTCACATCCGCATCGTAATCGACCTCATCCAGACCGAAACCGAACAGGCGCAGGAACTCCTGCTTGTAGCCGGTGTAATCGGTCAATTCGGAGAGGTTTTCGCTGGTGATGGATGGCCACAGGTCGCGGCAGGTCTGCTGCACATCTTCACGCAGTTCCCAGTCATCCATGCGGATGCGAGCCTGCTCGTCCAGCGCCATGTCGGACGCGTAGAGACGGGTGCGCATCATGCGATCCACCTGCTCCATGCAGCCCTCGTGAATGCCCTTCTCCTTCATGATCTTGAAGGCCATGGAGATATAGAGCGGCATCACCGGAATGGCAGAGGAGGCTTGAGTCACCACGGATTTGAGCACAGCCACGTGAGCGGTGCCGCCCTTGGCTGCCAGATCGCCACGGATGGCGGCGGCGGCGCGATCCAGATCTTCCTTGGCGCGGCCCAGAGTGCCATGCCAGTAGATTGGCCAGGTCAGATCGGTACCGATGTAGGAGTAGGCCACGGACTTGGCGCCGTCAGCCAGCACGCCGGCATCGCGCAGGGCTGCCATCCACAGCTCCCAATCCTGACCGCCCATGACGGTGATGGTGTTCTGGATCTCTTCCTCATTCGCCGGCTCGACGGTGGCTGTGATGATCTGATCCTTGTTGGTATCGATGGCGGTGGTGGTGTAGACCTCACCGATCGGTTTGAGGGCAGAGCGCACCACTTCGCCGGTTTCCGGCATCTTGCGCACCGGAGAGGCCAGGGAGTAGACCACCAGATCAATCTGACCCAGATCCTGCTTGATAAGTTCAATCACCTTGGAGCGGCACTCGTTGGAGAAGGCATCACCGTTGACGCTCTTGGCGTAGAGGCCCGCCTCTTTGGCAGCCTTGTCGAAGGCGGCAGAGTTGTACCAGCCAGCGGTACCGGTCTTGGACTCGGTGCCCGCTTTTTCAAAGAAGACGCCGAGGGTGGCGGCGCCGCTACCGAAGGCAGCCGCAATCCGGGAGGCCAGGCCATAACCGGTGGAAGCGCCGATCACCAGCACCTTCTTGGGACCATTCTCGATGGTGCCCTTGGCCTTGGTATAAGCGATCTGGCGACGAACATTGGCTTCACAACCGACCGGATGAGTGGTGGTGCAGATAAAGCCGCGAACCTTGGGTTTGATGATCATATGGGGTCTCGGATCCGTTTAATGGATGAAATCGGGGCATAAGATACCTCATCTTGCCGCGATAAGGTGCTCTGATGTGTTGAACTGCGGCAAAAATGGGCATCCGAAGGTGGCAATCATGGTCCATGCCATGGTGCCACCTCACGGCAACGAGCAGGCAATGCGGGTGATGTGGCCATCCTGCAGCTTATAGAAGGCATCTTGGGGCAACTCCTGTGACCAGGTCGCCTTATAGTCGAGATCGGCATAGACGCCTCGCAACATGGCACCGAGCAGACCGTGGGAGATAACGATGGCCCGCTCGGCGATGGCAGGATCCTGCAACCACTGGTGTGCCCGGCGCTGAATGCTCTCGAAGCTCTCGGCCCCCGGTGCCTGCAGATACCAGTCCCCTTTGCCGGTATCGAGTTCGGGGTGGGCAAGACGCAGCGCCGGGATCTGGCAGCTCTCCCACTCCCCCATCCCCAGCTCCATTAACCGGTCGTCCCAGACGATGCGCTCTGCCGCCAACCCCAGTTGCTCGCACACCAGCAGTGCAGTCTGACGGGCACGCCCGAGCGGGCTGGCATAGACGATCCAGCGGGCGGGATCCGCCAGTTCGGCGGCAAGGCGCCGCCCCATGGCGATGGCTTGCGCCTCCCCCTTGTCGGTCAGATCGGAGTTGCAACGCCCCTGCAGACGCTGCTCGGCATTGAAGCGGGTCTGGCCATGGCGCAGCAGATAGATGAGTCGAGACATGATTTCTCCAGCACGTTCAGAGAGATAGAAAAATAAAGGGGGTCGATGATAGCAGATGAGCCCGAAGGATGGCCCAAACAGAGAGGCTAAAACGGACGTAAAAAACGGGTCAAGGCTGACCCGTTTGCTGCCAATTTGGCCAGAGTGTATCGGCTCAGCCCTTTTTGATCTCCCGCAGATAGCGGTAGATGGAGTGGACCGAAATGCCGAGCTGGCGCGCCGCAATCTGGGCACTGTCTTTAAGCTCGAAGATCCCCATGTCGTGCAGCTGGTTGACGATGACCCGTGTCTTCTGGGACGGGGGCACCGCCTCGTTGCCACGCACCTCGGCACTGACGGTGTCAATGGTGCTGTTGAGCGCTTCGTCGATGTTGCGGGCGAACACCTCCGGGGTGGCATGGCTCTCGTGGGGATGCATGCACTCCGGCATCATGGTGCGCAGCACGGATTGCAGCGGAGCGTCCATGTCGCTGTTGATGCAGAGCAAGCCGATGGCCCTGTGCTCCCCGTTGCGGATCACGGTCGTGATGGAGCGCAGGGTCTTGCCGGTGGCGCACTTGGTCATGTAGGGGCTGGAGATATCCTGCCCGCTCTTGAGCTTCATCATCGCCAGGTTGGTGATGGGGGCGCCGACACTGCGGCCGGTGATATGGCCGTTGGCAATCTTGACGATCGAGGGATTGCGCGCATCCAGACTGTGGAGCAGCACTTCGGTGTGCTGACCATACATGGCGGCGATGCCGTCCACAATGTTCTCCATCGACTTGAGGATCTCAAAATCGCTCGGACTCAACTCTTGCAGCTTCACAATGGGACCTTCTTGCAAGGGTTGCTGCCGGACAATAGGCGCCGGGCAGCAACCGACAGGGACATCAGGCGGACATGATATCAATAATGGTACTGTCTGTGGCAGACATGCCCTCCTTCACCATCTGGCCGACGTTGCGGATGGTCTGATCCACGTCGCCTGCGACGATCCCCTGCCCCGACACCGAGTGGCTGTTGAGGGCCATCAGGAAGCCGCGCACCGCCGCGCCGGAGGAGGTACTCACCTTCATGGCGCAGGAGGCTTTCGCCCCGTCACATACCATACCGGCACTGTCGCTCAGTACGTTCTGGATGGCGAAGCAGGATTGCTCGAAGCTGCCGCCCGCCAGATAAACCATGGCCATGGAGGCGGCCGCGCTGGTCACGGTATTGCCACAGAAGGCCGACAGCGGCGGATAGTGGGACTTGATATAGATGGCGCCCAGATGGCTCATGATGAGGGCGCGAGCCAGCTGCTCTTCGCTGGCCGCAAAGCGCTCGGCAATCACCATCACCGGAATGGTGGCGGCAATGCCCTGGTTGCCGCTGCCGAAGTTGCTCATGGCTGGCAGGGTCGCCCCCCCCATGCGGGCATCGGAGGCAGCCGCCGTCATCATCACGATGCGGTTCATCACATCCTCGCCGATAAGACCGGCATTGATGTTCTGCTGCATGGTACGCCCGATCTCGAGACCATAGGGGTTGTTCATCCCCTCGGCGGAGAGCTTGCCGTTGAGCTCGGAGGCTTTGAGGATGAACCTGATCTGCTCGAACTTCACCTGGGTGGCGAACTCGTAGATGGCGGCGATGCTGATATCGACGCCATCGCAGATGGAACCGGTGGCACCGCCCTGGCTCTGATCGGCGGTGAAGGTTACCTCGCCATCGCGGCGCTGCTCGACGATGCGGGTATGACCGCCGCACAGAGTCACTTCGGCGCTGTGTTCTTCACCCTTGCCATCAGTGCCATAAACGGTCACGCGGCAGAAGATAAACTCGGGGGCGGCGGTGCGGCTCACCTGCACCTTGCCGGCATCGATCATCTGCTGGGCACGATCCACCTGTGCTGGCTGGATCGCAGCCAGCACCTCCAGCCCGGCATCGGCGTTGCCGCCGATGGCACCGGCCGCGGCCGCAATGGCCAGACCGATCTTGCCGGTGCCCGGCACATAGACACCCATCGAGTTTTTATAGAGATTGTCCGACACCGCAACCTCGAGGCGACCGGGCTCACAGCCCAGTTGCCGGACGGCGACAGCCGCGGCATAGGCGGCGGCGATTGGCTCGGTACAACCCAGCGCTGGTTTGACAACCTGTTGAATAATCTGCAGATACTGCTGCCACGCTTGTTTCATCACTTGAACCTTTTTATCAGCATTAACGAGCGATATGGGCGATCGCTTCCACTTCAACCTTGACGCCCATCGGCAGATCCTTCACTGCGAAGCAGCTGCGCGCCGGACAATCTTTCTGGAAATAGGCTTTATAGACCTCGTTGAACGCGGCAAAATCGCTGATCTCGGCGAGGTAGCAGGTGGTTTTGAGCACGGTATCCAGCGAGCCGCCAGCGGCTTCCAGCACGGATTTCAGGTTTTCCAGTGACTGGCGGGTCTGGGCGGCAATCCCCCCTTCCACCACACCACCCTGCTGCTTGCAGACCGGCAACTGACCGGAGGTAAAGATAAGGTCGCCATAGGCAGTGCCGTGGCTGTAGGGACCGATAGCGTCAGGTGCCGCTGCTGCTGTGATGATGCGTTTCATATAGCCACTCCTGTTTGTGCAATTTTTTTTGCAATCATGAATCTCATTCCGTTCAACATTATTTGCTTTTTATTTTATCCATTCAACAAAAAGATACAAAAATGGCGTTTAAAGGCACCTTTCGGCCTCAATATAAACCGTGATCACCATCCTGATTTGAACAAAAGTACTCTTATGGGCATTGTTTATGACGGTTTTATTCAACTATATTTGCGCCGCTTTACCACATCCCTACAAAAAAGAAGGTTTTAATGGACGCGCATAGCACTACACTCGCCAGCCCCGTGATAGGCACGCTGGAATGGAAAGAAGCGGTTCGCTTCGACAGCACCGACTGGGGCTGGATCATCATGAGCATCGGCATGGCCATCGGCGCAGGGATCGTCTTCCTGCCGGTACAGGTGGGTCTGATGGGCTTGTGGGTCTTTCTGCTCTCGGCGGTGATCGGCTACCCCGCCATGTACATGTTCCAGCGCCTCTTTATCAACACCCTGGCCACTTCGCCGGAGTGCAAGGATTACCCCAGCGTCATCACCGGCTACCTTGGCAAGAACTGGGGTGTGCTGCTCGGCGCGCTCTACTTCGTGATGCTGGTGATCTGGGTCTTCGTCTACTCCACCGCCATCACCAATGACAGCGCCTCCTTCCTGCAGAGCTTCGGCGTCACCGACGGCCTGCTCTCCGAAAACCCGCTCTACGGTCTGGTGCTGATATGCGGTCTGGTGGCTCTGGCCTCGCGCGGCGAGAACCTGCTGTTCAAGATCTCCACCTTTATGGTGCTGACCAAGATCAGCGTGGTGGCAGTGCTCGGCCTGATGATGGTGGACAAGTGGGATGCGGCCAACATCACCGCCATGCCCGCTGCCGGTGACTGGATGAAGGATGCCATCATCATGCTCCCCTTCACCCTCACCTCCATCCTCTTTATCCAGAGCCTGAGCCCCATGGTGATCTCCTACCGCTCGCGGGAAAAGTCGCTGGAAGTGGCCCGCTTCAAGGCGATGCGCGCCATGAATATCGCCTTCGGCATCCTGTTCGTGGTGGTGTTCTTCTACGCGGTCTCCTTCACCCTGGCCATGGGTCACGATCAGGCGGTCAAAGCCTCCGAGGAGAACATCTCCGCACTGGCCATGGTGGCGCAGGGGATGCCCGGCCAGACCCTCAAGCTCCTGAGCCTCACCCTCAACATCTTCGCGGTGATGACCGCCTACTTCGGCGTTTACCTCGGTTTCCGTGAAGCCTGTCAGGGTCTGGCGATGAACCTGCTGCGCCGCGTCATGCCGGAAAACCGCATCAACAAAGGATTGGTAGGCAAAGGGATCATGGTGTTTACCGTCATGCTCTCCTGGGGCGCCATTGTGCTCAACGCCCCGGTACTGAGCTTCACCTCCATCTGCAGCCCCATCTTCGGCATGGTGGGTTGCCTCATCCCGGCCTATCTGGTCTATCAGGTACCGGCGCTGCACAAGTACAAGGGCACCTCCCTCTACATCATCATCGTCACCGGCCTGCTGCTCTGCGTCTCGCCCTTCCTGGCGTTCAACTGATCGGTTTCCCCTTATCGACCGCGGGTCACCTTCGGGTGGCCCGTTTTCTATTGGTGCGGCTGACCGCGCCTCCGCCCGGAAGTAAAAAGCCAAGGGGATCACAACTTGCAACCGGCCATCACCCAAGGGAGGCCGCTCGGAGTACTATTCAGGCAACACGACTCACGCCCGCACTCAGGTATCGAGGCCTAATATGAAATGGATTTTCAACCCCGCCATCCGGCTGGGCAACCAGCTCTCTTTCAAATACAAATTTCTGCTCTGGTCCTGCCTGATGCTGCTGCCACTGGCGTACAGCATGACCAATCTGCTGGGGCGGCTGCAGGATGACAACGTCCAGGCCAACCGCGAGCTGGCGGGAGTGGTCAATCTCGCCCCCGTGCCCGCTATCGAGCAAGCCCTGCTCACCCATCGCAATCTGGTGACCCGTCACGCCCATGAGGTGGATCCGGTCGGTGATGATCAGCTCAAGGCAGCCGCACAAGCCGTTGATCAGAGCCTGCAAGCCTTTGCCGACACCCGCCAGAACACCCCCTCCTTTGAGGTGATCCAGCTGGGCTGGGCCGCCCTGCAGAGTGAAGCGGGCAAGCTGGAAGTGGAGCAGAGCAACCTGCGTCACGACAAGCTGCTGACCGAGGTGCGCCACCTCTACAAGCACATTACCGCCAGTAGCAGCCTGATCCAGGATCCGGCGCTCGGTACCTACTACATGGTGATCCTCGCCAGCGAGCGGTTGCCGCAGCTGCGCGACCTGCTGGCTCAGGTGCGGGATCGCGCCGCCACCATCGCCGATTTCGGCCTGTTTCAGGCAGAGGGCTACAGCGGCCTGCGTTTTCGTCTCGACCTTATCAGCGCCACTCTGCAAGAGCTGGAGGCCGATCTGACCCTGCTCTACCAGATTGAACCCGCCTACCGCGCCGAGCTGGGTCAGCAGACCGATGCTCTGATACAGCTGGTGCGTCAGGGGGTCGAGACCATGGAAAACAAGATGATGAAGGATCAGCTGGTGCAGCTCTCCACCAAGGAGGTGCAGGCACTGGGGGATAAGATGGACGAGGCTATCACCGCGCTGGCAGGCCAGGTACGCCAGCGGCTGGAGGCCGACCTGCATCAGCGGCTGGCCGCCAACCAGCGCCACTTCTGGTGGGTCACCGCGCCGCTGACCGCCAGCTTGCTGCTCTACCTCTACCTGATGATCGGTGCCTATCTCTCCCTGCGCGACACCGTAGGGCGGGTGCGTGATATCGCTGCTCGGGTCAACGCCCAGGATCTCAGCCAGCATATCGAGATCGTCGGTCAGGACGAGCTGGCCGCCATCAGCCGGGATTACAACGTGACGCTGGAGACCCTGCGCACCCTGATGCTGCGGGTGCGTGAAAATGGCGTCACCGTGGTGGAGAGCGCTACCGAGATCGAAGCGCGCACCTGCCGCTCGCAGGAGGTCATTGCCGATCAGCAAGGGGAGACCCATCAGGTCGCTACCGCCATCAAGGAGCTGGCCGCCACCTCACAGGACATGGCGGGCAACGCCCTGCAAGCGGCCCGCATGACCCAGGAGGCGCAGAACGTGGTCGGTCAGGGCGAGGATGTGGTGGAGCGCACCATCAAGGCCATCGACCATATCAACCGCGAAGTGCTGCGCACCGCCGACACCATAGGCCAGCTGGAGCAGCAGTGCAGCCAGATTGGTGGCGTCATCAGCGTGATCCGCGGCATCGCCGAACAGACCAACCTGCTGGCCCTCAACGCCGCCATCGAAGCGGCCCGGGCCGGTGAGCAGGGTCGCGGCTTTGCAGTGGTGGCCGACGAGGTGCGGTCTCTTGCCAACCGCACCCAGGGGGCTACCGTCGAGATCCAGCAGATGATTGAACAGCTGCAATCCGGTGCCCGCGCCTCGGTCACCGCCATGTCGGCGGCCAGCCATGAAGCGCAGGAGGGGGTCGGGCTGGCGCAGGAGGCAAAGCAGGCTTTTGGCGCCATCACCGAGAAGGTGGATCGAATGGTCGATACCAACGCCATCATCGCCAGCGCCATCGAGCAGCAGGGCGCAGTGGTCAACGAGATCGAACGCAACGTGGTGCGCATCTCCGATGGCAGCGACGAGGCGTTGCAAGTGGCCAACGCCGCCCGCGATGCCGCCCGCCAGATCCACCAGCTCACCGAACAGCTGCGCGCCATGGTACAGAGCTTCGTGCTGTAACAGAGCGCTGACAAGCCGGGCTCAACGTGAGCCCGGCATTATCCCGGTCTCGCATCTCCCGACAACATCTAGGTTGAGCGGATCATTCAGAAAATCGCAGCTCCCACTTGCCGGGCAAACGCCAACAAAGTAGTCTCGAACGAAAACAAAATGCGGCATTCCCGACACGCACTCTCGATGATGTCGAGGGAAACCAAGCCGTCTGCGAACCACAGATTAAAACCCATATAATGCGCCTACTTATCAGCCTTTGGGACGTTGGGACGGTATTTTTCACTATATACCCCCAAGTTTTTAGACATGAAAAAAGCTCGATATATTATAAATATATCGAGCCTTTAAGTTACTGTTTTTCAATATCGTTCAAAATCTTGATAATTACAGTATACGGTTTTATGAAGTGGTATATTTGCAAATGCTTATTTTGCAAGGTCTATTTGCTTGATTTATCCTACAATCGTAATGCAAAACCCATGACCGGAAGCAACGAACTTAGGTTCAATCTCACTCAAATCCGAGGATAGCTTTTGTCCGGATTCTTGATTGGGCAATGTATCTGCGCCGCTTGATTTTACCGCTGCGTCCCAACTGCTTTCGATAACTTGTCCGTGATTCTCACCCATGCCGAACATGAGGTCGCTGCTAAAGAAAATACCACGTTTCTTTTCAAAAAATAAAAGTCCTTCCCACATATGCATTTCAGATGGGTAACTGATAGCTTGAAATTCAAAATCATCTCCGGCAAATATTTCATTCGGCTTTTTAATAAGCACATTGTTAGTAATACCAAACCCCATCAGTTGTCTTGCTGTGGTTTCGGAACAAACCGCGACAGCTTCGGGATGTTCTTTGAGAACCAAAGCAAGTCCGCCACATTCGTCTGATTCAAAATGAGAAATTAGAATGTATTTTATTTTGCGTTCACCGAGCAACTCTTGCAACTTAGGAATGGTAGTTTGCGCTTGTGATACGGCTCCGGTCTGAATGAGAACAGGCTCATTTGTCATCAATAAGTATTGGTGCATTGAAAGCTTAATCGGCTCCATTACCTCTGTAAATTGGTATAAATCTTTGATAATCTCTGTCATTGTCAAAACTCCTTTTTCTATTTATAGTCTAACCTAAATTCCACGTGTGTTTTTTATTAGCTTCAAAAATCACTATTTCACGAAGAATTTAGACTGCTTCTCACACATTGTAACATTATTTACAACCACCTTTCAATCATTTTTGATAAATCATTGATTTCATCTTTGCTGCAATGATACTTAATAAACTCTGCAAGTTATCCACAGAGCAACACTCAATTTTATTGATGATATTCTTATTATACCAGACATTTTTCATACACTCCCTTGTACGGATAGTTTTCCGACAACTTCATGATTACATATCTTGCGGTTTTGATTATTTTTGCTGCAAGAAATACATACTTCAAACGAAAGGTCTTTATTTGCTGTCTGTATTCTGAAGAGTCCAAGGAATCAAACTTGAACAACAAAAATAGGTTATATGAAAGCATCATCATTTGAAACACGGCTTCATTCGCCCAAAATGACTTTAGCAAGAGATGACCCACCGCCATGTCGTATTTGGCTTCTTTGATATAGTTTTCAGCATTACCACGCTTTTCATAGTATATAACTACTTTTTCAGAAAGCAAGGTAGTATTTGTTACAAAGAAAAAGTAGTCGTATTCGGAACCTTCTAAAAGTGATAATTGTGCTCTTTCTTTTTCTGGTTTCAGTACGCGAGATACGACAAATCTTCTGTCTTTTTCCCATTTAACTAATTTTGTATACAGTTCTGTAGTTTCTCTACCTTCTTCTCCTTTAACGAATACAATTGATGAATTCGTTGCTTGTGAGGTGAGTGTAGAATAACTTTTGGCTTTAATTAAATATTTGCATCCAAGAGATTCTATCGTTTCGATAATTTTTTCATCAAAGTAGCCACTATCCATTCGAAATAAAATTTCTAAATCGTCTGATTTGATGTTAGCAACAATTTCTTTGATCATTTCCGCAGCACCGTTTGCAGTGTAAGTATTGCCACTTCTTACAAATCCGGTAACATATGCTTTTAATTCGTCGCAAAATGCAAATTGGATATTGTAGCATCGGTTTCCCAGTTTCTTAGGATTATATCCTTTTGACGCACCTTCTTGATGACCTTCTACGTTAATTACACTACTATCAATATCAATCGTAATGGATGTCAATTTACTTTTAGTGAGCAGTTTTTTAAAGACTTTAAAATTAATGTCTCTAAACATTTGGGTTGTCTTGAAGTTGAAGTTGAAGTTTCCTAGAAACCGTGACACTGTTTCAGGTTCTTTTACGGAAATATCAAACTCGTTGACGAGGGGATCATTTTGAAGTAGCTTTAGACGTTCTAACTTATCAATGCCAATGAAGTGACCGCAGAGCATGGTCTTTATATGATTCATCTTGATTTTATTTGTTGAGTCATTATCAAATACGAGGTCATTTTCAATAAAATCAAAAATCCCATTGCTTTTTGCATTCTCAAGGAGCAGAAAAAGACCTGCATTTGATGTTAGATTCTTAGCTTTGAAATCAATTTTATTAATCATAATTAGAACCCCTTTTTACTACTTTTCTTACTATTATTTTACCATATATCGAGTCATAAAAGCTGATAATTTAACATATTTTTGAGCACTTTTCTTTCACCCAATGGGTGAAAGCTGAATTTCGAAGGAATGCATATTTATCAAGGCTTTGATTATGCTTTTTGAAGTACTGACGTAGAATCTAGGTAAAACCAGCGTCACATCATCTATCACCCGCTTCAAGCGAGGATTTACCCATGGCCAGATACCAGTTTTTTACCATTCCGGCATCCAATCGGCAGCAATACACCTTTATCGACATGGCATCTCCGACTTTTCTGAGTGAAAAGGCGGCACTGCTGACCCAAGGATTCGAGGTGGAGGAGGACTTTATTGACGCGACCACTCCACGGGAGGCCGTCGAGAAGTACCAATCCAATTTTCTCTATGTGGCGGATGAGATAGGCAAGTCCGATAGCAGCTACGCCGCGGCCGTCGCCATGCTGGAGATTGGCAAGGGGTTATTGGGCAATAAAAACCGCTGAGATAAGGTATAGCGGTGAAGAGTGGTGGCCATCGTGGCAACGCGCCCGATGGCCATATGGCAAGATATCAATTCGGTAAGTCAGAAGCGCCCCAGCTGCTGGAGCATCTCGATCAGCTCCTCTTCGCTGCTCGGCTCATAGGCCAGCTGAAGGCTCGGCGCGGCGCCTCCCATCAGCATGTAGACGTTGGTGCTGCAGTGGTCGTAGTGATACCACTTACCGTCGATACAGACGTCGGTATAGCATCTCGGGTCCCTTTTCAGTTCCATATACACATCCTTTTGTTACATCCCATCAACATCACTTCTGACCGTAAAATAACCACCGAGGTTCACGCTTGATGCAGATCAAGGGAAGCGACTGAAAGGGACAGATATCAGCCAGATCTGTGGCCTGCGGATGCCCCGAGCCACCATAGTTATCCGAATGAAGACAGGCCGAGTGCCCCGTCATATCGCCGGATGATCCCCGGTAACAAAAACGGCGCCCGCAGGCGCCGTTTTTCATTTTCCCTCAAAAGCGAGGGGCAAACATAAGGCTTATTCGTCTTCCAGATAGGCGTAGCCTTGCAGGCCCAGCTCCAGCTCGTCGAGCAGGGCTTTGCGAGTGGCATCGTCCAGCGCCGGGTGAGCGGCGATCCGCTGGTAGTTTTCGCGGATCACGGACGGGTCGATGTTGACGTAACGCAGCAGCTGGTCGACGGTGTCGCCACGCACCACGTTGCGAATGTCCATCTTGCCCTCTTCGTCCAGCCACACTTCCGCGCAGTGGGTGTCACCGAACAGGTTGTGCAGATCGCCGAGGATCTCCTGATAGGCACCGACCAGGAAGAAGCCGACGTGGCACTCTTCGTTTTCGCCATAAACCGGCATCGGCAGGGTGCTCTCGACCCCCAGACCGTCAACATAGTGCTCGACCTGACCGTCGGAGTCACAGGTAATATCCATCAGGATACCGCGACGGCTAAGCGGACGATCGAGGCCGGCCAGCGGCATCACCGGGAATACCTGACCGATACCCCAGGCATCCGGCAGGGACTGGAACAGAGAGAAGTTGGCAAAGCACTTGTCCGCAAGCTTTTCACTCAGTTCGTCAGCCAGCGCACGGTGGTTGCGGTTGACCGGGTTGAGCATCTCTTTGAGCGCCAGACAGGTGTTCTGGTGCAGCATCTCGGCCCAGGCACGCTGTTCAAGGTTCAAGAGGCCCATGGTGTACTGGGTATTCACGTCACCCAGATCTGCCACCGAGTCATGGAAGATCTCCAGCAGGGAGGGATCTTCGCTGCGCAGATCCAGCCAGCCTTTCCACATGTTCTGCAGAATGGTCGGCGCATCTTCGTCCGGCGCGCTGATGTCGTTCATCTCCACACCTTCGGCACCAATGATATTGGTGACCAGCACGGCGTGGTGGGCAGTCAGGGCACGGCCGGACTCGCTGATGATGGTCGGGTGCGGCAGGTCGAACTCGCGGCAGACATCGCCGATGCCCCATACCACGTTGTTGGCGTACTCGGAGAGGCTGTAGTTGGCGGAGCAGTGGCTCTGGGAACGGGTTCCCTCGTAGTCCACACCCAGGCCGCCACCGACGTCCACGACTTCGATGTTGGCACCGAGGCGACGCAGTTCGGCGTAGAAACGGCCGCACTCGCGGATGCCGCCCTGAATGTCGCGGATATTGGCGATCTGGGAGCCCAGATGGAAGTGCAGCAGTTGCAGACAATCCAGCTTGCCCAGCCCGCGCAGACGCTCGATCAGCGCCAGGATCTGAGAGGCGGAGAGACCAAATTTGGACATGGAGCCACCGCTCGATTCCCACATGCCGGAGCCGGTGGAAGCGAGCTTGGCACGCACCCCGATGTTGGGCTTGATGTTGAGACGAGCTGACTCGTCCAGCACCATTTCCAGCTCGGAGGGCTTCTCCACCACGATGTAGACCTTGTGGCCCATCAGGTTGCCCAGGAGGGCGTGGCGGATATATTCGCGGTCTTTGTAACCGTTGCAGACGATCACCGAGCCTTGCTCATGGTGATGGGACAGCACGGCCAGCAGTTCCGGTTTGGAACCAGCTTCCAGGCCAAGCCGGGGCTTGTCGCTGTAGGACTGGCTGATGGTCTCGATGACACGACGCTGCTGGTTTACCTTGATTGGATAAACGCAGAGGTAGTCCCCTTCATAGCCTGACTTCTCGATGGCCTGACCAAAGGCGTTGAACAGCGCATCGACCCGACTCTTGAGAATGTCGGGGAAGCGCAGCAACACGGGGGTGGTCAGCCCGGACTGACGCAACTGTTCGATGGCGTCAGAGAGCACGATATGCGCGTCAGGGCGTGATTTGTCGGGGGCGACGGTCACATGACCGGCGTCATTGATATTGAAAAAACCCGCACCCCAGTAGGGAACGTTGTAGACCTTCAAGGAGTCCTTGCTGGACCAGTTAGTCATGGGCTATGCCTCGCAAATGAGCGACCCAAAGTCGCCTTCGTTACCCTCAATCACATCCAGACCATCTAGTGCAGAGTACGGCGAGCGCTGCCATCACGAGACGCAGCCACCCAAACCAGCGCTTTGCACATCGCGGCAAGCCAGAGGCTGCCTGGTGGATCTTGGGGAAGTAACGAGTCTTGATGTGGGGCTGGTGGCTTTACATCAAGCTCAACGGTATGCGGTGCCACTATGCCGTGGCGCCGCGGTACTTTGATGACAGACGACATCAGCCACGCCGTCAGTTCATCATTCGGCAGCGATCCCGACAGAAGGAGAGGGTTCCAAGGAAGAGAAGCGAAGGCGCCAGCACGCATGCGTGTTGATAGACGACAACAACCACAGCCCACCTCACCGTCAGTGACCGCCCATGACAAGGGAAGATGATGAGCCGGTGGCCCACTCGGTCAAATGAAAGATGAGAGTCTGTTGTTCTCCCTGATACCGGAGCCTAACCGGTATTAAAGAAACCATTCCCCAGCAGTGTCTGTCGTTTCTGCGTGCCTCGCCCTATAGGCGTATGATCGGTCGGGTTTCTGGCGGCTCTGCCTGCTTCAGGGTTGCCCTTGGATCGGCGCGGAGTGTACACACTTACCGCGGGCAGTGACAATAAAAAATAGTGTTCAAAATCCCCTTTTAATAAGTCGATCAAATCTTGCTGGCGGGCAGGCGGGCTCTGGGATGGCGCAGGTTATGCGACAACCCGGTTTCCCCTTGAAAAGTGTGTGAAAACGCCATGATTGGGCTGACGCCTTGCTGTGCGGTGGCTGAAGGAAATTTGGCCACCACCGCCAGCGCCTAAATATCGCAATAAATGCCACATTTATGCGATCTCCCTCCCGGACGTTGCCCCGCGCGCCGCACATTCGCCGCTCTCCCCTTGCGTCAAAAAATGGGAAAAACCTGCGCTGACGCAATGAGTGCACTACACAGATTGGCCACAATGACCGCTCACAATCGGTTAGAGGCTGACTAATGGATACCCTGCTTGAGCGTTTTCTGCGTTACGTAACTTTTCATACCCGCTCCGATGAGACCAATCCAGCCTGCCCCAGCAGCGAAGGCCAGCTGACCTTTGCCCGTGCCCTGCAAGAAGAGATGAAGGCGCTGGGGCTGAGCCAGGTCACCCTGGATGAGCACGGCTACCTCACCGGCTGCCTGCCGGGCAACCAGCCGGACGCCCCCGCCATCGGCCTGATTGCCCACATGGACACCGCCGACTACGAGGCGGAGCACGTAGTTCCGCAAATCATCGAAAACTATCAGGGCGGCGACATCTGCCTTGGCAAGGGTGACGAGGTGCTCGCCATCCGTGACTACCGCTTCCTGAAAAACTACCTGGGTCAGGACCTCATCACCACCGACGGCACCACCTTGCTTGGCGCCGACGACAAGGCGGGTATCGCCGAGATCCTCACTGCCATCGACCACCTGCAGGCCCACCCCGAGATCCCCCGCGGCGATATCTGGGTCGGCTTTACTCCGGATGAGGAGATCGGCCGCGGCGCCAACCTGTTCCCGCTGGAGAGATTCCCGGCCAAGTGGGCCTATACCGTGGATGGCGGCGAACTGGGCGAGCTGGAGTATGAAAACTTCAACGCCGCCAGCGCCACGGTGCGTTTTATCGGCAATAACGTCCACCCCGGCACCGCCAAGGGGAGCATGATCAACAGCCAGACCCTGGCCGCCCGCTTCCATGCCGCCATGCCTGCCGAGCAGACCCCGGAGTGCACCGAAGGGTATGAGGGCTTCTTCCATCTGGCCCAGATGAGCGGCACCGTGGAGGAGAGCACCCTGCACTACATCATCCGTGACTTTGACGACGAGCACTTCGCCGCGCGCAAGGCCGAGATGCAGAACCGGGTGGCCGCCCTGCAGGCCGAGTATCCCAAGGCCCGCATCGAGCTGACCCTGACCGACAGCTATCGCAACATGCGCAGCCAGATCGAGCCGCACATGCATATCGTCGAGCTGGCCAAGGCCGCCATGGAAGCCGCCGACGTGGTGCCGAAGATCAAGCCCATTCGCGGCGGTACCGATGGCGCCCGCCTCTCCTTTATGGGTCTGCCCTGCCCCAACCTCTTCACCGGTGGCCACAACTTCCACGGCAAGCACGAGTTCATCCCGCTGCAATCGATGGAGAAATCGGTCGCCACCCTGGTGGAGCTGGTACGCCTCACCGCAGCCTGGCGCGGTTAATCGATTACCATGACAACCAAGGGGGGAGCCGGTTAACCGGCGCCCCCCTTGCTATCTGGCCATCACCCATCAAGAAAGGGAAACCGGGGAGGGTCGCTCAGGAGCTACTGGCTGCCGCTGCCATCAAACTGTCATCCCGCTGACATGTCGCGGGAACAGTGCCACATCATGCTGGGAGCAACGGATCGCCGGAGCCCTCCAGATGTTCACTATCGATACCCTGCTGACCCAGCACTTCCCCCGCCTGCTTGGCTACCCCCTGCTTACCCCGTTGTTCAAGCGGCTGCTGGGCTGGCTGCTCAACGAACGTGCCTTTGCCGACTTTGCCGCCCGCTACCCGCACCTGCGCGGCCTCGACTTTGTCGAGCAGGCGCTGACCCAGCTCGATTTCGACTATCGGGTCAGCGAGGCGCAACTGGAGCATATTCCCGCCAGCGGCCGGGTCATTCTTGTTGCCAACCACCCCATCGGCTCGCTGGATGGACTGGCGCTGCTGCAACTGCTCGGTCGCATCCGCCCCGATGTGAAGATCGTCGCCAACCAGCTGCTGGCCCAGCTCGCGCCGCTGCGCCCTTTGCTATTGCCGGTGGACAATATGGAGGGCAAGACCGATCGACAGGCCATCCTCGCCATGAACGAACACCTCGCCCATGAAGGGGCGCTGGTGATCTTCCCCGCAGGCGAAGTATCCCGGCTTGGCCTCAAGGGGGTGAAAGATGGCCCCTGGCAGGCAGGCTTTATCAAGCTGGCCCAGCGCACCCGCACCCCGCTGGTGCCCATCCATCTGGGAGGGCGCAACAGCCTCTGGTTCTATCTCGCCTCCTGGCTCAACAAGCCCGCCTCCGCCCTGTTGCTGGTGCGTCAGCTGTTTCGCCAGCAGGGGCAGACCCTGCCGGTGACCATAGGGGCGCGCATTCCACTCGGCAGTTTTCAGGATCTACCCGCCAAGACGGCGGCGCGGCTGGTGCGTAACCACCTCTACCGGATTGGCCGTGGCAAGGCGGGACGGCTGCAGACCGAGGCCCCCATCGCCCTGCCGGAGGATCGCCGCCAGCTCAAACAGGCCATCGAAAGCTGCGAACAGCTCGGCACCACCCCGGATGGTCAGGGGATCTACCTCTACCGCCGCCATGAACTGAGTCACTCGGTGATCCTGCGCGAGCTGGGGCGACTGCGGGAGATCGCCTTTCGCGCTGTGGGGGAAGGGTCTGGCAAGCGGCGGGATCTCGATGGCTTTGACAACGACTATCACCACCTGATCCTCTGGGATCCGGCCCGGCTCGATATTATCGGTGCCTACCGGTTCGCCCCGGTGGCCGAGCTGCTGGCCAGCAAGGGGAAGGATGGCCTCTACAGCCACACCCTGTTCGGCTTTGAGGATAAGCTGCTGCCCCGGCTGGAGCAGGCCATCGAGCTTGGCCGCAGCTTTATCCAGCCCGCCTACTGGGGCAAGCGGGGGCTCGATTATCTCTGGTTCGGCATCGGTGCCTATCTGGCCCGCTATCCCCGCTACCGCTACCTGTTTGGCCCGGTGTCGCTCTCCGGCAGCCTGCCGCCGGCGGCCAAGGATCTGCTGGTGAGCTTCTACCGCCAGCACTTTGCCCCCGAGCTGGCGCTGGCCCCCTCCCGCCGTCCCTACCCCGAGACGCAACCTCTGTTCGAGGGGGTGGATTACGGCGCCGACCTCAAAGCACTCAAGGCCCGCCTCGACAATCTGGGCTGCGCCATCCCTACCCTCTACAAGCAGTACTCCGAGCTGTGCGAGCCGGGCGGCGTCCAGTTTATGGATTTTGGCATCGACCCCGACTTCAACCACTGCATAGACGGGCTGGTGTGGGTCGATGTGAGCCGCATCAAGTCCCACAAGCGGGCCCGCTATATCGGCAGTCATCTGGCCGAGTCGCACTTATAACCCTGCTGGAGCCAGGCGAACAGCCAAATGCAAAAAAGGAGAGAGAGGCCATCGCCTCCCTCTCCTTTCGCTCTCATGCTCAGCACCTTTTCGAGGCGCTCGGCCCATCTGGCGTTACTCGGCCGCCTTGCGATCCGAGTGGCCGAGATCCCGCTCAGGGGCGATGACGTCACGCACCCGCTGCTTGATCTCCTTGGCCTCGGGGAAGCCGTCATCGACCACCCGATCCCACACCTGCACCCCGCTCACCAGAATGCGGAACTCCCCCTTGCTGGCTGGCACCAGCGCCACCTCCCCCAGATCGCTGTCGAAGGTGGAGAGCAGCTCCTGCGCCAGCCAGGCGGCGCGCAGCATCCAGCGACAAAGGGTACAGTAGCGGATTTCGATGCGGGGTTTGCTTATAAGGGTTTCAGACTCGGTCATGAGTGACTCCATAAAAAATCGGCCAATGGCGGGAAGTGGCGTACCGCTGCCCAATGGCCGATCCCGGTTTGGTCAAATCAGTGCTGATCAACCCCATGAAAATCGGCCAGCCAATGGCGGGCAATGGTACGCATCGCCGATTCTGGCAGCTCGAACAGGCCGGGAGCAAGAGGGCCTGCCGCCAGCATCCGGATCCCTTCCATGATCTCCGCCAGCACCAGATAGACATATTCGCCAATCACGGCGCCATGGACGAAGTTGACCGCCTCACCCCGGTTGAGCAGGTAGATCTGGGTACCATCCGGCCGGTTGAGGGCCAGCACATGGGGGCACACCTCTTCGCTCGGCCACGGCAACTGGGCCAGCGAGAAGGCAAACTCGTCGTCGGCCGAGGTGACCGAGGCCACCATAGTGCCGGGGCGCAGCGCCTGCAGATCCGCCAAGTCCAGCGAGCCGTTGCCGGTAGAGCAGATCACCAGCTCGGCGCGGCTCAACGCCTCGGCCTTGGTGATCAAGCGAAAACCGTGAGAGAGCGCTTCGACCTGTCGCAGCACATCGGTCTCCACCAGCCCGAGATGGAGGTTGCGACAACGCAGGTCGCGGGCGATGCTGCGCCCCACCTTGCCATAGCCAAACAGCACGGCTTCGCAGACGTTGAAGGTACGGTTGAGGTTGCGGGCCAGCGACTCCGCGGAGTAGACCACGCTCAAACCAATCTGGATATCCTCGGCCTGCTTGAGGGGACTGCGTGCCACCGACACCACCGGGGTCGCCAGCACCTCCTGCTCATAGCGCTGATGGCCGTTCTCGGTCATCTCCACCACCCCGAGGAAACGGGGGCCGAAGTATTCACTCAAGATCACCTGAGTTTTGGCAAAGTAACCGCCAATATCGAGGATCAGCAACCGCTCGTGGGGGGCCACCAGCGGTGCAATCTGCTGGATGATACTGTCGGGATCATTGGTCCAGCGCCGGTTGAGGGGCAGCACCGGATAGTGCTGGGATACCCACTCCAGGGTCGGACCGTGTACCGATTTCGGTTTGGGCAAAATGGCGCCAATCCGCCCAATCCGGGAAAGCGCTTCGATAAAACGGGGGCGATCGGGAAGCAGGTGAGTGACCAGCAGAATACAGAGACCGTCGATGCGTCCCTGTCCGGTGAAATGGCGAAAAAACAGATGCTCAGATCCTTGACTGCGCAACTGTGGCCTCCTTATGTGCCGCAAAGCAGGCAAACAGAACCCGGCGCGGCCGGGTTCTGTGTGTGTCCAAATAAAATGAAAAACCTTTTTATCTGAAACACATAGGTGGCTCAATCATTATCTGCCAAGAGTATGAGCGGGTATGCAAAAATGACTGTAATTGCCTGTTTTTCATGCAAAAATCAGTACAAAGAAGCAGCAGGCCACACCCACCACAGGCTGAGCCCGGTTCCCGCGGCAGCAAGCAAGATCAGCCCACTCCAACGCACTGGCCACGGTTTGTCACGCAACGCCCACTCCAGCAGCGGCAGCAACCAGACCGGCAGCAACACCACCAGCGGCACCTCCACATATTGCCAGGCCAGCATCTGGACGAAGGCGAGTGCCAGCGCCAGACCGGCGGGCGCTATCCTGATGCCAACAAAGGTGGCGAGCAGGGCGCGAAAACCGGCGAAAGCAGCCAGAGCACCGGCCAGCTGGGCAATCAGCAGGCTGCCATCGATACCGATCACCAGCGCCAGCCAGATAAAGCCGAGAGCAAACCCGAGCCCCTCGCGGCTGTCACCGCGCAAGGTGCTCCAGCCAAACCAGAGGATGGCGGGCAGCAGCGCCAGCCAGACCCCGGGTTCGCTCACCAGTACCGAGGCCAATCCCTGCCACCACACCAGCGCACTGATCACGGCAAAGAGCAGCAGCGAGCCGCGCAGATCGTTCACCTGAGCCGCGATGACGGGGACCAGCAGGGTTAACGGCAGCCACTGCCACGCCTTGGCCGGAATACCATAGAGACCGCCGAGCAATGAGCCCACCAGCCAGAGCGCCAGCGCCCCCCACAGATACCCCAGTCGCGGCCAGCGCCACGATAGCAAAGCGGCTCCCAGAGGAGCCGCCAGGGTTTGCAGCAGAAGTTCCGCGCCCATTACTTGCGCACGCCTTCGACAAACAGGTTGATGTTCATCTCGTCCGGAATGCCGGGCAGCATGTAGCTCACGCCAAAGTCACTGCGCTTGATGGTGGTGGAGGCGTTGAAACCGCTGCGGTAGCCGCCCCAGGGATCCTTGCCTTCGCCAATTTTGACCAGATCGAAGGCCACTTCCTTGGAGGCGCCGTGCAGAGTCAGGGTCCCTTTCAGCACGCCTTTATCCTTGGTGCCCTCGTAAGCGGAGCTGACGAAGGTCATCTTGGGATATTGTTTCACGTCGAGGAAGTCAGGGCTGCGCAGGTGTTTGTCGCGGGCCTCGTGATTGGAGTCGACGCTGGCGGCATCCACTTCAAAGCTCGCCTTGGCGGCCGCCGGGTTGGCGTCATCCATGCTGAAGGTGCCGCTGAAGGTGTTGAAGCGACCCACCAGCTCGGAGAAGCCCAGGTGACCCACCTTGAACTGCACTGTGGTGCGCCGCATCCACATCGTAATCCGCCGCCATCAGAGGGGTAGCCATAAACAGGCAGGAGGCCAGCAGAGCCTTGGTCATTTTCATCCGTTCGTTCCTTCATCTTGGGGTTCACATCAGTGGTTAAAATGCTAACCTCGTTCTGAAGATGAATAATCAGTGATTTATTAAATTCATTATTTACTGAGGATGGAAAATGGACCAGATCGCCGCCATGCGCACCTTTATCAAGGTGGTGGAGTGCCAGAGCTTTACCAAGGCCGCCAACCAGCTCGGCATCTCGGTCGCCATGGCCTCCAAACTGATGCAGCAGCTGGAGGAGTCCCTCGCCACCCGGCTGCTGTCGCGCACTACACGCCAGGTCAATCCCACCGAAGCGGGGCAGTTCTACTACCAGCGCTCCCTCGCCCTGCTGGCGGAGCTGGAAGAGACCCACAGCCAGCTGACCCACCACAACCAGCAGCCCAACGGCACCCTCAAGCTCTCGGTGCCGATGGACTTTGGCTATCTGCACCTCTCCCCCGCCCTGCCGCTGTTTCGCCAGCGCTTTCCCGATCTCAAGCTCGATATCGAGTACAGCGACCGGCGGGTAGCGCTGGTGGAAGAGGGGTTCGATCTGGCGCTGCGGATCGGCCACCTCGGCGACTCCTCGCTGGTGGCGCGCCAGCTTGCCACCATTCGGGTCGAGCTTTGCGCCAGCCCCACCTATCTTGCGCGCAAGGGCAGACCGGAAAAACCCGAGGATCTCAAGCAGCACGACTGTCTGATCTACACCCTGACCCAGCCGGAGTGGCACTTCAAACGGGGAAGCGAGCAGCAGAGCATCCGGCCACAGGGGCCACTGCGGGCCAACAACGGGGTGGCGCTGACCCGCGCCGCTTGTGATGATCAGGGCATCATATTGCAGCCCACCTTTATCGTGGGGGAGGCCCTGCGGTCAGGACAGCTGATCAGCCTGCTGCCGGAGTGGGACAAGGGAGATGTGGGACTTTATGCGGTCTATCCGCACCGCCGCTTCGTCTCGGCCAAGGTGCGCTGCTTTATCGAGTTCGTGCAGGAGCGCTATCTCGCCCCGCAACAGTGGGATGCGACGACCTGATGGTCAACGCTGACGGTTTGCTCTGACTTTCCGGCCTGCTGGCCCGGCAGACAACCTAACGTTGGCTGGGGGCCGCTGCGGGGGCGAGCGTTGCCAGCAGACGCGCCTGCTCGAGGCTTAACTGCCAGCGTGGCAAACGGGTGCCTATCACCGAAAACTGCTGCTCACTGAGGGCATAGGGGAGCGCCACTTCAATCTCGGGGCAGTCAAACATGGCGGCCAGCTGCAGGATCAGAATGAGGTTTGCCTCGTCGGTCTTGTGCTTGTTGACCCGTTTGCGGATCTCGTGGCGCAGCTGGGTTTCGGGGTCCTGGGTCATCGCCTGCCAGCCGAAACCGAATAACGGCACCAGCGCGCTGACAATCCCCAGCGCCGTCATCGGCTGCTTGGGGGGATGATAGAGTGCGTTGAGATCCAGCCGAACAGGATTCTGACGAACCTCACCCTCACCAAATAAAATCGTTTTCGTCATTGGATTACCCGTTATATTCCACTAGACTGCGCCGCATATTTTACCCCGATATGCCAACGAGGTGCTGATGCTAAGCGATATCGAGATCTCCCGCCAGTCCCCCCGTCTCTCCATTCACGCGCTGGCCGAACGCCTCGCCATCCCCCAGCACCTGCTCAGCCCTCATGGCCACTACAAAGGCAAACTCAGCCTCGATCTTCTCACGTCTCAACCCAAGCAGAGCGGCAAGCTGGTACTGGTGAGCGCCATCACCCCGACCCCGCTCGGTGAAGGGAAGACGGTGACCACCCTTGGCCTCTCCATGGGGCTCAACCATGTCGGCCAGCCCAGCATCGCAACCATCCGCCAACCGAGCCTCGGCCCGGTATTCGGGGTCAAGGGGGGCGCTGCCGGTGGCGGCCACGCTCAGGTTGTGCCGATGGAGGAGATGAACCTCCACCTTACCGGCGATTTTCACGCCCTGACGGCGGCCCACAATCTGGCGGCGGCAGCCCTCGATGCCCGCCTGTTCCATGAGCGCAAACTCGGCGACCAGTTCACCGCCAAAACCGGCCTGCCGCGGCTCGATATCGATTCCGATAACATCCTCTGGCCGCGCACCCTCGACATGAATGACCGCGCCCTGCGCCACCTCACCATAGGTCAGGGGGGCGCTGCCGATGGTGTAGAGCGCAGCGATCGCTTCGTCATCACCGCCGCCTCCGAGCTGATGGCCATTCTGGCGCTGGCAAGCGATCTCAAGGATCTGCGCGCTCGTATCGGCCGCATCCAGCTGGCCCGCGATATCCACGGCAAGCCCATCACCGCCGAACAGTTGGAAGTAGCGGGCGCTATGACGGTACTGCTCAAAGATGCGCTGCAACCAACCCTGATGCAGACCACCGAGCAGACGCCGGTGCTGGTGCACGCCGGCCCCTTTGCCAACATCGCCCACGGCAACTCTTCGGTGATCGCCGATCGTATCGCCCTTGGTCTGACCGACTATGTGGTGACCGAGGCAGGTTTTGGCTCCGACATGGGGCTGGAGAAATTCTTCAACATCAAGAGCCGCCAATCCGGTATTACCCCCGCCTGCGTGGTGCTGGTGGCCACGGTGCGCGGCCTCAAGGCCAACAGCGGCCTGCTCGATATCCGCCCGGGCCAGCCGCTGCCAGCCAGCCTGCAAGGGGAAGATCTGCCGACCCTCAAGCAGGGCTGCGCCAACCTCGCCTGGCATATCCGGAACGCCCGCCGCTACGGGGTGCCGGTGGTGGTCGCCATCAACCGCTTCCCCACCGACAGCGAGGCCGAACTGGCGCTGCTGGCCCATGAAGCACAGCAAGCCGGTGCCTGTGACGCAGCCATCTCCAACGCCTTCACCCAGGGTGGTGCCGGTGCCAGCGAGCTGGCCCGCGCCGTGGTCGCTGCCTGCGAGCAACCCGGTAAGGTGAAACTGCTCTACCCCGACGAGGCGAGCCTCGACGCCAAGCTGGCGACCCTGGTGGAGTGCGGCTATGGCGGCCGCGGAGTGCAGCTCTCCGACAAAGCCCGCCAGCAGCTGGCACAGCTCTCTGCCGAAGGGTGGGATCACTTGCCCATCTGCGTGGCCAAGACGCCGCTCTCCATCAGCCATGACCCCGCTCTCAAGGGAGTGCCGACCGATTTCGAGGTGCCCATCGACGAGGTGAAGCTCTGCGCCGGTGCCGGGTTCGTCTATGCGCTGGCGGGCCCCATCATGACCATGCCGGGGCTGGGCAGTCTGCCTGCCTATCGCCATATCGATATCGATGAGAACGGCGAGATAGTCGGCCTGAGCTGAGCCCTTCCACAACGCCAGAAACAACAAGGCCCCGCCAATTGGCGGGGCCTTCTGTTATCCATGCATCAACCCTTAGAGGGTGAAGCGCTGGGTCATATGGTGCAGGGTGTTGGCCAGCTTGCTCAGCTCGACGCAAGCCTGGGCGATCTGATGAGCGCCCTGGGCATTCTCGTCAGCGGCATTGTGAATGTTGACGATGCTGCGGTTGAGCTCTTCGGTCACCGCATTCTGCTCTTCGGTGGCGGTGGCGATCAGAGTGTTCATGTCGGTGATGCGCACCACGGCTCCGTTGATGGTCTCGATACTGGTACCGGCATCCCGCGCCAGACCGACACTCTCCTGCATCTGGTGACGACTCAGCTGCATGGCGTTGCCCGCCTCGGCGGCGCGGCTCTGCAAGAGCTCGATCATCTTGCTGATCTCGGCGGTGGAGTCCTGGGTACGCTGGGCTAGGGAGCGCACTTCATCCGCAACGACCGCAAAACCACGACCCTGCTCACCGGCACGGGCCGCTTCGATGGCGGCGTTAAGGGCCAGCAGGTTGGTCTGACCGGCGATATCGCGGATCACATCCAGCACCACGCTGATGTTGGCGCTGTCGGCCTCCAGCTGCTGCACCACTGTGCCTGCCTGTTCAATCTTGACCGACACCTCTTCGATGCTGGCAATGGAGCTGCGTACCACTTCGCTGCCGGCAGCAGAGGTGCGGGAGGCATCCTTGGCGGCGCTCATGGCATCCGTGGTGTTGCGGGCCACTTCGTTGACGGTGGACTGCATCTCGTTCATGGCTGTCGCCACCTGGGAGACTTCGTTCTGCTGGATGGCCATGCCGCTGGCAGACTGGCTGGAGATGGCGCTCACCTCCTCCACTGCGCTGCTGAGTTGGCTCACGGAGCCGGCGATCTCGCTCACCAGATCGGAGAGGGAGCCCTGCATCCGGTTGATGGCGGAGCCCAGCTGACCCAGTTCATCACGGTTGAAGCGGCTGTCACGGATCCACTGCTGCAGTTCGCCCTGACCCAGATCGCCATTGGCAATACGCTGGGCCTGACGGGCCAGCATGATCAGCGGGTCGCGGATCTGGCGGGTCAGTACCACGGAGAGCACCACCACAAGAAGCAGACCGAGCACCAGTGCGATGGTGACGCTCAGGTTGGCGGATTGATAAGAGTCGACAATGTCGCTGCGGGATTCAGACGCATAACCATGGTTAATCTGGATAAGGGAGGCCACTGACTTGCTCAGCGCGGTGTAAAGGGGAACCCCCTCCTCAAGGAAGATGCGTTGGGCTTCGGCAAGCTGATCGCTGTCTTGCAGCTGTTTGACTCGCTGGTGCAGGGCGACGTAACGATCCCAGTCAGATTTCACCGTATCGAAGGTACGGCGCTCCGCCACATCCTCAGGCCAGATCGTCTTGTCATGGGCAATCAGCTGCTGCGCGATCGAGTTAAGCTGTTGACTGGCAATACTCCGATATTCAGCCCTTTTCAGCGGCTCGGCAGCCACCACGAAATAACCCAGCTCATAACGACGCAACTCACCGAGAGAATCCCCGATCGCGCTGGTGCGATTGACCGCTGGCAAGATGCTGTCGGTAAACCGGATGGCAACATCATTCATGTTGCCAAACTGGACAAGGGAAAAACCGCCGATAAAGGCGACCATCAAACCGAGCACGGCAAAGCCGGCGGTGAGTTTTTTGCCTATGGTCATGGAACTGGTATTCATGGGATATCCTGGTGGTCGTTAAATTCGTAGCACTCGTCCGGTTCACGCCCTCCTGGCATGAACTATCTGGCCACCTGTTCAGTGGCGCACCATCCAACCTTGATGAATATCTCTGAATTCCATGAGCGGCAGCGAGAGCCGTGAGGGGGCGCTAGAGTAACCGGATTGTGACGGTTCGGAAAGAGTCTGCCCGGTTACTTTTTGTAAGGTGAAAACGAGGGGTTTTTCGTGTTCGATTAAATATACCGCTCAGATGAATAAATCGGAAAAATGCATAACGTTTGCATAAGGCAAGCCACACGGGCCAAGCCGTTGCAGGCCGCCACTCTCATCCGGGACCAATGAAAAACGCCAGCAATGGCTGCTGGCGTCTCGTTTATTCAGCGTGGCGGTTACAAAACAACCGCCATCTTATCCGCGCAGGCCACCGAGAAACTCGGCCCGGGTATCGGGCTGGGTCTTGAACACCCCGCCGAGGGAGGTGGTGGTGGTATAGGAAGTGGAGTCCATCACGCCGCGTGCCTTGACGCAGTAGTGGGTCGCCTTGATGCTGATAGCCACATCCTTGGTACCGAGCAGGGTCTGCAGCGCCAGCAGGATCTGCTGGGTCAGCCGCTCCTGCACCTGGGGACGGCGGGCAAAGAACTGCACGATTCGGTTGATCTTCGACAGGCCAATTACCTTGCCACGAGGGATATAGGCCACATGGGCCATGCCGTCGATGGTGACGAAGTGGTGTTCGCAGGTGCTGGTGAGGCTGATGTCCCGCACCATGATCATCTCGTCCACCTGCATCTTGTTCTCGATCACCGTCACCTTGGGGAAGGTGGAATAGTCGAGGCCGGAGAAGATCTCGTTGACGTACATCTTGGCGATGCGATGCGGCGTCTCGGCCAGACTATCATCGGCCAGATCCAGCCCCAGGGTCTCCATGATGGAGCGCATATGGCCTTCGATCTTCTCCCGCTTCTCCTGGCTGTTCAGCTCGTTGGTGACCAGGGGGGTTTCCAGTCCCTGGGCTTCGAGGGCAGCCCTGACCAGCAAGGCTTCCGGACTTAAGGTTGTCATTATCTTCTCTCCCACGCTCAGGGACTGTGAGGGCCGCTCAAGGAGCAACCCCTTATGTTATGGCGGCGTACAGGGCCGACGGTATCGCTGTAATGGTCGCCACTCGGGATGTAACGGCCATCTGTTATGGCGGCATAGTAAACGGCCATTGCCGCCAAGATTCAAGTCAACTTGTGCGTCACCTCATACTTTATGGCCATCTACCCCCGTTTCTGCGCCGATTACCCCGAGAATCCTTGAGATAACCTGCCCATCCCCGGGGATTTTTGTGATAATCCCGCCTTCAATCATAGAAAGAGGTCATGACGATGGGATTTGATACCAGCGGACTACTCCCCTTAAGCGATGCCCTGCAAGGGATGCTGGAACAACTCGCCTGCTGCTGCGACAGCGAGCAGCAGCCCCTGCCAGAGGCCCTTGGCCGGGTTCTTGCCAGCGACATCGCCTCTCCCCTCGCCGTGCCCCCCTTCGACAACTCCGCCATGGACGGTTACGCCGTGCGCCTTTCGGATCTCACTGCTGGCACCCCGCTCATCATGGCGGGCAAAGCGTTTGCCGGTCAGCCCTATCAGGGCGAGTGGCCCGCCGGCCACTGCGTGCGGATCATGACCGGCGCCCCGGTTCCCGCAGGCACCGATGCAGTGGTGATGCAGGAAGAAACGCAGGCCGACGGCGATCGGATCACTTTTCTTACGCAACCCGAACCGGGCCAGAATATCCGCCGCACCGGCAGCGATATCGGCAAGGGCGCCTGCGTGCTGCCAGCCGGCACTCGCCTCACCCCAAGAGAGATGCCACTGCTAGCCTCCCTCGGCGTGGCTACCGTCGCGGTGCGCCGACCGCTGAAAGTGGCCATCTTCAGCACTGGCGATGAGCTCAAACCGGTCGGTACCCCGCTCGCCCACGGCGATATCTATGACTCCAACCGCTACGGCGTGCGGGCCATGCTGGCGCGCATGGGCTGCGACTGCCTCGACCTTGGCATCATCCCCGACGATCCGGCCCAGCTACGCGCTGCCTTTATCCGCGCCGACGAAGAGGCCGATGTACTCATCACCACCGGCGGCGTCTCGGTGGGGGAAGCGGATTTCACCAAACAACTGCTGGACGAGCTCGGCGAGATTGGCTTCTGGAAGCTTGCCATCAAGCCGGGCAAGCCGTTTGCGTTTGGCCGTCTGCCCCGCGCCTGGTTCTTCGGCCTGCCGGGCAACCCCGTCTCCGCCATGGTCACCTTCGATCAGCTGGTGCAACCGGCGCTGGCCAAGCTGGCGGGCCAGCACTTCGAGCGCCCGCTCCAGCTGCAAGCCATTGCGGCCGAGCCACTCAAAAAGAGCCCGGGCCGACTCGACTTCCAGCGCGGCATCCTGAGTCAGGGGCCAAACGGCCTCGAGGTGCGCAGCACCGGCTCGCAGGACTCCGCCGTGTTCAGCTCACTGTCGCGAGCCAACTGCTACATCGTTCTTGAACGGGAACGGGGCCGCGTTGCCGCGGGCGAGACGGTGACCGTGGAGCCATTCGGGGGGTTGCTGCTGTGAGCGAGATCCTGAGCGACGCCGAACTGCTGCGCTACAACCGCCAGATCATCCTCAAATCCTTCGACTTCGAGGGACAGGAGGCGCTCAAGCAGGCCCGTGTGCTGGTGATCGGCGCTGGTGGCCTTGGCTGCGCCGCCAGCCAGTATCTGGCGGTAGCCGGAGTTGGCCAGCTCACCCTGGTCGATTTCGACAAGGTGGAGCTCTCCAATCTGCAGCGTCAGGTGTTGCACAACGATGAGCGCATTGGCCACTACAAAGTAGACTCTGCCGCCCAGTCGCTGCGAACCCTCAATCCCTGGCTCAACGTCGAGACCCACGCTGCCGTGGCCGACGAGGCGCTGCTCGATACCCTGTTGCCCCAACACCAGCTGGTATTGGATTGCACTGACAACCTGGCCATTCGCGACCTGCTCAACCAAAAGGCACGCCAGCACAAGGTGCAGCTGGTCAGCGGCGCCGCCATCCGGCTGGAGGGGCAGCTATGCAGCTTCACCTGGCAGGAAGATGAACCCTGCTACGCCTGCCTCAGCGCCCTGTTTGGCGAGCAGGCCCTCACCTGCGTCGAAGCCGGTGTACTCGCCCCCGTGGTGGGATTGGTGGGCAGCCTGCAAGCACTGGAAGCTATCAAGCTCTTGGCAGGCATGGGCAAAAGCTACAGCGGCCGCCTGCTGATGATCGACGGCCTGAGCGGCACCTTCCGCGAGATGAAGCTGCCCAAGCGCCCCGACTGCCCCGTCTGCTCCCATCCTTGACGCAAACGGGATCAAAAAAGCCGAACCCTGTGGTTCGGCTTTTGTATTCCGATTTAGCAACGGTATCGGGGATCAGAAGATCCCCTTGGCTTTGACCTTTTTCATACTGGCCACCTGACTCGAGAGATCCTCTATCAAAGGTTCTACCTCTGTGCCGACAACACTCTGTCGAGCGGGGGCACTGGCCAGTCGCTGGATCAATCTGTGCTGCTCGCGGATCAGCCGGGATTGCTCTTCCAATTGGCGAGAGAGCAGCTGGATACTGCTGGCAAGGGGAGCCAGATCCTGCTCGGCCCCTGCTGATGGCAGCTTGCCAGCGATGGCTTCGGCCAGCTGGTCATGATCCAGTGCAGCAGGCAGCCCCTGTCTGAGTTCATCCCACATCTCGGCGGGTTGTTGCTCGCCAAGCCGGCTGACAATCTCGTCTACCAGTGAAGCGGTATCACTCTGTCCCAGCTGTGGGGCCAGTCGGGCCACTATCTCGTCGATCATCACATCTGCGGCAGGCTGCGCCTCGCCAGCGACCTCACCCAAAGTGAAACCACAGCTGGCAAAGGCATGACGCAGGGTGGTCATGCTCACCTGCTCCGGCCCCAGCGCATTGGCAATCGCTTTGCAGAGGTTGGGCGCCAGCACGTACATGAACATGCCGGAGAGGTAGATATCCTTGTGGAAACGGCTCTTGGAGAAGTCAAACTCCTCGGTGCCCTCCTGGATCTTTCGCGCCCGTTGATACCAGTTCTGCAATACCCCGACCGCATAGCGATCAGACTCCAGCGCACCCGGATCCATATAGATGGAGAAGGTCATGCGCTTGAGTTGACTACTCATCGTCAACCTCGGCCATCACAGGCGCTTCGCGATAGACTTCATCCTCTTCCGTGGTGTAGAGGCAGATTTCACGAGCCAGCGCGGACTGGGCATCGTCCAGCAGCTCGACACGGTCACCCAGGGTGGGATAGGCCGCCTTGATCGCGTCATAAATCAGAGATGCGCCGCCACCGACCAGATAGACACGGTTCGGGTTCTTGGCAAACTTCTTCGCTTCATGCGCAACCTGAGTGCCCAGCTCGTCGATCTTGTTTTGCATCTTCTCGAGGATCTTGGGGATCTGGCTCTCGTCGTTGACCACATCGCGTACAAAGCTCATGTCGTGACGACGCTTGATAAACTCGTTGGCCACCAGATAGCTCGAATCGCTGTCTGCTGCGGCCAGCGCCTTGCGGGTAGCGTCGGTCACCATGGAGACACCGATCTCGTTGTTACCGTAGACATCGGAGACATCATCAAACTCACCGACGATGATCCCCATATCCAGAGTGGTGCCGCCACAGTCGATCACCAGAGTCTTGGTGAACTCGTTGCAGCCTGAACCAATCAGACGGGAGAGCGCAGCAGGCAGACTCTCCGGCATCACTTCGACACTGACGATATTGAACAGCTCGCCCTTGTTAAGGGTGATCGGACGCATCAGGTTGCGGCGTTTCTTCTCGATCTTCTCTTCGTTACGCTGGCAATCATCCGGGTTGTAAAACTCGGTGATGGGCAGGGTCACAGTGATGGCGACATCGCACGGCGTCACTCCGGTCTGCAACAGGGCATGATGCACTGAGAGCAGGTTGAGATCGTCGTACTGGTACTCCACATGTGTGGTGGCCAGAGACTTGTCGGAGGTCGCGTCGTAGGTGTATTTGGTGTTGCCTATCTCGTAGTTGTAGATCTTCTTGTCTTTACGCAATGCGGCGCTCTTCCAGTCCTTGCGAAAGGAGTTGGGAGAGATGATGGTCTTGAGCACCTTGTTCTCAATCCAGCTCACCTTGACGTTGGTCGAGCCATCATCGATGGCCATTTTCATTACTTCAGACATGAGGAAACACCTGTTAATAGATCAGAAATGGGTCCGATTGCATTGCCTTATGCCTTTGGCAAGGCGATCGAACCAATACATACACGGGGTAAAAGGGCGACAAGTTTAATGGGTTTCTAAAATCCGGTGAAGCAAATGATTAAATCCGGAAGGATCTTCCGCTGGCCAGGCGTGGTGGCCGTTGGGGGTGTGGATGGTGGCGTTGGGCAAAGCGGCAAACTGCTCTACCCGTTTGGCCAGCGGCAGGTAGTCGTGACTGGTGGAGATGATGGCCACCGGCTGCCAGATGGCGCCGAGCCGGGCGCGTACCGACCAGCCGGGTAGTGCCTCCAGCAGCGCCTTGTAGGTTTTCTTTTTATTGCGCACGAAACGCAGTCGGAAGGTGTGGCGCACCTGAGCGAGATCCGGGCCCGGGAAGAGCTCGCGTCCCAGCCACCAGGCGAGGGGGCGCATACCGAACCAGCGCAGCCACTTGAGGCGCTGGGCGTAACGCTCCTGCTCTTTGGGGCTCTCCAGCAGAAACTCGCTAAAACCGTTGACCAGCACCAGTCCCTGCACCTTGTGGGGCAGTTGCAGCGCCAGCTCCAGCGCGACCATGGCCCCCAGCGACAATCCGACAACCCAAGCGGGCTCCGGCTGCTCGTCGAGCCAGTTCACCACATCGGCTGCCAGGGTCGCCACATCGAACGGCCCCTCCTGCATGCTCTGACCGTGGCCGCGCAAGTCCAGCGCCACCACCCGGTACTGTTCGGAAAACCGTTCGATCTGCGCCTGCCAGTCGAGGCTCGAGGAGCCCAGCCCATGCAGCAGCAACAGCAAAGGGCCCTCCCCCGCACTGCGCAGGGCAAGGCCGTTGAATTTCATCACCTGATTGCGGCGCATCAGTGTATTGCCTCTCGACTCATCACCTGAACCATCTCTTGTTGTTATGTCACCCGTGGTTATCCTGCCACGTTATCAGCACGGCGCCCAATCAACCCTCGCTGACCAGACTCACCGCCTTGATATAAGCGTAGATCTGCTGCTCCGGCGCCAGTGCCAGCCGCCTGGCGGAGCGGCTGGTGATCCGGGCCAGCAGTATCTGCTCACCCAGCGCCAACTGCAACAGGGTCTGGCCGGGGCGCACCTCGCGCACCGCCAGCAGACGGGTGACGAGACAGTTGGAGAGACTGGAGTGCTCGATAGGTGCTGTAGCAATCACCACATCGCGCCCCGCCACCTTGATCTGCAATGGGCCGCTCTCATCCGGCACATGGGTCATGGTGACCCGCAGCCGCTGCTCGCCGAGTTGCAGGGTCGCCATCTGCTCGTCATCATCGTAGTGAGAGAGGGTCGCATCCAGCATCACCCCGGCATCGTCACGGCTGGCGAGCGACAGGTCGGTACGGGCGAAGATTTCGCTCGGCCGTCCCTGCGCCTCCACCCTGCCACCTTCCAGCAGCACCAGCTGATCGCAGAGCAGGCTCACCTCCTCCATGGCGTGGCTAACGAAGATCATCGGGATGCAGCTCTCCTGCTGCAACCCCTTGAGCACATGGGCCTGATGGATGCGGCTGCGCCGATCGAGCGCCGAGAAAGGCTCATCGAGCAGCAACAGATCAGGCTCGGCCAGCAGCGCCCGCCCCAGCGCTACCCTCTGGCGTTGACCGCCAGAGAGGGCATGGGCAGGCTGCCCCAGCAGATCGGCAAAACCGAGCCGAGCCGCCAGCGCTTCGGGCTGCCAGCGCCCTCGCCCCTTGCGGGCCGCCAGTTGCAGATTGCCGAGCACCGTCAGATGAGGGAAGAGGCGCGAGTCCTGAAACACCAACCCGATCCGGCGCGCTTCGGGCAACAGCGCGGCGCACTCCCGATCGCGCCACCGCAAGCGATCCCCGCTTTGGCGATCGAGTCCGGCGATGATGCGCAGCAGGGTGCTCTTGCCACAGCCCGAGGGGCCGAACAGGCCGAGGATCCCCCCCAGCTCGAGGGTCAGTGCACAATCGAGGGTAAAGGGGCCAAACTCGCGCCGGGCATGGAGGTTCAGGGCATGGCTGTGCGGCACGTTCACAGGCGGCATAGTGGCGGGCTGGTTCATCCAAACACTCTCCGCTGTCGGCGCTGCAACACCCCGTAGACCAGCACCAGCATCACCAGCGAGAAGGCCATCAGGCCGCCCGCCAGATAGTGGGCTTGTCGGTAATCCATCGCCTCCACATGATCAAACAGGGCAATCGAAAGCACCTGGGTCTCGCCGGGGATATTGCCGCCAATCATCAGCACCACGCCAAACTCCCCCAATGTATGGGCAAAGCCAAGGGCCGCCGCCATCACGAAGCTGGGCAGGGTCATCGGCAAGATGATGTGGAAGAAGCGCTCCAGTGGGCCAAGCCCCAGGGTCGCAGCAGCTTCCAGCTCCTTGTTGCCCATGTTGACGAAAGCGGAGGTGAGCGGCTGCACCACGAACGGCAGCGAATAGAGGATGGAGGCAAACAGCAGGCCGAGAAAGCTGAAGGCGAGCGGGGCGCCAAAGGTGTCGCGCCACCAGGCGCCGAAACCATATTCGGGGGAGAAAGCGAGCAGCAGATAAAAACCCAGCACTGTGGGAGGGAGCACCAGCGGCAGCGCCACCAGCGCCTCCACCAGCGGCCGCAGCCGGTTCTGACTGCGCGACAGCCACCAGGCCAGCGGCGGTGCCAGCAACAGCAAAATCGCTGTGGTGCAGGCCGCAAGCTTCAGGGTGAGCCAGACCGCCAGCAGATCCCCTTCACTCATTACCGACCTCCCGGTTGATAAATGCCCCCAACGGCATGGTATCCATCCTTATTGCAAAGAGTGGCCGACTCGAAGGCAGACCACTCAGGGTATCGCATCAGGCCCATCCCCTTATTGGGGCAAGGCATAACCCGCCGCCTTGATCTGCGCCTGACCCGGCCCCTTGAGCCAGGCCACCAGCGCCTCGACCGCGGCGCCTTTCTTCAATACCAGCCCCTGCTGCTCGATAGGGGGATAGAAGCTCGCAGGCACTGCCCAGGCTTCGCCAGTCTTGCCCGCTTCCACCAGATTGGCCCAGGCGACAAAGCCCAGCTCGGCATTGCCGGTGTCGACAAATTGCCAGGTCTGGCCGATGTTGGCGCCGGTCAGCAACCGGTACTGCTTGGGATCGATTTTGAGATGGGTGAGGGTCGCCATGGCGGCAGCACCATAGGGAGCTGTGCGGGCATTGGCGATGGCGAGGTTGCCCTTCCAATTGCGCAGGGTCGCCTCGTCAGGGGCTGGCCCCCCCTTCTTCCACAGCCCCAGCTGGCCGATGGCGTAGGTGAAGCGATCGCTCCCCTTGCCCTCTTTTTCCAGCTTCTCGGGGGTCGCCACATCGGCGGAGAGGAAGAGATCGAACGGTGCGCCGTGACTGATCTGGGTGTAGAGCACCCCGGTGGCGGCAGACGAGATGGCCAGGGTGTGGCCTGTCTTGGCGGTAAACTCCTTGCCAATACGCTCGATGGTTCCCTTGAAGTTGGCGGCCACGGCCACTTTCACTTCATCGGCCTTCACGGCACCGGTATGCAAGGTGGCGGCGCAGACGCCTACGATGACAACAGATAACAGCGGTTTCATTCCCTTTCTCCTGATGGGGCCCGCATATCCGCGCCCCGAAGCGGGGCCGTGGTTCCCGTTGAACCTGCGCCCCTCGTGATGAACAGGTCAGGCTTGCCAGCGGGCAGCGGCCGCGTTGTCGCTCTCCTTGGCCTCGACCCAGCGTTGCACTCCCTCGGCGGTCAGCTCTTTTTTCCAGAACGGCGCCCGGGTTTTCAAGAAATCCATGATGAAGTGACAGGCGTCAAAGGCGGCGTCGCGGTGGGCACTGCTCACCGCCACCAGCACAATCTGATCGCCAAGCCACAGCTCGCCGATACGATGAATGAGGGTACACTCCTGCAGCGGCCAGCGGCGGCGGGCCTCCTGCACGATATCGGCCAGCGCCTTCTCGGTCATACCGGGGTAGTGCTCGAGGGCCAGCCCCTTCACCTCCTCCCCCTGATTGAAGTCGCGCACCTTGCCAACGAAAGTGACAATGGCGCCACTGTCGGGGCGGGTGGCGAGACGGGCATATTCGTCCGCCAGCGAGAAATCCTCCCGCTGGACCAGAATGCGATCGGTCATGGTTGCCTCGCTCATCCTTAACCTCCGGTCACCGGCGGGAAGAAGGCCACCTCATCGCCATCATTGATGGGGGTATCGAGGGGCACCAGGGTCTGGTTGACCGCCACTAGCAGTTTGCCCGACTCGAGGGCGAGTGCCCACTTGTCGCCGCGCTCACAGAGCGCCGCGCGCAGTTGTTCGGCGGTGGCGTAGTCGCAGGGCAGGTTCAGCTCGTCACACGCTACCAGCTCTCTTACTTGCGCAAAAAACAGTACCTTGATCATGCTTGCTCCCCGCTATTTGACCCCAGCTGAAAATGGCCGGACTTGCCGCCCTTTTTCTCTACCAGCCGCACCTGTTCGATCACCATGTCCTTTTGCACTGCCTTGCACATGTCGTAGATGGTCAGCGCCGCCACCGACGCTGCCGTCAGCGCCTCCATCTCCACCCCGGTCTTGCCGGAGAGCTTGCAGAGGGTGCGGATATGCACCTTGTGCTGCTCGGCCAGCGGCACAATCTCCACCTCGACTTTGGTCAAGGCCAGCGGATGGCAGAGGGGGATGAGATCGGCGGTCTTCTTGGCGGCCATGATGCCTGCGATGCGGGCGGTAGCGAACACGTCACCCTTGTGGTGCTGGCCGCTCAGGATCAGCGCCAGCGTCTCGGGGGTCATGGCAACAAACGCCTCGGCACGGGCTTCGCGCTCGGTCACCTGCTTGTCGGTCACATCCACCATATGGGCTTCACCGCTCTGGTTCAGATGCGTCAGGTTGGGCTGGGTCTGCTTGGTATCTGTCTGGTTCATCGTTTGCTCTCAGAGGTGGGAGACAAAGTTGCACGGCTTGGTGCGGGCATCGAGCTGATCGCGGATCAGTTGCTCCCAACCCAGCTGACAGGCGCCGGTGGAGCCCGGCAGACAGCAGATCAGGGTGCGATTGGCGAGTCCCGCCAGCGCACGGCTCTGCATGGCGGAGCCTTTAATCTCGGCAAAAGAGAGTTGACGGAACATCTCGCCAAAACCCTGTACGGTGCGCTCGAACAGCACACCGACCGCTTCCGGTACCCGGTTCTGTTCATTGAAGCCGGTACCGCCGTTAATCAGCACCACCTGCACCCCTTCATCGGCGATCCACTCGCTCACCTGGGCTCGAATGCGAAACAGGTTGTCGGGGCAGAGTGCCCGATCGGCCAGCTGATGGCCCGCGTCGGTAAGGGCCGAGACCAGATAGTCGCCCGAGCTGTCATCGGCGGCGGTGCGGCTGTCGGAAACCGTCAGCACGGCGATCTTGAGGGGAATAAATGCGTTGTGTTTCTGTCCCATCGGGCAGCTCCTTGTGGCTATGGGCCGTCAACGAGGCAGGAAGAGAAGGGGTATGAGAGGCCGGCTGTCAGGACGCAAAAACGGACGCAGACAGGGGGACCAACTTGCTCAAGCGTGTGACGGCGGGCTGATTCTATCAAAGGTTTCACGAGATATGGGATTTAAAAGACACACAAATCTGATGCTTGTCCCATATATGAACAAAACGCAGGCCGGGTAAACCCGGCCTGTCGTCGCAGGATCAGAACCCTTTCACCCCGGTCATGTCGGGCAGCTGGTGCGCAATCCCCTTGTGACAGTCGATGCAGGTACTTTCACCACTGGCCAGATTGGTAGAGTGCATCTTGGCGGCACGCTGCCCCTGCAGGGAGAAGTCCATGTACTCGAAGTTGTGGCAGTTGCGGCACTCGCGCGAATCGGTCTCTTTCATTCGTTGCCACTCCCGCTCCGCCATCTCGCGCCGGTGCGACTCGAACTTCTCACGGGTATCCACCTTGCCGGTGATCATGCCCCACAGCTCCTTGGAAGCCTGCACTTTGCGGATGATCTTGTAGGTCCACTCATGGGGCACGTGGCAATCCGGGCAGCTGGCCCGCACGCCGGAGCGGTTGGCGTAGTGGATGGTGTCGCGGTACTCCTCGAACACGTTGTCCTTCATCTCGTGACAGCTGGTGCAGAAGGCCTCTGTGTTGGATGCTTCCATGGCGGTGTTGAAGCCACCCCAGAAAATCACGCCACCGAAGAAGCCCATCAGCAGGATGACCCAGAGAGCCGCCTTTGATGGTGACTTGAAGGTGGTCCACAGACGCTGGATAAAGCCGGGTAATTTCATCTATGGATTCCTCAGTTCAGCGCTTCAACCGGTTTAAAGGTATTTTCCACCAGCGGCTTGGCATCCGCTTGCGGCACATGGCACTGCAGGCAGAAGTAGCGACGCGGCGACACTTCACCCAGGGTCAGGCCGTCGCGGGTCTCGAAGTGAGTCGGACTGATCTTGGGAGCCTTCATGGCACTGGCATTCTTGAAGCTGTGGCAAGCCAGGCACTTGTTGACCTTGGTATCCACCTCATAGTTGCGAATGTCGTGGGGGATCAGCGGTGGCTGATGCATGTACTGGCGATCATAGGGCGCGCCATCCTTGCGGAAGTTTTTCAGGGGCGCGGCGGTGGCATCGGTCACCAGATCGGTGGCGCCACGCTCGGACTTGAGGCCACCGGTACTGTTGGTGATCTCGGGGGCCGCTGCCATCAAGGATCCCGCCATCAGGCAGGCCAGCATTGCTCCAATCAGCTTTTTCATTATTTGTTCTCCGACGTTTTTTCTGCCTTGACGGCAAAACCTACAGTGATTTCAAAAACTTGTTCCGCGCAGACATCGATGCAGCGGCCACAGTTGGTACACTCCTGAGCCGCAATCAAGGGCCCGTGACCGCGCTTGGCACCGTGAACAGGCCCGCGCAGGATGGGACGCTCCGGGCAAACCGCATAACAATCCATGCAGTTGTTGCACCGCTCGCGCCCCTTGGCAGAAATCTTGATAAATCCGACCCGGTTGACCAGGGCATAGAAGGCCCCCACCGGACAGAGATGACCGCACCAGCCCCGCTCAACCACGAAGAGATCGAACAGGAACAGCGCTGCAAGCAGGGCCCAGCCAGCCCCCATGCCAAACAGCAGGCCGCGCATGGCGAGCGACACCGGATTGACCAGCTCCCACGCCATCACCCCAACCACCGCTGGCACCACCAGCACCATGGCCAGCAGCCAGTAGCGGGTCGCACGGCTGAACTGGCCGTTGCCCTTTAGTCCAAGGCGCCCCCTGAGCCAGGCTGCGGCATCTGTGATGAGGTTGACCGGACAGACCCAGGAGCAGAACACCCTCCCCCCGACCAGCCAGTAACCGGCCAGCACAATGGCAGCCCCCAGCCAGAGAGTGGTGATGGGCCAGTGACCCGCCGCCAGCGACTGCAACAGCGTGAGGGGATCGGTCAGCGGCACCGTCTCCAGCAACAGCGAGCTGGAGAGGTTGCCCTTGAGGATCCAGATACCCGCCAACGGCCCCAGCAAAAACAGCCCGAGCACGCTGAACTGACTCAGGCGACGCAGCAACAGGAAGCGGTGGGAACGCCACCACCCCAGCTTGATGCGAGCCTCTTCCCCCGGATAACGACTCATAACCCCTCCGGTTTGCGGGTGGGCAGGGTGAGCCTGTCGCCGATGAGCGACTTGTTCCCCGCCTTGGCCTTCTCTTCCCAGCCGAGCCGGTAGTGATGACCCAGCTCACCTTTGGCGAGCTGGCGTGGCACCACCTTGATGGCCGCTTCCTCCAGCACGCAGGCATGCTCACACTTGCCACAGCCGGTACAGACATCGCTGTGTACCGTGGGCAGGAACATGGCGTGTTTGCCGGTACGCTGGTTATGCTGCAGCTCAAGAGTGATCGCCTTGTCAATCAGCGGGCAGACCCGATAACAGACATCGCAGCGCAGCCCCAGATAGTTGAGGCAGGTCTCGTGATCGATGAGCACTGCCACCCCCATCCGGGCCTGATCGATGTCGGTCATCTGCTGATCCAGCGCCCCGCTCGGACAGGCCACCACACAAGGGATGTCATCACACATCTCGCAGGGCACGGCACGCGCCTTGAAATAAGGGGTACCGGTGGTCACAGGGTCAAACAGCCGGGCGAGCTTGAGGGTGTCGTAGGGGCAGGCCTCGACGCAGAGCCCGCAACGCACGCAGGCGCTGAGGAACTCTGTTTCATCGAGAGCGGCGGGCGGACGCAGCGCCTGGGCAGGCACAGCTTGTGCCTGCTGGCGGGCCACGCCACCGAGCCCCACGCCAAGCAGGCCCACACCGCAGGCCCCCTTGGCCATGTCGGCCAGAAACTGGCGACGACTACGACTCATCTCGTACTCCCCCGCCTTAAGCCTTCATCACCTTGACGGCGCACTTCTTGTAATCGGTCTCTTTCGAGAGCGGATCGGTGGCGTCCAGGGTCAGCTTGTTGACCAGCTGGCTCGCATCAAAGAAGGGCATGAAGACCAGTCCTTTCGGCGGACGGTTGCGACCACGGGTCTCGACACGGGTCTTCACCTCGCCACGGCGGGAGGAGACGATCACCTCTTCACCACGGCGCACGCCGCGAGCCTTGGCATCGTCCGGGTGCATGAAGAGCACCGCATCCGGGAAGGCACGATAAAGCTCGGGTACCCGACGGGTCATGGTGCCGGTGTGCCAGTGCTCCAGCACGCGGCCGGTGGAGAGCCACAGATCGTACTCTTTATCGGGCGACTCGGCGGCGGGCTCGAACGGCAGGGCGAAGATGACCGCCTTGCCATCGGGCTTGCCATAGAAGCGCACTCCCTCGCCCGCTTTCACATAGGGGTCGAACCCTTCGCGATAGCGCCACAGGGTCTCTTTGCCATCTACCACAGGCCAGCGCAGACCACGGGCTTCGTGGTACTGATCGAACGGCGCCAGATCGTGACCGTGGCCACGACCGAAGGTGGCGTACTCCTCGAACAACCCCTTCTGGACGTAGAACCCGAAGTGCTCGGCTTCGTCGTTCAGCAGACCTTTGCTCTGCTCTTTCGGGAACTGGTTGACCTGACCGTTGGCATAGAGCACATCGAACAGGGTTTTGCCCTTCACTTCCGGCATCTTGGCAATCAGCTCAGCCGGCCACACTTCCTCGACTTTGAAGCGCTTGGAGAACTCCATCAGCTGCCACAAGTCGGACTTGGCCCCTTCCGGCGCTTTCACCTGCTGGTGCCAGAACTGGGTGCGGCGCTCAGCGTTGCCATAGGCCCCCTCTTTCTCCACCCACATGGCGGTGGGGAGGATGAGATCAGCGGCCTGGGCAGTGACGGTCGGGTACGGGTCGGAGACCACGATGAAGTTGCGCGGATCGCGATAGCCAGGCAGGCGATCGGTATTCATGTTGGGGCCGGCCTGCATGTTGTTGTTACACATCACCCAGTAGGCGTTGAGCTTGCCATCTTTGAGCATGCGATCCTGCAGCACGGCGTGGAAACCCACCTTGTCGGGAATGATCCCCTCCGGCAGTTTCCAGATCTTCTCGGCAATGGCGCGGTGTTTGGGCTCGGTCACCACCATGTCGGCAGGCAGACGGTGGGCAAAGGTACCCACTTCACGCGCGGTGCCACAGGCAGAGGGCTGGCCGGTCAGTGAGAAAGGACCATTACCCGGCTCGGAGATCTTGCCGGTCAGCAGGTGGATGTTGTAGCAGAGGTTGTTGGCCCAGACGCCACGGGTATGCTGGTTGAAGCCCATGGTCCAGTAGGAGACCACCTTCTTGCCCGGATCGGCATAGAGCTTGGCCAGCTTTTCCAGCTTCTCTTTGGAGACGCCGGAGAGCTTGGAGACCGACTCCACATCGTAATCCGCCACGAACTTGGCAAACTCTTCGAAGGTCATCGGAGTGGCATCGCCGCTGTCCGGGTTCTTCGCTTTCTGCTGCAGCGGATCGGTCGGGCGCAGGCCGTAACCGATATCGGTGACCCCCTTCTTGAACACTGTGTGCTTGTTGACGAAGTCCCAGTTCACCTTGTCGTTCTGGATGATGTAGTTGGCGACATAGTTGAGGATCGCCAGATCGGTCTGCGGGGTAAACACCATGCCGTTGTCCGCCAGCTCGAAGCTGCGGTGTTCGAAGGTCGAGAGCACGTGCACCTGCACATCCGGGTTGGAGAGACGGCGATCGGACATCCGCGACCAGAGGATGGGGTGCATCTCGGCCATGTTGGAGCCCCACAGCACGAACGCATCGGCCTGCTCGATATCGTCGTAGCAGCCCATCGGCTCATCCATGCCGAAGGTACGCATGAAGCCGACGACCGCAGAGGCCATGCAGTGACGGGCATTGGGGTCAATGTTGTTGGAGCGGAAACCGGCCTTCATCAGCTTGGCGGCGGCGTAACCTTCCCAGACGGTCCACTGGCCGGAGCCGAACATGCCGACAGCGGTCGGCCCCTTCTCTTTCAGGGTCGCCTTGAACTTCTCGGCCATGATGTCGAACGCCTGATCCCAGCTGATGGGGGCGAAGTCGCCATCCTTGTCGAACTGGCCGTTCTTCATCCGCAACATCGGCTGGGTCAGGCGATCCTGGCCGTACATGATCTTGGAGAGGAAGTAACCCTTGATGCAGTTGAGGCCACGGTTGACCGGTGCATCGGGGTCGCCCTGAGTCGCCACAACCCGACCATCCTGAGAACCCACCAGCACGGAGCAGCCGGTACCGCAGAAGCGGCAGGGAGCCTTATCCCAATGGATGGCCGTCTTGTCGGTACTGGTGATGAGATTGGCTGCCAGCGTGGGGGCACTGACACCGGCCACGGCAGCGGCAGCTGCCACCGCGTTGGCCTTCATAAAGTCGCGTCGACTCAGCTTCATGGCATATCCTCACATTGCTTATCGCGTAATAGTTGTCGAATCTGTCGAACGGGAGCCAGCCATCAGCGGCAGAGGGCACGCCCGGCATCCCATCACTCTTTTCAGTGACCGCCCAGTTCATCGAACTGGTGGTAAATCAGGGCGGCTGAGAGCACACCCGGCATCGCCTGTATCGCATCAATGGCCGCCATGATCGGCCGCTGGCTCGGACCTTCCAGGGTCACGACCAGCTTCCCCTCGTCACTGACGGCGTGGATCTCGGCCCCTTCAAGGGCACCAATCTGCTCGGCGAGCTGATAGCGCAAGGGGGGCTGGGTCAGCACCACCAGACTCGATACATGGAACTCCTGATCCATTGTGGCTTCTGTGTCACACGGCTTCTGACTCATTCTGACTCCTGCTTGAGGGTGGGCTGGCTCGCACCACCGGATGGGGCGGCTCGCCCGTCGACCTTGATGCTGCCAACCGGACAATCCTGCACACAGGCGCCGCAGCCATTACAGCGGTCCGGCTCGACCGTCGGGGTGGGCACACGCCCCAGCACCGGAATAAAACGAATGGCATTGGGCTCACAGCTGTCCTGACAGCGCTGGCAGAACACCTGACCATTGGCCAGACAGTTGGCTTCGATATGGGCCTTATAGTGCCAGGGGGACTCGCTGGTCGGGCGAAACACAGGCGCCTTGCAGATCGTGACGCACTCGGTGCAGAAGGTGCATTCGCCACGCTGGAAATCGACCACCGGAAAACCACCCTCGCCATTCACCAAGATCTGCTCCGGACAGGCAGCCAGACAGTCCCCGCAGCGGGTGCAGTCGGCGACAAATGCCGACCAGTTGACTGACCAGGGCAACTGCACCGGCGGTTCGGCAGTTCTCAGCCGCCCCCGGAACAGGCCGCGGCGGGCAAGATCGATCTCATCCGGCATGTTGACTCCTGTTCTGGTGAAAAAGGGGACAGTCCGAGTCCATGATTGGCATTCTTGATACCAATTATAAGAGTGGGTGTATATTGCGGCCCTGACAAGGTAAGGGATATACCACCAGGGAGATAAACAGGGGGGATTCTTGCGCCAGATCAAAGCCTTGCAGCGCAATAAAAAAGGAGGTATCGGTTAAAATACCTCCATGTGAGGATTGCTATTTAATCGTTGGCGATTTTTTGCGGTTATCCGCCGATCGAGGCGAGATGAGGGGTGATGCCGGCATTGCCCTCATGGAGACGATGGGTGGCACTCTTGCCCGCCAGTGCCGCGCGAATGCGCTGTTGCAGCTCATCGGATTGTGCATCTGCGCCGAGCAGATCCCGCAAGTCGATGCCGTTGTCACCAAACAGGCACAGATGCAGCTTCCCCAGCGAGGAGACCCGCAGCCGGTTGCAACCGGCACAGAAATCCTTGCTGTAGGGCATGATAAGCCCCACCCCACCTTGCGAATCGGGGTGCATAAAGACCTGCGCCGGACCGTCATCCGAGCCCCGCAACTGCTGCACCCAGCCGCTCTCCAGCAAGCGCTGTTTGATCTGCTCGCCGCTGACATGGTGGTCACGAAACAGGGTATCCATCTCGCCGGTCTGCATCAGCTCGATAAAGCGCAGCTCGATAGGCTTGTGCCTGATCCAGCCCAGAAAGGCATCGAGCTGGTAGTCGTTGAGCCCCTTGAGCAGCACCGCATTGATCTTCACCGATTTGAAACCGGCGGCCAGTGCTGCTTCGATCCCCTCCATCACCTCGGCCAGCTTGTTCTCACCGGTGATCTGGTGAAACTGGCGCGGGTCGAGACTGTCGACACTGACATTCAGCGCGTTGAGTCCGGCATCAAACCACTCCTGAGCCCGCTCCTTGAGGCGATAGCCGTTGGTGGTCATGGCGACCTTCTCGATGCCCGGGGTGGTGGCAATCACCTTGACGATCTCGGTGAAATCGCGGCGCAGGGAGGGCTCGCCCCCCGTGATGCGCACCTTGCGGGTACCCATGGCGGCAAAACCGCTGACCACGCGGCGGATCTCGTCAATCGAGAGAAAGGGTTGACGCCCCGCTTTGTGACCTTCGGGGGCACGATAACCGTCAGGCAGGCAATAGGTGCAACGGAAATTGCACACATCGGTCACTGACAGACGCAAATAGTAAAAACGACGGGAAAAACCATCTTCAAGTGGCAACATAAACACCTTTCCAAATACGGGAGGCCAGGGCATTTCTTTCCTGACCCTTACAGCTCGAACGTCGGCTGACGGCTGGTTTCCCCCTATCGCTAGGACTTAGGCAAAACCGCTCGGAGTTCATCTAGTTTTTCGATGCTAACACAAGTTGGAGTACACTCCCACGCATCTTGCGGGATCCTTATCACTATTCAGAGGTGCGCATCAGTATGGGAAAACGGTTCAGGGTCCATTCGGTCAGCAGTGCCATTGGCCGCGCCATGGTGTTGATCCTCTTTATGGCCAGCCTGATCGCGCTGGTCGCCATGGTCACCCTCTTCTATTCGGTACCCGATGCCAAGGCGATCAACCTCTCCGGTTCGCTGCGGATGCAGGCCTACCGGATGGCCTACGAAATCGAGCGGGGCGACAGTGTGCTGGGGCGCCTCTCCCAGTTTGAAGAGACCCTGCACGCCGAAGAGCTGCAGGAGACCCAGCGCTGGATCACTCCTGCCTCCCTGCGTCGCACCTATGGCGAGGTGCTCGGCCAGTGGCAGGTGATGCGCCAGCACATTGAGGATCGCACCCCCAGACGGTACACCGATAACACCGAGCAGTTTGTGGCGGCCATCGACAATTTCGTCAATCAGATGCAGTACCACGTGGAATTCAAGGTGCGGATGCTGGCACTGGCAGAGGGGCTCGGCCTGCTGGCCATCATCACCATCGCCTGGTTCACGGTGCGCTTCACCCGCCAGCAGGTGGTCGCCCCCCTCAACCAGCTGGTCTACTGTGCCCGCCAGATCCAGCGGCAGGATTTCGATCTTCAGCTGCCCGCCCACGGCGAAAATGAGCTGGGGGAGCTGTCGCGCGCCTTCGTCACCATGGCAGACGAGCTGGGCAAACTCTATCGGGAGCTGGAGAACAAGGTGGAAGAAAAAACCGCCAAGCTGCAGCAGGCCAACGACACCCTCTCGTTTCTCTACTCGACCGCCCAGAAGCTACACGCCGCCCCGCTCAGCACCCGCACCCTCATCAAACTGCTGGACCGTGCTGCCGCCCACCAGCATATCGACCATATCCGGCTAACCCGCTTCGAGCACAACGCCATGCCGGTCTACATCTCGGGGCGCACCGGCTGGCCCGGCGATCTCGATGCGGTCGCCAGCTTTTATCTGCAGATGGATGAGCAAGAGTTCGGCCGCCTCGACATCATCAGCCAGCACCCCATCGATGAGCGGTTGATCAAGAACTTCACCATGCTGCTGGCTCAGGTGCTGCACAAAGACCAGACCCTGCTGCAACAACAGCGACTGCTGCTGATGGAGGAGCGGGCGGTGATCGCCCGCGAGCTGCACGACTCGCTGGCGCAGGCCCTCTCTTATCTCAAGATCCAGTCCACCCTGCTCAAGCGCTCTTACGCCAAGGGGCAGCATGACAAGGCGCAGGAGGCGATGCAGCAGATCGACGAGGGACTTAGCAATGCCTATACCCAGTTGCGCGAACTGCTCGGTACCTTCCGTCTCACCATTGGCGATGCCAATCTGGGGGAAGCGATCCGCGTCATGCTTGATCAGCTGCAACCCCAGACCCAGGCCGAGATCCGGTTCCATTACGGACTGGCCGACAACGATCTGGAGGCGGGCCAGCATATCCACATTTTGCAGCTGATCCGTGAGGCAGTGCTCAATGCCATCAAACATGCCAACGCGCAAGTGATTGATGTTAGCTGTGAGACCCTCGCCAGTGGTAACATTGAGGTTCAGATTTCAGATGACGGTGTCGGGATCGGACTCGCCAGCTCGGCGATCAACCATTACGGTTTGAGCATCATGAACGAGCGCGCCAGCAAACTGCACGGTCTGCTGACCATCAACGAGCAGCAACCACAAGGCACCTGCGTGCATCTGACCTTTCCCACCAGTCTAGCGAGAGACGCCTGATGGACGAGATGAAATACACAGTTCTGGTCGTAGATGACCATCCCCTCATGCGCAAAGGGATTGTGCAGTTGCTGGCTCTGGAAGAGAACATGGAGGTGACCGGTGAAGCCTCCAACGGCACAGATGCCGTGGCGCTGGCCAAAGAGTCCGAGCCGGACCTGATCCTGCTCGACCTCAATATGAAGGGGCTCTCCGGCCTCGATACCCTCAAGGCGCTGCGGGCCGAAGAGATCACCTCCCGGGTGGTGATCCTCACCGTCTCCGATGCCCGTCAGGATGTGGTGGCCCTGCTTAAGGCCGGTGCCGATGGCTATCTGCTCAAGGATACCGAACCTGATCTGCTGCTGGCCCAGCTGGCCGACGTGATGACGGGTAAACAGATCCTGAGCGAGCCGCTGCGCCCCTATCTCGAAAACATCTACGAGCTGGATCACCTGCAGCAGAAGCTGGAAAGCTTAACGCGTCGCGAAATGCAAATCCTGCGCGAAATTGCAAAAGGCCTCTCCAACAAACAGGTCGCCTCGGTACTCCATATCTCCGAGGGAACGGTCAAGGTTCACGTGAAGAGCCTGCTGAAGAAACTCGAGGCGCAAAGCCGCGTGGAAGCGGCTGTCATGTATCTGGAGCAGCGCAACTAAGCGCCCTCAACCGCCCGAAAAGCCACCCTCCGGTGGCTTTTTTCATTCTCTGGCACAGTCGCTGCATTGTCATATTCAGCAACTACTCAATGGAGGATGGAACATGAAACTACAACCTTTGGCACTGTTCCCCTTGCCTTCCCACATACTGCCGGGCGGCAAGCTTCCTCTGCGTCTGTTCGAGCCACGCCACCTGCAGATGCTCAAGGAGTCATTCATCAACGATCAGGGCTTTGGCATCGTGATGGAAGAGTCGACCACCTCGGGACAGTCCGGCCGCATTCTGCCGGTGGGCACCCGGGTCAAGGTGACTGACTTCTACACCCTCAATGATGGCCTGCTGGGTGTAACGGTGCTGGGACTGGAGCGCTTCTGCATCCACGAGATGGAAACAGACGAGATGGGCCTGCGCCGGGCCAAGGTGGAGATGCTGCCCAACTGGCCGAGCACCCACTCAGATTTCAACGACAAGCTACTGGTCAATCGCCTGCGGGAAGTGTTCGAGCAGTATCCGGAGCTTGATGAGCTCTATCCGGACAAGCGCTTTGAAGATGCCGCCTGGCTCTGCCAACGCTGGCTCGAGATATTGCCGATGCCGATTTATGAAAAGCAGATGCTGATTGCCAAACAAAACAGCGAAGCGGCCCGTAAATTTCTGCATCGCCTGATTTCACAATGACAAAAACAGCGTTGCAAAATGCAATTATTCCAACAATGAAAATGTGAAATTCGCATTTTGCGAGTAAGTAGGAACGCAAAACGCCATAACAAGAGAGAGCCGCTGCGCTAAACGGCCAAAATTGAACACAAAAGAGTCTAAAAAAGTTGGCACAGATTTTTCATATAGATTTGTACAACCCGATTTATCCCGTGCTCTCTTCAGTATTTGCTGAAGAACTGGTCAACCCACAAAGTTGACCATTTTTTTTATCCGCGCGTCGGCAACCGCTGACCAAAGTGACGCTGCAAACACTCTCTTAGCCGTGACAAGGTAATAGGCTTGGCGAGAAAGTCATCCATCCCCTGCGCCAGACAGCACGCCTTGTCCTCCGCCATCGCATTGGCCGTCAGGGCAACGATTGGCATGGTGCATCCCAACTCCCGCAACCGGCGAGTCGCTTCCAGTCCGTCCATCAGGGGCATCCGCATATCCATCAGGATCAGATCCGGGAGCTGCTCATCCACCTGCGCCAGCGCCTCCAGACCATTGGCTGCCAGCCGTACCTTGCCCACCAGTTTTTGCAGCATCAGCGATACCACCAGCTGATTTACCGGGCTGTCCTCCACCACCAGCACATCCAGTGGCAGCAGTGCCGAAGCCCCCTCCTCCCGCTGCGGCTGGCTATGACAAGGCAGCGCCATACCGGGCAGCTCGAACCAGAAGCAGCTTCCCTTGCCCGGCTCGCTCTTCAGGTGGATCTCTCCCCCCATAAGCGTCACCAGACGCTTGCTGATGGCAAGACCGAGACCGGTACCGGAAAAACGCCGGGTGGCCGAGTTGTCGACCTGGGAGAAGGGTTCAAACAGCAGCGCCTGATCCGCATCGGCGATCCCGATCCCGGTGTCGGAGACCGAGATAAGCAGCTTCTCATCCTGCCAACCCAGATGCAGTGTCACCTGCCCCTGTTCGGTAAATTTGAGGGCGTTGTCCAGCAGATTGCCCATCACCTGAGACAGACGCATCGGATCCCCCTGCAACTCCCGGGGGACCGACTCATCGACCCGATAAACCAGCGCGATCCCCTTGGCGGTCGCGCGAGCTTGCAGCGGCTCGACCAGAGATTGGCAAAGCTGGACGGGTTGCAGGGTCTCGCAGTGAAACACCAGGGTTTGCGACTCGATTTTCGAAAAATCGAGCACGTCGTCGATGATGGTTTGCAGCAATCTGGCCGAGTGGGTGGCATGGCGCAGCAGGCTCTGTTGCTCCGGCGCCAGCTCGGCATGCTGCACCAGATCGAGCATCCCCAACACCGCATTCATGGGCGAGCGGATCTCGTGGGTCATCATGGCGAGAAACTGGGACTTGGCACGGTTGGCCGCTTCAGCCTCATCACGTGCCCGCGCCAGCTCCTCTTCCCGGCGGATCTGGTTGCTGATATCCCGGGCTGTGCCGCGATAACCAATAAACAGGCCATCATGGTCAAAGCAAGGCTCGGCGCTCACCTCCATCCAGCAGGGGCCGTGTTGCAGCGCAACCTGCATCCGCACCCCTCGCACCGGCTGACGCAGCTCCAAAAGCTGCAGATATTTCTGGGCATCGCTGCTCTGCTTGTTGCAGACGTAGTCATAGAGGGTCGGCCGGGTCGCCTGCGGGGTCATCTCATCCAGATAACCCGGCTCTGAGGCGTAACTAAGGCGATGCTCGGCATCTGTTTCCCAGAACCAGTCCGAAGCCATGGCTGCGAAGCTGCGAAAACGGCGTTCGCTGGCCTGCAGCGCCTCGGTTTTTACCGCGACCTGCTCCTGCAAGCGGGCCCGATAGGTGATGTTGACCAGCGCCTGGGCGATAAGCGGACGGCAACGCTCCATGGCGGCCTTGCTGGTGAGATCGAAGGTGCCCGCCCGAGCGTGGCGGCAGATGAGGGTGGCGGTAAAACCGGGGGCCTGCAGCCCGGTCAGCATCACGCTGGCCCAGCCCGGCTCACTCGCCAGCGGCGCAAGCTCAGGGAGCTGGGCGGGATCGTAAATCACCAGGGTTTCACCCGAGATGGCGCGGGCAAATGCCGGGGTCATGCGCCAACCGCGGGCTGATAGCATTGGCTCGGTACTGAGGTGGGTACTTCCCTGCACCCCTTCCCAAGCCACCACATCAGCGTGCTCAAAGCCGATAAAGGGTTTGAGCACCTGGATAAGGCTCTCCAGCACCTGCTCCAGCGTCTTGGCATCGGCGAGGGTGGCAACCCCCCCCAGCAGAGTCTGGGACTCGTGACGATACTTGGCCTCGCGCTCGCGGCAACGCATAAGGTCGACCAGCGTGGTCTGCAATTTGTCGCCGAGGGCTTCCAGTTCACTGTTGCCAATCATCTTGTTGCCTGCTCTGTTATGTTCTGCCGACTCAACGGGTCAGGAAAATCACGCTCGATACCATCAGGTTGCCGTGGGCCAGCTCGCCATTGGGCAGCCGCCCCTGCTCGCCGAAGGTAAAGGGGGTGATAAAGGGGATCTTGCCGAGGCGAGCCTGGCTCTGCTCGACAAATTGGCACAACATATCACCTAGCGCCAAACGGCAACCAGCACAAAAGATGATGAGAGCGCCGATAGGCTGCAATTCCACATCGACCCCATACCCTGGCTCGACGCGCATGGCATTGAGGCTGCGCTGCAACAACCCTTCCTGACTGCTGTACATCAACAGCAGACGCTCCCCTTGCACCACATCGGTAAAGAGCCGCAGCCCGCCCTGTTCGGTCACAGCTTCAGGATGGGAGAGTTTGTAGTAAGGAATGCCATCCAGCGCTCCCACCTGACGAGCCAGCGGGGTGAGCGTGGTCTCCCGCAAAATCGCCCCTACCGGCCAGGGCTGCTCGCGCCCGCACCAGCGGGCATAGACCTCGGCGGCAGGCTGATGATCGATGGTGAGTACCTCCCGCCCGTTGCAGGTGGTGATCTCGCCTCTGAATTCGGCAGGCACGTAGCCCGAATGAAACTGAAAGGCCAGCTGGCAATCGGGATAGAGCACCGCCAGACCGATGCCATCCTGACTCACAGCCTCATCCCAGCAGAGTTGCCAGTCACCGCTGACGCTGTTATCTGCCGCGGACCCACCGACAACCGGCACCGAGGCACCGAGTTCTGCCTCGATACCGGCCAGCAGCCCCTCTTCCTTGCCGGGACTGGCATGAAACAGGATCAGCTGGGGCAGCTCGCCCGGTCGACCACAATCGCTCATGGCTCGGCGCAGCAACTGCCGCACATCCACCCCGTCACCGCTGGCACCGGCCACCCCGAAGGCCCCTTTCTCGTCGTACAGGGCAGCAACCGCCAGCCCATATCCGTCTCGGGCGTGGTGTCCCATCTCGGTCATGACACCACCGCAAGAGCTGCACCCAAGCAGGCGGGTCGTCGGGAACTGGCGTTTGAGCGCGTCGCGCAGTATCGCCCCCTCATGGGCTTGGGTAAAATAGAGTAACAGCAGGGAGGGGGCCTGATCGGCATGGTGGCGCAGCTGCGCGCAGATATCTTGGGCCGCCAACGATGAATTCTGGGCGAGGGAGTGAACGGTCAGAAATTTCAACACCATCTCCTTGTTTTATCGAATGGCAGCCTCAAGCAAAAATCATACCTTTATCAAACAATTATCTCGCTTCACTTGCTAACATAGCGGTCAACTGAGACCAATGACAGGACGCCCATATGTGGCAAAAAAACATCAATGACTTCGATCGGGTCGTTGCCATCGGTGGTGGCCACGGCATGGGGCGAGTGCTTTCGTCCCTCTCGTTTCTCGGTCAACGGCTCACCGGCATCGTCACCACCACAGATGATGGTGGCTCGACCGGACGCCTGCGCAAGAGTCAGGAGTGCATCGCCTGGGGCGATCTGCGCAACTGCCTGAACCAACTGGTGACCGATCCCAGCATCGGCAGCCTGTTGTTCGAGTACCGCTTCGCCGGCAAAGGCGAGCTGGCGGGCCACAACCTTGGCAACTTGATGCTGCTGGCGCTCGATAATCTCTGTGTCCGTCCTCTTGATGCTATCAAGCTGATCAGTGACATGCTCAAAATCGAGTCACAATTGCTACCCATGTCTGAATTTCCCACCGATCTCTGCGCCCATATGGAGTGTGGCACCCAGATCCTGGGAGAGGTATCCATCGATCAACTGGCAACACCGCCCCTATCCCTCGGCCTGATGCCGGAGGTGCAAGCGACCCGGGAAGCGGTGCTGGCACTGCAGCAGGCGGACATGATCATTCTGGGGCCGGGCAGTTTTCTCACCTCCATCATGCCGCCACTGCTGCTGGCCGAGATCGCCCAGGCCATCAACGAGAGCAGCGCCATGCTGGTTTTCGTCTGCAATCTGGTGGCGGAAAACGGCCCTGCCAGTCAGCTGGATCTGATGAGTCAATGTCGCTGGCTGGAATCCCGGGTCGGTCAGGGTCGGCTGGATGCCATCCTGGCCCCACAAGGCGCGGGTGATGCGGGGGACTGGCAAGGGCGTGTGATCGAAGCCGATCTGGGCGAGCTTGAGCTGCCCCATCGGCACGATCGGTTGAAGCTGAAACTGGCGCTGGACCGGATCATCCAGCAACTGCTCAACCAGCGTTAGGCTACGGTCACGGCGCCCCGGCATCCCTGCATGGCGCCGTTACTGATAATCGGCAAGAAACGCGAGCACCTGGGGCAAGGAGGCCTCCAGCAGTTGCAACTGGCGCTCTGCCTCGGCCACATCGGCCTGCTTGCTGGCCATCTCCAGCGCCATCACCTGCTGATAGCTCGGCATGGCGCCGTAGCTGCCACAGGATGATTTCATGCTGTGCGCCACCCGAGCCAGCGCCTCCCACTCTCCCTGCTCATAGAGGGGTCTGAGCTGACTCAGCTGCTCGCCCACCTCTTCAATAAAGACTGCGATGACCACGGGCAGCATATCCGGACCGATATCCTCTGCCAGCTGCTGCAACACCTTGCGATCCACCCACTCCATGCGAGGCTCCTCCAAAACGGTATTCAAACAGACCATACTATAGATAGTTTTCGATGTCGTGGCTCACGACCAGGCTGTGATGAAGCACCCGATTGGATGGCTCAGGGAATAAAGTGGCAAAAAATGTGATCAGTATCGAAATAGCGATGCTGAAACGCCCGTCAAGACAACAACTTGATTGCCACAAATTAACAATTGATCAACACTCAATGCCGTCAGAGTGATGATGCTCAGCAACACCTCTCATCCCTTTTGCCTTTTATGGCTGCTGCGAAGAACCAGGGTAGGTATCTACCCTGGTATTTTTTTATCTTGCTCAAGCGCGACTTGGTTGGTCGCCACCCGCTCCCCCATGCGAAACAGATTGAATTCGCCGGGCGCCATTTTGACCCAATTCTCATTGCCGGTCAGCGGACGGGTGGTAATCAGGGTCACCACATCGTTGGGGGTGGTCTCCCTTTGGAAGTCGATCACCACCTCCTCATCCAGCAGGCTCGCCTCGCCAAAGGGCGCACAGCGAGTCAGCCAGTGCAGGTTGTTGCTGCAGTAGCTCATCACATACTCCCCGTCCGAGAGCAGCATGTTGAACACTCCGAACGTTCTGAGCTCATCACACAGGGTGGCGAGATAGCGAAACATGGCGGGAAAGTTGGCCGGACGCTTGGGATATTTCTGCTCCAGCCGATCGAGCAGCCAGCAGAAGGCGTGCTCGCTGTCGGTATCCCCCACCGGACGGTGGCGGCCGGTGGGCAGCTTCTTGTAGCCGGTCAGCTGACCGTTGTGGGCGAAGGTCCAGTAACGGCCCCACAACTCACGGGTAAAGGGGTGGGTATTTTCCAGCGACACGCAGCCACGGTTGGCTTGCCGAATGTGGCTGACCACGGCGCAGCTCTTGATGGGCAGCGCCTGTACCAGTCTGGCGATGGGAGATTGGGCGCTGGGCTCGGGATCCTTGAAGGTGCGAAAGCCCTTCCCCTCGTAGAAGGTGATCCCCCAGCCATCCTTGTGGGGCCCGGTCTTGCCGCCGCGCAGCATCAACCCGGTAAAGCTGAAGCAGATATCGGTCGGCACATTGGCACTCATGCCGAGCAGTTCGCACATATCCGGCAGACTCCTTTCATGATTTGGCTTGTGTCATGTTCGACCAGCACGCTGGTTCGACAGACAACAGGGGAAGGCGCAATCCCTTCCCCTGTGACTGGCAACAACCGGCAGATGGCAAACCATGCAACCGGTGATGCCCTTGTCTGGTAGTGACAGCCTGATTACTTGGCCATCTCTTTTTCGACCAGCTGGATCAGGATGTGGATCACCTTGATGTGTACTTCCTGAATACGGTCGGCATAGCCAAAGTGCGGCACGCGGATCTCGACATCCGCCAGACCTGCCATCTTGCCGCCATCCTTGCCGGTCAGGGCGATCACTTTCATCCCTTTGGCGCGGGCCGCCTCGATGGCTTTCAGGATATTGCCGGAGTTGCCGCTGGTGGAGATGCCAAGCAGCACGTCGCCACGGCGGCCGACCGCTTCTACGTAGCGGGAGAAGACATAGTCATAGCCAAAGTCGTTGGAGACGCAGGAGAGGTGGCTCGGATCGGAGATGGCGATACCGGCATAACCCGGGCGGTTCTCGCGGTAACGACCGGTCAGCTCTTCGGCGAAGTGCATGGCGTCACAGTGGGAGCCACCGTTGCCACAAGAGAGCACCTTGCCCTCTTCCTTGAAAGAGTCAGCCAGCAGTTTGGCGGCCGCTTCGATGTTTTTCAGGTTCTGCTCATCAGCCAGGAAGGCCTGCAGCACGCTGGCAGCTTCGGTCAGTTCATTGCGGATCAATTCTTGGTACATGATGTCTCTTCCACTGTTTTTAGTGTGCGTGTAGATCGCGACTATTCTCGCACAAGCGAATCGCACAGTCGCCCCCCTGCGAGCCACAGCGCTGGCGGCGCGTGAGCGTTATGGGGATCACAGAGAGAAGGTAATGAAGATGTAAACAGCTTGATAACTTTGTGCGTATGAATTACAACAGGGGCCATATCCAACAGGTCAGACCTCTGGATCAGTTACGCCACGTTGGCAACCTAACCACGCAAGGAGCAAGCAATGACGACGACCCTCACTCTGCTCGGGGTGATCCTGGTTATCGGAGCCCTGGCCTATCGCCGGGCATCCCTGTTCATCTCCACCCTGGTCACCGGCGCCGCCCTGGTGCTTGGCGCCATCTATGGTCATGTGCCCTTGCTGGTATGGGCGCTGTTCGCGGTGATCGCCATCCCGCTCAATCTGGTGGAATTTCGCCGCAATCAAATAACCAAGCCGCTGTTCAAGATCTACAAATCGATCATGCCGGAGATGTCCCGCACCGAGAAAGAGGCGATTGAAGCGGGCACCACCTGGTGGGAAGCCGATCTGTTCGCGGGCAACCCGGACTGGAAAAAGCTGCACGCCATCCCTGTAAGCGCCCTCTCTGCCGAAGAGCAGGCCTTTATGGATGGTCCGGTCGAGGAAGTATGCCGCATGGTGAGCGACTGGGAAGTGACCCACGAGCGCGCGGATCTCTCCCCCGAGGTGTGGCAATACCTGAAGGACAACAAGTTCTTCGCCATGATCATCAAGAAGAAATATGGCGGTCTGGAGTTTTCGGCCTACGCCCAGTCCTGTGTCCTGCAAAAGCTGTGCGGTGCCAGCGCCGTGCTCGCCTCCACCGTTGGCGTACCCAACTCGCTGGGCCCGGGCGAACTGCTGCAACACTATGGCACTGACGAGCAGAAGGATTACTACCTGCCCCGCCTGGCGGTAGGCAAAGAGATCCCCTGCTTCGCCCTGACCAGCCCGGAAGCGGGTTCTGATGCCGGTTCCATCCCCGACTTCGGTATCGTCTGCAAGGGCGAGTGGGAAGGCAAAGAGGTGCTCGGTATGCGCCTCACCTGGAACAAGCGCTACATCACGCTCGCCCCCATTGCTACCGTGCTTGGTCTGGCCTTCAAACTGCGTGACCCCGAGCACCTGCTGGGTGAAGAGGAAGAGCTCGGTATCACCTGCGCCCTGATCCCCACCCACATCAAGGGTGTCGGCATCGGCCGTCGCCACTTCCCGCTCAACGTGCCGTTCCAGAACGGCCCGACCCAGGGCAAGGATGTGTTCGTCCCGCTCGATTTCATCATCGGTGGCCCGGCCATGGCCGGTCAGGGCTGGCGTATGCTGGTCGAGTGTCTGTCGGTCGGCCGCGGTATCACCCTGCCCTCCAACAGCACCGGTGGCGTCAAGATGCTGGCCCTGGCGAGCGGCGCCTACAGCCGCATCCGTCGCCAGTTCAAGCTGCCCATCGGCAAGATGGAAGGGATTGAAGAGCCGCTGGCCCGCATCGGTGGCAACGCCTACATCATGGGCGCCGCAGCCAACCTGACCGTGACCGGTATCGACCTTGGCGAGAAGCCCTCGGTCATCTCCGCCATCGTCAAATACCACCTCACCGACCGTGCCCAGAAGTGCATCATCGATGCCATGGACATCCACGGCGGCAAGGCCATCTGCATGGGTCCCAACAACTATCTGGCCCGTGGCTATCAGGGTGCGCCCATCGCCGTTACGGTGGAAGGGGCCAACATCCTGACCCGCAGCATGATCATCTATGGTCAGGGCGCTATCCGCTGCCACCCGTATGTACTGCCGGAGATGCTGGCTGCCAGCCATCCCGACAAGGAGCAGGCGCTGAAAGATTTCGACAAGGCAGTATTCAGCCACGTCGGCTTTGCCATCAGCAACCTGGTGCGCAGCTTCTGGCTGGGTGTGACCGGCGCACGCTTTGCCGCGGCCCCTTACAAGGACCAGACCAAGGGCTACTACCAGCAACTCTCCCGCCTCTCGGCCAACCTAGCGTTCCTGTCAGACATGGCGATGGGCACCCTGGGTGGCGAGCTCAAGCGCAAGGAGCGGGTCTCCGCCCGCCTTGGCGACGTGCTGAGCCAGCTTTATCTGGCTTCCAGCGCCCTCAAGCGCTATCAGGACGAGGGACGCCAGCAGGCCGACCTGCCGCTGCTGCACTGGGCACTGCAAGATGCCATGTTCAAGGCACAAGAGGCGATCGACGAGCTGCTGCGCAACTTCCCGAACCGCTGGATTGGTCTGGCCCTGCGTGCCGTAGTACTGCCGCTGGGTCGCGACCTGAACCGTCCGTGCGACAAGCTGGATCAACAGGTTGCCCGTCTGCTGCAAACCCCGAGCGAAACTCGCAGTCGCCTGGCCAAGGGTCAGTATCTGACCCGCGAAGAGGGCAACCCCTTCGGTCTGCTGGAGCAGGCGCTTGATGACGTGCTGGCCGCCGAGCCGCTGTTCGAGAAAGTCTGCAAGAGCGATAGCATCAAGCGCCCCTTCATGGCGCTGGACAAGGTGGCCGACATTGGTCTGGCTGCTGGCGTACTGACCCAGAGCGACGCGGAGCTGCTGCGCCGCGCCGAGATCAGTCGCCTGCGCACCATCAACGTCGATGATTTTGACCCCATCGATCTGGTGGCCAACAAGAAGCTGTTTGAAGCCTCCGCTTACCATCACGCGGCCTGATAACACCCCATCGACAACGCCTCCCTTGTGGAGGCGTTTTTTATGTTCTGCCGCCACTCTCAGCAGCCCCACTGCCACAACCCGCTACCACAGCTCCCCCGACCAGCTGCAACCCCCGTGTGGTCAGCCGGGAAAAAAGGCACAATAGCCGACAAATCGAATCACCAAGGAAGCCAAGATGACCCTTGAGCACCTGATCCTGTGGCGCCGCGACCTGCACCGCCTGCCGGAAGCCGCCTGGAAAGAGTTTCGCACCACCAGCCTGATTGCCCACCACCTGAGCGAGCTCGGTTATCGCATTGTGCTTGGCGACAAACTGCTGGCCAGCAATCTGATGATGGGCCGTGATGTGGATGTGGCGGCCGAGAAGGCTCGCGCCCGTCGTCAGGGAGCCCATCCCGACTGGCTGGAGCGGATCGGCGATGTCACTGGCCTGATGGGAGAGCTGGATACCGGCCGTCCCGGTCCGACCCTGGCCTTTCGCTTCGATATCGACGCGGTGGAGGTGGAAGAGTCCGATGCCGAACATCACCAGCCGCAGCAAGAGGGTTTTGCCTCCCACAACAAGGGGTGGATGCACGCCTGCGCCCACGATGGCCACACCGCCATCGGCATGGGGCTGGCCAGCAGCCTGATGGCGATGAAGGAGCAGCTGTGCGGCCGCATCAAGCTCTTCTTCCAGCCCGCCGAAGAGGGGTGCCGCGGTGGCAAGGCGCTGGCTGCCGGTGGCGCACTCGATGACGTAGATGCCCTGCTCTCGCTCCATATCGGTATTCACGCTGGCAGCGGCGAGCTGGTGATCAATCCCACCGAGTTTCTCTGCTCCACCAAGTTCGACGTCCACTTTATGGGCACCGCCGCCCATGCAGGGCTCGAGCCCAATGCCGGCAGCAATGCGCTGGCAGCCGCCTGCATGGCCACCACCGCCATGCTAGGCATCCCCCGCCACCGCGACGGCATGACCCGCATCAACGTCGGCCAGCTTCACGCTGGCAGCGGCCGCAACGTCATTCCCGATCATGCCGAGCTGCGCGGTGAAACCCGCGGCGCCGACAGCACGCTCAACGACTACATGTTCAGTCAGGTACAGCGCATCGTCGAAGGTACCGCCCTCGCCCACGGCGTCACCTACCGCATCATCAAGCAGGGTGAGGCCATTGCCCTCGACAACAGCCCGGCGCTGCAAGCCGAGCTGGCGGCGCTGGCCCGCAAGCAGGGGCTCGCCACTATCCAGACTCGCCGCTTTGGCGCCAGCGAAGATGCCGGTTTTCTGATGGAGCGGGTGCAAAAACAGGGGGGCGAAGCGGCTTACCTCATTCTGGGGGCCGATCTGGCGGCACCACACCATCACAACGAATTCGATTTCGATGAGCGGGTGATGCAAAGCGGGGTAGAGCTACTGGCCGCCTGGGCCCGTGCCCGACTGGGTGTGGCAGAAGCAGCCCTCTCTTGATATCCCCTCGGCAAGCTCACCGGCTAACGGGATCAAAAAAAGGCGCCTCGGCGCCTTTTTTCTGCAAGAAAAACCTGAGAGCTACTCGCGGAGCTTGCGATGCACATCGGGGCGACCACCGGTCACGCTATCGGCTCTCCCCTCCTCTTTGGCCTTCTCGGCCCGCTTTTTGCGCATCTCGCGGGGATCGGCGATGAGCGGGCGGTAGATCTCGATACGATCGCCGTCGTGCAGCGGCTCGCTCCCTTTCACCGGGCGGCTGTAGATGCCGAACTTGTTGACCGCCAGATCGATCTCGGGGTGTTTTTGCACGATGCCGGACTGCTCGATGGCCGCCAGCACGCAGGTCTCGGGCGCAACCCGCAGCGCAATCACCGTCTGCTGCTGCGGCAAGGCATAGACAACCTCGATGTTGAGCTGGTCAGACACCGTAGACCTCCTTCGCCCGGTTGGAGAAGGCGGAGACCATGGAGCTCACCAGATCACGGAACACCTGGCCAAAGGCCACTTCGATGAGCTTGGAGGTGAATTCGAAATCGAGATCAAACTCCACCTTGCAGGCGTCGACATCGAGCGGGGTAAAGGTCCACCAGCCCGCCAGCTTGCGGAAGGGGCCATCCACCAGCTCCATCCTGATCTGACGGTTCACATCCAGCTGATTGCGGGTGGTAAAGGTCTTGGCAATCCCCGCCTTGGCCACATCGACCGACGCCATCATGTAGTCATCGCCAGCCTCGTGGACACGGCTGCCGACACAGCCGGGCAAAAACTGCGGATAGGCATCCACATCGTTAACCAACTTGAACATCTGTTCTGCACTGAACATCACCAGGGCACTGCGCGTAATTCGGGGCATGGCTTTTCCTCATCCAATCGGCGCGATTTTATCACCATGTTTGGGGTTGTGGAGGTAAAACCTCAGCCAAACCGCTCAGAAAGCCACCACTTGACCTGCTGCGCGTTTTACAGCCGCCCCTGCCTACGTATAATACGAGCCTCCTAGTCATTGCCGGAAATCGCCCGTCATGAGCAAAAAAAACAGTAAAAACAAAGCCGGGTCCAGCACCATTGCACTCAACAGAACCGCGCGCCACGAATACTTCATCGAAGAGAAGATCGAAGCGGGTCTGTCCCTGCAAGGGTGGGAAGTCAAATCCCTGCGGGCGGGCAAGGCCAACATCAGCGAAGCCTATGTCATCTTCCGCGATGGCGAGGCCTATCTGTTCGGCTCCAGCTTCCTGCCACTGCAAGCGGCCTCCAGCCATGTGGTATGTGACCCGACCCGCACCCGCAAACTGCTGCTGAGCCGTCGTGAACTCGACAAGCTCGAAAGCCTGATTGCCCGTCAGGGCTACACCATAGTTCCCCTCGCCCTCTACTGGAAACAGTGCTGGGTCAAGGTCGAGATCGGCCTGGTGAAGGGCAAGAAAGAGCACGACAAGCGCGAAGATACCAAGGCCCGCGAATGGGATCGGGAGAAAGCCCGCATCATGAAGAACAAGCATCGCGGCTAACCTGCGACTGGCAGGATCAGAACGCCAGTTCACCTTCCCCCGGCGCAGCTGGCTCTTCAGGCTCAGCTGCGTACAATAAATCGGCAAACAGACTGGCTGCCAGAGGGAATGGGTATCAACGCCTTGCTATGACAGCATTTTTGCGTACAATCGCAATTAACAACTTGGGGCTGATTCTGGATTCGACAAGATTCACGAAACCCAAGGTGCATGCCGAGGTGCGGTAGGCCTCGTTAATAAACCGCAAAAAAATAGTCGCAAACGACGAAAACTACGCACTAGCAGCTTAATAACCTGCATAGAGCCCTTCTACCCTAGCTTGCCTGTGTCCTAGGGAATCGGAAGGTCATCCTTCACAGGATCGTGTGGAAGTCCTGCTCGGGGCGGAAGCATTAAAACCAATCGAGCTAGTCAATTCGTGGCGTGTCTCTCCGCAGCGGGTTGGCGAATGTAAAGAGTGACTAAGCATGTAGTGCCAAGGATGTAGTAATTTTGGACGGGGGTTCAAATCCCCCCAGCTCCACCAAATACCGGTCCAACAGTGACCAACGAAGTCCAAGAAACCCGCATAGCATAAGGCTTTGCGGGTTTTTTGTTGTCTTATGCTGTCCAATGGGGTGCGTTGCCATCCAGCCCTTTTAGGCATATCGTTAGGCATATCGTTTTGTATGCCTTCCGGAGCGTATGCCTATGCCTCGTATCACCCGCCCCTTGTCACCAACCGAGATCAAAGCAGCCAAGCCCAAAGAGAAGGAATACACCCTCTGCGACGGGGCGGGCCTGGAGCTCGTCATCAAGCCCAATGGTTCCAAGCTGTGGCGCCTGCGTTACTATCGCCCCCTTAGTAAACAGAGAAACATGATCAGCTTTGGCTCCTGGCCGGAGATGTCGTTGGCTGAAGCGAGAGAAAAACGCTCCGAAGCCAAATCCCTGTTACTGCAAAGCATTGATCCTCAGCATCATCGTGATGAACAAGCATCCGCTGCGTTATCACAGAGCGAGCACACCTTTGAAGCCGTTGCCAAGCGCTGGCTTGATGTCAAACGCCCTTCCGTCACCCCAGCTTATGCCGAGAATCTCTGGCGTTCGCTCGAAATGTACCTGTTCCCCGAGATAGGCACAGTGCCCGTTATGGAAATAAAGGCACAGCGAGCCATCAAGATCATTGAGCCTATCGCAGCAGCAGGAAAACTCGAAACCGTGCGTCGCCTCACCCAGCGGGTGAACGAAATCATGACCTTCGCCGTCAACTCTGGTCTGATCGATGCCAACCCTTGCTCGGGGATCAGCAAGGTGTTTCAGCGTCCAGCCAAACAGCACATGCCCAGTATTAACCCCAACCAGTTGCCGGAACTGATGAACAGGCTATCGAAGGCCAGCATCAATTTGCAGACCCGCTGCCTCATCGAATGGAGCCTGCATACCTTAGCTCGCCCCAGCGAGGCTGCAGGAGCCCGGTGGGCAGAGATCGATATGGAAAAGAAACTCTGGCGGATCCCACCAGAGAGAATGAAGAAGCGCAGAGGTCATGATGTGCCATTAACACCACAGACCCTTGCCTATCTGGAACTCATGCGACCGATCAGTGGCCATCGTGAATTTATCTTCCCTGGTATCCGTAATCCTAAAACGCACACCAACGAGCAAACAGCCAATGCGGCCTTAAAACGAATGGGATATGAAGGGACCTTGGTCGCTCATGGCCTGCGAGCCTTGGGCAGCACAACCCTTAACGAGAGAGGATTTGATCGAGACGTTATCGAGTCCGCCTTGTCACATTCTGACAAGGACGAGGTGCGTAGCGCCTATAACCGCACGGATTATCTGGAACGTCGCAGAGAAATGATGGTCTGGTGGTCAGAGCATATAGATGCCGCATCCAAGATCGGCTCAGCGCTGACGTGGATGCCGTCCACAAAAGCAGGATAATCATTATCCATATAAGGCTTGGTTGTCCAAATCGCGACACTACCTGCAATCTCGATGATCCTGTAGAGGGCTCTACAGGATCATCAGATGGACCCGCCAATGAATTGAGCCGTGAGTAATAGCTATTGGGCTGAGGATTAACTCCATGGGGTTAATTTCGCATAGAGCATAACTTTATGATTTTTTTTAACTCGGTGCGAGAAGATGAGGGGGGTTTGCTTTCTTGCATTAAAGTTTTTTTATTGACTCTGTGGCTAGATGTATCGCGAACCTCATTAAGCGTACTGCTCAAGCCTTTCAAGTTTAGCTTCATGAGAAACAATTTTGCCATACTGCTTTTGATGATATCAAGCAGCATATGACCATTGCTCGGAATGCCTACAGTCATTTCTCTTTGTAGGCCATCAGGCATTTTTTTCAACATTGGTAAATGCCGCATCTGAAATGTATTCTTTATCATGAACTGATATTGCCTGTTAGTATTCGCAGCTGCAGTCAATGAGTCTGATTGTTCGATTAATATTTCCGGGGTAGCGACAAGAGGAGTAATATATTTATTATCGATAAGGAGAGCCGAAAACAGCGTCATCGCATAGCTTCCGGACTGAGCCTGAGATGTGTCATCACCACCGTATTTTTTTACACACTGGAGCCAACGAGCCTGTACTTCCTTTAAAAAGATGAAACTATCAAAAATTGCCATTTTTTTATGCAAATCATCGACAATATTTTCCGTCGTCATGTGAGGTGTGTCATCTTTTTTTTGAGCCTTCAATATGCCAATAAGATCGTCCAAATTCCTACCCTGTTGGGTGTCAACATTGAGTCTCTTTGCTAATAACTCAGAGTACTTCTTGCTACGTGGGATTTGTGTAAACAAGCGAATGCTTTTTGATATTCTCTTGTCATACTTGCACAGCAGTCTGAATGACCCATTATGATAATCGAACGGATACGCATCCCTAGGGAAACGCAATGTGATAAACGCCTCTTGATACCATGGCATCGTCTCTGGTGCATGAAGCGAACTCAATATGTTGACAAAGCCTTTTAATGTGGTGGTTTTTCTCAAGTTTGTATTAAAGTCAGTTATCGCCCTACTGAAACGGTCTGCATGAGCTTGAATTCCCGCATGGTCTTTTTTATTACCTATATATCCATCAAACTCAAATCTAACTTTAATAATGACATTTAAAAACTGTTTATCTCGATGCAATTGTTCCAAAAAATGATAAAATTTAGTAATGTGTTCAGTCGCATTTTTCTCAAAATTACTGACATTTGCATTCAAGTCTTTCCTGAGTAGGTCCTTAAGCAAGACGCAGGCTCTTTCATTGGTTTTATTTGCAATTTCCGTTGCCTGCTTAACAATGCCAATGATAAGTTGCTCCGAAATATCAGTATGCATAGATATAGACGCCGTGATATCGTCGTCAAAAACTAGGTGCTCAGAATAACAGCTGATAATGTTGATACACTCTTGGGTGGAGAAGTAATTGGCATAGGGATGTAATGTGTAATGCCGGAAATGCCGATGTGTGATATTAAGGAGATACAAGATGGTTAAAAAATATGAACCTATCTTCGTTAGTGGCAAAATACTGATCGTTTGAAAATCAGCTCGTGAGTGAAATCGCTCGATAGACTTCTCAATACTCACCAGTTCAAAGATCTGCCACTCATCCTCAGGAGTGCAGCCAAGCAGTTCCTTTAACTTCTCAATCAACGCTAAGGCATAGTACAAATTCCGGTGATGCTCGTCGCCATGACCATGTCGCAATCGCCACGGCTTTTTGCTCTTTTCACAAGCCATTCGAAGTGGACCGAGCTCATCAAACGATATTGCTATATCAAATGAAACTTGCCGTGCAAGCTCCAACAACTTGAGTCGCAACCAATCTCCCTTTGATGTAGCCACCCCAACCTCCTATGCTTATCAATACTCAATGAAAAGGGCCCGAAGGCCCCTCAAAAGAGTCTGACAAGATAGCCAGCCCGAGTCAAACACCAACCCAGTGCAGTTGCTTGAAAGGCTGCTGTGATTGACGGAGGGTCTTGGTACGCGGCCTGCCTCTGGCCGTGACTTTCTTGGGTAACGTCCCTTTGAAGAAAGTACGATGCCGATCGAGCTTGAGCTTGGCTACACGGTCTGACTTGGTCAGATAGGCAAGCGCCTGGTGCAAATACTGCCGTTTCTCCTTGTCGTCATGATTGACGACGCCAATCCCACAAAATCGGTATTCGTTGGCCTTAGCTTTCATATTGCAGTTGAAGCCCCGGCCATGCCCACCTGTAATATGCTTCCACTCTTCGATTATAAACCCCGCATGACACACATCGCTCCGGAAATTTGCGCCATTCAAAAAAACAACTAAATGGAAATGGTATCCGGTGTCCGGAGCAAACTCTAAGCGACAAGCATAGCCTACCCAGTTGGCAGCCAATGCTCCTTTGCGGCGATTTTTAAGCAATGCATCCTTGTGCTTGATGATTTCATCCAGCGAGAGTGAATCCCGGTGCTCACGCTTGTAGGACAAGTCTACCCGCAATACCAACAACCGGGAGTAATGTTGAAATAAACCGTTTACATACTTCTGTAATGATACGGTGTTTTTGCGCGCACCTTTCATGAAGGTATATACTTGGCGCATCAGTTCAGATGATTTCAACTCCTCCAGCAATACCTTGAGCTTTTCGGTAAGCTTCATTTTCCCTTCGCAACTAACACGACCAAGCTCAAGCATTTCGTGAAGTCCATACTTCACGATAAAATTACACAAGCACGCTAATTTAGGGTGCAGGCGATAATACTCCTGATGCTTAAAGACCAACGTAGCATTATTGACGATGGTAAGGAATTTTGTACCCTCTTTGGTCAGGGCACAGGGGGCGCCATTTTTTCTGACCACATCAAAGATGATGGGTGGGTAGTTCATTTTCTCAAGCTTGGCAATGTAATTCAATAATTCACGATAATAACCGACCTCGCTGTGTATCTGGAACAAGCCAACAGTGGGACTCCCGTCGGTGTCAGTACCGACGTCAAGATTAGACTCTTGAAGTATTTTGATTGCATCAATGTCGATACAACCACGACCATACTTAGACATACTTACCCCTTAAATTTAATTCTTGGTATTAGTCGTGAGTAAGGACATGTGGTCATGTCCTATTCTTATTCCTGGTTACAGGCTTCATCTTGTTGATTACGCCTGTACTCTGATCCATCATGAATGACTGGATAACCAGTTGATAGTTTATGATTTCCTTTCATGGTTAGTTGGAGTGGATATTAATAACAATAAAAACCAATATTCGCAGTTCAGTGGCTCAAGGTGTTCTCAGGGGAAATAAATTCATTTTTCTCTTATCCCCCCGAGAATACCGACGCCGTGAACATGGCTGATCTTTGTATAGTTAGTGTCTATTTTTCTCCTTCTTCTCTCACACGTAATCCAGCTTGCTAAGACATCGATCTCACGACAGATGGAGCACTCTGTTGTGCCCCATGCGGCCTCAGCAAGAGGATCTGATCAAACCTCTTGGCGCGATATGACCCATTGCGTGATCTCGTGTTCCAGGAACCCAACCGAGTTGCCCCCGATGCGGATCCGCTTAGGGAACGTCGCATCGAAACGCGGGGACTTCGGATTCAACATATCGAAAAATTTCGACTTGCTGATCCCTAGCGTCTGGATCACATCGTTGTTACGTAGAACCTTCATTGCCATCGGTTTACCTCCTTCAAAATACCCTGTTCAACAACTACATTTTCTCCAAAATACCCTCCTGAAACGATGCCATTTCCTGCCGTATTGGTTCTATTTATCCAGCCCCAGTACCATCTCAGCATCAGCCCTGGGTAGACTTCCAACAGCAGGAACTTCCTGCGAATGTTATCCCCCCCCCGCGTGGCTAAATGCAGTCTCCATGGCAATCCCCAGCGAAAAGTTAGTTTAAGAATTTGAAATGTTAGTTGATTTTCCATATGAAACAGTATGTTGCACCATCTCCAGCGCGGGAGAAGGAAGATGCAGTCCTCGCAACCCAAGGAAAGAAATGTGAGCCGAGCGGAGGGGGCGTCGATAAGAATTGAACTTGGTGATGCGGCTCAATGTGACCAGATCCAGGTCGTCTCACATGTATGCCCCTCATGTCCAAATTGACATATCGGTCATAGCCGCACTCGTCAGGGGATCCGTGCCATTTCCAGAAAATTTCAGCCCTATATTCCCAAGATGAGTTCACACATTTCATCATCTGGAGGACACATGGCTCACCTGATCGACACCATGGCCTACACCGGCCAAACCCCTTGGCATGGCCTTGGCAATGTTTTGCCCCCGCAACAGTCCCTCGATATCTGGCTACAGGCAGCCGGGATGAATTGGACTATCGAGCAGAGTGACGTAATGTTTAACGTCGCCTCCGATGCACTCCATATTCGCCCTTATTCAGACAGCAAAGTTTTGTACCGCTCTGATAATCTGGAGCCTCTATCCGTCGTCTCTCGCCGATATAATGTGGTACAGCCTCATGAGGTGCTGCACTTTTATCAAGATCTGGTAGAGGTGGGCGGCTTTGAGTTGGAGACTGCAGGTTCGCTCAAGGGCGGCCGCAAATTATGGGCGCTGGCCAAAACGGGTCAAGATATGAAGCTGAAAGGGGGAGACAGGGTGAAATCCTACCTACTGCTCGCCACCAGTTGTGATGGTACGTTGTGCACCACAGCACAATTTACCTCGCTACGAGTCGTCTGTAATAACACATTGCAAATAGCACTACGGGATAATAATGGTGCGATCAAGGTTCCCCATTCCACTCAATTTAATGCTGCTGCTGTCAAAGAGGCATTGGGCCTTGGTATGGCAAATTGGGATCGTTTCCAGCAAGAGATGACATCGTTAAGCAATCGTCCTGTATCACCTGTGGAAGCCCTTAATTTCTTCGGTGAGCTACTCAATGATCCGGCTGGCGATGATGAGAATATTATTCTCAGCCGTCCCGCCCAAAAACTACACGAGCTGTATATGGGCGCAGGTATGGGCTCAGAGCTTGCCAGTTCCCGTAATACCGCCTGGGGGCTGGTCAATGCAGTCACCGAATACGTGGATGTGCGACGTGAGGTCGCATAAATAACTGATTTGCACATGAGGATTAGCCTCAAGACAAATCCTGCGGTTCCTCCCGCAGTAGCCTAGGAGTGCAGGCGTTGCTGGTAACGGCGGGGTCTGAAGCCACTCTGACAATGTAGCCCATCCCTGTAAGGGTGAAACTGACCCCGTGAGGGCAAGGTGGAACTGCGAGCATCACGCGGTGGGGAGCTAGGCTTGGAAGTATGGTGAACACATGTGAATCGATGGTAAACCTCGTGAATTCGAAGAAGCCAAAGATGCTGGGCTTCAGCCAAAATGGCACGCAGACTGGTACTGGATCTGTCGACTATCCAGTCGAGGACTTTGTTCTGCCGGGGGAGTATCGACACCTAACCTTCCGACGTTATTTATGTGAAACACGGTAAACCCGTATCTTCGCCTAACCGGGCAGGCAGACCGTAAGGAACGCTGTTGGAGGTGCGGGCATAGGATGCCGGAAAAAGCGAATGTCGGCCTGTAATGGGCCGGATAGGGATTGAGGGGTCACCCGATATTATCCCGCCCGAAAGGGAGCAGACTTCCGGCGGGTCTCTCTTTGCAAGAGAGTTTGTGGAACCCTCTACACGGAGGACAGGCAAATGATGACTGCATCGTCAGTTAGTGCGGCCTCCGGCTACGTTACATGGCACCAGATCGAATGGTCAGGTGCTCATCGCGTGGTTGGAAGGCTGCAAGCACGTATTGCAAAGGCGGTTCGGGAACGGCGCTGGGGCAAGGTGAAAGCCTTGCAATGGCTCCTGACCCACTCGTTCTCTGGACGAGCAATTGCTGTCAAGCAAATCACTGAGAATCAAGGTAAGAAAACACCTGGGGTAGACAAGGTAACTTGGCAGACCCCAGAAGCGAAAGCCCAAGCTATAGGGTCGCTCAGGCGCAAGGGGTACACCCCCCAGCCTCTGAGAAGGGTATTCATCCCAAAAACGAACGGAAAGCTACGTCCTCTGGGTATTCCCACGATGAAGGATCGGGCAATGCAGGCGCTACACCTGCTAGCTCTGTCGCCCATCGCGGAAACTCAGGCAGACTCAAACTCATACGGCTTCAGGGTCGGAAGAGCAACGAGAGACGCCGCTGGGCAATGCTTCATCGCACTGGCAAAACGCCACTCACCGCAGTGGGTGTTGGACGCAGATATCTCCGGTTGTTTTGACCATATAAGCCACGAATGGATGCTGGCCAACATTCCTGTTGATAAAGCCATTCTCCATAAGTGGTTAAAAGCTGGTTTCGTCTGGCAAGGCGGGTTGTTTCCAACTGACGAAGGGACGCCGCAAGGCGGCATAATCTCTCCGACACTGGCAAATATGACACTGGACGGTATTGAAGCGCTGCTACACAACCGTTTTAATGTTCGTTTGCAAGGGACAAGGAAAAGCAACCCGCACAAAGTGCACCTGATCCGATATGCAGATGATTTTGTCGTCACCGGGGCGACAAAAGAAACGCTGGAAACAGCCAAAACGACGATTGAGAATTTCCTACAGGAGCGAGGCCTTAAGCTCTCTGCCGAGAAAACTCAGATCGTGCACATCGAGGACGGCTTTGACTTTTTGGGTTGGACCATTCGCAAGTTCGATGGGAAGCTTCTCATCAAACCGGCGAAGAAGAATGTGAAAACATTCGTCCAGAAAATTCGAAAGGTCATTGAGACACACAAAGCGGCGAAACAAGAGGCGGTGATCACCAAGCTCAACCCGATGATTCGGGGCTGGGCGTACTATCATCGCAACCAAGTAGCAAAGGAAACCTTCTCAAGGGTTGATTTCGCTATCTGGCAAAAGCTATGGCAATGGGCTCGCCGGAGACATCCCAACAAATCCAGTTCTTGGGTGAAATCTCGCTACTTCATCCGGCTCGGGATGCGTGATTGGGTATTCAGCTGCGAGGTACAGAACGAGGATGGTTCAACGCGAAGGCTGGCTCTGGCATTTGCCAACAGCATAGCGATTGAACGTCATATCAAAATCAGAGGGGAGGCCAATCCCTTCGACCCCGCTTGGGCGACATACTTCGAGGATAGGCTTGCTCTAACCATGAAGAATACCCTGACGGGCAAGAGACGGCTATTTCACCTCTGGACCAATCAGGCTGGCCGATGCCCGCACTGCAGAGCGCTGATCACAAAGGAAACGGGTTGGCATTTGCGCCACATCGTTCCAAAAGCACTCGGTGGAACGGATATCTCCTCCAACCTGATCTTGATGCATCCGACCTGCTATCGGCAGATCCACCACCTTGATTCGAAACAAACCGCCGGCTCTACCTAAGGTAGGGCTTTGAAGAGGCCTGAGCCGTATGCGGGGAAACTCGCACGTACGGTTCTTCGGGGGAAGTGGAGTAGTAATGCTCTGCTTCTACCCTACCACCATCGCCGTGCCCGCAGCCAAGATCACCGTCTTGATTCCGCCTGGTTCGGTCAGGGTGCCCAACTCAAATCCCAAGCGCTGAACCAAGCCCTCACTCTGCTGCAGTAATTCCGCTTCCCCAATTTAACCGTATAACAGCCTCACCCGGACTGGCGCAAGCCAATCCGGGCGTAGCCATTTATGCCGTCAACAAGGAATAGTCATGAAAGCAAAAGCCAAATACGGCCAAGCCCTGCGGCTGGCCTCCACTACCCAATTAACCCGCGAGCAGTGGCTTGCCATTCGCAAACTCGGCATTGGCTCCTCCGATGCCGCCGTGGCTGTTGGGCTCTCTCCCTACAAATGCCCGCTCAGCCTGTGGCTGGAGAAGACCGGTCGCAAGGAGCCGGAGGATATCTCCCATAAGGAGGCGGTGCTGTGGGGCATCGAGCTGGAGCCGGTTCTGGCGCAGGTCTATGCCAAACGCACCGGCTTTCGTGTACGCCGGGTCAATGCGGTGCTGCAACACCCCGAGCAGCCCTTCATGCTCGCCAACCTCGATCGGGAGGTGGTCGGCCACCCCGATGGGCCGGGCATTCTGGAGATCAAAACCGCCAGTTATCACAGCGCCCCCCAGTGGGAGGAAGGGGTGCCTGTCGCTTACCAGTGTCAGGTCCTCCATCAGCTGGCCGTCACCGGCCATGCCTGGGCCGAAGTGGCAGTGCTGATCGGTGGCCAGGATTTTCGGATTTACCGCATCGAGCGCGATGAGGAGAAGATCCAGGATCTCACCGAGCGGGAAGCGCAGTTCTGGCAGATGGTGCAACAAAACCAGCAGCCCGAGCCCGACGGCTCCAGTGATGCAGCCAATGCCTTGAGCGGGCTCTTCCCCCGTGACGATGGCCAGACGGTGGATCTCTCCGATTCCCCCGAGTTCAACCAGCTGTTTGGCGAACTGCTGCACTTGCGTCAGCAAAAGGAAGCCGTTGAGCTACAGGAGTCACAACTCAAGCAGCGGCTGCAAGCCACTTTGGGCGAAGCCACTGCCGGGCTGTTTGCCGATGGCAAGATCACTTGGAAGCGCAGCAAAGACCGGCTGGCGCCGGATCTCGATAAGCTCGGTCAGGATCATCCCGACCTGCTCACCCGTTACGTCAAACCGGTGCCCGGCGTGCGCCGTTTCACCATTCAACCCTTGAGACAAACACCATGATCAAAGGACTGGCAATTACCCCGCCCGTGATCGGGCGGATCTGCATCGGCAAGCTGGTGCAAAAACAGGATAAGTGGGTGCCGGAGAAGGACGACAGCTTCACTCTCACCACCCAGATACAACAAAAGGGGGGATGGTTGCTCCATCCCCTGCATCAACACTACTCATTGCAGAAAAGTAGCCAAGGGCAGGAGCAGATCAAGATCCGCGCCATTCCGGTGCGGGTGCTGTTCAACGACAGCGACTTGAATCTACGGGCGGAATACAGCGCCTTTGACCGACAAACCGGCAGGCCGCTCTGTGTCGGGAATGGGGAGGTGGCGAGACGAGTAGGGGCACAAGGCACGGAGGAAGTCAGCTGCCCTGGACCAGAGCGCTGCGCCTTTGCCGGGCAACAGGGCTGCAAGCTGTACGGGCGACTGAACCTGTTTGTGGAGGGGCAAGGGGATGAGCTGGGCAGCTTTATCTTCCGCACCACCGGCTACAACTCGGTGCGCACTCTGGCGGCCCGGCTCAAGTACCTGGAGGCAGTGAGCGGTGGTCACACCCGTTATCTGCCACTCACCCTGCGGCTGCGGGCCAAGAGCACCACCCAGTCCTACCGCACACCGGTCTACTACGTGGATCTGACCTTGCGGGAAGAGACCAATCTGACCGAGGCAGTCAGGCTGGCACAGGAGGCCGCCCAGCGTGACCAAGAAGCGGGTCTCGCCATCGACCAGATGGAGCAGGCCGCTCGTGAGTTGCTGCGTAACGGCCAGTTTGAAGATATCGATGAAGAAGTACCGATGCTACTGGAGGAGTTCTACCCCGAAGCCAACAGCGACGATACGGCAAATGGTATCCATGGCGCTGTGGCGACAACTGCGCTTAACGCCCCGCTAGGCCAAGCAACCAGAACACAGCAGAAGCCACAACCAAGAAGGAGTCCACTCACCAACAAATTGGGGAAAGAGAGCCCATCTCCTTCCCCCGGTTAACTGCTGATGGTCCTCGGAAATGGGCAAGCGGTTCTACTGAACCGTGAGGCCCTTCCTATAGGGCCCAGTTCACGACTGCCAGTCCGATTGCATTCGCCAATCGATATCCACGGCAATCACAGAACGGCTCATTACTGGATCCAACTGCTGGCGCTGGGTCAATAGCTCAGGCCCTAGTGACATGCACGAATACGCACTAAAAAGGCACTGTTTTCAAGTCAATAGGGTTGGTTTCAGGCTTTTGACTGGTGCCGTCATTGTACCCTGCCCTATTGACCAGGAGGAGACCATGGCACTGGTGGGTTATGCACGCGTGAGTACCGTCGGGCAGAGCCTGGACACCCAGCTTCAGGCACTGGCTGAGTGCAGCACGATTTTTCAGGAGAAAGTCAGTGGGGCAAGGGACGACCGCCCCCAATTGGCTCAGTTACTCAACTTTGTGCGTGAGGGGGATGTGGTGTTGGTCACCAAGCTGGATCGCTTGGCCCGCAACACCCGTCACCTGTTGGAGATCTCGGAATACCTGCAAAGCAAGCAGGTAGCACTGAGGATTTTGAATCTGGGGATCAATACCTCGACCCCTACCGGCAAGCTGATGCTCACCATGATCGGTGCTATCGCCACCTTCGAGCGGGAGCTGATGCTGGAGCGGCAGGCGGAGGGCATTGAGTTGGCCAAACAACGTGGCGTTTACAAAGGCCGCAAACCTACCGCGATGGCAAGAGGAGAAGAAGTGCTGGCTCTTGCCGACCGGGGGCTTGCCAAAGCAGAGATTGCACGACAAACGGGGATCAGCCTCTCCAGTGTGCAACGCATTCTCAAAACCGCCGCAACGAGTTAAAGCACAAGCCCCCAGCCGCAGTATTTGAGCTGGTGGCTCTATCACTCACCAAGGAGCAATGACCTTCGATGGAAATACTGCAATATGATGATTTTCGTACCGAGAAAATAGCAGCCCTTATTAATACCCGAAGCACCTTTGAGATTGTGGGTGTCTCCGGAAACATGGGCAGTACCGTTCGAATTCTTGAGACAACGATAGAATCAGCCGGATTGAAATGCAGGGTATACACCCAAGGGCGTATTGCCGCAGCAGGAGCAACATTTTTAGGTGGCGCAACCGGGGTTGCAGGTATGTTCGCAACCCTTGGTATCGCAGCGCATAACCTGGCTACGTATAACCCTGACTATGAAATAGTGAAACATGTCGTGGATGGTTCCATCAGCGTGCGTTACAAAAAATAACCATCATTTAAACCGTTCTTTTTAAGATGAAGAACGTTGGGGAGTAATAAAAATGAATAAACTTTTAATTTCGTCAGTCACCGCATTGCTGTGTAGCAACGCGTTGGCCTATGGTGAGGCAGGCCAATGGTCGAGTAGAAAAACACAGGATGGCATGGAGTATGCCGCTGTGATTGATGACCAGAATAAGCTCATCATCTCTTGCGATAACAACGGTAAAGATATCGCTATGTATGCCACGATTAAAGGTGTCCAAGTTGGTACTGATGTATACGATAGAACCTTCGATATAAAAACCAGCGAATCGTATTACTTCACACCTTACGTAATAAACGGAGATCGCAGCATATTAAATTTCTTTAAGTTATGGGATGAAATAAGATCCGGACATTCCATTATGTTGGACCAACGTGGACCCGAATTGCCAACAGCAAATGCCAGTCAGGTATTGCCAGCACGTGACAGCAGTGAATTCATCTGCTTGACGAAAGGGATAAAAAAGAAAGACTATCAGGCGCCCGCCCAAGTTACACATACCAAAGTGGGTAATGAACATCGCTACTCGGTTGTCGCTGACGATAAGCATGCGTTGTACTTCTCTTGTGACAACACCAATAAAATGACCATGCGAGCAATCCTGGATGGTGACCAGTATGACGTTGAAAAGGGTTCATTTTACGTCAGTGTCGGAGACAAGGCTGAACCTGCAAGCGTAATAACCAACAACAAGACGTACCTTGATAAATTTTGGGATGGCTTGCGTGAAAATAAAACCCTTTATCTCATCTCTCAACCAGAAAATATTACCTACGTGCTGACCCCACAGGGGGGATCCTCTGCACTACCTGACAGAACATCTTCAGATTTTACCTGCCTCACGGCTGATACCATCTCACATAAAAAGAATGATGCACTGTTAGCCCAGCAGGGGCCGACAACAGCCTCCACATTTTCGGTCAATGTGCGGCCAATTATCCCCAACAAGGGGTTGCCATCAAAAGTAATAACTGTTGTTTCTCACAGTGACCGCGTGAAGATAACGAAAGCTGTCGTTAACAGAGGCCAGTGTCGAGTAAAGTCAATTTACTCATTACCTCAAACGTTAGCCTTTGGTAATGAACTTATGCTTTACACGGGCTATGACTGCAACGTGTTAGAATTGAATTTATCAACTACCAATGGTGATGTGGAATACCAGTTCCAACCACAAAATTAATCTGTACGTTGTGTTTAACAATAATGAGTGAGGCTTGGAATATGAAATGGTTAATTGTATTGCCTGGTTTGCTTATTTCATCCAGCGTAGCCTTTGCCTATGGTGAGGCCGGGCGCTGGAGCAGTGGCTGGGGTCAGGGCACCAGCGAATACACGGCGGTGGTCAACGAGCAAAACAACCTCTATATCGCCTGTAATGACACCCGCAAGGTCAGCATGACGGCCACCGTGCAGGGCAAGGAGTACGGCTCTTATGCTGGGCAGGCTTTCTCCATCGTCGTCGATGGCAGCCAATACGATGCGCCCTATGAGACCGAGTCCCGTGTCGGTGAGAACAATTTCTTCGACATGTGGGGCAGGCTACGCAAGGCCAAGTCGATCACAATTTTGACGGCTGACGGCAAGCAGCTCACACTGCCGACCCAAGAGGTGGCATCAGTTCTGCCCGCCACCAATACCCCCGAGTTTGACTGCTTGATGTGGGACCAATAGGTCACACCCATTCCCATCCAAGAGGAGGCATTTGCCTCCTCTTTTTATTTCTGCAATTCACCCACCCGTAAAGGAGACGCACTATGCCACCCTGCATTCCCCCCGAATGCGAGCCGTTCGATCACCAAGGCTTTTGGCACAAACTCTGGGCCTTTGCCAAACGTGCCGGTCGGCCCTTTATCGAGATCTGCCTGTTGCTCTACTACACCAGCCAGAAGGATGACCTGCCACTTTGGGCCAAGCTGCTGATCTACAGTGCGCTGACCTACTTTATCTCCCCCATTGATGCGATCCCGGATGTGTTGCCGATGGGACTCGCCGATGACATCGCGGTACTGAGTGCAGCTCTCGCCAGCATTGCCGCCTTTATTGATGAACAGATCCGTGCCCGAGTGGCCAGAAAAATGCGCGAGCTGTTCGGCCAAGATTAACCCCCACAAGGAGTACACCATGACTATTCCCTTTTTCCGGGACGGCTTTGCCATGCCCGTTGCACAAGCATTGCTGGTTCTGCTCGACCAAGAAGTCGCTAAAACCGAGCTCAATCTTGAGCGCTTAACCCAACTGACTTTCAACTTTCGTAACCCCGGCTACAGTGCCGAGCAAGGCGGCGTGCACCCAGTCGAGATCCGCCTGATCCGTGGGCTCGATGGCTGGCTGTTCGATTACGTCACTGATTTCAGTTATCAGGGGCTGGGGCAGGATGCCGAGCTCTGCAAAGAGCTCGATTTCAACTTCCTTGATGGGGAACACACCATGTTGGGCTGGGGACCACTGCGGCTGGCAGAAGCGCGGGAGCTGTTCGATATCTGGCAGAGCAACTTCATTGCCTACTGCCGGTTGGAGTGTTTCAGCGTCACGGTCGCAGGAGATTAGGAGGACACGATGAGCCAAGAATTAGCGCTCTCCCACTACTCACGTCAATGGTTGGGACAAGTTGCCGCCAACGCCAAGATAACCCCTATCCGCAGTAGTCAGCGCTGGTTGCTGCACCTGACACCGGATAGTCCAAACATCCGCACAGTCACTCTGCAGGTCCGCTGGTCTGGTGTGCAGTGGCAACTGATCTCCATCACCAATGCCGATGACGGGCGCACTATGAGTCAGCCGAAAGATGAGATCTGTATCGACCCTAAACACAGCTGTTTCTGGCGTTGCCAAGAAGGGCCCGTCTCACTCACCGATCAGCCTCGCGTGCTTGCAAGCTTCCTAGCTGACCTGCAGCGCATCTGCATCCATCGCGGCTATGCCGTGGAGAGTGACCCCATTGCCGAGAAGGAGAGCGAAGATGATTAACGCCGTGATCGCCATCGAGCTGGAGGGTTATCTTGAGCACGATGGTCAGATTGAAGCTGTGCATGACCGAGACAAACCGGTGGACGGTTATGCCCTCTACCTGCGCTATGAAAACGAACAGGGCAATGCACTGGCTCAATGGTTGTGCGATCACGCGGATCGCAGTTGGCTAATACAAGTAGGAAATTTGCTGGCCACCAGTTACTACATTCCGTTGCACGACTATACCACGCACACACAGGCAGCCTGAGCACCGCCAGCCAATCCTACAGTCACACCCCATTTAGTAACCTATTAACCAAACACCTCGCCTACCCTGCCGCATCCAACGCGGTGAGGCGATGGCGTATGGAGCACCAGCATGCTGCATCACAAACTGATCGCCGGAGAGCAACCCGGCACTTATCTCGTCACCGATCTGGTTAACGAAGATGATTTGTTAAATATCGCCAACCAGATTGCGCGCCAGAAACTGGCAAAGGGCGTCGCGATTACAGACAAACACTTAGCACAACAGGCGCTGCAAACCCTGCTGCAGAGTAGGGAGCACGAAGTATTTGCCATGCTGTTTTTGGATAACCAGCATCGGATCCTGGCATATGAGGAGCTGTTTCGCGGTACGCTAAGCAGTGCCTCCGTCTACCCACGGGAAGTAGTTAAACGTGCGCTGGCGCTCAATGCTGCTGCCCTGATGCTGGTGCATAACCACCCATCTGGTCACCCTGAACCCAGCCGAGCAGACATAGAAATAACCCAGCGACTGCAGAGTGCTTTGGCTCTGGTTGATATCCGAACCCTGGATCATCTGGTTGTGGGCGGCGAAGGCATCGTGTCGCTGGCAGAGAGAGGAGTACTTGCCTAACGAATAAGGGCTCAGCCAAGCTATCCTTCGGCCTTGCTGAACCCTTTTCTTTTTATTTTTTCAGGTGAGGCGCACCAATGATCCTAGATTGGCCCCTTGAATATCCAGATCCTATCTAACCACATCACCGCCTCACATCCATTATTAATCCACGCGCCCGCAGGAGGCGCGACCTCGTTCTGCACCGCGTCAGTGATGTGCATGATGTTTCAATCCACGCGCCCGCGGGGGGCGCGACACCCGACATCCTGTTCAATGGTCAGCCAATCGAAGTTTCAATCCACGCGCCCGCAGGGGGCGCGACGACTTCCGCCTTCTTGTTGCAGATCAGTATGCGGTTTCAATCCACGCGCCCGTGGGGGGCGCGACTAGCGTACCCTTCCAGAATGCCGCACTTGTAGTCGTTTCAATCCACGCGCCCGCGGGAGGCGCGACCTGTGCTGCCAAGGTATAGGCACGGGTCATGTTGTTTCAATCCACGCGCCCACAGGGCGCGCGACCTGTGCAAAGCGTGGGGATTCCGCCTGGTCAACATGTTTCAATCCACGCGCCCGCGGAGGGCGCGACCTTACGATCTTCATCGTCGAGGTAGTCCTCAACGTTTCAATCCACGCGCCCACAGGGGGCGCGACCCAGAAGATCGGCGTTGAGCATCTTGGCTACGGTGTTTCAATCCACGCGCCCACGGGGGGCGCGACTTGTAGCGGGCCGAACTCGCCATGATCGGCTTGTTGTTTCAATCCACGCGCCCGCGGAGGGCGTGACGCAATACCCTCAGTGCAACACCTGCCACCTTCGAGTTTCAATCCACGCGCCCGCGGGGGGCGCGACCTCACACAGCCAATGGAGACCGGGGGACTGGCTGGTTTCAATCCACGCGCCCGCGGAGGGCGCGACGCCATGCGGTGACAGAGGGGCCGCCGATTTGCTGGTTTCAATCCACGCGCCCGCAGGGGGCGCGACGCTGCAACACCAGAATGTTGCCGCCGTTCATCATGTTTCAATCCACGCGCCCGCAGGGGGCGCGACGGGTCGGCCTTGCCCTTTACCTTCTCGATATGGAGTTTCAATCCACGCGCCCGCTGGGGGCGCGACCATCAAGCACCTGCTGTTGCCCAACCCCCGGGAAGTTTCAATCCACGCGCCCGCAGGGGGCGCGACTCGCACTCGCAACGTACTCCGCCTGTGCAAGCGTGTTTCAATCCACGCGCCCGCAGGGGGCGCGACGTGGCGACCCCGAACAGGACAACGCCCTGGTGGAGTTTCAATCCACGCGCCCGCAGGGGGCGCGACGTCAGATTCTCCTGCAGCTTGAGCAGGCCATCGTTGTTTCAATCCACGCGCCCGCAGGGGGCGCGACCAGAATAAATGACAGAGCTACCTGCCCATAATTGTTTCAATCCACGCGCCCGCAGGGGGCGCGACCTGGATTGGCGCCAGCCGCGGCCAGATCGATGAGTTTCAATCCACGCGCCCGCGGAGGGCGCGACCCGGACACACTTTGCCACGCCGCGGCTCAAATGGGTTTCAATCCACGCGCCCGCGGAGGGCGCGACCTCTCCCTGCTTTAATGGTACCGGTGGCTGCACTGTTTCAATCCACGCGCCCGCGGAGGGCGCGACGCCTGCTGGCGTGTATCATGGGGCTCGTATTGAGTTGTTTCAATCCACGCGCCCGCGGAGGGCGCGACTTCCGCAGATTGACGGCCTGATGGCACCTTTCCTGTTTCAATCCACGCGCCCGCGGAGGGCGCGACTGGTGTCGAACAGCGCAGGGATATCTGACACGATGTTTCAATCCACGCGCCCGCGGAGGGCGCGACGAATCTCGACGCGACGGCTGTAGCGGTTCTCTTTGTTTCAATCCACGCGCCCGCGGAGGGCGCGACATGGCGCCACCTACACGATCAAAGGCGAGTTCCTGTTTCAATCCACGCGCCCGCGGAGGGCGCGACGACCACTCAGGGTCAAGCTGAATGTCACCATCCAGTTTCAATCCACGCGCCCGCGGAGGGCGCGACAAGCACGCAATGCACGAATGCTGTGACCTGATAGGTTTCAATCCACGCGCCCGCGGAGGGCGCGACATCACCACCCCGATAACCGCCTCGACCTCATCGGGTTTCAATCCACGCGCCCGCGGAGGGCGCGACAGGGGGCGATCACGTCACCATCCTCCGATTCACGGTTTCAATCCACGCGCCCGCGGAGGGCGCGACCGACACCAACTGACGGGCGCGGGATGCTCATAAGGTTTCAATCCACGCGCCCGCGGAGGGCGCGACGTTCATGATCGACATGACCAAGGCCAATCTGGTGGTTTCAATCCACGCGCCCGCGGAGGGCGCGACATGGCCATTCCCAGCACCTCAGTAGCGAATGGCAGTTTCAATCCACGCGCCCGCGGAGGGCGCGACTTGGCCGCCGCCAACACTGTGCTCGACTCTCAGCGTTTCAATCCACGCGCCCGCGGAGGGCGCGACGTTTTTTCACCACCACCGACATGGATGGCAAGGTGTTTCAATCCACGCGCCCGCGGAGGGCGCGACAATAGAGTCAGTGGCGTCAGGCTCAATTAATAATGTTTCAATCCACGCGCCCGCGGAGGGCGCGACGTCCCCGCTGGACGGGTTCTTCGCGGATGAGCAGTTTCAATCCACGCGCCCGCGGAGGGCGCGACATGAAGTGGACACCGACCTGGGGCGCCTGTACCTGGTTTCAATCCACGCGCCCGCGGAGGGCGCGACGTTGAAAGCCGATCCGATCCCACCACGCACAGAAGTTTCAATCCACGCGCCCGCGGAGGGCGCGACAGGAGCTTTCACCGCAGCTCTACAGCGTCAACATGTTTCAATCCACGCGCCCGCGGAGGGCGCGACAACCGTTAAGGGCCTGCTGGGCGGCGTAGGAGGTGTTTCAATCCACGCGCCCGCGGAGGGCGCGACGGCATAGTCACCCATATCACGGGAACGTTGAATAGTTTCAATCCACGCGCCCGCGGAGGGCGCGACCTGGCAATATTGCCAGATTCAAGCGGTACAAATGGTTTCAATCCACGCGCCCGCGGAGGGCGCGACGTGCCAAGACAGTCAGCGGCGGGGTGCTGACCCTGTTTCAATCCACGCGCCCGCGGAGGGCGCGACCGGATAGATATCATGCCAACCGTGACCGACAAAGAGTTTCAATCCACGCGCCCGCGGAGGGCGCGACTCTGCCAGGCTGCGAGAGGTGACCCCAAACAATGGTTTCAATCCACGCGCCCGCGGAGGGCGCGACGACAAAACGCCGCTGGAGTTTCTTGGGGATAACTGGTTTCAATCCACGCGCCCGCGGAGGGCGCGACACTTCTGATCTGCCCGCAGCAGGCCGGAGAGGTTGTTTCAATCCACGCGCCCGCGGAGGGCGCGACGTCGATCTCGTAGGGGAGTTCAGCACGGCGTGACAGTTTCAATCCACGCGCCCGCGGAGGGCGCGACTTGTCGGGTTTGATGGGGTTGCCCCGGCTATCGAGTTTCAATCCACGCGCCCGCGGAGGGCGCGACGAACAAAAACCCGTCCATATCACACCCCATAGCCGTTTCAATCCACGCGCCCGCGGAGGGCGCGACCAAGGCCCGCAGTACCACCGGGCAGCTGGAGCTGTTTCAATCCACGCGCCCGCGGAGGGCGCGACCTGGCTTCTCGCCCTGCGCCATGGCTTGCTTGGAGTTTCAATCCACGCGCCCGCGGAGGGCGCGACTGTATATAGCGAACCCACCAAAGACGAGCATAAGTTTCAATCCACGCGCCCGCGGAGGGCGCGACTGTATATAGCGAACCCACCAAAGACGAGCATAAGTTTCAATCCACGCGCCCGCGGAGGGCGCGACAGGCCAATGTCGACGATCTGGTATTCGGTGCCATGTTTCAATCCACGCGCCCGCGGAGGGCGCGACGGGCGAACAACAGAGCAATTGGCACCAGTAAAGGTGTTTCAATCCACGCGCCCGCGGAGGGCGCGACCTTTTTGACCTCGCTGATAGCGGTCCATGGTGTTGTTTCAATCCACGCGCCCGCGGAGGGCGCGACTGCCCACATCCAGCAAGGCCTTCACAGAGTCATAGTTTCAATCCACGCGCCCGCGGAGGGCGCGACCAAGAAGGGAGGATCGATGGTTGTCACTTTCTCTGTTTCAATCCACGCGCCCGCGGAGGGCGCGACACTCCACAGTGGCCATGGTTTTATGATAGGCAAAGTTTCAATCCACGCGCCCGCGGAGGGCGCGACCTCCGAAGATGGCCAGCCCATCACCGGCATGGTGTTTCAATCCACGCGCCCGCGGAGGGCGCGACTGGCAGCAAGTTGCAGCATGGCAGCAAGTAACTGGTTTCAATCCACGCGCCCGCGGAGGGCGCGACCTGGCTCTGGAATGCTGCGCGTTACAGATTCACAGTTTCAATCCACGCGCCCGCGGAGGGCGCGACTTCGGTGCTTAGGGCAGTTATTGACACGGGTCCAAGGGTTTCAATCCACGCGCCCGCGGAGGGCGCGACCTGGGGCACCAGGAACGGGCGCAGCCATGACCATGTTTCAATCCACGCGCCCGCGGAGGGCGCGACCACCCAGCGCAAGGCGGCCCAGCGGGCATGGATGGTTTCAATCCACGCGCCCGCGGAGGGCGCGACCAGCAGCAGAACCCCAATCTCCTCTGTAAGTGAGTTTCAATCCACGCGCCCGCGGAGGGCGCGACACAATGCTAAGGACTTGTTCGATGCGGTAAGCATGTTTCAATCCACGCGCCCGCGGAGGGCGCGACGCATTGTGACGTTGAGGAGCCCCACGGGGTATAGGTTTCAATCCACGCGCCCGCGGAGGGCGCGACATCCTGTAACCCTTAATCCCAGCCATTACGCCGAGTTTCAATCCACGCGCCCGCGGAGGGCGCGACGTCATGCGGCGGATAAAGCTGCCCAAGGCATCCTCAGTTTCAATCCACGCGCCCGCGGAGGGCGCGACTCGACCCCGAACGCTTGGCGCACTAGACTGACCAGTTTCAATCCACGCGCCCGCGGAGGGCGCGACGCGATATCTGAACCAGAGTTGTCCGGGCTGGGTGTTTCAATCCACGCGCCCGCGGAGGGCGCGACATGTCTGGCCACCAATCGCCCTGTTATGGAAGGAGTTTCAATCCACGCGCCCGCGGAGGGCGCGACCCCGCTCACCCGGCATCACAGTGAACCCTGTGGAGTTTCAATCCACGCGCCCGCGGAGGGCGCGACGATTTGAGGCGTCCAGACTGGTATCTGTAGTAAATGTTTCAATCCACGCGCCCGCGGAGGGCGCGACCTTAGGGTTATACCGGCAGTCACACCAGACATGAGTTTCAATCCACGCGCCCGCGGAGGGCGCGACTCATGCGTTTCGACATATTGATAGACGCTATAGAGTTTCAATCCACGCGCCCGCGGAGGGCGCGACACTGGCGCGACAAAACGCTGGTCGTGCTGCATGAGTTTCAATCCACGCGCCCGCGGAGGGCGCGACCGTGAGTCAGCTCGGGGTCAACCTCAATCAACCAGTTTCAATCCACGCGCCCGCGGAGGGCGCGACTAAGGTTTCAATCTGGAACTGGCAGAAGAAGTAAGTTTCAATCCACGCGCCCGCGGAGGGCGCGACGCTGACCAAGGCCGCAAAGAAAGAGGATGACGAAGTTTCAATCCACGCGCCCGCGGAGGGCGCGACTTGATTGTCAGATATGACAATTGACATATGGATAGTTTCAATCCACGCGCCCGCGGAGGGCGCGACCTGTCGAATCGCCGCAATATGTCTGGGCATAGGAGTTTCAATCCACGCGCCCGCGGAGGGCGCGACTGCAAAAGGTATTCGAGATAATCGCGCTGTGCGTGTTTCAATCCACGCGCCCGCGGAGGGCGCGACCTGGCGCGATAAAACGCTGGTCGTGCTGCATGAGTTTCAATCCACGCGCCCGCGGAGGGCGCGACCGTCTTCTTGCAAAGACAGAAACCGCCTATCGGAAAACGGTATTCTGCGCCAACCCATGTCAGTTGGATCACAGATAGACGATCCCGAAAGGCGGCCTTTCAATATATCGCGATTTATCAATTAGTTAAAAAATTGCCAATCTTCCGGATTTTTAATGAGCACTAGCGGTTGGCGTTCAGATAATCAGGTCACTCTTGAAGATATCGAGGGCGGGTTTGGCGCCATGATGCTCCACCTTGCTGCGCCACTCCTTTCCGAGACGATAAAAACGCAGGCTATCGACATCCGGATCATAGGTCTTTAACAGTTGATCCCGAAACCGCACCCACTGATCTGGTTCCACTTCGCATTCAAACACCGAGTACTGTACGCGCACACCATAGTCCAGACAGATTTTTGCCAGACGGCGCAGACGCCGAGGCCCGTCAGGATCTTCCAGAGAAACATCGTAGGTCACCAATATCATCATGGCTGTACTACCTCACCGATGAATATAGGGCGGATATTCCACCAAATCACCGCGCAGATGTTGCGCAAGCAACATTGCCTGCACATGCGGCAGCAGGCCGACGGCTACTTTTTCACCCAAGAACGGATGGGTAACTTCTTCCTGCTTTCTGGCTTGCCAGCTCTGTAACAACAACCGTCGGGTATCCTCTTTCATAGCAACGCCACCCAGCATATCGGTTGTAAAATCACCCACCTTGACCTGCTGACGATTGATCAGGGTCAACACCAATCGATCCACTATCGGCGCCCGAAACTCCTCCAGCAAGTCCAACGCCAAGCTATCCCTTCCCGGCCGTTCTTCGTGCAAGAACCCCACTTGTGGATCCAGACCCACCCCCTGCAGCGCGCCACTGATCTCTTTCGAAAGCACGGAATACATAAATGACAACATGGCATTGACGGGATCCTTGGGGGGACGCCGAGTCCGGCCATCAAAAACGAACCCCGTTTGCGAGTTGATTAGCTGACTGAATACCCCGAAATAATGACGGGCCGCCTCCCCTTCAAAACCCAGGATCCGCTCCGGATCGCTCTGGCTTTTCAACTCAGCCACGATCTGCCGTAACCGATGCGCCGCTGCAGAGACATCCGGATTTGAACCATACGTTCGAAGATGCCGTTGCAGCACTACCCGCGAGGAGTGCACCTTTGCCACGACAATGTTGCGGGCAATATGGTTTTCACGACTATCCACGCAATCCGCGCGGCGAAACTGGGCGCGCCGCAGCAAGACATTCCCGGTTTGTTTGCCCACCACCCGGGCCTGAAAACGGCCGAAGGCATCGTAAAACGCCAGCTGTGTGCCGTTTTCACCACAAAAGCCCATCAACTGCGGCGACACCAGCACATTGCCAAAGCAAAAGATGTTACCCACCGAATGAATGGGTATCTGCAACAATTTTTTGCGTTGCCCCTCGACCGTCTGCTCCACCAGCAGCGTTTCCCGCTCCTTGTGCAGATAGGCGCCATCGCGAGTGATATAGAGGCTGTTTTGCAATTTTTTCACTCGTCGCCCTCCTGCATTGAGAATAGATCCGCTACGTAGGTTACTGAACGATCCCTGGCCTGATATTCCGGCTGACACCACTCTTGCAATGAACAAGCCTGACAATGCTTGCCCGGCTTCACATGTGGGGTCTCACCTGATTTCAGTAATAGGGCAACCTGCTCGATGACCTGATGGGTCTGCTCCCGCAGTACCGCATCCAGCACCACTTCTGTCCGACGCCGTATCTGCCAATACCAGAGCGCCCCCCGCGGTATGGACTGGCCGGTCATCTCCTCCAGACACAGAGCCTGGGCACACAACTGGATAGCATCGGCATCATGGCTCTTGGGTTTGCCACGCTTGTATTCCACAGGCAGTAACTCCCCACTGACCAGATCCTTTTCCAGCAGATCAAGCTTGCCGGTCAGGCCAAGACGAGGGGCACTGACCAGTACCCCACGCTCATAACGCACGCCCTTGCGCGTCTCCGGCTCACCCTGATCCACACGCTGATGCAGCAATAGCCCCTGCGCTGTCAGCCAGTTTTCAGCCCAGACTTGACCGTTATGAATCAGGGCACATTGCCTTGGGCAAAACGCATAGTGCTGCAAAGCAGAAAGTGGGATCAGGCGGGGATCGTCCATGCGTTACTCAACAATCCGCAACAACGAAACACCTTGCGGTAAAGCCTCATCGACTACTGTGACCTGGTAATCGGCATAGTTGCGGGCAGGACCTTCACTGATCCGCTCAATATGGATGGTCTCGAACAGCTTGCGTGCCGGGGCATTGCCTAGTTCACAGTCATGTCGGAAGACATAAAGCGCGCAACAACTCATTTCACCGCGAGCGGCCGAATGGTCATGATCAAACATGTTGGCAAGAGACTGCCACAGCAACTCCAGATCCTGCTCGTCAAAACCGGTCTGTTTGGCAAGATGCGCAGAAATATAACCATGACAACGGTACAGGCCATACGGCACGGTATTCTTGCGGCCCATGGTCCGGTTATCTCCTTCCTGCTTGAGCGCCTCGGCTTCTGTTGCCACTGCACAGCGTGTAATGGAGTGCTCCTGAGCGACAATCGGATCGATCGACCTCGCAAAGGTCAGTTGCACCGGTCCACGCACCTGGCCACAGTTGACCCCGGTAGACATCACTGCCCCAAAGGTACGAATGTCATAGAAGTTTTTGCACATCCACTGCCGGGCTTCATCCACCGCATCGCCACCCTTGCGTTTCTTGTCGTTCCCCTTGAGCAGTTCACTCTTGCTAATACCCTCGTAGGCGCGTTCGTGAGTCTTGTTCAGTACTGCCTTTTCCTTGACGTAAATTTCAAACGGCGGCTGTTCTTCTTTTACCAGTCCTACAAAATTACGAACCTTGCGCTTGAGACAAACATCAGTCACTAAGCCCTGTCCGGTTTCCGCATCGACACGTGGCAGGTTACCTGCATCAGGATCACCATTCGGGTTGCCATCCTTAACATCGAACAACAGTACAAATTCATAGCGGTTGGACAGGCTCATGCTTTTTCTCCCTGATTGGTCTCTTTTTTGGCGAATAAATCTTGACGTTGATGGTAATAGCCGATAGCAAATAGCCCCTGTTCTTCCAGACTGAGGTGCGCTGGGAAGTCCGCAATATCAGTCATGATGCTCTGAATGCGCTTTTCGACAACGGTTCGGAAAGCCGGGTTATCTAGTTTTTTCAGATGATGGGTATGCAGGCGCAGCAGGGTGCCAAATACGGCCTTGGGTGTACAACTGGCGCTACTGTAGTAACGGTCACGGATGGTGGCATTCAGCCCAGGATTGGCATCGGCTTGCAACTTTTCCAGAACGGCAAACAGCCGTCCCAACAGATAACCGATACGTGACTCTTGCAGATTGAGTGACACAGTCACCTCCTTGCGATGATTGACTCGGAATTGACGATTCAGCCAGGCCTTGATCAGCGCAGCCCGATGATCATTAACCTGACCTTTTTCAGCCTTGAGGCGCACTAGTAGCGCGGTAAAGAGTGCATTGGGTAACGGCCGCCCGGAGAGAATGGCGCGAACCACTTCGCCAGCCAGTTGCGGAGAGAGATTTTCATCCTTACCCAGTGCGGCGACCGAACGCAGCAAGGGCTTAAGTGGCATAACCCCACCATGCCGAGCACCGACAACGGCCAGATCTGTAAACCATTGTCCCAGACATTCGGAAAAACTGGCGACCGTCCCTGCTTGCCAAAAACGGACAGATATTCGCGCAGCATTCGGTGCCAATCCCAGCAGATAGAAGCGCTCATCTCCATCCGGAGCCTGATAGGTTCCGTTATACAGAGAGGCAAAGAGCACCTGCACCGCTCGGATATTTTCATCAGGGTTGTCTTTGGAAACATCACCAAAAATCAATGGCAACAGCGTCTCCAGTTCAGCGCACTTGGCCGCCCAACAGATCACAGAGGTCTCGCCCATCTGCAGGCGATTGGGGCTATTAGTACGCAGCAGATGATTCAGCGCTGTAGTGTATTCAAAGGCGGCCTGCTCCCCGATCGGTGAGTTGGCGCCCTGCTGCTTCCATTTACCCCAGGAGCAGAATGATTCCTGGTTAAAGGAGACAATATTAGCCCCGGAGCTCTGAGCTCCCCATACCCCTTTGATGGCCGGATGCGTTACCGCCAACGCGGTTTTTTTTCCGGATACAAGGCAACGGATCTGCTCGCCATCTCGCTGCCCCAGACACTGTTGATAGGCCGCTACTACTTCAGGACGATTAAAGACAATGCAGGCACCATCCTCAGCCAGCCGAAATGTCAGCAGCGGATTGGTATCCTCAATCACCGGCCACAAGGGATCAACACTCAGCGGTTGCTCCGGCAACTCGTAAAATTTCAGTACCGCTGCAATAGCGGGGTTGTCCGGAATAGTGGAAAAGGTTTCACGGATGGTACGAATAAAGCAGCTCTTTTGCTCCTGTGTTCGCTCCGGTTTACCCTTCTTGTCTACTCCCAGCACATAATCAGCTGGATCCCACAGCACATTGGCCAACACTCCAGATGTCTTTTTGACTCCCTTTGCCAACATAAACTGGCGGGGCAGCGGCTTTTTCCCTCCCAGAGTTCGTGTGTCTTCAAACTGGATGAAGTGGCCATCCTGATTGATGACAATCACAAACGGGATCCCCTTCTCCTCAAAACCGAAGGGCGCCAGGGCGTCATCGGGATCCTTCTGTTTTCGTTGATAGTATTCACATAATGCCTGCAGGATCATCCACACACCTCCTGGCTATCACGGTGCGGTACCGCGATCACGCCCTGCTGCATGGATGCCCGATAGAACAGCGGTGTCGGTGCATCCGACGATGAGTAATCCAGGTCATACAGCATCCAGCCCAGATCCCGATCCTCAACGAGGGCAGGCTTATTCTCTGTGCCCCTCGCATCCACCAGAGAAAAATCACAGACAAACTCGCGGCAACCCAAATAAGGCTGATTGATACACTGCCCACGTTCGGCCCGACGGCGAAACATCTCGGCAAACTTGTTAGGGTTATCGGTCGCACCAGCCTGCGGTGTCATTTCAAAATTCGCATGCAGACGATAATGCACATCCCGCAGCAGCAGCCCAGCCCTCTGCTTCCGATCTTCCTCGACATATAGACCCAGCGCCCCCCGGCCTGCTTTCATAACCGAGGTGACATTGCGGGAGGAAATCACACTCCCTACCTCATTGCGACGCAGATTAATCCATCGAATTGGATTAAGGACTTCAATCTTGGTCACCTGCCAACGAATTGCAGGCTTCCACATGATCGACTCGAACACGCTGCGCGCCGCTGACGGGGTAATCACGTCATAACTGACGCGCTCGACTTTCATTTCCGGCCTAGTAAAACAGGCAAAATCGCCACTGACCTCCAGACAAAATCCCATCCGGGTTTCCTCCATTAAATAACTGATGCCTCAGCGGATAACAGCACATCCGGCATTTCAACACCCCATACCGAGTTGTAATGACTTTCCAGCAGCACCATCATGCCGGATTCAAGTTCAATAGCGCCCAGTTGCTGTAGCTTAATAGCCAACGACTCCGGCACCGTAACGGTGTACCGTTGCAGTCTTCGGTAAATCCAGGTCGCCCCCGGCTCTAGCGCCAGCTTCGACAACCACATGAAAGTTGGGCTTTCTTCGGCCCCCGGGCTGCGATAGGGCACAATTAGCGGCACGCCCCGGTTATCGATCAGACGGAATTTCTCGGCAGCCGTTCTAAATTGAATTGCCACCGGTGCGCTTGAGGAGCGTTCCGCCTTTAGCAAACGGCAGATACCATATTTGTCGCGCTCACCCTTTGCATTGAGCAATTCAAAAAAACGGACAAATGATTCCGGCGCCAGCGGGTCCGACAATAGCTCAGCCTTTACCAATTCCAGGGTGCATTGCTCGGCTTGGCGCAGCAGACCAACTGGCGCCGACTGTTGCGGCATAAAGACCCATACCTTGCCAGGCTCTGACAACCTGCCTTCCCGGTTACAACGCCCAGCCGCCTGCGCTATCGCATCCAGCCCGGCCATGGCCCGGAACACAACAGGAAAGTCCAGATCAACACCGGCCTCAATCAACTGGGTACTAACAACGCGCAGTGGTCGTCGCCCCCCCGCCTGCCGGGCAGCGAGCCGGTTGCGGATTTCACCAATTACTGCTGAGCGATGCTCAGCACACATATGCGCAGAAAGATGTAGATTGTTGCCATCATCAGGTAGGCAGGTATACAACTCACGGGCATGGCGACGGGTATTGACGATGCAAAGGACGACCTCTTCAGCAACAACCTTATTGGCAATTTGTTCCCAACTGGTCGGCTCGGTCGCGATCTGGATATCGACACGCTTCAGTTGTCGGGCCAGATGTTCGGGCTCAGACATCATTTCGCGTACATCACGCAATCCCCCCAATAACAGCCGACCAAACAGATCCCGACTTTCTGCCAATACCGGTTGAGTCGCCGTACACAGCACCCAGCTCACACCAAAAAAATCTGTCAGTTGCTGCATGGAACGGGTGATCGGTTCGTGGAAATCCCGGGGCAACTGCTGTGCTTCATCCAAAATAATGATGCTGTCGGCCAGATTATGCAGTTTGCGGCAGCGACTGGGGCGTGATGCATGCAATGATTCAAACAGCTGCACATTGGTGGTTACAATAATTGGCGCATCCCAGTTTTCGGTAGCCAGACGGGCATGAGCCTCCTCTTGTCCATCCAGATTGCTGTGATGCTCCAGAACCGCATCATCACCCAGTACGCGCCGAAATACAGCCGCGTTCTGCTCTATGATGCTGGTAAAGGGAATGGCATAAATAATTCGCTTTTTGCCATGACGGAGCGCATGTTCCAAGGCAAACCCCAGGCTAGCCAGCGTCTTGCCCCCCCCCGTTGGCACCGTCAGACTGAACATACCCGGTGCCAACTCAGCCGCAGCCAGAGCCTGTTGCAGAATGACATTACGCAATGATTGCAGGGGCGAGGCCGAGGCGTTCATTTGCAGCGTGGCCATAAAATCTTGATAACGCTGTTGTAGTTCTGTAACTGCGGGATAGTGACCACGCTGCGCATATTGCGCTGGCGACATATAGCGTTCGGTATCCAGAAAATCTGCATCGACGAGACATGAAAACAGCATGCGCAGCCATATGGAAACCGAACCCGGATTGAGTCTGGGCATATTCAGTACTGCATCATGACTACCCAGAATTTCATCTGGGATGCTGGCTGCTAATGCCTCGGCATATTCTGTCCTGCCTGAAACCAGACGCGCGGACAAAGCACTCGCTCCTTCATACCAATCCGGCAAGCCGGCATGGTGCCCAGCGATGAGATAAGCCAACAGGTGGCCCACTCCCGGCCCCAGCTTTTCAATCGCATGAATAGCGCCTCCCATAGAATGCGGCACCCGCCCGAACTGTTGCTCCATGTGGGCATTTTCGGCCTCATAACCAGACTTTGACCGCAGATAACTTTGCCAATTTTCACTGTATTTGCCGAGATCATGCCAGCGACCAGCTAATTCAGCCCAGCCAGCCCCAAAGGAGTGGGCAAACGACGCGGCCATTTTTGCGACATGTATTAAATGCTCATCAAGCAGATGAGGTTCAGCCCATGTTCCATCATCATTAATCCTGACGTGGGCAATATCGGTGCTTTTTGTTGGCACTTTTCCTCCGCATCCCGAATTTCCGTTCACATATCAGCTGAGCACTTCCATTATTCTCCCCTCACTGGCTCACCGGCTGGGCTACCTCTTCTCCTGCTCCATGTTTTTCCAGTCCTGCTCTCATGGCGTGGATGACGGCGCTGCGCAGTGATGGTGGAGCCAGTACCTCGACCTCTCCGGCGAAGCGCATCAGGTCGCGTACCAGTTCGCGCTGATCGGCATAGGGGAAACTAAGGCGAATATGGCCGCTTGGCTCTATGGCCTGGATCTGCGCTCGGTGCCACTGCACATCTTTGACCCAAGGGGTAGCTGATGAATCAAAGCGCAGCTCGGCCTGCTGCAAATCAGCTCCGGCGAAGATGCCATAGCCGTTGGCAAAGAGCGCATCCAGCTCTGGTGCCCCACATTCGCAGGCGGCTTCATCCAGCGCTTTGGGTTCGACAATTCGACTCAAGGCAAAGAGACGCAAGGCCTCTCGTCCATGACACCAGGCAAGCAGATACCAGTTGTCTCGATACCAGCAGAGACGCTGTGGCGATACTTTACGCTCTTCGGACTGATGTTGTGTGGGGTGATAGAGAAAGTGGAGTTGACGCCTGGAAAACAGCGTTTGTACCAGCGGTAGGAAAAGCTCAGGGGGCACGTATTGGCGTCCGATACTTTCTACACGCAGGCGGTCCGCTTCATTCTGCCACTGGGGACCCAGTAAATCTCCGATGCGTGCCTGCAACTGGGCCAACCCCTGCTGCTGAAGACCCGGTTGCACATCTTGCAGCAGACGATTGGCCATCAAGAGCGCAAAGGCTTCCGATTCGGTAAGCCAGACACCCGGCAAGGTAAATCGGCCATCATCAGTATCGTAGCGATAACCACGAGCGGTCGGGTCCCAGATTATTGGCGCCTGATAACGGTCTCGCAGCAATTCCAGCAGCCGTTTGAAAGTGCTGGCTGAGCACGCAAGTCGTTCGAGTATGACGGAGCGTGGAACAGGGTAACGGAAGTCCAATAGTAACTGGTGTAAGGCAAGGGCTCGGTTAAGTTGTTCCATTCTTCTGTTAAGTTATTGGTTAATAACGACTAGGCTACCACTTAAGGAATGGAAAAACCCTATCGAGTCTCACATATACGCGACCTTTAAAGACCGAGCGTTATCTTAGTTTCTTGTATTTCGCTACTTGTTCGAGGAAGTAGCTGCCCAGCTCACCCTTATGCTGGCGTGCTTCGCTTTCTGCGCTGGCCAAGTGACCGTTGCGCTCCTTCCATACCGCATATGCGGCGCCCTTCTCGACCTCGACCCGTTCTTGCTGCTCTTTCGGTAGGGCACACAGATTGTGACTCATACTGACCTATTTGTTATTTGTTGGCGACATGGTACGCCATCACTGGCATGCGGGACTTGCGCTGGTTCAAAGGTGGTGCGCTATAATGCCTGTATATAAATACAGGCGTTGTTACCATGAAGCTGTTAACCCCAGACCCATCACCCGCCGATGTGACCATCCCGCTGTTCTTGCACCGCGCCTCTTGCGGCTTTCCCAGCCCAGCCAGCGACTATCTGGAAGGGAAGTTGGACCTCAACACCCACTGCGTGCCGCACCCTGCAGCAACCTTCTATCTGCGTGCCGAGGGGGAGAGCATGACCGGGGTCGGCATCTTTCCCGGTGACTTGCTGGTGGTCGATAAGAGCCTCACCCCGCGCCATGGTGATGTGGTGATTGCACTACTCGATGGCGGCTTCACGGTAAAGACCTTACAGCTCAAGCCTAGGTTGCGGCTGTTGCCAGCCAATCCGGCGTTCGCGCCTATCGACCCTTGTATGAGCCTCTCCCTGGAGTTGTTCGGAGTGGTCACCCATGTGATTGGCAATCTGAGGCAGCGTGATGGCTATAGCGCTCGTTGATGTAAACAACTTCTACGCCAGCTGTGAGCGGCTGTTTCGTCCTGAGCTGCGTGGCCGCCCGATCGTGGTGCTCTCCAACAACGATGGATGCGTGGTGTCGCGCAGCCCCGAAGCCAAGGCGATGGGTATCAAGATGGCCGGGCCCTACTTCAAGATCCGCGAGCAGTTCGAGGCGCATGGCGGTGTGGCATTCAGCTCCAACTACGCGCTCTATGGAGACATGTCTGGCAGGGTGATGAGCACGTTGGAGACCATGGCCCCCGAGCTGGAGGTCTACTCCATCGATGAAGCATTCCTGTCACTGTCGGAGTCGTTTGCCGGGGACCTGACAGCCTATGGACAACAGATCCGGCAGCGAGTGTGGCAGTGGACCGGCCTAACGGTAGGGGTCGGGATTGGCCCCACCAAGACCCTCGCCAAGCTGGCAAACTATGCAGCCAAGAAGTGGCCTGCCACGGGCGGCGTCGTGGACTTGCGTGACGAGCTGCGCCGTGCCCGGCTGATGGCTATCACCCCGGTGGACGAGGTGTGGGGCATAGGACGGCGCTTGGGAGCCAAGTTGGTGGCACAAGGCATCAACACCGTTGCTGACCTGGTGGCTAGCGACGCCAAAGGGTTACGCGCCCAATACGGCGTGGTGGTCGAGAGGATCGTACAGGAGCTGCGTGGCCTGCCTTGCGCAGAGCTGACCGTTGAACCGGCGGCGAAGCTGCAGATCCTCTCGAGCCGTTCCTTTGGTGAGCGCGTGACTGACCGTGGAGAAATGGCCCAAGCGTTGTCAGGCTTTATGGCTCGCGCAGCCGAGAAGCTACGGGCCGAGGGGATGTGTTGCCAGCGGGTGCACCTGTTCGTGCGAACCAGCCCCTTTGATGAACGAGCCCCTTACTACAGTGAGCAAGCTGGCGTCCGGCTGGTGTGCCCTAGCGATGATACCCGGTTGCTGCAGCAGCAAGTGAACGTGCTGCTACCGCAGATTTGGCGCGACGGTTACCGCTATCAGAAGGGTGGGGTCATGCTGAGTGAGTTCACCCCAAAGGGGCAGCAACAGGCTGACCTGTTTGCGCCGTCCTCCGCTCAATCGGACGCGCTGATGGCCGTGATGGACCAGATCAAAGCCAAGGGATTGGGGCGAGTAGGCTTTGCCAGCCAGGGCACGGGGTCGCCTGAGTGGATGATGCGACAAGAGCACCTGAGCCCCTGTTACACCACCCGCTGGGAGGACCTGCCGGTGGCGAGATAAAAGCCACAGAAGGTTGAACAGTCTATTCAAAGCTCGCTGGACAGGTAAATTTTGGACGGGGAATTTTTTTCCAAACGAGGAACTGATACAACAGAGAGCGCCAACTTTCGCAAGAGTCAGTTACCTTTTGAGGAAGGTGAGAGTTAACATTTCCTCCACGGCCAATTAACCACATATGGCCATGCCAACCCAGATAACACTGTGTTACTGCAGAAGTTCTGATGTTAGGCATACGGTTAGGCATATTGAAATTTTCTGAATTGGCGATTTTTATTTTAAATCAATAAATTAACTATCCAGTTCAACATCCCCCAGCCCAAACGTTTGGAAAGGGCCACCTCGCAAGAGGTGGCCCTTTTTATTTGTCCATGTCCATGTTGTTTACCGATATCAAACTGGTTGGATTTTTTCCAATATCCCCCTTGAACTAACCTTTGGCAAAAAATCAGGCGCATCACCGCGCAGGCTTTATCATCAGGCTGCCATCCCAGTACTAGCCGGACTCACAGCCGCACATTGGCATGTCATGACCCAATATTGAGTAAATTGATGTTGGCCGCTGCATTTTAATGCACTTACAATATGCGCCCAATTCTGTTGGATTCCTTCTGATGCTCCGCCAATGTGATCGTCTATTCCTGTTTCTCCTGCTACTGCTCTGGGGCGTGGCGGCGCACGCCATTACCAGTCTGAATGAAGACGAGTTTGATCTGTCTGAGCGCGCCTGGCTGTCATCACACCAGGAGTTGGTCATCGGCATGCCGATGATGGGTGACCCTCCATACAGCTATAAGGATGCAGATCAACGCTTTACCGGCCCAGTCCCCGATATTGCGCAGCAGATTGCCAGAACGCTCGGGTTGACCCTGCGCTACAAGGTTTACCCCTCCTACGTGGATGCGCTGTCCGGACTTGACCACGGCGCAATCGACATACTGGTGAACGACCAGCCAAGCGAACAATGGCGATCCAATATTGTCTCCCTCCCGTTTTTGCTCTCCATGCCGCGCGGCGTGCTGCTCAACAATGGCAAAACGAAGTTGTCACGACAGGATGCCCATGGTTTGCACTGGATCTGTGTCACGGGAGTCAATGCTTGCAGTGAATTGAAAAAACTGGGATTTCCCCGTGTGACCGAGGCAGAGAGTCGCAGCGAAGCAGCCTTTATGCTCAAAAAGCGCATGGCTGACGCCTATCTTGCCGACATGCCGTCACTGGTGATGGTGAAAGATCAGCACCCCAAGGCTGGCTTCACCATTGCCACTCCGGAATGGGTAAGCGGCACGTCTCTCTCCATCAATATGCACAAGAGCGCCCCGGCACTGGTCAGCCTGGTGAGCAAGGCATTCAACGAGATACCGGTTGAAGATCGTCGTCACATGCTGGCCGCCACTACGACTAGCCAACATGCGGACTCAGGAGCGGTGAAGTCTGTGCAGTTTACCCCTGAGGAGCAGGAGTGGCTCAACCAGCATCCTGAGCTGACTTACGGCGTCTCTCCGGACTGGACCTCCATGAGCGAATTCAATTACCGGGGCAGGCTGGTCGGTTATGTGGCGGACCTGATGGCGCTGATGCAGCAAGTCTCCGGGCTGAAGTTCTCTCTGGTTCGCACCAATAGCTGGGGTGAAACCCAGAATATGCTGAAGCTGCGGCAGATCGATTTTATTCCGGCCATCTCCCCCAACCACGACCGCGGCCAGTTTGCGCTGTTCACCCCCGGCTATCTGTTTGTCGATCGGGTCGTTATTGCCCCCAAAGGCAGTACCGATATCACCGATCTCTCACTGCTGCGAGGGAAACGGGTCGGCATGGTGCATGGCTCGCTGGATAAAGATCTACTGACCCACATCGGCGCCCATCCGGTAGAGGTCAACAATGACAACCGCTTGCTGGAGCTGCTGGACACGGGCGATGCCGACTACGTGATGGTCACCCTGCCATCCATCAACAAGCGGGTGAGCGAACGCTATCAGGTGGTCTATGCCGGCAAAGACTTGCGCTTGCCGGTCGCCATGGCTACGCGCAAAGATCCCATGCTGCAGCGGATCCTCACCAAGGTGCTCTATTCGATACCACCGGAGGAGCTCAATAAAGTGGAGAGACGCTGGCTCTCCATGAGCGTGCAGACCGGCATCAATAGCGAAACAGTGCTGTTCTGGTTCGCAATGGGCGGCGCGGCAGCCACCCTGCTGTTTGCCCTGTTCTGGGCCTGGAACCGCACCCTGAAACGGGAGATCGTGCAGCGACAACGGGCCGAGAAGACACTCAATGAGCAGTTGGTGTTCGTCCAGACCCTGCTCGACTCCCTGCCCAATATGGTGGCATTGCGGGATCACGAGCATCGCCTGACCCTCTGCAACCGGGCATACCGCGAGCTGTTTATCGGTGACGGATCCGCAGGAGATGGCTGGGGTTATATGACCGAGGACGAGCGGCAACAGATGCTATGCGAGGAGCGTGCGGTCTGGGAAACCGGCGAGATCTTCCAAGGATCGGGTTATACCCAGCGCGAGGGGGATGTTCCCCTTCACGTGGTCTACGTCAAGTTGCCCTATCGCGCAGCAGACGGCGCGATTCAGGGGGTGCTGACGGTATTGACCGATGTCAGTGCCCTCAAGGCCGCCGAAAACAAGGTGCGGGAAGTGGAGGGCAGGCTGCGGGATATCACCGACAGCATGCCGGGTCTGGTTTATCAATATCTCTGGCAAGGGGCCGGCAAGGGGAAATTCCTCTATCTGTCCCAAGGCGCCAGCGACATTCTCGGGATGACCCACCAAGAGTTGATGGCAGCCGAGTCTGGCGGCGTGATCCTCGGCTTGAACGACGAGGCGTTGGCAACCTTTATCGATAAGGTGGCCAAACATGCGCAAACCCTTGAGCCGCTCGATATGGAGGTGCTGGTGCCCTCTGTTCAGGGGGAGCGCTATATCCAGATCCGCGGCAACTTTGTGGCGCAACAGGGCCATGATCGCCTGCTCAACGGCGTGGTGCAGGACATCACCGCCATCAAGCAACAGGAGCATGAGCTGCGTGAGGCGCGCGCCGCGGCCGAGCAGGCGATGCAGGCTCGCAGCCTTTTTCTGGCCACCATGAGCCATGAGCTGAGAACCCCCATCTCGGGCATGCACGGCATGCTGGAGCTGCTGCGCATGAGCGAGCTCAATGATGACCAGCGCTATCTGCTGCGCAATGTGGAGAGCTCGGCCAACCACCTGCTCTATCTGGTCAACGATATCCTCGACTTTTCCAAAATCGAGGCGGGTCAGCTGCACCTCAATCGCCAATCCTGCCGTCTGCAACCCGTGGTGTGCGACGTGATCCGCGGCCATGCCGCACTGGCCTACAGCAAGGGGCTGAAAGTCACGCTCCAGTGGGAGGATCAACTCCCCGACCTGGCCGATATCGATCCGGTCAGAGTGGGCCAGGTGGTTTCCAATCTGCTCAATAATGCGGTGAAGTTCACCGAGCAGGGCACCATTTCGATCCAGGTCAGCTGTCACGACCAGCAGCTGGTTATCGCGGTGACGGATACCGGCATCGGCATCGCCGAAGAGAAGCAAGCGCTGCTCTTTACCCCGTTCGAGCAGGTGGAATCCGATATCAATCGCCGCTTTGGTGGCACCGGTCTGGGCCTGGCCATCTGTGATCAGCTGGTGAAGAAGATGGGCGGCACCCTGACGCTCAAGAGCCAGCTCGGTGAAGGGGCCTGTTTCCGCTTCAGCATCCCGCTGCTCAATGGCCTGTGGGAACCACCCGCACTGGCGGGCAGCGAATGGTGGTGGCTGGGTAGCGATGCCACTTTGCAGGCCTCCATGGAACGGCTCGGCGCCCGGTTAACCCCCCTCGATATCCACCAGCTCACCGCCGATCTCGACGGCCTGCTGTTGGCGGAAGAGGCCGCGCTGGAGTCCAGTCTGGGGAACGATTGGCACACCTTGCTGCAATCCGGCACCCTCAAGGGGGTCATCCTCTCCCCACGCGAAGCGTTGCGGGGACGCATGGGCTCGGAGAACTGGTGGCGCCTCGGCCAATCCCCCCTCTACCCGGATCTGTTGCTCGAAAGCTGCCGCGAGCTGATCACCGGGCGAGCAGTGACCACCCATGCCGCCAGCATCGAGAAAATGGGCGGGCGGGTGCTGGTCGCCGATGACCATCTGGTCAATCGCGCCCTGCTGACCCGTCAGCTGGCGATTCTGGGGGTGGAGTGCGAGGTAGTGGAAGATGGCGAGAAGGCATTGCGCGCCTGGCAAACCCGGGATTTCGCCCTGCTGATCACCGACTGCCACATGCCGCACATGGATGGCTACACCCTGACCCGCCACCTGCGAGAACAAGGGGAGCAGGCCCCCATCATCGGCGTCACCGCCGATACCTCGGAGGAGGCGGCAGCCAATATGACAGCAGCCGGCATGAACGGCATGCTGTGCAAACCCTATTCGCTGGAGTCACTGCGCCAGATGCTGCTGCGGTGGTTGCCCGCGACTACGATCACAGAGAGAGTGCCCGCTCGACAGGCCATCAATCTCGACATGATCGGTCGCTGGCAAGATCTGTTTGGCGATGAAGAGATTGCCAAAAGCATGGCAAGGGAGTATCTGGCCTCCAACCGGAAAGATTGCCACGCTATGATGAGCGCGCTCTCCTCCGATGATAGCCAGGAGCTGGTGGAGATCGCCCACCGCATCAAAGGGGCAGCCAGAATGGTCGGGGAGCTCTCCCTGGCCGAGCAGGCGGCGCAACTGGAATCGGCGGCCCGCCTCAAACAGTTGAGCGAGCTAGCGCTGCTGACACAGAGAGTGGAAGAACAGATGAACAATATTGAACGTGAAATGGGATTGTGGCTCGATGAGTAGAACGGCAGACGAGTTGGTCATCATGGTGGTCGAGGATCACGGGTTTCAACGCAAGACCCTGATGCACCAGATCCGGGCGCTCGGTTATCAGCAACTGCTGGAGGCCGCAGACGGCATCGAAGCCCTGGCGCTCTGCCAGAGCCACACTGTCGACATCCTGTTCTGCGATCTGCGTATGCCCGGCATGGATGGCATGGCGCTGCTGCGCCGCCTCTCGCTGGGTGGCTTTCGGGGCGGTATCATCCTCTCCAGCGCGCTGGAAGATGACGTGGTGGAGGCCGTGCTGCGCATGAGCGCGGCCTATGGTCTCCATGTGCTGGGTCGCATCGAGAAACCCTCCAGCCCACAGCGACTGCGCCAGTTGATCGACTCCTGGGCACCCAAGTCGGCCCCCTCGGGCAAGGACGATGGCCTCGTCCTCTCGGTGGACGAGCTCAAACGCGCCCTCGACAACGACCAGTTGCTGCCCTGGTATCAACCCAAGGTCGGCTTTGCGTCCGGCCAGTGGGTGGGGATGGAAGCGCTGGCCCGCTGGCAGCATCCGGAATATGGGCTGATCTCCCCCGGCATGTTTATCCCGCTGGCGGAAAACAACGGCCTTATCGACCAGCTGACCGATGTCATCATCAACAAGTCGCTGCAGGATTGCCATCTGTGGGGGCAGACCGGCCTATCCCTCAATCTGTCTATGAATCTCTCAACCACCTCGCTGATTGAGGGAGATCTCTGCCACTTCCTGATCAACCAGTGCCAGCGTTGGGGCGTCAATCCCGAGCTGATCACCCTGGAGGTGACCGAAAGCTCGTTTGTCGAGGATATCGGCAAGGCGCTGGAGGTGCTGACCCGGCTGCGGATGCACGGCTTTGGCCTCTCCATCGATGACTTCGGTACCGGCTACTCCTCGATGCAGCAGCTGGCGCTGCTGCCGTTTACCGAGCTCAAACTTGATCGATCTTTTGTCGATCGCTGCTATGCCGATCCCTCCCGTCTGGCCATTATCGAATCGAGCATCGAGCTGGCCCGCAAGCTGGGGCTGAAATCAGTCGCCGAAGGGGTGGAAGATGTACAGACCTGGCAACTGCTGGCCAAGCTGGGGTGCGATATCTGTCAGGGCTTTTTTACCGCCCGCCCTATGCCGCGCAGTGAACTGCAGCACTGGCATCAGATCTGGCAAGCCCGACTGCCGACCCTGATATCCGGCTGATCTCCTGCGACCAACCCTTTGGGCCAACAGGGCACCGATCGACAACGTGAATGGCCGCCTTGGAAAAGGTGGCCATTTTCTTTGTGTCGGGCTCGCCACTCACGCATGCCCGCCCCCTATCCAGCAACCGTCTATCCAGCCGAGTGCCACCCACCCCCTTTGCTCCGCATGCACCGCATGCCTTGAGCCACCATTTATGCAAAATAAGTTGCATCACAAATGGTGCTACTGGCGGATCACGCCTATCGCGAGCGAGAGCAGCCTCTCTTCTCCCAGATGCATAAACTGACAATAAGACAATGAATCTCCTGATTTAACAGGAATGGTTCTCAACGATGCGCCGAGCCGATGAGGTAGACAAGACAACCTGAAATCGTTTTCCCTTTTGAACAATAAGCTGTCTAAAATCAAATAAAGTTGTAAATAATCTTTGTTATGGTGAGCGTATAGCAAGCGGCCTCCCTGTCGCTTCCCCTGCTGGCTCCGCCAGATGCAGCATTTTCTGCGCCTTGAAACCGAGTTATGACGCCATGCTCACCATCACCCTCGATGGAGCTCAGTTGACGGTTGACCCGACCCAGACCCTGCTCCAGATAGCAAAACAGCACCAGATCGACATCCCCTCCCTGTGCGGTGACAACACCAACGGCCCCAAGACGCCGTGCGACCTCTGCGTGGTGGAGATTGCCGGGCTCGGCATCCGGCGCGCCTGCGAGACGCGCCCCAAGGCAGGGATGGTGATCACAACGCAAAGCGAGGCACTGAGCGCGCACCGCCAGCAGGCGCTCGGTCGCATCCTCTCGGATCACTACGCCGATTGCGAGGCTCCCTGCCAGCGCGCCTGCCCGGCCGGGGTGGACATTCAATCCTATCTGCACCACATCGCCATGGGGGATCACGAGGCGGCAATGGCCGTCATCAAGCAGACCCTGCCAATGCCCCTCTCCATCGGCCGGGTCTGCCCCGCTTTTTGTGAAGCGGAGTGCCGCCGCACGCTGGTGGATGAGCCGCTGGCCATTCGTCAGCTCAAGCGCCATGCCGCCGATCTCGATCTGGCAGAGGTTGCCCCCTATCAACCGGCAAAGAAGCCCGCCAAGGGCAAGCGGGTGGCCATTATCGGCAGCGGCCCGGGCGGCCTCACCTGTGGTTACTATCTGGGTTACGAGGGATTCGAGGTCGACCTGTTCGAGGCGATGCCCGAAGCGGGTGGCTGGCTGCGCTACGGCATCCCCGAGTACCGGCTGCCCAAGGCGATCCTCGATCAGGAGATCGGCCTGATGTGCCAAAGTGGCATGCGGATCCAAACCCAGCAGCGACTGGGCAACCAGATCACCCCTCGGCACTGTGCCGCGACTACGATGCGGTCTGTCTGGCCGTCGGCGCATCCAAGGCGGTGCCGATGGATTACCCGGGCAGCACCCTGGCAGGTTGTTATCTCGGGGTCGATTACCTCAAGGATCGGATGCTGGCCAAGCGGCTCACCACCGGCAAGAGGGTGGCGGTGATCGGGGGTGGTAATACCGCTATCGATTGCGCCCGCACGGCGGTCAGGCTGGGGGCTGACACCACCCTTATCTATCGCCGCACCCGCGCCGAGATGCCCGCCGAAGCCTACGAAATCGACGAGGCGGAGCACGAAGGGGTGCGCTTTTTGATGCTCACCAATCCGGTAGAGAATCTGGCCGATGAGGCTGGTCGCGTCTGTCAGGTGCGCCTCGAGAAGATGGCTCTCGGCGAGCCGGACGCCTCCGGTCGCCGCCGCCCGGAGCCCACCGGCGAGTTCTTCCTTGAAGAGTTTGATACCGTGATTGCGGCGGTGTCGCAGCAGCCGGATCTCAGCTTTATGGAAGGGGAGCCCCTCACCCTCCCCTTCACCCGCTGGCAGACTTTAGAGTCCCACCCCGAGACCATGCACAGCGGCCACGGCAACCTGTTCGCCATCGGCGATCTGCGCCGCGGGCCTGCGACCGCCATCGAAGCGGTCGCCGATGGTCGCAAGGCCGCGCTGGCGATCGATCAGTTCCTCCACGGTGACATGATCGATCCTGTTCGCCCCTTCAACGCCTGCAAGGCTCCCACGCTCAAGCAGGTCGATCCCGCCCAGTTTGCTCACCTGAAAAAAGTCGCCCGCACCATCATGCCCCATCTGGCAGAGCAGGATCGCGAGGGCAGCTTTGCCGAGGTGGAGCGCGGGCTGAGTGATGTCGATGCCCGCAACGAAGCCAGCCGCTGCCTCGAGTGTGGCTGTCAGGCCAACACCAATTGTGCACTGCGCGACTACGCCACCGAATACGAGGTCGAGCAGAGCGCTCTCGATACCAGCCAGTGCCAGAAGTTTGCGGTGGATAACAGCAGCGAATTTATCGTGTTCGATGCCAACCGCTGCATCGGCTGCGGCCAGTGCGTGCAAACCTGTGGTGAGCAAGCGGTGCAGGGTGTGCTGCGATTTGCCAAGAACAGTGATGGCACCCTCTCGAACCGGCCGCAGTTCGACACGGGACTCTCGATGGGCGACTCCCACTGCGTGCAGTGCGGCGCCTGCGTACAGGTCTGCCCCACCGGGGCCCTGGTGGATGCCCGCGACAAGTCGCAGGGGCGCACCGAGCTGCTCACGCCGGTCAATACCATCTGCACCTACTGCGGGGTCGGCTGCGGCGTCACCCTCTATGTCGATGAGGCGCGCAACCGCATCCGCTATGTGGAGGGGAACCGCAACTCACCGGTCAACCAGGGGCTGCTCTGCGTCAAGGGACGCTTCGGCTTTGACTTTATCCAGAGCGAGGAGCGCCTCACTACCCCGCTCATTCGCAAGGATGGCAAGCTGGTGCCCGCCAGCTGGCAGGAGGCCATCGCTCTGGTGGCCGAGCGCTTCACCGCCCTGCGCAAACGCTATGGCAGCGATGCACTGGCGGGTTTTTCGTCGGCCAAAACCACCAACGAAGAGAACTACCTGTTCCAGAAGTTCATGCGCCGGGAGCTGGGCACCAACAACGTGGATCACTGCGCGCGGCTCTGCCACGCCTCCACCGTTACCGGGCTGGAGGCGTCACTCGGCAGTGGCGCCATGACCAACGACATCCCGAGCATCGACCACTCGGATCTCATCTTCATCATCGGCTCCGACACCTCGGCAGCCCACCCCATCATCGGCTCCCATATCAAGCGGGCCGTCACCACGGGCAAGGCGCGGTTGGTAGTGGCCGATCCCAAGCGGATCGAGATGGCGGACCATGCCAGCCTCTATCTGGCCCACCGCCCCGGCACCGACGTGATGCTGCTCAACGGCCTGATGCAGCAGATCATCCAGAACAACTGGCACGACAAGGCCTATATCGCCGCACGAGTAGAAGGGTTCGAAGCGCTGCAAGCGGAGGTGTTCTCCCCGGCCTATGCCCCGGACAAGGTCGCCCTCGTCACCGGCGTACCGGCCGAGCAGGTGATCGAGCTCGCTCGCCTCATCGGCACCGCCGAACGCACCGCCGTCTACTACTCCATGGGGATCACCCAGCACACCACCGGCCACGACAACGTGCGCGCCATCGCCAACCTGCAACTGCTGTGCGGCAACATCGGCATCGAAGGGGGTGGCATCAACCCGCTGCGGGGCCAATCCAACGTGCAGGGCGCCTGTGACATGGGGGCGCTGCCCAACTGCCTGCCCGGCTATCAGAAGGTGGCCAACCCCGAGGTGCATGCCCGCTTCGTGGCAGCCTGGCAGCAGCCAGACTTGCCGCGCACGCCCGGGCTTACCCTCACCGAGACCATAGATGCCGCCTGCGCGGGCAGCATCAAGGGGCTCTACGTGATGGGAGAGAACCCGGTGCTGAGCGATCCGGATCAGCACCACGTCATCGAAGGGCTCAAGCAGCTGGAGTTTCTGGTGGTGCAGGATATCTTCCTCTCGGAAACTGCCCAGCTCGCCGATGTGGTGCTCCCCTCCTGCTCCTTTGCCGAGAAGAGCGGCCACTTCACCAACACCGAGCGGCGGGTACAGCGCATCTCCCCCGCCCTCAAGGCACCGGGCGACGCGCGGGAGGATTGGTGGATCATCCAGCAGATCGCCAACGCCATGGGCGGCGACTGGCGCTATCAGAACCCGCAGGAGATCACCGCCGAGATCTGCCGGGTCACCCCGCAATACGCCGGCATCCAGTGGGACAAGGTGGGAGCGCAAGGGCTACAGTGGCCCTGCAACGATGCGGCGCCCGCAGGCACTCGCCTGCTCCACGGCAAGCAGTTCACCCGCGGCAAGGGGGAGATGGTCGCGACCCCGTTCCGCTATGCCGCCGAACTGCCCGACGAGACCTATCCCATCGTGCTCACCACCGGCCGCCTGCTGGAGCAGTTCCACACCGGCACCATGACCCGCAAGACCAAGGGGCTCGACAAGCTGGCCGGGGCGCGGGTGATGATGAGCGTGGCGGACGCCGAGCGGATGGGGATCAGCAACAGCGAGCGGGTCAAAGTCACCAGCCGCCGCGGCCATATCGAACTGCCCGCCTTCGTCACCAAGCGGATGCAGCCGGGTGTAGTCTTTATCCCGTTCCACTTCGCCGAAGCCCCGGCCAACCGGCTCACCATCAATGCCACCGACCCCCACGCCAAAATCCCCGAGTTCAAGGTGGCAGCGGTGCGCATCGACAAGCTGGAATCCCCGTCGCAAACTGGAGAGCTCTCCATGCAGAAGGAGCCAGCCAAGCCAGACATCGAGGTTGCCTGAGAGGAATAGCAAAACCTGCGTAGCCGCCTGCCGGGAGGGTTGGACCGCTGCCCCTTCCCCTTTGGGGTTGCGATAGCAAAAGAGGGGGATGAGAAGAGTCACCAGCCAGAAAGCACAAAGGGTTAGCTTCACCGAGAAGCTAACCCTTTGTTTTATATGGTGCCGATAAGGGGAATCGAACTCCTGACCTTCGCATTACGAAGGCAAACTTCAATTCATATAAATCAATAACTTTTTCCATTTAATATGGTTTGTGCCACAATCTTGCCACACTCAGCAGCAAGTTATGGTATTTGGCTATGGCAACGTTCCGTAAGCGCGGCCCCTATCAATGGGAAGCCCAGGTACGCCGCAAGGGGTATCCGGCTCAGAGTAAAACCTTCAACACAAAGGCGGAGGCGGAGGCCTGGTCTAAAGTCATTGAATCTGAGATGACCCGAGGGATTTGGGTCAGCAGAGCCGAAGCTGAAGCAACCTCGCTTTATGAGGCTCTATGCCGCTATGAAACTGAGGTTGTTCCGCATAAAAAGGGAGCCGTGCAAGAGCTCTCACTGATCCGCATCTACAAGACATTACCTTTGGCATCACGCGCATTGGCATCCATTCGTGGAGCGGATGTTGCAAAGCTAAGGGACGAGTGGCTGAAAGATTATCAACCTGCAACAGTCCTCCGGCGGCTTGCCCTGCTCTCTCACATCTTCAACATGGCCCGTAAAGAATGGGGAATGGAAAGTCTCTCCAATCCACTGGAGCTAATTCGTAAGCCCCAAGCTGATAACGCACGTACAAGGCGCATAGCAGCTTCTGCAACGCCAGCACCTTGTCCCCAGAGCCAGGATGAAGAAAGCGCACGTAGAGCATCAGAAGGTGAAATAGAGCGGATCATCGCTGCCAGTGGCTCAAGGGTCTTACCATCGTTGGTCATACTGGCATTGGAAACGGCCATGCGGCGGAGTGAACTGGTTAGCTTGCGCTGGGAGCACATCGATCTGGAACGCAGAGTTGCACACCTGCCATCGACCAAAAATGGCAGTGCGCGCGATGTGCCGCTATCAACTCGCGCGGTTGTTACTCTGCAATCTGTAGGAGTCGCTGCTACAGGTCGGGTTTTTGATATCCGAGCTGATGCGGTAACACGAGCCTTTGAGCGGGCAGTCCTGCGAGCTAGACAAACCTACGAGCGAGAGTGCCAAACTCAAAATTTGATACCAGTAACCAATTTTCTCAGTGACCTGCGTTTCCACGATCTGCGTCATGAAGCCACTTCTCGTCTGGCTGAGATATTTCCTATGCACGAACTCACAAAGATCACCGGACATAAAGACCCGAGAATGTTAATGCGATACTATCACCCTAGAGCTGAAGACTTGGCTAGAAAATTAACTTAATCAGTTTGTTTTTATACATTCGAGGAGATGTATATGAGTGATGAAATAATAAAAACTGTCAGAGTTAGTAAAAATCTAAAGAATCTGTACTTAGATCCAAATAACTATCGTTTCATTGACAATGAGAAACATATTTTTGTTAATAATGAAGAGGTTTTAGATTTTCAGGTTCAAAAAAGAACTAGAACATTCATTGAGGGGTATAAGCAAGAAAATATCAGAGATTTGATTGCCAGCTTTAAAGCTAATGGCTTTTTAGAGATAGATGTTATCCAAGTAAAAGATATGGGTGACAATAATTATCTTGTTTTAGAGGGTAATAGAAGGGTTACCGCACTAAAATCCTTACAGGAAGATTTTGAGAAAGGTTTTCCCATTGGCAATCTAAATCCATCTATATTCAAAAGCGTCCCTTTTGAAATACATAGTCATGAGGAAAATGAAAAACATCTCATTGTAATGGGATTAAAACATATCAGTGGTAATAAGAAATGGTCTACTTACAACCAGTCAAAATTACTATATGATTTTTTGAAACCATATGAGGTTAATTCAAGAGAAGAATATCTTTCAAAAGAAAATGAGCTATGCGAGTCTTTAGGTATTTCTAAAAATAGATTGAGAAGCATGGTTCGTATTTATAATCTCATATTAGCATATAAAGCCAGTGATTATGGCACTCAATTTCTTCCGTCGATGTATGGTATGTTTGAAGAAATCATTAAGAAGCCAGTCATAAAAAATTGGCTTGGATGGAGTGATGATGGATACTATGCAAGTAACAATATAAATTTAGAGCGTCTATTTTCTTGGATCTCCGAAACAGAGGAATATACACATAATGACTCTTCAGATTTAGGTGATGATGACGAAGAATCTGAAGGTGAATATGAAAAGCTAGAGCCTATCATTACAAAGTCGCTCGAAATTCGTGATCTGGCACTATTCATAAATAATGATAGTGCGGTTGAAACCATGGAGCGTGAGCGGAGTTTAGCCAGAGGCTTGGCTGCAAGTGGCTCTGTAGACAAGCAGAACTACCATAGCGCTTTATCTAAACTAAATGAATCGATAAAAACTCTTACTCATTATAGAAGTTTGGTAACTATTGAAGATACTCAGCAATTGAGTGATGCAAAAGAGCACCTAACAAGTATTCTACCGAAGAAAAGTAGTCTAGATATTGAAGGTGGAAATCACACGATCTGTTTTGAGTTTGGAGTCCAGAAACATCTCACATCTATAAATATAGAAAGATATAAGGTTTTTAAAGAATTCAGCTTAGATGGCTTTAGCAAAATAAATATACTTGCGGGATTTAACAATAGTGGCAAAACCAGCTTACTAGAAGCAATTTACCTGTTAACCCAGCAGAATGATATATCCTCATTCTTCAATCTCATTAAGAGGAAAAATAAAGAGCAATCATTGAGCCCTGTTTTTTTGAACAAGATGTTTACAAAAAACATAGCTATAAGTGGTATATATAATGACATTAGCACATCAATAAACCTTAGTAAATTTGATGCTATAGACATAGATAAAAGAGATGATTATATATCCTCCTACAAGTTGACATCTTTAATTGATGGACGCCAATTAGATAACAGAGTTCATACCTTTGTACATGAAACAATGCAGAGAAATAGCGACAAGGTAGAGCGACTTTGCCCTGCAGTTTTTAAAAGCCCTTATATATATGATGTTGATGATCTAATTACAGATTATACAAAGTGCATAGAAACCAAAATTAATCTCAATGGGATTTCTAAATCCGCGATTAAACTAGTCGTTGAGTTTCTAGAAAAAATAGACCCTAGTATTACTGATGTAAGATTTACCAATGAGTCAGAAATAAAAAGATTTATTGTCGAATCGACCTTATCAAAGGAATATGACTTTGATATAACGACATATGGCGAAGGATTGCAGCGCATTTTCTATATAGCTATGTCATTCGCTGCTTGTCGAAATGGTGTTGTATTAATTGATGAATTTGAAACGGCAATTCATTACTCATTGCTGGTTGAATTTTCTGAATTTGTACAGATGTTGGCTGAAACATTTAACGTTCAATTATTTATAACAACACACTCTAACGAGTGTATTCAAGCCTTTGTTACAAATAAATGTGATAGCACAGCTATTATGGCTTATCAATTAAGTAATAATAGTGGCACAATAACAGTAAAATCTGTTTCAGGTGACAGACTCAGCTATTTAATTGAAGATATTAGCCTTGATATTCGTGGAGGAAAACAATAATGAACAAAATTATTGTTGCTATCTGCGAGGGGGGGCATGACATTGCTTTTATATCAAGAGTATTGTTAGCTCATGGTTTTAATAACTATGATAAAAAAATCAAGGACTTTTTTGCGCCATTTGATAAAAAGTTCTTTAATGCCATGGCATCAGCAAAAGTTGATGAAAAAAAACTTGGTTATCAACCTCCTCCTAGTGAAGTTCCATCTATGGCTTTATCTACAGAAAACAGTCTTGTTTTCCTACATAGCATGGGAGGTGATACCTTCCGAGAAGAGAGAATAAACTTAATTAACTCATATAAAAATGTAAAGGGTCAAGATGGTTTTAGCCAATATGAGTTTGACTTCAGATTTATCTATTTCCTAGATGCAGATGAAATTGGTGTTGCGGGTAGATTGCAACAAATCAATGAGGAATTGCAACTGGAAAATGGAATAGCAAATAATGGTGATCTTATAGTGCATCAAGGAAATGAATTCGGTGCATATGTGTTCCATGATGCCGCAAATAATATGGGCACTCTAGAGAATATTGTCACAAACCTACTTAGAGTAAATGGTGATAGAGAATATATCGCCGCTAATGAATTCATTGAAAATAACATGTTGGATACTGAGCGCCAGAAAGAGATAAGATATAGGGAGGGAGCTCAAGTTTATTATGGACAGCCAAAGTTCTACAAGAGCAAATCAACAATGAGCATAATGGGGCAATTGCAATTTTCTGGTTCAAGCAACATAGTTTTTATAAAAAACACAGACTTTATAAAGCTAGAAAATATACATGCATGCCCTCACTGCACTATGATTACAAGACTTTTTAGTTAAATCGTTAAGTCACTGCCATTAATTGGTAGTGACTTTTTTTCCTTACGCTTTGCCATCAGGGCATTTTTCATTAACTCACTTGACTTGATCATATCTGCTCTAAGTTCATCCAACTCTCTTCTTGTAAGAAGTTGTACCGCAAATTTCTTATTATTATCCAAAATATCAAACTCCCTTAACCATTGAGCACCATCGGTGCGAATAAGGAATAGTGAAGAAGCTACTCCGGCTTGCCGGTTAGCTAACTTCACACATCCTGCCCGCAATTCAGCCTTGTAATCATGAAGGAAAGCATGCATCAGCAACAAGGGAAATCATACAAATCATCTGCGGACAGGATAGCTAACGAAAAAACTTATTCTTTTCAATAGGTTTACCCACCTCTTCCACTCACTTTCCATCCCACATCCATACACTTTACAGATTGGAGTTGAATGATCAGGATGGAACGCCAAGGGAAAAAATTCCTCAAGCCTGGCTCCCTCACCGGCACCTAGCCCCATCAGCTGCCACCAAATCAACTATGCCGCACCGCATCGGGGCATCCAAGATTCTGACCGCTGGAGAACAGTTCAAGTGAAAGAGCTCCTGCAGGCTAAATTGCTCAAGCTGATGATTGTCAAGTGAGGCTTTAATCCATACGATATTGCGTAAACCTTAATGCTTGAGGCACAGATGAATCAGCGTACCGAATTGTGGCAACAGCGTCGCCAACAAGCCAGACAGAAGAAGACTCCTCCAACTAGCTCACCCGAACAGACGCTAGTCTGGGTACAAATTGCCCTGGCCTTGCTCCCACTCGCAACAGCATGTATCTACCTTTTCGGTATGGCATGGCATATGGGATACGTTAGTGTTTTTCATGTTGATAGCAGCGAATTTCCACTTTCAACAGAACAAAATTTATTAGTTGGTACTATCGCACTGGTTACCAACATAGCACCATATATAACTTACCCACTTGCTGGTTTTGCATTGGTTTTAGTTCTATTATTCATCGCTGCATTTACTTCCGAGCTATTAAAAAAACTATACAAATGGCATCAAATTAAAATGCATAGGATTGATGATACCATACGACAGAATTCCACATTCAAGTTGCTTACAAAAAATGCAATAAAACCACAAGAAGCGTCAAAATGGGAAAGCTTGCTCGATAAACTTTTCACCTTATTTATTCAATACAGTTACTTGATAGGCAGTGGAATAATAATATTCCTGCTCACGATCTACAGCTACAGCAATGGAAAAAATGAGGCTGGCACCCAGATAGAAAAGATGAAAAGAAAAGAATTCCCAGCGGCTCATTGCATCAAGTATGCGGGTATCCCAGAAGAAATATCAGCGTTGCGAATTATTTGCAATGCCACTCAATGTACCTTCTGGACTGAGCAATATGGCACTATCTATCTGCGTCATGATCAGGTTGTTAGTGCCTCTATCCCCCCTGCTGAACCAAACAGTAAAAAGTCACCTACATGCAACCGCTCTACGACTCCAGATTAACTCCAATCAAAACATGAATGGCCCTTGCAACCTGCCCAAAGGGCTGCAAGGGCCTGTGTCTAGTGGATTATCTTATGGATAATCTTGGATCACTTCTCCAAAAATACCTTAACCACATGTTTTGAAAAGATTTTAAGACCAATCCCTGGGAATGAAAGTGCACCAGTTGGGAACGTTAGTTCACCAGTTCGGGAATGATAGTGCACTGAAATTACTCCAAAGATCTGTTCCGTGGCCTGCGGATCTCCCACATGTCTTTTCGATATTCAGTTACCAACCAACCTATCGTAAACAGCTCTCCTACGGCTCTACGGGCAATCTGCTGGCGCTTTCTCATCGCATCAGCAATCGCAGGATCCGGCCAGATGTAATTGCATAGAGTATCCAAGGACGCACGTCCTGATTTGCCAGGATCGATCCATCCGCATAGGCGTTGATGGATCAATCGAGCAGGATCGCTCTTGAGGCTACGCACTTCATTCATATCGATGCGAGCATGTGGCCGCCCACCGAGAACGGCTTCTGCAATCTGTGGGTTCAAGCAGATGTATAGCGCGTTATCATCCTCATCAAAGAGATGGCTCATCAGGTGGAAAGATGCACAGCGAGAGTCGCCTTGAATGACAACGGTGACATTGGACATCCTGATCAGGCTAGCCTTTAGGGTTTTAAGGTTTCTGCCGCTTTTGCATAGACCAATCTCTTCGAGTAGCTGAGTGATACGAGACTGCACCACCAAGCAACGGCAGTCCGCACTATCAAACTCAGATGCCAAGGCCAAACGAAGTCGCTTAGGAATAGCTGCTGATGGCGCAGAGGTCAGAATAACGCCCTTGGGGCCGGATAATGCAACCAGCCCTTGTAGCAGCCGCATATCATCAGCCCCTAACGGCTCAAAACCAATAAAACGAGCGCTTTGGTTCTGTCCATAGCTATACGTCACATCCAGCTTTAGCTTCTTTCTCTCCCCTCGCTTTAAACTGCGGAAAAGACCAGGAGCAAGGCAGTGCATCGGATCATGGCGCGCATGGGTAAGCTCAATAGCCATGAGCAAACCTCCTTCGCTCTCGCGCCTGGGGAGGTTCCATGAGTTGTACCGGATGTAATACGCCCCCTTCCTGGCGTTCAAACCATTGATCTTTGATCGCAGTGCCATAGTTCTGCTTGGATACCCCAAAGCGCACAAACGCACTGCGCCGAGAGCTTCCGATGGGTGTACTACCGCGTTGAATCTCGGTTAGCTGGTTTGCTTCTTCTTCCCCCATCCGCACGATGTAACCACACCATCGGATATTATCAATCAACGCTGATGCACCTCTGGCTGCCTGCTGCTGATCAAGACTGCCATCCCTCGCGCTCCCCTTGCTGGCGTGATGTAAATAGAGCACCGCAGCCCCCGTATTTGCGGCCAGCGACTCAAGTCGGGTAATCAGCTGGGACATGTCTCCGTTACTATTTTCGTCCATCTGATGCATACGGCTGAGGGTGTCGAGAACAACAAGGCGATATCCATCTACCTTCTGCAGCAAAGCCTGAAAACAGTCCGGATTCATCAGATCTAAACTCACCCCCATCATCGGTTCCAATGCGAGGTTTGTGGCAATAGAGGCCCTCGCTTTGGGCGATAGATGTTTGCCAAGCGCATGGACGCGATGACTAAGCACTGCAGCCGGATCTTCACCAGCCATATAGATCACTCGGCCTGAACGGGTCGGGCGTAGTTGCAACAGATCGCCATCAGACTCTTTGCAAGCCACAGCCATTGCGGCCTGCAATGCCCAAAAACTTTTACCTGTTGCTCCTGGTGCAATCAGTGCTCCCACAGTACCGGCCAAAAATCCAGACCATATGAAGTCAAGAGCCGGCGGCTCCTGTTCAAACGCAGCTAGTAGGTCAAGAGCCATGGCTTACCTCTTAGCGTTTGAATTCTGTGACTTTTGTCGTGCTAGCTGCTCGGCTTTGGTTGGCCGGCCACGCCGAGGCATATCTGCCGATTTAACCGCTCGGTCATCCAAACCTTGGCTAATGACATGTTCAGCAAGCCAAAGCTCAACATCTTCAGCACGCCAGAGCAAACGCTTGGTTCCTGGTAAACGGCAGATAGGGGGAAGTGAACAAGGGTTGCGAGTCGCGTCACTACGGATGCTAGCAACGGATTTATGCAGACAGAGAGCCAATTGCTCAACAGTCAAAAGCACCACGCTGGAGGTGGTAATAGAGGTTTGTTTCATGGTCATAACCCATCAAGGCGGCAAGGGTCATCGAATAGCTGTGCCGGTTAGCTAATCGGTAATTGACCTGAGCGGCACCGTGCCCGGCCTTGAGGGTATAAAGAATTAGTGCCTGTCGTCCGATGTTACGTAACGAGACGAAATGAAGTCTACCAGCAGTGTTTTGCTATGTCATGCACTGGCAAGCGCCATTCGCCGCTATCAGGCCAGTGTGGCATGCCACAATTTTGCCACACTGGATAAGCTAAATGCTGCATTCCAACGCTCAGTAACGCATCAAACCGCAACACACAAACAACTGTTTTAGTTGATAAAATTTGGTGCCGGTAACAGGAGTCGAACCTGCGACCTTCGCATTACGAATGCGCTGCTCTACCAACTGAGCTATACCGGCTTGTTGCTATCCACATTCATGAAAAATGACCGGCAAGTCAATTGAGCCAGCTCGATTTTATGAGTTGGCTCATGGTGTTAGAGCCCGCTTTACAGATCGGCAAACTCGGGGATATGGGCCCGGCCGCGGCTTTCGAGAAATTCCAGCAGGGCGCGGGGGGAGCGCACCAGGATCCGCTCTTGCGGGAACCCCGTTTCGGTCACCAGACGGTGGCAGTGGTCAAAATCGCCAAGGGTAAATGCCACGTGGGAATCGGAGCCGAAGGTGAGATAGGCGCCCAGATCTCGCGCTGCTTCGACTATGGCACGGCAGTTGCCTTCACTACCCGGGCGCGAGTGAATGAAGGAGGAGTTGTTGATCTCCAGCGCCACCCGATAGTCCGCCGCCGCCTTGACCACTGCCTGAATGTCGATGGGAAATGCGGGGTTGCCCGGGTGGCTGATCATATCGACCCGGCCGCTCTTGATGGCGTTGATCATCGCCTGGGTGTGGGTTGCCTGATCGCAGGGAGGGAATACCTGCTCATGAAAACCCGCCATGATCATGTCGAGGCGCGACTCATAGCGCTCGGGAAAATCGATCTCCCCGTCGAGGTTTTTGATGTTGGCCTCGATACCCCGCAGGATCCCCACCCCGTCCACCACTCTTGGCAATATCGGCAAGTTGGCAAAATGCCAGACATGAGGGGCATCGGCCATCTCGGGGCCATGATCCGTGGTGGCGAACAGCTTGATCCCCTTGGCCCTGGCTATCGGCAGATAGTCGTGGATGGTGCTGTAGGCATGGGTGCTGGCAATAGTGTGAGTGTGGGTATCGACCGGGTACTTCATCTTCTCTCCCCTCATATTTTGAAAGGGCAGCATAGCAAAGAGCGGCAGCTTGGGCCACGCCAGTGCTTGCCACACTTTGTCACAAAATACCGCGAAGCTGACATAGTCTGAGGGGCTCTGGCTGGCATACTGCCCCCGTCGATACATGCCTGAACTCGCATCGACAGTTTGCCGTCAGGATGACGCGAACTCACTTTCCCCACCGTCGCGCCCTGCGGCGGTTTTTTTTTACCTGCAAACCGCAAACCGGTAACAGACGCGCAAAAAAAGGCCCAACTAGCATGGTGCAAGTTGGGCGAGACTTAATGTTTAATTGCAGTGGCATAGATATAGAGTCCTGCTTTTTGACTAAGTTCCGCCCACTTTGCTTTTTTCATCGAAAAACATTCCGCTAACACTCATTCACATTCTCTTGACACTTCACGTTATGAAACGTACTTTTTAAACATTCGTTTAAGTGAGGTGTCCAGTGAGTAAAATCGATACCAAAAACCGTATTCTCGACGCCGCTGAAGTGCTGTTTGCCGAGCGGGGATTCGCCGATACCTCTTTGCGTCTGATCACCAGTGAAGCCGACGTTAATCTGGCGTCGGTGAACTATCACTTCGGCTCCAAGAAGGAGCTGATCCAGGCGGTGCTCGACCGTTACCTGAGCCTGTTTATGCCGGATCTCGATGCCCGGCTGCGGGTGCTGATGGAGCAGGAGCAGCTGACCCTGCTGCAACTGTTTGAAAGCTTCGTCGAGCCGCTGATGAAGCTCTCGGCAGTGCGGGCCAACGGCCCGGCCATCTTCATGCAGCTGCTGGGACGCGGCTATATCGACAGCCAGGGCCACCTGCGCCGCTTTATCACCGCCCACTATGGCCCCATTTTGCAGCGGATCACCCAGGCCATCTCCAAAGCCAATCCGGCCCTGTCGCCCGCGGATCTCTTCTGGCGCCTGCACTTCACCCTGGGCACCGTCGTATTCACCATGGCCTCTGCCGATGCCCTGCGCGACATCGCCCTGGCCGACTTTGGCCAGCAGCTCGATGTGGAAGGGCTGGTGCGCAACGTTATTCCTTATCTGGCGTCCGGAGTCGGGGCGCCCGTGGAGTCGACCAGGCTCTCCCTGGCCGTGTAACAACCAACAATAAATCAACGGAAACAGTGAAATAGAAGGAACTTCGGTATGATCACATTGCTTGTCCTGCTGGTGCTGGCGATAGCCGTTGTGCTCGGCGTACCCTCCATCCGTAAAAAGGTGGTAACCCGTCCGGTGTTCGGCATCTTCAAAAAGATACTGCCGCCCTTGTCAGCTACCGAGCGGGAGGCCATGGAAGCCGGCTCCGTCTGGTGGGATGGCGAGTTGTTTCGCGGCAACCCCGACTGGAAAAAACTGCACGGTTACGGCAAGGCCGAACTGACCGCAGAGGAGCAGGCCTTTATCGACAATCAGGTCGAAATCCTGCTCGCCATGGTTGATGACTTCAAGATCGTCAACGAAACCAAAGACCTGCCGGAGCCGGTATGGGACTATCTGAAGAAGGAAGGCTTCTTCTCCCTGATCATCCCGAAATCCTACGGCGGCCGCGAGTTCTCGGCGATCGCCAACTCCACCATCGTCACCCGCATTGCCACCAAGAGCCTGAGCGTGGCAGTCACCGTTATGGTACCTAACTCCCTCGGCCCGGGTGAGCTGCTGATGCACTACGGCACCCAGGCCCAGAAAGATTTCTGGCTGCCGGGACTGGCCAATGGCAAAGAGGTGCCCTGCTTCGCCCTGACCGGGCCGGAGGCGGGCTCCGATGCGGGCGCCATTCCTGACAAGGGGATCGTCTGCAAAGGGATGCACAAGGGTGAAGAGGTACTGGGTATTCGCCTCAACTGGAACAAGCGCTACATCACCCTGGCGCCGCGCGCCACCGTGCTGGGGCTGGCGTTCAAACTCTATGACCCGGAAAAACTGCTGGGTGACAAGGAGGAGCTGGGTATCACCTGCGCGCTCATCCCCACCAGCCACCCGGGCGTGCGCGTCGGCGATCGCCACTACCCCATGGGTCTGGCGTTCCTGAACGGCCCGACCTTCGGCAAGGATGTGTTCATTCCGCTCGACTGGATCATCGGCGGCCCGGATTACGCCGGTCGCGGCTGGCGCATGCTGGTGGAGTGCCTCTCCGCCGGTCGCGGCATCTCGCTGCCTGCCCTGGGCACCGCTTGCGGTCATATGGCGAGCCGAACCGTGGGCGCCTACTCCTATGTACGCAAGCAGTTCGGCATGTCCATCGGCAAGTTTGAAGGGGTGCAAGAGGCGCTGGCTCGCATCGGCGGCCTCACCTATCAGCTGGAAGGGGCCCGTCGTATGACCGCAGGTTCCTTGGACTTGGGTCAGGCACCGGCCATCGTCACCGCGATTTCCAAGTACCACATGACCGAAATGGCGCGTCAGATCATGGATGACTCCATGGACATCCACGCCGGTCGTGCCATCCAGCTGGGCCCGAAAAACTACACCGGCTACGCCTACATGGGTATTCCGGTGGCCATCACGGTGGAAGGGGCCAACATCCTGACCCGCAACCTGATGATCTTCGGGCAAGGGGCTACCCGCTGCCACCCGTACGTCTTTGCCGAACTGGAAGCGGCGGCCGATACCGACGTGGAACGCGGTCTCGAGAAGTTTGACGCCCTGCTGATGAAGCACATCGCCTTCGGCGCCGGCAACTTCTTCGGCTCCCTGTTCCAGGGGCTGACTCTGGGCCAGTTCAACAGCGCACCGGTAGCTGGCGAAACCGCCCGCTACTACAAGCAACTCTCCCGCATGAGTAAAGGGCTGGCCCTGTGCGCCGACGTCTCCATGCTGATGCTGGGTGGCGATCTCAAGCGCAAGGAGATGATCTCCGCCCGCCTGGGTGACGTGCTGAGCCATCTCTATCTGGCCTCCGCCACCCTCAAGCACTACGAGGATCAGGGCCGCATGGTCTCCGACCTGCCGTTCGTGCAGTACGCGGTGGAGCGCAACCTCTACCTGATTGGCAAAGCGTTCGAGGGCTTCTTCCAGAACTTCCCGAACAAGGTGGTGGGTGCCGTACTCAAGCGCGTGGTGTTCCCGTTCGGCGTCGGTTACAAGATGCCGGCCGACGATCGCTGCCACGCCATCTGTCTGGCCATGATGAAGCCGGGCGAGTTCCGCGACCGTCTGACCGCTCTCTGCTATGTCGGCAAAGACGAGGCAGATCCGGTCGGCCTGATGGAGCGTGCCTTCCAGGCCATGGTCGCCGTGCAGCCCTACGAGAAGAAGCTGGTGCAGGCCCAGAAAGAGGGCAAACTGCCCCGCAAACTGGCGCTGCCGGAGCTGGTTGCCGCCGCGCTGGCCGGTTCCATCCTGAGCAAGGACGAAGCGGACAAGCTGCTGGCCGCCGATGCCCTGCGCTACGAAGCGATTCAGGTAGATAACTTCGCCCCGGGCGAGCTGGAAGGCTTCTCCCAGCAAGCAAACAAGCAGCCAAACAAGGTCGAGCACGCCGCCTGATCCCCTAGCAAACCTGTACCAAACCGGCCCTCGTGGCCGGTTTTTTTGTTTGTTAACCATGCATTTACAAGCCGGGAGAATTCCAGTTAAATGCTTGAGTCCCTTTGCAGGGGCTTTGGAAGCAAGGCCAGCGGAATGGCCGATAACAACAACTCAGGAAGAGTGAATGAACCTCGCCAAAACGGCGATCGAACGCCCCATCTGGGTGGCGGTCTCGATCGTGCTGATTTTCCTGCTGGGCCTGCTCAGCATCCGGGGACTGCCGATCCAGCTGTTCCCCGACATCGACCGTCCACACCTCAACATCTCGGTGAGCTGGCGTTCCGCCTCGCCGCAGGAGATGGAGTCGGAGATCACCGACCCCATCGAGCAGGAGATGCAGGGGGTTCAGGGGCTCAAGAGCCTTGTCAGCAACAGCTATCCCGGCTTTACCGAAATCGACATGGAGTTTGCCCTCGGCACCGACATGCAGCGGGCCCAACTCGATGTGATTTCGCGGCTGAACCGGGTTTCGGGATTGCCGGACAAGATCGGCGGCCCCTACGTCAACAACTACAGCAGCAACGATACCCTCACCTTCTTCTTCATCCAGCAGCTGCCCGGCGCCAAAGGGGTGATCGATGATCATCAGGCGCTGATCGAGGCGCGGGTCAAACCCGAGCTGGAGCGTATCGAAGGGGTCTCGACGGTCGCAGTCGAGGGGATCAACGAGCGCCAGATCCAGATCCGCTTCGACCCCTACCGAGCCGCCGAGCTGGGGGTGGAGATCCCGGTGCTGGCCAGCCGCGCCACCACCGGCTGGGACGTGTCGGCCGGTACCCTCGACATCGGTCGCTGGGAGTACAAGCTGCGCTTTGCCGGTCGCTACGATGTCGAGACGCTGGGGGACAAGGTGGTGGACTGGCGCGATGGCCTGCCCATCTATCTGCGGGATGTGGCGGAAGTAAGGGTGGCCAGGGAAGAGAACCCGGTGCTGCGGATCCAGAACGGCAATACCGCCATCGCCGCCCAGATCTTCAAGGAGAGCGGCGCCAATGCCCTGGCCTCCCTTGAGGCGATCAAGGCTCGGGTGAACGAGCTCAACCGCGAGGTGCTGGAGCCGGTCGGGCTGCACATGGAGCAGTCGTTCGATGCCTCCCTCTACATCAATCGCGCCGTCAGCATGGTCACCGCCAACCTGGGACTCGGGGTGCTGCTCTCTTGCGCCATCCTCTGGCTCTTCCTGCGCCAGCTCAAGGCGACCATGATGATTGCCCTCGCCATCCCCATCAGCATCATGCTCACCTTCTGCCTGCTCAAGGTGATGGATCGCACCCTCAATATCATCTCGCTGGCGGGCATCGCCTTTGCTGTCGGCATGGTGCTCGATGCCGCCATCGTGGTGCTGGAGAACATCTACCGGCGCCACGAGCGGGGGGATTTGAGCAAGGCGGAGGCGGCGCTCGAAGGTACCCGTCAGGTGTGGACGGCGCTGGTCGCCTCCACCCTCACCACGGTTGCCATCTTCCTGCCGGTGCTGCTGCTCAACGATGTGGAGGGTCAGCTGTTTGCCGATCTGGCGCTCACCATCGCCTGCGCCGTGACAGTCTCCATGCTGGTCGCCGTCATCGTGCTGCCTGCGGTGGCGGCGCGCTGGATGGGACATGAAACACTGACCGATCCCTATGAGTCGCTGTGGCAGCGCACTACCCGTCACGTGATCCGCTGGACCTCGACCTCACGCCAGCGCTGGACGGTCATCACCCTGATGATGAGTCTGCCGGCACTGGCCACCTGGGCGCTGCTGCCCAAGATGGACTATCTGCCGGACGTGAAACGGGACGCGGTGGATGTCTGGATGAACTTCACCCCCGGGGTCAACCTCAAGGCCCAGCGCGAAGAGGTGATCGATACCCTGATCGCCCGCCTCGCCCCCTACATGAAGGGGGAGAAAGAGCCTGCCCTCAAGAACTACTACATCTTGCGCTACCCGGGGGGCGCCCAGATTGGCGTGCGCCCCAAGGACGAGACCCGTATCAAGGAGCTGGAGAGCCTGTTGATGAAACAGCTGCTGGTAGGCATTCCCGACACCCGGGTGTTCGGCGGTCAGGGGTCGCTGTTTGGCGGCTTTGACAGCGAGAACGGCGTCTCCCTGCTGCTGCAGGGGGGTAACCTGCCCGAGCTCTATCAGGCGGCCCGAGCCAGCATGGGGATCCTCAGCAAGGACCTGCCGGGAGCACAGATCCGGCCCGAGCCGAGTCTCGACTTCACCGCCCCCGAGCTCAAACTGGTGCCGCAAGATCGGCGTCTCGCCGAAGTGGGTTGGGATCGCACGCCCCTGCCCACCATCATCCAGACCTTTGGCGACGGCTTGCGGGTTGGCGAGTATTTCGACGGCGAAGATCGGCTCGACATCATGCTGATGGGACAGAGCTCCGCCAATCCGGACGAGCTGAAGGCAGTGCCGCTGGCCACCCCCTCCGGGCGCATCGTCCCCCTTGGCGAGCTGCTGCGGGTGGAACACGACATGGGCCCGGCCAGCATCTTCCGGGCCGATGGGCGGCGCAGCATCAGCCTGCAGATAGCGCCCCCGGCGGGCATGACCATGGAGCAGGTGATCGACACCCTGAAAAACCGCAGTTTTGCCGCCATCCGCCCCCTGCTGCCCGCCGGTGGCGAGCTGCGCATTGCCGGCAACGCCGACAGCCTGCAACAGGCGCTCGACAATCTGGGGACCATCTTCCTGTTCGCCGTGGTGATCCTGCTGGTGCTGCTGTGGGGGGTGTTTGCCTCCCTCAAGGATGCCCTGCTGGTGCTGCTCACCCTGCCCCTTGCCTCGGTTGGCGGCGTGCTGGCGCTGCAACTGAGCGGGCTGCTGGTGCCGCTGCCGATGGATCTGCTTACCATCATCGGCTTTGTCATCCTGCTGGGACTGGTGGTCAACAACGCCATCCTGCTGGTGCATCAGACCCGCACCGCCGAGCGGGACGGCATGAGCCGCCAGCTGGCGGTGGCCGATGCCCTGCAAAGCCGGATGCGTCCCATCGCCATGACCAGTCTCACCAGCATCTTCGGCATGCTGCCGCTGATGCTGAGCCCGAGCGAGGGGAGCGAAATTTACCGCGGGCTCGCCACCGTCATTGTCGGCGGCATGAGCTGCAGCACCCTGTTTACCCTGATCCTGTTGCCTGCCTTCCTGCGTCTCGGGGAGCAGGTGGCGATCCCACAACCCCTGCGCCAGCGGGCCTGAGCAAGGAGCTCATCGATGACACACATGATTACCCGAATGTTGGCTGGCGCTGCGCTGATTGCAGGCAGCGCGCTACCGGTATTGGCCGTTCAGGGCAAGATGGTGACCCTGGCGGATGTGACCCAAGGGGATGCGGCCGCCAATATCTGGGTCAGCGGCACGGTGGCGAGTCGCCAGCAAGCGGCGCTCAGCGCCGAAGTGAGCGGCCGGGTGGAGTGGATCGCCGAATTTGGCAGCCGGGTCAAAAAAGGAGATGAGCTGCTGCGCCTCGACAGTACGGCGCTGCGCCTCTCGCTAGAGCAGGCTCGCGCCGAGCAGGCGAAATGGCAGAGCAACCTGCGCTTCGCTCGCGCCGAATCCCAGCGGATCACCCGGCTGCACCAGCAAAAGAGCGCCTCCCAAAGCCAGTACGACAAGGCCAGTTATGATGTGGAGCAGGCCGCGCTGGCCGAGCGGCTGGCCGCCATACAGGTGAACCAGATTGAAGAACAGCTGCGCCGCAGCCACATCTATGCCCCGTTCGACGGGGTGGTGAACAACCACTTCATCCAGCCCGGCGAGCATGTGGACGCGGGCGAGCAGGCGCTGGAGCTGGTCAACCCGGATCAGCCGGATATCCGCCTGCAGGCCCCCATTCTCTGGGCCCAGCAGCTGGCGCCGCAAACCCGGCTGCAGGTGGAGGGGGAGCAGCTGAGCGGTCACGGCGTCTATTACCAGCGAGCCGCCAGCGCCGATCCCAAGTCGCGCCTCATCGAGCTGCGCCTCAAACCGGAAGCGGGCACCTTCATCATCGGCTCGCCGGTACGGGTTGCCCTGCCACTGGGGGATCAGCAGAGCATGCTGCTGCCACGGGATGCCCTGGTGCTCGGCACCGATGGCAGCGTGGTCTATCAGGTGGCGCGAAGCGGCAAGGCGCTCAAAGTGAATCGGGTGCCGGTCACCGTGCTGTTTGGCGACAGCCAGCAAGTGGCAGTGAGCGGCGCCCTCAAGCAGGGGGATCGGGTGGTGGTGCGCGGCGCGGGCAGCCTGCAGGATGGCGACACCATAGCGCTGTTCAAGGGCTAACCACGCCCGACGCCGGCTGGCCAATCTTTGCCCGCTTGACCCGGGACATACAGCCAAACGAGCCACAGTTTGCTATCTTGGCGGCCATCACTCGCGTTTAGAGCAATCAACACCCATGAGCATTATTTTGGGCATCGATCCGGGTTCGCGGATCACCGGATACGGGGTTATCCGGGTCGTGGGCGGCAAGGCCGAATACTTGGGCTCTGGCTGCATCCGCACCGATTGCGGCGAGCTGCCGGAGCGCCTCAAGCAGGTCTATGACGGGGTATGCGAGATCATCACCCAGTTCAAACCCACCGAGTTTGCCATCGAGCGGGTCTTTATGGCCCGCAACGCCGACTCGGCCCTGAAACTGGGGCAGGCCCGGGGCAGCGCCATCGTCGCCGCGGTCAACGCCTATCTGCCGGTGAGCGAATACTCAGCCACCCAGATCAAGCAGGCGGTGGTCGGCACCGGCGGCGCCGCCAAGGAGCAGGTGCAGCATATGGTGACCCATCTGCTGAAACTCTCCGCCACCCCGCAGGCGGATGCAGCGGATGCCCTCGGCGTCGCGCTCTGCCACCTGCACACCCGCCAGAGCCTGATCAAGATGGCCGGCCGCGCCAGCAGCTCGGTACGTGGCCGCTATCGCTGAGCCCTTGTGTTGACCGCGGCTCATCTCGGTATCGCTAAATAAAAAACCGCCCCGGCTATCCGGGGCGGTTTTGTTTGGCCGTTTTGTTTGAGCGCTTAGCGAGCCGAAATGGTGATGCTGGCGAGATCGATCAGATTGACCGCCCCCTTTTGACCGCCTGCATCGTTGTAGGTGTCGTTTGCCTTCAGGTAACTCATGTTGTAAAAATCGCTCACCCGGATGTCATACTCCCCGGCAGGCAGATCAATCACGAACGGCGTCGAGTCACGCAGCGGTTTGAGGTCGCCCTCTTTCATCACATGGGGCATCTGCACCATACCGCTGGTGACAACCTGGCCACCACTCACTACCGAGATCCGTTTCACCCCGTTGGTCACCCCCAGATTGATGGCATGCTGGGCATTGCTGTATTGCAGGCGAATGGCGTGCTTGCCATCGAGCTTGACCCCCTGCACCAGCAAGCTGTCGTCGGGGCGGCCCCAATCCTTGAGGTAAGGGACGGGAATGGCCCCATCGGCGGCGCTCACACTGCCGGTATGGGAGACGTTGGCCCCATCGATGGCGATATGTTGCAGCGCAGGCTGATAGCAAACCGGTTTGGCATGATGGGAGCGGTTGCCGGACTCCGGATAGACCGCCTCGGCACTGTAGCAATAGGCCTTGCCCGGCTGCAGTACCATGTCGTCGACCCAGCTGGTCGCGCGACCCAGATCGGAGGCCACCTGCTTGCCATCCCGATAAATGTTGTAGCTGACCGCCCCCTTGTTGAGACTGTCCTGCAGGGCAACCACCAGCTTGCCACTCTGCTCGCTAACCCCGAGCAGGGTCGGCTCGGTCGGTGCAAACACCTGCCTGTTCTCGACATCCAGCGGCGCCACATCCTTGATCAGGCGGATCCCCTGATCGTCAGCCACGGCGGCACCGAGCGTCACCTCAATCCGGTTGCTAGGGGCCAGCATGTTTTCACTTATCTGCTCACCCACCGGGGCGCCATTGAGGGTAATGCTGCGTACCGGATAGTAACTGCCCTCCCCGCCCAGCTCCGGCAGTTGCAGCACGATGTCAATCTGCTTGCCACGATAGTTCAATCCCTTGAGTGCAGCCTCGGGCTTGGCCCCCATCAGCTTGTGCAAGTGAGCGGTGACAAACGGCTTGATCCGGATCCCCCCCTCTTCCACCTTGTAGCCGAAGGTGGTGTCGGTCACCATGCCAAGGTAGCCCCCGACAGACCAGAGCTGGCGCTGGGAGTTGATCACCGGCCCGGTCAAATCGGGATGGGTCAGATCCATCAGGGAGGGCTGACCGGAGAGCCACTCGAGGTTCTCCATGTTGGAGAGGTTCAGCGCGGCGCCGCGCATCAGGGAGTCGATATGGTGATCGACCACGGCAACGTTCTGCACCATGGCCGCCGCCTTCAGCCCGTAGGCGGAGACGAAGGGCCAGATGGCGCGGTTATGGTAAACCGGCATATCGGGTTGCTGCGGGAAGTAGACCGGCGCGCCATAAGGGCCCATGGGATAGCGACTGATGATCTCTTTGGCCTGCGCCTCATCGGCAACACCGGCCAGAATGGCGAGGGATTCCCCCAATAGATCGAACTTGTAGGCCGGGCTCTGATCGGTACTGGTGTTGATCAGGCTGGCATACATCTTCTCGTCAGCCAGCCAGAAAGCACGATTGATCGCCAGTTTCAGCTCACCCGCCCACTGGTTATAGCGGATCGCCAGCTCATCGTGCCCCAGTTCGCTCGCCACCCGCGCGGCCAGCAGCAACCCCTGATAGTGGGTCACGTTGGTGGAGAGAGATTTGCTCATGCCGATGTGGGCGATATCTGCGGTGATCCACTTGGCATAGGTCTGGTCGCGCCAATCGAGGAAAGATTGCTCGCCGACATAGAGACCATCTGCGCTATCGAAGGCGGCCAGACGATCACTCTCTATGGTGTTGCTCAGTCCTTCAAAGACATCGGGCAAGAACGCGCGGCGCTCGGCATCAGACAGGGCAGCCAGCACCCGCTCGGCCCCCAGGGCCCAGCTCATGCGATCGGTACTGATGGGCCAGCTGCCCCCGGTACCGGTATCCTGAATGATCTGGCGTCCTTGCGGGATCAAACTGTCCATATCGCTTTTCAGCTCGGCTCTGAAATCAGAGAGCTTGAACTGCAGGGAGTTGCGCGCCCGCAGGGGATCAAGCACCCCCAGCCCCAGATCGGTGGCGTAGGAGAGATCCCGCGTCCAGACGTAATGCCACTTGGCGCCGGTTTCAAAGCAGTCGCAAGGGATCGCCTGCCCCCCGTTGTAACTGCCATCCTTGACCTGAGCCACGCTGTTCTGGCGCATCTCGTAAGCGGCCAGCGCAAACAGGGCATCAAATACCATGTTGCCGGATCGCAAGCGGGGCAGATCGGACTGCTCCTGATAGGTGGTAAAGTTCTCGCCCGGATCACGCAACTCCTGAGTAGTCGATTGCGCATAGCTGCGATACTCGTCACTGGCCTTTTTGACCGAGAAGGTAGCCGTTTCCGTCACTCCGGGCTTATAGGTCTCATACTCGCGCTTCTCGATCAGCTCATGCCCTTCATGGGGATTGATCATGCCAAGGTCTCCCTCTCCTGCGATGCTAACCTGCAACAAGGGGGCATTCTCATCCTGGCTGGCGTCCAGCAGGAACTTGTAATACCCCTCCTGATCCACCCGCACTGATGCCAGCTGACACTGGGCGTCACAGCGCTGCATCTTGACCGGGTGGTTCAAGGCAATGGCGCCATTAATCCCGAATCCAATCCCCTCCTGTGCGGAGGCGATCTTTATCTTGTGTTCACCCACCGTCAGCCTGGCCACCATCACATACAGCCTGTCCCCCTGATAGACCATCTGCAGCACGGGCTCCAGATTGCCATCAATCCCTTTCAGATAGAGGCTCTCGCTGTAATTGGGGTCATCACGCACCATGGAGAACTCGATGGCCGGTGCCGCCAGATCGGCATTGGTCACCTTGACCTGAATATCGATCAGCCCCTTTTCGGTCACCACCAGACGGTTGTTCTGCCCGTTGTTCTGGTAGTACATGGGATAGACCTGACCGGGGAAGATGCTGGTCTCCTTGCGGGAGTCAGCAGAGAAATCGGGATATTTGGTCCACTCGGGGCCAGCCACTTTGAAGGGGGACATACCCGAGTTCATCTTCAGGTTGTCCAGACGATAGACCCCCTCCTTGAAGGTCAGTTTGAACTTCTCCTCACGGCCCCAGCCGCTAAATTCGCCAACCATATAGAGATCAAAATCCCAGGGCGCCTTCACCTCCGGTTTGACCCCGTTATCGCTACCGCTGGATGAGCTGTCATGACAACCGGACAAAAGAACCCCGCCGTAGCATAACGCCACGGATAAAGCCAATGGACGAATTTTCATATTTTCCCTTCGTTACTTTTTTGTTTTGTTATTGAAACAGCATTGAGTAAAACCGTTTTTGCCAGTCTACGTGGTCAGCATTCGCCAGAAAAATAGACCACGTCACCATCGGCATAGATAACATCTATAACCAGATGAAATTACGTGATCCCCCGCACCAAACCGGCTATCAGGCGGTAAAAGCGAATTGAATACAACGTGAAGGGAGCCACATAAAAATAGCCAGTACGTGAAGGGAGATAATTGACAGCCCATGGTGATTACACTAGCTTGGCGCACCACCCGCCCATGACCGGACGCCATATTCGTGGACAAGCATCTAAGACAATTTATTGCAGTGGCCACCCACAAAAATGTCAGTCTGGCAGCCAGGAAAATGGGACTCAGCCAGCCGACGCTGACACACAACATGAAAAAGCTTGAGGAGAATCTGGGGACTACCTTGCTGGTCAGGCACGCAGGCGGCGTGACGCTCACCGCTGCCGGAGAGCTGCTGCTGGAGCAGGCGCGCGTGATGCAGCGGATCTACGATGACACCCTCAGGCAGCTGGCCAGCCTGCGCGAGCGCACCGCGCGGCCGCTAAAGGTGGGCACCGGACATGCGTGGTGGCAGCCGGTATTGCAACCTGTCACCGCCCGCTATCAGCAGGCTAACCCATCCTGCGCCATCAATATTGAAGTCGGCAACCATCTGCGTCTGCTCGATCTGCTGTTGGACAATCATATCGATCTGTTTCTCGGGCATGAAATTCACGGGCTGGCCAAAAATTACAGCCTGATATTTATCCCGCTATTTATTTCTCACGATGGGGTATTTGTCAGAGCGGGCCATCCCCTCACAGGGAAAATATGCAGCAAGCAGGACCTGGTCGATTATCCCAGCCTGCTGGTGACGCCGGATGAGGATAAATATCTGCATCTGGTCGATGATTTGGCGAGAAAAAAGCAGGAACGCGCCGCCATGAAGCCAAATGACAAAATCATTTATAGCAGCAATTCCCTGCTCACCAGCATTGATATTGTCAATAACAGCAATGCTGTCATGCCTTATCCGGTGAGCATGGCTGGTTATTTTTCCCGATTTGGTATTGGCCAGCTGAATATGGGCGAAGAGTACAACAAGGGGACTATCGGTATTTATATCCCTCGCGAGAAGATCGATGAGCCCCACATTCAGATGTTGTGCCAGGACATTCAGGCTCAGGTCACTTGCAATAGCCCCTTGATCGCCACCTTCTGAGCCCGCAATAACCGAGCCGAACGCCTCTATCAAGGTCACCGGCTGGATGAATCAACAGCTCATCCAGCCAGATATCCCAACCCTTACCCCACCTCCCCCAGCGCGCCGATCAGGGCGTCGAGCCCCTGGTCAACCTTCGAGCGCGGGCAGCCGACGTTGAGGCGGATATAACCTGTGCCTTCCGGGCCGTAGGTGTCGCCACGCATGATGGCGACCCGGTATTTCTCCACCAGCAAGGTTTGCAGCGCATCCATCCGTTCAGTGGAGTCGATGCCAAGGCCGCGCAGATCAATCCAGGCGAGATAAGTTCCCTCGGGCACCCGATAGTCTATGGCGGGGAAAGCCGCGTTGAGCCGCGCCGCCACATGGGTGAGGTTGCCGTGCAGGTAGGCTTTCAGGGCATCGAGCCAGGCAGCCCCGTCCCGATAGGCACTGATATGGGCCAGCACCCCGAGAATGGGTGGGGAAGATAGCCCATGGGCCGCCTTGAGCCGCTGCAGATAGGCGGTCCGCGCCGCTGCGTTGGCAATAAAGGCGTAGGCGCCGCCAAGGGCGGGAATATTGAAGGATTTGGAGCCCGAGCTCACCAGCGCCCAGTGATCATCCGGCGCCACCTCGCTCCACGGCAGGTAGCGGGCAAAGCTCACATCCATATGGATGTCGTCCGAGATGACCTTGATCCCGTGGCGCTGGCAGATGGCGGCCATCCGGCCCAGTTCATCCCGCGTCCAGACCCGGCCAGTGGGGTTGTGGGGGCTGCAGAGCAGCAAAATCCGGCAATCGGGGCGGGCTGCCTGTTGCTCGAAGCAGGCCCAGTCGATCTGGTAACTCCCCTGCTCTTTTTTAAGCGGGCAAGGCAGCAGCACCCTGTCGTTGGCTGCCAGCATATTGCCGAAGGCATCGTAGGCGGGGGTATGCACCAGCACCCCCTCCCCCGGCGCCGACCAGAGGCTCACCAGCTGGGCAATCACATAGATGACCGAGGGGCCGTAGACCAGCGTCTCGGGGTCGAGGCTCGCCCCGTAGCGGTGGGCAAACCAGTTGCTCACCGCCCCCTTGAAGTCGTCGTGATTCCAGCGGCTGTAGCCAAATACCCCGTGCTCAAGACGGGTTGCCAGGTTCTGGCGAATGCAGGGGGCGGTCTCGAAATCCATATCGGAGATGGTAAAGGGGAGCAGGTCGGCATGGCCAAAACGGTCGGCTACATAGTCCCACTGAGTGCAGTAGGTGCCGTGGCGGTCGACCACGCGGTCGAAGTCATAAATATCGTGCATGAAGTTTCTCCCTCCATAAACAGGAGACATATTGGGAGAGGCAAACAAGGGGGGCTTGCGCCCCCCGTTCGGATCTTATTGGCCGGTTCAGGCCCCCATCAGGCTCTGCAGCTGGTTTTTCACCAGATGCACCTGCGGGCCAATCACCACCTGCAGGTTGTGCTCATCGAGCTTGATCACCCCGATGGCACCGTTCGCTTTCAATACCTTGTCATCGACCCGGCTCATGTCCTGCACCGACATCCGCAGGCGGGTGATGCAGTTATCGAGCGCGAGAATGTTATCGGCGCCGCCCAGGGCGTTAAGGATGATTTCACCGTTGTAACCGCTGTTGCCGGCCTTCTTGCCTGCGGGCTGGGCTGTCTCGCTGGTCTCGATTTCACGACCGGGGGTTTTCAGGTTAAAGCGCACGATGGCGAAGCGGAACACGCTGTAGTAGATGGCAAACCAGATGGCGGCCGCGACCGGCACCAGATACCACTTGGTGGCGGTGCCTTGCAGCACGCCGAACACCAGAAAATCGATGAGGTTGCCGTCGGTGTTGCCGATGGTGACGCCGAGCAGCCCCATGGTCATAAAGCCGAGCCCCGTCAGGATGGCGTGAATAACGTAGAGTACCGGCGCCACGAACAGGAACAGGAACTCCAGCGGCTCTGTGATGCCGCCGATGACGCAGGCCACCACGCCGGAGACCAGCAGCGCCTTGATCTTGCCGCGATTTTCCGGACGGGCGCAGTGATACATGGCGAGCGCCGCACCCGGCAGGCCGCCGAGGAAGGCTGGCATCTTGCCCTGCGAGAGGAAGGAGGTGGCAGAGACCGAGAAACCACTGGTATCGGCGCAGGAGAGCTCGGCGTAGAAGATATTGAGGGCGCCGCTCACCTCGTGACCGCATACCAGCTGGGTGCCGCCCGCTTCGGTAAAGCGGATCAGCGCCACCAGAATGTGGTGCAGACCGAGCGGCAGCAGCAGGCGCTCACCGGTACCGAACAGGAAGGGGCCGAAGGGACCGGCGTGGGAGATGAGCGCCCCGATGCCGTTGATGCCGGCAGCAAACCAGGGCCAGACGAACGGCACGACCAAGCCGACCACACCCAGCACCAGCGCGGTGATGATGGGCACGAAGCGGGCACCGCCGAAGAAGGCGAGCGCATCGGGCATCTTGTAGGTGTAGAAACGGGCGTGCAACTTCGCGACGATCACCCCGACGATGATGGCCCCCAGAATCCCGGTGTCGATGGAGCTGATGCCGAGGATCGATTTCACCCCGTAGGCCTTCTCCACCGCTGCATCACCGATGACGTTGGCCACGGTCAGGTAGAAGTTGATGGAGAGGTTGAGCGCCGCATAGCCGACGAAACCGGCAAAGGCCGCGACCCCCTTCTCTTCTCGCGCCAGCCCGAGCGGAATGGCCACCGCAAACATCACCGGCAGATAGATAAAGGCCACCAGCCCCACCTTGGTCATCCAGAGGAACAGCAGTTGCAGCACGGTATTGTCGAGGAAGGGCATGCTCTGCTTGACCGCATCGCTGGTGAGCGAGCTGCCGACACCGAGCAGGATGCCCGAGAAGGCCAGCAGGGCGACCGGCAACATAAAGGTCTTGCCGAGGCTCTGCAGGAACTCCCAGATGGTGGATTTGGCTTGGGGCTTGGCCATGAAACGGCTCCTTGTGAATAGACAGCAATATCTGCGGCTTTCCCCGTGGCTGCTCGTAGCAATCTCGACGCAGAGGCGCGGGTCAGCATCAGGTTTTGCTGGATGATAAAACGTTTTATCAATTTACAAGTGCCGACAGGATCACAGAATAAGGGGGCTGGCTGGCAGCAGGATCCAAATTTGTGAGCCGGATCGGCCCAATGGTGATGTAACGTTTCACTTGGCAACCCAAGCAGGTATGCTGGGGCCTCGCTTTCAACTGTCCGTCGTCCGTTCGCCCTATGTCGCCCAAATCCCTCTCTGCCAAAGCCACCAAGATCACCGATGTCGCCCAGCGGGCGGGAGTATCGGTCACCACCGTCTCCATGGTGCTCAACGGCAAGGGGCGCATCTCCCCGGCCACCGCCGAGCGGGTGCAGCAGGCGATAAAAGAGCTCGACTACGTGCCCAACAGCGCCGCCGCCAACCTGCGCAGCCAGCAATCCAATCTGGTGGGGCTGATCCTGCGCGACATCACCGACCCCTTCTATACCGAGGTGACCGCCGGGGTGAGCGAGGTGCTGGAGCAGCAGGGGTATCTGCTGTTTCTGACCCAGTGCGGCCACAGTCCGGAGCGGCTGCAGCAGAGCATCCACTCCCTGTCACGGCAAGGGGTGGCGGGCATCATCTTCAATCCGGTGCGCGGCGCGGCGGCCAAGACGCTAGAGACCCTGCTCGACTCCGAGCTGCCGGTGGTGTGCGCCGCCCGCTCCTACTATCGGGATGATGTGGACTTTATCGGCCCCGACAACACCCACGCCGCCAAGCAGGCCACCACCTACCTTATCGAGCAGGGCCACCGCCATATCGCCTATGTCGGCGGGCGGGCCGACTCCCTGACCCGCGCCGAGCGGATCGGCGGCTACTGCGCCAGCCTGCTGCAATATGGCCTGCCCTTCAAACCGGAGTGGGTACTGGAGTGCGAGCGCACCCAGCGCAGCGCCGCCGACACCATCGCCCAGCTGCTGCACCAGCACCCCAAGGTGACCGCCGTGCTCTGCCACTACCCCGAGGTGGCGCTCGGCGCCATCTATGGTGTCGAGGCGAGCGGCCGCACCGTGGGCAAGGACAACTACATAGGCCAGCAGGTGGCCCTGCTCGGCTTTGACGATGTGGCGGAGGCCGAACTCACCTCCCCCGCCCTCACTTTCGTCAGCTCACCGGCCCGCGAAATCGGCCGTCAGGCGGCAAAACGACTGCTGACCCGGATGCAGCAGCCCGAACTCGCCCCCAACCGCCATATCATCACCCCCAACCTGCAAAAACGGGAGTCGGCCTGAGTTGTGGTGCACAGGTAGGGGCGACGTTCTACCTGCGGTCACTGTACCAAATGGGCAGATATCACTCGTTTAATAAGTAATTTATTGATCTTTGGCAGGTTTTTACTGGGCAGCGGTTTTACCCAGCGGCTCTCTCGACTAATATGCTCCACTTGGCAACCACTCTTGCAGAGATAACCCTGCGCAGCCGTTTCGCCATCCACCACATCGCCGGATAACCGCAGCAGGCTGGAGGCTGTAATCCACGGGCGGTAGCGTAGTATTTGTAAAGTGCAACAAAGTACAATACACACGCTGATTTCATTTATTCCTGTGCAAATATGTAACCAAAAATTTAAACTGGGGTTTTCTGCATGGAATTGATATATCTTTTTATTGATGACTACAAAGTAATAAAAAACAAAGAAATATCTCTATCTAGTCAATTCAACGTTAAAAATAAAAATCTCTCATTCTTTGTATCTAAAAGCTCAATACCGGATAACTTCTTTTCTGAAAACATAGATATTGTGTCTTTTTTTGGAACTAATGGTTCAGGGAAAAGCACTACTATTGAGTTCATTCTTAGTCTATATGAAGACAGCCTTCCTGAAAACGCTTCGTTCATTGCCATTTTTGAAGAATCCGGAGAGATTTTTTATATTTCAGAGGGACTGGGGAATGTCAAGGTTTTCAGTAAAAACGCTGAACCAGTAAGAATATTCAAGAGCGATCTTGAAGTAGAGGATTTTTCTGCAGTTTATTTTTCGCATGCACTAGAACCGTTAGCAGTCAAACCAACATTTACTAATGCAAATATAATTAACTGCTCTAATACGTACTTGCTTAGTCGCGCATATTTACAAAAACATAAAGATGTTAAATCTCAGTTTGAACTATTTAAGAATGTAAAATTGAGTTTTCTTAAAGTACATGACGTACCTATGCTTGGTAGTGTTAACTTAACATCTGAACTATCAAAAAGATTAGAGGGTGTAATAGCTACAGTTCAAAGCATCTCGCATATTTTCAAAGAAGATTATAACATCAGATTTCGTATCACAAATGACTTGCCATTTATTTATGACACCCCAGAGAATTATTACCAGACTAAAAATGATGATTTTATATCACTACTGACAAATTTCATAAAATATAACTTCCCAAATAAAAACAATTCTTTGCAAAAAAATCCAATTAGCGCATTGATATATGTCAGTCTACTCGACTCCACTTTAAAAAGAGTGGCTTCAATCATATTGAATCAATTAAACTCCAAGAGTTCAAATAAGGACTTATACTCCTTAAAATACAGGGATGATATTGTTTCAATTCTTACGCAACTAGCTAAAAGCTTAAATAATGATTTATGGTATGAACAAATCAACCTGCATTTATCAAACCTGTTGATGCCAGGTATACCAAAGAGGCTAGAAAAAGAAATTTCATTCTTTATAGATAAGCGTTATGACGCATACTCTTTTGATCATTTTGTCAGGCAATGGAATATTCCGTTTCATGGTAACAATGATCGTTTTACATTTGGTGTTAGTAGTTACAATGAATTCATTGGAATTACTGAGTTAATATCTAATCTAAGAAGTGCTTTATCTGGTATAGATATAAAATGGAATGGCGTCAGCTCAGGACAGTATTCAGCACTGACCATGTACTCTAGGCTATATGAATTTATACCAAAAAACGCACAATATATTAATGTATTTATTGATGAAGGAGAGGTTTTTTTACACCCTGAATTACAGCGACACTATGTTAGCAACATAATAGAGTTCATTAAAAAAATAAAACAACACAAATCAAAAATAAAACTAATTGTAACGTCTCATTCCCCCCTAATATTAAGTGATCTACCCAAAGAGTCCACAAATTTCTTTGGATATGACATTGATGCAGAGAAGAGTTTTTTTGGTGCAAACCTGTACGACCTCTACAGCGAAGGATTTACTGTAAATAAAACGGTAGGCGAATTTTCCTATCGAAAGATAAAAGCCATATCAAGTAGCATCAAGAACAAAAAATCAGACCCGCTCTTGTCAAAAATGATTGATATAATAGGTGATGATTTCCTCAGAAAAGTCTTGAAGGAGTCATAAAAATGATCAACATAAGCTCCTCGCTAAACGAGGAAATAATAAGATGGTTCTCTGAAGGTTTTTACCAACGTTTTAAGTTTCGATTAATACACTCTCCGAAACCAATATCCCTAGTTTATCAAATAGAAAAACGATTCTATAAGTCGCTGCTTCTTAATAAAGAACTATGTTTTGCATACATCTCGATGAATCCTATGGAGATGGAAAGATTTTATCACTCAAAAATTTACAATAAGCATCGTTTATTTTTCCTTATGTGTCTCCCTGATCAGGTAAGAAAAATGCAACCTTTCATTTCTGACTTAATAAAGGAGATGAGATTTCTACCTAGAGAAATGAGTTACAGCTCTATAGATGCTATATCTAATGATATTAGAGGAAGAGCCTCAAAGCTTTTTGACTATGAACGTTTTAGTTACATACCTACAAATCGACAATATGATCCAAACACATGGAATGCCTATGCCTTCCTAAACAAAATCAAACCTAAGGTATGCCCATACTGCAACATAAACCTGACAACCATAATTATTGATGAAATTGATCCCGTGACAAACCAAGCTGTTGTAAGACCAGCGTTAGACCATTACATTTGCAAATCAAAATATCCATTTTTCAGTGTGAACATTAGAAATTTAATTCCATCTTGTACGGCTTGCAACTCAAATTTAAAATCAGACCATGACTTTATAGAGGTAGAACATCTAAACCCATATAAAGACTCTATCTCAAACTCACACAATTTTATCCTACAATTAAATAAAGATGGGGACTTTGAAGATTTTCTAGATACAATACATGGCGTTAAAACACCATTATTGGAAGATGGCTTTAATGTCACTTTAATTAAAAATCCAAATGGGTTAACTGAGGACATCAAAAGATCAGATAACCATATAGAAACCTTCAAGACAATAAAACATTATAACAGCACTAAAGATCAATACATAAGCTTTATTTCCCTACTACCAAGAATAAATAAATCCTTCATAAAAAGTTATATGGAAATGCATGATGAATTAACAAAGAAAAAAGTCATTGAGACATTTTTACAAATCAATTTAGATAAAAACAAAATAAAGGATATTGCTTTTTCATTATTAAAAATTGACCTTTATAATCATTATCTTAAAGATGAGCTGGAGTAATTTCATCCCAATTGTACAGATCTAGTTATCACCTGACACCGGCCTCAAACCAGTGTCTTGTTTACGCTACTTTAGTGCGCACTTCCTTCGGTATCAATTTCAGCCCGTAGGTTCCAATAGCGAAGCGTATTCGGACATTCACGTCATCATCTCTACTTTCCAGCTTCCAGATATCTGTTCCAAAAAAGAGAGCTCATAGATGAAACGAATTCTGATTATTGGCAACTCGGGATCGGGCAAGAGCTGGTTGGCAGCTCGATTGGCTGAGCAGTTAACTATCCGCGAGGTCAATCTGGACACCATCGTCTGGCAACCGGGCGGCTTTAACCAAAAACGGCCCCAGCATGAGATTGATCATGCCATTCAAACCCTTGCTCAAGAGCCATCATGGGTGGTCGAAGGGGTATTTGGTGCCCTGGCCGAGCAACTGCTTGATGCCGCCGATACCCTGCTTTTTCTTGATCTCGACTGGTCTGTATGCCGTGATTCACTGCTATCGCGCGGATCACAAAGTGCCAGGCAACGGGATACAGTGGCAGCCGAAGAGAGCTTTCAACAACTGCTGGTGTGGGCATCGGAATATGGGCAGCGAGCCGGTAAAAGCTCCCGCCAATTCCATCGCGAGCTGTTTGATCGATTCCCAAACGACAAGCACCGTTTCACGACTCGGGCAGAGGTAAATAGCTATCTCACTCAACTGACCGTTAACAGCTAACAGGAAACTGGATGGACCAATACAAACAGACGCCAAAACCTGACCATATGTTTTTCAGAAAATTTACATCCTATCTGGCTATTACCTTGCCTATCGGCCTGATCCCGGAATTTATTCGGCAGGACTTTCATCTGGGCTTGCTCTCATGGCAGGAGGGCGGCCGCCTCACTCTGATCATGATTGGCGTCGCGGCGGCAATGGCGGGAGTTGACTGGCTCGTGCATCGCTATCGAACCAAACGACAGCAGCCAAAGGGCCCGGTTGGACCAAACAGGTAAGAGAAGATCGGGCTGCCAAAGATATGGCAGCCCCGTGCCATCAGGAGAGCATGCTTCTTAGCATCCAGGCGGTTTTTTCATGAATATCGATGCGCTGGGTCAGCACATCGGCGGTGGGCTGGTCATTGACGGCATCGACCAGATCGAACAGTTTTCTGGCGGTTCTCGCCGTGGCTTCTTGCGCCAACACCAGATGTTTGAGCATTTCACTGGCACAAGGCACCCCTTCGACCTCCTCAATGGAGGAGAGACGGACAAACTCCTTGTATGTGCCGGGAGCGGGAAAGCCCAATGCGCGGATCCGCTCGGCGATAACATCCAGCGCATTCCACTGCTCGGTGTATTGATCCATAAACATATTGTGCAGGCTGTTGAACTGCGGGCCGGTTACGTTCCAGTGAAAATTGTGAGTCATCAAATAAAGGGTGTAACTATCGGCAAGCAGTGCCGACAATCCATCTGCAATTTTCTTGCGATCGGCGGCTGAAATACCGATATCCATTTCTGGTAAAACCACACTCTCTTTTTTCATCACACTAACTCCTGTTATTGGCTTTCGGCTTGATAAATTTGGCCGATGCTTTTGCAACAATCATCCCGCCGACCGACGCTACGGCATTCAGGCGATAGATACCGTGACGCTGGTCGACTATTCTGGCCGAGAGCGCTACTTTGCTGCCGATATCGATGGGAGCAATAAAACGAACGGTCAACTCCGCTGTTAATCCTCTTATTCCCCGTTGCAGCAACGCATGTGTCATCACCGCATCGAGCAGGGTGCTGGTCATGCCGCCATGCAAAATATCGCTGTAACCCTGATGGCGCTGGTTGGCAATAAACAGCCCTTCGGTTGCGCCTTCCTCCCCCTGGTAAAAGCGAATTCCCAGTGAATCCGGGTTATGAGTGCCACACACCATGCAACGGGCGTGGGACATCATGGTCTGTTGATAGTTCTCTGATTGATATTCATCCACTTGATCTATTCACTCGCTATTTGGCCACTCGCATGTTGAGAACAGAGTGCTAGGAGAGCAGCTCTTCGATGGCAGCATGTGCCTGGGTGCCATAGATGATGGAGGGGCCGCCTCCCATCAATACCGCGACATCCACGGTGGCAATCAGTTCCGCTCGCGAAGCACCGGCCTTCACGGCCCCGGCAACATGGGCGGCAATGCAGCCATCGCAGCGGGAAGCGATACCAATACCGAGGGCGATCATTTCCCGATATTTCAACGCCAGCGCTTCGTCCTCTTTCATAACGGCTTTGTGCAGCGCAAGAAACGCATTCATGGTATCCGGGCTGCTCTTGCGATAAGCAGAGCCAAGCTGGTGTTGTTCTTTATTGATCTCTCGATAATTTTTCATCACATTATTTCTCCGGTGTGAAAATCTCACCTTTATAGAATGACTGCACTGTCATGCTGATTAACCAGATGATCAATACAATCAGGGCACACACCACTATTTTGGCCAGATAATATGGAATGATATTCCCGGTTGCGTCGGCAAACATGGCCGAGGCTGCGGAAAATGCCGCCAGTGGAAATGAGTACGCCCACGAAGAGAGAAAGAATTTCAGTTTCAAAAAAGTGAGGGTGTTGTACATCAGTAAGATAAATACAAACAGCGCAAAATAATAAATGACATGGGCAAACAGGTCGCTGGAACTGGCTATTTCGCTATACGAGATAAATCCGATGGAAGGTGGAGCCAGCAGAATAAACATGGTGGGCATCAGCTTCTCGGGCAGGCTCTCATGAAAGAACAGCCGATAGAGCACTATGGTCAGCAGAGAGAACCAGAAAATAAGGCCAATGCTGAAGAAGAACAGGCTGATCTCGTGAAAGCCAAGCGGCACGCCCCCCAGGGGCACCACAATATTGCCGACAATCGGTATAAACCATGCCGGATTGGTGTGGGTGATTGTGAAATGGTCGCGATGGATCCAGTTGCTCATGATGTAGAGGGTGAAGAGCAGCTGCAAGCTGGCGCCCACCGACCAGAGGGCCAGCGCCGCATCATGCCAGCTGGCCCAGTAGGCGGATTGCAGCAGCAAGCTGATTGAGATGGTCGGGAAGAAATTGATCCTGACCGGGTGTTTCAGCTCATGCCGGAACTCGTCATTGTGTCTGAGGATTTTCCAGCCATACATCACCAGAAACGTCGCCAGTAGCAGGGAGGACAAGACCCCGAACAGGAACCCTGCCGACTGCAACAGCAGCAGATCCGGAAACGCCTTGCGACAGGCAATCGCCGCCCCCGTCAGCCCCATGATGATTGAAAAGAGTGTGACAGGCATATATGCAATCTTGGTTATGGAGGGGATTTGCTTACCCTCTTGATTCAGGTTTTCCATCAACGTTCCCCTCCAGCTCGGCCTAGCGGTAGTGCTTACTCTTCACAACATTTCTTGTGGTTGTGCTGACGGTTACCCTGACAGCCCTGCTGTTGTCCGGAGGCTGACTTGCAGCAACCCCCTTTGCCAAGGCGGCCACGGGGAGCGCATTGATGGCTTCCCTTGCCGTGATGGCCAGCCCCCTCGGCGCATCGCGATGCACTGCCCTGTTCAGCGGATGTCAGCTCGGTCAGATTGCCCGACTCATTGCTCAGCATGTCGGCCATAGCGAGACGCCCCTGACTGGCCTGATAGACGGCAAGCCCACTGCCCAGCAGCTTGCCAAGCATCTTGCTACCAATATTTTTCAACACGATACGACGGGCCCCCTGCGCCTGAAGCAGCTCCGCCAACGCACTTTTGCACTCGTTGCCTGCCACCGGATTGGCGATCTCTGCCAGGGTGCTCCCCTGTTCATCTACGAATACAAAGCGCTCTGCCTTGGCAAAATGTCCTGCGATATGGTCGTCATTCATCGGAATGGCTGTGATGATGGTCATTTGACCTCCTGCTATCACTGTTGATATTCCGGCCCTGCCCCTTGCCACTCTGCATTCGTCCCCTTGTTCAGGGTCTTCCCGCAGGCTTGCCGGTTGGCATGGCCATGTTCCCAGCCTCTTGCAGCAACCAGATGAAGAGCCGTACGCATCAACTTTTACTGGTTTAGTCACGCATCATTCGGCTCGATAAGCGTCTGATCATGATGCCGCCGTAATTGGCATATGCCATGTATACGCTCAATTTATGGCATATGCAACAAACTATTTTTTCCAACGAAGAGGTTTGGGGACTCATTAAAGCTCGCCCTGGCATCATTCCAGTGCGCGCCAATCCGCTATCAGCGAGGGCAAAAGGCAGGGGGAGAAATGGCGCATAAAAATCCTAATCCGCCCGGCGAAATGGCGACTTTTTGTGAGAAGGGTCACATCTGACAGCCCCGTTTAACCACATATAAATCCAGACCATGCTGATGATTAATTTATTGATATGGCGCATTACAAACCTGGCGGCGAGCCTGACATCAATACATTTATCTGTTTTTAAAGAAAAAATGGATGGCCGACTGAAAATGGCGAGTCCTGCCTGAAAACGGGATCTTCATCACATCGCGTTTTACTGCGCACAAAAATCCAGTGATTAGCACATTTGTCCGATAGGGCGGGTGCGGACGAGCCGGGATAATGATCAGGTCATTTTTATCCAGTACGTCGATACGTACTCACGCATAGCTTCCGTCACCGGAAGCGGGGAGAGCGCCATGATCACCACCTTGATCAATGAACATCTGATCAACCTCGATTTGAAAGCGACGCGTAAGGAAGAGGTCTTCACCGAGATGGCCCGCCTGCTGGCGTCGCAAGGCAAGGTCAGCGACGAGCAGGCCTTTATCAAGGATCTGTGGGCCCGCGAAGAGCTGGGCAACACCGGCTTTGAAGAGGGCGTGGCCCTGCCCCACGCCAAGAGTGCGGCGGTATGCAACCCGGCGGTCGCCATCGGCATCAGCCGCAACGGCATCGAGTACGGCGCCGAAGATGGCAAGCCGTCCCACATTTTCTTTATGATCGCCTCCCCCGATGGCGGCGCCAACCACCACATCGAGGTGCTGGCAGAGCTCTCCGGCAAGCTGATCGAAGAGGGCTTTATCGCCAAGCTGCTGGCGGCGAAAACTCCGGCCGATGCGCTGGCGCTGCTGCTGGCCAAGAAAGAGGAGCAGAGCGCAGCCCCGACCACCAGCAAAGGCTTTATCATCGGTGTCACCGGCTGCCCGGCCGGTATCGCCCACACCTATCTGGCGGCCGAGTCGCTGGAGCGCGCCGCCAAGGAGCTGGGTTATGAGGTGAAGGTGGAGACCAACGGCTCCATCGGCGTCAAGAACAGCCCGACCGCGGATGAGATCGCCCGCGCCACCGCCATCGTGGTGGCTTGTGACAAGCAGGTGGACATGGCCCGCTTCGCTGGCAAGCCGCTCATCAAGACCGGCGTGAAGGCCCCCATCAAGGATGGCAAGGGTCTGATCGAGCAGGCCCTGAAAGCCCCCGCCTACGTGGCTGGCAAAGAAGATAAAAAAGGTGAAGAGAAGAGTGCGGGCGGCAGTTCCGATCTCTATCGCTACCTGATGAACGGCGTCTCTCACATGATCCCGTTCGTGGTGACCGGCGGTCTGTTGATTGCGCTGGCACTCGCCATCGGCGGCAACCCGACCCCGAGCGGCATGCAGATCCCGGAAGGGAGCATGTGGAACCAGATCCTCAACGTCGGCGTGGCCGCCTTCACCCTGATGATCCCCATTCTGGCGGGTTATATCGCCTACGCCATCGGTGATCGTCCGGCGCTGGCACCGGGCTTTATCGGTGGCTGGATCGCCAACAACGGCAGCTTCTACGGCGCGGATGCCGGTACCGGCTTTATCGGTGCCATCATCGCGGGCCTGTTGGTCGGCTATCTGGTGCGCTGGATTGCCACCCGCCAGTACCACAAGATGGTGCAACCGCTGGTGCCGATCCTGATCGCCCCAATCGTCGGGTCGCTCTTTATCGCTGCGGTATTCATCTTCATCATCGGTGCCCCCATTGCCGACATGATGACTGGCCTCAACGCCATGCTGCTCTCCATGAGCGGTGGCAGTCTGGTGCTGCTGGGTATCGTGCTGGGGGGTATGGCTGGCTTTGATATGGGTGGCCCGGTCAACAAGGTGGCGTTCCTGTTCTCCGTCGGCATGATTGCCTCCGGCCAGACCCAGTTTATGGGTGCCATGGCCTGCGCCATCCCGGCTGCGCCCCTTGGCATGTCGCTGGCTACCGTGCTCGGTCGCAAGCTCGGCATCTTTGACGAGTCCGAGATCGAAGCGGGCAAAGCCGCCGGTGCCATGGGTCTGGTGGGTATCTCCGAAGGGGCGATTCCGTTCGCCGCCCGTGACCCGCTGGCCGTTATCCCGGCCAACATTCTGGGCAGCATGACCGCCGCTGTGATGGCCTTCCTGTTCGGCATCACCAACAGCGTCGCCCACGGTGGCCCCATCGTGGCCCTGCTGGGTGCGGTCAACAAGCCGCTGCTGGCCCTGCTCTGCATGATCTGCGGTGCCATCGTCACCGGCGTGGTGGCGGTTGCCCTGAAAAAACTGCGGGTCAAAAAGAGTGACGGGGTGACCCTGGCCAAGGCGGCCTGAGGCCTCCATCGCCATGTCGGCTCGTAGAGCATAAAAAGAGGCCACCCCACGGGGTGGCCTCTTGTTTTTTGGGATGGCTGGCGAGCCGTATTTCCCAAAATCGCCCCCCGAGAAATAGTGGTCGATAAGCACTCTTCCCTTATCTCTGCCTTCACCTCTCCCCTTGCCTTTCCCTGGCTCCCTTCTGGCCTATCCATCCCACCAGCCCAGCACTCACACAGAGTGCCAAACTGGCTGAAATGACAGCAATCCGGCGTCAGCGGTGTGATGTTTCTCACGCTTTGTCCGCGAAAGCGCAAAAACTAGGAAAATTTCCTAGCCCCACTAGGGATGGCTCTCAAGCCATTTTTTGCCCCTCTTATTAGAGTCACCTCACCTGATGTCGTGACCCGCACCGCGACGGGCAATCTGCCCCGTCATCCCGTGCCGGGCCCGGGTTTATATGGATGGAGCGTCGAGCGCAGCAACGGCTGACAGCCCCGACGTTCCGTTCCCCCTTCCGTGGCGTGACCTCGAACAACTTATCTACAAATGAGGGGCGCGGCGGAAATACCGTCTATCTCGCAGAGGATGAACGAAGATGTTGAAATTGCTCCAACAGGTCCGGGTCCCCACCCTGGACCTGCCGGTCGAAGCCCGGCGCAAGCTCTGGTTCAAGCCGTTTATGCAATCTTATCTGGTTGTATTTATTGGCTATTTGACCATGTATCTGATCCGCAAGAACTTCAACATTGCGCAAAATGACATGATCCAGGAGTACGGTCTCTCCATGACCGAGCTCGGCATGATCGGTCTTGGCTTCTCCATCACCTACGGGGTGGGCAAGACCATCGTCTCCTACTACGCCGATGGCAAGAACACCAAGCAGTTCCTGCCGCTGATGCTGATCCTCTCCGCACTCTGCATGCTGGGCTTCAGTGCCAGCATGGGCGGCACCGGTTTCAGCCTCTACTTCATGATCTTCTTCTATGCCCTGAGCGGTTTCTTCCAGAGCTGTGGCGGTTCGTGCAGCTACTCCACCATCACCAAGTGGACCCCTCGCAACAAGCGCGGCACCTATCTGGGTATGTGGAACCTCTCTCACAACGTGGGCGGTGCCGGTGCAGCCGGTGTGGCGTTGTTCGGTGCCAACTACCTGTTTGATGGCAACGTGCTCGGCATGTTTATCTTCCCCTCCATCATCGCGCTGATCGTCGGCTTTATCGGCCTGCGCTTTGGTAGCGACTCGCCGGAAGCCTACGGCCTTGGCAAGGTGGAAGAGCTGTTTGACGAAGTGGCGAGCGAAGAGGATATCGCCACCGAGGAGCAGAAGCTGACCAAGTGGCAGATCTTCGTGAAGTATGTGCTGCTCAACAAGGTGATCTGGCTGCTCTGCTTTGCCAACATCTTCCTCTACGTGGTGCGTATCGGTATCGACCAGTGGTCCACCGTCTATGCCCACCAGGAGCTGGGCTTCTCCAAAGACGTGGCTATTCAGGGCTTTACCTTCTTCGAAGTGGGCGCACTAGTCGGCACCCTGATGTGGGGTTACCTCTCCGATCTGGCCAATGGCCGTCGTGGTCTGGTTGCCTGCGTGGCGCTGGCGCTGATCATCGCCACCCTGGGTCTCTACCAACATGCGACTACCCAGTTTATGTTCCTGGGCTCCCTGTTCACCCTGGGCTTCCTGGTGTTTGGCCCGCAATTACTGATCGGCGTGGCCGCCGTGGGCTTCGTCCCCAAGCAGGGCATCAGCGTAGCCGATGGCGTCAAGGGCACCTTCGCTTACCTGATTGGTGACAGCTTCGCCAAACTGGGTCTGGGCATGATCGCCGATGGCACCCCCATCTTCGGTCTGACCGGCTGGACCGGCACCTTCGCGGCGCTGGATATCGCAGCCGCCGCCTGTCTGGTACTGATGGGTTGTGTCGCGGTCGCCGAGGAGCGCAAGATCCGCCGCATCAAGCGCGAACTGAAAGCCGCCGAGCTGGCCGCCCAGACCGCCTGATAGCCATAACAACAGACGCAGATTGTTCAGGGCCACCCACAGGGGTGGCCCTTGTTGTTTAGAGCAACCAGCCACCCGACTGGCCCGGCATGAGCCTGCACTGCCGTTCAAGGGACGGGCATATCCCCATCAAGATCCCACTTTTCATATGCGCTTTTGGTAAAAGCCCCCCGCTGGCGCTATCTTGTTGCTCCCCCTTGTCAGCATCACAGAGAGCAGATGAAGATCGTTGCCGTCACCGCTTGCCCGACCGGTATTGCCCATACCTATATGGCTGCCGATGCCCTGCAAAAAGCCGCCACTGGGCTGGGACTCAAGATCAAGGTCGAGACTCAGGGCGCCATGGGCATGGAAAACATGCTGACCGCCCGCGATATTGCCAGCGCCGACCTGGTGCTGATTGCCTCCGATATCGAGATTGAGCAGAAAGAGCGCTTCCTCGGCTGCACCATCCATCAGGTGAGACTGGAAACCGTGCTGCTGGATGCCAACGCCGTACTCAAGGCCCTGCCGATCCCGGCCTGATGCTGACCCGCGAAATCACCTTCTACTGCCAGCAGGGGTTGAGCATCACCCAGGCCAAGCAGTTGAACCGGCTGGCGGGGATGTTCAAATCCACCATCCGCTGCGCCAACCTCACCCGGCGCCAGACCGTTGCCGCCAGCAACCAGCTCTCCCTGTTGACCCTCGCCACCCAACCCGGCGATCTCTGCCAGTTGCAGATTGAAGGGTGCGATGCCGAGCTCGCCCACATGGCCTTCACCTGCTGGTGCGGCGAACTGGGTCAACCGCTGGTGCGCCCGCGCACCGCCGCGCTGGCGGAGTTGCGACTGGCCAACGCTCTGCCCGACTACCATTTTGCCCTGCGCCAGCTGGCCCACAGCCCCGAACCGCTGATCAAAGCCGAGGCCCTCGAGCATCTGATCGATCTGCTGCCCGCCGAGCTGATCAGCAGCAGAGCCGCGCTGGAGGAGGCGATCAGTCGGCGCGAGCAGGTCTCGGCCACCATCATCCGCCCCGGCCTTGCCATGCCCCATGTATTGAGCGAAGGGATCAGCCAGCCAGCGCTGACCCTGCTTAGCTGCAAAGAGCCCATAGAATGGGGCTCTCAAATCGGGCCGGTGCAGACCATTATTCTGCTGGCGGTGCCGGTCGGTAGCGGACGGGAGACCCTGCGCCCCCTCACCCGACTGGCGCAGGCGATGATCGACGATGTGGTCAGCCACGCCCTGCTGTTGGCGGGCTCGCCCCCCGCCCGTCAGGCTATCGTCATCGAGAGCCTGCTGAGCTAGGCGAATTGGCTCTGAGCGCTGCTTGTTGAAACGCCAGCCATTCATCCTGCCCTCAGCACCCTGTGGTACACTCGCTGCCATCGTCTGTCTGAAGTGTGTATTCGATGAAATCTCCCCGCTCCCGTCTCTCTGTCAGCCGTGCGCCGCGCGATAACGCCCCGCGCACGGCGGCCAAACCAGCCGTCCCCCGCCATGTTTCCCCCCGCAAACCGGAGCTGGCCCCGGCGGATCGCAAATTGCTCCTGCTGAACAAGCCCTACATGGTGCTCTGCCAGTTCACCGACGAGGCGGGCCGCGAGACCCTCAAGGATTACATCAAAGAGCCCGGCATCTACGCCGCAGGGCGGCTCGATCGCGACAGCGAGGGACTGTTGCTGCTCACCAACGACGGCAAGCTGCAGGCGCGCCTCACCCAGCCGGGGGAGAAGACCCCCAAGACCTACTGGGTGCAGGTAGAAGGCATCCCGAGCGAGGAGCAACTGGCCGCCCTGCGCGCCGGTGTGGAGCTCAATGACGGCATGACCCTGCCCGCCGGGGCGCGCATCATGGATGAACCTGCGGTGTGGCTGCGCAATCCCCCCATTCGAGAGCGCAAGGAGATCCCCACCAGCTGGCTGGAGATCAAGATCATCGAGGGGCGCAACCGGCAGGTGCGGCGGATGACCGCCCATATCGGCCACCCCACCTTGCGCCTTATTCGCTACGCCATCGGTGACTGGACCCTCGATGGACTGGCACCCGGCGAGAGCCGCAGCCTGCCCGCCCCCGAGCTGGCGCCGAGCTCCAGCCGCAGCCCGCGTCCCTCCTCATCCCGTTCAGGCGCTCATACCGCCAAACCGGCCAAACCGGCAGGGGAGGCGCCACAGCGGGCCAGCCAGCCGAGACGGGACGAACGCCCCCGCAGCACTCACCCAACCGAGCGCGCAGCCACAAACCCGACCAGCGGCAAACCCCGCAGCAGCGGGCGAGGAACAGCACGCAGACCCGCCCGAGCGGGCAATCCCAATAGCAGCGACAAGGAGTCATGATGAGCAATCAGGCAGAGCAATCGGCCACCAGCCACGCCCGCATGGAGGCGCGCCTGACGGTCGCCGCCCTGGTGCAGTGGCAGGGGCGCTTTCTGGTGGTGGAAGAGGAGATAAAAGGCCAGCGCCGCTTCAACCAGCCCGCCGGCCATGTGGAGCCGGGGGAAAACCTGCTTGAAGCGGCTTGCCGCGAGCTGAAAGAAGAGACGGGTCTGACCGCCACGCCGACCGCCTGGCTTGGCACCTATCTCTACAAACCGGCCGACAGCGAGGCCACCTATGTGCGCACCGCCATCATCTTCGACCTTGAAAAAGCGCCCGGTCAGCACCATCCAGAGGATCCTGACGGCGATGTGCTGGCTTGCCACTGGCTCACTCTTGAAGAAATAGCGGAATGCAAACCGGCCCTGCGCAGCCCCTTGGTGTGGCAGTGCATTCAGGATTATCTGGCGGGGACACGGCTGCCGCTCTCGGCCCTCAAGGCCTTTATCTGAGGCCATTTGACACTCTTTTTCGGTGACAAAGGCCAACAACAGAAAAACGATTTCCTGCTATCAGGCTCCTGATGGGAACTGCGGCATGGATATGTGACCGGGGGCGCAAAACTCTGGTAGAATACGCCCCGTTTAAACGAACTGGTAACTTCGACTAATGACAGACAACAGCCAAATCAAGGTGATCGTCGGCATGTCCGGCGGCGTGGATTCTTCCGTCTCGGCCTACCTGCTCCAGCAGCAGGGCTATCAGGTCGAAGGCTTGTTCATGAAGAACTGGGAAGAAGACGACACGGACGAGTACTGCTCTGCCGCCCAGGATTTGGCTGATGCCAAGGCCGTCTGCGACAAGCTGGGGATGAAACTCCACACCATCAACTTCGCGGCCGAGTACTGGGACAATGTGTTCGAGCACTTCCTCGAAGAGTACAAGGCTGGCCGCACGCCAAACCCCGATATCCTTTGCAACAAGGAGATCAAGTTCAAGGCGTTCCTCGAATTTGCCGCCGAAGAGCTGGGTGCCACCTACATCGCCACCGGCCACTATGTGCGCCGTGACGACAGTACCGGCCGCCCGCGCCTGCTGCGCGGTCTCGATACCAACAAGGATCAGAGCTACTTCCTCTATACCCTGAGCGAAAAGCAAGTGGGTCAGAGCCTGTTCCCGGTTGGCGATCTGGAGAAGCCGGAGGTGCGCCGCATCGCCGAGCAGCTGGATCTCATCACCGCCAAGAAGAAAGACTCCACCGGCATCTGCTTTATCGGCGAGCGCAAGTTCAAGGACTTCCTGGCCAAGTTCCTGCCCGCCCAGCCCGGTAAAATCGAGACCGTGGATGGCAAGGTGATCGGCGAGCATCAGGGTCTGATGTATCACACCCTGGGCCAGCGCAAGGGGCTCGGTATCGGTGGTCGCAAAGATGCCACCGAAGAGGCCTGGTATGTGGTCGACAAAGAGGTCGAGCGCAACGTGCTGGTGGTGGCGCAGGGCGAACATCCCCGCCTCTACTCCGATGGCCTGATTGCCAGCCAGTTGCACTGGGTGGATCGCACCCCCATTCGCGAGCCGCGTCGCTGCACCGTCAAGACCCGCTACCGTCAGCAGGATATCCCCTGCCTGATCCAGCCCATCGACGACGAGACCATCCGGGTCATCTTCGACGAGAAGCAGGCTGCAGTGACCCCGGGCCAGTCCGCCGTCTTCTACGACGGGGAAGTGTGTCTGGGCGGCGGCATCATCGAACAACGTTTCAGCCATCCGGTTTGAATCCTTAACAGAAGGCAGCAGACGTGAGCGATAAATTCCAAGACAGAACCATGGCCTTTGCCGGCATCTGCCAGGCCGCGTATCTGGTGCAGAAGGTGGCCCGAGACGGCAGCTGTGACGAGGCAGCCCTGCGCGAGAGCCTCTCCAGCATTCTGGTGACCAACCCGAGCCAGCCGCTCGAGGTGTTCAACAACACCCATCTGGCCATTCGCGACGGCTACCGTGCGCTGGTCGAGCAGCTGGGAGCCGACGGCAGCCAGAAAAATGCCGAGCTGACCCGCTACGTGGTAAGCCTGATTGCGCTGGAGCGCAAGCTGGCCAAGCGCAAGGACATTCTCAATATGCTGGGTGAGCGGATCAGCCAGATTGGCCGCCAGCAACAGCACTTCGATCTGCTCGACGAGCAGATTTTGGCCAACATGGCGAGCATCTACAGCGATCTTATCAGCCCCATCGGGCCGCGCATCCAGGTGGCGGGTACCCCGCTGTTCCTGCAGCAACCGCTGGTGCAGCACAAGGTGCGCGCCCTGCTGCTGGCGGGCATTCGTGCCTGTGTGCTGTGGCGTCAGCTCGGTGGCAGCCGCACCCAGATCATCTTCGCTCGCAAGAAGATGGTGGAGCTGGCCAAACGTTACTAATCATCGGCTCGCGCGCGGGCCAGCCGAGGTCGACATCAGGGTGAACAGCCGCACATCCGCCTTGATGACGACCCCCGCCCACGCGCGAGTGGATACGGATCCCCCACACAAATCATCAGGAGTTCACCCCATGGAGCTGTCCGCGCTGACTGCTGTTTCCCCGATTGACGGTCGTTATGGCGACAAGGCCGATGCCCTGCGCCCTATCTTCTCCGAATTCGGCCTGCTGCGTTTTCGCGTCGAAGTCGAGGTGCGCTGGTTGCAAAAACTGGCCAGCCACACCGGGATCCCGGAAGTCCCTGCCCTGAGCGCGGCCGCCAACGCCCTGCTCGACGGCATCGTAAGCAACTTCAACGAGAGTGACGCCGCCCGTATCAAACAGATCGAGCGCACCACCAACCATGATGTGAAAGCGGTGGAGTACTTCCTCAAAGAGAAAGTCGAAGTGAACCCGGAGCTGGCGGCTGTCAGCGAGTTCATCCACTTCGCCTGCACCTCGGAAGACATCAACAACAACTCCCACGGTCTGATGCTGAAAACCGCCCGCGAAGAGGTCATCAAACCTTATTGCGAGAAGCTGATCAGCGAGCTCAAGCGTCTGGCCCACGAGTATCGTGACATGCCGCTGCTCTCCCGCACCCACGGCCAGCCGGCCACCCCGAGCACCATGGGCAAGGAGATGGCCAACGTCGCCTACCGTCTGGAGCGCCAGTTCAAGCAGATCATGGCGGTGGAGATCCTCGGCAAGATCAACGGTGCTGTCGGCAACTACAACGCCCACCTCAGCGCCTACCCGGATGTGGACTGGCACCAGTTCTCCGAGGAGTTTGTTACCTCCCTGGGTCTGACCTGGAACCCCTACACCACCCAGATCGAGCCGCACGACTATATCGCCGAGCTGTTCGACGCCATGGCCCGCTTCAACACCATCCTGATCGACTTCGACCGCGATGTGTGGGGTTACATCTCCCTGGGTCACTTCAAGCAGCGCACCATCGCGGGCGAGATCGGCTCCTCCACCATGCCGCACAAGGTCAACCCCATCGACTTCGAGAACTCCGAAGGCAATCTGGGTCTGGCCAACGCCGTGTTCCAGCATCTGGCGAGCAAGCTGCCTATCTCCCGCTGGCAGCGTGATCTGACCGACTCTACCGTGCTGCGCAACCTGGGTGTGGCGGTGGGTTACTCCCTGATTGCCTATCAGGCGACCCTCAAGGGCATCTCCAAGCTGGAAGCCAACGACGCCGCCATGGCCGCCGATCTGGACGCCAACTGGGAAGTGCTGGCCGAGCCGATCCAGACCGTGATGCGCCGCTACGGTATCGAGAAGCCCTACGAGAAGCTCAAGGAGCTGACCCGTGGTCGCCGCGTCGATGCCGAAGGGATGCGTACCTTTATCGACACCCTGGAGTTGCCGGAAGCGGTCAAGGTTGAGCTGAAGAAGCTGACCCCGGCCAACTACATCGGTGACGCCCAGCGTCTGGTTGATCTGCTGAAGTAAGCCAACCGGCAGTGACGAAGGGGCCCTGTGCACGATACGCCACAGGGCCCCTGTTATTTTCCCTGCCACGGCAGGATCCCGAGTGGCTTTTCCCAAGCCTGCCTTGGGCAAAACCTCTTTGCGAGACACGAGAAACAGCATGTACGAACTCAATCTGGATATCGCTCACTTCCTTGAGCACTACTGGCAGAAGCGCCCGCTCCTTATCAAGGGTGGCTTCAAGGACTTTCAGGATCCCATCAGCCCGGACGAGCTGGCGGGTCTGGCCATGGAAGAGGTGGTAGAGTCCCGCCTCGTCACCCGTTTCGACGGCAAGTGGGATGCTGCCCACGGCCCCTTCGAATCCTACGACCATCTGGGCGAAGAGAACTGGACCATTCTGGTACAGGCTTGCAACCACTGGGCCCCCGAGGTGAACGAGCTGGCGGTGCCGTTCCAGTTCATCCCGGGCTGGCGCTTTGACGATGTGATGGTGAGCTTCTCCACCCCCCATGCGGGTGTCGGCCCCCACATCGACAACTACGATGTGTTCATCACCCAGGGGCTGGGCAAGCGCCACTGGCGAGTCGGCGATGCCAAGCCCCTCAACGAGTTTGCCGCCCACGCCGCCCTGCTGCACTGCGAGCCGTTCGAGGCGATCATCGACGTCATCATGGAGCCGGGTGACATTCTCTACATTCCGCCCGGATTCCCCCACGAAGGCTACGCCATCGAGCCCTCCATGAACTTCTCGGTGGGTTTCCGCGCACCGGATGCCAAGGCGCTTATCTCCTCCTTTGCCGATCACCTGATCGACAACGAGGTGCGTACCGAGCGTTACGGCGATGCCGATCTCAAGCCCCGCGCCCGTCACGGCGAGATCCAGCCCCACGAGCTGCACCGTCTGCGCGAGCTGATGCAGCAGGCCCTCGATGACGAGACCCTGTTCAAGGAGTGGTTCGGCACCATGATCTCCGAGGCCAAGCACGATCTCGACGTCAATCCGGTCGAGCCGGACTACAGCGCCGAGGAGGTAGCCGACCTGCTGACCCAGGGCGAGCCCGCCATCAAGGTGCCGGGTCTGCGCACCGTCTGGTTTAGCGGTGAAAGCCAGCAGTGCTTCATCGACGGCGAAGCCTGGACTCTGCAGAGCGAAGACGCGGCAGCCATTTCGCTCTTGTGTGACAAGGACATCATCACTCAAGCCGATATGGTGGAGCTGGCCGATCAGGCCGGTTTCCTGCAACTGCTGACCCGTCTGGTCAACCGTGGTTACTGGTTCTTCAACTAACCTGACTGGCTGATAGAGATGAAAAAGGCGCCATCAGGCGCCTTTTTCACAGATGTCGACCATTCACACCTCGAGCGGCTCTTCGTCAGGCAGCTCGTCAAACAGCGGGTGATAGAGCACCTCACCCTGCACACCCGCAAAACCGCGCTCCTGCAGCTCCATTGCCATAAAGCAGTCGGCAGGCACCTCATAGATGCAATGCAGGCCAAACTCGCTAGCCGGGCGGAAACCGAAACGGCTGTAATAGGCCGGATCCCCGAGTACTACCACCCCTTTCCAGTCCATCTCAAGCGCCGTATCAAGCCCTTCACGGATGAGATCAGAACCAATCCCCTGACCTTGCCAGTCGGGATGAACCGCGACCGGCGCCAGACCAAGCCAGGGACCTTCCATGCCGTTAATGGTGATCGGGCTTAGCATCAGGTGCCCCATGAACTCGTACTCTTCCTCTTCGACCATGGTCACTACGGCAGCACCACATTCGCGCAGGCGGTTGACCAGTTCGGCCTCATCGGCACGACCGAAGGCAGCACTCAGCAGCTCATAAACCGGCAGCATGTCACCGGGGCGCTCGGTTCTCAACATCAGGTATTACTCCTCGTACAGCAGAGCGGGCATTATTCCACACAACGGCTGGTCATTCTGAGTACCTTTGTCCAAAAATGGGAGGGTGCACTCAGGAAAACGAGCTGCAAACTGCTGCTGCAAGGCGGTTAGCGTAGCCGGGGTGACCCTGTTCATCGCCTCGCGGTAGGCCAGCCAGAGGGAGGGAGCCTCCCGCGCCAACCGCTCAAAGGTCAGTTCGGGCGTTTGATGCCAACAGCCATCCAGCTCGTCGACCAGCTCCGGCAACTCCACCAGCAGCCGTAACTGCTGATAGCGTATCTGCGGCGAGTCACCGTTGCCGCCCAGCGCCTGTGCCATCAATTGGTTGAACCAGTGGAGCCGTGATGCGCGCTCCTCGCGGCTGAGCAGATCGGGCCCCTGCCGCTGCAGCGCGGCCAGTTGCAGCAACCACGCCAGCCCCTGTTCATCCCTGTCTTTCAGCAAGACGCCGCCAAGATGGGACAACTGCTCCGGTTCGGCCTGCTCCAGCAGATCGACGGGGTAACAGTGTAGCGCCAGCAACCGCTCAAGTTGCGGTGGGCAGCGCAGAAAACAGGGCTTCTCCCCCGCGCCCCTCTCATCCACAAAGAACGAGATAGCCAGCTTGCCGTTGGCACTCTGCCGATTGGTCGTTGCGGGATCACACAGGATCACCACAGCAATCCGCTCATCAGCAAGCCAGCGGGCAATCTCCTCGGCCAAGGAATTGGGTAAGCAGGGTGCACGATCCAGCCGCCAGTAGCTCACCTCGCACGGCTGGCGACCGCTGATATGGCGCCGCCCGCGATAGTGCATCCCCAGTTTTGCCATCACCCGGCCGGAGGCTAAATTGTCTGGCATATGGCGAGCCGTCAGCGCAGGCAGTTTAAGTTGGTCAAAGGCGAACGCTTTGACCAAGCTTGCTGCCCGGGTCGCCAGACCGCGATTTTGCCAGGGCACGCCCACCCACCAGGCGAGCTCGCCATTCCAGTGCAGGGAGATCACCCCTAGCAACGCCGCACCTTGCTCCTCTGGCAAGGTGATGGCCCAGCTCCAGCCAAGGCCAAGCGCCGCCTTGCGCCAGCTGAGCGCCAGCCAGTCGCGGGCCCCCTCCGGCGGATAGGGGTGAGGAATATTGAGGGTGTAGCGCGCCAGCGCCTCGTCGCTGCAGTAGCGCACTATCTCGCGCTCATCGGCGGCCTGCAGTTGTCGCAATACGACACCTGATAGCGAATGCCCCTCAGCCAGGGTCGGCACCGTCACACGGCGCGCCAGCAGTCGATTGAGCACGGCGCCCAAATCGGCCTCGGGGGTGAGCGGCAGATCGGCCCCCACAGGGCCAAGGGTGAGCAGTCCCTGCTCCCTGGCGAGGGTCAATAGGGAAGTAGAGGCGCTGATCAGGATCTGGCGGCTGGGATCAACATGAAAATCCGCCAGCAGATCCCCATAGAGCCAGGCAGCCAGCAGGGCTCCCGGGCAGAGCACCCCGTCTGGAGGGCTGCTCGCCCAAGGTGCATCGGTTTGATCGAGGGCGGCCGCCGCCTCTTTGCCCAGCAGCAGTTGCCAGCGATGACCTTGCTGCTGCCAGTGCAGCAACAGCGCAGCCCACTGCGGTTGCCACAGACTGGCCTCGATCAGCAGTTCCATCAGCTGGCCTGACAGGCCGCTGGCAGCGTCAGGTGACGGGGATGGGCTTGGATACGGGCGATCCAGCTACGGATAGCGGGCCACCCCTGAAGGGAGAAGATCCCCTCCTCTGCCACGTGGGTGTAGGCATAAAGGGCGATATCGGCGATGGTCGGCGCATCACCGCACAGATAGGGGCTCTGTTTCAGCTGCTGCTCCATTACCGCCAGCGCTTTCTCGCCACCGGCTTTCAGCCCGTCGAGACGCGCCTCCTGGGACTCGGGGCGGCCGAGATAGTGAACGATAAAGCGGGCCACCGCGATATAGGGCTCATGGCTGTATTGCTCAAAGAACATCCATTTGAGCACCTCGGCCTGCTGGCGCGGATCGGTTGGCCACAAGGCGCTGCCGTGCGCCAGATAGAAGAGGATGGCATTGGATTCCGCCAGCATGTCGCCCTGGCCAATCTCCAGCACCGGGATCTTGCCGTTGGGGTTCATGGCCAGAAATGCGGGGGTACGGGTATCCCCCGCCTGAATATCCACCTCAACCCACTCAAGGGGCAGCTTCAGCCAGCGGGCCAGCAGCCACACCTTGTAACAGTTGCCGGAACGCAGATCACCATACAGACGCATACACACTCCTTGTGAAAACAGAATTGAACAGCGCGCTCAGGGTGCCAGACGCTCGATATGCCAGCCATCCCCGTCGCGGGTGTAGTAGAAGCGGTCGTGCAGCCGGTGCTCGCCCCCCTGCCAGAACTCCACCGTCTCGATCACCACCCGGAATCCGCCCCAGAAGCTCGGCAGCGGCACTTCGCCATTGGCAAACTTCTGCTTGAGCTCGAGGAACTTGGCCTCCAGCACGCCGCGGGCCGATATGCGGGTCGACTGCTTGGAGACCCAGGCAGCGATCTGGCTATCCTTGGGGCGGCTGTGGAAATACTTCATCACCTCGAAAGTGCTCATCTTCTCCACCCGACCGGTCACATGCACCTGACGGTCGAGCGTATGCCAGGGAAAGAGCAGGCTGATACGGGGATTGCCTTCCAGCTGCTGCGCCTTGCGGCTGCCCATGTTGGTGTAAAAGACCATCCCCTGGGCGTCGTAGTGCTTGAGCAGCACGGTGCGCTGCCAGGGCTGACCATCGGCATCGACGGTCGCCACCACCATGGCGGTGGGATCGGTCAGTTTGGCCTCACAAGCCTGCGCCAACCACTTCTCGAACAGCTCGAGGGGCTCGGCCGGCAGATCGGCCCGGTGCAGCCCGCCACGGGAGTATTCACGGCGCAGATCAGCAACATCCATCATCTTGATTTTCCTTCAAATAAATAATGGTTCCACGACCATCAAGAGAGTGACGCAGGCATTGTGCTCCGCCCCTCTTGCGGTGACAAGCCATAACGCAGCCGAGCACTCCACCGCAGAACAGATAACACTTCGGCAGTTGCTCTTGCCAATTTTCAGACGTAGTCACAGTCAAAAAGGGAATCACACTCGACCACACTTTATATATCTACCTTGCACCGCATGACCCTTACACCTATCATTGCGCCGGTTTATCTGTTTTAGAATCATCCACAGCTACTCGGATGGTTCATCTTTATCTGGCCAAGGTTAATCTCATGCTCAAATCCCCACTGTTGCCCCGTTTCGGGGATCTGGTCGTTGCCATTGTTGACGATGTGCTCGGTCAGGGTCTTACCCTCGACCGCGCTTATGCCCGTCACTTCTCCGGCATCGAACTCAAACCGCAAGAACAGGCAAGGATTGCCCTGGTCACCGGCGACCTGCTGCGCCGTCTCAGCCTCTATTGTTTCCTCACCGGCATTCAGGTGCGTCAGGCCGAAAAGAATGTCTGGCCGCTGCTGCACAGCTGGCACGCCTTCCACAAAATTGCCCAGCCCAACCACCCGACCCTGGATCGCTTCAATGAAGAAGCATTCCGCCGCCGTCTGACCGAGGCGAAGAAGAACCCGGTATTGATGGATGGTTGCCCGAGCTGGTTGGAGAAACTGGGTAGCGAGCAGCTGGGTGAAGCCTGGCCTGCCGAGCGTGCCGCCCTGGCCTGGATGCCCAAGCGTTACCTTCGGGTCAACACCCTCAAGTGCACCCGTGATGAGCTGCAGGCCATGCTGGCCAAAGAGCAGGTCACCACCATTCCGGTTGAAGGGGTGGAGACTGCCCTGCAGGTCACCTCCGACGCCGCCCTGTTCCGTACCAAGGCCTTTGCCGATGGTTGCTTCGAACAGCAGGACGCTGGCTCCCAGCTGGTTGCTGCTGCGCTGGAAGTTGCCCCAGGCATGCGCGTTATCGACGCCTGCGCCGGTGCCGGTGGCAAGACCCTGCATATCGCCGCCATGATGCAGGGCAAAGGCCGCCTGCTGGCGATGGATGTGGAAGAGTGGAAGCTGGAGAACCTCAAGCAACGCGCCCGTCGCGCCGGTGCCCACAACGTGGAGACCCGGGTCATCACCAGCAGCAAGACCGTCAAGCGCCTCAAAGAGAGCGCCGACCGCGTACTGCTTGACGTGCCCTGTTCCGGTCTTGGCGTCCTCAAGCGCAATCCGGATGCCAAGTGGCGTGATACCGCCGAGCGTCTGCCGGTGCTGGTCGCGCTGCAAGAAGAGATCCTGCAGCGTTACAGCCAGATGGTGAAAGTCGGCGGCCTGCTGGTCTATGCAACCTGCTCCATCCTGCCCGAGGAGAACCGCCAGCAGGTAGACAAGTTCCTCGCCGCCAACGAAAACTTCCGTCTGCGTGACGATCACACCGTGAGCCCGTCCGAAACCGGCTTCGACGGCTTCTACATGGCTCGTATCGAACGGATCTCCTGATCTGCCCGATGACCATATAGACAAAAGCGGCTGCCATTGGCAGCCGCTCTGTTTTGGCTTGCTGACACACTCCCGATGGGGTTACAGCGCAGCAATCGCCTCTATCTCGATCTTCACATCCTTCGGCAAGCGGGCCACTTCCACGCAAGAGCGCGCCGGATACATGGCATCGTGCTCGGTGAAGAAGTCGTTGTAGACCTGATTCACCGCAGCAAAGTCGTTCAGATCCGAGACAAACACCGTGGTCTTGAAGATGTTGCGCACCTCGCCGCCTGCCGCCTCGACAATCGCCTGTACGTTTTGCAGGGAGCGCAGGGTCTGCGCTTCGATCCCCTCCGCAACGTCGCCGCTCACCGGGTCCAGCGGGATCTGACCGGAGGTGTATAGGATGTTGCCAATCCGGGTGGCCTGCACATAGGGGCCGATGGCGCTCGGCGCCGCCTTGGTAGTGATAACCTGTCGCATCTGGTACTTCCTCGTGCTGACAAACAAAAAGTAGGCCCGGAACAAACCTGCTCACTCCGGGCATGAGAGTTACATCATGTTGGTGAAGGTTCTGGAGATGACGTCCTGCTGCTGCTCGCGGGTCAAGGCGTTGAAGCGCACCGCATAACCGGAGACCCGGATGGTCAGGCTGGGGTACTTGTCCGGATTGTCGATGGCATCCAGCAGCATCTCGCGATTCATCACGTTGACGTTGAGGTGCTGACCCCCTTCCACATCCCGCTCATGATGGAAGTAGCCATCCATCAGCCCCACCAGATTGCTCTCGCGATTGGCCGGCTCCTTGCCGAGCGCCCCCGGCACGATGGAGAAGGTGTAGGAGATCCCGTCCTTGGCATATTTGAACGGCAGCTTGGCCACCGAGGCCAGCGAAGCGACCGCCCCCTTGCGATCCCGACCGTGCATCGGGTTGGCTCCCGGCGCAAACGGCGCACCGGCGCGGCGGCCATCCGGGGTGTTGCCGGTCTTCTGGCCATAGACCACGTTGGAGGTGATGGTCAGGATCGACTGGGTCGGCACCGCATTGCGGTAGGTCGGCAGCGCCTGGATCTTCTTCATGAAGCGCTCGACCAGATCGCAGGCGATGGAGTCAGCCCGCTCGTCGTTGTTGCCGTACTGGGGATACTCCCCCTCAATAACGAAATCGACCGCCAACCCGTCGGCATCGCGCACCGGCTTGACCCGAGCGTACTTGATGGCTGCCAGCGAATCGACCGCTACCGATAGACCGGCGATACCGCAGGCCATGGTGCGATAGACGTCGCGGTCGTGCAGCGCCATCAGCGAGGCCTCGTAGCTGTACTTGTCGTGCATGTAGTGGATAAGGTTGAGCGCGCTGATGTACTGCACCGCCAGCCAATCCATAAAGCTGTCGAGGCTGGCCATGACAGTGGCGTAATCCAGCACTTCGTCCATGATGGGCGCCACTTTCGGGCCGACCTGGATCTTCAGCTTCTCGTCCACGCCGCCGTTGATGCAGTAGAGCAGGGTCTTGGCCAGGTTGGCGCGGGCACCGAAGAACTGCATCTGCTTGCCGATCACCATGGGGCTCACGCAGCAGGCGATGGCGTAGTCATCGCTCTCGAAGTCGGTGCGCATCAAGTCATCGTTCTCATACTGCAGGGATGAGGTATCGATGGAGACACGGGCGGCATAGGTCTTGAAGGCCCGCGGCAATCCTTCCGCCCAGAGGATGGTGAGGTTGGGCTCGGGCGCTGGCCCCATGGTCTTGAGGGTGTGGAGGTAACGGAAGGAGTTCTTGGTCACCAGAGTACGACCATCCAGCCCCATGCCACCAATCACCTCGGTCGCCCAGATGGGATCGCCGGAGAAGAGGGAGTCAAACTCCGGGGTACGCAGGAAACGTACCATGCGGATCTTCATGATGAAGTGATCGACCAGCTCCTGGGCATCCTGTTCGCTGATAAGCCCCGCCTTAAGATCCCGCTCGATATAGATGTCGAGGAAGGTAGCGGTACGGCCGAGGGACATGGCGCCACCGTTTTGCGACTTCACCGCTGCCAGATAGGCAAAGTAGAGCCACTGGACTGCCTGCTGGGCCGTGCGTGCCGGCCCGGAGATGTCAAAGCCATAACTGGCTGCCATCTGCTTGATCTGCACCAGTGCCCGCTTGTGCTCGGCCAGCTCCTCGCGCTGGCGGATCACCTGCTCCAGCTGCTCTCCCCGCTCAAGCGCCGGTTGCAGATCGGCAAACTGCAGCTCCCGCTCAAGGATTAGATAATCTATGCCATAGAGCGCGACCCGACGATAATCTCCAATAATGCGACCACGGCCGTAACCATCCGGCAAACCGGTCAATACCCCTGACTTTCGGCAGCGCAACATCTCGGGAGAGTAGACGTCGAACACTCCCTGGTTATGGGTTTTGCGCAATTCGCTGAAGGTATATTCAAATTCGGGATCCATCTCCCGGCCATATGCTTCAAAAGAGCTGCGGATCATATTTACGCCGCCAAATGGATGCAGTGCTCTTTTAAGGGGCTTGTCGGTTTGCAGGCCAACGATTTTTTCCAGCCCCTGCTCGATATAACCCGGCCCGTGGGCAGTAATGGTCGTGGCAATATTGGTATCAAAATCGACCGGTGCGTGGGTGGCATTCTCGATACGGATCCCCTCCATCACCTTATTCCACAAAGTGGTGGTCGCTTCGGTCGCATCTGCTAAAAACTGTTCGTCACCTTCATAGGGGGTGTAGTTCTGCTGGATAAAATCACGGACGTTGATCTCGTGCTTCCAGTTTTCACCGGCAAACCCTTGCCATGCCTGACGAAATTTATCCTGATCCAATTGCATATCAACTTTCATCAAATAAACCTCATTCACTACTCATGACACTACAGTGGAAGATGTCAGACGCACTCGGCCTGACGAACCAGCTGCCCCAGACGAATGGCATCCAGTGCGATCATTTTCTCTTCATTGGTGGGAATAACCGCCGCCAGCACCATGGACTCTGCCGCCGAAATCACCCGGCAGCCCTCGCTATTGGGACGCTGGTTAAACGGCTCGCTGATCGCTACGCCAAATACCTGAAGTCGTTCGCATACCAGCTTTCTGATAAAGGCCGAGTTCTCGCCGATCCCGCCGGTGAAAATAACGGCATCCAGCCGGCGCAATGAGGTGGCATGGCCGCCGATATGGCGGGCAATACGATGGACAAAAGCGTGAATGGCCAATTTTGCCCCGGGATGTCCTTCGTGATAGGCAGCTTCCAATACCCGCATATCGGAGGAGAGCCCCGAAATACCCAGCAGGCCGGACTGCTTGTTCAATACCCGCTCGATATCCTCGATGGATTGCCCCGTCTTGCTGGCGATATAGGCCAGCGCGCCAAAATCGATATCGCCGCTGCGGCTGCCCATAATCAGCCCCTCCAGCGGCGTCATCCCCATCGAGGTATCGACACTCTTGCCATCCTGCACCGCGCAAATAGAGGCGCCATTGCCCAGATGGGCGATGACCAGACCGGCATGCAGCTCATCCAGCCCCATAAATACGCAGGCCTGCTCGGCGACATAGCGATGGGAGGTGCCATGGAAGCCATAGCGGCGCACGCCGTAATCCTGCAAATATTGGTAAGGCAGCCCATAGATATAGGCTTCCGGTTTCAGGGTCTGGTGAAAACCGGTATCAAATACCGCAATTTGGGGTTGTGTCGGAAATAGCTGACGAGCCGCCATCACGCCGCTCAGATTGGCGTGATTGTGCAGGGGAGCCAAGGGTGACACCTGCTTTATTTTGGCCAATACATGTTCATCAATGATCACGGCTTCGCTAAATTCACTACCACCATGCGCAATCCGATGACCCACCAGTGCAATGGCATCCAGCAGATCCCTTTTTTTCAATTCCTCCGCGATGGCAGCCAATGCACAGGTGAGGTTATTTTCAGCTAATGACATTGCGGGCTCTTTACCCACTTGCAATTGGGGATGGGCTGTCTCAATACCGTCCGCTATACCGTAGATCACCACCTCACAGGATTGACTATCCAGTACCGAGAATTTGACCGACGAAGAGCCGCAATTGATAACCAGAACCAACGAATCAAACTTCATTACATCGCCTCGATATTTATGATGTCGAGTCACTGCAGTCAGAGCATTTTTGCAAATGTTTTTGGTGGCCAAATAATGGATAGCCTTGCCCGGGGCCCACACAATTGGGCCAACGAAGAACCGGTTATTGCTCATGTCTGACTGCACCATCCAGACCCCGCCAAGGGGGCCTGAATGGTTGATGACTTTCAGAAAAGGTTTTCAGAACAGCTTGGAAACTATATTCAGGATGGTCAGCACACCGATGATGGTGACAAACAGGTTGCTGGCCTGACCTTTATATTTTGCAAGTGCCGGTGTCTTGCTCACCGCATACATCGGCAGCAGACAGAGCAGGGAAGCGATGATTGGCGCCCCCATTGCCTCAATCAGGTCGAGGATGTTGGGGTTCACATAAGCGACCAGCCAGGTCGAACCCATGATGAACAACATACTGACCATGTTGAGTTTTTTACTGGAAACCTTGCTCTTGTCGCCTTGGTAGCCAAAGCGGAGGATAAGGCCGTTCAACCCTTCCAGCGTCCCCAGATAGTGGCCAAAGAAGGATTTGAAGATGGCAACCAGCGCAATGATGGACGCCGCATACTCCAAAGTGGTGGCAAACGCAGACTTGCTGCCCGTCATTGAGGAGAAGTGGTTGGCCAGATAGGAGAGCACCGGAATGTTCTGGGCTTTGGCTTCCGCCATATTTTGCGGTGACAGGGTAAAGAGGCAGCTGAAGGCAAAGAACATCACCACGGCCACCATCAGCATGCTGGCACCGGAGATAATCTTCGAGCAGCGCTTCTCGGTAAAATCACGCCCGAACTCCTGCTCATACTCTTCCCGTTTGGAGACAATGAAAGAGGAAACTATCGGCGAGAAGTTGAAGGAGAAGACCATGATGGAGATCCCCAGCCAGACGGTAACCAGAATACCATCGTGACCAAACATCGATATCTCGCTCAGATTGACCTGATCAAAGACGGCACTGTTCCAGTACGGGACGAGGGAGAGAGAGATAACGATCAGACTGGCAATAAAGGGAAAGACCAGATAGCTCATCACCTTGACCATCAGATCTTTACCGAAGTAGATCACGAATGCCATCAACATCAACAATGCCAGTGCAACCACACCTCGATTAAGCGGAACCAACTGTAGTTGATGCTCCCAAAATGCCATAAAGGTATTGGTGATCGTCACACCATATATCCACAGCAGTGGGCAGATGGCAAAGAAATAGAGGAAGGTAATTACCACTCCACCCATCTTGCCAAAATGTTCTTCAACGGTCTCGGTAATATTTGCCGATGGATTACTGCCAGAAAGACATAATCTGGCCAACGCCCTGTGGCAATAAAATGCAATGGGGTAAGCCAGCACCAGCATGATTAATATTGGGATCAGGCCACCATATCCGGCCCGGATTGGAAAGAACAAGACCCCCGCCCCGATAGCAGTACCGAACAGACCTAATCCCCATGTGGTATCCGATTTACGCCATGCACGCGTATTCTCTTTACTGCCGGTGACAACACTGTCTAATATCATGACTGCATTCCTTACAGGCTAAATTGACGAATATTGTTCTGTTCGATAATTTCGGCGATACGGGTCAGATCAATATTGCCCCCCGAAATAATGCTGACGGTCTTTTTACCTTCGACATAATGTTTCAGCTTGCCACTGAGCAGCGCTGCCGAGGCCAGAGCTCCCGCCCCTTCGGTAATCACCTTGTTGCGCTGAATAAGGTCAACCATGCTATGACGAATATCATCCTCGGTGACCAGTACAATATCATCCACCAATTGTTTGACGATTTCGAAGGTCAGTGAACCGGGTCTTGCCACATCACAGCCATCGGCCAGCGTGCTGCTGGTTCTGTGATTGGTCATGGTGCCGGCATAGAAAGAAGCCGCCATACCGTGCACATTCTCGGATTGCACACCAATCACCTTGATGGTCGGATTAATAGATTTGATAGCCATGGCAACACCGGCAATCAAACCACCGCCACCGATCGGTACTATGATGTTATCGACATCATACAAATCTTCGATAATTTCCAGGCCAATGGTGCCCTGGCCGGCAATCACTTTTGCATCGTCGAAGGGGGGGATAAATACGCGGCCTTCCATCTCCACGATTTCGCTGACTTTGGCAATGGTGTCATTGAAGCTATTTCCATGGAGGATCACTTTGGCTGAATAGTCACTGGTTGCAGCAATTTTTGATTTGGGGGCACAGCAAGGCATGACCACCTTGGCATCAATTCCCAGCATAGCACTGGAGAGTGATACACCTTGGGCATGATTGCCCGCCGAGCAGGCGACAACACCTTTTTGTCGGTCTTCCAGACTTAATGAACTGAGCTTGTTGAAGGCGCCACGAATTTTAAAAGAGCCTGTACGTTGCATGTTTTCAAGCTTGAGGTAAACCTCGCCATGGCAACGTTCGCTGATGTAGTTAGAGGGTAGTTGCGCGGTCTTGTATATATGATTGGTCAGTCTTTTTTTGGCTTCAGTAATATCATGAAGACCAATGGGCAGATTGCTATACATCTTCATCGCAAATCTCTTTTTATTTATTAATTTGTAGGGTTTTATTTCACAGGGCGAAGCGATACTAGGTTCTATCACTTGCAATTAATGTGAGCATAAACACAAAAAAATCTACAAAGAGACTGCGTTACGGTGAAATTATCAAAAAATGTGATGGCAGCAACACTTGAATCCAAATGGATTAAAAAAAGTAATCAGATATTGGCAAACAATATAATTAACAACTCAAAAACAAAGCCGTAAAGATTAGATTTTTCAGGACAATTGCGTTGCTTTTTGCAACCGGCAATCAGTTGCTTGCCTGCCAGAACCGGGACAATAAAAAAGGGAGCCTATATGGCCCCCTTTTGACAACACAGAACCGATTACTCGGCTGCAGCATCATCTTTCTTGTACTTGGCAGCAGTCTCTTTGATCAGAGCCTGCAACTCGCCAGCCTGGAACATCTCGATCATGATGTCACAGCCACCGATCAGCTCACCTTCAACCCACAGTTGGGGGAAGGTCGGCCAGTTGGCGAATTTTGGCAATTCGGCGCGGATATCCGGATTTTGCAGGATATCAACGTATGCAAACGGCTCGCCGCAGGACATCAGAGCCTGGGAGGCCTGGGCAGAGAAGCCACAGCTGGGTAGCTTGGGGGAGCCCTTCATGTAGATGATGATGGGGTTGTCAGCCAGCTGCTGCTTAATCTTTTCAATAGTTTCCATAGGTGCCTCACTAGAGCGATTTCGGCGGCCATTCTACTGCAATCTTGCCCGAGCACAAACTGACAAAGGGGTGACCCGGCTCGAATTGTGCAAAGAACCCACACAGGATTGATCGCGATCATGGCGCCAATCAAGAGTTGTTAGGCCATCTTTGATACTGCTACAATCCCTTGGCTTTGGGCTACCCAGCCCCATCATTTTAAAAACAACTCTTTTCACATATAGAAAAGAGTACGCAATGTCTTGCAACCGTCGCCTTCGCACGGTCCAGCCAATGGAGAGTAGAAAATGGCATTCGAACTTCCCGCTCTGCCCTATGCAATCAACGCTCTGGAACCGCACATCTCCCAGGAAACTCTGGAATATCACCACGGCAAGCACCACAACACCTACGTGGTCAACCTGAACAATCTGGTGCCGGGTACCGAGTTTGAAGGCAAGTCTCTGGAAGAGATCATCAAGACCTCCAACGGCGGCATCTTCAACAACGCCGCCCAGATCTGGAACCACACCTTCTACTGGCACTGCCTCTCCCCGAATGGCGGTGGCGAGCCGACTGGCGCCCTGGCTGATGCCATCAACAAGGCATTCGGCTCCTTCGCCGAGTTCAAAGATGCCTTCACCAAATCAGCCATCGGCAACTTCGGTTCCAGCTGGACTTGGCTGGTGAAGAAAGCTGACGGCTCTCTGGCTATCGTCAACACCTCCAACGCTGGCTGCCCGCTGACTGAAGCCGGTACCACCCCGCTGCTGACCGTTGACCTGTGGGAGCACGCCTACTACATCGACTTCCGCAACCTGCGTCCGAAGTACATGGAAACCTTCTGGGCTCTGGTTAACTGGGAATTCGTGGCCAAGAATCTGGCTGCCTAATCAGCCTCGCTTGCCAAAACGCCCCGCTCTGCGGGGCGTTTTTTTATCTCGATATGGCTGCGAAAATGAATAAGGCGCCCGCAGGCGCCTTTTACATATCGAGATAGCCCGTTTACTGGTCCAACTCGTCCATATATTCATCCAGATTGGCATCGTCGACCTGCTCTTGCTGAGACGCTTTCAGCTCGGTCTGCTTGCCCGTCACCTTGCCCTGGTTATATTGCAGGTAGAAGTCCTTGGTCAGCGCATAAGGATCGAGGGAGTTGTCGATGATCCGCTCCTGATCGATCAGCTTGGCACGTGTGCCCAAGCCATCCAGTGCCCAGTGTGCAACCTTCATCGGGAAGGTTAACAGGGCATAGGGGAAGTAGAAGCTGTCAATCGCATCGCCAACCAGCTCACGGGTGGTGGTCGGGCCGTAAACAGGCACCATGATGTAGGCACCATTACCGATATCGGCCCTGCCCAGCACGGTATCCATCTCCAGTTTGTTGCGCTCGAGACCGGCATGTTTGGCCACATCGAAGATGCCCAGCAGACCGACCGTGGTGTTGAGGGTAAAGCGCCCCAGGTTGGTGCCCGCCCCCTTCAAATCGCCGGTGATCAGATGGTTCACCATGCTGCTTGGCTCATCAAAGTTGGCAACAAAGTTGGCAATGCCATCCTTCACCCCAACCGGAATGTAGCGGGCATAGGCATGTACCACAGGACGTGCCACATAGGGTTCCAGCACATCATAGTTGACCGCCCACATGGCCCGGTTGGCCCCCTGGAAGGGATCGCGCGGATCGGCCGCCGTACTGGTGGCACCCGGATTATTCATGCCGGGATTGAGATCCAGACTCTCTGGGCCAGGCTTGGGTGGGCCACCGGCACAGCCAGCCAGCAAGAGGGCTGCCAGTATGGCCCCTGAACGAAGATACATATGATTGTCCTGACGTTTTATTTTGATTTATCAGAAGTATAGATAACCCGGCTCCTATCCAGGGGCCGGGTTATCCAAAGGCATATTAGAGGGCGTGATCTATGCGGATGTCAATCGGAGCAGCAGGGATCTCGGCCGTCTTGACCGGCACGGATATCCCTTCGAAGGCTCCTTCCTTGTTCATCACATTGCCACCGCGCGAGAGACGTGCCTTGAACTGCAGCTCCGGATAGGCCGCCAGTTTGCTGCCTTCCATCATGGCATCGCCATCCCCGAGTGACAGGGTTACAGGCAAGGTTGGCCCTGCGATACGCTTCACGGCGATAGGCATGGGCGGCCCGTTGGGCACCACGGCAAAGACGAAGAGATGGGCATCTTCCGGCATCTGAATGCCCGCCGCCAACGTGACGTGGATGGGGAATTCCCCCTCCTTCACCGCCAGCGGTTGTCCCTCAACTGCGCCCTCTTTGGCTGCGCCTGAATTCGTCACCTCGATGCCGCGCTGCTTGAGCTGCGCGCGGGCATACTCCATGGAGCGCTCGACCATCACGTAACGGGGGGTACCTTTCTCCATCAGTGGCAACATCGCCTGCCAGCGAGACAGCGCGGTCTCGAAGTCCTCTTTTTGCAGCGCCATAAAGGCATAGACGGAACGCGCCTCGATATTGTCCGGATCCTGCGCGATAGCCGCTTGCAACAGGGCATCCGCTTGCGCCTCATCCCCCGTCATCATCAGCGCCTGCGCGTAGGGCACCGCCACCAGCGATTTCTGGGGGGCAAGCGTGTAGGCCCGCTCCAGCGCCTCGCTGGCCATCTCGGGATCATTGCCATCCAGCGCTAAGCGTCCCAGCAGCAGCCAGCCGCGGTAGTCGTTCGGTTCATCCTTGAGGCGGGTACGCAGTGCCAGCGTGAAATCCAGCAGATCCTGCTCGGTCACCTGGGCATCGCGTTCCACCAGAATGCGGTTGCTCAGCTCGCCAAGACGGCTGCTGGCATCTTGCCAGCGACTCACCTCTTGCCAGGAGCCCAACTTGTAGTAGAGCCCCAGACTCACCACCAACAGCACCAGCACACCCGGGATCCAGATCAGACTCTTGCCACTGCGGGCAGTCTGCTCCACATCAGGGATATCATCCAAGAGACTTCGTTGCAGCTCGACCAGCGAGTCGGACTCCTCAGCCAGGACACCCTGCTCGCGCTCTTCGCCAATCTCCAGCAGCCGCTGGCGATAGAGCTGTTTGTTGAGCGCCGAGCGACTGATGCTCTGTTTGCCTTCACCACGCCACAGCGGCACGACGAGCGCCAGACTCACCAGCACCAGCAAGCCCGCAATCACTATCCAAAAAGCGGTCATTGTTTCTCTTCCTCTTTGAGCAGCTCGGCCAGTCGGCGCTGCTCCTCCTCGCTCAAGGCGTTATCCAGTTGTTTTTTCACCGCAGGGGGCCGGCGGCTGCGCATCACGACCACGGCGCCACCGATCAGGATCACCAGCAGCGGGCCGAGCCAGAGGATCAGGGTGGAGGCCATCAGGGGCGGGTTATAGAGGATAAAGTTGCCGTAACGGGCCACCATGTAATCCACTATCTCCTCTTTATCCTTACCCTCGCGCACCATCTGGTAGGTCTTGTCGCGCAAGTCCTTGGCCAGCCCCGCATTGGAGTCGGCGATATCCTGGTTCTGACACTTGGGGCAACGCAGCTCCTTGGTCAGTTCGCGAAAGACCTGCTCCTGATTGTCGTTGTCGAAGGTGTAGACATCGATAGCGGCCATGGCCGGCGCTTGCACCACCCATCCCAGCAACAGCAGCAGGGAAGCAATAAATACTCTCATCAAGACTCCCCTCACTTCATGGCATCAAAGATGGGTTTGAGGGTCGACGCCCAGTTCTCGGGGTTGATATCCCCCACGTGGCGATACCGGATGATCCCCTTGCTGTCGATAAAGAAGGTTTCCGGCGCGCCATATACCCCGAGATCCAGCCCCAGCATGCCGTCCGGATCATAGAGGTTGACCTGATAGGGGTTGCCCAGCTCCGCCAGCCATTTGATAGCCTTGTCACGCTCATCCTTGTAGTTCATGCCGATGATGGGAATACCCTGCCCTGCAAGCTGTTTGAGGTAGGTGTGCTCGCCATAGCAGGTCGGGCACCAGGTAGCCCAGACGTTGAGCAACATGGGGCGACCGGTCAGGATACTGCGATCGTGCTGTTTGTTCAGATCGTAAATGTCCTGCAGAGTGAACACCGGCACCTCTTTGCCCACCATCACTGACTCAAGCTTGGTGGGATCGGAGCCAAGTCCCTTAAGAAGAAACCCAAGCATTAATAAAAACAAAATAAAGGGGATTAAAAACAACCAGGTCTTTTTGTTCATACCTTGGCCTCCTCCTCACGACGGCCGAAACGGTAACGCTTGTCCAGCATCGCCAGCACGCCACCAATAGCCATAAAGACGCCGCCGAACCAGATCCAGCGCACGAACGGCTTGTAGTAGATCCGCACCGCCCAAGCACCGTTGTCGAGCTGTTCCCCCAGCGCAGCATAGAGATCGCGGGTGATACCGGCATCGATGGCCGCTTCGGTCATCGGCATCCGGCTCACCTTATACATCCGCTTCTCGGGCTTGAGCAGGGCGACCTGCTTGCCATTCTTGTGCACTTCCAGCACGCCCTTGAAGCCATCGTAGTTGGGGCCGTTCTTCTCCTTGATCCCGGCAAAGACGAACTCGTAATCGGCAAAGTGCACCCGATCACCCGCCTGCATCCGCAGATCCTTCTCGATGCTGTAGTTCTGGGTGCAGGCGATACCTATGATGCTGACTGCCAGCCCCACATGGCCGAGGATCATGGCCCAGTGGCTATTGCCAAGCTTGCGCACACCGACTGCAAAGCTGTGCTTGTGGGTAGCCCGCGCCCAGGTCTCCTGCACGCTGGTGACGATGATCCAGGCGCCCAGACCAATCCCTACCGCCGCCCACGGCTTGAAGGTTTCGGCCAAGAGCAGAGGCAACAGCAAGGCTGCGGCCAGACTCAGCACCAGTGCCACGACCACCTTGCTTTTGAGTTCCCCCAGCTCCTGACGACGCCAGCGAAACAGCGGGCCAACCCCCAGCAGCAGGGCAAACGGGATGATCAGCCAGCTGTAGATGTGGTTGAAGAAGGGGGTACCGATAGAGATGCTCCCCAGCCCCAGCTCCTTGTGCACCAGCGGCAGCAAGGTACCGAGCAGCACGGTCAGCAGACCCGCCACCAGCATGATGTTGTTGCAAAGCAGCAGGGTCTCGCGGCTCCACAGCTCGTGTTTGCCGTGGCTCTTCACCTGCGAGCCTTTAAAGGCAAACAGCAGCAAGGATGAACCGATCACCGCCAGCAGGAAGCCGAGATAAACAGGCCGCGGGTCGGATCGGAGGCAAACGCATGCACCGACACCAACACGCCGGAGCGTACCAGGAAGGTACCCAGCAGGCTCAGCGAGAAGGCAGAGAGGGCCAGCAGCACGGTCCACGCCTTGAAAGTGGCGCGCTTCTCGCTCACCGCCAGCGAGTGCAGCAGAGCGGTACCCGCGAGCCAAGGCATAAACGAGGCGTTTTCTACAGGATCCCAGAACCACCAGCCGCCCCAACCGAGCTCATAGTAGGCCCACCAGGAGCCGAGCACGATGCCAAGGGTCAGGAATACCCAGGCCGCCATGGTCCAGGGGCGCGACCAGCGGGCCCAGGTCGCATCGAGACGACCGGTCATCAGCGAAGCAATCGCAAAGGCAAACGCCACCGAGAAGCCCACATAACCCATGTAGAGCATCGGCGGATGGAAGATAAGACCCGGATCCTGCAGCAGCGGATTGAGGTCACGACCATCTACCGGGAAATAGGGCAAGGTGCGGGTGAAGGGATCGGAGGTGAACAGCACGAAAGCAGTGAAGCCGACCGAGATCAGCCCCAGCACGCCGAGTACCCGCGCGACAGCATCGAGCGGCAGACGGCGGCTGAACATGGCCACCGCCGCAGTCCAGCCCCCTAAGGTCAGAACCCACAGCAGCAGGGAACCTTCGTGGGCGCCCCATACGGCGGAAATGCGATAGGCGAGCGGCAGCAGGCTGTTGGAGTTAGTGGCCACATACTGCACGGTGAAGTCGTTATCGATAAAGGCCCAGGTCAGGCAGAGAAACGACAGCAGCAGCAGCAAGAACTGGGCATAGGCGAGCGGACGGGCCGCCGACATCATGCCAAGACGCCCCCAGCTGGCGCCAAGCAGCGGGTAGCTGCCCAGCAGCAGGGCGGTGGCAAAGGCCAGGATCAGCGCAAACTGACCTAATTCCGGGATCATGAAGGCATTCCTTTCAATTGAACGGTGACAACAGCCGCACCACGCACGGCAGGCAAAGCGGAAAAGGCAAACACCACAGGGATCACTGCTTGGCTCCCTTCAACTGCGCCTCGGTATACTCCGGCTTGAAGTGCATACCGTTGGTGGCATCGGCCACTTCCGGCGGCATGTAGTTCTCATCGTGCTTGGCCAGCACCTCGAACGCCTCTACGGTCGTGGCATCCTTGAGGGTGCCCTGGGCAACAATCCCCTGCCCTTCACGGAAGAGATCCGGCAGGATGCCGTCAAACTCGACCTTCACCAGATGACCGCCGTTATCCACCAGCTTGAAGGCAACCTTGAGGCTCTGGGGATCCCGCTGTACCGATCCCGGCACGACCAACCCACCGATGCGCAGGCGCTGCCCCTCTTCCGGCTTGATCTTGTCCGGCCCCTTCCCCTCCACCAGCTCGCTCGGGGTATAGAAGAGGTCGATATTCTGACTGAGGGCGTAGAGCACCAGCCCGCTGACGGTCGCCAGACCCAGGGTGATGGCGAGAATGATGGTGAGGCGTTTTTTGCGTCTCGGATTCATAGGGTGTTCTCCATCTGCTGGGCCGCCTTGCGACGGGCCTCACGCGCCTGCTTGCTGCGCAACTCACCGAGCAGGCTGCGGGTTTTCATGCGGGTAGAAATGATGATGCCGACCAGACACACCAACGTCAGGCCAAAAGAGAGCCAGACATAGAAGGCGTAACCGCCCATCGCCATAAAATCACTGAAAGAGGCAAAGTACATGCTTACTTCTCCTGCTCTGCAATCTCTTTGACCCAGGGGCGATGCCACTCCCGCATCAGGAGTTCATTGCGAAAACGCATCAGGGTCAGGGCCCCGAGAAACGTGGCAAACGCCAGGATCATGATCAGCAGCGGCCAGAGCATCTCGGGTGAAATGGAGGGTTTGTCAAATTTGGTGATGGTGGCCCCCTGATGCAGGGTGTTCCACCACTCCACCGAGTAGTGAATAATGGGCAGGTTGATCACCCCAACCAGTGCCAGAATGCCGGCCGCACGGCCAGCGACCACCTTGTCGCTGAAGGCGTTGTAGAGGGCTATCACACCGAGGTAGAGAAACAGCAGGATCAGTTCAGAGGTGAGCCGCGCATCCCAGACCCACCAGGTTCCCCACATCGGCTTGCCCCAAGCGGCACCGGTAAAGAGGGCAATAAAGGTAAATACGGCGCCGACCGGCGCAATGGCTGCAACCGTCATGTCCGCCATCCGCAATTGCCACACTAGGCCGATAAAAGCGGCCACCGCCATGGTGGAGTAGGCTCCCATGGAGAGAATGGCGGAAGGCACGTGGATATAGATGATCCGGAACGAATCTCCCTGCTGGTAATCCGCTGGCGCAAACGCGAGGCCCCAGACAGTACCGATCACAAACGAGAGCAGACTAATCACCACAAACCAGGGCAACAGCGTGCCTGCCAGCTGATAGGCACGCTCCGGTTTGGCATAAGGGTGCAACCATTTCCACATAGCTCACAAAACCTTTTTGTTATTAATCGTTTGGCGAGGCCTACCATACCGACCGCAGGGCAGCATCAAATACCCCGAAAGCAATAAGCGGCACTCTCCTTGATCCATCGCAACATTATTTTTTGTAAAAAGACTCCGTTCGGAGCCAAATTCGGTTCAGCTCACGGCCATCAGTTGAGGCTGACCCGCAACGCCGCCGACACAGCCAGCGGCGTCAGTGTCAAAGCCCCCACCAGCATGGCGGCCAGAATGGCAAGCTGCCCGCCATAGGGCAAGCTCATCCCCGCGGCATCGATGGCTGAGGTGGCAAAAATCAGTACCGGAATATAGAGCGGCAGGATCAGCAGACTGAGCAGCACCCCGCCTTTGCGCAGTCCCACCGTCAACGCGACCCCGACCGCGCCGAGCAGACTCAATACCGGAGTGCCAAGTGCCAGCGTCGAGACGACAGCCAGATAAGTGTTCATATCCAGCGACAGCAAAATCGCCAGCAAGGGAGAGATCAGCAGCAGCGGCAAGCCGGTCAGCAGCCAGTGAGCGACCACTTTCGCCAGCGCCAGCAAGCCCAGCGGGTGCGGCATCAGCATCATCTGCTCCAGCGCGCCATCGGCAAAGTCGTCGCGAAACAGTCGCTCCAGCGACAGCATGGCCGCCAATAGCGCCGCCACCCAGATGATCCCCGGGGCAATACGTGACAGCAGTTTGGGCTCCGGGCCAATGCCTAACGGAAACAGGGTGATGACGATGAGGAAAAACCAGAGCGGATTGAGAATATCGGAACGCTGGCGCAGAGCCATCAGCAGTTCACGGTGAATAAGGTGCATAACAGCGCGCAACATGGCGTTACTCCTGCAATGTCGATGCGAAGGGGGTCAACGAGATAGTCTTCAGCCGTCCCTGCATCAGGGTCAGATCCTGATGAGTGGTGAGGATCACCATGCCACCCCGCTCGGCGTGGGCCAGAAAGAGCTGTTCGAGCACCTTGACCCCTTGCTTGTCGATGGCGGTAAAGGGTTCATCGAGGATCCAGAGTGCCGGTTTCTGTGACAGCCAGAGTCTGGCCAGAGCCACCCGGCGTTGCTGGCCGGCAGAGAGTTGCCCGGTCGGGTTCTCTTCAAATCCGGCCAGCCCTACCCGGGCCAATATCTGCCACAAGTCGATCTCGGTTTGCTGCGGGTGATGTAACTGCTGGTAGAACTTCAGGTTTTCAAAAGGGGTCAGCGCCGCTTTGACACCAGGCTGATGGCCGAGATAGAGCAGATTGGCATGATACTCATCACGACAGTGACGAATATTTTCCCCATTCCAGCACACCTCACCGGCAAACGGCTGCGACAGCCCGGTCAACAATCGCAACAGGCTGGTCTTGCCAACCCCGTTGGGCCCTTCAATTTGCACCAGATCGCCGGGCGCAACAGAGAAAGAGAGGTGTTCAAACAGAGTGCGATCTTCGCGCACGCAGCTCAGATTGTTAACTTGAAGCAGCATGGGGATTTTTTCAGAGAAAATGAAGCGGTCTGCATCTTAACACAGTATTGGAATACGTCTTTTCAAAGATGCAACAATTAAACTGACTGGCGACCGGGATCACAAAGAAAATACGGTAGAAACTACTCGCTCAACGCTGCTGGGGGAAAAGCGGCTGCACGCCATAAAATTCAGGAAGGCAATTGCCTTCCTGAATCATCAAGAGCGACCTTTTCGCAACGATATCAAGAGCTCAGCCTCTGCCTTTGGCAACTCGCACTCACTCATGACTTCATCAAGATCGGCGCCCAGTTCGACCATCTTTGCCGCTCGGCTGTAGAGCCTGCGTTCGGGATCCTGCATGGTCAGCTCTTGCTGGCGCTCATTGACCTGCTGCATCGCCCCTTCCACCGACTGCAGACGCTGCCCCATGCCAATGGCACCGGAATGGAGTTCCATCATCTGCTTGCGCAAGCTTTCCAACTGACCTTGCAGCGTGGCCACACTGGCCTCGGACTCCTGCTTGCTGCGCTTGCTCTTGAACCAGATATAAGAGGCAAACGCCAAGGCAATCAGGGACATCCCCAAGGCAACCATCTCGATTATCAAAACATCACCTTACTTATCAGAGGGAACCGATATCTTCCCACTCTTCATCGGAGAGCAGCTTGTTCAAGTCAACCAGGATCAGCAGTTGCCCATCGCGGTTGCTCACCCCCTGAATAAACTTGGCGCTCTCTTCAGTACCGACCGCAGGTGCCGCATCGATCTCGGAAGAGCGCAGATAAACCACTTCTGCCACGCTGTCGACCATGATGCCGATCACCTGCTTCTCGGCCTCGATGATCACAATCCGGGAGTTTTCACTCACATCACCGGAAGGCAGACCGAAGCGGGAACGGGTATCGATGACAGTCACCACATTGCCACGCAGGTTGATGATCCCCAGTACGTACTCAGGCGCACCCGGCACCGGTGCAATTTCGGTGTAGCGCAACACCTCCTGAACCTGCATCACATTGATGCCGTAGGTTTCGTTTTCCAGTTGGAAGGTTACCCATTGCAGCACTTCATCTTCGGCCAGATTCTGTGCAATATTGCGCTTTTCTGTCATGTTTTTATTCCTTTTATGAAAACGTCTACTGCTAAAACTAGCAATAAAACAGCTCGATTGCAGAAGTTATCAGCGACCTTCTATGTTAACCCCACGCTCCAGCAACAGGAGCAATTCGCGGACGTGTAACAGGGCACACATTTTTTCTTTGACCATGCCAGCCAACCAGGGGCGCTTACCCTCCTGATGGCGCCATTTCACCTGGTCACGGTGTAACAATTCAGTCCCTTTGAGATGATGGCAGGCTAATCCCCACGGCGATTCACCAAGCATAATCAGATACTTGTAATCATCCATCTCGAGATGCTGACCCGGCATGACCCACTGGGCAGTATCGACCACATTCATCTTCTGCTCGCGAGAGGTCATGATCCCCTTGTACCAGCTAGGCTGGCCAAACAGGGAGGTGATCTCGCCCAGCTGATGAATCCCCCCCAGCTCGGTCAACGGCACCGCAAACGTCACACCCGCGACTTCAAAGAAAAGGGCCTGAAACTCCTTACCGGTATCGATATTTTCCCAGGTAACAGGTTCACTGGCCTCTACCGGAGCAACCTCCAGCGCCGTTTCGGTCAGGATAGTAGTATGGGGCTCCGCAACCTCGGGGAGCTGCACCTCCGCAGGCCACTCAGGCTCCACCGGCAGCAGTGATTCCTCCGCCACAATCTCCAGCGGTGCGGTGAGTGTTATCTCCTGGGTGAAGGCGTCATTCTCAAACTGGACTTGTCCCACCTGAGCCAATAGCTCACCAAGTTGGGCAAGCCGTGGATCGCTTTCGAGGTAAGGTGCGGCGACTACCTCAGGGACGCTTTGGGGCTGACGTTGCAACTGTAAAACAGGGGCGGATTGAGCCTCTTCCACCTCATCCGGCACCAGTGGCTCATCGAGCAGCAGGGAGTGGAAATAGTCATCCATCGCCCGAACTTGAATGGTATCTCTCATGCCGTCACCTCATGAACCCGTTGCCGCTCAAGGGCATCAAGATGATTGAGCAGCGTTTCATATGCATAGGTTCCACGACTCCCGGGAGAATAGATAGACGGGGGGATATGCAGCAAGCTGGCATCCCGAAACTTGGTATCAATAGGGATCACCGCATTCCATACTGAATCCCCATATTGATCCTTGATCGACTTCAAGGTCATCAGAGAGGCTCGGGTACGCTTGTCGAACATAGTCGGGATCACGGTATAACGGAACTTGTCACGCTTGGAACGCTGCATGATCTCGAATGTTTTCATCATCCGCTCCAACCCCTTGAGGGCCAGAAATTCGGTCTGGACAGGCACCAGAATGCGATCGCAGGCAGCCAGCGCGTTGACCATCATCACTCCCAGCACTGGCGGGCAATCGATCAGCACGTAATCATATTGATCCTGAATGCGCAGCAGTGCCCGCTTCAGTACCAGTCCCATCCCCTCACGATTGCCCATCACCCGATCAAGGGTCGCCAAGGTAATAGATGCTGGCAGTAAGTTGATATTTTCGAACTTGGTCTTGAGCGTCAGTTTATTGACAAGCTCGGCTGTCGGTTTGACAGCTTGAAACAACTCATAGAGGGTTCCATCCAGGCGATCTGAATCAAAATCAAGATATGCAGTCAGCGAAGCATGGGGATCGGTATCAATCAACAGCACCCGCTGGCCACGCTGGGCCAGGATCCCCGCAAGCGAGACCACTGTGGTGGTTTTACCCACACCACCTTTCTGGTTGGCAACCGTCCAAACAATCACTGTATCAATCCTGCCTTGTTGTTATGCGTATGCCACCACCGGGCAAGGTGATCACCTTTATCTCTCCTGCATCCACCGCCTGTTGTACAGCAGGAACCGGTTCGGCAACTACCGTAGGCGTTGCAACCACAGGTGCCGGCGGCACCCAGGCAAATTTGGAGATAGCAACCACAACCTTGCGATTCTGCAGTCTGCCCTGCTCGCTGCCGTTGTCAGCAAAGGGGGAAAACTCGCCATATGCCTCGAACGCCAGACGCTGGGGGGCGATCCCATCGGCAATCAAACCATTGAGTACCGCTTCGGCCCGAGCAGCAGAAAGCGCCCAGTTAGAACGATAAATTTCATTATTTATCTGTTGGTTATCGGTATAACCCCGAACCCTTACATAGTTATCGACCGGTTTGAGAATACTTGAAAGAGTATTAATGACCGGTGCTGCGTTTGGTCCCAAAAAGGCACTGCCGCTACCAAACAACAAGCCGGAACTGAGTTCAACCGTCAGCCAGTTCTCATCTTGCGTCAGTTTGACGATACCGGCATCTACCAGCGAGCCCATGCTCTGTTGCAACTGCATATCGAGTTTTGCAAGTGTCGCGCCATCTTGCAGCACTGGCACACCAGAAATAGGAGCAAGTGAAGGAGAGGGGGATGCTGGGCTTTCCAGCAATGATGGAGAGGCAGATACCGGGTTATCCAGCAGGGAATTACCCTGCCCTTCAAGCAAGCCATTGCCGCCAGACTGCATGACACTGAACGCCTGGCTCATACCATCAATCACCGCGCGATACTTGTCCTTGTTCACCAGTGCAACAGAGTAGAGCACCACGAACAAGGCAAAGATCAGCGTCATATAATCGGCATAGGAGACCAGCCAGCGGTCAAGATGCTCGCGACCCTGCAAGTGCAACCGATAGCGCTTGCGCATGGCTACTCTCCTTTCAAATAGGCCCTGAGCCGGCGTTCAACCTGCAAGCCGTTTTCACCATGGGCGATAGCCAGCAGCCCTTCCAGGGTCATCTCCTGAAAGAGTGCATAGTGATAGTGAAATGCGCGTAGCCTGTTGGCGATAGGCAGGTAGATGAGGTTGGCAAACCCCACTCCATAGATGGTTGCCACAAATGCCACTGCGATCCCAGCTCCCAGTGCTGATGGGTCTTCGAGATGAAACATGGCCTGGATCAGGCCCAGCACGGCACCGATGATCCCGATGGTCGGACTGTACCCCCCCATTGCTTCAAATACCCTGGCGGCATGTTCATTACGCTCCTGCTCGATATCGATATCGGCTTCGAGCAACATGCGAATATCCTCCGTGGAGACCCCATCGACAATCATGCCAAGCCCTTGGCGAGTAAAGTTGTCTTCCTCCTGCTCGGCCTGATTTTCAAGGGCCAGCAGCCCTTGCTGGCGCGCAAAGACGGCCCATGACTGCAACCGTTCGGCCTGCGCCGCGAGATCTTGGTGGGGAGGGGTAAAAATCCATAACAGCTGGCGCAACGCCAGCAGAATGTACTTGGCTGGAGTCTGCAACGTGACGGCACCAACGGTACCACCCAGCACGATCAAAAAAGCGGGGCCGTCCACCAACGTCAACAGGGAGCCGCCATGCCACAGTTGGGCAATGGCAATAGCCCCCAATGCCAGGAGCAGACCGAGCAAGCCCATGATTAGCGCCCCAACTCAACCAGAATACGCTGGGCCACCTTGTCCAGAGGGAGTGATTCGCTGGCAATCCCCGCTTTAGCTACTGCTTGGGGCATACCATATACCACGCAGGAAGCCTCATCCTGAGCCCAGATGGTTGATCCCTGCTCTTTCAGCAGTCTGGCGCCATCACGGCCATCAGCCCCCATACCGGTCAGCACAATCGCCAGCACCTTGTCGGCATAAGTTTTGGCCGCAGAGGCAAAGGTGATGTCCACACAAGGCTTGTAATTTACCTTGTCGTTGCCATCCACGATGCGAATGCGAGCCCCTGCACCACGACCTTCTAGCAGCATCTGTTTGCCACCAGGAGCAAGGTAGGCATGCCCGGGTTTAAGCACATCGCCATCTTCCGCTTCCTTGACGCCAATCTGGCATAACCCGTTGAGACGGGCAGCAAACGCGGCGGTAAAAGTGGCTGGCATATGCTGGATAAGCAGGATTGGATGGGGAAAATCCCCCGGCAACTTGGTCAGCACATTTTGCAAAGCAACAGGTCCGCCGGTAGAAGTACCAATCGCCACCAACTGATAACTCTTGCCACTGCGCTTGAATGAAGCACTTGGCACAGTGCGTTGCAGGTCAGGCTGACGATCAGGAGTTCTGGGTGCAGTGCTGCCCAGGGGAGCACGAGCAACCGGTTCAGGTGCTTTGGGGCGAGCAGCGGATGTCATCAGGAAGCGCTTGCGGGAGATCTCCTTCACCCGCTGTTGCAACAGTCTGACCGCTTCATCTTTGTCTCTGGCAATGTCCTCAAACTTCTTGGGCAAGAAGTCGAGGGCACCGGCGTCCAGCGCATCAAGCGTAGCCTTGGCCCCTTCATGGGTCAGGGAGGAGAACATCAGAATGGGGATTGGGCACTTGGCCATGATCTCCCGCACCGCACTGATGCCATCCATCACGGGCATTTCGATGTCCATGGTGATCACATCAGGGCGCAGCGACATCGCCTTGTCCACCGCCTCACGTCCATTCTGGGCCGTATCAATCACCGTCAGCATGGGATCCTGATTGATGATCTCGCTCACCCGACGGCGAAAGAAGCTCGAATCGTCGACAACTAATACCTTGACTGCCATTGTTGTTTTTCTAACTCCTTGGGCCTGAGCTATTAATGTCTACGCGCATATGCTTTGAGCAGACTCGGCACATCCAAAATAAGAGCAATTCCGCCATCACTGGTAATCGTCGCCCCGGCCATGCCAGGGGTGCCTTGCAGCAGGTTATCAAGTGGCTTGATCACTACCTCTTCCTGACCAATCAGGCTATCTACCACAAACCCGATTTGCTGAGTGCCAATCTGCACGATAACCACATGTCCGGTATCCTGGCGTGAACGCTTGTTGGCGCCACGAATCAACCATTTGTGCAGATAGAAGAGCGGTATCGCCTTCTCGCGCACAATGATGGTGAGCTGGCCATCAACCATGTTGGCCTTTTTCAGATCCAGATGAAAAATCTCGTTCACACAACCGAGGGGAAGTGCGAAGGTCTGCTCACCCACCTCAACCATCAGAGTCGGCAGAATGGCTAGCGTCAACGGAACCTTGATTTCGAGACGGGTACCTTTCCCCCAGGTGGAATCGATGTGCACCGATCCATTGAGGCTGACAATGCTGGTTTTAACCACATCCATTCCGACACCACGGCCAGAGATATCGGAGATCTCGGCCTTGGTTGAAAAGCCCGGGGCAAAGATCAGGTTATAGGCATCGTTGTCGCTCATGCGAGCGGCAGTATCTGCATCCAGAACACCGCGACTGATTGCGATGGACTTGAGTTTCTCAGGATCCATACCAGCCCCATCATCCTCGATGCAAAGCAGAATATGGTCACCTTGCTGGGAGGCGCTAAGGGTGATCGTCCCTTGCCGCGGTTTGCCCGCTTTCTCCCGCACATCCGGCATTTCGACCCCGTGATCGCATGAGTTGCGAACAAGGTGAACCAGAGGATCGGCGAGCGCCTCTACCAGGTTTTTATCAAGATCGGTCTCTTCCCCCACCATCACCAGCTCAATCTCTTTCTTGAGGGTTCTTGCCAGATCACGTACCACGCGCGGGAAACGACCAAAGACCTTCTTGATTGGCTGCATGCGGGTTTTCATCACCGCACCTTGCAGGTCAGCCGTTACCACATCCAGATTGGCAACCGCCTTTGACATCTCTTCATCATTGCTGGCAATACCCAGGCTCACCAGACGGTTACGGACCAGTACCAACTCACCTACCATGTTCATGATGACATCGAGGGTCTTGGTATCCACCCGCACCGTCGTATCGCTTTGTACGGCACTGTTTTCTGCTGGCGCAGGTGCCGCCTTGGCGGCAGGCGCTGGTGTCTTGGCTGCTTCGGCAGGTTTTGCGGGGGCAGCCGGTGCTGGTTTGGCAACAGGAGTGGCCGGTTTGGGCGGAGTCACCGCAGCAGGTGCGGCAGGTGCGGCAGGTGCGGCAGGTGCGGCAGGTGCGGCAGGTGCCATAGTACTCTGAGGCCCTTGACCACGACCATGCAATTCATCAAGCAGGCGTTCAAACTCATCATCATCGATAAGCTCGTCCACCTCTTTTTGCACCGATTTCAGAGGATTCACCTCTGGCGCCCCCATGTGCTGTCCCTGACCATGGAGTTGATCCAGCAAGGCCTCAAACTCATCATCGGTGATATCGCCAGAGCCACCAGCGATAGGCGCTGCTGCAACCGTCTTGGTCGGTGCCCCACCCACGCCGTGGAGCTCGTCCAGCAGGCGTTCAAATTCGTCTGCAGAAATTTCATCTATCGAGCCGCCGCCATTGACAGGAGCAGGCTCGCTGCTGGTGGCTGCGGGTTCAACAACTTCTGGAGCAACTTCTTCAACAACTACCGGTGCTGCAGGTTCAGATTCTACAGCCGCAGCCGCACTGGTAGCAGTGCGCAGTTGCTCTTCCCCTTCTGGCTTGCACAACTCATGGAGGTCATGAAGCAAATCATCTGACGCAGGGCTGGGGGCTTCGCGATTTTGAACCTGGGCGAACATGACATTGATGGCGTCCAGCGCTTGCAGGATCACATCCATCAGCTCCGCAGTAACGGTTCGCTTGCCATTACGCAAGATATCGAACACGTTTTCCGCACCGTGGCATACATCAACCAGTTCACCGAGCGACAGAAAACCTGCCCCCCCTTTCACGGTATGGAAACCGCGAAAGATAGCATTCAACAGGTTCTTGTCATCGGGCCGCTTTTCCAAGTCGACCAGTTGTTCAGACAACTGTTCCAATATTTCGGATGCTTCGACCAGAAAGTCTTGCAGTATGTCTTCATCAACTTCGAAGGCCATGCGTCACTCCATTAGAATCCCAAGCTAGACAGCAGATCGTCCACATCATCCTGACCATTGACCACATCGGCACGAGCCTCGGGGTTCATGATAGGGCCCTCTGCTTCAATCCCGTTAACAGGAATACTACGAGTTGAATGCTCAGCAGAAGCCTCACCAAACATGGTCAGCATTTCTATTAATTTTGTTTCAACTTCCTGAACAAGCTTGATGACCTTGCGGATCATCTGACCTGTCAAATCCTGAAAATCTTGTGCCATCAGGATTTCTGTCAGCAGTTGCCGTAATTTATCGGCATCAGACTCTGAAGCCTTAATAAAATCATCAAGTTGGTGACATAAGGATTTGAACTGCCCCACGCTCATGTCACGAGACATCAGGGCATTCCAGTTCGGCATCACCAGCTGGATATTGTCATTCAGGCGATCCGCTATCGGCAAACTGGCTTCCACCGCATCCATTGTGCGATTGGCCGCTTTGTCGGTCATATCGATAACGTAGCTCAAACGCTCCCGAGCATCGGGAATGTCATGGGTAGCCAAATCGGGAATACGGGGATCGAGGCGAAATTCTTGAAGTGAATCATGCAGTTGTCGGGTCAGCTGACCTACTTTTTCAAACAGATCGGCTGCGTTGGGGGCACATACTTCGGCAAGCAGTTCATCGGCCAGCTCAAATTCGCCTTGCTCCAGATGAACAACAAGCATCCTTGCCTGGTCGAGCGAAATCATTGCTCTCGTTTTGGCCATCATCCCTGCAGCTCCTTAGCCAATTCGTTCGAAAATTTTGTCGAGTTTTTCTTTGAGCGTTGCTGCGGTGAAGGGCTTGACGATGTAACCGTTGACGCCAGCTTGGGCGGCTTCAATGATCTGCTCACGTTTGGCTTCAGCAGTTACCATCAGTACCGGCAGATGCTTGAGCTTCTCATCGACACGGATGGCTTTAAGCAGGTCAATACCTTGCATGCCAGGCATGTTCCAGTCGGTAACTACAAACTGAAAATCACCATTTTTCAGCATCGGCAGCGCTGTATTGCCGTCATCCGCCTCATGGGTATTGTTGAATCCCAAGTCGCGCAGCAAGTTCTTGATAATCCGGCGCATCGTTGAAAAATCGTCAACAATGAGGATTTTCATGTTCTTGTCCAAAATTCCCTCCTAAATAGCCACCAGAGTGGCTCACTTACATGATGCTAAAAACGGGTTGTGTCGTGCGGATTATGCCTTAGAGTTTCATCTCAGTGTAGCCAGTACAAACACTTATAGATGCCAATCTCTCAAACGAGCACGCAATCTGTGCATTGCCTGACTGTGGATCTGGCTCACACGCGACTCGCTGACATTCAAAACCTCGCCAATTTCACGCAAATTCAGCTCTTCATCGTAGTAAAGAGAGAGAACCAAAGCTTCTCTCTCTGGTAGACGACCAATTTGCTCGGATAATTGAATCTGAAATCGCTCGGCAGCCAATTCATCGAATCCCGAGCCTGAAGGAGCATCATCGGGGTTGCCGATCACATCCTCGCTGACCCCCAGATCCTCGATACCGATAATTTTGCCGCAGGAGACATCTTGCAGCATCGCATGGTAATCAGCGATGGAGACCCCCATCTCGGCAGCAACCTCGGTATCTCGCGCGTCACGCCCGTGAGTCTGCTCGACATTCTCGATCGCTTCTGCAATAGCCCGGCTGTTGCGATGCACAGAGCGGGGTACCCAGTCACCACGCCGGATCTCATCCAGCATGGCGCCTCGGATGCGGATCCCGGCATACGTCTCGAAGCTGGCCCCCTTGCTACCGTCAAAGTTGCGGGAGGCTTCAAGCAGCCCAATCATACCTGCCTGGATCAGGTCATCCAGCAAGACACTGCTGGGCAGGCGAGCCAACAAATGCTGGGCAATTCGCTTGACCAGGGGAGCATGACGCTCCACCAGCACGTAGGAATCCTGATGACGCAAGTACGCTTGGGCTTTATTCACGGGAACCTTCCTGTGTTGTGGCCGGTTTCTGCAACAAATTTTCCAGGAAAAACTCCAGATGGCCGCCCGGCTGGTTGGGCACCGGCCAGCTCGCAGCCTTGTTGGCAAGGGCCCGGAACGCCAGTGCGGCCGGCGACTTGGGAAACGCCTCGACAATCAGCTTCTGCTTGCGCACGGCGGCACGCAGATTGGTGTCATAAGGTACACAGGCAACCAGTTCCAGCGAGGTGTCGAGGAAACGATCCGTGACCCGGGTCAGTTTGGCAAAGAGCTCCTGCCCTTCGCGCAGACTGCGCACCATATTGGCCACCACCTTGAAACGAAACACACCGTGATCCTTGGAGAGGATCTTGATGAGGGCGTAGGCATCGGTGATGGAGGTCGGTTCATCGCAGACCACCACCATGATGTCTTGCGCTGCGCGGGTGAAGCTCAGCACCATGTCGGAGATCCCCGCAGCCGTATCCACCAGCAGGATGTCGACCTGGGTCTTCATTTCGCTGAAGGCACGGATAAGTTCGGCATGCTGCACCGGAGAAAGCTCGACCATGGACTGGGTGCCCGAGGTCGCAGGCACGATCATCATGCCGTATGGACCTTCGACGATGATATCGTCGATGGTGCATTCACCCGCCAGCACGTGAGAGAGGTTGCGATGAACCCGCAGCCCCAGCATGACGTCGACGTTGGCCAGACCCAGGTCGGCATCCAGCACCATCACCCGCTTGCCTTGGGCAGCCATGGCTCCGGCCACGTTCAGGGTCACGTTGGTCTTGCCCACGCCCCCTTTACCACCGGAAACGGCGATTACTTTTACTCGATTGTTTTGACGCATTTTGCGCAGACCACTCGCCTGATCCATATACATGTTACTCATAAAACTCCGAATCTTCGGCCTCGCCAAAGCCTGCGCCCCAGAAATAGGGCTCCTCTGTTTCTCGCTCCAGCGAGCCCATGGCAGCCCCGACGAGCTGCGCCGCATTGGCAACCTGAATATCTTCCGGAACCCTTTGTCCGTCAGTGATATAGCTGATGGGCAATGAATTCTGGATACACACGTTAATCACTTCGCCCAGATTCAGACTTTCATCCAATTTGGTAAGTATGCAGCCGCTTAATGGAATACGCCGGAAATGGTCAACCGCCTCCTGCATCACCCGACGCTGGGAAGTTGCCGACATCACCAGATAACTGCGGATCCGCACCTTGGCATTCTTGACCAGGGTATCGAGCTGCTCGGTCAGCCGGATATCCCGTTGGCCAACTCCAGCCGTATCGATAAGTACCAGCCGACGGTGGCGGAACTGATAAAGGGCATTGGCCAGCTCTTCTGCATCACGCACCTGCCGCACCGGACACCCCATGATGCGACCATAGGTCTGCAGCTGTTCATGGGCACCAATCCGGTAGTTGTCGGTGGTGATCAGCGCCACCTGCTCGGCGCCATACTTCATGGCGAAACGGGCCGCCAGCTTGGCAATAGTGGTGGTTTTGCCCACCCCGGTCGGGCCAAGCAGCGCCACCGCGCCGCCCTGACGCATGATCTCGTCCTCACTGATCTTGAGCTGGGCCGTCAGCACCTCGGCCAACTGGGCCATCGCCTGATGGATGGACATATCTTCGGGGATCAGTCCCGCCAGTTGATCGGCAAACGCATCATCAAAGCCCAGTTTCTTGAGCTCCTTGATCAACAGGGCCCGCATCGGTTCGCGGCGCTCCACCTCTTGCCACATCAGCCCGGAGATCTGGTGCTCCAGCAATTTACGGATGCTGGCCATCTCCTTGCGCATCCCTTCCATCTCCTGATCCCGCTGGGCAGGTTGAGGGGGGCGCTGGCCGGACGCAACCCGGGCTTTGGGCTTGGCAGGTTCGGGAGCTGCGCCCCACTGCCCCTGCTCGGCCAATGTTCTGGGCGCTGCATTGGCAGCGGCCAGCCCGGCCGATTGGGTATTGCCCATTGGCGCCCCGTTGCCCGGCTTGAGCTTCTGCTGGCGCGCCAGCAAGGCGGCCAGGGTATCGGCATAATGTTCGTTCTGCTCCTTCGCCGGCGACGGCTCGGGGCGGATCATCTGCCGTGCAGCAGACGAAATATTGACGCTCTCATCGTTCAGCTGACGGCGAACCGGCGCATCTTTGGGCCCCGGGACCTGGGATTGATAATCGACTGCGGCGACTATCTCTACCCCTCCGGTGACCTTCTTGTTGGACATGATGACGGCGTCAGGCCCGAGAGTCTCCTTGACCTCGGCCAGAGCCGTTCGCATATCCTTGGCAAAAAACCGCTTAATCTTCACCCGTCGTCTCCGCTAACTAGTTCTGCCCTACCGCACTGACGATGCGGATCTGCTTGTCGTCGGGCACTTCCTGATAAGACAGAACGCGCAATCCAGGAATGGCATTCTTGACAAATTTCGCCAGGGTATTGCGCAAGATCCCCGATGTCAGAAGCACGGCCGGTTGGCCTTCCAATTCTTGTCGTTGAGTGGCTTCCACCAGCGAACGCTGCATCCGCTCAGCCAGACCCGGTTCAATACCGGCACCATCACCGCCACCAGCCTGCAGGGATTGATGCAATATACGTTCCAATTCCGGCGCCAAGGTAATCACCGGCAGCTCGGGATCGGGGCCTGCAATCTCCTGCACAATCAGGCGACGCAGGGCAATCCGGCAAGCGGCCGTGAGCACTTCCGGATCCGGACTGCGCGGCGCGTATTCAACCAGGGTCTGCAGGATAGTGCGCATATCGCGGATTGGCACGCCTTCATTGAGCAAATTCTGCAATACCTTCACAAGGTTACCCATGCTGATCACTTCCGGCACCAACCCTTCGACCAGCTTGCTCTGATGTTTGCCAATCATATCGAGCAGTTGTTGTACTTCGTCATGGCCCAGCAGCAGAGCCGCATGGTTGGTCAGGATCTGGCTCAGATGGGTAGCCACCACGGTCGCGGTATCCACCACCGTATACCCCAGCGTCTGTGCCTGAGAGACCATCTCCTTGGCAACCCAGACCGCTTCCAGTCCGAAGGCGGGATCCCGGGTGGCTATCCCCTGGATCTGGCCGAACACCTGCCCCGGATTGATGGCCATCTCCTTATCATGGTAGACATTGGCCTCGCCGGTACTGACCCCCATCAAGGTGATGCGGTATTGGTTTGGCGCCAGATCCAGGTTGTCGCGAATGTGGACGGCCGGGACCAGAAAGCCCAGCTCTTGTGAGAGTTTCTTGCGCACCCCTTTGATCCGGTTGAGCAGTTCGCCCCCCTGATTGCGATCCACCAGCGGGATCAGCTGATAACCCACTTCCAGCCCGATGATGTCCACCGGCATCACATCATCCCAGCTCAGCTCTTTCTGCTCATGAGGTTGTTCGGCAGTGGCAGGCAGCAGCTCGCCCTTGGCCGCTTTGGCGGCAGCCAGTTTCTCGCGGCGCAGCAACCACCAGGCGCCAGCGGCGGCAAGAGCCCCCAGACTCAGGAAGGCGAAATGCGGCATCCCCGGCACCAGCCCCATCATCAGCAGAATCCCGGCCGAGATGATCAGCGCCTTGGGATTGTCAAACAGCTGGCCTAGTACTGCGGTACCCATGTCCTGATCGGTATTCTGACGGGTCACTATGATGGCGGCGGCGATGGAGAGCAGCAGGGAGGGGATCTGCGCCACCAGACCGTCACCGATGGCCAACAAGGTATAGATCTCGGCCGATTCGCTGAAGGTCAGCTGGTGCTGCATCATCCCGATGATGAAGCCGCCGATGATGTTGATAAAGAGGATCATGATGCCCGCAATGGCATCCCCTTTGACAAACTTGGAGGCACCATCCATGGAGCCGTAGAAGTCAGCTTCCTGGGTCACATCCTGGCGACGCTTCTTCGCCTCTTCCTGATTGATGAGGCCGGCGTTCAAATCGGCATCGATGGCCATCTGTTTGCCCGGCATCGCATCAAGGGTAAAACGGGCACTCACTTCCGCGATCCGCCCAGCACCCTTGGTAATGACCACAAAGTTGATGATCATCAGGATGGTGAAAACGATGATGCCGACCGCATAGTTGCCGCCGATCACCACGTTACCGAACGCCTCGATCACATGGCCGGCCGCCGCACTGCCATTATGACCTTCCAGTAACACCACCCGGGTCGAGGCAACGTTCAACGCCAACCGCAGCAAGGTAGCGAGCAGCAGTACGGTCGGGAAGGCAGCAAATTCGAGGGGGCGGCGGGTATAAACGGATACCAGCAGCACCACGATGGAGAGGGCAATGTTGAAGGAGAAGAGCACATCCAGCATCAGCGGCGGGATGGGTAACACCACCATGCCGAGCGCGGCCAATACCAGCAGAGGGGTGCCAAGGCCTTTGCCCAATACTCCCCGGTACTCTTTGAACTGGCCCAATACTGCCTTGAATTCCATCGCGCTTCTCAATTTCAACCTGCTGGTGCCAGATTAAAGCAAACATCAAGCCAATAATACAAGGCATTGAAATACAATGGGTTTATTTTGACTACGTCAGAACTTTGTCATTTTCGATATTCGGTCGGAATGGGGAGATCTTTAGCCAGCGGCTGGGGACGGCGACCCTGACCACGGCGGAATTTCTTGAGCTGGAAGACATAGGCGAGCACCTGGGCAACCGCCGCAAACAGCCCTTCCGGGATCTCGTGGCCCAGCTCGGTTGAGTGGTAAATAGCCCGGGTCAAAGCCGGTGACGGCATGATCGGGATCTCGTACTCTCTGGCGATCTCCCTGATCTTCATTGCAATTTCATCTGTGCCCTTGGCCACGACCTTGGGCGCGGCACCGGGTTTGCCCGCATCATACTTGAGCGCTACCGAGTAGTGGGTCGGGTTGGTGATCACCACATCGGCCTTGGGCACATCCCCCATCATCCGGCGCATCGCCATCTGCATCTGCAGCTGACGGATCTTGCCCTTTACCTCTGGCTTGCCTTCGCTGTCCTTGAACTCGTCCTTGACCTCCTGTTTGGTCATCTTGAGCTGACGCATGTGGTTCCACTGCTGGAACGGCACGTCGATGGCAACGATGGGAAGCAGGGCGCAGCAGAGGATGATCAACATCCAGAGAAACAACTCCAGCGCATCGATAATGCCGCCGGGAAATCCCTCCATTGAGAGGTTGAGCAGATGATTAAACTGACTGGATAGCATCCACCAGGCAAACAGGGTGATGAACACCACTTTGGCGATGGATTTGACCAGCTCGATCAGCGACTGCACCCCGAACATTCGCTTGAGGCCACTGAGCGGACTCAACTTGCTCATCTTGGGCATCATGGCTTCGGTGGAGAAGTTCATCCCCCCCATCAGGGTGTTGCCGATAAAGGCGGCAATCGCCACCAGCGCGAACAACAGCCCCAGCGGAAGAACCAGTTCCCCCAGCAGCGCCGGCAGCATGGCGATCATGGCGTTGGGATCGAAAGCCTGCTCCCTGTCCAGAGTAAAGCCCATGGTGACGACCTTGATCATGGCGGTCGCCAGCGAGCCCTTGAGCATCAACAGGCCAAAGACCGCCGAGAGCAGAACGCTGGCGGTCCCCAGCTCTTTTGAACGTGCAATCTGCCCTTTTTCACGGGCCTGTTGCAGTCGTTTGCCCGTGGGTTGTTCGGTACGTTCCTGGTCGGTATCAGCCATGAGCGCCCCCGAAGCACTGGGTGTTGATCAGCTCGCAGCTAACCTCCTGCACCCGCTCCCACATGATGTCGAAGTGACCGAGGAACCCGCCGATAGTGAGCCAGAGGATCAGCAGACCCGACATCATGCTGACCGCAAAACCGATACTGAAAATATTGAGTTGCGGCGCCGCCCGGGTCATGACACCAAAGGCGAAGTTGATTAGGAGCAAGGCGACGATGGCTGAGAGCGACATCACCAAAGCAGCCTGATACATCACACCCAGAAACGCACTCAGGGTTTTCATGGATGAAACCGAAAGACCGTGCTCGGAGACAGGCAGTGTCTCGAAACTAAGAATGACCAGCCGCAGCATCACCAGATGACCATCCAGCGCCAGAAACACCAGGGTCGCCAGCATCAGATAAAACTGACCGACCACGGGGGCCGACTGGCCATTCATCGGGTCCACCAGGGTGGCAAAACCCAGACTGGTCTGCATAGCGATGACCTGACCGGCCATCACGAAGCTCTCCATAAGAAACTGGGTCATCAGGCCGAGGGCAATACCGATGAGCAGCTGCTGGCCCAATACCAGAAAACTGCCGACAGAGAAGAGCTCGATAGGGGGCATTTTCGGAAGCAGCGGAGCAATCAGAAAGGTGATGGCCAAAGCCAGCCCCATCCGTACCCGCGCAGGAGCGAGACGGCTGCCGAATACCGCCATCACCATCAGCAGGCTGCTCACCCGCGCCAGCGGCCAGAGGATGGAAGACAACCACTCCATGATCAGAGCGGTTGTGTAGGTCATCCCACCACCTCGGGGATTTGATTGACCATCAGTATGAAGAAGTCCATCAGACTCTGCATTCCCCAGTGAGCACCAATTCCCAGGGCTAGCAGGGTCACGATAAGACGGGGCAGAAAGCTCAGGGTCTGTTCGTTGATGGAGGTGGCCGCCTGAAAGATGGCTACCACCAGTCCGATAGCGAGGCTGGGCAGGATCACCGCGCTGACCATGATATTGACCAGCCAGAGCGCCTCGCGAAAGACGTCGACAAAGGTTTCAGGACTCATGTTCGGGCTCCTTGCGCTCGACCGGCTAACCGGCACCCAGTCCGAAACTGTTGGCCAGTGACCCCAGAATGAGGTTCCAGCCATCCACCATCACGAACAGCATCAGCTTGAAAGGCAGCGAGACAATCATCGGCGAGAGCATCATCATCCCCATCGCCATCAGGATACTGGCGACCACCAGATCGATGACCAGGAACGGCAGGAACAGCATAAAACCAATCTGGAAGGCGGTCTTCAGCTCGCTGGTGACAAACGCAGGGATCAGCACCCGTAGCGGCACATCGGCAGGTTTCTCCACCTGCACGTTGGCGATCTCCATAAAGGTGTTGAGATCCTTGATCCGGGTCTGGGCCAGCATGAACTGGTGGATGGGCAACTCGGCCCGCTCCAGCGCCTCTTTTGTCTGAATGGTCTCGGCCAGATAGGGCTGCAATGCCTCATCATTGATACGATCCAGTACCGGCGACATGATGAAAAACGACATGAACAGGGCAATGCCGATCAACACCTGGTTGGAGGGACTCTGTTGCAGACCGATCGCCTGACGCAAGATGCCCAGCACAATGATAATGCGGGTAAACGAGGTCATCATGATCACCATGGCTGGCAAGAAGGAGAGCGCGGTCATCAGCGCCAGCACTTGCAGAGTCAGGCTGTACTCCTGAGAGCCATCCCCCATGGTCTTGACGGTCACCGCCGACATGGCGTCCTGTGCCAGCGCAGGCCAAGAGCAAAACAGTGGTATCAACAGGCTGACCAGCAGCCCCGTTTTCAGCCATAAGCCGTTAGCTTTTTTCATGCTTGCCCATCAATTTGCCAAGCTGCTGGGAAAACGCCTGCGGCTGGTTTTCATCCAGCGGCTCCTCCAGCCGGTAGAGAAAGTTGACCTGCTGCGGTGTTACGCCGACCAGTAGTTGCTGTTCGCCCACCTTGACCACCAGCAGCTTCTCTTTGTAACCCACCGGCAACGAGGCGATGACCCGCATCTGGCCGCCCCCCATGGCGGTCGCCAGCTTGCTCTTCTTGAGCAGAAAGCCCAGCACCAGAATGAGACCAATCACCATCAGACTGGAGAGCAACCAGGAGCTCAGACTAGGCACGTTGGCAGATGCCGCAGCTGTCTCGGCAAAGGCCGGAACAGGCAGCAATAACAACAGGAGGCGCATCATTTGAGCTTCTTGATCCGTTCAATCTGGCTGATGACGTCAGTCAGGCGAATACCGAACTTGTCGTTCACCACCACCACCTCGCCGTGAGCGATCAGGGTGCCGTTGACCAATACGTCCAGCGGCTCGCCAGCAACCCGATCCAGCTCCACCACCGAGCCCTGGTTCAGCTGCAACAGGTTGCGAATGCTGATCTGGCTGCGGCCCACCTCCATGGCGATAGTGACCGGAATATCGAGAATGGTGTCGAGCTTGCGACGCTCCTCGGCACTGATGGGGGCATCATCTTTCAACTCTTCCAGCGGGGCTGGCTTGGCTTCCGCCGTCACCTGCTCCTCCAGAGCCGCAGCCCAGGCATCAGCCATCAGATCCTCTTCCTCAGTTCCGCTCATCTTGTTTCCTTATGCTACTTCGTGACCGTTTACCGTAATAAACCGTCAATTATCGCTGTTGATCTTCGATACTGCGCTCGAGCTCTTCCAGCTCGGCCTCGCCATCAATTCGTACCCCGCCCCGGGTCACCAGATGCATCTCCGTCTTGACCCCTTCAGGACGTTTGAGCTTGTCGGTGATCTTGAGCGCCACATTATCCTTGGTGCGGCCCATCTTGGCGTGGAAAGTGGGCAAGTCCTCCACAAAAACCAGCAGATTTTCCGGCATATCGACCGGAATGATATCGCCGGGTCGCAGCTCCATCAGTTCACGCAGGGTGAGTTCGGTCTCCAGCAGCTTGGCCCGCAGCTCCACCTTGACGTCCATGATCTCGTCACGCAGCGCCTTGCTCCAACGTACGTCGGTATCCCCCTTGTCACTCTGCACACCGGCATCCAGCAGCTCGCGGATCGGCTCCAGCATGGAGTAAGGCATCGCCACGTGGAAGTCGCCACCGCCACCATCGAGCTCGATGTGGAACGAGCTGACCACGATCACCTCGGTCGGGCTGACGATGTTGGCCATTGCCGGGTTCACTTCGGAGTCGAGATACTCGAACCCCACGTCCATCACCGGCGCCCAGGCATCCTTGTAATCCTCGAATACCAGTTTGAGCAGCATCTGGATAATGCGCCGTTCGGTCGGCGTGAACTCACGCCCTTCAATCTTGGCGTGATAACGGCCATCGCCACCGAAGAAGTTCTCCACCAGAATGAAGACCAGTCGGGCCTCCATGGTGATGAGCGCCGTCCCCTTGAGCGGGCGGAAGCGCACCATGTTGAGACTGGTCGGCACAAACAGGGTATGAACATACTCGCCAAACTTGAGCATCTGTACGCCGTTGATGGAGACCTCGGCGGTACGACGCATCATGTTGAACAGGCTGATCCGCATATGGCGGGCGAAACGTTCATTCACCAGCTCCAGCGTCGGCATGCGACCACGGACGATGCGGTCTTGGGAGGAGAAGTCAAACTGGGCTACGCCGGGGTCTCCAGCGCCGCCTATCTCTTCCTCTTCGACATCATCGACACCGTGCAAGAGGGCATCAATTTCGTCCTGACTTAACAGATCGCTCACGCTTCACCTACTGCATTACAAAGCCGGTAAACAGCACTTGTTCGATAACGGGGGAAGAGACCAGGTCCTTGAGCACCCGACGGCACTCTTCCAGTGAATCCTTGCGCAGCTTCTCCTTGCCTTCAAAGGTCATCAGCTGTTCGGCACTGGCTGCACTGAATACCCGCAGCAAGGTGCCTTCAATCAGGGGGATATTCTGTTTGGCCAGCGTCTCGTCGGCGGTACCGCGCACCATCAGCTGGATCTTGATCTGCACCAGTCGATCCCGCTGGGCACCTGCGACGTTGAAGACAAAGGGGCGCGGCATACCGACATAGAGGGAAGGTTTAGGCGCTTCCTCTTTGGGTGCGGCCTCGGTACCTTCCGCCGCTTCAGCAGGCGGTTTATCGGAGCCGGAGAGCATCAGAAAGGCGCCAGCACCACCTCCGCCCAGCAAAATTACCACCAGGGCAATGATAATGATCAGCTTCTTTTTCTTGCCCGCAGCCGGGTCTTTTAGCGTCAACTCGTTATCGTCAGCCATCCCTTGTCCACCCTAGTCTCAAACTTGTTCGATATCATAAACTTACTCGGGATTGCATCAAGCATAGAAATCAATTCCGGAACCGTTTGTCGATTCCACCAGCAAACTGGGGTTGGAAGTGGTGAGTTCCCCTTCAACCAGCCCGTTACCGGACCGCGGCTGACCACTACTCTGACCTTGCTGACCCTGCCCGTTAAAGGTGGGCTGGCCCTGTTGCTGCTGTTGCTGCGACTGCTGCTGCACCTGCGTCTGGCCAAGCTGGATCCCCTGCCCTGCCAGCATGTCACGTAGCCGGGGCATCGCCTGCTCCAGCATCTCGCGGGTCTGTCCATGTTGTACCACAAAATGGACGTTTGCCTGGCTGTCGGCCCCCATCTGGATCTGGATCTTCATCTTGCCAAGGCCGAGGGGGTCGAGCTGAATTTCCGCCTGTTGCAGTTTTTCGGCCAGCATCACATTGACCTTCTGGTGCAATTCGGCAGGTGCTTCCTGACTGGCCAGTTTCAAATGGGGTAAATTCTGCGGCTCACGGCGCAGCGTCGTCTCAGCGGCGGGCGCCCGGCTATCGGCCACCTGTGGCTGAGTCTGGCTGTTCTGGCCATGCTGAACGGTCTGGCTCGGGCTGCTCTCGCCGCTAGATGTCGTCGCAACCAGGCTCTTCTCCGCCTCACCGGCCTTCGGTTTTACCTCAAGCGAAACCGCTTTGCGCACCTCGTCGGTGCCGGTCACTTCCATCTGCTTGATGCCGGCTGAAATAGTCGACAGCGGCGCTTGCGGCCCCTGAGATTCAGCCTGTGCCAACACCTGCTGCGGCGCCACCATCACGGGGGCGGCAGCACTATCGGTCTGAGCCATCGCATTTGTCGTTACGCTGCTCTGGGCTGCGGCACTTTCTGCGACACTCTGCGCCGTCCTCACGGGCGCCGAACTTTGATTAGCGGCGGTGGCTTGCTGCTGGCTACCCTCGGCGGCCCCCTTTTCTGCCCCCTTGCCAGCTACCCCACTTCCATCCACAGTTGCTGAGGTGGTTGCAGCGCCAGCTTCAGGCTGCTTGAGCCCCTCGCTGAAGGCCTTGAGCGCAGCCCCCTGAGTCGCGGCTTGCGTCGCCTGCCCCTTGTTAGTCAAAGCATTGCTGGCGGCGGGATCGGATTTGCTGTCGCCAGCCTCTTTTGCCGCGAGTGACTCCGCGGATTTGGCGGTGCTTGCCGACTCATCGACCGGCAGCACCTTGGCCAGCTGGGCCATCCGCTCTGCCCCCGTGAGGGGCTTGGTGTGCTTGCCATCTGCTCCGAGGGTTTCGCCCTTGGCAGAGGCTTTCTCCCCGGTCTGCCCATCCGCAGTGGTGGCGGCATCTTCACCTTCAGAGGAGAGAACGGCAGCAGAGGCATCGCCCTGCACCACCACTCGCGCCGCTGAGGACGATACGGTGGTTTCTGAAGTCGAATTGGCGGTCGTCGCCAGCGGCGACTGCGCCCCGGTCTGACCGGCAAGCTGGCTGGCAATTCTGGCAGCGGCAGGAGTCTGCTCGCTTTCATCAAGCGCAATCCCCTCCAGCTCACCCTCTTGCGGCAACGGATTGCCGTCTACCACAGTGGCGCTCTGTTGGGCTGCTACCGCCAGCTGGGGTGTCACTAGCGAGGTATCGAGCTTGAGGGAGTCTTGCAGACGCAGCAGAAAGTCGTTGGCAGGAACCTCCTCCACCTTGTTGTCGGCGTCAGAAGCCTGCTCCTTGCCGGTCTCCTCTTTGGGAGAGGCGCTCTCGGTCGCCAAAGATTTGGCTGATCGGACATGGTTACCGCCCTGAGTGGCCTCGGCGGCGCCCTGTTCGCTGTTCCGGGCCTTGGCAATCAGGGTGGCGAAATCCCCCTTACTGTCGCTGCCGGTCCCACCATCGATGCTTTTGCTCTCGACGGAACCGCTCAGAGGCGCTTTATCCAACCCGTTGGCCGCAGCCGAAGGCGTTTGTGTCAACAGTGTCTGCATCATGATGGGATCCCTGAATTCTGGTGGCCCCCAAAAAGATGGCCGCCGACAATGTCCATATCAAAGCAAGTTACAGGCCAGATTGATGAAAGCGTCGCAACATGGCGTACTCATCCAGCATCTTCTGCTCCTGACGCTGGGCTTTCTGCTGCTCGCGGCTCGCCTGCTTCTCCAGCAACAGCTCCACCGCCTTGCGCCGCTGCTGGGCCGCCAGCCACTCTTCACGGCGCTGTTCCAGCGCCTGACGCACCTGCAACACCCCTTCGTACTGCTGGGTCGCTGCCTGTTCGAGCTTGTTGATAAAGGCGTGATACTGGGTATTTTGCTGGGGCGAAATCCCCTGCAGGCCGCGATCGGTCCACTGCTGGTGATAGATCTGGCGGTACTGGTTGAGGGCATTTTGCTGATCCATGAACAGCTTGAGATCCTGCTGCGCCTTCACCAGTGCCAGCGCACACTGCTGCTCCGCCTCCACCAGCCGATCGGCCAACAATACCAACCCTTTACTCATCGTCGACCTCTCTGTTACCGACCATCATCAGCGCATCAATGGCATCGCCACCATCTGCAAGGCTTGCAGGCCATCATCGTAGTGAATGACCTCGCGCATCCCCTGCTGCAAGAACTGATCCAGATAGGGTTTTTGAATGATGGCGCGGTCGATGCGCGGATCGGAACCCTGACTGTAGGCGCCGATGGTGATGAGATCCCGGTTCTGCTGATAGAGGGAGTAGAACTGCTTGAGGGTGCGCGCCAGATCCATATGTTCCGGCGAGGTGACCATGGGCATGACCCGGCTGATGGACTTCTCGATATCGATAGCCGGATAGTGGCCCGCATCGGCCAGCTCGCGCGACAGCACTATGTGGCCATCGAGGATCGCCCGCGCCGCATCGGCAATGGGATCTTGCAGGTCATCCCCCTCGGTCAGGACGGTGAAGAAGGCGGTGATGGAGCCCTGGCCGTCACTGCCGTTACCCGCACGCTCCACCAGCGCCGGTAATTTGGCAAATACCGAGGGCGGATAACCCTTGGTCGCTGGCGGCTCGCCCACCGCCAGCGCGATCTCACGCTGGGCCTGGGCATAACGGGTCAATGAATCCATCAAGAGCAACACGTTGAGCCCCTGATCGCGGAAATACTCGGCGATGGCAAGCGCCGTTTCACATCCCTTGAGCCGCATCAGCGGCGAGGCATCAGCGGGAGCCGCTACCACCACGGAGCGGGCACGGCCCTCCTCTCCCAGAATGTCTTCGATAAACTCTTTCACCTCCCGGCCCCGTTCACCGATGAGGCCGACCACCACCACATCCGCCACCGAGCCACGGGTCATCATGCCAAGCAGCACCGATTTACCGACACCGGAACCGGCAAACAACCCCATCCGCTGGCCCTGACCGACCGTCAGCACGGCGTTGATGGCGCGCACCCCCACGTCCATCGGCTGATGGATCGGGCGGCGAGAGAGCGGGTTGATGCGGTGCTGGGCAAACTGCACGGTCTGGGAGGAGAGAATGGGGCCGAGGCCATCGAGTGGCTGACCGATGCCGTCGATGACCCGACCAAGCAGGTTCATCCCAACCGGAATGCCGTGCTCTTCGGTGATGGGCACCACCCGGGCACCGGGGATCACCCCCTTGAGCTGCTCGCTCGGCATCAGATAGAGGCGATCGCCAGAAAAACCGACCACTTCAGCCTCCAGCGTCCCATCAAGGGTATCGATGCGGCAGAGGGCACCGATAGCGGCACGGCAGCCGATGGCTTCGAGGGTCAGCCCCACCACCCGGGTCAATTTGCCGGCGACCGGCGGTTTGGGGGCGCTGTCGCGTACCTTGTACCCTTGCAAACGGTTCAGTAGCGAGCCGCTCATCTGGCCTCCTGAGAGCTAAAAAGTGCAGCCGGACGGCAACGTCCGGCATCGGTTATGGGCGTGAGTCCTGCGAAGCCGGTTTCTGCGACGCATTGTCCCGCAAGAAGTTGCGCAGCAACTGATCGATGCGCCCGGAGAGGGTCAAATCGATGCTGGATAGCTCGGTCGCCAGTTGCAGATCGCCGGGGGAGAGGGTGGGATCGCTCTGCAATCGCCAGTGGCGCTTGGCGCACTCTTCGGGGCCAAATGCCTGTTCGATTCGCGCTATATCGTCGGGATGCAACATCAGAGTCACCCCCTGTTCGGCGGCAGGCAGCAAGGCCAGCCCCTCTTTAAGCGCCTCCAGCAGAATGCGGGGGGAGGTCTCCGCTTCGTGACGAATCAGCGCGCGGGCCAGTTGCATCACCAGCGAGACCAACTGCTGCTCCACCGCCTGATCCAGCTCGTTAAGCGGATTGGCAAGGCGCGCGGCGAGCCCCTGCCAGTGGGCGATCTCCTGCTCCACCAGCTCGCGGCCCATAGCCAGCCCCTCCTCGCGCCCCTGTTCGAGACCGGCAGAATGACCCTGTTGCAATCCTTCCAGCTTGCCCTCTTCCATTCCCTTGGCATAACCGGACTCGCGCCCCTCAGCCATCCCCTCTTCCCAGGCGGCCTGACGGATCGCTTCAAGCTCTTCGGCGGTGATGCTGGGGGTCGGCTCCTGTTCGGGCTCCGGCTCCACCACCTCCTCTTCCTGCTGATACCAGTCAGGGGCCAGGCCAAGAGCATTGGTAGGCGCTCCCGCCTCTACCTCGACCTCCATCTCGGGCCAGCCCCAGGTCTCAACCCGGGCATCATCACCCTCGGGGCGCACATACCCACGCAGTTTGTTGTTCATGCTTTGCGCGGCTCCTCACCACTGCCTGATGCGGGCTTGGCATCGCGGTTCTGTTTATGGGCCATGGCTTAGAGGAACTCCTCGCCGCCACCGGCGCCCAGCATGATCTCGCCGGCATCCGCCAGACGACGGGCGATGGAGAGGATCTCTTTCTGGGCCGCTTCCACTTCGGAGACCCGGATCGGCCCCATGGCCTCCAGATCGTCCGCCAGCATTTCGGCCGCCCGTTTGGACATGTTCTTGAAGATCTTCTCGCGCATCTGATCGTCGGAGCCCTTGAGGGCGCGTTGCAGCAGATCCCCCGGCACTTCCCGCAGCATGGTCTGGATGCCGCGATCGTCCACATCGATGAGGTTTTCGAACACGAACATCAAATCCTGGATCTGCTGGCTCATCTCTTCGTCCGACTCGCGGATGGAGTCCATCAGCTGGCCTTCGATATTGGTATCCAGATAGTTCATGATGTTGGCGGCTGCCTTCAGGCCGCCCATCTTGGCTGCCTGGGCACCGGCCGCACCGGCAAACTGTTTCTCCATGATGTCGTTCAACTCTTGCAGTGCCGCCGGTTGTACCTCTTCGAGGTTGGCGATACGCATCACCAGATCGAGGCGCACCTGCTCCGGGAACTGGCTCAGGATCTCGGCGGATTGCTCCGGCTCCAGATAGGAGAGCACGATAGTCTGGATCTGCGGGTGTTCGTTCTGGATGATGCTGGCCACCTGACGGGCATCCATCCACTTGAGCGAATCGAGGCCACGGGCGCCGGAACCGAGAATGATCTGATCCACCAGATTGCTCGCCTTGTCCTCGCCAAGGGCCGCCACCAACGCCTTGCGCACGAAGTCTTCGCTGCCGATACCGATGTTGGTGTACTTCTGGATATCGTCGATGAATTGACGGTGCACCGCCGCCACCCGATCGTGACTGAAGTCGGACATGGAGGCCATCGACATACCGAGCCGCTGCACCTGCTTGGGCTCGAGATGACGGAAGATCTGGGCGGCATCCTCTTCATTGAGGCTCAGCATCAACACCGCAGCCATCTCCATTCCCGACATCTGGTCGAGGATCTGGCGCTGACTGTCGGTGATGTCATTGCCGGTGACTTGACTCTTCTTTTCTTCAGGCATCTTTGTTCGTTACCCATTCTTTAATGACCTGAGCGGCCAGATCCGGCTCGTTCGCCACCAGCGCACGTACCGCCTTGAGCAAGTCTTCATCACGGTGCAGATCCGGCAGTTTCAGCTGGCCATCGCGGACACCAAATACCTGATCGTTCTCGACTTGTGCTGACAGCAGACTCAACTCGTCGTCGCCACCCAGTACGGTGTGGTTGTCGAAATCCACTTCCCCTTCCGGTTTGGCATCCGGGTAGAGCAGTCGCTTGAGCATGGGGCGAACCACGGTGACGATCAAGACGATGATCACCAGTACCGAGGCGGCAATCCGCACCGCACGCCAGAACCAGGGCTGATCGTAGAGCGGCACCTCGGCCACGGTATCCAGCTCTGGGCGATTGAACGGAATCGCGATCACCTCAAGGGTATCACCACGGGTCACATCAAAGCCAAGGCCACCGCTCAGCAAACGGCGCAATGTATCGAGTTCTGCCTGGGTGCGCGCCTCACGAGTCACGGCCCCGTCGGCACCGGGCACCGCTTTGTAATCCACGGCAACCGAAACAGTCATGCGGCGAATGCCACCCATTTGGCGACGGGTATGGCTGACGGTGGTATCCAGCTCGAAATTGCGGGTCGCCTCTTTGCGGGAACGGCCCGAAGCAGCAGCGCTGGCACCATCACCACCGGTCGCCTCCTCGGGAATATTGGAGGCGGCAGGGGGCTGGTTGGAGAGGGCGCCGGGCACACCACCGTTGCTGCCGCTGGCGCTGTTCTCTTCCATGGTCATCTCGGAGCGCACTGCAGGCAGGTCCGGGTTGTAAGTCTTGCGGGTCTGCTCCTGCTGGGAGAAGTCGAGGGAGAGATCCACTTCCGCCGTATAGTTGTCGGCCCCCAGCACCGGGATCAGGATGGCGTCAATTTTTTGTTTGTACTCCAGCTCCTGCTTCTGCTGCATGGCAAACTCTTTGCGAGTCTGGGCCGAGATCGGGTCTTGCGAGCCGGAGTTGAGCAGGCGGCCATTCTGGTCGGTGACGGTGACGCGGGTCGGCTCAAGGCCATGGACGGCGGAGGCCACCATATCGACGATGGAGTCCACCTCCCCCTGCCCCAGCGCCGCCCCTTTCAGGTTGAGCACTACGGTGGCACTAGGTTTGCGTTCGTTGCGGGCAAACACGTTGTCTTTCGGGATAGCCAGCAGCACCTGGGCCTTGGCCACATTCTGGAACTGCTCGATGGCGCTCGCCAGCTGGCGCTCGCGGCTCAGCTTCAGACGTTCGCTCTCCATTCGCTGACTGACGCCGAAACTGGAATCTTTCAGCAGGATATCTTCACCACCGATGCTGCTATCGGTGGCATTGGCAAGACCGGCACGGGTCAGGGCCAGCTGGATAGTAGGGTAGCTTTCGGCGTTGACCAGCACGCTCTTGCCATCTACCTCGTAGGGGATCTTCTGCTGATCGAGGAAATCGAGAGTCTTCACCAGCTCCTGGGTGGTGTAGGTGCCGAGGGGACGCATGTCCGGCTCCTTGCCCCACAGCAGGATAAACACCGCAATGGCCAGACAGATGGCAAGCCCCAGGATCAGGGTGATTTGCCGCAGCACATCGGTGTTGGACAGGAAGCCCAGCGCCGAACTCTTCTGCTCATTTTCATCGAGGGCGGCGGTGCCCTCATCGTTTATCAGCAGATCGCCATTTTGGTCAGTAGCCACGATTTATGTCCTTATTGCTGACATGTTCATGATGTTCAGTCGTCATGGTTTATTGGCGTCGCTTATACCGGCATGTTCATGATGGTCTTGTAGGCATCGACCATCTTGTTGCGCACCTGTACCGTGGCTTCAAAGGCGATGGAGGATTTTTGGCCCGCGATCATCACCTCGGCCAGATCCACCGACTTGTCGCCCATGTCGAAACGGGTACGCAGATCATTGGCGGCGCCTTGCAGCTCGTTGACGTTGCCAAGCGCCTGTTGCAGCAGCAGACCAAAGTCGGAGGTTACCTGACGACCGGGTTGTGCCAGCGGCGTTGCGCCTGCTTCGATCTTGAGCGCCTGCATCTCTTGCATCAGGCTGCTTGCACTAATTTCCATTTTCCATCCCCAGACAAATCATTGACGCTGGCATGCAACAAGCAATTAGAGTGCCAATCAGATAAACATCATGCTAGGCAAGGGGTATTACGGGGTCATCAGCAGGATAAAATGTGTAAAAAACGAGCTCTACTGCCGGTAGTGGAACCTTGGTACGTAACCGGCAGAGGCGGGTCACCTTATTGAGTCAAGTCCTTGTCAATCCAGTACTTGGAGCCGGAAATATTGGCATCGAGCAGCAGGCCCTTCTCACCAATCTGGTAGATGGCCATGCCGCCATTGTATTTGGCGGTCAGCTCAGCGCTCTCCTTGCCGGCCACCACGCCCACTTCGGAGGTGGCTTCCCACCCCTGGGTCACGAAGGCATCGAATCTGGCCTTGTCTTCAAACAGGATCACCTGCTGATAGAACTTGCCGCCAATCCCGGCCGCCAGACCCGCACCAAACATCTTCATATAGGTGTGCTTGCCGGTTTTGCGATTGACTGCCACCCCGGCCCCCTGATTGGTATGCAGCATCAGGGAGAACTTGCGCGAATCGAACACCGCATAACCATAAGCCTTGTCAAACAACAACTTGGCTGATGGCTGCTCGTTGAACAACCGGATCAGCGCAGTGTCGGCCATGGTATTGATCGCGATCCTCGCCTCTTTCGCCGTCTTGGGGTTGAGCATCTCGTTGAGCTCCTTGTCGGCTGCCTTCAGCCACTCCTTGCCGGTCGCGATGCTCTTGTCGGTCCAGACCCCGGCGGTATTGAACGCCTCTTCACCCCATGCAGAGATGGAAGCCCAGCTCTTCTTGGAGAAATCGCTGACATCCTGCCACACCTCCTTGCTGGTCTCGCTCACTGCCGCTCCCAGATCGGACGCTGCGGCCTTGAGCTTGGCCCAGTCGGCATAACAGGGTGAGAAGGCCAGACTCAGTGACAAGGCCAGCAACCAGTTACGCTTGTTCATTTTTTCACTCCCGTATTGTCGAGTGTCTGGGTTACCTGAGACGATCACCTACAACAGGCTACCCGCTGAAAATCACTCCCGCATTATCGGAAGGGGAATCCGGTTAAGCAATCATTGAGTCCTGTTTATACCGCCACAGCCCGACAGCGGTTAACAAAAAGGCTGCTCATCAAAGAGGAGCAGCCTTGTTAAGCACAGTAAAACCGGACGGGCTTATTCGACCATCATCACCTTACAGGTGTTGGTACTACCCACGGTTTCCATCTTGTCACCGTGAGTCAGCAGCACCATGTCACCGCTCTGCAACAGCCCCTTCTCCTTGAGCACGGCCAGCGCGTCGCGGCACACTTCGTAGACCGGTTTGGTCTCGTCACCGTCAAACATCACCGGAGTGACGCCACGGTAGAGGTTAGTCCAGGCCAGGGTCTTGTTGTGGGGAGACATAGCGAAGATCGGCAGACCGGAGCTGATACGGGACATCAGCAGCGGGGTGGTGCCGGACTCGGTCAGTGCCACGATCGCCTTCACCCCTTCCAGGTGGTTGGCCGCATACATGGTGGACATGGCTACCGCTTCTTCAACGGAAGTGAAGGTGTAGCTCATGCGGTGGTTGGAGACGTTCAGGCTCGGGTGCTTCTCGGCACCGACACAGACGCTTGCCATGGAAGTCACGGTCTCGATGGGGAACTGACCGGCGGCAGTCTCGGCGGAGAGCATCACCGCATCGGTACCATCCAGCACGGCGTTGGCCACGTCCATAACTTCTGCACGAGTCGGCAGCGGCGCATTGATCATCGACTCCATCATCTGGGTAGCGGTGATCACCACACGGTTGAGACGACGGGAGTGGCGAATCAGCTTCTTCTGTACGCCAACCAGCTCGGGGTCACCGATCTCGACACCCAGATCGCCACGGGCAACCATCACGGCATCGGAACCGAGGATGATGTCTTCCATCGCCTCATCGGTGGCGACGGTTTCGGCGCGCTCAACCTTGGCCACGATCTTGGCATTGGAACCGGCTTCGCGGGCCAGCTCGCGGGCGTAGCGCAGATCATCGCCACAGCGCGGGAAGGAGACAGCCAGATAGTCCACATTCATGCGGGCAGCGGTCTTGATGTCTTCCTTGTCTTTCTCGGTCAGGGCCGGAGCGGAGAGACCGCCCCCTTTCTTGTTGATGCCCTTGTTGTTGGAGAGCGGCCCGGCCACGGTCACCGTGGTGTGAATGCGGGTGCCTTCAACCTGCTCGACCTTCAGCTGTACACGGCCATCATCCAGCAGCAGGATGTCGCCCTGTACCACATCGTCTGGCAGGCTCTTGTAGTCGATACCGACCTGCTCCTGACACCCTTCACCCTTGCCGAGTGCCGCATCGAGAATGAACTTGTCACCGATGGCCAGATAGATTTTGCCATCCTTGAAAGTGGAAACACGGATTTTCGGGCCTTGCAGATCACCCATGATGGCGACGTGACGACCGAGCTTGGCAGCAATGTCACGCACCTGATTGGCGCGCAGGATATGGTCTTCAGCAGTGCCGTGAGAGAAGTTCATCCGCACCATGTCGGCGCCGGCGCGGATGATCCCTTCGAGGATCCCTTCGCGGTCGGTAGCCGGACCGAGTGTGGTTACAATCTTTGTACGTCTAGGCATGAAAGACTCCAATATGAAGTTGATATGACTTGAGATTCTGCCCCATCAAGCCCATGGCTCGATGCACCCGTTTACAAACCATCTGGGTGGTTTTTGTTATTAAATTACAATACTACACCAAGGCGGGTGGCATAGACAGTCGGGGGCCTGAGCCCCCGACGGTTCAGGAAGAGTGCGGGGTTTCGAAGCGGGATTCGCGCAATCCCTCTTTTACTTTCTTCAGATTTTCGCGAAATTTCATCCCCCGGCGCAGGGTAAAACCGGTCGCCAGCACATCCACCAGCGCCAGCTGGGCGATGCGGGATGCCATCGGCATATAGACATCGGTATCTTCCGGCACATCCATGGAGAGCACCAGATTGCACTCGCGGGCCAGCGGGGAGTCCTTGGCGGTCATGCCGATCACGGTGGCGTCGTTCTCGCGGGCCAGCGCGGCGATTTCGACCAGCGCCTTGGTGCGGCCGGTGTGGGAAATAAGTACCACCACATCCCCTTCGCTGCTGTTGATGCAGCTCATGCGCATCATGACGATATCGTCAAAGCTCACTACCGGAATGTTGAAGCGAAAGAATTTGTTCTGGGCATCGCGGGCAACGGCGGAGGAGGCACCAAGGCCGAAGAAGCTGATCTTCTTGGACTGGGTCAGGATATCGACGCAGCGGTTGATGGCAGAGATGTCCAGGCTATTTTTGGCGGCATCCAGACAAGCCATGGTGGATTCGAAGATCTTGGCGGTGTAGGTATCAGGCCCATCTTCCGCTTCCACATGACGATTTACGTAAGGGGTGCCATTGGCCAGGCTCTGGGCCAGATGGAGTTTGAAATCAGGAAAGCCCTTGGTATCGAGACGGCGGCAAAAGCGGTTGACGGTCGGTTCACTGACGTCGGCCATCTTGGCCAGAGCGGCGATGCTGGAGTGGATGGCGGTCTGGGGAGACGCCAGGATCACCTCGGCAACCTTGCGTTCTGATTTACTGAAACTTTCCAAGTTGTTCGTAATTTTATCAAGGGTATTCATCATCACCACCAGGCGTTTTTGTAATTTAGCTTCAGTGTCTTTGCACTCAATCTACGGCTAAGCAAGTTTCCATTCAAGCTAAGGACTATACAAGACAAGCGGTTATCGCAACTAACGCCTGCCATACAAAGTATGACTCATCTCTAATTATTTCGTACTTTTCGTTACAAAACGTCACCTTGCTATGAAAGCGCTTACAAATGTTGCAAAGCAACAACACTGTGAGCAGGCGCACGTTTGTATCGATCCGGCGGGTGAGTGAGCACGAGCTCGGATAGAATGGGCCGTCATAATCCAACAATAATCTAGGGACACCAGAGTCGTCCCCATCCTGTAACGAAGGAGTTGTTATGCAGCATACCCATGCGCTGGTCGGCGATGTCGGCGGCACCAATGCGCGTCTGGCCCTGTGTGAGCTGGCCACCGGTACTATCTCTCAGGCAAAGACCTACTCAGGTCTGGCCCATCCCAGCCTTGAAGCCGTGGTACGCCTCTATCTGGAGGAACACAAGGTTCAGGTGGCTGAAGCCTGCATCGCCATCGCCTGCCCCATCAACGGTGACTGGGTTGCCATGACCAACCACAGCTGGGAGTTCTCCATCAGCGAGATGCAGAGCAATCTCGGGCTGGCACGCCTGCAAGTGATCAACGACTTTACTGCGGTCTCGATGGCTGTGCCGGTATTGGCTGAATCGGATCGCATCCAGCTTGGCGGCGCCGCGCCGGTAGCGGGCAAGCCCATCGCCATCTATGGTGCGGGCACCGGCCTTGGGGTCGCCCATCTGGTCAAGGCGGGTGAGCAGTGGCTGAGCCTGCCGGGTGAAGGTGGTCATGTGGATTTTGCTGCCAACAGCGAAGAGGAAGATGCGGTGCTGCAAGTAATGCGAGGCGAATTGGGCCATGTCTCGGCAGAGCGTTTCCTCTCCGGCCCGGGCCTGGTCAATCTCTATCGCGGGCTGGTGAAATCCGATGGCCGTGAGCCCGAACCGTTTGCCCCCAAAGACATTACCGAGCGCGCACTGGCCGGGGAATGCCTCGATTGCCGTCGCACCCTGAGCCTGTTCTGCGTGCTGATGGGCCGCTTTGCCGGCAATCTGGCCCTCAATATGGGCACCTTTGGTGGCGTCTATATCGCAGGTGGCATAGTGCCGCGCTTCCAGGAGTTCTTTACCGGTTCCGGTTTCCGGGTCGCCTTTGAAGACAAGGGGCGCTTCAAGTCCTACCTCAAGGAGATCCCGGTGTTTCTGATCACCCATGAAGGGCCGGGGCTGCTCGGTGCGGGCGCTTACTTGCGCCAGTCGATGGGGATCACTATCTGATTGAAGAGGGGGGCGAGGCGGGATCATCCATGGTTCAGCCTCGATTCAGTGTGAATGGCATAAAGTAGCCGCACGTAACCAAGAGTGTTGTGCTTCACAAGGAGTGGAAAGCGACTCTCATCCGCTGGATACGTTTGTCACCTGACAAGCCTGAACTGTTTCAACCGGCCTTTTGGCCGGTTTTTTTTTATGTCTGATATCCGGGATTACTGGGCCAGCGCCTTCAACTGCGCCTTGTCTGGCGGATTGTTCCAGTCGATGGGGCCATGGGTAAAACGGTACTGCAACCGTGGCAGGCTGGTCTCCAGCCACTCTTCCCGAAAATAGGCATAACCCTGATCCCAATCCGGATCATTGGCCCAACCGCTCTGGAGGAAGTAGAGGCGAGTACCCTGCCCTTCCGGCACAAAGCGCAGGCAAACCTGGGTCTTTTGCTGGCGGATATGGGGCAGGCTGGGCGGGAAATTCCAGCTGAAACTGAGCAGGTCATAGGGCATGACGGCCATGACCCGGCACCCTTCGCTGCCACGTTCACCCAGCGGGGCATCAGGCCTGAAGTAGATCTCGAAAGGACCATTCGGTTCGGCCACCATCAAACATTCGGGAGCCAGAAAACTGCGCAGACCGCTTTCGGTAGTCCAGGCGTGCCAGACATCGTCTATGTGCGCCGGAACAAAAATGTTGCCTTCAATCAGTTTATTGTCCATAAATCAGCGATCCTCAAGCCATCCATACAAGGGACTCCGGCAGTATAGCCCCATGGCAAATACAATGGACAGTGCTTAATCACACCCTTGTCATTTGCATCAATTAACCTGCCTCAGTGCAGCGGCCTCAATGAACATTGGCTTGATCCGGGAGGGCATCATGATCCGGCTCATGGAAGAACACGACATTCCCCAACTGGCCCGGCTGTTTTTAAAAAGCCGCCGCCACACCTTTCACTGGGTCGATCCCGCCCGTTTCCAACTCGAGGATTTCGAGGAACAGACCAAAGGTGAACGGGTGTGGGTAGCCGAACAGGGGGGCAATATCTGCGGCTTTATCGCCATCTGGCAGCCCGATCACTTCGTCCATCACCTCTATGTGTCAAGCGACTGGCACGGTCAGGGGATAGGACGCGCCCTGCTGGAGCGGGGCCTCGCTGATTCGCCGCACGGCTCGCTCAAGGTTGCGACCCGCAACACGGCGGCAGTAGCCTTCTACCATCGGCTGGGCTGGCAAAACAGTGATGAGACAGGCCACTGCGAGGTCACCGGTCCCTGGTGCAAGTTGCTTAGAAACTAGCGGGACGCCCGGCACCTGCGCTTTGTGGTTGAACAGGCACCAGCGGTGCCGGGGGGAAGAACCAGCGGTAGAGATCGAACCAGCCATCTCGCTGGGCAATCACAACCTCATGCACCGGATCGCGCTGGAAGATCGCCACCTTGTTTTCAGTCAGCGGCACCCAGGCATAGTTGACCAGCGCATATTGCGACTGGATCAGGTTGTACTCATTGAGATAGGAGTCATCGTTACCCGATTCGTGCAGTTGGGTACGACTGTCGATGAGGTAAACAAGCTGGTTGAAGAAGGTAAGTTGAAAACCGGTCACTCGCCACTTCTCCCTGGTCGCCTCCTCCTCTTCGATCACGGTGATTTTGCCCCAGCGGCACACCCCGTGATAGTTGACTCCATTGGCTGACATTTTCAGGTCGTAATGGCAGCCCAGACTGTTGATAAACATCCCGACCACAAACAGCAGCACGACAAGCAGTGGCAACAGCAGCAAGGTATTTTTCAGCGTTCGTTTCATCAGAGATCCCTTACAGCGTTTTTTCGAGCTCTTTATAGGAAAGCACGCGAACCTGGTGGCCGGAGACAAGCACCAGCGATGCCGGCTTGACTGGTGGCACATCGCTCCGTGCCTCCATCTGGCAAACAACGCCGGTCGGCGAGTCGGTGCAGTGCACATGGAGCCACTCGAAATGGAGATAGCTGGCGACAAACGCCACCAGCACAACCAGTAGCAGATTGACGTATATCAGGACCCTTGCCAGCATTGGCCGCCCGATACCGCTGAGAAAGGCAAGTTTGGCGCGCTCACCAAAAGAACGGGGAGCAGCAGGCTCTTTGATGATCTCGTGGTCGGAGCTTGGTGATGTCGACGGTGGCTGCGCAGCCGCTGCAGGCGTGGGTTCGCTCATCGGCTCGGGCAAGGGCTCACTCTCTGTTGGCAGTGCCTTGCCGTAATAGCTCTTCATCTTGCAGTTCAGATGCAGGGAGTACCCTTTTTTCGGGGTACTTCTGATATCCAGCGTCTGGGGGGATGAGGCGAAGTGGCGACGAATATTGGCGATGGCCACGTTCAGTGAGTTGGGGCTGATGGGGCGACCCAACCAGCCGATATCAAGCAACAGATCCTTGTCGCACACCTCGTCATGGTGATCGAGCAGATAGCTGAAAATGAGGCTCTCTGCCGATGACAAGCGCACCACCCGGGCGCTTTGCAAGTTGTCCTTGTCGGCACAGAAGATCAGCTCTCGCCTTTTGACATCAAAGACATAATCACCGAAGTGATAGGCTGATATGTTATTGCCTGGCGCAACCCCCGTCATACCAACCACCTGTTATTTGCATTCATCATGAAGAAGATGGGATTCCACACCTGATAAAGCCAGATGGCGGCTCAGGACTCGCTGTAATTAAACGAAATTCTAAAGGGTCGAGATCAGCGGCACAATAGATGCAGGCAGGCACGAGCGGGGAAAATGAAAATATGCGTCCAGCGCTGTCGGACTGCGTATCGGGCAGAGCATGATGCTGCGAGTTTCGCCTATCGCGGCAACGCCAATCTCAGCTGAACAGTGACATGGGCATGACGAAAAGCTCTGCTGGACAAGGCCCCTTGCCCCTCACGACATCTCGCCGCACTTCACAATAAAGGGAACCTTACCTGCCCCGCAGGATGATCCAACGGGGCGAAGTGAACTGACTAGACCCGAAACTGCTTGAGCAGGGTGTCGAGCTGGGCCGACAGCTGCCGCAGATCACTGCTGGCCTCGGCAACCTGTGCCACTCTGGCTGCACTCTCGCTGTTGAGCGTCGCAATCCGGTTTACGCTGTGGCTGACCGCCTCCGCCACCGAGTGTTGTTCTTCCGATGCCTGGGCGATATACATGTTCATCTCGCGGATCAGGCTGACCTGATTTTTAATCTTCTCCACCGATGTCTGCACATCTGCCGCCTCGATTCCGGCGCGGGATGCCTTCTCCTGACTCTGTTGCATGCCGGCCCCGACATTCTGGGTCGCTTGCTGCAACCGCTTGATACTGGCGCTGATCTCCTCCGTCGACTGGCGAGTACGGCCCGACAAGGTGCGTACCTCATCCGCCACCACCGCAAAACCGCGCCCCTGATCACCCGCCCGCGCCGCCTCGATGGCCGCGTTGAGGGCAAGCAAATTGGTCTGCTCGGCAATGCCGTTGATCACTTCGATGATGGTGCCAATGCTGCTGCTTTCGGTCGAAAGGGTGCGCATCAGGGTGGCGACTCGCTCCACCTCCCCCACCAGTTGATGGATGGCCTCATTGGCATGGCCCGCCAGATTGTAACCCTGCTCCACATAGAGGTTGGCCTCATCGGTAGCGCCAGAGGTTTTCACCGCGTTACCAGCCACTTCCTGCACTGCCTGACTCATTTCGGTAATGGCGGTAGCGACCTGATCCAGCTCGGATTGCTGGGCGTCACTGCCTACCCGGGTATCTGCCGAGAGGGAGTCACAGAGTTCGGCGGTTTGCAACACACCGGCAGAGAGCTCGTTGATCTCCGCTACCATCTCCTGCAACTTGGCAATAAAGTGGTTGATGTTGGTGGCCAGCGCGCCCATCTCATCCTGGCGGCTGATCTTCAGACGCCGGGTCAGATCCCCCTCTCCTTTGGCCAGATCAAACACCGCCTGATTCATCTGATGGAGCGGCCTGAGCACATTGCGATGAATCAGCACCATCAGCAACGCGATGATGCAGAGATCGAGCACTAGGATCTGCCAGACGGTGGTGATCAACTGCTGGCGCAGTTGGGCCTGAATGGCAGCATCACTGGTTTGCACCAGCAATCGGGCCACTGTGTTTTTCTGGCCGCTGTCGTCATAGACCAGATCATACCCCCCGTAGGCAGACACATCGGCAGGCATGGCTGTCACGGGGGCAATGCTCCCCGCCGTGTCACGGGCAAACCCGGCAACCAGCTTGTCCTTGTTGACCACCAGCAAAGCACTCAGGATATCGGCCGCCAGCTCGGACTTGAGCGATGCCTCGATGAAGGCCGATTCATAATTCCACAGCGGGCCGGGCAGGGAGAGCTGCAGCCGGCCGATGGCCTGCTCGACCAGCGCACTCTGTTTGCTGTAGCTCTCCGCCCTGACGGCGTTGTAGTTGTAACCACCAAACAACACCAGTAGCAGACTCACCGACAGGGAGGTCAACACGGCAATCCTGAACGTCAGACTTTTCCAATCCATGGTTTCCTCCCGGTTTTACGGCAGCCGGCGCAGTGCCATTGAGCGGCACTTGCTATTGGTACTGTTACTGGTACTTGGCATTGATCTTGTCGATGGTGCCATCCGCCTTCATGGCTGCGAGGATCTCGTTGAGCTTGGTGATGAGCTCATCGGGCGTATCCTTGTTAAACGCCAAGCTCATCTGGGTTTCCTTGAACACGAAGACCGGCTTGGGTGAGGCCACCTTCTCCTTGCTGGCCAGATAGGGGGCCAGATACTGGCCGGTAGCCCAGAGATCGATGCGACCTGCCTCCAGTTTCTTCACGTTGGCGGTATCGTTGGCGGCCAGCTGCAACTTGGCAAATCCCTGGGCCTTGAGATATTCGGCGGCCGCATCACCGTTATAGCCACCCACCGAATACTGCTTGGCATCTTCCAGCGACTTGACCGTGATATTGGCGGTCGAACTGGAGAAAAATACCCAGTTGTTATTGACCAGCGGCCCTACCCACTTGAACAGTGCTTCCCGCTCCGGAGTGCGGGTCGTGGAGTAGAGGGCGGTATTGGGAGTACCGAGGGTATCTTCGTACGCCCGTTTCCAGGACATCAGGGTCAGCTTGTATTCGACTCCAGCACGCTTGAACAGCTCTTCGACCACCTCGGTCGACAACCCGACAATCTTGCCCCCCTCCCCCTGCATGTTGAATGGCGGGTAATCCTCGGTCATCACGTTCAGTGGCGCAGCCTGAACAGCGCTTATCGCCATCATGGAAGAGACTGAAAAAATTGCACTTTTCCACAGCAGTTGATAGTTCATTGCAACCTCGCTTTGCTTGCCATTCATCCCTGAACATCCGCCGTTACCGATGGCGGTGCACGTCTGACCCGCTGGGGTCATGCCGGCTTTCACGGCTCGCCGCCCACCCATGTGCAGCAGCAAACAGATCCGGATTTTGCCTGTGCGCAACGAAACGCAACCGGCGAGGGAGGCTCACAACAAATCGAGGTGGAAATATGCCAGGGCAGCATAAGGGGAGTGCGGAGTGGGGCGGATAAGCCTCTGCCATACAACAGCGCCGTGGCAAAGAAAAAGCGCATCGTTTTATGACAGGGGTCTGGGAGAGAAATGATAGAAAACGCCAACATCCATTTTCCCATACTGCTCGAGGAGACCTCAGAGCCAAACCTGTCCTTTAGCTAAGGTCACGAAAAGAGATACGTCAAATGAGAATGCTAACCCCCTCATCTGCTTCCAGATTAGATTCCAGATGAGCTCTGCCGAGCCGAAAAGTGGCGCTAGATACCCGAAAAATAGAAGGCCACCGCGAGGTGGCCTTCTCCAAATCAACGATGAACGTCTGGTGGAACTCAGTCCTTGGCCGCGTCCATCACACCCTCTTCGGAGTGCGCAGGCAGGATCAGGTTGAGCAGGATGGCGGCAACAGAGGCCAGGCCAACGCCGGCCAGCGCGAAGTCGCCAATCTTCATCTCCAGCGCACCGACACCGACGGTCAGAGTCACAGCGACGATGGCGATATTGCGTGACAGTCCCAGATCCACCTTGGATTCCACCAGCGTCTTGAGACCGATGGCAGCGATGGATCCGAACAGCAGCAGCATGATACCGCCCATCACCGGCATCGGGATGGAGGTGAGCAGCGCATTGAACTTGCCAAAGAAGGCCAGAATGATGGCAAACACCGCAGCCCAGGTCATGGTGACCGGATTGAAGTTGCGGGTGATCATCACGGCACCGGTCACTTCGGCGTAGGTGGTCACGGGGGGGCCACCGATGAAACCGGCGAAGCAGACGCCGATGCCGTCACCGGCCAGCGTACGGTGCAAACCCGGATCCTTAGTGTAATCCTTGCCAGTCACGCCACCAATCGCCAACACGCCACCGATATGCTCGATACAGGGGGCGATGGCTACCGGCAACATGAACAACGCAGCAGCCCAGTTGATCTCCGGGGTTTCGAAGTGGGGCAGCGCCAGCCAGGGGGCGTTCACCATGCCATCGAAACTCACCTGGCCCATGAATACCGCCGAGACATAACCGGCAATCACGCCGCACAGGATGGGGATCAGCTTGATCCACCCCTTGCAGAACACAGCTGCAATCAGGGTGACCGCCAGCGAGATACCGGCCAGCGTCAACGCAGTCCCCGCAGGTACTACCTGCTCACTACCGGCACGGCCCATCGCCATGTTGCATGCAACCTGCGCCACAGAAAGACCGATGACCATGATCACCGGGCCAATCACCACGGGAGGCAGCAATTTGTGCACAAACCCCATCCCTTTTGCCCGGATCAACGCAGCCAGAATGAAATACATGAAACCGGCGGCAAACAGGCCAAACATGGTGGATGGCAATCCCCAGGTCTGGGTGGCGTAGATGATGGGGGCGATGAAGGCAAAGCTGGAACCGAGGAAAATCGGGACCTGGCGGCGGGTGCAGAGCTGGAACAACAGGGTGCCCACACCGGCGCCAAGCAGGGCCATGGAGGGGTTCAATCCGGTGAGCAGAGGCACCAGAACCATGGCACCGAAGGCGACAAACAGGATTTGCAGCCCGGCGACACTTTGCTTGACTAAGGAAAACATGGATGTCCTTAATTTTTTGATGACTGATGGGGATATTTATCACTTTTCAGTCATCGCAAGACTTTTCCAAGGCACAAAATGAACACAAATGCATCACTTGTTACCTTTTACTGCTTGGGAAGGGCATGAAACTGGCTTTTTAGGCGGGATTCGTTGCTACAAGCATCGAGTATGCGATTTTACGCATTATTGTGACGAACGCCAATCGTTTTTCCATCATGTTTATTGTGTTCATGGTCAAAAATGCCGCCACCAAGGGGCGCTCTATAATGGATCCTGTGAATCAAGATGGACAAGGAGTCCCCATGTCACAGCCCCCATTCAAGGCCAGCCAGCGCAGATTGCTGATCGGCTCGGCCATCGCTCTCGCCCTGTTTGCGAACCCGTTCAGTTATGATTTCGCCCACAATGAGTGGCAAATGAATCAGGCCTATGCCAAGTCCTGCTTTATCGCTGGCACTCGCATCACGATGGCCGATGGCTCCACCCGCCCCATAGAGACGCTCCGGGTCGGTGAACGAGTGCTGGATCAGCACGGCGGCAGTAACCGGATCCTGGCGATCGAACGGGTCATACTGGGCAAGCGCAGACTCTACGGGATCAATGATCTGCCCCCGTTCTTTACCGCAGAGCACCCTCTGCTGACCACTCGGGGCTGGGCGGCCATCTCACCGGCCATGACCCGAACCGAAAACCCGCAACTGGCGGTGCTGCCGCTATTTACCGGCATGCAGATAATGTGTCGCCCGGCACCTGCCATGGTGACGGGCAATCTGGCCCTGCAACCCCAGCTGGAATTACTGCTGGTTGAGTCACTCTGCTGGATCAAGGCTCCTCCCACTACCGCGCTCTTCAATCTGCTGCTCGATGGCAACCACAGCTACATCGCCAATGAGCTGATCGTTCACAACAAAGATGGCGATGGTGGCAGTGGGGGCAGCAGCAGTGGTGGTGGCAACAGCGGCGGTGGCAGCGACAGCGGCGGTGGCAGCAACAGCGGCGGTGGCAACAACAGCGGCAGTGGCAGCAACAGCGGCGGTGGCAGTGGCAGCGACAGCAGCGGAGGCAGTGATAGCGACGGCGGCAGTGATAACGAGAGCAGCAGCCACGACAATCAGGGTCAGGGAGAGCATGCCAGCGGAGAGCAGCATGGTGGAGGTGAACGGCATGCAGGGGGAGAACGCCACGGTGGTGGCCGCGGGTTTGGCAATGGCGTTGATGACAACGGCGTGGATGCCGTCGATGCCAATAGCAACAAGCTCAGAGGTGATGGCACCATCGATGACAACGGCGTGGATGCCGTCGATGCCAATGGCAACAAGCTCAGGGGTGATGGCACCATCGATGACAACGGTGTGGATGCCGTCGATGCCAACGGCAACAAGCTCAGGGGCGATGGCACAGTCGATGACAACGGCGTGGATGCCGTCGATGCCAACGGCAACAAACTCAGGGGCGATGGCACGGTCGATGACAACAGTGTGGATGCCGTCGATGCCAACGGCAACAAACTAAGAGGTGATGGCTCGGTCGATGACAACGGTGTGGATGCTGTCGATGCCAACGGCAACAAACTAAGAGGTGATGGCACGATCGATGATCGCCAGCAAGTGCTTACCGATGAGCAGGAGCGGGCGCTGCTCAACAACGGTTTTCGCCAACAGGGGCAACCATGATGCGTTATCTGCTAACACTCCTCCTGCTCGGCCTCGCTGGCTGCGCCACGGTCGACACTCCGCCACTTTACCATCAGATGGATAAGGCTGATGTTCAACTGGCCAATCAGGCCCTTGCCAAGGCGCTGGAAACCCGCACCAAAGGGCAGAGCCTCACCTGGTTCAATCCGGCTAATCGTCACTCGGGTAGCGTCACCCCGCTACGCACCTTCCGCCATCCCGGCGGGGAGTGGTGTCGCGACTATCGCGAGCAACTCTATATCGGCAAGGGCAGCCAGCAGTGGCAGGATACCGCCTGTCGCAATCAGCAAGGGCGCTGGCGGCCATTGCGAACTTAGTGAATGCCACAGGGGATAAACGAAAAGGGGGTAGCAGCGCTACCCCCTTGTCATCATTTCCGACCCGTTATCCGGGCGGTGAATATGCGGTTATACCCGACGATAGGGCAGGTAAACCGGCTCCCACATGTGGTTGAGGATATGCTGCTGCAGATCCTGACCGATCAGCGGGTGGGAGGGATCCCGGCGCACGATATCCTTGAGCACGGCGGTCGCCACATGCACCGAGATGCTGCGCAGCTCGCGAATGCGGGGATACACGGCTCCTTTCGCCAGGTCCACCTCACTCACGCACTCGGCCAGCGCAAAGGCGGCAGTAGTGAAGACATCGGGTGTGATCTCGCGGATCTGGCTGACGATGGCCGCCAGACCAACACCGGGGAAGATAAAGACGTTATTGCCCTGCCCGACTCGGAACTCCTGCCCCTCGTAGCTCACATCCTTGAACGGGCTGCCTGTCGCGACAATGGCTTTGCCCTTGCTCCAGCGGTAGATATCCTCCGGCAGCGCTTCACAGTTGGCGGTCGGGTTGGAGAGCGGGAACACCATGGGGCGCTCGCAATGCTGCAGCATCAGCTGGATGTGTTCTTCCTGGAAGGCACCGCCCGAGCCACTGGTACCCAGCAACACGGTAATGGGCACATGACGCAGTACATCGGCCAGATTGGCCTTGCCGGGTACCTCGGTCTCCCAGCCTGCCAGCAGCAGCCCCGGCTTGGCGTAGCGACGCTTGTACTCGTCAAGCCCATCCCGGTTGTCGCACACCAGCCCCTGGGTATCCAGGATGTAGATGCGATCGCGGGCCGCCTGCGGATCCATCCCCTCACGGATCATTCCCGCGCAGATCTGATCCGCGACACCAACCCCGCCGGCGCCAGCGCCATAGACCAGATAGTTCTGCTGACCCAGGGTCTCCCCCTTGACCTTGACCGCGCCTATGATACCGGCCAGCACCACGGCACCGGTGCCCTGAATATCATCGTTGAATGACGGCAGTGCCTGCTGGTAGCGGGCCAGATTGTTGAAGGCGTTGGATTTGCTGAAGTCTTCCCACTGCAGCACGGCGTTGGGGAAGTGGCGCTTGACCCCCTGCACGAACTTGTCGATGAACTCTTCATACTCCTTGCCGCGAATCCGCTTGTGGGGGCGGCCCAGATACATGGGGTCATCGAGCAGTTTCTGGTTGTCGGTGCCCACATCCAGCGCGATGGGCATGCAGCAGGCGGGGTGAATACCGGCCCCCAGGGTATAGAGCGCCAGCTTGCCGATGGGGATCCCCATGCCGCCAACACCCTGGTCGCCGATCCCCAGAATACCCTGGCTGTCGGTGACAACTATGATGCGGATCGATTTGGCATCGAAGTGACGGGCCTGACTGCCCATGTCATCCACGTTGTCCGGGGTAATGTAGAGGCCGCGCGGCTTCTGGAAGCGGTGGCTGAACTCCTGACACGCCTTGCCCACGGTCGGGGTATAGATATAGGGAGTCATCTCCTCCACATGGCGTGACAACAGGGCATAAAACAGGGTTTCGTTGCGATCCTGCAGAGCACGCAGGTTCTGGTACTTCTCGATATCGCTGCAAGCGCTCTTGAACCCCTCATACACTCGCTCGAGCTGGGCTTCAAAAGTTTGTACCTGAGGCGGCAGCAAACCATCGAGATCAAAATCGGCCCGCTCCTGTTCGGTGAAGGCCGTGCCCTTGTTGAGGTATCGATTGTTAAGCAGATCAGTGCCGGTCAGTGCAACGGGGCGAAAATCCTGTCCCTGTGCATCTTTCCACAGCAGATATTGTCCGGTAGCCATAGTCATTCTCTTTGATTTACGTGAAATTGCCGTTCGGCAGGAGAGCAAGACTCATAATGAAATCAATCATATGACGTTTACTCGATCGGTTTTGTGAGCTTGGGCATACCCTGCGGCCAAAATAGGCGCCTGGCGGCCCCGGCGAGACAAATATCCACGGCAATGAATGAGACTCATGTTAGCATTGCGGGCAACCCAGCCCCTTTCACCGCATCACAGCCGGGAGTGATCTGATGCCCTCGCCTCTGCCAGCCTGCGCCCCCTTCTTTCTGCCATGCGCCTGATCCCGCTGCTTGCTCTGTGGTTGTTTCTGACCTGCCAGTCGGCTCTCGCCGCTCCGGGCCGGGTGCTCAACATCATCGTGGGTGAATGGCCCCCTTTCGTCTCCGAGCAATCAAAACAGCACGGTCCAGTGGCCCACCTTATCAGCGATCTGTTCAAGGAGGCGGGCTATGAGGTGAAGTTCCACTTCGCCCCCTGGGGTCGGGTCTATTCACTGGCGGCCAACAGCCAGCTCTACGACGCCACCGCCGTCTGGATGCACAAACCGGAGCGGGAGCAGGATTTTCTGTTTAGCGAAGCGGTGCTGCAGGAGCAGTTTGTCTTCTTCTCCCTCAAATCACGGCAACTGCAGGCCGAGCGCCTTGAGCAGATCATCGGCATGCGGTTGGGGGTCGATATCGCCTATAGCTACGGGCCCGAGCTGGACAAGATGGTGGCCGATGGCAAGGTAACCCTACAGAAAGTCACCGACGTGAAACAGAATTTCGGCAAGCTGCTGCGCGGACGGATCGACCTCTATCCGCAAGAGCTGCGAGTCGGTCTGGCCGAGCTGCAGAGCCAGCTCGATCCCGCCAGCGCGGCACTCATCACCCACAGTCAGACCCCTTTTCTGCGCAACGACAGCTTCGTGATGTTCCCGCGCAAGATGCCAGATTCAGCCAAACTGCGGGATCAGTTCAATCAACAGTTGCAGCAGACCATCGCCAGCGGACGTTATCAGCGCTACTTCGAACGGCTGGCCCGGGGGGACTATTAACCTTGGCGAGGCAAAAACAGAGGGGATAAAACAACGGTGGCGGCCCTTTGTGGCCGCCACCTCTGTGATGCTTGTCAACTGCTGGCATTAGCCGCTGATGCCCACCTCCAGCTTGAACGGCGTCTTGGCCTTGCTGCTCTCGGCCGCCCCCATCTGGTAGACCCGAATGGTATAAGTGCCCTTGGCGGGCAGGGTTGCCTCAAAGTTGTTCCCTTCCGTAGAGCCGATAAACATCGCCTCCCCCTTGCTGCCCGGCGGCAGAATATTGAAGTAGGGCTTGCCGGTCAGGATCACCACCATGCTCTGGCCCTTGTTGGCCGTCAGCTTGTAATCGAGGGTCTGGCTACCCTGAATGGTGCCGTTGATGGTTGCCCCTGACTCCCCCTTTTTGAACTGCACTTGCTGGGTCTTGATCCCGTCAGCCGCCTGCGCCACGCCCGCAATACCACCGAAGAGCGCAGATGCACATACCGCTGCCAGCCATGCTTTTCTCATCATTTGTCATCCCTTGTGTGAATGGAACCCCTGTTACTGTTGCTCAAGGTGGCCCAAAAAACCATCGCCGTTCGCGGTATCGCTCAATCAATTTGCCATCACGATCGACCCGCCATCAAAAGGGGCGCCGCAGCGCCCCTTCTCTTTACTCTTTGTCGACCATCAGCTTGATTTGCCCGCCTTGGGCTCATCGAGGGTGTGTTTCACCTCTTCATACCAGAGGTCGTGGTGCTCCTTGGCCCAGGTCTCGTCCACCTCGCCGGTCACCATCCCCTCCAGCGCCCCTTCCAGCTGGAACAGGCCCATGTAGATATGGAAGATAAAGCCGCAGATAAGGATCAAGGCGCCTACGATATGGATGAAGCTGGCCCACTCCATCTGACGGCGCAGCTGGCCGAAGATGGGGAAGTCGAGGAACAGCCCGGTCGCAACCACAATGCCGCCAAACCAGATCAGCAGCCAGAAGATCGCCTTCTCGCCGCCGTTGGAGAAGCCCGCCGAGGGGTGACTCCCCTTGTGCTTGCCGAGCATGCCACCAAACTTCATGAACCACTGCACATCCACCATGTTGACGATGTTGTGGCGGAACCACTTGATGAGCACCCCCATCAGGCAGAGGAAGAAGAGCGGCCCCACGTAGTTGTGGAACACCTTGGCAAACCAGATCCAGTTCTCCCACACCCCGAGGCTCACCACCGGCTTGATGAAGTACTTGCCGTAGATGATGGCCAGCCCCGACCCGGAAAGGGTCAGAAACATGGCCGCCGTGGTCCAGTGCAGCGCCCGATCAAGCCGACTCCAGCGCTTGAGCTTGCGCCCGGTGCGCGGTTTGGAGAGCTTGGTCTGCCCCACCACCAGGTACATCAGACCGCACATGCCCAAGGATCCAAAGATAGCGATGGCACCGAGCGGCGACACCCACTTGGTCTTCACCTCGAACCAGAGCTGGCCCGGCACCGAGATAAGCACTCCGTGCTCCGGCGAGCGGGAGGTGGTCACCCCCTCCTGCCCATCCTTCACCGCCCGCCAATAATCGGCGCCGGCAAAGCCGACCGCCTCTTTCTCGGCATCGGCGAAACTTGCGGTACTCACCAGCAGCAGGGCAGCAAACAGGGCCATTAGCCAGGTTTTCATGCCGCCCCTCCCTGCTTGTTCAGCTTGCTGGCATCGTGAAACAGCTCATCGCCATTACCCCAAGCCGCATCCTTGGCGCCGCGATAGGCAACCCGCTCGCGGAAGATATCGGAGATGACCTGCGCATCCCCCGCCAGCAGCGCCTTGGTAGAGCAAAGCTCGGCACACATGGGCAGCTTGCCCTCGGCGATGCGGTTGGCACCGTACTTCTGGCGCTCCGCCTCGCTGTGATCCTCTTCCGGGCCACCGGCGCAGAAGGTGCACTTGTCCATCTTGCCCCGATCGCCAAAGGCGGCGGTTTTCGGGAACTGGGGCGCTCCGAATGGGCAGGCAAACAGGCAGTAACCGCAACCGATGCAGAGATCCTTGTTGTGCAGCACTATGCCGTCGTCGGTGTGATAGAAGCAGTCGGCCGGGCAGACCGCCATGCAGGGGGCGTCGGTACAGTGCATGCAAGCGACCGAGATGGAGGTCTCCCCCGGCAGGCCATCGTTGAGGGTCACCACCCGGCGGCGCTGGATGCCCCACTCGAGGGCATCGTCGTTCTCGTTCTTGCACGCCGTCACACAGCCGTTGCACTCGATGCAGCGCTTGGTGTCACACATGAATTTCATTCTGGCCATGGGATCAGGCTCCTACTTTGCGAAAACGGCACAGGGTGACCTTGGTCTCCTGCATCTGGGTGACCGGGTCATAACCATAGGTGGTGACTATGTTGACCGACTCCCCCAGCACATAGGGGTCAGACCCTTCCGGATATTTGGATCGCAGATCCTTGCCCTCGAAGTGGCCGCCGAAGTGGAACGGCATAAAGGCGAGCCCCGGCTTGACCCGCGGGGTCACCAGCGCCTTCACCTTGACCCGGCCCCCTTCCGGCCCCTCGACCCACACATCCTGACCGTCGCGCACGCCGACATCGTTGGCATCCGCCGGGTTCATCTCGACGAACATCTCCTGCTGCAATTCAGCCAGCCAGGGGTTGGAACGGGTCTCGTCGCCGCCCCCCTCATACTCCACCAGACGGCCGGAGGTGAGGATGATGGGGAACTCCTTGCTGACATCCTTCTCCTGCACCGAGGCGTACTGGGTCGGCAGGCGCCACAGGCTCTTGGCATCGGGCCAGGTGGCGTAGTCGGCCAGCAAGTCGCGGCGCGGGGTGTAGAGCGGCTCGCGGTGCTTGGGCACCTGATCTGGGAAGGTCCACACCACGCAGCGCGCCTTGGCGTTGCCGTAGGGGACGAAGCCGTGCTTGATGGCGACCCGCTGGATGCCGCCGGAGAGGTCGGTCTTCCAGTTCTTGCCCTCGGCCTCTTTTTTCTCGGCCTCGGTCAGCTCATCCCACCAGCCGAGCTGCTTCATCAAATCGGCGGTGATCTCGGGATAGCCGTCTTCTACTTCACTTCCCTTCGGCCAGGAGTCTTCGGCGAGCAGCGAGACGCCCTGATACTCGATGCCGAAACGGGCACGGAAACCGCCGCCCCCTTGCGAGACCGGAATGCTGGTGTCGTAGAGGATGTGGCTGCCGGGGTGCTTCATCTCAGGGGTGCCCCAACAGGGCCAGGGCAGACCATACACTTCGCCACTGACCGGGCCACCTTCGGCCTTGAGGTTGGTCTTGTGGAAGGTGTGCCAGTTCTGCTGGTGCGCCTTGAGCCGCTCCGGGCTCTGGCCGGTGTAGCCCACGCTCCACATGCCGCGGTTATATTCGCGAGTGATGTCTTCCAACAGCGGCTGGTTGTTCTCCACCTTGATGTGCTTGAACAACTGGTCGGCAAAGCCGAGCTTCTTGCTCAGCAGATACATGATTTCGTGGTCGACCTTGGATTCGAACAGGGGCTCGATCACCTTGTCGCGCCACTGCATGGAGCGGTTGGTGGCGGTGACGGAACCATAGGTTTCGAACTGGGTGGTGGCCGGCAGCAGGTAGACGCCGTCGGTGCGATCGTTCATCACGGCAGCGACTGTGGGATACGGGTCGACAATCACCATCATGTCGAGCTTTTGCATCGCCTTCTTCATCTCGGGGCCGCGAGTCTGGGAGTTGACCGCATGGCCCCAGTAGAACATGGCGCGGATGTTGGAGCCCTGCTCGATCAGATCGGCGTTCTCCAGCACCCCGTCCACCCAGCGGGAGACCGGAATGCCGTTGTTGTTCATCGGCAGCTTGCCGTTGTAGGCCTTGTTGTCAAAACGTGCCTTGACCCACTCGTAATCGACGTCCCACACCCGGGCCCAGTGCTTCCAGGAGCCCTCTTCCAGCCCGTAGTAGCCGGGCAGAGAGTCTGAGGTGACGCCAAAATCGGTGGCCCCCTGCACGTTGTCGTGACCACGGAAGATGTTGGTGCCCGCCCCGCTCTTGCCCACGTTGCCGAGGGCCAGTTCGAGGATGCAGTAGGCACGGGTGTTGTTGTTGCCGGTGGTGTGCTGGGTGCCGCCCATGCACCAGACCACGCAGCCGGGACGGTTGTCGGCCAGCAGCTTGGCGGCGCCATAGACCTGCTGTTCGTTGAGGCCGGTCACCCGCTCCACTTCCGCCGGAGTCCAGCGCGCCACCTCTTTTTGCACCTCGTCCATACCGTAGACGCGGGTGCGGATGAACTCTTTATCTTCCCAGCCGTTCTTGAAGATGTGCCAGAGCATGCCCCAGATAAAGGCGACGTCGGTGCCCGGGCGCAGGGAGAGGTACATGTCCGCCTTGGCGGCGGTGCGGGTGCGGCGCGGGTCGACCACCAAAATCTTGCAGCCGTTGCGCTCTTTGGCCAGCAGGATGTGCTGCATGGCGACCGGGTGGGCCTCCGCCGGGTTGGAGCCGATAAACATGATCGACTTGCTGTTGTGCATGTCGTTCAGGCTGTTGGTCATGGCGCCGTAGCCCCAGGTATTGGCGACCCCGGCCACCGTGGTGGAGTGGCAGATGCGCGCCTGGTGATCCACGTTGTTGGTGCCCCAAAGCGACGCCATCTTGCGAAACAGGTAGGCCTGCTCGTTGGAGTGCTTGGCGGAGCCGAGCCAGTAGACGCTGTCGGGGCCGGACTCCTTGCGAAGGCGCAGCACTTCGTTGCCCACCTCTTCGATGGCCTGATCCCAGCTGATGCGCTGCCACTTGCCGCCCACCAGCTTCATCGGGTACTTGAGGCGACGCTCACCGTGGCCGTGCTCGCGCAGGGCCGCCCCTTTGGCACAGTGACCGCCCAAGTTGAAGGGGTGATCAAAGGCCGGCTCCTGACCAGTCCAGACGCCGTTTTGCACCTCGGCATAGACGCCGCAGCCCACCGAGCAGTGGGAACAGATGGTACGCTTCACCTCGACCGGCACCCCGGCCGCCACGGTTTTGGCCTCGGCCCGCTGCATCATGGCAGGGGCCAGCCAACCGGCGGCCACGGCGCCACCGGCTACCAGACCCGAGTTGACCATAAAGGCGCGACGGGTCAGCCCCTGACCGCGAACAGCCTGATTGCCCTGCTCACCCGCCTGGGGCTGCTCGGCACGTTTTGTCAGTTTCATGAGTTCTCCTTCGCTATGTTCGGCACTGATCCGGCTCAGTCGGTGCCGCGCAGGGTGCGATAAAAGTCGTGAACATGGGGGGTCTCCCGATAGCCCTTGTCAGGCTCGGTGTCGTGGGTCAGCACCTCTTTGCCCACCACTCGGCCGGTGGCACCGGCCAATACGCCTATGGTGGCGACCACGCCAACTCCCTTGATCAGATTGCGGCGGGACGGGTCTTTCAGCTGTTCATCGCTCATTCTTGTGACCTCTGTTTTTGTAATGTCCGGCGCCAGCGCGCCAGCTTCGCGTTCAATGGGACATCTCGTCTATTCGTCTTGTTATGGGTGGATAAGGGCGTTCAGCCCGTCACCACACAGGCGCCAAACGGCAGGCGCAATTCGTTTTCTAGCTTGAAGAAATCTTCGGCAAGGGCCCCGACCGCCCGGTAGAAGCTGCCCCCTTTCGCCTGTTGCTGATCGCGGCAGCAGGCGAGTACCCAGGGGGCAAGGTGGCGTTCATAGAAGCGGTTGCGCTCCGGGTGCTGCTCGGCAATCAACACAGCCATCACCTCACAGAGGGCGGCAAGATGATCTTCCGGCTCGCACACTCCGCTCTGGCGCTCAAAACCGAGGGACTGCAGATCTGCGCGCAGCACCGCCAGCGGCAGCTCCATCAAAGAGCCGGTGAGATACCAGGAGGCAAACGGCACGATCTCCCCGCGCCCCAGCCCGATAAAGAGCTCCTGATACTCCTCGGCAAGCTCGTTTTCGTGGTGGCTGCTGGCCGCCAGCTGCACCAGCCCCAGCCCTCTGGCAAAGGGGCCCGGCATCGGCTGCAACCCTTGCAGCCAGGCGAGCTGTTCGCCACGGGGGGCTGCACGCCAGAGGCTTGCCAGCAGGGCGTAGAGATCGGCGCTGCTCTGTTCCAGTTCGGTCATGGTCAGTTCGCCAGACTTTTCGTTATGTTGTTCACTCATCACTGGCCCCTCATACCTTGAGCTGGGAGACGGGATCCGCCGACAGCGCCGCAAACACATCCTTGACCCGACAGTCCTCGCACATCAGCAGCCGCTGGGCGGCCTCGTTCTGGAAGTGGGAGTGACCGGCCAGTTTTTGCTGGATGCGGCGGATCATTGAGGCGGGCGCGAACGGCTTGGAGCAGCGAATGCAGCAGGCCGCCTCTTCGGCTTTGAGGCTCTGCACGGCGCGGCGCGCCTCGGGCACGGGTTGCAGGCGGGGCATCAGTTCGATGGCCTGCTCGGGGCACGCCTTTTCGCACATGCCGCACTGGATGCAGTCCTGCTCGATAAAGTTGAGGCCGGGAGCATGACCCACCGCATGCAGGGCTCGGCTCGGGCAGACTGCCACGCAGCCCATGCAGAGGGTGCAGTCAGACTCTTTGAGTTCCACGCTGCCGTAAGGGGCGCCGTGAGGCACCGCCAGCGGCTCGCGGCTCCCTTCGTTGGCCTGCCAGAGGGCGTCGAAGGCGGCAAACAGGTTTTCCCGTTTGTCCCCTTTGAGCGGCTTCTCCAGCAGGGCAATGGCTGACTGCGCGTAAAGAGACTCATCCATTTCGGCATCGCCGTTAAACAGGGCAATACGATTGGCAGCAAGCCCAGCGCCCGCCAAGAGCACGGCGGCGCTCGCCAGCTCCCGCTCAACCAGCGCACGGACGCTTTCGGGGGCATCGTCACCCAGCGCAATGCGCACCGCACTGGCGCCATAGGCAAGGGCGGCAAACCAGCTCTCGATGCCTAAACTCGCGCTCTCCTCCACCCAGACTGGCAGCCAGTTGGCGGGCAGTCGTATGAGTTCCGTTTCCACCCATTCGCGCTCGCTTTCACCGGCGATCAGCAGCTGGGGCGCTTCGCCCCCCGCCTCGCGGTAGTGCTTGAGCAGGCGCAGCAGGTAGTCGCCGCTGGTGTTGGCGTCGGGCTGGTGATAGGCAATCGCCCCGGTCGGGCAGGCAGAGGCGCAGCTGCCAAAGCCCTGACAGAGATGGGGATCGATCTGGATGCGACCATTGATGGGCTTGAGCGCATCGGTCGGGCAGACATCGAGGCAGCGGCTGCAACCGGGCACGCCGCGGGCGGTAAAGGCGCAGGCCTCGGGGTCGAGGCGAAAATAGCGAGGCTTGTCGAAGATACCGGTCAGCGCGCAGAGATCGACAAGCCGTTCGGCCAGCCCATCGTCATCGGCAAGATGTAGATAGCCGACCGGCGGGCGCTCCAGCGCAAAGAGCGGGGCGCGGCCCAGATCGGCCACCAGATCGAAGCGAGGTTCGCGTGGCTGTTCACTGACAACAGCTGCTTGGTGTGGAAAGCCTTGTTGTGGGAAGCAAAGCGCCGCCAGGTTAACCCGCTCCCCCTGCCCATTGAGGCCGGTGAGCTGAAACTGCCCCAGATAACCTGTCAGGCTCGGTTCGCGCAGGGTCAGTGCCGCGAGGGATGCGGTGGCATCGAAAATGGCTTCGAGATCTGCCGCCTCGGCGTCATGCACAGCTTCGGTCACCAGCAGAGTGGGCTTCACCCCGGCGGGCAGCAGGCTGGCAGCGCGGCGAATGCGGTCTTCCGGGCCGACCAGCAGCAGGCGCCCCTGACTCTGGTAAGAGACAGTGGCCGGGATCAGGTTGTCGGTCTTGACCGTATGCTGCAGGGCATAGGCGCGAGCGCGCGCGTTATGCTCGGCCGCCCCCTCCCCATGGGCAAGATTGGAGGCCAGATTTGGGGCCAGATTTGGCAATGTTTGTTCAGTGCTCACATACGCTCCTGTGCGCGCCACCTCATGGGATGGGCGCTTGTTGGTAAGCCGAGAGAGCAAGAGGCGAGCCAACTCCCCCGGGAAAAAAGTGACTGACAGGGAGTCAGGATCCTGAGGGTTCCATTCCCCCACCTTCGGTTGGGACATTTTGTCCACCAGAGGAAACCAAAATGTCCCGATCGTCGGTGTGGGTTTGAGAATGGTTATCAGCCAGCTCGTCGGCGGAAGGTTCGCTGACAAGCGCCACCGGTTCAGCGGATCCGCTGGCCGAATTGGTCGATTCGCTCTCCGGGGCGGTTACCTGATCTACCAGCCAGTTGCGCAGCCCGGCGCTCAGGGCTGCGGGCAGCAATTCGGGCTGGCTGAAATCCTGGGTGTAGTCGTCGAGCCCATCCGGTTTGTGGCTGCGAAACATGGCCCGCAGCGCCTCCCTGTCGGGGAGTTTGGCCTTGCCCGGCTGGGCCGTTTTCAGCGGCGGTTCGCCACTCTCGGCACCCTCAACGGCAAGAGGTTCACAGCTCCCCTTGTCAGTGCTGACTACGGGGCTATCCAGCGAGGTATCTGGATTTTCAGCTTCGCCACTGCTTTCGGTTGACACGGTAACAGCCTCGGGAATGGCCTCTTCCCGTGGCTGCAATGCCTGATGCTTGCGCGCCTCACTCTTGCGAGACGACCAACGCTTGAGGAACTCACTCATGGGCGTTGTTTCCGGCCTTGTTTACGGCACAGGTTCCGGCGTCGCTGCCACGCTCGCGGCCATCGGGGCCGGTGGCTTTAACGGCGCCGCAGCTGGCTTGATCTACCGTATCGACACCGAGCTGATCCTGCGCCCGTCCCTTGCCCTTCTTGCCCTTGCGACGGGCCTCCAGCAGCTCGCCGTGACGACCGATAAAGGACTCCACCCAGGCTTGCAGCGCCTCGGGCAGCGGGCAGGAGAGCACCTGCCGCTCGCCATCCATATAGGCGGCGGCCACGGTCTGGCTCAGGGTCAGGCCATCGGCCACAAAGCCATTGTCCACGCGGCTTCCGGTGACAAAGAGGCGGGGCGAGCCGGAGCTCAGATTGAAGCGATAATCCCCCCGCTCATCGCGAAACAGGGTAAGGGGCAAAGCACCGACAGCCTCAGGTTCGGCGGGATGGAGCGCCGCAATCTCGAAACGGCGGCTCTGCCAGCGGCCAACCTGGCTGTCGATGGCCTTTAACTCCAGTTGCAGCCAGCGCTGCGGGGAGAGGGGTTTGGTTGTCTCTTGCACTGTCACGGCTCCCATCAGAAGGTCTCTACCGGGCCGCCCTCCCCCGTAATCCACCCCGTTCGGGGCGGCTCAGAGCAGGGCATTCAGGGCGGCCACGGCCATTAATGGGATAAGACATAGCAAGAGTGGGGCCAAGGCCGGTCTGGTGGCCGATGGGGGCTTTGATGCAGGTTGGCGCGAGCGTAGGTTGGTGCAGAGCGCAGCGAAGCCCAACATGCCGCGTAAAACCAATCCGCCAGAGCCGAATCAAAAGGGATGGCAATAATCGAATAACACCAAATTATCCGATTATTGCTTTTGAAATATTCTGTGGTAAACGTTGGGCTTCACTTCGTTCAGCACCAACCTACAATTCATCCCAACATACGAGATGCTCGCCGCAGTAACCTATAGCATTTTCCATAAAGTCAGCATAATCGCCAAGCTTCCAATCACATATGGGCCAATAAGATCCAAATTCTCTCGATACTTAAAAAATGCTGAAGATTGATATTTTAATTCATATGAAAGTAACTTAATATATTTTTTACGCGTCCATTTATCATTAAACTTTGTTAATTTAATCAACTCTTCAAATTGATGTGTCTCGCCATCTTCATCTATGTGATAAGAGGGGAATATTAGTGCCCTTTTAAATATTCCAGATACGTAATACTTAGATTCTTGTATACCAGGCTCATCGCTCCCAGAAAACTCCACAGCAGGCCCTAATAAACCACGTACATCTTCCATAACAACGTCATAGTAAAACACATTTCGGTCTTCAAGCATTCGACCAGACCATAGATTGTAAAGCTCTTCATGATAACTATGTGCATATGCGTAGTAACGAATTAGAAGGTACACAACCGATAAAAGTAAAAAAACATTCAAGCCAGACTGATTTTCAAATTCAATTTTAAATATAAATGTATTTGCTTCTTTGAATGTCGCACCAGTAAAGTCAATGGCTAACATCAAAACAGATAGTAAAACCAATAGTTTCCTTTTACTCTGTAAGCCTGTATCTTCATCAATCCTCTTCCTATAACTCAATAAATTTTCGCTTAACATTACGAACCTATCACCCTTGCTTTTGTAAAATCAAACACAAACAAATTAAATATTTATACCTAATGAATAAACTTTATCATACGAACTCATACAGAACCCAATAAAAAGTGATATTTTGATCGATTTTTGCAAAACACAATATGTTTACCTACAACGATAATTTTCTTTTAACAATCTGGAACAAAACTTGCTGTATCCCTCCCCTTAGATCCCGGCAACCGGTCGCGAGGGGCCCATGACACCGACCTTTATCAAAAGCAATGCTGCCGCCCAGCTCACCATGGCCGTCGAGGTGATGGATGAACAGGGCACACTGCAAACCCGCCAAATCGCCTGTGAGCGGCCACTGACGGTCTACCTCAACTGGAAGGAGATAGTAACCCTGATGACGCTGGGGGCCCGCCCCGAAGCGCTGGTACTGGGTTATCTGAAAAATCAGGGCTTTATCGAGGATATTTCGGCCATCGAGTCGGTGATCGTCGACTGGGAGAGCGAGGCCGCCGCCGTGGTAAGCAGTCAGCAGGCCGCCGATCTCGACAAGTCACTGGAGAAGAAGACGGTCACCTCCGGCTGCGGTCAGGGCACCATGTATGGCAGTGTGATGAAGAAGCTCGAAGGGGTGGTCTTGGCGGCGCCGGAGCTTAAACAGAGCACCCTCTACGCACTGCTCAAGGCGCTGTCGGCCCATAACGAAACCTACAAGATGGCGGGTGCCGTTCATGGCTGCGCCATCTGTCGCGGCGCGGAGATCCTCTCCTTTGTCGAAGATGTGGGGCGCCACAATGCGGTGGATACCCTGGCGGGCGAGCTCTGGATGCGCGGCGAGAGTGGCCACGACAAGATCTTCTACACCACAGGGCGGCTCACCTCGGAGATGGTGATCAAGGTGGCGCAGATGGGCATTCCGGTGCTGCTGTCGCGCTCCGGCGTCACCCAGATGGGGCTGGATCTCGCCCGCCAGCTCGGCATCACCATGATTGCCCGCGCCAAAGGGCGCCATTTCGAGGTATTCAGCGGCCACGACCATATGGTGCTGGACGAGAAGCCGCCGGTGCTGGCGCCCGGTTCGGCCGGTCGCGGGATGCGGGATTAAACCATGAACGAGTTTATGAACGTGAAGCAGGTGGCGGAATACCTCGATCTCAACGAGAAGAAGGTCTACCAGCTCGCCAACGAGGCGCGTATCCCCGCCACCAAGGCGACCGGCAAGTGGCTGTTTCCCCGCTCCCTGCTCGACCGCTGGCTGCTCGGCAGTTGCCACGAGGGGGTGATGAACGACCGGCTGCTGCTGGCAGGCTCGGACGATGTGCTGCTGCACTACGCCAGCAGCCGCTTGGCCCGGCAGCTCGGCACTCAGGCACTGGTGGGCTACACCCCGTGCGGCACCCGTCAGGGGCTGGCGATGCTGGCGCGCGGCCATGTGGATCTCTGCGCCATCCACTGGGGGCAGGCCGAGGAGGCGCACCTGCGCCATCCGGCGCTGGTGCAGCAGTATCAGGGCCACCGGCAATGGGTGATCGTTCATGGATTCAGGCGGGTGCAGGGGCTGGTGCTGCGGCAAGGGCTGCAACCCAAGGAGGCGAAAGAGGCGCTCGACTGGCGCTGGGCCATGCGTCAAGAGGGGGCTGGCAGCCAGCGCGCCCTGCAGGAGTGGCTGCAAACCCAGGGGGAGTCGCTGACCCGGCTGGAACGCACCCTCGAGGTCAATAGCGAGCGGGAACTGGCTGCCGCCATCAGCCGCGGCGATGCGGATGTCGGGCCCGGCGCCCAGAGCACCGCCACCGAGTTTGGCCTCGGCTTTATGCCCTTGTCGCAGGAGTGCTTCGATCTGGTGATGCCGCAGGGGGTCTTCTTTCGCACCCTGCTACAACAGCTGATCGGCTGGCTGCAATCCCCCGAGGGGCGCGAGCTGGCGGCCCGCCTCGGCGGCTATGACCTGACCCAAAGCGGCAAGCTGGTGTGGAGCCCGCAGTAAATAACCAATCACCCACCGACAAAACAGCCCGCCAACCATGTTGACGGGCTGTTTTTATAACGGCCTTTTTATAACAGCATCAATCGCTTGTCTCACGCCCCTCGGCATTGAGGGCAATGCGCCACCCTTCCAGTTTCGCGGGCTCGCTGCCGCTGGGCAGCAGGGCATGGCTGCGCAGCCGCACGGTAAAGCAGCTCCCCTGCCCCGGGGTGGAGTCCACCAACAGCTCCCCACCCCAGCGACTGATAATGCGGTGGCTCAGGGCCAGCCCCAGACCGGTGCCGGTAGCGCGGGTGGTGAAGAAGGGGTCGAAGATCTTGTCGATAATGGCCGCCTCAATGCCGCTGCCGTTGTCGATCACCCGCACCTCGGCCCCGCGCAACTGACCCAGTTCATCGACCCAGTCGCGGCTCTCGACCCGGATCTCCCCCTGCTCTCCCAGCGCGTGGCTGGCGTTGACCAAGAGGTTGATCAGCACCTGTAGCAGCTGCTGACGATCCGCCTCAATGGGCTGCTGGGCCCTGAGATCGGCCACCAGCTCCACCTGCTGCTGACGCAGGGCGGAGCGCACCAGGGTCAGGCTCTCCTCGATGATGGGGTTGAGGTGCTGCCACACAGGCTCTGTCTCGTAATCGCCAGGGCGCGAATATTGCAGCAAGCTGCGGGTGATGGCACGAATGCGCTCGATCTGGGCCAGCACCAGCGCCAGCTCCTCGCTGACCGGCTCGGCCGCCTCCCCCAGCTCCAGCTTCATCAACTCCACATTGCCGAGGATCACCGCCAGCGGGTTATTGATCTCATGGGCCACCCCGGCAGAGAGCTCGCCAAGGGCCGCCAGCTTCTCGCTGATGAGCAACTGCTGGCGCGCCTCGGTCAGCATATGGATATGATCTTCCAGCTCGGCAGTCTTGAGCTCGAGGCTTTGGGTACGCTCGGCCACCTTCTGCTCCAGCTCGTCGGCACTGCGGGCCATCTGCTGCTGATGCGCCTCCTGCCTGTCCAGCATGGCGTCGAACTGGCGACCGAGCTGGGCCAGCTCGTGGTCAGGGTCGAGGGCCAGCGGGCCGATGCGAGCCGACTCCCCGGCCTGCACCTGCCGCACCACCTTGTGCATCCGCTCGATAGGGGAGAAGAGATCCCGCGCACCGCGATAGACCAGCAGGCCCGAGAGCAGTAACAGCAGCACTACTCCGGAGCCCAGCTCCACCAGATTGGTGAGGTAGGTGCGGATAATGGGCCACTCGAGAAAGCCCACATAGAGCATGCCGAGCCGCTCGCCCCTAGCCCCCAGCAGTGGCTCGTAGCCGGAGACATACCAGGCGTCGTGGACGAAAGCGCGGTCAACCCACATCTCCCCCCGCCCCAGTACCTGATCGCGCACCGGCGGCGAGACCCGGGTGCCCACCGCCCGGCCCACCTGACGGCTGCTGCTGACCGGCACGTTGGTGCTCACCCGCAGATCGTCGAGAAACAGGGTGACAGTGCCAACGCTGCCATCCGGCAGGGTATTTTTGGCAAACACCTGCCCCTTGAGCTCATCCACCAGCCGGGTGCTGCCGTTGACAAGCTCGCCCCCCTCCAGCACGGCCCAAAGGGAGCCGTCGCGGCCCATCACAGGGGTCAGTGACAGGCTGATCAGCCCCCTGTCCTCCACCACCCTGGTGCCATCCCGCTGCCACAACACAGCCCGCTTGGCCAGTTGCTGGGAGAGGGCGAGCATCTCCTGCTGCGACCAGACCACGAAGTGGCTGACGCTGCGACCGGCCGTGAGGGCGGCGCGCTCCTGCGCCGTCAGCTGATCCAGCTCGGGGCCACGGCGCAAGCGCAGAAAATCGAGACCATAGTTGGCCGCCAGCGGCATCACCCAGTCATGCAACTGATCCGGCGATTCCCGCAGCCGAAGCTGAAAGGCCCAGGCATCGCGCAGATGCTCGAGATGCTTGGTCTGGCGCTGCTGCTGCACCGTGATGGCGTGGTGGGCCACCCCAAGATCGCTGCGCACCGTGGTGAGCAGGTTCTGCCAGCTGTAGGTGAGAGTCCAGTAGAGGGTGAGCGCTATCATGCCCACCAGAGTGAGCATGATGGGTACCGAGGTGAGCAGCAGCAGGCGCCAGCGCACTTTGGTGCGCACGCAACGGGGCAACAGGGCGCGCATGCAGCGGGAGAGCAGGGTCAGCTTCATCGCCACCCCATCCGATCAGCCTTCCTCATTCGATGGCCCACTCCTTGAATTTGCGATCCAGCGTCTTGCGCGCCACCCCGAGCACCCGGGAGGCGGCCGACTTGTTGCCATCATGGCTCGCCACTACTTGCAGGATGTGGGCTTTTTCCACCTCCGCCAGCGGCCACGCCAGCGGGTAGCCCTCCTCACTTGTGCCCGGTTCGGCGGGCTTGCTGCTCTGCCAGTAATCCGCCGGGGGCTTGCCCAGCAGCAGGCAGCGTTCGATGAGGTTGCGCAGCTCCCGCACGTTGCCGGGCCAGGGGTAGGCCTGCATCGCCACCACATCCTCGTGGGTCCAGCTCAAGGAGCCCATCCCCATCTCGGCGGTGAGCTGGCGGGTAAAGTGGTGCACCAGCGCGGGGATGTCATCGACGCGATCCCGCAAGGGGGCGACCGGCAGCGCTACTACGTTGAGGCGATAGAAGAGATCCTCGCGAAAGCGGCCCGCCTCCACCTCGGCCTTGAGGTTGCGGTTGGTGGCGGCGACGATACGCACATCCACCGCCAATTCGCGCTCGGCACCGACCGGGCGAATGGCTTTTTGCTCCAGCGCTCGCAGCAGGGAGGCCTGCATGGCGAGCGGCATCTCACCGATCTCGTCGAGAAACAGGGTGCCCTGATGGGCGACCCGAAACAGGCCATCGCGCCCCTTGCGGGCGCCGGTAAAGGCCCCCTGCACGTGGCCAAACAGCTCGCTTTCCAGCAGCTCCGGCGCGATGGAGGCGCAGTTGAGGGGCACAAAGGCCCCCATCCGGCCAGAGAGTTGATGCAGGGCACGGGCCACCAGCTCCTTGCCGGTGCCGGACTCCCCCTCCACCAGTACGGCGGCGTTGGAGGGGGCCACTCTGGCGATGAGCGTCTTGAGCTCGCGGGTCTTGGCACTGTCGCCGATCAGGGTGGGCGGGAACAGCTTGCTCACCTCCCGGCGCAGCAGCAGGTTCTCCCGCTCCATCTGGCGGCGCTCGATGACTCTGTCCACCGCCTGCACCATCTGATCGAGGTTGAAGGGCTTGAGGATAAAGTCGCTGGCGCCGAGGCGCAGCGCCTTGAGGGCGGTCTCCATATCGCCAAAACCGGTCATGAAGATAATGTCGCTGCGGCGGGTTGCGGGGTCGATGGCTTCGTGCCACTCGATGCCGGAGCGCCCCGGCAGCCGGATGTCGGCAATGATAAGGTCGAAGTGAAGGCGGCAGCGCAGGGCTTCCGCCTCCTCCACGCTGGCGGCAGTCTCAATCTGGGCAAAACGCTTGGCCAGCGCCTTGGCCAGAAAGCTGCGCATGCCGGGCTCATCGTCAACGATAAGCAGGGAGAGGGCAGACCAGCGGCTGGGAGGGAGTGTCATGGAAAAAAGTACCTCGGATGCACGTACGGTCGGTGAATGTCCCGATAACCGGAACCTTAGTGGGACATTTTGTCCTTACCGTATCAAAAGCACCAACACCAATTATTAAAAGCGATAACAAGCTCACCTAATTGATTCTAATAAGCTTCTGTTTTTAAACGGCAAACCGTGAATGCACCGGCAAAGGAACAGTTTGGCACCCTGCTTGCTTACTCTTGCCCTCTCCTCATCCACCCTGAAAAAAGTTGCATCACGATGACGATAAAAACCAACCTCAAACGTTTTGCCCTCTCCCTCGCCGCCAGCCTGCTGATCGCCGGTGCGGCCCACGCCGAAGCGGATACTAATGCCACAAAAGCGCCGATCCGCCTCGCCACCACCACCAGCACCGAGCAGTCCGGTCTGCTGGGCTGGCTGCTGCCCCAGTTCACCAAGGAGACCGGTTATCCGGTGCAGGTGATGGCGGCCGGTACCGGCCAGAGCCTGAAGATGGGCGAGAACGGCGATGCGGATCTGGTGATGACCCACGCCCCCTCTGCCGAGAAGAAGTTTGTCGACGCAGGCTTTGGCATCGAGCCAGTGCACCTGATGTACAACGACTTCGTTATCGTCGGCCCGGCCAAAGATCCGGCGGGTCTGGCCAAGCTGCACGATGCAGCCAAGGGGCTGCAGGCCATCAAGGAGCAGGGCCAGACCTTTATCTCCCGCGGTGACGAGTCCGGTACCCACATCAAGGAGAAGACCCTGTGGCAAGCCGCTGACGTTAAACCCGAGTTTGCCGGTTACAAATCCATCGGCCAGGGGATGGGCCCGACCCTGACCATGGCCTCGGAGCTCGGTGCCTACACCCTGACGGACCGCGGCACCTGGCTCGCCTACCAGAGCAAGCTGGATCTCGCCGTACTGCTGGAGGGTGACAAGCGCCTGTTCAACCCCTATCAGGTGATCCTGGTCAACCCCAAGCGCTACCCGGATCTCAACACCGAAGGGGCCCGCACCCTGAAGAACTGGCTGGTCTCCGAGCATGGCCAGAAGCTGATCGGTGACTTCAAGGTGGCGGGTCAGGCGCTGTTTGTAGCGGATGCCAACGGGAAATAATGGCAACCCTGACCCCTGCGATGACCTTGATGGCCCTCCCCCGGTTCGCTGAGGGAGGCGCCTGATGCCGACCCTGCTCGACACGACCGTATTGACGGCCCTCGCCCTGCACGATGAGAGAGAGGCGTCATGCCGACCTTGATCGATACAACGCTGGCGGCCCTCGCCCTGCTGTTCAGTGGTGACACCGAACTGTGGCAGGTGGTGGGGGTCTCCTTCTCCGTCTCCTGCATCGCCCTGCTGCTGGTGCTGCTGCCCGCATTGCTGCTGGGCTTTGCCCTGGCCTATCTGCCGCTGCCCGGCCGCTGGCTCTGGCTCTCCTGCATCAATACCCTGCAATCGGTGCCGACCGTGGTGATTGGCCTCTTGCTTTACATGCTGTTGTCGCGGGCCGGCCCTTTTGGCGACTGGAAGCTGCTCTTTACCCAGCAGGCGATGGTGGTGGGGCAGATGCTGATCGCCTTCCCGGTGATCGCCACCATGGCCCACGCGGCGTTTGTCCAGAGCGATCGGCGCGCCTGGGAAACCGCCCTGACCCTGGGGGTCTCCTGGCCCAAGGCGCTGATCGGCCTGATGCACGAGTGCCGCTTTGGCCTGCTGGCCGCCATCATCGGCGCCTTCAGCCGCATCGTCACCGAGGTGGGCTGCTCCATGATGGTGGGGGGCAATATCCTGCACTTTACCCGCAATATCCCCACCGCCATCGCGCTGGAAACCCAGAAAGGGGCCTTCACCCAAGGGGTGGCGCTCGGCATAGTGCTGCTCACCCTCGCCCTCTTGCTCAACCTGCTGCTGACGGCCTGTCGCGGCCACAGCTATCTGAAGAACTGACCATGCCCCCACTGTGTACCAACAGGAGTACCCCATGGCCCTGACCGCCCACCAGCTAACGATGCGCTTTGGCGAGCGCCAGCTGTTCGAGATTGACCGGCTCGCCATCGCACCGGGGGATGCCATCTGGCTGCATGGAGCCAACGGGGTGGGCAAGACCACCTTGCTCAAGATCCTGGCGGGGCTGCTCACCCCCACCCGCGGTCACACCAATCTGCCGGGGCGCTGGCAACAGCGCCTAAACCGGCTGCTCAAGCGGGATCTGGGACCGGGCCGGGTTACCTATCTGCACCAGACCCCCTATCTGTTCGATCGCACGGTGCACGACAACGTCGCCTGGGCGCTCGATAAACAGCTCGGCAGCGAGATCCGGGTGTTCGAGGCGCTGCGCCGGGTCGAGCTGGAAGGGCTGGCGCGGGAGCACATCAGCATCCTCTCGGGTGGCGAACGGCAACGGCTGGCGATGGCACGCGCCTGGGCGCTGCAACCGGCCTTTCTGCTGATGGATGAGCCCACCGCCAATCTGGATACACATTCGGTTGCCCTGATGGCCGCATTGGCGCAAGATCTGCGGGAACATGGCAGCGGCCTGGTCATCATCAGCCACCAGAGCAACGCCCTGACCGACCTGTGCGAGCGGCAATGGACCCTCGCCCGTGGCCAGCTGCAAGAGACGACCCCTTTAAAAATCATCGAGCGACATGACTTCAAAAAGCGACAGCCACTCTGATCCCGTTGCCGTATCAGCAGTGATCCTGGCAGGAGGCCGCGCCACCCGGATGGGGGGCGAAGACAAGGGATGGGTAGCACTGGCGGGACGCCCCCTTATCGACCATGTGTTGGCGCGCCTGCGCCCCCAGGTGGATGAGGTGCTGATCAACGCCAACCGCAGTCAGACCCGCTATCAGACGCTGGCCCCGGTCATCAGCGATGACAACAACGACTATCTCGGCCCGCTGGCGGGCATGCAGGCGGGCCTTGCCGCCGCCCGTCACGACTGGGTGCTGTTTGTCCCCTGCGATGGCCCCGCCCTGCCGCTGGATCTGATGAGCCGCTTTCGCGCCGCCCTGACCCCGGATACCGAGCTGGTAGTGGCCCACGATGGCGACTGGCTGCAACCCGTGGTGGCCCTGCTGCACAAATCCCTGCTCCCCTCCCTCACCGCCGCGCTGGCAGAGGGTGAGCGCAAAATCGATATCTGGTTTGCCCGCCACAATATGGCGGTGGTGAGCTTTGCCGATCAGCCGGATGCCTTTATCAATCTCAATAGCCCTGCCGAGCTGGCCGCCTACGAGGCCCGTCTGCTCGCCCCGGCTATCGCCCCCCAACAAGGAGTCACCTCATGACCCCGGCCCCCACTCTTCCCCTGCTCGGCTTTGCCGCCTGGAGCGGCACCGGCAAGACCACCTTGCTGGAGCAGTTGATCCCCCTGCTGGTGGATCGAGGCCTGCGCATCGGGGTGCTCAAGCACGCCCACCACGACTTTGATATCGACCAACCGGGCAAAGACAGCTACCGCCTGCGCAAGGCGGGTGCCCAGCAGATGATGGTTGCCTCCCGCCGTCGTCATGCCCGTATCATTGAAACGGAACTGGCCGAAGCCGATTTTCGCCAGTTGCTGGCCAGCTTCGATCAGACAGAGCTCGATCTGCTCTTGGTCGAGGGGTTCAAACACGAACACTTCCCGAAAATCGAGCTGCACCGCGCCGAAATTGGCAAGCCGCTGCTCTTCCCCGAAGACAGCGACATCATCGCGCTGGCCAGCGATCAGCCCCAACAGAGTGGCGAACAACAGCAGACAAGCCTGCCCCGACTCGATATCAACGATCTGGCGGCTATCGCCGACTTCGTCTGCCGCTGGCTTGACGGCTGCCAGAGCAAGGAGCCGGAGGCGGGCAAGGGCTTTCTCTCGGTAGAGGCGGCCCGCAACGCCATTCTGGCGGCCCTCCCCCCTAGCACTGCCTGCTCCGAAAAACCGCTGGCCCAGTGCCACGGCGCTGTGCTAGCCGCCGATCTGATAAGCCCCATCAATGTGCCTCCCCACGCCAACTCGGCGATGGATGGCATTGGCCTTCGCAGCGACGATCTCGCCGCCGGTCGCTGGCAACTGGTGGGGGAAGTGCTAGCAGGGCAACAGCGCCACGAGCCTGTGCTGGCCGGTCAGGCGGTGCAGATCATGACCGGCGCCCCGCTGCCCCCCGGTGTGGATACCGTGGTGATGCGGGAAGAGACGCATATTGAAGGTGAGTGGGTCACCGTCACCGCCCCAGTCCGGGCGCGGCAGAATGTGCGCCTCGCCGGCGAAGATCTCGCCAAGGGCGCGGTCGCCATCCCGGCCGGTACCTGGCTGGGTGCCCCCCAACTGGGGCTGGCGGCATCACTCGGTCAAGCCAGTCTCACTGTGCGCACCCCGCTGAAAGTGGCGCTGTTCAGTACCGGTGACGAGGTGCAAGCGCCGGGCGAGCAGCTCGCCCCCGGCCACATCTTCGACAGCAACCGCTTCACCCTGATGGCCCTTATCCGCGCCGCCGGTTGCGAGGTGATGGACCTTGGCATCATTCCCGATGACAAAACCATTCTGCGCCAGCAGCTGGAGCAGGCCGCCGCCAGCGCCGATCTGGTGCTGAGCTCGGGTGGGGTCTCGGTGGGCAATGCCGACTTTATCAAGCTGGTGCTGGCGGAGCTGGGCCAGATCGATTTCTGGCGCATCCAGATGCGGCCGGGCCGCCCGCTCGCCTTTGGCAAGCTGGGGCAGACCCCCTTCTTCGGCCTGCCGGGCAATCCGGTAGCGGCGATGATCTGCGTGCTGCAATTTGTCGAGCCCGCCATCGCCCGCCTACAGGGCAAGCGGTGGCAGCCGCTGCGCCTCTCGGCACTGGCGGACGAGAAGATGAAGAGCCGCCCGGGGCGCACCGAGTTTCTGCGCGGCATCTTCCATCAGGACCGTAACGGCCAGCTGCGGGTGCGCACCACAGGGCCACAGGGCTCGGGCATTCTCAGCTCCATGAGCGATGCCAACTGCCTGATCGAAATCGTACCGGATCAACCCGGGATCGCCGTTGGCGAGCGGGTCTGGATCCACCCCCTGCAGGGACGACTGGCCTAAATCCCGACGGGGCGTCGGCCGGATGCACGGCGCCCCGTCCCCCACCTGACAGGAGGCAGACCGTGCGTCTTGATGCCCCCCTCTCCCGACTCGATCTGCTGGTCTATGGCCGCTACCGGATCGTCCATGGCCTGCGCATTGCGCTCGCCTTTATGCTCACCTTTCTGCTGACCCGCGAGCTTAAACTGCCGGAGAGCACCTGGCCGCTGATCACACTCGTGGTGGTGATGGGCCCCATCTCGTTTTGGGGCAATGTGCTCTCCCGCGCCCTGCAGCGGGTGGTGGGCACCATCTTCGGCGCCAGTTGCGGGGTGGTGGCACTTTATCTCGAGATCTACTCCCTGCCACTCACCCTGGTCTGGTGCGGCTGCATCATGTTCCTCTGCGGCTATCTGGCCCTCGGCAAGCGCCCCTATGTGGGGTTGCTGATCGGCATCACCCTGGGGGTTACCATGGGGGCCATGCCGGGGGATATAGAGACGGCGCTGTGGCGCAGTGCCGACGTGATACTGGGCTCCCTGCTGGCACTGCTCTTTTGCAGCATCTATCCCCAGCGGGCCTACAGCCACTGGCGGCTGCAACTGCACCAGATCCTGCAGCAGTCGGGGCGGCTCTATCACACTCACCTCTCCCCCAATGTGCTGGAGCGCCCGCGCCTCAAGCACAATCTCTCCCAGCTGTTGGCACAGACCGGCAAACTGCGGGCCCTGCTGGCCCCGGCGGCCAAAGAGACACGCCACAGCGTCGCCCTGTTTGATGCGGTGCAGGTCACCATGCGCAACACCCTCTGCACTCTTGAGATGCTGGCCAACACCTACTGGAACGATCGGGAGAGCCACTTCCTGATGCAGAGCACGGCTGCGCTGCAAGCCTGCCATCTGGCCACCGAGGAGGCGATCAACCAGCTTGCCCTGATGATGCAAACCGGCGACGGTCGCGGGGCCGATGCCGCCATCGCCCGCCTGCACGAGGTGGCGACCCAGGTATCGCTGCCGCCCAACGCAGAGGCAGCCATCAATGGCTACCTCTGGCTCAACGTTCAGCTGACCGAGCAGCTCACCCACCTGCGCCGCCTGCTGGGGCTGATCCTCACCCCGCCCCATCGCAAGCAGCCCGACTAGGCCCAATGCAAAACGCCCCGCAATTGCGGGGCGTTTTGCTGTCTGACTGGCCGTTTGGGCCATGAAGGCAGCAAATCTTAACTGGCATTGGCCAGCGGCTGCTCGGTGGTGAGGTAGAGGGAGAAATCCTGAATACCCTCCTGCAGGGCGGCAAAACAGTCGGGGTCTATTGCGGTGCCCAGATTCTCCGCCATCATCTCCAACGCCTGCGGCACAGGGATGGCGCCGCGATAGGGGCGCTTGGCGGTGATGGCATCGAAGATGTCGGCTGTGGTAATGATGCGCGTCTCAAGGGTAATCTCGTTCCCCTTCAGCCCCTTGGGGTAGCCCTTGCCATCGAGCCGCTCATGGTGGGCGCCCGCCACTTGTGCCAGCTCCTCGAAGGCGCCGATACGGCTCAGGATCTCCTCGGTATAGGCGGCATGCATCTGCACCGCCGCCCACTCCTGCGCATCGAGTTTGCCCGGCTTGTCGAGAATGGCGTTGCTCACCCCGAGCTTGCCCACATCATGGAGCAAGGCGCCCCGCTTGAGCCAGCGTCGACGCGACTCGGACAACCCCATCTGGGTGGCAAGAATGTCGGTATAGAGCGCAACCCTGCCGCTGTGACCGGCGGTGTAGGGACTTTTGGAGTCCACCACCTGCCCGAAGGCCGCCGCGATTTCGTCCAGATAATCTTCATCCAGCGCTACCTCCCCTTGCCCGGCCGGGTGGACCAGCACCCACTCGGTCAGTCGGGGATCGGCCAGTCCTTGCCAGAACTCTTCGTCGGCCAGCGCTTCAAATTCCCGAACCAGTGCCGGATCAAACCAGCTGCCGCTGCGCTCGCGCAGCTCCTTGAGCGCCGCATCCGGGCCTGCGGCCGCGTGAAATACATCCACCACCTGACAGAGCAGGGCAATGCGCGAGAAGAGCGGGATCGCCTCACCAGCCAGTTGCAGGGGCCGACCTTTGCCATTCCAGTGTTCATCGAGGGAGAGAATGCCATCAGCCACCTCGTCACTGAAACGCAGCTGGCGAGCGATATCCGCCCCCCGATGACAGCGGGTCTGGATCAGTTCGTTGGCAATCTGGTCACCGTTGCGAAAGATATGAAACAGGCTGCGAAAACGTCCCAGCAGATCCGCCTGCAAGCCGGTGTGGCCCAGCACAAAGTTGACTACCTCGGAGAGGGAGCCATCCACCAGTTTGAAATCGCGTTTGAAGTGAAGATCGTCGGTGAGATAGAGCTCGCAGATGCGGGCGGCATTGCTGCTGCACCCAAGATCCTTAAGCAGGAGCGTGTAGTAGAGGTCATGGCGCAGCCGGGCGTCCAGTCCCAGCCGCTCCCCCAGACGGGAACCTATCCAGCAGCAGCGAATGCAGTGTCCTCTTGGTTGCCCCTCGGTCATATCGAGCGCATGACTGAGGGAACCAATCAACTCCGCCAATCGCAATCCATTCACCGTCATAGTCTACTCCCTTAGACATCATGGCGATTTTGCCAGCAGATTAGGTATACCCCATCTGAAGCTGGATCGATCTGGATTCAGTTGAATTTAGGCAGCAGCCTTGCCCTGATTCGCCCGCTCTTCCAGCTCTGCGCGGCTCAGGGTAGAGACAAAGCGGCCATCGAAGTAGATATCCATCAACTCGCCACGCTTCTCGCCACGCATCATGCTGCGGCGACCATCCAGATAGTGCACCTCCATCTGGGCTGTATGCTCGTCCGGGTAGCTGATCTCCACCTCGCGCACCCCTTGTGGCAGCATGGCCAGCGGCACCTTCTTGAGGGCCGGATCCAGATGCTGGTTCACCTTGATCACCGGATTGGCTTTCATGTCCACCACAGCCGGAGATTTGCCGGTGATAGGGTTCTTGCCAGACCAGAACTCGATGGTATTGAACACAAACAGGTCAGCGGTCGCGGCCAGACCGTAGACAGGGGAGAGCAGCATAAAGACCCCGGCACGAGCGTAGCGGTTATCCACCACGCTCAGGTTGCCCTTGGTGACCATGCCGGAAAGCCCCATCTGCCCCATACAGCCGCCCAGACCCATGCTCGCGACCATAACCAGCAGGGCCATTGCCCGCCCCTTCTGTTGTAATGCCATCGTGTTCTGTTCCTGCTCTGAAATAAATGAGGCGGCAAGCCTAATCAAGGGGCCAGAAGAGGACAATTCACAATGGCGGGACGATACAGGAGGGGTTCAGATTGGCGTGCCAAGTGAGCAATAAATAAGCACCGATGGAATAATCATCCATTCGGTGCCTCGTTCAACAACCAATAACCGTCAGGAGCCGATGGCCAGATTGGAGACTGTCTCGGTCACATTGATGGCGCCCTGCTCGATCTGTGACATCACGCCACTCACCTCGCCGATCTGCTCCTTGCCACGCTGGGCACTGGTGGCCACCTCATTGATGTTGCCGGTGATCTGGGCCGTCAGTTCGCGGTTTTTCTGAACCACGCTGGCGATCTCGCCGGTCGAGAGGGAGGTGCGCGCAGCCAGCTGACGTACTTCGTCGGCCACCACCGCAAAACCGCGCCCCTGATCGCCGGCCCGGGCTGCCTCAATGGCGGCGTTAAGGGCCAGCAGATTGGTCTGCTCGGCAATACTGCTGATGGTCGATACGATGGCTTCAATGCTTTTCGACTGCTCATTGAGCTGGCCAATCAGACCGGAAGTGCGGCTCACCTGTTCGGAAATGGCGCTGGAGATGGCAACCGATGCCGCCAGCAGTTCAGACCCGGTTTCGGCAAAGCGGGTGGTCTCCTGCGAAATGGTCTGGGCTATGTTGGCCGCCTCGCTCACTGCCTGGGCGCGCTTGATCCGCTCTGTCACCTCACTGGCAAACTTGATCACCTTGACCACCTTGCCGCTCTCATCCTTGATGGGGTTGTAGGTAGCCTCCAGCCAGATCTCGTTTCCGTGGCTGTCACGACGACTGAACAGCCCCGACTTGAGCTGGCCGTGGGCCAGATCGTCCCAGAAGTGGGGTTGCTCGCGATAGAAGCTCTCATCGCAAAACAGCCTGTGATGCTGCCCCTTGAGCTGCGAAAGGGAGTAACCGACGCAGGAGAGGAAATTCTGATTGGCCGTCACAATCTCCCCCTTGGGGGTGAACTCGATAATGGCGAGCGCCCGATCGAGGGCCGAGATGATCGCTTTCTGACGACTCAACTGCTGATAACTCTCGGTGATATCGGAGGCTATCTTGACGACCCTGACCACCTTGCCCTCAACCTTGACCGGGAAGTAGGTAGCCTCCAGCCACAACTCCCTGCCATGTTTGTCAATGCGCTGGTAGATGCCACTGTGGGAATGCCCCTGACGCAACTGTTCCCAAAACTGGGCATAGGAGGATGACTGGGCGTAGTGGGCATCACAAAAGATCCGGTGGTGTTTACCAATCACCTCCTGCTCGCTATAGCCCACCACACTCAGAAACAGCGGGTTCGCCTCGAGGATCTCGCCGCTTGGAGTGAAACTGATGGTAGCGACACCGACTTTTACTGCATCAATAAATGCCTGGGCCTGGGCCAACTGCATTTGACACGCTTGTAATTCCGCTTTGAGTTTGAAGTTGAACATCTTGCCCTGCCCCTCTGTTACCTGGTTACAACTACGTCACATCTGCATGAACTTTAGACGAGAAACCATAGAGATAACGGGGCCCATCGATTAAGGTGCCAGGTCCCACTCCAGATAGGCCGGATTGGCGACAAAGCCGATCCGCTCATAGAGAGGTCGTCCCTGCTCGCTGGCATGGAGCCACACCTTGCCCAGCTGACGCGATCTGGCGAAGGCTGTAATGGCATCGAGCAGCGCCGTGGCGATCCCCTGCTGGCGCCATTGTGACCGCGTATACATGTTGAGCAGATACCCCTCCATCCCCGCCAGATTGCCGGGATAGGGTGGCCGTTCAAACAATGCCAGCGTCCCGGCCGCCACGATCTGTTTGCCGCCCTCTTGCGTATCGTCCTCAGCCAGCCAGGATAAAGCACTCTCTTCACTCATCGCTCGGGTGAAATAGTCAAGGGTGGCCTGCCACAAGGCCGGGTCTGCCTGCGGCGTCACCAACTCACCGACCTCACAAAACAGCTCCATGCGCAGCGCCACCAGTACGGGAATATCTGCGGCCCTTGCCTGACGAATGATCATTGGCTGCTCCTTTTCTCTCATGGGAAATTTCGCCGGCCGTCATTATGACAAAGAGCGCCTTGTGGCGCTCTTTGTCATTGGGGAAATCACTGATAAATCAATGGCTGCGACGTGTCAGCCAGTAATCCAGGCTCAGCACACCGCCACCCCAGATGGTCAGGGTCAGCAGCATCCAGCCCCACAGCTGGTGATCGTAAAAGCCGCCCGCCCAGAGGGTCGGGTAGGAGATCACCGCCATGATATTGAAGCCAAACAGCAGCAAGGCGGCCGGGCGAGTAAAAAGCCCCGCCAGCAGGAAAAGCGGCAGCAGCAGCTCGGTCGCCGTACCCAGATAAGCAGCCCACAACCAGGGCAGCAGGGGCACCTGATACTCGGATTCAAACAGATAGAGGGTGGAATCCCACGCCGTCAGTTTGAGCCAGCCTGAAGTGAAAAAAACTGAGGCGACCCAAAGCCGCGCCAGCAACAGCACACCAGCGCTGCTCCAGCGCGGCAAATCACCACTCGAGCTGGCCAGCGCCAGCCATTTGTTTGCCATCATGGCATTACCTCCATATCCACCAGCAGACCAAGAGTTACCAAGCGAGTGAGATGTTCACTGGCCGCAGGGTCGGCCGCCAGCAGATCGACCAGCGCCGCACCAGCGAGACAACCCTGCAACAGCGCCCACTCACCCGCCGTCAGGGGCAAGGGGACAACCCGGCAATCCGGCTGTTTCTTCAATGCCAACCAGACGGGGGCATCAAGCGCGGCCACCGCTTCACCACCGTGCAGCGCCATCTGCCAAAGGGCCAGCACCGGATAATCGCTGGCAACCAGCAGCAGATCCGTGGCTGGCAACAGCCGCAGCCGCTCCCATTGTTGCGGCGATAATACGGCCAGACGCTCGGCTGGCCAGCAGCGTGATTCCAGCGGCAGCAGACTGGCACGCTCAAGCTGCCATTCGAACTGCGCCAGCGCCTCCAGCCAGGGCAGTCCGGTTGTAGTTGGCAAGCGGGCCAACCATTGGCCAAATCCGGCGCCATAGTGCATGACGCTCCCTTCCCTGAGCGGCTCGGCCAATACGAAGCCACGGGCCGCCGCTGCAAAAAAATCATCCCCGACCATAGCCTTGACGGCGGGATAACTGCTCGCCAGCACCTCGCCAAGGCTCAGGATGAAGTGGTTGCGATAGACCTGCAGCACAGATTCGGCAGAAAAGAGTCGGGAGCTGATGTGAGGGGAAATGGCGTCAGGCGCCCCCAGCAGACCATCGGCAAAGTGCTGTTGCAGCTGTGCCAGTTCAGCCATGGGCTACCTCCCGTGGTGCACTCATGGCACGCGCCTCATCCAGAATGGCACTGGCCTGCGCCGCCTCTGCCAGCAAGACCGGCAGCGGCGGGATCTCGAGGTCCCACTCAATCAGGGTGGGAATAGCCTGCTTGCGGCAGATCTGGCGATAGAGTTCCCAGACCGGCTCCACCACAGGGGCGCTGTGGGTATCGATATAGAGGGGGCCTTCCGGCAGCTGCTTCTCGGTATAACCGGCCAGATGGATCTCCCCGACGGTGGCGAGATCGATCGCCGCCAGATACTCATCGCAAGAGAAACCGTGATTGAAGGCACTGACATAGAGATTGTTGAGGTCGAGCAGGATGCCGCACTCGCTGCGCTGCTGCAGTTCGGCCAGAAATTCCCACTCGCTCATCTCCCCGGGCAGTTGCAGATAGGAGGAGGGATTTTCAATCAACATGCGGCAACCCAGGGTCTGTTGTACCTGCTGGATCTTGTCGCTCATGTTGCGCAGGGAGGCTCGGGTATAGGGCACCGGCAGCAGATCGTTGAAGTAACGCCCGCCAATGCTGCCCCAGCTGAGATGTTCGGAGATCCGTATCGGTTTGATCGCCGCGGCCAGTGTCGACAACTGCTGCAAATGGTGCGGATCGAGCGGGTCGGCAGAACCGAGGGACATGCCAACGCCGTGAAGACTGACGGGGTAGTGCTGCGCCAGTTCGGCGAGCACCTGAAAACCCTGGCTGTGCCGTTCGAAGTAATTTTCACTATGCACCTCCAGCCAACCAACTGCCGGCAGGATTTGCCGGATCTCGTCGTAATGGGGAGTGCGTAATCCGATACCAATCAAAGGGTTCATCGCAAGACTCGCTTTCGCCAATCAGAGAAGATGCAGGGGGCGACCCGTTGGCCATCCCCCCTGCCCGATGTCTCTTACTTGGGTTGCAGCGAACCGCCGACCAGCTTCTCGCACAGCCCTTTGGGCATCACCACAAAGGCATCACCCTGAGCATCTTCCTTGGCAGTGCCGGCGCAGGAGCTGCTCTTGGTCGCACAGTCATTCTTGCTGGCCTTGACCACGCCGTAGCACTTCTCCTTTTCATCGGCAGCCATGGCTGGCGCCGCGATAAATTGGGCGCCCAGCGCCAGCAGACCGGTCATGGCGGAGGCGATAGCAGTGTTTTTTTTAACATTCATGTTCATGTTCCTTTTGATGTCGTTGGATGTTGCTGATATCCCCGATTTGTCGCAACCGGGCACCTGCAATAGAACCGGCAAACGGGATATTCCCTTTCAAAAAAACACAAAAAGAGTTAAAAAATCCAAAGTAAGACTCTCAATCAATTGATTTTAAACAGCTATTTCATCATTGAAAATTTCTCGACGCCCACCCATTAATGAACGAGGAAAGCGCCATATGGCACTTTCACCCCGTTAATCTTCTTCACTGCTTCCATCAAAAGAGATATGTCAGAAATAAAAAATCCCCGCCAACAGGCAGGGCTGGATGCAATTTTAAAGAAACAAGAAATAAACAATCTGAGTAGTGTTGGGAGGCAGGAGTTGCGGCAAACAGATAAAAAAAGAGACAGCTTTGGCTGTCTCTTTTTGCACATGGTGCGAATGGGGTTTAGTAGAAGATCCGCTCGCCACGCTCGCTCATTTTGAGCCACACCGGTTTGGTGCTGGTTTTATTCCAGATCCGGTGCAGATAGCTGTAGAAGCGGGCACGATCGCTGCGAAACAGCATCACGGGGAAAGCCAGAATGCCCACTAGCAATACATAAATGCGACGAAGAATAATCTGAGTCAGGGAAAAGGGATGAAACATGATGTAACTCCTTACTGGTAAGACCACTGAGCAAAGATTACCCCACTCCATGTAGGATTACTACATCATCAACGCATTTTTTTATAAAAAAATGGTGAAAAACGGGAAATACTGAAAACGGGTTACGTCATTAACCAACAGTTAACAAACTTGCGAAAATCGTGCGCTTTGCCACAGTTATCAGGGGAAAAACATGCAGTAGGGAGACACGCATGAAACTGCCGGAAGTGGCACTGCTGGTGCTGATGGTTGCCCTGACACGGGCACAACTGGAGGAGTGGCAACTGAATCGGGAAGATGCCATCGTGCTGGCCGAACGGGGCGTGCCCACCGTCAGCCTGTGGCAATGCGGCACACTGAAGCAACGGATTGCGGATCTCAACCAGCACAGTGCCGAGGTGCAGTTTCAATATCGGGGGCAAAATATGGCGGATGTGAGCCACTATCTCGAGCGCGAGTGGAAACAGGCTGGCTGCGAACAGTTACTGGTGCAGCAAGGATACTGACCAAGCTTCACGGCTCGAAGAGTGATAAATCAGGGAAAAGAGAGAGAGAAGATGGAGGCACGTTCCGGAGTCGAACCGGACTAAACGGATTTGCAATCCGCTGCATAACCGCTTTGCTAACGCGCCATGCTGACAAGACTGATTGTCTTGAAAGTGAGTTCCATCGTTGGTGTGATGGAAAATTGGAGCGGGAAACGAGACTCGAACTCGCGACCCCGACCTTGGCAAGGTCGTGCTCTACCAACTGAGCTATTCCCGCGTTACTGCTTTCGTGCCAGTTGCCTGACAACGAGGCGCATTATACGTACCACGAGCGCCAGCACAACCCCTTTTTCGCAATTTAAGCCCTGATGCAGACTGTTTGCTCAGGGTTTAAACGCCTTGCTGCATTTTTCTCCAGCCAGCTGTGACCCACCAAGCGAATTTGGGATAAAGTCGTTGAAATGATTACGCTTTCGTTCGAGACTTGAGCGGCTTAATAACCGGATTCTCAATTGAAAATCACAAGATGAAATGGATCTTCACGCTTCGTGGGCTCAGGCCGCAGTTAATGCTGGCTTTTTTCATGTTGGGCATGGTGCCCTTTTTGGTCATCACCCTCTTCTTCCTGTACAGCCACGGCAAGGATCTCACCACCCAGACCTCCAACCATCTGGTCTCCGTTCGTAATATCAAGAAGAGTCAGCTCGAGGATTACTTCAACAACCTCAAAGAGCAGATCATCAACTTCTCCCAGCAGGATTTCGCCGGCAACAGTATCGGCCGTTTCTATGGCTTTACCGGCGCCTTCGAGAAGCTGGGCACCACGCCGCAGGAGGCCCGCAGCCGCGCCCAGGCCCGCTATCTGCCCGGCTCCTGGGATCAACTGCGCAAACCGGACAGTCAGGTGGAGATCGAACCCTCCATCACGGCGCTGATCCTCGCCGACGAGATGTATGGCCGGGTGCACCAGCGCTTTCATCGCGGCTATGCCGACATGGTGCGCAAGTCCAACTACAGCGACATCTTTCTGGTGGACCTTAACGGTGATGTGGTCTATTCGGTCACCAAGCGCCCTAACTTTGCCACCAATCTGCTCTCCGGCCCCTACCAGGGCAGTGGCTTGGGCCAGACCTTCGCCAAGATCAAACGCCGCCTCGATGGTGGCCAGAAACCGCAGCAGATCTTCGAATTCACCGATTTTGGCCGCAACGAGCTGACCGGGCAGGTGGTCGCCTACATGGCGGCCCCCGTGATGCAGTACGACTATGTGCGCGGTGTGGTGATTTTCGAGCTGCTGCCGGACAAGCTCAACCAGATCATGGCGGAGCGGGAGGGGCTGGGCGAGACCGGCGAGACCATCCTCATCGGCCCAGACAAGCGGATGCGTGCCGATGCCTGGCTGGCACCGGAGTTCAGCGTAGAGAACAGCTTCAGCCCCAACTTCCGTCCACTGCAAACGCCACTCATCACCAAGACGCTCTCCGGCGAGCAGGGGGTCGGGCTGTTCCACTCCTATCAGGATGACGAGGTGCTGGCCGCCTACACCCAGGTGAAGGTGTTCGATACCGAGTGGGCCTTTATCGCCGAGATCTCCACCCGGGAAGCCTATGCCCCGATCCGCCAGCTGGAAACTCTGGTAATTGTGCTGGGCGCGGGCTCGGTACTGCTGCTGATCCTCTTCTCCCGCTGGCTCTCCCACTCCATCACGGCGCCGCTGCGATCGCTGACCGAAGCAGCCGAGCAGGTGGCCGACGGCGCGCTGGATCACCCCATCGCCATCGAGCGCACCGGCGATGATATCGACCGGCTGGCCGAGGCGTTTCGCCATATGCAGCGCTCGGTGAAGGACAAGATCGAACTGATCGAACAGCAGACCCAGGAGCTGCAACAGCAGGTCAAGCTGACCCACAGGCAGAACCTCAGCCTGCAGCAGGCGGACAAGCTCAAGGATGAACTGCTGGCCAACACCTCCCACGAGCTGCGCACCCCCATTCACGGTATCAAGGGAATGGCCGAGTCCATGCTCGCCAGCCAGCAGGATTTGACCGAAGGGCAGCAAAAGCAGCTCGGGCTCATCATCAAGAGCGCCGACGGCCTGGCCCGTCTGGTGGACGATCTGCTGGACTACCACCAGATGCGCTACGGCCAGCTGGAGATCCACTCCCAGCCCGTCTCATCCAAGGGGGTTATCCGGCTGGTGCTGGACCTCTGCCAGCATCTTGTGCAGGCCAAACCCCTCACCCTGGTGGATATCAGCCCGGCCGAACTGCCGCCGGTGCTGGCCGATGAGCAGCGGCTCGAACAGGTGCTCTACAACCTGGTGGGCAACGCCATCAAGTACACGCCGCAGGGCAAGGTGGTGCTCAGCGCCATCGTCGAGAACAACTTCCTGCGCATCAAGGTCACGGATACTGGCATCGGCATCGCCCCCGACCATCTGGAACATATCTTCGAGCCACTGGTGCAGATGAGCCCGGAGGTAAGCAAGCAGGGGGCCGGCCTTGGCCTCTCCATCACCCGCCAGCTGGTGCACCTGATGGGGGGCGAACTGTTCGTCGAGAGTGAGCCGAGCGTTGGCTCTACCTTCGCCTTTACCCTGCCCCTTGCCACCGGCAAAGCGGCCAATCTGACTCTCGACAGCCGCCAGATCGAGCATCAGCTGGTGCGCCAGCAACCGCTGATCCTGCCTGACTGGGAGAGCGACGATCTGCCCCCTCCCCCCGAGGGTGCGCCGCTCATTCTGGTGGTGGATGACGAGCCCATCAACCTGCACATCCTGCGCCATCTGCTGCAGCCCTGCGGCTACCGCATTCTGCCCAGCAGCGATGGCCACGATGCGCTGGCCAAGCTGGCCGAGGAGCCGGTAGACCTCATTCTGCTCGATGTGATGATGCCCACCCTCTCCGGTTTTGACGTCTGCCGTCGCCTGCGCCAGCAGCACCCGAAAGATATGCTGCCGGTGCTGCTGCTCACCGCCCTTAACCAACCCAAGGATATCGAGGAGGGCTTCGGGGCCGGTGCCAACGACTATCTGGTCAAACCCTTCTGCAAGGAGGAGCTGTTTGCCAGGGTCAAGGCACTGCTGGAAGCCAAGGCCGGACGCGCCTCGCTGGTAGAAAACCGGCTGTTGAAGCAGGAGATCGAGCACCGTCTCACCCTGCAGGATCGACTGCATCAGGATCAGCAGCGGCTGCTGGCCCTGCTCGGCGAAGGGGCCGACCCCATGATCTTTATCGACGAGCAGGGCACAGTGCTGTTTGCCTCCCGGGTGCTGGCGCGCCTGCTGGGGCAGGAGCCGGAAGCCATGGAGGGGCAGCCCCTCAATGAGTGGCTCGCCACTCCGCTGCAACAGCAGTGGCCCGATCTAGCCAGCGAGCGGGAACACAATCTGGAATTTCTGGTGGCCGGGCAAAAAGATGTACTCAACGCCCGCGCTCTGCCTATCACGCTCGGAGGACAGGCCGCTTTCGCCCTCACTCTGAGTACCGAGCTGCGTCAGGATGAGAACCGGGTAATGGCGCTGGAAAACGCCCTCAAGAACCTCTCGCGGCAAGCTATCATCGAAGATGAACAGCTGCTGGGCGAGCTGAGCCGCCTGGGTGGCGAGTTCCGTTCGCTGGCCGACGACCTCATTCGCCAGCAGGATGACGAGCCGCTGCGCCGGGCGCTGGTAGAGACCATGCAGCTCACCCTGGATTCCTGGCAGCAGGGGACCGGCAAGGGCAAAATCGTGCTGGCGGAGAAGAGCAAGCTGTGGCGCGTCTATATGGACAGATCCAGCCCGCAGACCCGCACCCTCGACAAATACCTGAGTCTGGACACCCTGCCCAAGTCGCCACGCTGGAAGACGGTCGTGGCCACCACCGAGTATGTGCTGGGCCACTGCCCGCTCAATGACCACCAGCGCCAGCAGTTGCAGCACAGCGCCCAGACCCTGCGTCAACTCGCCAACCGCAAGCCGTGACACGGCGCCCTAAACGGGCGCCGGATCACAATTGGCAATCTGGTTTCTTTTTATGCAAAACAAAGCCTCGCCCGACCCCGAAACCGAGAGCAGATCCAATTCACAAATTTGTCATATACGCCATTTTCACAGCCACTTTTTACGCGAAAGCAAATAACACAAAGCAATGATTTTAAACATATAAAAAACGATTTTGACGAGATTGACGTAACACCGTCAATTTTTACGAAAACAACGAAATCAATAGTTGTTGTTTTCCTGTTAATTCTGGTTTGCTTAGGGCGTTGGAAAACAGAACGACAAAGGTTAGACACCTGACCAACACAGAGGGCCGATTTCATCAGCATGCGAAACCGGTGCTCACACAAAACAAGGCGAACCCTCGGGAATGCCAAAAAATAAGAAAGGAAAACATATGCTTGCCAAAGTATCCAAAATCTCTACCGCTGTAATGCTGGGAACCATGATGCTTGCCGGTGCCGCCGGTAACGCCATGGCCGCAGAAAACAAAACCGTGTTGACCATGGTCGCACAGCAGGAAACCGCCTGGGTCAAGAACTTCAACCCCTTCCTGCAAGCGGGCTTGCTGCACACCACCCGTCACTTCATCTATGAGCCGCTGGTGATCTTCAACGATATGCAAGGGGGCAAACCCGTCTATCGTCTGGCCACCAACTATGCGTTCAGCGATGACCTGAAATCCGTCACCTTCGATCTGCGTGACGGCGTGAAGTGGTCTGACGGCGAAGCCTTTGATGCCGATGACATCATCTTCTCTTTCAATCTGGTCAAGGCCAACAAGGCGCTGGATGAGCGCTCAATCTGGACCCAGATCAAGAGCGTCGAGAAGCTGGCCCCCAACAAGGTCAAATTCGACCTGACCGAGGTCAACACCAACGTGGTGAATGATCTGGTGCTGGTACCCATAGTGCCGGAGCATCAGTGGAAATCGGTGAAAGATCCGGTTGCCTTCACCAACGACAAGCCGGTTGGTACTGGCCCCTTCACCGAAGTGGACAACTTCTCCGCCCAGCTCTACACCCAGTGCCGCAACCCGCACTATTGGGATAACGCCAACCTCGCTATCGACTGTATCCGCATGCCGCAGATGGCCACCAACGACCAGGTGCTGGCGGCTGTCATGAAGGGTGACATCGACTGGTTCGGCTCCTTCGTGCCGGATATCGAGCGCCTCTACGTCGGCAACGATCCGAAGAACAACAAATACTGGTTCCCGGCCTCCGGTACCGTGGCGTTCAACGTCAACTTCCAGACCAAGAACCCGGGCAATAACGAAGCCTTCAACGACATCAACTTCCGCCGCGCCTTCTCCATGGCGATGGACCGCCAGTCCATGGTGGATATCGCGGGCTACGGCTACCCCACCGTCAACGAGTACCCGTCAGGTCTGGGCAAAGCCTTTGACTCCTGGAACAACCCGGAAGTGGACAAGAAGTACGGCAAGTACAACAAGTTCGATCTGGAAGGGGCCAAGGCCCTGCTGAAAGAGGCAGGCTACAAGGATTGTGACGGCGACAAGTTCCTCGACACCCCGAGCTGCAAAAAGATCGAGTTCAAGGTACTGGTACCGAACGGCTGGACCGACTGGGTCAACACAGTTCAGATTGGTGTAGAAGGGCTGCAGGCGCTGGGCCTGAACGCCAAGACCGCCACCCCGGAAGCAACCGTCTGGACCGAGAACCTGATCACCGGTGACTTCGATGTCGCCCTGCAGGGTTACTTTGCCGGTGCCAACCCGCACAAGTACTTCGAGACCGCGTTCCACTCCCGCAACATGGGCGACCGTGGCAACCGCTTCGCCGCGCCCCGTTACAAGGACCCCGAGCTCGACAAGCTGATCGATGACTTCACCCAGACCGCCGATGCGGCCAAGCAGAAGGAGATCATGTTCGCCATCCAGGATCGTGTTGGTGCCAACCAGACCATCATTCCGGTCTTCAACAACCCGACCTGGTATGAGTACAGCACCAAGCGCTTCAACGGCTGGTTCAGTGCTGATAACCCGGTAGCCAAACCTCAGCTCCACCCGGACACCCCTGAGCGTCTGCTGCACGTGTTGTCCCTCAAGCCAAACAGCTAAACAATCCCGGCCCCCTGCGGGGGGCCATCTTCCCCGTTAACCCCTTTCTTGCCCGGCACCGCCGGGGTTGGGGTAGCTATACCCGACGCGGGGCAGACTTGCAGTAAAAGGTACTATCATGGGATTCATACTGAGACGCTTTTCCTTCTATCTGGTTGCCTTTCTGGTAGCCGCCACCATCAACTTCCTGTTACCCCGTGCCATGCCTGGGGATCCTGTCTCCGTGATGTTTGCCCGCGCTGGCGCCATGATGGAACCCGCCGCCCTGGAAGCCCTCAAAGCCACCTTCGGCTTTGTCGACGGCCCCATCGGCACCCAGTTTCTCACCTATGTGAAGAGTGTCTTCACCTGGGATCTCGGCACCTCGGTGCGCTTCTACCCGCAGCAGGTCTCTGACGTGCTGGGCCGTGCCATCGGCTGGACCCTGTTTCTGGTCGGCACCTCCACCATCCTGAGCTTCTCCCTCGGTTCCATCGTCGGCATCTTCGCCGCCTGGTATCGCGGCGGCCGGATGGACAGCATTCTCTCCCCGCTCACCCTGGTGATGCAGGCCATTCCGCCGGTGGTGGTCTCCCTGCTCGCCCTGTTCCTGTTCGGGGTCAGCCTCGAGTGGCTGCCCATCGGCTACGCCTACAGCCCGGAGATCAAGGCTGACTGGGGCTGGGAGCACATCAAGAGCATCATGACTCACGCCATCATGCCGGTGCTGACCCTGGCCGTGGTACAGGTGGGGGGCTTTCTTATCACCATGCGCAACAACATGATCAACCTGCTGGGCGAGGATTACATCACCATGGCCAAGGCCAAGGGGCTCTCCAGCAACCGGGTGATCTTCAACTACGGCGCCCGCAACGCCATTCTGCCCAGCGTCACCGCCCTCTCCATGGCGCTCGGCTTCGTTATCGGTGGCTCCCTCATCACCGAAGTTATCTTCAACTATCCCGGCCTGGGCCTGACCCTTTATCAGGGCATTCTGGCCCGCGACTACCCGCTCATTCAGGGGCAGCTGCTCATCATGACCATCACCATGCTCAGCTTCAACTTCCTGGCCGACGTGCTCTACGTCTTCCTGGATCCCCGTCTGCGTACAGGAGGCAAATAAGATGCGTATGCCGACCATTCTCAAGATCCTGCTGGGCAACAAGAAGGCTACCTGTGGCCTCGCCATCGTGGTTACCTTCGTACTGATGGCCCTCTTTGCCCCCATTCTGGCCAGCAACGAGCCGACCAAACGGGTGGCTCGCCCGCACCAGCCGCCCAGTGCCGAGTTCGTGATGGGTTCAACCCGCATGGGCCACGACATCTGGGCCCAGTTCACCAACGGCGCCCGTATCTCGCTGCTGGTGGGCTTCAGCGCTGGCCTGCTGGTCTGCACCCTCGCCGTCGCCATCGGCATCACTGCCGGTTACTTCGGCGGCCTGATTGATGAGTGCCTCACCTTCCTGATGAACGTGGTGCTGGTGATCCCCAACCTTCCCTTGCTACTGGTGCTGGCGAGCTTTATCGGGGAGGCGTCACCGGCGGTGATTGCCGTGATAATAGGGTTGACATCGTGGGCCTATGGCGCGCGGGTGATCCGCGCCCAGACCCTGGCCCTGCGCGAGAAGGAGTTCGTCATCGCCGCCGAAGTGCTGGGCGAGCCGGCCTGGCGCATCATTCTGGTGGAGATCCTGCCCAACCTCATCTCCATCATCGGAGTGAGCTTCATCGGCTCCATCATCTACGCCATCGTCACCGAAGCGACCCTGGAGTTCCTGGGGCTTGGCGACCCGACCGTGGTGAGCTGGGGCATCATGCTCTACAACGCCCAGACCTCCAGTGCCATTTTGGTCGGCGCCTGGTGGGAGATCCTGGCTCCCTGCTTTGCCATCGCCACCCTGGGTGCCGGTCTGGCCCTGCTCAACTTCGCCATCGACGAAATTGCCAACCCGCAGCTGCGCTCCCACAAAGGGCTGAGCCGCTGGAAGAAACTCGCGGCGCCGGTCACCACTCCGGTTGCCACAGCACAGGAGAAGACAGCATGAACAAGCATCCCCTGCTGTCAGTACGCAATCTTTGCGTCGACTACATCACCGAAAATGGCGACGTGCGCGCCGTCAACTCGGTGAGCTTCGATATCAGACAGGGCGAGATCTTCGGTCTCGCCGGTGAGTCGGGCTGCGGCAAATCCACCGTCGCCTTCTCGGTGGCCCGGCTGCACAAGCCGCCCGCCTACATCAGCGGTGGCGAGATCCTGTTCAAGGGGGAGAACATCCTCCATTACAACGACGAGCGGCTGCGCTCCTACCGCTGGCAACAGGTGTCGGTGGTGTTCCAGTCCGCCATGAACGCCCTGAACCCTGTGCTGCGGATGGAGGAGCAGTTCTGCGACGTGCTGCTGGCCCACAACCCCGGCATGACCCGTTACGAGGCGATCAAGCGCGCCCAGGAGCTGCTCACCATAGTCGATATCCACCCGAGCCGGCTCAAGGATTACCCGCACCAGTTTTCCGGTGGCATGCGCCAGCGGCTGGTGATTGCCATCGCCATGGCGCTCAACCCCGAGCTGCTCATCATGGATGAGCCAACCACGGCGCTCGATGTGGTGGTACAGCGGGAGATCCTGCAGAAGGTCTATGCCCTGAAAGAGAAGTTCAACTTCTCCATTCTGTTCATCACCCACGACCTCTCCCTGATGGTGGAGTTCTGCGATCGCATCGGCATCATGTATGCCGGTGAACTGGTGGAGGTCGCCCCTTCCAAGGCGATCCTGACCGCACCGCTGCACCCCTATACCAGAGGGCTCGGCAACTCCTTCCCGCCCCTGCACGGGCCGAAGAAGGTGCTGGAAGGGATCCCGGGCACCCCGCTCAACCTGCTGGAGGTGCCGGTCGGCTGCCGCTTTCAGGCCCGCTGCGGCAAGGTGCACGATCGCTGCCGTCAGGAGTACACCAAATTGGCCGAGATCCGCCCTGGGCAACAGACCGCCTGCCACCTCTATGAGGAGCAGGGACTGCAACAAGATTCCGTGATCTATCTGGACAAGGCCGCTGGCTGTTAAGGATGTCTGTCATGCAAATCGCCAAAACCGATGCACCCATCATCGAAGTCCAGCACCTCTACAAGGACTTCCCCATCAACTCCAATGCCATCAAGAGTGGCAAGATGCGGGCGCTCTCCGACATCACCTTCAACCTGCACCGGGGCCGCGCCCTGGCGGTGGTCGGGGAGTCGGGCTCCGGCAAGAGCACCATCGCCAAGATCATCGCCAAGATGTACAAGCTCAGTGCCGGGCGCATTCTCTATCGCGGCCACGATCTGGAGGAGTTCAACAAGGGCACCGCCCTGCTGGACTATCGCCAGAGCGTGCAGATGGTGTGGCAAGATCCGTTCGGTTCGCTCAACCCGACCCACACAATCTATCACCACATCGCCCGCCCCCTGCTGCTGCACAGCAAGGTGATCGACAAGAAAGAGCTGCCCGACATGGTCTACGCCCTGCTGGAGAAGGTGGGGCTCACCCCCGCCAAAGCAACGGCGGCCAAGTATCCGCACCAGCTCTCCGGCGGCCAGCGCCAGCGGGTCAACATCGCCCGCAATCTGGCAGTGGAGGCGGAGGTTGTGCTGGCGGACGAGCCCACCTCCATGCTCGACGTCTCCATTCGCATCGGCATCCTCAACCTGATGGAGCAGATGAAGAACGAGCTCGGTGTCTCCATGCTCTACATCACCCACGACATCGCCACCGCCCGCTATGTGGCGGAAGATCTGGCGGTGATGTATGTGGGGCACATGGTGGAGTGGGGCGAGGTGGACGAAATCCTGCACCACCCGCAGCACCCCTACACCCAGCTGCTCATCTCGGCGGTGCCCGACCCCGAGAAGAGCATCCACGCCGAGCTGGAGGGAGGCCGCAAGGGGGAGATCCCGCTCTGGACGCCGGAGTCCTGCGGTTGCCCGTTTGCCGGGCGCTGCAATCAGGCAATGCCCCGCTGCAAGGAGGCGCTGCCCCCCATCACCAAGCTTGCCGACAACCACTTCGTGCGTTGCTACCTCTACGAGTGAGGGTGAGCCTTAGACCGGCCGGACAACCCTGTCCGGCCATGCCTCGATACGGGGCGGCCACAGCCCCGTGATGTGCCTCACCGCCCGGCGGTGAACCACAGGAGTAATACCTTGATGGAACTCTTGATCAATCAGGTGGGCTACGAGTGCGACGGACACAAAGTCGCCCTGTTGCAAACCTCCCCCGCCCCTGATCTCGGCGGCTATGTCAGGCTGCAACGCCTCGACGATGGCCAGATCCTGTTTGAAACCCCGCTGCAACCGGCTGGCAGCGTCTCTGGCTGGCAAGGCCGCGCTTACTGGCGTGCCGACTTCTCCGCCTTCAAGGAGCCCGGCCACTATCGGCTGGAGGCGATCACTGCCCAAGGCATTGTCCGCTCGACCCGCTTTGCCATCGGCCAGGATCTGCTGGCCAGCCACTGTCTCTCCGATGTCATCCACTACTTCAAGGGCCAGCGCACCAGCGGCACCTTCGATCGGGCCGACCGCAACGCCCGCCTGTTTGGCACCGACCAGCACAAAGATGTGCACGGCGGCTGGTTCGATGCCAGCGGCGACATGAGCAAGTACCTGAGCCACCTCTCCTACGCCAACTACCTCAACCCCCAGCAGACCCCCATGGTGGTGTGGTCACTGCTCAAGTGCCGGGAACTGCTGGCCCCACGCCGCGATATCGACGGGGTGAACCTCTGCAAGCGGCTCAATGACGAGGCGCTGCACGGCGCCGATTTCCTCTGCCGGATGCAGGATGAGTCGGGCTTCTTCTTCATGACCCTGTTCGACAAGTGGAGCAAGGATCCCGCCCAGCGCGAGCTGTGCGCCTATGCCACCCAGCAGGGGCTCAAATCCGCCAACTGGCAGGCGGGTTTTCGCCAAGGGGGCGGCATGGCCATCGCCGCGCTGGCCCGCGCCGCCCGCGAGAGCGTCAGTGGTGACTTCGATGCCAGCCGCTACGCCGAGGCCGCCAAACGCGGCTACCTGCATCTGTGCGAACACAACCTTGCCTACCTTGATGACGGGGTCGAGAACATCATCGACGATTACTGCGCCCTGCTGGCAGCGGTGGAGCTGACCCGCACCTTCGGCAACGAGTGGCTGAATGAGGCGAGAGCCCGTGCCAGCAAGCTCTGTGCCCGCCAGCGCCCTCATCCTGAGCTGGGTCACTACTGGTCGGCCAACGAGGATGGCTCGCGCCCTTACTACCACGCCACCGAGGCAGGCCTGCCGGTGCTGGCGCTGCTGGAATATCTGGGCGTAGAGCCGGAGCAGGAGCACAAGGCCCGAGCACAAACCGTAGTGGAGCAGGCGCTGGCCGCCGAGCTGGCGCTGTGCGCCCGCGCGGGCAACCCCTTCTCCCTCGCCCGCCAATATGTCAAAGGGGTGGATGAAGCGCCGCGCGTCAGCTTCTTTATGCCCCACAACAACGAATCCGGTTACTGGTGGCAGGGGGAGAACGCCCGCCTCGCGTCTCTGGCGACCATGGCCTTTGCTGGCGCCCGCCACTTCCCCCGCCAGAGCCAGCCGCTCATCACTTATGGCCAGCGCCAGCTCGACTGGATCCTCGGGCAGAACCCCTTCAACGCCTGCATGCTGGCGGGCCACGGCATCAACAACCCCACCTATACCGCAGGGTATCCCAATGCGCAGGGGGGCATCTGCAACGGCATCACCGCCGGGTTTGATGACGAAAACGACGTGGCCTTTATTCCGGAGGAGTACAAAGATCGGCTGGATCAGAACTGGCGCTGGGGCGAGCAGTGGATCCCCCACGCTGCCTGGTTTGCTTTGGCTATCAGCTGGCAAAATGCGCAGGGAAATGGAGGTCGCCATGATTGAGTTCTGGGTCGGCGTCGATGGCGGGGGCACCCACACCCGCGCCCGCATTCGGGATCGGGCGGGCAAGCTGCTCGGAGAGGGGCGCGCAGCCGGATCCAATCTGGAGCTGGGCATCCCCCATGCCCACGCCAATGTGCTGGCCGCCATCGCCAGCGCCCGCCTTACGGCCGGACTCGGAATCGAGTGCGAACAACAGATGGGGGTCGGGCTGGCGCTCGCCTCCGCCGAGCTGGCCGACTGCTATCACGCCCTGCTCGAGATGCCCTTCCCCTTTGCTAGCGTCAGGCTCACCTCCGATGCCTTCGGTGCCTGCCTCGGCGCCTTTGGCGGCCGTGAGGGGGCCATTCTGATCGCCGGTACCGGCTCGGTGGGGCTGGTCTATCAGGAGGGGCAGATCCGCACCTGTTCCGGCCGCGGCTTCCCCATTTCAGACATAGGCAGCGGCGCCTGGCTGGGCTTACGCGCTATCCAGCAATCCCTGCTCTGCCACGACGGCATTCTGCCCCCCAGCACCCTCGCCATCCGCCTGATGGATCGCTTCAAGCGGGATCAAGCCGAGGTGGTTCGCTGGGCCGCCCGCGCCATTCCGGCGGACTATGGCCACTTTGCCCCCTGGGTATTCGATGCCGCCAGCGATGGCGACGAGCTCGCCAATCAGCTGCTGGACGAAACCTGCGAACAGCTGCAGATCCTGCTGGAGGGAATGACCCAGCTGGGTGCCAGACAGATCGCCCTGCTGGGGGGGATTGGCACCCGCCTCGCTCCCCGTCTCGGCCAGCTCAACCTGATCCCCCCCCAGGCAGATGCGCTCGATGGCGCCATCCTGTTTGCCCAATCAGAGGATTTTCCATGTCTACACCCCTGATCCACACCCAGGTCGTCCGACGTGACGGCGAGGATGTCTGGTTCACCTTCACCCTCTCCCGCATGCCTGATACCAAGTGGAAGCTGCACTTCTGTCTGGCTCGCCATATCGACCCCGACTCCTTGCAAGGGGGCGAGCTGGAGCGCCAAAGCGGCAGCTACAAAGTGATTGTCCCGAACGCTGGCAGCAGCGAACTGCGCTTTTGCTGCCGCCAGACCCCCATCAAGAAGCTCTCCGACATGCCGCAGGGCTTTTTCCTCAGCTTGCCGGAGGCGACCACGGGTGCCCAGCTGCTGCCGGTGACGCTGGCGGCGCAGGATCTCGGACTGGAGAACCCGCCGGTAACCCGCCCCGACCTGCCGGATGTCGAGCCCCTGCCCGGAATCGTGCCACAACCGGCCCATCTGGTACTGCTGGAGGGGAACTTCCGGCTGGCCGAGCGGGCTCATGTCAGCGCCCCCCGCGATGTACCGAAATTGCTGGCCCACTTCAACGAGCTGACGTCGCTGGCGCTGGAGCAGGATCACGACGCTGAAATCCGGCTAACCGAGGCCAAACTGGCCCCCGAAGCCTACCAACTCACCATCACGCCGCAGGAGGTGGTGATTGCCGCCGCCGACGAAACGGGCTGGCGTCATGGGCTGGTCACGTTGGCCCAGTGGTATCTGCAACATGGGGAGAGCCTGCCCTGCGTCACGCTGGAGGATGCCCCGCGCTTCGGCTTTCGCGGCATTTTTCTCGACTGCGCCCGCCACTTCCACACTCCGGCCACCATCAAGCGCTTGCTCAAGCTGATGAGCCTCTACAAGTTCAACCGCTTCCACTGGCACCTGACCGATGACGAGGGGTGGCGACTCGAGATAAAGGCCTTCCCGGAGCTGACCGACGTGGGTGCCTGGCGCGGCCACGATCTGGCGATCGGCCCCCAGCTCAGTGGCGGTGCCGAACCCTATGGCGGCTACTACACCCAGAGCGAGGTGAAGGAGCTGGTGAGCTATGCCAGTGAGCTCGGCATCACCGTCATTCCCGAGATCGACATTCCGGGCCACTGTCACGCCGCCATCAAGGCGCTGCCCGAGCTGCTGATCGAAACGACGGATCACTCCCGCTACCGCTCGGTTCAGCATTTCGATGACAACGTGCTCAACCCCGCCCTGCCCGGCACCTACCGCTTTCTGGAGGCGGTGCTGGACGAGGTATGCGAGCTCTTTCCCGGCCCGCAGATCCACATGGGGGGTGACGAGGTGCCGACCGGGGTCTGGACCGACAGCCCCGCCTGCCAGCAGCTGATGGTCGAGCAGGGCTACGCCGACTGCCGCGAGCTGCAGGGCCATCTGCTGCGCCACTGCCAGCGCTATCTGGCCGCCAGAGGCAAACAGATGATCGGCTGGGAGGAGATCCTGCATGGCGACAAGGTGAGCCGCAAAGCGGCCATCTGTGCCTGGACCAGCTTTCAGGCGGGGTTGGATGCTGCCGCGGCCGGTTATCCGGTGGTGATGGCGCCCGCCCAGTTCCTCTATCTGGATCTGGCCTGGAGCGCCGATATTCATGAACCCGGCCTCTACTGGGCGGGTACCCTCAATCTGGAGCAGATCTACGCGTGTGACCCTGCCCCAGCCGATTTCCATGCCAACGATAACATCCTCGGGGTGCTGAGCCCCTTGTGGTCAGAATTGATCACCAGCCGTGATCGTCTCGACTACATGTTGTTCCCGCGTATGCTGGCCACGGCCGAGGTGGCCTGGAGCGATCCCGCCCACAAGGGCTGGGAGCACTTCGCCGCCCGCCTGCCGGGTCAGCTGCAGATCCTCGATCAGTTGCAGGTGCGCTACCGGATGCCACAGAGGTAATGTTGTCTCTACTTTGGCGGCCAATCGGCCGCCTTTTTTACGATTAGCCAACAAAACATCAACTTCCCCCTACCATTCATCCGCCATTATTGGCAAAATCCAGCCCCCAATGAAGCTGGTCTGCCTCCTGCTGGCGCGAGCCTGCGGCCACCTCCAGATCTGCCACAATAACAACGACAACATTATCAACAAGAACATCGGAGCGTATTCCTATGACCCGCAGAGACGTCCATACCCTGGATAGCGAAGTGGAGTTTCCTGCCGACGTACAACTGGTCTCCACCACAGACCTGCGCGGGGTGATCACCTACGCCAACCCGGCCTTTTGCGACATCGCAGGCTACACGGTCGATGAACTGGTGGGACACAACCACAATCTGGTACGCCACCCCGACATGCCCAAGGCCGCCTTCGCCGATCTCTGGGCCCGCCTCAAGGAGGGCAAACCCTGGCGCGGTATGGTAAAAAACCGCTGCAAGGATGGCCGTTACTACTGGGTAGATGCCTATGTGACCCCCATCTATGAAGGCAACAGGATCAGCGGCTACCAGTCGGTACGCTGCAAGCCAGAGCCCCAATTCAAGCGCATCGCCGCTCAGACCTACCAAGCCCTGCTCAAGGCCGAGCGCGGCAACAGCAGCAACCTTCCCTCTCTTGCCAGAGTGCGCACCCCGGCCATTACCCTGCTGCTGCTCGGCCTGATGGGCTGGGCCTTCGCCAGCCAAGGGGCCATGACCGTCCTGCTGATGCTGCTGCCCCTGTTGCTTCTTGGCGGAGCCTACTGGCGCGAGCTCTTTGCCCTGCCCCACTATCTACAGCAGCTGGGCCGCGAATATGACAGTTTGACCCGGCTGGTCTACTCCGGTGACAACCCCGGCGCCATTGCCGATTTTCATATCAAGATGCTGCAGGCCCGCATCCGAACCGTGTTGGGGCGGATCAATGATGCCACGGCACCTCTGCAAACCCTGGCCATCAATCTGAAGCAGGCCTCTCATCAGGCCTGTCTCGATATCAACGAGCAAGATGCCCAGACCCAGCAGATGGCTACAGCTATGACTCAAATGGCCAACACAGCTCACGAGATCGCCCGCAACATTCAGGACTCCAACGGTCAGGTCAACGAAGCTCGCAATCGTTGTGAACAAACCAACCAGCAGTTGAACCAGACCGAGCAACAGATCGAACAGCTCGCCAAACAGGCAGAGCTGGCGTTCAACTCGGCGGTAGAGCTCGCCAGCGAATCCGAACGAATTGGTAGTGTGATGGGCGAGATCCAGGGCATCGCCGAGCAGACTAACCTGCTGGCCCTCAACGCGGCCATCGAAGCGGCTCGCGCCGGGGAGCAGGGCCGTGGTTTTGCAGTGGTGGCCGACGAGGTGCGTACTCTATCGACCCGCACCCACAAGGCGACCGAGCAGATCCAGGGCAGCATCAAGCAGATCCAGCACACGCTGGGACGCTGGAAGGGGATGATGCAGGAGAACCTGCAACAGACCCGCGCATGTGCCGAGATGACCCGCCAGGGCGCCAGCAGCCTCCATACCGTGCTGGCAGAGATAGAGCTGGTCACCGAACACTCCACCCAGATAGCCACCGCTGCAGAGCAGCAACAAGCGGTCGTGGAGGAGATCAGCCGCAGCATCCACCAGATCTCCGAGTACTCCCACGCCAACAGTCAGAAGATGCTGGATGTCGATCACTCAAGTCAGGCTCTGCTGGAACGGGCCAAGCAACTGAAGGGGCTTAGCCAGACCTTCGGCTGAATCATTGCCAGCCCCATGACAGAAGCGCCACAATGGCGCTTCTGTTGTTTTTGACGAATCGGGTCTATGAGCATTGAACCAAGTCCATCCCCATTGAACAAAACAGCCCGTATCGAAGCGATCATCGCCCTGATCCCGGCAGGCCGGGTGGTCAGTTACGGTCAGGTGGCCGATCTGGCGGGGTTGCCCGGACGGGCAAGACTGGTGGGCAAGGTGCTGCGGGAAACCGACAAGGTACTGCCGTGGCATCGGGTACTGGGCGCCGCGGGCACCATCTCGTTACCGAAAGTATCGCCAGGCTTTGCCGAACAGACGGGACGCCTGCAGCAGGAGGGGGTCGTGGTGATCGGTGGACGGGTCAGAATGAAGGAGTGGCAATGGCAGCCCGATCTGGCCGAGCTGCTTTTTCTACTGCCGTTTTGAGGGGATCACAGCCGGATCACTCCAGCGGCGCCAGGATCTCGTCGCTGCGCACCTGCACCGGTATGGTCTCATCCGCGCGCTGCAGCAGCACCAACAGGCTCTGCCGGTCAACCTCCAGCACATAGGCCGCCCCTTCACGGGTCATGCAGCTCATGCCTGGCCGGATCTCGTTAATCTCCATCTCAACCTCCTTGTCTACTTCGCGATTGACGACAGCTGCACTCCTTGCAGCTGTCTCAGTATACCGCTATCCATAAGCAAAGAGGCCCCTTGTCGGGGCCTCTTTTCATCAGGCTTTTTTAGCCTTTGGCAAACTCTCTTGCCAGGTACCGTTGTCGTAGTGAGCGGTCCAACCGGTCGCCTTGCCGTTGACCTCGCTCATCACGTACTGCTCCTTGGTCTTGCGACTGAAGCGCACGATGGCGGGGTTGCCGTCCGGATCAGTGAGCGGGGCACCAGCCAGATACTTGTGCTTGGCGGAGATGCGATCCTTGAAGCGCTTGAGCTCTTCCACCAGCGGCGCGCGGGTCTCGCGCGATTTGGGGAAGTTGCTGGCTGCCAGGAACAGACCGGCAGCCCCGTCACGCAGCACAAAGTGAGCATCTGACTGGGTGCACTTGAGCTCCGGCAGCGGCACCGGATCCTCCTTCGGCGGCGCGATATCGCCGTTTTTCAGGATCTTGCGGGTGTTCTTGCAGGTCTCGTTGGTGCAGCCCATGTACTTGCCGAAACGGCCGTTCTTGAGCTGCATCTCGGCTCCGCAACGGTCGCACTCGATGCTCGGCCCTTCGTAGCCCTTGAGCTTGAACTGGCCCTTCTCGATCTCGTAGCCATCGCAATCCGGGTTGCGACCACAGACGTGCAGCTTGCGGCTGTCGTCGATGATATAGGCATCCATCGCTGTACCACAGACGCCGCAGCGGTGCTTGGCGCGCAGTGCTTCGGTTTCCGCCTCTTCACCGTCAGTGGCGGAGACAAACTCGTCGGCAGAGACCAGGTTGATGGTCTTCTTGCAGCGCTCTTTCGGCGGCAAGGCATAGCCGGAGCAGCCGAGGAACACGCCGGTGGTGGCAGTACGAATCCCCATCTTGCGGCCACAATCCGGGCAGTCGATGTCGGTCATCACCATCTGGTTGGCACGCATGCCGCCCTCTTCGGGCGCCTTGTCGGCCTTCTCCAGCTCCTGGGTAAACTCGGCGTAGAAGGCGTCCAGCACCTTCTTCCACTCCAGGCTCCCTTCGGCGATGCCATCGAGCTTGTCTTCCATCTTGGCGGTGAACTCGTAGTTCATCAGCTCAACGAAGTTCTCCACCAAACGATCGGTGACGATCTCACCCATCTTCTCGGCGAAGAAACGGCGGCTTTCGACCCGCACATAACCGCGATCAACGATGGTGGAGATGATAGAGGCGTAGGTAGACGGACGGCCGATGCCGCGTTTTTCCAGCTCGCGCACCAGCGCAGCTTCAGTGAAACGGGCAGGCGGCTTGGTGAAGTGCTGGCGCGGATCCAGCTTGACCAGTTTCAGCACCTCGCCAACGGTCACCGCCGGCAGCTGACTATCTTCACCCTTGCGACCCATAGGTGGCAGAGCCTTGGTCCAACCGGCGAAGCGCAGGGTACGACCACGGGCCTTGAGCTCGAACTCACCCGCCTTGACGGTCAGGGTGGAGGAGTCGTATTGAGCCGGGGTCATCTGGCAAGCAACGAACTGACGCCAGATGAGATCGTACAGACGCATGGCATCCGGCTCCATCCCTTCCAGCATCTCGGCAGTCACCTGTACGTTGGAGGGACGGATCGCCTCGTGCGCTTCCTGGGCATTGGCCTTGGCACCATACAGATTCGGCTCGGCTGGCAGATAGGCCGCGCCATACTGCTCGCCGATATATTCACGCACCGCCTCAACCGCCTCTTTGCTGAGGTTGGTAGAGTCGGTACGCATATAGGTGATGTAACCCGCTTCATAGAGACGCTGGGCCATCATCATGGTCTTCTTGACCCCGAAGCTCAGACGGGTAGAGGCCGCCTGCTGCAGGGTGGAGGTGATAAACGGCGCGGACGGTTTGGAGCCGGTCGGCTTGTCTTCCCGGTTCACCACCTTGTAGTCGACCCCTTCCAGGGCAGCGACAGCGGCAAAGGTCTCTGCCTGGGTCACCGGCTTGAAGTCGGCCCCGTTGCGGCTGACCACTTCCATCCGCAGATCGCTCTTGTCACCGGTCAGCAGGTCGGCATTGAGATCCCAGAACTCGACCGGTACGAACGCCTTGATTTCGCGCTCTTTATCGACGATAAGACGCACCGCAACAGACTGTACCCGACCGGCGGAGAGACCGCGAGCCAGCTTTTTCCAGAGCAGCGGGGAAACCATGTAACCCACCACGCGGTCGAGGAAACGACGGGCCTGCTGGGCATTGACGCGGTCAATATTGAGTTCGGACGGCTGGGCAAACGCCTCCTTGATGGCGCTCTTGGTGATCTCGTTGAACACCACGCGCTTGTAGCGGCTGTCGTCGCCACCGATGATCTCGCGCAGGTGCCAAGCGATCGCTTCCCCTTCTCTATCCAAGTCGGTTGCGAGATAGATGGTGTCTGCCTTCTCAGCCAGACTCTGCAACTCGCTGACCACCTTCTCCTTGCCGGGCAAAATCTGGTAGTTAGCCTGCCAGCCAGCGGTCGGATTGATACCCATCCGGGCAAACAGGGCCTTGCGATCCTTGGCAGCCTTCTCGGATTCGCTCAACTTGATGCCGCGAATGACAGGTTTCTTGGGCTCGGTGCTGGCGCTGCCGCTGGTGGGCAGATCGCGAACATGACCCACGCTGGATTTCACCACGTAGTCCTTGCCCAGATATTTGTTGATCGTCTTGGCCTTGGCCGGAGACTCCACTATGACCAGTGATTTGCCCATGCTGTAACTATTATCCTCATTGCACCCGACGGGGTTGGTGTGCGGTTTTGTGGGGCTGTATAAGAGATTTGGCGCGAAAAAGCAATCTTGTGAGCAAATTTGCCTGACCAGCCCGAACCACACGGCTTCTTTTATTGCTTCTTTATTTATTAATGCGAAGGCAACAGGCCGGACGCAACCGCTTTTTCAATTTTCTGCCATACCGCCCCTCTTTTTATATCTGAAACGACATAAAAACGTCTGCTGGTTACCGGCTTGTTACAAAAACATAAAATCTCTTTATAATGGCCCAACCCCGACGCATTGTGCGCGGAAGGAACCGCTACCCATCATAAAAATCGAAAGGATGTACTCAATGAAGCACTTCGAGGTCAATTTCGACGGTCTGGTCGGCCCGACTCATAACTATGCCGGCCTCTCCTACGGCAACGTTGCCTCCCAGAGCAATGCCCAGGAGGCTTCCAATCCGAAAGAGGCCGCCAAACAGGGGCTGCGCAAGATGAAGGCGCTGACCGAGCTTGGCATGACCCAGGGGGTACTGGCGCCACAAGAGCGTCCCGATCTCGCCACCCTGCGCCGCCTCGGCTTCACCGGCAACGATGCCCGGGTGCTGGAGCAGGCCGCCAAGCAGGCTCCCGCCGTACTGGCTGCCTGCTATTCGGCCTCCAGCATGTGGACTGCCAACGCCGCCACCGTCTCTCCCAGTGCCGATACCCAGGATGGCCGCATTCACTTCACCCCCGCCAACCTGACCAACAAGTTTCACCGCTCTCTGGAGCCCGACGTCACTGGCCGTATCCTGCGCGCCGTGTTCAACAACGATCGCCACTTCAGCCACCACCTCCATCTACCGGAAAATGACCACTTCGGCGACGAGGGGGCGGCCAACCACACCCGCCTCTGCCGCGCCTATGGCGAGGCGGGGGTCGAGCTGTTTGTCTATGGCCGCAGCGCCTTTGACTACTCCCGCCCGGCGCCGAAGCGCTATCCGGCCCGCCAGACCCTGGAGGCAAGCCAGGCCATCGCCCGCCTGCATGGCCTTGGCGAGGAGAGCGTGGTGTTTATTCAGCAAAATCCGGAGGTGATCGATCAGGGAGTATTCCACAACGACGTGATCGCGGTGGGCAACCAGAACGTGCTCTTCTTCCACCAGCAAGCATTCCTCAACACCGAAGCGGTACTGACCGAGATCAGCGGCAAGTTTGGCGAGGGGGATTTGCACTTTATCGAAGTGCCGACCGCCGAGGTATCCGTGCTGGATGCGGTGAAATCCTACCTGTTCAACACCCAGATCCTCACCCTGCCGAGCGGCGAGATGGCCATCATCGCCCCCACCGAGTGCCGCGACAATCCGGCTGTCTCTGCCTATCTTGGCAAACTGCTGACGCAGGAGAACCCGATCAAGGCGGTCCACTATATGGATGTGAAACAGAGCATGCGCAATGGCGGCGGCCCGGCCTGCCTGCGACTGCGGGTTGCCATGAACGATCAGGAACTCGCTGCGGTCAATCCGGCCTGCCTCATCAACGACAGCCAGTTTGCCCGCCTCGATGGCTGGGTCGATCGCCACTACCGCGACCGCCTGACCCTCGATGACCTGCGGGATCCGGCACTGGTGCAGGAGTCCCGCAGCGCACTGGACGAACTGACCCAGATCCTGAAACTGGGTTCGGTCTACCCGTTCCAGCGCTAGATGTGATGCCCGGCAAGACCGCCAACGCTGGCGGTCTTCTGCTATCTGCCTTCTCTTCAGCTCTTCAGCGCGATCGCCAAATTGCACAGATGCTGTTTTGTGCAGAAAAGCAGCGCACAACTTGCTGATAAGCTTGAATTTTGAGCTGGATGTATCAAAAAATCGACGAACAGTCATTTTTTACTGCCAGATGCCTCATCAAGGGGTTCACAAAGCCTCTGGATCTGATAGTATTCGCCTCGCACTTGGGGAGGGGTTCCCGAGCGGCCAAAGGGATCAGACTGTAAATCTGACGGCTCTGCCTTCGAAGGTTCGAATCCTTCTCCCTCCACCATTCAAGTGCAAAGTAGTGACAATCAGGAAATACCCCGTGGAGGGGTTCCCGAGCGGCCAAAGGGATCAGACTGTAAATCTGACGGCTCTGCCTTCGAAGGTTCGAATCCTTCTCCCTCCACCATTTCCCTGATTGCAATGGCTGAATACAATTTGCTTTGCCCCTGTGGAGGGGTTCCCGAGCGGCCAAAGGGATCAGACTGTAAATCTGACGGCTCTGCCTTCGAAGGTTCGAATCCTTCTCCCTCCACCATCATTCAAGAAAACCCGGCCTCGCGCCGGGTTTTCGCTTTCTGCCATTCTCCTCACACTTTTTCGGCCTTGTCAGATCTGACAGTTGCAATTGCATCCCATCTTGCTCATCGTGGCATCATCAACATCAGAGTGTTCATATCATGTTTGAAGTCTGGGACGAGCATGGTCACGCCACCGGTCTGACACTGCAGGCGCTCAAAGTCAGAATCAGCAACGACTATCAGGGCGATCTGATGGTGCGCTACAGCAACAAGCTGGGACTCCCCACGACCCTCTTTCTGACCATTCATCAGGGCATTGCCTATCAACGCTTCAAAGCGGGTTCGCCAAGACTGGATTGGGAATGGCTGGCCACCGCAGGCAATGGGCACAGCCCCCGCAATTTTATGAGCGAACAGTTCCCCGCTTTTCAACTCGCACTGGATAATTGAGCATCAGCAACTATCGCTAACCCACCATCAAAGATTCCCCAAAAGCTGATTTTCCATTCACAGGATATTCCTGCCAAATTGCATGATGACGTGGGGGCGAGTACAATATCGCACCCCGAATATCCGGCGTATCTTCTGTAGATAGGCCCGGATATGCCGTCATCGGGTCGTGCTGCATTGAGCCTCCTCTCGGAGAGCTTCTTGCACCGCAACTCAACCACTACGATGCCATCAGGTGGCATCGTCCTGATTTGCAATCAGATATAAAGAGTCCGCCATGTTTAAACCAGAATTGCTCTCCCCCGCAGGTTCCCTCAAGAACATGCGTTACGCCTATGCCTATGGCGCAGATGCCGTCTATGCCGGTCAGCCCCGCTACAGCCTGCGGGTGCGTAACAACGAATTCGATCACGAAAACCTGCAGCTGGGCATCAACGAAGCCCATGCGCTGGGCAAGCAGTTCTATGTGGTGGCCAACATCCAACCCCACAACTCCAAGCTCAAGACCTTTATCCGCGATATGCGTCCCGTGGTGGAGATGAAGCCCGATGCGCTGATCATGTCCGACCCCGGTCTTATCATGATGATGCGTGAAGCCTTCCCGGATATGCCCATTCACCTCTCGGTGCAGGCCAACGCGGTCAACTGGGCCACGGTGAAGTTCTGGCATCAAATGGGCCTGACCCGCGCCATCCTCTCCCGCGAGCTGTCGCTGGACGAAATCGAAGAGATCCGCATGCAGGTACCAGAGATGGAGCTGGAAGTGTTCGTTCACGGCGCGCTGTGCATGGCCTACTCCGGCCGCTGCCTGCTCTCCGGCTATATCAACAAGCGTGACCCCAACCAGGGCACCTGCACCAACTCCTGCCGCTGGGAGTATAAAGTGCACGAGGGTAAAGAAGATGACGTGGGCCAGATCGTCCACCGTCAGGAGCCCATCGCAGTGCGTCCGGACAACACCCTGGGCCTTGGCAAACCGACCGATGCGCTGGTGCTGCTGGAAGAGTCCAACCGCCCGGGCGAGTACATGAGCGCATTCGAGGACGAGCACGGCACCTACATCATGAACTCCAAGGACTTGCGTGCCGTCGAACACGTCGAGCGACTGACCAAGATGGGCGTGCACTCGCTGAAAATCGAAGGGCGCACCAAGTCCTTCTATTACTGCGCCCGCACCGCTCAGGTTTACCGCAAGGCCATCGACGATGCGGTGGCGGGTCGTCCGTTCGACCGCAGCCTGATGGGCACCCTCGAAAATCTGGCCCACCGCGGCTATACCGAGGGCTTCCTGCGCCGTCACAACCACAGCGAATACCAGAACTACGACTACGGCTACTCCGTCTCCGACACCCAGCAGTTTGTCGGCGAGATCACCGGTCGCAAAGGTGACATGGTCGAGGTCGAGGTGAAGAACAAGTTCCTGGTGGGCAACAACCTGGAGCTGATGACCCCGCAGGGCAACGTCCGTTTCAATCTGGAGCAGATGGAGAACCGCAAGGGCGAGCTTATCGATACCGCGCCGGGCAACGGTCACGTGGTCTATGTGCCGGTCCCGAAAGATCTGGATGTGAACTACGGCATCCTGCTGCGCAATCTGGGCGAGCGCGAGGATACTCGTCAGCCCCACTCGGCCGCCTGAAATGGCACTGCTCATCACCGACAAGTGTATCAACTGTGACATGTGCGATCCCGAGTGCCCCAACCAGGCTATCAGCCTGGGTGAGGAGATCTACGAGATCGACCCCAGTCGCTGCACCGAGTGCGTCGGTCACTATGAGAAGCCGACCTGCATCAGTGTCTGCCCTATCGACTGCATCATCTGGGATCCCGCCCACGTGGAGACCGAAGATCAGCTGATGGAGAAGTTTGTGCGGATGCACAGGCAGTAAAACGAAAAAAGGCCGACTAATCGGCCTTTTTTGATCCTGCGTGCAGCGGCTGGCCATCACTTGCCGACCAGCCTGATCAGTTTGTCCAGCTCACGCTGGGCCTCCAGCATCCGGGTCTGGGACTCCTCCAGCCTGGCCTGCCGCTTGGCAATCTTCTCCGGTTTGCCACTGACTCTCGCCTCCTGCAGCTCGAGCAGGCGCTCGTCCACCTCGCCGCGCAGTTTGTTAACCCGCTCTTTCTGCTCCTTGAGCAGACCTTCATCAGTACAGTTGGCCTTGATATTGCGCGCTGCCTGTTCGAGCCCGGCAATCTGCCCGGCATTGTTGTGTGCTTTGGCAAACACCAGCTGGTCGTTGACGGCCTGCAGACGGGCCTTGCAACCGACCGCCTCACTGCCAAAGGCCTGACCCGCCAACAGCAGCAAGCCGGCTCCCAATACTTTCCACATCTCGATTCATCCGGTCTTGTTTGCGAGCTGACCATAAAAACCTCGATCGGCAGCAGGGTCAAGCAAGCGGGAAAAAGGTGCGACAGAAGTTGTGCAACATCACGCAATTGCCACCCCGTTGGTTCTACAATGGCGCTCTTTCCAATCGGGAGTCTGTTATGAATCAACAAATTGTGGTCATTGCCAACGGTGCCCCCTATGGCAGCGAATCCCTGTTCAACGCCCTGCGTCTCGCTATCGCCCTCAACGAACAGGGTGGTGCCAGCCTGAAGCTGTTCCTGATGTCCGATGCGGTGAGTGCAGCACTGGCCGGTCAGGCACCGGCCGAGGGATACAACCTGCGCCAGATGCTGGAGATCCTGCTGGCCCAGGGCGTCACCATTCGCCTGTGCAAGACCTGCACCGATGCCCGTGGCATCACCGCCCTGCCGCTGATCGAGGGCATTGAGGTCGGCACCCTGCCGATGCTGGCCCAATGGACCCTGGCTGCCGACAAGGTGCTGACCTTCTGAACCATAAGGGGCTGGCCAGCGGCGAAGTCAGCCCGGTTAGCCTATCACCGACTCCTGCCGGGCACTTCGCCGACCATGATGTCGGGCGCCTGCTTCATAAAGCGCAAAAATCGCCACACAAAGCATCGCCATCAGCACATAGAGCCACTGACCGCTCCACTGCTCGAGGATCCAGCCTCCCAGCAGGGCACCTGCGGCCCCTCCCAACCCGGCCAGTGCGCTGGCACCAAAGTAGCTCCCCTTGAGGTGGGTAGGAGCCATCTGGTCGATCAGCACGTTGAGCAGGGGGAAGAGGATGGTCTCGCCGATGCTGAGCAGCAGCACGGCGCCAAACCAGTGGCTGCGCACCATCGGATCCCCCAGCGCGAAGAGCAGCTGGGCCGCCAGAAAGAGCGCCATGCCGATATGAAGCCGCACCCGCACCGGCCAGCGTGACAACAACCGCAGCAGCGGAAACTGCAGCAGCACCACGGTCAGGGCATTGGTCGCCACCAGCAGGGCAACCAGCTCGGCCACCTGCGGCATACCAGCCCGGGTCAGGTATTGCACCAGCGGCGAGTGAAACTGGGAGTAGACCAGCACCATCAGGAGATTGGCCATCACCAGCAGCAGGAAGGCGCGATCCGCCAGCAACACCTTGATGGCATCCCGCAGTCCGGGGCCAGCAGCACCCGGCTTGCCTGTGCTGCCAGCCCGGCGAAATCCCCAGCCAAAGGCCAGCGCCAGCAGCAGATAGCTCACCACCAGAAACAGGAAGGTCTCCTGCTGGGCGTTGATCCCGAGGGTCACCCCGAGCAGCGGCCCCAACGCGGCTCCCAGGTTGAGCAGAAAATAGCGCAGGTGCAGTGCCAACTCCCGCGCCTTGGCCGAAGCCAGACTGTCGGCCATCAGCGCCTTGCCGGGGGCATCGATGAGCCCCGACGAGAGACCGCTGCCCATCACCCCGACCCCGAGCCAGAACACCGCATGGGAGAAACCGAGCAGGGCGAAACAAACCATCGCCACCAGACAACCGGCCAGCAGTATGCTGCGCCGCCCGAAGCGATCAGAGAGCCAGCCGCCGTAGAAACTGACTAGGGTAGAGAGGGCCATCGAGCCACCCAGCAACAGGCCGATGAAGGTGGCCGAAAGGTCATACTCCCGATAGAGCAGAATGGAGAGGAAGGGCCACACCATGTAGTAGCTGGTACGCACCATGAAGGTACCCAGAATGACGATCCAGACCAGCGGGGTAAATTGCCTGAAGGTGCTCCATGACATCTCTATGCTCCATGCCCCGCAGCTCTTACCACAAGATCCTGTCATAAACGGGGAAAGCATTCAGTTGTAACAGAGGGCCTCAATGGAAACAACCCTCGCTCACCAACAAGGTGCAACCGGATGCAAAAAGGCCAGCCGGAGTGGTCCGGCTGGCCTTTTTATCACGGGATTTCCCTCGGGCTAGCGCCAGAGGGCCAGGCTTAGCGCCAGGGGCTTTGCTGCCACAGCCGCCCTAATCCCGCCTCCAGCGCCTGAGCGCCCTGCTGTCCCAGCTTCTGGGTCAGACTTTTAGGCTTGCGATAGCTGATGCCGATCACCTTGTGGTGGCTGGCCTGCGCCAGCAGATAGTCATCGCTGGTGCAGAGGGTATCCACCAACCCCAGCCCCTTTGCCTGACTCGCCAGCCAGTGCTCACCGGTTGTGACCTGATCGATATCGAGTTGCGGGCGGTGTTCGGCCACAAAGGCCTTGAAGCGCTCGTGGATCGCCGCCAGCTCCTCGCGAAACTTCTCGCGCCCCAGATCGTCGTTCTCGCCGAACATGGTGATAGTGCGCTTGTACTGACCGGCGGTGTGCATCTCGAATTCGATGTCATGCTTTTTCAACAACTTGTTGAAGTTCGGCATCTGGGCGATCACCCCGATGGATCCGACGATAGCAAAGGGGGCAGCCAGGATCTTGTCCGCCACGCAGGCCATCATGTAGCCGCCGCTCGCCGCCACCTTGTCGATAGCCACGGTGAGCTTGATGTCACGATCGCGCAGCCGCTGCAGCTGGGAAGCGGCCAAGCCGTAACCATGCACTACGCCACCACCGGATTCGAGCCGCAGCAGCACCTCGTCGCCGGGCTGGGCGACGCCAATCACCGCGCTCACCTCTTCGCGCAGGGAGGCCACCTCTTTGGCATCCATGCTGCCGTTGAAATCGAGCACGAACAGGCGGCTGCGCTCATCACCGGCCTTGGCGCGCTTTTTCTGCTCCTCTTTCTGCTGCTTTTCCATCACCTTGCGCTCGGCCTTGCTGGCCAGCGCGCTCTTGAGCGCAAACTGCCCCTGCTCCAGCTCGCTCGAGAGATCGGTCACCACCAGCTCACCCTTGCGCGCTTTCGGCTGGCGAGTGCTGACGATCATCAGGATGATGGCGCCGATGGCAAGCAGGAAGGTCACTGTCTTGGCCAGAAACAGGCCATATTCGGTCAGAAATGTCACGATGGACTCCACAATGGATCGGTTTTCGTCACATTCTAGGGAGTTTGGCGGATGCGCGCAAAAAATCGCAGCCAGAGCCCGGAAAAACCAACCCGAGCATCACAACCTCTCTATTTTCTTCACATTTTTCTTGCCGCTGGCTGGTCAAACAGGCGCGCGGATCAGTACACTTGGCGCCGATTGCCATGCACTTATGGCCGGAATTTGTTAACAGGAGTTGTCATGCTCGATTATCAGGCACCCCGCGATCTGCTCAAGGATAAAGTCATTCTGGTCACCGGTGCCGGCGACGGGATCGGCCGCGAAGCCGCCCTCACCTACGCCGCTCACGGTGCCACCGTGATCCTGCTCGGCCGCACCAGCGCCAAACTCGAAGCCGTGTATGACCAGATTGAAGCGGCCGGTTATCCGCTGCCAGCCATCGTGCCGGTGGATCTGAAAGGGGCCACCGCCGCCCACTACCGCGGCATGGCCGAAACCTTCGCCCAGCAGTTTGGCCGCCTCGACGGCGTGCTGTTCAACGCCGGTCTGCTTGGCACCCTCTCTCCGTTTGAACATATTCAGGAGAAGGAGTGGGACGAGGTGATGCAGGTCAACGTCAAATCGGAATTCCTGCTGACCCAGGCGCTGCTGCCGCTGCTGCGCCAGACCGCCAAGACGCAGGGCGATTCCTCCATCGTCTACACCTCCTCCAGCGTGGGACGCAAGGGGCGCGCCTACTGGGGCACCTATGCCATCTCCAAGTTCGCCATCGAGGGGATGATGGAAGTGCTGGCCGATGAGCTTGAGAACACCGGTGTGCGGGTCAATACCCTAAACCCGGGCGGTACCCGTACCAAGATGCGCGCCAGCGCATTCCCGGCGGAAGATCCCATGAACCTCAAGACTCCGGCCGATCTGATGCCGCTCTACCTCTACCTGATGGGGTCGGACAGCCGCGGCAAAACCGGCCAGACCTTTGTGGCTCAGCCAAAATAAACAGGCGGCTCAGCCCAAATAAATCAATAAAATACCCAGAGTGTTGTGCGGCAGGGGTTAAATTGAATAGGGGGCACAGGCTCCCTGTTCGAACCACTGACCATCCTATCTCCAATCAGGTTGAACTATGTTTCGTCCCAAGAGCACGTTTGAGCAATGGCGGATCTTTCAGGCGGTGGTCGACTGCGGCGGCTACGCCCAGGCGGCCGAGGCGCTGAACAAGAGCCAGTCCTCCCTCAATCATGCGGTTGCGAAGTTGCAGCAGAGTCTGGGGGTGCCCTTGCTGGAGGTGCGCGGCCGCAAGGCGGTGCTGACCCCGGCGGGCGAGATCTTCCTCAAGCGGGCCCGTCAGTTGAGCCAGCAAGTAGAAGAGCTGGAGAATCTGGCCAACAACCTGGAGCGGCAGTGGGAGCCGCAGATCAACCTCTATGTTTCGGCGCTGCAGCCAAGGGATCGCCTCTATCGGGCGCTGGCCAGCTTCTATCCCCGCAGCCGGAGTTGCCGGGTCAACCTGCACGAACGCATTCACTGCCACTTCAACGCCCTGCAACCGGGGGATCTGATGCTCTCCGAGCACCTGCCCGGCGATCGCACCGGCCTGCTGCTGGACGAGGTGTGCCTGCTGCCCCTCTGCGCCGCCAACCATCCGCTGGCACAGGAGGAGGGGCCCATCCGCAGCGACGTGCTGACCAGCTACAACCAGATCAGCCTTCATCCCCCCATTCACCGCTCGGTGGACTGGAACGATGCGGATGACACCGGCTGGAAGGCGACCCACTACCACGAAGTGCTCGCCATGCTGCGCCTCGGCCTCGGCTATGCCTGGCTGCCGCGCCATCTGGTGGAGCGGGAGCTGGCGGAAGGGTCACTCATACAGCTGAATCTGGAGAGCGGCAACGAGCGCCACCTCTACACCTATCTGCTGACCCTCTCCCCCGAATCTCTCGGTCCTGCGACCGAGCTGCTGCTGCGCTGCCTGCGCAACGAATATCAGGGCGAATCAGCGCCGCTTCCGCACGCCTAGCCCCAACACGACAAATTAACAGCCAGCCCCCCTGTCAGACGTTGGGCACCCGCCAGCTGGCGGCCAGTGCCACCAGTGCCAATCCCAGCGCAACCATAAAGACCCCGTGGAAACTCCACACCTCCGCCACCACACCGGCAATGGCCCCTGCCATGATGGAGCCGGTGCGGATACTGTTGGCAAACAGGGTGGTCGCCACCCCGGCTCGCCCCGGCATCAGATCCTGAAAGTAAGACATGCCGATCCCCGCCACGATACCGATGAAGATGGCGTTGAACAGCTGCAAGGCGATCAGGGCGTATTGGTCGGTGAGGGTCACCAGACCTGTGTAAAAGGCCGCGCCAGCCAGTACCGCCAGCAGCATCATGGGGCGCTTGCCAAAGCGAGCAGTGTAGTAACCCGCCAGCAGCATGAAGGGGATCTCCAGCGCCGCTGCCGTGCCCATCAGGATACCGGCAAGCTTCTCATCCATCCCCAGTTCCCGGGTGATGTAGAGCGGCATATTGATGAGGTACATGCTGTTGCAGGTCCACATCAGGGTGGAGGCGATAAAGAGCGCCCGCACCGCCGGATCCCGCCAGCTGCTGACCCGCTCGCTCTCTTCGGCCAGCTTGGGCAACGGCAGCGAGGGCAGCCAGCGCCACACCACCAGGGCACAGAGCAGATAGGCCAGTGCCGAGGCCAGGTACATCAGCTCGAAACCGTAGCCGATGGCCAGCGCAAAGGCGATGGGCGGGCCTATGACCCAGGCCAGCGAAAACTGGGCCCGCATCACCGAGCTGAACATGTCCGCCCGCCGGTTGCGGCTGTCAGAATACTCCCGCGCCAGCGCAAACAACTGGGGGCTGGCTGTGGCCGCCAGCGCCGCCAGCATCACCCCCAGACTCGCCAGCAGCCAGTAGTTGCGGTTCCAGGCAAACAGCAGGGAGAGCGCCACCCCGGCAAAACAGCAGCGCAGGATCAGTCGCTTGCGATCCCCCTTGTTATCGGAGCGGTGGCCCAGCCATTGGCTGACCAGAATGCCCACCACCGCATTGATGGTATAGAAGAGCCCGACCAGAAAGGGGCGCACCTGCACCTCCTCGGCCAGAAACAGACTTAAGGTAGGCACCTGCAATGCCACCGCGACGCCGGTCATAAAGGTCACGGCAAGAAACGAAAGAGAGACGGGGTCCGGGCGTTTGACCGCCGCTATCGACAAGCTCATAGGGTTACCACTGATTGGAGGGACGATACGGGCTAACGAGCGGCAGCCGTATGAAAATTCGGCGCCTATCTTATGTCACTATCAAGAGCGGGCTCAAGGATGGCATAAGCAGGTGTGCGCCTTGCGAGGGAGGCCGCGACCCCGTAGAGTGAAAGCCCATCCTGCCAGCACAAGGAGTTCGCATGTTTGATTTTGATCAGGAAGTAGACCGCAGTGGCACCATGAGCCTGAAATGGGACAAGTACAAGGGTCAGGATGTGCTGCCCATGTGGGTTGCCGATACCGACTTTGTCTCCCCCCGTCCGTGATTGAGGCGTTGACCAAACGGGTCGCCCACGGCATTTTCGGCTATTCACGCCCCTCGCCGCGCCTGATCGAACTCATTATCGAACGGATGGCGACACGCTATGGCTGGGCCATCGAGCCCGAATGGCTGGTGTTCCTGCCCGGCGTGGTGCCGGGGCTCAACCTTGCCTGCAAGGCGTGGAGCCAGCATGGCCGCGGTATCATCACCCCCAAGCCGGTCTACTACCCCTTCCTGCAGGCGCCGGGCTTCAATGATCGTCCCCTGCTCACCGTGCCGATGATTGAGGAAGCCGGTCGCTGGGTGCTGGATCTTGAAGAGCTGGAGCGTCAGGCTCCCGCCGCAGATCTGCTTCTGCTCTGCAACCCCCACAACCCGGGCGGCACCATCTTCACCCGTGACGAGCTGCTGGCCATCGATGCCATCGCCGCGCGCCACAATCTGGTGATCTGCTCCGATGAAATCCACTGCGATCTGCTGCTGGATAAAAACGCCCGCCACATTCCCTACGGCGCCATCAGTGCGCAAGCGGCCGAGCGCTGCGCGGTGATGATGGCCCCGAGCAAGACCTTCAATATCGCCGGTCTCTGTTGCTCCTTCGCCATTATCCCCAACGCCCGTCTGCGCTTCAGGCTACAGCAGGCGATGCGCGGCATCAGCGCTGACGTCAACCTGCTGGGCTTTATCGCCGCCGAAGCGGCCTATGAGGGTGGCGAACAGTGGCTGACCGAGCAACTCGACTATCTGGCAGCCAATCTGGCCCTGATCCAGCAGGCGGTTGCCCGCTGGCCCGGCGTCAAGCTGGCCAACCATCAGGCGACGTATCTGGCCTGGATCGATGTGAGCGCCCTTGGCCTTGCCGATCCCATCGCCTTCTTCGAGCAGGCCGGCGTTGGTCTCTCCCCCGGCGCCCAGTTTGGCGACGGTCAGTTCGTGCGGCTCAACTTCGGCTGCACCAGGGCACTACTGACCGACGCGCTGGCGCGGATGGAGCGGGCAATCCTCAACCACAACAAGCCCTGATCAGCCAGCAACGGGATGGCAAGCCCCATCCCTTTTACCCTGTGTCATCAGCCAGCGGTCAACTCAGTCAACGGTCAATTATGTCTCTACGGATCTTGCATCACCTTCTGCTTCCCCTCTGTGCACTCTCTGCGCTGCTCCCCTTTGGCAGCCAGGCGCTGACTATCGGAACGGGCCCGCTCAATGGGGTCTACTACCCGACCGGTGGCGCCATCTGCCGGGTGCTCAATGCCGGCCATGCCCTGCATGGGGACAGCTGCACCGTGCAGAGCACCCGTGGCTCGATGGCCAACCTCAAGGCACTCGACAAGGGGGACGTACAGCTGGCGCTGGTGCAATCCGATGTGTTGCACCACGCCCTGCACGGCACCGGCCCCTTCAGCGGGCAGGGGGCCAACAATGAGCTGCGCAGCCTGTTTCGCCTCTATCAGGAGTCGCTGACCCTGCTGGCCGCCCCCAATAGCGGCATCACCACCCTGGCAGATATCGAAGGGAAACGGGTCTATCCGGGCAACAACGGCGCCGGTGAGCAGATCACCAGCCAGGCCCTGATGGCAGCCATGGGATGGCAACCCGGGCAGTTTGCTGCCTATCAACTCAAGTCGGACAGCGAACCGCTGGAAGGGCTGTGCGATGACTCGCTGGATGCCGCTTTTGTGGTTGCCGGTCACCCCAGTCTGGCGGTCGGCGATCTGATCAGCCGCTGCAAGGTGCGCCTCATCCCCATCGAAGGGGAGCAGATCGACAGGCTACTCAAGCTACACCCCTACTACCAGCGCAGCCGCATCGCCGCCAACCTCTATCCGGGACAGACCACCGCCATCAACAACATCGGGATGAGTGCCGAACTGGTGGCGCTGGCCAGCCTGCCGGACCCCATCGTCCGTACCGTGCGCGATACCCTGCTGGCCCGGGTCAAACAGTTCAGTCGGCTGCATCCTGCCCTGAGCAAGGTGACCCCCGAGCAGTTGCAGGCGCAAACCGAGCTGCCCCTCCATGCGGGGATGTCGGATCAACCACCAGCTCCCTTGTCACTGACCCCCGAGCAGTTAACCGCGGAACAGCTGACGCCGGAGCCGTTAACATCAGCGCCATCGGCCTCGGAGGCGGCACCAACGGCAGAGCAGGTGAGTGCCGCAGTGGCGACAGAAGCCACAGAGGTTAATCCCTTACCCGAAGAGGCGCTCGAGGTCACCCCCGAGCTCACTGCTACGCCGACCACTGGGGGTCAGAGCGTGGCCCCTTCGACAGCAGCGTCAACTGTTCCATCACCATCGGCTGCCGTGTCGACTCAGTTGCCACAAAGCGCCTCTGCGGCCACTGCGCAGCAAGAGCAGGCAACCCAGCCTGCCAGCAGCGCGGTTGCTGACGAAACCCCACCGCAGGATAAGGCCGACATGTCACCCTCCCCTGCCACCAGCGCAGCCACACCGCTGCAACCCTGAATGGTCAGCGCCAACAAATACATCAGGGCAGCTTCGGCTGCCCTGATTGTTTACGCGCGTTCGATAGTGACGCAATTGATGGCGGCACAGTCACCCCGATAGGCCTGCTCACCTTGCCGCCCCGCTACGGCTCTATCACCCGGGTCAGATAGGGATTGGGCTTCTGGATCTCCTCCTCCACCCAGTGCAGCAACTGCTTGATAGCCCTTGATAACACCTGATTCTGACGCACCACATAACCCAGACTGGTCCCGGGAAAATCGCCGAGGCTGGTGACCGGCGCGGTGAGGTTGAGGCGCGGATGCAGGGAGAAGTCCGGCACGATGGCGACACCAAAGCCCGCCTCGGCCCAATCCAGCTGGGCGTCCACGCTGCCCACCTCCATGATGCGGCAGGGGGGCAAGGCCAACAGCGGCAGGGACGGGTCGATCAGCGCCCGGGTACGGGTGTCGTGACCGAGCAGGATCAGGGTCGGCTCGTCGAGGGGGTCGCTCTCCCCCGCCACCGCCCGCGCCTGCCAGCGGGCAAGGCCGTGGCCCAGCGCGCACCAGGTCACCTGTTGCAGCTCGGTATAGAAGAGCGGTTCGCTGCGCTTTTGCGCCATGACAAAACCCAGATCCGCCTTGCCCGCCTTGACCAGCTCGGCGGCCTGATCCGAAGTGGTGTTGAACAAGGTGAGGTCGATGCCGGGAAACTCCCGCTTGAAGCGCTGGAACGGCTGGATCAGCAGCAGGCGGGAGATGATGTCGCTGGCGGCGATGGCCAGCGTCCCCTGACTGAGCTGGTTGAGGGCATTGAGATCGGACTGGCAGAGCTGCAACTCGGCAATGGTGCGCTCGGCGCTTTGCAATAGCCGCTCTCCCGCCTGAGTCAGGCGAAACGGGCTGCGCTCGATCAGCCGCACCCGGGTCGCCTGCTCCAGCCGCTTGATATGCAGGCTGACATTGGGCTGGGTCATGTGCAGCTCGGTGGCGGTCTGGCCAAAATGTTGCAATCGGGCCAGGGTGACAAAGGTTTGCAGCCAGTGAATATCCAGCATAAGAGTCCCTCAACCCGCGAGGTGCGGGGCTTGCCAGGCAAAAATCGGACGGTTTGCCGCTTAATTGGCCATAATTATATGGTTCTCTTATCGGAATTATAAAGATAATTAATTTTTCTAATCCGCATCAGACTCCTAGGATGGACGCCTAACGTCTTAGGAGAAAGAGTCATGTCGTCTATCGTAGTCGTAGGTGCTAACTGGGGTGATGAAGGCAAAGGCCGCATCGTGGATTATCTGGCAGGTCAAGCTGGCGCCAGCATTCGCTTCCAGGGCGGCAACAACGCTGGCCACACCGTGGTCAACGACCTTGGCACCTTCAAGCTGCACCAGGTTCCGAGTGGCGTATTCAACCCGGATTGCCTGGTTGTCCTCGGCCCGGGCATGGTGATCAGCCCCGAGAAACTGACCGTCGAGCTCGACGAAGTCAAAGCCTCCGGCGTGACTCCGAAGCTGGCCATCTCTGACCGCGCTACCCTCTGCCTGCCGCTGCACGCACTGGAAGATACCCTGGAAGAGCAACGTCTGGGTGATGGCGCCTATGGCTCCACCCGTCAGGGTATCGCTCCTGCCTACGGCGATCGCGTGATGAAGAAAGCGATCCTGGTTGGCTGGCTGAAACAGCCGGACGTGCTGGTCGAGCGCATCCAGTTCATGCTGGACTGGAAACTGCCGCAGATGAAGGCTATCTACCCCTCCTTCGAATTCACCCAGACTGCCCAGGAGATGGCCGACTGGCTGCTGGAAGTCTCTGCCCCGTGGATCGACGCCGTCTGCAACGTCAGCATGCCGCTCAAAGCGCTGCAGGCCGAAGGCAAGACCCTGCTGTTCGAAGCGCAGCTGGGCGCTGGCCGTGACCTGATCTACGGCGAATACCCCTGGGTGACCTCCTCCCACGTATCCGGCGCCTACGCCGGTATCGGTGGCGGTCTGCCGGGTCTGCGCCCGGAGCGCGTCATCGCTGTGGCCAAGGCATTCAGCTCCTCTGTCGGTACCGGCACCCTGCTGACCGCCATGGAGAACCAGGACGAGTTCCGCAAGATCACCAACGAGTTCGGCGCTACCACTGGCCGTCCCCGTGATGTCGGCTACTTCGATGCCGTCGCCACCAAGAACGGTGTCGAGCTGCAAGCCGCCACCGAAGTGGCCCTGACCAAGCTGGACTGCCTGACCGGTCTGCCGGATCTGAAGATCTGCGTGGCTTACGAAGGTGCCCACACCGAGAACCCGATTTGGCCGCAAACCGCTGCCCTGAAGCCGGTTTACGAGCAGATGGAAAGCTGGAGCGAAGACATCACCGGCTGCCGCACCTTCGAAGAGCTGCCCAAAGCGGCCCAGCAGTACGTGCTGCGTATCGAAGAGCTGCTCGGCGTACCGGTTCCGATGGTTTCCGTCGGCCCGGGCCGTGACGAGATGATCCTGCGTTAATCCGCACGATCAGCTGTCAGCACAGTGAAGAACCGGCATCCATGATGCCGGTTTTTTTATGGCTGCGATTTACCCTCTCGCCATAAAAACAACTAAAAGGCTCAATTAACTCACTAATCGACAGCACATTGAGTCGTTCTGCAACAACATCCTGCACCACCCTCGCTAAAGTGAACCCGTTACCACACGAGGAGTCACCCGATGAAATTGCTCAAACAGAGTGCCCTGTTGCCACTGCTCTGCCTGACGGCCATGCCAGCCTTTGCCATGACCCTGAAGAGCACGGACATTCACGAAGGCCAGTTGATGGCCAAACAGTTCAGCTTCAACGGCTTTGGCTGCAGCGGCGACAACCACTCGCCCCAACTTAGCTGGCAGGATCTGCCAGCAGGCACCAAGAGTGTTGCCATCACCGCCTATGACCCCGATGCCCCTACCGGCAGCGGTTGGTGGCACTGGCTGGTGGTGAACCTGCCTGCCACCCAGAGCGAGCTGGCCAGCAATGCCTCCGGCAAGCTCAAGCAGGGATTGGAGATCCGCACCGACTTTGGCAGCCAGGGTTACGGCGGCCCCTGCCCACCCGCAGGTCACGGCATGCACCGCTATCAGTTCACCGCCTGGGCACTGCCCCATGATCTCGAGGTGAAGGCCGATACCCCGCCGGCTATGGTAGGCTACATGCTCAATAGCATGGCGCTCGGCAAAGCCACCCTGACCGCCACCTTCGTCACCCCCTAGGAGCCAACCGGATGAGCACTCCCCTGCTGCAACAGAGCCACTATCTCGGGATCCGCCGGCAGCCCCTTCACCGGGTGCTCATCTACGCCCCGACCCTCATCTGGGTCACCCAGGGGAGCAAGCAACTGTGGTGGCGCGAGCGGCGTCTGTCATTTGACAGGGAGCACTGGCTGCTGATCCCGGCAGGCCACCAGCTCACCTTCGTCAATCAGCCGGAGCAGGGCAAATTTCGCTCCCACGCCATCACGCTGCTGACTCCACCACCGCAGGAGTGGCTGGCCGAGTCAGCCCCTTCCCACGCCGATCTGGAGGAACCCGCCGTCAAGGTCACCCCCGGGCTCGCCTTCTGCTTTGAGCTCATCAGCACCATGGCCGAACGGGGACTGAGCGAGGCGACCCAGGCCGAACTGCTTCGCGGCTTCTATGCCGAGCTGCGGGCCGCCAACGCCCTCGGGTTGCTCTTTCCCGCCAGCACCATGACCCTCGCAGAGCGGCTGGCCCGATACCTGGCGGTGGAACCCGGCATCGACCACACCCTGGAGGCGGTGGCCCCCCACTTCTCCATGAGCCGCGCCTCCATGGTGCGCAAGCTGGCCGCCGAAGGTCGCAGCTTTCGCCAGTTGCTGGCTCAGGTACGCATGAGCCACGCCCTCAACCTGTTGCAGCAGGGCCTGACCCCGCTGGAGGTCGCCCTCGCCTGCGGTTATGACTCCCCCAGCCGTTTTGCCGCCCGCTTCAAACAGGAGTTCGGCCTGACGCCCCACCAATACCTGCACACCTGCCCATCCACCCTGCTCAGTCACGCCAGATAGTCGATAAGTAACTTTTCCGAAGAGAGTTGCTGCCAGCAGTTGTATATCCTTGGGCTGCGCAATGGATGGCAACATCCATCATGCAAAAGACCTCCATCCGGAGGCCTTTCTATTTTCACTCAAGTTGCACTCACACAATACCTGCCACGCTGCGGGTACGGGCTCGTCTTAGCCGGTCGTGAGCGGCAGAGAGAGGCGTTTAGCCAGTGCCTGGAAGTGCTGGCTTACCTCAGCCCCGAACAGGGGGTCGCCAATGGCGCGGTTCTGCCAGTTTTGCTCCAGATGACGCCAGTCATCCTCGGTCAGGGAGTCACGCAGATGGGGGAAGATCACCCCCTCTTCGTAGTTCATGTGTGCCTCTTGCAGCTCCACGAAGCGCTCCAGCTTGGTGGTGAACTGATCGAGGGGGATCACCGCATCCATCAGGATCATCTCCACCATCTCCTTGAGATCGGCCCCGGCCTCCAGCAGCTTGACGTGCTCCTCCTGCAGGCGGTTGGCGACCTCACCCTCCACCACCCGATATTTCAGGTAGTAGTCATAGATGAGGTCTTCCTTGGGATGGTGGTACTTGTCAGAGACCTCCCGCAGGTAGTCGATGACATCGCGCACCAGAAAATAGCTGATGGGCTCTTCGACACGGATGGCTGCCAGCTTGTGCTTGAGCAGCTCCAAAAGTCGGGCGATGTTGAGATGGTCCTTGTGCAGACTGGATAACATGGGCACTCCTTGGCTCTGAATTAATCTTATGTCCCTGAGTATACGGTCATTTGTCGCCCGAACTTTGCACTCAATCAAGTGGGATGCAGACAGATTTCCACTCTATCGGACTCTTGCCCTGTTGTTCCAGCAAGCGATTGGTCTCGCTAAAGTGACCGCAACCGATGAAACCGCGGTGGGCAGAGAGTGGGCTCGGGTGCGGCGCGGTCAGCACATAGTGGCGCTGGCGGTCGATGAAACGTCCCTTCTTCTGGGCGTGGGCGCCCCACAGCAGGAACACCACGCCCTGACAGCTGGCATTGATCTGCTCGATGACCCGATCGGTAAAGGTCTCCCATCCCAGATGGGCGTGGGAATGGGCCTGACCGGCCTGCACCGTCAGCACTGTGTTGAGCAGCAAGACACCTTGTTTGGCCCAGGATTCGAGAAAGCCGTGATTGGGTGTGACGAAACCTGGCAGGTCACGCTGCATCTCTTTATAGATGTTGACCAGTGAGGGGGGCGTACGCACGCCGGGCAGAACGGAGAAGCAGAGACCGTGCGCCTGATTGGGGCCGTGGTAGGGGTCCTGGCCCAGGATCACCACCTTGACCTGATCCAGCTCGGTCAGCTTGAAGGCATTGAACACATCGGTAGCTGGCGGGTAGATCACCTTGCCCGCTTCCCGCTCGGCTCTGACAGTTGCCAGTGTACTCTTGAAATAGTCCTGCTCTTTCTCAGAGCCAATCACATCACTCCAGGTCAGCACCCCGGCCTCCTCACTTGATACGGCGAAGGGCTCAGGATAGGGGGCCAGCCCGCAAGACGCAACCGTGGCTCACGCTTTCCAGAGCCTGGCGAGCCGCCCCGAGCGCTCCAGCTTGCGCAGGCCGGTATTGAACAGCAGCATCAGACGGCGCGCCTCGGGATCGGCCTTGCGCATCAGCAGGTATCCCGGTTGCAACCAGATGGGGTCGGCGGCACCGGTCAGTGACAGCGATTGGGGATGACGAACGAGCGCCTGCTGGAACAGAGTCTGTGCCACCTGCTCATCCATCACCAGATAGTGGATCCGCCCGTCAAGCAGCTTGCCCATGCTCTCCTCATCGGAATCTGACCACTCGAGGGTGAGCCCGGCTTGGCGAGCGGCAAAACCATCGCCATAGAAATAGCCACGGGTCACTCCGACCGGCTCGTGTTTCAGCTCACCCAGATTGATCGCGGGCGTACCGGTCAGCGTCATCAGGCGAGTGGTGAAATGGCCGAGCGAGGCGGAGAGATAGAAAAGCTGCTCCCGCTCGCGGGAGCGAAACCAGGGCATGGTGACCACATAGCGTCCCTCCAGAGTCAGTCGGTAAGCCTCGGCCCAGGAATAGAAGTGAAAGCTGACATCGAGCCCCTCTTCGGCAAAGGCCTGGCGCACCACCTCACAGAGAAAGCCCTGATTGGGCAGCGCCTCACTGATATAAGGTGGCCACTCGCCCACAGCAATTCGCACCGTCTCGGCCCGTACCGCAACACTGCTTGCCCAGCAACAAAACAGGGCCAGCCATGCCCACTTTCGCCACCCATTATACACCCGGCACTCTCCTCGCTTTTTTTGCTGAGTGTAGCCAACCCCTCAATTAACCTCAGAAAAAGCCGAAAAGATGTAGTTAAATTACTAGATTAACGAGATAAAAGATGCATAATTTGGATATCTTACAAAATCAGAAAAATGACCTATTTTTGATTCAACTCAAGAATTTAATCCCATTGAAATGGCGCTTTGTCAGATTTTCTTGATCTAGATCAATTTTAGTAATATTACCACCGTGGTATATATGACCCCATCAAAGAAAAGGTGTAAGGCAAGGGCCCTTTAAGTCATCGCCATCGACGGTAGCTAAATACATCAGGGTAATTTCCTTACAGTTGGATTCGCGTTCCCATTGAGGAGTCATACCATGATCAAAGGCATTCAAATCACCCAGGCCGCCAACACCGCTCTGCTGAACTCTTTCTGGCTGCTGGACGAAGAGAAGCAACAAGCTCGCTGCATCTGCGTCAAAGGCGATGCTTTCGCTGCCGATCAAGAAGTGCAACTGGCTGACCTGGGTCAGTTCGAATACCGCGAACTGCCGGTTCAGGCTGAACCTGCTGTTGAAGGTGGCCAGCACCTGAACGTCAACGTGCTGCGTCGCGAAACTCTGGAAGATGCTATCGAAAACCCGGAGAAGTACCCGCAGCTGACCATCCGTGTATCTGGCTACGCAGTGCGTTTCAACGCCCTGACCCCGGAACAGCAGCGTGACGTGGTTACCCGTACTTTCACCCAGAGCCTGTAATCAGCGCCCTGCAGTGAATAGCTGATACTCGCAGTATCAGCACAAAAAAACGACCAATCGGCCGTTTTTTTATTGCCCCCGCACCAGCCAACGCGGCCGTGCGGGGGGAAACTGCGCTTACGCCCTGTCCGCTTCCAGTTGCCCGACCTTGCCGCCGAGCACTGCATCCATTTTCTTCTCGTCCAGCTGCTTGCAGTATTTGGCGACCACCACGGTGGCAACCCCGTTACCGATCAGGTTGGTCAACGCCCGCGCTTCGGACATAAAACGGTCGATCCCCAGGATCAGCGCCAAACCAGCCAGTGGCAGATGGCCCACCGCCGAAATAGTTGCCGCCAGCACGATAAAGCCACTACCAGTCACCCCTGCTGCCCCTTTCGAGGAGATCAGCAGTACCACCAGCAGGGTGATCTGTTGGAACAGATCCAGAGCCTGGGCGATAAAAATCGCCGCCATGGTCAGATAGATGGAGGTGCCATCCAGGTTAAAGGAGTACCCGGTCGGAATGACCAGCCCCACCACCGATTTCTGGCAACCCAGCTTCTCCATCTTGTGCAGCATCCGCGGCAGTACCGACTCGGAAGAGGAGGTCCCCAGCACGATCAGCAGCTCCTCGCGAATGTAGGAGATGAAACGCAGGATGCTGAAGCCTGAGGCTTTAGCGATGCTGCCCAGCACAATGAAGATAAAGAAGAGGCAGGTGAGATAGAAGCAGGCAATAAGCTGGCCCAGCTGTACAAGTGAACCTACTCCATATTTGCCGATGGTAAATGCCATTGCCCCGAATGCACCGACCGGCGCCAGTCTCATTATCATATTGATAATGCCAAATATGACTTTGGAGAAACTGTCGATGACGCCGAAAATAATCTGTCCCTTTTCACCGATATGATGCAGGGAGAAGCCGAACAGCACCGCAAACAGTAACACCTGCAAGATATTACCGCTGGCAAAGGCACCGATCACACTGCCCGGAATAATATCCAGCAAAAAGGCGATAATGCCCTGGGACTTGGCCTGCTCCGCATAGGCGGAGATGGCGCTGGCATCCAGCGCAGCCGGATCGACGTTCATACCGGCACCCGGTTGCAGCAGGTTGACCACGCACAGCCCGATGATCAAGGCGATGGTGCTGACCACCTCGAAGTAGAGCAGAGCAATGGCGCCGGTCTTGCCGACCGCCTTCATGCTCTCCATCCCGGCAATGCCGGTAACCACGGTACAGAAAATAACAGGGGCGATGATCATCTTGATCAATTTGACGAAGCCATCACCGAGGGGCTTCATATCGGCGCCCAGTTCTGGATAGACATGCCCCAGAAATACCCCGAGGGTAATCGCGAGCAATACTTGAAAATAGAGGCTGCTAAATAGTTTCTTTCGCATTATTAACGTCCTGTTAATTTAATTGCACATTGTTATGGCAGCAATAAACATGCAGATAGCCGGACGAGATATCTGCGTACCCCACCCGATCCATGCTATTTCTGCATTACTACGGTGACCACTTTACATGTAATAAAAAACAATTAAGAGACATCAATAACACAACAAAATTAACACCGTTAACACCACAGCAACCGACGATTGTTTGCTCGTAGATTAATTTGAGTCTTCAACTAAATATGGCAGATATAAAAATACCCCGCATTGCGGGGCATTTTCATCAGGCATGACAGCGTCGGGATCAGGCCGAGGTATCGAGGGGTTCGAAGCCCTTGATCAGGTCATCGATGGCCTTCATCTGTTTGAGGAAGCCTTCCAGCTTCTCCAGCGGCAGGGCGCTCGGGCCATCACAACGGGCAATCTTCGGATCCGGGTGGGATTCGATAAAGAGACCGGCCAGACCGACCGCCATGCCGGCGCGCGCCAGCTCGGTCACCTGCTCGCGACGGCCACCGGAGGCGGCACCCAGCGGATCACGGCACTGCAGGGAGTGGGTCACGTCAAAGATCACCGGATAGCCACCGGTGCTCTTCTTCATCACGCCCAGACCCAGCATGTCCACCACCAGGTTGTCGTAGCCGAAATTGGCACCGCGCTCGCAGAGGATCAGCTGATCGTTGCCGCACTCCTCAAACTTGTCGGTGATGTTCTTCATCTGGCTTGGGCTTAGGAACTGCGGCTTCTTGATGTTAATGACGTTGCCGGTGCGGGCCATGGCTTCCACCAGATCAGTCTGGCGCGCCAGGAAAGCGGGCAGCTGGATAACGTCAACCACCTCGGCGACCGGCTTGGCCTGATGGGGTTCGTGCAGATCGGAGATGACCGGCATGCCGAAGGTCGCTTTCAGCTCCTGGAAAATCTTCATCCCCTCTTCCAGACCCGGACCGCGGTAGGAGTGGATGGAGGAGCGGTTGGCCTTGTCCCAGCTCGCCTTGAAGACAAACGGGATGCCCAGCTTGCTGGTCACTTCCACGTACTTCTCGCACACCGCCATCGCCATGTCGCGGGATTCCAGCACGTTCATGCCGCCAAACAGCACGAACGGTTTGTCGTTGGCAACGTCGATCTGGTTGATCTTGATATTCTTCTGTTCCATCTAAGACATCCTTAATAAAAGGGCCTGAAGCCTAGTTACTCCGTTGCGACCGGACGCAGCGGCCTTGATATTCTTCAGTTTCAGTTTCAAGCCGCCCTTAATGGAGGGGCTTGGGGCTCAGATCCAGCGCGGCCAGCTGTACTTTCAGCACATCGGCGACCGGATCGTCCGGGCATTGTTCAATAAAATATTCAAAATCGTCGGCGGCCTGGCGCGGGCAATCGAGCTGCTCGTAGATAAAGCCGCGATCCCGCGTCTCCAGCGGATCGCCGGGCTTCATCCGCAGCAACAGCTCGCTGCAACGCAGCGCCTCGGGCATGCGATCTTCCCGCAGCAGGGCACCCTTGCTGACGTTGAGCAGCCGTTCGATGATCTCCCACTGGCCGGAGGGCTGCAGGTAGTCAGGGGTCAGGGTCGCCAAGTCCCCCAACGCACCGCGCAGCAGCAGCTCGATGCGGGCCAGACTCAGCTCGTCACCGGTAAAGGGGTCGACATAGACCTCCCCCTCGCCACCGGCAAAGCTCACCAGGAAGTGGCCGGGGAAGCAGATCCCCTCCACATCGAGCCCAAGCTTGCGCCCCAGCTGGATGATGAGAATGCCGAGGCTGACCGGGATCCCTTTGCGCTGAACCAGCACCTGATTGAGATCGCAGTTGTTGGCAGAGAAATAATCCTGCCAGTCGCCATGAAAACCGAGGCTGTGGTAGAAGCCCTGCAGCAACTGCTGGCGCACTTCGTCGCAGGTGCCCTCTTCGATCTGCTCGTCCAGCCACTCGTCCAGCAGGTTCAACTCGCGGATCCCCTCCTCGACCGAGCCATAAATCTCGTCGCTGACTGACAACGCCAGTTCAGTGATGTCGTGGGCTTCGAAATCGGTCCATTCGTCTATGTGTAACATTCTCTTCATGCCTTAGCCGAACACACTCGTCTGTTTGAGCACTGCCAACTTGGCAATAAAGTAGATCCAGCCGAGCGCCCCCAGAAAGGAGCACCAGCGCACCAGATTGCTTTTGGCCAGCCGCAGCGCCATCGCCGCCAGAAATACCAGCACCAGAATGGCCATCAGCTTCTCGCTGAGCCAGGGCGTTCCGTTATTGAGCGGGTTGAGATCCAGCACCATGCAGAGCAATACGCCGGAGAGCACCACCAGACCGTTGAGCCAGCCGCTGACCTTCATCACCGGCGCGCTATAGGCTCGGCCAGTGGCGGTCTGTACCCAGTAGAAGCGGAGCATAAACATCAGCACGGCCCCGGCAATCAGGGTGAGGTGCAGGTGTTTGAGCACAAAAACCATATTCAATCCTTGCATGGGGGCGCACAGGCAACCCGCCGATTAACAGTGAGGAACCGTCAGCGCAGCGGGCAGAGGCCCAGCGTCACCCTGTCGTTATCCCCGTAATCACGCACCGTGGCTACCTCGCGGTAACCGCCATCGCGCAGCAACTGACGCACCGCCTCCCCCTGATCCCAGCCATGCTCCAGCAGCAACCAGCCATCGGCCAGCAGATAAGCGGGGGCATGGGCCACGATGTGGCGTATATCGGCCAGCCCGGCGTCATCGGCAACCAGCGCCGAGCGGGGCTCAAAGCGCACATCACCCTGCTCGAGATGGGGATCGGCGCCATCAATATAGGGGGGATTGGAGACAATCACCGCAAAACGTGGCGTATTGTCGCGATCCGGCTCGCCAAGGGGCTCGAACCAGCTGCCGTCGCGCACCTCGATGGGTAACCCCAGCGCGGCGCTGTTCTCGCGAGCCAGTGCCGCGGCATCCGCCATCCGATCCACCGCCCACACATCGACCTCGGGCCGCTCGGACTTGAGCGCCAGCGCGATGGCGCCGGTGCCGGTGCCGAGATCCAGCACGGTGCACGGCCCCTGCGGGATTCTTGTCAGCGCCTGCTCGACCAGCACCTCGGTATCGGGGCGCGGGATCAGGGTCGCCGGGCTCACTTTCAGCGGCAGCGACCAGAACTCCCGCTCACCAACGAGATGGGCGATGGGTTCGCCGTTGAGACGACGAGCCAGCCACGTCTGCAGGGTGGCCTGCTGGGCGGCATCCAGCTCACGCTCGGGCCAGGTCATCAGATAGCTGCGACGACACCCGAGCAGATGACAGAGCAGTACATCGGCATCGGCGCGAGGGGACTCCCCCTCAGCCAGCACGGTCATGATATGGGCACGAGCCTGCTGGATCTGCATCAGTGCCACTCCACCTTATGGGCACAACACTTAATGCGAGTTTGCCGGATCACCATTTGCATCAGTTGTTCTCGGCCAGCGAGGCGAGCTGATCGGCCTGATACTCCTGCACCAGCGGGGTGATGACGCAGTCCAGATCCCCTTCCAAAATTTCGGAGAGACGGTAGAGGGTCAGGTTGATGCGGTGCTCGGAGAGGCGGCCCTGCGGGTAGTTGTAGGTACGGATGCGCTCGGAGCGATCGCCGGAGCCCACCAGATTGCGGCGGGTACTCTGCTCGGCGGCGCGGTGGCGCTCATCCTCGGCCGCTTGCAGGCGGGCGGAGAGCACCGACATCGCCTTGGCGCGGTTCTTGTGCTGGGAGCGCTCGTCCTGACACTCCACCACCAGCCCGGTCGGCAGGTGGGTGATACGAATGGCCGAGTCGGTCTTGTTGACGTGCTGACCACCGGCACCGGAGGCGCGGAAGGTGTCGATCTTCAGATCTGAAGGGTTGATCTCGATCTGCTCGGCTTCCGGCACTTCCGGCAGCACGGCGACGGTACAAGCGGAGGTGTGCACCCGACCCTGGGATTCGGTCTCAGGCACCCGCTGCACCCGGTGACCACCGGATTCAAACTTGAGGCGGCCATAGACCCGCTCGCCGTCGATCTTGGCGATCACCTCCTTGTAGCCACCGTATTCACCGTCATTGCAGCTGACGATGGAGACGCGCCAGCCCTGACGCTCGGCAAACCGTGAATACATGCGGAACAGGTCACCGGCAAAGATGGCCGCTTCGTCGCCACCGGCACCGGCGCGGATCTCCAGATAGCAGTTGTTGTCATCCTTGGGATCCTTGGGCAGCAACATCAGTTGCAGCTCCTGCTCCAGCGCCTCCAGATTGGCCTTGGCCAGCGGCAGCTCCTCCTGCGCCATCTCGCGCAGGTCGGCATCATCCTCCTCCAGCATCATCTGGGTGGTATCCAGATCATCCTGCGCCTGACGGTAACGCTGGAAGGCGTGAACGATATCTTCCAGCTGGGCATATTCGCGGGTCAGGGCGCGGTAGCGATCCTGATCCGAGACCACATCCGGCTCGCCGAGCATGGCCTGTACTTCTTCGTGGCGCTCGATGAGGCCTTCCAGCTTTCTGATCAGTGACGGATTCATAACTCTTGCATTCTCAATGGAGGACGGGACAACCGGCAGGTTGCCCGAAAATTATGGCTCTTGTGACAACCCCAGCGCCTGCCGCAAGCGGGAGAGCTCGCTCTGATCCCCCTGGGAGGCAGCCTGGCGCAATGCCTGGGTCGGCGCGTGGATCAATTTGTTGGTGAGGCGATGGGCCATCGCCTTGAGCGCCTGTTCGGCACTCTCGCCCTGCGCCAATGCCAGCAGGGCCCGTTGCAACTCTTCATCAGCCACTTGCTGGGACTGATGGCGGTAATCGCGAATGAGGTCGACCGAACTCTGGCCGCGATACCAGCCCATAAACTCGTCGCGCTCTTCCTGCACGATCACTTCCGCCTGCGCGGCAGCCCGTTTACGGGTTTCGAGGTTCTGCTCGATGATCCCCTGCAAATCATCCACCGTGTAGAGATAGGCATCGGAGAGCTCATCGACTTCGGCTTCGATGTCGCGCGGCACGGCAATATCCACCAGAAACATGGGTTTGAAGCGGCGGGCCTTCAGCGCGCGCTCCACCATCCCCTTGCCGATGATGGGCAGGGGGCTGGCGGTCGAGCTGATGACAATATCCGCTTCGTGCAGATAGTCGGGGATCTCTTCGAGCGTCATCACCTGGGCGCCGAATTCGGCCGCCAGGGTCTGGGCGCGCTGCAGGGTGCGGTTGGCCACCATCATCTTGGTGACGTTCTGCTCGCGCAGATGACGGGCCACCAGTTCGATGGTCTCCCCCGCCCCGACCAGCAGCACCTTGGTCTGGGAGAGATCGGAGAAGATCCGCCGACCCAGACTGACGGCGGCAAAGGCCACCGACACGGCACTGGCGCCAATCTCGGTATCGGTACGCACTCTTTTCGCCACCGAGAAGGATTTCTGGAACAACCGCTCCAGCGCCCCCTTCACCGACTCCGCCTGCTGGGCGTGGGCATAGGATTGCTTGATCTGCCCCAGGATCTGCGGCTCCCCCAACACCAGAGAGTCGAGCCCGCACGCCACCCGCATCAAGTGGCGCACCGCCTCTTCATCGTGATGCTGATAGATGGCAGTGACCAGTTCGGCCGCGTCCAGCCCGTGGAACTGCTGCAGCCAGCGCAGCACTTGCTCCTGCCGCTCCTCCTCCAGATTGCAATAGAGTTCGGTCCGGTTGCAGGTGGAGACGATCACCGCCTCGCTGACACCGGGTTGGCTCACCAGCTCACGCAAGGCGCGATCGATGCAGTCCGGGCCAAAGGCGACCCGTTCCCGCAAGGCGACACTGGCGGTGTTGTGGTTGATTCCGAGGGCAAGCAAACTCATGAGTGGGCGACGATCATTTCATACGCTGGGTGCAAAGGCTGCCAATTGTACGAGAAAGGGTAAGTCTTTAAAAGCAATACGGCCGCCCCGTATACTGTGGCAAATTCCTCTCTCTGGAGCCGTCTCTTGCTGCTACGTATTTTTACCCTCACCTGCCTGCTGTTGCTGGCCGGTTGTGCCACCACCCAGCCCCAGCGTGACCAGGTGAACTGGAACCAGGAGCGGGCCCGTCTCGAGCAGCTGACCCATTGGCAGCTATCCGGCAAGATGGCCATCATCACCCCCCAGCAAAAGGGCAGTGCCCGCCTCAACTGGCAGCAGGATGGCGATGATTATCGCCTCAACCTCACCAGCCTGATTGGCACCAGCATTCTGGAGCTCTCCCGCAGCAAGGGGGAGATCACCCTGCTCGACAGCGACGGCAATCGCCACCAGAGCCAGGATGCCGAAGCGCTCATCTATCAACTGACCGGCTGGAATATTCCGGTTGCGGGATTGCCAGAGTGGATCAAGGGGCTGCCAGGTCAGGCGGAGTTTGAACTCAACCCCGACAGCAGTCTGGCCAGCGTGCGTGACGGCCAGTGGCAGATCGTCTATGGCGATTATCGGGATCAGGATGGCTACCGCCTGCCACACCAGCTGACCATGACCGGCCAGAACAGCCGCCTCAAGCTTCAGATCAACCAATGGACTCTTGCACGTTAATGGCTTCCACACGCTGGCCGGCACCGGCCAAACTCAACCTGTTTTTACACGTCAATGGCCGTCGTCCCGATGGCTATCACGAGCTGCAGACCCTGTTTATCTTCCTCAACCACAGCGACTGGCTCGAGTTTGAGGTGATACCGAATAGCGACACACTCACCCTGAGCCCGGCCATTCCCGGGGTGCCGGATGAGCAGAATCTGATTATTCGGGCGGCACGCCTGCTGCAGGCAACCCTGCCGAGCCCGCAGGGAGCCCATATCCGGCTGGAGAAAGTGCTGCCCATGGGGGGCGGCATTGGCGGCGGTTCATCCGATGCAGCGACCACGCTGGTAGCGCTTAACCACCTCTGGCAAGCGGGTTTGAGCGAAGATGAACTGGCAGCACTTGGCGTCCAGCTGGGGGCCGATGTACCGGTGTTTGTTCGTGGCAAGGCGGCCTTTGCCGAAGGAGTGGGCGAGCGGCTGCAACCAGTCGAACTGCCCGATGCCTGGTATCTGGTACTCAAGCCAGATTGCCATGTAGCGACCGCAGCCGTATTCCAGGATCCGGACCTGCCGAGAGCCACGCCAAAAATGGCGCTGGACAACCTGCTCGAAGGCGAGTGGAAAAACGATTGCGAATCACTGGTGAAAAAGCGCCACCCCGAGGTTGCCAATGCGCTCGGCTGGTTGCTAGAATACGCGCCGTCAAGAATGACGGGCACAGGAGCCTGCGTCTTTGCTCAATTTGAAGACGAAGTGACTGCTCGGGAAGTGTTGGCCTGCGTGCCGAAGGGACTTGATGGGTTTGTCGCCAAGGGCGAGAACATATCACCTCTCTTCTCCACATTGCAACAGTTCAAATGATTGGGGTATCGCCAAGCGGTAAGGCAGCGGGTTTTGATCTCGCCATTCCTAGGTTCGAATCCTAGTACCCCAGCCAATTTTACCGAACGGTATTGATGATGATTAACGTGGCCGGTTTTGCACTCGGCCACGGATTCGGGTTACCGGTATCATCACATTCATTGGGCAGCAGACACCTTGTACGTTATCTTGATAAATCGTTTGCCCCAAAACGATAGAGTCTGATTTCAGACTCCCCCACATACTGGATGCAACCCCGAGGTTTCAAACCGTGCCTGACATGAAGCTGTTTGCTGGTAACGCAACGCCGGAACTAGCCCAGAAGATCGCAGATCGCCTGTTTATCAAACTCGGCAATGCTGCCGTAGGTCGCTTTAGCGACGGCGAGATCAGCGTACAGATCAATGAGAATGTACGTGGTGGCGATATCTTCATCATTCAATCCACCTGTGCCCCGACCAACGACAATTTGATGGAATTGATCGTCATGGTGGATGCTCTGCGTCGTGCTTCAGCTGGCCGTATCACTGCCGTTATCCCCTACTTTGGTTATGCCCGTCAGGACCGCCGCGTCCGCTCCGCCCGTGTACCCATCACCGCCAAGGTTGTCGCTGACTTCCTCTCCAGCGTCGGTGTGGATCGCGTGCTGACCGTTGACCTGCATGCCGAGCAAATTCAAGGTTTCTTCGACGTTCCGGTAGACAACGTGTTCGGTAGCCCGGTGCTGCTGGAAGACATGAAGTCCAAGAACCTCGAGTCTCCTGTCGTTGTCTCCCCGGACATCGGTGGCGTCGTGCGTGCCCGCGCCATCGCCAAGCTGCTGGATGACACCGACATCGCCATCATCGACAAGCGCCGTCCCCGCCCGAACGTCTCCCAGGTCATGCACCTGATCGGTGACGTTGCCGGCCGCGACTGCATCATCGTTGATGACATGATCGACACCGGCGGCACCCTGTGCAAAGCCGCAGAGGCCCTGAAAGAGCGCGGTGCCAAGCGTGTATTCGCTTACGCCACTCACCCGGTCTTCTCCGGTTCCGCCGTCGAGAACATCAAGAACTCCGTGATCGATGAACTGATCATCACCGACTCCATCCCGCTCACTGCGGAGATGAAAGCGGTCGGCAAGGTCAAGCAGCTGACGCTGTCAACTGTACTGGCCGAAGCCATTCGTCGCATCAGCAACGAAGAGTCCATCTCTGCCATGTTTGAGCATTGATAGATTCAGCAATAACGAAAACCGCCATCAGGCGGTTTTCGTCTTTCTGGACCTTCTCTTTCCAACTTTCTGCTATCTGGTACGACCCTGCCCCCGGCAGGCTTAAGGATTTACCCATGAATTGCTTGCGTCCCCTCCTGCTCGCGACCCTTACCTCCGCCCTGTTCGCCTGTCAGCCCGCCAAAGAAAACCCGCCCTTCGTGCTGACCCTGGCTCACATGAACGACACCCACTCCCAGTTTGATCCGGTCAATGCCGAGATCAAAGGGCAGATCTTTGCCCAGCAGGGGGAGACGGACACCCTCTATACCCGCTTTGGCGGTTATCCGCGCCTGCTGACCATGGCGAAAGCCTATCAGGCCGATGCGCTGGCCAAGAACCAGCCCTTGCTGCTGCTGCACGGTGGCGATGCCTGGCAGGGCAGCGGCTACTTCAAGCTCAACGAGGGGATGGCCAACGCCGAGTTGTTGAGCCAGTTCGGCCTCGATGCCATGGCGCTGGGCAACCACGAGTTCGATCTGGATAACCAGAAGCTGGCCCGCTTCATCGAGGGGGTCAACTTCCCGGTGCTGGCCGCCAACCTCGACACCAAAGCCGATCCGGCCCTTAGCAAGGCTGACAACCTCAAACCCTTCGTGGTCTACGCCTTTGACGGCAACCAGAAGAGTCCGGTCACCGATCTCGACAACCTGCCGCAAGGCAAACAGCTGGTCGCCATCATCGGTCTGGTACTGGAAGACATGGGCAATATCGCCCCCAACGTCGGCAAGCTGCGCTTTGGCAAGGAGGTCGCCTCGGCTGAGGCCACGGTCGACATGCTGCAAGCCAAGGGGATCCACCAGATCGTGGCGCTGACCCACATCGGCAACGAGCGGGATCTGGCGCTGGCGGCCAAGGTAAACGGCCTCGATGCCATCGTCGGCGGCCACTCCCACAGCCTGCTCGGCGATTTTCGCAACATTGGCTGGGGCAAGACTGGCGATTACGCCAAGCTGGTGACCAATCCGGATGGCATCGGCAAGACCTGCGTGGTGCAGGCGGGCTCCTACGCCCAGGCCATCGGTCTGGCACAGGTGACCTTTGACAGCCAGGGTCAGGTGACCGACTGCCAGGGCCACAACAGCCTGCTGGCCAGCCGCGACTTCTTCGCCGATGCGGCGCGCAAGCAGGCGCTCGACGACGCCCGCAGCAAAGAGGCAAGCCAGTTTGTCGACAACCAGCCCAATCTGATTACCGTGGATGAAGATCCGCGCCTGCGCGGCATCATCGACAGCCACTACAAACCGGCGCTGGAGAAAGCTTATGGCCCAGTGATCGGCACCATCCCCGAGCAGCTGCAAAATGCCCGTCGTCCCGGTGACAACGGCAGCGACAGCCACGGCTCAGATGTAGCGCCGCTGGTTGCCGAAGGGGAGTTCTACTGGGCCAATACTCCGGCTGTTCAGGCCCTGACCGGCGGCCCGGTCGATTTTTCTCTGGTTGCGGTGGGCGGCGTGCGCGCCGACCTGCCTGCTGGCGAATGGCGTGAGGGGGATAGCGCCCTCACCCTGCTGCCGTTCAAGAACCAGCTCTCGGTGCTGACCCTGACTGGCGCCGAGGTGCGTGCCCTCTTGACCGAGACCATCACCGCCACCCTGCCCGCCAGCGCCCATGCCGGCAAGTTCCCCTATGGCGGCCACCTGCGTTACACCTTCCAGGAGACCGACGCAGGCAAAGCGGGCACCCTGACCCAATTGCAGCACAAGACCGCAAGCGGCGAGTGGCAGGATCTGGTGGATAGCCAGCGCTATCGGGTGGTGATGAACGCCTACAGCGCCAACGGTAACGATGGCTGGCAGGCACTGGCCAATGCCCAGCGCCACCAGAGCGAGCGGGTCGACATCGCCAGCGTCAATGGCAAGCTGACCGCCTTCCCGGTGCTGAAGGTGGCACAAAACGGTGAACTGCTGAGCGCCGTCTATGCCCCGGGCCAGGCCCTCGATTGCAAGGCCAGCGGCGTGGATTGCGGCACTGATGCAGCCTCTTTCGTGGAGTATGTGCGCGATGCCCGTCCCACCCTGACCGCACTGGATGAAGAGACCGTCACCCTGCTGCGTACCAAATAACGACGGTAGTCAACCGGGCACAATCCATCGGTAAACTGAAACGGGCCTCTTGCAAGAGGCCCGTTTGCCCACCGTTAGCCACCCATTGGCCGCAATAATGCTGCAAATCCCGCCATAACATGCGCATTGGTTGAGTGATCGCCACTCGGCGGCTAGAATATTGCGTCCTATTGCCCTGGGTAGTGTGCCCACGGCAGCTGCGAGTGAAGACATCAAGCGTGACAAGCGAAATCAAACTGATCGTCGGACTGGGCAACCCCGGCCCGGAATATGCCAAGACCCGCCACAACGCGGGCGCCTGGTATGTGGAGCAACTGGCCCGCTGGCACAATGTCAGCCTGCGTGAAGAACCCAAGTTCTTCGGCCATACTGCCCGCATCCTGGTCGAGGGGCAGGATGTGCGGCTGCTCATCCCGAACACCTATATGAACCTCTCTGGCAAGGCTGTGGCCGCACTGGCGCGTTTTTATCAGATTGAGCCGGAAGCGATTCTGGTGGCCCATGATGAACTGGATCTGCCGCCAGGCATCGCCAAGTTCAAGCAGGGTGGTGGTCACGGTGGCCATAACGGCCTCAAGGACATCATCGCCAAGATGGGCAACAACAATAACTTCTTCCGGCTGCGTCTCGGGATCGGCCATCCCGGCAGCAAAGAGCAGGTGGCGGGCTTCGTCCTGACCAAGGCCCCCAGCAGTGAACAGAACCTGATCGACGCCGCGCTGGACGAGTCCCTGCGCGCCACCGACATCCTGTTCAAACAAGATATGACCAAGGCCATGAATCGCTTGCACAGCTTCAAGGCTGAAAAGGGTTAGGTCGGTTTGATCCTGTACGGGCATTGTGCCGGTACATGAGCAACGACCAGAACAAGCATGACATGGGCCGCCTGCGGGCGCCCCCCAACAGCATCCATCAAGTAAGGTAACAATCCATGGGTTTTAAATGCGGTATCGTGGGCCTGCCCAATGTAGGCAAATCCACCCTGTTCAACGCGCTGACCAAGGCCGGTATCGAAGCCGCCAACTTCCCGTTCTGCACCATCGAGCCGAACACTGGTGTGGTGCCGATGCCGGATCCCCGCCTCGATCAGCTGGCGGCCATCATCAATCCGCAGCGCGTTGTGCCGACCACCATGGAATTCGTCGACATCGCCGGTCTGGTTGCCGGTGCCTCCAAGGGTGAAGGTCTGGGTAACCAGTTCCTGGCCAACATCCGTGAAACCGAAGCGATCGGCCACGTAGTGCGCTGCTTCGATGACGAAAACATCATTCACGTTGCCGGCAAGGTCTCTCCCGCTGACGATATCGAAGTGATCAACACCGAGCTGGCCCTGTCGGATCTGGACGCCTGCGAGCGCGCCATTCACCGTCAGTCCAAGCGCGCCAAAGGCGGCGACAAGGATGCCAAGCTGGAAGTGGAAGTGCTTGAGAAGATCAAGGTCGCGCTGGAAAACGGCCAGATGATCCGCGGCATGAAGCTGGATAAGGAAGAGCTGGCCGCCGTGAGCCACCTCAACTTCCTGACCCTGAAGCCCACCATGTATATCGCCAACGTGGCGGAAGATGGCTTCGAGAACAATCCCTATCTGGACAAGGTGCGTGAAATCGCCGCCGCCGAGAACGCTGTCGTGGTCGTGGTCTGCTGCGCCATCGAAGCCGACATCGCCGAACTGGACGATGAAGATCGCGCCGAGTTCATGGCTGACCTGGGCATCGAAGAGCCGGGCCTGAACCGCGTTATCCGCTCCGGCTACCAGCTGCTCAACCTGCAGACCTACTTCACCGCCGGTGTGAAAGAGGTGCGCGCCTGGACTATTCCGGTCGGTGCCACCGCCCCGCAAGCGGCAGGCAAAATCCACACTGACTTTGAAAAAGGCTTTATTCGCGCCCAAACCATCGCCTTTGAAGACTTTATCAACTACAAGGGTGAGCAAGGCGCCAAGGAAGCGGGCAAGATGCGCGCTGAAGGGAAAGATTACATCGTCAAAGATGGCGATATCATGAACTTCCTGTTCAACGTCTAATCCCATGACAGGCCAGCATTTGCTGGCCTGTTTTTTGTCTGCCATTGCCCGGGCAATAATGGCAATGTCTTAAAAAAAAGCAGATTGTTGGGCTTTTGCGCAACAGAGACCAATAACTGGTCAAACGCACTCAAATTGCGTTTTTCTGGCAAAAAAAGGGTTGACGCCCCAGAGCCAGATACGCATAATTCGGCCCGCACGGTGACGAGGTAACGACTCACCGGAAGCAAGGTTGGCTATGTAGCTCAGTTGGTTAGAGCATCGCACTCATAATGCGGGGGTCACAGGTTCGAATCCCGTCATAGCCACCATCTCTAGTTGGGGTATCGCCAAGCGGTAAGGCAGCGGGTTTTGATCTCGCCATCCCTAGGTTCGAATCCTAGTACCCCAGCCATTTTTGAAAGGTGTTTGATAGTTTCTGTCAGGCATCACTGTTGGGGTATCGCCAAGCGGTAAGGCAGCGGGTTTTGATCTCGCCATCCCTAGGTTCGAATCCTAGTACCCCAGCCATTTTTGAAAGGTGTTTGATAGTTTCTGTCAGGCATCACTGTTGGGGTATCGCCAAGCGGTAAGGCAGCGGGTTTTGATCTCGCCATCCCTAGGTTCGAATCCTAGTACCCCAGCCATTTTTCTGTTCTCTTCCACATCAGTGGTCGATAACAAACGGCTATGTAGCTCAGTTGGTTAGAGCATCGCACTCATAATGCGGGGGTCACAGGTTCGAATCCCGTCATAGCCACCATTATTTCTGTTGGGGTATCGCCAAGCGGTAAGGCAGCGGGTTTTGATCTCGCCATCCCTAGGTTCGAATCCTAGTACCCCAGCCATTTTTCTGTTCTCTTCCACATCAGTGGTCGATAACAAACGGCTATGTAGCTCAGTTGGTTAGAGCATCGCACTCATAATGCGGGGGTCACAGGTTCGAATCCCGTCATAGCCACCATTAATATTGCGGAAGTGGCGAAATTGGTAGACGCACCAGATTTAGGTTCTGGCGCCCTAGGCGTGAGAGTTCGAGTCTCTCCTTCCGCACCATTAATAGCAGTACCAAACAGACCAGCTCACGCTGGTTTTTTTGTATCTGAAATTTGCCTCTCCCCAGTTTTTCTCTCGCTCCTCTATTAACCCAGCTCCACGTATATTCCCGTTCACGTCACTCTTCACTGATTCCGAGCACGCCTTGCCACTCTTGTCTCCCGGCCATAAAAAAGCGGCCCGCAGGCCGCTGGTGCACACATTTATCATCCCGGTTATCAGAACGGGAAGAACCAGGGGATCGCTACCACGCTCACCGCCATCACCAACAGGGTGAATGGCACCCCGATACGGATAAAATCGGCAAACTTGTAGTTACCCGGCCCCAGTACCAGGGTATTCACCGGTGACGAGACCGGCGTCATAAAAGCGGCCGAGGCGGCGATGGCAATGGTCATGGCAAACGGATAGGGTGATACCCCCATCTGTTGCGCCGTGCCCAGCGCAATGGGTGCCATCAGCACAGCAGTCGCGGTGTTGGAGATAAAGAGCCCGATCACCGCGCAGAGGGCAAACAGGCTGGCCAGCATGACCCGCGGCCCCATCTCCCCTACCGCATTGATCAGACCACCGACGATCAGATCCACCCCGCCGGTTTTTTGCAGCGCCAGCGCAAAGGGGAGCATGCCGACGATGAGGATCAGGGTCGGCCAGTGGATCGACTTGTAGGCACTCTCCATATCGATGCAGCGAAACTTGCCCATCAGCAGACAGGCGATCAGCGCGGCAATCACGTTGGGCACCGGATCGGTCACCATCAGCAGGATCATCACTCCAAGACAGAAGAGGGCATGGATCGCCTGGCTGCGGGCGGGGGCCATCTCGTCCACTTCAGCGGGCAACCCCATCAGCAGAAAGTCGCGGCTATGGGTCTGCAACTGTCTGATGTGGCTCCAATTCCCTACCACCAGCAGGGTGTCGCCCATCTGCAGCGGCTCATCCACCAGCTTGCCTGCCAGCGCTTCACCGTCGCGGCGCAGCCCCACCACGCTCAGACCATAGCTGGAGCGGAAGGTCACCTCACGCACGCTTTTACCCAGCAGCTTGGACTCAGGGATCAGCGACACCTCGGCCATCCCCACCTCCCGCGCCTGATCGGAGAAATACTCCCCGCGCAGGATCATCGGCTCGAGCCGCGCCTCGCTGCAAAACGCCCGCACATCCACCTCGGGGTCTGACATGTCGATTAGCAGCACATCCTTGGCCTGGAACTCACTGATCCCCGACACCGGCACCATCACCCGGCGAAACTTGCGCCAGCGCTCCACCCCGATAACGTGGGCACCATAACGGGCGCGCAGTTGCAGCTCGTCCAGGGTGTGACCAATCAGCGGGGAGTCCGGCCGCAGCGCCAGACGACGGGCCCTACCGGCCAGTCGGTAGTCTCGGATCAGATCGCGCAGGGTGCGGCGCCCGGTCGGCTTGCCCTTGCCCTCTTCCCCCTCGCCCACCAGGGAGCCGCGCACCAGCAGCATGTAGAGGATGCCCAGCCCCAGGATCAGCACGCCCATGGGGGTGAAATCGAAGAAGCCGAAGCCGTGAATGCCGTGGCGCATCAGCTCGCTGTTAACCACCATGTTGGGGGGCGTGGCCACCAGCGTCATCATGCCGCTGATCAGCCCGGCAAAACCGAGGGGCATCATCAGGCGACCGGCCGGGATCCCCATCCGGTTCGCCACGCTCAGCACCACCGGGATAAAGATGGCCACCACCCCGGTGCTGCTCATCACCGCCCCCAGACTCGCCACCGCCACCATCAGCAGCACCAGCAGCTTGGTCTCGCTGCTACCCGCCACCTTCACCAATGCATCCCCCACCTGATAGGCGATGCCGGTGCGCACCAGCCCCTCACCCACCACAAACAGGGCGGCAATCAGAATGACGTTGGGATCGCTAAAGCCCGCCAGCGCCTCCGGCAGGGTGAGGGTGCCGCTCAGCACAAACAGGATGACCACGCCCAGGGCCACCACGTCCATGCGCACCTTGTTGGTCATAAAGAGATAGATGGCGCCAGCCAGCAGACAGAGCACCCAGACAAGCTCGGAATTCAATACAACCTCCTTTTATCACGTGATTCTCCTCCCGGAGAGTGGACTCTATCAGACCACAGCCATGGCGCTATCATCTTGTTACATATCAATAAAGTCCGGCCCGCCGGGGCCCCATAACCCATCACTGCTGGAATAACCGGGCACCAGCGGCGATTTCTTTGATATGGGCCAAGCCCGGGGCGGACAAAAGTCCTGCCCCTACTCCCCCTCACCCCTTAAAATGGCGCCCTCGCATACTAACCCTCATGCCCAAGGATCAGAAAATGAGCATATTCGAGCTGTTCAGCATCAATAACACGCTAGTGACCATACCGCTGGGTGGCGGCTATGCCATGTCATGGATTGAAGCCATCGGCACTCTGTTCGGCCTTGCCTGTATCTGGTTCGCCAGTCAGGAGAAGACCATCAACTACCTGTTTGGTCTGATCAACGTCACCCTGTTTGCCATCATCTTCTTCCAGATCCAGCTCTACGGGCTGTTGCTGCTGCAGCTGTTCTTCTTCTGCGCCAACGTCTACGGCTGGTACGCCTGGACCCGTCCCGCCAACGAGCAGGGGGATACCCTGCAGATCCGCTGGCTCAGCAAATCCAAGCTCATCATCACTGCCGTGGTGAGCGTGCTGGCCATCGCCCTGCTGACCCGCTATATCGACCCGGTATTCGCAGCGCTGGCGCGTACCTCGGTCGCGTTTCTCAACCTGTTTGGTGCCAACCTTGCCACTCCCGAGCCCTCCCCCGATGCCTTCCCATTCTGGGATGCCACCATGACGGTGCTCTCGGTGGTCGCGCAGATCCTGATGACCCGCAAATATGTGGAGAACTGGATCCTCTGGGTCGTCATCAACATCATCAGCATCGGTATCTATGCGGCGCAGGGTGTCTATGCCATGTCGCTGGAGTACCTGATCCTGCTCTTTATCGCCGCCAACGGCACCCGCCTCTGGGTGATTGCCGCCAAGCGCCAGCCACAGGGGGTATAAGCCATGACGCTGCTACCTCATCTCCAGTGCCGCCCCGAGCAGATTGCCGAGCGGGTGGTACTGTGCGGCGACCCGGCCCGGGTCGACCGTATCGCCAGCCAGCTCGAACAGTGTGAGGCGCTGGGGCAAAACCGGGAGTTTCGCCTCATCAACGGCCGCTATCAGGGACTGCCCATCACGGTTTGCAGCACCGGCATCGGCGGCGCCTCTGCCATCATAGCGCTGGAGGAGCTGGTGCAGGCGGGGGCTCGCTCGCTTATTCGGGTCGGCTCTGCCGGCGCCCTGCAGCACGATATCGGCCTTGGTGACCTTATCGTGGTGGAAGGGGCGGTACGCAATGAGGGGGCCTCGCAGGCCTATCTGCCCGCCGAGTACCCCGCCTGTGCCGACATCTGGCTGCAGGCAGCCCTGCTCAATCAGGTGGCGGCCAGTGGCCAACCTCATTGGCACGGGCTGGTGCGCTCCCACGACAGCTTCTATCGGGATGATGAGCAGGAGGTGTGCCGCTACTGGCATGCCCGTGGCGTGCTGGGCGCAGACATGGAGACCGCATCCCTGCTGACCGTTGGACGCCTGCGCAAGGTGCGGGTTGCCGCCGTGCTCTGCAACGTGGTGCTGTTCGAGCAGGATGTGCAGGATGGGGTCAATGAGTACGCCAACGCCGAGCTGGCCATGATGAACGGCGAGCGAAACGCCATCGCCGCCGCCCTCCACGCCCTGGTGCAATAAACGGCAAACCGTTAATCACGGCACATTCGACAGGAGGCGGGCTGGTATCCGGTCCGCGCTCTTGCTAGCCTCATGGCCCTCGTCATCGGTGCGACAGGTACGTCATGCAGCAGCAGCCCTATCCCCTCGGCCGTTTTCACGCCGAACTCGCCAAACTGGAACCCCGCTTTGCCGCGGCGCTGGAAGCGTGCACCCTGTTTCTGCGTCGCTACCTGCCGGGCGAATCCATCATGCGGCAGGGGGAGCAGAGCGAGCAGCTCTATCTGGTGGGAGCAGGGCGGGTCTCCCTCAATAGCACGGTACACTCGGGCCGCATCTTCCAGCTCGGCGAGATTGAGTGTCACAGCCAGATCTTCGGTGAAATGGAGTTCTTCAGCGCCACCCCGGTGCAGTGGAACGTGGTGGCCGAGACCGAGCTGGACGCCCGGGTCATCTGTGCCCACAAGCTGGCCCAGCGCCTGCTGGCAGAACCCGAGTTGACCCTCTTTTTCGCCGCCGCACTTGCCAGCGACTATCTCGATACCCTGGAGATCACCACCAGCCGGCTGCTCCACCCCATCGCCTACAACATCGCCTATGAGCTATGGCGTGAGCGCCAGCGCACTCCGATGCTGGGATCGCGCAAGCGGGCTCACGAGGCGGCCCGCTTCGGCACCACAGAGCGGGTCTACCGCCGCGCCCTCAAGGAGCTGGTCGAACAGGGCATAGTTGCCGACGGCAGCGATGGCCCTGTTATCGCCGATCTGGCCAGGCTGCGCGCCTATCTCGATCTTTGATTTCCATTCACCTCATATCAATTCACCCTGTCAGGAGTCACCATGTCTGCCCATCCCTATCCCGAATTCACCTTCTTCAGCCGCTTCGTTGCCGATATTCAGGCGGGCCGCAAGACCATCACCATCCGCGACGAAAGCGAGGCCAACTGGCAGCCCGGCCAGCGGCTGGCGCTGTTCACCAACCCGGAGCACCAGCCCTTTGGCACCATTGAGGTGCTCTCCGTCAACGCAGTCGCCTTCGATGAACTGAATGACGAGCATGCCCGTCAGGAGAACATGACCCTCCCCGAGCTTAAAGATGTGATCCGCGACATCTACCCCGATCTGCCACCGCTCTATGCGATTGAATTCCAGCTGCTTGAAGTCTGATTTTGTGAGCTGCCTCAGCTAACGCCGGTTGCGCTCTCTGGCTAAAGGCGCAAAATAACTGTTTTTATATACAGTCATTGGTGCGTTATGGATATACAACTGGAACCGGCCATTGCGGCCATGGTGGCGGAGTTCATTGCAGCAGGCCGCCCCAAGGCGAGTAGCCTGAGCTGGCAGGCGCGACGTGAAGGCTATCTTGCTTCAGCCATATTGGGTGGTGAACAGGAGGAGGTTGGCGCTGTCGAAGAGTGGCAAAACGGCCATTATTCCGTTCGCCTTTATCAGCCAGCGTCCACCTCAAGTGCAAGCCGTCCGGCCCTGATCTACTTTCATGGCGGCTGTTTTGTCAGCGGTGAGTTCGACACTCACGACCGCCAGATGCGGATGCTATGCAATCGCGCCGAGGCACTGGTGTTTGCGGTACATACCCGCCTTGCCCCTGAACACACCTATCCTGCAGCACATGACGATGCACTGGCAGCCACGCTCGCCATCATGGCCGATGTGGAGAAATGGCATGGTGATCCGGCACGGATTGTCCTTGCGGGCGACAGTGCCGGCGGGCACATCGCCCTGATCACCACCTTGCGACTCAAGGAGCAAGGCGTACCCTTGCCTGCAGCCCAACTGCTCATTTATCCGATGCTCGATGCTGCGGGCGACAGTGACAGCTATCGGCAGCTAGGGGATGACTACCTCATCACCCGCGATATGCTGTTAAGCGGTTTTCACGCCTATCTGGGGGAGCAGCCCGTCACTCACCCCGAAGCCAGCCCTCTCCACCATCCGGACCTGTCAGGATTACCGCCGACCCATATCGTCACGGCGGAATATGATCCGCTGCGCGATGAGGGGGAAGCCTTCTATAGCAAACTGCTGCAAGCCGGTGTCACGGCTACCTGTCAGCGGCAACTGGGGGTTATACACGGCTTCTTCCAACTGGCCGGAGTCAGCCCTGCTGCGCGTCAGCTCATTGAACAACTCTCCGACTGGTTGCGTAACCAGTAACAGGGCCAATTGCATCCATTTTCGCACGCCTTTATAGTTACCAGCTGACTCAAATGCCCCCTGGTGAAATCATGTTAGATAGTGCCAATCTTGCCCCACACGAACGATGGTGGCTGACTTTGACCTCGCCGCAGATCGCCTTCCAGACCGAGTGGCGCGAGTATCTCAAACCCACCTCCCTGCGAGATGGCCTGGAGGAGAGGAATGCACTCGCCGACGACTGGGGCATTGAGAATCGTCTCGACTTGCACCGGCAGGTCCGTCAGCTGGCCTTTGGCGACTGTCACGGGCATCTCATGCTCGAGGAGTACGGTGCCTTTCACTGCCTGCAACCGAGCCAGTGGCAAGCCATGCGAGAGCGCGCAACCTCGCCGCGTCACCGCGCCTCGCTCGACTTTGTGGCTCGCACCGCCCCCTATATCGGCCCCCATGGTGTGCAGGCATGGGACTATGGGCGCGCCTCGTACCTCACCCGGGAGGGGCTGCGTTTTGGCTGGGTCAGCGAGGAGGAGTTCGGCTTTATCCACAACCATCTCGCCCACCAGGCTCGTCGGCGTTACCACTCCTGGGAACAGTACACCCAGGCCTGGTATGCCGGCCGCTGCCTATGGAAATTCAGTCATGAAGAGGGGGAGCCGGAGCAAGCCGCCCAGGCTCTGCTACACGGCTGGATTGCCAGGGAGATGAGGACAATGCTGGCCGATGCGCTCAGGGATAAGGAGAACCCGATCCACGGACAGAGCTGGTACGAGGTCCCCCTACCCGACATAGATCAGCCCCAAAGCCTCATTGACCTCTTCAACAGCGATCCGCAGGAATAAAACATGGATATCTGGCAACGTCTCGGTCTTCAAGAGACCAACGATCTGGCCGCTATCAAGCGCGCCTACCATATCAAATTGCGTGACTGCCACCCGGAAGACGATCCCGAAGGCTTCCGCCTGCTGCGTGAGGCTTATGAAGAGGCCAGCCGGCCGCGTCCAGCCATGAGTGACGCCTCGAAGCCACAGACCGAGCTGGTTCGTCCGGCCGACGCCGCTGAACTGACCGCCCTGCTTGAACTGCTTGGCGATGCCAGCCGGCGATTTGTAATGACCGAATGGGATAAGTGGCAGACATCACTGCAGTCACTTTCTCTGGTGCAGCAGAGCCGGCTGTCGGACGAGGTGCTGCAACACATCTTTCAATGGCAATGGTTGCCAGCACCGGTGATCGAGCGTCTCTGGCAAGCGCTCGACTGGGCGTCACTACTGCGTCTTACCGGCGACATGCAAAAGAAGGGGGAATTTCTCGACTGGTGGCGTCAGGCTCCGCTGGCAGCCCCTCTGGAGTGGCTTGCCACTCTGGACCATGCCCGTCAACGCGCCGTGTTGGCCTTCTATCAGCCACTGCTGCTATCGCTCGAGGCTGGTGATCGCAACAGCGTGTTAGGGCTCATCTATCACTCAGTCCTCCCCATCGTCGGTGACCACCCGGATCTGCTCCGGCTGCAGTTGCGCGCGCTCCATGCCGCCGGTACTGACGGTGATCCCACCCACCGTCTTGCGCTCACACTTGCTCTGCTGGAGCAGGATCACCTCAGCGAAGATGACTGGCACCTGCTCTCCGACGCCAGCCTGCGCTGCGGCAAGGAACAGCTAGTGTTGCAGGTCGCCGAGGCACTGGAAGAGCAGGAATACGAGGCGCTGCTCGCCAATCACCTTATCCAGTGGCATCTAGACAGCGATCAGGAGCTGTCCCGCTGGCTGCAGGCATTCGCCACCGCCCAGAAGTGGCCCACCTCACGCAGCGCCTATTGGGAACCCCAGTGGCTGATGCTGCCCTGGCAGCAGCCGGACCCGGTGGAAGAGTGGCTGCACGACCAGATGCTGGGGTTTGACAATATGCCGCTCACCGCCCTGGCGCTGGACGCGCTACTTGGCACACGTGGTGCCCTGGCCAGCCTATGGTGGCACAGCGAATACGGCACCTGGCAGGCACTGGAAGCGGCACTGACACAGCCCGAGCTGGCCGAGGCCGAGGGCGGCTGGCGGTACCTCGCACACCTACTGCAACGCCACGCTCGCCGCAAACTGGCCGAGCGGCCAGCACTGCCCCTGCTTGATACACTGCTTGCCCGCTATGGCAACGATGACTGGCTGAGTATCGCGCCCCCCAGTGCCGAGCAGATTGCCTGCGCAACGCCGGAGCAGTGGCTCGATTGTCTGCGCCGCTATCCGCTGCTGCCTGACGCCTGGTTCAAGGCCATCGCCCAGCGCGCCAGCAATGAAGGATGGGATGAGCGGATGATGCAGGGGATGCATCTGGGCGCCCGGCTCTCCCATCAACGCTACTACAGCGATATGGTGCTCAGCGATGCCTGGCAGGGCGAGAGCTGGCCCGGTTGTTTCCGCTGGGCACAGTTCTATTACGCCTACGCCTGGACACCGACACAGCATCTCGCTGCCCTGCGCCACGCCATGGGCGTGCTACCCCCCAGCCAGGATGACACCCCGCTCGCCACTGTATTGCGTCTCTCGGCACAGCCCACTGTCTATCAGGCAGCCATCACCACGGCGTGCGCCCGCTGGCCAGAGCAATACGTGCTGTCAGTGACCCTGAGCAATCAGACCGATCTGCTGCGTAACTCGGAGGTGAGCGATCAGTCGCTGCTCGACAGAGCCAGGGCCCATGAGTTGCCCGCGCTCGCCGCCCTGATTGGCCGGCGCCTCGATAACGAGCCGGATCTCGCCAGCAGCATAGTGCTGTGGAACCTGCTGCTCTGCCACCCGGAGAGCAACGCAGCCTATGCCTACCTGCTGAGCCCGCTACGCAGACGAATGGAGGCCATTAGAAAGGAGTGGAATCTGGATTTGGCAAACTATCCGTATCACAAGGAGTCCCTCATATACGGATATCTGATTCAGGACACCGACACGATCACCGCGCCCACGATTCTGGAGCAGCATCTTCCTTGTGAGAATGCCGCCACCTTTGTCCATCCCAGTTGCTATTGCCTCGGGCTACTGACCCATGACGTGAATCGAAGCGGTTTTAACAGCCGACTCATCCAGCCGCTGCTAAGGAACCAGGAATCGCTCTCCCCACCCCAGCGAGAGGCGGCCAGCCTCACGCTCGGTTACCTCGAAGACAAGCTCAATCAACAGCTTGAACATGACAGAGCCCATGACCGCTCACGCTTCAAACAGCTGGGTAAAGGCGCGCTCCTGTTCACCATGCTCATCGGCTTGCTGCAACTCTTCATGGTCTTCCCGTTGAGCGACCACCCCTTCTCCATACTGGGTGATCCCTACATGGCCTGGAAGACGGAGCGCGGCAGTCTGGTCTCCCTCTGTAGCGTCTTGTTCTTGAACGTCTATCTCATCTATCAGGTAACGCGGGGCACCAAACGGCGGCCCGTGTTACAGCTCTATTGGCTATGGAGCGCGATGTGGTTTTCGATTCTGTTTCTCTCCAATTCGGCGTTTTGGGGGCTGCCCATCTGGTTGGGGCATCTGCTCGCCATCTCTGGCGTCAAAGCGGGAGATCTGCGCCACGGGTGGCCCAAGACATTCTATGCCAAGGGCCGCATGTCGCTTGAGGAGATTATTGGCTAGTGCCACTGCTTGAGCAGTTTGTTCATCTGCTGGCGGAACGAGTTGATGACTTGCGGGTCCTGGCTGGCCAGGACCCGTTCAAACTGCAGCAGCCACTGTTCGACCTGGCGCCGCTCGTCGCCGATGCTCTCTTCATAGAGTTGCTGTAATCGCTCGCTCAGGGTCAGATTGGGCAACGCATCGCGCGGATGCTGCTTGAGGCGTGCCAGACGCTCGCGACTCTCGCGCTTGCCCTCTTCGGTCACGCCAGCCGGACTTCTGTCTATCACCTTCTGGAACTGCTCACCCGAACTCACCAGGGTCACGTCCACCTCCAGCATGCCGTTGATGTCGTAGCTAAAGCGCACGTCCACTTCCTGAATGCCCTTGCCGGTTGGCAACGGGATCTCGAGATCGTCCACATGCAGGTTGTCGCGCACCCAGAACCGCTCCCCCTGATAGATGCTGATGCACACCGAGCTCTGCTGTTCGTGGCCACTGCGGTAGCGCTCTACCCGTGAGGCCGGCACCACTATATTGCGCTCGAGGATGGGACTGAACACGCCACTCTGATCCCCCTGATTAACCGCAATCCCCAGAGTAAAGGGACAGACGTCGGTCATGATGAGCTCTTCCACCGCACTGTCGCGCAGGCGGCAGGCTGCCTGGATAGCGGCCCCCATGGCGACCACCCGATCCGGATCCAGCTCGTGGCGGCCAAAGCGACCAAGCAGGCGCACCGCCGTTTGCTGCACCTCGCTCTGGCGGCTCGCCCCGCCGACAAAAATCAGTTCGTCGACCTCGTCGGGCCGTAGACGCGCATCGGAGAGCGCCTGGCTCAGCGGCTTGCGCAGCCGGTTGAGGGTATCGCGCCAGGTCTCGGTCAGCTCGCTTTCGGAGAAACTGAATTTCCGGTTCCACTCTGCACCAAGCTCGACATCAAGGCCGCTACCACTGCGATGACGTTTAGCCCGCTCGCAGGACAAATAAACTTGCCCGAGTTGGGAGAGCGTCAGTTCACCGCGATCGGTGTTGAGCCTGCCAAGTACCGCATCGACCAAATCTTGGGTAAAGTCCTCGCCACCGAGCCGATTGTCTCCCGCCGAGGCTCGCACCTCCATGATGCCATCCTGATACTCCACCACGGTCACATCGAAGGTCCCCCCGCCCAAATCAAACACCAGAAAACGGCGGCTGTGCTGCTCATGCAGGCTGTAAGCCATGGCGGCTGCCGTCGGCTCGTTGATAAGGCGCACCGCATCAAGCCCGGCCAACTCGGCCGCCAGTCGCACCTGCTTACGCTGCTGATCGCCAAAGTAGGCTGGCACCGAGATAACCACCTCGCGCACAGGGTGGCCGAGCCACGCCTCAGCATCCGACTTCAGGCTCCCCAGTACCAATGCACAGAGCTCGGTCGGTGTGTACTGCTCCTTGCCCAGTCGATAACGCCGCTCACTACCCAGAAAACGCTTGAAGTGAGACGCTGTATTGGCCGGGTCCGTCAGCAGGCGGGTAGCAGCAGCCTGACCCACCAACAGGGTGTTGTCCTCACCAATGCTGACAATCGACGGCGTCAGATCCTCGCCATGGGCATTGGGTATGAGTTGAGCCTGGCCCTCACACCATACTGCGATCGCGCTGTTGGTTGTCCCCAGATCAATGCCAATGGCTGGGTTCTGCGTCTGCGTCATGAAAATGCCTCTTCACCTTTTCACTACATGAAAGAGCAAGGATTGTGCTGTGCATACAAAGAGTGGTCAAGTGGAGCCCAACGTTAGATCATCAGCTCATTTCACCCATAAGCATTAAGTGGCTTCAATTTGGCCTTTGCCGAGCGATGTGTTAATAGTGTCCTCTTTTGAATCAGGGAGGTGACCCGAGTGTTTGAGATAGCAAGCCTGAAAGAGGGGATGATGCACGGGGTCGAGCTGTTCCAGCTGCTGCTGGAGATCATCTCCATCGCCTGTGTGGTGATAGGGCTTGGCAAGACCCTCTGGCTGGCGGCAAGAGTGCGGGATCACCAGCCCGGCTTTCCGCGCATTCGCCTCTGTTTTGGCAGCTGGCTCATTCTGGCGCTGGAGTTCCAGCTGGCCGCCGACATCCTGGCCACTACGGTCGCGCCGAGCAAGGAGGAGCTGATCCGCCTCGCCATCATCGCGGTGATCCGCACCTTCCTGAACTACTTCCTTGGCAAGGAGCTGGAAGCACAAGCGGAGCGCCAACAAGAGAAGGCAGAACACCAGCAGGAGCAGCGCAGCGAACAGGCCAAGACTGCTCAATAACCAGAATTCCTGCATAGCATCAACGCTAAGTGCCGTGCCATCCCGACCACAGCCGTAGCCCGGGATGGCACCTTTGTGACCCTTCCCGCACTTTTGGAAATCAGCCAACTATGGAACCCTTTTCAAGGTTTCCCCTGCCCTGTCGAGTACCCGTTCATCTGCGTAAGATAGAAAATCTTCTCCCCCAACCGGCCAAGCTGATGAATACGCACTCCCTTCACACGCCCGATATCGACCTCGATAGCTGCGTCATCTACCAGATCTACCCCATGAGTTTTCAGGACAGCGATGGCGATGGCATGGGCGATATCAACGGTATCCGTCAGCACCTCGACTATCTGGCCACCCTCGGGGTCGATATGCTCTGGCTCACCCCCATCTATCGCTCCCCCAAACGGGACAACGGCTACGATGTGGCGGACTACCGTGCCATCGACCCCGCCTTCGGCACCCTGACCGAGATGGAGCAGCTGATCGCCGAAGCGGCCGCTCACGGCATCGGCATCATGATGGATATCGTTGCCAACCACACCGCCACCGAGCACGAGTGGTTTGTGCAGGCACTGGCCGGCGATCCCCGTTATCAGGGTTATTACGTATTCCGGGATCAAGCCTTTGTCGATGCTCACCCCATTACCTCGATTTTTGGCGGCAGCGGCTGGCAGTATGTGCCAGCGCTTGATCGCTACTACCTGCACAACTTCGATCCCAGTCAGGCCGATCTGGACTGGGACAACCCGGCGGTACGGGCCGAAATGGCGGCGGTGATCAACTTCTGGCTGGGCAAAGGGATCAAGGGATTTCGCTTCGATGTGATCGACATGGTGAGCAAGGAGTGGGACCGGCTTGCCATGAGCAATGGCCCGCGCCTGCACGACTATATCCGCGAGCTCAATGCCGCGAGCTTCGGCGGCAAAGGGATCATTACGGTGGGGGAGACCTGGGGGGCCGATCTCGCCCATATGCAGAACTATTCGAACCACGATGGCAGCGAGTTCAGCATGGTGTTCAACTTCGAGCATCTGGGGCTGGGCAGTGACAAGTGGTCATCCCGTTTTGATCCCCTCGCCTTCAAGCGAGCCATGACCCGCCACCAGCAAGGGCTGCACGGGCGTGGCTGGAACAGCCTGTTTCTCGGCAACCACGACCTGCCCCGCGCCGTCTCCCGCTTTGGCGATGACAGGCCAAAGTGGCGAGAAACCAGTGCCAGGCTGTGGGCCATGGTGCTACACATGATGCAGGGCACTCCCTTCATCTATCAGGGGGAGGAGCTCGCCATGACCAACCGCCACTGGCAGCCGGATGAACTGCGCGACGTGGAGGCCATCAACTACCGCGCCAGCCAGTCAGGACTGGATCCTGCCGAGCTGAATCGGCGGCTCGATGCCATCGGCCGCGACAACGCCCGTACCCCGATGCAGTGGGACGCTGGCCCCCACGCCGGTTTCAGCACGGCCACGCCCTGGATTGCCCTCAATGAAAACCACGTTGAGATAAATGCTAACGAGCAGCTGGCCCGCCCCGACTCACCGTTTCACTGCTATCGCCAGCTCATAGCCCTGCGCAAGACTCACCCGGTCATTCGCCACGGCAATTTCGAGCTGCTGGATGGGGATGATCCCGAGCGCATCAGCTATCGCCGCCACTGGCAGGATCCGGCCAGCGGAGAGCGGCACACCCTGCTGCTGCTCGCCAATCTCACGGCGAACCCCTTGCCGATGCCCCACTTCGACAAGGTGGCAGACGGAATGCGGTTGCTGCTGGCCAATTACCCAAGCGAACCACTGCCACTCTTCGCCCCTTATCAGTGCACCATCTGGCTGCAAGTGGATCAGGGTTAACCCCGTGCTGACGGGCCATGCCAATGGCCCGTCAATCGCCATCCGTCGCCTACCAGCAGAAAATCACGCACCCACTCGGCGGGATTAAATTAACCACTATTACTGACTTATTAATTGATTATTTATCCCGTTTGATACGCTCTCATTGCCCCTCTTACTATGCCAGCGACCTATCCATTGCCGATGCAACTATCGGCCTTCAAACTGGCATAGCAAAGTGGAAAACAGATGATCACCACAGACGGGAATAACGCAGTCGCCTCGGTGGCGTACCGCACCAGCGAAGTCATCGCCATCTACCCCATCACCCCCAGCTCGGCCATGGCTGAGCAGTCGTCGGCTTGGTCGAGCGAGCGGGGCAAGAACCTGTGGGGGGATGTGCCCCGGGTTGTCGAAATGCAGTCGGAAGGGGGGGCCATCGCTGCCGTCCACGGTGCCCTGCAGACCGGCGCGCTGGCGACCTCGTTTACCTCGTCGCAGGGTTTGCTGCTGATGATCCCCAACCTCTACAAGCTGGCGGGTCAGCTGATTCCCTTCGTGCTGCATGTGGCGGCGCGTACCGTGGCGACCCATGCGCTATCGATCTTTGGCGATCATTCGGACGTGATGGCGGTACGCCAGACCGGCTGCGCCATGCTCTGTGCCAGCAATGTGCAGGAGGCGCAGGATTTCGCCCTGATCTCCCAGATAGCGAGCCTCAACAGCCGCCTCCCCTTTATCCACTTCTTCGATGGCTTTCGTACCTCTCACGAGATCGCCAAGATAGCGCCGCTCGCTGACGACACCTTGCGTGCCCTGCTGCCCGCAGATGCCATCCGTGCTCATCGTGACCGGGCGCTCACCCCCGACAAACCGGTCATTCGCGGCACCGCCGCCAACCCGGACACCTACTTCCAATGCCGGGAGGCGAGCAACCCCTGGTATGACGCCGCCTATGGCCATGTGAGCGAAGCGATGCAAGCCTTTGGCGAACAGACCGGCCGCCACTACCGGCCATTTGAATACGTCGGCCACCCGCAGGCGAAGCGGATTGTGGTGCTGATGGGCTCGGCCATCGGCACCTGTGAAGAGGTGATCGAGCGCCTGCTGGCCCAAGGGGAGAAGGTGGGGCTGGTGAAGGTGCGGCTGTTCCGTCCTTTCTCGGCCGGGCACCTGCTGGCCGCGATTCCGGAGAGTGCCCGCACCATCGCCGTGCTGGATCGCACCCAGGAGCCGGGCGCACAGGCCGAGCCCCTCTATCTCGACGTGATGACGGCGCTGGCCGAAGCGGTCAGCCGGGGCGAGCGGGCAAGCCTGCCGCGGGTTATCGGTGGTCGCTATGGCCTCTCCTCCAAGGAGTTCGGCCCCGCCTGCGCGCTGGCGGTGTTTGCCGAACTGGCGCAGGAGAACCCGCGCCCACGCTTTACCGTCGGCATCTTCGATGACATCACAGGTCTCTCACTGCCGCTGCCCGCGCTGGATTCGCAAAGCCCCATCCACGGCCAGCAGCACAAGCTGGAGGCGCTCTTTTACGGCCTTGGCAGCGACGGCACCGTCTCGGCGGCCAAGAACAGCATCAAGATCCTCGGCAACCACACCGACCTCTATCCGCAGGGCTATTTCGTCTACGACTCCAAGAAGGCGGGCGGCCTCACCGTCTCTCACCTGCGGGTGGGCGAGCGGCCGCTGCAATCGGCCTATCTGGTGGAAGAGGCGGACTTTATCGGCTGCCATCAGTGGCAGTTTGTCGACAAGTACCGGATGGCGGAGCGCTTGAAAACGGGTGGCATCTTCCTGCTCAACACCCCCTACAGCGAAGCGGAGATCTGGCAACGACTACCCAGCGAGGTGCAGCACGCCCTGCGCGAGAAAGAGGCGCGCTTCTACATCATCAACGCCGCCAAAATTGCCCGCGACTGCCAGCTCGGCAACCGCATCAATACCGTGATGCAGATGGCCTTCTTCCAGCTCAGCGCCATCATTCCCCCCGCAGAGGCGACCAGCCTGCTGAAGCAAGCCATCGCCACCAGCTATGGCAGCAAGGGGCAGACACTGGTCGAGCACAACTGGATGGCACTGGAGGCAACCTGCGCCGCACTGACCCGGGTGCAACTTGGCGAGCTGGATCCTGCCAGCCGCCCCCGCCCGCCGGTGGTTTCGGCCAAGGCCCCCGACTTTGTCCAGACCGTCACCGCCGCCATGCTGGCGGGACTGGGTGACAGCCTGCCGGTCTCCGCCTTCCCGCCTGATGGTACCTGGCCGGTCGGCACCACCCGCTGGGAGAAGCGCAATATCGCCAAGGAGATCCCCATCTGGGAGGCGGAGCTCTGCACCCAGTGCAACTACTGTGTCGCCGCCTGTCCCCACTCGGCCATTCGCGCCAAGGTGGTGGAACCGGATGCGCTCGCCGCAGCTCCCGCCACTCTCGATGCGCTGGATGTGAAATCCCGTGACATGCGCGGCCAGCAGTACGTGCTGCAGGTGGCGCCGGAGGATTGCACCGGCTGCAACCTCTGCGTCGAGGTGTGCCCGGCCAAGGATCGCAGCAACCCGGATCGCAAGGCGATCAATATGGCTTCACGGCTCGATCACCTCGACGAGCAGAGGGCCAACTACGATTTCTTCCTCGACCTGCCGGAGCGTAGCGCCGAGCAGCTGGAGCGCATCGACATTCGCACCTCCCAGCTCATCTCGCCGCTGTTTGAATACTCCGGCGCCTGCTCCGGCTGTGGCGAGACCCCCTACATCAAGCTGCTGACCCAGCTCTATGGCGATCGGCTACTGATTGCCAACGCCACCGGTTGCTCGTCCATTTATGGCGGTAACCTGCCTACCACCCCCTATACCACCAACGCCGAGGGGCGCGGTCCAGCCTGGGCCAACTCGCTGTTTGAAGACAACGCCGAGTTCGGACTGGGCTTCCGTCTTACCGTCGATCAGCACAGGGAGCGGGTTCGCCGCCTGCTGGCGAGCCTGGGCGACACCATTCCGGCAGCGCTGCGCGAGGCGCTCGGCGATGCCACCCTGCCGGTTTCCAAGCAGCGGGCACATATCCAGCAGTTGCGAGCACTGCTGCAGGAGAGCCAGATCCCGGCAGCCCAAGAGCTGGCTCGCGATGCGGACTATCTGGTGGAAAAATCAGTCTGGCTCATCGGTGGCGATGGCTGGGCCTATGACATCGGCTTTGGCGGGCTCGACCATGTGCTGAGTCTGGGGGAGAACATCAATGTGCTGGTGCTCGACACCCAGTGCTACTCCAACACCGGCGGCCAGCAGTCGAAGGCAACCCCGCTTGGGGCCATTACCAAGTTTGGCGAGCAGGGCAAGCGCAAGGCGCGCAAGGATCTCGGGGCCAGCGTGATGATGTATGGTCACGTCTATGTGGCGCAGATCTCCCTCGGCGCCCAGATGAACCAGACGGTGAAGGCGATTCAGGAGGCGGAAGCCTACCCGGGCCCCTCACTTATCATTGCCTACAGCCCCTGCGAGGAGCATGGCTACGACATGGCCGAGAGCCATGAGCAGATGAAGCAGCTGACCGCCACCGGCTTCTGGCCCCTCTACCGCTTCGATCCGCGCCGCGCTGACGAGGGCAAACTGCCGCTGGCGCTCGACTCGCGAGCCCCCAATGCCTCGCTGGCCGAGACCTTGCGCCACGAGCCCCGCTTCCAGCGGCTGGAGCGCCAGCTGCCTGAGGTGGCCAGCCAGCTCTATCAAGAGGCTGAGCAGGAGGCCAACCGCCGCTTCGCCTGGCTGAGCCAGCTGGCGGGCAAGGAGAGTCCAGCGCAGGAGTAACTCGCGCATGGCTTGATGGCAGCAGCCACTCTATCCGCCAAATAACAACAGGGCTCCCCGCGGGGAGCCCTGATGCTATCTATGGTGAGCCAATATCGGCGCAGGCCAAATCAGGCGCTGATGGAGGCCAGCTCATGGCGCTTCAACGCCAGCAATGTGATGAACAGCGCCAGTGTGGCGATCAGTGCCATGCCGATATAGGTCGCGCTGAAGCCCGGGGCCAGCAGATCGGGGGCAAGCCGGCTCAGATCGCCATCGCTGCCGGCTGGCAGGCGGAAGTGAAACAGCATGGAGCAGATAGCCACGCCGACGGCACCGCCAAGCTCCCGCCCGAAGTTGAACAGCGACATGCCGATGCCGCGATCCTGCCGCGGCAGGGCATTCTGTACCACCACCGAGAGGGCGGGCAGCACCAGACCGAGACCAATACCGGCAAACCCGAGCGCCAGTCTGACCCAGGCATCGAAGTGGATCTGCCACAGCGCCACCGCCGCGAGGCCAAAGCCCACCGCAACAAAGCTCTTGTAGTGACCGGTACGGCCAATCAGCTTGCCACCGACAAAGGCGCCGGCGGTGATGCAGATCATGAAGATCACCATACTCATCCCGCTCTCGCTGGCGCTCAACCCCTTCTGCCACTGCATCTGCAACGGCAGATAGACCAGCACGGCAAACATCAGCAACTGGGAGAGCATCACCAGCAGCACGCTCACCAGATAGCCGGGCAGCCGGGCCAGATGGGCGGGCAATATGGGGTCGTGGGCACGCCGCTCAATCAGAATGAGCAGCAGCAGCGCAACGCCCAGCGCCGCCGAAAGCCAGACTGCGGGCAACGCCGCCTCCGGCGAGAGCAGCAACAGGGTGAGCGTAGTGACAGTAATCAGCAGACCCGCCCCCTTCCAGTCGAAGCGACTATGGCGACGCACGTTGAGCAGCTTGAGGTTGCGGTTGATGAGAAAGACCGCCAGCGCCCCGAGCGGCAGATTTATCCAGAAGATCCAGCGCCAGCTGAGCTGCTCGGTGAAGTAGCCGCCGAGCAAGGGGCCGGCGATGCTGGAGACCGCATAGACCGCCGAGATGTAGCCCTGATACCTGCCAACCTCCCGCGGCGGAATGGTGTCGGCAATCACGGTAAACGCGAGGGCAATCAGGCCGCCGCCCCCCAGCCCTTGCAGCACCCGTGCAGCCAGCAAGGTCGGCAAATCCTGAGAGAGCGCACAGGCCACCGAGCCCGCCAGAAACAGGCCGATGCCGATATTGAGCATCCGCACCCGGCCAAAGAGATCGCTCAGCTTGCCGTAGAGAGGCAGCACGGCGGTGGCCGCCAGCAGGTAGGCGGTGACCACCCAGGTGAGGGCGCCACCGGCATGCAGCTCGGCGCCAATCATGGGCAGCGGGGTAGTGACTATGCTCTTTTCCAGTGAACCGAGCGCGATCACCAGCGCCACACTGGAGAAAATGGTTTTGGGGGATATTTTCGAGGTCATAAGCGGACTCGCTGATCTGATATGCCAAAGTATCCGGCAATGAACGGATTATTGTCTCACAAATCAGCAAGAGATAGAAAAAACGACGGCCACAATCTGCCCAACCATGAGGCCGATCCCACAAAACGCCGACCGTTTCTGCTAGCCTGCTCTATTTGATTCGAGGAGCCCCCATGAGCGAGCGTGAGCAGTACGGGTTTGATCACTACGATGCCCTGATTTTCGATATGGATGGCACTTTGGTAGATTCCATGCCCCTCCATCTGGATGCCTGGGAGCTCACCTGCGCCGAGTTCGGCATCCCCTTCGAGCGGGATCAGCTCTATCAGTACGGCGGCATTCCCACCCGCAAGATCATCGCCATGCTGGCCGAGCAGCAGGGGCTGACGGTGGATGTCGAGGCTTTTACCCGTCGCAAGATTGCCCTCTATATGGAACATATCGACAAGGTCAGCGTCTTTCCCAAGATGTGGGAGCTGGTCAGGCACTATCACGGCAAGGTCAAGATGGGGATTGGCACCGGCTCACCGCGCAATCAGGCGGACTCCATCCTGAAAACTACCGGGCTCGATGCCTATATCTCTGTGGTGGTGAGCGCCGATGACGTCACCAACCACAAGCCGCACCCTGATACCTTCTTGCAGGTGGCCGAATTGCTCGGCGCCAATCCGGCCAACTGTCTGGTGTTTGAAGATACCCGGATCGGGCTTGAGGCTGGCAAGGCGGCAGGGATGGATACCGTGCTGGTTATCGAAGGTGACCTGCACCAGCGGTAAAGTACTCAGGGCAAGCAGGCAAACCGATAAAATGGTGTCACGACAGTGGCACCATTTTTTATTCAGGTGAGCATGGCGGCAGCGTCAGTGCCCGGACAGAGTTGCAATCACCGCCGGAATGCTGGCAACCGTCAGACAAAGGGCGTTGGCCTGCGCCTCATCCTGTAGTGCCTGATGAGTGCGAAGCAGCTCAAGGGCTTCGGCCGGGGTATCTGCAAAGGTGGGGGCGGCGATGGCGGCAAATCCCTGTTCGACCAGTTGACGACGCTCATCGCTATAGCTGGGCGCATTGGCATCTAGATAGGTAAGCGCCTGACCCTGCTTGAAAAAGTGATAGTTAGGCATCGATTGGCTCCGCAAAAATAAAGCGCCATTCTACTCCTTTTTGCTCCACCGCCAGCGTCAATCTGTGTCGTCTCAAGTGATCTCGTTCACATTTTTATCAACAAATTTTCACCTGTTAGGCGCCGTCCAAATCCCCTCTTCACGCGACGTCAGACAACACCCGATACCGTCACTCTGCGCCAAACAAAACGCCTCCACAAAGGAGGCGTTGCGACTGAAACAGGGTCGCTCCCGTTACATGGCATTCGTCGATTCGAAGATCTTGTCCGCCGAGGCCTCGACGAAGCCCGGATAGAGCACGCCATCGGCTTGCGGATAGCGCAGGGCAAACTCGTAGAAGCAGCTCGGGATGGTACGCACCCCATCGCTGAACGGCACCTCTGCTTTGTCGGCCATGGTGGAGGATTGCTCCAGCATCACCTGCGGGTCCCCTTTCACCTCGCCACCCACGCTGTTGAGCACGAAACCCGCCGCCTTGAGCGCAGCATTGACCTGATGGATGGTGTCGAAATCCTTCAACTTGTTGATATTGACCGTGAAGTGGTTGGCACGATAGCCCCATGCTGCCATCCAGGCCGCGTACTCGCTCTCCGCCAGCAGGGTCTGATAATCGGCATAGGAGACCTGCCAGGGGGCGCCGGTGTAGAGAAATGCCGGGGTATCGGTCAGATGATCGGGTACCTGATCCGCCAGCTTGTGGATGATGGCCTGCGCCGCTGGGGAGAGCTCTTCCACCTTCAGCTCGCTGATAAACACCTTGGGAGCGTCCGGATCCTGATGCTCGAAGTGCTTGGCGTAGAGCTTCTTGGCCTTGAAGACGTACTCGCCCTTCTGCTCGTAACCGAGCGCCAGAAAGTGGGCGGCCAGCTTCTCCAGCCCCAGTTTGGGCAGGTTGTAGGTACGAAACGCCACGTGATCGTTGACGATGGGCTCGCCGCCACCCAGCAGGGTGTGCACCTTGGGGGCGCTCGGGGTCACCTTGATGTAGTTGTCCCACAGATGGCTGAACAGGGTGTCGATATCCTTTTGCATCTCTCTTTCCTTTGATTGCGGGTACAGATGGGGGCACCGCTGGATGCCCCGTGTCGTTATTGGAAGCGCAGGCCGGGCGACAGTTGATCCGGCATGGCAGCTTTGCAGAGGCAACCGGGGATATGACACAGTAGTCGGCGGCGTTGAGCCATCTCTGCTGCATTGGCATCCCCGTTTGCTCTTAAAACGTCAAACCAGGAGACAGCTGATCCGGCATAGCGGCTTTGCTGTCTTCGACAGAGGCAACCGGGTACGCACAGTAGTCTGCGGCGTAGTAGGCGCTCGCCCTGTGGTTGCCAGAGGCGCCAATGCCACCAAACGGCGCGGCACTGGAGGCACCGGTGATGGGCTTGTTCCAGTTGACGATACCGGCGCGGATCCGCTTGAAGAAGTGGTGCCAGTCCGTCTCCTTGTCCCCCAGCAGACCGGCCGAAAGACCATAACGGGTAGCATTGCCCTGATCGATGGCAGCATCGAAATCATCGTAACGAATGAGTTGCAGCAGCGGGCCGAAGTACTCTTCGTCAGGCAGCGCGCTCACTGAGGTCACGTCGATAATGCCCGGGGAGACAAAGCCGGTACCCGCTTCCAGGTGCTTGAGGGTAAGCAGGCTCTCGCCACCGAGGCGCTGCAGGTTGGCTTGCGCCTCGACCATGCCCTGTGCTGCCTTCTCGCTTATCATCGACCCCATGAAAGGCTGCTCGGCTGCGTCATAGAGGCCGACCTTGATCTGGCTAACCACCTCGACCAGTCGATTGACCAGGGCATCGCCACGCTCACCGCGCTCGACAAACAGGCGGCGGGAGCAGGTGCAACGTTGACCCGAGGTAATAAATGCCGACTGGACGATGGCATGGACGGCGCCGTCGATGTCGCTCACATCTTTCACGATCAGCGGGTTGTTGCCGCCCATCTCGAGAGCCAGAATTTTGCCCGGCTGACCGGCAAACTGCTGATGGAGGAAATGACCGGTGCGGGAGGAGCCGGTAAAGAAGAGGCCGTCGATATCGGGGTTGCCCGCCAGCGCCTTGCCAGTCTCGACCTCCCCTTGCACCAGATTGAGCACCCCCTTGGGCAATCCGGCCTGCTGCCACACCTTGACCATGGCCTCGGCCACCATAGGGGTCAGCTCGGAGGGTTTGAACACCACGGCGTTACCCGCGATCAGTGCAGGTACGATATGGCCGTTGGGCAGATGGCCCGGGAAGTTGTAGGGGCCGAACACCGCCACCACACCGTGGGGCTTGTGACGGACAAACGCCTTGGCGCCCGGCATGGCATTTTCAACGGTGCCGGTGCGCTCGTCGTGCGCCCGGATGGAGATGGCAATCTTGCCCTGCATAGCGGCCACTTCGGTGCGGGTCTCCCACAGCGGTTTGCCTGTTTCGCGGGCGATGGTCAGGGACAGCGCCTCTTTCTGCTCGCCAAGCAGGTCGGCATAACGACGCACTATGGCCAGACGATCCTCAAGGCTCATGTCCGCCCAGTGGTAGAAGGCGGCACGGGCGGCCTTGACGGCGGCATCCACCTGCGCCGCACTGGCGGCAGCCCCCTGCCAGATCACCTCGTTCTTGGCCGGATCGGTTGACTCGAACGGCTTGCCTTCACCGGCAAGCCACTGACCGTCGATAAATTGCACTAACTGGCTCATCCATTCACTCCCTGTCGCTGACAGGCAACCTCGGCTGCCTGTCTGATAATCGATTTGCTTGTCCTGTTTACCTCAGTCGAGGTCAACCACCCGCACCATGTCGCCATCCTGCACCTTGAGTGCCGCCGCCATCTTGGGCGGAATGATGGCTTCGTGCTTGTCGAGATCGACCCGGATATTGCCGTAGCAGGCGCGGTAATGTTCGAAACGGCTGTTGCAGATAAGGTGGGTCTTGCCACCGATGGGCTCGCCCACCAGCACCCGCAGCTTCTTGCTGCGGCGCACGCTGCGGATATTCTTCACATCGCACTCGACGGTGGGGCCTGCATCGAAAATATCGACGTAGCCACGGTTCACGAAGCCCTCGTCCTGCAGCATCTTGATGGCAGGGCGGGTCTTCTCGTGGGTCTGGCCGATAACGGCCCGTGCCTCTTTGCTCAGCAAATTGACGTAGATGGGGTACTTGGGCATCAGCTCGGCGATAAAGCGCTTCTTGCCGATCCCAGTAAGGTAGTCGACGGTGGGAAAATCCATCGAGAAGAAGTGGGTTTGCAGCCACTCGTAGAAAGGGCTGTGGCCGTTGGCATCGGAGACGCCACGCATCTCGGCGAAGACGGTCTCGTCAAACAGCTCGGGGTGCTCGGCCATAAACAGAAAGCGGTGCTTGGAGAGCAGGCGGCCGTTGAGCCCCTCGCGGGCACATTCGCGCAAGAACAGGGTGCAGAGCTCGGAGTTGCCGGTGTAGTCGTTGGAGAGGGTCAGGGTTTCAACGACGTTGTAGATGCCGAGCTTGGGGGAAGAGTGCACCACCTTGCCTATGTGGTAGTTGTAAAACGGCTGGGAGAGGCCAACCGCGGCATCGATGGCACAGGTGCCGACCATCTCGCCAGTCTCCAGATCCTCAGCCACGAAGAAGTAGAGGCAGTCCCCCTTGCCGGCGGGCTTGTCGGAAAAAGTCTGGGTAGATGCGTCAATCTTGCGCTGCAGCAGCTCATCGTTGACGGGCAACGAGGTCATGCCGGTGCCGGACTCGATGGCGCAGGTCTTGAGCCCGGCAAAATCTTTTTGCTCGATGGGACGGATAACCAACATAAATGACAACTCCCTTTCATTGACGACAGGTGGGGTCCCGGCTCCTGCCGGGAGAGCTCCCCACCTCAATTTGGAATCAGGCGTTAACCACCTGGGCAACCGCCTTCTCGAAGCGGGCCAACCCTTCCTTGATGTCCGCTTCCGGGATCACCAGTGAAGGGGCAAAACGAACCACGTTGGTACCAGCCACCAGTGCCATCAGCCCCTGATCGATGGAGGCCAGCAGGAAGTCGCGGGAACGCCCCTTGTAGGCATCGCTCAGGGCCGCGCCCAGCAGCAGACCCTTGCCGCGGATCTCGCTAAAGCAGTGGTATTTGGCGTTGATTGCCTCGAGCCCCTCGCGGAACAGCTGCTCGCGCTGCTTGATGCCAGCCAGCACCTCCGGAGTATTGATCACATCGATCACCGCCTCGGCGACCGCACAGGCCAGCGGGTTGCCGCCGTAGGTAGAGCCGTGAGTGCCCACTTTCAGGTAAGAGGCGATTTCGTTGGTAGTCAGCATGGCGCCAATGGGGAAACCGCCTCCCAGTGCCTTGGCGCTGGTGAGGATGTCCGGCGTGACACCCAGCCCCATATAGGCATAGAGATCACCGGTCCGGCCGACCCCTGACTGCACTTCGTCATACACCAGCAGGGCATTGTGTTTGTCGCACAGCTCGCGCACCCCTTTGGCAAACTCGTCGGTAGGACAAATGATGCCCCCCTCCCCTTGCAGCGGCTCCATCACCACGGCGCAGGTGTTGTCGGAGATCACCTCGGCCAGCGCCGCCAGATCGTTGTAGGGAACATGAGTAATGTCACCGGGCTTGGGACCGAAGCCATCTGAGTAGGCTGCCTGGCCACCGACGCTGACGGTAAAGAAGGTACGACCGTGGAAGCCCTGATTGAAGGCGATGATCTGGGTCTTCTGCTCGCCAAACTTCTCGATGGCGTAGCGGCGAGCCAGCTTGAGAGCGGCTTCGTTCGCTTCGGCGCCGGAGTTGCAGAAGTAGACCTTGTCGGCGAAGGTGGCGGCAACCAGCTTCTTGGCCAGACGCAGGGCCGGCTCGTTGGTCATGACGTTGGAGAGGTGCCACAGCTTCTCGCCCTGGGTTTTCAGGGCCTCGACCAGCTTGGGATGACAGTGACCCAAACCGTTGACGGCGATGCCACCGGCGAAGTCGACATACTCGCGCCCTTCCTGATCCCAGACACGTGACCCTTCACCACGCACCGGGATGATCTTGGCGGGCGCATAGTTGGGAACCATCACTTCATCAAACACTTCACGTGTCACTGCCAACAACTCTGACATATAGCTCTCCTTCGATTCGGCGACAGAATAATCCACCGCCCAAAAGTTAAATCCGTGTAAACGTGACGGGATTATCACAGAAATAAAGTAAAAAGTCTGTAACAAGACGGCCTATAAGGAACAATGTTCGATTGCTCTTGAGATTTTAGGCAACCGCATTGCATAACGACTCAGGGGGGCTTGGCAAGAGATAATTTGGGCAGGAGAGGGGGTGAATAAAGTGTCAGGGAAATTTTTTTTGCCTTCTCTCGAACTTGAGAAGGCGATCACAACTTTTTATGAACGCGCCAGAAAGTTGGCCAGCAACTGATGGCCCTGCTCGCTCAAAATACTCTCCGGATGGAACTGAACACCCTCGACAGGGAGCGTCTTGTGGCGCAGCCCCATGATCTCGTCAAACGAGCCATCGGCATGCTCGCTCCAGGCGGTGATGTCGAAGCAGTCGGGCAGCGTGTCGCGCTCCACCACCAGCGAGTGGTAACGGGTCACCCGCAGCGGGTTGTTGAGCCCCTTGAACACCCCCTCATGGCGATGGCGGATGAGCGAGGTTTTGCCGTGCATTACCTGACGGGCACGCACTACGCGGGCGCCGAAGGCCTGCGCCAGCGACTGATGACCGAGACAGACGCCGAGAATGGGCAGCTTGCCAGCGAAGTGGCTGATGGCGTCGAGAGAGATCCCCGCCTCATTGGGCGTACAGGGACCGGGAGAGATCACCAGAAAACGGGGGGAGAGCTGCGCTATGGCATCGAGCGTCAGTTCATCATTGCGCTTGACCACAACCTCTTGTCCCAGGGCGCCGAAATATTGCACCAGGTTCCAGGTAAAAGAGTCGTAGTTATCGATCAACAACAGCATGAGATAACCAACAGCGGAGAATTAACGATCGAGATAACGACCTTGTTCCATTTCCCGTTCACGCTGACACTCGGCCAGATAGATGGCGGCAGCAACGGCAGGGGTTTTATGGTGCTTGTCGATGGCATTGGAGACCATCAACTGCAGGGTATTGAGGTTTTTCGCCTTGCGAAATTTACGTAGCCAGTGACCTTTGTCACTCAGCTCTTCAGCAGAAATAGTTGGTTGAACAGGCATGCTTTCTCTTGGGGATATTACCCAGGTTGAAATAAAGAAATTAAACAAAATAGCCGGGCAGAAAATAAAGAAAGCCAGGCAAATACCCAGCTCTCTTCTACTACACCTTCCCAGTATGTCAGGCTCGAGGAACGAAGCCGACTACATCATATACGCTGGTCAGGGTTTTTTCAGCTCTTTCGCGCGCCTTTTGTGCGCCTTCTGCCAGAATCGCGATCAGATGGGCCTCATCCTGACGCAACTCGTGGAAACGGGCCTGGAGGTTCCAGCAGCGCAACCACGGCTTCGGCGGTTTCGGTCTTGAGGTGACCGTACATCTTGCCTTCGAAGTGCTGCTCCAGCTCGGGGATGGAGCGACCCGTCACCCCGGACATCAGGGTCAGCAGGTTGGAGACACCCGGTTTGTTTTCCGGGTCGAAACGCACCACCGCCGGCTCGTCGGAATCGGTCACCGCACGCTTGATCTTCTTGACGATCTGCTTGGGATCTTCCAGCAGGCCGATGAAGTTGGCTTCGTTGTCATCCGACTTGGACATCTTCTTGGTCGGATCCTGCAGACTCATCACCCGCGCCCCTTCGGTCGGAATGAAGGGCTCCGGCATGGTGAATACCTCACCATAGAGGTTGTTGAAACGGGTGCAGATGTCGCGGGTCAGCTCCAGATGCTGCTTCTGGTCGTTGCCGACCGGCACCTGATTAGCCTGATAGAGCAGGATGTCGGCCGCCATCAGCACCGGATAACCGAACAGGCCGACGTTGACGTTGTTCTCGAAACGAGCGGACTTGTCCTTGAACTGGGTCATGCGCGACAACTCACCCATCTGGGTATAGCAGTTGAGGATCCAGCCCAGCTCGGCGTGCTGCGGCACGTGAGACTGGATGAAGACGGTGCTCTTCTTGGGATCGATACCGACCGCCAGATAGAGGGCTGCCGCGTCCAGACAAGCCTTGCGCAGGGCAGCCGGGTCCTGACGAGTGGTGATGGCGTGCAGATCGACGATGCAGTAGAGGCAGTCGAACTCATCCTGCATGTTGACCCACTGACGCAGGGCCCCCATGTAGTTGCCGATGGTCAGTTGACCGGAGGGTTGCGCTCCGCTCAATACGATTGGTTTAGTCATGAGAGTGTTAATCCTTGTTATTCAGCCAGCCCAGCTGCGCTATTAGACCAAAAGTGCATCGAGCTGGGCAAACTGCTCGAATACCCAGTCTGGATGGGAGTCGGCGATGGGACGGCCATAGTTGTAGCCGTATGTAAGACCCACCACCTTCATGCCAGCCGCCTTGGCCGCCAGCACGTCATTTTCTGAGTCGCCCACCATTAGAGTGCGAGCCGGGCTCACCCCCAACTCTTGGCAAGCGTGCAGCAAGGGCTCCGGGCTCGGCTTCTTGACCGGCACGCAGTTGCCGCCAAGCCAGAGTTCGAAACAATCGCTGATGCCAAGGGCATCGAGGATGGGTGCCACGAAATCGCTCGGCTTGTTGGTAACGATCGCCTGCTTGTAGCCCAGGCTTTGCAGGCGACGCAGACTCTGGGCCACCCCTTCATACATCGCCAGCCCTTGCAGCAGGCAGGCGTTGTAGTGCTGGAAAAAAATCGGTCTGGCCTTGGCAAACAGCTCGGGATCGGCCTCGCGATAGGCGAGCGCCCGCTGGATCAGCTTGTCAGCCCCGTTGCCGACCCAGGTACGGATCACCGCTTCATCAGCCTGCGCCAGACCGAGGTCTGCCAGAGTCAGATTGACCGCCAGCGCCAACTGGGCGGCGCTGTCAATCAGGGTGCCGTCCAGATCGAACAGCACCAAATCAAATGCGCGCTCAGCGTGTGACATGAGCCAGCTCCGCACGCATCTTGTCGATCACCGCTTTATAGTCAGGCTGGCTGAAAATGGCAGAGCCGGCGACAAACATGTCGGCGCCCGCTTCGGCGATCTCGCGAATGTTGTCGACCTTCACCCCGCCATCGATCTCGAGGCGAATATCGCGGCCGCTCTCGTCGATCAGACGACGCACCTGACGCAGCTTGTCTAGGGTACCGGGGATAAAGCTCTGGCCACCGAAGCCCGGGTTGACCGACATCAGCAGGATCACGTCCAACTTGTCCATCACATACTCGAGGCAGGAGAGCGAGGTAGCAGGATTCAGCACCAGACCCGCCTGGCAGCCCATCTCCTTGATGAGGCCCAAAGAGCGATCAACGTGATCGGACGCTTCCGGATGGAAGGTGATGAGGGAAGCACCGGCCTTGGCAAAATCAGGAATGATGCGATCCACCGGCTTGACCATCAGGTGCACGTCGATGGGGGCCTCGATACCGTAGTCACGCAGCGCCTGACAGACCATGGGGCCAATGGTCAGGTTGGGGACATAGTGGTTGTCCATCACGTCGAAGTGAACCACGTCGGCACCGGCAGCCAGTACCTTGGCTACATCGTCACCCAGACGGGCAAAATCGGCAGAGAGGATCGAGGGGGCAATCAGAAAGTCTTTCATCAGCATCATCCATTGGCAGCCAGGGAGAAAAAGCGGCGCAATTTTAACGTAAAAGGCGGGCGAAAACGACTCGAATGCGGGGTAAATGGGGCAATCGCCTCCCCTCCCCCAACCACCCGGGTTTTGCGGCATCGGCACGGGCCCAGACGCGCCCATAAAAAAACGGCGCCCCTGGGCGCCGCATGGTCTGTTACGTCAGTGGCAGCAGTTCACTGTCGCTGGGATAGTAGCCCTGCTCCGGCTCGATACCGGGGGGATAGAGCGCCAGCAACTCGGCCACCTTGTTACGGGTGCCGCCGTTGCGACTGATGGTGCGCTTGACCAGGATCTCGTCGAGGCGGGCACCGCGATAAAGCTCACGAGTCAGCTCGATATCATGGTTGCTGATCAGCACTGGCACCCCTTTGTGAGCGGCTGTGTGACGGGCCAGTCGCGCCAGGATCGCCTGATCATCCAGGGTAAACCCGCCGGAGGCATAGGTGGTGAAGCTCGCCGTAGTGGAGAGCGGCGCATAGGGAGGATCGCAATAGATAACCCAATCCTCTTCGGCACGCTTGATGGCATCGGCGTAGCTCTCGCAGATAAAGGTCGCCTTCTGCGCCTTTTCGGCAAAGGCCCACAGCTCTTTTTCCGGGAAATAGGGTTTCTTGTAGGAACCGAACGGCACGTTGAAGCCGCCCTTCTTGTTGTAGCGGCACAGTCCGTTGAAACCGTGACGGTTGAGAAACAGGAACAAGAGTGCCCGCTCGAAGGTGGTCTCGGTCTGATTGAACTGGGTACGCAGCCGGTAATAGGCCGCCTTGTGGTTGTGCTCTGCCACAAACAGCTTGCGCGCCTCGGCAATGAAACTGTCCGGCGTCAGCTTGAGGTGGTTGTACAGGCAGATCAGATCCGGATTGATGTCGTTGAGCACATACGCGTCGTAGTCGGTGTTGAGAAACACAGACCCGGCCCCGACGAAGGGCTCCAGCAACACACGCCCGGCCGGCAGGCGCTCGGCGATCTCTTCAACCAGGGAGTATTTTCCCCCGGCCCATTTTAAAAAAGCGCGTGTTTTTTTCATGGAAATCCGGTGTGTAAGAAGGCAAGACCCAAAAAGGGGGACGATTCTACCCCCTTATCCGGTATCAAGGCTATTGCTTCAGCTCTTTTTGTACCTGTGCAAACGACTTGGGCCAGGGCTGACCTTTCAGCAAAGCTGGCGGAAGCTTGCGAATGGCACTCTTGGCCTGGGTCAGACCGGCATAATCCCCTTGCAGCACAACGTACCAGGGGCTGCCACGGAATTTGGTCTGATAGACCCAGACCTTACCCGCCAGACCATGCTCGGCGACAAATTGATCCACCGCCTTGGTATTGCTCGCCCCCATCAACTGAACGCTGTAGTGGTTGCGCGGCTTCTTGTTCAAGGTGGCGACCGGTGTCAGGAGCACCTTGGGTGCAGGCGCGGCAACCGGCTCGTTGCTGGCTGTTTTGGTGGTAGCAGCAGGCGTTGCGGTTGTCGCCGGATTCAGTGCTTTGGCGGTACTGGCTGGCGCCGTGGTTGCGATTGCACCACTGGGGGTTGTGCCACTCGGGTTCTTGCCGGTCAGCTCGTCCACCACGTCAGTAGGCAGAGCGCCGCTCACCTTGGGTTCGGTCATCAGCTTTTGCACGACCTCGTCAGAGATCACCACCCGACGCCCTTCGTAATTGGTTGATTCGGTGGTCACGGTTTCGCTCTCCACCGATTTGGGCAGCACTTTCGCCTCCGGCTGCCAATCTTTCACAACCCCGTTTGGATTGCTGGCTGCATCACTGTTTTGAGCGCCTTGTGCAGCGGCATCGGTATTCGAACCGCCAGCGGTGAGGGGATCGCCTCCCGCTACCGGGATCGGCAATGCCGTGTTCTGCGCAGGATCCTGCAGCGCCGGTTTGCTTTCATTGTCAAACAGCGCAGGCAGCAGGTAGCTCAACGCCAGCAGCCCGCCAGCGACCAGCGCGATAGCGGTGGCAATCTTCTTGACAGGCAACTCCGCCTGACGCTTCTTGGGCCTTCTGTCGGTCATGATATCCTCCAGTAACTGCATGATGGTGGACGGATGTCCGTTCGCCGTTTTCAGGATCTCCTCCACTTGCGGCTTGGGCAAGAGGGTCGCCGGGATCTTGAGCTCTTTGGCTTTCTCATACAAGAAGATGCGCTGCTCGGGCGGGCTCAGTGGCGGCACTTCCAGCTCAAGTGCTGGCATGGCACGCCCTTTGAGCTGCGGTCGTTGGGTACGACACCAGACGTCACTGCCCGAGACGATAATGGCCAGCTGATGGGGCGCCGCCAGGGTATCGTTATGACGGATGATCGCCCACAACTCTCCCAGCAATTCGGCCGGCAACTGGTCGGCACGCTCTATCAGTAGCAACAGGGTGGCAGGCTTGCTCCCCTCCAGCATGCGAAAGAAGCTCTCCGCCAGCGCATCCTGTGGATTGAACAGCGGGCGCGCCACTACCTGTGGTAGCAACAGCTGGCGTACATCCACCATCTTCATGGCAGGCGTACCAATCAGGCTTACCACCCGCACTTTTTCCGGCAACACGCCGAGCAGGGATTCGCACAGGGTACCGCGACCACAACCGGGTTTACCGGAGAGAAAAATGAAAGGGTGATTGAATTCAATCAGATGCAGCAGCCGGTCAACCAGCTGCCGCTGGGAAGGAAGTTTTAGCAGTTTATTCGTCACGACCAGACTCGATCACCGCCAGCAACTCGGCATCGGACACATCCCCCACCACCTGCGCATGGCCGATACCAACCGGCAACACCAGACGCAGCTTGCCTTCCAGCACCTTCTTGTCACGGCGCATATGGCGAATAAAGGCGGCGAAATCCATCTCGGCAGGCGCATGAATGGGCAAATTGGCGGCCAGCAGCAGAGCGCGCACTCGCGCAACGTCCGCTTCGCTCATATCGCCACGGGCCTGCGCAGTCCAAGCTGCCAGCATGGTGCCAGCGGATACCGCTTCACCATGCAGCCAGTTGCCATACCCCTGTTCGGCCTCGATGGCATGACCAAAGGTGTGGCCCAGATTAAGCAGCGCACGGACGCCGTGCTCGGTCTCATCCTGACCGACCACATCGGCTTTGATCTCGCAGCAGCGTTTGATGGCGTAGGCCAGCGCGGCAGGTTCCAGCTGTTGCAGACGCACCATGTTCTGCTCCAGCCAGGTGAAGAAATCAGCATCCCAAATGATGCCGTACTTGATCACCTCGGCCATCCCTGCGGCAAATTCGCGGGCTGGCAAGGTACTCAGACATTCGGTATCGATAACAACTTGTTTGGGCTGATAAAAAGCCCCAATCATGTTCTTGCCGAGGGGGTGGTTGACAGCGGTTTTACCGCCAACAGAGGAGTCAACCTGGGAGAGCAGGGTGGTCGGGATCTGGATAAAAGGAATGCCACGTTGATAGCTTGCTGCCGCAAAGCCTACCACATCCCCGATCACGCCGCCCCCCAGAGCGATCAGTGTCGTATCGCGCCCATGGTTGGTTTCAAGCAGAGCAGACATGATCTGCTCAAAGGTCGCCAGGTTCTTGTATGCCTCACCGTCAGGCAGGATCAGGTGTTCAACCTGAAAACCCGACAGCAGAGCGGTTACCCGTTCAAGATAAAGCGGAGCAACGACCGTGTTGGTCACTATCATCACCCGCTTGCCCTTGATGGTCGATACCAGCGCCTCGGGGCGCTGCAACAACCCGGCAGCTATCTCGATGGGATAGCTGCGTTCACCCAGTTCGACCTTCAACCGTTCCATGGACGTCCTCTAGATTACATACCGATCAGCTTTACAATTTGATTGGCAACGATTTTTGCGCTCTGATCATCGGTGTGCACAACAAAGTCGGCAACCTCTTCATACAGGGCATTGCGCTCTTGTGCCAGACGTTCCAGCACTTCGCGTGCCGGTTCTTCGGTCTGTAGCAGAGGACGGCGTTTGTCTCGCTGTGTGCGCGCCAGCTGCTTTTCAATAGTGGTTTCGAGGTAGACCACGATGCCACGAGCAGACAACTTGTTGCGGGTTTCGCGACTCTTGATGGCACCGCCACCCGTCGCCAGCACGATACCCTGCTGCTCTGACAATTCGCCGATCACCTTCTCTTCGCGAATCCGGAAACCTTCTTCGCCTTCAACATCGAACACCCAGCCGATATCAGCACCACTGCGGCGCTCAATCTCATGATCTGAGTCGAAAAACTCCATATGCAGTTGTTCTGCCAGATGTCTACCTATGGTGCTCTTGCCCGCACCCATGGGACCTATCAGGAAAATATTGCGTTTCTCAGCCATGTCTTTTCGTTAGTAATTACAAACTGTACGACCCCGATGAATACTGGATCGGGGTACCTATGAACCTTATCTTGCGATGGATCAGGAGGGGGATTATCTCAATAGATATCGGGACTGGCAACCGCAGCCCTTACGCCCCAGCCTCATTGGGGCGTAAGGTTATATGTGTTTTACCTTCACATGTAAAGCATTCAGAAGGCGTCGGTGACTATCTTGGGCGTCACGAAAATCAGCAACTCCCGCTTTTTGTTCTCATTGGCCGTCTTGCGGAACAAAGCCCCCAATCCGGGGATATCACCCAACAGCGGCACCTTGGTGACATCCGTCTTGATAGTCTGCTGATAGATACCACCCAGCACCAGGGTCTCGCCATTATTGACCAGCACCTGAGTGGTGATGGATTGGGCATTAATGGATACTGCCGGGCCAGTAGGCGTATCGACAGTCTCTCCCTTGGTATCCTGAGTGACGGTCAGATCGAGAATTACCCGATTATCAGGGGTGATCTGCGGCGTGACTTTCAGGCTCAGTACCGCCTTCTTGAAAGTGACCGAGGTGGCGCCACTGGAAGAGGACTCTACATAGGGGATCTCGGTACCCTGCTCAATCAGAGCCGGTTTCTGGTTGGCAGTAGTCACCCGGGGACTTGCGATAATTTCCGCCTTGTTCTCACGCTCCAGCGCAGAGAGCTCGAGATCCAGCAGGGTGCCATTAGCTAATCTGGCGACCTGGAATGCCAAGGTTCCGGCCGCTCCGGTCACCGGCAGGTTGACGTTCATACGGTTACTAGCATCTGGTCTAGTCATATTGGTAATGATGTTGCCATTATTATCAAGATTGCCGTTTCCCGATGCATCATTCCCTTCAATAGAGCCTGAAGTACTGTTGCCATGACCATCATTCTTGGTCACCCCCCAACGCACCCCGAGCGCTTCATCAAAGCCGTCGTCAATGGTCACCATCCGCGCCTCGATAACCACCTGTTTGACCGGAATATCGAGAATATCGAGCATCCGTTTGATGCTGCTGATGACATCGGCGGTATCCTTGACCACCAGCACGTTGGTTCGCTCATCCACACTCACCGCACCACGGGGTGACAGCAACTTGGTACTTTCGGAAGAGAGCAGGGCAGCCACTTCCGAGGCCTTGGCATAGTTTATCTGCAGATATTCGGTATAGAGCGGAGCCAAATCTGCGACCTGATTTCGGCTCTCAAGTTGCTGCTTCTCGCGTGTTGCGATCTCTTCTGCAGGCGCTACCAGTAAGATGTTGTTATCCAACCGCTTATCCAGACCCCGCACCTTCAAAATAATGTCGAGCGCCTGCTCCCACGGCACCCCGTCCAGACGCAGGGTAATATTGCCTGCTACCGAATCTGTGGTTACCAAGTTAAGGTTGTTGAAATCAGCGATCAGCTGCAACACGGTACGGACTGGAATATCCTGAAAGTTCAATGAGATGGGTTTGCCCTGATACTGCTTGGATGCCGTGGCCGTGGTCCGCTTTTTCACCTCGATAATGAAGAGCTTGTCTGCCTGATCGTAACGGTAATCAAACTGACCATTGATCGACAATTCAAACAGGGTATCGCTCCCCTGCCGGGAGACTTCAACCTGAGAGACCGGCGTTGCAAAATCCTGCACGTTGATCAGATTAAGCAAACCATCCGGTACCCGAGTACCATGAAACTTGGCCAGTACGGTCTGACCGCGGCTGCTCACATCAACAGCGGCCGAGCTGTTATCCAGCGTAACCAGAAACTCCCCCTGGCCATCTTTGCCACGACGAAAATCCACACCGGTAACCGAGTTGAAATAGGCGCCGCCCCCACTGCTTTGATAGTTGTTGAGCACCGGCTTGCTGGCAGGCTGTGTGGCTACCGGCGTTGTCACGGGCGCAACAGGCATAGACCGGGCAACGACCTGAGGATTGAGCAGCGCCGAAGGAGAGGGTGTGGCCACCATCGCAGAGGGCGCTGGCACAGGAGTAGCCGAGGTTGCGGGTGCAATCAGGGCGCTCTCACCATTGATGAGCCCGGAAGAGGCCCCCTCGCCCAATGACACCAGTAATTTGTTCCCCTGTTGCTGCACCTGATAGGGAGCAAGCTGATCGAGTGCGATCTTGATATCCAGACCTGCGCCCTTACCCTCAACCTTGATATTATCTACCCCCAGACGCTGGATCGGCAGCGGGTTCACTTTCAGCGCCCCTACCGCACCGGGAACATGCAACAACAGCTGATTGGGTTGGTAAGAGAGACGATCGGTAAAGCCCGTGACCGGCTCACTGAAACTGAGCTCCACCAGCAATTGATCGGCAAGCAGCGGATTGACCTTGATCTCCTGCAGGGTTGCCACTGCCCACGCCTGACTGAGGGCGCTGGCGCAAAACAGCAAAGCCACTTTGGATACACTCTCTATTGTTGTTCTCATTGCTGTTCGTCCCTGATTATTGTTTTTCTTGCACATTGGCCATCGCCAACTGGGTTTCTCTTGTTACCCAGCACCCCTTCCCGTCCGGAATGGTTTCCAGCAAATCCACTGCAGTGTCAGTGATCTTGATGACTCGGCCCTGATCAAGCCCCATATACTGGTTGAGCCCGACCCGCATCGATTTGCCATCCGGGGTGCTGATCAAGGCCCACAACTGACCCGCCTTACCCAAAGAACCATGCATCGACAGACTGGCCAGCGAATAATTTTCCAGCACCTCTTTCTCACGATCCATCAGGGTCTGTGCACAATCCGGCTGGGCCTTGGCAGTACTTGTACTTCCGACCGTCGCCTCAGGCTGGGGAACCATGAAGGGGCTGCGCAACTCGCGTTGCTGGTAGTGCATAGGGGCAAAAGGCTTCAGCTCGGGCAAGGGCTCGATAGGTATGGGTGGCCTTGCTTTGGTCTGGGCGACATAGCTATCCATATCCTCCTGGCCACCACAGGCCGCCAGCAAGAGAGCAGGCAACAACCAGCAGATGCGTCTCATTGTTTCGGCTCCACTGTTTTACCGTTGTACTTGTAGGTCTTAGCCAGCATCGACATCGAAATCAGCTCCCCTTCATCCTTGCTCTGACCCAGAGTGAAGGAGTCAAGAATGACGATACGGGGCAAAGCGGCCATGTCAGCGGTGAACTTGCCAATTTGATGGTAAGTGCCCACGACTTCGATACGCATCGGTAGCTCTGTCGAAAACTCGTGCTTGACCTCAGGTTCCCAGTTGATCCGGTTCAATTTCAAGCCGTTGTCGGTAGCAATAAAGCTGATATCGTCCAGCAGCCCGGCGACCTCATGGGTATTGGGCAACTGCTTGAGCTGGGTATCAACCAGTTGCTCAAGCTGAACCATTTGCGCCTTGTATGCCCCCAGGTTGGCAGCCAGCATCGCCTTGCTTTCAAACTGGGCTTTCAGTTCGGTCTCCTTCCCCGCTTCCTGAGTCAAACTGGTCAGTGAGTTGGCAATCACGTAGTAGTAGATGGCGCCGCCGGTCAACACGCAGCAGAAAAAGATGAAGACCCCTTTTGCCCATTTTGGCCAGCTTGCTATGTCATTGATATCCAACTCGTTGAGTTGCTGAAGATTCATTGTTGCTCCTTGGCCACATTCCCTGCAGCCGCAGCATTGTTAGCGATCAGGAACATCATGGAAAACTGGCTCAATGACACTGGCGCAACATCAGCCGCAAAAATAGTGCTTATTTTTGCCTGACCCAACCAGCCGGAACCATCAATCCGTCGCATCATGCTGGCCACCCGGCCATAGGCTTCGGTCTTGCCATTTACATCAATAATATTGTTCTGCATTGAGAGGGTGTTCAGGTAAACCCCGTTGGGCACCAGTGAAGGCAACTGATTGAAAAGGCGAACGGGCACATTGCGGCGCATCTGCAACTGCTCGATGAGCTGCATCCGATCGATCAGTTCCTTTCGACGCTCTTTGAGCAGACGGATCTCCCCCAGCTGGGCATCCAGAATAGTCATCTCCTGAACCAGCCTCTGGTTGCGCTGCTGCTGGGCGACGATCTGGCGATCAACCAGCCAGTTGGCAAAAAATCCCAACGCGACCGTGGCCAGCACAAAAATCCCCAGCAAGGCCCCGAACTGTTTCTTTTGGCGCTGGGCCCGGGCTTCACGCCAGGGTAGAAGGTTTATATTTGACATGGTGTGAAACTCCTCAGAGCCAACCCGAATGCCGTCATATATTTAGCACCATGTACCAGCTCGGCCTCCCCTTTCGGCTTGCCAAACAGGGCGAACAGATCCGGGTGCAACACCTCGCAATTGACCTCTTCTTTTACCTGTACCAACAAACCGGGTAGCAGACTGCCTCCCCCCGTCAGCACCAGTTTTGCGATGTCGCGATAACCGGATGAACTGCAAAACAGCTGGATATTGCGCCGCACTTGCTGCAGCAGCGAGTTGATGTGGGGCATCAGCACATCCAGCTCATGGTCAACAGGCAAGGTACCTTTGGTTTTAGCCTGCTCAGCCTCATCCAGCGTCATGCCATAAAAGGAGGAGAGCGCCTGGCTGTACTGATCGCCGCCGAAGTTTTGCAAGCGGGAGTAGATCACCTCTCCCTTGACCAGCGCCGCAAAGGTCATGGCACTGGCACCAATGTCTATCACCCCGATCGGCCGCTCACTCTCCTGCAATTCGGGTAGACAGGCCACCACGGCACGGCCCAGCGCATGGGCGCCCACATCCACCACCTTGACGGCAATACCGGCTTCGGCAAGGGCGCTGACCCGGCCGTTGACACTCTCGGTGCGGGCTGCGCTCAGCAGCACATCCTGACGATCTTCGCTATTGTTGGTGCTCAGTACCTCAAAATCGAGACTCACTTCATCGAGGGGGAAGGGAATGATCTGCTCGGCCTCCAACTGCACCTGATTCTCCAGCTCTTTGTCGCTGAGGCGGGCATCAATCTGGATCACCTTGGTGATCACGTTGGAGCCAGTCACCGCAGTGGCGGCATAGTCACTGTGAACTGGGATCAGCCGCTTGAGAGTCTTGAGAGATTGGCTGACGCGCTCGATATCCTGCAATTGATAGTCAACCAGCGTCCCTTTCGGGGTGGCAATATCGGCGACCGATTCGAGATGAAGCTTGCCGGGTCGGCCACTGAGGGTAACGGCCTTGATGGTCTGGCTGCCGAAATCAATGCCCACCAGAGGGAGGAGGGATCCCTTGTTAAAAAGCCCAAACATATACACATCCATGCGTTATTTGGTTTTATTCCTGAACAGAGTGTAGGACACCCGCTCAGAGGAGTGCTTCACTCATCCTAAATGCTCTAACTATCAATGTCATAAAGTTTATGTCGAAAAGTGACCCATCTCGCTTTCTTCATGGCAAGTGGCCCTCCTTGGTAATTGCTCCCTGTAGTGCTAACCTCTCGCATCCTTTTGAGGTGGGTGGCTCGCCACAGGAAAACCTCGAATTCCCGATGGCAAAAGGGCTATACTCTGCGCCCGTTGGCTAATTTTAAGACGATTGGTAGTTCTTCCATGCTAAAATGGCTCGTTCGCCTGTTTATTGTCATGATGCTGGGTGCTGTGCTGGGTGTTGCCAGCCTCATCGGTATCTACTTCTATATCAAACCCCAACTGCCCGATGTCACCGCACTGCGTGACGTCAAGCTGGCAACCCCGATGCGGGTTTACAGCCGGGATGGGGAGTTGATCGCCCAATATGGCGAAATTCGTCGCATTCCGCTGCGTCTGGACGAAATTCCGCAACCCATGATCGATGCCGTACTGGCGACCGAAGATGCACGTTTCTATGAGCACCCGGGCATTGACCCGATTGGTATCATTCGAGCCGCATCCGTCTGGGCTGTCTCCGGCCATGCCCGTCAGGGCGCGAGCACCATCACCCAGCAGGTTGCCCGCAACTTCTTCCTGAGCAATGAGAAGACCATCATCCGCAAGATCAAGGAGGTCTTCCTGGCCTGGCGGATCGAACAGAATCTCTCAAAAGACGAGATCCTCGAACTGTACCTCAACAAGATCCCTCTCGGTTATCGCTCCTTCGGGATCGGTGCTGCGGCACAGGTTTACTTTGGTAAAGAGGTCAAGGATCTGGGACTTGACGAGATCGCCATCATTGCCGGTCTGCCGAAAGCTCCCTCCATGCTCAACCCCATCCGCTCCCCCGAACGCGCCTTTGCGCGCCGCAACGTGGTGCTGGGCCGGATGCTGGAAACCGGTAAGATCACCCAGGCCCAGTTTGACGAAGCGTCCAAAATGCCGATCAAGGCACGTTTTCACGGCGCCGAAGTGACCCTGCACGCCCCCTATCTGGGGGAAATGGTGCGCCAGAAGATGGTCGAGCAGTTCGGTGAAGATGCCTACACCATGGGCCTGCACGTCTACACTACCGTCTCTGCCGAACGTCAGCGGGCGGCAAGACAGGCACTGCTGGATGGCGTTTTTGCCTATGACATGCGCCACGGCTATCGCGGCCCGACGGCTCAGTTATGGAAGGCTGGCGAGACAGCCTGGGATTACGAGCAGATTGTCGCTCACCTTGGCAAACAGCCCACTTATGATCCGCTGATGGCGGCGGTCGTGACCAAGCTTGGTGATCGCAGCGCCACACTGGTACTGAAGAATGGCAAGGAAGCAGAGCTCGGCTGGAACGGCATTAAATGGGCCCGCTCCTTTATTACCGACGACCGTCAGAGCTATGCCCCGAAATCGGCGCGCGATGTGCTGAAAGTCGGCGCCCAGATCTGGGTGCGGGAAGAGGGCGAAGAGTTGCTGCTGGCCCAAATCCCGGATGTGAATGCTGCGCTGGTTGCCATGAATCCAAAAAATGGGGCACTGGAAGCGCTGGTCGGTGGTTTCAGCTTCGAACTCTCCAAATTCAATCGGGTCGATCAGGCGCGTCGCCAGATCGGTTCCAATATCAAGCCTTTCCTCTATGCGACCGCGCTGGAGCATGGCTATACCCTGGCGTCGCTCATCAACGATGCGCCGATCAACCAGTGGGATCCATCAAAAGGGCCCATGTGGCAGCCCAAGAACTCCCCGGCCGTTTATGATGGCCCCACCCCGCTGCGTCTGGGTCTGGCCAAGTCCAAGAACGTGATGTCGGTTCGACTGATGCGCGCTATCGGTCTGGATACCTATATCGACGGTCTGACCCGCTTTGGCTTCCCCCGCGACTTCATCTCTCCCCATGAGTCGCTGGCGCTGGGCGCTGCCGAATTCACCCCTCTCGAAGTAGTGCGTGGTTACTCGGTACTGGCCAACGGTGGCTTCCTGGTGACCCCATACTTCATCGACAAAGTGACCGACAGTCTGGAGAACACCCTCTATCAGGCCAATCCTGCTATTGCTTGCACCACCTGCGAACAGCAGGCCGCACCCGAGCAGAGCACACTGCCGCAGCCAACTGTTGATGGTGCCGCACAAGATGGCACGCCGACCCCTCTCGCGCCAACCATCGCCCCGCATACCATCAGTGCCCAGAGCGCATTCCTGATCACCGACACTCTGAGTACAGCCATCTGGGGTGGCAACGGCTGGCGTGGTACCGGCTGGCGTGCAGCCCGCGACCTGAAACGTCACGACATCTCCGGTAAAACCGGTACCACCAACGAATCGCGCGATGCCTGGTTCTCCGGCTACACCCCGGACATCGTTGCCACCTCCTGGATCGGTTTTGACAACCACCAGCGTGGTCTTGGCCGTGCCGAGTTTGGCGGTGGCGCCGCGCAGCCTATCTGGATCGACTTCATGAAAGTCGCCCTCAAAAAGCTGCCGGAGCACAAGATGCCGGTTCCCGAAGGGATCATGACGGTGAAGATTGATAGCGAAACCGGCCTGCTGGCAACCAGTGGCGGCACCGACGAATACTTCAAGGAAGGGACCGAACCGACCCGCTACGCAGCACCGAGCTCGGATGGCAATCAGGTCTACGGCGGTGACAACCCCGATGTAGAACCGCCAGTCTCAACCGACGATATCTTCTAAGCTGCTCTCGCGGCAGAAGCAAAACCGGCAGCCTTGGCTGCCGGTTTTTTATTGGGCCAACTGCTTGGTCATCAGCGTAGCGATCGAGGCGGCCAGCTCGTTGAAACAGGGGCGACGCACCGAGTAGTGGCGATATAGCAGCGAGATGGTACGTCCCGGCACAGGGTCAACCACGGGACGATAACTGACCCCTCCTTCATCATGATCGGCAGGTACGGCCAGCTTTGGCACCAGGGTCATGCCGCTACCGGCGGCCACCATGTTGCGCAGGGTCTCGAGACTAGTTCCCTTGAAGCGTTGATCCTCACCAATCCCGCCAGCGAAACAGAATCCCATCGCCTGATCCCGCAAACAGTGGCCATCGGCCAGCATCAGCAATTTCTTGCCCTTGAGATTGCCGAGTGGCACCTGCCTGGCCTGTGCTTCGGGGTGATGGCAAGGCACCGCCAACCACATCGGCTCATGATAGAGCTGGATTGAACCAAACCCCTCCATCCCCGGCATCTCGGCCAGAATGACACAATCCAGCTCCCCCTCTTCCAACCGCTTGAGCAGGGTTTGGGTCTGCTCCTCATAGAGGTAGAACTCCAGCTGGGGAAAACGCTCACGCAGGGTCTGGATAATGCGGGGCAACAGGTAGGGGCCCACGGTCGGAATAAAACCGATATGGATCTCCCCGGACATCGGCTCGGAGAAGTGCTGACCGATGCTCTTGAGCTCGCGCACCTCCTTGAGCACCCGACGCGCCTGATGGGCCATTGCATCGCCAGCCGGAGTAAACAGCACCTTGCGCGAGGTACGTTCGATCAGAATGACCCCGAGTTCATCCTCCAGCTTGCGCAGCTGGCCGCTCAGGGTGGGTTGACTGACAAAGCAGCGTTCAGCGGCTTTGCGAAAATGTTTTTCCTCATCCAGCGCCACCAGATATTCGAGATCGCGAAGATTCATACAGCAAGAGTCCTGCCTGGAAAATGGGCCATCAGCATGCACAATATCGTCCGGCTGGACAAGTCATCCGCTCGCGGTGAACCTCTCTGGCTGCCCCTCCAAAACAGAAAAGCCCGATCACCTTGCGGTAATCGGGCTGTTTGACTCGCCGAGGGATTACACCCTGAAACGGCGCACCATATCCTGCAACTGGGTTGCCAGATGGTTCAGCTCATTGCACGCCTGAGCCATCTGGGTGGCACCGGCGGCCACCTCTTCGGAAGCATGGCTGATATTGACCACGTTGCGGTTGAGCTCCTCGCTCACCGCCCCCTGCTCTTCGGTGGCCGTTGCAATCTGGATATTCATGTGGGAGATGCTGCTGACCGAGCCACTGATCTGGGAGATAGACTCGCCCGCTTCCCGCGCGGTAGCAACCGTGGTATTCATCAGCTCCTGACTCTGTTGCATGGTACTGCCCGCCTGTTCGGCACGCTGCTGCAACTCGGCAATGATGGTATTGATCTGGGAGGTGGAGTCCTGAGTGCGCTTGGCCAGAGTACGCACCTCATCGGCCACCACCGCAAACCCCCGTCCCTGCTCACCGGCACGGGCCGCTTCAATGGCGGCGTTCAATGCCAGCAGGTTGGTCTGTTCGGCAATGCCGCGGATCACCTCCAGCACCATGCCGATATTGCGACTGTCATCGCCCAGTTGGCGGATCACCACCGCGGTACTCTCGATGGCACCGGCGACCCGTTCAATACGTTGAATGGAGTCATTCACCGTTTGCGCACCAAGTTCGGCCGTCTCACTGGCCGAGGTGGCGGCACTGGCCGCATCGCTGGTATTGCGAGAAACCTCCTGCACCGTGGCTTGCATCTCGTTCATCGCCGTTGCCAGCTGATTCAGCTCATGTTGCTGGGAGTTCATATTGTCTGCCGACTGCCTTGCTACGGCACTGATCTCCTCTACCGCAGAGCTCATCTGTACAACAGAACCGGATACCTCCCCAACCAGTTTGCGCAAGTTTTCTTGCATCTGCGCAAAGCCTTTCGCCAGTTGTCCTAATTCATCCTGATTAAACGCATTCAACTCCACACGATGAGTCAAATCACCAGCCGCGACGCTACCAACAAGTTCCAGCAAGCGATTAACGGGTCGTTTGATTTGCTGACTCAAATACCATGCAATCAACACCACGAAAATGAGAGTCGCTGCGCCAGTCAAGATACTGAGGAATTTGGAGCTGGTGTATGCCTCTTCACCTTGGGCATCCATCTCCTTGCCAATACGCTCATTTATCTCACGCAAATCCATCGTTAATTTTGTTGCCTGCTCCAGCGTGGTTCTGAGATTCCCTTGCAAAATCTCTCTTGTCTTGTCACTACTCTGTTTCACCGCCTGATATAGCGGGTCATGCGCTGTAAAAAAGGCATTTCCGGCAGTCTTCAACGCGTTAAAGGTTTGCTCTTCATCAGCAGCATTAAAAGCCAATCCGCCGTAATTAGCCGCAGCCTGCTCAAAACGTACCTTTGAATCCATCACACCTTGTTGGGTTCGTTCAATATCCGCACTGTCGTTGTAGCCCATCGCGATCACCATAGATAATTGGAAACGCCGAGCATCAAGCAGTGCGATATGCATCTGACTTGCATAGCGAACAGAAGGGATAAGGTTCTCTGCCAATACAGTGTTTTGTTGATTGAGATACGACAGTCGTGAGACGCCATACCCGGCAAGCAGGCATACGCAAAGTGCCAGCACCGCAAAGCCAGTACTCAACTTCTGACCTATGGACATATTCTGGAGCATAGATTCATCCTTAACTGCGTGTCATCGTTTAATGTCAGTTTTGATAGGAGCTATGTGTTCATGTTTTTGTAATTGAGCATAGCCGTAGAGCTGTGCTTTTGTAGTTTGCATAAGCACCATATATCGCTATCGACACGCAGAGAGGGCCACTTTAACTACCGCAGACTATTAACGGTTTACTCTATTGCCCGCAACAGTCGTGGGATCAGCAACTCCGGCTCCCCCAGATACTGGTTGACCTCTATTCTTTCGAGTTTTCCCCCTCGCTCTATACCCAAAGTAGGATAACCCTGACCGCCTAGCCGTTTCATCCAGCCCTGGCTATCTGCCAGATGTTGCAGCAAGGGGGCCTGCAGATAAGCTTGCTGGAATGCCTCGGCTGAAATCCCCTGCTCTGCCGCCAGCGTGGCTAGAAACGCTGGCTCACCAATCCAGATCCCGTCCCGATAGTGGGATTGCTGGATCCGGTGCAACATGACCAGCCCATCGCCCCCCAACGCCGTGACGGCCAAAACCGCACGGATCGGCAGCTCGGAGTCCAGCAGACACCCTTCCCGCAGCAGCAGTTCGTTAAAGTAGCGTTCGCCAAAATGCTGGCCGGTCAGCGCTTCGATCCGCTGATCATGGGGGCGCACATAATCACGCAATGCCTCGCCCATCGGCTGACGGCGACTCCCCATCCAGAGACCGCCCGCATGCAGCTCGATCTTGAGTCCGGCAATGGTGGCTGCCGCCTGCAACAGGGGGGCGGCACCGTAGCACCAGCCACAGAGCGGGTCATAGACATAATGGAGGGTGGTTTGTTGTTCGCTCATCTTCATTCTCACTTCAATCTCGGATAAAAAACCGGGCCCTTAGGCCCGGTAAAAAACACAGGGAAAGCAGGCTCAGTGGCTTACCACTTCATCTCGCCGGTATTGACCTTGGCACCGATGGCCAGACCATCGTCAACCGGCAGTGCCGGATAGGCTTTCTTCAGAGCCTCAATCAGCTCACCGGAGTTTTTCGCCTTGGCCAGCTCCTGTTCGAAACGCTCTACATAGTCACGGGTAAAGCTCACAGCAGCAGTGCCTTTGGGAGCCGTGCCCAGGAAGTGGCCCGGTACCACACGCTCGGGTTTCAGGGCCAGCAGGTTATCCAGCGCCTTGACCCAATTGCTGCGAGCCGCTTTGGTCTGGCTGTCCGCCATCCAGACATGCACCCCGTGGTAGACCGGCACACCACCAAAAGCAGTCTTGATGGAAGGGGCCCAGAGGTAGGCATTCGGGGTATTCATCTCTTTGATTTCAATCTTCTCGCCATCCAGCGTCAGGTGGCTTGCGGTCATCACTTGCGGCACGGTCAGGCTCTTCGGTGCACCCTTGCCGAGGATCGGGCTCCAGTAACTCAGCTTGGCATCCTTGGTCTGGTTGATATGGTCAACCACATGCTGATCGGCCAGCACTTTGACATCCGGGAACGCCGCCATGACCGGCTCCAGACCGAAGTAGAAGTCGGGGTCACCGGCACTGATATAGACAGTGGTCAGCTTCTTGCCGCTCTTCTTGATCATGTCGACCAGCGCCTGACCATTTTGCACGTCGAACTGGGCATCGATCAGGATGGCCTCTTTGTCACCGGTCACCAGTGAGGAGGAGACCGGGAAGATCGCCTTCTCGCCAGGGTTGTAGACGGTCACGCTCAGGGGGGCGGCCAGTGCGGCGCCACTCAACAGGGTGGTCGCCAGAGTCAGGTTGCGGATCAGGGTGTTGTTCATCATCTATTCCTCATTAAGTATTCGGGGGTTCATTTGATGGACACAGTGTATTAGATCACTTAAGGTGCAAATACAGCATAAAAAGCGCATCACTGTTGCACATATCGAACATATAGAGAGCCGTACATGGATCGACTGACCGCCTTGCGGGTCTTTGTCAGCGTAGTCGAACAAGGGAGCCTGAGCGGCGCCGGAGAGAAACTGGATATGTCGCGCGCCATGGTGTCGCGCTATCTGGCCGAGCTGGAGAGCTGGATGGGCGCCCGCCTGCTGCACCGCACCACCCGTCGTCTGAGCCTGACAGGGCCAGGAGAGGAGGCGCTGAACCGGGCCCGTGCCATGCTGGCGCTCGGCGAAGAGATGGAGCAGATCGCCGTGAAGGGGGATGACGCCCCAAAGGGACAACTGCGGATCACCAGCAGCTACTCCCTGTCGGAAGCCTTGCTGGTCGGGGCTGCCAACGACTATCTGGCGCAATACCCGGGGACGGCCATCGACATTCTGCTGCTCGACAGAACCGTCAATCTGGTGGAGGAGCGGATCGATCTGGCGGTGCGCATCACCAATGACCTCGACCCCAATCTGGTGGCGCGCCGTCTCGGCACCTGCCACTCGGTAGTCTGCGCCAGCCCGACCTATCTGGCCCGTCATCCGATGCCGCACAAGGTGCAGGATTTGGCGCTGCACAACTGCCTCACCTACACCTACTTCGGCAAGAGCCTGTGGGAGTTCAATGGACCGGACGGTCCCGAGTCAGTGCCGGTCAGCGGTAACATGAGCGCCAATATCTCCAACCTGCTGCTGGAAGCAACGCTGGAAGGCGCAGGGATCAGCCTGCAACCCCGCTACTCGGCACAACCCTATCTGGAGCGCGGGGAACTGGTGCCCCTGCTGACCGACTGGCAGCCCAAGCGCCTCGGGGTCTACGGGGTGTATGCCACCCGCAAACAGATGTCGCCGCTACTGCGCAGCTTCCTCGATTTTCTGCTAGCTCGCATGGCGGCGGATCCCATCTGGCAGGAGTGAACATACCTCAAACCCGATCATGAAGAAGGGGCCGCTGCGGGCCCCTTCTTCACTCTGATCCCTTGATCAGGCTTCAAATCCGAATGGTTCTGAGTGCGGCGCTTCCGGCTGCGCACTCTCGTCCAGGAAAATATCCCGATAAGCCACATAGATGGAGTAGTTGAGCGCCGGGATCACCACCAGCAGACCTACCAGCAACAGCACAGCGCCAAACAGCAACAACATGGCTGAGAGCAGCCCCCACCAGAAGAAGGGCCACATATTGCGCCAGCAGCCGAAGAAGCTCAGGCGTACCGCCTGGATGATGCCGATATCGTGGTGGAAGATCAGCGCAGGAGCAAAGGTGACCCCCATCAGCACGGGAATGATGAGCAGCATCCCCACCAGCAATACCAGCAGCAGTTGTTGCAACTGGCTGGCAGAGACCACCATGCTCTCGGGATCCTGCGTCAGCAGCGGGAGCAGCCCCCACATGGAGAGCAGACCGAGACAGACGAGGCCCACCAGGCTGAACAGCAGCAACACCAGCAGACCTCCTAGCATCAGCGGGGTCAACTTGTGGCGAAAACCGGCGAAGAGATCGGCAAACTGCAGTGGCTCCCCCCGATAACCCCGATCGGCGACCGCCACCCAACCCGCGCCCCACACCATGTAGAGCAGCTGGGAGATAAGGCCACCCGCCGGCAGTTGCTCCAGCAGCATACCCACCATAAACCAGACCAGCACCATGGCCACGCTGATCCCCATCCCCTTGTTGAAGATATCGAACCCGCTGCGAACCCAGAGCCAGCCACGACCTGTCGTGTACCGGGCCGGTGTGGTGCGCAAAGGGGGTAATCCGTTCATATCGTCTCCTCGGAGTGTCGGTGGCATCAGTGCCGGAAGCCGATTCTAGAGCCAGGACGGGGGCGACTCAATGGCGACGCGGCCCGACCACGACATAAAACCTGACGCAGCGATGCACAAAATGGGCGTCAGCCACGCCCCGCCTCTGGCTGCCTCGACCATAACGAGGCACAATCTGCTCCCTCCCCCAGCCGCACCTGTCGTGGCCAGCGTGCCGTGGTCACCCTTTAGTGATCGACGAATGCCGGACAAGGGTTGTCATCCCGCCATCCCGGGCGCTTTAACATCGAGTGGTATCGTCATGAGAGTTGTTTGTTGTCTGTTGTTGTTACTGGCCAGCCAGTCGGCCCTGGCCGAGGGTTTTATCAGTCGCCTGCTCAACCATCCGGTGCCGGGTGGCGTTGCGGTGATCCCTCTTGGCGCGTCACCCACTGCCCCCACGGCCCGCTATCATGACAAACCCGTGCTGGTAGTGCGCGAAGACAACCAGTGGATCGCCATCGTCGGCATCTCTCTGAAAAGCACGCCCGGCGCCCAGCAACTGACCACAGGTGATGGCCGCACTCTCGGCTTCACCGTCACCCCCAAGCACTACCGCGAGCAGCACATCAAGCTCAAGAACAGCCGTCAGGTCAATCCGCTCGCCGAGGATATGACACGTATCAACCGCGAGCTGGCGGAGCAGACCCGGGCTTACCAGACCTTCAGCCCCAACCAGCCGAGCAACCTGATGTTCGACAAGCCGGTCAACGGCCCCCTCTCCAGCCCGTTTGGCCTGCGTCGCTTCTTCAATGGCGAGGAGCGCAACCCCCACTCCGGCCTCGACTTCGCCGTGGGCGCCGGCACCCCGATCAAGTCCCCCGCCGCCGGCAAGGTGATCCTGATCGGCAACTACTTCTTCAATGGCAATACCGTCTTTGTCGACCACGGTCAGGGGCTCATCAGCATGTTCTGCCATATGTCGAAGATCGATGTGAAGCTCGGTCAGAGCCTGCCGCGTGGCGGCATCGTCGGGCGAGTCGGTTCGACCGGCCGCGCTACCGGCCCCCATATGCACTGGAACGTCAGCCTCAACGACACCCGGGTCGATCCCGCCATCTTTATCGGCGCCTTCAAGCCCTGAATCGGCAGAGCCCGTTAACAAAACATCCTCTAACAAAACAGGCAGCCCATGGCTGCCTGTCTGCTATCTGCACGTCGAACCTGATTACCTATCCGGCCAGCGCGTGGGCGCCGGACTCCCGACGCATCGCCCGCCACATCACCAACACCAGCAATGAGCTGCACGTTGGCAATGCCAGCCAGACCCCGGGCACGCCCCACAGGGTCGAGAATCCCCACAAGAAACCGCCGATCAACACCAGCTTGCCACCGGTGAGCAGGGAGGCGATGCGGGCCCGATTGATGGCCTGGAAGTAGGTGGCCCCCACCAGCAGCAAGCCCTCCATCGGCAGCCCCCAGAAGTAGAGCCAGATCCCGAGGCTCGCCACCGGCAGCAGGGTAGCGTTGTCCCCTGCAAACAGATAGACCGCCGCCTCCGGCCACAGATAAAGCGGGATCATGGCGCACAGGGCGATCCCCAGCGTCACTCCGAGTGCCAGATTGCGGATCCGCAGCACCCGCCGCCAGTGACCGGCGCCCGCGTTAAAGCTGGCGATGGGCTGGATCCCCATGGCGATCCCCTCAAACACCAGATAGAAGAAGGCCTCGGTGTAACTGATCACCCCGTAGGCGGCCACATGCAGCGAAGTGCCGACCGCCAGCAACGCCTTGTTGTGCAGTGCCAGCACCACTGAGAGATAGAGGTACATCAGAAAACTGGAGACCCCGAGGCGCACCGTCTCGCCCATCAGCCGCAGATCAGGGCGCAAGGTGTCCCAACTTATCCGCAGCTGGCTGCGCGGTGTGAAGAAGTGCCACAGGCAGGCGAGGCCCGTCACTGCCTGGGAAAGCATAGTGGCCGTCGCCACCCCGGCCAGTCCGAACGGAAACACCACCATCAGCAGATAGTCGAGCAGCACGTTGAGCAGCCCCCCGACTACCATGATGAGGGTGACAAATCCGGGGCGGCCATCGTTGCGCAGCAGCGAGCTGAACGCCATCGACAGCACTGCAAAGACGCCAAGCCAGGCGTAGGCCTGCAGGTAGGAGAGCCCGGCGGTGAAGATCTCCCCCTCCGCCCCCATCCAGGCCAGCATGGGCTCGCCATAACGGATCCCGATAAAACTGAGCAGTGCCGAGGCAAGCAACACCATCACCAGCGCATTGCCGACGATATGGCGGGCTTTGGCCGGGTTGCCCTGCCCCAGATAGAAGGAGACCAGCGACGAGGCCCCCATGCCGATCAGCGCCCCCACCGCATAGAGCACGGCGCAGATGGGATAAGCCAGCATCAAACCGGCCATGCCATCCTGACCCAGCACATGGCCAACGAAGATGCCATCGATGGTGACATAGATGCCGGTGATCAGCATGGCCGCCACGGTCGGGGTTACGTAACGCCAGAAAAGGCGAGATAGCGGGGCTGTGCCCAGATCAACAGCTGACATATTCGACTCGGTGGAGAGAAAGCGGCCGGGATCATAGCGAAACGGCAGCACGACTTCCTGTTATTTGTGTTATGAATCATTAATATAGACTGCTTTACCCGCCTCCCTGCCCTGTTTTAGGCTAGGGCCACCTCTTCTGAACGGAAACGAGCCTCATGTTGCAACGCCTGCTCACCCTCTTGCTGTTCTCCCTTCTCTTGTTGCCGCCAACCGTGCGCGCCGACGATGCCATTGCCCAGGCCGAATCCCTGTTGCAGAGCGTGCCCAAGAGCGATACCCCGGAAAACCAGAAGCTGCGGGAGAGCTACCAGCAGGCGCTGCAATTTGCCAGAGAGGCCGAGCGTTACCGGGAGCAGAGCAAAGCCTATCAGCAGATCCTTATCGATTACCCCAAGGAGTCGGCACGCCTCAAGGAGAGCCTGCACAACTATCAGCCCGCCGCTCGCCCGCCGCTGGCGAGCCTCAAGGAGGAGGCGCTGCGCCAGGCCATTGGCCTGAGCAGCAACCGCCAGCTCAACCTGCGCAAGGAGCGGCAGGGGGTGATGGACAGCCTCAACCAGCTGGAGAGCACCGGGCAGGAGTATCACCTGCGGGTGGACGATCTGCGCAAACAGCTGCAACTGACCCGCAGCCAGCTGGAGCGACTGAGCTTCAGCAGCGAATCGGATCGCCAGCAGGAGGCACAGCTGCTGCTGACCAGAATGAAGGAGCAGAGCCTCTCCGACCGGATCCAGATGTTGGAGCTGGAGCAGCTCTCGGCCCAGCAGCGCAACGATCTCGGCAAGCTGAAGCTGCAGGAGCTCAATCTGGCCATCGCCGACGAGGATGAGTGGCAAGCCAGCCTGCTGACCCAGCAGAACCAGCTGCGGCGGGAGAAGACCGAGCAGGCGCTGGAGGAGAGCGAACGGCTGCGCAAGCAGCTCACCACCGACATGCCGCTGCTGCTGGAGCAGCAACAGCAGAATCAGGCGCTCTCCATCCAGCTCGGCACACTGGAAGATCAGATTGAGCGGGTGCAGGACGAGCAGCGCAGCGTCGACAAGAATCTGTTTGAACTGAATGAGCTGGTCAACTCGGTACGCGAACAGCTGGAGTGGCTGCAGATCAGTAATGCCTACGGCGAGAACCTGCGCAGCAAACTATCCGATCTTCCTCCCCAGTTTCCCCTCGACAAGCTGGAGTCCGCCATCGTCAGCGCCCGCATGGCCAAGTACCAGTACGAGAGCGAGCAGGATGGGCTCAAGGATACCCGCCAGCTACGCGACAAGCTGATGGCCGAAGAGGAGGTGACGCTGGATCGGCCGCAGCAAGCGGTGCTCGACAACCTGCTCAAGGCCCGGCGCCAGCTGCTGACCCGTCTCAACGACGCGCCCGATACCCTTATTCAGGAGCAGACCCGCCTCAAACTGCTCTACAGCCGCCAAAACAGCAAGATCGACGAGATCCGCGAAATAAGCGCCAGCCACCTGTTCTGGATGCCGGATGTGCGCCCCTTTACCCCGCAGGTCATGCTCGGCATTCCCGCCGCGCTGACCCTAGCCTTCAACCCGGACAACTGGTTGCAACTGCCCTACGCCATCGCCGAAAACAGCCCGCTGAGCCTCACGCTAGCCGGTATTGGGCTGCTGGTGCTGGCCTGGAGCTGGTTCAAAATGGCCCGTCACCTGAGCCTCTATTGCGACCATATTGCGCCGCGGATCGGCAAGGTGACCCAGGACAAATTCAGCCTCACCAGCCGCTTGCTGCTGCGCTCCCTGCTTGCCGCCCTCCCCTTGCCCGCCATGGTGCTGATGGTGCGCGGCCTGCTCGAAGGGGCCTGGCAATACCCGTTTGCGGTGGCGGTGGCGCGCGGTCTTGGCGAGATCTGGTTCCTGCTGCTGGCGCTGGTGATGGCCCGCCATCTGACGCTGGAGCGGGGGATTTTGATCCACCACTTCCGCTGGCCTAGGGAACAGGTGCAAAAGGTGTGGGGGCAGTTTCGCACCCTGCTGCTGGTGCTGATCCCGAGTTTCTTTGTGCAGGGGATGGCCAACAGCTATCAGGAGCACGCCTTCTACGACTCCCTCGGCCGGATGGCCTTCATGATCGGTGCACTCTGGCTACTGCTCTTCTTTGCCCGCCTCAACCGGGAGCGGCTGCCACTCACCTGGGGCCAGACCGACATGACCAAGCCCCATCTGCTGCACCACTTCATCTGGAATAGCCTGATGCTGGCGCCGCTGCTGGCGGTAATTGGCGCCCTGTTTGGCTACTTCTATACCTCGCGCACCCTGCTGCGCCAGCTGGAGCTTAGCCTGCTGATGGGGCTGGGTTGCCTGCTGGTCTACTATCTGGCCAGACGCTGGATGCTGATCCAGCGCCGCCGCCTTGCCTTCGAGCGCGCCAAGAGCAAGCGGGCCGAGATCTTGGCCCAGCGCGGCAGGGAAGAGGGGCATGACGAGCTCAGCTCCGAGACCCCGGACGTGGTGGAAGAGACTGAGCTGGATCTCGATACCATCAGCGCACAGTCGCTGGGGCTGGTGCGCACCCTGCTGATGCTGGGCTTCACCATGCTGGTGGTGGTGCAATGGTCGGATCTCAACTCCGCCTTCAGTTTCCTCAGCAATATCGAGGTGTGGCAGGTGAGCAGCAAGATTGGCGGCATCGAGCAGCTCTCGGCCATCACCTTGCAGGATCTGATGCTGACCGCCTTCGTCTTCATTCTGACCGTGGTGACAGCCCGCAACCTGCCGGGGCTGATGGAGCTGACCCTGCTGCAGCACCTCAGCCTCTCCCCGGGTACCGGCTTTGCCCTCACGACCACCAGCAAGTATCTGGTGATCCTGATCGGCGCCCTCACCGGCTTCTCCATGCTCGGCATCGACTGGTCGAAGACCCAGTGGCTGGTCGCCGCCCTCTCGGTGGGGCTGGGTTTCGGTCTGCAGGAGATCTTCGCCAACTTTGTCTCCGGCCTCATCATCCTGTTTGAGAAGCCGATCCGGCTCGGTGACACCGTCACCATCCGCGATCTCACCGGCACCGTCACCAAGATCAAGACCCGGGCAACCACCATAGTGGATTGGGATCGCAAGGAGATCATCGTGCCCAACAAGGCCTTCATCACCGAACAGTTCATCAACTGGTCGCTCTCCGATGCCATCACCCGGGTCAAACTGCGGATCCGGATCGGCCTGACCCGGGATCCGAAACTGGTGCAACGCATTCTGGAAGAGTCCATCCAGGCATCGACCCTGGTATTGGAGACGCCGACGCCAGAGGTGTTCCTGATCGAATTCACCGACTCGGCACTGATCTACGAGATCCGCCTCTACGTCAACAACATGGATCACCGGATGCCCATCACTCACGAGGTTCACTCGCTGGTGCTGGAGAAGATGCAGCAGCAGGGACTTACCCTGCCCCATCAACAGATCGACATTCACCTGAGCCGCGGCTGATCCGCGAGGTACAAGGAGCAGAACATGCAGATTATTGCCCACCGTGGCGCCAGCGGTCTGGCACCGGAAAACACCCTCAAGGCGATGGCCAAAGCGCTGGAGCTGGGAGCATCAGCCATCGAGATCGACGTGCAGGCAGCCGATTGCGAGTTGTGGGTCTTCCATGACAGGCGGCTGGATCGCTGCACCAATGGCAAGGGGGTGCTGACCGAGCAATCCCGCTCCTATCTGGAGCAGCTCGATGCCGGTGAAGGAGAGGTGATCCCGACCCTGTGGCAGGTGATGGAGATCATCGCCGGACGCTGCGAGCTGCATATCGAGCTCAAGGGCGCCCATACCGCTGATGTGGTGGCAGCCCTGACCCGACGGGCAGAGGCCGAGCTGGGCTTTACTCCCGGGCAATGGGTGGTTTCTTCCTTCCATCACCCGGAGCTGGCCCGATTTGCCGCCTTGCGGCCCGATATCCGGCTCGGTGCCCTGACCGCCAACCTGCCGCTCAACCTGGCGCAGTTTGCCGACGAACTGGGAGCCTGGTCCATCAATTGCGATGTTGATTTTATCGATGCCGCGCTGGTCGATGATGCCCATCGCCGGGGGCTCAAAGTTCTGGTTTATACCGTTGATTATCCAGAAGATTATGAAACGCTCTCTAGCATGGGGGTCGATGGAATCTTCACCAATCGACCAGATCGTTTTCTGACGCAGTGAGGGGGCGATACGCGCATGGATATCCACTGATTTAGGCACTAACTTTAAATAGCTGACCGGGATACAAAGAGTTCAACTTCAGCCGATAAACAGAGGCTTATAACAATAACTAGATTCCACACACTTCAGACTGACGCTCACAAGGATGTAACTATGAACTTATCCATTAAAAACAAGCTTGTTCTGGCTATCGGGGTCATCATTCTGGTGATCACCGGCCTGCAGGTCTGGTACAACACCTCGCAACTGCGCAGCGAGACCCAGCGACTGGTCTGGAACATCATCGACGAAAGCTCCATGGCCAACGTCAAGGGGATCTCCCGCTGGGTCGACGCCCGGATCAGCATGGTCAGCACCACCAAGGAAGCATTCGCCAAAGAAGATGAGCCCATCAGTCATCTGGCCCAGTCCATGAATGCCGGTGGCTTCGACCTGGTCTATGCCGGTACCGCTGACGGCAAAATGATCCAGAGCAAACCGACCGACTTGCCCGCCGGTTATGACCCCCGTCAACGCCCCTGGTACAAAGACGCAATGGCTGCTGGCAAGATGACCATCACCTCCCCTTATGCCGACATCTCCACAGGCCAGCTGATTGTCACCATTGCCGAGCCGTTCCAGCGTGGCAACACCCAGGGGGTTATCGCCGGAGATGTCTCTATCAGCGCCCTTATCTCGGACATTCTGACGGTCACTACCGAGGGGACTTACGCCATTCTGGTCGACAGCAACGGCACCATCATCGCCCACCCCGATGCCTCCCTGAGTCTGAAACCCGCCACAACGCTAGCCCCCGAGTTGACCGCGTCTTACATCAATCAGATCGCTCATGACGGTACGATCAACGAGCTGGTGATCAGCGGTAAGAAAGAGGTCTTTGACTTTAACGCGATCCCCAACACCAATTGGTATTACGGCATGATGGTGGATGACGAAACCGCTTACCAGTCGGTACGCCGCATGGTCACCTCCTCACTTATTCAGGGACTTATCACCATATTGATCGTGGCTGGCTTCTCCTATGTCGCCATCAACGGCTCGCTGGCCCCTCTGAAAACCCTGGGCGAAGCGATTGCCGATCTCTCCCGTGGCAACGGCGATCTCACTCGCCGCATCAAGATTGAACGTGAGGATGAAGTAGGCGCGGTTGCCAAACACGTCAACACCTTCATCGAGCGGATCCATGTGATGGTGCAGGATATCTCCAACTCCTCCGGCCAGCTCAACCAGCAGGCCAAGTCCTCCCACAGCATGGCGGAGAAGGCCAATCAGGGGCTGGCACGCCAGCAAAACGAGATCTCCCAGATCGCCACTGCGGTACACGAGATGTCAGCCACCGCAGTCGAGGTCGCCAGCAACGCCGAGCAGACCGCCGAAGCGGCCCGCAGCTCCTCCAGCAGTTGCGAGCATGGCAAGCAGGTGATCGCCCGCAACCAGCGCTCCATCACCGATCTGGCCACCCAGGTGGAACAGGCCTCCAACATCATTCAGGAACTGGAGAAAAACGCTCAGGAGATCAACACCATCCTCTCCACCATTCAGGGCATCGCCGAGCAGACCAACCTGCTGGCACTCAACGCCGCCATCGAAGCGGCCCGTGCCGGTGAACAGGGTCGCGGCTTTGCGGTGGTTGCCGACGAGGTGCGCGTCCTGTCACAGCGTACCCACAGCTCCACCGTCGAGATCCGCAATATGATCGAAACCCTGCAACGCAATACCCAGGGAGCGGTCAGTACCATGCACGAAGGCCAGCTGCTGGCCCAGAACAGCGTGGATGACGCCAACAACGCCACCCATGCGCTGGAACAGATCACCACCTCGATCAACCAGATCTCCGACATGGCGACCCAGATCTCCAGCGCGGCTGAAGAGCAGCGGGCCGTCACCGACGAAGTAAGTCGCAACATTCAGGCAGTGAAAGATGTCTCGGACGAACTGGCAGTGGATGCAGACAGCTCACGCCATCTCTCTGAACAACTTAAAAATATTTCGGGTGAACTGAGCAATCAGGTCGGCATGTTCCGCATTTGAGCATGAGCAAAAGGGGCCGTACAGGCCCCTTTTATTTTTCTAAATAGCGCTTAATTTTCAGTGAGTAATCTCACATTACCCGCCAAATCCCCCGCCTTGAAATCCTTGTAATTCGTCTGGAATTATCAGATCACCGCCGTGGTCACCGCAGCATTTCGGATTACCTATTTCTATCCGAATAGATAAATGCCAATAATTCTCATTAAAAAATTACAATAAAAAACTTAAAATTTTTTTCGCGAGTACCTAAAAAGAGAGGTGATTCGCATTTTATTGAAAGAAAACTACGTACAATCCAGAAGTTAAAGTGCTCGTAGCTAGGTGTTCAACTGCTCAGTAACACCAAAAAATGACGATAATAACGACATTTTCATCCAGGGATTTGGGTGTTTTATAGAAAAATAACCAATAAAAAGGGAATAAAACCTAGCAGTTTGACTTGCATCAAGCCTGAATTTTTTTCATAGAGCAAAATCGTGCCCAGCAAATCTATCCCTAAGGAGGCAGATGTGGATATTATCAAGACCGATGTGGCCATCATCGGTGCTGGCGGTACCGGCTTACGCGCCGCTATCGCTATAGCCGAATCACAGCCAGACCTGGACATCGCCCTGATTTCCAAGGTTTACCCGATGCGCAGCCACACGGTTGCTGCCGAAGGCGGCGCCGCCGGTGTCGTCCGTGATGACGACTCCCTCGAAAACCACTTCAACGACACCGTCTCCGGTGGTGACTGGCTGTGCGAGCAGGACGTAGTGGAATACTTCGTCAACAACGCAACCAAAGAGATGATCCAGCTGGAGCACTGGGGTTGCCCCTGGAGCCGCAAGCCGGATGGCAAAGCCAACGTGCGTCCGTTTGGTGGCATGAAGGTTCCGCGTACCTGGTTCGCCGCAGACAAGTCCGGTTTCCATATTCTGCACACCCTGTTCCAGACCTCCGTCAAATACCCGAGCATCAAGCGCTTCGACGAGCATTTCTGCCTTGATCTGATCGTGGACGACGGCCGTGTCCAGGGCGTACTGACCTTCGACATCCAGAACGGTATCACCCGCTTCATCCAGGCCAAATCCGTGATCGTGGCAACCGGCGGCGCTGGCCGTGTCTATCGCTACAACACCAACGGTGGCATCGTCACCGGCGACGGCATGGCACTGGCCTACCGTCACGGCGTACCGCTGCGTGATATGGAGTTCGTCCAGTATCACCCGACCGGTCTGCCGGGCACCGGCATCCTGATGACCGAAGGTTGTCGTGGTGAGGGTGGCGTCCTGCTGAACAAGGATGGCTACCGCTACCTGCAAGACTACGGCTTGGGCCCGGAAACCCCGATCGGCCAGCCGAAGAGCAAATACATGGAGCTGGGTCCGCGCGACCGTGTTTCCCAGGCATTCTGGCAAGAGCAGCAGAAAGGCCGCGTCATTCAGGGCCCGATGGGCGATGTGGTTCACCTCGACCTGCGTCACCTTGGCGAGAAGTACCTGAAAGAGCGTCTGCCGTTCATCTGCGAACTGGCCAAAGCCTACGTCAACGTGGATCCGGCCAAAGAGCCTATCCCGGTACGTCCGACTGCCCACTACACCATGGGTGGTATCGAGACTGACAACAAGTGTGCCACCCGTCTGCCCGGCCTCTACGCCGCGGGCGAATGTGCCTCCGTCGGTCTGCACGGTGCCAACCGTCTGGGTTCCAACTCCCTGTCCGAGATCGTGGTATTCGGCAAGCTGGCCGGTGAGCAGGCAGGTGAATTTGCCAAGACTCAGAAGCATGGCAACACCGAAGCGCTGGCCGCCAAGGCCGAGGCGCTCATCAAGCAACACCTCTCCCTGATGGACATAGACGGTACCGAAAACCCGGCCGATATCCGCAACGAGCTGGGCATGTCCATGGAAGCCGGTGTCGGTATCTACCGTACCGAAGAGCTGATGCAGGGCACCATCGACAAGATCAACGAGCTGAAAGCCCGTTACAAGAAGGTCAAGATCAACGACAAGTCCTCTGTCTTCAACACCGATCTGCTGTACGCCATCGAACTGGGTTACATGCTGGACGTGGCTGAAGCCATGGCGCACTCCGCCATCAATCGTAAAGAGTCCCGCGGTTCCCACCAGCGTCTGGATGGTTACGAAGAGCGCGATGACGTGAACTTCCTCAAGCACACGCTCTCGTTCTACCAAAATGGCGAAACGCCCTCCATCGATTACTCCGATGTGAAGATCACTAAGTCCCAGCCGGCAAAACGCGTGTACGGCTCCGAGGGTGAGAAACAAGACGAGGCTAAGAAGAATGGCTGAGATGATTGAAATTGAGATCCTGCGCTACCGTCCGGAACAGGATAACGAGCCCTGGATGCAAACCTTCCAGGTGCCATACCAGAGAGAGATGTCTCTGCTGGACGCCCTGCAGTACATCAAGGATCACCTGGACTCTACCCTGAGCTTCCGCTGGTCCTGCCGGATGGCGATCTGCGGCTCCTGCGGCATGATGGTCAACGGTGTGCCCAAGCTGGGTTGCAAGGCGTTCCTGCGCGACTATCTGCCGGGCAAGATGACCGTCGAGCCGCTCAACAACTTCCCGATCGAGCGCGATCTGGTGGTCGACATGTCCGACTTCATCGAGAAGCTGGAGAGCATCAAGCCGTACATCATCCCGAGCGAGCCGCGCAGCCTGTGTGATGGCGAGTACATCCAGACTCCGGCCCAGATGGCGCAGTACAAGCAGTTCTCCCAGTGCATCAACTGTGGTCTCTGCTACGCAGCCTGCCCGCAGTACGGCATCAACAAGAAGTTCACCGGTCCGGCGGCACTGGCTCTGGCCTATCGCTACAACGTCGACAACCGTGATGCCGGCGCCAAAGAGCGTATGCGCATCATCAGCCAGGACGAAGGCGTCTGGGGCTGTACCTTCGTGGGCTACTGCTCCGAAGTGTGCCCGAAAGGCGTCGATCCGGCGGCGGCCATCCAGCTTGGCAAGGTCGAAAGCGCCAAGGACTACATGATCGCCATGTTCAAGCCAGATTGAGAGCAGGATTGAGACCATGAACAACACTGATAGCAAACGTAAACCTTACGTCCGCGAAATGAAGAAAGACTGGTGGCTGAAGAACGCCTTCTACACCGGTTACATGATCCGTGAAGGCACCAGTATCTTCGTCTCCATCTACGCCGTTGTGCTGATGTGGGGCCTGATGCGCCTGGTTCAGGGTCAGGAAGCGTTCAACGGCTGGCTGGAATCCCTGCAAAGCCCGATCGCCATCCTGTTCCATGTCGTCGCTCTGGCGGCGTGCCTGTTCCATGCCAAAACCTGGTTCGCCCTGGCGCCGAAAGCCATGCGTATCTTCCGTGGTGAAGACCTGGTACCGGAGAAGCCGATCGTTCTCGCCCAGTATGTGGCGCTGGCGGTGGTGTCCCTGCTTGTCCTGATCATCGTGGCCTGAGGAGAAAACAATGAGACGTTCTGACGAACCAATTTACTGGGGTCTGTTTGGTGCGGGTGGCATGGTTGTTGCCATGCTGCTGCCGGTCATTGTCCTCATCACCGGTCTGCTGGTGCCCATGGGCATCATGGACGTGGAAACCATGAGCTATGACCGCGTGCACGCGTTCGCCAGCTCCTGGTGGGGTGCCTGCATCCTGCTGGTGATCATCGCCCTGCCAGTCTGGCACGGTATGCACCGTATCTACCACGGTCTGCACGATCTGGGGATCCACACCACCAAGCTGCACCACTATGTGTTCTATGGCTTTGCCTTCCTGGTATCTGCCATTAGTGTCGGCCTGCTGATGGTACTGGTACTCCAGTAATCACAGTAATCACATCTGACTGATTGACCAAACCGGGCCTCGTGCCCGGTTTTTTATTGCCCCGCTATCCCACCCCTGCTTTTTATTCACTCAAACAATTCGATAAAAACCAGATTATCGTCCAATCATATGGCGATCACAGTCACATAACCCCAATACATTCGTCATTTGCAGCAAACCATTTTGACCACCATCAATTTAGTGACATCCATATCAATTATAATTACTCAGATTAAATAATTATTCATATGGAGCTATCTAATGACAGACAAAACACGCTCGGTGAGCATAGGCAGTTACCTGGCACTGGCCTTCGCCGTGGTCTTCTTCTCCGGACTGTTGCAATCCGGCGAGTGGTACGGGGTATTCGATTTCACCACGCTGAACGGTTCGTTCGGTACCATGGTCCAGAGCGTCAGCGAGAATGGTGACGGCATCAAGACCGCCATGACCGACATGCGCGGCAAGGGGGGCAACGGCGCTCGCGATGGCTTTTTGTTTGCCCTGACCCTGATCCCCACCGTGATGTTTGCCCTCGGTATGATCAATGTGCTGGAGCACTACGGCGCGCTGGAAGCGGCCCGCAAGTTGCTGACCCCGCTGCTGCGTCCGCTGATGGGGATCCCGGGCAACACCGGCCTCGCCCTTATCGCCTCCCTGCAGAGTACCGATGCCGGTGCCGCCATGACTCGTCAGCTCAAGGATGAAGGGCTCATCACCAAGCGTGAAACCGACGTGTTCACCATGTTCCAGTTCTCCGCAGGTGCCACCATCGTCAACTTCTTCTCCTCCGGCGCCGTACTGTTCACCCTGACGCTGGCAGATGGCAGCCCGGCGGTCAGCTCCTCCATCGGTCTGGCTGTCATCGTGATGTTCGCCTTCAAATTTGTCGGGGCCAACCTGTTCCGGGTCTACCTCAATATGAGCGAAGGCAAGCAGACCGATAACAACACCCAGCAGACTCTCAACACTCAGGAGCAAGCCAAATGAGCCAGGCCAACATCAAGAAACCCATCGTCACCGATATCTTCGTCGAAGGGGCCAAGAAGGGCTGGGTCATCGCCACCACCTCCACCGTACCCAACGTACTGATGGCCTTCGTCATCATCAAGGCGCTGCAGATCACCGGCGCGCTGGATGCCATGGGCGCCATCTTCTCCCCTGTCATGGCCATCTTCGGGTTGCCCGGTGAGGCGGCAGCCGTGCTGATCGGCGCCTGGATGTCGATGGGCGGCGCGGTCGGTGTGGTCATCACCCTGTTTGATCAGGGGATCCTCAACGGCACTCACATCGCCATTCTGGCGCCAGCCATCTACCTGATGGGCTCCCAGGTGCAGTACATGGGCCGCATCCTCGGCTGCATCGGCACCGAAGGGCGTTACATCCCCATCATGGTCGCCATCTCGGTACTCAACGCCTTCGGCGCCATGTTGGTGATGAACATCCTTCTCTGACCCGAACCTGATAGTGGAGCAAGCAATGACTTTTTCTCTGGATCAATACCTGACCGAACTGGCCCCGCTGATCAATCTGGATTGCGGATCCCTGCACCAACCGGGCATTGCGGCAGTGGCCGACCTGATGGCGGCCAAATATGAGGCGATGGGCGGCTGGCAGATCAAGCGGGTCGACTGTGGCGCCGCCGGGGTGGGACTGGAGATCCGCAACCAGCCTGATGCTGCGCAGATCGATGTAATGCTGATCGGCCATATGGATACCGTCTTTCCTCTCGGCACCGCCGCCGCCCGCCCGATGAGCGTCGATGGCGAGCGCGCTTACGGCCCCGGTGTCTCCGACATGAAATCCGGCCTGCTCAACATCGTCTATGCCCTGCGTGAACTGCCCCGCGAGGTGCGCGATCGCCTGAGCATCTGCGTCTGCATGAACCCGGACGAGGAGATCGGTTCCCTCCACTCCAGTGACTGGCTGGCAGCGGTGGCCAAACAGGCGAAACAGGTGCTGGTGGCCGAAGCGGCCCGCGCCGATGGCTCACTGGTCAAGGCACGCAAGGGGATGGCCCGTTATCACATCGACTTCACCGGCAAGGCGGCTCACGCGGGCAACGAACCGCAGAAGGGGCGCAGCGCCATCACCGAGCTGGGCCACTGGATCCTGGCCATCAACGCCCTGACCAACTTCGAGAGCGGCACCACCCTCAACATCGGCATTGTCGAGGGGGGCAATGGCGCCAACATAGTGCCAGCCCATGCCAGCGCCGTGGTAGACGTCCGCTTCTGGGACAATCAGGAGTACCACCAGATCGACGATCATCTGCTGACCCTGGCCGAGCGGCCGCATCTGGATGGCGTCACCATCCAGCTGACCCGCGAGGCCCACAAACCGGCCATGGTGCCGTCAGAGGGCACCCAGGCACTGATGCTGCTGGTGGAAGAGTGTGGCGCCGAACTGGGGCTGCCGATCAGCTGGCAGGAGGTGGGGGGCGGCTCCGATGCCAACCTGACCGCCGCTCTCGGTATCCCCACTCTGGATGGTCTGGGCCCCATCGGCGCCGGTTTTCACAGTGACGAGGAGTATCTGGATCTGGCCAGCATTGCCCCGCGCATCGAGCTGCTGGTGAAGGTACTAACCCGTCTGGCAGCCTGACAAGCTCTCACGTAAAAAAGGGCCAGCCGGTTTGCACCGGCTGGCCCTCTGTTTATCTGCTCCCCCTGAATGACAGCAACCCTTCGCTATTACTCCATTGGCGGCAAGAAGCGGCGCATCACCTCATCCGTATGCCCCCCTTCCTGAAATGCCACCAGTGACTGATTGAGGATGTTCACCAGCTGGTGACCGCGGGGGGAACCCTTGCTCACCAGCAGATAGAATCCCTTGCGGCTGGGCAGGGCGAGATTGAGCAACCCGCTCTCGCTGCGGTAGATGCCAAGGCTGATGCCTGCCACCAGAGGTTCGATTTCGCTCGGCAGAAAATCGCAGCGATCCCGCTCCAGCATATCGAGCGCCTGCTGCAACTGCTTGACCCGGCGTGGCTCCTGCGCAAGCCCGTAAGGTGTGTAGTTGTAACCAATCACCCCGCACACCCGGGAGCGATTGACCGTCTGCAGATCCGGCGGTTCGGGGTAGCGGCGCTTGAGATAGAAGAAACCGAGGTGGGTGTAGTAGAGGGGAACGCTGTAGAAGGCAAACTCGGCCCGCTCCGGCTTGTAGCTGGCATCCCAGGTCAGCTCGCACAGACCGTTCTGGTGATAATCCGCCAGCTCCTGCTGCACCCGCGCCCAGGGCAGATAGCGGATCTGGTGCGAGAGCCCGCTCTGTTGTAATGAATCGAGCACGAGCATCGTCGCCGAACCGGTCAGGCGGCTGGTATCGGGCACACCGTCCTTGCGCTCCCAGTAGGTAAAGGGGGCCCACTCGTTGCCCTCCCCCAGACAGATCTTCACTGGTGGCTCTTGCCCCCATAGCGCGGGGGACAAGATGGCCATCGCCAATCCCGCCCACCATGTTCCCGCTCGTTTCATCTCCCGCTCCCGGACTGTTTATCCCTCTTGCAGCTTAGCCCAGAAGGGATTTTGCTCACTTTGCAGGGGCGCTTTCATGCCACAACGCCAGCAAATTGGCCGGAATGGCACCATAACGAAGCTGCGGCGTCTGGTGCCAGTCAGCCAGCTTTTGCAGGGCTTTCGCCAGATCCTGTGCAAGCGTGCGGGTCACTCTCACCCCGGCTTCCAGATAGAGGCTCTTGATCTCGAAGATCCCCTGCTGACGATGAGCCTTGGCATCCATTCTGCCCACCAGCTTGCCGCGATGGAGCAAGGGCAACACGAAGTAGCCGTATTGGCGCTTGGGGGCCGGGGTATAGCACTCGATGCGATAGTCGAAGTTGAACAGTTCACTGGCCCGTTTGCGATCCCACACCAGCGGGTCGAACGGCGACAAGGCTGTGGTATGGGTCGCCTTGAGACGGCCCTCCTTGGCTTGCACCAGCTCATCGGCCAGCGAGGCGTGCACAAAAGCGCCGTGCTGCCACCCGTCTACCCGTACCGGCAGCAGTTCCCCCTCGTCCGCCAGCTGATGGAGCAGGGCGTCATATTTGCCGCGCCGCAGCCGGTAGTAGTCCGCAACCCAGCCAGTTTTGACCAGCCCCAGCGCCCGGCAGCTGGCGCGCACCATATCCCGTTGGGCCTGCTCGACGCTCGGCAGATCCCGCTGGTCGCTCCACTCGGGGAGCACCCGTTCGGCGAGATCATAGACCCGCTGAAAGTTGCGCCGCTCCCGTACCATCAGCTGACCAGTGGTAAACAACACCTCCAGATGGCGCTTCTCCGGCTTCCAGTCCCACCAGCCATTGCCCTTCCCCTCTTTGCGCTCAAAATCGGCCGCCCGCACCGGGCCATGCTGACGAATGCGCTCGATAAGCTGGCCAATCTCCTGCTGATGGGTGGCAAGCCAGTTGGCCGAAAACTTCCAGCCCATGGCGGTGGGGTCGAGCATCCGGTGGCGCAACAGCCGGTAATCCTCGCGGGGCACAAAGCAGGCCTCGTGGGCCCAATATTCGAAGATCTCGCCGTCGGCCAGCAGCTGCTCCAACCAACGCGGTTCGTACTGGCCAAGCCGGCTAAAGAGCACCAGATAGGGGCTGCGCGCCACCACCGAGATGGTATCGATCTGCAGCAGCGTCATACGGCGAATGGTGGCCAGCAGATCAGCCGGGGTCGCCTTGCTGCGACGGGGGGCGAGCAGCCCCTGCGCCGCCAGTTGCAGATGACGGGCATCTTGCAGTGACAAATGGGTAATCGACATCAACAACCGCTCCCTGCTATCTGGCCATCGCACGCCCGGCGGATAGCCAACAAAACCGGGGGAGGCACCACGCTGGTATGCCTCCCCTCCCTGTGTACCAGCGCCGCTATGAATGGGCCGGGGGCAAGACCAGCTGATTGACCACCAGCATGATCTCTTGATAAGTGGCCTCGACCGTCTCGGGGGTCGGCTCCAGAATGAGGTCATCGGCATAGCCGTTGATGAGGGAGGTGATCTGGCGCGCCAGTCGCCGGGCATCGCCCGCCACAAACTCGCCACTGTCGATCCCCTTTTGCAGGATCTGCTCCAGCACCTCCCGCCACGCCAGAATGATTTTGCGGTAGCTCTCGGCAAACACAGGGTCGCGCAGTGACTCGTTCCAGGCATCGAGGTAGATGGCCCAGGAGGCATCCTGACTGGTTGGCAGGTTGTCCCGTACAAAGAGCGGCAACGCTTCGCGGGCCGGCAGCGGCAACAGCCACTCCCGCTGCTCGGCGATCTCCTGACTGGTGAAGCGATCCACTGCGCAGAGGCAGAGCTCCTTCCAATCCTTGAAGTAGTGGTAGACGTGGCTGCGCGCCAGACCGGTGCGCTCGGCAATATCACGGGTTGACGATGCCGCCATCCCCTTCTCTCGAAACAGGGCCAGTACGGCCTCGATGATCATCTCTTTGCGCTGTTCTGCTGATGGGCGTGCCATCTGACCTCCTGCGATATCAATCGATCTGCTTGACTTTGAGCAGTCGCTCAAACAAACTTTGAGCACTCGCTCAAACTTAGCATTTCCGACATCTTAGGAGATAACCCATGACAACACCAACCACTTCGGCAGCCAGTTGCGACGAGCAGGCCACGCCGTTGCCACACTCGGCCGGTCGTTCGCTGGAGGCGATTGCGCGGGCCAATCCCCTCAAGCTGGCGGGCACCTTCTCGCTGGTGGCCCTCGAAAACATCCTGCTGGTGGTCTATCCCCTGTTCGCCGGCTTTGCCATCGACGCCATCGTCAAGGGCCAGTGGCTACAGGCCTCGAGCTACACCCTGATCGTGCTGCTGTTCTGGCTGATCGGCGCCCTGCGCCGGGCGGTCGATACCCGCACCTTTACCCATATCTATGCGGCACTGGCGGTGCCGGTGATCCTGACCCAGCGCCAGCAGCAGGAGGGGCAATCTACCATAGTGGCGCGGGTCACCCTGGCGCGGGAGTTTGTCGACTTCTTCGAGAAACATATCCCGATCCTGGCCACCAGCCTGATCTCCATCGTCGGGGCGGCCGTGATGCTGATGGTGATCGAGTTCTGGGTCGGCATCGCCTGCATGGGGGTATTGCTGCTGTTCGGTCTGCTGCTGCCCGGCTTTTCGCGCAAGAACCAGCTGCTGCACGAGCGGCTCAACGATCGGCTGGAACACGAGGTCAAGCTGGTCACTCATGCCCAGTCAGCCAGCCTCGCCCGCCACTACCGCACGCTGGCCTGGATCCGCATCCGGATTTCGGATCGGGAGGCGCTCGCTTTTCTGGCGGTCGGCATCAGCGCCTCCCTGCTGTTCCTGCTGGCCATCACCATGCTGATGGCCCAGCCCCAGGTCTCGGCAGGCCATGTCTATGCTGTGATGACCTACCTCTGGAACTTTGTCACCAGCCTGGATGAGGGGCCCGGTCTTGCCGATCAGCTGGCCCGGCTGAGAGACATAGGCCGCCGGGTAAATACCGCCCAACCCGATGAAATGATTTGATATTTTGTATCTGTAACCGGAGTAGAAGATGAATCCGACCACCCTTTGCCAACGAGCGTTGACCACGTGCATCAGCTGTTTTTTCCTCGCCGCCTGCGGCCCCAAGATGAGCGACTTTGAGCCCAACACCAGCTACTGGTTCAAGGAGAAACCGACAGAGGAGAGTGCCCCGCTGGCGCAAGACATGAAGGTGGATATCGCCATCATAGGTGGCGGCTACAGCGGCCTCTCCAGCGCCTGGCATCTGGCCAAGGCCAATCCGTCGCTCAAGATCGCCATCTTCGAAGCCAAACAGGTGGGCAGCGGCGCCTCGGGCCGCAACGGCGGCATGGTATTGCCGGGCTCCGAGGTGATGGATCTCTACGAGGAGGGGGAAGCGAGCAAACGTCACTACGATCTCACCGTCGCCAGCATGCGCAAGCTGCAGGCACTGGTGGCCTCAACCGGCATCGAGGCCGACCTCAAGCTCGATGGCTATGTGGAGGCGATCCTCGATGAGGAGGATATCGCCGAGTACCGCGACTATGTAAAAACCGCCAATCGCCTCGGCATCCCGCTCCAGTACTGGAACGCCGATACCACAGAGGAAAAACTCGGCACCGATCGCTACGCAGGCGCGGTCTACGACCCCAATGGCGGTCAGGTACACGCCATGAAACTGGTCAATGCCCTGCGCAAGGCGGTGGAGCAGGCGGGCGTTACCATCTACGAGCAGAGCCCGGTAATAGGGATCAAGGAGGGCAAGCAGATCGAGCTCAATGTAGCCGACAAGTACAAGGTGACCGCCGACAGCATAGTGCTGGCGACCAACGGCTATACCTCAAAACTTGGCTACTTCAGCGGCCGGGTCTTTCCGGTACACGCCCAGAGCGCCGTCACCGAGCCGCTCACCAAAAAGCAGCTGGCCGCCATCCAGTGGCAGAGTCGGGTGCCCTACTACGACACCCGCAACATCCTGTTCCATCTGGTGTTGACCCCGGATAACCGCATCGTCATCGGTGGCGGCAATGCCGAGTACGTCTTCAACGACGGCCTCAACTACAAGGGCGATCTCAACCGGGTCAGCGAGATGATTATGACCGAGCTGGTGACCCTCTATCCGGCCCTCAAGGGGATCAAATTTGAGCAGGTGTGGGACGGGGTACTCGGCATGACAGGTGACAGCACCGAAGCGGTGGGGGTAATGGGGGATCACAAGAACATCTACTACGCCCTCGGCTACAACGGCCACGGCATCAATCTCTCCTTCCTGTTTGGCGACATCGTGGCCAGCCTCTATCAAGGCAAGGAGCATCCCTGGTTCAACCACGCAGAGCAGACGCTGCCAATGTGGCTGCCGCCAGAGCCGTTCAAGTCAATCGGCGTCAAATCTGCCCTGATGTACTACCAGTGGCAGGACAAGGGCTACAAGGAGTAACCGAGAGCCGAGCAAGAAACAGCCGAGTAACAGACGAAGGCACGCCTCAGGGCGTGCCTTTCTGCAATACCGCCACATCGGCGTGGGGGAAGCTGAGCTCGGCCTGCCAGCTGGCGGCAAGCACCTGAAACGATGCCTCGGCAAAGAAGACGATGTGGGTCGGGTCGTGGCGATAGCGCCAGTTTTTAAACCGCTCGTCACCGAGCACCCGCTGGGTCTGCAGCACCAGCAGGCCGCCGGGCTTGAGGCAATCCCACAACTGCGCCAGCACCGTGCGCGGCTCGGCGATATGCTCTATCACCTCGGTACTGGTGATGAAGTCATACTGACGAGTCAGCAACTCTGGAAAATCGGCGTAGAACTTGTCATACCCCGCCATCTGGTAACCCGCCTCGCGCCCCATCGCCACCAGCGCGGGGCCCGGGCCACAGCCAAAATCGAGGCCGCAGGCAGGAGTTGGCACTCGACTCAGTACCTCGCCAAATGCCCGCATCAGAAAGGTGCGATAACGGGGATCATCAACCTGGTTGTCGTGACCGTCATAGACCGCCTTCTCCGCCGCCTCATCCAGATGATCCGCCTCGTCCAGCCAGACCAGCTCGCACGCGAGGCAGCGATGATAGCGCTTGCCCGCCACCGGCAGGGGATAACTGCGATGGCTGGCACACAGGGGGCAGCTGACGGTGGATGACATGACGGTTCCTCTTGGGGGCTTCCTGTTGGATAACAGCGGCGCAGATTGCCTGCCCGTCGCGTCGCTGACAACTTTTTTTGCTCCTTAAGGGTTTCTTAAGTTTGCCCTTTTACTCTCAAACCATCGCAAGAGAAGGAGTCACCCATGACCATCGAGATCCAGGCCCCCTACCGATTGCTGCTAGCCAAGTCCCCGCAGCAGGTCATGGCGCTGCAAACCTATATCCAGGCAGCCTACACCCTCGAGTTCAACGCCCGCATCCCCCATTTCCTCCCCTGTCTGCTGGGGCTCTATCGGGCGGACGGGACGCTGGTCGGTGCCTGTGGTCTCAATCATGCCAGTGAGGGGCCTCTCTATCTGGAACAGTATCTGGAGCAACCCATCGAGGCCGCCATCAACACCCGCCTAGGAGTCTATCCGGCACGCAACCGCATTATCGAAGTGGGCAATCTGGCCTGCAGCGAACCGGGCAATGCCCGCCTGATGTTTGCGGCCCTGTGTCGTCTGCTGTGTGAAAACGCCCTCGACTACGTGGTCTTTACCGGCACTGCCAAGCTGCGCAACAGCTTTGCCCGCCTGCAACTCAACCCGGTGGAGCTGGCCCCCGCCCAGGCCCATCAGGTGGGGGCCGACGCCGACGCCTGGGGTGAGTACTACCGCTGCCAACCCAAGGTGATGGTGGGCGACATCAATCAGGGGCGCGAGGTGCTGGCCCAGCGCAGCCTGCTGCTCAATCTGCTGGCCCCCATGCCGACCCTGTTTGAGGATGCCGGCAAGAGCTGTAATAACCAGACCCATCAAAAAAGGTGCGCCCAATGAGCCTGTTCGACGCCATCGCCAAACATGCCCACGAGGATCCGCAATCCCCTGCGCTGCTGAGCAACCAGCAGCGTCTCGATTACCAGACCCTGTGGCAACAGATCCAGCGTCTGGCCAGCCAGCTGCAACAGCTCGACATCAGCCGTCTGGCGCTGCAACTGGACAACGGCCTGCCCTGGGCGCTGCTGGATCTCGCCTGCACCCGCGCCGGGATCGTGGTCATACCGGTGCCCCACTTCTTCAGCCTTGAGCAGCAAGATTGGCTGCTGGAGAGCAGCGGCGCCGATGCGCTGGTTGGCCCGGCTCATCAGGGGTGGCACGCCGCCGAACCGCTCTTGCTGGTCAGCGGCGAACTGCCGCTCTGGCGCCGCACACCGGCAACCCTCCCGGCATTGCCACAGGGCACTGCCAAGATCACCTACACCTCCGGCACCACGGGCCAGCCCAAAGGGGTCTGCCTCTCGCTGGCCAGCATGATGGCGGTGTGCGAATCGCTGGCCGAGCGTGTCGCGCCAGCCAAGGTGGAAAAACACCTGACCCTGCTGCCGCTGGCGACCCTGCTTGAGAACATCACCGGCCTCTACGTGCCGCTGCTGACCGGCGCCTGCAGCCGCATTCCGTCCCTCGGGGAGCTCGGTTTCACCGGCTCAAGTTCGCTCAATCCAGCCATGCTGGGGGAAGCGCTGCTGCGCTGGTCGACCCATAGTCTGGTGCTGGTGCCCGAACTGCTGCGCCTGCTGCTGGTGCTCTGCACCAGCACACCGACGCTGGCCCAGCAGCTCAAGAGCCTGCGCTTTATTGCCGTCGGTGGCGGCAAAGTAGCACCCGACCTGATCAAACATGCCCGCCAGCTCGGCCTGCCGGTATACGAAGGTTATGGCCTCTCGGAGTGTGGCTCCGTGGTGGCGCTCAACAGCCCGGATGCTGACAAGCCCGGCAGCGTCGGCCGCCCCCTGCCCCACTGTCAGGTCACCATCGCCAGCGACGGCGAAATTATGGTGAGCGGCAGTGCCATGCTGGGTTATCTCGGCAGCAACGAACCGACTCCCGAACAGATCGCCACCGGCGATCTGGGTCATCTCGATGATGAGGGCTACCTCCATATCACCGGGCGCAAGAAGAATGTCCAGATCACTGCTTTTGGCCGCAACTTCTCGCCAGAGTGGGTGGAAGCCGAGGCCCAGCTCTGCCCCGCCATCGCCCGCATCGTGGTCTTTGGCGATGGTCAACCCGCCAACGTGGCGCTGATCCAGCCCCTGCCGGGCAAAGAGGCGGATCTGCCCCGCCAGATCGCAGGCCTGAACCAGCGGCTGCCCGATTATGCCCGGCTGCACCACTGGTTGCCGGTGGCACTCGACCAGCATCCCGGCCTGCTGACCGCCAACGGGCGCCCCCGTCGCAACGAGATTTACCAACACTTTTCCCGGCAAATCAGCCAATGCCTTACAGGAGAATCCTCATGAGCTTCTACCAGACTCTGCAACAAGCCACTGCTCAGGAGCGTGAGCATCTGTTCAACGCCCCCATCATCGAAGCCTGCCGCCGTGGCGATATCAGCCGTGACACCTATCTCGCCTTTCTGGCGCAGGCTTACTACCACGTGCGCCACACAGTTCCGCTGCTGATGGCCACCGGCGGCAAGCTGAGTCAGGAGTACGAGTGGGTGCGCGGCGCCATTGCCGAGTACATCGACGAGGAGTATGGCCATCAGGAGTGGATCCTCAACGACATCCGCGCCTGTGGCGGCGATGCCGAGGCGGTGCGCCACGGCCAGCCCGGGCTGCCCATCGAGCTGATGGTCGCCTTCCTCTACGACCAGATCCAGCGCGGCAACCCCATGGGCTTCTTCGGCATGGTGCAGGTACTGGAAGGCACCAGCGTCGCCATCGCCCTCACCGTCGCCGACCAGCTGAAAAAGGGTCTCGGCCTGCCACCCCAGGCGATGAGCTACCTGAGCTCCCACGGCGCCCTGGATCAGGAGCACCTCAAGTTCTTTGAATCCCTGATGGATCGGGTCGAGAGTCCGGCGGATCAGGCCGCCATCATCCACGGGGCCAAGGTGGTTTATCGCCTCTATGGCGAGATGCTCTACAACCTCACCGCCACACCGTAAGTCGGCAGCAGATCAGCAGACAGCAAAAAGGGAACCCACACCATGAACCTTGAAGGAAAACTCGTGCTGCTCACCGGCGCCAGCGGTGGCATAGGTGAGGAGCTGGCGCAGGAGCTGGCGGCCCAGGGGGCACACCTGCTGCTGCACGGTCGTCGCGGCCCGGCACTGGAGCGGCTGTGCAAGTCACTGCCCCACCCCGAGCGCCATCAGGTGGTGCTCGCCGACCTCGGCTCTGCGCAGGAGCGGGCCAAGCTGTTGCAACACCCTGCGCTGGAGGACGGGATCGACATCCTGATCAACAACGCTGGCTGCAACCAGTTTGCCTGGCTGGAAGATCAGAGCTTCGAGCAGGTGGAGCGCCAGCTGCTGCTCAATATCGAGGCGCCCATCCAGCTCACCCGTGCCCTGCTGCCAACCATGCGCAAGCCAGGGATCATCATGAACATGGGGTCGAGCCTGGGCAGCATCGGCTACCCCGGTTACAGCGTCTACTGCGCCAGCAAATTTGCCCTGCGCGGCTTTAGCGAAGCGCTGGGACGAGAGTTGGAAGGCTGCGGCATAAAGGTGCTGCACTTTGCCCCCCGCGCCACCCGCACCAAACTCAACTCCGAGGCTGCCTACGAGATGAATGCGGCGCTCGGCACCCAGACCGACAGCCCGCAGGAGGTGGCCGAAGAGGCGGTCATCGCCCTGTGCAACGAAACCCGCCGCAGCTGGCTCGGCTGGCCGGAAAAGCTGTTCGTGCGGCTCAATGCCCTGCTGCCCGGCATCGTCGACAAAGCGCTGGCCAGACAGCTGCCGATCATCAAACGTTATGCCCGTCATCTTCAGCCAGGGACGACTGATACCTGCGCCAACAGTGCGCCACAACCAGACTTGTCCCGCCCGAACCCGACCAAGAAGGAGCATTAATATGAACTTTTTCCGTCAATCAGTGACCTCTTGTGCCATCGCCATCCTGCTGGGGTCCTCCTCGGTCATGGCTGCGGATGATGCCCTCATCCCCATCCAGCAACAGTGGGCCGTCTGCCAGTATCAACAGAGCGGCAAGGCGAAAGAGAGCTGCCTCGAAACTCTGAGCACCCAGGCCGAAGCGGCCAGCGCCAAGGAGCCTTTTCGTGCCGATCTGCTGATCTGGTCTGCCATCGTCAAGAGCACCTGGGCGGGGGCCAAAGGGGGGCTGGGGGCACTGGGTCTAGTGAAAGAGGCAAAAGCCAAGCTGGAACTGGCTCTCAAGCAGGATCCCAAAGCGCTGGACGGCTCTGCCTACACCAGTCTGGGCTCCCTCTACTATCAGGTGCCCGGCTGGCCGGTCGGTTTTGGCGATGACGAAAAGGCAGAGCAGCTGCTCAAGCAGGCGCTGGCCATCAATCCGGATGGCATCGACCCCAACTTCTTCTATGGCGACTTCCTGCTGGATCAGGGTCGCAAAGCCGAGGCCAAAACCTATCTCGACAAGGCGCTGGCCGCCCCGGCCCGCCCGGGCCGCGAAGTGGCCGACGAAGGGCGCAGAATGGAGATCCGCGATCGGCTGGCCAAGCTATAAAACCCTGATGGATCAAAGAAGTATTTAAACTCTGCCCACCAGCTTGCATACTGGTGGGCAGGGTTGTTTATGCCACGGCACGCCCTGGCGCTGAGCCAGATCGCCACACCCAACAAACAGGGAGAAAAGAATGCGGATCCTGCTGGTAGAAGATGATGTGATGCTGGGGGATGGTATGCAGGATGCACTGCGCCATAGCGGCTATACGGTGGACTGGCTGCAACAGGGGTTGCCCGCTCTGGCAGCCCTCAAGAGCGACGAGTTCGCCGCCCTGATCCTCGATCTCAATCTGCCCGACATCGATGGCCTCAGCCTGCTGCGCAAGTTGCGGCGTGAAGGACACCAGCTGCCGGTGCTGATCCTCACCGCCCGCGATGCGCTGGACGATCGGGTGGTCGGCCTCGATGCCGGCTCCGACGACTACATGGTCAAGCCCTTCGCCCTGCAGGAGCTCAACGCCCGCCTGCGCGCCCTGGTTCGTCGCAGCAAGGGGCAGGCTCAGGCGGTACTGGAGTATGGCGATATCCTTATCTATCCCGAATCCCAGCAGGTCACCTATCAGGGGGAGGCGGTCAAACTCACCCCCCACGAATACAAATTGCTGCAGGAGCTGATCAGCCAGAGCGGCCGGGTGCTGAGCAAGGACCAGCTGCAACAGAGCCTCTACGGCTGGGATGAAGGGGCCGAGAGCAACGCGGTGGAGGTGCATATCCACCATCTGCGCAAGAAGTTCTACAGCGACCTCATCCGCAATATTCGCGGGGTCGGTTACATCATTCCCCAGCTCGAACAGCCAAGCCGGACACCCGCACGATGAAACGCCCGCGCTCCATTCGCCGCTTTCTGCTCACCGGTATCCTGACGCTGGTGAGTCTGAGTCTTACCATCAGTGCCTTTATCGGCTACATGGAGGCGAGTCACGAAATGGAGGAGCTGTTTGATGCCCGTCTCGCCCAGTCGGCCCGCATCACCAACCAGCTGCTGGCCCGCTATATGGCCCAGCAGGGGCAGTTGCCCGCCAACGGCACTGTCTATCAGGAGTGGGAGGCGCAAAATCCCGATGAGTGGCAAAAAGACCCCAGCCTCAACCTGACCGGTGAGGATCGGGAGATCACCCCCTACGGCCACGAGTTCGAACGCAATCTCTACTTCCAGCTGCTCGATGAAAAGGGCGGCTTGCTGCTGCGCGCCCCCAGCGCCCCGGATCAGCCGCTGGTCACCCTGGCCATCGGCTTTGACACGGTCGAAAAAGATAATCACCAGTGGCGTACCTTCACCCTCTACAACCAGCAGGAGCAGACCTGGCTGGTGGTGGCCGAGCGGGACGACGAGCGCAGCGAACTGGCCAGCAAGATGGCCACCCTCACCATGCTGCCCCTGCTGCTGACCCTGCCCTTCCTGCTGGCCCTGCTCTGGTGGCTCATCACCCGCGGGCTGGCCCCCCTGCGTCAGCTGGCCCAGGCCATCAGTGAACGTCACCCCGCCAACCTGAGCCCGCTCAGCCTCAAGATAAGCGCTCAGGAGCTGACCCCCCTCACCAACGAGATCAACCGGCTGATGCAGGCGCTGGCGGAGACCATAGAGCGGGAGAAACAGTTTACCAACGAGGCGGCCCACGAGCTGCGCACCCCGCTGGCGGTGCTGCGGATCCACAGTGAAAATGCCCTGGCTGCCGAAGATGAAGTGAGCCGCCAGCAATCCCTGCACAAGATGCTGCAGGCCCTCGACCGCAGCGATCGGCTGATCCGCCAACTGCTGACCCAGGCCCGTATCGACAACCAGCAGGGACTGGTACTAACTGAGCTGGAGATAGGCCACCTGCTGCAAGGCACCCTCGCGACGCTGGCTCCCATCGCTCTCAAGAAGGATCAGCAGCTGTCGCTGGAATGTGAATTGCCGCAGCTGGTGATGGGGCAGGCCACCCTGCTCGAACTGCTGTTCAGTAATCTCATCGACAATGCGCTGCGCTACACCCAGCCGGAGGGCGAGATCAGGGTGCGGGTTCAGCGAGAGGGCAACCGGGTGAGGGTGGATGTAAGTGACAACGGCCCCGGCATTCCCGCCAGCGCCTTGCCCCGGCTGTATGAACGCTTCTTTCGGGTCAATCCCCAGCAGGGGGATGGAGTGGGTCTCGGCATGGCCATCGTCTCACGCATCGCCCAGCTGCACGGCGCCGACCTCGATGTCCACAACCGGCCGGAAGGGGGGCTGGAGGTGAGCGTGTTACTCCCGCTCCCGCCAGCAAGATAAGTAAAGAGCCCGCGATGCGGGCTCTTTACTTTCAATGACAATCTGGCTGCACGGTAAAGGTTCGACTGGCATCCACCGGGCCCAGCTCGGCCAGCAGACGTCGGCCCAGCAGCACCGGATAGATCATCTTGCTGCGATCCCGCAGGGTGAACCACTCCTCATACACCTTGTCCCCCAGACAGATGGACATGGTCACCGTTGGCCGCTGCTCCATACCGCCCGCCCCGCGCACCGTCACGCTGCGCTCGACCCGCCGCTCGAACTGCTGCTTGACCAGTTTGCCGCTGTCGGCATCGGTCACCACCAGCATGAAGCGCACCCAGGGCTTGCCATCCCGTTTGAATCTGGTGATAGAGCGTGCATCGAGGGAAGAGGTGAGCGCCCCGGTGTCGAGCTTCATCTTCACCGCCACACCGGTAGGCAAAATAAGCCCCTTCTCGATCCAGCCATAGCTGGTCGGGGTCTCAGCCAGCGCACTGCCACACAGTGCCAGCATCAAGGCTATCCCCACCATCATCTTGCCCATTTTACTGCCCTGCCTTGTCAATCCTGCGTCCAGATCTACCACAGTCCCATTGTGGGTCAATCCGATTTATTTCAGCTACTTGGATAATATCTGGCGGGTCAGGAGAGAGACAACAAAGAGTGGCCGAACGGCGGCCCAAGCGGGCGGGAATATCGAAGGAGAGCAAGGCACCGAACGGTGCTGGATGAAACTGGTGGTTAACCTCAGGTTGTGACGCCAAAGGCTACCACAAGGATTTACAAATTATCAGTCTTGTTCTGAAGGGATTTTTGCCTACACTGTTGTAAACCGGAGGGCCTGAAAACCACCGGTTTTTTTGCGCCTGCCGAAAATTTGCCACTGCAAAAGTGACTTTCAACAAGGCTCAATAAGGAATTTGTAATGCGTATCGAAGAAGACTTGAAGCTCGGTTTCAAGGATGTCCTGTTCCGCCCCAAGCGCTCTACTCTCAAGAGCCGTTCCCAAGTAAGCCTGACCCGTCAGTTCACCTTCAAACACACTCAGACCCAATGGCAAGGCGTACCCGTTATCGCTGCCAACATGGATACCGTCGGTAGCTTCGCCATGGCGCGCACGCTGGCCGGTTTCGAGATGATGACCGCGGTACACAAGCACTACAGCCTTGAGCAGTGGCAAGCTTTCGTCAACGAGACCGACCCGGCGCTGCTGGGCCATGTGATGGTCTCCACCGGCACCTCGGCTGAAGATTTCGCCAAGACCCGCCAAATCCTCGCCATGTCCGAAGCGCTGCGCTTCATCTGTGTCGATGTGGCCAACGGCTACTCCGAGCACTTCGTCGAGTTCGTGCGCAAAATTCGTGAAGCCTGCCCCAACCACGTCATTCTGGCGGGCAACGTGGTCACCGGCGAGATGGTCGAAGAGCTGATCCTCTCCGGCGCCGACATCGTCAAGGTCGGCATCGGCCCGGGCTCGGTCTGTACCACTCGCGTCAAGACCGGCGTCGGCTACCCGCAGCTCTCCGCCATCATCGAGTGTGCCGATGCGGCCCACGGCCTCGGCGGCCAGATCGTCGGTGACGGCGGCTGCACCTGCCCGGGCGACGTGGCCAAAGCCTTCGGCGGCGGCGCCGACTTCGTGATGCTGGGCGGCATGCTGGCAGCCCACGAAGAGTGCGGTGGCGAGATCGTCGATGTAGACGGCGAACCCTTCATGAAGTTCTACGGCATGAGCTCCTCCAGCGCCATGGACAAGCACGCCGGCGGCGTCGCCGAGTACCGTGCCTCCGAGGGTAAAACCGTGCTGCTGCCCTACCGCGGCCCGGTCGAGAATGCCGTGCGCGACATTCTGGGCGGCGTGCGCTCTACCTGTACCTACGTGGGCGCCAGCCAGCTGAAAGAGCTCACCAAACGCACCACCTTTATCCGGGTGCGTGAGCAAGAGAACAACGTCTACGGCAAGGAGTAACCTGCCGCAGCGACCGTCACGCGCTGACGGTTAGAAGCCAGTCAACCGGTGTGCTACCCTGCGCACCGGTTTTTTGCATTTGGAACCCCGAGCCATGACCACTCCCCTGCCCCCGTTTGACTGGGATATCTTCTGCTGCGTCGTCGACAACTTCGGCGACATCGGCGTCACCTGGCGACTCGCCCGCCAGCTAAAGCGGGAGGGGAATATAGCGGCACATGACGATGAGGTTCAGGTGCGGCTCTGGGTGGACGATCTGGCAAGCTTCGCCCGCATCTGCCCCGGGCTCGACCCGGCGCAGGATGACCAGTGGGTCGATGGCATCTATATCCAGCACTGGCATGAGACCCTGCCGACTGACATGACCCCGGCCAGAGTGGTGATCGAGGCCTTTGCCTGCGAACTGCCCGCCCCCTTCATTGAACGAATGGCCGAACTGATGGCGCGCCAACCCAGCCCCCCATGCTGGATCAATCTGGAGTACCTCTCGGCGGAGAGCTGGGTCGAGGATTGCCACGGCCTCGCCTCGCCACAGCGAGTTGGCAACCAGAGCCTCAACAAATACTTCTTCTTCCCGGGCTTTACCGCTAAAACCGGCGGCCTTTTGTGCGAGCACGACCTCATCGCCGAGCGGGAACAGTGGCAGCAAGATAATGCGGGACTGGCAGCCTACTGGGCCAGCCTCGGTTTGCCACCCAAGCAAGAGCACGAGCTGCGGGTCAGCCTCTTTACCTACGAGAGCGATGCGCTGCAAAGCCTGGTCGAGAGCTGGTGCCAGAGCACCACGCCCGTCACCCTGCTGTTGCCGCTGGGGCGCGCTCTCAACGATGTGCTCACCGGTGCCGGTCTGACGGATGCCATCCCTGCAGCCAAAGCGGGGGATCTGCTCCACTCGGGCAACCTCACCATCAAGCTGCTGCCGATGACAGATCAGGCCGGTTACGATCGACTGCTATGGAGCTGCGATCTCAATCTGGTGCGCGGCGAGGACTCCTTCGTGAGGGCCCAGTGGGCAGCACGTCCTTTCCTCTGGCATATCTACCAACAGGAGGAGGACGCCCATCTGATCAAGCTGGAGCAGTTCCTCGACCACTATCTTGCTGATCTGCCTGCCGATTGCGCCCAATGGCTGCGCTGCTTCAATCTGGCTCTCAACCGTGGTGAAGATTGCCGCGAACTCTGGGCCCAATGGCCCCGATATAGCGCCATTTGGCAGCAACATGGGCGAAGCTGGTCACAGAAGTTGCTCCGGGATGGGGATCTCGTCACACGGTTGGTGAAATTTTTAGAAAGCCGTATATAATCTGGCAGTTTTTATCCGTCCGTTTCACGAACAGGAATTTTTTACATGAAAACCGCACAGGAAATCCGCGCTGGTAACGTAGTCATGATCGGCACCGAGCCGATGGTGGTTCAGAAGGCTGAATTCAACAAATCCGGCCGTAACTCCGCCGTGGTCAAAATGAAGCTGAAAGGCCTGCTGAACGGCAGCGCCACCGAGACTGTCTTCAAGGCCGACGACAAGCTGGACGTTGTTCAGCTGGAGCGTAAAGAGTGCACCTACTCCTACTTCTCCGATCCCCTGTATGTCTTTATGGACACCGAGTACAACCAGTACGACGTAGAGAAAGACAACCTGGGTGACGTGCTGAACTACCTGGTAGACGGCATGGAAGATCTGTGTGAAGTGACTTTCTACAACGAGAAAGCCATCTCCGTAGAACTGCCGACCACCATCGTGCGCGAAGTTGAGTACACCGAACCGGCAGCCCGTGGCGACACCTCCGGTAAAGTGACCAAGCCTGCCCGTCTGAAAGGCACTACCTACGAGCTGGCTGTTGCCGCTTTCGTAGAGATCGGTGACAAGATCGAAATCGATACCCGCACCGGTGAATTCAAGCGTCGCGTCAACTAATTGACCGCTTTGAATTGATTACAAAAAAGCGAGCCAACGGCTCGCTTTTTTATTGCCTCCGAGTTGCCATCACACCGCCCGCCTTCAGAAAATCCCGCCGCAGCCGCTAACCCAGATAACCGGGGGAGCACACTATGGCCAGATTATCCTTATCACTGCTGTTATTGACCTTGCTGGCTGGCCATGGGGCAGAGGCAAGCGAGGTCGCCCCCCCCGTTGGCGAGCCACTGCCCCTCGACCACTGGCAAGCCAGCGACTGGAAAGGGTTGCCCGATGCCACCCAGATCGACAAGCAGACGGTGCTGTTCGCCAAACACGACAGTGAAAACTATCTGGGGCTCGCCATTTTACTGCCCGACTGGCAGCGCAGCGGCCAGCTCTGGCAACTGACTCGCGCTCTCGGTCGGCTGGGCTTTGATACCCTGCTGCTGCTCCCCTCCCCCCAGCAGACCGAACTGGATCCAGCCGCCGAGAAAAAAGCGAAAAACAGCGATGAGTTTCGCAAGCAGTTTGCCGAGCGGATCAGCAAGCTGGCCGATGCCAAGCTGCAGGAGGGGGGCTTCAAGCTGATCCTGGCGCAAGGTACCGGCGCTGCCTGGACCACCAACCTCATCGCCAGCGAACAGTTGCCCGCCCCCGACGCACTGGTGCTGCTCGATGGTTTCTTCCCCAATCAGCAGAGCAACCAGACCCTGGCCAAACAGGTGGCTCAGGCGGCCATCCCCACCCTGGACCTCTATCAGGAGGATGGCGGTCGCTGGCCACTGCTGGCCGCCGAGGCCCGCAGAAGCGAGAGCCGGCGCAGCAACAAGCTCAACTATCGCCCCTACGCCCTGATGGAGCTGGAGGAAACCCCCACCCGCATTCAGGGCTGGCTCAACCATCTGGGCTGGCTCTAAACCAGCCGCCACCGTGGCGCAATAAAGCGCGCGCCAGCTCACATCTGCCGGATAAAGCCCAACCCTACCACGGCGACGATCTGGCCCTGACCGCATCCTCTTTGGCATCATGGCCTCTCGAACCTGAACAATGGCAGGAAGGCCCATGCAGCAGATTGTGTTTCTCGACAGCGATACCCTGGATGCGGGCATCACCCTGCATCACCCCGACTTCCCCCACCACTGGCAGAGCTATCCAAGTACTACCCCGGAACAGGTGGTGGAACGGCTCAAAGATGCCAGCATCGCCATCATCAACAAAGTACGGATCGGCGCCGCCGAACTGGCCCAGCTGCCGGAGCTCAAACTCATCGCCCTGGCCGCAACCGGCAGCGACAACGTGGATCTGGAAGCGTGCCGCGCCGCCAACGTCGGGGTGTGCAATATCCGCAACTACTCGGGCCCCTCGGTGCCGGAGCACGCCATGGCGCTGATGCTGGCCCTGTCACGCAACCTCTTCTGCTGGCGCCAGTCGCTGCTGGAGGGGCGCTGGCAACAGAGCGGCCAATTCTGCTTCTTCGACCACAACATCATGGATCTGCACGGCAAGCAGCTTGGCATCATCGGCAAAGGAACCCTGGGTCAGGCACTCGGCGAGCGGGCCAAAGGGATGGGGATGACAGTGCGTTACGCCCAGAGCCAGGTTGGCACCAGTCACGGTGAGGATCGCCTCCCCCTCGACGAGTTGCTGCAAAGTTCGGATGTGATCAGCCTGCACTGCCCGCTCACCCCCTACACCCGCAACCTGATTGGCGAGCGGGAGCTGGATCTGATGAAACCGGGCGCTCTGCTGATCAACGTCGGCCGCGGTGGGCTGGTGGATGAGGAGGCGCTGCTGCAAGCGCTGGCCAACGGCCGCCTCGGTGGCGCCGGTTTCGATGTGGCGAGCGTCGAACCCCCGCCCCCCGACCATCCCTTGATGAAGGCGCTGCAATACCCCCACTTCATTCTGACCCCTCATGTGGCCTGGGCCAGCGAGGAGTCGATGCAGCGACTGGCCGACCAGCTTATCGACAACATCAACGCCTTTGCCGCCGGTCGCCGCCAGCACCGGCTGGTGTAACCGCACGAGCGAGTCACCGCAAAATCGAGTGACCACACCATGCAAAACGGGACCAAAAGGCCCCGTTTTGCATCTTCCGCACTCACTGCACACGCATCAATCGTCGTCATGCCATCTGTGCTTCTTATGCTTTTTGTACTTCTTGTGGTGCTTGTGATGGTGATGATCGTCGTCATCATCGTAATAGCGATCCTGGCTCTTATGACCATCGCCGGTCTTGGCACCGATGGCCGAACCGCTCGCCCCGCCGACCCCGGCGCCGATCAGCTGACCGGTATCACCACCGACACTCTTGCCGATGGCGGCACCGCCCAGCGCCCCCACCGCGCCGCCAAGGGCCGCTTCATTCTTGTTGCCCTTGTTGGCCGTCGCAGCCCCACCGGCAGCACCGCCCAACGCAGCCCCCACCAGCGCACCGGTATCGCCACCCAGCTCCTTGCCGATCATGGTGCCCGCCACACCACCTGCGCCGCCACCCAAAATGGTATTGAGGGTCTCGGAGGCGTGCACGGTCGCGCTGCCAGCCAGCAAGGCGCCCAGCAGTGCCAGTGCGCGAAGAGCACGCGAATTCATCTCCATGGGTACTCCTGTCAAACCTGATTAATATTCAGCGGCACTATACAAAGTGCCACGGGGTTCGCCAGCCAGCAGAAATGAGGGATGCGACAGTCAATGGCCGCACGGCCACCGCCCAAAATGGAAGAGTAAGATCAAGCAATTGAATTTAAAGATTAAAATCACCAAAAAGCCAAACTATTACGGCTGGGCGCCCCACAATCTGGTTGTCGTGTCCCGGCACAGACCCGCCGCGCTGGGACAAAAGCTGTCAGTCAGCAGCCTCATCCGCCAGATGCCAGCAGTCCCGGCCAGCCTCCTTGCTACGATAAAGGGCTGCATCAGCACGCTCGAAGATGGGGTCGGCAACGGGTGAATGGCAGGCGCCGCCGATACTCAAGGTGACCTGTCCCTTGTGCTCACGCCACTGTTGATGTCGCACCACGTCAAGCAGACAATTGAGCTTCTCCGCCAACTCATCCTGTGGCTGTTGCAGCAGAGCGGCAAACTCATCGCCACCAATCCGGTAAACCGTGCTCACCCCCAGCACATCAGCAAGACAGTTGGCCACCCGACACAGCACCTGATCGCCGAAGGCATGACCCCGACTGTCATTGAGTCCTTTGAAGTGATCAATATCAAACAGCAGCAGCCAGAAGCGCTCCCCCCTCAGCTCCAGCGCGCTCTTGTGCTGCTCGAAGGCTCGCCGGTTCATGATACCGGTCAGAGGGTCCCGCAACAGCGCATCCTGCCCCTTGAGGAAGCTGGCCCTGACCTGATCGATCTCATTCAGGCTGCGTCGCACAAACCAGGTATTGGCCTTGGTGATAGGGGGAGAACTCTCCAGATTGCGCACGATACCGGTCAGTGACCCCGACACCAGCGCCTGCTCCTGGCGGAAGATCCGCACCAGCAGACTCAGCGTGCAACACCAGATGGCAAACAGGGAGATCAATGGCAAAACCACCATCTGCAGCGCCTCATAGAGGCTGTTGCGAAACAGCACGGGCGGCAGATAGATATTGAGATCCCAGGCAATGTCCGCCAGCTCGCGCTTAAGGAAAGTACCATGACACAACACATCCAGACCGAGCCACTGCTGGCCCTGATGCTGCTCGATTGGGTGATCTGCCAGCAGATCCATATTGCTGCCCACCACCAGCTGGCCGCTGTCGCGCAAGGTAAGATAGAGTGCGGCCTGATTGCCGCCAACCGTCCGCTGTAGCGCCTGCTGCAGCGAGTCGAATGACATGTCGACCATCAGCAGCCCCAGCAGTTGCCCCTGATCGTCCCGCACCCGTTTAATCAGGCTGAGTATCAGTTCATTGGTATTGTATTCAGGGTAGGGGCCAAACCAGACGAGCTCGTCGCCCGGCATGGTGGTCACCTGATACCAGGGTCGCAACGCCGCCTGATAACCGGGGGGCGGTAGCCAGTCCGGGTAGCTGTCGATACGATCCGCGTTCAGGTTGTAAAAGTAGATGTAGTGGTTGCCTGGTTTGATCTTGTGCGCAATGGCCCAGATGGGGGAGTCGGCCAGCCCGCCGCGAGCGATCTTCTCCTTGTCGAGCGAGGCCTCCAGCACTGCCAGTTGCCGCTCATTGACCTTCACCATCTCGTGGATCAGGGACGCTTCAACGGAGGATGCCATGTGGCCGAAACCGGATACCGTCATGTCGATATCCCTCAGATAGCTGGCAATAGCCATGATGATCGTCACTATCAGGATCATCAAACCAATCAATGCAGAGAGGGGGACCAGCACATAGTAGCGTTTATTGAGATACGAACGGCTCACATCACATCCGAACCAAGAAAACATACGGGGATTGTGGGAGAGAAAGGAGAGTGAATCATTGATTAATATCACTTTCGCGCCCCTTAAGTGACATTTCCAACATTAACGAAACGTCAGGGTTCGCAAACGAATATCAACTGACAGGAAAAACGCTAGTTACCCCGGGTTAACCCCGCTCTGCATCGTGGGTGTTATAGTCTATACCTGATTCGGCAGGCGCTGGACAAACCGTCCATCACCGGCTGCAACGCCAAGCAGAACAAGGAGATGTTATGAGCAGTCCGTTTATCGAACAGATCAAAGCACGTCGTACCATCTATGCCCTGGGCGACCAGGTGTCCCACACGCCGGAGCAGCTGACGGCCCTGATCCAGGATGCCATCAGGCACAGCCCCTCCTCCTTCAACTCCCAGAGCTCCCGTGCCGTCATCCTGTTTGGCGCCCAGCACCACAAGCTGTGGGATATCGTCAAAGCCGAGCTGAAAAAGATTGTGCCGCCGGAGGCCTACGCCCAGAGTGAGGCCAAGGTAGATGGCAGCTTCCGCGCAGGCTTCGGTACCGTGCTGTTCTTCGAAGACACCGACGTCATCAAGGATCTGCAGCAAAAATTTGCCCTCTATGCCGACAACTTCCCCATCTGGTCGGAACATGCCACCGGCATCGCCCAGTTTGCGGTCTGGACGACGCTGGCGCAGGAGAAAGTCGGTGCCTCCCTGCAGCACTACAACCCGCTGATCGACGAGGCGGTACGCAAGGAGTGGAACCTGCCCGCCAGCTGGCTGCTGCGCGCCCAGATGCCCTTTGGCAGCATCAAGCAACCGGCCGGTGACAAAACCTTTATCGACGACGCTACCCGTTTCCGCGTTTTCAAATAACCGTTGAGAAAGAAAAACGCCCCCGCATCTCGGGGGCGTTTTCATTTCGACATCAAAAGTGCGGATAGCGATGGTTCATACCGCAATCTGCGGTCGTAATACGCTCTATCCACAGCTCAGGCGAGCAGCGTCACCAGCAGGGACGCCTCCCCAGGCTCCACCTTCACCTCGCGCCAGTCGCGGATCACCGCCACCACCGCCGGATTGAGCGGCGCATCGCCCCCTACCTGCACCACGGTGCAACCTGCACGCAGGGCGCTCGCGATACCGGCCGGGGCATCCTCGAACACCAGACAACAATCGGGCGACACGCCAAGCCGTTCAGCCCCCAGCAGATAGGGTTCGGGATCGGGTTTGCCATTGATCACAGCTTCGGCCCCCACCAGCAGGTTGGGCAGCAACAAACCGGCACAACGCAGGCGATGGCGGGCAACCCGCTCACTGGCGGAGGTCACGATGGCCCAACGCTCTGGCGGCAAGCGGCGCAGCAACTCGCCAGCCCCAAAGATGGCGTCGCCGCCGGTATGCAGCATCTCCAGCTCGTCGAGCCGCGCCGCTTCCCGCTCCACATCCAGCTGCGGAGCCAACGCCCGGATTACCTCACGTGAGCGCATACCGTGGCACATCGCCAGCACCGGCTCGGGGGCCAGCTGATGATGCTGACACCAGAGCCGCCACACCTTCTCCACATCGCCGGTCGAGCAGACCAGAGTGCCATCCATATCGAGCAGCAGGGCGGATACCGACAGGGTGATCGTGTTCATGCCAGCACTCATACAGGCACCCCGGCCAGCTCGGGCAGAGAGCCAGAGAGTGCATCGGCAAAGGCCTGCTGCTGGGCGGCACGCTCATAACAGGCCAACGCCTGCTCGGCACTGCCAGCCCACACTTGCAAGGGGCCGACCACAAATCCCTGTTGCAACAGGCTGGCGAGCAGCTCCCCAGTCTCCGGGGCCGCCAACGGCTGAGCCAGCACCAGCGTGCTCTTGATCAAAAAAAGATAACGTTGAGTGGACATGATATGGCTCCTTGTTCCGGTTAAGAGGAGGGCAATTCCCCCCTTGCCGAGCCATTAGAACAAGGCGATTAGATAATTTATAATCAATAAATCGCCACTTTGGATAACCAATTGGAATGAAATTCGACTTGAGGCAACTGCAGGCGTTTGTGACGCTGGCCGACACCGCCAACTACCGGGAAGCGGCCAGCCGCCTCTTTATCACCCAACCGGCCCTCACCAAGCAGATCCAGGGGCTGGAGCAGACGCTAGGCTGCACCCTGTTCAAGCGGGGCCGCCATGGTGCCGAGCTGACGGCGCTCGGCGCCCAGCTGCTCACTCAGGCGAGTGCGCTGGTCGAGCATGGTCGGGAGTTCGAAAGCCATGCGCTGGCGGTGGCGAGCGGGGTAGCCGGTCGGCTCAAGATTGGCTTCGGTCTGTCGAGTTTCGCGCTGGCCCCTGCGCTGGTGGCCCGCTTCAAACAGCAGGTCACGGACGTGATGGTCCATCTGCAGGATATGCCCTCCGCGATCCAGCAGGAGCAGTTGCTCTCCGGCCAGTTGCAGCTTGGCTTTATGCGCAGACCTCAGATGCCCCAGTTGCAGGAACACAGACTGCTGATCGACCGGCTGGTGCTGGCGGTGCCGACACGGATGACCGAGCCAGACCCGGCCGCATTCGACGTCCAGCAGGCACTGACCAGTCAACCCCTGTTGCAGATGGTGGGCCACCGCTGCCCTGGGCTCAGCCAGCAGATCGCCGGTTTTCTCGGCGCCAATCGGCTGACCGGCATGGTTCAGGAGGCCGAAGATATCCAGACGCTGGTGGCGCTGGTCGCGGCGGGCATCGGCAATGCCATCCTGCCGCGCAGCGTCAGCTTTATCGCAGGACCCGATGTCACCCTCTATCCTCTCTCTGGTCCCAGCTCCGAGTGGGAAGTCAGCATGGTATGGAATCCGGACTTTGCCGACCCCATCCGGGATCACTTCGTCAGGCAGGTGATCGCCAGCCATCCCCTGCCGGTGTCGGCCACGCCCGAGCGCTGAAACCAACGCTCGCTGTTAGCTAACATCGTGCCACGTCAAAACAGTGCGCCCCCATCAAGGGGGCGCATGCAGAACAAAAGCGGCAATGCGGTTCAACAGCTGGCGCAGTGGCTACGGTTTTTACCCGCCCCCTTGGCGCAATAAAGCGCCGCATCGGCCGCGGCCAGCAACGCCCCTTCCCCCTCCAGCAGTTGCTCTGCCGTGTAGGTGGCAATGCCAATGCTGGCGCTAAGCTGAATATTATTTGCCACCACGATGTCGAGATCGTTGATGGCCTGGCGGATCTCCTCTCCAATCCGCTGAGCCGCATCTCGATAGGTATTGCCGAGGATCAGAGCAAACTCGTCACCACCAAAACGGCAGGGCAGATCCGCCGGACGCTGGCAGAAGGATTGCAGAAGATGGCCCACCAGCTGGAGGGAGCCATCCCCCATCTGATGACCAAGATGGTCATTGCACGCCTTGAAGTTATCCAGATCCAGCATGATGAGGGAGAGCGGGGTATGTTCACGCATGCTGCGCCGCCACTCGTTATGCAAAAAGCTGTTGAACAGCCGCCGATTGGCCAGTCCGGTCAAGGGATCATGTTGGGAGAGGCTGGCAACTTCCAGCTCCAGCAGCTTGCGCTCGGTGATATTGATATGGGCGATGGAAAAATACTCGGCATCAAGCCCGGGTACCGGCGCTACTCGCATCATAAACCAGCGTTGAGTGTCGGGGCTGTGGCAGGGGTATTCCAGATAAAACTTCTCCTGCTGATGACGGATAACCCGAAGGATCCCCTCCACAGCAGCCAATCCAGAGGGCTCGGATTCAGCGTCACAAGCCCCCATGTAATTGACCCCAATCCAGTTATATCCCTTGGGCATGCCGTTTTGCTCGGCAAACAGATCCCAGGCGAGATTGGTGTAATGGATCACGCCATCCCGATCTATCACCGATATCTGGTCTTCCAGCGAATCCAGCAGCGCAGCCAGATGATGGGCTCGCTCGGCGAAGTGACTCTGCCGCGTCTGTATCTCATCCGCCATGGTGGCCATCCTGTGGCAAAAGTGGCATACCGTCATATATTAACAATTAAGTCAGCAGATAGAGTAAAGCACCCCATTCCCACTTAGCCAACTGAGACCAAATTTCACCATCGAACACCATCCGGCAAGGTTTCAGGCCAGTTTCCCTGTTCCGGATAACAAGAGCACATCATGAGCATATGTATCTGATAAGTCACATTTAATGACCACACCACTGATTTTCACAGGGGATGCCATCTCCTTCCCCATCCATCTTGGTACCAGGGCAGTTTTGTAAAAACCAGGTTGCCTCCTCGCAGGAGGTCATCTGGGAGCAATGCTGCCGACCATCACACTGACGAATAAAGGTCGGTGTCTGTGGCGTGCTGACCGAGGTGCTGATCTCCTCCTGATTGAAAGATGAGACCGACAATGGCGCCATCGACTCGGCCGAGAAACGGGAATAGATGGAAAAGAGGCCGACGAGCACCAGCAGAGGGATCAATTTGCCACTCCAGCTGCTCTTGCGACGTCGATAGGGGTTACTTCTCTCTCTGGTCGAGGTGGATCGTGGCGGCTGACTTGCCGCCCGAAAGGATGGCGCCGCTGATGATGCGGATGAAGGCTCGGCATCCGCCAACGTGAGCGGGCGATCGGGGAAAAAGACCTGTAACGCCCTCGGTTTGCCATCCTGGCCACTGCCGATCAGATAGGTGACACGCTCCCCCGGCTCGGGCACCCGGCCATCTGATTGCAGCGCCGTAACGTGCACAAACAGCCCTGCACTGCGTGCTCCATTGATTGCCTGCTCGGCGCCATTTTGCTCCGGCGTAATAAATCCAAAGCCGCGCGCCTCGTTCCAGCTCGCGATCCGTCCCTGATAACGCATCTGTCCATCCTTGTTGTTATCCATGTGAGCACTATCTTGCCCAACAATCATGTTGCCCAAAAGCGCTGCGGCCCGACAGAGGGCCGCAGAGTCAATCTCAACACGGTGCTCGGGTGCTGCCTGCGTTAAGGATCAAGCCAGCTGGGACACCTTGATGATCTCGGCGATGCGACCCAGCATGCGCAGCGAGGTGTGATGCTCGGTGGCATCTGCGGCGGCGCAGGCATCCTCCAGAATGGTGATGGCGTAGTCGCGATCGTGACCATCACGCGTCGCAGCCTGAATGGCCCAGCTGGTGCTCACCCCGCACAGATAGAGGTGGTCGATGTGGTTGGCCCGCAGCGCAGGCTCCAGCGCCGTGCCATAGAAGGGACTGACCCTGGGCTTGGTCAGCACCAGATCGCCGGGCTGCACATCCAGATCAGGATGAAAGTCGGTGCCGCTGTCAGCCAAAGAGAGCGCCCCCAACTGGTGAGCGGGACCAAACATGAGAGACCCCTTGGGTTGCAGCTGATAGCCGCCGTCAAAGCCCACCTTGATCAGCACTACCAGCCAGCCGTTGGCGCGGGCATGGGCCAGCGCCTGATTGGCATGCGCAACAGCATCCTGCTCCACCACGTGGGCTGCAGAGGCGGCAATGCGCCCGTCGGGATGGGCAATATCGTTGATAAAATCGATCACCAGCAGTGCCTTGTTCATCACCTTTGCTCCTTCGCGCATTCAGCCCGTGCTATCTGGTTTCTACCTGTCAAACCAGCCCCAGTGCATAGCGCAGCGCCATTTCCTTTAAGGGGCCAGCTTTATCCGCCAGATTGAGGGCCAGATTGCGGGCCAGCTTGAGGGGGCCAATCTCGTTGCTGAACACCCCGTAGAAGAGATCCATCCCCGACTGCATCAGCAGGTTGTCAGGACGACGGCGCCGCTCGTAACGCTCGGCCAACGCCAGTTGATGCCAGTCGGCGCCAGCTCCTTGCAGCAGATCAGCCCAGCAGGCCACATCCTTGAAGCCAAGGTTGACCCCCTGCCCCGCCAGCGGGTTGATGGTGTGGGCAGCATCGCCAAGCAGCACCACCCGACCGACGTGATAGTCGTTGGCGTGGCGGCGCACCAGCGGGAAGCTCCCCTTGCCGGTGACGGTGAACCCGCCGAGCCGACTCGGGAAGTGGCGGCGCACTTCGGCGGCGAGCGCCTCGTTGCTCATGGCTGCCAGCGCGCGGATCCGGGCCGGGCTGTCATACCACACCAGAGAGCCGTGCTGGCCGGGCAGCGGCAGGAAGGCGCGCGGGCCGCTCGGGGTGAACTGCTGCCAGGTGATATCTTCCTGCGGGAAATCGGTGTCGATATTGATCAGCATGCAGTGCTGGCGGTACTCGAAGCGCGATACGCCGATACCCGCCAGCTTGCGGGTGTGGGATTCGGCGCCGTCGCAAGCCAGCACCCAGCGGGCCGCCAGCTCGGTGCCGTCGTCCAGAGTCAGCACAGCTTCATCTGCACTCTGGCGCAGGCTGGTCACCGCCGCCGGGGTGTGGGTCTGGATGGTGGGAAAATCCTCCATCCGTTTGAGCAGGGCGAGCTGCACCAGCCGGTTTTCGATGATGTAGCCGAGCTGGGGCAGACCGAGATCGGCGGCATTGAAGCGGGTGGCAAAACCGTCCAGCTCCCAGGTCTCCAGCCGGCGGTAGGGGCAGAGCCGCATCTGTTGCAGATGGTGCCAGGCACCGGCCTGCTCCAGCAGCGCCACCGAGGCCTGACTGATGGCGGAGACCCGCAGATCCAGCGGCTGCTCCGGCGCGTAATGTTCCGGCAGTTGGGTCTCGATGACCCGCACCGAGAGGCCCTGGGCTGCCAGCAGACAGGCGGTGGCGGCGCCCACCATGCCGGCGCCGACGATGGCGATATCACACTGTTCCATACATTTATTCCTGAAAGGGTGCGTCCGGCGACAGCGCCCGGACGTGAACCGGATGGCTGCATGATAGCGCAAGGGCGGCTGATAAACAGTGAGGCAAACGGGGAATTGCTGCGTCAAATCAAGGAGAAAGCTTATTGAGCTTGCTGGCAACAGGTATCGGGTGAGCACCATTGCCAGCTGGATATTAGCTAGGCAGTATCCAGATTGCGGAGTAAAATGCGCGGTCCTTTGACCATGCCGATTTCAAAACAAGTCAAGAGAAGCAATGAGCAAGAAACTTCACATTAAAACCTGGGGTTGCCAGATGAACGAGTATGACTCGTCCAAAATGGCCGACCTGTTGGATGCCAGCAATGGCTACACCCTTACCGAAGAGCCCGAAGAGGCAGATGTCTTGCTGCTCAATACCTGCTCCATCCGCGAAAAGGCGCAGGAGAAGGTGTTCCACCAGCTGGGACGCTGGAAAAAGCTCAAGGCCAACAAGCCCGGTCTGGTGATCGGCGTGGGTGGCTGCGTTGCCTCTCAGGAGGGCGATGCCATCCGCCAGCGCGCTCCCTATGTGGATATCGTGTTCGGCCCGCAGACCCTGCATCGCCTGCCCGCCATGATCAAGGAAGTGCAAGAGGGCCGTGGTGCCCAGGTTGATATCGCCTTCCCCGAGATCGAAAAATTCGACAGCCTGCCCGAACCGCGCGCCGAAGGGGCCACCGCGTTCGTCTCCATCATGGAAGGCTGCTCCAAATACTGTACTTACTGCGTGGTGCCCTACACCCGCGGTGAAGAGGTGAGCCGACCGCTGGACGACGTGCTCTACGAAATCGCCCAGCTCGCCCAGCAGGGCGTGCGCGAAGTGAACCTGCTCGGCCAGAACGTCAACGCCTACCGCGGTCCGACCTTTGATGGCGGCATCTGCACCTTCGCCGAGTTGCTGCGTCTGGTGGCCGCCATCGACGGTATCGATCGCATTCGCTACACCACCAGCCACCCGATCGAATTCACCGACGACATCATCGAAGTCTACAAAGATACCCCGGAAGTGGTCAGCTTCCTGCACCTGCCGGTGCAGAGCGGCTCCGACCGCATCCTGACCATGATGAAACGCCCGCACACCATCCTGGAGTACAAATCCAAGATCCGTCGCCTGCGTGCCGCCCGTCCCGACATCACCATCAGCTCCGACTTCATCGTTGGCTTCCCGAATGAAACGGACGAAGACTTTGAAGCGACCATGAAGCTGATCGAGGATGTGGGTTTCGACATGAGCTTCAGCTTCATCTTCAGTCCGCGCCCGGGCACCCCGGCCGCCGACATGCCCGACGATGTCGACATGGAAGTGAAGAAAGCCCGTCTGGCCCGCCTGCAGCACGTCATCAACAACCAGGCAATGCAGATTGGCCGCGCCATGCTGGGCACCACCCAGCGCATCCTGGTGGAAGGGCCCTCCAAGCTCGACCCGATGCAGCTGTGTGGCCGCACCGAGAACAACCGGGTGGTCAACTTCGAAGGCCAGCACACCCTGATCGGCGGCTTTGCCGACGTGGAAATCACCGAGGTGCGTCCCAACTCCCTGCGCGGCAAGTTCATCCGCGGCGAGAGCGAGATGAACCTGCGGATCGCCACCGCCCCGAGCGAAATCCTGGCCCGTCGCCCGGATAACGTACCGGACGAGCTGGGCGTGGCCGCCTTCACACCCCATTAATCCCCTCCTCCCCATTCGCCCGGCGGATGGGGAGCGCCTTGAGACGAGGATATTTTGAGCCGACACATCTCGACCCTGAATCTGCATCTGGAGCCCGCCGACAACCAGCGCCTTGCCAGCCTGTGCGGCCCCTTCGATGACAATATCAAGCAGCTGGAGCGCCGCCTCGGCGTCGAGATCAGCTACCGTGACAGCCACTTCCAGTTAGTGGGCAAACCGGCCCAGCTGGATGCCGCCGCCGTCATCCTCAAGCACCTCTATGTGGAAACCCAGCCCCTCAAGGGTGGCAAGGTGACCGACATCACTCCCGACATGGTCCATCTGGCCATTCAGGAGTCGCGGGTGCTGGAGCAGGATGACGAACCGGCGCCGAGCATCCCCTATGGCAAGGAGGTGACGGTCAAGACCAAGCGCGGTCTCATCAAACCACGCAGCCCAAATCAGGCCCAGTACATCGCCAATATCGTGCGCCACGATATCTGCTTCGGCATCGGCCCGGCCGGTACCGGCAAGACCTATCTGGCGGTCGCAGCGGCGGTGGATGCTCTGGAGCGTCAGGAAATTCGCCGCATTTTGCTGACTCGCCCGGCGGTGGAAGCGGGGGAGAAGCTGGGCTTCCTGCCCGGGGATCTCTCCCAGAAGGTGGATCCTTACCTGCGCCCGCTCTACGACGCCCTGTTCGAGATGCTGGGCTTTGAGCGGGTCGAGAAGCTGATGGAGCGCAACATCATCGAGGTGGCGCCGCTCGCCTATATGCGCGGAAGAACCCTCAATGACGCCTTTATCATTCTCGATGAGGCCCAGAACACCACCACAGAGCAGATGAAGATGTTCCTGACCCGGATCGGCTTCAACTCCAAGGCGGTGGTCACCGGCGACATCACCCAGGTAGACCTGCCGCGCAACGCCAAATCCGGCCTGCGCCACGCGCTGGAAGTGCTGCCAGGGGTCGATGGTCTGTCGTTCAACTTCTTCGAATCCAAAGACGTGGTGCGCCACCCGGTGGTGGCCCGCATCGTGCAGGCTTATGAGGCATTCGATGCCAAACAGGCAGCGGAAAAAGCAGCCCCCATTTTTGGGAAAGAGAGCATCGGCAAAGAGAGTGAGCAATGAGCGTAACCCTGGATCTGCAGCTGGCCAGTGCCAGCACTGACGGCCTGCCCACCGAAGCCCAGTTGCAAGGCTGGCTCGACGGCACCATTCTCGGCTTCCAGCAGGAGGCTGAAGTGACGGTGCGCATCGTCGACGAGGCGGAGAGCAACGAGCTCAACCTCACCTATCGCGGCAAGGACAAGCCCACCAATGTGCTCTCCTTCCCGTTCGAGGCGCCACCCGGTCTGGAGCTGCCGCTGCTCGGCGATCTGGTGATCTGCCGTCAGGTGGTGGAACAGGAAGCAAACGAGCAGAATAAGCCCCTCATGGCCCACTGGGCCCACATGGTTGTGCACGGCAGTCTGCATCTGCTAGGTTATGACCATATCGAAGATGAGGAAGCCGAAGAGATGGAAGCGCTTGAGCGCGACATCATGCAGGAGCTCGGTTTTGCCGATCCTTATCTGAACGACGAAGAGTAAAACGCCGGATGGTCATCGTCTTGAAACAGCAGATGGCCATCCTTATATAACCCGAACTATTTCAAGTGTGTTCATACGAGTAACCAAGAGAGAAAATGACCGACGATCACCCTAGTACCGGCTCGCCGAAGAAAACCTGGCTCGACAAACTCAGCCAACTCTTCCAGGGCGAGCCAAAAGACCGCAATGATTTGGTAGACGTGATAGCCGATGCCGAAGAGCGCGACCTCATCGATCAGGACACCAAGGACATGATCGAGGGGGTGCTGGAGATCGCCGATCTTCGCGTGCGCGATATCATGATCCCCCGCTCCCAGATGGTGACCATCGAGAAGTCCCAACCGGTGGATGCAATCCTGCCGGTGATCATCGAGTCCGGCCACTCCCGCTTCCCGGTGATCAACGAGGACAAGGATCATGTGGAGGGCATTCTGCTCGCCAAGGATCTGCTCCCCTTCGGGTTTGGCGGCCATCACGCCAGCGAGCCGCTGCAGCTCGAGAAAATCTTGCGCCCCACGGTGATCGTGCCGGAAAGCAAACGGGTTGACCGTCTGCTCAAGGAGTTCCGTGAAGAGCGCTACCACATGGCCATCGTGGTCGACGAATTTGGGGGCGTCTCCGGTCTGGTGACCATCGAAGACATACTGGAACTGATCGTTGGCGAGATCGACGACGAGTTTGACGACATCGAGGATGAGCCGGACGAGATCCGCCGCCTCAGCAAGCGGGTCTTCTCCATCAGTGCCCTGACCGAGATCGAGGATTTCAACGACTTCTTCGGCACCAAATTCAGCGATGAAGAGGTGGACACGGTGGGTGGTCTGGTGATGCACGCCTTCAGCCACCTGCCAAAGAAGGGCGAGGAGATCGAGCTGGACGGCTACCTGTTCAAGGTGATGCATGCCGACCGGCGTCGTCTGCAGCAGCTGCAGGTGAAGATCCCCGAACACCACGCGGCGGCGCAATCCGAGCCGCAATAAGCAGATCCGCTCAATGTGTGAAACAACGCCCCGACCTCGGGGCGTTGTGCTCTCTGCCACCGGCATCGAGGCTCGCCGTTGCCCCGCTTACAGGTTAAGATACCGGCCATTCGACCCCAGTTGCACACCAAGACGAGCACCATCGCCCGTGAGATTATCCCCTGTTACTTCCAAAATTCTGTTAAGCCTCAGTGCATTGGCCTCTGGTGCCATCGCAGTGCTGACCTTCTCCCCCTTCGGCTACTGGCCGCTGGTGATCCCCTCCCTGCTTGGCCTCTACGCCCTGCTGGACAAAGCCACGCCGAAACAGGCCGCCTGGCGCGGTTTTGGCTACGCCATGGGACTCTTTTTGCCGGGGCTATGGTGGATCCATGTCAGCATGACCGAGTTTGGCGGCATCCCGCTGCCGGTCGCCTTCGTCCTGCTGGCCGGGCTCTCCGCCTATCTGGCCCTCTACCCGATGCTCGCCTGCTGGGTCTTTGCCCGCTTCTTTGGCGGCCGTCACTGGAGCCGCTGGCTGCTCGCCTTCCCGGCCCTGTGGTTAGTGGCTGACTGGCTGCGCGGCTGGGTGATGACCGGCTTTCCCTGGCTCTGGTTTGGTTACAGCCAGATCGACGGCCCCCTCAAGGGCTTTGCCCCCATTCTCGGGGTGCAGGGCATCACCCTCGCCCTGTTGCTGTCCGCCTCCGCCATCTGGCTGGTGTGGAAATCCCGCTCCCCGCTCTGGCTGGCGGTGCCTGCCCTGCTGGTGGCAGGTGCTCACGGTCTGATGCAGCTCAACTGGGTCACCCGTGGTGAGCCGGTCAAGGTGGCACTGGTGCAGGGCAATATCGCCCAGTCACTCAAGTGGGATCCGGAGGCGCTGGCCCCCACGGTGCGCACCTATCAGGACTTGAGCCGCGAGAATCAGGATGCCGACATCATCATCTGGCCGGAGTCGGCGATCCCGGCCATCGAGAAGGCGATGGGCCCCTATCTGGAGAATCTGGACAAGGCGATGAAGGTGAACGATACCGGCCTGCTGGCTGGGATTATTCACTACGACGAGCAGCAACAGCGCTTCTACAATACCGTGCTCGGCATGGGGGTGCAGGATGCGGATGGCAAGGAGTCCTACTTCTACAACCACTCCAACCGCTACAACAAATACCACCTGCTGCCCATCGGCGAATTCGTGCCGTTTGAAGATCTGCTGCGCCCCATCGCCCCCTTCTTCAACCTGCCGATGTCCTCCTTCAGCCGGGGTGAAGAGGTGCAACCCAACCTGATCGCCAAGGGGCTCAAGTTTGCCGCCGCCATCTGCTACGAGATCATCTTCCCGGAGGAAGTGCGCCGCAACGTCAATGCCGATACCGACTTCCTGCTGACCGTCTCCAACGATGCCTGGTTCGGCACCAGCATCGGCCCGTGGCAACATATGGAGATCGCCCGGATGCGCGCGCTGGAGCTGGCTCGTCCGCTGCTGCGGGACACCAACACCGGCATCACTATCGTCACCGAGATCGACGGCAGCATCATAGGCCAGATCCCGCAGTTTGAAGCGGGCGTGCTGCGCAGCGAGGTACGTCCCGCCCACGGCGAGACCCCCTACATGCGCTTTGGTAGCTGGCCCCTCTACGGCCTGACTGTGCTGCTGCTGGGTCTGGCGCTGGCGCTGCGCCCCAAGGCTCACCCCTGGGCCCGCGAGCTGTAATGGCCATCCGCAATCCCTGATAAACAACGAGGCGCCCGCAGGCGCCTCATTTTTTACGACAACTTATCACGCATCTTTTTGCAGGCAGCAGATCACATAGCCGTAACTGCCCAGATATTGGCGGTGGATGGCCACTTCCCGACTCAAGTCCTGCCAGGCGGCACTCTCCCCCAGCTCGTCTCGATAGCGCACCAGATTGACCTCAATAGGGTCCAGATAGTTGTTCCAGGCGCTCATCGGCAAGGGAGTGTGTGACAGGCAGCGGTAGCCTGCCGCTTGTATCGTCTCAAGCAGGCCCGCCAGCGTCTGCATGGCGGGATAATCCTGCTGCCAGAATGCCAATGCCTCCTCGGGCGGGTTATCGGTCAGCCAGACCGCATCACTGAGCACGATGCAAGCCTGCGGGCTTGAAAGCAGCGGACGCCACGCTTTCAGCGCATTGGCAACCCCCATCACGTAAGCGCTCCCCTCTGCCCAGATGAGGTCGGCCGGGGCCAGATCGTCCGGCAGTGCCGCCATGTTGGCGCAGAGGGTGGAGACATGCTCAAAGCCCGCTGCACGGGCGGAGTACGCCACGGCGGCCAGTGCATCCTCTTCCAGATCGATGGCCACAATGTTGGCATCGGTCACCTGAGCCAGCGCCATGGTCGAGGCACCGCGCCCGCAGCCCATGTCGAGGATCCGGCGCGGCCGGATGGGCAAGGCGGCAAACTGCTGCTGGGTGAAGGCGCGATCCCCCGGCCCCCAGTAACTCATGCCATCCAGCAGCTGGATAAAGTCCTTGATGTAACGCTCATGTTCATTCATGTCTTTGCTCAACCATTGCAAGTGGTAGCGATCTTTCTCGCTAAAACCCTGTTTCATCACCCACGCGAAGTAGGCCTCCGGTGCCTCGCGCTGCAGTTGCAGCTGCCAGGCCTTGAATTCCTCACCAGATCGCGGGCGCAGCCCTGCCAGATCCGCCAACAGATCCCGGGCGCGCTGCATCCGCGCCAGCTCCTCATCCAACTTCCTGACCCGGGCCTGCAATGTCGCCTGATCTATCTCGCCAGCCAGACAGGCGAGGCACTGCTTGAGGCTGAGGCCACCTGCCTGCAGGGCCTGCACCATCTGCAGTCGCTGCAGATCCCCCTCGTCATAGTGGCGATAGCCGTTGGCGGCCCGGGTACCGGCAATCACCCCCAACTTCTCGTAATAGAGCAGGGTGGAGCGGGCGAGGCCGCAGCGGCGGGCCAGTTCGGATATTTTCATGGCAATCACTCACGGTGCGGGCCCTCAGGTGACCCGATAGAGACGAGCTTAAACTGTAAAGCTATAGACAGGTCAATGCCCTTTTCCAGAGATCTGCCAACAAAAACGGCCACCCGAGGGTGGCCGTTGTCAGCGCTATCTGTGATAAAGCGGCGATAGAGCAGCGATGCTACCGGCTCAAAGACCGGCTGCCTCCAGATGCTCCACCAGCAGCTGCACGCTGCGGTTGCCGCGCCACTCGTTGACGTCAAGCCGGTAGACAAGCCGCACCCGCTTGACCGAGGCATCGGGCCAGCGCTTGAGATCGACGCCAAAGGCGATGGCATCCACCGCATGACCGGAATCGGTTGTCAGCATCATCTTGAGGTGCTTCTCCCCCACCAGCCGCTGCTGCACCAGCACGAACTCGCCGTCGAACAGCGGCTCGGGGAAGGCCTGGCCCCAGGGGCCGGAGGCGCGAATAAGCTCCGCCAGCTCGAGGTTGAGCTCATCCGGCAACAACTCGCCGTCGGTGAGCAGCACTCCGGTCAGCAGCTCGGGGGTCACCAGCTCGCTGATGACCGCCTCAAAGGCGCGGCTGAAGGCCTCGATATTGGCCTTGGGCAGGGTCAGCCCCGCCGCCATGGCGTGGCCGCCAAACTTGCCCATCAGGCCCGGATGGCGGGTATCGAGCAGTTCCAGCGCATCGCGCAGGTGCACCCCGGGGATGGAGCGGCCGGAGCCCTTGAGCTCGGTCTCGCTGCTCTCGGCAAAGGCAATGACCGGGCGGTAGTACTTCTCCTTCACCTTGGAGGCCACCAGCCCCACCACCCCCTGATGCCACTCGTTGCGGTGCAGCACTATGCCCGACGGCACCTCGCCATCGCGAAACCGGATCTGCTCCAGAGTGGCGAGGGCCTCCTGCTGCATCCCCTGCTCGATCTCCTTGCGCTCCTGATTGAGGCTGTCCATCTCGGCCGCAAGCTGGCGCGCCAGATTGAGGTCATCACAGAGCAGACAGGCGACCCCAAGGGACATATCATCGAGGCGCCCTACCGCATTGAGGCGTGGCCCCAGTGCAAAACCGAGGTCGGCGGCGGTGAGGCGGCGACCATCACGACCAGACACATCCACCAGCGCCTGAATGCCGGGGCGACAACGGCCGGCCCGGATCCGCTGCAACCCCTGATGGACCAGAATGCGGTTGTTGCCATCGAGCGCCACCACGTCGGCGACCGTGCCGAGGGCCACCAGATCGAGGTAATCCGCCACATTGGGGGCTCGCAACCCTTGCCGTTCGTACCAGCCAAGCTGACGCAGATGGGTGTTGAGGGCCGCCATCAGGTAGAAGGCCACCCCCACCCCGGCCAGCGACTTGGAGGGAAAATCGCAACCATGCTGGTTCGGGTTGACGATGGCATCGGCGTCAGGCAGCTCCTGACCCGGCAAATGATGATCGGTAACCAGTACCTGCATGCCGGCCGCCTTGGCTGCCGCCACCCCAGCGATGCTGGAGATGCCGTTATCCACCGTGATGAGGAACTCGGCGCCACGGGCCACCGCCAGCTCGACAATTTCGGGGGTGAGGCCGTAGCCAAACTCGAAGCGGTTGGGCACCAGAAAATCGATGTGGCGACCGCCCATGGCGCGCAGGGCCAGCACACACAGGGCCGAACTGGTGGCGCCATCGCAGTCGAAGTCGCCGACGATAAGGATCCGTTTCTGGGCAGTCAGAGCCTCCGCCAGCAGCGGCACCGCCTGTTCCATGCCATAGAGACGCTGGGGCGGCAACAACTGGCTGGCGCTGCGCTCCAGCAGGGCGGGATCCTCTACGCCACGGCTGGCGAAGATTTGGCGAAGCAGGGGATGCAGGGTGGCAGGCAGATGGGAATCATCAACTCGCGGACGACGACGGATTTGCAGGGACATCAATATGATCCAGTATCTTGAGCAGCTGTTCGGGGCTCTGATACCCGCGCACCAGATCCCCGTCGGAGGAGACCCAGGCCGGCAGTACCTTGACCCCCAACCATTGGCTCAGGCCAATATTTTGGATAAGGGTCTCACTACATGCCGTTTGAGGCAAATAGGCTTTTAACGGATCATTTTGCAGTAGGGGATCGCTGCACCAGTCGGCGGCCCGTTCGGCGTGATCAATCACCGGATAGAGAGCCACGCTCACCCCGGATGCCTGCAGGTGTTGCAAGGTGCCGGAGAGCTGACGGCGTTTGGCGTCCTGCTCGCCGAGAAACAGCGCGACCCGGTGACGCTCATCCCGAGCCTTGAGCACGATGGGGGCATGGGCCACCTGTGCCAAGCCAAGTCGGCGCTGCTCGCGCATACCAGAGATGGTCAGGTTCTTCATGTCGCGGGTCATATCCAGCATGACCCCCTGCACCACATAATCCCCTTTGGCATCGCTGTAGAGCACCCCCTGTGAGGTGCCCAGCATATACAACCCCGCGATCGGGGTCGGTTCAACCAGATAGACGGGGACCCCCAGCCGGGCTGTGATGGTCTGTTTCAAGGCTTGGGTATCCATCCCCGCTCTGGCAGCAAATGTGCACAAAAGCATCATTCCCAGTAGTAAATACTTCACTTGTTTACTCACGTGGTATGAATGAATCGACCCAGCAAACTACAGCAGCACAGCTCATCATTCAACCAACTACTTACCAAAAAATTAATATCACTTTGTACCAAAAAAATGGCTCCCCCCGATTGCCAAGGACTCATAACGCCCGCAAGCTAGTCAGGACGACAGGAACAACGCGGCTTAGCCTCTGTTTTTCCTGACAAGAGTTCGCCCTTTGGCAAGGGTAATCAACGCGCTATCTTGTTTAATTTCGGAGGAAATAATGAGTCTGATTCAAGAGTTCAAAGCCTTTGCCGCCCGCGGCAACGTCATCGATATGGCGGTCGGTATCATCATTGGTGCCGCCTTCGGCAAAATTGTCTCCTCTTTTGTCGGTGACGTGATCATGCCGCCCATCGGCCTGATCCTGGGCGGCGTGGACTTCAGCGACCTGGCGGTTACCCTGAAGGCCGCAGAAGGTACAACACCCGCCGTGGTCATCGCCTATGGCAAGTTCATCCAGACCATCATCGACTTTCTGATCATCTCTTTTGCCATCTTCATGGGACTGAAGGCCATCAACACCCTGAAGAAGAAGCAGGAAGAGGAAGCCGCCGCCCCGGCAGGCCCGACCAAGGATCAGGAGCTGCTGACCGAGATCCGTGATCTGCTGAAATCCCAGCAAGGGAAATAAGCGCCATCTCCTGTCGTGTAGAGATAAAAAAACCGCCTGCTGGCGGTTTTTTGTTTTGTTGGCCACCCAACCCGCTCATGCCCGCGGGTGATGCTCGCCGTGCAGCGCCTTGAGCCGTTCGTTGGCCACATGGGTGTAGATCTGGGTGGTGGAGAGATCCGCGTGACCCAGCAGCATCTGCACAACCCGCAGGTCGGCGCCGTGGTTGAGCAGATGGGTGGCGAAGGCGTGTCGCAAGGTATGGGGGGATAGCTCGCCGTTAATCCCGGCCCGCAGGGCATAGAGCTTGATGCGATGCCAGAAGGTCTGGCGGGTCATCATACGGGCCTGCTTGGAGGGAAACACCACATCCGAGCTGGTGCCCCCCAGCAGCAGGGTGCGGGCCTCCCGGTAGTAACGCTCCAGCCAGTGCATCGCCTCCTCGCCCATCGGCACCAACCGCTCCTTGTTACCCTTGCCAATAACCCGCACCAAGCCCTGCCGCAAACTGACATGCTCGGCGGTGAGCCCCACCAGCTCGGAGACCCGCAGCCCGGTAGCGTAGAGCAGCTCCAGCATTGCCTTGTCCCGCAACTCCAGCGGGTCATCCACCAGCGGCGCACTCAAGAGTGCCTCCACCTCCGTTTCGCTTAAATCGGAGGGGAGTTTTTTCGGCAGCTTGGGCCCCTCCAGCAGCACGGTCGGATCATCGCTGCGCAGCTTCTCACGGTTGAGATACTGATAGAAACGGCGCAGGGCCGAGAGAAAACGGGCGGTGCTGCTCGCCGCAAACTGGTGATCGACCCGCCAGGCGAGGTAGTGCTGGATCTCGTCCATCCCCGCCAGCAGCAACGAGCTCCCCTGCTCGTCGAGCCAGAGGGAGAACTTCTCCAGATCGCTGCGATAGGAGCTGACCGTGTTGTCAGACAATCCCCGCTCCAGCCAGAGGGCATCGAGAAAGGGTTCAATCAGGGGATGGGGGTCGGGTTTGCTCATGGTGCGCTGCAATCAGGGGATCGATGGCCCATTGTAACGCGCCAACTCCTTGGAAAGACAAGGCACTTTCATTGGAAAGATAAGGCACGTTTGCCACGCCCCTTGCCGAGCGGTGAAGGTCGAATGGCAATCTGCTAGACTGGCGCCCTCCCCTTACGTTACCCATCGTGTTGCCAACATGGCGCAGCCCACACGAGCATGCGAGAACGCGCCAAAAGCAAGCGAGAAAGCGCCAACAGAGAGAAGAGCGATGAAGATTGGTCTGTTTTACGGTTCCACCACCTGCTACACCGAGATGGCAGCCGAGAAGATCCGCGCCCTCATCGGCCCCGAGCTGGTGGATATTCACAATATCAAGGATGTCTCCCTGCGCCGGATGGAGGATTACGAGATCCTGATCCTCGGCATCTCCACCTGGGATTTTGGCGAACTGCAGGAGGACTGGGAGTCCCGCTGGGAAGATATCGCCGACCTCCATCTGGAGGGGCGCATCGTGGCCCTGTTTGGCCTCGGCGATCAGCTCGGTTATGGCGAATGGTTCCAGGACGCCCTCGGCATGCTGCACGATCAGCTGGTGCCAAAAGGGGTCAAGCTGGTGGGCTACTGGCCCAACGAAGGGTACGAATTCGATGCCTCCAAGGCACTGATCGACGATGGCCGTCACTTCGTCGGGCTGGCCCTCGATGATGCCAACCAATATGACCAGACCGATCCGCGCATCGAGCAGTGGGTCGAGCAGATCCTGAGCGAAATTCACGCCCTGCTCTGATCTTTCCCACGTTTTGGCAAAACGACCCTGAGCGCCTGGCCCTGGCCGCCGGGCGCAGTTATCGCACCGATTCTCTCAATCGGTATCATCGCATGACGCTATAGCGACTTTTTTGTGCTGGTCTGCAACAATGGACTCGACATCCCATAACAATCAGAGCCGGATGTCGGAAGCAAACGGACAGACCAGAAAAGGATATTCTATGACTCCATTCTCCCTGTTGGCCCCCGCCATCGCCCGTGACGTGCTCGATCACGCGCTGGCGCTGGGTGCCGATTTTGCCGAGCTGTTTGTCGAGCGCAAGCGCCGCAGCCAGCTCAGCCTGCTCTCCAGCCAGATAGAGAACATCAGCGGCGGCCTCGATTTCGGTATCGGCGTGCGCCTCTGTTACGGCCACAAGGTGCTCTACGGCTACACCAATCTGGCCAGCCGCGACGAACTGCTGCGCATCGTCACTCTGCTGGCGGCCAAAGACCGCCGCGACCCCGTGGTGACCGCCACCGCCTTCGATTTCACCCGCCTGAGCGATCGCAACCCGGTGGCCCTGCCCTTGTCGGCAGACAAGCTGCTGGAGCAGAAGATCGCCTATCTGCACGCCATGGATGCGGCGGCCCGCGCCGAGAGCGACAAGGTGAGCCAGTTCTCCGGCAACGTGCAGGGCTGGGAGCAGGAGGTGGAAATCTTCAACAGCGAAGGGCTGCAAGTGGCCGATCGCCGCCACTACAACCGCATCATGGCCCAGACCATCGCCATGGAAGGGAGCGAGCAGAGCGTCGGTTACGAGGCCCCCGGCGCCCTGATGGGGTGGGAGCATGCCGATCGCATCGATCCGCGCGAGCTGGCCCTCACCGCCACCCGTCAGGCACTGGTGAAACTGGGCGCGGCTCCCTGCCCAAGCGGCACCCTGCCGGTCATCATGGAGAACGGCTTTGGCGGCGTCATCTTCCACGAAGCGTGCGGTCATCTGCTGGAGACCACCTCGGTGGCCAAGAAGGCGTCGGTGTTCCACGACAAGATGGGCCAGCTTATCGCCAATCCGGTGGTCAATGCGGTGGACGAGGGACTGCAAGGCAACGCCTGGGGCTCCATCAACGTCGATGACGAGGGGATGGCGACCCAGCATACCCAGCTCATCAAGGATGGCGTCCTGACCGGTTTTCTGGTGGACAGAATGGGAGCCCTCAAAACAGGCTACGCACGCACCGGCTCTGGGCGGCGCGAATCCTACAAGTACGCCCCCACCTCGCGCATGCGCAACACCTATATCGAACCGGGCAACCACAGCCTCGACGATATGCTGGCCACCGTCGAACATGGCATCTACGCCAAGAAGATGGGGGGCGGCTCGGTACAGCCCGGCACCGGCGAGTTCAACTTCAATGTGCAGGAGGCCTATCTCATCGAGCACGGCAAAATCACCAAGCCGCTCAAGTCGGCCACCCTGATCGGCACCGGCCCGCAGGTGCTGAAAGAGATCTCCATGGTGGGCCGCAATCTGGCGCTAGCTGCTGGTATGTGCGGCTCGGTCTCAGGCTCGGTCCCCACCTCGGTGGGCCAGCCGGCGCTAAAAGTAGACAATATTCTGGTGGGAGGGAACGCCTGATGAGCACCATCGACATGAATCAACTGCTCACCCGCCTGCTGGATAAAGTGGCCGACCTCGGCGCCGAGGCAGACATCATCGCCAATCAGGAGAGAGCCTTCTCCCTCAAGGCAGACAAGGGCGAGCTGGGTGAATACAAGGTCACCAGCAGCCAGCAGCTCGGCATTCGCCTGATCAAAGAGGGTCGAGTCGGCATCGCCTACTCGGAATCCCTCGATGAGCTGGCGCTGGATGCCATGCTGCAGGATGCGCTCGATGCCAGCCGCTTTGCCAAGGTGGATGCGGATCAGCGCATCTCGGTGGCCAATAGCCGGATCACCACAGATTGCGCCGAGATCAACCAGCCCGATACCACGCCGGTTGAGGAGAAGATCGCTCTGGCCCTGCGCCTCGAATCTGACATGCTGGCCATGCCCGATGTGAGCGGCGCCCCCTACAACAGCTTCTTTGAAGGGGAGAGCCAGCTCTGGCTCGCCAACAGTCAGGGCACCCTCTGCCAGCACGGCGAGTTCAGCGTCGGCTGCTACACCTCGGCGCTGGTGGAACGGGATGGCCGCCAGTCGATGCACTCGCAGGGGCAGTATGGCCGTCGCTTCGACGAGCTGGATAGTCAGGCCCTGATCGAGCAGATCTACGCCATCGCCGATGGCCTGCTGCCCGGTGAAGCGGTGCCGAGCGGTCGCTACAGCGTCATCTTCAGTACCAACTGCTTTGCCAGCCTGTTTGGCTGCTTTCAGGGCGTGCTGTCGGGCAAGTGGGCCCAGCAGGGGATCAACCCCTGGCGCAGCAAGGTCGGCCAGAGCGTGGCGTCACGCTGGCTCACTCTGGAGAGCAGGGTCTATATGCCGGGCGGCATGAACATCAAGGCGTTTGATGGCGAGGGGGCGGCCAGCTCGGATCTGCTGCTGATTGGCGAAGGGGAGCTGAAAACCCTGCTCCACAACAGCGCCACCGCCCGCCACTTTGGCGTCGCCAGCAACGGCTCGGCCGCTCGCGGTGCCCGCAGCGCCCTCGATGTGACCGCTCGCCATCTGGTGTTTGGCGCGGGCCCCCACTGCGAAGCGGAAGTGCAAAGCGGCGACTATCTGGAGCTGGTCAAGCTGGACGGTCTGCATTCCGGTGCCGATGCGGTGAGCGGTGACTTCTCCTTTGGCGCGTCGGGCTTCCTCTGCCGCGATGGAGTTCGCCTGCAGCCGGTGCGCGGCATCACTGTAGCAGGCAACTTCTACCGCCTGCTGGGCGAGCTGGAAGCGGTCGGTGACACCCTGCACCACAACGACGGCAAGGGCTTCTACGCCCCGCAGATCCGTTTTGGCGGCCTCTCCGTCGCGGGCAAGTAAACGCCCCGACGAAACCTGCAAGTAAGAAAAAGGCGCCTGATGGCGCCTTTTTGCTCGTTATCTCGTCCGCCTTGATGGCATGACTCAGGGCGAGAGCGGCTCGCGATGATACTCGGCGCAGCCGCACTCGGGGCAGGTATCGAGCTGCTGGGGATGCAGCACGGTATGGCGCCAGCCACATTGGTCGCACACCATGACCCCGAGCCCCACCCAGTCACCCGCCTCGTAAACCCCCTTGTGCTCCAGCTCGTCGGCCAGCTCGCGCCACTCCACCTGGGCGCGGTCGGTCACATCAGCCAGCCAGGACCAGGCGGTGTCTTTGAGGGCCAACATAAAGGCAGACTCTTCAATCTGCGCACTATCGTCATGGCGCCCCTCGTCATAGTTGCCCAGATCCCGCTTCACGTACTCGGCGATGAGCGCCAGTTCGTCCTGAGTGAGGTCGCTGGCCGCCTCCAGATAGGCCTGCACCTTGGCAATCATCCGGTTGAGGCGCTCCCCCTGGAACTCTTCAGTCTCTTGCCACTGTTTTTGCAGCTCGGCAATGAAGGCTTCGTACCCTTTTTGACGTTTGTCCATGGCTCTAACTCCTCTACTAAACCCTGATCTGGCCCGGCTTAAGGCCCAAGGGACGCTGGCGGTTGTTGCCGCCGCAGGATATGGGTATTCTATTGCGATTTCCCAGCTGATTTATCTATTCATTTCACAGATCCGGATGTCACCAATGCAAGAGCAATACGTTCCCCAATCAATCGAACCAGCAGTGCAAAAGCACTGGGATGCCAAGAAAACCTTCAAGGCCGTGGAGAAGGTAGACAAGGAGAAGTTCTACTGCCTGTCCATGTTCCCCTATCCGTCTGGTCGACTACACATGGGGCACGTTCGTAACTACACCATAGGTGATGTGATCTCCCGTTATCAACGCCTCAATGGCAAGAACGTGCTGCAACCCATAGGTTGGGATGCATTCGGTCTGCCGGCCGAGAACGCCGCGATCAAAAACAATACCGCACCGGCGCCCTGGACCTACGAAAACATCGAATACATGAAGAACCAGCTGAAGATGCTGGGTCTGGGTTATGACTGGGATCGTGAAATCGCCACCTGCAAGCCGGACTACTACCGCTGGGAGCAGTGGTTCTTCACCAAGCTCTACGAGAAGGGTCTGGTCTACAAAAAGACCTCCTCCGTCAACTGGTGCCCGAACGACATGACAGTGCTGGCCAACGAGCAGGTGGTCGACAACTGCTGCTGGCGCTGTGACACCCCGGTGGAGCAGAAAGAGATCCCCCAGTGGTTCATCAAGATCACCGACTACGCCGAAGAGCTGCTGAACGATATCGACAATCTGGAAGGCTGGCCGGAGATGGTCAAGACCATGCAGCGCAACTGGATTGGCCGCTCCGAAGGGGTAAACATCAGCTTCGCCATTGAGGGTCAGACTGAGCAGCTGGAGGTCTACACCACCCGTCCGGACACCTTCATGGGCGTCACCTATGTCGGTATCGCCGCCGGCCACCCGCTGGCCCTGCAGGCCGCCGAACACAATCCGGAACTGGCCGCCTTCATCGAAGAGTGCAAGAACACCAAGGTAGCCGAAGCAGAACTAGCCACCATGGAGAAGAAGGGCATGGCCACCGGCCTCTATGCCATTCACCCGCTGGATGGCCGCAAGGTACCGGTCTGGGTCGCCAACTTCGTGCTGATGAACTACGGCACCGGCGCCGTAATGGCGGTTCCGGCCCACGATCAGCGTGACTTCGAATTCGCCACCAAATATGGCCTCGACATCAAGGCGGTCATCAAGCCGGTTGATGGCGACGTCGACGTGAGCGAAGCCGCTTACACCGAGAAGGGCGTGCTGTTCAACTCCGGCGAGTTCGACGGTCTCGACTTCCAGGGCGCCTTCGATGCCATCGCCAGCAAGCTGGAAGGGCTGGGCAAGGGCAAGCGCACCGTCAACTACCGTCTGCGTGACTGGGGTGTCTCTCGTCAGCGTTACTGGGGTGCCCCCATCCCGATGCTGACCCTGGCTGACGGCACAGTGGTGCCGACGCCGGAAGACCAACTGCCGGTACTGCTGCCGGAAGATGTGGTGATGGACGGTATCCAGAGCCCGATCAAGGCTGACGCCGAGTGGGCCAAGACCACTTACAACGGTCAGGAAGCGTTCCGCGAGACCGACACCTTCGACACCTTTATGGAGTCCTCCTGGTACTACGCGCGCTACTGCTCCCCGGACTACGACAAGGGCATGCTGGATCCGGCGGCTGCCAACCACTGGCTGCCGGTGGATCAGTACATCGGCGGTATCGAGCACGCCTGTATGCACCTGCTCTACGCCCGCTTCTTCCACAAGCTGCTGCGTGACGCGGGTCTGGTCAACAGCGACGAGCCGTTCAAGCGCCTGCTCTGCCAGGGCATGGTGCTGGCTGACGCCTTCTACTACAAAGACGAGAAGGGCGGCAACGTCTGGGTCAGCCCGACTGACGTCAAGGTAGAGCGTGACGAGAAGGGTCGCATCACCAAGGCCATCGACAACGAAGGTCGTGAGGTAATGCACTCCGGCATGACCAAGATGTCCAAGTCCAAGAACAACGGCATCGACCCGCAGCTGATGGTCGAGCGTTACGGCGCCGATACCGTCCGTCTGTTCATGATGTTCGCCTCTCCGGCAGAGATGACCCTGGAGTGGTCCGACTCCGGCGTAGAGGGGGCCCAGCGCTTCCTGCGTCGCCTGTGGCGCGTCACCTTCGAACACGTTTCCGGTGGCGCCGTTGCCGCGCTGGATGTGGCTGCTCTCACCAACGAGCAGAAAGCGGTACGCCGTGAACTGCACAAGACCATCGCCAAGGTGAGCGATGACGTGGGTCGCCGTCAGACCTTCAACACCGCCATCGCCGCCATCATGGAGCTGATGAACAATCTCTCCAAGCTCGGCAACGACGAGCAGGACCGCGCCCTGATGCAGGAAGCGCTGGAAGCTGTGGTAGTCATGCTCTACCCCATCACCCCGCACATCGGCTTCGAGCTGTGGAAGATGCTGGGCAAGGGCGACGACATCGATCACGCAGCCTGGCCGGTGGCCGATGAAGCGGCCATGGTCGAGACCGAGAAGCTGGTGGTGGTGCAGATCAACGGCAAGATGCGCGGCAAACTGACCGTGCCGGCCGAGATCAGCCAGGCTGATGTCGAGAAGCTGGCGATGGCCGATGCTTCCGTGCAGAAGTTCACCGACGGTCTGACCGTGCGCAAGGTGATCTATGTACCTGGCAAGCTGCTCAATATTGTCGCTAACTAATTGGCTGCCAACTGATTGGTTACCAACTGATCATTGCCAATCTGTAACAGCAAACGGATGATAACGGCGGGCCCTGCGCCCGCCGCTTTCCCTTAATGCAAAGAGGATTTTCTATGGGCACCATCTTCACCCGCTGGATGGCCATCGTGCTGGCTGGTCTGCTGCTGCAAGGCTGCGGCTTTCACATGCGCGGCAACGGCATTCCGAGCGAGCTGATGACCATGAAGGTCGTGGGCGACAACAAGAGCGACTTCTACCGGATGGTTACCACCCGCCTGAAGGCCTCTGGCGTGACCCTGGCCGACAAGGAGGGCATTCCGGTGCTCACTCTGGGCGGTGTAGGCAGCACCAGTCAGGTCGCCTCGGTCAACGCGCTGGGGACGGACACCGAATATGTGCTGGGCTTTGGTACCCAGTTCACCATCTCGGTACCGGGCAAGCCGACTCAGGTCTTCCCCATCAACTTCAACCGCAGCTTCCTCAACAAGCCGGATGCAGCGCTCGCCTCCTCCCGTGAGCAGGAGCAGCTCAACCGCGAGATGCAGGAGCAGGCGGCCAATCAGGTGATTCGGCAGTTGAGTCAGGTCAGCTTCTGATGCGGATCTACCCGGAACAATTTGGTGACCACCTCAAAGCAGGGCTTCGGCCCTGCTATCTCGTTTTTGGCGACGAGCCCCTGCTGCGACTGGAGGCCATCGATGCCATCCGTCAGGTCGCCCGCAAGCAGGGTTTCGATGAACGCCACACCTTCGTGGTGGAACAGGGGCTGGACTGGAATCAGGTCTACGATGCCTGTCAGGCCATGAGCCTCTTCTCCGCCCGCCAGATCATCGAGCTGGAGCTGCCCGCCAAGGTGGACAAGGATCTGGCCGCCCGCATCAGCGAAATCGGCAAACAGCTTCATCCCGACCTGCTGCTGGTGCTGAGTGGCGGTCGCCTCAACCAGACCCAGATGAAGGCAGCCTGGTTCGACAAGCTCTACCAGATTGGCACCTATGTGCCGGTCAACCATCCGGAGCCCAAGTTCTTCCCGCGCTGGATGAGCGCCCGTTTTGCGCGTTTCGGCCTCAAGGCGCTGCCGGATGCCATCAACTTCATGTGCCACTCCTACGAGGGCAACCTGCTGGCCGCCAGCCAGGAGATCGAGAAGCTGACCCTGCTCTCGCCGCCCCAGCCCATCAGCGTCACCTATCTGCAAGAGACCATTATCCGCCACGCCCACTTCACCCCGTTCCAGCTGGTCGATACCCTGCTGGAGGGCAAGGTGAACCGGGCCCAGCGCATTCTGGCCGCCCTGCGGGCCGAAGGCACCGAGCCGGGGATGTTGGCCTGGACCCTCTGCCGCGAGCTGGAGCAGCTGACCGAGCTGTCGTTGGCGATGCGCAACGGCCAGCCGCTGGGTGAGCACTTCAGCCGCCTGCGCATCTGGCAGAGCCGCCAGCAGCTCATTCAGCAAGCACTGACCCGCCTGCCGTTTGCCAAGTTGCAGCAACTGTGGCAACTGATGGCCCAGCTGGACGACGCCCAGCGCAGCTTCGATACCGAACAGGCCTGGCTGATGTTGCAGACCATTGCCCTCGGCTTTCGTGATGGCACCCCGCTGCCGCTGGTGATGGAGAGCAGCCCGTGCTGAAGGCGCCCATTGGCCTGCTGGGGGGCACGTTCGATCCTATCCATATCGGTCATCTGCGCCCGGCCATCGAGGCGCGCGATGCCCTCGGGCTGGCCGAAATGCGGCTGATCCCGAACCATATCCCGCCCCACCGTGCCAATCCGTTCTGCTCCAGCGAACAGCGCCTTGCCATGGTCAAACTGGCGGCGGCAGAGAACCACCACTTTGTGGTAGATGAGCGGGAGCTGAAGCGGGATAAACCCTCTTACACCATCGATACCCTGATCGAGCTGCGTCGTGAACTGCCCGATACGCCGCTCTGTTTTCTGATGGGGATGGATTCCCTGCTGAGCCTGCCAAGCTGGCACCGCTGGCAGGAGCTGCTCGACTATGCCCATCTGGTGGTGAGCGTGCGGCCGGGCTGGCAACCGGATTATCCGGCCGGGGTGGCGCAGCTGCTGGCGCACCATCACACCACGGATGCCAACGCGCTGCATCAGCGTCTGGCCGGTCATATCTGGCTGGCGGACAACCAGCCCATCGAACTGTCAGCCACCCGACTGCGGGCCTTGCTGGATGCGGGGCAAGACACCCGCTACCTCTTGCCCGAGTCGGTTGCGCACTATATTGATCAACAGGGGCTCTACCGCGCCAACCGCCGCTAGCCCCTGTCGTAATCCCGCCTCACCCGATGGGAAACGGGAGTGACCATGATATAATCCGCCGCCCTGACGCAAACGCTGCGCGCCGGAATACAGGAGAGACTCATTGCAAGGCCAAGAATTGCATGCCTTTATCATCGACAAGATCGATGACATGAAAGGCCGCGACATCATCACCCTCGATGTACGTGGCAAATCCAGCATTACTGACACCATGATCATCTGTTCCGGCAACTCCAGTCGTCACGTCAGCGCCATTGCCCACCATCTGGCCAGCGAGGCCCGCCACGCGGGTCTGGATCTGCTGAGCGTGGAAGGGCAACTGAGCGGTGAATGGGTGCTGGTAGATATGGGCTCGGTGATCGTGCATGTGATGCAGGATGAACATCGTGACTTCTACCAACTGGAAAAGCTGTGGAGCGGTGCCGCTCAAATGAATACGCAATAAGAGCACAAGTGTAACGACCATGAAGATCCAGTTGATTGCGGTGGGCACCAAGATGCCCGCCTGGGTAGAGCATGGCTTCGAAGAGTATCGTCGCCGCTTCCCCAAAGACATGCCGTTTGAACTCGTCGAGATCGGCGCAGGCAAACGGGGCAAAAATGCCGACATTCCCCGCATCCTGCAGAAGGAAGGGGAAGCCATGCTGGCGGCTGCGGGGCGCTCGCGCATCGTCACCCTCGACATTCCGGGCAAGCCCTGGACCACGGAGCAGCTGGCTACCCAGCTGGAGGCGTGGAAACTCGATGGCCGCGATGTGGCCCTGCTGGTAGGCGGGCCGGAAGGTTTGTCCCCCGAATGCAAGGCTGCCGCCGAACAGAGCTGGTCACTGTCACCGCTCACCCTGCCCCATCCGCTGGTGCGGGTGCTGGTAGCCGAGAGCCTCTATCGGGCCTGGAGCATCACCACCAATCATCCGTATCATAGAGAGTGAACCATGCGTCTCTGGAGTCTCACCGCTCATATTCACCCCTATCACAGAGAGTGAACAATGCAGTTCCTGCTCTTATTGCCCCCAAGGGTCTTGAGGTAAAGGCATGCTGAAACAACGCATCGAAATGCGCGATCACAGTGCCGAGGGCAATCTGTTCTTCCGGCGCACCCTGGTAGCCTACATCGGCATCGTCGTGCTGATGCTGGTGCTGCTGGGCAATCTCTATTATCTGCAGGTCGAGTCCTACGACACCTACCAGACTCGCTCCAACTCCAACCGTATCCGCGTGGTACCGGTGGCGCCACCACGGGGCCTCATCTATGACGCCAACGGCGTGCTGCTGGCGGAAAACCGCCCGGTCTACAGTCTGGAAATTGTGCCGGAAGAGACCAAAGATCTCGAAAAAACCGCCGACCAGCTGATCACCCTGCTGGGTCTGCCAGAGGGCACCAAGGAGAAGTTCCTCGCCGAAGTGAAGCGCCAGCGCCGCTTCAAGCCGGTCCCCCTCTACGAGAAACTGACCGAATATCAGGTGGCCCTCTTCTCGGTCAACCAGCATAACTACCCGGGCGCCAGCATCGAGGCCTACCTCAAACGCTACTACCCGTTTGGTGACACTCTCACCCACGCTTTGGGCTATGTGGCCAAGATCAATACCCGTGACGTGGAGCGCCTCGAGAAGGAAGAAAAACTCGCCAACTATGCAGCCACCAAGGATATCGGCAAGCAGGGGGTGGAGAAGTATTACGAGGATGAGCTGCACGGTGTGGCGGGCTATCAGGAGGTCGAGGTGAACAACCGCGGCCGGATTGTCCGTACCCTCAAGTTCCAGCCGCCTATTCCCGGTAAGGATATCTACCTCAATATCGACGTCCGGATGCAGCTCAAGGCCCAGCAACTGCTGGCCGGCCAGCGCGGCGCCATCGTGATGATGGATCCGAGAACCGGCGCCATCATCGCCATGGAGTCGAGCCCGAGCTACGACCCAAACCTGTTCGTGACCGGCATCTCCAGCGCCAACTATTCGGCGCTGCTCAACGATCCGGCGCGGCCGCTGGTGAACCGCACCACTCAGGGCATCTATGCCCCCGCCTCCACCGTCAAACCCATGATGTCGGTGATGGGGCTCAACGAGGGAGCCATTACCCCGGGCTACCGCTATTTCGGCGGCCCGAGCTTCTCCATTCCCGGCACCACCAAGAAGTTTCGCGACTGGCGTCGCTGGGGACACGGCTGGCTCGATGTCTATCGCGCCATCGAGGTCTCGGCAGATACCTACTTCTACGATCTCGCCTATCGGGTCGGCATCGACAAGATCCACAGCTACATGACCAAGTTCGGCTTCGGTCAGTACAGTGGCGTCGACCTCTATGAAGAGACCAAGGGGGTCATGCCGTCCCGTGACTGGAAAATGGCCCGCTGGCGTCAGCCCTGGTATCAGGGGGACACCATCTCCATCGGTATCGGTCAGGGTTACTGGAGCGCCACGCCAATCCAGCTGGCCAAGGCGATTAGCATCCTGACCCAGAATGGCCACGATGTGACCCCGCACCTGCTCAAGAGCACCGCCTCTCAAGCGGGAGTGGTCGATGCTCCGATCAACCCGAACATGGCGCTCAAAACCAAGAGCGACAGCTACTGGCAGGTGGCGCGTGAGGGGATGTGGCGAGTGATCAACGGCCACGAGGGTACCGGCCGTCGCGCTTTTGCCAACACCCCCTATGTGGCGGCAGGCAAGTCCGGCACCGCCCAGGTGGTCAACATGAAAGAGAATCAGGTCTACAACGCCAAAGCCATGAAAGTGGAGCACCGCGACAATGCCCTGTTTGTCGCCTTTGCTCCCTATGAAACCCCCAAGGCAGTCGTGGCGCTGGTGCTGGAGAACGCCGGTGGTGGCAGTACCAATGCGGCACCCGTTGCTCGCCAGATGCTGGATGCCTATCTGCTGCCCCCTGATCCGCAACTGCCACCGGCACCGGAAAAGCAGTCCCAACCGAGTGAGGTCGCTCCCAATGAGTAATTCTGCCCGCCAGCAGAGCATCTGGTACAAGCTGCATATCGACTTGCCCCTGCTGCTCGGTCTGCTGGCCGTGATGACCCTCTCCATGGTGGTGCTCTACTCCGCCTCCGGTCAGGATATGGACTCCATCGTGCGCCAGCTGGTGCGCGGTGGTCTCGCCTTTGCTCTGATGATCGGCCTGGCCCAGCTCCCCCCCTCCCTCTACGCCCGCTGGTCGGTGCCGCTGTTCGCCGTGGTGGTGCTGATGCTGATTGCGGTGGACGTGTTCGGCCACATCGGCAAGGGGGCCCAGCGCTGGCTCGATCTGGGCTTTATGAAGTTCCAGCCCTCCGAGGTGATGAAGCTCTCCATGCCGATCATGGTGGCCGCCTGGCTCAGTCGCCACTCGCTGCCCCCCAAGTTCAGCCATGTGGTGATCGCCCTCATTATGGTGCTGCTGCCCACCCTGCTGATCGCCGCCCAGCCTGACCTTGGCACCTCCATTCTGGTGGCCGCCTCCGGCTTCTTCGTCATCTTCCTGGCGGGGCTCAGCTGGTGGCTGATCGGCTTGGCGGTCCTGCTGATGCTGGCCTTTATGCCGGTGCTCTGGTTCTTCCTGATGCACGACTACCAGCGCCAGCGGGTGCTGATGCTGCTCGACCCGGAGAAAGACCCGCTCGGCCGCGGCTATCACATCATCCAGTCCAAGATTGCAATCGGCTCCGGAGGAGTCTTTGGCAAAGGATGGCTGCAGGGCACCCAGTCCCAGCTGGAGTTTCTGCCCGAGCGCCACACCGACTTCATCTTCGCGGTATTCAGCGAGGAGTTCGGTCTGGTAGGGGTTGCCCTGCTGCTGGTGCTCTACCTCTACGTCATCAGCCGTTGCCTGTTTATCTCGATGCAGGCCCAGAACAGCTTCGAGCGACTGCTGGGTGGTGCCATCACCCTCACCTTCTTCGTCTATGTGTTCGTCAACATGGGCATGGTGAGCGGCATCCTGCCGGTGGTGGGGGTGCCCCTGCCGCTGGTGAGCTATGGCGGTACCTCCATGGTGACCCTGATGGCCGGCTTTGGCATACTGATGTCCATCCAGACTCATAGAAGACTGCTCGCCTGATGAGACGGGTTGGATTGCTGCTCTCTCTCGCCACCACGATGGCGACCGCCGCCGTGGCGCCGGATCGGTTGGCCCTGCTCGCCGAACAGCAGCAGGTGCCGCTGGCGGAGTTGCAAGCTGCCGTCGCCCGCGCCCAGTTACGGCAGGAGGTGCTCGACACCATCAGCAAGCCGTGGGAGGCCAAGCCCTGGCATCGCTACCGGCCGCTGTTCGTTACCCCGGATCGCATCCGTGATGGCCAGCAGTTCTGGCAGCAACATGCCGAGACGCTGGCTCGCGCGGAGCAGACCTATCGGGTGCCCGCCTCGCTCATCGTGGCCATCATAGGGGTAGAAACCTTCTACGGTCGCCAGATGGGCCGTCATCCGGTGCTCGATAGCCTCTACACCCTGGGGTTCCACTACCCGGAGCGCAGCGACTTCTTTGCCAAGGAGTTTGCCCAGCTGGTGGTGCTGGCCAAAGAGGAAGGGTGGCAACTCGATGCCCTCAAGGGCTCCTATGCCGGCGCCATGGGGATGGGGCAGTTCATGCCCTCCAGCTATCGCCACTACGCCGTCGATTTTGACGGGGATGGCAAGCGGGATCTGTTTGCCAACCCGGTCGATGCCATCGGCAGCGTGGCCAACTATTTTGCCAGCCACCAGTGGCGCTGGGGCGAATCCGTGGTGGAACCGGCCCAGATCGGGTTGATGGCAGTCGAACCTCTACTCAGGCCTGAGCCCGAGCTAACACAACAGTGGTCAGAACTGGCGGCGGCAGGGATTGAGCTCGCCACGCCGCTGGCCCCACAGACGCCGGTCAAGTTGCTGGCGTTTGCCCAAGCCGATGGACCGGAATACTGGGTCGCACGGCATAACTTTTATGTGATCACCCGTTACAATCGCAGCCCACTCTATGCGATGGCGGTGTATCAACTTAGCCAAGCCATTCAGGAAGCGTATGCATTTTCGTCACAAACTCCTCCCGCTCAGCCTGAGCTTGTTGCTGGCCGCCTGTAGCAGCCAGCCGGAACAGAGCGCCCCCGTCGAGCCGCAAGCACCGGTCAGCAAGCCACCCGTTATCGAGATCCCGCAAGCCACCGGCGCCATTCCGCGCCCCGAGCCCCTGAGTGCCAGCGGCAACCGGGACTACTGGATCGGCAAGCAGAAGCACGAGGTGTGGCGCGACATCAAACACTACAGCGAAGAGGGCACAGCCAGCTGGTTGTCGCCGGATCTGGACGGCCAGAAGACCGCCAACGGCGATGTGCTGGACAGCAAGCTGTTCAGTGCCGCCCACCGCAACCTGCCCATCCCTAGCTATGTGCGGGTCACCAATCTGGACAACGGGCTGGAGACCATAGTGCGGGTCAACGATCGCGGCCCGTTCAACAGCCCGCGCCTGATCGACCTCTCCTACGCAGCGGCCAAGCAGCTGGAGATGGTCGACAGCGGTGAGGCCCGAGTACGGCTGGAGCTGATCAGCGATACTCCGGATCAGATGGTGATCATGGAGCCGATGAAGCCCATCGAAATGACTCCGACCACTCCGGCTGCGGCCTCCAACACGCTGTCGCAAGATGGCTTCCTGGGTGAACCAACCGCACTGGCGATGGCCACTCCCGCCGCCGAACCCGCTCCCGTCAAGGCGCCCGCGGCCACACCAGCCAAAGCGGCACCGGTCAAGTCAGCTCCGGCCAAGGCCGCAGCGCCCGCCAGCAGTGGTGATGGCAAGATGATCCAGGTACTGGCCAGCGGCTCCCGGGATCGGGCCGAGGCGATGGGCAAGGTGATGACCCAGCGTTACGGCGTGCCTTATCGGATCGATGCTCATGGCGCCATTTTCCGGGTGCTGATTGGCCCGGTCGCCGCCGACCAGCAGGCAAGTGTGCTGGAAAAAGTACGTCAGGGCGGGCTGGAACAGGCCTTTATCGTGCCCTGATCGCCCCCTTTTGCCGCGGATGTGACTAACCGCTTACTCACTGTCATCACGTCGTTTTATGGCGTGATGACAGGAAGTGATGGATAAAAAACCAGTTCTAATTGCCATCTCGGGCTATAACCTGCGGGCGCATCTGGTATAGTTAGGCCCGCATTTTATCCCCATCTGGCTCGCAGGAATTTCAAGATGTCCAAATTTGCCCGTTCAGTTCTTCTGGCCTCACTGATCAGCGTAACCGCCCAGGCCAATACGCCGGTGCCGACACCGACCCCGAATGCCATGCCCATGGTGGTTCCCGCCGCGCCGGAGATCTCCGCCAAGGCCCATATTCTGATCGACTACTACTCCGGTCAGGTGCTGGCTGAGCAGAACGCCGAAGAGCGTCTGCCGCCCGCCAGTCTGACCAAGATGATGACCTCCTACATCATCGGCCAGGAGCTGCTGAAGGGGAACATCAAGCGCACCGACATGGTGACCATCAGCCAGAACGCCTGGTCCAAGAACTACTCCGACTCCTCCAAGATGTTTATCGAGGTGGGCAAGCAGGTCTCCGTCGATGATCTCAACAAGGGCATCATCATCCAGTCCGGCAACGACGCCTGCGTCGCCATGGCCGAGTTCCTGGCGGGCAGCACCGACTCCTTCGCCAGCCTGATGAACAGCTGGGCCGCCAAGCTCGGCATGAACGACAGCCACTTCATGAACCCGCACGGTCTGGATGCGGAAGGTCACTACAGTACCGCTCACGATATGGCCCGTCTGGGTCAGGCGCTGATCCGCGACCTGCCGGAGGAGTACAAGATCTACTCCCAGAAATCCTTCGTGTTCAACGGCATCACCCAGCACAACCGCAACCGCCTGCTGTGGGATCAATCCCTGCAGGTGGATGGCATCAAGACCGGCCACGTCAGCCAGGTCGGCTATAACCTGGTCTCCTCTGCCACCAACAACGAAGGCATGCGCCTGATCGCCGTGGTACTGGGCGCCAGCAGCGAAGCCTCCCGCGCCGCCGAGAGCAAAAAACTGCTCACCTATGGCTTCCGCTTCTTCCAGAGCCTGACCCCGTACAAGGCGGGCACCGAGCTGGTCACCCAGAAGATCTGGATGGGCGACAAACCGGAAGTGAAACTGGGCGTCGACAAAGATGTCTCCGTGCTGGTCACCCGCGGCCAGGGCAACAACCTGAAGGCTGACTTCCAGCTCGACAGCGAGCTGAAAGCGCCGCTGGCCAAGGGTCAGCGCGTCGGTACCGTGTTCCTGAAGCAGGGCGACAAAGAGATCAAGCAGGTGCCGCTGGTCGCCCTGGAAGAGGTGCAGGAAGGTGGCTTGATGAGCCGTCTGTGGGACTACCTGGTACTGCTGGTCACCAGCTGGTTCAAGTAATCCAACGCACAATCCTCACCAAACAGCGGCGCCAACAGGCGCCGCTGCTGTCTGTGACCGGCAAAGGCAGTGAATAACCCTGTAAACTGCAGGTTCCGCCTTACCCTGATTTGTGGTAAAAAGCAGCACTTCCATCCTTGTCTGACCGATCCTGGCCTTGATCCCGGTCCGGGCAGCGCCCATATAGTTATGAGCCGTGCCCATATAGACTTGAAATGGCGGCCTCCACGGGCCATCGGCCACTAGCCATCCAAGATGAAGTCATCCCGGTGATGACGCAAAAGGTGAGTAAATGAATACCAAGTTTGATGAACTGCTGGAGTTTCCCTGCAAATTCCCGTTCAAGGTACTCGGCGTTGCCGACCCGGCACTGCCGGAAATGGTGGTTGAAGTGCTGCAGCAGCACGCCCCCGGCACCTACAGCCCGACAGTCCAGCCCAGCTCCAAGGGCAACTACCACTCGGTCCGCGTGACCGTGACTGCCCAGAGCAAAGAGCACATCGAAGCGATGTACCACGCCCTTGGCAAGATCGAGCTGGTGAAATACGTACTGTAATTTCTCTCTCGCCCCGTTTTGCGGGGCGACTGTTTTTGGCCGCAGCACGCCGCGAGGACGCCATGTCATCCCAGATCCCCGCCCAGTCCAGCCTGATTGTCAGGCAGCTGGGTCGCCGCCCCTACCAGCCGGTATGGGACGCCATGAAAGCCTTCACCGACAACCGCACCAGCGACACCCCGGACGAGTTCTGGGTGGTCGAGCACGATCCCGTCTACACCCAGGGTCAGGCCGGCAAGGCCGAACACCTGCTCAATCCGGGCAATATCCCGGTGGTGCAGAGCGATCGCGGCGGTCAGGTGACCTATCACGGCCCGGGCCAGCTGGTGCTCTACGTACTGGTGGATGTCCGCCGCTGCAAATTCTCGGTTCGCGAGCTGGTGACCGCGCTGGAGACAGCCATCATCAATACCCTCGCCAAAAGCGATATCCAGGCCTATGCCAAGGCCGATGCCCCCGGGGTCTATGTGAAAAATGACCTTGGCATGGAGGCAAAACTGGCCTCGCTGGGTCTGCGCATCCGCAAGGGGTGCTCGTTCCACGGGCTGGCCCTCAATATCAACATGGACATGACCCCCTTCCTGCACATCAATCCGTGCGGCTATGCGGGCATGGCCATGACCCAGACCAGCGCCTTGGGCGGCCCGCAGAGCGTGGCCGAGGCGCAATCCATTCTGGTGGCCGAGCTGGCTCGCCTGATTGGCTATCAAACAATAACAAACACCGAGAGTGAATCATGAGCAAACCCGTTCGTATGGAGCCGGGCGTCAAGCTGCGCGATGGCGACAAGATGGCCCTGATCCCGGTGAAATTCATGCCGGATCCCAACGAAGAACTCCTTCGCAAGCCGGACTGGATGCGGATCAAGCTGCCCCCCTCCAGCCAGAAGATCGAACACATAAAGAGCACCTTGCGCAAGAACAAGCTGCACTCGGTCTGTGAAGAGGCCTCCTGCCCCAATCTGGCGGAGTGTTTCAACCACGGCACCGCCACCTTCATGATCATGGGCGCCATCTGCACCCGCCGTTGCCCCTTCTGCGACGTGGCCCACGGCCGCCCGCTGGCACTCGATCCGGAAGAGCCGAAGAAGCTGGCGCTGACCATCAAGGAGATGAACCTCAAGTATGTGGTGATCACCTCGGTGGACCGCGACGATCTGCGCGACGGCGGTGCCCAGCACTTCGCCGACTGCATCCGCGAGATCCGCGAGCACAGCCCGCAGACCCGCATCGAGATCCTGACCCCGGATTTCCGTGGCCGGATGGAGCAGGCACTGGAGGTGTTCCGCGAAACCCCGCCGGATGTGTTCAACCACAACCTGGAAACCGCGCCGCGCATGTATCGCGTCGCCCGCCCGGGTGCCGACTACAAGTGGTCGCTGGAGCTGCTGCGCCGCATCAAGGAGATGCACCCCCACGTACCGACCAAATCCGGTCTGATGATGGGCCTTGGCGAGACCAACGAAGAGATCGTCGAGGTGCTCAAGGATCTGCGCGCCCACGGCGTCAACATGCTGACCCTGGGTCAGTATCTGCAGCCGAGCCGCCACCACCTGCCGGTCAAACGCTACGTGCCGCCCGCAGAGTTTGACGAGCTGAAAGATGTCGCCATGGAGCTGGGCTTTACCCACGCCGCCTGTGGTCCTTTCGTTCGCTCCTCCTACCATGCTGATCTGCAAGCCAAGGGCGAAGAGGTCAAATGATCTCGCACGACAGAGAGGCCAAATAACCGCCTCCATCTCAATTAAAAAGAGCGCCCATTGGCGCTCTTTTTATTGGTATCACTGACCGTTGCAGCTGGATGTACTCATCAGCCGTGGTCGAAGATCCCCTGCTGATGCCAGCGTTGCAACTGGGCCAGCACCCGGGTCTCTCGCGCCGTCCACTGGGGACAGGGCCCCGCCAGCTGGGTCTTGTTGGTCTGCAGCGCTTCGTCGAGGGCAAACCAGCCGGGCACGAAGCCAAGGCGGATCTCGTAGGGCTGCGGCTGCGGGGCCACCAGCTGATCGCCAATCCGGCACAAGTAGTAGAGCGAGCGGATACAGTAGGCATCAAACCCCGGCTCGCGGGCGGCGCGATATTCACGGGTCTCGCCAAGCAGGCCCCCCACTTCCCGCAGCTCGGCACCGCACTCCTCCAGCAGCTCGCGAGCGAGCGCCACATGGTGGCTCTCCCCCGCTTCAATGCCGCCCCCGGGGAACATCAGATCGCCGTTGACCCGGGAGTGAACGAGCAGCAGCTCATCGCCACGGGGCACCACGGCACGCACCGTGAGGCGCTCCAGAGTACGGCCATCGGTACGTACCTCGCCATGAACGAAAGAGAGATCGAACGGATTGGGCCAGCAGCTGGCCGGGGAGAGCATCGTCATCACTGCCTCAGGGCCGGTAGCTGCCATGCTTGAGCTGCTCGACAATTTCGGCAGCCCGCACATCGTAACCATCCTGCTCTGTCTTGCTCAGGGTGTGGTAGATGCCAAAACGCTTGGCTGAGACCTCGGGGCTATCCTGAAACGACTCGCTCACCTTGCCCCACAGATAGGCCAACCCATACTGTTTCTGGCCCATATAGAGGGTGCTGAGGGAGGTGAATATACGGCTGTTTACCTTATCCCCCTCCTGATAGAGGGATAGGCCATGCTGCAGGGTGGCGATGGCCTTTTCCGGGTCGCTCTTGGCGTAGATACCGCCGAGCGCCAGTTGCAGCTCGGGTTCATCCAGCGCCTTGGAGCCTTCCAGCGCCATAAACTGCTGGCGAGCCAGCTCGTTGGTGTTGTTGGTCCAGTGCCAGAGCAGCAGGTAGGGATCTTGTGAATTGCGAGTCGCCGCATCGAGCTGGGCCAACTGATCCCCGGCCGCCAGCATACCCTCGACCCGTGGACTCTTCTGCTCGCGGGCATTCTTGTATTCAATGCTGGTGGAGCGCTCGGCACACTTGAGATAGCGCTCAAGGTTACGCATCAGCTCGTACTTGCGCCGATCCGTCCCCTCTTCCTTGAGATAGAAGCGACTGCGGATCACATCGGTACGCTCGTAGCGACACCAGCCATCGTCCACCAGATCCTGACAGAGCTCGGCATGGTTGCTGCAGATATTGTGGATCCGATCGTCATTGCAGCCAGCCACGGCAAGGCCGACTGAAAGCATGATGAAGGTCTGTCGCAGGGGGAAATTGGCCATGGTTCACATCTTGTTGGTAACGCGGGTTGGTAACAACTGGCGCCTTTACGGGCCACCTCCGGCTAGCAAACCGGTTACATATCCATTACAATGCGCGCGCCATATAAGGCCGCGATTGCAGAATAATATAACGAAATATACACCCCTACACTGATCTGCATTCGACGAATTTTCTATTTACACCAACAACGTGAAATAAAGGATCTGGTCAATGACCCACGAGCACTACTTGCAAGCGTGGCAGGAGAGCCAGGAGCTCGCCGAAGCCATGCAGCCCTTGATTGGTCGCCTCTACCGACAACAAGGGGTCGAGATCACCCTCTACGGCCGCCCGCTGCAAAACGCCTCCACCATCGATATCCTCAAGGCCCACCGGGTCGTCCGCCGCCACCAGGGCGCCCCCCTCCCCATCCAGCAAAGCTTCCCCCTGCTTCAGGCCATCGTTGCCCTCAAACCCACCGCCGCCGAGGTTGACCTTGGCAAGCTGGCAGTCGGCTACTGGCAGGATCATCAGGATGAAGCGGGGATCGAGGACTATCTGCAAGCGCGACTGGCACCGGCCCTTGGCCGCAGCCAGATGCCGCAGCCGACCGACGTGGTGCTCTACGGCTTTGGCCGCATCGGCCGCCTGCTGGCCCGCCTGCTGATCGAGCGCACCGGCGCAGCCAATCCGCTGCGTCTGCGCGCCATCGTGGTACGCGGTGGTCGCGACGGGGATCTGGAGAAACGCGCCAGCCTGCTGCGCCGCGACTCGGTGCACGGTCCCTTCAATGGCTCCATCGAGGTGGATGTGGAGCGCAGCGCCATCATCGCCAACGGCACCTTCATTCAGGTGATCTACGCCAATAGCCCGGCCGACATCGACTACACCGCTTACGGCATTCACGATGCGCTGATCGTCGACAACACCGGCGTCTGGCGTGACGAAGCGGGCCTCTCCGAGCACCTGAAAGCGCGCGGTGCCGGCAAGGTACTGCTGACCGCCCCCGGCAAGGGGGAGATGAAAAACGTGGTGTTCGGGGTCAACCATGAGGTGATAGGCCCGGATGACAGGATCATCTCCGCCGCCTCCTGCACCACCAACGCCATCACCCCGGTGCTCAAGGTGATGCAGGAGCGATACGGCATCCGCCACGGCCACGTGGAGACGGTCCACTCCTACACCAACGATCAGAACCTCATCGACAACTACCACAAAGGCGAGCGCCGCGGTCGCAGCGCGGCCCTCAATATGGTGATGACCAGCACCGGCGCCGCCAAGGCGGTAGCCAAGGCGCTGCCCGAGCTCAAGGGCAAGCTGACCGGCAACGCCATCCGGGTGCCGACCCCCAACGTCTCGCTGGCAATTATCAACCTGTCGCTGGAACAGGCCACCGATCGGGAGAGCCTCAACGCCTATCTGCAGCAGATGGCGCTAAGCTCGGCCCTGCACCGCCAGATCGACTTCAGCGCCAGTACCGAGCTGGTCTCCTCCGACATGGTAGGTTCCCGTTATGCGGGCATCGTCGACTCCCAGGCGACCATCGCCGAAGGGGATCATTGTGTGCTCTACGTATGGTATGACAACGAGTTCGGGTACAGTTGTCAGGTAGTGCGGGTGATGGAACAGATGGCTGGCGTAGTCCGCCAGGATCTGCCGGCATAGACCGATAGGGTCTACCTGCATGGCCCATCAGACCCCGCTGTTTATGGCTCAATAGTTCAAGGAGAGGCCAAATGTCGTTTCAACAGGGTGAGTTTTTACAAGCTATCAGGCAGATGCCCGAAGAGGTGTATGAGCGGCTCAAAACCGCAGTCGAGCTGGGCAAGTGGCCCGATGGCAAGCCCCTGACCGACGAGCAGAAGGCCACCTCCCTGCAAGCCGTGATGGCCTGGCAGGCGATGCATCTCGACAACCCCGAGCACATGAACATAGGTCGTGACGGCGAGATTGTGATGAAGAGCAAGAGCGAGCTCAAGCGTCAGTATCGCGACGAGGAAGAGATAGTGCGGGTCGATCTTAACCATTGAACCTGACCCGGCAGGCCGCTCGCAGCGACCACAGCAAAGAGGGGAGCCATGATGGCTCCCTTCTTTTTCCACTCTCCCCATGGTAGGGAGGTCAGAAGCTGTTCACGACCTGTAGCGAGAAGACGTCAGCAAGGTGAAGAGCAGCGCAGGAACCGGAGTGTATATACATACATGAGGATTCCGAGCAGCACATGAGCCTTGATCACGGCTTCGCAGTAAGGTCGCGGACAGTTTCTCAGGGCGTCAGCTCCCCGCGCAGGGACTGCTGCATCAACTCGCGAATCCGGTGGGAGGGCAAGTCCTGACTCAGCAGGAAGTGGAGCTTGGTGAGCGCCGCTTCGGCGGTCATATCAAAGCCCGAGATAACCCCGGCCCGCGACAGGGCGTTGCCGGTGGCATAGCCCCCCATATTGACCTTACCGTGCAGGCACTGGCTCAGGTTGACGATGATGACGCCGCGGGCCGAGGCCTCGGAGAGCAGCGCCAGCATGGCCGGGTTTTGCGGCGCATTGCCCACCCCGAACGAGAGCAGGATCAGCGCCTTCACCGGCTGTTGCAGGATATTGGCGATCACCTCGCTGGAGATCCCCGGATAGAGGGTTACCACGCCGATCGGCTGGGGGGTAATGTCGTGCAGCACCAGCGGCCGCGCGGAGGGCACGCCCAACTCGCCCGCTTCCAGCGAGATGGCGATCCCGGCATTGAGCAGCGGCGGATAGTTGGGGGAGTCGAAGGCGTGGAAGCCGTCGGCGTGCACCTTCTTGCTGCGGTTGCCGCGATAGAGCTGATTGTTGAAGAACAGCGTCACCTCGTGGATCGGGTAGTTGGCCGCGATATAGAGGGCGTTGAGCAGATTCTGCTGACCGTCGGAGCGCAACTCGGCCAGCGGGATCTGGGAGCCGGTGATGATGACCGGCTTGTGCAGATCTTCCAGCATGAAAGAGAGCGCCGAGGCGGTGAACGACATGGTATCGGTGCCATGCAGGATCACAAAGCCATCGTATTTCTCGTAGTTGTCGCGAATGTCTTCGGCGATACGCTGCCAGTCCGCCGGGGTCATGTCGGAGGAGTCGATGAGAGGGGCATATTCGTGGATATGGTAATCCGGCATCTCGGGGCGGTGGAACTCGGGCATCCGCGCCAGACAGTCTTCCATAAAGCCCGCCATCGGCACGTAGCCGTGATCGGAACGCTGCATCCCAATGGTGCCGCCTGTGTAGGCAATGTAGATAGACTTCTTCACACCCTCTCCTCTTGATGAAGTGAACACCGCCAAAACATGAACCATGTCGGGGTGAACCACAATGTCAACGCCCGCCAGCGCCTCTGCGTGCAGCGGAAACCGGCGAATTATAGAGACTGGCGCCCCAAATGACAGCCGTTCCATGCACCCTTTTCGGCTTTTCTGCCCTCTACCTACATAGTGTTAAATGTCACAATAAACCACTAAAACGAGCATTAATACGACAAAGATGGAATTAAACGATGCTTTTTGCTACAATCCGCCGGATTTTACTAAAATCTCATCTGGATGCCTGAGCATTTCAGGCCCGCACAAGCCCCATCTTTCCTGGGGCGGGGAGATGTTTCCCCTTCTTTGCTGGCACATAAGCCACACTGTTTTCATCCCGGCTGAATCTGTAAGTCTTTTGCTATGAAAGACACAGCCAATCAACATGGGAGTACTGAATGTTACAACTTGATTCCTACGCAACGCTGGTCGCTGCCACTCTGGTATTGCTGCTGGGCCGGGTGTTGGTTACCCGAGTCGGGCTGCTGCGTACCTTCAACATCCCCAAACCGGTAGCCGGCGGCCTGGTGGTCGCGCTGGTACTGCTACTGCTGCGCTCCACCCTGCAGATGGAGCTGCAATTTGATACCAGCCTGCAAACCCCGCTGATGCTGGCCTTCTTCGCCTCCATCGGTCTCTCCGCCGATCTCGCCAGCCTGAAACGCGGCGGCAAGGCGGTGGTTACCTTCCTGATGGTGGTCACCGGCCTGCTGCTGGTACAAAACAGTCTGGGGGTCGGTCTGGCGACCCTGCTCGGTCTGGATCCCCACATGGGGCTGCTGGCTGGCTCCATCACTCTCTCCGGCGGCCACGGCACCGGGGCGGCCTGGAGTGCCACCTTCTCCGAGAAGTACGGCGTGCAATCCGCCGCTGAGCTCGCCATCGCCTGTGCCACATTCGGTCTGGTGCTGGGCGGCCTGATTGGCGGCCCGGTGGCTCGCTATCTGGTGAAGAAAGTGCAAGTGCCCGGTGAGGAGCACAATCAGGATGAGGCCCCCCAGGGCTTCGAAATGCCGGATATGGAGCGCCCCCTCACCACTTTCAGCGTCATCGAGACGCTGGCGCTGATCGCCATCAGCCTCAAGGGAGGCGAGCTGCTCTCCGCCTCGCTCAAAGGGGGCGCCTTCGAGCTGCCAATCTTCGTCTGCGTGCTGTTTGTCGGCGTGCTGCTGCGCAACGTCCTGACCCTGTTGAACTGGCATGAAGTGAGCGATCGCGAGGTCTCCCTGCTGGGCAACGTCAGCCTGTCGCTGTTCCTCGCCATGGCGCTGATGAGCCTGAAACTGTGGGATCTAGCCAGCCTGGCCCTGCCCATCTTCATTTTGCTGGCCGCCCAGACCGTGGCAATGGCGCTCTACGCCATCTTCGTCACCTTCCGGGTGATGGGCAAAAATTACGATGCGGCCGTGCTGGCGGCAGGTCACTGCGGCTTTGGCCTCGGGGCCACCCCAACCGCGATTGCCAACATGCAGGCCATCACCCAGCGCTTCGGTCCCTCCCACCTGGCGTTTCTGGTGGTGCCCATGGTGGGCGCCTTCTTTATCGACATCATCAACGCCATGGTGATCAAGCTGTTTATGGCGATGCCATTCCTGTAATTCCCTTTCCGTCAGACGTATATGATCAGAGCCCACCTTTCGGTGGGCTCTTTGTTTGTTCTCTACTCGCCAGCTGACGCAGGCAGAGCCGGGGCTCGTATCCGCCATCAAGGTGACCTGCGAGCAACCTAAACAGCCCGAAATCACCAAGCCCGCACTCCCCCGAACAACAAAAAGCCCCGCACTCGACAGAGGGCGGGGCTTGTTTATCTCAGCCGGAACAGGCCGAGAGTTGCACTTTACAGGATAAAGGTCGACACCTGCTGGTTAAGGTCAGCAGCACGCCCTTTGAGGCTGTGGGCCTGATCCAGATCGCGCATGGCAGATGCGGTGATCTCGTCACTCACATCCTTGATGGCGGTGGTGTTCTGGGTGATCTCGCCGGTCACCTGAGTCTGCTCCTCGGCGGCAGTGGCGATCTGACCGGCCATGTCGGAGATGAGGGAGATGGCGCTGGTGATCTCTTCCAGCGCGCGCACCGCCTGATCGGCATCCTGCACACTGTTGTCCGCCAGCCCCTGACTGGTCTGCATCAGGCTTACCGCACGGGCGGTAGTCTGTTGCAGGGTCTCGATGGTGGACTGGATCTGCTGGGTGGAGTCCTGAGTACGGCGCGACAGCACCCGCACCTCATCAGCGACCACCGCAAAACCACGCCCCTGCTCACCGGCACGGGCCGCTTCAATGGCCGCGTTCAACGCCAGCAGGTTGGTCTGCTCGGCAATCCCCTGGATGGTGGAGAGAATGCTGGTGATCGCCTGCGCGTGACGGCTCAGCTCGCCGATCACCTCGGTCGCCTGCCCCACCTCTTCAGCCAGACCATTGATGGACTGGCGGGTCTTGTTGACCAGCATCTTGCCCTGCTCACTGCTCTGGGCAGATTGCTGGGCAGCGGCGGCGGTGTTCTCGGCGTTACCGGCGATCTCCATGGTGGCGCTCGCCATCTCGGTGACCGCCGTGGCGACCATGGTCACCTCCTGCTGCTGACGCTGCAACTCGTCCACCGCGGCCTGGTTGGTCACCAGACTGCGCTCGGCATCGGCGTTCAACTCGTTGGCCAGCTGACGGATATTGCCGATCAGCTGATGCTGGCTACCGACGAAACGGTTGAAGCTGTTGGCCAGTTGGCCCACTTCGTCGTTGGCGTCGATCTTGATGCGCTGGGTCAGATCGCCATTACCATCGGCAATGCGGGCCAGTGCCTGAGAGACCTTGGTGAGCGGGCCAAGCAGCATGCTGACCAGCCAGGAGATAGCGAGGATGCTACCCACCAGCACCAGCAGCGCCATCCCCAGCTGGGTCATCAGCAGGGAGGAGAGCGGCGCTTCCAGCGCGGCCTTGTCCAGCACCAGCACCAGTTCCCAATCCGTGTCGGGGATATCAGCCGCCCACAGCAGCTTGTCGCGACCTTCGCTGTCGAAGTAGGCCGGAACCAGATCCTTGCTTGACTTGCTCTGCTCGATCAGCGCGTTGGTCAGATCGTTGTCGATCTCGCTGGCCGGTTTCATCGCCTTGGCAGCATCCTTGTAGGCGATGATGGTGCCATCCTTGTGCATCATGATGGCGAAACCGTCGGCAGGCAGCTGCATCTTGGTCACGTCTTCCACCAGCGAGGCGATGGAGAGGTCACCACCGACTACCCCGCCAGCAACCGGCTGGGCCAAGGTCACCACCATGATGTTGTAAGCCACATCGAGATAGGGCTTGGTGACAATCAGGCCACCTTTGCTCATCGCCTCCTGATACCAGCCACGGGAGCGCGGGTCGTAGCCATCGCGGTTGATGGAGGGATCGGAGTCATTCATCTTGCCGCTGCTCTCACCGAAATAGGTGAGCTGGAAACGGCCGGAAACTTGTGCCTGTTGCAAGGCATTGAGGGGTTCGGCACCGGCCTTGTTGCCGAGCGCCTGGATCACGTCGCGACGGGCTGCGAGCCAGTCGCTGACACGCTCGGCCTGCTGGGTGCCCAGCCGTTGCAACTGCTCCTGGCTGCCTTGCAGCAACAGGGATTTCTGGCTGCTATAGCTCTGCCAGGAGAGCAACAAAATCACCAACGAAAGGGCGATCACCACTGACAACAGTATCTTCTGCTTGAGTGACAGGTTTTTCATCATGTGTTCTTCTTATTGAGGTGAGGAGCGGGTTTTTCCCTAAATTGCACAACACTACACGTAGTCATTAGCGACCCGAATGGCCAAAACTGAACCTGAAAATGGGTCTGCGGGCGATATTTTCTACCGAGGTGGAGAAAAGTGCACCAGAAATTGACGGCATGAGCCGCACAAGCCAAGGCAACCCTGTTTATTCCTTCCACAATTGGCTAGAATATCCCGTTTTTAAATCACATCGACCCTGAGAGTTTTCACGATGTTCGAAGTTAATCCCGTATTAAATAAACTTAAGGAGCTGTCTGAGCGGACCGAGCTTCTTAGGGGGTACCTTTGACTATGACGCCAAGAAAGAGCGTCTAGAAGAGGTCAACGCCGAGCTGGAACAGCCGGACGTATGGAATGAACCCGAGCGCGCACAGGCGCTGGGCAAAGAGCGCGTAGCGCTGGAAAACGTGGTCGGCACCATCGACACCCTGACCCAGGGCGTGGATGACGTCGAGATGCTGGTGAGCCTGGCCGTGGAAGGGGAAGACGAAGAGACCTTCAACGAAGCCATCGCCGAATCCGAACAGCTGGAAGCCAAGCTGGTGGATCTCGAGTTCCGCCGCATGTTCTCCGGTCAGCACGACGGCTCCGACTGCTATATCGATATTCAATCCGGCTCCGGTGGTACCGAAGCACAGGATTGGGCCAACATGGTACTGCGCATGTACCTGCGCTGGGGCGATGCCCACGGCTACAAGCCCGAGCTGATTGAATGCTCCGAAGGCGACGTGGCTGGTATCAAATCCGCCACCATCAAGTTCACCGGCGAATATGCGTTCGGCTGGCTGCGTACCGAAACCGGCGTACACCGTCTGGTTCGCAAGTCCCCGTTCGATTCCGGTGGCCGCCGTCACACCTCCTTCTGTTCTGTGTTCGTCTACCCCGAGATCGACGACGATATCGATATCGAGATCAACCCGGCGGATCTGCGGATCGACGTCTACCGTGCCTCCGGTGCCGGTGGTCAGCACGTTAACCGAACCGAATCCGCGGTGCGTATTACCCACGTTCCGACCGGTGTCGTGGTACAGTGCCAGAACGACCGTTCCCAGCACAAAAACAAAGACCAGTGTATGAAGCAGCTGAAAGCCAAGCTCTACGAGCTGGAAATTCAGAAGCAGAACGCTGAGAAACAAGCCCTGGAAGAGACCAAGTCTGATATCGGTTGGGGCAGCCAGATCCGTTCCTATGTGCTGGATGACTCCCGTATCAAGGATCTGCGCACCGGCGTCGAAACCCGTAATACCCAATCGGTGCTCGACGGTGACTTGGACAAGTTTATCGAAGCCAGCCTGAAATCAGGTCTGTAAACAAGCAGGAATCACCATGTCTGAACAAACCATCACTCCGGAAGTCGACCAAACTCTCGAACTCAACAACGAGATGACCGAGCGTCGTTCCAAGCTGGCCGCCCTGCGCGCCCAGGGTAATCCTTTCCCCAACGACTTCCGTCGCGACAGCCTCTCTGGCGATCTGCACGCAGAGTTCGACGACAAAAGCGCCGAGGAGCTGACGAGCCTGGGTAAACGGGTGAAGATTGCCGGTCGCATCATGACCCGCCGGATCATGGGCAAGGCTTCTTTCGCCACCCTGCAGGACATGGCCGGCAAGATCCAGGTCTACGTCACCCGTGACGACCTGCCGGAAGGTTTCTACAACGAGCAGTTCAAGAAGTGGGATCTGGGCGACATCGTGGGTGTCGAAGGTACCCTGTTCAAGACCCAGACCGGTGAGCTCTCCGTTCACGTTTCCGATATCCGCCTGCTGACCAAGGCACTGCGTCCGCTGCCCGAGAAGCACAAAGGCCTGACCGACCAGGAAGCTCGCTGCCGCCAACGCTACCTGGATCTGATCGCCAACGAAGAGTCCCGCAAGACCTTCATGATCCGCACCCAGGTGGTTGCCGGTATCCGCAAGTTCTTCAACGAAAAGCGCTTCATGGAAGTGGAAACCCCGATGATGCAAGTCATCCCGGGTGGTGCTTCCGCGCGTCCGTTCGTCACTCACCACAATGCGCTGGACATCGATATGTACCTGCGTATCGCTCCGGAGCTCTACCTGAAGCGTCTGGTGGTTGGTGGTTTCGAGCGTGTCTACGAGATCAACCGCAACTTCCGTAACGAAGGTATCTCGGTTCGTCACAACCCCGAGTTCACCATGATCGAGTTCTACATGGCCTACGCCGACTACATCGATCTGATGGACCTGACCGAAGAGCTGCTGCGCACCCTGGCGCAGGACATTCTGGGCGACACCAAGATCCGTTACGCCAAAGAGGGCGAAGAGGGCCTGACCATCGATTTCGGTCAGCCGTTCCAGCGCCTCACCATGGTCGAGTCCATCCTGAAGTTCAACCCGGACGTAACTCTGGACGATCTGGCTACCCTCGAGAGCGCCAAGGCCGTTGCCAAGCGTCTGCACATCGAGCTGATGAAGGGCTGGGAACTGGGCCACGTGATCACCGCGATCTTCGAAGAGACCGTGGAGCACATGCTGCTGCAACCGACCTTCATCACCGAGTACCCGGCCGCCGTTTCTCCGCTGGCTCGCCGCAACGACGTGAACCCGGATGTAACCGACCGCTTCGAATTCTTCATCGGTGGCCGCGAGCTGGCCAACGGCTTCTCCGAGCTGAACGATGCAGAAGACCAGGCCAAGCGCTTCCAGGATCAGGTTGATCAGAAAGAAGCAGGCGACGACGAAGCCATGTTCTACGACGCCGACTTCGTCACCGCACTGGAGCACGGCCTGCCGCCGACTGCCGGTCAGGGTATCGGTATCGACCGTCTGGTCATGCTGTTCACCAACAGCCACACCATCCGTGACGTCATTCTGTTCCCGGCCCTGCGTCCGCAGAAGTAAGGTTCATGCCCGCCGGGATCCACCCCGAGCGTGATAGCCAATAAAAACGCCCCGCGACTGCGGGGCGTTTTTCTATCTTCCTTACCACTAAATCACTTTATAAATTCAATAATGGAATAAAGAAGATATTTTTATTCTTTGTTGTTATCCAACACGCCCTTTAATCTGGCCAAAAATCAGACCATGGAAGACGCGTGTGATGCAATTGAAGGATTCCCCATTCAACCTCTCCCCCCTCTCTGACGAGCAACAACGTCAGCTGGGTCAGGTACTCTCGACCCTCAATACCCAGCAACTGGCCTGGGTGAGCGGATATCTCTACGGCCTCTCCCAGAGCGGTCACCAGAACGTTGCTGCCAGCGCCGCCGTGGCTGCGCCCAGCGGCAGCCTGACCATTCTCTACGGCTCCCAGACAGGCAACGCCAAAGGGGTCGCCACTGCCATCAAGGCGCAGGCCGAGGCACGTGGCCTACCCGTCACCCTCGCGTCGATGGCCGACTACAAACCCAAGCAGCTCAAGAAAGAGAGCCACCTGCTGGTGGTAGTGAGCACTTACGGGGAGGGTGAACCGCCGGAGAGCGCCGTCGATCTGTTCGAGCAGCTTAAAAAAGGCAAGATTGGCAAGCTGGACGGGCTCAAGTTCGCCGTGCTGGGGCTGGGTGACAGCTCCTACGAATTTTTCTGCCAGACCGGTAAAGATTTTGATAACTTCCTCGCCAAAGCAGGGGCCGAGCGCATTTATGAGCTCGCGAGCCTTGATGTGGATTATCAGGATGCGGCCAAGGCGTGGGGCGAGCAGGCACTCAACGCCATCACCGCGACGCTCTCTAGCGCAGCGGCCAGCAGCAGCGTGGCCAGCGCGGTGCAGCAGGCGGTCGGCCACAGCCAATACAGCAAGGAAAATCCTTTCGCTGCCCGCCTATCGGTCAATCAGAAGATCACCGGCCGGGATTCCACCAAGGATATCCGCCATATCGAGATCAATCTGGCCGACTCCGGCCTCACCTATCAGCCGGGGGATGCCCTCGGGGTCTGGTTCGACAATGACGCCGAACTGGTGGGCGAAGTGCTGGCCCTGACCGGCCTCTCTGGCGATGAAGCCACAGCCCACGGCACCTTGCGTACCGCACTGACCGGTCACTTCGAACTGACCCGGCTGCACGGCGGCTTTATCACAGGGCTCGCTGATATATCGGACAATGCGGCGCTGAAAGATCTGGCGGGCGACAAGGCCCAGGTCAATGCGCTGGTGGCCTCCGCCCAGATTGTGGATGTACTGAAGCGATTCCCGACCGCCCTCACGGCCGAGCAGCTGGTCAGCCTGCTGCGCCCCCTCACCCCGCGCCTCTACTCCATCGCCTCCGCCCAGAGCGAGGTGGAAGAGGAGGTGCACCTGACCGTCGGTGTGGTGCGCTACCGCCAAGAAGATGGCACTGTGCGCTCTGGCGCCGCCTCCTCCTATCTGGCGGATCGGCTGATTGAGGATGGCGAGGTACGGGTATTCGTCGAACACAACGACAACTTCCGCCTGCCGCAAAACCCCGACACCCCCGTCATCATGGTGGGCCCGGGCACCGGCATCGCCCCGTTCCGCGCCTTTATGCAGGAGCGGGAAGCTCAGGGCGCGGAAGGCAAGAACTGGCTCTTCTTCGGCAACCCCCACTTTACCCAGGATTTCCTCTATCAGGTGGAGTGGCAGCGTTATGTGAAATCGGGGCTGCTGTCGAAGATCTCGCTAGCCTTCAGCCGGGATCAGGCCAACAAGATTTATGTGCAGGACCGCCTGCGTGAAGCTGGCCAGGAGCTCTACCAGTGGCTGGAAGCAGGCGCTCACTTCTATGTGTGTGGCGACGCCAACAAGATGGCCAAGGATGTACAGGAGGCCCTGCTGGATGTAATTGCCGAACACGGTCACAAGAGCCGTGAGGAAGCTGAAGAGTATTTGAGCGAATTGCGTCGTGCCAAACGTTATCAAAGGGATGTCTATTGATGAGCAAACAACCTCTTTCTCACCCAAAAGCGGGACCGGTCGAAGGGCCGCTGGCCGACAACGAGCGCCTCAAGCGCGAGAGCAACTTCCTGCGCGGCACCATAGAGCAAGATCTGCAGGACCCGCTCACCGGCGGCTTTAACGGCGACAACTTCCAGCTGATCCGCTTTCACGGCATGTACCAGCAAGATGACCGCGACATCCGCCCGGAGCGCGCCGCCCAGAAGCTGGAGCCGCTGCACAACGTCATGCTGCGTGCCCGCCTGCCGGGTGGGATCATCACCCCGGCCCAGTGGCAGATCATCGACAAGTTCGCTGAAGAGCACAGCCTCTACGGCAGCATCCGCCTGACCACCCGTCAGACCTTCCAGTTCCACGGGGTCTTGAAGCGCGACATCAAGCTGATGCACCAGACCCTCAACAGCACCGGTATCGACAGTATTGCCACCGCGGGCGACGTGAACCGCAACGTGCTCTGCACCAGCAACCCGGTGGAGTCCGAACTGCATCAGGAGGCCTACGAGTGGGCCAAGAAGATATCCGAACACCTGCTACCCAAGACCCGCGCCTACGTGGAGATCTGGCTGGACGGTGAAAAACTGGGGCAGGACGAGGAGCCGATCCTGGGCTCCAACTACCTGCCGCGCAAATTCAAGACCACTGTGGTGATCCCGCCTCACAACGACGTGGATATCCACGCCAACGATCTCAACTTCGTGGCGATTGCCGAACACGGCAAGCTGGTAGGCTTCAACGTGCTGGTGGGCGGCGGGCTGGCCATGACCCACGGCGACACCAGCACCTATCCGCGCAAGGCGAGCGACTTTGGCTTCATCCCACTCTCCCACGTGCTGGAGGTGGCGGCGGCCGTAGTCAGCACCCAGCGCGACTGGGGCAACCGGGTCAATCGCAAGAACGCCAAGACCAAGTACACCCTTGAACGCGTCGGCGTCGAAGCCTTCAAGGCCGAGGTGGAGAGCCGTGCCGGCATCCAGTTTGGCGAAGTGCGTCCCTATGAGTTCACCAGCCGTGGCGATCGCTTCGGTTGGGTCGAGGGGATCGACGGCAAGCACCACCTCACCCTGTTTATCGAGAATGGCCGCCTGCTTGACTTCCCGGGCAAGCCCCTCAAAACCGGCATGCTGGAGATCGCCAAGGTGCATCAGGGGGATTTTCGCCTGACCGCCAACCAGAACCTGATCATCGCCGGGGTACCTGCCAGCGAAAAAGCCCGTATCGAAGGGCTGGCGCGCCAATACGGCCTGCTGGATGACGGCGTAAGCGAGCAGCGCAAGCAGTCCATGGCTTGTGTGGCCCTGCCCACCTGCCCGCTGGCGATGGCCGAGGCCGAGCGCATGCTGCCGGCGTTTGTCACCGACATCGAAGGCTTACTGGCCAAGCACGATCTCGCCGATGACGCCATCATCTTCCGGGTCACCGGCTGCCCCAACGGCTGCGGCCGCGCCATGCTGGCGGAAGTGGGTCTGGTGGGCAAGGCTCCCGGCCGCTACAACCTCCATCTGGGGGGCAACCTGGAAGGCACCCGCATTCCGCGCCTCTATCAGGAGAACATCACAGAGCCGCAGATTTTGGCCGAACTGGACGCGCTGATCGGCCGCTGGGCCAAAGAGCGCAATCAGGGTGAGTGCTTCGGCGACTTCGTGATCCGGGTTGGGGTGATTGCGCCCGTTATCGACTCTGCGAGGGACTTCTATGCCGCTTAATGTCACTGAAGATGGCCGCCTTGACCTGCAGGCACTGCTGGCCCTCGGCCGTGAGGAGCAAGTCGAGGCGCTGGCCCCCCTCAACCGGGAGCTGGATACCATGAGTGCCCACGAGCGGGTGCGCTGGGCCCTGGCAAATCTGCCGGGGGAGCATGTGCTCTCCTCCAGTTTCGGTATTCAGGCGGCGCTGATGCTCCATCTGGTAAGTCGCGAACGGGCCGACGTGCCCGTGGTGCTTACCGATACCGGTTATCTGTTCCCCGAGACCTACCGCTTTATCGACGAGCTGACCGAGCGCCTCGCGCTCAACCTGAAGATCTACCGGGCCGAGCTCAGCCCAGCCTGGCAGGAGGCGCGATTTGGCCTCCTGTGGGAGCAGGGGGTAGAGGGGATCACCCGCTACAACCAGCTCAACAAGGTGGAGCCGATGGACCGTGCCCTGCGTGAGCTGGGGGCCCAGACCTGGTTCTCCGGCCTGCGCCGGGAGCAGTCCGGCAGCCGTGGCAAGCTGCCGGTGCTGGGCATCCAGCGCGGCCGTTTCAAGTTCCTGCCGGTGATCGACTGGAGCAACAAGGATGTCTTCTACTACTTCAAGGAGTTCGACCTCCCCTACCATCCGCTGTGGGAGCAGGGTTACCTCTCGGTGGGCGATGTCCACACCACCGCCAAGTGGGAGCCGGGCATGAGCGAGGAGCAGACCCGCTTCTTCGGCCTCAAGCGCGAGTGCGGTTTACACGAGGAAAATGGCGAGAACGACGGCTCAGGCATCTAATCCCGTCTTGAAAACCCAACAGAACAACAAGGGCATCCGAAGATGCCCTTGTTGTTATTTGCCCATTAGCATTCGTCCGTCAGCGGCGCTGCCAGGTCTCGAAGCTATAGGGGTGCGGGTTCTTCTCATCGGCAGGGTGGCTCTCGCAATCAACGCGTTGCCACTGACCATCGTCAAAAGCAGGGAAGCGGGTATCCCCCTCCACCGCCAGATCGATGCGGGTCAGGTAGAGACAATCCGCGCTCGGTAACATCTCGGCATAGAGATGACCACCACCGATCACCATCAACTCCTCCACCGAGCTGCCTGCCAACAGCGCCAGCGCCGCCTCGACGGAGCCTACCACCTCAATGCCCTCGGCCTGATAGTCGGGATTGCGGCTGATCACCAGATTGCGCCGTCCGGGCAGCGGTCGACCGATGGATTCGAAGGTTTTGCGCCCCATCAATACCGGTTTACCGAGGGTGACACGCTTGAAGTGAGCCAGATCGGCAGGCAGATGCCAGGGCATCTGGTTGTCCTTGCCGATCACCCTGTCGTGGGCCATGGCGGCAATCATGGAAATCTTCATGGGGCCTCTCACCGTCTGTCAGATTATGGGGCGGTTACGGTACACGACCAGAGAGGGGATCGCCAAACCGAAACTGAGGGCACCGACGATAAAGAGCGCCTTGAGGCCGTTCTCTACCGCACTCTGGATCAACTCCATGGTCACACCGTTGATGTTGAGCTCCACCACCGCAATCATGGTCTTGAACGCATAACTGCCCGGGATCATCGGAATGATGGAGGCAACGCTGAACACCGGACGCGGTGCCAGCAGACGGCGCGACCAGTAGACGCAGACAAAGCCGACCGTGGTCGCCGCCGCCAGCGTCGCCCACTCGATGGGCATGCCATAGTGGATCAGCAGGGTACGCAGGCTGTGAGCCAGCGCGCCGCCCATGGCGCAATACTTCAGCATCCGTGGCGGCACGTTGAACAGCATGGCAAACCCCACCGCCGGGATGGAGGACCAGAAGGCATCCTTGGCCAGTAGCCAGAGCAAATCCATCATACTTTCCACCCCCAGATCCCGGTGACCGACATGGCCAAAATGATACCTATGGCGGCGCTGATGGTCAGCAGGGTCGCTGTCCCCCAGCGGGCCAGCCCCATGTTGAAGTAGCCCTTCACCATGTCTGAGACGGCATTGATCAGCGGAAAGCCCGGCACCAGCAGCAGCACGCTGGCCGCCATGGCGAGATAGGGCTGGTCACCCCAGTTAAAAAAGGTGGCGCTGGAGGAGAGCAAGGTGGCAATAAAGCCGGTGGCGGCAAAGTTGATGAGCGGGCTATGGTGATGGCGGGCCATCAGCTGGCGCACCCGCATCGCCACGGCAGACGAGAAACAGGTCACCAGGAAGATGGGCCAGTCACCGCCAAACAGCAGGCTAAAGGCACCACAGGAGAGCCCCACCATGGGGACCACCAACCAGGGGTGATAGTGGAAAGGGACGATGGCTTCGAGGCGCTGGCGCACTTCACGGGCACCGATCAGCTCTTTCTCCGCCATGATGCAGATCCGCTGGATCTCGCATACCACCTGCATGTTGATGCCATGTTCACGCACCCGCCGGGTAGTAGTAACACAGCCCCCCTGATAGAGGCTGGTGAGCACGATGGCGCTCGACGAGATAGCCATTTCGACACTCTCCAGCCCCAGCGCCATCCCCAGCCGCACCGTGGTCTGCTCGATGATCCGGCTCTCCGCCCCGAACTGGGCCAACATCTGACCCACCTTGACGATAATGCGGGTGATCTCTGTCTGTTGCTCCCGCGACAACACCCGTCTTGGTGTGATACTTCTCATAATCCCTTCGAGTCGTAGCAATAAAAATTTCGGCCATATTAGCCTAACTTTTACTGTTATTCATCCACCCCTATCACAACCTGACTAATAAGTTATTACAAGAAGGAGAAAAGAAATTACATCACAAATACATTACGACTAACATTAAAAACCATAACAATCAGGTCGCCAGCAATTCCCTTTATCATGGCCTCACCGATTTGGCTGAAATATCAACCAAGGGGGTTATTGCAGATTATTTGCGACGTTGATAGTCCGCCAGACGGATTATTTTACCACTGCCATCGCTTTCAGGCGGAGGGTCCCCCTCTTCCCTGAACTGGCTCATTTCGCTGCGCATCAAATAAAAAGATTCCCGCATCATGTTGGTAATCCGGATACAGCTATCAAGATTGTTTTTCGCCAGACGGCGCTGACCATCAATCTTGAACTGCAACCCGCGCAGACGGCGCTGCTGATCGGGGCTCGCACGGGCCATCAACTGGTCGATCTGCTGCTCCAGAATCGCATCCAGCCGGGAGGGCTCACTCGCAGCCAACTCCTTCAGGGTGTCAAAATCAGGCAACTCCATATGCCCTCCTTGGCGACTATTGCTGGCAACACACTGCGGTACCACACCATCACGTCCCAGCCATATAAATCTGTATATACGACGCGGCTAAAAAGGGTTCAATCCATCCACTGGCGACTAAACCGGACAATGGTCACTACGAGGGTGTCTATCTATTTTAATTGTGTTTGGAAAAAGCGATTGTTTTTAATTCAGGCGAGATAAAACACTTATACATTTTAGGTTGTGATTTTCTGTTTTTTATTGCAAATAAAAATCCGGGTGGCCATATTTTGCTTCATTCGACACTTTATTCTTCCCTCACCGACCCGCGTCATCTCCTGACGGTTTAACATATCTCACTGATTATGTTATTTTAATTGCCACTTTTATCGGACATTCAAGAGCAGACCATGAGCAAGGCAAAAATCGGTATCGTCACCGTCAGCGATCGCGCCAGCGCGGGCATCTATGAAGACCTCTCCGGCAAGGCCATCATCGACACCCTGAACGCCTATCTGACCTCGGAGTGGGAACCTGTCTATCAGGTGATCCCCGATGAGCAGGAGCTGATTGAAGCGACCCTGATCCAGCTGGCGGATGAGGAGCAGTGTTGTCTCATCGTCACCACAGGCGGCACCGGTCCGGCCAAGCGGGATGTCACGCCGGAAGCGACCGAGGCGGTATGTGATCGCATGATGCCGGGCTTTGGCGAGCTGATGCGGGCAGAATCCCTCAAGTTTGTGCCGACTGCCATCTTATCGCGCCAGACTGCCGGGCTGCGCGACGATACCCTGATCGTCAATCTGCCGGGCAAGCCCAAATCAATCCGCGAATGTCTGGATGCAGTCTTCCCCGCCATCCCCTACTGTATCGATTTGATGGAAGGGCCGTATCTCGAGTGCGATGAAACTGTCATCAAGCCTTTTCGGCCGAAAAAATAGCGAACCCGACCATAAAAAATAATGGCGAGCCACGGCTCGCCATTATTTTTAACTCATCTGTTTGCGCAGAAAAACCGCATCAATTATTTGCGGCCGAATACTTTTACGCCCGCTTTGCTGCGCTCTGAATTACCGTACACTTCGATTTTTTTCACACAACGGCGCGAGCCCAGTGATTTCCACTCGGTCTCTTTATCACTGCTCATTTCCCGATCGAAACGAATGGTCTTGGTACGATCACCACCATAGGTCACCACCACCCGATCCAGGGTCAAATCACGCTCCGCCTTCACCTTGATATATTTGGTCTGACGGCAAACCACCAAAGGAATTGTCGCACCATGATCACCGGCTCCCAGTAAAATAGTCCGCCCCAGCGTGAACTGATCGTCACCGGCATGGCTGGCTGACGCCACCACCAGCAAGGCACCACCCAGCAAGCTGCGCGCGGAAAAACGGGAATTCCAGATAGACATCAAGGACATAACACCTCCAATAAAAAATGGAGTGTGATGATAAGGGTTAAACCATAACGGAAGCTGTATCACAGCTGAATTTGCTGCGAATGTGCGGGGATCGACAGAGAAAAAAGCGCGACTTTTCGGCAAAAAGAGAAGAGCCGCAGATAGCGGCCCTTGCGGCAAGAGAGCGCTTAGCGCTCCATGATTTGGGTCACGTCATCTTTCTTGATCATTACCTCGCGCCCTTCATGATCGTAATAGCGATACATGCCGGTGCTCTCGTCCAGCTTGGGTTTGCTCTCTGTGGTGATCATCTTGCCATCCTTGGTGCTCATGATGTATTGGGAGCTGCATGCCACCAGCCCCAGGGCGCACACCAGGATCATCATCAGTTTTTTCATTGCGGCCTCTTCTGCGATCATCCTCACCACGAGGATGTTTCTTGAAGCCTAGTTCAATAGCACGGCACGGGATGGCGGGATGAGCAAAGCGGGATCGCCGTCAATAATCAGCGACTTAGCCTAGTTATCTGGCCGGGTGGCGAGCGCAATGAAAAAGGCCGGACATCTCTGTCCGGCCTCTTCTTTTCAGCGCAAGCACGTAATCAGGACTTGGCAGGCTGACGCTCACCGGTCACGGTCGGGTTCTTGGGATCGGAACTCCACTCGTACCAACCACCGTCGTAGACGCTGATCTGTTTCCAGTCCATCAGCCAGGCGTAGAAGAAGGCCTCGGAGGCGCGCCAGCCGGTACCGCAGTAGAACGCAGCCTGCTGAGTTGGCTCAATGTTCCACTGCTCCCACATGGCGAGGATCTCGCGGGCCGGCTTCATGGTGCCGTCCGGGTTGTGGAAGTCGCTCATGCTGTTGGCATCGACGCCACCATGGCCCCACTTGGCTCCCGGGATATCGCCCTTCGGCTTGATGTAGCTGTAACCTGAGGTGTTGCCGACAAACTCGTCCCAGGTACGCACGCTGACCAGTGCGCTATCGGGCTGCTTGAGCAGCTCTTTTGCCTGACTTAACGTGGTGTAGTACTCGGGGTGAGCGGGAATGGCCACACCAAACTCCTTAACCGGCTCATATTTGTTGGGCAGACCGGTTTCGGTGCGCAGATGCTGGATAAACCAGGCATCCAGACCACCGTCCAGCAGGCGTACATCTTTCACCCCCGCATACATCATCAGGTGCGCGGCACGGGCAGCCGCCATGGTGTTTCGACCATAGAGGATGACGGTGGTGTCGTGACGGATGCCGTTATCCAGCAGCAGCTTCTTGAGCGCTTCGTCAGAGACCTTGTTCCACAGCGGCTCCTCTTCGAGGCTGTTGGTATCGATATAACCGGCCCCCGGGATGTGGCTGATGAGGTAGGCCTTGGGTGAACCCCAATCCACTTCAAACAGCTTCCAGTCACCCTTGGGCGCAGCGGCAACCGGCTTGCCCTCTTGCAGATCCGCCAACCAGCGCGGATAGACCAGCTGCTGCCAGCGTGCCAGCGACTCGCGCGGTGCAGCTTGCCACCCTTGCAGCTCGAACAGCTGCTTGATCCCCTGCTTGCGCAGCAGACGGGCCACCTCAGCCACTTCGCGGGACGCACCGTAGAGGGCAACCGGACGCTCAGCCTTCAGCCCCTTGATCTCGAGCGCCTTTGGCCACTCTTCATCGCTGTATTTCCACTCGGCAGAGAGGTTCTCGGCGCCCGCCACATGGCCGCCCTGCTTCTCCCCTTCCATCGGCCACCCTTGATAGAAGTAGCTGGCGCGGGTATCCAGGATGACAGCCTGCTTGGCCTTGGCATCGGCCAGCGAGAGCGGTGGCAACTCCCCTGCCACGGCGGGCAGGGCACACCAGAGCAGTAAGGTCGCCAGCGCGGCCTGCAGGAAGCGAAGATGTCGTTTCATGGTGATTTCTCGATTCATAGTGAACAAGGTTAAAAAATGGAGCGACCCAGCCGTTCGGCCAGCAGTTCCAGCGCCGCCGTGCCCGCCAGCGAGTTACCGGCCTTGTTGAGCTCGGGCGACCAGACACAGACGCAGAGCTCGCCCGGGATCAGGGCGATGATACCGCCGCCGACACCCGATTTGCCCGGCATGCCGACCCGATAGGCAAAATCGCCCGCCTCATCATAGAGGCCGCAGGTGGCGAGCAGGGCGTTTACTTGCTTGGTGGTGCGGGCGGGCAGCAGCGGCACGCTCTCACCCAGTGGCACACCACGGTTGGCCAGATAGATGAATGCCCGCGCCAGATCGACGCAGCTCATGCGGATGGCACAGGCATTGAAGTAGCTTTGCAGCACCTTGTCCACTTCGTTTTCGAAGTTGCCATAGGCCTTCATCAGATAGGCGATGGCGGCGTTGCGGGCAGAGTGCTGATATTCGGAGCGGGCGACGACCTGATCCGCCATGATGGCCGGATTGCCGGAAAGGCGGCGCACAAGCTCGAGGGTACGCTGACGCGGCGCAGTGAGGCGGGTCTCCAGCAGATCGCTCACCACCAGCGCCCCAGCATTGATAAAGGGGTTGCGGGGGATCCCCTGCTCGAACTCAAGCTGCACCAGCGAGTTGAAGGGCTGGCCGGAGGGCTCCTTGCCAACCCGGGCCCAGATCTCCTCCTCCTGATAGAGAGTGAGTGCCAGGGTCAGGCTCAGGGCCTTGGAGATACTCTGGATGGAGAAGGGTTCAAAAGCGTCACCGGCGGTGAACAGCTCCCCCTCGACGGTACAGACTGCGATACCCAGCCGATCGGCCGGTACCTGAGCCAGTGCCGGAATGTAGTCGGCCACCTTGCCTTGTCCCAGCAACGGGCGCACCTCTTCAAGGATGCTGGCCAGTAATTCGGATGACAACACCATAAGCAATAAGCGATTCCATGACTAAAACAGCGGTGGAAATCCCATCCCCACTGACAAAAATCCCGCCAGCGGCGGGATTTTTCAGTTACCCACAACAAGGCGCCTGATGCGGCAGCCTTGTATCAGGCCGGTTCACCGTACCAGAGGTCGAACAGCTCGGTAACGACCACGGCTTCCATCCCCTTGCCTTCCAGCCAGGATTTGACGGCAGCGCGGTCTTCTTCGGTACACTTGCCCAGTTGCTGGGTGCAGACCATCCCTTCCCAGGCCAGGTGACCGGAGCCGGCAAAAGCCAGTTTACGGGGTTCAACAACCTCATCGATCATCGCATCGACTACCGCATCGATGGTCTCTTCGGCAGTGCCGACCGGGAAGTTGAAACTGATGTCGAAACCCATTTCCTGGAATTCATCGACGCGCAGTTTCTTGCGCAGGCGGCGGCTACGATTGGCCATGATAGCTCCTCAAGTTAGTTGATACGCTAGGTGTGTTGACGTGCCAGCTTAGCTGACACGCTTGAAAATCAGATCCCAAACCCCGTGGCCGAGACGGTGGCCACGTTGTTCAAATTTGGTCAGCGGACGCCAGTCCGGACGCGGCACCCAGTTACCGGTGGCAGAGGTATTCTCGTAACCCTCGGCGGCGCTCATCACTTCCAGCATGTGCTCGGCATAGTTTTCCCAGTCGGTCGCCATGTGGAACACGCCACCGATGGCCAGCTTCTGGCGAATATCCTGGGCAAACGCAGGCTGTACGATGCGACGCTTGTGGTGACGGCTCTTGTGCCAGGGATCCGGGAAAAAGAGCTGCAGGCAGGAGAGTGAACCGTTCGGGATCATGTGCTCCAGCACTTCCACCGCATCGTGGCAGATCACTTTCAGATTGGTGACGCCCGCTTCCTGAGCGGTGCCCAGACAGGCGCCCACGCCCGGGGAGTGCACTTCGATGCCGATGAAGTTCTTCTCGGGGGCATTCTTGGCCATCTCAACCAGAGAGGCGCCCATGCCAAAGCCGATCTCCAGCACAACTGGTGCTTCACGGCCAAACAGCGCGACCAGATCGAGCTGCTTTGGCTCAAAATCGATGCCCATGACCGGCCAAAGCTCTTCCAGGGCCTTCTCCTGCCCTTTGGTCAGGCGGCCTTCGCGACGGACAAAGCTGCGGATCTTGCGCATGAACTTGCCGTCTTCGTTAAATACATCTTGGGTCACAGGCATAATGGTCTCGTTATTTCATCAATCCGGGTAATACATCTTGTGTCCGATCCCGAGCGGGACCGCTCGCGGCTCGGCATTTCATCGACCCGCGAAAACAGGGGAGCGAATTATCCCAAGATAGGCCCAAGGCGCAAGTGTTTCGCGCAACAAATATTCCGGCCATCCACTTCCCTGCTCCCTCACAGGCATCACCACACCGACTAACCGTCCAATATAATCCGCAGTAGAGTCGTTCCAGCCCTTTTTTGGCGATTTTTGTGACAATCATTGCCTCATTTCTGAAATCTGATACAAACGGATAACCTGGCGGTCGAATGGAGCGACCGCCCACATGCCGAGAGAATTGTCTATGCAGCCGTTTTTTGCCCAGCGCTTCGAGAAGGTTGAGCCTTCTTTTATCCGTGAAATCCTCAAAGTTGCCGCCAATCCGGAGATCATCTCCTTCGCTGGTGGCCTGCCCAATCCCCACCTGTTTCCGGTCAAGGCGATCGATCAGGCCTGTCAGGATGTACTGCGCGAACAGGGGGCTGCTGCCCTGCAATATGCGGCGACCGAGGGCTTCGCCCCGCTGCGCCAATATATTGCCGACCGCTATCTGGCCCGCCACGGCATGCAGATCAATCCGGACAACATCCTCATCACCAGCGGCTCCCAGCAGGCGCTGGATCTGCTGGGCAAAGTGCTGATCGACGAGGGTCAGGATCTCATCATCGAAGAGCCGGGTTACCTTGGCGCCATTCAGGCCTTTTCTGTCTACCAGCCCACCTTCAAGCCGATCACCCTTGAAGAAGAGGGACTGGACCTGGCGGCGCTGGATGCGCTGCTGGCAAGCGGATCCAATGCCAAACTGCTCTACGGCGTGCCCAACTTCCAGAACCCGAGCGGTGTCTCCTACAGCCGTGCCAACCGCGAGGCACTGGCGGAGCGGCTGATCAGCCACGAGCTGTTGATGGTGGAAGATGATCCCTACGGCGAGTTGCGTTTCGAGGGCGAGCATCTGCCCCCCATTGCCAAGCTGGCGCCAAACAATACCGTGCTGCTCGGCTCTTTCTCGAAAACCGTGGTGCCTGCCTTCCGTCTGGGCTGGATGGTGATGCCGGAGTGGCTGCGCAAGAAGGTGACCATCGCCAAGCAGGCGACCGATCTGCACAGCAACGCCTTCAGCCAGCAGGTGCTGCACCGCTTCCTGACCGACAACTCCCTCGACGCTCACTTGGAGAAGATCAAGGAGGTCTATGGCCGCCAGCGCGCTGCCATGGAGGCCTCTTTGGCCCGTCACTGCCCGCCCGGCGTCAGCTACACCCGACCGGAAGGGGGCATGTTCCTCTGGCTGACCCTGCCAGCCCACATCAGTGCCATGGCGCTGTTTGACGAGGCGATCAAGGAGAAGGTGGCTTTCGTGCCCGGCGCCCCCTTCTACGTGCGCCCCGAGATCAAGAACACCCTGCGCCTGAGCTTCTCCTGCGTCGATGAAGCGACCATTGAAGAGGGGGTCAAACGCTTGGCCCGCGCCCTCCAGCGCATGCTCTGATCGCCCAAGCCAAACCGTACCAACAAAAAACCAGCGAGCGATCGCTGGTTTTTTTATGCTCCCCATTCAACCGTTCAGCCAAACAGGGTCTTGCAAAACTGCTTCATCGGGATGGGGCGGCTGTAACGATACCCTTGCAGATAGTCAACGTGGCGAGCCCGCAGGTAGTCCGCCTGCGACTGCTTCTCGACCCCCTCCGCGATCAGGATCAATTCAAGTCGCTTCGCCAGATCAATCACGTTTTCAACGATATGGCTGGAGAGTGCATCCGTGCCGATCATCTCCACAAAGCTCCGATCAATCTTGAGTGCATCGACCTGAAACTGTTGCAGATAGGTGAGACTGGAGTGACCGGTGCCAAAATCATCGATAGAGATCAACACGCCCAGTTTGCGCAACTCGGCAAACATCCGGGCCGTTGTCTCATCAGCCACCAGCAGTTCACGCTCGGTCAGCTCCAGCCCCAAATCAACGGGATTGTCTTTAAATGCGTCAAGAAACGCCTTGCAGTCAGCCAACAGGTCGAGATCCTGAAAGTGCTTGGCGCTGATATTGAAGCAAAAATGAAACTTTGCCGGCAGCTTGCGGGCATAAGGGGAGAAGTGGTCGCGCACCTGCGCCATCAACAGGCTGGTCATGGGCACGATCAGCCCGCTATCTTCCGCCAGCGGAATAAAGCGATCCGGCGAGATCATCCCCTGCTTGGGATGCTGCCAGCGCATCAGCACCTCACAGCCACGCCACTGCTCATCCTCACCGGAGACCACCGGCTGCAGGTAGGGGATAAACTCCTCTTCGATCAACGCCCGCTTGAGCTCCTCCGCTGGTGAGCTGCTACGCCCCATCAGCCTGAAGGTGCCGAATCCAATCAGCAGCGCCAGCAGCGGAGAGAGGAACAAGGTATATCTGGAGTAGCGCCATGCGTGACTCCAGTAGTCATGCACCGTGACCCGGGTGACGACCTGATAGGGGAAATCGGCCGAAGCGAGGGCAATATAACCCTCTTCTGTCGGAGAGGGCGCAGCCCCGACCTGACCTGAGCCAAACAGAGCCCTCTGCCCCACCACGAGAGCCATCGGGGAGTTCTTGCTGGAGATCTCCAGGGTATTGCGCAGGTAGTAGCCATCTACACCGATCAGCACACTCCCCTTGTCCGTTTCATGACGCAGCACGATCAAGGGGCGATCCGGTGTGACCTCATTGCCAGGCAGCAGTTGCAACCTGCCATCCACATAGCGGTCGGGATTGAAGGGGCCATCGTAGTCACCATAGAGCGAGGTGCAGTAGATGTGGCTGCCGACAGCCAGATTGGCGGAACGGACATCGGGCACCGTGGCCACCTGTTCGCGCAGCAGTTGTGCCGCCTCCTTGCACGAGTGACCAAGCATCCCCTCCACATTGATGGCCGCCTGCCGGGCATGGCCGATGGTGCGATCAAACATCGTACGGGCATGCTGCAACCGTGAATCGGCATCACGCTCTATATCCGTCACCGTCTGCCAGATAACGGCAACAACCCCCAGCAGCAGGATCCCGCCCCCCATCAGCAGCGCCAACAGAATCCTCGAGTAAAGCTGGCGAAGTTTCAAACGGCGAAATGGCATGGCGGCCTCTTTGATGCTCGGATAATGGGTGACAGCCTCGGTGGACAGGCGAAAAGGGTCGCCATAATAGCGATTGTTCAACAAATGTCCACCCAACAAAAATCAATCAATTCAAACTATTGTTCAACAATATGTCGTAAGAAGAGGATAGAGTTAACAAACGTCAAACAGAAAACTCCCGAAGCACGTCTCACTTGTTGAAGGGAAGCCACACCATTAAAGTTGAGCAAACGGCAGCAGGAGCATGCAGCGATGAAGATTCTTATTACCGGAGGAACCGGCTTTATCGGCCGCAAGCTGGTTGCCCATCTCAAGGTCAATCACGAGGTCGTGGTCTTGAGCAGGCAGGGGAGCCGCGCTTACTCCCTGCTGGGTCACGATATCAAGGTATTGGATAACCTCGACCGGCTCGATGACCTCAATGACGTGGACGCGGTGATCAATCTGGCCGGTGAACCCATCGCCGCCGGACGCTGGGGCGAGTCGCGCAAACAGCTGCTCTGCGATAGCCGCTGGCTGTTGACCGAGCAGCTGGTGGATCTCATCAAGCTATCCAGCACGCCGCCCAAGGTGCTGATCAACGCCTCCGCCATCGGCTGGTATGGCAGACAGGGCACCGAAACCCTCGACGAGCAGTGCCGCTCCCCCAACGATGAGTTTACCCACCAGCTCTGCCAGCAGTGGGAAACCTTGGCGCAGGAGGCCCAGAGCCGCCAAACCCGGGTCTGTATCGTGCGGATCGGGCTGGTGCTTGGCATGGATGGCGGCGCCCTGCCCAAAATGCTCCCCCCCTACCGACTCGGACTCGGCGGCCCCATGGGATCGGGCAGCCAGATGATGAGCTGGATCCATGTGCAGGATCTGGTGCGCGCCATACTGTTCTTGCTGGATCACGAAGAGTGCAGCGGCATCTTCAACGGAACCGCCCCTCATCCAGTCAGCAACCGGGAGTTCAGCCAGACCCTTGCCACCACGTTGCACCGCCCGCACCTCTTTTTCGTGCCCGCCCCCCTGCTGCAACTGGTGATGGGTGAAGCGGCCGATCTGCTGCTGACCGGACAAAAGGTGATACCAGCACGACTGCAACAGGCCGGTTTTCACTTCAGCTATCCCGAGCTGCCGAACGCCCTCACCAATCTGCTGCGCGAGTCCCGCTAACTCACACCCGCTCGCGGCGTCCGCTCGTCAGCTCCTCGCATAGCAAGCAGCCCGGCCAATGGCCGGGCTGCTTGTTTATGGTGGCTGCGCTATTGCACCTTGTGTGTATCGGTTCGCGCTGGCGGGATTACAACAGGCCCTGACCCAGCCCTCGCAACCGATCGCTCAGGGTGCCAGCCAGCAGCTGGCGCTGCATCCCCTGCCCCGCCAGCGTCACCAGCAGTGCCCCCAGCGTCGGCAGGCCAAGCCAGATTGCCCAGTGGAACTGCCACTGCCCCTCGAACCACCACCACTGCAGGCCAAAGGAGCAGAGCTCCACCACCATGGCGGCACAGAGCCCCGCCAGCGCACCACTGGCCACCAACTCCCAGCGCAGCATCTTCCTGAGCAGATCGCTGCTGGCGCCCAGAGTGCGCATCAGCAACAGCTCGCGCCGACGCTGAACCATGCTGGCCTGGGTCTGGGTCAGCAGCACCAGCAGTGCGGCCACTGTCACCAGCCCCAGCATCAGCGCCAGCGCCCGGCTCACCTGCTCCGATACCTGAGTAAGCCGCGCAATCAGGTCATCCACATCGATAAGGCTCACCGTGGGGTGACGGCGGATCAACTCCACCTCGGCAGAGCGCCCCGCCTCGGGCAATCGGTAACTACCAAGCCAGGTACGGGAGAAGGATGCCAGCAGATCCTCGGAGAAGATCATGTAGAAGTTGGGACGCATATTGTCCCACTTGATGCTGCGCAAACTGGTGACCCTGGCGCCAAAGCTGCGCCCCTCGATGGTAAAGGCGAGCATGTCCCCCAGCTTGATATCGAGCCGCTTGGCCAGCTCACTATCCACCGACACCTCGCCGGGTCCGGCAAGCCATTTCCCGGCCACCAGCTTGTTGTCGATTGGCAGGGTTGTTGTGGTAGTGAAGTTGAGCTCCCGATCGACCCCCTCGCGGCCACTGCTGGCCCCCTCGCCCACCGCCTCACCGGCGATATGGGTCAGCCTGCCGCGCACCATGGGGTAGAAGTCGGAAGTGTTGGCCCCGGCCGCCGCCAGTTCGCTCAGGATCCCCTCCCGCTCGTTCTCGGCCACATTGACCAGAAAACGGTTGGGTGCATCGACGGGAAGACGGGCCGAAAACTCATCCAGCAGATCGACCCGGGCCGCCCAGAGCAAGCCAAACAGCATCAGCGCCAGCGCAAAGCCCGCCAGCTGGAACAGGCCGCTACTGCGCTCGCGCGACAGGTGGGCCAGCGCCAGCCGCAAGGCATGAGGCCCGCTCACTCTCGCTCCCAGCCGCAACATCAGGGCTGCCAGCAGGGCCAACAGCCCCATCAGCAAGCCCATGCCCCCCACCAGCCCCAGCGCCAGCCGCACATCGGCGGTAAAGCCCCAGACCAACGCAAACAGCCCGAACAGGCCGACCGGCAGGGCCAGCCAGGGGGGAATACCCGCCTCCAGCTCCCGGCGCAATACCCGCAGCGGCGGCACCTTCAGCAGACGCAAGAAGGGCACAAAAGCGAGCAGCAGGGTGATAAAGAGCGCTACCGCCACCCCCAGCGCAAAGGGGCGCCAGGAGGGGGGTGGCAGATCCGGCGGCAGCAGGTCCCCCAACAGTTGCAAGGTGATCCACTGCATGACGGTGCCCGCTACCAGACCCAGCAGCGCACCGATCAGCGTCAGCGACAGCAGCAGGGTTCCCATCAGTTGCCAGAGCGAGCGACGGGATGCCCCCAGCGTCTTGAGCAGCGCCACCATATTGGTCTGGCGCTCGGCAAAGTGGCGCACCGCAATCCCCATCGCCAGCGCCCCCAGCAACACCCCGCTTAACGAGGCAAGCCGGAAGAAACGCTCGGCATTGGCCAGCGAGCGACCCACTTGGGATTCGCTGTCATCCGGTTTGATCCACTTCTGTCCGGCCTGCAATTGCGGCAACAACCATTGCTCGTAACGGGCCAGCGACTCTCTCGGCCCCTTGAACAGATAGCGCCACTGCTGGCGGCTGCCGGGGAGCAGGGCACCGGTCGCCTCGATATCGGCACTGTGGATCAGCGCCCGCGGCGCCAGCAGGAAGGGGCTGAAGCCCTGATCGGGCTCCTCGCCAAGCAGGCCTGCCACCTTGAGCACCGTATTGCCCACCTCCAGCTCATCCCCCGTTTTGGCCTTAAGCAGCTGCATCACCCGGGCGGAGAGCCAGATCTCGCCGGGGGCCGGGGCACGGGCAGGTTCCAGAGTGAGCTTGCCGTAGAAGGGAAAACCATCGGGCACCGCCCGAATGGAGGCAAGCTGCAGCGCGTCGCCGTGAAACAGCATGCTGTTGAAGCTGACGGTGGTCTGCACCGCCAAGCCATCCTGTTTAGCCCGGGCTAGCCAGCCATCCGGCAGGGCGGCGGCGGTGCGCAGCACCCGATCCGCTCCGATAAAGTCGCGGCCCGACGCCTTGAGTCCGGCATCGAGCCGATCCGCCACCAATGCCACACTCAAGACACACGCCACGCTAAGCGCTAGCGCCAGCACAAACCAGCGCAGCTCGCCGCTGAAACCTTCCCGGCGCAGCAGTCGCCATCCCAATCGCCACTGCATCATCCCTTGCATCTCCCGCCTGACCCGCAGCTCACCCCGTTACACCACATCATGGGCCACCTCGCGATCCAGCCGACCCGCCGTCATGACCAGTTGCCGCTTGCAACGCTCGGCCAGCTGATGGTCATGGGTCACTACCACTAGCGTGGTGCCGTGCTTGCGATTGAGTTCAAACAGCAGCTCGATCACCTTCTCGCCGGTCTTGCTGTCGAGGTTGCCGGTCGGCTCGTCCGCCAACAGCAGGCTGGGACGAGTCATAAAGGCGCGGGCAATGGCCACCCGCTGCTGCTCACCGCCGGAGAGCCGTGGCGGCAGATGATGCAACCGCTCACCAAGCCCGACCGCTGCCAGCAGCTCGCGGGCTCTTGGTTCGCAATCCCGCTCGCCGCGCAGCTCGGCGGGCAGCATCACATTCTCCAGCGCCGTCATGGTCGGGAGCAGCAGGAACGACTGGAACACAAAGCCGATCTGCTCGGCGCGCAATCGGGCCCGCCCCTCCTCATCCAGCTCGCCAAGGGATTTGCCGAGGATTTCGATATCTCCCTGACTCGGCAGATCGAGCCCGGCCAGCAGCCCCAGCAGGGTGGACTTGCCGGAGCCGGAGGCACCGACCAGAGCCACCGTCTCGCCGCTATTGACTTGCAGATCGATCCCTTCAAGGATGGTGAGGCTTTCCTGGCCGAGGCGAACCGATTTGCCGAGGCCCTTGACGACAATAATGGGGGTTGAACTCATGCTCTGTATCCTTTGTTCCAATCCCTTGATGACAATCCATAGCGGGAGTTGAATTGATGGTGCGTATTCTGTTTGTCTTGTTCGTTGGCCTCGGCAGCCTGCTCTCGTCGGCTCAGGCCCAGACCCTGCTGGTACTGGGAGACAGCCTGAGCGCCGGCTATCAGATGCAGGTTGAGCAGAGCTGGCCCGCCCTGCTCAACCAGAAATGGCAGGAGGAGGGGGGCAAACACACCCTGCTCAATGCCAGCATCAGCGGTGAAACGACACAAGGGGCGCTGGCCCGTCTGCCCGCGCTGCTGAAGGAGCACAAGCCGGACTGGCTGCTGATCGAACTGGGGGGCAACGATGGCCTGCGCGGCTTCGCACCGACCATTACCCGCCAAAATCTGGCCAGCATGATCGCGCTCGCCAAGGAGCAGCAGACCCGTGTGGTGTTGACCCAAATCCAGCTGCCCCGCAACTACGGTGCCCGCTATCTGCGCCAGTTCGAACAGATCTTTCCCGAGTTGGCCCAGGCTAACGATCTGCCCCTGCTGCCCTTCTTTATGGATGATATTGCGCTGCGCCCTGAACTTATGATGAACGATGGCATTCATCCCACCCCGGCGGCCCAGCCCCAAATCCGCGATAAAGTCGCCCGCTTTATGGAGCCGCTGCTCAGCCAATAAGCCCGCCGTCTATCACCAATATCCCATAACAAAATATCCCGCCAAAATCGGATGTTTTGAATGGTCGACGATCTCTGCGTGGCACCTTGATTCAACCAATCCATCGCCAATACCCAATAACAACACATCCCGCCGAAGCGGGATGTGTTGTTAATGATTTAGCATAACCGGCAGGCAGCGTCTCAGCTTTCCAGCACCTGGCGCAGCCGCTCCTGGGCCACGCCGACCAGCAAGTCTGGCTGGAATTTGGAGATAAATCGGTCGCACCCCACCTTCTTGACCATGGCTTCGTTGAAGTTGCCGCTCAGGGAGGTATTGAGGGTGATAAAGAGATCGGACATACGCGGATCGCTGCGCACCTCGTGGGTCAGGCGGTAGCCGTCCATCTCCGGCATTTCGGCATCGGTGATCATCAGCAGGATCTCGTCGGTCACCTTCTTGCCAGCATCGCACCACCCCTTGAGCAGGGTCAGCGCCTGCAAACCATCCTGACACTCGATCACCTCAAGCCCAAGCTGGCCCAGGGTCTCGCGCACCAGATTGCGGGCGGTGCTGGAGTCATCGACGATCAGCACTTTGCGGCCATGCATCTCGGGCAGGATCTCCCGATCCAGCACCTCTTCGGAGATGCGGATGTCATAGGTGATGATCTCCGCCAGCACCTTCTCCACATCGATGATCTCGACGATCTGATCCACTCCATCTTCGGGAATGCGGGTGATGGCGGTGAGGTAGTTGGCACGCCCGGCAGAGCGCGGCGGTGGCAGTATATCCTTCCAGGTCATGTTGACGATGTTGGCCACCTGCCCCACCAGAAAGCCCTGAATGGTGCGGTTGTACTCGGTGATGATGAGGTTGGATTCACTGTCGATGGGCATGGGGCGCATACCGATGGCGCTGCGCAGGTTGATCACCGGGATCGAGGTACCGCGGATATTGGCCACCCCGCTGATATTGTGATGGGAGCCCGGCATCTTGCTCAGATGGGGCAACTTGACCACTTCCCGTACCTTGAAGACGTTGATGGCGAACATCTGACGGGTGCCGAGACGAAACATCAACAACTCGAGGCGGTTTTCCCCCACCAGTTGAGTTCGTTGATCAACGGAATCCAATATACTCGCCATACGCTGATATCCATCTGATTATTAATCGACTCTATTATAGAGGCTGCCCGCCAGGAAAGGCAGGCGCATTTTCAACCAGAGCGACCAACCAGACAAAAAAAGTGAGGCCGAAGCCTCACTTATCTCATTGATTTTAAAATCAATAGCTACAGACAGACTTCCAGCTGCCATCGGTTGCCTTGGGCTCGCTGCTGGTCCACCAGTTTGCTTGCCACACCACCTTGTTATGGGTGATGCGATCGCCGCCATTGGCATGATCCCCCTGCGGCCAGCTCGGATAGGCCTTGTAGGCCGCCGGATTGACGTTCTGGCTGCTGCAGCTGGTGCCCGGATTCTCACCGCCACCCGAGCCCAGCACGGCCTCCGGCAAGGTCGGGAACTCGGCCTTGAGACCAATGGTCTGGCTGCCGCTGATGATGCGCATACCGCTCGGCACGCCAGCGGCGGGCAGGTAGTAAGTCATGGCGACTTCAATCTCGGCCCCCGGCGCCAGAGTCTGCCAACCCGGCAGGTTCATGGCGACCTTGTGGAAGTCCTTCTCGCCCGCAATGCCTTCCGAGTTGTCGTTGCCACCGCTCTCCACCACTTTCAGGCCCATGCCACTCTGATCCGTGATGGTGTCTGTAGTGGTCTAATCATCCCGGACACCATTTTAGGTGGTACAGTCGCCACCATGACCTGAGGTGTTCAATGACAAGATTACGTCGTTCATTTACTGCCGAATTCAAACTCGAAGCCGCATCCTTGGTGCTCGACCAAGGATATTCTGTCCCTGAAGCCAGCCGTTCACTGGATGTCGGTGAAACCGTACTGCGCCGCTGGGTTCAGCAACTGCAATCCGAACGAACTGGTACAACCCCAATCGGAAAAGCACTGACTCCGGAGCAGCAAAAAATTCAGGAGCTGGAAGCCCGCATCAACCGGCTCGAACGTGAGAAGGACATTCTAAAAAAGGCTACTGCTCTCTTGATGGCGGACGAGTTCACACGTACGCGCTGATAGACCGATTAAGGGAGCAAGCCCCCATCACTCTGGTCTGCTGCGCCTTCGATGTTCCCACCTCCTGTTTTTACGATTATCTGGCTCGCAGGCGAGCGATTAACCGTGAACGTATGCAACAGCGCTGTGATTTGCGCCGTTTGTTCAAAGAAAGCCGGAACTCAGCGGGCAGCCGCGCCTTGATGTCTATGATGCGAGAGTTGGGGCATCAGATTGACCGATTCAAAGTACGTAACCTGATGAAGGAGGCCGGGCTGGTATCCAAACAGCCGGGCGCTCATCGCTATCAGGTCGCTCGGTCTGAACGACCGGACATTCCCAATCTGCTGGTCCGTGAATTTGATGTTCCGCAACCCAATCAGGTGTGGTGTGGTGATATTACCTACGTCTGGGTCGGAGGTTGTTGGCATTACCTGGCCGCAGTGCTCGACCTTCATACCAGGCGGGTCGTGGGCTGGGCGATGTCTGACAAGCCTGATGCAGCACTGGCCATCAAAGCATTGGAGATGGCCTATCAGCAGCGGGGTTGCCCCTCTGGTGTGTTGTTTCACTCCGACCAGGGCAGCCAATATGGCAGTAGGGCATTTCGGCAACGACTGTGGCGCTATCGCATGACCCAGAGCATGAGTCGGCGTGGCAACTGCTGGGAACGCCCCGATGGAACGGTTGTTCAGAAGCCTGAAGTCAGAGTGGCTCCCGGCTATGGGATATATGAGCTTGCGGCAGGCAAAGCGGGATATCAGTTACTACCTGATGGATTACTACAACTGGCGGCGTCCACATCAACACAATGATGGAATACCGCCAGCAAAAGCCGAGACTCGGCCTAACCAAGTGTCCGGATTTAGTTGACCACTACAACGAGAAAGTGATTGGTGCCTTTATAGAAAGACACCATTTCAACTGTTTGGAGTCATTACCCAATAACTCTCCTTTCAAAATCCCGTTCACCCGCTCCGCCAACGCATTCTGATAACAGTCATACCCATCCGTCATCGAGCATTTCACCCCGTACCGTTCATGTAGTGACTGATACAGCCCCGAGCAATACTGCACGCCGCGGTCCGAGTGATGGATAAGCTCCCCGCCGCCACTCCGTTGCTTCAGCGCTTTCTTGAACGCCATCGCCACCGACTTGGCGTGCATCCCTTCGTGCACGTGATGGCCCACTATCTTGCGTGAGTCGGCATCCGTCACCAGGCTCAGGTACAGCGGTCCGCTCCTGGCTGGCAGATAGGTGATATCAGCGACCCAGACCTGCTCCGGGGCCACCGGCGTAACCTGCTCTGGCCCCGCCTTGAGCAAGTTGGGATGACGGTAGAAACGGTGAAAACTGTGGGTGGTCTTGTGATACGCCCGCCTGGGCTGCACCAGCAGGCGGTGCTCGGCCAATATCCGAAACAGCCTGTCCCGCCCGACCTTGAGCCCGCCATCATCCTGACCCTGCAGCAGATAATGCAGCTTGCGAGTGCCGACCCGCGGTTGTCGCAGTCGAACCTGACGCACGAAGCGCACCACCTGCAATCCCTAAGCATGGCGCTCGTCGGCGACCCGATTGCGCTTGTAGTAAGCCTGCCGGCTTATCCCCAGAAACAGGCAAGCCCTGACAATGCTCAGCCTCTCGACTTGCCGCTGCGAGAGGACTTGCCGGGTCGCTTTTTTACGATGGAGACACCGTAGTCATTCTTCAGTACATCGACGACGGCCTCAAAAAACTGGGCCTTCTGACTCATCAGCGCCAGCTGTTGCTCGAGTTCCTTGATGCGCTGTTCGGGTGTCTGGTTGTCGGGGTCAGGCATGGTGATGCTCCTGCCGGCACGCACAGAAGCCCCCTGGCTCCAATCTTGCCGACCATGTTTACGCAACCATACCAGAACGGTGGAGCGGCCCTGAATGCCATAACGCACCTGAGCCTGTTTGTAGGTGAGCTCGCCTTTTTCAATTTGCTCGACCAGTGCCAGTTTAAAAGTCAGCGAGTAATCGCGCTGTGTCCGTTTCACACCTTGTCCCATCGGGTTCTCCATTTATTGGGGGGAAAGGTGTAAACCATATTCAGGACGGGACAGAGAAAACAAAAAGGCCACCGCGATGCGGTGGCCTTTTTGCTTCTTGTAATAAGAATTTGGTGGAGCTACGCGGGATCGAACCGCGGACCTCTTGCATGCCATGCAAGCGCTCTCCCAGCTGAGCTATAACCCCGATTTGTGTGAATGACTGACGTCACTCTGAATTTGGTGGAGCTACGCGGGATCGAACCGCGGACCTCTTGCATGCCATGCAAGCGCTCTCCCAGCTGAGCTATAACCCCAAATTCGGTACTGAATGAATGGTTCTGGCGGCCATTCATCCTAAATAATGGTGGAGCTACGCGGGATCGAACCGCGGACCTCTTGCATGCCATGCAAGCGCTCTCCCAGCTGAGCTATAACCCCACAAAGGTCGGCTTGGGTGATAAACACCGCACTGCCCTGGGTATTCAGTACAACAATCAGGAATCTGGTGGAGCTACGCGGGATCGAACCGCGGACCTCTTGCATGCCATGCAAGCGCTCTCCCAGCTGAGCTATAACCCCTTTGATTCCAGATTGTTCGAGGATAATTTGGTGGAGCTACGCGGGATCGAACCGCGGACCTCTTGCATGCCATGCAAGCGCTCTCCCAGCTGAGCTATAACCCCAACTCACCTCGGCGCTGACGAAGTTATCTCCGGCAACGGAGGCGCATGATAGGCATCACCCGCTTTGCTGTCAACCCTAAAATAACCGCGACTGATTCGTTTAGTCAAAATTGCAGCAGTTCGCTGTTTTTACCAGCAAGGCGCGTGCTATCTCTCTGTTTTATGTCATAAATCGGCTCAAGCACCTATAAAGGAGAGGCCATGCAGCAAGCCTCTTTCCCCGTGCAACGCCCCCGCTCTCAGGCATCTTTTGCAGGCTGATCGTCAGCGTCTCCCCCGTCACCTCGGGAAAGCCTTTCCATAAAAGGCATTGCATTTGAAAACCCTTTCCATGATTTTTGTAAATTTACAACACAGAAAGTTGATCTGGCTCACAAATGACCATAGGATCAAACCGTGACCTAGGTCACACACCATAACCATAAATGACAGAGCGATGAGGTAAACCATGTTTGAGAATCTGGCAGTCCTGTTCCACCTGCGCGGTGCAACCACCAAGAACGGCGTTGTAGAGAAAGATGCCTATGCCCCCTCCACCCGTGAATACTACTTCCGCTACGGCAAGTAATTGCTGAAAGCCTTTCACGGAAAATGTAATAAAAAAACAACACACATCATCACACAGCCCTTTCGAGGCGCTGTCCTGTCCGGGCCAGATGTTCCACGGCCAAACCTGAACTCCACCAAACAAGAATGGGGCCCGCAGGCCCCATCTTTTATTGCACCAGATAATGATTGCACCAGATAGTGCGCTGGCTTGTCGGCAAGCCTTGTAACCCTGAAACGGCTCAGAGTTTGATCCAGGCATCGGCCCAAGCAGTGCCCTTGCCCGGCTCATAGGCCCAGGCGGCACCGGCACACCAGCCGGTGTAGGGGTGCGGTTTACACTCGTAGCTGGCACCGCCGTTGCTGACCCGCTCGCCTGCCTTGTAGGGAGTCCCCTCTTTATAGGCCGGATAGTCAGGCGGCGTTACGCCCCCCTCCTCCCCTTTAACCTGCAGGCTATGGGTAGTGCTGCGGCTCAGATTACCTTCATCTGTGACCGTCAGTTTGATCTCCAGCTTGGTATCGGTCGCCGGCTTGGGCAGGGTCAACTCCAGCGTCACCTGATCCAGTGTCGAGGCAGAGGCTCCAGCCGGGACTGTCCAGGCATAGGAGAGCGGCTTGCCTTCCGGATCGCTGGAGTGCTGGCCGGAGAGGGTCACCTTGCTGCCGCCTTCGGCCTGCGCCGGGCCGGTGATATTGGCCACCGGCGGCAGGTTGGTGCCACCGCCGTTATCCTCGATCACCACCTCCGGATAGAAGTGCTGAACGCAGCGGCTGTAATCCCCTGCCTTGAAGGCGCTGAAACGGGTCTGGTAACCCACCAGCTTGCACACATAACTCTTGCCGCCGTTGGGGTTCTCTGCCACATAGCTCCAGTCCTGCTCCCAATAGATGGGCAGGGCACCGGCGCCCTTGTCGTCAAACACCTTCATGTTCTTGCAACCCAGTACCTCGTCGGATGGCACCGCCACCCCGAGGTAGTTGGCAAACTCGCGGTAGTAGTTGATGCGGTTCTGGGACTGGGCGTGCTCGACCGGGCCGCCGCACTCCACCCCACCGTTGATGATCTGGGTGGTGACCCCGAAGCCCGGCACCAGACCGTTCTGCTTGTCATGGTCATTTGGCTGCCAGGTGCCATCGATGACATGGAGCATGGAGGGCTTGGGCGGCTGCGGATAGGTATAGAAGAACACCGCACTGGCGAGGTTCAGCCAGGTGTCGGCCACCAGATCGGGGCGGTCGAGCAGGGTGCGTACCGTGCCGAACATCGCCTCGGAGAAGGGGCCGTAGTTGTAGTTGTAGGAGAGCTGTTTGGCGCCGCGGCCAAAGTAGCTCTTGAACTCGCCATTGTCGAACGTACCGCACGGCCACTGCTGACCCTGCCACACATCGGGGCGGCACTCGGCATTGTAACCACCGCGCATGGTCTCATTCCATCCCATCTCGCGCACGTAGACCAGCGCCTGACGCCACTCGGCTTCCGGGCGCCAGTTTTCATGGCCACCGGTCTCCTGGGCGAAGTGGGCGAACATGGTCGCCAGGGTCTTGCGGCAGATGGCATCGGCATCGCGGCCATCGCTGTAGTCGCCGCACAGGGCCGGGAACTTGGCCGCCGCCTGCAGCAGGCCGCGATAGGTGTACTCGGGGGCGCGTAGCGGGAAGAGGTAGTTGAACTGACCCTCGCTCAGCAGGCTTTCGACCCGCTTGACGTTGCCCGGGTTGTCGGCACGACCCGGCTGCACCGCCTCGACCACCAGATTGTCTCGGGTAGCGATGGATGCTTTGACCGCTTCCATCGCCGGGAAGTCGGTCAGCGCCTTCTCTTTGGCATCCAGCTCGGCCTGGCTCATATAGACGGGGGTGGTGCTGCCATCCGGCGGGGTTGGCGTCGGCGGATTGGGCTTGTCATCGCCACCGGTGTCCGGCGGGGTCACTTCCCCTTCGCCGACAAGCTTCCAAGGGGTATCCCACTCATTGGCGGCCGCCATGCCGGGAGTCTGACCCGGGTTGACCCACCACTTGGCCTCAAAAACCTGGCCGTTGTAATTGACCTGGCTGCCGCCCGGATAGGATTTGTTGATGTCGTATGCCTCGGCCGCCCACAGGTGGCCGCTCAGCATCATGCTGGCAAGCAGAAGGGTGATGCGGTTTTTTTTCATTATTGTTGCTCTCTATGGTTTTGTGGCACAAGGCGGAGCCCGCCTGAACAGGCTCCGCCATCTTCATCATGGACTCAACCTAGGGGCAGCTTGCCGCCCCGACATCCAGCCAGACATCGTGCTTGCCCGGCTCGTTGCCTTGAGTCCACCACTTGGCCTTCCACTGACGGCCGTTGTGGTTGGTCAGCTCACCGCCGTTGTAGGCAACGGTAGCGCTCCAGCCCAGCTCAACCTGACTCGCCAGCGCCCACTGATCGGCGGCACGGCCCGGTTCATTGCCCTGAGTCCAGTACTTGGCACGCCATACCAGCTGGTTGTGGCTCACCTTGTCGCCGCCGTTATAGACCTTGCTGGCCTGCCATGCGGGAACATTCGCCGCTTCCGGATCGGTGGTGTTGCAAGAGCCATCGACCACGGGCGCCAGCGTCAGCACGATGCGCCCTTCGCTCTGATGTACCCCGTCCGAGACGCTCACACTCAGCTCATGCTGCTCGCTGGTGGTGACAGCTGGCGGTAGCAGACGCAGGTTGGCACTGGTCTCGCCGTCCGCCTGCCAGCCCGCCGGGAAGTGCCAGCGGTAGCTGAGCGCATCCCCCTCGGGATCCCTCGCCTCGGCAGTGATGGTCAGCCACTCACCGCCGATGCCGCCAAGCTGCGCCGGCACTGTCACCACTGGAGGCTGGTTCTCAACCACGCCCTGCTCCAGCGGCCGCCCGTTGACGGTAAAGGAGAGCGCCTGCTGCGGTGGCAGCAAGCTCTGCTGTACCAGTGTCTGGCCACGGCACTGGATGGTGGCGCGGCCGGGCTCGCTGGCGGTGGGCAGGTTGATGTGGAACTTGTTCATGACGCTGCTGGCCGCTCTGTGATTGGCCAGCCTGAAGCGCTGCAGACCATCGCGGGTCTCCACCTGCAACTGGCAGTCATTGCCGGACAGGGTGCTGCTGTCATCCGGGTAGGTGAAGCCGTAGGCGCCATGCAAAGCCGGATAGATGTAGCTACGCAGGGCTCCTTGCGGATCGTAATAACCCACCAGGGTGGTCACCCGCACGCCGAACTGCTCGGGCTTGCGTGCAACCTTGGTATCGATGGGGGAGACCTCCACCCAGCTCTGGCCATCCGAGGTGAAGCTCTTCTTGAAGCCCCTGCTCACCAAGATATCCTTGCCGTTGATAAAGAGGTGGCTGTTGTAACCGGCCCCGTGATCGATGGTCAGACTGCGCCCGCGGTTGTCCGCAGAGGCAACCGGCACCCGGATATCACGAGTCCAGCGACCGTCCCACATGGCGACCCTGACCAAGCCGTAATCCGCCAGCAGGGCACTCAGTCCGTCCTCGCTCAGGGCATCCATGGGGGCATCGACCTTCTCGATCCCCTCGATTGTGTGCTGATAGGGCTCCATCCTGGCCGTCGCACTGTTCCACTTGCTAAAGCCGGTGGCCGAGTTGGCATCGAACACCGCCTTGCTCTCCAGGAAGCGCTGGATGATGGCGGCCGAATTGGGGGTATAGAGGGTGAAACGGTTGGCGCCAGAGAGAGGGCTGCCGCCCGCCATCGCATCGTAGCCAAACTTGCGGCCATCGAACGGCGGCTGGCACTGGCCATCCAGACAGGCATCCTCATTGGTGCGGGTCGGCGAGAAGTTGGGGATGAAACGGTGTTTGTCACTGTCCCAGCCCCAACTGGAGTTGAGCTGATCGGCACTGCGATGAACCGAGCCGCGGAAACCATCTACATAGTGGCCAAGGCCGAAGTTGTGACCCACCTCGTGGCTGAACTCGTTGCCCAGCGAATCATCCAGCGTGACGATGCCACCGCCACCGGAACCACCGTGCACCTGAACCCCATTGGCATACTTGCCGCGACTGTTATGCGCCGTCAGCTGGGCCACCACAAAGGGATGGCTCCCCTCCCCTTCACCGGCACTGCTGTTGATGCCGTAGTTGGCATTGTCGATACCGTGGGAGATAAGCTCCTTGCCGATGCGCTGACGCATGGTGCCGCCATGCCAGCCCCCTTCGCTCGGGTCAAAATCGGTTAGCAATGTGCCATTGGGCAGCATCACCTCAGGCAGGGAGAGCGGTGCATACTGACTGACAATCATCCGGCTGGCCGGAATGGTCTGGAAGTATTCGCGATGGGCCTCCTTGTCATTGGCAAAGGCAAAGCGATCCCGTGGCGTGGTAAGCATGCCGATGTCGATGGTGTGCAGCAGCAGCTCGCCGGGGGCGCCGACCTTGATGTCACGCAGTTCACCACTGAGATTGCCCTGTCGAACGGAGAGGGTCAGTCCGGGCAGGATCCACCCGGCAGGCAGCTCGCCACTCCAGGTATCCAGGGCATAGGTGATGCGGTTGTTCTCCAGCTCCCCCTCGCGGAACCACTGCCCATTGGCAAACTTGAACTGCAGGGTCTGGCCACGGGAGACGGTCACCTGTCGCTCGCCATAGAAGGCCGTCGAGTTATAACCGGCGCTGGAGCGGATCCGCACCATCTTGCCCTCCAGCTCCGGGCTCACGGGCAGGTAGATATCCCGAACCCAGCGGCCATCGGCGGTCTGGATCTCCACCAGCGCGCGACCAGTCAGCCGTTCCTTGAGGAAGGCGCCGCTCTTGTCGTTCAGTTTGGCCAAATCAGCACTGCTGCTGATGATGGCAGTGGTGCCGCTCTCCGGGATGAAACTCACACCCCCTTCTGGAGCCCCCGCGAGGTGGTAGACAGTCTCTGGCAGCGCCGATGGCGGCGACAAGGTCAGGGTGCCCAGCAGCTCGCCGCTGCCGTCACGGGCCTCCACCGTTATGGGGGTCACCCCGTCGGCCTGGAGCGGTTTAACCAGCAGCAGGCTCTTGCGCAGGCTGGTCAGGATGGGTTGGCGATCCCCCTCTTTGGGATGGGAAGGCAGGATCTGGCTCTGGGCAAACTGCACGCTGGCAGCCAGGCTACCCGCCAGATCGCTTTGCGGGGTCGTGTCATTGAATATCAGGGGCGAGGTGGTGGCAGACAGGGGGCCAGCCGCCAGGGTTGCCATGATGAGGGCAGCGATTCGGGTCACATTTGTGGTCATTGTCGGGTTCTCGTTCATATTGCTACCTGGAATGAGGGGCATGTCGCCATGCCCCGTCATCGGTGAGGAGGCCTCAGTTACAGCTTGCTGCCCCGACATCCAGCCAGACATCGTGCTTGCCCGGCTCATTGCCTTGAGTCCACCACTTGGCCTTCCACTGACGGCCGTTGTGGTTGGTGAGATCCCCGCCGTTGTAGGCAACGGCTGCGTTCCAGCCCAGATCAACCTGACTCACCAGCGCCCACTGATCGGCGGCGCGGCTCGGCTCATTACCCTGAGTCCAGTACTTGGCCTGCCATACCAGCTGGTTGTGGCTCACCTTGTCACCGCCGTTATAGACCTTGCTGGCCTGCCATGCGGGGACGTTGGCCGCTTCCGGATCTGTGGTGCTGCAAGAGCCCCCCTCACCACCTTCGTTGATTGGCGTGACGGTGAGACGGGTGGCCGCGTTGGTGTCGAGTGCGCCATCGGAGACGGTCACTGAAAGGTCATAAGCGGTTTCGGTATCCACCGCCGGGGCGGTGACCACCAGGGTGGCACTGTTCTGGCCGGTCGCCGTGATACCGGCAGGCACTTGCCATTGATAGATCAGCTCGTCGTCATTGGGGTCGGATGCCTTGGCAGTGATGGTCACCTGCTTGCCCTCTTCCACCTTGACGCTGGCGGGCAGAGTGACCACCGGAGGCAGGTTGGGCTGCGGCGCCTTGTTGGTCACCACCACCTGATCCCTGGCGGTCAGTTGATGGTCATCGGTCACCGTCAGCTCGAACACCAGATTGATGTCGGCGGACACGGCATCGAGTACAACCTGGGCCTTGGCCTGAGTGGCATCAAGCAGAGCGGCCTGCGGGCCGGAGACCTGCTTCCAGCTATAGGTGAGGGTGCCATTTTCCGGGTCGTGGGAGGCGGAGCCGTTCAGCGTCACCTCGGTCGGGCCGGTGACACTCAGATCGCTGCCCGCGTTGGCTACTGGCGGCTTGTTGGCTGGCGGAGTGACCCCTTCACCGTGACCGAGACCTTCATGCATGGCGTTAAGGATGTCGCCGTTGTCGGCATCGATCTCCCAGGAGAAGAGCCCGCCCAGCTTGTTGGCCAGCACGTATTGGCCTTTCGCCTTGACCGAGCGCTCGTCGTCATAGGTGATCAGCTCGCCGGTGGAAGGCTTGAACAGGGTGGCTGCTTCGGCAGTCTCGTCGTAGTTGTACTCCCAGCCTGCGCCCATATGGCTGTTGACGATGTGGCGATAATCCAGCACACCATCTTCCCAGGTGCCCTTGATCTTGCCGGTGGCGGTGCCGGTGAAGGGATCGTTGCCCTGATAGCCGCTCACCCCTTTCCAGCCGCGACCGTAGGCGGCGGCACCGATCACCAGCTTTTCCGAGTCGACCCCTTGCGCCAGCAGTTGCTGTACCGCTGCATCAGTGTTGTAGCGCTTGTTGGCCGAGCCGTTGGTGGCCTGATAGAGGTTGGCCTGATGACCCAGGGAGGTATTGCTCCAGGCACCGTTGTAGTCGTAGCTCATCACGAAGAGGTGGTCCATGTACTGCTGGGCAGCCTTGTAATCCACATCCTCAATCTTGTCGTAACCGGCCCCGATGGCGGAGGTGAGCTGATAGGTGCGACCGGTCTCGGCCTCCAGCTCGTCGAGCATGGCGCGCAGATCCTTCATGATCAGCACATAGGTTTCCCCATCTTTGGTCTTGTCCCCCAGATTGGGGTTGGCACCGTCGCCGCCCGGGAACTCATAGTCGATGTCGACACCGTCGAAGAACTTCCAGGTCTGCAGGAACTCTTTGACCGAGGCGACGAACACGTCACGCTTGGCCTTGTCATGCATGAAGAAGAAGGGGTCGGAGAGGGTCCAGCCACCGACGGAGGGGAGGATCTTCAGGTCCGGATAGGCCTGCTTGAGGGCCATCAGATTGCCGAAGTTGCCCTTGTAGGGCTCATCCCAGGCGACCAGTGACCCCTGCCCTTTTTGCAGCGCGGCCCAGGGATCGTGAATGGCGACCTGGAAATCCTTGCGCCCGGCACAGGCACGTTGCAGCGCCTGGAAGCTGCCGGCAATCTCTTTGAGGCTGTCGTTGAGGCCATCACCGCCACAGATCGGGGTGAAGCCATAGAGGATATGGGTCAGGTTCTGGGCCGGCAACTTGTCCACGGTGAAGTTGCGATCATAGACCCCCCACTCCACATAGTAGGTACCGACCACCTTGCCGGATTTGTTGACGTAAGGCTTGTTGTGCTCCTGCAGAGCTGGCTTGAGCGGCGCAAGGTGGCTGCCGTCGGTATCGGCGACCACGATCTCCTTGGCATCAGACAGGGTACAGCCATCGCCGTTGCACAGCGCGACCTGCATCTGATAGCGCCCCCCCTTGTGCACCTTGAAGGTGGCGGTACCCGCGGCGGAAGAGAGACCGGACCAGACTTCCTTGCCATCCAGCAGCACCTTGGCACTCTGGCCGATATCGCCGTTCCAGATATTCCAGGTAACGGTCACATCGGCGCCATCCTTCACCTTGACCAGCTCGTTATAAGCGGTCGCGGACTGGTTGACTTCGACGATGGCAAACTTGGTGGGGCCCCAACCGATAGCGGGTTTGCCGGGAGCTGCCGCATAAGCGGCGGAGGAGGCGAGCAGGGTACCGACCATCATGGCCAGCAGTGCGGGTTTTGGACTTAGCATATTGCTTTCCTTTTCGTTATTGGAAAAACGAAAGGGCAACGCAACACGACAGGTGACACAAAAACGGCCACCCCTTGGCAAAGGCAGCCTGCATTCTACTGTGGTGGCCCCGCTATCCTAGGTCGTCTTGACCCTTAGACCGGAAGCTTTGCGTCCCGACTTTTCAATCGGTTTGCCCTTGTCACAACGTTATTTCTGGCGATAAATAATCGCCGATTGACTGTAGGGTAATTCTGATAAGTAAGCAAATCGGACCATTGCCAGCCCACCGGTTACCAACCCTGACAATTACCCACTTTCAAGAAATTAATGTTTAAAAAACAGCCGGATATGCAGACCTAATCTCATCACCTCCAACCAGATACCTCACACCATTTTTTTGATCTGCATCACACCAAATTGAGAAAAATCAATGAGTAAGAACAATATGCGACAAAAGACCCATCTGTATCGCAACTAATGAATTTATAATCGCCGCTTTGCATGGCCAGCAGGTGTCTTCATGCCCAGCGAATTGCCCTCACGCACCCGGTTATCCAGATACGACAAATTTGTTCGTTTGACGATTTATGCCTTGCCACTGGCCGGTATGATCTGGCTTATCAACAGCCTCAATGGCTGGCAAAGGGCGCCGCTTGCCAGCACCTTGCTAGTCCAGAGCTACCTTATCTGCACCTTCTGACTCTATCGCCACTACCGCTACCATCTGCACCGCCAGTGGCAGCATCTGAGTGAGGCGCTCAAGATCAACGAAACCACCACCGAACTGGCCCGCAACTCGGCGCAATACCAGACCGAAGAGGCCTTTCTGGAGGATCTGCTCAGACGAGCCGTGATGTTGATCCCGGGAGCCGAGATGGGCTGCCTGATCAAGCTGCTGCCGGGCACAGGCATGTTGAGATATGAAGCGGCCATCGGCATGGATTTGGTGAAACTGCGGCGGATCAATCTGCCGCTGGAGCACACCTTTCAGTACAAGCTGACTCAGGGGCGCTGCAACAAAACACTGCTGATCAACGACCTGTCGAAGATAAATGCCACCATGCCCCTGTCCGAACAGGACAGAGAGCTGCTGGTCAACTGCACCGACCTGCCCATCCAGGCCACGCTGGCGACCCCGATCCATATCGATGGTCAGCTCTACGGCATGATCAATATGGACAGCAGCAAACGTAATGCCTTTACCCGCTACGACAGCCACCTGATGGCGATCCTGGCGCGAGATATTCGCCACGCCATCACCATCTATCAGCAGTCCCGCCGCATCTATCAGCTGGCCAATACCGACCAGCTGACCGGGCTCGCCAATCGCCAGCAATTCGAACTCGCTCTGCAAGCACAGCCAGAAGGCACCCTGCTGCTGATCGACATGGATAATCTCAAACAGCTAAATGACAGCAGTGGCCATTTGGCGGGTGATCAGGCCCTGAGCCTTATCGCTGCAGGCATACGCCAGCACTTTGGTCAGGGGGTCATTGCCGCCCGCTTCGGCGGGGATGAGTTTGTGCTGCTCACCACTCTGACACCGACCGAGCTGCAACAGGCGATGGCCAGGCTGACCACCATGCTGGCCAGCGCCTCCCCCACTATCTCGTGCAGCATGGGGATGGCCCCCTATCGCGGCGACTTTGCCGCTGCGTTTGTCAGAGCCGATGCCGACATGTACCAACACAAGCGGCACCACAAAGAGCAGCGTGCGGCACAGATGCCAGCTATCGGGGAGAGCATTAATCACTAGGCAAGAGTGAGCACTTTGCTGGGACACGAGAGAAGCTGAGGGAAACCGGTTGGCAGACCCGCCAGAATGTGGCGAAGCGGGGAGGAAAAACGGGGCATGACCGGCATGCCCCGCTACCATTCAATGCTTATTTACAGCTGGCGGCCCCCACATCCTGCCAGACGTCGTGTTTGCCGGGCTCATTGCCCTTGGTCCAGTACTGCGCCTTCCACTGACGGCCGTTATGGGTGGTGAGCTCGCCACCGTTGTAGGCCACATTGGCATCCCAACCCAGTTGCACCTTGCTCACCAGCAGCCACTGATCCGCGGTGCGGCTAGGCTCGTTGCCCTGGGTCCAGTACTTGGCCTGCCACACCAGCTGGTTGTGGCTCACCTTGTCGCCGCTGTTATAGGTGCTGGGCGCTTTCCAGACTGGCCAGTTGGCCGCATCCGGATCGGTCGCCGTGCAACCACCGCCGCTGCTGGCCGGTTTGACCGTCAGACGGGTTGCCGCACTGGCATCCAGCCCACCGTCGGAGACGGTGACGCTCAAGTCATAGCCGGTGTCGCTGGTGACGCTCGGGCCGGTGACCACCAGAGTGGCGCTGTTCTGACCCGTTGCGGTGATGCCTGCCGGCACGCTCCACTGATAGGTCAACGGATCACCATTCGGATCAGAGGCGGTCGCCTTGATGGTCACCTGCTTGCCCGCCTCCACAGAGGCCGTGGCAGGTAGACTCACCACCGGCGCCAGATTGGCCTGCGGCGCCTTGTTGGTGACAACAACCTGATCCTTGGCACTCAACTGCTGGTCATCGGTCACTGTCAGCTCGAACACCAGATTGATGTCGGCGGACACGGCATCGAGTACAACCCGGGCCTTGGCCTGAGTGGCATCAAGCAGGGCAGCCTGCGGGCCGGAGATCTGCTTCCAGCTGTAGTTGAGCGCGCTGTTTTCCGGATCGTGGGAGGCCGACCCATCCAGCGTCACCTCGGTCGGGCCGGTCACCTTGAGGTCACTGCCCGCGTTGGCCAGCGGCGGCTTGTTGGCCGGTGGCGTGACGCCACTGCCGTGGCCCAACCCCTCGTGCATGGCGTTGAGGATGTCGCCGTTGTCGGCATCGATCTCCCAGGAGAAGAGGCCACCGAGCTTGTTGGCCAGCACATACTGCCCCTTGGCCTTGACCGAGCGATCGTTGTCATAGATGATGAGATCGCCGGTCGCCGCCTTGAACAGATAGGGAGCCTCGGCCACCTCGTCGTAGCCCTTCTCCCAGCCCGCCCCCATCCGGTTGTTGACGATGTCGCGGTAATCCACCACCCCGTCCTCCCAGGTGCCTTTCACCTTGCCGGTCGCCTTGCCGGTGAAGGGGTTGTTGCCCTGATAACCGCTCACCCCGGTCCAGCCACGGCCATACATGGCGGCACCAACCACCAGCTTGCCCGGCTCAACCCCCTGCGCCAGCAGCTGATTGACCGCCTTGTCGGTGGTGTACTTGGTATCGGGATCCCAGCTCGCCGCATAGAGGTTGGTCTGGTGGCCCAGCTCGGTGTTGCTCCAGGCACCGTTGTAGTCGTAGGTCATCATGAAGATGTGGTCCATGTAGGGCTGGGCCGCCTTGTAGTCCACATCCTGGATCTTGTCGCCCCCCGCCCCAATGGCGGAAGTGAGCTCATACTGGCGACCGGTCTCGGCCTCCAGCTCGTCGAGCATGGCCCGCAGCTCCTTCATCAGGGCCACATAAGTGGCACCATCACTCGGGCTGCCCAGTTTCGGGTTGGCACCCTGTCCGCCTGGGTACTCCCAGTCGATATCCACACCGTCGAAGAACTTCCAGGTCTGCAGGAACTCTTTCACCGAGCCGACAAACACATCGCGCTTGGTTTTGTCACCGAGGAAGTAGAAGGGATCGGAGAGGGTCCAGCCGCCGACCGAGGGGAGGATCTTGAGGTTCGGATAGGCCTGCTTGAGCGCCATCAGGGCGCCAAAGTTGCCCTTGTAGGGCTCGTCATGGGCAGTGAGGTTGCCTTGCGGCATCTGGATGGCGGCCCAGGGATCGTGCATCGCCACCTTGAAGTCCGCCCGGCCGGCGCACGCCCGTTGCAGCGCCTGGAAGCTCCCTTCGATCTCCTTGAGGCTGTCGTTGAGGCCATCCCCGCCGCAAATGGGGGTGAAACCATAGAGGATATGGGTCAGGTTCTGGGCCGGGATCTTGTCCACCGTAAACTTGCGGCCATAGACCCCCCACTCCACATAGTAAGTCCCCACCACCTTGCCGGACTTGTTGGCGTAGGGCTTGTTGTTCTCCTGCAGCGGCGCCTTGAGTGGCACCAGATGGCTGCCATCGGTATCGGCAACCACGATCTCCTTGGCATCAGAGAGGGTACAGCCATCGGCGTTGCACAGCGCCACCTGCATCTGGTAGCGCCCCCCTTTCTTCACCTTGAATTTGGCGCTGCCCGCCGCGGCCGAGGGGCCGGACCACACCTCCTGACCATTGAGCAGTACCTTGGTACTCTGGCCCAGATCGCCGCTCCAGAGGTTCCAGTTCACCTCCACATCGGCGGCATCCTTTACCTTGACCAGATTGTTGTAGGCAGTGGCCGCCTGATCGACTTCAACGATGGAAAACTTGGTGGAGCCCCATCCGATGGTCGGCTTGCCGGGCGCCGCAGCATAAACAGACGAGGCGCAGCACAGACCGACCGCAAGGGCCAGCGTGGTAGGCTTTGGACTTAGCATTTTTATATTTCCCTATTTCGTTATGTTGGCAACGAAAAGGGCTACGCCCTGACAGGTAACGCAGACGGCAGTGCGGCCTCTTGGCAAAGGTGCACAACAACCTGTGGTGGCCCCGCTATCTCAAGTACGGCTCATCCCTGGGCCGGAAGCTTTGCGTCCCGATCTTGCGATCGGTTTGCCCTTCGGTTACTTCATTTGCGATGCAAAAAATTGCATCCCGACTATAGAGTGAGCCAATCCGGTCTGCCACTGTCGGCGTTCACCGACAGTGGCAAGCCAATACTGTAACTGGCGGCGATTGCGCAGAAAGATGAAGATATCTTCGCCAATAAATCTCTGTTTTCGGCATTCATCCATGACCACGGGCCACGGGGTCATTGTACGGTTTTGTGAGTCGGTTCACGGCTAGCCGCCCCGGATGTGGCTAGCGCAGCAGCAGACTGTTCATCAGAGCCCGCAGTTTGAGCGGTTTGACCGGTTTGCTGATGTAGCCATACCCCCGCTCGCGGATCTGCGCCTGCAGCTCGCTCTTGCGATCGGCACTGATGATGATCCCTCCCAGCTCGTCGCCACACACCTGTTGCAGGACAGCGAGCGCCTCCAACCCGGTCTTGCCATCATCGAGGTGGTAGTCGGAGAGCACCAGCCGCGGCACAAACCCCTCTGCCACCAGGGCCTCGGCTTCGGCCAGATCGACGGCGCAGCGCACCTCGCAGCCCCAACGGCCGAGCAGGGTGCTCATGGCGGTCAGAATGTCCCGCTCGTTGTCGATACAGAGCACGGCTACCCCTTCCAGCTGGCTGTCACGCACCACCGGCACCGCCAGCTGATGGGCCGTGACCGGCCGGGTCGCCAGATTGAGGGTCACCGCAAAGACCGATCCCTTGCCCGGCCAGCTCTGCAATGTGAGCTGATGACCGAGCACCTGCGAGATGCCGCGGGCGATGGCAAGCCCCAGACCCAGCCCCTGCTCCTTGGCGGTGCGGGAGTGATCGAGACGGGAGAACTCGTCAAAAATAGCCTCCTGCTTGTCCTGCGGGATACCGGGGCCGTTGTCCCATACCTCGATGCGGATCTTCTCCCCCATCCGGCGGCAACCAAGCAGCACCCGGCCCCCCGGGTTGTAGCGAAACGCATTGGTGAGGAAGTTCTGCAACACCCGGCGCAGCAGCCGCACATCGCTGTGCACCGCGTGCTTGCTCTCCACCACCGAGAAGTGGATCCCCCCCGCCTGCGCCAGCACGCCAAACTCCGCCTTGAGGTTGTCGAGCAGATCGCACAGGGCAAAGTCGAGCTTCTTGGCCTTGAACTTGCCCGCTTCGAGCCGCGAGATATCGAGCAGATCGGTGATGAGATCCTCGGTCGCCCCCAGCGCATCATCGATATGGCGGGCGATGCGGGCCTGCTCGCCAGCATCGGGCAACATCTCCAGCAGGGAGGAGGTAAACAGCTTGGCGGCATTGAGGGGCTGGGTCAGATCGTGGCTGACCGCCGCCAGAAAACGGCTCTTGGATTGATTGGCCCGCTCCACCTGCTGGTTCACCAACAGCAGCTGGCGGTTGAGTTCGGAGAGCTCACGGGTGCGCTCGGCCACCCGTGCCTCCAGATGTTCGTTCGCTTCGCGCAGCACCCGCTCCGCATCGCGAAACGGCGTGATGTCGGTAAAGGTCATGACAAAACCGCCGGCGGGCATGGGGTTGCCCTGCATCTCGATCACCCGCCCGTCCGGGCGCTCCCGCGCCGAGATATGGGCGCTGCCGCGCTTCATAAAGGCAACCCGCCGCGCCACGTGATCCTCGATATCACCGGGGCCACAGAGCCCCTGCTGGGCGTTGTAGCGAATGATCTCCTCGATGGGGCGCCCTGCCTGAATAAGCCCGGGCGGATAGTGGAACAGCTCGATGTAGCGGCGGTTCCAGGCGACCAGCCGAAGCTCCCTGTCCACCACCGAGATCCCCTGCCCGATATGCTCGATCGCCCCCTGCAACAAGCCTCGGTTGAAGCGAAACACGTCGGAGGCCTCATCGACTATGGTGGCGATCTCCTCGAGCTGCATGTTGCGCCCCTGCAGGGCCGAGGCGAGCACCAACCGCGCCGACGAGGTACCAAACACCCCCGCCAGCAGCCGCTCGGTATGTGCAATCAGCTCGGCCGATGCTTGCATCTGGGGCGCCAGGGTGCCGCCCCGCTCACCGGCGAAACGACCAAAGGCGCGCTTGACCCGGCTTGAGCCGACAAAGCGGGCCGCCAGCATCTCCAGCTCCTTGACCGAGACCCGCGCCTGATAGAGGGCGGCGGTATCGCGGCTCGGCTTGCCGACAAAGTTGGCCGCCTGCAGCCGCTCGCTCACCGCAGGGCGCGACAATAAGGAACCGGCAACATAGCCGAGCAGGTTGAACAGCAGGCTCAGGAAGATGCACCAGGCCCCGAGACTCAGCTCGCGAAACGCGGGCCAGTCCGGCGGAGCCAGCAGTTCAGCCAGCGGTGAACCGGCCAGCAGCCCGCTCTCCACAAGCAGGGTGACGAACCAGAGGCTCACCCCGAGGCTCAACCCAAGATAGACCCCCTTGCGATTGCCATGACGCCAGTAGAGACCGAGCAGCAGGGCTGGCGCAAACTGGGCCACCGCGCCAAAAGAGAGATAGCCGATGCGCGACAAGCTGGTGAGATCGCCGAGCCAGAGGTAGAGCCCCCAGGCCGCCAGCAAGATCAGCAGGATGGCGCCACGGCGCACCTGCAGCAGCAGCCGTACCAGCCGCTCGTCGCGCCCCTGCCGCCAGAAGCGGCGCAGCAGCACCGGCAGCACCAGATCGTTGCTCACCATGATCGCCAGTGCGATGGTGCAGACGATCACCATGCCGGTGGCCGCCGAGGTACCGCCGAGAAACGCCAGCATCGCCATGCCATCGAAACCGAGGGCCATCGGCAGACTTATCACATAGGTGTCGGAGGCCATATCGGCACCCACCCACTGCTTGCCCGCCAGCGCCAGCGGCCAGATAAAGAGCCCCATCACGAACAGGTAGAGCGGGAAGATCCAGCGCGCCCAGTGCAGATCCTGCCCCTGATTGTTCTCCACCACAGTCACATGAAACTGGCGCGGCAGGCAGATGACGGCGCACATCGCCAGCACCGTATAGATGGCAAGCTCCAGCAGGTTGCCGGGGCTCACCGCCATCACCTGCGCAAAGAAGTCGCGGGTCACCTGTTCGTGAGCCTCGCCCGGTTTGCTCAGGATCAGCCAGAGGGCGAAGCCCCCCACCGCGATAAAGGCCAGCAATTTGACCACCGACTCGAAAGCGATGGCCACCACCATCCCCCTGTGGTGCTCGGTGGCATCGAGATGGCGGGTACCGAACAGGATGCTGAACAGCGCCAGCAGCAGAGTAACCCCGAGCGCCAACTCGCTGGTATTGCTGGTCGGGCTGATGCCGCCGCTGTTGACCATCAGCAGATCCAGCCCGGTGACGATGGCTTTGAGCTGCAACACCAGATAGGGGAGGATCCCTATGATGGCGATGAGGGCGATCACCATGGCGAGCCGCTGGGATTTGCCGTAACGGGCGGCGATAAAGTCAGCGATGGAGGTGATGTGTTCGCGCTTGGCCACCAGAATAAGGCGGGCCAGCAGCCGCCAGCCAAACAGAAAGACCAGCATGGGGCCAAGGTAGATGGGTACTGGTGACCAGGGGGATTCACTCGCCTGCCCCACGGTGCCGAAGAAGGTCCAGGAGGTGCAGTAGACCGCCAGCGACAGGCTGTAGAGCAGCGGTTGCCCCTTGAGACGGTGCCGTTTGTGCTTGTCAGCCACGAAGGCGATCAGAAACAGCAGCCCCAGATAGGTGAGCGACAATCCGATCAGCAGCCATCCCTGGTGCATCGATAACTCCTTGTCCATGTTGAGTTTTTGTATACAACCTCGCCAGTCTAGAGAGGCTACAGCCAAAAGTCATCCCCTTCGGACAGATTGAAATTATCGTTTTTCAATAAGTTTTATCTTGACTGTATATCGCAAAACAATAAACATTGCCGATATGAATATTGATAAACGATAAACTTTACCTTTCAGATAAAACCATCACAGTGAGGAATGAGATGATCTCCAACAAACTCGAACGCTCGAGCATGCTGATCGAATGGCTGCTACTGCTGGCACTGCTGGCGACCCCTTTGATCACCTTGCTGGAGGTGTGGACCCCCTTCGGTGGCGCCGATTTGCTGCAGGAGAAGCTCAACACCATCTTGAGCCGCCCCGGCATCAATCCTGCTGACTATCCCCTTCACTTCTCCACCCGGCTGCTCGGCACCCTGGTGCAGCTGTTGCCGGATCTGGTCTTTATGATGATGCTCTGGCAACTGCGCCAGCTGTTTCGTGGCTACCGCGCCGGTCTGCTCTTCACCTTCGAGCAGATCCGCCGCTATCGGCAGATCGGACTGCTGCTCTGTACAACCTTCCTGGTCGAATTGATCCTGACCCCCTTGCTGGATACGGTGCTCACCATGAGAGGCCCGGAAGTACTCGGTACCATAGCGCTGAGTACCTCCGATTTCCGGGTACTGCTGGCGGGACTGATCGTACTGGCGCTGGCACTGGTCATGCGCGAGGCCAAACTGCTGGCCGATGAACAGCAACTGACGGTGTGAGGATCCTATGCCCATTATCATCCGCCTCGATGCCCTGCTGGCCGAGCGCAAAATGACCGCCCGCGAACTGGCCCAGCGCATCGACATCACCGAGGCCAACCTCTCGATCCTCAAGAATGGCCACGCCAAGGCGGTGCGCTTCTCCACTCTGGAGGCCATCTGCCGTGAACTCAATTGCCAGCCCGGCGATCTGCTGGGCTACGAGCAGGAGCGCTAACCCCCTTATGAGTCGTCATATCACCCTGTTTGCCCTGTGGCTGCTGCCGCTGTGGGCCTGCGCTGGCCATGACGCGAACGGCCCCCGCTACCTTATAGAGCAGGGCGCCAGCGCCAATGTGCTGCAAGTGCGCCTCACCATGCAGGGCAAGCCTCCCTTTACCCTGCTCCCCGCTCGTCAGTTGCCGGGCAGTGCCACGCTGGTTTCCCCCGCGCTGGTCTGCCTTGCAAACAACCAGCCGGTTGCCCTCAACCAGCCCTTCTCCTGCAAGGAGATCGGCTGGCAGATCACGCTCACCCCCCCTCCGACAGTGGGTGCAGATGCCTCGGCCCAACAGTCGCTGCTGTTTGCTCCCAACCAGTGGCTATTGACCGAGTGGGGTAACTTTGTGCGCCAGATGGGGAGCCGCCAAGGAAAGGTTTGTCTGCCGGATGGCAACTGCCAACCACTGCCGGATGTCAACCAGCCGCCGCTGATCCTGCCATTTGGTCTGGACACTGTGCCCGTCACCAAGCCGGATCCGCGGCTGGTGCTGAGCCATGACGAGATCGCCAACCAGCTCGATCTGCCGGCCTTGCAGCAGCAACTGAATGAGATCATCGACTATCTGGCCTTCCAGCTCGATGTGGATCCGCCCACTCACCCGTGGCAACTGGTGTGGCTGGGGCGGGATGTGGCGACCCACTCCCTTGGCGGCGCCGCCGGGGATCAGGTGTTTGTTGCCAACTACCCCACCGAGGCTGGCAAGCCGACGCCACAGGCCCCCTTGCGCCTGCTGCGCACCTCGGCCCACGAGGCGGTACATATCCTCAGCGCTCGCCGTACTGCCCCACAGCCCACCTGGGTCAACGAGAGCCTCGCCGAGTACCTTGCCATCAAAGCGCTGCGCCGCTTTCGGCTGCATCAGGTCACGGCGGTCAACGAGCTGGCCGAGCGGGGCAAACAGCTGCCCCATAGCGAGAGCGGCCTCTATCGGGCAGCTCGCGAGGTGCTGGCGGGCGATCGCTCCTACTACCCGCTCTTTTACGTCAAGGGGAGCGCCTTCTGGGAAGCGCTGGAGCGGGAGTTGCAACACAATGACGTGACGCTGGCGCAACTGCTGCCCCAACTGGGCTGGCTGCCGGATGGCCGCTTTGATGCTGCATCCAATGAGCTGCTTGCCGGCACCATCGGCTCGGATACCTGGCGCCGCCTCAGCCGCCTCTATCTGGGCGAGCAGCAGTAACAGCGCAACCGCGACAACGAAAAAGGGAGAGCCGTGGCTCTCCCTTTTGTTAGGTGATGATTCAATCAGGCCGGAGCCCTCTCCTGCGCAGACGGCGCAAAGGGGCGCAGCCGCAGGAAGAAGACCGGCAAGACCACCAGCACCATCAGGAAGAAGATGCCGCCGCCGAGAGGCTCGAACAGCACGCCACAAAGTGCCATCAGGGCCGCCACCGTCATGCCGAGGCCAAGGGCCGCATAGAGCGCCTGGGTCGGGATCAACTGCTCGGCGGGCAGCTGGCGAGTCATGAAGCGCACAGCCCCCAGATGGCTCATGCCAAAGGTGACCGAGTGGAGCAGTTGCCCCAGCACCAGTACCCACAACTCGGTCGAGGCACCCAGCAATACCCAGCGCACCACACAACCGACGGCACCGGCGATAAAGAGACTCTGGGCGCCAAAGCGTTGCAGGAAACGCTTGTCGGCGGCGAACATGCAAATCTCGGCCACCACCCCGAGCGCCCAGAGATAGCCGATGATGGTGCCGCTATACCCTTGCGCCTTCCAGTAGATGGCGCTGAAACCGTAATAGGCGGCGTGGCTCCCCTGCAGCAAAGCTGTCAGCAGCAGGAAACGGCGCACCGATGCGCTGCGCAGGGTTGCCAGCAAGGACGCCTTGGCCCGCTCGCCCTGACTATCCTGTGGCGCCGGATAGAGCGGCAGCCAGCTGAGCAGCAGCATCAGCGCCAGCCCCGCCACCATGGTGTGCAAAATCCAGTCACTACCGAAGTTGCCCACCAGCGCCCCCACCAGGGTAGAGGCGACAATAAAGGCAAAGGAGCCGCACAGCCGCACCTTGCCGTAATCGAGATGGGCCTGCACCACCATGCGGGTCGCCAGCGCCTCCCCCACCGGCATCAGGGTCGGATAGATAAAGTTCGCCAGCAGGGTCAAACCCACCAGCCACCAAAGGTTATGACTGAGATAGAAGCCGAGAAACGCCAGCAGACTGAGCAGGGAGAGCAACCGAGTAACCGGCAGCAGATGGCCCGCCCCCTTGATCTGCCCCATCACCATCAGGTTGCCGGCAAAGCGGATCGCCATCCCCGCCCCCAGCAGGAGACCAATCATCTCGGCGCTGACGCCCACCCCCTCCAGCCAGAGCGACCAGAACGGCAAGTAAGCGCCGTAGACAAAATAGAAGGCGCCGAAAAAGAGCGCTAACCAGGAGAACGCGGGCATAGATCCTCTGCAACCGGATGACGGGAGCAGAATGATAACCCATCCTCCCCCGCAGATCCCGATGGAAACCCCGCGAAGAAATCGAAAAAACTTCAATAAAATTGAACTATTACCGAATAGGCGGGGTCTACCTAGTAACACCTCCTCCTGGTTAGTGTTGCAATCCTTCCACCCGCCCATGGCGGGTTTCTTTTTTTAGGCAAACATCTGCTCTGCTCCATCGTCACAACATGGCGGCGACAAAAAAGGGGCCGAAGCCCCTTTGATCATCTGCGTCTGTTGTTTGCTCTTTAGAATACGTATTTGACCCGTGCACTCAGGTTGCGGCCCGGTTCGGTCATCATGCTGTTATCGGAGCCCTCGGCACGACCGGCGATGCGCTCGTAGCTGGTGTACTCCTTGTCAAACAGGTTGAAGACCCCGACGTTGAGCTGCAGGTCGGTCATCGGGTTGAACTGGGCGTACATATCCACCACACCCCAACCAGCCGCCTTCTCATACTCCTTGCCGTTCGCATCCTTGCCGACCTTGCCCATGTCGTCGGCAAAGCGCAGTGCTGTATTGAAGTTCCATTTTTCCTGCTCCAGACGGACACCGACACTGCCACTCAATGGGCTTAATTCATTGATATAATTACCGTTACCATTTTTACCATCGATATATGCCAAGTTCCCCCAAATATTGACAATGTCATTGAACCAGTAATCCGCCTTGGCCTCGATCCCTTTAGTCGTAACCTTACTCAAATTTTGAAATTGATAAACATCGGTGTCTCCTTCCTTACCAACAACAACGCGGCTGATGAAATCGTCAAACTTGTTGTAGAAGCTGGCCACTTCATAGCTGAAGCCATTGCTGTTGCCACGTACACCGAGATCGATGCCGTCGCTGCTCTCCGGGTTGAGGTTAGGGTTGGGCTCGACACGATACCTGTAAGCCTGATGGTTCAGGGTGGAGAAGGCGTTGTCATACATGGGGGCCTTGAAGCCGTGGCTGTACTGGGCGAACAGGTTGGCCGCCTCGTGGGCCTTAAACACCAGACCCAGCTTGGGTGACAGCTCCCCTTCCGATAACTTGTGCAGCTTGTCGCCTGTGTAAGCAGGGTCGTTGTCCGGAGTCATCCGGTAGTAGTCATAACGGGCCCCCGGGGTCAGCACCCAGCGCTCGCCAAACTTGATCTCGTCAAAGGCCCACAGGGCGCTGCGCTCGCTAGTGGTCGCCGGGAAGCTCAGCTCGTTGTAGCCGACAAAATCACCGGGAGTCGTAGGCCCCTTGTAACGGGTACGTTCGTTGTCGGTGTGCTCGTACTCAGCACCCCAGGCCAGGCGGTGGTTGGCGACTGCCTTGTGGAACTGCAACTGGGCGCCGATGTTCTTCTGATCGAACACATTGTGATCCAGCGAATTTTTGAACACATAGCGGCTACGCGGGTTAACCGGATACTGGGATGAGGCGTACTGATCCAGCGTCTGCTTGGTGCGGGCAAAGTAGACCTTGCTATCCATCCGGTCGGCCCAGCCTTGATTCAACGCGATGCCGTGATCCAGCACCACAGAGAGGTTATCAGTCTGCTTGTCGGTAATGGGCTGCTCGAAGACCTGCGCCATCCGGCTACCGACCTTGTTGAGCTTGACCGCATCCGGTTCCTCGCCATCGGTCAGGTAGTCAACGGTCAGCTTGAGGAACTGCTCATCGGAGAGGTTCCACTTGCTCTTGAGCAGCAGGGCGTGGGTACCGATATCGAAGTCGTTCTTGGTGGAGTCGAAATTCTGGGTCACACCGCCATCGCGCCAGGTGTAGCGCAGCAGGTTCTCCACTTCACCAGTGCGCAGGGCGCCGGTAAAGCCCGCCATCTTCTGGTGGCTGCTGGAGGCGTAACCGCTGGTCACGTCCAGATAACTATCCTTGCCCTTGAGGAAATCGCTGGCATCCTTGGTGGTGATGGCAATTACGCCACCCAGCGCATCGGAGCCGTAGGCGGCAGACGCAGGCCCCTTGGCCACTTCTACCTGCTTGATCATGTCGGTATCAAAGTAGCTCTGGCCAACACCGCCCTTGCTGTAAGCATCGTTCTGGCGCACACCGTCGCGCACCACCTTGACCCGGTTTTCCCCCATGCCGCGGATGATGAAGGTCTGGGTATCCCCCTCCCCACCCAGCGCCTTGACTCCCGGCTCGTAGCGGAACAGGTCGGCGACGTTGGTGACGACCTGCTCTTCAATCTGCTTGGCGGTGATCACCGAGATGGGGCCGGAGACATCTTCCAGTTTTTGCTCCATCCGTGAGCCGCTGACGACCACGACTTCATCCGCCTTCTGGGTGGCAGCAAAGACCTGGGAAGAGAGACCGGCCGCCACGGCGAGGGCAACCAGAGAGAGTGCGTTATGATGGGTCACAGCGAATCCTTATTGAGAACTGTTATCAAACAGGCCGCATATTACCCGGCTCTCGACAAAGATCAACAAGAAACGAAATCATTCTCATTTGTTTTGAACCAAATTGGTTTTACACTGTCGCCCTGTGTTGCCCTTATTCTCTATTAGCCCCCCGAGATGCACCGGCATCCGGGCATATCAGCCGTGAGATCCCATGATTAGACGACTTCCCCTGCTCGCCCTGCCGCTGCTGCTGGCAGCCTGTGCCACCCCCACCCAACCGACCCAGTCATCACAGTTGCAGACGCTCTATGACTACCGGCTAAGCAGCGAGGGAGACGCAGACCTGACGCTGGAGCAGGCAATCGCGCGCATTGCCGACGCCGACATCATTCTGGTGGGTGAGCTACACAGCCATCCCGCCGTGCATCTGTTGCAATCGCGCCTGCTGAGCGGGCTCTACACCGCAGGTCAGCAGCACGGTCGGCCATTGGCCCTCTCCATGGAGCAGTTCAGCCGCGCCGACCAGAAGACGCTGGATGCCTATCTGGCGAACCAGATTGGTGAAGCGGCCTTGATCCGCGAAGGCAACGCCTGGCCCAACTATCCGAGCGACTACCGCCCGCTGGTAGAGTTTGCCAAGGCTCACCAGATGCCGGTGATCGCCGCCAACGCCCCCAAACCGCTGGTGAGCTGTGTCGGTCAGGAGGGGGCTGAGTGGCTCGACAAACTGCCCGCGTCGCGCCGCAGCCAGCTGGCCCGCCAACTGACGCTAGGGGATGATCCCTATAAACAGAAATTTATGGCCTCCATGCACCACGGCGACGCCGACAGCAACGCCCGCCGCTTCGCCGCCCAGACCAGTTGGGATGACACCATGGCCGAGAGCATGGTGGATTATCTCGCCAAGCACCCGGGCCAGCAGATCATGCATATCGCCGGCAATTTCCACGTCGAGGGGGGGCTTGGACTCGCCAGTCGCATCGCCAGCCGCAATCCTGCCCTCAAGGTGGCGCTGGTCGTGCCCCGCACAGATGAGACCTCTGTTGCAGATCCCGCAGCCGATGTGCAGGTAACCATCATGCCGCTGCCTAAGCGCTGGCAAAACAGTGACGAGATGAAGCAAGATATGGGCGCGCTGCATCAATCCCGCAGTCGTGACTGCAGCCAGTGGCTGCAACCCTAATCTTCCAGGAAACGGCGGGTAAGAAAATGGATGTGTTACTGATCATCGATGTGCAGCAAGGCTTGTTCAACGAGCCCCGTTACCGCCAGGAGCAGGTGCTGGCCAATATCAATCGGGCGGCAGCCCATGTCAGGCAGCAGCAGGGACGGGTCATCTATATCCAGCATGACTCGCCCCCCGGTACCGAACTGGAACCGGGTACCCCGGGTTGGCAGTTGCACAGTGCACTGCAACCGGCCAAGGGAGAGAGCCGGGTACGCAAAACGGCCTGTGACAGCTTTCTCGACACCGAGCTCGCCTTCCTGCTGGCCGAGCAGCCGGTCGATCGACTGATCCTCTGTGGCTGTGCCACCGATTTTTGCGTCGACACCACGGTGCGCAGTGCGGCCTCCCATGGGTACGAGGTGCTGGTGTTGAGCGATGGTCACACCACCGCCGATCGCCCCCACCTGAGCGCGGCCCAAATCACCGAGCACCATCACTGGATGTGGCGCCACCTCAGCCTGCCGGAGGGGCGCAGTGTCACCCTGCTCACCACCGACGAGCTGCTGGCAGTAACACCCACCCTGCAGCCGTGCTAATCTGCGAGCCTCGCCTCGTTTCTCACTGGAGTCTGTCGTGCGCCTGTTGTCTGCCACCCTGTTGTTGATTGTTCCCCTGCTGTCGGCCTGCTCCAGCTTGCCCGGACAGAAGTATGACGGGCCGGAACCTCTTTTTCTGACCCACATCAACGAGGAGGGGAGCAAGCGGTTCACCTTTGAAGCCGCACCCAACGACACCTTGCCGCGCGGCCTCTCGGCGGCCCAGAGCCAGCGGCTGCTGGAACAGCGAGAGGCGTTGCAGGAGAACCTGCTGACCGAGACCCTGGCGACCAAGCAGTATTGCCGCCAGGGATACATAGTGCTGAGCCAGACCTCCTGGAAGGTGCGGGGGGAGTGCAACGAAACGGCCACCGACGCCGATCGTCGCGCTTTTCCCAACAAGGCCAGCTGGCAGGATTGAACTGGAGGATGAGATAACGCAATAAAAACGGGCAGCCAATTGGCTGCCCGTTTTGTTATGACGGCTGTCGTGGTCGACAGGGATTATCAGACCGGCGCATCGGCCGGGCTGGTGAGCTCGGCACCGTTGTCGATGCGCTTGTGCCCTTCCACCAGATGGACGAAATCCACCAGCTCGTCACCGGAAACCGCGAACGCCTGTCCGAAGCCCTTGACGAACAGCCCCTGCTCCGGCTTGAGGCGGAACAGTTTGAAATCCTTGAGGTTGGAGAGACCCTTGATGATCTCGCCAAAACGACCTTCCAGTGCCGCCACCGCCTTGCTCCAGCGGGCGTCGTCACGGGCCACCACTTCAGCCACCGCATCGAAGGTCAAGCGCTTGCGGGCAAACAGCTCGCGGGCACCGCTCTCATCCTCGATCAGCATCAGGGATACCCGGGGCACCTGTTGCAGGTTGCGGGCGTGGCGGGCGATCTCGGAGATCAGCACATAGTAGCCATCTTCCTGCAGCACAAACGGGGCATAGCTGGCGTTGGGATTGCCTTCGCCATCGACGGTGGCGAGCTGCAGGGTGCGGCAGCTGTCGCGAAACTCGCGGATCTCCGGTTGCAGGCGGTTCTGCAGACGCTCCTGACGTTCACTCATGCTTTGACTTCCTCTTGAGAGTTGTGGCGCAGCGCCATAAAACGGGTGACCTGATCGGCCAGCAGCTGGCGTTTCTCGTCGCGACCCAGATAGACCTTGAAAATGCAGCGGCCGGAGTGACCGAAGAACTGGAAGGAGTGCCCCTCCTTGCCCATGAACAGCTTGCTGACCAGCGCAATCCCCGCCACGTTGTCGAGCTTGAGATGACCATGCAGCTCACCGTCGCGGCCCATCAGGTTGTAGTAGCCGCGTGCGTCCTTGCCTTTCGGGAAGGGGGCTTTGACCTCGAAGATGGAACCTTCTGATTCGACGATGGTGGTCACCGGGCCCCAGTCGGCCAGATCTTCCAGCAGACCTTGTGCGCGATCGGCGGGCAGCAAGGTCACCAGCTCGGCGGGCAGATGGCGAACCACCTCCCATTCGCTGATGGCAAGCTGGGCCGCCAGGGTGGACGGATGAGCGCCGGGATCCTGCTCCAGCAGCGCGTGAATGCGTTGTGCAATGCTCATGTTTTCTCCCTCTGCGGGACCATATTGTCCCGCTGTTTATCATGGCGGCTACTCTAATAAAGCACCGGAATCAATGCAATTGATAATTGCTATCATTATCAGTGCATTTTTTCCAAAGCCTTGATATTCTCGGCGGCACACCCGTTTCATTCACCCCTTCGGAGGTTAGCATGGGCCGTCGTCTTGCCCTCGCCATCACCCTGCTCTGCAGTTCACTCTCTTCCTTCTCTGCCGTTGCCGCCGACGGACAGAAAGAGCGTATCGTCAGTATCGGCCCGGCCACCACTGAACTCATTCTGGCTCTTGGCGGTGAATCGAGCCTGATCGCCACCGATGTCAGCAGCCCCTTGCCAAAAGGGTTGCCCAAGGTGGGTTATCACCGGGCTCTGGCCGCCGAAGGGATCCTGAGCCTCTCTCCCACCCGACTGGTGGGCAGCGATGAGATGGGCCCGGCCCCGACCCTGGATCAGTTGCGCCGTGCCGGGGTCAAGGTGGAGGTGCTGGATACCGCGCCGACCCTCGCCAACCTCAACCAGCGTATCGACACCCTCTCCAGCCTGCTGGGCGATAAAGCCGCTGGCGATCGCCTGAAGGCAGAGATCCAGGCTCAGACCGATCAGCTGGCGGCGCAAGCCAAACAGAACAAACCGCTCAAGGTCGCCTTCCTGCTGCTGCACAAGGGGCAACCCACCAGCATCGCCGGAGGGGACACCACCGCCAGCGCGCTGATTTCGCTGGCAGGCGGCATCAATCCGGTCACCGAGTTGCGCAACTACAAGCCGGTATCCGCCGAAGCCCTCATCGAGATGCAGCCCGATCTGGTGCTGGTTAGCGGTCGTGACTGGCAGCAGTATGCCGATCCGGCCAAGGTGCTGGCCGAAGTGCCCGCACTGGCCGCTACCCCGGCTGGCAAGCGTAACGCCATTCACGCCATCGACGGCCACGCCCTGCAAGGGGGCCTGAGCCTCAACTCCCTGCAACAGGCGAACCAGATCGCCCAGTGGATCAAGCAGGGGTCATGATGCGCTTGCCCCTCTCCTGGCTGCTGGCCTTTACCACGGCCGCACTGGCACTGTTGCTGCTCGGTTCTCTGGCAACCGGCCCCATGACCCTCACTCTGGGCGAGAGTCTGCGGGCGCTGTTTGCTGGGCAGGAGAGCGGGATTGAGTCACACAAGCTGCTGATCGTGCAGGAAATTCGCCTGCCGCGTACCCTGCTCTGCATCGCAGTGGGGGGGATCCTCGGGCTATGTGGCGCCGTGATGCAGGGGCTGTTTCGCAACCCCTTGGCTGACCCCGGCATCATAGGTGTCTCCGGCGGTGCGGCGCTCGGTGCGGCGCTCGCCATCGTGCTGCTGGCCCCCCTCGGCCAGCAGCTGCAAGCCACCATAGGGGTTGGTCTGCTGCCGCTGCTCGCCTTTCTCGGCGGCGCGCTCACCACCACCCTGGTCTATCTGCTCGGCACCCGTGAGGGGGGCACCTCGGTCACCGTCATGCTGCTGGCCGGGGTAGCCATCACGGCGCTCTCCGGTGCAGTGATCGGCCTGCTCACCTATCTGGCGGACGATCAGATGCTGCGCAACCTGAGCCTGTGGCAGATGGGAACGCTGGCGGCAGGCAAACCGGCCGATGTGGCGCTGGCCCTGCTCACCTTGGCAGCCCTGCTGTGGCTCTTTATGCGCGATGCCAATCCCCTCAATGCCCTGCTGCTGGGTGAAGGAGAGGCCCGTCATCTTGGGGTCAATGTGCAATCCCTCAAGCGCCGCCTGATTCTGCTCACCGCAGCGGGCGTCGGGGTGGCGGTGGCGGTATCGGGGATGATCGGCTTCGTCGGGCTGGTGGTGCCCCATCTGGTGCGCCTGCTGGCAGGCCCCAACCACGTCAGGTTGCTGCCACTCTCAGCCCTGCTCGGCGCCGCCCTGCTGCTGGCGGCCGACATGCTGGCTCGCACCCTGCTGGCCCCGGCCGAGCTGCCGGTGGGCATCATCACCGCCCTGCTCGGCGCTCCCTTCTTCATCTGGCTGCTGGTAAAAGGCCGCCGCGCCCTGTGATACGGACTGTTATGCAACCACTCTCATCCTCACTCTCCTCCCCCCTGTTGAGCTGCACCCGACTCAGCCTGCGTCGCGGCCAGCGCCAGATCCTGGATGGGCTCGATCTTAGTCTCGAGAGCGGCACCCTGACCGCGCTGCTCGGCCCCAACGGGGCGGGCAAGAGCTCGCTGCTCAAGTGCCTGACCGGCGAACTGGAATATGAGGGTTCCATCACCCTGTTTGGCGCAGATCGCCAGCAGTGGGACAGCAGCCAGCTGGCCCACCGACTCGGGGTATTGCCGCAAAGCTCCTCACTCAACTTCCCCTTTCTCTGCGAGGAAGTGGTCGCCATGGGGCGCTTGCCCCACAGTGAACCGGCGGCGCGGCGTGACGAAATTGTGGCTGCGGCCATGACCCATGCCGGGGTCGAGCATCTGGCCAAGCGGCTCTATCCCGGGCTCTCCGGCGGCGAGCGGCAGCGGGTGCAGTTTGCCCGGGTGCTGGCGCAGATCTGGCAGGCCCCCTCTCCGACCGAGCAGGCCGAGCAACCCCGCTTGCTGCTGCTCGACGAACCCACCTCGGCGCTGGATCTGAAATACCAGCATCAGCTGCTCACCATGGCGCGCGCCCTCGCCAGCCGCAATACAGCGGTACTGGTGGTGCTGCACGACCTCAATCTGGCGGCGCGCTATGCCGATCGGCTGGTGATGCTGGAGCGGGGCAAGCTGATGGCCGATGGCACACCTGCCGAGGTGCTGACCCCCGAGCTGATTGCCCGTCTCTATGACTATCCGGCACAGGTGATCCACCACCCCGAGAGCGGCCTGCCGATGGTGGTGTAGCTGCTTTTTCCGAGGGGATATGCCAGAAAGAGAAAACACGCCCCTATAATGGCAACCTGTTAACCAATGCAGGTGCCCACATGATTCGCTTTGCCACGTTTAATGTTGCCTTTGACCGCACTGCCGCCGGTATGCTGACCGGTGAGCTGGCGCTGACCCGCACCGAGCAGGATGCCCTGCTGGCCCGCCTCGCCGAAGGGAGCCTGAGCGGCGCCACTGAAACCAAAGCCAAGAACGTGCAGCAGATCCGCAACGTGGCGGAGATCATCCAGCGCACCCGCCCGGATGTGTTCCTGCTCAACGAGTTCGACAACGACGGCAAGGGCGAGAGCACCGCCGATCTGAAAGCCTTCAACGACAACTATCTGGCCCACGCCCAGCACGCCGAAGTGACGGCTATCAGCTATCCGGTGATGCAGAACTTCGCCACCAACACCGGCCTGATGAGCGGTTATGACCTCAATCTGGATGGCAAGGTCAACAGCGGCCCCGACGATGCCTGGGGCTTTGGCAACTACCACGGCCAGTACGCCTTTGCGGTGATGTCCAAATACCCCATCGACACCAAGCAGATCCGCACCTTCCAGCACTTCAAGTGGAAGGATATGCCGGGCGAGCAGAATCCCATCATCGATGACTGCAACAATCCCAAAGTCAAGATCCCGGCCAGCCGCCAGTGTGGCGATGCCTGGTATGAAGACGCGGCCTGGCAGCAGTACCCGCTCTCCTCCAAGAACCACGCCGATGTGCCGGTACGGATCAAGACCGAGAAGGGTGAAGAGGTAATCCACTTCCTGATCTCCCACCCGACCCCGCCAATCTTTGCCAACGCGGCGCGCCACACCGTCAAACACAACCGCGCCGAGATCGCCTTCTGGAACGACTACGTCAAGGGTCTCAACTACATGACCGATGACAAGGGCACCAAGGGTGGGCTGGCCAAAAACGCCAAGTTCGTCATCGCCGGCGATCTCAACGCCGATCCGCTCACCGGTGACGGCGACCTGACCGCCATTCAGGATTTGCTAAACAACCCGCTGATGAATCAGGCCATCACCAATGGCACCCTGATCCCGGTCAGCGAAGGGGGCCCGGAGTGTGTCAGCAAGGGGGCCGACTGCAAACGCAACCTCAATCGCCCCAACCCGGAACGGATCACCAACAGCAGCGTGCTGCAGCTGGATCACGTCATCCCCTCCGCCAACCTCAACGCGGTCAAGAGCGGCGTCTTCTGGCCTGCCAGCTTCGAGGCCGGTTATCACCTGGTCTATGATGCGAAACTCGGCATCGCCAAGGGAGTCAGTTCGGATCACCGCATGGTGTGGGTCGATCTCAAACTCGACTAGCTCTGCCATGACCCCGCTGCCGCGGGGTATTTTATTGGCGATGGCAGCGAGCGGAGCGCTGCTTATTAATCCACCAGCTGGCATTGAGTTATCCATCCATAACTCCTCCCTAGCCGTTGAATGGGCCTCGCGATCACAGAACCGCCGCGCCAATGGTGGTAGCATGCCTCCTCTTGCCATCCGGCCGCACGGCGGTTCCGGTGGCCCTCCCTCCTCCGCTTTCACTTTTTGAGGACGTATCTGATGGAACTGCTTCTGCTTAGCAACGGTAAAGCCAACGAATTTCCGGGTCTGCTCGGCTGGGCCCGGGATCGGGTTCAAAGCCTGCTCGCGCGCAAACAGGTCAAACGCATCCTGCTGATCCCCTACGCGGTGATCCGCAGCGACTGGGATGCCCGCGCCAACGAACTTACCGAGAGCCTCGGGATCGAGACCATCAGCATTCACCACTTCGATGATCCGGTCGCGGCCGTCAATCAGGCCGACGCCATCTTTATCAGTGGCGGCAACACCTGGCGCCTCAACCAGATGCTGCACGAAAACGGCCTGATCGTGCCGATCCAGCGTGCCGTGCGCGAACGGGGCGTCCCCTATGTGGGCTGGAGCGCTGGTTGCAACGTGGCGACCCCGAGCATCCGCACCACCAACGACATGCCGGTCTGCAACGCCGCCGTGCTGCCCGCGCTGGGCCTGTTTCCGCTGCAGATCAACCCGCACTATCTCGATGCCAGCATCAGCGGCCACATGGGCGAGACCCGCGACGAGCGTCTGGCCGAGTTCTGCGCCATCAACCCGAGCGAATATGTGGTGGCCCTGCGCGAAGCGAGCCTGCTGCAGATCAGCGGCGATACCGTTGAGTACTGGAGCGCCCGCGATCAGGACTTCAAGATCTTCAAACAGGGTCAGGAGCCGCAAGCCTTTATGGACGCCGCCCCGCTGGCCGAACTGACCCCCTTCAAGGTCGGCTGAGCCACGCAGAGCGCCGCGCCACTGGCAGGCGGATAGCTCGCGAAACCGTTAAAACAAAAGAGGGATGGCTCAATGCCATCCCTCTTTTTTATCGTCATCTTTCAGCTGGTTGCAGCCTGATTACTCACCCTGCAGGGTCACCAGCACCTTGCGGGCACCGCCATCGACGCGATGTTCGCCAAGCCAGATCCCCTGCCAGGTGCCGAGCGCCAACTGACCGTCACGGATCGGCAGTAGCAGGCTCACCCCGAGCAGGGAGGATTTGATGTGGGCGGGCATGTCATCCGCCCCCTCATAGGTGTGGCGATAGTAGGGGGCATCTTCCGGCGCCAGCCGGTGCAGATGGGCCTCCATATCGCTGCGCACGCTGGGGTCGCAATTCTCGTTGAGGGTGAGCGAGGCGGAAGTATGTTGCAGTAGCAGGTGGGCCATGCCGATCCGGTAATCCGCCAGCATCGGCAGCTTGGCCACCAGCTCGTCAGTCACCAGATGAAAGCCCCGCGAACGGGGCTTCAACGTCAGCAGGCACTGCTGCCACATCAGACATACTCCATAAAGACGCGGGAGGTGAGTTTGGTGATGAGTTCGTAGGGGATGGTGCCAATCTCGTCAGCCACCCGCTCTACCGGCAACCCCTCGCCCCACAGCACCGCCTCATCGCCGGCCTTGTCGGTGGCGCCGGGCCCAAGATCCACCGTGCTCATATCCATGGAGACACGCCCCACCAGCGGCACGATGCGGCCGTTGATCAGCACCGAAGTGCCATTGGGCGCCATGCGCGGATAACCGTCACCGTAGCCGATGGCGATCACCCCGAGCCGGGTATCGCGATCCGACACCCAGTTGGCGCCATAGCCCACCGGCTCGCCCGCCTTGTGATCCCGCACCGCAATCAGCTGGGTCTTCAAGGTCATCACCGGCTGCAGGTCGTAATCAGCCGCCACCGTGTTGGGGAAGGGCGACACGCCATAGAGGATGACACCGGGGCGAACCCAGTCGCAGTGGGAGTCTGGCCAGGCCAGAATGCCCGCCGAGTTGGCCATGGCCCGCTCGCCCGCCAGCGGTGCGGTCAACTTGCTGAACAAGTCGATCTGCTCGCGGGTAGTGGGCTGCTCCAGCTCATCGGAGCGGCTGAAGTGGGTCATGATGTTGAACGGCTGCACCACGTTCTTGCACTTGCCGAGTCGTTCGATAAAGGCGGGCATCTCGTCGGCACGCACCCCGAGGCGATGCATGCCGGTGTCGAGCTTGAGCCAGGCCACCACGGGCGCTGGCAGCTCGACCTGCTCCAGCGCTTCGAGCTGCTCCCAGGTGTGAACCGCCGTCTGCAGATTGTTGGCCGCCAGCACCGGCAGATCGTCGGCAGAGAAGAAGCCCTCCAGCAGCACGATGGGTTTGACCACGGCGCAGGAGCGCAGCATCAGCGCCTCTTCGATACGGGCCACCGCATAGGCATCCGCATCCACCAGGGTGCGGGCGACCGGCAGCAGTCCGTGGCCATAGGCGTTGGCCTTGACCACAGCGATGATCTTGCAAGCGGGAGCGTGGCGCTTGACCACGGCGAGGTTGTGGCGCAAGGCCGCAGTGTTGATTTGGGCAGTAGCCGCTTTCATGGTTTTCCCTTACGAGGGCACAAATGGTCTCCCCCTCATCGGGCCGAAGACCGCCACTCACTTATCGTCGTCGAAGGCCGGACCGGCATAATTGTCGAACCGGGAAAACAGGCTCTGGCTGCCTCTCAATAAATGGCAAGCGGGTCAGAGCGGTGGTGGCAATCCTGACCACAGGATTGCCATGATTGTTACTTATCAATAATCGTCGTCAAACGCCGGACCGGCGTAGTTGTCGAACCGGGAGAACTGACCCTGGAAGGTGAGGCGCACCCGGCCGATAGGGCCGTTACGCTGCTTGCCGATAATTATCTCGGCAATCCCCTTGTCCGGGCTGTCATCGTGATAAACCTCATCACGATAGATAAACATGATCAAATCCGCATCCTGCTCGATGGAGCCCGATTCACGAAGATCCGAGTTGACCGGGCGCTTGTCGGCCCGCTGTTCCAGGCTTCGGTTCAACTGGGAGAGCGCCACCACAGGGCACTGCAGCTCTTTCGCCAGCGCCTTGAGGGAGCGGGAGATCTCGCCGATCTCCAGGGTACGGTTGTCAGAGAGCGCCGGCACCCGCATCAGCTGCAGGTAGTCCACCATGATCATGGATAGGCCACCGTGCTCGCGCGCCACCCGACGGGCACGGGAGCGCACATCGGTCGGGGTGAGGCCGGAGGCGTCATCGATATACATCTTGCCCTTTTCCAGCAGCAATCCCATGGTGGAGGAGAGGCGTGCCCAATCCTCGTCGTCGAGCTGACCGGTACGCACCTTGGTCTGATCGATGCGACCGACTGAGGCGAGCATACGCATGATGATCTGCTCGGAGGGCATCTCCAGCGAGAAGATAAGCACCGGCTTGTCGGCGGTGAGGGCCGCATGCTCACAGAGGTTCATGGCAAAGGTGGTCTTGCCCATGGAGGGACGGGCCGCCACGATGATCAAGTCCGAACGCTGCAAACCGGCGGTCATCTTGTCGAGATCGTTGTAACCGCTCGATACCCCGGTCACCCCGTTGTGCGGCGTCTTGAACAGCTCTTCAATCTTGTCGACGGTCTGCTCGAGGATGAGCTTAAGGGGCTGGGGCCCCTCGTTGGCGCTGGTGCGCTGCTCGGCAATCTTGAATACCTTGCTCTCGGCCAGATCCAGCAGATCGCCGGAGGTACGGCCCTGTGGCTCGTAGCCTGCTTCGACTATCTCGTTGGCGACCGAGATCATCTCCCGCACCACCGCCCGCTCGCGCACGATTTCGGCGTAGGCGTTGATGTTGGCGGCACTCGGGGTGTTCTTGGCGATCTCCACCAGATAGGCGAAGCCACCCGCCTCTTCCAGCTGTTCGGAGCGTTCCAGCTCCTCCTGCAGGGTGATGAGGTCGATGGGGTTGCCCGCGTTGGAGAGGCGGGTCATGGCCTGGAAGATCAACCGGTGCGGACGGCTGTAGAAATCCTGATCGATAACCCGTTCGGCAACCCGATCCCAGGCATCGTTATCCAGCATCAGGCCGCCCAGTACGGACTGTTCGGCCTCAAAAGAGTGGGGAGGAACTTTCAGCTGTTGTGTCTTGGCGTCTTTTTTCGCCGTCACTTGCTCTGCCATACACATAAAAACCGCAGCGGGAAGGGGACGGGAATTTTACAAAAGAAAGCCAACTACGGCGAGCCCTATCTGGCGGCTCATACCATCATAAAGGGCCAAACCAGAGTCTGCTCTACCTTGACCATTTTGATTTTGCTTCGCATTTTGCGCTCCTTGCGACTCAATCTTCTGCTTTTCATCCGGTTTACTCCTCTTGTTTGACGCCGCATCGCGGCAACCTCGTTCATGAATAATTCATGCCAGAGGTGATATTGATGAATACAAGCTGCGACACAATTAGGGACAGGCAGCCTGCCATGCGCCTTGCTGAGCTTGCCAAAGCGGAGCATGCCCCACCCACAGACGAGAGTGAAAAGAGTCAAAATGAAAAAGATGCTGACCCTGTTTGCCGTGATCCTGGCCATTGGCCTGGGGGCACCTCACGCCGAAGCCAAGAAGTTTGGCGGCGGCAAATCCTTTGGTAAAAGTTACAAAACTGCGCCGGCCCAGCCTGCGGCCAAACCGGTCGACAACAAGAACCCGACACTGAATGCCCAGACTCCGCCGAAAAAGAGCGGCATGATGGGCGGCCTGCTGGGCGGCCTGCTGGCCGGTGGCCTGTTTGCCTACCTGCTGGGCAGTGGTGCCTTTGAAGGTCTGCAAGGAATGGACTTCCTGCTGATCGCTCTGCTGGCGCTGGGGGCAGTCTTCCTGATCCGTACCCTGCGCAAGGGCAAGGTCGCGACGCCACAGCCACAACAGGCAGCCTATGCGGGCTATCAGCCACCGCAATCCGCTGCCCCGCAACAGTTTGAGCAGAGCAACAGCGCACCGCAAGCCACCGGCTTTGCCGACAGCGACGTGCCGTTCCGCCTGCCGCCGGGCTTTGACATGAACAGCTTCCTGGCCGGTGCCCGAGATCACTATCGCACCCTGCAAGAGGCGTGGAACAAGAACGATCTGGAAAAGGTGCGCGAGTACGTCAGCCCCGAGCTGTTTGAGCAGCTCAAAGCCGAGCGCGCCGAACTGACTGGCGACCAGCACACAGAAGTAATGTATGTCGACACCCAGCTGGTACGTGCTGACTATGGCAGCGACTGGGCCCAGGTGAGCGTGCGCTTCAGCGGCCGCTACATGGACCGTCAGGAGCAGGTCGAAGAAGACATCAAAGAGGTGTGGCACCTCGAGCGCGATCTGGCCAAGAACAATGCCCCCTGGCATATCGTCGGTATCGAGCAGCTGTAAGGCTTCGCGCCTATCAGTTAGTCACTAGGCAATAGCCAGTCAGTTAAGCCTGACTGGCTATTTTTTTATGGGGCACAACGAGACCAAATAGAGACTGACGCTGGCTCGTTATAGCTGTTGGGGCATGAAGTAACTTGGTCATATTGTGCTGATGATGACACCGATTTGATGACTCGTTTGCAGATGACGTTTGCGCTCCGCACAAAAGCCCCATCGCGGAACCGAGAGGGAATAATGTTGAGCATTAACCAAAAATAAGCAGCCCTGTTAGCTTGGGAAAAGCCGCGAGCCTATTTGACAGACATAAAAAATCCGAAGCCAGAACAACCGACTTCGGATTTCATCATCCAAGGAGGAGCAATTAATGAGCATTAATTGCTCGGTATGACTCCTACGGCAGATTTCTTATCATCGGCATGGCCGTGATCAGTGGTGATGGCCCTTGCCACCACAACCGCCGCCACCGCAGCAGCCGCCGTGACCATGGTCGTCACCGTGGTCGTGGCCATGATCGTGACCGTGGCCAGCACCGCCGCAGCAACCGCCCTGGCCGTGATCCTCATCGTGGTCGTGACCATGACCGCCACAGCAGCCGCCGTGATCGTGGTCATGACCGTGATCGTGACCGCAACCACCGGCACCGTGAACGTGGCCGTGAGCCAGCTCTTCGGCAGTGGCAGCGCGCACATCCTTGATCTCGACCTTGAAGCCCAGGGTTACGCCTGCCAGCGGATGGTTGCCATCCACCTTGACGAACTCTTCGGACACTTCAACCACGGTCACAGGACGGTGGCCATCGTCGGTTTCAGCCACAAAAGTATCCCCTTCGGAGACTTCCATGCCGTCGAACAGCTCGCCCGGTACTTCTTGTACCAGTGTCTCGTCATATTCGCCGTAGGCCTGGCTCGGTGCCAAAGTCACTTCGAAGGCTTCACCTACCGCGCGACCTTCCAGCTCGGCTTCCAGGCCAGAGACCAGGTAACGGGTGCCGTGCAGATAGACCAGCGGCTCTTTGCCGACAGTGCTGTCGATGACTTCACCGTGCTCGTCGGTGACTGTGTATTCCAGCGTAACCACGCTCAGAGGAGCTACTTTCATGTCAGGATCCTGCGGATAGAAAAAAACGGGCTCAGAATACCCTAAAAAGCGGGCCGCGCATATGCCGTGCCGCGCCACTGAGTGACGAAAAAAACGGCAACTGCGTCAACGAGGAGACCCGCATTCCACCCGCCGTTCCCTTATCAGGGGCGAAACACCCCGATCACCTCTTCCGCCTCGCGAGTCTGCTTGTCGACCTCGGCAGGCGTTTGTACCTGGGTATCGCCACAGGCGATGCAGGTCACCTTCTCGACTCCATGCTCCAGATACAGCATCATGTTGTCCAACTTGCCGCACGCCGGGCAGACTGCACCGGCAATGAAGCGTTTTTTACGTCTGGTTTCCATATTTGTTACCTCCAGGCAGCATCATATCAGGGTTTTTACATGCATCACGCCATCGAGTACCACCATTTTTCCTGCCAGGGCCTGCACGCCGGCAACCGCAAACGAACTCCGGTCGGGCAGCTGTTGCGGATCACCCGGGGCGCCGCGCTGCTGAGACTGGGCCAACATGAGCTGTTGCTGCCGGCAGGCAGCAGTTTCTGGCTCTGCGCCGATGCCCTCGCGGCCTTCAGCCCCCTCAGCGGTTGCGAGTACGATCAGCTGAGCGTCTCTTTGCGCGTGGCTCAGCCGCAGCAGGCAGGCTGGCTGCAGACCACCCCGCTGCTCGATGCCCTGCTCGACTCGCTGGCCCGGTGGCAACGTCCAAAAGAGTGGCAAGGGGCCTACGGTCAGCGACTGCAGGTGATCCTGGATGAGCTGCAACAGTGTGCCATCAGCCAGCAGGGTCACGGTGAGCTGCAAGCCTGCTGGCAAGCGCTGGCCAATGGCCAACCGGAGTCTCTGCAACTGTGGGCACAACAAGCCGATGCGCCGGTGGAAGGGAGTGAATTGCAACAACAGTGGCAACTGCTGCAGGCGCTCAGATTGCTCAAGGGCGGCAGCAAACCCGCGCAGGTGGCCAGCAAGCTGGGTTATGCCGATGAGGCCGCATTGCAAGCAGCCTGCCAGCAGTGGGGCGTTGGCGAGGATGGCGATCAATAACCGGACGCCGATGGAATACGCCAACGAAATTGGCTGAATGAGTCCAGTTTTTTGCCAGATGGTCGTTAACAAGGAAGGGCCATTCCACCCGTAATCCTTTATGCTAGAGGCCTGAAGTGACTGCCAACGTTTCGACCAACAGGACATCTGCTATGACGAGCAAAGCCAATCAATCCCAGGGCATGTTGCTGTTTCACCTTTCAGCCAAACAATCCTTTGCCATCGGTACCCTCAAGGTGAAGGAGATAGTGCCCTACACCCAGCTGACGGCAATGCCCCACTCGCACCCGACCGTGTTGGGGGCTGCCAATATGCGCGGCTCCACCATTCCGGTGATCGACATGGCGATGGCGGTGGGCTATCGCCCCATCAGCAAGGAGGAGATGCCTCACTGCTTCATCATCATTACCGACTGCCGCCGCACCCTGGTGGGTTTTCTGGTACGGGGCATCGACAAGATCACCGAGTGCAACTGGCGCGATATCGAATCGCCCCCCGCCTCCCTCGGCCACAATGTGTTCGTAACCGGCGTGACCCGGGTCAATGACCAGCTGATCCAGCTGCTGGATGTGGAGCTGATCCTCTCTCGGGTCTATCCGGATGATCCGAGCCACCTCTATCCGGTGCTGACCGATGTGCAGCGGGAGCGGATCAAGCCGATGCGGATCCTGCTGGTCGATGACTCCTCGGTCGCCCGCCGTCAGCTGATGGCAGCGCTGGACTACATCAATATCCCTTATGAGGTCTGCACCAATGGCAAGGATGCACTGACCCTGATGCAGACGCGGGCAAGCCAGAAGACCCCGATCGACATTCTGGTTAGCGATATCGAGATGCCGGGGCTCGATGGCTACGAGCTGGCCTTCGAGGTGCAGAGCGACAGCAAACTGGCAGGGGCCTACATCATCCTCCACACCTCGCTCTCCAGCGAGATCAGCGTGGAGCGGGCACATCAGGTGGGTGCTCATGAGGCGCTGACCAAGTTCGAAGCCAATGAGCTGATCCAGGCCATGCTGCGCGGCGCCGAACATCACGATCGCCTGCTGAAATAAGCCAATGACTGGCGGGAGGAACACTCCTCCCGTCCTCCTTATCTTCGACCCAGACCGACTGACCCCATGCTGACCGAGAGCCACTTCCACGCCCCCTGGTGGGCACGCAATCCTCATCTGCAGACCATATTGCCCAAATGGCTGCGCCGCACCCCAGCCCGTTTTGTGGCGGAGCGGTTTGAACTGCAGGATGGGGACTTTGTCGACCTCGCCTGGAGCGGGGAAGTCAGCCTTGATGAACGGCCGCTGATAGTGGTGTTTCACGGGCTGGAGGGGAGCATTCACTCCCACTACGCCAAGGGATTGTTCGCCCACCTGCAGCAAGAGGGCAGAGAGGCTGTGCTGATGCACTTTCGCGGTTGCAGTGGCGAGCCCAATCGCCACCTGCAGGCCTATCACTCCGGCGCCATCGGTGATGCGCAGGAGCTGATTGCCGAGCTGAACCAGCGTTTCCCGGGCAAACCGCTGATCGCCATCGGCTTTTCACTGGGTGGCAATATGCTGGTCAATCTGCTGGCAAGGGCCTGTCCTGCGGCATTGAAAGCGGCGGTGGTGGTCTCGGCCCCGCTGCAACTGGCGAGCTGCGCCGAGCGGGTCAATCAGGGCTTCTCGAAGGTCTATCAGAACTATCTGCTGCGCACCATGCGCCGCAATTTGCTCAGCAAAATCAGCCAGCAGCAGAAAGCGAGTGAACGCTGGCAACCTAGACAAGTGGAGCAGATTGCCACCCTGCGCGATTTTGACGAGCTGGTCACCGCGCCGCTGCACGGCTTTCACAGCGCCAACCACTACTACCAGAGCTGCTCGGGGCTACCGCTGCTGGCTCAGATCCCCATCCCTACCCTTATCCTGCACGCCGCCGACGATCCCTTTATGTCACACGCGGTCATTCCCCGGCCGGAGCAACTCTCGCCCACGGTGCGCTATGAGTTGAGCCAGTGCGGCGGCCATGTCGGCTTTCTGCACGGCACGCCCTGGCGGCCACGGTTTTGGCTGGATGAGCGGATCAGCCGCTGGATTGCCGAACAGAGTCACTCCGCAACACAGAATTGATTGCGTCCCGACTCCTTGGCCCGATAGAGCGCCTGATCGGCCCGTTCCAGCAACTGGCTAGCCCCTTCGCCGGACACATTGCTGGCAATCCCCTGACTCACCGTCACCCAGGGGGCAACCTCGGACGCCAGATGCTCCAGCCGCAGGCTGGCCAAGCCATCTTGCAGCCGCTGCGCCACGCTGGCCGCCGCCTGACGGTCGGTATTGGGCAGCAGTAGCACAAACTCCTCTCCGCCATAGCGGGCCACCAGATCAGATGGTGTGCGTACCGCACGGTTGAGCGCTTGTGCCACCTCCTTGAGGCACATATCCCCCACCTGATGGCCGTAGTGGTCGTTGAAGCGCTTGAAATAGTCCACATCGATCAGGATGAGCGATAGCGGAGCGCCGCTCTCCTGGCTATGGGCCAACGCGCGATCCAACTCGATATTGAAATGCCGCCGGTTGGCGACACCGGTCAGAGGATCTTGCTTGGCGAGCTGATCAAGTTGGCGCAGCAGCGTCAGATTTTCATGCTCCCGCATGATCGCCAATTCAAACCAGCGGTGCAGCATGCGGCGGCCGACCTCCAGCGCAATCACGCCAAACAACACGCCAAGCAGGTAGATCTGGGGAAAATTGACGCGTAAAAAGAGTTCCAACCCCACACCCACCGTCATCGGGCCCAAGAGATAGCCATAAAAAACCTTGCGATCGGGATAAAACGCGATGAGCGCAGCCAGCAGGTTGAGCCGCATGATCCCGTTGGCATAGCTGACTCCTCCCCGCAGCTCCACCTGACCAATCGTATAGATATGCAGCGTCCAGAGTCCGCCCCATAGCACCATCACCAGCGCAGCCATCAGTAACCAGAGGCGGTCCTGCAGATGGTCACAAAAGAGGCTGACAACAGGTAGCAGCAATAGCACCACCATGACCAGGGCCAGCTCACTCTGAAAGCGCCAGGGCAAGCTGTCATCACTGGCGAGCCCGACCTGGCTGTAAACCTCATAGCGTATCGAAAGAAACAACACCACCAGCCAGTTCAACAACCAGAACCACACCATGCCTCGGGCAATCGCCTCTCGACGTGCGCTGTCCAGATGCTCAGTCAGGGTTAACGGCGCGCTGCGCTGCGCTTCAGACAACATATCTCAGACTCCGGTGAAAAGGTAAAAAGTGATTGCATTCGCGGGATTCAACACAACAATAGCCTGACGATCACCTCTTTTGCTGTGAGACCTTTAAATGATCATTCCCTGGCAAGAACTGGACGGCGACACCCTGACCAACCTGATCGAACACTTTGTGTTGCAGGAAGGAACCGAATATGGAGAGCAGGATGTACCGCTTGGCGTCAAAGTCGATGCAGTGAGAGAACAATTACAGCAAGGCAAAGCTGTCATCGTCTACAGCGAGCTGCACGAATCGGTGAATATCGTGATGAAAGACCGCTTCATCGAGCAGTCTTGACCCAACCGCAATCCGGACCTTATAACGGAATTCCCAAGGAAGAGAGAATCCCATGTCGGCCAAGCACCCCATTATTGCCGTTACCGGTTCGTCCGGTGCCGGCACCTCCACCTCCACCAACGCCTTTCGCTCCATGTTCCATCAACTGGGATATACCGCGGCTGTGGTGGAAGGTGACAGTTTTCACCGCTACACCCGACCGGAAATGGATGTAGCGATCCGCAAGGCGCGCGAACAGGGGCGCCACATCAGCTATTTTGGCCCTGAGGCCAATGACTTCGGGCTGCTGGAGAGCTTTTTTCAGGGCTATGGGCAGGATGGCAATGGCCAGTATCGCCGCTACCTGCACAGCTTTGACGAGGCAGTGCCCTTCAACCAGATGCCCGGCACCTTTACCCCCTGGCAGCATCTGCCCAGCAATACCGATCTGCTGTTTTATGAAGGGCTTCACGGCGGCGTGGTCACCGAGGATCACAATGTGGCGCGCCACGTGGATTTTCTGATAGGTGTAGTGCCCATCGTCAACCTGGAGTGGATCCAGAAGCTGATCCGCGATACCTCGGAGCGAGGGCATTCCCGCGAGGCGGTGACCGACTCCATCGTGCGCTCCATGGATGACTACATCAACTTCATCACCCCGCAGTTCTCGCGCACCCATATCAACTTCCAGCGAGTACCGACGGTGGATACCTCCAACCCCTTCAGCGCCAAGGTGATCCCGAGTCTGGACGAGAGTATGCTGGTGATCCGGTTTCGCGGTATCAAGCAGGTGGATTTCCCCTACCTGCTGTCGATGATCGATGGCTCATTCATGTCGCGGATGAACACCATAGTGGTGCCGGGTGGCAAGATGGGCTTTGCGATGGAGCTGATCCTGCGCCCGCTCATCCAGCAATTGATCGAAACCGGCAAAATAACCTGATTCAAAGGAGTTCACGATGCGGCTTGCTTATCTCTCTGTGGCACTGCTCGCCCTGCTTGGCGGTTGCAGCAGCGGGCCAGCGGCCCCCACGCTGGAGTCCGGCACCATGCTGGTTCGCCCGATGGGCAACTGGACCTATGGTGCAACCCCGCGCTACGCCCTGGCCGAACAGTATCAATTTGCCGGTGAGTTGGCTGAAGGGTGGCTGGAGCCGATGCAGCAGGCGGTAAGCCGGGAGCTCAATGGCAAGGGGTGGCAGAGTGCACCGCTTGACGAGGCGGATCTGTGGGTCGCCATCGGCGTCGCGGGCGGCAAGGATATGAGTGACGGCGAGATTTTCGCCCGCCTTGGCATGACACCCGGGGTATATGCCTCGGCCAACCAACGCAAAGGGTCGCTGGCCATCGTGCTGCTCGATCGTAAAACCCAGAAAGCAGTCTGGAGCAGCATCATCCAGCTGACCAGCGACGTAAGCATTGCAGATAGCCAGCGCCAGGCACTCAGCCAGCAGCTCGCGGCCGAGCTGCTCAATCGCGTCCCCACCAACTAGCGCTTGTTTAGTGATAATGGATAGATAGAAAAACGGCTTGCCTCCCGGCAAGCCGTTTTTTGTGGTCTCAACCTCTTGACCCAATCCGGCCTAGGCCAGACCCGGACACAAAGCCGCACACCTTCAGCTATCTGTGGTCACCTATTTAAGTGTACAGGTCAGCAGCGTGACTCCTTTCTGGGTGAGGAGAGCCTGTTTGTCCTGATTCCAGAAGGTGGTCAGTCCGTCAGAATATTTGGCGCCAGATTCAGACTCAACGCGCGCCAGCTTGTGGTAAACCCCGGCATAGGGGAACTGCACCATGTCAGCCTGGGCATCATAGGTAACGGCCAGCATCTCTTCGCCACACTGGTATTGGCTGTATTGATACTGGGTAGGTTGCGGGCTGCTGCACGCCGCCAGGCCCAAAAGGGGAAGCAGAGCGATCAATTTTTTCATTGCACTTTCCTTATGTGATGGCTTTATGTCATGGCCTTGTGCAGTGGCCTTACGTAACGGCCTTATGCCAGGGTACCAACGAAACTATCGTTATCAAGCTTCAACAATTTGATAACTATGGGTAATTTGTACCGCTTTTTCCAACATCAGGGAAACAGAACAGTATTTTTCCATCGACAGCTCGACCGCTCTGGCCACCTGTTTCTCTGCCAATCCCTTGCCTGTCACCACGAAGTGCAGATTAATCTTTTCGAAAACCCGGGGCACGCTATCGACCCGTTCGCCACTGACATCGACATGGCATGCGGTCACCGACTGGCGCGCTTTTTCGAGGATGGAAACCACATCAATGGAGCTGCAGCCACCGACCGCCAGCAGGATCATCTCCATCGGGCTGGCCCCCTCACCGGGGTTGGCACCATCCAGGATCACCTTGTGACCGGATTCACTCTCACCCACAAACTTCATCCCTTCCACCCAGCTGACCTTGGCTTTCATCTCGCACTCTCTCCTGTTAATCATGATGATGGATCCCTAGCATAACCCAGTCGCTTATCTCTGCCGAACAGGGGGAGTTGGGATGGAAATAGATCAAAATCAACATCTCCGACCTCTATCTTCCCTAGAATGGCCGAAGCGGCGCAGCAGGCATTACTCAAAGGGCTCTGTCAAAAGCCCGCAAAGCCTTGTCAGCACAGGCAAAGGCTCTTATCCTACTGCGACCAATACAAGGAATGGCAAGATTGGCAGCTTGCCCGGACGCACAAGTCCATAAAAAGACACTACAGAGGAATTCTCATGGTCATTGGCAAACCGCAAAGCGATCCCACCCTGGAATGGTTCTTGTCGCACTGCCACATTCATAAGTATCCCGCCAAGAGCACCCTGATCCATGCGGGTGAAAAAGCGGAGACCCTCTACTACATCGTCAAGGGCACTGTGGCCGTCTTGATCAAGGACGATGAGGGCAAAGAGATGATCCTCTCTTATCTGAACCAGGGTGATTTCCTGGGCGAGATGGGGATGTTCGAGGAGAACGAGAACCCCGAGCGCTCCGCCTGGGTTCGCGCCAAAGGCTCTTGCGAAGTGGCAGAGATATCCTACAAGAAGTTCCGCCAGCTGATCCAGGTCAACCCGGACATTCTGATGCGTCTCTCTGGCCAGATGGCCAAGCGCCTGCAACACACCAGCCAGAAAGTGGGTAACCTCGCCTTCCTGGATGTGACCGGCCGGATCGCCCAGACCCTGCTCAACCTGGCCAAACAGCCGGATGCCATGACCCACCCGGATGGCATGCAGATCAAGATCACCCGTCAGGAGATCGGCCAGATCGTCGGCTGCTCTCGTGAAACCGTGGGCCGCATCCTGAAGATGCTGGAAGAGCAGGAGCTCATCTCTGCTCACGGCAAGACCATTGTGGTATTTGGCACTCGCTGATGACCCGTCCGCAGGCCTGACTGAGGCCTTGGGATAAAAAAGGCTGCTACGGCAGCCTTTTTTGATCCTCTCCCCTATAATCCCGAACGCCCTTCACTGTTCCGGCATTCGCCCAGAGAGTTACTATGCACCTTCAATGTCCCCGTTGCCGCAGTCCGCTCCATCTTCATGAAGCCTCCCAGGGACGCTATTGCGACAACAAGCATCACTTCGATCCGGCACCGGAAGGTTATCTGGATCTCATCCCCGGCAAGAAAAACCCCAAAGACAGCGACAGCCGTGCCCTGATGCGCGCCAAGCACCATTTCCTGGAAGCCGGCCACCAACTGCCGCTGGTTGAGGCCATGGCCGCTCTACTCGCTCCGCTGGCCTCACAAGAGCTGGTCCATCTTGGGTGCGGTGAAGGCTACTACTGCCGCGCGCTGGCAGAGCGCCTGCCCGGCTGGCAGTTTGCTGGGGTTGATATCGCTAAGAACACCATCTTTGCCGCCAAAAAAGCACAGCCGGACGGCCAGTTTGTCATTGCCGATCCCGCTCGCGCGCCGTTGCAACCGGGCTCGGTGCAGGTGCTGCTGGTCAACGATCTCAAGGTCAAGACCGAGCAGCTGGTCAGCTGGCTGGCCCCCGGTGGCTATCTGCTCTATCTGCAGCCAGGCCCGCGCCATCAGTGGCAATTGCGGGTCAGCCTCAACACGGTGAGCATGGAACACCCCCTCAGCTGGCCAACCCTCGGTGGCCTCAATCCGGTGGCTCAACAGCGCTGCCAGTTCAGCCTCACCATGGATCAGGCCATGCGCAGCTTTATTCTGGAGACCAGCCGTCTTGGCTGGCGGGCAACCGGTGAGCAGCGTCACGCTTTCGCTCAACAGGGCCCGAATGAACTGGAACAGGATCTGCTGCTGACCCTGTGGCAAAAGCCCATCTGATCACTGGGGGGAGCCTTGTAAGGCTCCTCCCGTTTTTTCCCCGCCCCCATTCTCCCCTGCGTGATCTAGCTCACAACTTGAGCCATCGACCTTGTTGCTCAGAACAGTCTTGATGTCAAAAAAGTCACTAGAAAATAATTCATTGAATTTAATCTCTTTTTATCTTGTCAAAAACCGTCACACCCAGTCTTGATAACGACCTCGTCACCTCAATTAAACAACGATGGATTCAGGCCCAGTCAAGGTTGGGACGCCTACCGTGTGGCTATCGGACCCATATGAAGAAGTCTGCACTGACTATTGCCATCTCCAGCCTGCTGCTGGCAAGCGGCGCCCATGCCGCTACCGTTTACAACCAGAACGATACCAAGCTGGAAATCGGCGGCCGTGCACAAGGTGCTTACTACGGTACTGACGACAACGGTTCCGAAGGTGACCAGAGCTACTTCCGTCTGCACGTTGCTGGCGAGACCAAGATTGCTCCCGAGATGAAGGCGTTCGGCTTTGCCGAGTACAACCTGCCGACTTCCGGTTCTGACAACGACGAGCTGCGTTATGCCTATGCCGGCATCAAGCACGACCGTTTCGGCGCATTCAGCTATGGTCGTCAGGATGGCCTCTTCACCAAGGCCGTCAACAACTATACCGACGTTCTGCCTGAGTGGGGCGGTGACGGCCTGGGCAAAGATACTGAAGTATTCGGTACCGGCCGTACCAACGGTCTGGCCCAGTACATCTATAACTACCAGGGTCTGACTCTGGGTGCCCAGTTCACTGGTAACAATGATCCGCAGAATGCAGATCGTTCCAACTTCAAAGATGTAAATGGCCAAACTACTTGGAACAAGAAAGGTTCCAAAGAAGGCTTCGCAGTATCTGCCAACTACGATTTCGATATGGGCCTGAGCCTGGGTGCTGCCTATAACCAGGCTGGCAAAACCGACGAGCAAGCTCGCTATGCCGCCTTCGGTGGCGACAAGGATGCCAAGCTGATGGGCTTTGGTGCCAAGTACGCTGTAGGTGACCTCTACCTGGCTGCAACCTACTCCCACGGTGAAGACCACCTGTTCGTCAACAACGGCTACGCCGAGAAGATGGATGGCTACGAAGCCGTTGCCCAGTACACCATCGGCAAGTTCAAGCCTTCTCTGGCCTACCTGCGCACTGACGTGAAAGACTCCGCTCGCGGTATCGATGATACCTACACCGAGTACGTATCTATCGGTGCCTGGTACAACTTCACCGACAACTTCAACGCCTACGTTGATTACAAGCTGAACCTGCTGGACTCCGTAGATGGCAAGTCCACCAACTCTCTGGGCAAGAACACCGACGACGTAGTCGCGGTTGCCCTGCAGTACAACTTCTAAGTAATTGGAAGTCAGTTATACCCTGTGATACCAATGTCTACTGTTTGAATTACTTCCGGCCGCTCTGCGGCCGGTTTTTTATTGCGCCTTTTCAGCACCTTGCATATAACTATCGAGCGGATTGCTGGCAATATCCGCGCCGTTGACAGGGAGTGACAAGGAGATATTCACGGATGAGACAAGCGCGCGGTAACATAGACTGGCAACGCGGGTGGCTGTTGTTGCCACTGCTGTTGATATCGCTCATCTGGAGCAGCACGGCAGATGCCAGCTGGGATCAGAGCCTCTATCGTCAATTGGGTCTGTCAGGCAAGCTGGATAAACAGACCTTTCGTCAGGCACTCAACAGTTATCAAACTGTGCGCCACAAACGCAAACCCATTCTCACCATCATCGATTACAGCAAGCCATCCACCCAGCGCAGACTGTTTGTCATCGATATGAAACGCCACAAGCTGCTTTATCACACCTGGGTCAGCCATGGCCGCAACTCAGGTGAACTGGCCGCAAAACACTTTTCCAACCAGCTCAACTCCCGCCAAAGTTCCCTCGGCGTCTATCGCACCGCAGAAACCTATCTGGGCAAGCATGGCTACTCCCTGCGGCTGGACGGACTCAGCCCCGGCAAGAACAGCAATGCCCGCAAGCGTGCCATCGTAGTACATGGCGCCGCCTATGCCAGCCCGACCCATCTGCGCAAATATGACAAGCTGGGCCGCAGCTGGGGTTGCCCCGCCCTGCCCAAAGAGCAGGCCAGAGCCATCATAGATACCATCAAGGGGGGGAGTGTCATCTACGCTCACGGCTAGCGGGCACAACACAAGAAAACGCAAGGCCAGCAATCGCTGGCCTTGTTTGTTACGCTTTTCACACTAAACGTGGCGCGTTATTGGCGCACCACCAGTACCGGACAGGGTGCATGACGCACCACAGACTCTGCGACACTGCCTACCAGCAGATGGCTGATACCGGAGCGGCCGTGGCTGCCCATCACGATCAGCTCAACCTCATCCTCCTTGGCCTGAATGACAATTTCATCGGCGGCGCGGCCAAAGCGAATATCAAAGGTGGCCGGGATCGGCAGGGTGGCAACCAGCTCTTTGAGCTGGGTTCTGGCCTGACGCTCCATCTCGTGGGTTATCTCGATGGCCGTCATATGCAGGATCTTGTAGCTGTCGAAACCGTGCAGTTGATCAACCACGTGGATCAGCTTGAGCTGGGCCTGATGGCTCTGTGCCATAAAAACGGCATAGTCGAGTACCGTGCGAGACATTTGGGAAAAATCGACTGGACAGAGCAGAGTCTTGATCGATGGCATAATGCAGTCTCCTCTACTGATTGGGGTGCTATTGAATCTTTACTCGATCATAACGATCCGACCGCAAATAACCCTCGACCCTGTCGCAAAATGGAGATGCGGAATGTTTTCTCCGCCCGCCGCGATCAATGCATGGTATAAATCAGGTGATACGTGCTCTCCTCACCCCTGCGAGGATAATGCTGACCATGCTGCGCATCGGTTGTTTGCTGCTTTGCTCTCTGTGTGCGATCGCCCACGCTCGCACAGCTGATATTCACGTCTATTGCGATGGCTGGCCCGGTTTCTGCCAACCGGATGGCCGCGGTATCTATCTCGATCTGGTGCGAACCATCTACCAACCCCACGGCTATCAGATCGTGCCCCATATCGTGCCTTACAAACGCGCCGTTGCCATGGTAGCCAGGCAAGAGGGGGATATGGCGATGAGTGTCTATCGGGACGAGCTCAAGGGAGTCAAACAGTCCCATCAGCCAGCCTCCGCAGATGATGTGACCGTCTTCATGCTCAAGCAGTGGCAGCCACAATGGCGGGGAGAACGCAGTCTGGAGGGAGAGACCGTGCTCTGGCGGCGAGGATGGGTGCTGGATAAATATCTTCCGATCACCATGCAGTGGCACGAGATCGACAGTCATGAGATAGCCCTGCAGCTGATTGGCAAGGGGCGCTATCGCTATTACCTGACCGCTGGCGTGCTCCATTCTACCGATGAGACCCCGGCTAATATGTACCGCACCATTTTGCGCTGGATCCCGACTTACCCCATTTTTGCCGATACCAAGCAGGGCGACCGGCTACTGCAGTTGTGGGATCAAGAGATGGTGAATCTGATCCGTCGCGGCACGCTGGCCGAGATATATCGCCGTTATCACCTCTATGACTACTACCGCGACTTTCTCGAGGAGCAGGCGGTCAAGGCCGGCGAAAACTGATCCCACCATAGGGGAAAGAGAAGGATGCCGCAGCCCCATCAACAGCAGCCACTGCCAGCAACCAGCCCATAAGCAACACCTTGTCCATTGCGGTTTGAGTCACCGTAGCCACGCCACAACTCAGGGCTGCCGGTATCCCTTCGCCAAGCGGTCATAGAGGATCACATTGACCGAGGCGGCCAGATTCATGCAGCCCTGGGTCGGCACATAAACCACATCTTTCACCGCGCCATAGAGGGCGGGATCGAGCGTGCCATCCTCCGGCCCGAAGATATAAAAAGCGCGCTCCGGATGGACATAGTCGGGGAGCGGCGTAGCGCCGTCGATCAGATCGACCACCACGGGAACACACCCTTCCGGCATGAATTGCAGCAGGTCATCAACCCCGAGCAACGGGATCTTCTCCACCATCTGCTTGGTATCAGTGGCAAAGCGGCGCGCCAGCTCGAAGCGGTTGCCGGTGTAGTAGACCTCATCCACCCCGTAACAACCCGCAGCCCGCATCACTGAGCCGACATTTTCCGGAGACTTGGGATTGACCAACCCCACGCAGCAGAATGCACTCTTTTCCATCATCTCTCCTTATCTTGCGGCGGCCATTATAAGCCGTTGCAGGGCCACCGACCCGTTAAAAGTCCCCTCCCCGGCTAGACCGCTTGCCAACCCAGCTTTGAGTGTCGATTTTTTGTGCGCAAGCCAACAAATTTTGCACAAGCCGATAGCCAGCAAACGTTTCCCGGCAATAATGGACAAACGTTTGCAAATGGATGTTTGTCTATGACTGAGCGTGAACAAGAGATCCTCGCCCTGCTGCGTCAGGATCCCATGATTGCCCAGCAGGAGCTGGCCGATCGCCTCGGCATCAGCCGCTCCGCGCTGGCCAGCCACATCTCCAGCCTGATCCGGCAGGGATATGTGCAAGGCAGAGGTTATGTACTGCGAGAGGGCCCCTACGTAGTGGTGATCGGCGGTGCCAATATGGATATTTGCGGTACCAGCTATGACAACCTGTTGCTCGGCGACTCCAACCCGGGCAAAGTGCGCACCTCGGCCGGTGGTGTTGGCCGCAATATCGCCGAGAATCTGGCGCGGCTCGGCAGTGATACCCGGCTGCTGACCGCAGTCGGCAACGACCAGTATGGCCACCATCTATTGGAAGTGAGCCAGCGGGCTGGCGTCGATGTGCGCCAGACTCTGGTGCTCGATGGCCACGCCACCTCCTGTTATCTCAGCCTGCATGATGGCAGCGGCGAAATGAGCTGCGCCATCAATGACATGGCCATCATAGAGCAGCTCACCCCTGCCCGCCTGACCCCCCTCGCAGGCTTTCTCGGCGGTGCCCGGCTTTGGGTGCTCGACACCAATCTGGCCATCCATACCCTCGACTGGCTGTTCGAGCGGCAGGGAGAGCACGCCATCTTTGTCGATACCGTTTCGGTGGCCAAGGTGGAGAAGATCCGCCCCTGGCTCAGCAAGATCCACACCCTCAAACCCAATCGAAGCGAAGCCGAGCAGCTGTGCGGCATGACCATCGCCGGGCCCGAAACCTGGCCCATGGTGGCCGCCTGGTTCCACCGCGCCGGGGTCAAGCGACTGTTCCTCAGTCTGGGTGAACAGGGGATCTTCTACAGCGATGGCGAGCAGCAGGGCCACCTGCCGGTGCTGGGCAGTCCGGTGCTCAACGTCACCGGCGGCGGGGATGCCTTTATGGCTGGCCTCGCCCACGCCTGGCTGCAACAGCTCGATATTGCCCAAACCACCCGCTTTGCCCTGGGCTGCGCCGCCCTCACCGTCAATTGTTCCGATACCGTTTTTTCCGGTCTGAGCAAGACCGCCGTTGACCGCATACTGGAGGAGTACTCATGCTGAACGCTTACCTCGATATCCAACCGGAAGTGGCTGCCGCACTGGCCGCTGGCAAACCGGTGGTCGCCCTCGAATCCACCATCATCTCCCACGGCATGCCCTATCCGCAGAACGTGGAGACGGCCCGTCAGGTGGAGCAGGTGGTGCGCGATAACGGTGCCATTCCGGCCACCATCGCCATCCTCGACGGCCGCCTCAAGGTGGGTCTTGATGCCGGTGCGCTGGAAGCGCTGGGCCGGGCAGGCCACAGCGTGACCAAGTGCAGCCGCCGCGACATTCCGTTCGTACTGGCGCGCAAGGGGATGGGAGCCACCACGGTCGCCTCCACCATGATCATCGCCGCCATGGCGGGGATCCGGGTCTTTGCCACCGGTGGCATTGGCGGGGTACATCGCGGCGCGCAGGAGACCTTCGATATCTCGGCCGATCTGCAGGAGCTGGCGCAAACGCCGGTGGCCGTAGTCTGTGCCGGGGCCAAATCAATTCTCGATATCGGGCTGACTCTGGAGTATCTGGAGACGCAAGGGGTGCCGGTGATCGGCTATCAGACCGAAGAGTTGCCCGCCTTCTACACCCGCGAGAGCGGCTTCAAGGTTGATTATCGACTGGAGAGTCCGGCTGCCATCGCCGAGGCGCTGCGCCTCAAGTGGGAGCTGGGACTGGCGGGCGGCGCCGTGGTGGCCAACCCCATCCCGACCGCACACGCCATGCCGAAAGCCGATATCGACGCAGCCATTGCCCGGGCGCTCCATGAAGCGGACGAGCAGGGGATCAAGGGCAAGGCGTCTACCCCCTTCCTGCTGGCACGCGTCTGCGAGCTGACTGGCGGCAACTCGCTGGCGGCCAACATCCAGCTGGTACTGAACAACGCGGCACTTGGCGCCCGGATCGCCGCCAGCCTCTGAGCGCACACCGATACCTCGCCATGTAAAAGAGGGCCTCGCGGCCCTCTTTGTTGTTTTTGCTATCTACTGCGCTATTGCAACGCTGTGTTATTGCAGCACCACGCGCCCATTGAGGGGCTGCACCGGCCGGTTGTTGGGGTGGTGCATCACCGCCTTGAAGGCGTCGATCTGGGCCTGACTGACCTCGACCGGCTGCTTCATCACCAGCCAGCGCACTCCTTCCGAGCAGGGAGGCGTAGTAAGGGAACCGCTGAAGCGATAGTAGTCACGACTCTCGGGCAGCAGTTGCTCCGCAGCGAGCGGCGCCTTGAGGGCCTGGGTCTCCCCCACCTTGGCCGGTAATGCACTCCAGGCAGCCGCCAGCACCGGATTGGCCTTGCCAGCCTCGAACATCACCGCCACCAAGGCGATCTCTCCCTTGTCACTGACGTGTACCAGATGCCCTTCCAGCGGATAGGATTTGCCCTCGATGAGGTTCTCACTCGGGGCGTGGAAGTGGAACTGCTTGAGTTCAAACGTGGTGCCATCGAGTTGCAAGGTGCTACCCGGGGCATAACCGACCTGCACGGTATGACCGTTGTTGACCACTGTATTGCCACCCGCCTGATAGTGGAGTACCAGCGGGGCCAGTTTAGCCTCGACCAATCCGCTCAGGTCAACCGGCGACTGATTGCTGCCCGCACACTGACCAAACTCCGGGGTCAGCTTGGCCCAGTGGGCAGGTCCCGCCTCACCGCTATATTCCCAATGGGAGGTCGCAGCAAACACGACAGGGCACAGCAACAGGGAGCAGACCAACAGAAACTTTCTCATCATACATCCTTATCTTGATTGAAAAGCACGACCATCGCCTCCCCCGGATTGCGGGGCATGCAGAGATGGCATATCTGATACGCGGGATACAGAACATCAGAGCGACTTTCTAATGGTAACGAGCACGGGTTGGTCAATCGGTTTGACCGCGGCTCAATACAGAGTCGTTTGGCAAGTATATGGTGAGGGATCGACAGAGACAGTGAAAGAGGGGGAAATTAATCAGCCTGCTATCCACTCATCGTCTGGCGGATACGGGTCAAGGTTCAGGGTGTCACGCTTTCATAACAACCATCCATCACAACCATCGCGGGAGTCCGGGCCCCCGCGATGGTTGCCGATAACGGCAATTAACGGTCGCGATTCAACGCGATCAGACGATCAAGAATCGCCTCACCATCGGCACGCAAACCGTTGTGTTCATACTCATTGGTGATCCAGGCGCGACTGTTGCCAAGACCACGCAGAGTTTCGCGACTGTAGTCAAACTCCACATACATATCCTCGGCATAAACGGCGCATGCTACCGGCACCTTGTTGCGGGCCAGCTGGGCCGGGTCATAGAGCGCCCCCCAGTCCGCCTTGTTGGCCAGCAGATGGGCCGCCTCTTTCAGGGGCAGCAACTCGCGGAACTGCTCGAACATCCAGGGGTAAACCATCTCGCCGGTGAAGGCGAAATCCTTGCCAGGCGCCCAGTTCACCGCAGGAAACTCCCCTCTGACCCGCTCCGCCGCCCAGCGAGTCGCCTCCCCTTCGGCGTAGATAGCCTCGTGCAGGATGGCAAACAGCGGGTTGGTATTGAATGGCTGCATGCTCTGCACCTGATAGAGAAAGGCCGGGCTCAGCTTGTCACCGATAAAGGCCTCTTCCAGCAGGTAATAAAGCTCCTCGAAAGCCCCCGTAGCACCGAGATCCAGCCCTTGCTGCTGGAACTGCTCCACCGTCAGGCGCTGGCCGTTGGGCAGTCGCACATCATGCTGGTGCAGATGGTTGGCCAGCCGGCTGGCAATCCCCCGAGCATGGGGGAAGCGGGCGAAGAAGGCTCGGTTCTTGTCAGCCACCCTCTGGTAGGTGGCGCGGTAAACCTCCTCGGCACTGCGGCCAATCGGCGCAATGCCGCCGGTGATATAGACCTCCCGCAGGCTATCGGGGAAAAGCGAGAGATAGGTCAGGCAGCAAAAACCGCCAAAACTTTGCCCCAGCAGGCTCCAGCGATGCTTGGGACTAAGCTCCTGCCGGATGAACTCGGCATCTTGCACTATGCTGTCGGCGCGAAAATGGCCGAGATACTCCGCCTGCTCGGCTGGGGTCATTTTGGCCAGACTATGCCCGTGAATGGGGCTCGACATCCCGGTGCCACGCTGATCCAGCAGCAGCACTCTGAACTCCTGCAACGCCCGCTTGAGCCAGCCACTGTTGGCCGTCGGACGCGGCGCGCCGAAACCGGGACCGCCCTGCAAAAAGAGCAGCCAGGGTAACTTCTCATCGAGCTTGTCTTTACGACAGAGGGTGCGGGCAAACAGGGTAATGCTGTCGCCATCCGGCTCATCATGATCGAGGGGAACAGTAAAAAAGTGCGGCTCGCAATGAATGCTATCCAGTACATAGCTCAAGGGGCTGTTCATCTGGGATCTCTCCGTCAGGATGGGAACATCATTGACCCCATCATATCCCCGCCCGGCCACAGGGTCACTCCAGTTTTCCAAAATGTTAACAATGGCTTAAAGGCCGAAACATCACCAGACAAGCCGCTCTTCAACGGTGCTGAATTAATTGTTTTGCGGGGGAGATTGACGCCATGGCGCCATTCAACAAAGATGGCTCGCCTGCACAGGAGTGCAGCCATTCAGGCCGACAAAAGTGGATAAGGGAATGTGATAAAACCGAAGTGGATCAGGGCCAGAAAAAGAGAGAAGAAGCCATGCCCTGGCAGCATGTTGCAGACCGGAATGCTGCTGTTCAGTGCCACCTGTGGCGCAACGCTCTTTTTGGCAGCATGCAACAGCAACTAGAAATGAAAAAGCCCGCTCGATTGAGCGGGCTTTTCGAATTTGGCTCCTCCTACTGGACTTGAACCAGTGACATACGGATTAACAGTCCGCCGTTCTACCGACTGAACTAAGGAGGAATTATGGTGCCCAGAGACGGAATCGAACCGCCGACACGGGGATTTTCAATCCCCTGCTCTACCGACTGAGCTATCTGGGCAACGGCGCGCATTAAACCCTTTCCAGCGCAGAGTGTCAACCATGATGGCACGATAAAAAGCGCGTTCGCTCAACAACCGAACGAAGCGGCCATTTATTATCCATTTCAGTCCTGTTTGCCGTACTTGCTGGCCTCTGAACACCCTGCAGGCTGCGCCAATATGATGGAAACTCGAGGTTCAGTGGGTCCGCCGCATTGAGCCGAATCCACTCTGCGAGTATGCTTTGCCGCAATGATACCGCCTGGAGGCAACATGAGTCTGAATATGCAAGAGTGGCGTGATGAGACCACCGAGATCGTCAACGAACTGCTGGCCGATGGCAGTAATCCCGATGCGGATTACGACATCGAGCACCACTTCGCCTGCCAGGATTTCGACCGTCTGGAAAAAGCAGCGGTTGACCTGTTCAAGGCCGGTTTTGAAGTGACCGATGCCGAAGAGATGGAACTGGATGACGGCGCCACCATCTTCTGCTTCGATGCCACCATCGAGTGCAAACTGAATGTCGAAGCGATCGTCGCCGATATCGCCAAGATGCTGCCCATCCTGGAAAAATATGGGGTGGATTACGATGGTTGGGGCACCTACTTCCAGGATTGATCCTGCCTCCATCGTAAAACAACAAGGCCGCCTTGCGGTGGCCTTGTTGTTTCTGACGATCTCTCACGCCAGATAGCTGGCAGCAAACTCCGCCGGCGGCAGGGGGCGACTGAACAGATAGCCCTGTAACCGATCACACCCCGCCTCGGTCAGCCACAACTGCTGCTCGGGTGTCTCTACCCCTTCGGCAGTGATGCGGATCCCGAGCTCATGGCCCAACCCGATGACTGAACGCACGATAGCGGTGGTCGCGCTATTGCTGGCCAGCCCCTGAGTGAAGCTGCGATCCAGCTTGAGGGTCGCCACCTGCAAACGCGGCAGATAGGCCAGCGAACAGTAACCGGTACCAAAGTCGTCGATGGCCAGCTGAAAACCGGCGGCGATCAGGTTGTCGAGGTTGGTCTCAATCTCGTCTGCATTCTCCATCAGTACCCCTTCGGTGATCTCCAGCTCCAGCTGACTGGCCTTGAGACCATGGCGAGCGATGCAGGCAGAGACCCGCTCACAGAGCGCCGGATCACGGAACTGCAGCGGCGAGAGGTTGATGGATAGCACCATATCCGGCTGCGCAGTTTGCCACTGCGCCAGCTGGGCACAGCCCTGCTCCAGCATCAACTGACCCAGTTGACCGATGATCCCCATCTCTTCCGCCAACGGAATGAATTCGTCGGGGGAGATCATCCCAAGCTCGGGATGGGGCCAGCGACAGAGCAGCTCGGCGCCGTGCAGTCGGTGGGTGCGGGTACAGATAATGGGCTGATAGACGGCAACCAGCTGGGCGGACTTGATGGCGAGTGGCAACTGGGCGGCGATCAGCTGACGCCGCTTGAGCCGGGCATGCAGCTCGGGATCAAACAGGGTGCAGTACTGCTGCTGCCGTTTTCCCTGCGCCAGCGCAGCCTCGGCATGACTGAGCAACCGTTCGGCATCGCTTGCCCGCCCCTGGGCCAGCCCCAGAAACACCGGGATCTGGATGCGGTGATCTTCCACCTGATAGTGCTCCATCAACTGCTGCTGCAGATGCTGGCTCCACCCCTGCAATGGCTCGTTGAAGTCGGGCAACAACAGGCTGAAGTCATCGGCAGCGACCCGACAGAGCAGGGAACGCGGCGGTACCAGCTGCTGCAACCGCTTGGCCACCTGGCTCAGCAAGCGGTCGGCAATCCGGATCCCGAAGCGATCGTTGATCTCACGAAAATGGTGCAGATCGACCAGCACCAATGTGGCACAGCGTCCCCCAAGATGGCGGCTGGTCTGCAAGAACCGGGAGAGTTTGAGCAGTCCGGTCAGACTGTCGTAGTGCTGCTCCTGCTGCAACTGCGCCTGAGTGGTGCGCAGGCCGGTGATGTCACGCCCCAGCGTCAGGATCCCGAGAGAGTGACCATCACCATCGGGGACATCGACCCGGGTGATCTCCATGTGTCGCCCCTGCCCGCTGGCATCCAGCAGACAACACTCGCCATGACCCATCCCCTGCGGCGCCGCCAACCGGAACGGCAGCTGCTGACCCAGCACCTCATCGGCCCCATGGCCGATAAAGTCGAGAAACGCCTGATTGCACTCCAGCAACACCCCGTTGTGATCATCGAAACGGATCAGGTCAGGAATGGCATCGAGCAGAAAACGCTGCAACAACTGCTGCTTTTTGACCGTCTGTTCAAGACTTTTGCGCTGGGCAATCTCGTTAACCACGCCGAACACTGCGCAAGCTTCCCCCTGCGGGGTGTAAAGAGGCACCTTGTGCACCTCCATCCAGCAGGTATTCCCGCCCCGGTTGCAATGAAGCTGCTGATACAGCATCGGCACGCCTCCGGCAAGCAGCTGCTCATCCTCACTGCGAAAGAGATCGCCCCATGGCATATCTGCATCTGTCTTGCCGACTACCTCGGCAGGCGACTCCAGCTTGGCTTCACGGGCGAACTCACGATTGGCGAACAGGTAACGCCCATGACTATCTCGACAGAAGATACTCATTGGCAATTGGTCGATGATCTGCTGCAGCAGATCCGGGGTGAGCATGTTGGTCACAGGGGTGCTTATGGAGGAATTTCGAGCAAATCTATGATAGCAAACCAATTTTGTAAAGCACCCCGATCACCTCCCCATAACATCGAACGCTGGATGGTTGCTGACAGAGATTGTCGCTCCGGCGATAATAGGCGCCGGTTGGCCAATGGCCTGGTGATATGGACGAGAGAAACAAGATGAAAAAGATTATGGGGAGCGCATTGGCGCTGCTGCTGGTTGGTTGTGCTGGTGACAATAACGGCGGTGAGGAGTATCGCTACAACCCGCCAATTGCCAAGGCAACCAACAACACTCAGGAAATGGCGATCCCGGTGGATCTGGTGTGGGCTCGTGCCGAGAAGTGGTTCACCGATCACGGCCTCACCATCGAAAACAGCCAGCGTGGCTCCGGCCTGATGACCGCCAACGTCAATCAGTCAGCCGACGGGCTGGAGTGGCTGGACTGCGGCACCATGGGCTCCAAAGTTGCACTGGGCAACCCGAACCTGCAGATCAACCTGATCATCACCCAGAGCGGTAACAGCAGCGTGGCCACCGTCAACGTCAAGGGCAACACCGAGCTGTTCTTCGTTGAATCCTCAGGCGAGCGCGTACCGGCCCCGTCCATCAAGCCGGTCTGCGTCTCCCGCGGCACCCTGGAGCAGAGCCTGTTCGCCACCCTCGGCAACTGATTTCGCTTCCCTGCAAAAATAAAAAAAGCGGCAGATTGCTCTGCCGCTTTTGCTTTTCTGCTGTCTGCTCGTTTTAGCCATGAGGCTTGTCGATCTCCAGCATATTGTTCAGCAACATATAGTCGATGACCAGGCCGGCTTGGCTCTTATCCGTATATGTATTGCCTGTCAGCGAGGCAAAAGAGTGACCTTCCAACACTATTGTTTGAATCAAGTTATGATCATTTGTGTCATCTCTCACTTCCAAACGAACATTGCCGCTCTCTTCAAAGATTGAGAGCAGTCCTTTCAGAGATGCTTCACTCTTACTTCCATCAGAGTCAAGCAGGTCACTCAGATCAATAACATCTTTCTGATTCAAGTCGACAGTATTATTGGCCGTCTTGTTAAAATCAGTAATGACATCAACGGCAAGATTGCTGGCACTAGCATCACCCTGATTCCATACGAAGAAATCTTTACCTTCTCCGCCAGTCAGAATGTCGTTACCCAAACCACCATACAGTTTGTCACTGCCAGTGCCGCCATAAAGGATATCTTTGCCATCATTCCCATAGAGCTCATCGTTGCCACCCTGGCCAAACAGGATATCGTCACCAAGGCCACCTTGCAGCTTGTCGTTCCCCCCTCGGGTATCGCCCGCCACATCCAATGAGTTGGCATTCCCCTTGATGTACTCGTAAAGCTCAAGGGAGCTGGGTGCATAACCGTTTTTCAAGGTCAGGAACTGGGTCAGCCCATCCAGTCCCTTGCCATCAACCCAATCTGCCGGCTTGGCCGGGTTGCCAGCCGTGCCCCACGGCAGGTGATCGGTATTGATGGCATCCCCGAACAGGATATCGTTGCCCGCGCCACCGTGCAGAACATCATTCCCCACCTCAGCAGGCGTGTTGGTGGTCGAACTGCCAACCAGCACAGCCTTAAGCTGATCTGCCGTGGTGATGATATCGGGTTGGCCAACCGGCGGGCGCCCGTCCATCACCTTAATCAAATTATCGATCGTCAGGGTAGCCGTTCCTGAGTTTCCCCACTCGTTTATGGTAAAAACATAACGGTAATCACCCGCAGCCAGCGCACCGCTGTTGATTGTCCCCGCTGAGGTCACCGCGGCACCAACATTCACCCAGGCAGTGCCGTTCCAGTGTTGCAGCTGCACCGAGAAACTGTCTTCGGAGCCGACATCACTACCCTTGCCAAGGTCGAAGCGCAGACCGCTACCAGCCACCAATGTCATTTTTTCGCTGACAAATACTGACGCTTGATTTTTCGCACTATCTTTCAACTCCAGCCGACTACCGACCATTGTGACACTCCCCGAGCTATCGCCGGTATTGCTCCAGCTACTCGCGCTCCACGGCCCCGTATTGCCGGAAAAATCATTCAGCAACTGAGCGTTCTCATATTTACTGCCAGAACCGACCACCTTGGTATTGTCGAAATACGCCAGGTTCCCCTGGGTCACGCCAGTGCCGATGCCGATCGCCTTGACCTCGCTCTGGCCGGACAGATTCGCAAAAGCATCGATGGCCTTCTGCATATCGATATTGTCGGTATCGCCACCACTGCCCGAAGTATCCCCGTTATAAACCGTCGGGTTACCGTCAGTCAGGAAGTAGGTCAGGTTCTCGAACGTTTTCCCGCTGCCACTGCCCGGCTGGCTGTTGAACCACGCGGCAGCCTTGATAAAGGCATCCTCGTAGTTGGTCGCCCCGTTGGCCTTCAACGAGCTAAGCTTGTCGATAAAATCCTGCAGTTTTTCTTTACCGCTCTTCGACAGGTCGTTAATCGTCAACAGCGAACTCGCCGAGTTACTAAAGCCAATGAGCGTCACGTTAACGACACCATCATGGCCTGCCAGCTGATTGGCCAACGCTTTCAGGGCGTTAATCGTCAAGGTCATTCTGTCCTGACCTGCAGGCGGGTTTTCCCTTCCATCCAGGCCAAATTTCATACTGCCTGATGTATCTACAATCAGGGCGATATTGTAGTTTTTACCCGGTTCAACCGAGGTCTTGATACCACCTATATCTCCCAGCAATACATCATCACCACGCCCACCCTCGACAGGTTTGTCTGACGTACCATTGTCCCCATTCGGGTTAGTGGGCTTGACCATAAAGCCGGTATCCGCTTCGGTATATTTCACTTCACCGGCTATCGGCAGGCCATCCATCTCATACTCTTGCGAGCCAGCCTTGACCGTCACCTTGAGGTTCTCGCTACCGGTCGGCAACTCCACCTGCAGCGACACTTTCCCGTCTTGATCCAGCATGCTGGCCGGCACCTTCCAGCTGCCGTCGGCCTGCAGGCTGCCGCCTTGCACCACGGCTCCAGTCGGCAAGCCGGTAATGGTCAGATCGGTAAAGCGCTCACTGCCGTCGGTATCTTTCAGGTCGACATCAACCTTCAAGGTCGCCAGATCAGCTACTTTAGTCAGATTGCCATTCTTGAACTCATACTTGCCATCTTGCAGGTAAAGAGTCTCAACACTGTAAAAATCATGGAAGGGTCTGTTGGACCCAGCATTGGTACCTGTATAAATCAGTCGATAATCAAATTGATTTGGCGAACCGCCCATCACCAGCTGAAAATCCTTCATTGAGCCAGGGACATAGGCCACATCTTTCCCGTCCCAACCGTAATAGGTCGTGGACGCCTTCAGGCTTTGCGCAATCAGTGTATCGTTGCCTGCTCCACCATCCAGAGTGACCGAGGATGCCGTATCCTTGCCGCCGATCAGGATGTCGTCCCCGTCACCACCGATCAGATGGTCAGTGACACTGCCACCGCCGATCAGAATGTCATTGCCAGAACCGCCATCTGCCGAGAAGTGGTCGCCACTACCGTACTTGATGGTGTCTTTGCCGTCACCGCCCAAGACCCAGCTGCCATCTTTGGAAACCAGATAATCATCGCCAGCGGTCGGCTTATCAGACGGCGTCTTGCCAGCTAGGTCGGATAGAATCTGTTCTACCTTCACCGCGCCCGGCACAAACCCGCCACTCACCAGCTCAACCTTGAGCGTCACGCCGTCGACCACCGGCTTGATATCGACCACAAAGGTCGCATTACCGCTGTTGTTTACCCCGTCGCTCACCTGATAGCCGAACGATGCATAATCCCCCAGCTTGTTGCCAACCCCACCTGAACCTGCGCCACTATCCGCCGACCCGCTCGCCTCATGCGGATCAGGCTTGAACTGCAGCCTGCCAGCGACGATATCGGCCTTAGTAAATACCTGATCTATCGCCACAGCCTTCCAGTTACCGTCGTCATCCTTGTACTGCAGCACTCCGTCCGCCGGCAGCGAGGTGATCTTGATCGACAACTTGTCCGCAGCAGTATCGACATCGCTAGCCTTGAAGTCGCTCCACTTCAAAGTAAGCGGCATATCTTCTTCACCCTGGGCATAACCACCGGAGGTAGTAGGCGCGTCGTTCACTGGGGTGACAGTGATATTGACGATGGCGCTGTCGGTATCGCCGTCAGTATCCTCGACCTCATAGTCAAAGCTGATGTTACCGTTGAAATCCTTGCTCGGCTTGAAGGTCATGCTGCCATCGGCGGCAATCTCCACGACCCCGTCCTTGACCGCGATGCTCTGGGCACCGCCAGTCAGCGCCACACCGTTGATGGCGACAACCTTCAGCCCGCCATCCGGCGCCTTGTCGTTGGCCAGCAGGCTCAGACTCACCGAGCCATCTTCGTTGACGGTGTACTCGTCATCGACCGCATCGACCAGATCATCAACGTTGTTGACAGTGATATTGACGATGGCGCTGTCGGTATCGCCGTCAGTATCCTCGACCTCATAGTCAAAGCTGATGTTACCGTTGAAATCCTTGCTCGGCTTGAAGGTCATGCTGCCATCGGCGGCAATCTCCACGACCCCGTCCTTGACCGCGATGCTCTGGGCACCGCCAGTCAGCGCCACACCGTTGATGGCGACAACCTTCAGCCCGCCATCCGGCGCCTTGTCGTTGGCCAGCAGGCTCAGACTCACCGAGCCATCTTCGTTGACGGTGTACTCGTCATCGACCGCATCGACCAGATCATCAACGTTGTTGACAGTGATATTGACGATGGCGCTGTCGGTATCGCCGTCAGTATCCTCGACCTCATAGTCAAAGCTGATGTTACCGTTGAAATCCTTGCTCGGCTTGAAGGTCATGCTGCCATCGGCGGCAATCTCCACGACCCCGTCCTTGACCGCGATGCTCTGGGCACCGCCAGTCAGCGCCACACCGTTGATGGCGACAACCTTCAGCCCGCCATCCGGCGCCTTGTCGTTGGCCAGCAGGCTCAGACTCACCGAGCCATCTTCGTTGACGGTGTACTCGTCATCGACCGCATCGACCAGATCATCAACGTTGTTGACAGTGATATTGACGATGGCGCTGTCGGTATCGCCGTCAGTATCCTCGACCTCATAGTCAAAGCTGATGTTACCGTTGAAATCCTTGCTCGGCTTGAAGGTCATGCTGCCATCGGCGGCAATCTCCACGACTCCGTCCTTGACCGCGATGCTCTGGGCACCGCCAGTCAGCGCCACACCATTGATGGCGACAACCTTCAGCCCGCCATCCGGCGCCTTGTCGTTGGCCAGCAGGCTCAGACTCACCGAGCCATCTTCGTTGACGGTGTACTCGTCATCGACCGCATCGACCAGATCATCAACGTTGTTGACAGTGATATTGACGATGGCGCTGTCGGTATCGCCGTCAGTATCCTCGACCTCATAGTCAAAGCTGATGTTACCGTTGAAATCCTTGCTCGGCTTGAAGGTCATGCTGCCATCGGCGGCAATCTCCACGACCCCGTCCTTGACCGCGATGCTCTGGGCACCGCCAGTCAGCGCCACACCGTTGATGGCGACAACCTTCAGCCCGCCATCCGGCGCCTTGTCGTTGGCCAGCAGGCTCAGACTCACCGAGCCATCTTCGTTGACGGTGTACTCGTCATCGACCGCATCGACCAGATCATCAACGTTGTTGACAGTGATATTGACGATGGCGCTGTCGGTATCGCCGTCAGTATCCTCGACCTCATAGTCAAAGCTGATGTTACCGTTGAAATCCTTGCTCGGCTTGAAGGTCATGCTGCCATCGGCGGCAATCTCCACGACCCCGTCCTTGACCGCGATGCTCTGGGCACCGCCAGTCAGCGCCACACCGTTGATGGCGACAACCTTCAGCCCGCCATCCGGCGCCTTGTCGTTGGCCAGCAGGCTCAGACTCACCGAGCCATCTTCGTTGACGGTGTACTCGTCATCGACCGCATCGACCAGATCATCAACGTTGTTGACAGTGATATTGACGATGGCGCTGTCGGTATCGCCGTCAGTATCCTCGACCTCATAGTCAAAGCTGATGTTACCGTTGAAATCCTTGCTCGGCTTGAAGGTCATGCTGCCATCGGCGGCAATCTCCACGACCCCGTCCTTGACCGCGATGCTCTGGGCACCGCCAGTCAGCGCCACACCGTTGATGGCGACAACCTTCAGCCCGCCATCCGGCGCCTTGTCGTTGGCCAGCAGGCTCAGACTCACCGAGCCATCTTCGTTGACGGTGTACTCGTCATCGACCGCATCGACCAGATCATCAACGTTGTTGACAGTGATATTGACGATGGCGCTGTCGGTATCGCCGTCAGTATCCTCGACCTCATAGTCAAAGCTGATGTTACCGTTGAAATCCTTGCTCGGCTTGAAGGTCATGCTGCCATCGGCGGCAATCTCCACGACCCCGTCCTTGACCGCGATGCTCTGGGCACCGCCAGTCAGCGCCACACCGTTGATGGCGACAACCTTCAGCCCGCCATCCGGCGCCTTGTCGTTGGCCAGCAGGCTCAGACTCACCGAGCCATCTTCGTTGACGGTGTACTCGTCATCGACCGCATCGACCAGATCATCAACGTTGTTGACAGTGATATTGACGATGGCGCTGTCGGTATCGCCGTCAGTATCCTCGACCTCATAGTCAAAGCTGATGTTACCGTTGAAATCCTTGCTCGGCTTGAAGGTCATGCTGCCATCGGCGGCAATCTCCACGACCCCGTCCTTGACCGCGATGCTCTGGGCACCGCCAGTCAGCGCCACACCGTTGATGGCGACAACCTTCAGCCCGCCATCCGGCGCCTTGTCGTTGGCCAGCAGGCTCAGACTCACCGAGCCATCTTCGTTGACGGTGTACTCGTCATCGACCGCATCGACCAGATCATCAACGTTGTTGACAGTGATATTGACGATGGCGCTGTCGGTATCGCCGTCAGTATCCTCGACCTCATAGTCAAAGCTGATGTTACCGTTGAAATCCTTGCTCGGCTTGAAGGTCATGCTGCCATCGGCGGCAATCTCCACGACCCCGTCCTTGACCGCGATGCTCTGGGCACCGCCAGTCAGCGCCACACCGTTGATGGCGACAACCTTCAGCCCGCCATCCGGCGCCTTGTCGTTGGCCAGCAGGCTCAGACTCACCGAGCCATCTTCGTTGACGGTGTACTCGTCATCGACCGCATCGACCAGATCATCAACGTTGTTGACAGTGATATTGACGATGGCGCTGTCGGTATCGCCGTCAGTATCCTCGACCTCATAGTCAAAGCTGATGTTACCGTTGAAATCCTTGCTCGGCTTGAAGGTCATGCTGCCATCGGCGGCAATCTCCACGACTCCGTCCTTGACCGCGATGCTCTGGGCACCGCCAGTCAGCGCCACACCGTTGATGGCGACAACCTTCAGCCCGCCATCCGGCGCCTTGTCGTTGGCCAGCAGGCTCAGACTCACCGAGCCATCTTCGTTGACGGTGTACTCGTCATCGACCGCATCGACCAGATCATCAACGTTGTTGACAGTGATATTGACGATGGCGCTGTCGGTATCGCCGTCAGTATCCTCGACCTCATAGTCAAAGCTGATGTTACCGTTGAAATCCTTGCTCGGCTTGAAGGTCATGCTGCCATCGGCGGCAATCTCCACGACCCCGTCCTTGACCGCGATGCTCTGGGCACCGCCAGTCAGCGCCACACCGTTGATGGCGACAACCTTCAGCCCGCCATCCGGCGCCTTGTCGTTGGCCAGCAGGCTCAGACTCACCGAGCCATCTTCGTTGACGGTGTACTCGTCATCGACCGCATCGACCAGATCATCAACGTTGTTGACAGTGATATTGACGATGGCGCTGTCGGTATCGCCGTCAGTATCCTCGACCTCATAGTCAAAGCTGATGTTACCGTTGAAATCCTTGCTCGGCTTGAAGGTCATGCTGCCATCGGCGGCAATCTCCACGACTCCGTCCTTGACCGCGATGCTCTGGGCACCGCCAGTCAGCGCCACACCGTTGATGGCGACAACCTTCAGCCCGCCATCCGGCGCCTTGTCGTTGGCCAGCAGGCTCAGACTCACCGAGCCATCTTCGTTGACGGTGTACTCGTCATCGACCGCATCGACCAGATCATCAACGTTGTTGACAGTGATATTGACGATGGCGCTGTCGGTATCGCCGTCAGTATCCTCGACCTCATAGTCAAAGCTGATGTTACCGTTGAAATCCTTGCTCGGCTTGAAGGTCATGCTGCCATCGGCGGCAATCTCCACGACCCCGTCCTTGACCGCGATGCTCTGGGCACCGCCAGTCAGCGCCACACCGTTGATGGCGACAACCTTCAGCCCGCCATCCGGCGCCTTGTCGTTGGCCAGCAGGCTCAGACTCACCGAGCCATCTTCGTTGACGGTGTACTCGTCATCGACCGCATCGACCAGATCATCAACGTTGTTGACAGTGATATTGACGATGGCGCTGTCGGTATCGCCGTCAGTATCCTCGACCTCATAGTCAAAGCTGATGTTACCGTTGAAATCCTTGCTCGGCTTGAAGGTCATGCTGCCATCGGCGGCAATCTCCACGACCCCGTCCTTGACCGCGATGCTCTGGGCACCGCCAGTCAGCGCCACACCGTTGATGGCGACAACCTTCAGCCCGCCATCCGGCGCCTTGTCGTTGGCCAGCAGGCTCAGACTCACCGAGCCATCTTCGTTGACGGTGTACTCGTCATCGACCGCATCGACCAGATCATCAACGTTGTTGACAGTGATATTGACGATGGCGCTGTCGGTATCGCCGTCAGTATCCTCGACCTCATAGTCAAAGCTGATGTTACCGTTGAAATCCTTGCTCGGCTTGAAGGTCATGCTGCCATCGGCGGCAATCTCCACGACCCCGTCCTTGACCGCGATGCTCTGGGCACCGCCAGTCAGCGCCACACCGTTGATGGCGACAACCTTCAGCCCGCCATCCGGCGCCTTGTCGTTGGCCAGCAGGCTCAGACTCACCGAGCCATCTTCGTTGACGGTGTACTCGTCATCGACCGCATCGACCAGATCATCAACGTTGTTGACAGTGATATTGACGATGGCGCTGTCGGTATCGCCGTCAGTATCCTCGACCTCATAGTCAAAGCTGATGTTACCGTTGAAATCCTTGCTCGGCTTGAAGGTCATGCTGCCATCGGCGGCAATCTCCACGACCCCGTCCTTGACCGCGATGCTCTGGGCACCGCCAGTCAGCGCCACACCGTTGATGGCGACAACCTTCAGCCCGCCATCCGGCGCCTTGTCGTTGGCCAGCAGGCTCAGACTCACCGAGCCATCTTCGTTGACGGTGTACTCGTCATCGACCGCATCGACCAGATCATCAACGTTGTTGACAGTGATATTGACGATGGCGCTGTCGGTATCGCCGTCAGTATCCTCGACCTCATAGTCAAAGCTGATGTTACCGTTGAAATCCTTGCTCGGCTTGAAGGTCATGCTGCCATCGGCGGCAATCTCCACGACCCCGTCCTTGACCGCGATGCTCTGGGCACCGCCAGTCAGCGCCACACCGTTGATGGCGACAACCTTCAGCCCGCCATCCGGCGCCTTGTCGTTGGCCAGCAGGCTCAGACTCACCGAGCCATCTTCGTTGACGGTGTACTCGTCATCGACCGCATCGACCAGATCATCAACGTTGTTGACAGTGATATTGACGATGGCGCTGTCGGTATCGCCGTCAGTATCCTCGACCTCATAGTCAAAGCTGATGTTACCGTTGAAATCCTTGCTCGGCTTGAAGGTCATGCTGCCATCGGCGGCAATCTCCACGACCCCGTCCTTGACCGCGATGCTCTGGGCACCGCCAGTCAGCGCCACACCGTTGATGGCGACAACCTTCAGCCCGCCATCCGGCGCCTTGTCGTTGGCCAGCAGGCTCAGACTCACCGAGCCATCTTCGTTGACGGTGTACTCGTCATCGACCGCATCGACCAGATCATCAACGTTGTTGACAGTGATATTGACGATGGCGCTGTCGGTATCGCCGTCAGTATCCTCGACCTCATAGTCAAAGCTGATGTTACCGTTGAAATCCTTGCTCGGCTTGAAGGTCATGCTGCCATCGGCGGCAATCTCCACGACTCCGTCCTTGACCGCGATGCTCTGGGCACCGCCAGTCAGCGCCACACCATTGATGGCGACAACCTTCAGCCCGCCATCCGGCGCCTTGTCGTTGGCCAGCAGGCTCAGACTCACCGAGCCATCTTCGTTGACGGTGTACTCGTCATCGACCGCATCGACCAGATCATCAACGTTGTTGACAGTGATATTGACGATGGCGCTGTCGGTATCGCCGTCAGTATCCTCGACCTCATAGTCAAAGCTGATGTTACCGTTGAAATCCTTGCTCGGCTTGAAGGTCATGCTGCCATCGGCGGCAATCTCCACGACCCCGTCCTTGACCGCGATGCTCTGGGCACCGCCAGTCAGCGCCACACCGTTGATGGCGACAACCTTCAGCCCGCCATCCGGCGCCTTGTCGTTGGCCAGCAGGCTCAGACTCACCGAGCCATCTTCGTTGACGGTGTACTCGTCATCGACCGCATCGACCAGATCATCAACGTTGTTGACAGTGATATTGACGATGGCGCTGTCGGTATCGCCGTCAGTATCCTCGACCTCATAGTCAAAGCTGATGTTACCGTTGAAATCCTTGCTCGGCTTGAAGGTCATACTGCCATCGGCGGCAATCTCCACGACCCCGTCCTTGACCGCGATGCTCTGGGCACCGCCAGTCAGCGCCACACCGTTGATGGCGACAACCTTCAGCCCGCCATCCGGCGCCTTGTCGTTGGCCAGCAGGCTCAGACTCACCGAGCCATCTTCGTTGACGGTGTACTCGTCATCGACCGCATCGACCAGATCATCAACGTTGTTGACAGTGATATTGACGATGGCGCTGTCGGTATCGCCGTCAGTATCCTCGACCTCATAGTCAAAGCTGATGTTACCGTTGAAATCCTTGCTCGGCTTGAAGGTCATGCTGCCATCGGCGGCAATCTCCACGACCCCGTCCTTGACCGCGATGCTCTGGGCACCGCCAGTCAGCGCCACACCGTTGATGGCGACAACCTTCAGCCCGCCATCCGGCGCCTTGTCGTTGGCCAGCAGGCTCAGACTCACCGAGCCATCTTCGTTGACGGTGTACTCGTCATCGACCGCATCGACCAGATCATCAACGTTGTTGACAGTGATATTGACGATGGCGCTGTCGGTATCGCCGTCAGTATCCTCGACCTCATAGTCAAAGCTGATGTTACCGTTGAAATCCTTGCTCGGCTTGAAGGTCATGCTGCCATCGGCGGCAATCTCCACGACCCCGTCCTTGACCGCGATGCTCTGGGCACCGCCAGTCAGCGCCACACCGTTGATGGCGACAACCTTCAGCCCGCCATCCGGCGCCTTGTCGTTGGCCAGCAGGCTCAGACTCACCGAGCCATCTTCGTTGACGGTGTACTCGTCATCGACCGCATCGACCAGATCATCAACGTTGTTGACAGTGATATTGACGATGGCGCTGTCGGTATCGCCGTCAGTATCCTCGACCTCATAGTCAAAGCTGATGTTACCGTTGAAATCCTTGCTCGGCTTGAAGGTCATGCTGCCATCGGCGGCAATCTCCACGACCCCGTCCTTGACCGCGATGCTCTGGGCACCGCCAGTCAGCGCCACACCGTTGATGGCGACAACCTTCAGCCCGCCATCCGGCGCCTTGTCGTTGGCCAGCAGGCTCAGACTCACCGAGCCATCTTCGTTGACGGTGTACTCGTCATCGACCGCATCGACCAGATCATCAACGTTGTTGACAGTGATATTGACGATGGCGCTGTCGGTATCGCCGTCAGTATCCTCGACCTCATAGTCAAAGCTGATGTTACCGTTGAAATCCTTGCTCGGCTTGAAGGTCATGCTGCCATCGGCGGCAATCTCCACGACTCCGTCCTTGACCGCGATGCTCTGGGCACCGCCAGTCAGCGCCACACCGTTGATGGCGACAACCTTCAGCCCGCCATCCGGCGCCTTGTCGTTGGCCAGCAGGCTCAGACTCACCGAGCCATCTTCGTTGACGGTGTACTCGTCATCGACCGCATCGACCAGATCATCAACGTTGTTGACAGTGATATTGACGATGGCGCTGTCGGTATCGCCGTCAGTATCCTCGACCTCATAGTCAAAGCTGATGTTACCGTTGAAATCCTTGCTCGGCTTGAAGGTCATGCTGCCATCGGCGGCAATCTCCACGACCCCGTCCTTGACCGCGATGCTCTGGGCACCGCCAGTCAGCGCCACACCGTTGATGGCGACAACCTTCAGCCCGCCATCCGGCGCCTTGTCGTTGGCCAGCAGGCTCAGACTCACCGAGCCATCTTCGTTGACGGTGTACTCGTCATCGACCGCATCGACCAGATCATCAACGTTGTTGACAGTGATATTGACGATGGCGCTGTCGGTATCGCCGTCAGTATCCTCGACCTCATAGTCAAAGCTGATGTTACCGTTGAAATCCTTGCTCGGCTTGAAGGTCATGCTGCCATCGGCGGCAATCTCCACGACTCCGTCCTTGACCGCGATGCTCTGGGCACCGCCAGTCAGCGCCACACCGTTGATGGCGACAACCTTCAGCCCGCCATCCGGCGCCTTGTCGTTGGCCAGCAGGCTCAGACTCACCGAGCCATCTTCGTTGACGGTGTACTCGTCATCGACCGCATCGACCAGATCATCAACGTTGTTGACAGTGATATTGACGATGGCGCTGTCGGTATCGCCGTCAGTATCCTCGACCTCATAGTCAAAGCTGATGTTACCGTTGAAATCCTTGCTCGGCTTGAAGGTCATGCTGCCATCGGCGGCAATCTCCACGACCCCGTCCTTGACCGCGATGCTCTGGGCACCGCCAGTCAGCGCCACACCATTGATGGCGACAACCTTCAGCCCGCCATCCGGCGCCTTGTCGTTGGCCAGCAGGCTCAGACTCACCGAGCCATCTTCGTTGACCTCGTAGCTATCGTTTACCGCATCGACCGGGTCATCAATCTCCACACTGCCATCGTCGGTCGCAGTGCCGGTGTTACCAGCCGGGTCAGTGACACTGGCATCCACCTTGTAGCTCCCTTCCGCCAGCGGGGTAGTGACATCCACGCTATAGCTGCCACCCGGTTGCACGATGGCGGTCAGGGTCTGCTGGTTGCCGTTGGCATCGGTCACGACCAGGGTAACGGTACTGCCCGCCGGGGCATCCGTCGTACCGGTAATGGTCGGGGTGGTGTCGTTGGTGTTGTCTGGGGCGTTCACGGTGATGGATGGTGGAACGCCATCAAACAGGATATCGTCCTCACCACCAAGGGCATCCCCTATGGGGGCTGTATCTGCGGGGTTATCGGTATCAAACCCGGCTTCGGCAATGGTTGCATCACCGGTACGGTCGATGGTGACAAAACCACCGTTGCCACTGGCACCGGCGACCCCCCCAATACCGCCACCGCCGGCAGCAGGCGCACCGCCTGCTGCGGAGGCTTCAAAAGCCTGGGTCGGGTCAGCCCCACCCAAAATGGCCTGTTGCAGAGCACTGATATCATCAGGAGTACCTGCAGCACCGTTTTGCGCCAACTGGGGGGCATCCCCCTCTTCGGCAGGCTCACTCTGTTCGCTGGCCGGTTGCACAGTGAACGACTGTCCGCCCCCCATGAAACTGGCGCCATCCGGCGACATGATCACCGCCCCTTTCGGCAGCACATCACCTTCAGCCAACAGCTTCCGGCTGCCATCAGCAGCAACCAGATAAATTTGTCCTTTGAGTTGGGTTACGGTTACGCCCTGTTCCAAGGTAACGGCATTGGTAATCATGTTCTCTCCTGAATCCTGATTTGAATGCAACAAGCCACAACTTACTGTGCATACACATGGCAAAAATAACCAGCTCGAAAATTCGAAAGGATAGGGAGATTTGAGGCTGAACTGTTCAGCCAGACAGAAGTGTGTAAGACCAGGTTGTGATAATGGTAAAAACCAAAATTATCAATAAATTACAGAATGATGACGAGAGCATGACAAGGCATGCTCCCGTCAGGATTAACCCTATGCTCCCGCCCAGAGGATGATAGCCAGCAGTTGTGGCGAGATGATCCGCAGGAACATCACCAGCGGGTAGACAGTGGCGTATGAGAGCGCACTGGCGCCACTGGTCGGGTGCATGGCGTTGGCAAAGGCCAGCGCGGGAGGATCAGTCATGGAGCCGGCCAGCAAACCGCACAGGGTCAGATAGTTCATCTTGCCGTAGAGGCGCGCCAGCACACCGACCACCAGCAGCGGGATCAGGGTGATCGCCATACCATAGAGCATCCAGGCTGGACCATCGCCGTTGATCAGGGTATCGACGAAGCCGGCACCGGACTTGAATCCAACCACCGCCAGAAACAGCACGATCCCGATCTCCCGCAGCGCCAGGTTGGCGCTGGGTGGCATGAACCAGTAGAGCTTGCCGATGCTGCCGATCCGCGACAGGATCAGCGCCACCACCAGCGGCCCCCCCGCCAGACCCAGCTTGAGGGCGGCCGGGAAACCGGGCAGATAGAAGGGGATGGAGCCGAGCAATACGCCAAGGCCAATCCCGATAAATACCGGCAACATCTGCACCTGTTGCAGTTTTTGCTGCACGTTGCCGACCACATTGGTCACCGCTTCGATGGCGTCGAGACGGCCAACCAGGTTGAGGATGTCACCAAACTGCAGGCTGGTCTGACTGGTCGGCACCAGTTCGATACCAGCCCGGTTGAGACGGGAGATCACCACGTCATAGCGCTGTTTGATGTCCAGATCGCGGATCTTCTTGCCAAGAACCTGCTCGTTGGTCACCACTACTCGCTCGACGCGCAGATCGGTGCCCCGGGTCGAGAGCGAGGTCTCCACCTCCTCCCCCAACACCAGCAACACCTTGTGCAGCGCGTGACGCTCACCCACCAGGTGCAGCAAGTCACCCAGTTCGATACGGGATTCCGGCCGTGGCACCATCAGCTCGTCGCCCCGTTTGAGCCGTGAACAGATGACATCAGACTCGTCGAGACTCGGGATCTCGCTCAGCATCAGGCCGTGCATGTTGGGGTTGCGCACCGCGATGTTGATGGTCTGCAAGCTCTCCTTGGTTTTACCGGTTTGTAGCTCGAACTGGGCGGCTTCATCGTCGATCTTGATGCGAAAGAAGACCCTGACCAGCCACATGGTGAGCAAAATGCCACAGATACCAAACGGATAGGCAACCGCATATCCCATCCCCATCAAACCGGTAGAACCGGGCGCGGCGCCCAGCTCGGCCAGGATCTGCTGGCCCGCACCGAGGGATGGCGTATTGGTGACGGCACCGGAGAAGACCCCCAGAATGACCGGCAACGGCACATCGAAAAATTGATGCAAGCCAGCAGCCACCACGCAGCCAAGGATGACCAGCAAAGCGGCAAAGGCGTTGAGTTTGAGACCCGAACTGCGCAATGACGAGAAGAAACCCGGCCCAACCTGGATGCCGATGGTATAGACAAACAGGATCAGGCCAAATTCTTGAATAAAGTGAAGCGTTTGTGCATCCAGCGCGAGATCGGAGGCACCTGCAAAGTGACCCACAATGATGCCGCCGAACAGCACCCCCCCTATTCCTAACCCAACGCCATAGACTCGCCAGTTTCCCAGCCAGAGTCCTAGCACTGCCACCAGCGACAACATGCTGATGGAAAGCGCGATTTCACTCATTTCGTGCATCCTTTGCGAATTGAACTGGCCCTAGCTTGTCAGCAAACGCTGATGCCAACTGTGTGATACCGCACGAATTTATCCTTTTACGCGCTAAAAATACCAATTAAGGGCTAGTTGTAAGACGTTAGGCGACGTAGCCGTAAATGGCCATAAAGTGACAAACGCTGCCACCCAGCACAAAGAGATGCCAGATGGCATGGTTATAGGGAATCCGCTTGGCCACATAGAAGATGACCCCGAAGCTGTAGATAAGGCCGCCAAGCCCGAGCAGCAGCAGCCCCTCACCGGCCAGATGGATATAGAGCTGGTAGATGACCACCAGCGACAGCCAGCCCAGCATCAGGTAGGTAAAGAGCGACAACTTCTTGAAGCGATTGATAAACACCAGCTTGAACACCACGCCAGCCAGCGCTAGGGCCCAGATCACCACCATCAAGCCCTTCGCCAGCGGCGTGTCGAGTGCAACCAGCAGGAAGGGGGTATAGGTGCCGGCAATCAGCAGATAGATGGCGCAGTGATCAAACACCTTGCACCAGCGTCTGGCCCGCCCTGACCCCATGCTGTGATAGAGGGTCGAGGCGAGATAGAGCAGCACCAGACTGCCGCCATAAAGGCTGTAGCTCACCAGCGCTTGCGTACCCTGCCCCCATCCCTTGATGAGCAACAGCACCAGCCCGACAATCCCCAGCAACAATCCCGCACCGTGGCTCAGCCGGTTTGCCAGCTCCTCCCGGGGGGAGTAATCCATCACACCACTCATAACATCGACTCCACAATAACTGTGGCTCACTCTACCCAGCGCCATTTCGGAGTACAAGTGTTCGCTTAAAAAATGGAGTGGCTGTCACCTGCCAACCTTTGGTGTATGCTCTGCCGCCGATGCCCGAGACAAGCGGCATAGACACCTACCCCGGTGACCTGGTCTGGAGAACCTGATGAAGTTGACTGAGCTGTTTGCACAAGCGGATCCCGCCTTTGGCGAGGCGATGAACACCCTGCTGGAGAGCTTCCACCACTCCGACGACAGTCAGCCCCCCTATCAGCGCGACCTGTTCACCCACCAGCTCGATCAATCCCGCATGCCTGCAGTCGGCCAACCTATCGAGGAGTATCTGGCGCGGCTGGCCACTCTGGTGCCCGGCGCCTCGCACCTCACCTCGCCACGCTACATGGGCCACATGACGGCGCCCCTGCCGGCCTATACCGCCGAGCTGTCGCGCCTGCTGGTGATGCTCAACCAGAATCCGATGAAGATGGAGTCCTCCCGCCTGCTCAGCTTTCTGGAGCGAGAGGTGCTGGCCAAGCTGCACCGCCTCATCTATGGCAGGGACGATGCCTTCTACGGCGAGCAGATGCATGCCAAGGATGCCGCCCTCGGCGTCATGACCAGCGGCGGCACCATCGCCAACGTCACGGCACTGTGGCTGGCCCGCAACCGCGCCTGCGGCGACAACCTGTTCACCCTCTATGAGCAGGGCTATCGCGGCGCCGTTATTCTGGGCTCCCGCCTGATGCACTACTCCTTCGACAAGGGGATGGATCTGCTGGGGCTGGGCGCCCGCAGCGTTTGGCGCCTCGAGACCGACGAGCAGAACCGGCTCAGTCTGGCTGCGCTGGAGCAGGCGCTGATCCAGTGCAAAGAGCAGAAATTGAAAGTACTGGCATTGGTCGGCGTTGCAGGCAGTACCGACTTTGGCTCCATCGACCCCCTGCCTGAGCTGGCCGCCATCGCCGAGCGCGAGCAGATCCACTTCCACGTGGATGCCGCCTGGGGCGGCCCGACCCTCTTCTCTCCCCGCTATCAAGGTCTGCTTGCCGGAATAGAGCAGGCCGACACAGTCACCCTGGATGGCCACAAGCAACTGCTGGTGCCGCTTGGTACAGGCATGCTGCTCTGCCGCCAGCACGACCTGATGATGGCGGTCAAGCGAGAGGCGCCCTACGCCATTCGTGCCACCTCGTTCGATCAGGGCCGCTTTACGCTGGAGGGCACCCGCCCGGCCAATGCCCTCTATCTGGATGCCGCTTTCCAGCTGTTCGGCCAGCAAGGCTACGCCGAGCTTATCGAAGCCAACTACGACCGCGCCCGGCTGATGGCAGATCTCATCGAAAGTGACTCCGCCTTCGAGCTGATGTCGGCACCGGTGATGAACCTGCTCTCCTACCGCTGCATTCCACCCCACCTGCAGGGCAAGGTGCTGGATGAAGCGGCCAATGCACAGATCAACGACTTCAACGTCGCCCTGCAAAAAGCCCAGCGGGCCGAGGGGCACAGCTTTGTCTCCCGCACCCAGCGGGCGGTGGTACGCTACGGCGCCCAACCGCTCACCCTGCTGCGCGCCGTGCTGCTCAACCCTCTGATTGAAGAGCGCCATATCCGCGACCTGTTGGCCGACCAGCAGCGACTGGGGATCTTGATTGCACGCCAACTGTTTGGCGACGGCGCGGAACCGGCGTAAAAATGAGCGGTCTTATTCATTTGCCGTTGTCCGCCATGCAGGTAGACTGGGCGAAATTTGCAGGCCATCTTTGAGGACTAGGCGCCAGACATGAAGCAATTTATTGAATTTATTCCACTTATCGTTTTCTTCGCGGTCTACAAGTTCTACGACATCTACATGGCTACCGGCGCACTGGTGGTGGTCACCGGTCTGCAGCTCGCCTATAGCTGGATCCGCTATCGCAAAGTCGAGAAGATGCAGCTCTTTACCTTCCTGCTGGTCGGCTTCTTCGGCGGCCTCACTGTCTTCTTCCACGATGACACCTTCATCAAGTGGAAAGTGACTGTCATCAACGTGCTGTTCGCACTGGGTCTGCTCATCAGCCGCTACGGCTTTGGCAAGAATCTGATCAAACAGATGCTGGCCAAGGAGCTGCAAGCACCCGATAAGGTCTGGGACACAGTCAATCTCGGCTGGGTCGGCTTCTTTACCGTCTGTGGCCTGCTCAACCTCTATGTGGCCTTCAACCTGCCGCAGGAGATGTGGGTCAACTTCAAGGTGTTCGGCCTGCTGGGAATGACGCTGGTCTTTACCCTGCTGAGTGGCGTCTATCTCTACCGCCACATCCCTGCCGAGCAGTTGTCCCAGCAAAAAGACGAACCCAAAAAGTAACCCTCATCAGAAAAGGATTGTCTCATGTGGTATCTCATCTACTCCGAAGATGTCCCCGATAGCCTGCCACTGCGCAAGCAAGTTCGCCCTGCCCATCTGGCTCGACTGCAAGCCCTGCAGGATGAAGGTCGCCTGCTGACTGCCGGTCCTAATCCTGCCATCGATGCAGAGGATCCGTCAGATGCAGGTTTTACCGGCAGCACCGTCATCGCCGAGTTTGCCTCGCAGGCGGACGCCCAAGCCTGGGCCGATGCCGATCCCTATGTGGCAGCTGGCGTCTATGCCAAAGTGACCATCAAGCCGTTCAAAAAGGTCTTCTGACCGCAAAGCGAATAGCGAAATAAAAAAGGCCGGACTGGAAGTTCACTCCAGTCCGGCCTTTTTGCATCCCGACATCAGGCTTACGCCCTGGCGACAAACCAGGGGTTGAGAATATCGGGCTTATTGTAGACAAGGGACGAGCCATCGAGTTGGGTGACGCTGCCACCGGCCCCCTCCAGCACCGCCTGCGCAGCGCCGGTATCCCACTCGCAGGTGGGGGCGAGGCGCGGATAGAGCTCGGCGCCCCCCTCGGCAATGATGCAGAACTTGAGGGAGCTGCCCATCGAGACCAGCTCGATCTCGCCAAAAGGAGCCAAGAAATCGAGGGTCTCCTGCGACAGGTGGTTGCGACTGCCCACCACTCGCCACGCTTCGCCTTCACGATGAGGCCGGGTCTGGATAGGCTCGCGCTTGCCATCGACGATGCGCCAGGCACCGAGCCCCTTTCCGCCATACCAGAGCTTGTCCAGCACAGGGGCATAGACCAGCCCCCAGCGCGGCACCCCCTCTTCAATCAACGCAATATTGACGGTGAACTCGCCGTTGCGGGAAACAAACTCCTTGGTGCCATCGAGGGGATCCACCAGCCAGTAGCGGGACCAGCAATGACGCACCGCCATCACCTCGGGCCCCGACTCCTCCGACAGCACAGGGATATCAGGAGTCAGCCGTGCCAATGCCTGCACTATCACCTCATGAGCCCCCTTGTCGGCCGCGGTCAGCGGACTCTCGTCGCTCTTGTACTCCACAGCGAAGGGCTGGCTGTAGATGGCCATGATGGCCGCCCCCGCCGCGCGGGCGACAGGTTCAAGTTCGGTGATATCGGGGTGGTACAGGGGATGATCCATAACAATCTCGTCCAACTCACAGGGTCAACCAGTGTAACCCTTTTGACATCAACTGCTTATAGCCGATTGTGCTGGGTTATTACTGTGCGGGTGCAGCCCTCGCTTGAACAGGGCCAGAAATAACAAAGGACGCCGTGGCGTCCCTTGTTATTTCTAGCGACCAGTATCAGGCCGCTGACCTATCCAGCGGATCAGATCCCCTGACGGGCTTCCTGCATCAGCAGGCGCATATCGCTCACGGCCTTGGCCAGACCATCGAAGGCGGCGCGGCCGATGATGGCGTGGCCGATATTGAGCTCATAGAGCTCGGGGATGGCGGCGATGGCCTTGACGTTGTGGTAGTGCAGACCGTGGCCGGCATTGACCTTGAGCCCCTTGCCAGCGGCATAGGAGGCACCGGCGGCGATGCGCTTGAACTCGGCATTGCGCTCGGCATCTGTGGTGGCATCGGCATAACGGCCGGTGTGGATCTCGATAAAGGGGGCGCCACTCTCGGCGGCCGCATCGATCTGGATGGGATCGGCATCGATAAAGAGCGAAACCTGAGCCCCCACCGCGGAGAGACGGGCAACGGCATCAGTCACCTTGTCCAGCTGACCGGCCACGTCCAGACCGCCCTCGGTGGTCACTTCGGTGCGCTTCTCCGGCACCAGACAGACGAAGTGGGGCTTGATGCGGCAGGCGATGCCGATCATCTCTTCGGTCACCGCCATTTCCAGATTCATTCTGGTCTGGATAGTCTGACGCAGGATCTCCACATCGCGGTCGGTGATGTGGCGGCGATCTTCTCGCAGATGCACGGTAATGCCATCGGCCCCGGCCTGTTCGGCCACAAAGGCGGCCTGTACCGGATCCGGATACTGGGTGCCACGGGCGTTGCGCAGAGTCGCGATATGGTCGATGTTCACACCCAGATAGATTTCACTCATTGAGAACTCCTTGAAAGGCTTCATCTGTTGACTGCGCGGTCAGCGAATCACACCGCGCCAATATCCGTATGTCTGTAATCTGTGTCAGCCTTGCATACTGGCTTTGCGTTTTAAAAACAGCTCCCGACTCTTTAGCTGACGCTTGCCCAGATAGGGTTGCAGTGCCAATCGGCTGAAACGTTTGGCCGCCTGCAGCAAGGGAGGGGTATCGAAACGTCCCTCGGCAAAAGCGAGCAGGTGGGCACCGAGAAACAGGGTACGGGGATCCGGCGCCCGCTCGCAAGCAACAAAGCCCAATTCACGCTCGAAACCATAGAGCAGGGTCGGCTCGATGGGCGACTCGTCGTCCGCCGTGTATTCGAAATCCACCGCATACCCCAGCGCCTGCAACAGCAGGAACTCGAAGCGGCGCAGCGGCAGCTCCGGCGTCTCGCCATCGGCCAGCGCCATGATGGCACGAGCATAGGCGTCGAATACTTCGGGGAACGGGGTGTGAGCTTCCAGCAGGTAGTAGACCAGCTCGTTGAGATAGAGGCCGTAGAAGAGGCGATCGCCGCCGAGACGCAGGGAGTGATCCGGGCATTCGACCTGGGTGAGGTTCTTGAGATCACCCTTGCCGCGCCAGGCGATGGTGAGCAGGGTAAAGGGTTGCAGCAGCCCCTTGAGAGGGGAGCGTGGCCCGCGAGAACCGCGAGCCACCAGAGTAAATCGGCCACTATCCTGGGTGAAGACCTCGACCAGCTGGCTGGTCTCCCGATAGGGCCGACTATGGATGACGAAAGCCGGGGTCAGCAATCAGTCGTCGCCATACCCGAGGCTGCGCAGGGCGCGCTCATCATCAGCCCAGCCCGACTTGACCTTGACCCACAGCTCGAGGTGCACCTTGTTCTGGAACAGACGTTCCATGTCGAGGCGCGCCTCGGTGCCGATGGTCTTGATCTTCTCGCCCTTATTGCCGATGACCATCTTCTTCTGGCCATCGCGCTCGACCAGAATGAGGCCGTGGATGTGATAGAGGCCGTTCTCTTCCACCTTGAAGCGCTCGATCTCCACCGTCACCGAGTAGGGCAGCTCCTCACCGGTAAAGCGCATCAGCTTCTCGCGGATGATTTCGGAGGCCATAAAGCGGGAGGAACGGTCGGTCACGTAATCTTCCGGGAAGAAGTGGACGTTTTCCGGCAGCAGATCCTTGGCCCACTCGCGGATCTTCTCCACGTTGGTGCCCTTTTCAGCACTGATGGGCAGAATATGGGCGAAGTTCATCTGTTGTCCCAGCCACTCGAGGTGGGGCAGCAGATCTTCTTTCTCTTTGACGTTGTCAATCTTGTTGACCGCCAGCACCACCGGGCACTTGAGATTGCGCAGCTTGCCCAGCACCATCTCGTCGTCTTTGGTCCAGTGGGTACCGTCGACCATGAACACCACCATGGCCACATCACCCAGCGAACTGGTGGCGGCACGGTTCATCAGGCGGTTGATGGCCCGTTTCTCTTCAATGTGCAGACCCGGGGTGTCGACATAGATGGTCTGGTAGTTATCCTCGGTATCGATCCCCAAAATCCGGTGACGGGTGGTCTGGGGCTTCTTCGAGGTGATGCTGACCTTCTGGCCAAGCAGCTTGTTGAGCAGGGTGGACTTGCCCACATTCGGGCGGCCCACGATGGCGACAAAGCCGCAGTAGGTGGTATCTGTCATGACAGTTTTTCCAATGCTTGCTGCGCAGCGGCCTGTTCGGCCTTGCGACGGCTGGTACCGACCCCGACGAGGGGACCATCCAAACCTTCCACGTCACACTGGACGGTGAACTCCTGGTTGTGGGCCTCGCCCTTGACGTTAGTCACAGTGTAGGTCGGCAGGGATTTGCGGCTTCCCTGCAAAATTTCTTGCAGACGGGTCTTGGGATCTTTCTGCTCGATGCCCGGCTTGATCTCTTCCAGGCGGCTGGCATACCAGCTCAGCAGCAGTGTCCGCACCGTCTCAAGATTGGTATCCAGATAGACGGCACCGATCACCGCCTCGACCGTGTCGGCCAGAATGGATTCGCGGCGAAAACCGCCGCTCTTGAGTTCGCCGGGGCCCAGGATCAGGTGATCACCAAGGTCAAACTCCCGGCCCAGTTCGGCCAGGGTCTTCTCGCGCACCAGGGTGGCGCGCATCCGGCTGAGATCCCCTTCCGCCGCTTGCGGGAAGCGGTGGAACAGATCGTCGGCAATCACCAGACTCAAAATCGAGTCACCCAGAAATTCCAGTCGTTCATTGTGACGGGAACCGGCGCTGCGGTGAGTCAGCGCACGGGTCAGCAGTTCCAGATCCGCAAAGACATGCCCGAGACGGGACTGCAGTCTGTTCATCTTGATATTCATTTACTTGATTCCGCCAATGCGGTTGAAGCGCACACCTGTCGGTACCCAACTTGGCAGCAGGGAGCCCTCTTCGCGCTCGAATTCAAAACTTATCCAGATAGCGACCGCCTTGCCGACCAGATTCTGCTCAGGCACAAAGCCCCAGAAGCGGCTGTCGGTGCTGTTGTCGCGGTTGTCGCCCATCACGAAATACTGGCCTTCCGGTACCACCCACTCGTCGGGGTAGGTGCCGGGCTGGCGATAGTAACGGCCAACCATGTCAGGCATCAGTGGATTGCGCAGGGTCTCGTGGGAGACATCACCCAACTGCTCGGTATAGCGATCAAGGGGGATCCCCATCTGGGTAAATTCGCCTCTTTGTTCAAACTTGACGTCTAGCTTCTTGAAGCCCGGGCACGTTTTCCCTTCCTGCTCTTCGCACTTGGGCCGGATCATCAGCTCCTTGTTGCGATAGATGACCCGATCACCCGGCATGCCGACGACCCGCTTGATGTAGTCAACGCGCGGTTCAAGGGGATACTTGAACACCACCACGTCGCCACGCTTGGGCTCGCCAGTCTCGAGGAACTTGGTGTTGGTCACCGGGTCCCGCAGACCATAGGCAAATTTTTCCACCAGGATGAAGTCGCCCACCAGCAGGGTGGGCATCATGGAACCTGACGGGATCTGGAACGGTTCAAAAATGAACGAACGCAGGATCAGCACAAAGGTGATGACCGGGAAGACCCCGGCGGTCTGTTCAATCCAGACCGGCACGGGGGCGACCTTGGCCAGGGTCTTCTCATCCAGGTGGGCACCGCCATGGGCACGAGCCACGGCAATCTTGGCAGCGCGCTGCTTGGACCAAATCATCTTGTCCAGACACCAGATAACACCGGTGATCGCGCAGACCACCACCAGGATCAGGGAAAACGTGCTTGCCATCAATTAATCCTTTCCGACGTGGAGAATCGCGAGGAAGGCTTCCTGCGGCACGTCGACACGGCCGAGGGACTTCATCCGCTTCTTACCTTCTTTCTGCTTGTTCAGCAGTTTTTTCTTACGACTCACGTCACCACCGTAACACTTGGCGGTTACGTCTTTACGCAACGCCTTGACGGTGCTGCGAGCGATGATCTGGTTGCCTATGGCCGCCTGAATCGCGATATCGAACATCTGGCGCGGGATCAGCTCGCGCATCTTCTCCACCACCTGACGACCGCGATACTGGGCGTTGTCCTTGTGGGTGATGATGGCCAGGGCATCGACCCGCTCACCGTTGATCATGATATCCAGACGGACCATGTCGGAGGTTTCGAAACGCTTGAAGCCATAGTCCAGCGAGGCGTAACCACGACTGGTGGATTTCAGACGGTCGAAGAAGTCGAGCACCACTTCCGCCATCGGGATTTCATAGGTCAGCGCCACCTGCTTGCCGTGGTAGACCATGTTGGTCTGCACGCCACGCTTCTCGATACAGAGGGTGATGACGTTGCCCATGTACTCCTGCGGCAGCAGGATATGACACTCGGCGATCGGCTCGCGCATCTCCTTGATGCTGGTGATGGCGGGCATCTGGGCCGGGCTGTCGATATGGATGGTGGAGCAGTCGGTCAGCTCGATCTCGTACACTACGGTCGGCGCCGTGGTGATCAGATCCAGATCGTATTCACGCTCCAGACGCTCCTGAATGATCTCCATGTGCAGCATGCCGAGGAAGCCACAACGGAAGCCGAAGCCCAGCGCAGTGGAGCTCTCTGGTTCGAAGAACAGGGAGGCATCGTTCAGGGAGAGCTTGTCGAGGGCGTCACGGAACGACTCGTAGTCATCGCTGGAGATGGGGAACAGACCTGCATAAACCTGCGGCTTCACCTTCTTGAAGCCAGCCAGCGCCTTGTCGGCACCGTTCTTGGCCTGAGTCAGGGTATCGCCCACCGGCGCGCCGTGGATGTCCTTGATGCCGCAGACAACCCAACCTACCTCGCCACAGCCCAGCCCCTGGGTATCCACCTGCTTGGGCGTGAAGATACCGATACGATCGACACCCCACACCTGACCGGTGCTCATCACCTTGATCTTGTCGTTCTTCTTCAGGGAACCGTTCTTGATCCGCACCAAAGAGACAACGCCCAGATAGGAGTCGAACCAGGAGTCGATGATCAGCGCCTGCAGCGGGGCATCCGGGTCACCTTCCGGTGCCGGGATCTTGGCGACGATCTCTTCCAGCACCAGGTCAACACCCAGACCGGTCTTGGCGGAGCAGCACACCGCATCGACCGCGTCGATACCGACGATGTCTTCGATCTCCTCGGCAACCCGCTCGGGTTCTGCGGCCGGCAGGTCAATCTTGTTCAGCACCGGCACCACTTCCAGATCCATTTCCATGGCGGTATAGCAGTTGGCCAGAGTCTGTGCCTCAACCCCCTGGCCGGCATCCACCACCAGCAGCGCCCCTTCACAGGCCGCCAAAGAGCGGGAGACCTCGTAGGAGAAATCCACGTGGCCCGGGGTGTCGATAAAGTTCAGCTGGTAGGTGTTACCGTCTTGTGCCTGGTAGTTCAGGGTCACACTCTGTGCTTTGATGGTAATGCCGCGCTCGCGCTCCAGATCCATGGAGTCAAGCACCTGAGCCTGCATCTCGCGGTCGGACAAGCCACCGCAAGTCTGGATCAGACGGTCCGACAGGGTCGATTTACCGTGGTCGATGTGCGCAATAATCGAAAAGTTACGAATGTGTTTCATCGAGCAAGAGTCACTCAAAATTAGTTAAGGTCAGTTATGGAGGCGCGATTTTACTGGATAACCCGGCTGACGGCCATTCTTTAGTCGCCAGCGCCAGTGAAATAGCGCCTGTTCAGTCAGGGGAGGATGCGGACAGGGACGACAACGCCGAGCATCTGCGGGCCGTAACGCCCCTGATCCAGGCGGTTGGAAAAGTAACGAACCAGTAAAAAGCCCAGCACGCCCCCCAGCAGGCAGCAGAGAATGGTAATCCCCTCCCCGCCCGAGAGCAGCGGTGCCAGCCAGAGCTGCCCCAGCAAGGCGCCGGCCAACAGGCAGAAAAGCGGCAGCACATAGACCAGCGCCGCCCCGCGCAGCAGACTCTCTTGCGGGATACCGAGCCTCACTTGCTGGCCAACCCGCACCTCGGCGGTCAGCCTGACCCGCAAGCGGGGAGCTTTCAGGGGAAATGCCTTGGCCACGGTGCCGGTACCGCAGTTGGATTGCTGCTGACAACCACTGCAGGCGGAGCGACGCTCGCACTCCACCCAGGCATGGTCACCCTCAATGGCCACCACGGTCGCCAGCTCTTCACTCATCTCATTCACGGCAACACCTCGGGTTCACACAATCAGGGGATCTGACCACGACTCGCCACGCTCGGCAAGCGGGGAACACCCCCGCATCCCCCGTTACTGCACCGCTTCGTTGCGGGCCAGCGGCTGGACCGACTCGGCGATGCGCTTGGCGGTTTCGGCAGGCACCTCGCCGACCACGGTGATCTCGACCCCCACCTCGTTGACATAGCTCACCAGCGAGGTCGCCCCCTGGCGGATCAGCTGCTGGCGCACCGCCTGCTTGGGATCGACCCGGGAGACGTAGACCGAGAGATCCACCAGCCCGTCGGAGAGCATCATGTAATCCACCGGCATACTGGTGGTCACCAGCTGGTGCCGGTCTTGCGACAGCACCTTGAAGCCATCGGGCAGCCAGGTGATCTGCCAGTTCAACTGCTGTTGTGGCGCTGGATAGGCATCCTCCAGCGCCAGCGCCGGAGGCTGCTTGCTGTTGGCCAGCTTCACCAGCCAGGGGGCCGGTTTGCTCTGCAGATCCAGCTCGACACCGAGCACCTGCTCCACCAGATTGCCTTCCCGCTCGACCATGTCGATCCGCAGCAGCAAGTGGCTCTGCTCATCAATCCAGAGCACGAAACCATATTTGTCGGCCTCTTTAGGCACCAGCCTCACCACCTGTGCCACCACACCAGCGACGCGGCTGCGGCCGGCCAGCACAGGATCATAGCTCTCCAGCACCTGCGCCAGCGGCATCTTCACCAGGGTCGACCAGATGCCGGGGAAGCGGGCATCCTTCAGGGTGTAGGGATCGTGGCTGTTTTCAAAGAAGGTGTATTCGTTCTGGCGCTGAAGATACTCGATCGCCTTGCCGTCAAGGTAACTGAGGTGGGCAACTTCCTTGCCGTTGATGACGGCATGGCTGATCCGGATCGGTTCAAGACGCCCCTGACGGGCCTTGACCATGGACAACTCGAAATTCTGTTGCTGCACGGCACTCTGCATCTGCTGCAACAAGGCCTCGGCCGACTTATCGTCGGCCGAGGCCTTGGCACTGATCAGCAGGAGAGATGCCAGCAAAATACGGCTGGACTGGCGCACGTTTGTATCCCTGACAATTCGTTATTGTTGGATCTGTCTGTCTTGCAACAGGCGCTGCTGCAACTGGTGGTCACGCAGGAAGGCGTTGATCCGCTCCCGCTGCTCCTGCATCTGCTGTTCGGTCAGCCCCTGCTGACGGGCACGGGCGCCATCCTGTTGCGGATAGTGAACACTCACAGGCGCCGCACTGCCACCGATTGGAATGGTATTGAGCACCGGATTGGCCGGAACGCCATCCTGCCCCTGATACTGCTGCACCCCGAAGATAACGGCAGCGGCCACGGATGCCGCAATGGCATATTGACCCAGTTGCTGACCGACACGGCGGAACAACGGAACCACATTGGAATCAGTCTTGACCGGCGCAACGGCAGGTTGCAGCACGGGAGCCGTCTCGACCGGTTTGGGTGCCAGTATGGTGGGCTCATCCTCCAGCGCAGCCATAATGCTGTCACTGAGATCCAGTTGCAGATTGACCGGCAGGTCACCCCGCATGGCATCGCCGATCAGGTGGTAACGACCCCAGGTATCTTGCAAGTCGGAGTCCATCTCCAGCTCGTTCAGTACCTCTGCGTCACTCAGGTCACCATCCATCAGGGCAGAGATTTGCTCTTTATTTGCCATAAGTTAACCCGTTTTTCCCCAGTTAATTCTCGATCAGAGGTTGCAGCTTTTTATCGATTGCTTCCCTCGCCCGGAAGATACGGGATCTGACCGTACCCACTGGGCAATCCATGATTTCGGCAATCTCTTCGTAGCTCAGCCCTTCCAGTTCGCGAAGGGTGATAGCTGTCCTCAGGTCTTCCGGCAATGCCTCTATGGCTGAAAACACGGTGCGTTTGATCTCGTCAGTCAGCGCCAGGTTTTCGGGGGTTGAGACCTCTTGCAAGGCTTCACCACCACCATAAGACTCCGCTTCGTCAGCCTCCACATCACTGCTGGGCGGCCTGCGCCCTTGGGAGGTGAGATAATTCTTCGCCGTGTTCACGGCAATTCGGTACAACCAGGTGTAAAAAGCACTTTCGCCACGGAATGTCGGCAATGCACGGTAGGCTTTTATAAAGGCCTCTTGCGCCACATCGGGCACATCACCGGGATTGTTGACATACCTGGCAACCAGGTTGACCACCTTATGCTGGTATTTTTTTACCAACAGGTTGAAAGCTGCTTTATCGCCGCGCTGGACCCGTTCAACCAGCTGTTCGTCCAGTAGATTCTGGTCGCTCATCAGAGCCGTAAAACCCCCATCAGGTTATCGTTTTTCTTTTCCGGCCCTTCCTAAGCGCACAAGTTCAGACAGGGAGAATCAGAGAAAGTTCGCTTCAATTGAAAAAAATGTGATGCAGGCTGCATCCTCGCCCTCGCTTGGGCTACCATGGTGCCAGTTCTTAATCCAGGCCAATGATACTTATGAAAGCAAGTGTTGAATACCTTTGCGATGTACTGATCATTGGCAGCGGTGCCGCTGGTTTGTCCCTCGCGTTGCGATTGGCAGACCACGCCAAAGTCCTGGTTCTGAGCAAGGGGCCCATCAGTGAAGGGGCCACTTTCTATGCGCAAGGAGGCATCGCTGCCGTTTTCGACGAAACCGACAGCATCGAATCCCACGTGAGCGACACGCTCAACGCGGGCGCCGGGTTGTGTGACCCGGCAGTGGTCGAGTTCACCGCTCGCCACGCCCGCGAGTCCATCCAGTGGCTCATTCAGCAAGGGGTCCCCTTCGATCAGGAGGAGAACGCCGACGGTGAATCCCAGTACCACCTCACCCGCGAAGGGGGCCACAGCCATCGCCGCATCTTCCACGCGGCCGACGCCACCGGCAAGGCGGTGCAACTGACCCTGATCGATCAGGTGCGCGCCCACCCCAATATCCAGCTGATGGAGCGCTTCAACGCGGTCGACCTCATCACCACCCGCAAGCTCAACCTGCCAGGCAACAAGGTGCTGGGGGCCTACGTCTGGAACCGCAACGCCGAGCAGGTCGAGGTGATCCGTGCCCGTTTCGTGGCACTGGCCACCGGTGGTGCCTCCAAGGTCTACCAGTACACCTCCAACCCGGATGTGAGCTCTGGCGATGGCATCGCCATGGCATGGAGGGCCGGCTGCCGGGTGGCGAACCTGGAGTTCAACCAGTTCCACCCCACCAGCCTGTTCCACCCGGACGACCCCAACTTCCTGCTGACCGAAGCGCTGCGTGGCGAGGGTGCCTATCTGCGCCGCCCGGACGGCAGCCGCTTTATGCCGGAGTTTGACGAGCGGGCCGAGCTGGCGCCGCGCGACATCGTCGCCCGCGCCATCGACCACGAGATGAAGCGGCTCGGGGCGGATTGCATGTATCTGGATATCAGCCACAAACCGGCCGATTTCATCATCAAGCACTTCCCGACCATTTATGAGCGCTGCCTCGCGGTCGGCATCGACATCACCAAGGAGCCGATGCCCATCGTGCCGGCCGCCCACTACACCTGTGGCGGCGTGATGATCGACAACAACGGCCAGACCGATATTCCCGGCCTCTATGCCATCGGCGAAGTGACCTACACCGGTCTGCACGGCGCCAACCGTATGGCATCCAACTCCCTGCTGGAATGCGTGGTCTATGCCCATCAGGCGGGGGCCGATATTCTGGCCAAGCTGCCGATGAGCGTGGAGCCACCGCGCCTGCCGGTGTGGGACGAGAGCAAGGTGGAAGATTCCGACGAACTGGTGGTGATCCAGCACAACTGGCACGAGCTGCGGTTGATGATGTGGGATTACGTGGGGATAGTGCGTACCAACAAGCGCCTCGCCCGCGCCAAGCGCCGCATCGACCTGCTCAAGCAGGAGGTGCAGGAGTACTACGCCAACTTCCGCGTCTCCAACAACCTGCTGGAGCTGCGCAACCTGCTGCAGGTAGCCGAGCTTATCGTCAACTGCGCCCTGCAGCGCAAGGAGTCTCGCGGCCTGCACTACAACCTGGATTATCCGGATATGCTGCCGGACTCCAAGCCGACTGTGCTGACCCCGGAGCGGGATTAATCCCCCTTCCCGCAAAGCGTTGCAGCTATCAGTGACCCCGCCCCGGCGGGGTCACTTGTTTTCAACCGGTTTTCAGCCACAAAAAGAGCGCCGCCAGCCACATTGCAGCAGCTTATCGCGATAAATCAGCGCATGGTCATCACGGAAAGCAGGCATCAACGCCGGGACGGCAGAAAGTGGATGGCTCGCGCCAGCAGGCGGTAATGTTCGGGGGTAAGGGCGTCGGAGAAGAGCCACAGTTGCCGTGGCGACACAGCTCCACTCGCTTGCGGTTCGGGACAAAGTGCCAGCCTGAGCACGCCGGGCAGAATGCGGCTTTTCTTGTCGAGCTGATAGCGACGACCTTGCCACTGTAGCCACTGGCCATCCCAGACAAGCTCGAACGGGGGCTCGTCGAGCGCACGCCAGCTAAAGTAGAGCGCCACCAGCCAGACGGGCAGCAACAGCGCCCACTGCCAACCGGCAATCAGGCCAGCCACCGGCCAGAGCAGCAACAGAAAGAGGGCCACCAGCAAATATTGCTGATGGCGGGAGGGGTGAACCGTCATGATCACCCGCTCCACAGGATTACCCCTGGCGGTCGTGGCGCGCCTGATTGCGCTCCAGGATCATCGGGATCATGGCGGCAAATGCGGGATCGGCAGGGACACCATGCCCCATGCACCATTTGAACAGATCCGGATCGTCGCTCGCCAGCAGGCGGATAAAGGTCTGCTGATCGGCTTCGCTCAGGGAGTCGAACTCGTGTTCGAAAAAGGGCATAAAGATCACATCCAGCTCGAGCATACCGCGACGGCAGGCCCACTTCAGGCGGGATTTTTCAACTGGGCTCAACATGGCACTCTCCTTACAAAGACCGGGGGATGGTACCAGCTGGATTTTCCGGCTGACAAACATTAGTTACGTCTTTACCATGCAGCTCACATACTTTCTCTCTGGAATACCATCGTGAGCCTGCAACCACCTGTTTTTCCTGCCGAGCCGACCCGCTTCCCCCTGACCAAGCTGGCCATCACCCGTATCAGCGGCCAGGATCGCGCCAAATATCTGCAAGGTCAGGTCACCTGTGATGTCAACGCCCTGCAACCGGGGCAACAGACCCCGGGCGGCCACTGCGATCCCAAGGGCAAGCTGTGGAGCAATTTCCGCCTGCTCTGTCTCGACGACAGCCTGCTGCTGCTGACCAGCCCTTCGGTACTGGAGCGCCAACTGCCGGAGCTGAAGAAATTTGCCGTCTTCTCCAAGGTCGAGATCGCCGCCGATGAGCGTCACGCCACCGGGATCGCCGGTACGGGCAGCGATGGGTGGATCACTGCCCAGTTCGGCCTTGAGCAGAGCGGTCTTATCGACGGCGGCATGGCGGTGAAGATTGAACAGGATCGCTGGCTGCTGGTGAGCAATCAACAAGCCGACGCCCTGCCGCAAGGGGACGAGTCACTCTGGTGGGGGCTCGAGATCAAGGCGGGCCTGCCGCACATGGAGGCGGTGCATCAGGGGGAGTTCATCCCGCAGATGCTCAACCTGCAGGCACTGGACGGCATCAGCTTCAACAAGGGCTGCTACATGGGGCAGGAGACGGTGGCCCGCGCCAAGTATCGCGGCGCCAACAACCGCGCCCTGTTCCTACTGGCGGGCACTACCGGCGAGCAGGTCGCCAGCGGCGATACCCTTGAGCTGCAACTGGGTGACAACTGGCGCCGTAGCGGCATGGTGCTCAACGCCTGGCAACAGGCCGGGCAGGTGTGGCTCACCGCCGTGCTACCAAAAGATACCGAGGCTGACGCCCAATTCCGCCTCAAGCAGGACGAAGGCTCCCGCCTCACCCTGCAACCCCTGCCTTACGCCCTGACCGAGTAAGGTCGGCTAGCGAGGCACCCGCGCCAGCAGTGCCTCCTTCAGCCAGCGCCCCGCCTGCCCCAGCGGGCGGGCGCGATGCCACTGCAACTCCAGCGCCAGCGCGTGGCTGGCGATAAAGTCCGGCTCCAGCACCACCACTTCGCCGCGAGCCAGCGGCTGATGCAGCAGAAATTCCGGAATCGCGGACCAGCCAAGGCCCCGCTTGACCAGCTCCAGCACCCCGAGATCCCCCTCGACCCACCACACCTGAGCCGAAATGCGAAAACGCTGGCGCTCGCTCCCTTCCCGTCGGCCGGTCACCATCAGCTGGCGCGCCCCCTGCAGATCGACCTCCCGTAGCGGCTGCTTGCGGGCCAGCGGATGATCCGGTGACACCACCAGCGGCATGGTCACCTCCCCCAGCGAATGGGCAACAATCTCCCGCTGCGGATGCACCTTCTGATAGCTGATGCCAAGCTGGGCCCGGCCGGTCACCAGCATCTCGGTCACATCTTCCATCAGCGGGAAGAGCAGCTCCAGCTCCACGGTCGGGTAACGAGTGGCGAACTCCTCCAGCAGGGTGCCGAGCCAGGGGAGGTGGGAGTCATCATCGATGGCCAGAGTGAGCCGCGTCTCCACCCCGGCCGCCAGCTCCCCGGCAATGGATTGCAATCGTTCACTCTGCGCCAGCAGGATCCCCGCCTCCTGCACCATGCGGGCCCCCGCCTCCGTCAGCTGCGGATAGCGGCCGCTGCGGTCAAACAGGGTGAGCGCCAGATCGATCTCCAGATTGGCGATGGCGCTGCTCACCACCGACTGCGCCTTGCCCAGCTTGCGGGCGGCAGCGGAAAACGAGCCGGTTTCGGCGGCCGCCAGCAAGATCCTCAGTTGTTCCAGTGATGGCGTCATCTTATGGCCCTCCGGCAAGCTCTCTCATCCATCTATTTTAGCGATGGATACCAACATGAATCTATCGCTAAAGATCTATAGATTAACCAGCAATCCGTGAATAAATCTGATTGAGAGAGTGACTTATGCGTACCCGTAACGATCGCCTGCGCCATGCCATTGGCTTTGAATTTATTGGCCTGCTGATTGCCGCCCCGCTGGCCAGCTGGGTTACTGGGGTCGGGCTTAACCATATGGGCCCGCTGGCACTGTTCTTCTCGGTGCTGGCCACCGTCTGGAACTACATCTACAACATCGGGGTCGACAAGCTGCTGCTCAAATATCAGGGCCATACCCACAAAACCCTGTGGCAACGGGTGCTGCATACCTTCGGCTTTGAGGGCGGTCTGCTGATCGTCGCGCTGCCGGTCATGTCCTGGTGGCTGAGCGTCAGCCTGCTGGAGGCGCTGGTGCTGGATCTGGGCTTCGTCGTCTTCTACCTGATCTATGCCTTCGTCTACAACTGGGGCTATGACAAGGTGTTCCCCATCCCCCGCGAAGTGCCGCACGGCATGCCACAAGAGGCGCGCTAAGGCACGAATCCGTTGGATTGAAACCGAGAAATGAAGGGCAACAAGGAAAGACTACAGAAGAAACGACACGGCCCCATCATGGCAGACATGATGAGGCCGCAACAGGGATCAGCATGCTGGAGGCGCTGGTGCTGGATCTGGGCTTCGTCGTCTTCTATCTGATCTATGCCTTCGTCTACAACTGGGGCTATGACAAGGTGTTCCCCATCCCCCGCGAAGTGCCGCACGGCATGCCCCAAGAGGCGCGCTAAGGCACGAATCAGTTGGATTGAAACCGAGACGTGAAGGTCAACAAGGGAAGGCAACAGAAGAAACGAAACGACACGGCCCCACCATGGCAGACATGATGGGGCCGCAACAGGGATCAGCGCTGGCAGGCCGGCTGATTCAGAAGTAAGGATTCAGGCCTGCCCGTCGCTCAAGCCTGGGCCTTGAGCTCTTCGCCGCTCTCGTCGGCAGCGGCAGCCTCTTCAGGCTGGGCCTGAGCGGCCTGCAGCGCTTCCAGCTCGCTCTGATAATCGCTCAGGATCTGCTGGGCAACCGCCATATCTCCCTTGTGTTTGCGCTCGAACAGATGGTGCTGCACCACGCCGTTGAGATACTCCACCGTGATGGGCTGCTCCAGGGTGGCCATCAGCTCCTCTTTCTCCAGCTCGGCATTGATTTCATCGGCGGTCGTGCGCAGCAGCCCGGCCAATTGAACCAACATGCGGCGCTCACCTTCGCGCAGCAGGCTCAACATGCGGTTTCTCTGCTGCTCATTCTGTTGGGTCATACATTTCCTTACGTCAATTGGGAACAAGCTCGCTCATTCTGCCCTGTCCCCATGACAGCGTCTATCTCATGCCCCCCACAAATTTTTGGCGCTGGCTCACAAATGGCTACAGATGCTATTTGAAGCGGCTCTGGGGTATAGTAGCCGCTGATTTTCAGGCGCTTTTTTCACCTTCATCCGCAGAAAAGGATGACACGGCAAGGGCGCCTGCCCGGTTTACCCCAACGAGGTGAAGATCCGCTTTATGACCGACGCCATTGTGGTGCTCTGCACCTGCCCAGATCAAACCAGTGCCGACCTTCTCTGCGAACAGCTGCTGAACCAGCGGCTGGCCGCCTGCATTAATCAACTGCCGGGCATTACCTCCGTCTATCGTTGGCAAGGCAAAGTAGAGCGCGCCACCGAGATCCAGCTCATCATCAAATCCCGCCAGTCGCGCTTTGCCGAGCTGCAGGCATGTATTCAAGCCAATCACCCTTATGAGGTGCCCGAGCTGCTGGCCCTGCCGGTAAGTGCCGGACTACCCGCCTATCTCGACTGGCTCAATGGGGAGACCTCATGACATTCACTCGCTTGCTCTCTCCCCTGTTGCTGCTCTGTGCTCTGTTGACGACAGCGGCGGGCAGCGCCCCTGCCCACGCCAGCGGCGCCGATCTGCTCAGCTCGCTGGGCATTGAGGCCAATGCCAAACCCAAATTTTTGCAGGTCGATGAGGCCTTTCAGATCGAGAGCGAACAGCGCGGCGATCAGCTGCTGCTGACCCTCCACATCGCCGACGATTACTACCTCTATCGCCACAGCCTGCGCTTCAAGGGGAACAGTCTCACCTTCAGCGAGCCGACCCTGCCAGAAGGCACCGAGCACGAGGATGACTTCTTCGGCAAGACCCGGGTCTACTACCAGCAGGTGAGCATCGCGGTGCCGCTAAAGGAGGTAGGCGACGGCGCCACCCTGCGGGTGCGCTATCAGGGCTGTACCGACGGCCTCTGCTACCCGCCGACCGACAAGCTGATCGATGTGGCCCCGCTGGTCACGGCAACCACAGCGTCCACTGCTGATACGGCACAAAGCGTCGCACCGGTTAGCCAGCAAGATCAGCTGGCCGCAGCCCTCGGCAATCAGGGTTTCTGGCTCAGCATCGTCGCCTTCTTCGCGCTGGGGCTGGGGCTCGCCTTCACTCCCTGCGTCTTCCCCATGTACCCAATCCTGACCGGCATCATCGCCGGTGCTGGCCATCGCCTCTCTACCGGTCGCGCCTTCCTGCTCTCCTTTGTCTATGTGCAGGGGATGGCGGTCACCTACACCCTGCTGGGGCTGGTAGTGGCCTCGGCGGGCCTGAAATTCCAGGCGGCGCTGCAACACCCCTATGTGCTGATCGGCCTCTCGGTGATGTTCGTGCTGCTGGCCCTCTCCATGTTCGGGCTCTATACACTGCAACTGCCGAGCAGTTTGCAAACCCGTCTCTCCGGTCTCTCCAACCGCCAGCAGGGCGGCTCGGTAGTCGGGGTCGCCATCATGGGGATGATCTCCGGGCTGGTCTGCTCCCCCTGCACCACGGCACCGCTCTCGGGGGCGCTGATCTATGTGGCCCAGAGCGGCGATCTCTGGCTCGGCGGGGCGGCGCTCTATGCCCTCTCGCTCGGGATGGGGCTACCGCTGCTGCTGCTTGGCACCTCGGGTGGCAAGCTGCTGCCCAAAGCAGGCGCCTGGATGGATGTGATCAAGCAGCTGTTTGGTTTTGCCCTGCTGGCGGTGCCCATCCTGCTGCTGTCACGGCTCTGGAGCGATCAGATTGCCACTCTCGCCTGGCTTGGCTGGGGGCTGCTGCTGTGCGGCTATCTCTATCACCACAACCAGCACCAGCCCCACTCGGTGGCCAAAAGCGTGCGCGGCTTCGTGCTGTTGTTGGCGATGATTAGCGCCGTGGTGGTGGGCAAGGATCTGCTGCAACCGGCCAACCCTGCTGCCATCACGGCGGATGCCAATCAAACGGCGCCGCGGTTTATCCGCGTCAAGACGCTGGATGATCTCAAGGTGCAGCTTGCCGCCGCCCGCGGCAAGCCGGTGCTGCTTGACCTCTACGCCGACTGGTGCGTCGCCTGCAAGGAGTTCGAGCACAAGACCTTCAGCGACCCGACGGTGAGGGCGCGCTTTGGCCAGATGGTGCTGCTGCAGGCGGATGTCACCGCCAACGACGATGCCGATATCGAGCTGCTCAACAGCCTCAACGTGCTGGGATTGCCGACCCTCATCTTCTTCGACCGCGAGGGCAAGGAGCTGACAGGGCAGCGGGTCACCGGTTTTATGGGGCCTATCCCCTTTGCCAAACATCTCGAGATGGTAAGTGATGCACACTGAGTTGCGTCGGCTGCAGACAAGCGATGCACCTGCCTTGCAGCGGCTGTTCGAGCAGGCCCCCTCCTATCAGGCGGCGGTGAGCAATAACCCTCTCTCTGCACAGGCAGGAGAAGAGGAACTGGTCGCCTGCCCACCCGGCCTGCCTCTCTCCGACAAACATCTCATCGGCCGCTGGGAGCAGGGAGAACTCACCGCTGTCATTGATCTGCTGCGCGGCTACCCCAATCCAGACACCGCCTATCTGGGTCTGTTACTGGTGGGGGAACCCTGGCAAGGGAGTGGCCGTGGTCAGTCGCTCTATCTTCACGCCTGCACGCTGGCAAGCTCATGGGGGGCTACCCGGCTTCGCCTGTCAGTGATTGCCAGCAATGAGAGTGCTCTATCCTTCTGGCTGCGCAGAGGCTTCACCGAGTGCTATCGCCGCGAGCTGGCTGGTTATCGGGCCGAGGCCATCGTGCTGGAACGTTCACTGGAACCGTGAGCCGAGGTTTGCCGCCGCGCATTCGCGTGGCACAATCGCCCCTCTCGTTTTGCACTTGTCCGGAGTTTTGATGAAAAAGTGGTTCATCCCCCTGCTAGCCCTCTGGCTTTATGGCTGCAGTGCAGGGCCCGGTGAAGAGGATATCCGCCAGCAGGTCACCGCCAAGCTGCTGGCCGAGACAGACGCCAACCTGTTCGATATCAGCGACTTCACCATCCTCGGCAAGGAGGAGCGGATGGAGGGGGTCTATCTGGTCAAGGTGAGTTACCAGCTCCACTTCAAGCAGGGGCTCGATCAGTTGCAGGTGTTGCACGACGAGGACCTGGTCTACGACCGGGTGGGCCCCTTCCAGCAGGAGATGGGGCTGATGGAGCTCGAGCGCAAATATGGCGAGTTCGAGGCGGGCCAGGTGCTGCCACAAGAGGCCGAGGTGTGGATGATGAAGGACGAACAGGGCTGGCGGCTGGCGGAACCGGCCCAATAAAGGGCTGCCCGCCCCTTACGCACTGCAACGACTGGACTGCTGTTGCCAACCAGCTCAAACCTGGGTATCGACCCGATACCCTTTTCGCTCGGCAGGTTCGCTCGGCAACTTGCTGGCCAACCCTGACAGCACCTCCTTGAGGGTGACCCCGCTCTCTACCGCACCACTGCTCTCCAGCAGCTTGGTCAGCTGGTTCTGCAAGGGGTTCACCGCTTCACTTTCGGCCCCTTGCTCGCTCTCTTTTCCCTGTCCGCCCTGCTGATCCAGCGTCTCCAGCAGGCGCTCCAGATCCCGCTTGAGCGGGTTTTCGCTGCTGTCGGCGATGGCGAGTTTGCGCTGTTCCTGCTCTTGCCGCTGTTGTTGCTGCAACGCCAGCTGTTGCTCCTGCTGCTGTTGCAAGGAGCCCATCATGGTGTTGATGAACGCTTCCAGCGAATCCCTGATTGAAGCACTGCTCCCGCCGCCATCCGCCCCTTTCGACGACAGCCCCAGCTCATCCAGCACGGCGCCAAGATCGCGCACCATCCGGCTGTCGCTGCCTGTCGATGACGAAGGCGTTGCCCTCTCCGGTGCCTGCACAGCGGAAGAACCCTGCCGTTGCGCCAGCGGGGTGAGCCCGCCTGACGCGACCACATTTATCTCCATCTTGGCCCTCCTCTCCCCGTCCTCGGCCCTTTCTCGGCAAATATTCCGGCAATCTGACAACCCCTTGCCCCTTGGCAGATAACCGCTCTCACACCTAAAAGATAGCGCCAATCGGACGAGATTGGCGCGAATGCATCTTTTGGTCTATCGGGCGGAACGATAGTGCTAACCCGCTATAAACAAGGGCTGGCAAGGGGGCTTAGTTCAGCCATCACTGCACAGGCTGACAATAGGGGTCAGAAGATATCCTTCATCCGGTGCCACAGCATACCCAGTGCCAACAGCGGGGAGCGCAGCGCCGGGCCGCCGGGGAAGGTGATATGGGGCACGCTGGCAAAGAGATCGAAACCCCGGCTTTTGCCGCGGATCGCCTCGGCCACCAGCTTGCCCGCCATATGGGTGGCGTTGAGGCCGTGGCCCGAGTAGGCCTGGGCGTAGAGCACGTTTGGGTATTCCTTCAAGCGGCCAATCTGCGGCAGCCGGTTGGCACCGATCCCGATCATGCCCCCCCACTGAAACTCGATGGCAGTGCCAGCCAGCTCGGGGAAGACTCGCAGCAGCTTGGGCAACATAAAGGCCTTGATATCGCGGGGATCCCGGCCGGAGTAGTTGCAGGCCCCGCCAAACAGCAGACGGCCATCGGCAGAGAGGCGGTAGTAGTCGAGGGCCACGTTCTGATCGCATACCGCCATGTTTTGCGGCAGCAGGCGCTGGCGCAAGCGGCGATCGAGCACCTCGGTGGCGAGAATGTAGGAACCGGCCGGCAGCACCCGCCCTCCCAGCTCCGGATTGAGGTCATTGAGATAGGCGTTGCAGCCGATCACCAGATAATCGGCGGTGACCCGGCCGTGGGCGGTGGTCACCTCCAGCTGCTTGCCATAGTCGATATGGGTCACTCGGGAGTGTTCAAACAGAGAGACCCCGAGGCTGGCGGCGGCGCGCGCCTCGCCTAGCGCCAGATTGAGGGGATGGAGATGGCCGGAGCCCATGTCGATAAGACCGCCGATATAGCGATCCGACCCCACCACTGTATGGATATCTTCCCGCGGTACCAGCTTCAACTCGTGCTCGTACCCCAGACTCGCCAGATGGTCGAGCTCCTCTTCGAAACCAGCCTGATGGCGCTGACGGGTGGCCAGATCGCAGTAGCCCCAGGTGAGATCGCACTCGATCTTGAAACGCTCGACCCGCTCGCGTACCAGTTGCACCGCCTCCAGCCCCATCAGGTCGAGCTCGCGTACCCCTTCCTCACCAATCCAGCGGGCGAACTGGCTGGTATCGTGGCCGATACCGCGAATAAGCTGACCGCCGTTGCGCCCGGAAGCGCCCCAGCCGATACGGTTGGCCTCCAGCAAGACAACCTTGTAACCGGCATCAGCCAGATTGATGGCGGTATTGAGACCGGTAAAACCGCCGCCGATGATGCAGACGTCAGCCCTGTGCTCCCCCTCCAGCTCGGGCCACTGTTGCGAGTCGTTGCGGGTGGCCGCGTAGTAGGAGGCGACGTGCTCCTGATATCCGTTGTGCTTTCCTGCCTGCATACTCAGCATCCTGCCTTGGTTGCAAATTGTTTAATAAAATAAGCAAAGTTGTTTCGATAATACCCAGTTCCTCCTCCACTCACCAACCGGTGCGGATCACAGAAATGCAAAAGGCGCCCCGAAGGGCGCCTTTTCATGCAATCAAGGTGCTGTAACGAATTACAGTACGTCGATGGCGTTCAGGTCGGAGAATGCTTTCTCCAGACGAGCGATCATGGAAGTCTGACCTTCACGCAGCCATACGCGCGGATCGTAGTACTTCTTGTTCGGCTTGTCGGCGCCTTCCGGGTTGCCCAGCTGGCCTTGCAGGTAAGCTTCGTTCTTCTTGTAGAAGTTCAGCAGACCTTCCCAGGTTGCCCACTGGGTGTCGGTGTCGATGTTCATCTTCACTACGCCGTAGGAGATGGACTCGCGGATCTCTTCCAGAGTGGAACCTGAACCACCGTGGAATACGAAGTCCAGAGACTTGGCTGGAACGCCAAACTTCTCGGAAACGTACTTCTGGGAAGCGTCCAGGATGGACGGGGTCAGCTTGACGTTACCCGGCTTGTATACACCGTGTACGTTGCCGAAGGAGGCAGCGATGGTGAAACGCGGACTGATCTTGGACAGACGCTCGTAAGCGTAAGCAACATCTTCCGGCTGGGTGTACAGAGCGGACTGATCCATGTGGCTGTTGTCGACGCCGTCTTCTTCGCCACCGGTGCAACCCAGTTCCAGCTCCAGAGTCATGTTCATCTTGGCCATGCGGGTCAGGTACTCGCAGCAGATGTCGATGTTCTCTTCCAGAGACTCTTCGGACAGATCCAGCATGTGGGAGGAGAACAGCGGCTTGCCGGTTTCAGCAAAGTGCTTCTCGCCCGCTTCCAGCAGACCGTCGATCCACGGCAGCAGCTTCTTGGCAGCGTGGTCGGTGTGCAGGATTACCGGCACGCCGTAGGCTTCGGCAACAGCGTGAACGTGCTTGGCACCAGAGATGGCACCCAGGATGGCAGCTTTCTGACCTTCCAGCTTCAGACCCTTACCGGCGGTGAACACGGCACCACCGTTGGAGAACTGAACGATAACCGGCGCTTTAACCTTGGCGGCAGCTTCCAGTACGGCGTTCACGGAGTCGGTACCAACGCAGTTTACGGCCGGCAGAGCAAAGCCGTTCTCTTTAGCGATGGCGAACACTTTCTGAACGTCATCACCAGTGATCACGCCGGGTTTTACGAAGTCGAAAATTTTCTTAGACATGTTTAATCGTCCTGTCTCGTATGCCGTTAATAAAAAATGGGGGGTTCATCATGAACCGGCACAGCGGGCACATGATAAACGAAACGGGAGGCTTTTGCCCCCCGTTCCGGGTCAATTAGGCTTTGGCGCGCTGTTCCAGAATCGCAACAGCCGGCAGTACCTTGCCTTCTACGAACTCCAGGAAGGCGCCGCCGCCAGTGGAGATGTAGGAGACTTTGTCAGCGATGCCGAACTTGTCGATAGCAGCCAGGGTGTCGCCACCGCCAGCGATGGAGAAGGCCGGAGAAGCAGCGATGGCTTCAGCGATAACCTTGGTGCCTTCAGCAAACTGGTCGAACTCGAACACACCGACCGGACCGTTCCACAGGATGGTCTTGGCGTTCATGATGATGTCAGCCAGGGCCTTGGCAGAATCCGGGCCGATGTCGAAGATCATGTCGCCGTCGGTCACGTCAGAGACGGACTTGATGGTCGCCGGAGTGGACTCGGAGAACTCGGCACCTACAACCACGTCGGTGGTCACAGGAATGTTGGTCTCGGCAGCCAGTTTCTTGGCGGTGTCGATCAGGTCGTGCTCGCACAGGGACTTGCCGACGTTGTGACCGGCAGCAGCGATGAAGGTGTTGGCGATGCCACCACCGACAACCAGCTGGTCAGCGATCTTGGAGAGGGATTCCAGAACGGTCAGCTTGGTGGAGACCTTGGAGCCGCCAACGATGGCAACCATCGGGCGCTCGGGCTTCAGCATGGCTTTGCCCAGCGCTTCCAGTTCACCCGCCAGCAGCGGACCGGCACACGCGACCGGAGCGAACTGGGCAACACCGTAGGTGGAACCTTCGGCGCGGTGAGCAGTACCGAACGCATCCATTACAAAGACGTCACACAGGGCGGCGTATTTTTTGGCCAGCTCTTCGGTGTTCTTCTTCTCGCCTTTGTTGAAGCGGCAGTTTTCCAGCACAACCAGCTCACCGGCAGCGACTTCTACGCCATCCAGGTAATCCTTGGCCAGGCGAACCGGGCAGGACAGAGCGTCTTTCAGATAGTTGACAACCGGAGCCAGGGAGAATTCTTCGTTGTATTCACCCTCGGTCGGACGACCCAGGTGGGAGGTGATCATCAGCTTGGCGCCCTTTTCCAGAGCCAGCTTGATGGTCGGCAGAGTCGCAACGATACGTGCATCGGAGGTGACCTTGCCGTCTTTTACCGGTACGTTCAGGTCAGCACGGATCAGAACGCGTTTACCCGCCAGATCCAGGTCAGTCATCTTGATAACAGACATATTCAGTCCTCTATATTTTCCAGGTAATGTTAAAAACAGTAACCTTTCGCCCGGGGCAGGCTCAGCCTGCGGCCATCATGGCCCGGGTGGTATCCAGCATCCGGTTCGCGAAGCCCCATTCGTTATCGCACCACATCAACATCTTGACGAGGTTGGCATCGCTCACCCGGGTCTGGGTACCATCAATGATGCAGGAGTGTGCATCATGATTGAAGTCTACGGAGACCAGCGGTTCTTCCGTGTAATCCAGAATACCGTGTAATGTACCTCTGGATGCCCGTTGCAGGGCTTGATTTACGTCAGTAACTGTCACTTTTTTACGAACAGTAATACTGAGATCCATCGCTGTTACATTGATGGTCGGCACCCGCACCGCGATCGCCTCGAACTTGCCGGCGAAGTGGGGCAGGATACGCTCCAGCCCCTTTGCCAGCTTGGTGTCCACCGGAATGATGGACTGACTGGCAGCACGGGTTCGGCGCAAGTCACTGTGGTAGGCATCGATGACTTGCTGATCATGCATGGCCGAATGAATTGTCGTAATAGTACCACAATTTATCTCGAATTCTCGATGCAATGTTTCAATCACCGGCACCACGCAGTTGGTAGTACAGGAGGCGTTGGAGACGATCCGCTCCGCTCCGGTGAGGGTATGATGGTTGACCCCGTAGACCACGGTGGCATCCACATCCGCATCCGCCGGGTGGGAGAAGAGTACCTTGCCCGCCCCCGCCGCCAGATGCAGCTCGGCATCGGCCCGCGAGCCAAACACCCCGGTGCAATCGAGCACCACATCCACCCCCAGCGCCCGCCACGGCAGCTTTGACGGATCCCGCTCGGCAAACAGGGAGATGAGATCCTCCCCCACCAGCATGCTGTTGCCCGCCAGTTGCACCGGATGGTGGAAGCGACCGTGACTGGTATCGTAACGGGTCAGGTGCACCATGGCCTCGGGGGCCGCCAGCTCGTTGATGGCGACGATCTTGATGGTCTTGTCGCGCCCGCTTTCATAGAGGGCTCGCAACACGTTGCGACCGATCCGCCCGTAACCATTGATGGCAATCTTGATCATCGAGAATCCGTTTCCTTGAACCAGCAACAGGGCGGCACACCGGCCGCCCGGGAGCCCCGGCTACGACAGCAGGGCCTCCTTGAATTCACCGCGGGCCAGCAGTGCGGCCCCGAATACCCCGGCACTGTCACCAAGGGCAGGAGCAATAATGGGGGCTCTGAAGCGGGGATTAAAGAGGAAGGGCAAAATTGTCTGCCGTCCGGCGCTGTAAAGGCTCTGCACATTGCCCACCCCGCCACCGATGACAATAACATCCGGGTCGAGAATATTGACCACATTGGCCAGCGCCTGACCAAACAGCAGATGCAGCCGATCGATGGTGAGCTTGGCGATGTGATCGTGGGCGGTGGCAGCCGCGATTTGGGCAAGCGAGAGGCGGCGCTTGGCCTTGGCCTCGTACCAGGCCTCCAGCGCCGGACCGCTGATCAGGGTCTCGACGCAGCCACGCTTGCCGCAGTAGCACTCGGGGCCATCAGGGGAAAGCACATTGTGGCCCCACTCACCGGCGATGCCGTGGTGGCCGTTGAGGATCTGGCCGTTGATGACGATGCCGGAGCCGACCCCGGTGCCCATGATGATGCCGAACACCACTTTCGCATCGGGATGGTGCTGGCGCACTGCACCGAGATGGGTTTCTGCCAGCGCGAAGCAGTTGGCGTCGTTGGCGATCAGCACCGGCACGCCCAGCTTGCGCTCCAGATCCTCCTTGAACGGCTTGCCGTTGAGCTCGGTGGTGTTGCAGTTCTTCATCAGGCCGGTCTGCGGATCCCGCGCCCCCGGGGTGCCCATGCCGATGATGGCCGGGCGCTGGCCAATCTTCTCGGCGCACTCTGCCACCAGCTTGGCGATCTGGCCGATCATATGGTCATAACCGCCAGCCCGCTCGGTGGAGATGCGGTGGCGCAGCAGCACCTCGTCGCCCTCCAGCACCACGCATTCACACTTGGTACCGCCAAGATCGATACCCCAATCCAGTGACTTGCTGCTCATCTTGCCTCCTGCACGGGCGCCACGCTCTCGTGTCGCAGCGCCATTCTTTAATGTAAAACGGGGCCTTGCGGCCCCGGATTTCAAACAAACTATTCTTTTCTCGCCCCAGCCTTAGCGACCGTGGTACTGGGCGGAGAGCTCGTGTACCGCGTTGACGAACACACCGGCATGTTCCGGGTTCACATCCTGATGGATGCCGTGACCGAGGTTGAATACGTGACCATTGCCGTGACCGAAACCGGCCAGAATGGAGGCGACCTCTTCACGAATGCGAGCGGGAGTGGCGTAGAGCATGGAGGGATCCATGTTGCCCTGCAGCGCCACCTTGTCGCCGACCCGACGCTTGGCATCGGCAATGTCGGTGGTCCAGTCCAGACCCAGCGCATCGCAACCGGTGGCGGCGATCTGCTCCAGCCACTGGCCACCGTTCTTGGTGAACAGGGTGACCGGCACGCGGCGACCGTCGTGCTCGCGGATCAGGCCATCGACAATCTTGTGCATGTACTGCAGGGAGAAATCGCGGTAATCGCGCGGGGTGAGCACGCCGCCCCAGGTGTCGAACACCATGACCGCCTGTGCACCCGCCTTGATCTGGGCGTTGAGGTAGGCAATCACGCTGTCGGCCAGCTTGTCGAGCAGCAGGTGCAGGGTTTGCGGCTCTGCGTACATCATCTGCTTGATCTTGGTGAATGCCTTGGAGCTGCCCCCCTCCACCATGTAGGTGGCCAGGGTCCATGGGCTGCCGGAGAAACCGATGAGCGGCACTTCGCCCTTCAGCTCGCGGCGGATGGTGCGCACCGCGTTCATCACGTAGCCCAGCTCATCTTCCGGATCCGGAATGGGCAGCGCCTGCACATCGGCCATGGAGGTGATCGGGCGCTCGAAGCGCGGGCCTTCACCCTGCTCGAAGTAGAGACCCAGCCCCATGGCATCGGGCACGGTCAGGATGTCGGAGAAGAGGATGGCGGCATCGAGCGGGTAGCGGCGCAGCGGCTGCAGGGTGACTTCACAGGCCAGCTCGGCATTGCGGCACAGGGACATGAAATCCCCCGCCTGGGCGCGAGTCGCCTTGTATTCCGGCAGATAGCGCCCTGCCTGGCGCATCATCCATACCGGGGTCATGTCTACATCCTGACGCAGCAGGGCGCGCAGGTATCGATCGTTCTTCAGCTCTTTCATCCCAGTTCCTGAGTTCGTATCACGCATAAAATGGCGACCATAATACCACTTTGCCCACCGGAGCGGACTGCCCAAAACGTGGCAAATGGGCGCGCGGTTGCAAAGATGTGAAGGGGCGCAAACCAGAGCGCCCCGTTTTTAAAATGAAGTGCAAAAAGGTTGGCGAAAAGATAAGCGCCGTTACCCCTCGCCAGCCAGTGACAACTCGATCAGCCGCCGGGCAATGGTGCCGTGGGGTGGCAAACGCGGCAGCTGGTCGGCGGCAAAGAAAGCGGCAGCGACCAGTTCGTCATCCTGCACCTTGATTTCGCCGCTCTCGTAGTCGGCGGTAAAGCCCATCATCAGGCTGTGAGGGAAGGGCCAGGGCTGGCTCGCCACATAGCGCACATTGCGCACCCGGATGCCGCTCTCCTCGAACACCTCCCGCGCTACGCACTGCTCAAGGTTCTCTCCCGCCTCCACAAACCCGGCCAGCACGGTATACATGGGATCATCCGCCTGATAGTGACGGCGATGGGCCGCCAAGAGGATCTCCGGCCCCTTGCGCACCGCCACGATAATGCAGGGTGAAATGCGCGGATAGGCCGTGTGGCCGTGGTGGCACACCTGCTCCCACTCCCCCGCCTTCGGGGTCATGGGGGCGCCGCACTCGCCGCAGAAACGGTGGGTGCGGCGGAAGGTAACGAGCTGCCAGGCACGGCCCGCGAGACGAAAGCCCTCTTCGTCCCCCGCCACCATCAACTGGCGCAGGGGGGCCATCATAGTCGTGTCGGCCTCAGCCCCCAGATCGAGCAGATAGCAGGGTAGCCCCTGCCACTCGTCGAAACGCTCGAAATGGGCACCGGCCAGCGCTGCGGGCAGGCACGCTTTACTACCCTGTGGCACCTCTCCCTGCTGATCGAGCAGTACCAGATGATCGCCCCCCAGCACGAACCAGCGGGCTTGTTCGGTTAATGACATCAGATAAACACTCTCGTTAAAACAAAACCCTGGCTACGGCGGGCCCGCCAAGGGGCAAACGCCACGCGAATGGCTCCCATCTTACGACCAGCACGGGTCGCTGACGACCCCGCCGTGGCCGATTGTCCCATTCGTAAAAAACGGATGGTGCAAATAAAGAGGCCGCCCGAAGGCGGCCCGTTGTTATCCGGTATCCCGTATCCGGCCTCTATCGACGCGGATCAGGCATCGCCCATCGCCAGCAGGGAGGCGTTGCCGCCCACCGCCGTGGTGTTGATGGTACGGGTCTTCTCGGTAACAAACCGCCCGAGATAGTGAGGGCCACCCGCCTTGGGGCCGGTGCCGGAGAGCCCCTGGCCGCCGAACGGCTGCACCCCGACCATGGCGCCGATCTGGTTGCGGTTGATGTAGACGTTGCCGACGTTGATGCGGCTCGCCAGCTCCTCCGCGTGGGATTCGTTGCGGCTGTGGATCCCCAGCGTCAGGCCATAGCCGGTGCCGTTGATGTCGCCGATCACCTTGTCCAGATCCCGGGTGGCGTAGCGCACCACGTGCAGGATGGGGCCGAACTGCTCCTTGGCCAGCTCGCGGATGGAGCCGATCTCCAGCGCAGTCGGCTGAACGAAGTGTCCCTCCATGGTCGCGGCGGGCATCGGCGCCTGGGCAATCAGGCGAGCACGCGGGATCATGTAGGCGAGGTGAGCATCGAGACCGGATTTGGCATCGGCATCGATCACCGGGCCTACGTCGGTGTTGTGCTCAGCCGGGTTGCCCACTTTCAGCTCCTGCATGGCGCCGGTGAGGATCTCCAGCACCCGCTCGGCAATCTCCTCCTGCAGATAGAGCACCCGCAGGGCCGAGCAGCGCTGACCAGCGCTCTGGAAGGCTGCGCTCACCACGTCGCGCACCACCTGCTCCGGCAGCGCGGTGGAGTCGACAATCATGGCGTTCTGGCCGCCGGTTTCGGCGATGAGCGGCAGGATGGCGCCATCGCGCTGGGCCAGGGTCATGTTGATGAGCTTGGCGGTCTCGGTGGAGCCGGTGAAGCAGACGCCGCCGATACGCGGATCCGCTGTCAGCTTGGCACCCACGGTGGCGCCGTCACCGGGCAGCAGCTGTAGCACGTCGCCAGGAATCCCAGCCTGATGGGCCAGAGTCACCGCCAGATGGGCAATAAGGCCGGTCTGCTCCGCCGGTTTGGCGATGACGGTGTTGCCGGTGGCCAGCGCAGCAGCGATTTGGCCGAGGAAAATCGCCAGCGGGAAGTTCCACGGGCTGATGCAGACAAAGACGCCACGCCCCTGCAGGAACAGCTCGTTCTGCTCGCCGGTGTAGCCGGGCAGCGGGGTCGCCTGCCCCATCAGGCTGCGGGCCTGCACCGCGTAGTAGCGACAGAAGTCTACTGCCTCGCGCACCTCGTCGATGCCATCTTGCAGCAGCTTGCCCGCCTCGCGGGTACAGAGGGAGACAAACTGCTCGCGGTTCGCTTCCAGCAGAGCCGCCAGCTTCTCCAGCGCGGCGGCACGCTCGCTCACCGGGGTTTCACGCCAGCGCGGGAAGGCGGCGTGGGCGGATGCCAAGGCCTGCTCCACCGCCTGCTCGTCGGCCCAGTGGATCTTGCCGACGGTGAGGCTCACATCCTGCGGGCTCAGCACGGTGCGCGCCTCACTCCGCTTGAGGGTCTCGCCATCGACGATGGGGCCCGCCAGCCACGGCTTGCTCTCCAGCTCTTTCAAGCGGGCGAAGAAGGGGCGCTGGATGGAGAGGATGTTCATGTTGACGCCGCTGGAGTTCTTGCGGTCGCTGAACAGGTTCACCGGCTGCGGAATGCGGTCGTTGGCAAAGCCGGAGTAGCGCTTGAGGGTGCGCAGCGGATGCTCGGCCAGCGAGTCCACCGGGGTGTTGGGGTCCACCAGCTTGTGAACGAAGGAGGTGTTGGCCCCGTTTTCCAGCAGGCGGCGCACCAGATAGGGCAGCAAGTCCTTGTGGGCGCCGACCGGCGCGTAGATGCGGCAGTGCAGACCGGGATTGTCGTTCAGCACGGCGTTGTGCAGCTCCTCGCCCATGCCGTGCAGACGCTGGAATTCAAACTGGCGATCGCCCGCCATCTCCAGAATGCTGACCACTGTATTGGCGTTGTGGGTGGCAAACTGGGGGGCGATAAAGCCGCGAGTCGGCTCGCTCAGCAGGTAGCGGGCACAGGCGAGGTAAGAGATATCGGTGCCCGCCTTGCGGGTAAAGAGCGGGTAGCCGGGCAGGCCCGCCTGCTGGGCATATTTCAGTTCGCTGTCCCAGTAGGCGCCTTTTACCAGTCGCACCGGAATGAGGTCACCCTGCTCACGAGCCAGTGCGGTGAGCCAGCACAGTACCGGCAGGGCGCGCTTGGAGTAGGCCTGCACCACCATGCCGAGCTTGCCCCAGCCACGGTTGGCGTCACAGCGGTAGAGCTGTTCGAACAGATCCAGCGACAGCTCGAGTCGGTCCATCTCCTCGGCATCGATGCTGATGGCCACATCCTTGTCGCGGGCCAGCCGTACCAGCCCCACCAGCCGCTCGCACATCTCGCCGAGCACCCGCTCGCGGTTGGCCACGTCATAGCGCGGATGCAGGGCCGAGAGCTTGATGGAGATGGAGGGGGCCGGGCCACCGTCGCTGATCCGCTCATTGCCCACCGCCTCGATGGCGTTGCGATAATCGGTCAGGTATTTGTCGGCATCCTGCAAGGTGAGGGCCGATTCACCCAGCATGTCATAGGTGTGGGTGTAGCCCAGCTCGCGGGATTTGCGGCTCGCCTTGAGCGCTTCTTTCATGTCGCGCCCCAGCACGAACTGCTTGCCCATGATCTTCATGGCGGCGTACATGGCGGAGCGCACCACCGGCTCCCCCAGCTTGTTGACCATCCGCCCCAGCAGGTTGGCCGGGTTGCCGTCGAGCTTTTTGTCGAGCTTGATGATCTTGCCGGTCAGCATCAGCCCCCAGGTGGAGGCGTTGACCAGAGTGGAGTCGCTCTTGCGGAAATGGGAGGACCAGTTGGCGCCGGAGAGCTTGTCCTTGATCAGGGCATCGGCGGTCTCGGCATCGGGAATGCGCAGTAGCGCCTCGGCCAGACACATCAGGATGATCCCCTCCTGGGTATCGAGGCTGTACTCCTGCAGGAAGGCGTCGATACCATCACCGGAGCCGCTCTCCTTGCGCACCTTGGTCACCAGGGTACGGGCACGCTGGGTCACCTGCTCCAGCGAGGCGCCATCCCCCGGCAACATGGCCGACAGTTCGGCCAGATAGGCATTTTCATCTACCACGTAGTTTTGGGTGATGGCTTCGCGCAGGGCGGCCAGATCGGAGGGGATATAGTCAGCGGCAAGCACTTGAGTAGCTTTGAACATATGGGGTCTTCCTGTACGCCCTAGGGCTGATATCGACAAAGGCGGACGCGCCGCCGAAACGCCGATAATGTATACAATGTTGCACCCTATATGAAATGAATTTGTTGCCACTCTTTAACAAAGATCGCTCATTCCCCCCATGAATTCCCTTTTGAAGCCAATACGCCAGCAAGCGTGAGGGTCATCTGACTTCATTTTGTATACGATCTGCCGCCGCTCTATCGCAAAGCAGCCACGCATTTCGCCCAATACGCCCCAAAACAAGAAGGGCCGCCACGGCGACCCTTCTCAGCAATTCATTCAGCCAGATGCTGTCAGTTCATCCAGCGATCGCCGCGGCTGCGACGACGGGGCAGCATGGGCAGCAGGATGCCAAGCAGGATACCGGCACCCACCATGGCACCACCACGGATAAACCAGTCCATCTGCATGTCATGTTCCTGGTTGTCGTAGCTCTGGGTCAGGGCATCATTCTGCTCTTTGAGATTGCTCATCTCCTCACCCTGACTGACCAGCTGAGCCTTGAGAGCAGCGATCTCCTTGCTCTGGGCAGCGATCTGGCCATCCTTCTCGGTGAAGCGTTTCTCGTTGTCACCGTTGAGGTTCTGCAAGCGATCTTTAAGCTCATCGCGCTCTTTTTCCACCTGGGGCAGACGCTCGCGCAGGCTGATCTGGCTCTGCAGCTCGCTGTTCTTGATCCACCCCTCGCGGCCACGACCGTCCACCACCTGGGTGAAACCGGCCTCGCTGTTCACCGCCTTTACCTCCAGCGGTTCACCAGCCTTGACGCTGCCAAGGATCCGGTACTGGGTACCCGGGCCATTGTGGATATAGGTAAAGATGTTGTCTGAAACATAACGGGTATCGGCCAGTGCCTGTTGGGCACACAAGCAGATCAAAATCCCGAGAAGGGCGCGCATGGTCGATCGATTCTCTTTTTCAGGTTTGGACAAGAGGTTGAATGTTAAGCCGCCAGCAGGTTAAAGGACAAGCAAAGAAAAAGCACCTCCCCCCAGATAAAGAGCGCAGAGTTGCGAGTTACCTCGCAACTTGCCCGTCTGCGGTCTCACTTGTTTTTCAGCTCCTGCACCTCGCTGCGCAGGGCGCGGATCTCCCGCAGCAGCTCCTCTTGCTGATTGTTGTAGTGATGACGCCACTTGTCGGTCTCGCCATCCCCCTTGTTGGGCTGCAAAAACAGGCTGGCCATAAAACCGCTGATGGCACCGAACAGACCGACTCCGAACAGGATCAGCAGGCTGGCGACAAACCGCCCCTCCTCGGTCTTGGGCACCAGATCGCCGTAACCCACTGTCGAGAGGGTCACCAGCGTCCACCAGAACGCGTCATAGGGTGTCTCAATCTGGCTGCCGGGCTGGCCTGACTCAATCCAGTACATGACGCCGGAGCCCACCCCCAGCAGCAGGAAGAAGAGGAACAGGATGCCAGAGAGAGTAGTCTCGTTGCGCTCGCGACGAAACATGGCCCAGAGATCCGGGTGCTCCTTGAACAGCTGATAGACCCGCCACAGCTGGATCAACCGCGCCCAGCGCAACTGCTCCGCCATCGGCAGGCTACCCGGCAGATAGATCCAGTTGGCCTTGAAATAGGCCTTGCGATCGGAGGCCCGGATCCAGCCATAAGCAAAGTGCGCGAGGAAGAAGTAGCAGATCAGACTGTCGAGGTCATAGAAGAGCTGCAGAGTCTGTGGTGTCAGGCTCTCATGGCCCCACCAGCGGGCCGTCACCAGCACAACCGAGATTATCGACAGAAATGCCATCAGCAGATCCATCGCCCGCAGATGAGTTAAGTGATGTCGCATACATTTTCCAACTTTAAGCACAGTGCAAATTAATAAAAGAGAAGATAATGCCGATAGTCCTGAGGGCAAAGGAAAAAACGGCTTTTAAAAGGAGAATGACAATGCAGCTGAACCTGCTGGAGAAAAGAATGAGCAACATCCGGTTGGTACCCAAAGTGGTGCTGCTGATGGTGTTCAGTACCCTCCTGCTACTGACAAAACTCTGGTTTGACGCCAACAATCTGGAAGCGACCCTGCTCAGCGAAGGGCTCGATCCCGCCAAGGCGGATGCGATCTCCAATCGCCTGCTCTGGACCGGTCTGATGGAGACCGCCATCATGGGGCTGCTGTTCGTGATCCTGCTGCTCACCGGCTCCCGCCTGATGGTCAAGCAGGTGCACTATCTGGTGGGCCTGCTGGAACGCTTCGCCAAGCGGGACCTCAGCCACAAGGTACTGCTCAAGTCTCGTGACGAATTCGGCGACATCGCCAAGGCGGTCTCCCACTCGCAGGAGAACCTCAAAGAGGTGTTTGGCAACCAGCGTGCCGCCTGCAAGGAGCTCAACGACATCGCCTCCCAGGTGACCCTTTGCATGGAAGAGGCCAACGAAGCGATCAACGAAGAGTTCACCCAGATCGAACAGCTGGCCAGCGCCATGAGCCAGATGGTCGGTGCCATTCGCGAAGTGGCCGCCCATGCGGATCAGGCCTCTCACGCCACCGCCGAAACCAGCCAGCTGGCGGAAGAGGGGAGCCGCTGCGTCGCCGACACCGTCAGCACCATAGACACCCTCTCCGGCAACATCCAGCGCTCCGCCACCGTGGTCAACGAGGTGGAGCAGGGGGTCGAGCGCATTGGCTCTGTGGTCGACACCATTCGCGGCATCTCGGAGCAGACCAACCTGCTGGCCCTGAACGCTGCAATCGAGGCGGCTCGCGCCGGTGAAGCTGGTCGCGGCTTTGCCGTGGTGGCCTCCGAAGTGCGCGAGCTGGCCAACCGGGCTCAGGCCGCCACCGTCGAGATCCAGAAGATGATCGAACAGCTGCAGGGCAATGCCCATCAGGCTGGCGAGCTGATGGCCCAAAGCGTACAGCAGGCCGACAAGGGGGTGGAACAGGTGACCCAGGCCGGTACCCAGCTCGCCACCATAGTGCAGCGGGTACAGGGTGTCGCCGACATGAACCGCCACATCGCCGCCGCCTCCGAGCAACAAAGCTCGGTCGCCGAAGAGATGCGCGGCAATCTGGAACAGGTCAAGCAGATCGCCGAAGGCTCCGTCGTGGTGCTGCGTGAACTGCAAGAGGCCTCCGAACTGGTCGAGCAGCACAGCAAGGAGCTCGACAGCCAGATCCAGTCCTTCAAACTCGTCTGACTGTTTTCATGCCCCAATCCGGTTAGACTGGAAGGCCCCTTGAGGGGGCCTTTCTCATTTCCAGCGCACGGCAAGGAGCCAATATGCAGCAGAATGCAACGCACCCACCACTCGAGCTCAGTGACGACAAGGGGCGGCTCGATGTGCCGCTGATCCACCGTTTTCTCTCCGAAGAGGCTTACTGGTGCCGTGGTATTCCCCACAGCACTGTGGTGCGGGCTATCAACCACTCCCTCTGCGTTGGCGGCTATGTCGATGGTCAGCAGGTTGCCTTCGCCCGGGTCATCACCGACAAGGCCACCTTTGGCTATCTGGCCGATGTCTTCGTGCTGCCTGAGTACCGCGGCCGGGGTTACAGCAAGGCACTGGTGGCAACCATTGTCGACCATCCCGAGTTGCAGGGATTACGTCGTCTCGCTCTCGCCACCTCTGATGCTCACGGCCTCTATGCCGGTTTTGGCTTTGCGCCCCCAGCAAGTCCAGACAGCCTGATGGAGATCTACAACCCTGCCATCTACCAGCGCACCTGATTGACTGGCGGCCAATAATTCCCACCGGATCATGCTTCTCGCCCCTGCGCTGTGACGCGGGGGCCTGACAGTGCTAGATTGGCAGCCACCATTTTGAACCGGCAGCGTTGTTAACCTCGTGTCGTTAACCCTCTGTCGTGAACCACAAGGACGGCAACCGTGGCCCAGCACTCTCCCTCTTTCTCCGCCCTCTCCCCCCTGCTGCAAGAACAGGCCGAGCGCCAATGGCAGCGACTGGTCGAGCTAGCCCCCGACTATGGCTCGCTGCCCGAGCCCGTTCGCCAGACCCTGCTGACCCTGCTCGGCCTCTCCGATTTTGTCGCCGACTCCCTCTTCAAACAGCCGGCGTTGCTGACCGAACTGCTCGCCTCCGGTGATCTCGAACGAACCGAACGCTGGCCCGCCTACCAGAGCGATCTGACCGCCCTGCTCGCCGAGGTAAGCGATGAAGAGGCGCTCAAGCGTATCCTGCGCCAGTTCCGCCGCAGCCGCATGCTGGTGATCGCCTGGCGCGAGCTGCTGGGCCATGCGGCGGTGGAAGAGAGCTTTATCCACCTCACCAAACTGGCGGATGCCCTCATCTGCTCCGCCCGCGACTGGCTCTACGCCAAACAGTGCAGCGAGCTGGGCACTCCGATGGACGGCAACGGCAACCCGCAACCGCTGCTTATCCTCGGCATGGGCAAGCTGGGGGGTGGCGAGCTGAACTTCTCCTCGGATATCGACCTTATCTTCACCTTCCCCGAGAACGGCTACACGGTCGGCGGGCGGCGCGAGCTCGCCAACCAGCAGTTCTTTATCAAGCTCGGTCAGCGCATCATCAACGCCCTCCACCAGCCCACCCAGGATGGTCAGGTGTTCCGGGTCGATATGCGCTTACGCCCCTTTGGCGATGCGGGGCCACTGGCCATCTCGTTTGCCGCCATGGAGGATTACTACCAGCACCACGGCCGCAACTGGGAGCGCTACGCCATGGTCAAGGCGCGGGTACTGGGGCCCCAGTGCGAGCATGCGGTGGAGCTGGCCGAGATGCTTCGCCCCTTCGTGTTTCGCCGCTATATCGACTTTGGCGTTATCGACGGCCTGCGCCAGATGAAGGCGATGATCGCCGCCGAGGTGCGCCGGAAGGGGCTGGAGGGCAACATCAAGCTGGGGGCCGGCGGCATTCGCGAAGTGGAGTTCATCGCCCAGGCGCTGCAGCTTATTCGCGGCGGCCGCGAACCGGCGCTGCGGGTGCGCCACCTGCCGGAGGCGCTGGCCGCCATCGCCCAATGTGGCGCCCTCGAATCCGCCCATTGCGACCGCTTGCTGACGGCCTATCGTTTCCTGCGCCGGGTCGAAAACATCCTGCAGGAGATCGGCGATCAGCAGACCCAGACCCTGCCCACCGAGGAGCGGGATCGCCAGCGGCTGATCGCCGCCCTCGGTTTTGCCGACTGGGGCGCCTTTATGGCTCATCTCGATGAGGAGATGGCCGCCGTCCATCAGGAGTTCGCCGCCGTGGTGGGGGAAGAGAAAGAGGCCCCCGCCCATCTGGAGCAGCTCTGGCTCGATCTGTGGCGCACCGAGCTCGACGCCGCCGAGCTGGAAAAATTGCTGACTGCGCAGGGGGTGGCCGAGCCCGCCCCGCTCTGCGCCGCCCTGCTGCGTTTCAAGGAGGAGTACAAGCGCCGTCAGGTGGGCCCGCAGGGGCGCATCGCGCTGGACTGGCTGATGCCGGAGCTGCTGCGGCTGGTGGTCGCCAGTGAGCAACCCGCCCGCCTGTTCGAACGGGTATGCGAGCTGCTGACCCGCATCTTCACCCGCAGCGCCTATCTGCAACTGCTGGCGGAAAACCCGGGCGCCCTGCGCCAGCTGGTGCGGCTGTGCGACGCCAGCCATCTGGTGAGCGAGCAGCTGGCCCGCTACCCTATCCTGCTTGATGAGCTGCTCGATCCCCAGCACCTCTATCACCCCACCCCGCTCGATCAGTACAAGCCCCAGCTGCGCCAGTTCCTGCTGCGCATCCCCGAAGAGGATGTGGAGCAGCAGATGGAGGCGCTGCGCCAGTTCAAACAGGTGCAGCTGCTACGCATCGTGGCGGCCGATATCGCTGGCGCCCTGCCGCTGATGAAGGTGAGCGACCACCTCACCTGGCTTGCGGAGGCGATCACCGAGGAGGTGGTCAATCAGGCCTGGGCCCAGATGAGCGAGCGCTACGGGGTGCCGCCCGATGTGGCAACCAGCGGCCAGCGCGGCTTTGCGGTGGTGGCCTATGGCAAGCTGGGCGGTATCGAGCTCGGTTACGGCTCGGATCTCGATCTGGTGTTCCTGCACGGCGGCGACCCCAACAGCTACACCGACGGGCGCAAGCCCATCGACAGCCGCCAGTTCTATCTGCGCCTCGCCCAGCGGATCCTGCACCTGTTCAGCACCCGTACCCCGTCCGGGATCCTCTACGAGATCGATATGCGGCTGCGCCCCTCCGGCGACTCCGGCCTGCTGGTCTCGTCGCTGTCGGCCTATGAGCAGTATCAGCAAAACGAGGCGTGGACCTGGGAACATCAAGCGCTGGTGCGGGCCCGCCCCATCTATGGCGATGACGCCATCGTTGCCGAGTTTGCCCGCATTCGCCGCGATGTGCTGGCCAAGGAGCGGGAGCTGCCGACTCTGGCCCGCGAGGTGCGCGAGATGCGCCACAAGATGCGGGATCACCTGCTCAAGGCGGGGGCTGGCGAGTTCGACCTCAAGCAGTCCCCCGGCGGCATGGTGGATATCGAGTTTATCGCCCAGTATCTGGTGCTGGCCCACGCCTGCGGCGAGCCCGATGCCCTCACCCGCTGGTCCGATAACGTACGCATCTTCGACGAGTGCGTGATGGCAGGGGTGCTGACGCTGGAGCAGGCAGAGGGGCTGAAGCAGGCCTATCTGGAGATCCGCAACCACGGTCATCGCCTCAACCTCTCGGAGATCTCCCGCAAGGTAAGCGACGATCAGCTGCAAAACGAACGCAGCCATGTGCTCGCCGTCTGGCACAAACTGCTGGGGGAGTAATTCCCGCCAGCGGCAATGAAAAAGGGCCCGCCTGAATTACTTCAGGCGGGCCCCTCTCTTATCTCCTTACGGCTGCTCAGCCGTGCTCCATCACCGTCTCCACCAGCATGCTGTTGAAACGCTGATAGGCCTCTTCCTCAAGAAGCCCCGGATAGCTCAACACCCGTAGGGCATGACCTCGATAGTCAGGATGATAGGGTGGGTGGAGATGGGCATAGTCGTTGAGACAAAAGCCCAGCCCCTGATAGAAGCGCAGACGGCGAATGGCAATCTCATCCTCTGGCGGATCGATCTCGAGAATGACGGTTTTGCCTGCCCGCTCGCAAAATTCGGCCAGCAGGCGGCTGCCGTAGTTGCGGCCGCGCAGCGCAGGATTGATGGCCAGATGTTCGATATAGACCTGCTCGCCACACGCCCACCAGAAGATGAAACCGAGCAGCAGGCCGTCCTGATAAAAGATTTGGCAGTGATAGCGAGGATCCCGCATCTTCTGAGGCTGATGCTGTGACTGGCGCTGCTCGTAGCGGGGAAAACTCTCGCCATAGATCTGCCAGACCAGCGGCCACGCCGGATGGTTTACCTCTCTAATCACTTCACTCTCAATCATCAGAACTGCCTCTCATTTATTTTGCAGAACGTTCATCTATACATGAAAAGTTCTGCCACAGCATCATCTGATGAAATAAAGACCAGAATTCCAGATTAGCGGGCGCCATCCGGTTGCGAGACAAACTGCTGCTGGCTGCCATCGGGCAGCAGCGCCAGCACGCTTTGAGCGGCCAGTTTTATCCCTGACAGCTCGGTGGCCAAACCGAAGTTGGCAATCAGTCGAGTGCCATCGGCAAACTCGCTCTGCTGCACAACTCCTTTTTTGTCGAGCCAGCGAAAACCGGTGAGGGGCTGGTTGTAGAGCCTTTCATGCAGCGGGCGGAAGAAAGCATCGAGCCCCTTGAGGTAGGGAATGCGCGCGCTGGCGCTATCCAGACTGAGATTGAGCAGCGGCGGCACGTTGTAGAGCTGCTGCAACAGTTCGGTCACCTGACGGCTCTCCTTGAACTTGAGGCTATCCATCGTCCAGTGGTGGGTGGTCACTATGCTGTCGTGAAAAACGCTCTGGAGCAGCGGCAACCGCAGCGCCGGATCGAAGTAGAGACCCTGATACCCGGGCTTGAGGTGGCTCTGGCGAAAGAAGAACGCAGGCTGATAGTCGGGATACCAGGCCCCCAGATAGTAGGGAGAGCGCTTGTTGCGGCGCATATCGGGATCCTGCCAGCCAAAGCCGCTGGTCTGGGGACCATGGGCAAAGGCCGCGGTGCGATTGGCAACCGCGCCGCCCTCCTCGGAGCCCACCAGTACACCCTGACTCCTGGCAATCCACGCCATCCCGGCCATCCGGTTTTGCACATCCTGCGCCTGACTGGTCGGCTTGGCCGGGTCGAAGTCGTCAAACACCATGCCGGTCGCCGCCACATCGAGGAACCAGCTGTTGTAGTGGCTCGCCTGCTGCAATTTGGGCACTCGCTGCTCCATCACCGGGCGCACACAGGCCTGATTGGTGTAGACGCCGCTATTTTGAAAGCCGCTCTTGCGCCGTCCGTTCTCCTGCATGATGCCGCAGCGCAGGTAAATATCCTGCCCCATCTGGGCGGTGAGCCAGCTCTGCTGGCGATTCCCCTCCGGCAGCGCGGTATCGTAGGAGTCGTAGGGAGCGATGAGATAGCCCGCCTGTTTGGCAAGCGCTATCCCCTCTGGCGCGGCAAAACCCGCCGTCCACTGGGGCAACCCCAGCCAGAGTTTTGGTAGCCCAGCCTGTTTGAGGGCATCAATCATCTTGGCCGAGCTGCCATCGCCCCAGCTCTCTGGCTCGTTGAGAGCAGCGCCCAGTTGCGTGGCCGCCAGCGTGCGCCGGGCTTTGATATCGGCCAGTTGCTGACCCGGATGGCGCAGCGCCAGCGCCTGCTCAACTCCGGCCAACACCCGGTTTTGCAGGTAGCGGTTGCGGGCCAGCTCGGGCGCTTGCAGCGCCGTTTTGCTCTCCCCCTTGAGCCAGTCGGTGGGCATCAGGCGGCGCAGCACGGGCCAACTCTTCACATCCTGTGGCACCAGCAGTCGCTCGCCCCAAAGGTAGAGGTGAGAGGCGCCGATCAGCCGCTTGCCATCCTTTACTGCCGCCAGCTTGCTCTCGAGCGAGACCAGCTCGCCCCTTGCCTTCAACCAGCTGCGATAGGCCTTGGCCGCCGCCAGCCAGTCGTTGCCCGGCTGCAGCGAGACCGCCACCTCATAAGGGTCAGCCTGATTAAGGCGATTGACGCTGTGGGTCGCCGTGAGGGCAATGCCATCTTGCTTCGGAGCAAAGGTGAGCCGGTTGTTGAAAGGGTTGGCAAAGAGGATCGCCAGCTGCTGATCACCGTAATCCAGCCCAACCAGTGGCAGGGTGAGATTTTCGGTGGTGTTGATCCCCTGATACTCCTGCGCCAGCGCCTTGCGCCACGCAGTGTGCGTAGCCGGAATGCGAAATCCCTCGTGGATCGGCAGCATCAGCGCCTGTGCCCCTGCAGGAACCCGCGGCCATACCAGCTCGCCAGTGGTCGCGCGGCTCAGGGTGAGGATCAGGCGGTTGCCCTCAAGGCGGGCCAAGGCCCGCACCTCGCCATCAGCACGGGTCAGCCAGCTGGCGCGCTCCCCCTCCTGCTGCAAGGCGGTGACCGGCTGGCGAGGGCCGGGAGAAGAGATGAGAAGATGCTTGCCCGATGGCAGCACAGCCTCGGCCGCCAGGGTGGCGGGATCCAGCTCGATGCGCCACTGATCGTTGGCAAGGGTCAGCGCCTCGGCAGGCAGGGAGAACAGCGGCGCCAACAGCAGCAGCGGGCGGATCCGGCTCGCTAATTCGGGAAGAAGAGTCATGGTCGGTGATTCCTGATAACACACGGGAATCGCCATTTCAGCAGATTGGCCGCCTGCGATTGTCAGGCCAATGTCAGGATTGCGGTGACCTGACCATCACGACGACCATTAGTCCACCGGCCCCGCCTGACTGTGGCTCAGCTGCAACACCAACTGGCCGCGCTGGCTGGTTTGCACCAGCGAGAGGGTGCGCCAACTGTCGGGCGTGGCGGCAGGCCAACCCACCTTGCCATCGAGAGGCAGACGGTTCCACCAGAGCAGGGAGTATTGCGGGCGGGCCAGCACAGCCTGATCGAGCCAGAGCTGCGTACAGGAAGCGGGATTGGCGGGGGGATTGGCTACCGCCTGCGGCGAGCGGGAGAGCCAGTCCAGATCCTGCACCGCAGGTAGCGGCAACGCCACCTGCCAGTACTGGCCTGCCACCGTCAGCCGAAGCTGATAGAGTCCGGCTGGTAAAGGCATCGGCAGATCGGCCCCCACGACCCTGACCCCCTTACTCCCTTCCGCCTCCCACTGGGCACCTGCCAACCGGTTGTGGCCAGCGGGATCGATAAGTTCAGCGGCGGTGATGGGCCCCTCGCCGGTCAGCTGCACCCGATAGTCCCGCAGCAGCGGCGCATCGCGCTGGATCAACTCAAGACGCAGCTCGCTCACCCCATCAGGCAAGGTCAGCGGGAAATCCTTGCCGCAGTGCTGGGCACTCAGCGCAGCCAGCATCCCCTGCCAGCTACGGCGCTCGGCATCACTTGTGAGCGCAGGCCAAGCCTGCTGCAAAGATTGCCAGGCGTGCCGGTTATCCCCCTGCAACAGCGCCAGGGTAGCCGGTTGCAGTGGATCGGCGCGATCAGTTGCCATAACGCAGCCAGCGCTTAGAGCCAACAGCAGCCCAACCAGCGTTGCACGCTTCACGCTGTCACCTCCAGTCGGTAGCCGATGCCGCGCACCGTCTCGATAGCCAGCCCAGGCAGCTTCTGGCGCAGCTGCAGAATATGGGTATCGACGGTGCGGGTGGAGGGAAACGCCTGATAGCCCCACACCCGGTTGAGGATCTCCTCCCGGCTCAGCACCCGCCCCGCCATCCGCACCAGCAGGGTGAACAGGGCAAACTCGGTGGGGGTAAAGCTCACCTCCGCATCCTGCCAGCTCGCCTGCATCCGGGCTGGATGAAGCTGCAAGCCGCCCACTGCCTGAGTGCCATCCCCCAGCTGACGCAACTGGGCCCGGATCCGCGCCAGCAGCGCGTCGTGGGAGAAGGGTTTGGTCAGGTAGTCGCGCGCCCCCGCATCGAGCCCGGCCACCCGATCGCTCACCTCCACCCTTGCGGTGAGCACGATCACCGGCAGCGCCTTGCGCGCCAGCCACTGGGGTAGCCAGTCGAGGGCATCCCCCTCCGGCATGGTGCGATCGAGCAACACCAGATCCGCCGCCAGCCACTGCTGCTCCGCCGCAGCCAGGGTGTCGCACCAGAGGCAGCGATACCCCTCGCGGGTCAGATAGCGTTGCAGGTTCTCCGCCAACAGCGCCTCATCTTCGACAAGCAAGATGGTCTTCATGATTCGGGGTCGCTCCAGAGTTGGCAGGGCAACGTCAGGGTGAAGGTGGTGGGCGGGCCGGATAGGGTGAGGCGCCCGCCAAGACGGCACAGCAGATGGCGCACGATGGCAAGCCCCAGCCCCAACCCCTCGGCACGGGCACCGCGGTGCAGCAAGGTGGCGAGCCGGTAACCCGGCAGCTCGCCGCCATCGCTGACCGCGAGGATCAAACGCCCCGCCTGCCAGCTGGCATTGACCCGAACCGGCTCACAGCCATGCTGGCTGGCATTGCGCAGCAGGTTGTCGAGGGCGAGATCGAGCCAGTAGAAGGGGAGCGCCAGAGTCATCTCCCGCTCAAGGCAGAAGGTGGCGCCATGCCGCTCGCAAGCCAGGATGAGCCACTCGGTGAGACTGACCGCCACCCGCTCATCTTCGAGGGTCTCTGCCGCCAGATAGTGGCGGCTCGCCTGTGCCAGCTGATGCAGACGGGCGACACTGCCCAGCAGCTGCCCCACGCTCTGCTGGGCGGAAGGGGGCAGCCGGTCGAAATCGTGGCGCAGCTCCTCGCTGATGCCGGAGAGCGCCATGATGGGGGTGCGCAGCTCGTGGGTCAGCATCTGCAACGCGACGCGCCGCTCCCGCAGCAGTCGCCAGCGCTGCCAGCTGGCCCATCCCAGCAGCAAGATGAAACCAAGGGAGCTGGCCAGCGCCAGCCACTGCCAGTCAAGCGTGGGGCGAGTATTGAAACAGATCGCTCCGACTCGCTCTTCACAAGTACCAGCTGTGCGGCTATCCAGCGTCACGCCGAGCCGCTCGGCCAGCGGCTGCCACTGCCCCGCGCCATAACGACGCCACTGCCCATCGGCAAGCAGCCAGAGCTGACCCGATTGCAGCAGCCAGCGATCCCCCCGCAGCAGGGCGTCGAGGTTGTCATCGCCGAGCTCACCGAGCTGCCCCAACTGATCTCGCCGCTCCCGCACATGGAGCAGAGCGTCGAGCCCGGCCGCCGGATGACCTTCCAGCCAGCGGGCAGCGCTGGAGCCACCCAACGGATAGACGGGGTGAGCGGCAAACCAGTTGGTCGAGGGCGCAGCCCCTTGGCCGCAAAGCGCCCGCAGCAGCGGCAGCCACTCGGCGGGCAACTCATTATCTGTCCCGCACTCCTGCTGATAGCGATAGATGGCCTGCAGCTGGCGCAGCGGATAGCGCTGCCAGGCGGGATGAAGGGAGTCGGGAGCAATCAGGCGACGATCGAGCCGCTGCACCTCGTCAAGAGGCAGCGTATGTTCGGGAACCTGCTTGGCCAGCTCGCCAGCCAGGCGATCCGCCAGCGGCCCGGCCAGCACCGGAGAAGCCATGCCGTAGCAGATCAGGGAGCAGAGCAGCAGGATCAGGCGCATGGGTTCAACTCGAGATGACTCCGGATGAAAGCGCAGCAGGTCACTGCGCCATAAAAAATGTCAGCGCCATTTTTCAATGGCACTGACATCCGGTCAACTGCTAACGGCATTGGCGCAGCTCCCGCCAGCCATGTGAACCGTCACCTATTTGAACAGTCCCTTTAGCAGCTGGTCAGCCACCCCTTTGACGGCCTCATTGTCGGCCTTGTCACCCAGCAGCTTCTTGAGGCCGCGTTCGGCCTCCTTGCGGGCTTTCTCCTCCAGCAATTTGTTGTTGCTGAGCAGAGCCTTCACATCGAGCTGATAGCTGGGTGCCTGCCAGTGACCGCCGATCCGCACCGGAATGGTGATCTCTTTGAGCTCATCCACATCCTTGCCCCCCTGCCCCTTGCTGCTCTCGACAATGGAGGTGAGGAACAGGAAGTCGAGGCTCTCCGGCACCAGCGCCGTCTGCCCCTCCCCCTTGACCCGCAAGGCGGGGGCAAAGAGCTGGATATCGTTGCTGCGGGCGATGCCATCGGCAATCTGGAAGCTGGCGGTCAGAGCGCTGAAGTCGGTCTTGCGCGCCTCCTTCACCTGCTCGGCCCCCTTGCCGGTGAGGGTGGCCCGCGCCTCGCGGATCATCTCCGGCAGGTTGATGCCATGCAGGGCGCCGTCGCTCAGCTTCAAGGTCACCTTGCCCTGCATTCCGTTGCGCAGTGCCAGAGGAGAGAGACCACGCCCCTGCACCTGCACATCGAGATCGCCCTTACCCTCCAGCAGATCGCTCTGGGCCAGAGTCTGCAGCAAGGGACGAATGTTCACTCCGGCCACCTGCTTGTGCACCTTGTAGGTGGCGGGTTGCTGGCGCGCGTCGAGAACTCCTTTCGCGTTTACCTGACCGCCAGCCACGGTCGCGCTGAACTGTTTGAGCGTCAGCAGTCCCTTGGCCAGAGCCACCTGCAGATCGACTGCGCCGAGATCCAGCCCTTTCAGACGCAGGCTGCCAAGCTGCAACCGACCATCCAGATCCACACCTTTGAGCACACCCAGATCCGGTTCAACCGCGGAGAGTGCTTCGCTCTTGCCAGTTGCAGCGGTATTAGAAGCACCGACCGCCGGTGTGTCCTCTTTCGCCTGCGCTGGTGTGGTCGGTGCCGATTTGGCGATCCATTTGTCGAGATCCAGCTTCTCCCCCTTGAGATCGAAGCTGATCGAGGGAACAGCGCCAAGCTGCACGCTTCCATCACCACTCAGCAGCGCCTCATCGGCACTCATCACCAGCTTGCTCAGGGTAATCAACTGCTTGTCGAGCTCGGCACGGGCAAACCCGGCCAGTTTCAGCTTCATCTGCGGGCGTGGCAGCGCATCACCTTCCAGCGCTGCCGTCAGCAGCACATCGGAGAGTTCGGCCAGCTTCACCTCTTTATCGAGCCGTCCCTTGAGTGTTCCTTCCAGCGAGCCAGCCAGTGAAGCTTGCTGCCCCTCTACCTTGGCCCCTTTCAGCGCCAACGTGAGGTTGCTCCACTCACTAAGGGCCAGTCGGTCCCCCTTGATGGAGAAACTGTCGAGTCGCAGGGACGGGTCACTCAGGCTGCCACTGAGGCTCAGATCTTTCAGTTCACTGGCCATCACCTCCTGCGCCAGCTTGATCTGGGTCTGCCCTTTAACGTCGAAAGCGAGCTTGTCGGCACTCCCCTTGGCGGCCAGCGTCACGGGTACCCACTGACCGGTGGCCAGCTGCCCCATATCGAGATCGAGGCGATCCAGTCGCAGCGAGGTGCCGCTGCGATCATCCTGTACCAGCGCGCTGGCCTGGGAGAGCGCGACACCCTGCAAGCTGATCTGCCAGGGCTTGCTATCAGCGGTTGGCGCAGGGGTTGCGGGGACGACCGGTTCGCTTGCATCAGCAGTGGCATCTTTGATCAGTCCGCTCAGATTGGAGCTGCCATCCGCCTTGGTCTGGATAAAGAGATGGGCGCCACTCAGGGTCACCTTTCCAATCTCCAGACGATGAGAGAGCAACGGCAACAGGGCCACCGAGGCCTCGCCCTGTTCGAAACGAACGAGATCCGGCTCGGCAAAGCCGGCCGGATTGCGCAGAGCGACTTTTTCCAGCGAGAGGCCGAGACTCGGCCAGAAACGCCAGTCAATCTCCCCCGCCATCACCAGCTCCCGGCCCGTGCTCTTGCGCACCTGTTCAGCCAGTTGGGGCTTGAATTGATTGGGGTCGATAAGGCTTATCAACGTCACTATGGCCAGCAAGGCCGCTACGGCGATGCCGAGCAAGATGAGAACTATCTTCTTCACGATATGCTCCTTGAATCCGGATCCACTGCAGACTATACCACTCACCGTCTGACGAATGGCGTCTACGGGACAAAAGCGGACAAGGATGAGACAGGGATGGTCGCAGCCAATCCCCATCGTCATCAGCAGGGATCAGGCTTGCAAAGGGGATTGCTGCAGCCGCGCCATCGCGCTGCGCGTCGATTCGAAAGCAAAGCGGGACATGGGGATATCGCTGATCTTCTGCCACTGGCAGGCGGCCACATCGTCAGCTGGCTGGATGACCGGTTTTTCACTCAACCTGATGGCGAAAAAGGTGTCACAGGTGTGATAAGTGATGCCATCGTAGGGGTAAATATTGGGGAATGAACCAAGATAGGTAAAAGGTTGAGCGCCAACATCGAGCTCCAACTCCTCCTGCAACTCGCGCACCAGCGCCCCCTCCAGCGACTCGCCGGGATCAACAAATCCTCCTGGCAGATCCAGCAACCCCTTGCCCGGATTGCCGGCACGCACCGCAACCAGCACCTCATCCTGCCAGCAAAGCGCTACCATCACAGCCGTCGCCACATTCTGGAAAAAATGAAAACCGCAGCCACAGCGAAGCTCTTTAGGGCTGACGCTCTGCAGGGTTTGACCGCCGCATTTTGGACAAAACATGGGCTATCTCCGACGAAATAAAGCACCATTTTACGCTGTTGTGACCGTTTTTTATGAGTAAAACCGACGGGGAAAACTAGGCATTCAAAGGGAGAGGAATAAAACGGGACAATTATCAGACGATTTAATAAATTGCAGGCAATAAAAAACCCCGCTCGATGAGCGGGGTTTCTTGTATTGGGTGCCTGGCAGTGTCCTACTCTCGCATGGCGAATGCCACACTACCATCGGCGCTACCGCGTTTCACTTCTGAGTTCGGCATGGGATCAGGTGGTTCCACGGCGCTATGGCCGCCAGGCAAATTCTTAATCTAGAAAGCTGACGTGAATAACGAACTGCCTGTTGGCTTCGCTATCACTGAATTAGTAGTTTGCTTAGGTTTGCTACAAGCCTTAGAACACTTCTTGGGTGTTGTATGGTTAAGCCTCACGGGTAATTAGTATGGGTTAGCTCAACACATCACTGCGCTTACACACCCCACCTATCAACGTTGTGGTCTCCAACGGCCCTTTAGGACCCTCAAGGGGTCAGGGATGACTCATCTCAGGGCTCGCTTCCCGCTTAGATGCTTTCAGCGGTTATCGATTCCGAACTTAGCTACCGGGCAGTGCCACTGGCGTGACAACCCGAACACCAGAGGTTCGTTCACTCCGGTCCTCTCGTACTAGGAGCAACTCCCTTCAATCATCCAACGCCCACGGCAGATAGGGACCGAACTGTCTCACGACGTTCTGAACCCAGCTCGCGTACCACTTTAAATGGCGAACAGCCATACCCTTGGGACCGACTTCAGCCCCAGGATGTGATGAGCCGACATCGAGGTGCCAAACACCGCCGTCGATATGAACTCTTGGGCGGTATCAGCCTGTTATCCCCGGAGTACCTTTTATCCGTTGAGCGATGGCCCTTCCATTCAGAACCACCGGATCACTATGACCTACTTTCGTACCTGCTCGACCTGTCCGTCTCGCAGTTAAGCTGGCTTATGCCATTGCACTAACCTCCTGATGTCCGACCAGGATTAGCCAACCTTCGTGCTCCTCCGTTACTCTTTGGGAGGAGACCGCCCCAGTCAAACTACCCACCAGGCACTGTCCGCGAGCCCGATTCAGGGCCCTGCGTTAGAACATCAAACATACAAGGGTGGTATTTCAAGGACGGCTCCAGCGCAACTGGCGTCACGCCTTCAAAGCCTCCCACCTATCCTACACATGTAGGTTCAATGTTCAGTGCCAAGCTGTAGTAAAGGTTCACGGGGTCTTTCCGTCTAGCCGCGGGTACACCGCATCTTCACGGCGAATTCGATTTCACTGAGTCTCGGGTGGAGACAGCATGGCCATGGTTACACCATTCGTGCAGGTCGGAACTTACCCGACAAGGAATTTCGCTACCTTAGGACCGTTATAGTTACGGCCGCCGTTTACCGGGGCTTCGATCAAGAGCTTCGCTTGCGCTAACCCCATCAATTAACCTTCCGGCACCGGGCAGGTGTCACACCCTATACGTCCACTTTCGTGTTTGCAGAGTGCTGTGTTTTTGATAAACAGTCCCAGCCATCTGGTCACTGCGACTCCCGACAGCTCCATCCGCAAGGGACTTAACCATCAAGAGCGAACCTTCTCCCGAAGTTACGGTTCTATTTTGCCTAGTTCCTTCACCCGAGTTCTCTCAAGCGCCTTGGTATTCTCTACCCGACCACCTGTGTCGGTTTGGGGTACGATGACTTGTAATCTGAAGCTTAGAGGCTTTTCCTGGAAGCAGGGCATCAATGGCTTCCACACCGTAGTGTGTTCGTCTCGTGTCTCAGTGTTGTG
>NZ_JBQBEV010000001.1:3977500-4292500 GCF_051919365.1 Aeromonas sp. 82P
CGCCCCAGTTCGCTGCGCAGTTCCGCTGATGTGAGCATGGCGGCAGGCAAGGAGCCCAAGCCGCCCGCACGGGTCACGGCCAGCGCCAGATAGCTGCCCTGCACACCGGCCATCGGTGCCTGAATAATGGGATAACGCATCCCCAGCTCGGCAAACAGGCTCATCCGTTCACCCCGAGCAGCATTGCCCGCTCTTGCGGGCCAAACCGGTTGTTGCCATCCATCTGTCAGACTCCTTTCTGATAACCGTGGTTACACATCAGGCCCGCAAGGGGCCCGATGAAGAGAGTGGAGGCTTAACGCACGCTGCGCAGCAGGAAATCCGGCTGACCACAGGAGCGACGCTCACGCTTTTGCATCTCGGCGGAGCAGGTGACCGCATCCGTCCCCTCTTTATTGACGCAGATGTAGATCTCCCGCAGGAAGCGGCCACCATCGGCGCAAGCCACCGTGATGTTGTCGGGAGCCAGCCACTGGTTGGCGCTCGCCAGATCGGCCTTGAGCTGGAAACTGGTTTTGCGCAGAGGCTCTTCCGGGGATTGATAAGCCGCCGGGATCTTCACCTTCTGGCGCAGATCGCTCGCCAGCTGATGGAAGGCCTGCTGGCTCAAACCGGAGCAGGTACCGTGCTTCTCCCACTCATGGCGATAGAGGAAACGGCTGGGGTAGAGGTCGGCAAACTCGCTCTCCATATCGGGATTGAGCCGTTCGCGGGTGCAGCTGCTGGGATAACCGCGATCGTACTGGGGCCAAAGACCATGCAGCACGAACCCCAGCTTGCGGGAACACTGGTCCCGATCCGCCGGTTTGACGGCGCAATGCTCGGGCGACCAGGAGAGCGCCATGGCGTAATAGTCAAACTCCCCCGCCTCCCCTTTGGCCTGCACGGCCGAGGAGAGCAATAAACCACCCGCCAACAGGGCAATCATCTTCTTCATCTTTATATGTCCATCTAACGCGACTCGGGATAACAGCCATGCTCCCATATTCTGGCGACCGGAAACAGCCATGCCGAAACGGCATACGACAAGGGTCAGACCAGTCAGGGGTTTCACCAGAGGGCGAGCAGGGGTAAGCTGACCGACCGGTAGGCTCCTCGTCCACCACCAGATAATCCCTCTTGGCAACCACAGGATGTAACATGATCCGCAAGAATCCCTCCGGCCATCTGCCTGTCATCGACGAATCCGCCTATATCGACAAGACCGCCATCATCTGCGGCAAGGTGATCATCAAAGAGAATGTCTTTGTCGGCCCCTATGCGGTGATCCGCGCCGACGAAGTGGATGCCAACGGCGAGATGGAACCCATCGTCATCGGCGCCAACTCCAATATTCAGGATGGAGTGGTGATCCACTCCAAATCCGGTGCCGCCGTCACCATCGGCGAGTACACCTCCATCGCCCACCGCTCCATCGTCCACGGGCCATGCGAAGTGGGGAACCGGGTCTTTATCGGCTTCAACAGCGTGCTGTTCAACTGCCATATCGGCGATGGTGCCGTGGTGCGTCACAACTCGGTGATCGATGGCTGCGATCTGCCGCCGGAGTTCTACGTCCCCTCCACCACCCGCATCAACCAGCAGAGCGATCTGACCCATATTCCGCGGGTTTCAGTGGATGCCGCCGAATTCTCCGAAGACGTGGCCCATACCAATATCGATCTGGTCAAAGGGTACAAGGCGCTCTCCAACGAGTTCTGATCCCTTTCTTTATTACCAGAGAACAAAACGGGCGCCGAGGCGCCCGTTTTTCATCTGACTATCTATGAAGGCTAGATGGCCCTGACGCAGATGGCTGCATGAGCCTCATCCGCCAGATCCCACAGCGGATCACCAGTGCTCAGGTCGAGCAACGGCAGCTCACCATCGTCATTGGCAGTCGCATCGCTGCTCCAGTAGCGGTTGTAGAGCGGCCACCCCTGCTGCTGGAGCAACTGATCCGTCGCGCCATCCTTGTTGTAGGCGGCAAACAGCACCTCCAGCTCGGCCCGGGTCGGCAGACGCCAGTCATCATGACCGCGCGCCACCTGCTGCTGGCAGTAATCCCGCGCCCGCGCCTGACCCATGGTCACATACTCCAGCGGGAAGGGATTGTAGTCGCCATCGCTGTCACTGCTCACACCGTCATAGGAGATGGACAGACGATCCGCCTCGTCCCTGGTCAACTGGCAGACAAAGGCAAGCTTGCCCGCCACCAGCTCGGGTTGACGACAGCCCCGGGCAAAATCGGGCTGGGCATCGACCACCTGCACCGTCACGTTCAACGTGTGACGAGCCGTGGTCACCACCAGTCGTGCCGTACCGACCGCCACACCGCGCACCTCGCCCTGCGGACTCACGGTGGCGAACTCCGGCTGTTCGCTGCGCCACTCAACAGGCCCATCGAGCGGGCCGAGAGAGCCATCGCTCAGTTGCCACTGCAGTTGCAGAGGAAACGTCCGCCCCATTTCCAGCTGAGGCTGGGCAGGCAGTACCGCCAATCCGGTGATCACGGCTCCCACCGGAGTAGGGTCATCCACCTCACTCACCCCTAGCTCAGCAACCGTGGCCGGAGTGCGGCGCGGCTCGGCCGATGCGCTGCGCAAAAACTCGCCGATGGCATCCAGCTCGTCATTGCTGAGGCCAAGGGCATGCAGGTGATCGGAGGCTTTGGGGAAGAAGGGATCATATTGATCCGCACCGGTCGGGAAGCCGACCCCGCTGCTCCACTTGGTCACGCCAAAGTTGTACATGGCCACCACCCCCTGCACCGAGCTGCCGATACGCTGGGTCAGGATCGGGAAGATGCCGTTGTGCATATAGGGGCCGGTAAAGGCGACGTCCCGCAAGCTGGGGGTCTTGAAGCGACCGATATCTGCCTTATTGCGTGTCTGCAGGAAGCGCCCGCGATCTTCCAGCTTGCCACGACCGTAATAGGTGAGCCCCACACTCTCGAACCCGTACTGACTCAACAGCGGGCCGGAGTGGCAGTTCATGCAGCGGCCATCGGTGCGGTAGAGGTGCATCCCCCACAGCGCCTTGTCACTGAGTGCCTGACTATCCCCTTTGACGAAGCGCTCAAAATCGCTGTCTCGGCTGATGATGGTGCGTTCGAAGGTGGCGATCGCCTTGGCGATCCGCTCCAGCGTAATCCCCTGATCGCCAAAGGCGGTGGCAAAAGCAGCCTGATAGTCGGGGCTGGCCTGCAAGCGGGCCAGCAGTTCGTCATGACTCAGCGCCATTTCGATGGGGTTCTGGATCGGGTGAAGCGACTGCTCCTCCAGCGTGGCGACCCGCCCATCCCAGAACTGGGTCGAGCTGAAGGCGCTGTTGAGGATGGAAGGAGCGTTGCGATTCCCCTTCTGGCCCAGATGACCGACCGAGACGCTCAGGCCGTCGCTCCACCCCTTTTGCGGATCGTGGCAACTGGCACAGCTGATATCCCGCCCCTTGGAGAGCTGTTTGTCGAAAAATAGCTGCTGACCCAGCACCACCTTGGCCCGGCTATAGGGGTTGTCGGCCGGAAAGGGAACCGCCGGCAGCGGCCCCAGCTCCTGCCATTCCACCCCGTCATCCACCCGGGCGGCGGGCCATTGGGCTGACGCGCCGCTGTACTGGGCGCGCAGAACCGCCATGTCCGGCTTGCTGCTGTCGCGCACCACGGAGGGTCGCACCGGATAGGGTGCCAGCGCATACCAGAGCAGACTCCCCTCCCCCTCATCCAGCCAGGTTCGGGTCGCAAGTTGATAGAGACTAGGTTGACCCGCACCATCCTGCAGCCAGATCTGGGCGGGCAGGCCAACAGCAAAGGTATTGGGATAGCGCCATGCCGACTTGTCACTGCTCAGCAATCTCTCGAACTCGGTGAGGGTCGGCAGGCGCCAGTCGCTGCGGCCGCAAGCGGTCAGCCCCGCAGCCAGTTGTGGCTGGCTGGCAACCGCCAACGCACTGGTGTCACTGCCATAAAGCCAGTACTGGCTGCCCTTGACCCCGCCGACTGGGCGCACATCGTGCAGGCACTGCCAGGGGCCACGCACCACCAGCTGCCCCTGCTCATCGAGGCGCAGCAGATCTGCCGTCTCCGGCTCGTCCGGCTGGCTGGGGTTGGCGGGATAGAGCTGGGTGCGGGCGGACTGGATCTGGGCACTGTTGCTGCGCTGATACCAGCTGCGCGCCTGCTTGTCATCGCGCAGGGCCAACAGCATCTGCCAACTGTCGGCATAGTCGAGCACAGCGCCCGGCTGGCGCTGGGCCAGCAGGAAGGCAGCGTAATCCTCAATGGCCACCTGTTGCTGCACGCGGATCTCCTCTGCCCTGCCCCACTCGGCCTGACTGAGGGAGCCATCTCCGCTCTGATCCGCCAGCAGGAAGAGCGCCGTCTCCTCCTCGTTCAATCCCAGCCGCGGCACGCTGTTGCGGCGCGCCAGAGTGATCCCGGCCGAGAGATCCGCCACCCGCACCGATACCGCTCGCAGCAGATAGCCCTCGTCGCTGCCAAGCAGCTCCAGCGGCTGATCCAGTTGCAGACCTTCAGGCAAGGTGATGCGGGCAAGCTGGCCCGGTTCGATGGCCTGTTGCACGCGGATCCCGGTGGCGACCTGTCTCACCTCAAGCTGTGCTCCCGCCCCCAGTCGATCAGCCACATTGACCTCAATGGTCAGAGGAACCCGGGTATGAGTTTCCGGCGGCACTGTTGGCGGCGTGATGGGCGGTTCGGTCGGCTTGACGACCGGTGGGGTCACCTCGGGTGAGGGGGCCACAGACGTATTGCTGTGATTGTCATTGCATGCGGTCAGAGCCAGCAGGCTGAGCAGTAAAAGGCTGGTTTTCATTCGGTATGGTTGAGTGGTCAGACAAGTGCGCGATTATCCAGCCAAATACCAATCATTATCAATTGCATTCAATTAATATGCTTTTTGACAACAACTTCTTATCAGCAACGCCTTACCACCCGATGAGAGAGGGCAGCCTCTTTGGCTGCCCTCTCTTGCTTCAAACCCGCTTGTCGAAAGCCCGACAATCTTCAGGAGCACTTCTTCAGGCTGATATGCCAGTTGGCACCGGATTGCACCTGATGCTTGGCGGCAAAGCTGTCCATGTTCAGTGCCACCGACACCTGCAGCAGGCTGTTGAGGTAGACCAGCGGCTGACCTTCCGGCACGTCACCGAAGCTGCTGACGTAAGGGGCCTTGCCGTCATATTTGACCACATCCCCTTCGCGGATCTTGATGCAGGCGTTATCCCCCTTGTTGATCCCCGCCTTGGTCAGCAGGGCATCGTCGATATTGGTCCAGACGTTGCCGTACTGCACATCGAGGATCGGGATGGTGCCCTTGAGGGTGCCATCTTTCTCGGCGACCGCAGGCTGATAGGGGATCTTCACCACTTCGGCGGGCAGCAGCGGGCCAACCTGCTCATAGCTGATGGCACCGGAGGCGAGCCGTGCGCCAGTATAGGCGTACACATCGCGGCCGTGGAAGGTGTAGGACTTCTCGGAACCCTTGAGGCGATTGAGTTTCTCGTCAATCTGGCGCACTGCCTCGATACCAAAGTGCTCGGCCACCAGGGTCAGGGTGCCGTTGTCCGGGGTCACGATGTATTGGCCGCTCCTGGTCTTGAGCACTACTGATTTGCGCTCGGTGCCGACACCGGGATCAACCACGCTGACAAACACTGTGCCCTTGGGCCAATACTGCAAGGTCTGGTAGAGGCGGTAGGAGGCTTCCCAGATGTTGTAAGCCGGGATCTCGTGGGTCAGGTCATAGAGCGGCAGGGTGCGATCCACCCCGAAGGCAACCCCCTTCATTGCCGATACGGCACCATCTTTGAGGCCGAAATCGGTCTGGATCACCAGCGCTTCGTTGGCGGCGGCGATGCCGCTTGACAGCATGAGGGCGAGCGCGATGGCGCGGGGAGCGGTGCGAATATCCATATCTGAACTCCTGAATCATCTGAGGATAACGAAACGGCGACAGCCATTTAGACATCTAAACTGCCACCAATGGATTTTTTTGCAAGGGGTTTGCCACAAAGTGAGGGACGACTCGCAGAAATTGTGCTCGCCAAACGTCGGCGGCGGGGGTATCAAAGGCAGAATGGGAAAACGTTTACAATACAGGAGCTCAGCACCATGACACAACCCGAACCGGAGATGATGACCCTGCTGCTGGAGATTGGTGAACAGAGCAGCCAACTCTGGCTGAGCCAGCCAGATGCGGCCCCGTCACACTACCCGCTGGCCTTTGGCACCCACGCCATCCAGCCCGGGCCGTTTCGCAATGCGCCACCCACCCCGCTCGAACTGGAGCGGGCCATCATGGTGGTGGAAGATGAGCTGATGCGCATCGCCCCGCAGATCCCGCCCGGCTTGCAGCTGACCCTGCGCAGCCAGCCATCACTGGCCGAAGCGCTGGGGGACAACCAGATCGACCGGGATCTGGTGGAGCAAGCCTTTGGCCAGCTGGCCGCGATGGCGGAAGGGGATCCTCTCGCCGCCAGCTTGCTGCCCCGCGACGAGCACTTTGCCGCCGTGCTGCTGATCGTCAGGGAGTGGCTGCACCATCTGGCCAGCGAGAGCGTGCTGATCGTGGAGTAGGGATAAATAAGTGGTGAGGGCTTCAGCTTCTGGCAAGGTTTGTCGGTGGATCCTGTCGGGATTTCATTCGCGTATACTTTGCCCGTATGGCGCCCGCGCCCCTATCGGTACTGCACCCAGACACCTATGACCTTATTTTCAGGTAACCCCCCAGCCTTGCGCTGGCCACCGGCGTTTGCTCGCCAGTTCATCGTCAAAGTGGCCGGATTGGCCCTGCTCGCCCTGACCGGGTTGGGCACTGTCTTCTACTACACCTATCTCACTATCCAGCACGACATGGATCTCATCACCGCCAGACAGAAGAACGTGTTCGAGGTCTTCTACCAACGGGCCAAGATCCTCAAGGTGGAGAACATCACCAGCTATCTGGCACAACACCATCTGCTCGATCAGCCACCGCCCCCGAATAGCGTCGGCAGCGACTATCTCTACGGGTATGACCTCAAAAGCAAATACCGCTTTGCCGATATTCCGCTGCAATACCCGGCCGCCAACATCCTCAACACCTTCCGCTATGCCCTCTCCTACCCGGAGGTGATCAATATCTACACCATCTGGAATGACTACCGGCTGATCGGCATGGTGGCCGACAACAATGTGCTGCCCGCCAGACTGGCGCCGATCAAGGTGGATCTGATGACCCTACCCGCCTGGTATCACTACTTCGGTTGCGCCAGCTTTGCCCCCGGCCGCCCTTTGTGCAGCGCCGATGAGGCCTTTGTCTCCGATATCGAGATCGACAGCTTCAGCATGCGCAACACCATAGTGATGTACTTCCCCTTCATTCATCAGTCGGGGCGCGGCGGTTACAAATACGGACTGCTCGGTATCGACATCGCCGTCGATGAAGCATTTAACGATGTGCTGCGCCCCTTCGACACCATCAACCCGACCCGCACCAACATATCGTTTGAAGCCGCCGAGCCCTGCCGCCCGAGGCATCTCTGCCTGAGCAAACCCTTTATGCGCACCAAGGCGGGGGATGATCTCTATCTGAAGTGGTCCTACAGCTGGTTCGATTTCGTCAAGCTGGCCCTGCAAAGTGCGGCCTTCAAGGTCTACCTCATCGTGCTGTTGATGGGCATGGTGGCCTGGAAGCAGATCTACCTGCGGCTGCGCACCGTGGCGCACACCGACCACCTGACCCGACTGCCACGCCGGGATGTGCTCTGCCAGAGTCTGCTCCACGAGCACGACTACCTGATGATCCTCGATATCGACAACTTCAAATCGATCAACGACACCTATGGCCATGGCGTCGGGGATCTGGCACTGGTCGCCTTTGCCCGCCATCTCAGAAGCAATATCCGCAAGGTGGACAGCGCCATCCGTTGGGGCGGCGAGGAGTTTATCGTGCTGTTCAAGGGGATGGAGGATGACGAGATGATGATCCACTCCGCTGGTCGCCTGCTGGATCGGCCATTGGGGATCCCCGAGCTGCCCACCCCCATCACCTTCTCCGCCGGGGTGATCCGCATTCGAGACTACCTCACCGTCACCGAGGCGGTGCATCTGGCCGATGAGCTGCTCTACCACGTCAAACAGCACGGCAAGCACAACATTGCCTGCTACGAGGGCAAAAAGATCCGGCTGATCCGCCCGTTGCCGGACGACGAAGAGGCATAGCCGCCTTCTGCCGCTCCCCCTGCTTCTGTTACCATCGCGGCCACGATCACTCACTGCATCGTGGCCGCAGGCCGCGATAACCCCGACTGGTGCCCCTATGTCCACAGCCTCCTTTGCCGAACTGGCCCTCTCCCCCCGCTTGCAGCAGACCCTGATCGAACTGGGCTATGCCGCACCGACCCCCATTCAGGCTCGCGCCATCCCGGTCATTCTGGCGGGGCGGGATCTGATGGCGGGGGCCCAGACCGGCACCGGCAAGACCGCCGCCTTTGTGCTGCCGCTGCTGGAGCAGTTGCTACAACAGCCACAAGCAGAGCCCCGCCCGATCCGCGCGCTGGTGCTGGTGCCGACCCGCGAGCTGGCGGTGCAGGTCGCCGAGAGCGTGGCGCGCTACGGCCAGGGCACCGGTCTCACCAGCACGCAAGTCTACGGCGGGGTGAGCATCGCGGCTCAGGTAGATGCGCTGAAAAACGGCGTGGATCTGCTGATCGCCACCCCGGGCCGTCTGCTCGACCATCTGCGTCAGGGGGCCTTGAGCCTGGATAGCCTGCGCCATCTGGTGTTTGACGAAGCGGATCGCATGCTCGACATGGGCTTTATGGACGAGATCACCGCGCTGCTCAAACAGATCCCGGTGGATCGCCAGACCCTGCTCTTCTCCGCCACCTGCGACGACAACCTGTTTGCCTTGAGCAAGGTGCTGCTACGCGACCCCGAGCTGATTGAAGTGGCGCCTCGCAACACCACGGCGGCCGAGGTGGAGCAGCGGGTTTATACGGTGGACAGCGATCGCAAGCTGGCGCTGGTCGAACATATGCTGAAAGTGAAAGGGTGGGCACCGGCACTCATCTTCAGCCGCACCCGCCAAGGTGCTGACAAACTGGCCCAGCAGCTTGGCAAGGCGGGCATCAATGCGCTGGCCTTCCACGGCGATCTGTCGCAAAGCGCGCGTGAAAAAGTGCTGCAGGAGTTTCGCGCCGGCACCCTGCAGGCGCTGGTCGCCACCGACGTGGCGGCCCGCGGCCTCGATATCACGGATCTCAACTATGTGATTAACCTCGAATTCCCGTTTGTGGCTGAGGATTACGTCCACCGTATCGGTCGCACCGGCCGTGCCGGCAACAAGGGGCTCGCCATTACCCTGTTCAGCCCGGAAGATGCGCCGCTGCTGGAGAAGGTGGAAGCTGTGCTCGACACCCGTTTGCCCCAGCAGTGGTTCCCGGGCTTTGAGCCGGATCTCACCCGCTTCGAGCCCGAGCCGCGCCGCAACAGCAAGGCGGCCCAGAAGCAGCGCGCCAGAAAGCAGGCGCTCGCTGGCAACAAGGGTGGCAAGGGCAAGCGTTAAGCTTGCCCTGCACCGCCAATAAAAAAACGCCCGCATGGGCGTTTTTTGTTATCTGACAGGGGCCAGCTCTTGGCGAGTAACCCCCTAACGGGTCGCCAGCACCAGTGGCAGGGATCGCAAGATCTGCCGCTCCGCCAGGGTCGAGAGAATAAACATCACCATATAGCCGAGCCCCAGCGCCACGATAATCGCCACCACGTTGGCGGTGAACTCGGCTACCAGATAGTAGGCGGCGACCAGCGCCACTATGCCCGCCAGCCGGATCAACAAACTCCGGGTAAAGTGACCGTGAGCCTTGATATAGGCGAGCTGATAACCGTTAAGCATCATAAAGATGAAGAAGATGGAGAAGTGGAACAGTACAGGCACCGCCCCCACGTAGTCGGCGGGGAAGAACAGCAACACCAGCGGCTTGCCCGCCAGCAGCATCAAGCCAAAGAAGGCCAGACTGACGATGGCGGAGAGGCGGAAGATCCAGCGGCGAATAAGCCTTATCTGGCGATGATCGCCATTGCGCAGATTGACCGCCAGCTCCGGCAGCACAAAGCGGTAGATGGGGAAGACAAACAGGGTGGTCATATAGGTGAAGATGGGGCGCACCACCACCTGAAAATCCCCCAGCTCGTCGATGCTGAAGTGGCGGATGGTGAGCAGCACAGTGATGTAGATCATCAGGATACTGGCCCCCGCCTCCAGCGAGGCGGTAAAGCTCTTCTTCACATAGCTCACCATCTCGGGGCCGAGCGCCACCTTGGCGAGCGGCTTGGTGGCGATGGCCCGGCGGCGCGAAACATACATATAACCGGCGATGGCGAGCGACGAGAAGGTCAGCCCGTAGAAGAGCGAGGCAAGCGCATCCATCCCCAGCCCGAAATAGCAGGCCATAAACAGCAGACCGTTGGCCAGCGGCTCCAGCCAGGTGACTCGGTTGGAGAGCGCATACATCCGGTACATGGCCACCAGATTGGTGAAGTAGACCTTGAGCCCCAGCCCGAAGATGACCCCCACCAGTTGCAGATACTCCACCCGGATATGGAGCCCGTGCTTGATATAGGGGATCACCGCCCCCCAGGTGAGCAGCACGATGCCGATGAGGAAGTAGCGGAAGATATTGATGATGTCCCGATCGTTCTTGGTCTGGGAGTAGCTCACCACCATGGAGGAGCGAAAACCTGTCATCAGAATAAAGGAGAGGGAGATCAAATCCACCACGCTGTTGAACAGCGCCAGCTCCCCCTTGGCGACCCACTGCGCCAGCCACACCTTGAAGGCGAAGCCGATAATGATGCTGACCAGCGAGGCCCACATCCCGGTGATAAAGGCCTGCTTGAGGCGCGCGAGAGAGGCGTATTGCATAACGAAAATGGATAACTTTCAGGGAAAAGAGAGAGGGCCATCTTATGAAAGCCCCGCCCCCTTGAACAGCCTTAATCCCGCCAGCCCCCCAGGTCGCAACGACTCCTTCACTCACCCCCCTTCATCAACCCGAGCTCACAAAGCCAAAGACGCCGTTAAAAACAGCCGCAATTAATCGAATACTCATTTGGTGTAATTGATGGATTTGGCATCCACCATTACCCCTCTTATAGTAGGGCCGAAGCGGCCTCAATCGCTCCCTCCCCACTCATTCCGGACAGGAATCTTATGAACAAACTCACTCTCGCCCAGCTCGCCGCACTCGTGACCGTGCTGCTGGCTATCGTCTGCTGGCAGCTGCCAGCCCCAGCCGGACTGGCACCGGCGGCCTACCACACCGCCATTCTGTTTATCGCCACCATTCTGGTCATCGTCACCAACATAGCGCCGACCGGCTATATCGCCATCCTCTCCCTCGGGCTCTACGCCGTGCTCCATGCCGGTGGCGAAGCGACCCCCAAGGCGGCCATCGAAGGGGCGCTGGTCGACTTCAACCACCCGCTGATCTGGCTTATCGTCATCGCCTTCATGATTGCCAGCGCCTTTGCCAAGACCGGCCTTGGCAAGCGGATCGCCCTGCTGCTGCTCAGCCGCTTTGGCCAGTCCACCCTGCGCTCCGCCTACTGTCTGGCGGTTGCCGACTTTATTCTGGCCCCCGCCACCCCGAGCAACACGGCCCGCGCCGCCATCGTCGCCCCCATTGCCGACTCGCTGGCCAAGACCATCAACAAGGATGACCGCAAGCTGGGGCAGTTCCTGCTCTCCAGCGTCAGCGCCATGAACGACGCCTCGGCGGTCGCCTTCAGCACCGGCTTTGCCGGCAATCTGGCGCTGGTCGGCATTGCCGCCAGCGTCGCCGGGCTCACGGTCGGCTTTCGCGAATGGGCGCTCTATCTGCTGCCGCCCGCCATCGGTCTGCTGCTGATCATGCCGCTGGTGCTCTATATGGTGATCCGCCCCGAGACCCGCGACACGCCGGATGCCCCCCGCTTCGCCCGCGAGGAGCTGGCCAAAATGGGCCCCCTCTCCCGCCATGAGAAAAGCCTGCTCGGGGTCTTTGTCGGTCTGGTGGTGCTCTGGGTCGGCGGCAGCAATCTGGGGCTGGATGCCACCACGGTCGCCTTTCTCGGTCTGGCCGCCCTGCTGCTGCTCGGGGTGCTGAACTGGAACGATGCGAAGGGCAACAGCGCCGCCTTCGATACCCTGATCTGGTTCAGCGTGCTGATGGGGATGGCCGACAACCTGAAACGGGTCGGCTTTACCGGCTGGCTGGGGGATGAACTCTCCGGCTTTATGCACAGCACCCTCGGCGGGCTCGGCACCATTCCCATGCTGCTGGTGGTGATGGGGCTCTACCTCTTTACCTCCTACGCCTTCGCCTCGGCCACCGCCAAGGTGGTGGCGCTGGCACCGGTGATTGCCGGGGCCCTGCTGGCGGTCGGCGTGCCTGCCGAGCTCGCCATCTTCAGCATCGCCGCCATCACCAACGTCGGCTGCAACCTCGCCACCTACTCCCACGCCCGCATCCCGCTGCTGATGGGGATGGGCTATCACACCAGCGCAGAGTGGATGCGCATCGGTCTGGTGATCGCCATCGTGGGCTTTGCCGTGGTGATGAGCATTGGCCTCACCTGGTGGCAGTGGCTGATCTGATAACAAAAAGGGCCCGTAACGGGCCCTTTTGCATAGAGGGTGTGCAGCGTCCATACCGGCGCTGCGCTTGCCACAAGCTGCGGCATTGTTAAAAACAGCGCGGGTCAGCTCTGGGGCGCCGCCTTGATCAACTCCTCGTAGTGATCAATCAGCTCGGGGCCGTGCAGCGGTGAGTCGTGACCGCCGATCACCGTCTTGATCGGCAGCTTCATCGCCTTGAGCCGCTCGATGGTCTGCGGATACTCCTTCACATTGGCAAAGCTCAGGTTGCCCAGCTTCTCCTTGAGGATGCAGTTGCCATAGAGCACCTGCTCGTCGGGGAAGTAGACAAAGATGCCGTCCGGCGTGTGGGCCGGGCCCGCGTAGAAGGCGCGCACCTTGCCCTCTTGCACGGTGAAGTCGCCATCGTGCACCACGTTGGGCAACACCAGCGGCAGATCCGGATACTCCGGCAGCCCCTTGCGGGTAAAGGCGACAATCTCGGCCCAGTCGCTCTTCATCAGATCCCGGGTCTGGCGCGTCGCCACCACCTTGGCCCCGATGGACTTCCAGTAGGCGTTACCGCCCGCCCGATCGGTGTGGTAGTTGGTGTTGATCACCTCCAGCACCGGCTTGCTGCTGACCCGTTTGATCAGCTTGTGCAACTCGCGGGCGGTATCCGGCGTCCAGGTCGCCCCCACCACCGTCACCCCCTTGGCCCCGAAATAGACCATGGAGTTCTCTTTGACGTAGTAGTTGTCCTCCACCACATAGACAGGGCCGCTCACCTGCTTGAGGGAGATCCCCGCCGCCCGCACGCTGCCGCCCCAGAAACTCGCCATCAGCACCACGGCTCCGGCCAACCCGCATTTCATCCAACCTTTCATCATCTTGCTCCCTCGAACCAATCGCCCCCTCGCCACCCCTGTGGCAAGCCGGGCCTTTTAAGCAGTGAGCAGAAGATACGGGGGATTTGTGAGGGGAAAATGAGGTTGTGTGAAGTCTGAGTGAAGTCAGGATCAATCTGCAGCGACCCACTATTCGCGAACGTCCGAATACGCTGCGCCATTCGAACCTGTAACACAGATAGCGGCCCCTCACCCTAACCCTCTCCCGAGGGAGAGGGTTAGGCCCGTGCCAATTCCAAACTCTCATCCCCACCCGAACCTCGTACGTAAAGCACAATCAGCGGAGCCTATTTGCTCCCTTCTCCCCTTGCGGGAGAAGGGCTGGGGATGAGGGGGAGGTAACAATAAGCCACATCATGTAGGGTCGATTAGCGCAGCGTAATCGTCCGCATACCGCCACGCACCGAGTCATGGCAAGACCGCTAATAAATTCCAGATATCAGCAGCCTCTCGGCCACGACCTGTTCGCGATCGTCAGAATCCGCATCTCTAATCTACTGCCCTGCATCATTCCTGCATTATAATCCCCTTCATTAAACAATATTTGTAACTCGAAAGGCTGTATATGTTTCAACATTTGAGAGAGCATAATAAGTACTTGTATCACTACACTAGCACTCACACAGCTATAAATTACATTCTGAAAAATAAAACACTAATGTTTAACTCCCTACGAGGAACCAATGATCCCAAGGAGTCAAAAAATTGGAAATTTGATTTCCATATTTTAGAAAACATCTCGCCTTCTCATGATGAATCAATAGAGTTATGGCAAGAAATATCAAACGAGATAAAAACAAAATGTAAGGTTCTTTGCTTTACAAAAGACATGCCACATTTAGGAAAAGATTTCCTGAATGATATATACCTTAGAGGCTTTGCAAAACCAAGAATGTGGGCTCAATATGGGGATAATCATAAGGGGGTCTGTCTAATATTTGATAGGCAACGCATTGAAACTCTGTTAAAAGAACAATATAGCTCTATAGCAGATTTATATGCAAGTGACATTAAATACAAAAACACTTTATTGAAAGGGGATATATTTAAGAGCCCTTACACTTTGAACTATCCACTTCTAAAAGAGATTGGAATAACAGAGTATGTTCGTCAACACATTGACGAATACAACAACGAACTGATTTTTGAAAAATCTTTGGATTGGCGAGATGAAAATGAATTCCGCTACTTAATGTATATTGACTCTACAGAAAACCAATTCCTTAAATTTGGTAACGCTTTGAGTGGCATCGTTTTTGGCACTGATACCACTGAGGAAGATCAACGTTCAGTATTCCAGGCCACATATAAAGAGGGGATTCAATTTGAGCAAATCAGTTATTCTAACTCTACACCTTGGCTTTCGTATAAAGATTTTCGCATTTATAATAGAAAGTGAAACACCATACAAACATCGAGAGCTCAATTATCTTAAAAGCTGGATGAAATTCGTATTTCATCGTTATTTATATAAATATTGTCGGACGTTAACCATCCCGAAATTGAGCCAATTAGTCAATCACTGTCAGCTTTTAATTCTCCCTGCACTAAAAATAAAAAACCACCCGCATAACGGGTGGTTTTTTCATTATCTCAGAATGAACCCGAGAGATTTAACTCACACCAACAATCACCCCAACGGCGGCGTCCGCGGCGGCACCATACGCTTGCTGCCGGTGGACTCGAAGGCCGAGGCGAAACGCAGCAGGTTGTTGTCGTCATAGGCGCGACCGGCGAAGGTCAGACCCACCGGCATACCGATATCGGCCATCACCCCCATGGGGACGGTGACGGTCGGCACGCCGAGGTGGCGAATGGCGAGGTTGCCGTTGGCCACCCAGATGCCGTTGCTCCAGGCGATATCGGCAGAGGCCGGATTCACGTCCGCATCAGCCGGGGCGACGTCGGCGACGGTCGGGAACAGCACGGCGTCGAGCTTGAGCCCGTCCATCCAGTCCTCCAGATCCAGCTTGCGGGTCTTCTCCAGACCGCGCAGGCCGTCCGGCACTGTGGGGATCTCGTCAAAGCGCTTGATGCCGCGCTTGGCCATATTGACATACTCGTCCATGCCCGCCGCCAGATCGCCCTCGCGGTTAGGCAGGGTGCCCGGATCGTGGGGGAAGATCTTCGGCCCATCAACATCGGCCAGCTTGTTGAGCTTGGGATCGCCATTGGCGCGCAGGAAGTCGTCAAACGCCCAGCCGGATAGCTCCCACAGCTCGTCGTTGAGAAACTCCGGGCTCACGATGCCGCGATTGAACACGGTCGGCGCGCCGGGTCGATCCCCTTCGCAGTTGGAGACCAGCGGGAAGTCCACTTCGATAACTTCGGCGCCAGCGGCTTCCAGCGCCTTGCGCGCATCTTCCCAGAGGGCGATCACGGTCTCGCGGGTATGGATGCGCTGACCGGTCGGGCCGCCGATGCCGGGATTTTCGCTGGTGCCGGCCAGTTCATCCTTGTTGATAAACATGCGCGGCACGCCGAGGCGCTTACCCTTGAGGGCATCGGCCTTGGCAGCCAGCTCCAGATAGGAAGCCGGACGCACTTCGGACGCCTTGGGCAGCTGCACCCAGGGCTGCATGCGCCACAGATCGCCACGGGTATCGGCATCGTCAGCCACTACCACGTCGAGCACTTCCAAGAGGTCGTTCATGGTGCGGGCATAGGGCACCACCACATCCATGGTCGGGGTCAGCGGCCAGTTGCCGCGCACAGAGATGACGCCACGGGACGGGGTGTAGGCGCACAGGCCGTTGTTGGAGGCAGGACCACGGCCGCTCGACCAGGTCTCTTCCGCCAGACCAAAGGCAGAGAAGCTGGCGGCGGTGGCGGTACCGGCGCCGTTGGAAGAGCCGGAGGCAAACGGCGCGGTCAGGTAGTCGGCATTGTAGGGGCTCTCGGCACGGCCATAGACGCCGCGCTGCATACCGCCATTGGCCATCGGCGGCATATTGGTTTTGCCAAGGCAGATGGCACCGGCGGCGCGCAGCCGCTCAACGGTAAAGGCATCGCGTTGGGCCACCAGATCCTTGAAGGCCGGGCTGCCGGAGGCGGCTGTCAGCCCCTTGACCAGATAGCTGTCTTTGGCGGTGTAGGGGATGCCGTCGAGCGGCCCCAGGGTCTCGCCACGGGCGCGGCGGGCATCGGAAGCCTCGGCCTCTTTCAGTGCATCGGGATTGGCGACCACCACGGCGTTGAGTTTGGTGGCAGTCTCGGGGCCGTTGTAGGCCTCGATACGGGCCAGATAGGCCTTGACCAGTTCGACCGCGGTGGTGCGGCCTGATTCGAGCGCGGCACGCAGCTCGGCAATGGAAACCTCGGTCACTTCGATCATTTAGGATCTCCTGTAAAAGGGTGACTGTTTATCATGATGATCGCCGCATCTGCGCTGGCGCTCATCACACTATCAAGCGATAAAACCCCACTGAGTGGGGTTTTGAATACCAACCTCAGCTGGCTTGGAACAGGTTCTTATTTCCCTGAGGGGATTTGCTGAGTAATGCAGTGAATATTGCCACCGCCCAGCAGGATCTCGCGGGCCGGTACGCCGATCACGGTGTGCTCCGGGAAGATCTCTTCCAGAATGCGCTGGGCTTCGCCATCGGTGGCGGCATCCAGCAGCGGGTAGACGATGCGGTCGTTGGTGATCAGGAAGTTCACGTAGGAACCGGCCAGACGGCCTTCTGCCTCGCGCGGCACACCGCTGCCGCTCTCGACACCGGCAGACTCCTCTTCAGTGCAGAACAGCGGGCCCGGCTGGGGCAGCTTCCACACTTTCAGCTTGCGACCCTTGGCATCGACCGCCGCTTCCAGCACCTTGAGGGCGGCCACGGAGCGGGCGTACTGGGGATCGTTCTGGTCGTCAGTCCAGTGCAGGGCCACTTCACCCGGACGCACGAAGCAGCACATGTTGTCGATGTGGCCGTCGGTTTCATCCATGTAGACGCCTTCGTCCAGCCAGATAAAGCTGGTGACGCCCAGATAGTCGCGCAGGTGCGCTTCGATCTGCGCTTTGGTCAGGTGCGGGTTGCGGTTTTCGTTGAGCAGGCACTCGGCGGTGGTCAGGCAGGTGCCTTCGCCATCGACGTGGATGGAGCCCCCTTCCAGGATCAGCGGCGCATCGTAGCGAGCCATGCCGTGCTGGGCCAGCATCTGGGCAGCGACCTCTTCATCCTGATTCCACGGGTAGTAGAGACCACCCTTGTGACCACCCCAGGCGTTGAAGCCCCAATCCACCCCGCGGCACTCGCCGGCAGCGTTGGTAACGATGGTGGGGCCGGTATCGCGGGCCCAGCAGTCATCGCTGTTCATCTCAACCAGAGTGACGTGAGCGGGCATGATGGCGCGGGCCTGCTCCATAAACTGGGCCGGAACCCCCATAAAGACAGGAGTCGCGCCACCGATGGCATCGGCCACCTTGGCGAAGGTCTCTTGCGCGAAGCGACCAGCTACGCGCCAGTTGTCCGGACGAAACGGCCAGATCATCCAGACGGCCTGCTGGTGCGCCCACTCGGCGGGCATGGTGAAGCCGTCGGCGGCCGGCGTGGAGTTAATGGTCTTGATGCTCATCGCAAGGCTCCTTGCATGGATTGAGGCCCCCGTTTACGCCAGATACGGCGCGGGAACCCGGAAAAATAAGAGTGGGTCGCAGATTAAGACGTTGCGACCCCATCCATCAAATGAATAGGATGGATTGTCCCATAAACACGGCGAATAATCCCCCCATGAAACTGCACCAGCTCGACCTCAATCTGCTGCTCGCTTTTGACGCCCTGATGACGCAGGGCAGCGTCACCCGCGCCGCCGAAGCGCTCTTTATCAGCCAGCCCGCCATGAGCCACGCCCTTAACCGGCTGCGCACCTTTCTCGGCGACCCGCTCTTGGTGCGCACCCCGCAGGGGATGCTGCCGACCCCGCGCGCCCAACGGCTGCATCTCGGGGTGCAGCAGGCGCTGCGGCTGCTGGAGCAGCAGCTCAGCGAGGAAGAAGAGTTCGAGCCGAGCCAGTCGAAGCGACGCTTCGTGCTCTGCACCACAGATTACGTGGAGTGTGTGCTGATCCCGCCGCTTATTCAGCGGCTCAGACGGCTGGCGCCCGGGGTCACCATCGAGATCCGCATCCTGCGCGATACCCTGCCCGAAGCCGAGCTGGCGAGCGGCGAGATCGATCTGGTGCTGGGCTTTGACGAGTACATGCAGGTGCCGGGGTATCTCGGCAAGGAGACCTGGCTCACCGAGCCGCTGGCCGGGCTGGTGCGCGCCGATCTGCCGATTGCCAAATCGGCCCCCGCCGGCGCCGAGGATGACCCCTCCCAGTGGATGGAGCGCATCACCTTGCAGCAGCTGATCGCCATGCCCCATGTGTTCCACTCGCCCCTTGGCACCTCGGAGGCGAGCCTCGACCGCTATCTGAAGAGTCAGGGCTTTAGCCGCACCATCTCGGTCAACAGCCAGAGTTATATGTCCGCCGCCGCCATCGTCAGCCAGAGCGATCACCTGCTGGTGCTGCCCAGCATGGTGGCCGAGCTGCTCGCCACCCACTGGCCGCTGAAAAGCCTGCCGCTGCCCGCAGACGTGCCGGATTATCACCTCAACTGCGTCTGGCACCCCGTGCATGCCCAGCAACCGGCACTGGTATGGCTGAAAGATTTGATGAAAGAGCTGGTGGGGCCGAGATGAGGCCGCGGCGTCTGGCATCAGAGATTGATGGAAAAGCCGAGGAAGGGCTGAGACCAGAAACAACAGTGGCTCCCGAGGGAGCCACTGTTGTTTCTGCGGTATCGCGTTACGCCCGCAAGGCCCGCATCAGCTGGGCGACCACGTCGTCGAGCAGGGGGCGATCGGGGCGGCACTGGGCGAAGGTGACCAGCCCTTGCAGGTTGATCAGCAGCAGTGCAGTGAGGGTGTGGATATTGCTATCCGGGGCCAGTTCACCCTTCGCCTGCGCCTGTGTCAGCAACTCGGCCAGATCCTGCTCCAGCTCGCCATAGATCCCCTTGACCCGCTGGGTCAGCTCCTCATCCTGCTCGCTCAGCTCCATCATGGTGCGGGTCACCAGACAGGAGCCGCAGAGCGCCTCACCCACAATCCGGTCGAGATAGGCCGCAAGGCCCGCCAGCGGGCTCGGGTTGTCGAGCAATGAGCGGCGCAGGGTGCGTTTGCCCTCGACATAGTGATCCACCGCAGCCAGCAGCAGGCCTCGCTTGTTACCAAAGGCGCCGTAAATGCTGCCCGGGTGCAGGCCGGTGGCAGCCACCAGCTCCTGCATGGTGGTTTTGGCATATCCCTTGGCGCGAAACGCTTCCATGGCATTTCGCAGTACCTCGTCCCGATCAAACTCGGCTATGCGCATGGTTCCTCCCGTGGGAAATGGTTCACCGGCAAGGAGCAACAGGGCCCGCCGATAAAGAGTGGCTGGAAAGGGCGGCAAGTTTACCCCAGCCGCCCGCTCGGGCCAACCTTCTTGAACGTGCATTCAAAAAAAGCTTGCGCCCGACGCAAAAAACGTCTTGAATGCACGTTCAAGAATAACCCGTTCAGGACAACCTATCATGAATACCCTGTTTCAGCCGTATCGACTCAATGACACTCTGACCCTTGCCAACCGTTTCATGATGGCCCCGCTCACCCGCTGCATGGCAGGCCCAGGTCTGGTGCCGACCGAGCAGATGGCAGCCTATTACGGCCGCCGCGCCGACATCGGCCTGATTGTTTCCGAGGACGTCATCATCCGCCCCGACGCGCAGGGCTACCCCAATACCCCTGGCCTCTTCACCCAGGCGCAGATCGATGGCTGGAAGAAAGTGACCAGCGCCGTACACACCAAGGGCGGCAAGATCTTCGCCCAGCTGTGGCACGTCGGCCGCCTCTCCCACCCCTTCTTCCATCAGGCGGAAGTGCTGGCCCCCTCTGCCGTGGCGCACGAGGGCACTGTGCCCCGCATGCGCGAGCTGACCTATCAGGTGCCGCGCGCCCTGACCGAGGCCGAAATCGCCCAGCTGGTGCTGGATTACGCCCAGGCCGCAGCCAACGCCATCGAGGCGGGCTTTGACGGGGTGGAGATCCACGGTGCCAACGGCTACCTGATCGACCAGTTCCTGCACCACTCCACCAACCTGCGCAGCGACAACTACGGTGGCAGCCCGGAAAAGATGAGCCGCTTCGCACTGGAAGTGGTCGATGCCATCAGCGCCCGCATCGGCGGTGATCGGGTAGGTATTCGCCTCTCTCCGGGTGCCTATGTCCATCTGGCGGGCAGCCCGGAAGATCGCGCCGTGTTCGACTATCTGCTGGGCAAGCTCAACGATCGCCCGCTGGCCTATATCCACCTCGGCATCTTCGATGACAACCTCACCTTCGATTATCTGGGTGGCCGCGCCTCCGACTATCTGCGCGCCCACTACAAGGGCAATCTGGTCGGCGTGGGCAACTACGACGCCGAGCGCGCCGCCGCAGCCATCGAGGCCAACCGCTTCGATCTGGTGGCCATCGGCCGTCCGCTTATCGCCAACCCGGACTATCTCGCCAAGGTGAAGAAGGGCGAAGCACTGGTGCCCTACGCCGACACCATGCTGGCTGAGCTGGTATAACCACGAAGCCATCGCCAGACGACAGGCAATAAAAAACGAGGGGAGCTGTTGCTCCCCTCGTGCTATCTGGCTGATGCGCTGATCAGTTGGTGCGGGCTTAATTGGTGCGGATGCTTAATTGGTACGAAATAGCGCCTCGATGGAGAGCCCCTGGCTCAGCAGGATCTCCCGCAGACGGCGCAGCCCCTCCACCTGGATCTGGCGTACTCGCTCGCGGGTCAGGCCAATCTCGGCCCCCACATCCTCGAGGGTGGCTGGCTCGTAGCCCAGCAGACCAAAACGACGGGCCAGCACTTCCCGCTGCTTGGGATTGAGCTCCTCCAGCCAGTGCACGATACTGCTACGCATATCATCTTCCTGTGACTCCAGCTCAGGCCCCATGCCGCGCTCGTCGGAGAGCACATCCAGCAACGCCTTGTCGCGATCGCCGCCGATGGGGGTGTCCACCGAGGTGATCTTCTCGTTGAGCTTGAGCATGCGATTCACATCGTCCACCGAACGATCCAGTGCGAAGGCGATATCCTCGGCGGTCGGTTCATGATCGAGACGATGAGAGAGTTCGCGCGCGGTGCGCAGGTAAACGTTTAACTCTTTGACCACATGAATGGGCAGACGGATGGTGCGGGTCTGGTTCATGATGGCCCGCTCGATGGTCTGGCGGATCCACCAGGTAGCATAGGTGGAGAAACGGAAGCCGCGCTCGGGGTCGAACTTCTCGACCGCACGGATAAGACCGAGGTTGCCCTCTTCGATAAGATCCAGCAGCACCAGGCCGCGGTTGTTGTAACGGCGGGCGATTTTCACCACCAGTCGCAGGTTGGACTCGATCATGCGCTTGCGGGCGGCTTTGTCACCGCGCAAGGCACGACGGGCGTAGTAGACTTCCTCTTCGGCAGTGAGCAGCGGGGAGAAACCTATCTCCCCCAGATAGAGTTGCGTGGCATCCATCACCTTGTTCAGCTCAGGTGCCAGCAACTCATCGGAGATAATATCTTCCGCCTCGGCGGCTACCTCCTGCAGCTCTTCTACCTCGTGAGATTCGGGTTCAGCGTCAAACTCTAACTCTGCATCCTGCATTACCAGTTGTTCTTGGCTCATGGTGTGTCTCCCTGACGTTACCAGAGTAAGACGGTCTCTCTGGGGTTAACGCTTTGGCAAATAGCTCATCGGATTGATCGACTTGCCTCTGTACCGGATCTCGAAATGCAATCGCACATCCGGCGCGTCCGTGCTACCCATGTTGGCAATGACCGAGCCCCCCTTGACGCTGTCCCCTTCCTTCACCCGCAACTCGTCGTTGTGTGCGTAAGCGGAGAGATAGTCATCATCATGCTTGAGGATAATCAGCTTGCCGTACCCCCTTAAAGCACTGCCAGCGTATACCACTTTACCGCTGCTGGCGGCATAGACGGGTTGCCCCTTCTGGCCGGCTATGTCGATCCCCTTGTTACCCTGTTCTGCAACAGAGAACCCCTCGACAATCCGGCCTTTTGCGGGCCAGTGCCAAGCGAGTCTCGACCGGGGGTTGTTTGTTTTTTGTTCTTTGGACTGAGCGTATTCCTTCGGTGCTGCCGGAGCAACGGATTTCTGAGAGATGAACGGCGTGGTCTGACCAGATCCACTCGGCTCGGCCAACGGACGCGGACCGCTGCTCGGACGACTCACGGCCACCGGCGTCACGGTTGCCGGACGAGTCGCAGCCACCATCTGGGTCGAACCGCCGCCTGCGGTCTGGACATTGAGCACCTGACCCGGTTGCAGCGCATAGGGGGCACTCAGGTTGTTGCTCTGGGCCAGCGCCTGCGGCGTCATGCCGAACTGGCGGCCGATGCTGCTCAGGGTATCGCCGCGGCGCACCTCATAGGTACCGGCACTGCGGCTGCTGCCAACACTGGCGCTGGAACCATCGAGTCGCAGTCGCTGCCCCGGATAGATGTTGTAGGGCGGACTGATGTTGTTGAGGCTGGCCAGCGACGGCACGTCGTTGCCGGAGTTGAAGGCGATAGAGTAGAGGGTATCGCCCCGCTTCACCACATAGCTGCCGCCCTGAATGGGGGCGCTGACCTGGGCACCACTCTGGCGAGCCGGAATGGTCGAGACAAACTGCCCCTCATCAACACCATCTACCGGAGCTGCATTTTTACTGGAGGAGCAGGCAAGCAGCAGCCATGACAACACCACGACACTGCTTCCTTGCCAAATACGCGAACGCATAATGGATCCTTAACGACTAAACCAGAAATAGGCCACCACGGCCAGACCAATACAGAGCCAACCGAGCACATCTACGTAGTGCATCAGTTTGCGTTCCATCTTCTCGCCACCCCAGCGCATCAGGCCCGCAACCAGGAAAAAGCGCATGCCACGACCGATGAGGGAGGTGATGATGAAGGGCAGCAGAGCCATTTGCAACAACCCTGCCGTCACGGTAAACACCTTGTAGGGGATAGGGGTGAAGCTGGCAATGAAAATGACCCAGATCCCCCACTGCTCAAACCAGTTGCGAGCAATCTCGATCTTGTCCTGATAGCCCACAGACTCCACCAGTGGCAGCACGACCGGATCCCACAGGGCATAGCCAAGGGCGTAGCCAAACAGGGCGCCCAGCACAGAGAAAAGGGTGGCCAGCGTGGCGTAGTGCCACGCCTTGTGGGGCTTGGCGAGCGCCATCGGTGCCAGCATCACGTCCACCGGGATCGGCCAGAATACCGACTCGATGAAAGCGGTGATGGAGAGATACCAGGGGGCATGCTTGTGGCGAGCCCACTGCATCACCAGTACGTACAAACGGGAAAACAACTTCACTCAACATCTCCGTCAATCAGGGGAACAAAACGTACCGGCTCCAGAATACGGCTGGTCAGCTGGGAGCCGGATCGTTCGATCAGCTGCAGGGTCTGCTGACTGTCACCCACGGGCAACACCAGTCGGCCCCCTTCGGCCAGCTGATCGGTCAGTGCCGTAGGGATCTCGCTCGCCGCCGCCGTCACCAGAATCGCGTCATAAGGCCCCTTGTTGGGCCACCCCAGCCAGCCGTTGCCGTGCTTGGCCGAGACATTGTGCAGATCGAGCTGGCGCAGTCGGCGTCTGGCCTGGAACTGCAGCGACTTGATCCGCTCCACGGTATACACATGCTCCACCAGATGGGCGAGGATCGCCGTCTGGTAGCCCGAGCCAGTGCCAATCTCCAGCACATGGGCAGGATCATTTTGCATCAGCAACTCGGTCATTCGCGCCACCATATAGGGCTGCGAAATGGTCTGGCCGTGGCCAATGGGCAGGGCGGTGTTGTCCCACGCCTTGTGCGCCATGGCCTCGTCCACGAACAACTGGCGCGGCACTTTCGCGATGGTCGCCAGCACGCGAAAATCGCGAATATCCTGCGCAATGAGCTGATTTAACAGGCGCTGTACTATCACACCACCCTCATCCCTGCAGATCTAACCAGGCCCCCAGACCGGCGAGACTGTCATAGGCAGTCATATCGATGGTCAGGGGGGTAATCGAGACATAGCCCTGCTCGATGGCAGCAAAATCGGTACCGTCACCGGCATCCTGCTGGCTACCGGGGGGGCCGATCCAGTAGATGGGCTGGCCACGGGGATCCTCGGTGCAGATCACCGACTCCGCCCGGTGGCGATTGCCAAGGCGGGTGGTCTTGATCCCCTTGATCTGCTCGAGGGGCAAGTCCGGCACGTTGACGTTGAGGATCTGATCGGCAGGCAGGGGGTGTTTCATCAACCCCTTCACCAGCAGGGCCGCATAGTGGGCCGCCGTGGCGAAGTGGGTCTTGCCCACCAGCGAGATGGCGATGGAGGGGTAGCCAAGATGGCGCCCCTCGGTGGCCGCGGCGACCGTGCCCGAGTAGATGACATCATCCCCCAGGTTGGCGCCGTGGTTGATGCCGGCCACCACCATGTCGGGTTCAGGGCGCACCAGCTCGTTGACCGCCAGATGCACGCAGTCGGTCGGCGTCCCCTTCACCGCATAGCTCTCGCACCCATTAAAGCCGTTTTCTGCAATACGGGTAACCCGCAGCGGTACTTCCAGCGTCAGGGAGTGACTCGCGCCGCTACGGTTGCGATCCGGCGCCACCACAATGACCTCGCCGCAGGCGCGCAGCGCCTCGCTGAGGGCACGAATGCCCTCGGCATGCACACCATCATCATTACTGACCAGAATTCGCATCGGTCTGATTCCTGAAACCGTGATCGGCCTCTTCGGCCTGCAATAACTCGCGCACCACGCTGGTGGCAAACGCGCCCGCCGGCAGGAAGAAGGAGAGGGTCAGCGCCTCGCCGTCCAGCTGCCAGCTCATCTGCTCCGGCTTGAGCAGCAGGGGGCGCCTGTCCTGATCCAGCCCGGCTTTCTCCAGCCCGTCACACCAATCGCTGTAAGGAGCCAGCACGCCCTGTTCGAACTCGGCAGCGGCACCCTGACTGGCCAAGCGGCCACGGCCCCACTGGGGCGCGGTGAGCTGCACGTCGCCGGAGGCAAGACGCGCTTCCAGCTCGGGGGTCACGCTCTCTTCGCTGAAGATGGAGTGGCTGCCCTTGAGCATCACGCAATCACCGGCCAGCAGCTGATGAGCCAGCCCCTGCTCGATACGGGCGCTGACAATGGCGTTGAACAGCATGCTGCGGGCGGCAGAGAGGTAGAGTGAGCGCTTGTTGCGATCCTTGATCCGCTTGCCGGCAAACATCGCCTTGGCCGCTTCCAGGTTGTTGCCATCGCGGCCAAAACGCTGCTCACCATAGTAATTGGGCACGCCCTGAGTGGCGATGGCCTGCAGGCGCGCTTCCAGCCCGTCGGCCTGTTCCAGACCAGTGAGACGCAGGGTGAAGTGGTTGCCCTTGAGGTAGCCAACCCGCAATTTGCGGTTGTGACGCTTGGCTTGCAGGATCTGGATGCTGTCGCTCTCGATAACCGACAAGTCCGGTTCGGCCTTGCCCGGCAGGTGAATGCCAAACCACTGCTCGGTCACCGCGTGGCGATCTTTAAGGCCCGCCCAGGTCACCGCATTGCGGTTGACACCGGCCGCATCGGCCAGCAGACCCGCCACCCAGGCGGTGTTCTCGCCGGTTTTGCGCACCCGGACGAAGATGTGCTCCCCTTCACCGCAAGGCTCAAACCCGAGATCTTCATTGACCACGAAGTCGGCGGCCTCGGCCTTGAGGATACCGCGGGCAGTGGGCGCCCCGTGCAGATAGGCAAGTTGTTCCAGCATTATTGTTTCACCAGTAGGACGACGGCTTCGGTGGCGATCCCTTCCTTGCGCCCCGTAAACCCAAGCTGTTCGGTGGTGGTCGCCTTGACGTTCACCCGGTTCAAATCACATTGCAGATCGGCGGCCAGCACGGCGCACATGGCGTCGATATGGGGGGCCATTTTGGGGGCCTGGGCGATGATGGTCACATCCAGGTTGCCGATGGCATACCCCGCCTTCTGTACCCGGGCAAAGACATCACGCAGCAGGATGCGACTGTCGATCCCCTTGAACTCGGCAGCGGTATCGGGGAAGTGGCGACCGATGTCACCGGCACCGATGGCCCCCAGCAGGGCATCGCTCACCGCGTGCAGCACCACATCGCCGTCAGAGTGGGCAACCAGCCCCTGCTCGTAGGGAACCGGCACGCCACCCAGCATGCAGGGGCCAACACCACCAAATTTATGAACATCAAAACCATGACCAATGCGCATCATCAGCGGCAACCTCCCAACATGCTGAAACCAACCCCATCAATTTTGTGTACGTCCACACCATGTCCAATCCGGATCATGCTAACTCCTTGTTCGGGCCTGTTTGTTCGAGACACTCTGCTCTGAACGGTCTGTTCTGACTGAGGGGCTTATGCCTGCTGGCTTAAAAACAGCCCCGCCAGCGACAAGTCTTCCGGCCGGGTCACTTTGATATTGTCGGCGCGCCCCTCCACCATCCGCACCGTGAATCCGGCCCGCTCCATGGCGGAGGCCTCGTCGGTGATGGTGGCGCCCAGCAGTAGCCCCTCTTCGAGCGCCCGTTTCAGGGCACGGGTCGGGAACATCTGCGGCGTCAGGGCATGCCAGAGCTGCTCGCGCTCGACGGTAGCGATGATATTGCCCTCCCCATCGGAGCGTTTCATGGTATCGCGCACCCGACTGCCGAGAATGGCGCCGCCGCAGCCCATAGCCGCGGCAATCAGCGCATCGAGATCGCCGTGAGTCAGACAGGGACGGGCCGCATCGTGCACCAGCACCCACTCTCCTTGCGCCACATGGAGACCATTGAGGACGGAAAAGGCGCGCTCGGCGCCTCCCTCTACCCGCACAATGCGCGGGTCGGCCGCCACGGGCAGGGCCTCGAACCAGCGGTCATGGGGCGCCAGCGCCACGATCACCTGGGCGATGGCCGGGTGGGAGAGCAGCCGCTCCAGGGTATGTTCGAGAATGGTTTTACCCGACAGTTGCAGGTACTGCTTGGGGCAATCGGCCCCCATTCGGCTGCCGATACCGGCGGCAGGGACGATCGCCGTCAGGCCGGATACCCGGCTGGCATCAGTCATCGTAGGGCTCATCGTCCGGCGCTGTCTCTTTGTCTTTCTCTTTGGGGATGATCCGGTAGAAGGTCTCCCCCTGCTTGATGTAACCCAGATCGTTGCGCGACAACTCCTCGATGGCCTCGAGGCCAGAGGTGAGATCATCTATCTCGCGGTAAATGAGGTCGTTACGATCCTTGAGAGTCTGGTTGTCCCGCTGTTGCTGCGAGATGGCCTCCGACAGGTTCTGATAATCGGATAGCCCGTTCTTCCCCAGCCAGAGGTCATATTGCAGTCCCCCCAGCAGGAGGATCAGGATCAGGGTGAATAGCCGCATGCACTAGGTCTCCTTCAGGCGGCCTAGTGTCCCATATTCGGTGCCAAGACAAAAGAAAGCGAGCACCCGGGAGCCACCGGCCGAACATAAAAAAGTGCCCAAGAGTGAATCAGATAGCACAAAGCCCCGCCAAACCGGTGCAAGGATGGCCAACCAGGGCGCTCCTTGTCCGGGGGCGGGGCTCTCAATCAGAAAGCGGTAAGGGGGATCAGTTCACCGCGACCGGCTCTCCCGCGCTCTCGGCCGGAGTGTTGTACTCCTCCTCGGCATCGCGGAAACGCTCCAGCATCGCTTTTGAGGGCGCTTCGCCCATCAGGCTGCCCACCACGATGGCCAGCAGTGCGAACAGGAAGCCCGGGATGATCTCATACAGCCCAAGCCAGCCGAACTGCTTCCAGACGATGACGGTGATGGCACCGACCAGCATGCCCGCCAGCGCACCGTTGCGGGTCATTCGCGGCCACAGCACCGATAGCAGCACCACGGGACCAAAGGCGGCACCGAAACCGGCCCAGGCGTAGCTCACCAGCCCCAGCACCCGGTTTTCCGGATTCATGGCAACGGCGATGGCAATCACCGCGATCAGCAGCACCATCAGGCGACCCACCCACACCAGCTCACGCTGGGAGGCGTTCTTGCGCAGAAAGGGCTTGTAGAGATCCTCTGTGATGGCGCTGGAGCAGACCAGTAATTGACAACTTAGAGTGCTCATCACCGCCGCCAGAATGGCGGAGAGCAGCACACCGGCGATCCAGGGGTTGAACAGGATCTTGGATAGCTCGATAAAGACCCGCTCCGGGTTGCCGGTCACCCCAGCCGCCACTTCCGGGAAGCGGGCAAAATAGGCCAGACCGAAGAAGCCGATGGCCACCGCGCCTGCGAGGCAGAACACCATCCAGGTCATGCTGATGCGGCGGGCATTGGCCATGGAGTGGTGGGAATCCGCCGCCATGAAGCGGGCCAGAATGTGGGGCTGACCAAAGTAGCCAAGGCCCCAGGCCATCAGCGAGACAATGGCGATCACATCCAGATTCTTGAACATGTCGAGGTTGGTAGCGCTCTTGGCGGCCACCTCGATCATGGCGCTGTCCACCCCACCGACGGCGATGATGACGAAGACCGGGGTCATGATCAGGGCGAAGATCATCAGGGTCGCCTGTACCGTATCGGTCCAGCTCACCGCGAGGAAGCCGCCGAAGAAGGTGTAGGTAATAGTGGCGGCGGCACCGACCCAGAGGGCGGTGTTGTAATCCATGCCGAAGGTGCTCTCAAACAGACGGGCTCCGGCCACCACGCCGGAGGCGCAATAGATGGTGAAGAAGAGCAGGATCACCAACGCCGAGAGGATGCGCAGCACCTTGCTGTGATCTTCAAAGCGGTAGGTGAAGTAGTCCGGCAGGGTCAGGGCGTTGCGGTTCTTCTCGGTATGTACCCGCAGGCGACCCGCTACCCAGCGCCAGTTGAGGTAGGCGCCGATCACCAGACCGATGGCAATCCAGCTCTCGGAGATGCCGCTGACGAAGACGGCGCCGGGCAGCCCCATCAGCAACCAGCCGCTCATGTCGGAGGCGCCGGCGGAGAGAGCGGTCACCCAGCTCCCCATCCGGCGGCCGCCCAGAATGTAGTCATCAAAGTTGCGGGTGGCGCGATAGGCGACGAAGCCGATCAACACCATTCCGAGGATATACACCAGGAAGGTGATTAACATGGGTGTGCTAGCTGTCATGCAAAACTCCGTTTTGTGTCATTTTCTGCCCACTCTGTTGACGGGCTCATCCCTAAAAAACCGGCCTAGCTTAATCAGCCGTTCGCGCCAGCTCAACCACTTTTAACAAACACAAAACACAATAAAAACCTTTGCGCATCAAATCATCTGCCGCATCAAGAGGATGGCGCCAGATTTCCTGCCGTGGCCGTGGCTGCCATATCGCCGCAACGGCGGCTATTGAGCGTTATGTTTTCACACTTTGTTACTATCCATTTTTTTACAAGCCAGCGCCCCGCACCTACACTCCCCGCCCTGTCTCATTACACCAGTCAGAGGTCGGCACCATGTCATCTCATCTGTCACACCTGCGAACCCTCGCCCGCCGCCTTCATCCGGTGGAGGAGTCGGGTCATCTCATCCGACGGGCCAAGTATGTGGGGCGTCTCTGGCTCAATCCCGGTGCCCGCGCCCTCTACCGCCAGCAGCAGGAGCAACCGCTGCTGGCGCAGGCGATCAGCCGCTTTCCCGATATTCTGGAAAAGCCGATCCACCCCTATCGCCATAAGGGGCTCAGCAAGCACCTGCGAGCCGGGCTTATCAGCGGCCACTACCAGCAGCTGGCACGTCAGCTGCCCAAGGCGCAACAACTGGCAATCTACAGCGGGCGCGGCCTGCTGCTGGCCCAGTGGCAGAGCGACAAGCTGACGGCCCCCCTCACCCTGCAACTGGATTACCAAACCCACATGGGCAAAGAGGGGGAGATGAGCCTGACCCTCAAGCTGGGTGACGCGGCGCTCTATTACATGGCCCTCAATCTGCGCCCCGCGCCGAACCCGACCCTCGAGATCTGTTCGCTGCAGGGCGGCAAGGGGCAGAGCGAGGAGATCAAGCAGGTCACCAAGGCGTGCGGCGGGCTGCGCCCCATGTCCCTGCTGGTCTATATGGCCGCCGAGCTGGCCCGGGGGTTGGCGTGCAACACCCTGCTAGGGATCCGCACCCAAAGCCACGTCTATCAGAGCAGCAAGCGCACCGCCGATCGGGTCAAGTTCGATCTCGACGGCTTGTGGCAGGAGCATCAGGGCAGCGTGCAGGATGAACTCTGGATGAGCCTGCCGCTGGAGGTGCCCCGCAAGACATTGGAGGAGATCCCCTCCCGCAAGCGGGCCAGCTACAAGGCGCGCTATCAGCTGCTCGATCAGCTCGGCAGCGAGCTGCAGGCAAATCTGCTGCGAAGCTGAGTCAACGCAGCAGAAACAAAAAGGGCGAACAGCATGCTGTTCGCCCTTTGTCGTGACGGGGATTTGCCCTTAGCGGTTGATCGCCATCGGCATGCCGTTGCGCTGCTCCAGCGCCTGCTTCACCAGTTGGGAGTCGCTGTCGGCATGGGCAATGAAGCGGGTCACCGCCGGGGTCATCGGCAGCGGTGCCGGCAGCTTGGAGTTGAACTCCTCTTCGCTGCGCGACAGCGGCTGATGCACTTCCAGATAGCGGACACCGTTGGGCTCGAGAGAGGCCTTGATCGGCTGGTTGACGAACTGGACGCGGGTACCGACCGGTACCTGCTTGAACAGGTAGGCGATGTCGTCGTTGCGCAGACGCACACAGCCGTGGCTCACCCGCAGGCCGATGCCGAAGTTGGCGTTGGTGCCGTGGATGGCGTACATCTTGCCGATGTAGAGGGCAAACAGACCCATGGGGTTGTCCGGGCCGGCCGGCCATACCGCAGGCAGGCTCTCGCCACGGGCGGCATATTCGGCATGCATCTTGGCGGTCGGGGTCCAGGTCGGGCCCGCTTTCTTGCGCTGCACGCTGGTCACCCAGTTTTCCGGGGTGTCGGTGCCGAGCTGGCCGATGCCGATGGGCAGCACTTCCACCACTTTTTTACCCTTGGGGTAGTAGTAGAGGCGCATCTCGGCCACGTTCAGCACGATCCCTTCACGGGGTGCATCCGGCAGGATCAGTTGCTGGGGGATCACCAGCTTCTCGCCGGTCTGTACCAGCAGGGGATCTGCATCGGGGTTGGCTTCGGTCATGTTGGTGAGCCCCAGCTGGAATTTGGCCGCAATGGCCTCCAGCGGCTGGCCGTTCTCTTCGGCCGGAACCACGTATTCCAGATTTTCCCCTACCAGACGGCTGTTGGCCGCAGGCAGAGCATATTCAACAGCGAAAACCGGCGCAGCGGTCAGCAGCAGGCTGTAGCAGAGTGTTGCCACACTATTGCGAAGGAGCTTCATAACTTTCCCATGATGATGACTTGAAGTGACGTCTCTGGGCTGGCAGCTGATCAAGAGGGGATCAGGGGCGCGAAGAGAAGGCCGCCATTTTTCTCCTCTGCACGGCAAATTTCAACTGACAAGTGGCGACGGGTCAATGATTAATATACGGTTTTTTCCGCGTCCTCGACCCGCCCCATTTCCCTGTTTATCCCCGTTGCCAGGCACGCATATCGTAACCTGTGGGAGATTGATGCAACCGCAGATGAAATTGCTCAATGATGGCGAAGATATGGTCGAAAATATCGGCCTGGATCCCTTCGTAATCAGCCCATGCGGTCGTCGCGGTAAAGCAGTAAATTTCCAGCGGCAAACCGTCTGACGTGGGTGCCAGCTGGCGCACCATCAGGGTCATGTCCTTGCGAATGCCGGGGTGGGCGCGCAGGTAGGCATCCAGATAGGCGCGCAGGGTGCCGAGGTTGGTGAGGTGACGACCATTGATGGGACAACTCAATGCATCGCTCAGCTGCTGGTTGTAAGCGCTCAGTTCCTGCTCCTTGCGACTGAGATAGGGAGCCAGCAGTTGCGCCTGCTTGAGCTGCAACTGCTCCTCGGCCGTCAGAAAACGCACGCTAGTCATGTCGATATTGACGCTGCGCTTGATGCGGCGGCCGCCCGACTCGGTCATCCCCTGCCAGTTCTTGAAAGAGTCGGAGATCAGGGCATAGGTGGGAATGGTGGTGATAGTCTTGTCCCAGTTCGACACCTTGACCGTGGTGAGGCCGATGTCGGTCACCTCGCCATCGGCGCCGTACTTGTCCATCTGCAGCCAGTCACCGACGCTCAGCATCCGGTTGGCGGAAAGCTGGATCCCCGCCACCAGCCCGAGGATGGGGTCCTTGAATACCAGCATCAGCACCGCGGTCATGGCACCCAGACCGCTGAACAGGAACAGCGGCGACTTGCCGAGCAGCAGGGCGATCATCAGGATGCCCACCAGAATGCTGCCTACCAGCTTGGCCCCCTGGAAGATGCCGCGCAGGGGCAAATCCCGACCAAGACGGGTGTAACGGCTCACCGATAAAACGCAGTCAAGCAGAGCAAAGAAGGCCAGCAGCAGGAACAGCAAAATCCAGAGCTGGGCCACCATCTCGATAAGCTTGAGGCTATCCGATTGGCGGGGCAGCCAGATCTCCGCCTGACCGAGCAGCACGGCCCCCTGCAGCACAAAGGCGAGCCGGTTGAAGAGGCGCTGTTGCAGCTGGGGCGGCAGCCATACCTGCTTGGCCTTGCCGAGGATCCCCACCAGCCGGACCAGCAGCACCCGGTGCAGAGCCATGTGCAGCAGCAACGAGGTGATGACGATAAAGCCCAGCGCGATCACCAGCGCCATCATGCTGGTCACTTCCACCCCAAGGCCCGACAACCAGTTAAAAAACGCCTCTTTCATTGCTCTCTCCCGAACCGGGCAGCCCGCTGGCTGCAAAAACAGTGGTGGTCAGGGTACCGCTCCCCTCCCCCATGTCAAATCGGTGAACGCCAGAAACGACAACGCCCGGCACAGGCCGGGCGTTGTTTCAGAGCGAGGCTGACTTAGCAGACCAGGCTCAGGGCATCGCGAGCGATGACCAACTCTTCGTTGGTCGGGATCACCATGGCGCAACGGCTGTCGGCGGTGGTGATGCGACCTTCGCCACCCAGTACTGCGGCGTTGTTGGCATCTTTGTCCACCTTGAAGCCGAACAGGGCCAGACGCGCCAGCACCATCTCGCGCACCATGGCGGCGTTCTCACCGATACCACCGGTAAAGACCACTGCGTCCAGACGACCGTCCATCGCAGCGGCATAGGCGCCGACATACTTGGCCACACGGTAGGTGAAGACATCCAGCGCGCGCTTGGCACCGGCGTCGGTGGCGTAGTTGGTGGTGACGTAGCGGCAGTCGCTGCTCGCTTCGGTCATCCCCAGCAGACCGGACTCACGGGTCAGGGTGTGGTTGATCTGCTCCACGCTGTAACCGAGCTGGTCGTGCATGAAGAAGACTACGGCCGGATCGATATCACCGGAGCGGGTACCCATCGCCAGACCTTCCAGCGGAGTCAGACCCATGGAGGTGTCAACGGATTCGCCGTTCTTGATGGCGCAGACAGAGGCACCGTTACCCAAGTGGCAGTTGATGATGTTCAGTTCATTCAACGGCTTGCCCAGCTCTTTCGCGGCTTCTTCCGCGATGTAGCGGTGAGAAGTACCGTGGGCACCGTAACGACGGATGCCGTGTTCGCGGTAGAGCTTGTGCGGCAGCGCATAGAGGTAGGCCTCTTGCGGCAGGGTCTGGTGGAAGGCGGTGTCGAACACGGCCACGTTCTTCTCGGACAGCTGCGGGAACACTTTCAGCGCGGCGCGAATACCGATGAGGTGGGCCGGGTTGTGCAGCGGGGCGAACGGAATGGCGGCTTCGATACCGGCGATCACGCCGTCATCGATACGCACGGAGCGGGAGAACTGCTCGCCACCGTGTACGATTCGGTGACCGATGGCCACCAGTTGCTCGGCAAGAGTCGGATCCTGCGGCAGGATGTGACCCACGATATGGTCGAGGGCCTCCTGGTGAGCGGCACCCGCTCCCAGCATGGCTTCGCCCTTGACCCCGTGGAGTTTCCATTTGATACGTGCATCATCCAGATTGAAGCATTCGGCCAGGCCGGACAGCATGTCCTCACCTGTTTCGGCGTCCATTACGGCAAATTTCAGGGAAGAGCTACCGCAGTTAAGGATCAATACCAACTTGCTCATTTTCTACATCTTCCTGTGCTTCGGCTTTATGCCGACAGTGTCGTGTCATCCAAAAGAGGATGGGATTCCCCTGCCGGGGGCTTATGGTCGCAGGAGGGTGCGTCCAATTTTTCAATTCTTGCTCTTGAAAGAGTGATCGCAACTTGTGGTGCGTATCACTGGTTTCAATGCTTGCGAGTCTCAACGCATCAGCTGCGCAGGGCTCGCCTCAATGGGAATGCTCAGGCGATAGCCAGCAGATCCTTGTGTACCTTGACCACCAGCTTCTTCACCTTGGCGGGCTGGTTGAAGGTACAGAGCGGGCGGTGCAGCTCGCCCGGCCAGAAGATGGCGAAATCGCCTGGTTGCAGCGCCAGATAGCTGGTCTGCTCGTCATCGACAAACCAGAGGTCGGGATGGGGATGGTCGGCGCCGTCGCTCACGTAGTCGTGGGGGCCCACACCTATCCACTCTTCACCGCGCAGCAGCAACTGGATATCGAGATACTGCTGATGGAATTCGCCACGGCGATCCGCAGTTGGCTCGGTCAGATCCTCGCTCACCAGACAGAACAGGTTGAGGCCATCGATCTCGCTCTTGCCGAGCGGAGCGTCACCCCAGTGAGCCACGCTCTTCACCACCTCGGCCATGATGCGGGCCAGCGGGGCGGGCAGCGGCGTCCGCTGCAGGGTGTTCAGGCTACCGGTGATCATGGCGTCTGTTTCCTGTTAGGTATATCTGGGCGGCATCTTTGCCAGCCAATGAAAAAGGACCTGTGACAGGTCCTTCAATAATGCCGTCTGCAATCCGTGCAAACCGGTTTAGAGCTTTTGCTCATGTTCAGCTATATGGGCACTGTTACACACTCGTCAGCACCTTGCCAAGAGACATAATCCCATTTTCATAGTGATCGTACCAGCTGAAACCATATTATTCACCACCCTTTTCCCCTCGACTTTGACCAGACGCAAAAACGGGCGCATCAGCGCCCGTTTTTTTCGCAAAACCGTTTAGATACCGGTTTCATTCAAGCCTTTTTGGCGTTTTCCACCGGTTTGGCGTACATGGCACGCCAGATCGCCTTGTGCTCTTCCGGCACCTCAGACTGACGGGTCAGGAAGGCCGCCTGTTCGATGGTATTGGCCTTGCCGGAGACATCGGCCGCCAGATAGTTGCTGGGGAAGAGGTGGTAGCTGCTCCAGATCGCCTTGTCGATTAGCGCGGCCAGTTCGTCCGGATCGCTGAAGCCCTCGGTGATCGGCGCACCGAAGGAGACGTGTACCCGCCCCTTCATACCGACGATACCGGCGACGATACTCTCGATATCCTCGAACTCGCCCTTCTCGTAGCTGCCGTTGACCGACTTCTCGTAGAGCTCGCGCGCCTTCGCCTTGTCGGTCGGGTCCAGCTCGTAGCTGATGCTGACCGGCACGATATTGAGGCTGCGCATGTAGTCGACGAAGTCGATCTTCTGCTTCTTGCCGTCGACGTAGAACATCTTGAGGATGGCCGGATCTGTCTTGTCATCGCCATTCTTGGCGCGCCCTTCCTTCTGGGCAATCCAGATGGAGTGACCTTCGTGAACCGAGTTGCCAATATAGGCAGACAGCTCGCCGAGCGCCTTCATCATCTCCCGCGGCCCCTTGGCGGAGCGTTTGACGATAAAGCTCTTGTTGAGCTTCATCAGCTCGGTAGCGCAGGGTTTGCGCAGCAGGTTGTCACCGATGGCGATGCGCACGGTATCGAAACCGTGGGTGTGTAGCCCCCAGTTGACGAACGCCGGGTCCATGGCGATGTCTCTGTGGTTGGAGACAAACAGATAGCCCTGCTCTTTCTTAAGATGCTCGATCCCGGAGAAGGTCACCCCCTTGGTGGAGGTGGCGATCATGCGGGACATATACCGGGTAACCCCCATCTGGACCTGATGCACTGTGGTCACTTTTGACCATTTGCGGCGCAGGAACAGGCGGATCATCGGGCGGATGGCCCAACCCAGCCAGCTCATCAGGGAACCGAAACGATACTTGGCGATGGCGCCGATAAATTCATCATCCTGGATCAGCCGTTCGATGGCTGCCGGCACTTCTTCATCGCGGTAGGGGCGAATATCCGCGAATCTATCTACTTCAGTCACAATGTCAGCCTTGCATGCTAGGAAACCGCAGCCAACCCGCGTTGGCCGGGGAAAATTCAGGGCGCAATTTTACACGCTTTTATGGCAAGGGGTATGAGACAAGCATGAATAGTATGGCAAGGGGTATGAGACAAGCATCTGACCAGTTTATTAATCGGATGCCAGTGCCAGCGCGACCGCCGCTTCGGCATGGATGGCAGTGGTGTCGTAGAGCGGCACTGCCGCCCGGGCATCGCCCACCAGCAGGGCAATCTCGGTACAGCCGAGGATCACCGCCTCGGCACCCGCGGCCGCCAGCCCCTCGATAATGGCCAGATACTCGGCCCGCGATGATTCGCGGATCTCCCCCAGACAGAGCTCGTCATAGATGATCCTGTGTACCCGCTCCCGCCCGGCCTCATCGGGTACCAGCACCGCCAACCCGAAACGCTCCTGCAAGCGCCCCTTGTAAAAATCCTGCTCCATGGTGAAGCGGGTGCCGAGCAGGCCGACCCGGGTTATCCCGTCCGCCCGTAATTTGGCCGCGGTAGCATCGGCGATATGGAGCAGCGGGATATCGATGGCCGCCTCAATCTCGGGGGCCACCTTGTGCATGGTGTTGGTGCCGATCAGCAAGAAATCGGCGCCGCCATCCTGCAACTTGCGCGCCTCCGCCGCCAGCAGGCGGGCGGTAGCGGGCCAGTCACCGGCATGCTGCAACCGCTCGATACCGGCAAAGTCGACGCTGTTGAGCAGCACCCGCGCCGAGCGCAAACCGCCGAGCTGTGCCCGCACCCCGCGGTTGAGCGCCTGATAGTAACTGACGGTGGACTCCCAGCTCATGCCACCCAGCAGACCGATACATTTCATATGAACTCCTGTCATCCCAAGGGAGGGCAGAACCACGCCACCTTGCAGGCAAGGCCACGCGGACGAGATAAAAAAGGCCCCGCAGGGCCAACAAGACAGCCGGTAAAGGCCCGGGTCAACCCCGGGCTAAATCCAGATCATCCCGACACAGGCGGCCGTCGCCAGCCCCATGCCAAGATTGAAACGCCGCCAACCCCGGGCAGTGCGGATGATTTGCCGCACCTGGGCACCAAACAACACCCAGAACGCCCCGGTGTAGAGGCCGGTAATAAAGAAGATCACCAGCACCCAGAGCGCGGAGGGCCAGTAAGCCTCCCCCGCCAGGGTGAAACCGCTGATGGCGGAGAGCGCCATCATCCATGCCTTGGGATTGAGCAGTTGCAGCATGGCCCCCTGATGGGCGGGAATGAGCGGCCGGTTCCCCTCGGCCGGGCCGCTGGCGGTCGCCACCTTCCACGCCAGCCAGAGCAGATAGGCCGAGCCGATAAGCTTGAGGCCATCGTGCAGCAGCGGCACCTTCTCGAACACCACGCCAAGCCCCAGCGCGGTAGCGAGGATCATCAGATTGATCCCCCCCACCACCCCCACCAGCAGGGGAATCGTGCGGCGAAAACCCTGCGCCGCCCCGGCGCTGGTGAGCAACATATTGTTGGGCCCTGGCGTGCCGCAGGTAACCAGGGCAAACCCCGCCAGGGGCAGTAACCAGTTCAGATCCATCTCAACCTCTTGTCGATGCAACGCCCCCGTTATGGGGAAAGCCTTCTAATATGCAGAGCCAACCCCGTGGCGACAAGTCAGAAATGCCTCTTTCTAGGCCACCTCCCCCATCAGCACAACACGGCTCAATACCAGAGCATCACCACGCAGAGCGCCGTCAGCAGACCGAGGGATCCGTTGAGTCGGCGCCAGCCCCGATCCGAGCTGATCCAGTTGCTCAGCTGATGGCCGAACAGTACCCAGACAAAGCAGACCGGCAGGGCCACCAGTACAAACATGACCATCACTGCCAGCTGACTCGACCAGTAACTGGCGCCGGGCAGGCTGAACAGACTGATGGCGGAGATCCCCATCATCCACGCCTTGGGATTGAGAAACTGAAAGCCCAGCCCCTCCAGCATGGTTAGCGGACGGGCCCTCCGGGCCGGATCCCCCGGCGCCCCGGCCACCGCGATACGCCACGCCAGCCACAGCAGATAGAGGCTGCCGAAGATCTGCAAACCGAGGCGTAATAAAGGCCAGCGCTCGAACAGCGGATAAAGCCCCAGCGCCAGCACCAGTTGCAACACCGGCTGCCCCAGCCCCACCCCGAGCAGATGTGGCAGGGTGCGACGCACCCCGAAGTTGGCGCCGGAGGCCGTCAACATCAGGTTGTTGGGCCCCGGCGTACCGCAGGTGAGTACGGCAAAACCGAACAGGGTGACATACCACTCCATCGTCATATTGTGACTCCTTGCTCGCCACATTGTATCGATACAATGTGTGCTATTTGGTTGTTATCAGGTTGAAATTCACGCTATATTGACAACAAATTTTGATCAATGGATTTATTGTCACCATGACAATCTGGACACCCGACCTTGCTGCCTTCGATGGCCCCCTCTACCTCAAGCTGGTCAAAGCGATCGAACAGGGGATCGTGAATGGCGAGCTGCCACCACAGACCCGATTGCCTACCCACCGATCCCTGGCGGATCGTCTGGGTGTCACCGTCGGCACCGTCACCCGCGCCTACAGCGAGGCGGAGCGGCGCGGCCTGCTGGCCGCCCGGGTGGGTCACGGCACCTGGGTCAAGGGAGCGAACACGGATCCCGCCAATGAGTGGGTGATCCGCCAGGAGGAGGGGCACCGCATCGAGCTGTGGCAAAACCTGCCGGTGCAGCTGGATCGGGCGGCCATCATTCGCCCCATGCTGGGGGAAGTGGCGGACGGGGATCTCAACGCCCTGCTCGGCTACGACAAGGAGGCGGGACGACCGGATCAGCGCCAGCAGTTCGTCAACTGGCTGGCGGAGCAAGGGGTGGCCTGCAGTGAGGATCGCCTGCTGTTCAGCCACGGCGCCCAGCACGGCATCATACTGGCGCTGCTGGCGACCGGCTGCGTGGGGGAGACCATCCTGTGCGAGGGGCTGAGCTACCCCGGTATGCTGGGTAACGCTCGCCAACTGAAGAATCAGGTGGTGGGACTGGCGATGGATGAGGAGGGGCTGCTGCCCGAGGCGCTGGACGCCGCCTGCCGTACCCGCCGGGCCAAGCTGCTCTACCTCACGCCAACCCTGCAAAACCCCACCACCGCCATCATGAGTCTGGCGCGGCGGGAGGCCATCGTCGCCATCGCCCGTCGCCACGATCTGCTGATCATCGAGGATGACGTCAACGGCCTGCTGCCCCAGCAACCGGTGATCCCTCTGGTCAATCTGGCGCCGGAGCGGGTCATCTATCTGGGTAGTCTGGCCAAGATCGCCTGCGGCGGTCTGCGGGTGGGCTTCGTGCTGACGCCCCCCGCCCTGCGCAGCGCCTTCGCCCAGACCATGCGGCTGTCGAGCTGGATGGTGAGCCCGCTGCTGATCGAGCTCGCCTGCAAAATGGTCAGTCAGCGCCAGATCATGCCGCTGGTCGAGCAGCAGCGGGAGATCCTCAAACGCCGTGGCGAACTGCTGCGCCACCTGCTGCCCGCCGCCCGCTGGCAGCCGGGCAGCATGCACGCCTGGCTGCCACTGCCTGAGCCCTGGCGCAGCCAGCAGTTTGCTGCCGCCGCCGATGCCCTTGACGTTGGCGTGGCGAGCGGGGAACACTTCGCCGCCGGTCAGTTTGCCGCTCCGCAGGGGGTGCGCCTGAGCCTGAGCCAACCCGCCACCGACGCCCGAGTCGGCGAAGGGCTGGCCCGTCTGGCCCAACTGCTGCAGGGGACGCCCCCCAGCAATCCCCTGCTATAGTCAGGGCCAGCCGACCTGACCTTCACGCTTCATCGCCATAGCCAAGGAGATGCCGTGCCCCCCATCAGAGCCGCCCTGCTGCTTGCCACCCTGTTGTTGGGTGGCTGCGCCTCGTCAACGACCCACCAGCAGCTGGGGGCCGCGCTCAATGGACTGGAAGGGAAGTTGCAACGACTGGAAGAGGAGCTGGCGGCGATGAACGGCCTGCACTATCAAAAGGCGATCGATGCGCCGCTCAGTTTGCGCCGCGCACTCGGGGCGCCGCAGCCCACGCCAGAGGGGCTGGTGCCGGTGGCCAGCAAGCTGGAAGATGGGCCACTCCTGCGCTATCAATACCGTCTGCCAGCGGGGATGGCGAGCCTGCCCCAGGACAACCTCTGCCAGCGCTACGAGTTCGAGCTGCGCCATCTGGGTCGCCTCGGCAAGCTGGAATTAAGCTGGCTGGGGGAACAGGGCAAGGGGTCACGGCTGATCCGCCAGAGCGATTGCCCCTTCGGGGCACAGGCCCGCCCTCGGCAATAACAGGTTGCCACCCTGAGAGGAGGCATAACCGATTGAAATAACAGCCCATAGTGCGCCCTCCAGCACACTGCTGACTACTGTCAGCTTTTCACTCAGCGAGTGCTGTGCCTATGTTCCTCTTGGGTCTACCATAATCAACCTAATGGTTTGCTCACAGGAAGTACCTGCATGACGATACTGCTGCTCGAAGAGGATCCCCTGCTCCGTAGCGCCATCACCCGGGAACTGACCGAACAGGGGGTGCCCGCCGATCGGATCCACTACCACAGCCATCCAAACCACGAGCGCAGTGGCCTGCTGGCCCTGCTGCAACAGCACGCCTACGACGCCATCATCTGTCAGCAGGACAAACAGCAGGATCTTGACGGAGCCCGGCTGCTGCACGAAGCGCACTATCTCGGCCTGCTGCAACCCGGTTGCGTATTGCTGCTGCTCGATGCCGATCAGAGCGAGCAGGAGTTTCTCCCCTCGGATCTCTACTTCTCCCTCTATCTGCCCCTCCCCTTCATGACCCAGCAGCTCACCGCGGTGCTCGGCCAGCTGGTGAAGTTAAGCAACCTGACCCGCACGCTGGCCGCCCCCATTCTGCTGCGGGAGTGGCAACTGGCTACCGCCCTCTGTGAAGACCTGCTGTTTCAACGGGAGAATCGCTCGCTGACCCCCTGGCTGGATCGGCTCAAGGGCTATCTGCTGCTGCAATCAGCCGAGCGGATCACCGCCGCCCAGCACTATGCCCTCTGTGCCAACGAGTATCAGGCGAGCTGGCCAAGGGCCGGGCTCTTCTACGCCATGCTGGGGCTCGGCAAATTGCAAAGCGCCCGGACCGACTTGCAGCGCCATCAGGCCAGCGTCTCGATGGCCACCCGGCTGGAGCTGCAACTCGCCAGCCAGCTGCACCAGCATCACTGGCTGGCGGCCTGGGAGACCATGGGAGAGCTGCTGCAGATCCGCCCCCATCAGCCGCGCTGGCATCAGCTGGCGATGTTGCTCGGGCTGGTGCTGCAGGATGAGGAGAAGGTGCTGGAGCAGGCCAACAGCCTGACCCTGCGCCATTTCAGCGAGCAGCGCGTCCGGCTCGCCATCGACAGCTTCATGCTCAATGCCAGTCTGGCGGTGCTGTGGCACGCCCCTTCCAGCAACCGGATCCGCTCCCTGCAACAGGAGTGGGAGCACCTCAAGCGCACCGTCCACCTGCAACCCCACGAATATGAGCTGCTGCAAGCGTTGATGCTGGGGCTGGATTACCGCTTCGACGAGGCGCTGATCCTGATTGCCCACCACCAGCCAGATGAGGGGAGCGACAACCACCTCACCCTGCTGCTCGGCTTTGCGGTCAGCCAGTTCTGCGGTTTGCCCCACCACGCCCAGCGCTACCTGACCCAGCTGACCCAATACCGCGTCAGGGTTGCGCCCCACCCGCTCACCCGCCAGCTGTTCCACCATCTGGTGGCCGAGCTGGGCCAGCGTCTGACGGCGAGAGAACAACGGCTGAGCGAACTGCGCCAGCTGCGCCACAAGGCGATGCAGGCCAGCCAATATCAGACAGCCCTGCAAGCGGGCTTGCAGCTGCTGGAGGAGTTCCCCGCCCTGCCGGGCGATGCCTGGCAACTGCTGGAGCTGCTGCAACACTGCTGGCCTGCGGGTATGGCCGCACCCAGGGTGGCGCTGCTGGTCGATACCCTGGAGCGGCGCCTCAAGCACAGCCCCGCGTTTCTCGATCAGCATGCCCAGCAGTACCAGCGCACCCTGCAGGAGATCCGCACCCATCTTCAGCCGCACCTCTCCGGCAGCGGCCCCTCCTGTCTTGTCGCAGGGCAGCCCGAGCCATGATGATGCAAGCGGCGTGCAAACCGGCATTGTCGGCAAAGCCAATATAGAGAGAGGGGAGCCTTGGCTCCCCTCTCTCTATATTGGTTCTCTGTCAGCTGATGGCGATGAGCGTTGGGCTCAAACCAGCGCATCACTCTCCAGCGCCGCCTTGAGAAAATCCTTCCAGCTGATGATGCCGACCAGGGCGCCATTCTCCAGCACTGGCAGGCAGGAGACCCCCTTCTCCAGCATCAGCTTGACGCCGTCGCGCACGGTGAGATGGGGAGCGATGGTGACGAGCTGACGACTCATGATCTGGTGGGCCCGCTTGTTGAGGGTTTCGGTATCGCGGCTCATCTCGGCTTCGGAGTCGAGATAGGGGCTGATGGCACGGAACAGATCCCGATCCGAGATGACCCCCACCAGATCCCCCTCCTCCAGTACCAGCAGGTGGCGAAAGTGAGCCTGCTCGAAGATATCCTTGATGACACTGAGTCGATCATCCATTGAAACGGTGGCGACCCGGGTCGTCATAATATCCCTGATATGCATGCTAACCTCCCGTTACCAAACTGGTTTCTCTGTTATGGCATGTTTTTGCAGCGCCAGCCAGTGGCCAGCCCTTCGCTACAGTGCAAATCAGCGTCATTTCACGTAAGATCCGCGCCAGTTTTTCTCCTCCATTTTGAGCAAGCAGATCCCACCCATGATAGTTGCCAGTCAAATCGAACTGATCCGCGGCGGCCGCAAGCTGCTGGACAACGCCTCCGCCACCATTCACCCCGGCCACAAAGTGGGTCTGGTGGGCAAAAACGGCTGTGGCAAGTCCACCTTTTTTGCACTGGTACGGGGCGAGCTGGCCATCGACAGCGGCACCTTCAGCCTGCCCGCTGGCTGGCAGATTGCGGGCGTGGCGCAGGAGACTCCGGCGCTCGATTGCTCCGCCCTCGACTACGTGATCGACGGCGACAAGGAGTTCCGCTCGCTGGAAGCCCAGCTGGCGCAAGCCGAGAAGGATGACAATGGGCTGCTGGTGGCCGAGCTGCACGGTCGCCTCGATACCATAGGCGCCTACAGCATTCGCGCCCGCGCCGCCGAACTGTTGCACGGCCTCGGTTTCAGCGATGAGCAGTTGAGCTCGCCGGTGCGCAGCTTCTCCGGTGGCTGGCGCATGCGCCTGAACCTCGCCCAGGCGCTGCTCTGCCGCTCCGATCTGCTGCTGCTGGATGAACCGACCAACCACCTGGATCTCGATGCGGTGATCTGGCTGGAGAAGTGGCTCAAGGGCTATCAGGGCACGTTGGTGCTCATCTCTCACGACCGTGATTTCCTCGATTCGGTCATCAGCCGCATCATCCATATCGAGAACGGCAAGCTCAACGAATACACCGGCGGCTACTCCGACTTCGAACTGCAGCGCGCCGAACATCTGGCCCAGCAGCAGTCCATGTACGAGAAACAGCAGCGGGAGATGTCCCACATGCAGGCGTATGTGGACCGCTTCCGCTACAAGGCTTCCAAGGCCCGTCAGGCCCAGAGCCGCCTGAAAGCGATGGAGCGGATGGAGAAGATCCTGCCCGCCCACGCAGACTCCGAATTCAGCTTCGAGTTTCGCGAGCCGTCGGCCCTGCCGACCCCGCTCATCGCCATGGAGAACCTCTCTGCCGGTTACGGCGACAAGGTGATCCTGGAGAAGATCAAACTCAATCTGGTACCGGGTTCGCGCATCGGTCTGCTCGGTCGCAACGGCGCCGGTAAATCGACCTTTATCAAGATGCTGTCGGGCTCCAACCCGCCGCTGTCGGGCAAACTCGAAGTGAGCGCCGGGGTGAGCATCGGCTACTTCGCCCAGCATCAGCTGGAGACCCTGCGTCTCGATGATTCCCCGCTCGATCATCTGGCCCGCCTCGCTCCGGACAAGACCGAGCAGGAGCTGCGCAACTATCTAGGCAGCTTCGGTTTTCACGGTGACAAGGCGCTCGACAAGGTGGCGCCCTTCTCCGGCGGCGAAAAAGCGCGGCTGGTGCTGGCGCTGATCACCTGGCAAAAGCCCAACCTCTTGCTGCTCGATGAACCGACCAACCACCTGGATCTGGAGATGCGCCACGCCCTCACCATGGCGCTGCAAGGCTTCGAAGGGGCCATGGTAGTGGTCTCCCACGACCGTCACCTGCTGCGCACCACCACCGACGACTTCTATCTGGTACACGGTGGCCGGGTCGAGCCGTTCGACGGCGATCTGGACGACTACCACAAGTGGCTCGGCGAGCAGGAGAAAGAGGCCAACGCCAAACCGGCCGATGGCCCCGTCTCTGCCAACTCGGCGGTGGCGCGCAAGGATCAGAAACGGCGCGAAGCGGAGTTCCGCCAGCAAACCCGTCCCCTGCGCCAGAAGCTGGAAAAGCTCGAAGCGAGCATGGAGAAGCTGCAAGGCAAGCTTGGCGACATCGAGAGCCAGCTGGCCGACCCCGCCATCTACGAAGAGAGCGCTAAAACCAAGCTCTCCGAGCTGCTCAAATCCCAGGGCCCCCTCAAGGAGCAGCTGGAAGAGGTGGAGCTGGAGTGGATGAGCCTCTCCGAAGAGCTGGAAACCATGGAGCAAGCCTTCTTTGCGTGACGAACAGCTGATGGCTAGCGAGCGAGTCGCGGTCCACGAATTGCCGACGCCGATCGGCTTCTGGCACTGGAGCGGCAAGGTCTATGGTGAGCGCAGCCAGGATTGGCTCACCGTGCAGGAGCAGGGGGGCAACGTCAATCTGGCGCTGCTGCTGCACCGGCTCGATCAGCTCGGCATCGTGGTCGATCTCACCGACCTGCAACCGGCGCTGGTGCAGACCGAGGCGGTGCTGACCCCGTGGCGCGCCCTGCGCCAGAGCGCCAAGACGCGACTCGACGAGCAGCAGTATCAGTCGATGCTGGCCCACGAGCTGGAGCTGGAGCGGCTGCAACAGGGCGTCCTGTTGCAGACCCTGCGCAGCCTCTCCCTGTTTCGCGGCAACAGCCGCAATTTGTTGAACTATCTATCGTTACTGGGTGCCCAGCAGGGCCCCCTCAGAGATCTAATATGCTGAGTTATCGCCACGCCTATCACGCCGGCAACCATGCCGACGTGCTGAAACACGCCGTTCAGGCCCTGATCATCGAGTCCCTCAAGAAGAAGGAGAAACCCTTCATCGTGCTGGACACCCATGCCGGTGGCGGTCTCTACGACCTGCGCGGCGACTGGTCCCAGAAGAAGGCCGAGTATGCCGACGGCATCGGCCGCCTGTGGGACGAGCGGGCCCAATGGTCTGCCATGGCCCCCTATCTGGGTGTTATCGAGGAGATGAATCAGAACGGCGAGTTGCACTACTACCCCGGCTCGCCGGAGCTCTCTCGCCGCCTCGCCCGCGAGCAGGACAAGCTGGCGCTGATGGAGCTGCACAACAACGAGGTCGAAGATCTGCGCGCCAATATGGGTTACGACCCTCGCGTGGCCGTGCACCACCGCGACGGCTTCGAGGGGCTGATCGCCCTGCTGCCGCCGACCCCGCGCCGCGGGCTGGTGCTGATCGATCCGCCCTATGAGCTCAAGGAAGATTACTTCGCCGTGGTCGATACCCTGAAAAAGGCGCAGAAGCGCTGGGCGACCGGCATTTATGCCCTCTGGTATCCCATCCTTGGGCAAGAGGCGGACAAATCCCGCGACATGCTGCGCGCCATCAAGCGCGAAAACTTCGGCAACGTGCTGGTGGCCGAGCTGGAAGTGGCTGGTCAGACTGCCGACTGGGGCATGAACGGCTCAGGCATGCTGATCATCAGCCCGCCCTGGATGCTGGACGAGCAGATTGAAGCCTTCCTCAAACCCCTGTGCGCCAAGCTGGCGCAAGGTGCAGGCGCCCAGTACAAGGTGGAGTGGCTGAACAAGGCCGCAGAGTAGGCCCGCACCAGCTCGCTCCGGCGCCCGGTCAAGGCGCCAGCAAGTCGCTCACCCAAGCCGTTCACATTGGCGGCATGGCCAGCAAAGAGAAGCCCCGTTCAGGGGCTTCTTGTTTATTACCCACCAGCGCTTTTACCCACTAACTGTTTTCCCCACCAATGGCAGCACCCGCCCCATCTGCATACCAGATCAGTCGTTATTGACTAATTAGTCGATCTAGCTCAGAAATCGGCCATCTGGTCCTTTCCCTCCGCCTGCCCACCGCTAATATACCCGATTGGCAACACACTCCTCGTTGGAGCCACCCCATGAGCCATGCCAGCTACACCCCGTTGATTAAACGCAGCAGACTGGAGGCTGAAATTCAGGGGCGGTAGCCATGCCGGATGGAATGGGTAAGCGAACGTTGCCCACGACCACCCAGTCAACATAGTGACGGCCTTATGTTTATTTCTGACCTGCTCATGCAGGCGTGCTTTGGCGGCGCTTGCCAAGAGTGCGCTGAGAACTGATTTTTCATACAGTAGTAACGGTGGCGTAAAAAGAGGAAGTCAAGCGAATACACCTATTACGAAAAGTAAGCTGGTAACATTATGATGTAATGATGCTTTTAACTCGACGGCGGTGAAGATGTTACGGAGTTATATGAAATTCTCTGCTAACGGATTAATGCCGCCTTCCATCTAATCACTGTTATGCGAAAGGATACATATGTCAGACAAATTAACGAACAATGAGAAAAGAGATCTTGTGCTTCAAGCAGGAATGCAGCTGGTACCATATGTTGGCGGACCGATGGCATCTCTTTATTTTGGAACAAAGCAAGAAAAACGCTTTAAACGTCTAGAGTCTTTCTATCAAGAGTTAGCGCAAGAAGTTGAGCGAATGCGAGATTCTGTTCAGACAATGGAAAAGCAAGACCCCATTGCACTAGAAGCAATAATGGAATCTTTACATGAAAAGGTTGAGGTTGAGCCAACTCACGAAAAGCGTCAGTTTTTCAAAAATTACTTCAAAAACACTCTAAAAAGCCCTATTACTAATAACTATGATGAGCGAAAGTATTTTCTTGATTCTTTAGGAGATATGTCTCTTCTAGAGTGCGAAATATTGGCATTTATTAAAACGCAACCTCAACAAACTCAAGTAGGTGCCATTCATAAGCCTGGAGTTGACCAATATGCAATAGTCGGAGCAATAGGTCGCTTAAAATCCAGAGGCTTTTTAGTTGCAGCGCAAGGTTCATTTTCTATAGGTGGTGGTGCAGATAACTCTCTACAAGAATTGGTCACAATTTCACCATATGGCCAACGCTTTTGCTCATTCTGCTTAATCGCATAACAAATTGCTGCACACGGATAAATTACTCGCTGCGCTCCTAATTTCCCGGTGAGCAAAGCGTTATGTGCACGTAGGATGATGATTAAAACTTCTATCTTGAAGTGCAACCAGAATAATTAATGGTTTTATTTTTTACGATTTGGGGGAAAGATGCTGCATCTCTTGTTAGGGTTGGTCGTGCTGGTTGTCGGCATTGTCTTGTTGAAAAAACTGTTCAAATTCATAGTGGTAGTTGCCGGCGGCGTACTGGGTATGGTCGCTGCGGTGTTCATGGGGCCTGCCGCCTTGCTGGCGATTCTGCTGGAAAAGTTCGCCAACGCCCTGCGACTCAAGCTGGTTATGCCTTACCTGATGCTGAGTGGTTTCAGCCTGCTGGTTGGCTGGGTCTACCTGGAAGGGCGTTACTACGGGCTGCAGGATTCGGGCTTTGGCTACTACCGCAACCTGATCACGCTGTCGCTGGCGCTGGCGGTCATCGGTGCGGTGTTCAAGACCCGCGGGCTCAATGCAATCAACGCCAATCAGATCCTGCTGCTCAAGAAAGAGCGGCAAGGCTGGGCGCTGTTCCATGCCGCCCTGTTGCTGACCCTGTGCGCCATCATCTCACCCTGGATTGCCGCCGCGATCGAGCCACTGAACGGCCTGCAAGCTTGGCTGGGCGGTGCTTACTGGGTGGCTGCCTTGCTGGTACAACTGTACGCCCTGATGGACAGCCACGAACGCCGAACCTTCTGCACCCAGGCGTTTGCCGCACTGTCCGAAACCGAGCAACTCAACGCCCGGGAACACTGTAAAACGCTGGCCGATGAGCATCACTTGGATCAGGCCGATGCCGAGGCGCTGTATCAGGGCTGCATCGTCCTGCTGGTCGAGCGGGGCGTGCTGCACGAGTACGAGATTCTGTCTGACCCCTGGGTCTTCAAGGCCGAGTGGGACGCGCACAACCGCCGGCGTATCGAACATATGATCAACCCATCGGCCCGCCAGGATCTGGATGCCGTGGTACAACTGATCGGCCAGACCTACCGCCTGAATCAAGAACAGGCCCGGGATTTTCTCGAATTCAGCGCAGGGCTGGGCGTGATCTACGGCATTGGCACCGACGCCTTCTTCGTTCCGCTGAAACAGATCGACAACATCAGGGTATGCACCTCCTGCGGGCACGCCGAAGAGGGCCACGTGCCTGAGCAGGGTGAATGGTTCTGCTCCAGCACCTGCCGCGAAACCGAAAACCTGTGCCTGGAAATCAAAGACAAGCCCTATAAGGACTTTCTCGACAGCGCCGCCACCAGTGGTTTTGTGCTGATGGCCGGTGGCGCGGCGCTGGATGCCAACCACAAATTGTTCGCCACCGGCGGCCAGGGCCACGGCTTTGCCGCTGAAAACGCCAACCATCGGATCGACAAGCTGATGATGAAAAAGGCGGAACTTGTTGGCGGCGACAATGCCAAGAACGGCGCAGACCGCCTGGTCGATGGCGCCAGCCTGCAAACCAAATACTGCCAAACCGCCGCACGTAGCGTTGGGGCCGGGTTCGACGGGCAGAATGGCAGCTACAAATACCTGGACGCCCAGGGCAAGCCCATGCAGATCGAGGTGCCCAAGGACCAGTACGAACTAGCCGTGGAAACCATGAAAAACAAGATCAAGGACGGCAAGGTCCCGGGCGTCAGCGACCCCGAGCAGGCCAAAGACTTGGTGGTCAAAGGGCATCTGACCTACGACCAGGCCAAGAACATCACCAAGTTCGGTACCCTTGAATCGGTCACCTATGACATCGCCGAAGGGGCGATTGTTGGCGCGGTGGCCGGCGGCATCAGCTTTGCCCTGAGCGCCTGCGTCTACTACGCCTCCACTGGTGACAAGAAGCAGGCACTCAAGGTCGCCGCCATCCAGGGCGGCAAAACCTTCGGCAAAAGCCTGACCGTGTACGTTGGCGCCCAACAGCTCAACCGGGTCGCCGTGGTGCAGAAGGTGCTGAGCAAGATCGACGTCTCAGCGCTGTCGCACAGCAAACGCAGCCTGCTGCAAAAAGGCTTTGGCGTCAGCTCCAAGAACAGCCTCAACAAAGCCCTGCGCGGCACCGTGATCACCTCCATCGTGCTGATCGCCGTCACTACCGGCCCGGATATGGTCAAGATGGTCCGCGGCCGAATCTCCAAGGCCCAGTTCATCAAGAACCTCGCGGTGGTGTCGTCCGGCATTGCCGGTGGCACCATCGGCTCAATTGCCGGCGGCATCGTATTCAGCCCATTTGGCCCAGTCTCTGCCATGCTCGGCCGCACCGCAGGCGGCATCATCGGTGGGGTGATTTCCTCGGTCATTACCAACAAGATCGCCGGCAAGCTCATGGAAGAAGACCGCGTGCGGATGCTCAAGCTGGTACAGCGCCAGCTCGAATATCTGGCTGTAAGCTTTATGCTGACCAAGGACGAACTACAAAACTTGAACAATAACCTGGATGAAATCCTACAGCCTAAAACCCTGGAAATCATCCACGCGGCTAAATCTGAACAACGGGCTATGGCCAACTTCATCCTAAAACCGGTTGTGGTCAGCGTGGTCAAGCAGCGACCAGCTTTGCAGTATGATGGACATGAGATTTTCTTGGTGTGTGAAGAAATTGTTGCGTAACCGCTAAGGAATAAGCACATAACAAATCAATGAACTTCGCGCCTTCGGCGCCGGACGTAGCAAAGCTGCGCCAAACAAATCTAAACAAATCTGGGACACCCACCTTTTTGAGCAAGGCGTAGCATACCCCGAACCCAAAAGATGGGTGTCCAAGGTCTTCTCCCGCCCCTACGGCGCTCACCGAGTTAAAAAGCAAAAGCCCCATCACGGGGCTTTTGCTATTGGTGCGGCCGGTGTGTGCAGCAGCCTGAACCAGCACGCCCTATGAGCGGGCGGGCAGATCCTGTTTCAGCGCAACCAGCAACAGGGCCAGCGGGCCAAAGGGCGGAAACAGACAGAGTAGGGAGCAGATAAGGGTGACCAGCGCCGGATGCTCGCTCTTGCGGCGCGCCAGTCGCCAGGCGATGACGCCGACGATGACCATCAGCAACGCAATGAACTGGCCAAGCAGGGTGGCATTGATATTCATGAAAGATCCTTTTTCATGGGCAAGTGTGAAAAATCTGGGACACCCACCTTTTTGAGCAAGGCGTTGCATAGCCCTAACCCAAAAGATGAACCCAAAAGATGGGTGTCCAAGGTCTTCTGCTCACCGAGTTAAAAAGCAAAAGCCCCATCACGGGGCTTTTTCTATTGGTGCAGCCGGTGTGTGCGGCAGCCTGAACCAGCCCGCCCTATGAGCGGACGGGCAGATCCTGTTTCAGCGCCACCAGCAACAGGGCCAGCAGGCCAAAGGGCGGAAACAGACAGAGCAGGGAGCAGATAAGGGTGATCAGCGCCGGATGCTCGCTCTTGCTGCGCGCCAGTCGCCAGGCGATGAGGCCGACAATGACCATTAGCAACGCAATGAACTGGCCAAGCAGGGTGGCATTGATATTCATGAAAGATCCTTTTTCATGGGCAAGTGTGAAGAACCTGTACTTTATCGCCTTGGTTGCGATTGGCAACCGCTGAAGCGCACCGGCCACTCGCCCGTTGATAGGTTCTCTCTATTCTGGCAGTAGATGAGAATAGTTTTCATTTAATCTCATTTCGGCGGATACTCTCACCATCAACCAAGGGAGCCGCCATCATGAAAAAGACCATCAGCTTTGCCATCCTGCACTTCGGTGTCGCCTTTACCGTGGCCTACCTGCTGACCGGTGAGCTGCTGACCGCCAGCCTGATCGCCCTGATCGAGCCTGCCGTCAACACGGTCGCCTTCTACTTTCATGACCTTGGCTGGCACAAGCTCAAGCCAAATCACAGCCTGCAGGCCAAGACCAGCAGCTTCGCGGTGGTCCATTTCTCGGTGGCCTTCGGGGTTGCCTTCCTGCTGAGCGGCGAGCTGCTCACCGGCGGCGTGATGGCGATGATCGAACCGGCTATCAACACCGTGGTGTTCTTCTTCCACGAGCGGCTGTGGCGCGCCCGCAGTCAGCAACTGGCGCTGGCCTGATCGACCGGGTAACCCGCCTCCCCCTTTATCGCGGCAACAAAAAACCCGACATTCCGGCCAGGAGTGTCGGGTTTTTCACATCAGCAAAGATCTGTATCTGGATGCATCATCCGATGCCCCATCCATAACGATCAGGCTTTCTTGCAGATGGGGTCAACGATAAAGGCATTCTGATCAAACTTCTGCCAGGCGCCGGTGCCGACCCCATCGACCACCAGAATGGAGACCACGCCGAAATCGACAAAGATCCCGAGCAGAGTAGTGGCATCGAACGACTTGGAGACCGGCACTGTCACCGAGTAGCAATCAGCACGCTTGACCGTGATGGTGTAATTCTCTTTCTTCTTGAACGAGGTGATCACATTGCCGTGGCCCAGCAACATATCGTTGACGTAGATCTCCGCATCGGGATCCTGACTGCGAATGGAAACCTGCTGACTTGTGCCGTTAAACATGGCCGCACAACCGGACAGCATGATGGCCAGCAAGGCCCCCGTCATCAACCTGAACATAGCTAACCTTCTTGTTATTAAGAAAAGGCCACAAATCTAGCACGCCTTTCGAACAGGAGTGAAAGTACAATGCTGCTGGCCTGTCTGAATGCTCAAAATAGCGACCTCTCCTGACCAGTTTTCAAACAAGCCAGCCTCATCCAGCAACAGTTTCCTTCCCCACTGGAGTACCGCGGCAAAACCGGTCGCCAGCACATGCTGCAGAGCAAAATGCGCTCGGCTCCCCTGCTGCATTGCCCTGTAGAGTGTGCTGTAGTAGGCAGATATGCCCTCCTCATTGCTGGAATCTATCGATGAACAAGACCTTGCTTGCCACCCTGCTGTTTGCCCCTCTGCTGGCCAGTGCCGCAACCCCCTCCTTTGACTGCACCAAAGCCTCCGGGTCGGTCGAAACCCTGATCTGCAAGGATGCCGGACTGGCCGCCCTCGATAACGAACTGGCGGCCCTCTACCCCAAGGCGATTGCAGCGCTCTCTCCCGAACAGCTCAAGACAGAGCGCGCCATGCAGCGCGGCTGGATCAAGGGTCGCAACGACTGCTGGAAGGGACAGGATCTGCGCCAGTGTGTGGAAGATAACTACCTGCTGCGGATCACCGAACTGCAGATCAGCGGCGGCCAGCTGATGGTGCCGGCACCGGTCAACTACCAGTGCGGCAAGAGCGTCACACTCTCTACCTACTTCTATAACGATGCCAAGCTGCCCGCCGCAGTGATCAACCTGAGCGAGGGCGACAAGCAGCAACAAGTGCTCGCCTATGAAGCCCCCAGCGCCAGCGGCGCCCGTTATGAAGGGCAAAACCTCACCTTCTTCACCAAGGGGGACGACGCCACGCTGGAGCGTTACGGCCAGCCAACCCTCACCTGCATGGAAAATCCGACCAAGGGCTGAGGCTCATAGGGGCGGCTCGTCTTGCCGCCCCACCTTGACTAGATGGCGATATCCAGCGGTTTTCCTTCCCGCACAATCCGCAACTTGAGCGACCCCGGCTTGCTGGTGCTGAGCAGTTCACGCACCTTGTCGATCTCGAGGGGACGATAAGCCACCCCGTTGATCTGCTCCAGAATGTCGCCGTTGGCCAGACCATAGGGGGCAAGATCCCGTTCATCGCTGTAGTAGACCTGCAGATGCTCGCCATCAAAGCGCACCCCGATATTGCGCAGGATTGGCGGCACTTTGCGCGCCAGGCTGTCGGCATCGTAGCAGAGCATCATCCGCCCGGGCATGATCGCAAAGCGATTGAAGCGGTTAACAAAATCCAGCCCCAGACCATACTGCTCATTGCTGTTTTCCGACACGCGCAGTTCACCGAGCTGGCGCTCATCAAAGTGCAGGCCGGTGAGGATATGTTCACGCCCCTCCACCATACCGCTGGCGTCCACCCCTTTGCGTGGCATCGCATCTTCGCCAGAGATCGCCTTCTGGCTCGCCATAAAGTCGATAAAGGCATGGTCGGCATAGCTCTGATCGGCCCCGGTATCCAGATACATGCGCACGCTGCTCTCGCCGTGGGTCAGATACACGGCCGGGGAGCGGTTGTAGCTGTCTTCATAGCCGATGCAACGCTCGAACGTGGCTGCCGACGGTGCCGTCAGCGAAGCCGTGAGCTGATGCCTGTCTCGATCAAACACCCAGTTGAAACGGCGGATGGTGTCGATCCCGAGGATGCCATCGATACGGCTGCCAAGAGACTGGGAGAAAAGATCGAAATCAACGGTTGCCCACAAATCGCTGTCATCAATGGTGACCGACCCCACCGAGAAGGGTTGCGGCTCAACAAAGCCAAGCTGCTCGCTGCCCAGTTGGCTCGAAACGCTGTTCACACTGGCAAAATCAGCCTGATAGGCCCTGGGCAATTCGCTTAAGGTCAGCGCCTTGAAGCGGCTGGCCAGACGACGATCGATAAAGGTGATACTGGCCCCGGTATCGAGCAAAAACTGATACTGCTCACCTGCGATGGTGACGGGGATCAGGGGGGCGCTTTCGTAATGCACTGTCAGCACCGGACCGGGTGCATTGCGCTTGGCGGATGAATCCGGGGCTGTGCAGCCTTGGACGACGAACAGGGCCAACATGGCCAGCGCCACTTTGAACTGCGACTTCATAACTCTCCTTCCCGATAGCAGATGCCCCCGCAACGCCACCACATAATGCTATCTTGTTGATTTATAGATAAATAAGCTATTTCGGCGGGGGAGGCGGACAATAACAAAGAGTTTTATGCTGGTTCAAGCCGGATATGACCATGAATATTCTATGGAGATAGTTCAAGAATGGTTGTTCACGCTATCTCGGCGCGTCATCAATCGTGGGCGATATTTGATTAATTTATTGATCTTGAACAGAAATTCTCAATATTGAGTTTTCTATCCACAGCGCCATGGTTAATATTGCCATTTGGCAACACTTGCCTCGTCGGAGTCTCCCATGAGCCATGCCAACCCCATCCCGTTGGTGAACCGCAGCAGACTGGAGGCTGAAATTCAGGGGCGGTAGCCATGCCAGTGCTTGCCATGGTCAACATCACACGGCTTTTCTACACAGCCGCAATGGTTGTTTAAAAAGAAAAAGTCACGCGAATACGTCCAGTTTTATAGTAATGAAGATAAAACTATTATTTTAAACATGTCGGTAAAGTGGTTAGGTATTTATGAAATCAAGAGACTTAAAAACAATTTATGACGTTATTGTCACTGAGTACACGATGACGCATATCGGTGAAGGTCGGTTTTTGCACACATTTAAACCAAAAACGACTAATACTGTGTATCAGTTCGAGGCAAATGGAGTCGCCGAAATGGAAGAAGGCGAAAGATATAATATCGGCTTCCGCGAGGATAAAGATGGCCGTAAGATCATCGATCTGTCATGTATTTCAAAGTCAGACAGTGTAAACCCCATGTTATCCTATATGTATGCAAAAAAGTTTTCTCAAGATAGACACATAGTTAACAAACAAAAAAACGATGAAAGGGTCAGACATAAAGCCACTGATGGTTATTACTGGGGTAAGAAATATGCGTGGCGCGAGTTTGGCCTTGTCATTTCAAAAGATGCTTTTTATGCATACCTGAAGCAAATTGATCATCCTAAAGTTCCGTGCATAACGGCAAATCCAGATATGTTTTTTAGTAACGAGCCTTCTACAGCATACAAGGAAGAAGGGTTGGAAGAAGCTATGGAGCTGTTAATTACGACCGCTGAGAAAAAAACCAAGGCTCTATACCTATCACCTCATTACAGCAAACGCTTCTCTATTCGAGGCATTGAAGCTATTACGGACAAAAAATAAAATTAAAAACTGTTTAAGAGTGATTCGCAACGCGTGGCATTTTACCATGCGTTGCTTTTAGTGTTTAAGGTGGTATACAGTGGCATCGGTTTTGCGCTGATCACCCCTTCACAGAGTGTTAAATGCCAGGAGTAAAGATTGAGCCGTTGGTATAGTTCAATTCATTTCACAAAGGCGCATTTTCTAGAGATCGCAGCTCTGTTTGATTATTCGCAAGCAACAGAGAATGAGTTGAGCTTTGCGTACAAAAAATATAATAACTATTTGAAATATGACGATGCACCAAGATACTTATATATTATCCGCTGCGGAAGAAGTAAGTACTATAAAATTGGTGTTACAAACGATCTTGAAAAACGCCTTGCCACTCACCAGACAGGGTGTCCATATGAACTTAAGCTTATTTGCTACTTCGAAGCAGATTTAGATGACTACTTGGGCAAAGAAATTTCCTACTTAGAAAGCTTTTTGCACAACAACTATGCTGAGTTTCGTGTTAGAGGTGAGTGGTTTGAACTAAATTATGGACACTTATCAGATATAGCAATGTTCTTAGAACTAGATCGTGAGCTAGCATTCAGAGTTTGTTCTGCACCAGAGTTCGCTTGCTACTACAACAGGCAGAATAATTGGGGCGATGTTGATGACTAGCATTTAACTATTTTTAATAGAAATTCGCAATGCGTGGCACTTTCACCATTTATTTAATTTATCGATTAATGTGGTATTCGGCTAGTTCTATAATACGTCGTCCCCATTAATAGTGAATCAAATATTTTTTGGAGTATCGATGTTCAATTTTTTAGTTGGTTGTGTCATAGGCTTCTTTGTTGGCTTCGTATCATTCGTATTGTTTCTTGTTAACGATACTAAATTTGATATGTCGGTGGTAACAAATTTGATCATCGCTGCGGCGACAGTGATGGCGACTATCATCCACTTCAGCTCTATTCGGCAACAAAGGAAAGATAGGCTTTGGGATATTAATAAACCAATCTTACTTGGATTAAGTGAATCTCTATCTGCGGTAATAAAAGCTTCAGAGTACTATCTTCAGAATGAATACGCACGTCAGCATCTAGACGATCCCCCAAATCCGAATGACCAGCCTGAACATAACGTTTATAGGGAATTTGATAAAAAGCGGGAATATGCGCTGCAAGTGTACAAAGAACTTATGGACAAAGAGTTAACTGATGCATTGGAAAAAGCAAAAAAGACTAACGAAAAAATAGTTCGAGACGTCGTTGAATATGGTATCGATAACATTTCAGCATACGAACAATCAATTTCTGCAAATGAAAATCTACAGAGAAAACTTAGTTTTTTTATTGCAAAAATGTCGGGATCCAATGATATATAACAAATTGCTAAATTGTTATTTAGCAGACGTTGGATTTTACTATGTAGAGATTTTAGCCCGTAGGTTCGATTAGCGAAGCGTAATCGGACATTCGCGAAAACAATATTTCTTGATAGTACCAGTTGTCTTTGAGACCGACTTTTATACGGTCACTTTATCCACCTGTAGCTTTGCTTGCGTAACACCCTCCAAGGAGATAAATGAAGGCTGACTTAACCGGCACTCGGATTGTACTGCGCACCATTGGCCCGCAGGATGCCGCCGATCTGTTCGAGATTTATGGCAATCCACTGACCATGGAGTTTGCCTCTGATCCCTGCTTTACCTCTCCCGCCATGGTGGCGCAGATGATGGCGAGCGTGGTGCGGCTGGAACAAACCGGTGAGTCGCTGGAGTGGGCGATTGTCGAGCGGGAGGGCAATAAGGTGATCGGCACCTGCGGCCTGCACAGTTTCAGCGAGGCGGGTCGCTGCTGCGAGGTGGGTTGCCTGCTTAATACGGCCTATTGGCGCAGAGGGTTTATGTCGGAAGCGCTGGGATTGCTGTTCGCCTACGCCAACACACTGGGAGTCACCCGCCTCACCGCAGATATCGATGCAGATAACGTCCGCTCTATCGCCCTGTTTGAAAAGCTGGGCTTCAAGGCGCATGCAGGGCGCTATCAGCGCACGCTCCCCTTTATCTGACCCGAGACCAGAGGCACAACCCCCTCGCCTCTCAGGCCGTTTTGGCAATGTTCAGGCATAAAAAAACCGGAACCCAAGGGTTCCGGTTTTTTTCATTCCAGCCGAGGCTGGCAAACCAGCAAATTAAGCCTGGTTTTTAACTTCTTTCAGACCGCGGAAAGGAGCTTTGGCACCCAGAGCTTCTTCGATACGGATCAGCTGGTTGTACTTGGCAACACGGTCAGAACGGCTCATGGAACCGGTCTTGATCTGGCCAGCAGCGGTACCAACAGCCAGGTCGGCGATGGTCGCGTCTTCGGTCTCACCGGAGCGGTGGGAGATGACGGCAGTGTAGCCAGCGTCTTTGGCCATCTTGATGGCAGCCAGAGTTTCGGTCAGGGAACCGATCTGGTTGAACTTGATCAGGATGGAGTTGGCGATGCCGTTGTCGATACCGCGCTTCAGGATCTTGGTGTTGGTTACGAACAGGTCGTCACCCACGATCTGGATTTTCTTGCCCAGTTCAGCAGTCTGGTAGGCGAAGCCTTCCCAGTCAGATTCGTCCAGGCCATCTTCGATGGAGACGATCGGGAACTTGGTGGTCAGGTCAGCCAGGAAGTCGGAGAAACCGTTGGAGGTGAAGACACGACCTTCGCCTTTCAGGTTGTACTCTTTCTTCTCTGCGTCGTAGAACTCGGAAGCAGCGCAGTCCATAGCCAGGGTGATGTCGGTGCCCAGTTTGTAACCGGCAGCGGCAACGGCTTCAGCGATAACTTCCAGCGCTTCGGCGTTGGATTTCAGGTTCGGAGCGAAACCACCTTCGTCACCAACTGCAGTGTTGTAGCCCTTGGACTTCAGCACTTTGGCCAGGTTGTGGAACACTTCTGCGCCCATGCGAACGGCTTCTTTCAGGGTCTTGGCGCCAACCGGCTGGATCATGAACTCCTGGATGTCGACGTTGTTGTCGGCGTGCTCACCACCGTTGATGATGTTCATCATCGGCAGCGGCATGGAGTAAACACCCGGGGTGCCGTTCAGCTCGGCGATGTGGGCGTACAGCGGCATGCCTTTGGCAGCAGCGGCAGCTTTGGCGTTAGCCAGGGAAACAGCCAGGATGGCGTTGGCGCCGAACTTGGATTTGTTCTCGGTACCGTCGAGGTCGATCATGATCTGGTCGACAGTGGCCTGGTCCTTGGCATCTTTACCCAGCAGAGCTTGAGCGATCGGGCCGTTTACGGCTTCGATGGCTTTCAGCACGCCTTTACCCAGGAAACGGCTCTTGTCGCCGTCACGCAGTTCCAGCGCTTCGCGGGAACCGGTGGACGCGCCAGACGGAGCGGCTGCCATACCAACAAAACCACCTTCCAGGTGAACTTCGGCCTCAACGGTCGGGTTACCACGGGAGTCGATGATTTCACGACCGATCACTTTAACGATCTTGGACATGTGTATTTCCTCAGGTTTCGTAAAAAAACAACAAAAATATGCCAAAAAAAGCGGCTGTGGCACAGTGCCCCAACCGCATTTATTTTCAATTACTTCAAATTACGCTTCTGATACTCGCCTGCCGCCTTCACAAAACCGGCGAACAGAGCGTGGCCATCACGAGGAGTAGAGGTGAACTCCGGGTGGAACTGCGCAGCCACGAACCAGGGGTGATCCGGGATCTCGATGATTTCCACCAACTTCTTGTCGGCGGAGAGACCGGTCACTTTCAGACCTGCCGCTTCAATCTGCGGCAGCAGCTTGTTGTTGACTTCGTAACGGTGACGGTGACGCTCGTAAATGGTCGGGCTGCCGTACATCTGACGCACCTTGGAATCTTCGACCAGGTGGCAGAGCTGGGAACCCAGACGCATGGTACCGCCCAAATCGGACTTCTCGGTACGGGTCTCGACGTTGCCCTCTTCATCCACCCACTCGGTGATGAGGCCGACGACCGGGTACGCGCAATCTTTCTTGAATTCGGAGGAGTGAGCCCCTTCCATGCCCGCCACGTTGCGAGCGAATTCGATCATGGCAACCTGCATGCCGAGGCAGATACCCAGGTAGGGGATCTTGTTCTCGCGGGCATACTGGGCAGCCAGAATTTTGCCTTCCACACCGCGCTCACCGAAGCCACCCGGCACCAGGATCGCGTCCAGACCTTCCAGCAGCTCGGCGCCACGGGTCTCGATATCCTGAGAGTCGATGTACTTGATGTTGACAGAGTGACGGGTCTTGAGACCACCGTGCTTGAGCGCCTCGTTGACGGACTTGTAAGCGTCCGGCAGGGAGACGTACTTGCCGACCATACCGATGGTCACTTCACCAGTCGGATTGGCCTCTTCGTAGATAACCTGTTCCCACTCGGACAAATCAGCTTCTTTGCACTCCAGACCGAAACGCTCGGTGAAGTAGGAGTCCAGGTTCTGGGACTTGAGCAGTGCCGGGATCTTGTAGATGGAGTCGACGTCTTTCATGGAGATGACGGCGCGCTCGGGCACGTTGCAGAACAGGGCGATCTTGGCGCGCTCGTTGGCCGGAATGGCACGGTCAGAGCGGCAGATCAGCACATCCGGCTGGATACCGATGGAGAGCAGCTCTTTGACGGAGTGCTGGGTCGGCTTGGTCTTCACTTCACCGGCAGCAGCCAGGTAAGGAACCAGCGTCAGGTGCATGAACATGGCATTGTTGCGGCCCACTTCGGCAGCCAGCTGACGAATGGCTTCGAGGAACGGCAGGGACTCGATGTCACCTACGGTACCGCCCACTTCGACGATGGCAACCTGATGGCCTTCGGCACCGGCAATCACCCGCTCCTTGATGGCGTTGGTGATGTGCGGGATAACCTGAATGGTGGCGCCCAGATAGTCACCACGACGCTCTTTACGCAGTACGTCGGCGTAGATACGGCCGGTGGTAAAGTTGTTGCGACGGGTCATCTTGGTGCGGATGAAACGCTCGTAGTGGCCCAAATCCAGATCGGTTTCGGCCCCGTCCTCGGTTACGAACACTTCACCATGCTGGGTCGGGCTCATGGTGCCCGGATCCACGTTGATGTACGGGTCCAGTTTCATGATGGTCACATCCAGACCACGGGCTTCCAGAATGGCTGCCAGAGAAGCTGCGGCAATGCCTTTGCCGAGGGATGAAACAACGCCACCAGTAACAAAAATATATTTGGTCGTCATGCTGAACCTGAAAGAAGTTTAGGGAATTTTAAGGGGTGCTTCGGGGATGAAGCAGGACGGGGAAACAGTATACCAAAAACCCCTCTCCCAAACAATGAGCAAAAATCTATCAGGCTCACCGCCCCCCCATCTTGCGCCAAATCAACTTTGCTCGGTTTCCTTCGCCTTATCCCAGGCGGCATCGAGCTTTGCGAGGGTGCAATCGGTCATTTTCAAGCCTTCTGCGGCGATTATCTGCTCAACCTGACGAAAACGACGTTCGAACTTTGCGTTGGCACCTCGCAGTACCTGCTCCGGATCCTTGCCCAGATGACGCACCAGATTGACGGTGGCGAACAAGAGATCGCCGAGCTCGTCGCTCACCCTCGCCTCGTCCACATCGGCCATCAATGCCTCTTCCATCACCTCGTCGATCTCTTCGTGGATCTTGTCCACCACAGGCCCCAGCGTCTTCCAGTCAAAACCGACGGTGGCGCAGCGTTTCTGAATTTTGGCGGCGCGGGTCAGGGCAGGCAGCGCCTGCGGGATGTCATCCAGCACGCTCTCTTTGTCGAGGGCCGCCCGCTCCTTGGCTTTTTCCGCCTCCCAGTTCGCTTTTACCGCCTGCTCGTTGGAGAGGTCTGCATCGGAAAAAACGTGGGGGTGACGACGAATGAGCTTCTCGCTCACCGTATCGACGATATTGGCAAAGTCGAACAAGCCCCGCTCCTTACCCAGCTGGGCGTAAAACACCACCTGAAACAGCAGGTCCCCCAACTCCCCTTTCAGCCCCTGCCAATCTTCGGTCTCGATGGCATCGGCCACCTCGTAGGCCTCCTCCAGGGTGTGCGGCACTATGCTCTGGAAGTCTTGTTTCAGATCCCAGGGGCAGCCGTTTTGCGGATCACGCAAACGAGCCATGATGTCGAGCAGTTGAGGCAGATCGTAACGTTGGGACATGGGATATTCGCTTTCAATTCGTTCAAAAAGGGTCGTAAATACAGACCGGCCACTGGGGCCGGTCGGTTCGCTATCAAAGCCGCTTGGCGCTAATTACGTCATTGAGCTGACTGAGCTTGGCCAACGCCCGGTTGAAGGCGTTGATGTTGTAAATCTCCAGCTCCATGTCGATCTCGGCGGTCTGCTCGCGCACGTTGGAGCGTGAGCGCACCCCCATCACATTGATCTTCTCGTTGGCCAGCACGGTGGTGATGTCCCGCAGCAGGCCGGAGCGATCGTTGGAGATGATCCGGATGGTGAGGCCATAGCCGCCGGAGTAGTTCTCCCCCCACACCGCATCGATCAGCCGCTCCGGGTTGCGCCGTGACAGCTCCTTGAGCTGCTCGCAATCTTCCCGGTGAATGGATACGCCGCGCCCCATGGTAATAAAGCCCTGAATGGAGTCCCCAGGGATCGGCTGGCAGCAGCGGGCAATATGGGTCATCAGGTTGCCGACCCCTTCCACCACGATGTGGTCTTTGGGCTTGTGGCGCATCGGCGCATTGGCCTTCTGCTCCAGCTTCTCCAGCAGGCGGCGATCTTCCTCTTCCGCCGTCGGCTTGTTGTAGCAGGTGTCGAGATAGTTGAGCACCTGGTTGATGCGGATATCGCCGCTGCCGATACCGGCCAGCAGATCGTCGGTGCTCTCCAGATTGAAGCGGCGCAGCATGTTGCCCTTGTCGATCTTGGACATGCTGAGATTGTGGCGATCCAGCTCCTTCTCGAACAGCTCGCGACCGGCCACGATATTCTTGTCCCGATCCAGTTTTCTGAACCAGGTCGCCACCTTGGCCCGCGCCCGGCTGGAGCGCAGGAAGCCGGCGTTGGGGTTCATCCAGTCGCGGCTCGGGTTCGGCTCTTTCTGGGTGATCACCTCCACCTGATCGCCGGTCTGCAGCGCATAGGTAAACGGCACGATGCGGCCATCAATCTTGGCGCCGATGCAGCGGTGGCCGATCATACTGTGGACGTGATAGGCAAAATCGAGCGGGGTGGCGCCTGCCGGCAGGTCGATGACATCCCCTTTCGGGGTGAAGACGTAGACCCTGTCCTCGAACACCTGACTGCGCAGGTCTTCGAGCAGGGAGCCGCTCTCGGAGAGATCTTCCTGCCAGGCGAGCAGCTTGCGCAGCCACTCAATCTTGTCTTCGAAGGTGTTGGCCTTGCCGCCAGCCTGTGCCCCTTCCTTGTAGCGCCAGTGCGCCGCGACGCCGAGTTCGGCATCCTGATGCATCTGGTCGGTACGGATCTGGATCTCGACAGTCTTTCCCTCCGGCCCCACCACGACGGTGTGGATCGACTGATAGCCGTTGGGTTTGGGGTTGGCGACATAGTCGTCAAACTCGCGAGGAATGTGGTGGAACTGGGTATGCACGATACCGAGCGCCGCATAGCAATCCTGCAGCCGCTTGGTCACTACCCGCACCGCGCGCACGTCGAACAACTCGTTGAATTCGAGGTGCTTCTTCTGCATCTTGCGCCAGATGCTGTAGATGTGTTTCGGCCGACCGTACACCTCGGCGTCAACTCCCGCCTCTTTCAACCCATTACGCAGGGATTGCACAAACTCGCGGATGTAGCGCTCGCGGTCGAGCCGCTTCTCGTCGAGCTGCTTGGCGATCTGTTTGTAGGTATCCGGGTGCAGGTAACGGAAGGCGAGATCTTCCAGCTCCCACTTGAGCTGGCCGATGCCCAGACGGTTGGCGAGCGGCGCATAGATATTGGTGATCTCCTGGGCCATCAGCACCCGGGTCTCTTCATCTGCCGTCTTCGCTTCCCGCAGGCAGGCGATCCGCTCCGCCAGCTTGATCACCACGGCGCGCACATCCTCGACCATGGCAAGCAACATGCGACGCACGTTGTCGACCTGCTCCGGCGAGGTTTCGCTGCGATGGAGGGTTTGCAGGGAGCGGATGGCTTCCATCTCCAGCACCCCTTCCACCAGCTTGGCAATCTTGGAGCCGAAGTCCTCGTCCATCCGCTCCTGGCTGATGAGACCGGCTTCGACGAAGGGGTAAATGATGGCCGCTTTGAGAGTGCCGATATCCATGCTGAGCATCTGCAGGATGCCCACCATTTCGATGCCACGCACCAGCAGCTTGCTGGTCAGCGCCTCGTCACCGAGCGTCAGACAATACTGGTAGACGGTTCGCAGCTGATCCTTTTCACTGTCACTCAAGGAGAGCGAGCTGACCCACTCTTCCAGGGTGAAGTTGTCTTTCAAATGAATATCGCGAACCGCAACCATGGTATCAATCCTTTAAATTATCGGGCCGAAAGCTGTCACTTTCCCCCCCTCATGAGATTGCCTCAAATGGGGATATCCAGCGCACTTTTCAAGGCATATTGTCCAGAAAGACAATAGAGCGCGCCAACAGGCCCTGCCGAACGACAAGGGTCTAGATTACCCCAATCACACCCGCTCAAACAGCCGCAGACATGCCAGATTACATATCTGCATCGCCGTACTGATGAGCAGGATTACTTCATATACACACCCGCTCAAACAGACGCAGACATGCCAGATTACATATCCGCATCGCCGTACCGATGAGCAGGATTACTTCATATACACACCTGCTCAAACAGTAACAAACATGCCGGATTGCACATCCGCATCGCCGAACTGATGAGTCATTTACTCCCGTTCAAACAGCGCCATGGACTCCAGATGACCGGTGTGAGGGAACATGTCGAGCATGCCGAGGCGCACCAGACGGTAACCCCCTTTCACCAGCACCTGACTGTCCCGCGCTAGGGTGACCGGGTTACAGGAGACGTAGACCACCCGCTTGGGTGAAAGTTTCACGACGTGTCCCATCACTTCCAGCGCGCCAGGACGAGCCGGATCCAGCAGTACCAGATCAAACCCTTCCCGCGCCCAGGACATGCCGACAATGTCATCGCTCAGGTCGGCTTTGTAGAAACGGGCATTGGTGATGCCGTTGCGACGGGCGTTCTCTTCGGCCCGCTGCACCATGGCCAGTTCACCTTCCACACCCACCACTTCGCGAGCCTGACGGGCCAGCGGCAGGGTGAAGTTGCCGATGCCGCAGAAGAGATCGAGCACCTTGTCATCCTTGCTCGCCCCGAGCCATGTCAGCGCCTGCTCGACCATGTTCTGGTTGATGGGGCCGTTGACCTGAATGAAATCACCGGGAGCAAATGCAAGAGACAGGCCATCCAGCGAGTAGGATGGGGAAAATTGTTGCTGCAGTGCTTCGATGCGATCATCGGCCGCCTGCAGATAGAGGTCGATCCCCTGCGCTTTTGCAAACTCCACCAGCAGGGCGCGATCCGCCTCATTCGGACGGCCGGTGTGGCGCAGCAGCATCATGATCCCCTGCTCGGCCTGGATAAGCTCCGCATGGCCCAGCTCGCGCTGGCTCTTGAGGCGATTGAGGCACTCACGCAGCGGGGCAATCAGCGCAGAGAGCGGCTCGGCCAGCACAGGGCACCCTTCGATTTCCACCAGATCGTTGCTGTTGCGACGGCGGAAACCAACCCGGGTGCAGCGACCGTTCTTGTCAAATTTGATGGCCAGACGACAGACCCGGCGGTAGGCACGATCTTCACCGGTCAGTACCGGCTCCAGCGCCGGCGCCTTGATGTTGCCCAACCGCTCGAACAGGCTGACCAGTCCGGCCGCCTTGGCGGCTTGCTGATCGGCAACCGACATGTGCTGGGCACTGCAACCGCCGCACTCGCGATAGTGGCTGCAGAAGGGGGCGATACGGTTGGCTGCCGGGCTCACCACCTGTTGCAAGGCGGCGTGACCATACTGCTTTTTCTCTTCGGTGATACGTGCCTTGACTGTCTCGCCGGGCAGTGCCCCTTCGACAAAGATCGCCTTGCCCTGATGGCGACCGATACCGACGCAGTGGTGATCGAGGGTGTCTATCGTAAATTCAATGCGTTGGAGCTGGGTGGACTTCTTTTGGGGCTTGAAAAACTGGGCCATAAAACTTGGTGCCTATAGGTGGCTATGTCATGATTGTGGAATCTGCTGCCGGGTATTGTCCCACAAGAATAATAGTATGACCAAATACGGCCACAGAGCCCGTGTATTGCCATCAACCCTATCGCCAACCCTGTTCACTGGTGGCCTGTTCGTATGACCAAATATGGCCTGAGAGCACGCGTTCTCGCCTTTACCATCCTGCCGACCCTGATAATCGGTGGCCTGATGGCCGGTTACTTCACTTTCCACCGCTACCAGCAGCTGGAAAACAACCTCATTGATCAGGGGATCAACATCATCGAACCGCTGGCGATCGCCAGTGAATACGGGATGACACAGCACAGTCGCGAATCCCTCAAGCGGCTGATTGGCCTGACCCACCGCAAGAACTCCCCCTTCATCAAGTCCATCGCGGTTTTCACCCAGGACAACCAGCTGTTCGTCACCTCGAACTACCACCGGGATTTCACCCGGCTCAGGCTGCCCGATGGCGAGCCCATTCCGGATCTGACCAGCGTGACGTTTCAGGGGGATGACATCATTTTGCGCACCCCAATCCAGGCTGAAACCAGTCTGGATGGCTTCCCACTACCCAGCGATGTAGAGCCGCCGATGATCGGCTACATCTCGATGCAGATGGCGACCGACAGGGCCATGCTGCTGCAATACCGCGACACCTTCTTTGCGGTGATCATGGTGCTCATCGGGGTCGCCTTCAGTACCCTGTTTGGCTTCCGGCTGGTCAAGAGCGTGACCCAGCCCATCACCAACATGGTGCAGGCAGTGCACAAAATCAGGGAGGGGCGGCTCGATACCCGGGTCAGCGGCCAGCTCACCGGCGAGCTGGATATGCTGAAAAATGGCATCAACGCCATGGCCAAGGCGCTCTCCGAATATCACGAAGAGATGCAGCAGAATATCGATCAGGCCACCTCTGACCTGCGCGAAACCCTGGAGCAGATCGAGATCCAGAACGTCGAGCTCGACATGGCCAAGAAGCGGGCGCAGGAGGCGGCGCGGGTCAAGTCGGAGTTTCTGGCCAACATGTCCCACGAGCTTCGTACACCGCTCAACGGGGTCATCGGTTTTACCCGCCAGCTGCTGAAAACCAGCCTGACCCCGAGCCAGACCGACTACATGCAGACCATCGAGAAGTCGGCGCGCAACCTGCTTGGCATCATCAACGACATCCTCGACTTCTCTAAGCTGGAAGCGGGCAAGCTGCAGCTGGAACATATCCCGTTCAGCCTGCGCGACACCCTCAACGAGACCATGCACCTGCTCGGCCCCAGCGCCCACGACAAACAGCTGGAGCTCTCCCTGCGGGTGGATGCCGATGTACCGGACTACCTCACCGGCGACCCCATGCGTCTGCAACAGGTGCTGACCAACCTCACCGGCAACGCCATCAAGTTCACCGAGCAAGGCAACGTGGATGTCCATATCGAGCAGACCGGCAGTGGCAACCACAAGGTGAGGCTCAACGTCCAGATCCGCGATACCGGCATCGGCATCTCCCAAGAGCAGCAACATCAGCTGTTCCAGGCCTTCAATCAGGCCGACTCCTCCATCTCCCGCCGTTATGGCGGCACGGGCCTGGGCCTCGTTATCACCCAGAAGCTGGTGCAGCAGATGGGCGGCCAGATCCGCTTTGAATCGGAGCTCGGCAAGGGCTCCATCTTCTCCTTCAGTCTGGATGTAGAGGTCTCCCCCCTGCCCCAGACCGATCAATTGCCACTGGATCGGATCCGTGGCAAACGGCTCTGGCTGCTGGAACCGGATCCCTTCGCGCAAGCCTCCCTGCTCGCCCTGTTGGCGGAGTGGCACCTCGACGTGCACCCACTGACCAGCGATGATCCCTGGCCCGAGATGAGCGAGCAGGAGATGGTGATCATCGGCAGCAGCACCCTGCATACGCCGCAGCAGGTGCTCGGCCGTCTCGACAAACTGAACGGCCAGCAGCAGAACACCATAGTGCTGCTCAGCAGCCACGAGCCGTCGCTCTATGAAGCTATGCTGGCCCATGGCGCCCAGCACTGTCTCTCCAAACCGGTCAACCACCGCAAGCTGCTGCACGCCCTGCTCTCGCCGGAATCGAGCCGCCAGAAGCTGCCTGCTCAGCCTGCGCCGCGCCAGTTGCAGCCGATCAAGGTGCTGGCAGTGGACGACAACGCCGCCAACCTCAAGCTTATCGCCGCCATGCTCAAGGAGATGGTGAGTCAGGTGGTGGTGTGCAAAAACGGCAAGGAGGCGGTCAAGCAGGCACAGAGCCAGCCGTTCGACATCATCTTCATGGATATCCAGATGCCGATCATGGATGGCATCAGCGCCACCCAGGCGATCCGCAACCAGTCCCTCAACACCACCACCCCGATCGTGGCGGTGACCGCTCACGCCATCCCCGGCGAACGGGAGCGGCTGATCCGGCAGGGGATGGACGACTATCTGGCCAAGCCCATCGACGAGAGCATGCTGGCCCAGCTCATCACCGACTTTGCCCATCGGCGCCACCAGAATAATGGTGCCCAACAGATCGACTGGGCACTGGCGGTGCGGCAGGCGGCGGGGAAAGAGCATCTCGCCAGAGAGATGCTGACCATGCTGCTGGCCAGTTTCGACGAAGTGGAACCAGTGCTGGATAGCGCGCTGGCTGGCGAAATTGAAGATAGCGAGGTGCTGGCCCAGCTCCATCGCCTCAACGGTGGCTGTGCCTATTCCGGGGTGCCTGGGCTGCAACGGCTGCTCTCCCAGCTGGAGCAACAGCTGCGTGACGGCGTGCCGGTGAGCGAGCTGGAACCCGAGCTGCTGGAGCTGCAAGATGCGCTGGAACTGGTGCGCCAGGAGGCGCCCCGCTATCTCGGCAAGGCTTGATGAGCTTGACCTGAACTGTATCGGCCCCCGCTTTTTCTGACGCGAGGGCCACCAGATGGTAAAGTTGCGCCGTTTACACAGGAGTCAGCATGACCAACAACGATATTCTGCGCCGTCTGCGCTACGCCCTCACCATCAGCAACGACCAGATGGTCGAGATGTTTGCCAAGGGCAACCTGACGGTCACTCACGCCCAGCTGCACAGCTGGTTGATGAAAGAGGCGGCGGAAGGTGAAGAGCAAGAGGCAGGCTATGTCGCCTGTCCCGACTCGGCCCTGAGCCAGTTCCTCGACGGTTTCATCATCGCCCGCCGCGGCGTGCGGGAAGATGCACCGGCCCAGGTGATCCCGAACCGGATCAACAACAACATGATCCTGCGCAAGCTGCGCATCGGTCTCAACTTCAAGGAAGAGGATATGCTCGGCACCCTCAAGCTCGCCGACTTCAACCTCTCCAAGTCCGAGCTCAGTGCCCTGTTCCGCTCCAAGGATCACAAGCACTATCAGGATTGCGGGGATCAGATCCTGCGCAACTTCCTGATCGGTCTTACGGCCAAATACCGCGGCTAACCAGCCGCGCGACTGACCAGACCGGGCCTTCGACATGTGCCAGCGACTCACTCCTCCCACGCTCAGCAGCTTGGCTGCAGCAAGGGGATGGCGCTGGCGCTGTTTTCTTCCCCTCTTCTTTCTGCCACTGGTTCTGCTGCTGGGTGGTTGTACTCCGTCCGAGTACCAGCTCTCGACCCGCTATCAGAGCGCCAACCAGAACGAGCGGATCGCCTTTCTGATCCTCCACTACACCGATGAAGATGATGCCAATTCCCTGCGCCTGCTGACCGAGCCGGAGCACAAGGTGAGCGCCCACTACCTGATCCCCCGCGACAGCCACGAGAGACCGCTCACCGTCTATCAGCTGGTGCCGGACAGCGCGCGCGCCTGGCATGCCGGACGCAGCCGTTGGCACCAATATGCCGGGCTCAATGCCAGCTCTCTTGGCATCGAGATCGTCAACCTCGGCTATCCAGCAGAAGATGAGCCGCTGGCCCCCGATGCGCGGCGCTGGCAACCCTATACCCCGCAGCAGATTGCTGCCGTCGGCGCCCTCAGCCGGGAGCTGGTCGCCCGCTACCAGATTCCACCGACCCAGGTGCTAGGCCACAGCGATGTCGCCCCCGAGCGCAAGCAGGATCCCGGCCCCCACTTCCCCTGGCGCCAGCTCTATCTGACGTACGGAGTCGGCGCCTGGCCCGATGAAGATCGGGTGGCCGAGATACTGGCCAGCCCTTTGCCCGACTGGGATGCGGCCATGTGGCAGCAGCAGCTGGCCCGCTATGGCTATGGCCTGTCCCGGAGCGGCCAATGGGATGAGCAGAGCCGCGCCGTCATGGGCGCCTTTCAGCTCCACTTTCGCGCCAGCAAGGTCGATAGCAAACCGGACCGCGAGTGTCAGGCCATCCTGATGGCGCTGCTCGAAAAATACTTCCCCTAATCCTCATCCATTGCCCCCGTTGCTGCGTACTGTTTGATAGCCGTTAGCTATCAAACAGTTAGGCACAAGCAATTGTCCCTGCATTTTGCAAGGCGTTACTCTGACTGCGTTCCGAAAGAAAATTTAAAACCGATTTCCAAATCTGGAGGTGAATGATGAAAAGCCCGATTGGTCTTGATACTGCTCAATCACAAACCCTGGCAGCCGAGTTGAATAAATTGCTGGCCAGCTACCAGATCCTCTACATGAACGTACGCGGCTTCCACTGGAATATCCGTGGCAACCAGTTCTTCGAACTGCACCTGAAATTTGAAGAGATTTACAACGACCTGCTGCTGAAAGTCGATGCACTGGCCGAGCGGATCCTGACCCTGGATGGCGTGCCGATGCACAGCTTCAGTGAATACCTGAAAGTCTCTGCCATCCCGGAGCAAAAAGGGCTGCACGATGGCCGCGCCTGTGTCGAATCCCTGCTGGATAGCTTCCGCGAACTGCTGGTCGCCCAGCGCCGTATTCTGGGTCAGGCCGCCGAAGCTGGTGATGAGGGCACTGCCTCCATCCTCTCCGACTATGTGCAGCAGCAGGAAAAACTGGTCTGGATGCTGCGCGCTTATCTGGCCTGATAGTGAACCAAGCCAGCTACAGCGTACGTATGCTGGCTTGAGTAAGTACCGGGCCGAAAGCTCCTGACCAGACCACGGCCCAATCCGTCTGATTGTTATGTTCTGTTGCAAACCTGAGTTGTCTCTCCTTTTATCCACCCGCTTGCCGCCCTGTTTGGGCGGCTTTTTTTGTTTTTGATCTGCATCAAGGGAATCTTAATTGGCAAATTGAATGCCTATTAAGTTTTTCGCGAGAGGAATAGAATCGCCACAAAACAGACAACTGAAATGTCCAATTAGGAGAGACATGATGTTTTGTGTGCAATGTGAACAGACAATTCGTACCCCGGCAGGCAACGGCTGTGCCTACGCACAAGGTATGTGCGGCAAGACGGCGGAAACCTCGGATCTGCAGGATGTACTGATCTACACCCTGCAGGGGCTCAGCGCTTGGGCGCTGGCCGCCCGCGAGCAGGGCATCATGGATCGCGAGGTCGATGCTTTCGTGCCCAAGGCCTTCTTCGCCACCCTCACCAACGTCAACTTCGACTCGAATCGCATCGTGGCCTACGTCAATCAGGCCCTCGCCTATCGCCAGCAGTTAGCCGATCGTCTGACCGCCATGGCGGTGCAGGTCAACGACTTGCCACAGTCCGCTTACTTCGAACCCGGTGCCGAACTGCTGGAACAACTTGCCCATGCCGCACCAGCCGCCCCCAATCGGGGCAAGAGCGAGGTGAACGAAGACATCATGGGGCTGCGCCTGCTCTGCCTCTACGGCCTCAAGGGCGCGGCCGCCTATATGGAGCACGCCCGGGTGCTGGATCAGCAGAGTGACGAGGTGGCCGCCGAATTCCACCGCATCATGAGCTGGCTCAGCACAGACCCGAGCGAAATGGGTCGGCTGTTCAGCTGCGCCATGGAGATCGGTCAGCTCAACTTCAAAATCATGGAGATGCTGGATCTCGGTGAAACCAGCGCCTTCGGCCACCCGGAACCGACCCAGGTACGCGTAACACCCATCCCCGGCAAGTGCATTCTGGTCTCCGGCCACGACATGATGGATCTCAAACTCATTCTGGAGCAGACCAAGGGAACCGGCATTCATGTCTACACCCACGGCGAGATGCTGCCCGCGCTGGCCTACCCCTTCTTCAAGCAGTACCCCCATCTGGTGGGCAACTACGGCTCCGCTTGGCAAAACCAGCAGAAGGAGTTTGCCAACTTCCCGGGCGCCGTAGTGATGACCTCCAACTGCATCATCGACCCGAATGTGGGCAACTACTCGGATCGCATCTTTACCCGCTCCATCGTCGGCTGGCCGGGCGTAACCCATCTGGAGGGAGATGATTTCTCCGCCGTGATCGCCAAGGCCCAAGCGCTGGAAGGCTTCAAGCACACCGAGCTCGAGCACTTCATCACCATCGGCTTTGCCCGCAACGCCCTGATGCAGGCTGCGCCCGCAGTGATTGAGAAGGTCAAAGCCGGGGAGATCAGCCACTTCTTCCTGGTGGGTGGCTGTGACGGCGACAAGGCCGAGCGCGCCTATTTCACCGAGTTTGCCAAAGCGGCGCCGCGCGACAGCCTGCTGCTCACGCTGGGCTGCGGCAAGTACAAGTTCAACAAGCTCGACTTTGGCGACATCGGCGGCATTCCGCGTCTGCTGGACGTGGGTCAGTGCAACGATGCCTACTCCGCCATCCAGTTGGCGCTGGCACTCTCCGAGGCGTTCGAGTGCGGGGTCAACGATCTGCCGCTGACGCTTGTGCTCTCTTGGTTCGAGCAAAAAGCCATCGTCATTCTGCTCACCCTGCTCTCCCTCGGGGTGAAGGACATTCGTACCGGGCCGACCGCCCCCGCCTTCCTCACCCCGGCTCTGCTCAAGGTGCTGGAGGAGCAGTTTGGCCTGAAAGGGACCACCACGGCCGAGGCTGACTTGACCAAGATCCTGACGGCCTGATCGGCACCTCATGTTGTAAGCGTTTGGCGAGCCGCCCGGCTCGCCTTTTTTCTGGATCCGGCTTTTTCATCAGACGTTTTTCAAACCGTTTCAAACCTAAGGAGCCTTGTGATGACCTCTCTCACGCTCACCTGCATTGGCCGCCAACAGAACACCCACGACGTCGTGAGCTGGCAGCTGGCGCCGCTTTCCGGCTGCCTCCCTCCCGTACTGGCTGGCCAGTGCATCACCCTGCATACCGAGATTGACGGCCAACCGGAGTGCCGCGCCTATACCCTCTCCTCCAGCCCGCAGGATGCATGCTGGCAGGTGACAATCAAAGATGTGGGACGGGTCTCTAGCCATCTGCACCAGACCCTGCAGGTGGGAGACAAGATCCGGGTGGATGGTCCCTTTGGCGATTTCAACCTGACCGCCCTGCCTTGCGAGCGGCCACTGCTGCTCAGTGCCGGTTCCGGCATTACCCCCATGTGGGCCATGCTGCGGGACGAGCTCGCCAAACGGCCGGATGCCGATATCCGCTTTATCCATAGCGCCCGCTCGCCAGCAGATGTGATCTTCGCAGATGACTTGGCTACGCTGGCTGCGGCTCATTCAAGCGTGCGCCATGCCCTGATACTGGAAGAGGCCCCTGCAGATCACCCCTGGATTGGCCGACTCACCCCCGCCATGTTGGCCGAACTGGCCCCGGATCTGCGCGAACGCCATGTCTATCTCTGCGGCCCGGCCCCCTATATGGCGGCGGTCAGCACCATGCTGGCAGAGCTGGGATTGCCGCCGGAGCAGCTACATCAGGAGTCCTTCGGTCTTCCTCCCGCAGAGCCCATCAAGACCACCAGCGACCACTTCTGGCTGACCCTGAAAAAGAGCGGCAAAAAGGTGAAGATCCTGCCGGGTCAGACCCTGCTGGCGGCACTGGAAGCTGCGGGCGAAACCATGATGGCGGCTTGTCGCGCCGGAGTATGTGGCAGCTGTCGTTGCACCACCACAGGTGACATCGAGCGACAGAGCGTGATGACCTTGAGTGCGCAGGATCTGGAGAGCGGCGTTGCTCTGGCCTGCTCCTGCACCGCGAAAGGGGATATCAGTCTCGATTATTGAGATACACAAAGGGCTTCATTGGTATCTCAACCTTTTCCCGAGCGGGCAGGACAGGTAGACTCTGCCCCAGTTTCACCAGAACACGGGATAAAAAATGACAATACTGGTCACAGGCGGCGCCGGCTATATCGGCTCCCACACCCTGGTTGAGCTGCTGGGCGCGGGGCAGCAGGTCATGGTACTCGACAACCTCTCCAACTCCTCACCGGAGTCACTCAAGCGGGTCGAGCAGATCACCGGCAAACCGGTCACCTTCGTCGAAGGGGATGTGCTGGACAGAGCCTGCCTGCAGCAGCTGTTCGCCAACCACCAGATCGAATCGGTCATTCACTTCGCCGGCCTCAAGGCGGTCGGAGAGTCGAGCCAGATCCCGCTCACCTACTACCAGAACAACATCAGCGGCACTCTGGTGCTGTGCGAAGAGATGGCCAAAGCTGGCGTTTTCCGGCTGGTATTCAGCTCCTCGGCCACCGTCTATGGCGATCCCGCCTCGGTACCGCTGCGGGAAGATTTCCCCACCAGCGCCACCAACCCCTATGGTCGCTCCAAGCTGATGGTGGAGGAGATCCTGCGCGATCTCGCCAAATCCGATCCCCGCTGGGCTATCGTACTGCTGCGTTACTTCAACCCGGTCGGCGCCCACGAGAGCGGCCTGATTGGTGAAGATCCCAACGGCATCCCCAACAACCTGCTGCCCTATATCAGCCAGGTGGGTGTCGGCAAGCTCAAGGAGCTGGGGGTATTTGGCAACGACTACCCGACCCCGGATGGCACCGGCGTGCGCGACTACATCCATGTGGTGGATCTCGCCATCGGTCACCTGAAAGCACTGGCGCGCATCAAGAGCGACACCGGCGTCTTCACCTACAACCTGGGCACAGGTCAGGGCTACTCGGTACTGGAGATGGTCAAGGCGTTTGAAGCGGCCAGCGGCCGACCCATTCCCTACCAGATCAAACCCCGTCGCCCGGGCGACATCGCCGAGTGCTGGGCAGAGCCGACGCTGGCCCGTGCCGAGCTGGGTTGGCAGGCTGAGCGCGGTCTGGAGCAGATGATGGTCGATACCTGGCGCTGGCAAAGCAACAACCCGAACGGCTATCAAGGCTGATCTCTCGCGGGTGGATGACAAAACGCCCCGACATTTTCATGTCGGGGCGTTTTATTTTGCGACGTTCAATCAGTGGGTCTGACTGCGCAGCAGCGGCACACGGGCCAATCGGGGGGCAATGCGGTCTATCAGCCGATCCGCCAGCGGGGTCAGCAGCAACCAGGGCAGACAGAGGGTCGCCAGCCCCAGTGCGCCGACGTAGACATCGGTAAACCAGTGGGCGCCAGCCAGAATGCGCGGCGCGGAAAAGATCGGCACCATCAGCAATGCGGTGACTCCCGCCCAGCGCGGTAGATAGCGCAAGGCGTAGCCGGCGAAGATCATCAGGAACAGGGCGTGATCGCCGGGGAAGCTGTCACCGGAAGAGTCCTTGGTCGGAATACCGCTGATCTGGGTCACCCGCAGCGCATCAGCCACCATCAGAGTCGGGCTGGGCCGCTCCACCGGCAATCGGTGACCAAGCTGGTTGATCACCAGTGCGCTCAGCAACATCACTATACCCATCGCCACCAGTTGGCGACGACCCGCCAGATCCCGTGCAAAGAAACATCGGGCCAGGATCAACCCCATACAGGCCAACACCGCCAGATCGAACAGCCGATTATTGGTGATGGCCACCAGATCGGCCCACAGAGCCGACTGCCCGAGCCAGCCGTTGACGGTATGAAAAATCGCGAGGTCCCACTGATCCCAGGGACCGTGAGCGGGCAGCGCAGCCCAACTGATGGCCACCAGACCACCGACCAGATAGCAAAGCAGGAACTTGCCCATGGGGACTCTCCTTTAGAAAAGGGCGATATCGTAAAACTGTAGCGTGCGTCACAAAACCGAAGAATTGTAAGAAAGTGCGACACAATATCAAGCCTCAAATAAAGCCCACCAGCCTATTCCAATCTCGCATATCCCAACAGCGCCAAGATTTCTGCCTCCAGTGCTGTATCTGTGGGCCTCTCACCATGAGTGCGGCTTGTGCCACCACCGCAACACCCCCTAGAATGCGCACTTCCCTTTACTGCGAAAGGAAGCGGTATGCATATTCACATTCTCGGGATCTGCGGCACCTTTATGGGTGGTCTGGCGGTGTTGGCAAAACAGCTTGGTTACCGGGTGACCGGTTCGGATGCCAACGTCTATCCCCCCATGAGTACCCAGCTCGAGCAACAGGGCATCGAACTGACCGAAGGCTATGACCCCTCCCAACTCGATCCGGCGCCGGATCTGGTGGTGATCGGCAACGCCATGAGCCGCGGCAACCCCTGTGTTGAATATGTGCTGGACCGTAATCTGCCCTATATCTCCGGCCCCCAGTGGCTGCTGGAGCACGTGCTGCAGGATCGCTGGGTACTGGCCGTTGCTGGCACCCATGGCAAGACCACCACCGCCAGCATGTTGGCCTGGGTGCTGGAGTACGCCAAGCTGGAGCCCGGTTTCCTTATTGGCGGCGTGCCGGGCAACTTCCCGGTCTCCGCCCGTCTCGGCTCCGCCCCCTTCTTTGTCATCGAAGCGGACGAGTATGACTGCGCCTTCTTCGACAAACGCTCCAAGTTCGTCCACTACCATCCGCGCACCCTGGTGATGAACAATCTGGAGTTTGACCACGCGGACATCTTCCCGGATCTCGCCGCCATCCAGCGCCAGTTCCATCACCTGATGCGCACCGTGCCGAGCAACGGCCGGGTGCTGTTCCCGCAAACCGATGACAACCTCACCGCCGTGCGCAAGATGGGCTGCTGGAGCGAAGTAGAGCTGGTAGGTCAGGACGACGCCAAGTGGAAGGCGGTCAAGCTGGCCGATGACGGCTCCGCCTTCGAGGTGTGGCTGGATGGCGAGAAAGAGGGCGAGGTGCACTGGGAGTGCATCGGCGAGCACAACGTCAACAATGGTCTGATGGCTATCGCGGCCGCACGTCATGCTGGCGTGATGGTGGAGCACGGCATCGCCGCCCTCTGCCAGTTCAAATCCCCCAAGCGGCGGATGGAGCTCAAGGGCGAGGTGGCTGGCATCAGTGTCTATGACGACTTTGCCCACCACCCCACCGCCATCGAGACCACCCTCGGCGGTCTGCGCGCCAAGGTGGGCGAGGCCCGTATTCTGGCGGTGCTGGAGCCACGCTCCAACACCATGAAGCTGGGGGTTCACAAGGAGGAGCTGGCTGGCTGCTTCACTGGCGCCGATGAAGTGTTCTTCTTCCAGCCACCCAACATCGGCTGGGATCTCGGCGAGGTGACGGCCCATATGACCCGACCCGCCAAGGTATTCAACGATCTGGAGACCCTGATCAACCGGCTGGTGGCCGAGAGCCGCGATGGCGACCATATTCTGATCATGAGCAACGGCGGCTTCGGTGGCATTCATGACAAGCTGATCGCCCGCCTCAAGGATTACCACGGCGAACTATGAACAAAGCGATCACACTGGCGCTGACCGGCGCCTCCGGCGCCCCCTACGCCCTGCGCCTGCTCCAGTGTCTGGTGCAGGCGGACTATCGGGTCTATCTGCTCGCCTCCTCGGCAGCTCGTGTGGTACTCAAGACCGAGCAGCAGCAGGATTGGCCCGGCTCGCCGAAAGAGCTCTCTGCCTATCTTTGTCGCCAATATGGCGCCATCGATGGGCAGATTGTCGCCTGCGGCAAGGAGGAGTGGTTCTCGCCGGTGGCCTCCGGCTCGGCCGCCCCCAAACAGATGGTGGTCTGCCCCTGCTCCATGGGCACCGTCTCGGCCATTGCCAACGGTACCTCGGACAACCTGCTGGAGCGGGCAGCGGATGTGGTGATCAAGGAGCGCGGCCAGCTGATCCTGGTGCCCCGAGAAACCCCCTTCTCGGCGATCCATCTGGAGAACATGCTGAAACTGGCGCGGCTCGGGGTGACCATCATGCCTGCCGCCCCCGGTTTCTATCATGAGCCGAAAAGCATCGCCGATCTGGTGGACTTTATGGTCGCCCGCATCCTCGATCATCTAGGTGTCGAGCATGAGCTGACCCACCGCTGGGGCTATGGCCACCAGTGAGGTGACCGCCATATCCGGCCATAAAAAAACGGCGCCACTCAATGAGTGACGCCGTTTTTTCGTTAAGCCGTGTTAGCGAGCCTGAATTGGCGCCGTCACGTACTTGAACAGGAAATCAGTCACCTCTTGGCGCACCGGGCGCTGAGGTTGATTGATCATCTGCATCATCACATAGCCAAAACCGGTCAGAGAGCGGGCCAGATCCTGTGCTGACAGCACGCTGGTGATCTCCCCTGCATCCATGGCGGTTTGCAGCTCGCTGGCGATCAGCTCAAGGCACTGATCGAGCAGCCGGGTATAGCGGGGCCATACCTCTTCCCGAACCGATGAGCTCCACTCCAGCCAGATACCGGCATAATCCGGTTGATCGTAGGCGGCATCGACAGAGAGGCGTACATGACGCTGGATCTTGTCGAAAATGGAGCCCTGGTCACCGTATGCCTGCGACAGCATCTGGTTCACAAAGCGTTCGATCTCGGCCAGCACCTCATCTACCAATTCCTCGCGGGTGTTGAAATAGTTGAAGACGGTAGCCACAGAGACCTTGGCCTGTTCGGCTATCTCGGCGTGACCTGCACGGCCAATGCCGCGACGGGAGAACACCTCGATGGCACATTCCATCAATTGGGAGCGACGAGCTTCCGGCGACAGCCGGGTACGACGTCTTATTTCTGCGCGTGGTTCCATAGTTTTTATCATCTAATAGTTATTGATTATGGTGTTTATAGTATTTTAACTAATCATGCCTGAGTGCCTGCTAACTCTATCAATTAAAATAAGCCGATAAAAGCACCACGTATCTCTAGCACCCTTCAACATGAGTGGTAGAATCATCGGTTTTGATATTCATGAACGGCCAAATCCCCTTTGGCCTTATGGGAGTAAGTGATGAAACACACCGTCGAGGTGATGATCTCCGAGGCTGAAGTAGCCGCCCGGATCGCCAAATTGGGTGAAGAGATCACCGCCCGCTATCAGGGTTCTGACGAAGTCGTGATGATTGCGCTGCTGCGCGGTTCCTGCATCTTCCTGGCCGACCTCTGCCGCCAGTGCCAGCTGCCCATCACCCTGGACTTCATGACCGCCTCCAGCTACGGCTCCGGCATGCACAGCACCCGTGACGTCCGCATCCTCAAAGACCTGGACGATGACATCAAGGGCAAGGATGTGGTGATCGTGGAAGACATCATCGACACCGGTTACACCCTCAACAAGGTGCGCGAGATCCTCTCCCTGCGCGAGCCGAAATCCTTGGCCATCTGCACCCTGCTGGACAAACCCTCCCGCCGCGAAGTGCAGGTGCCGGTCGACTGGATTGGCTTCGCCATTCCGGACGAATTCGTGGTCGGTTGTGGCATCGACTACGCCCAGAAGTACCGCAACCTGCCGTTTATCGGCAAAGTGGTACCCCAGGAGTAAGCCAGGTTCAGGAATATCACGGGTGAAGCGGCCTTGCGCCATTTACTCTGTGCAGGCGGCCTTGGCCGCCTTTTCTGTATCGAGCCGGATTCAACCATCACAGAGGTTGCAATGAACGCACTGGAAATCAGCGGCCTGAAAAAGACCTATCAGGGGGGCGTCGAAGCCCTTAAAGGCATCGATCTTACCGTCAGGCAGGGGGATTTCTTCGCCCTGCTCGGCCCGAACGGCGCGGGCAAGTCCACCACCATCGGCGTCATCAGCTCGCTGGTGAACAAGAGCGCCGGCAAGGTGAAGGTATTTGGCTACGACATCGACAGCGATCTGGAACAGGCCAAGGCCCAGCTCGGGCTGGTGCCGCAGGAGTTCAACTTCAGCCAATTCGAGAAGGTGATCCAGATTGTCACCCATCAAGCCGGTTTCTACGGCGTGCCCAAGGCGGAAGCCAAGATCCGCGCCGAGAAGTACCTGCGCCAGCTCGATCTGTGGGAGAAGCGCGACATGCCTGCCCGCACTCTCTCCGGCGGCATGAAGCGCCGCCTGATGATCGCCCGCGCCCTGATGCACGAGCCCAAGCTGTTGATCCTCGATGAACCGACCGCCGGGGTCGATATCGAGATCCGCCGCTCCATGTGGACCTTCCTCAAGGATCTCAACGAGCAGGGTGTCACCATCATCCTCACTACCCACTATCTGGAAGAGGCGGAGATGCTCTGCCGCAACATTGGCATCATCGACAAGGGTCGTCTGATCGAGAACACCAGCATGAAAAACCTGCTGGGCAAGCTGGGTCGTGAGACCTTCCTGCTCGACCTTGCGCCAGGTTCTGCCGTACCTGAGGTACCAGAGTTCAACGGCCGCATGCCGGATGAACGCACCCTGGAAGTGGATCTCGACAAGAGCCAGTCACTCAACAGCCTGTTCGAGCAGTTGTCGAACCAGCAGGTGCAGGTCGTGAGCATGCGAAACAAAGCCAACCGGCTGGAAGAGCTGTTCGTCAATCTGGTCGAAGAGGGGAGAAAAGCATGAATCTGGCCATCTACTACATCGCCTTCAAGAGCATTCTGGCCAAGGAGGTGAGCCGCTTTACCCGGATCTGGATCCAGACCCTGGTGCCACCGGCCATCACCATGAGCCTCTACTTCGTCATCTTCGGCAACCTGATCGGTTCGCGCATCGGTGACATGGGCGGTTTCACCTACATGGAGTTCATCGTGCCCGGCCTCATCATGATGTCGGTGATCACCAACTCCTACTCCAACGTCGCCTCCTCCTTCTTCAGCGCCAAGTTCCAGCGCAATATCGAGGAGATGCTGGTCGCACCGGTGCCCAACTACGTCATCATCGCCGGTTACGTGGGCGGGGGCGTGGCACGCGGCCTCTGCGTTGGCCTTATCGTCACCCTGGTATCGCTGTTCTTCGTGCCGCTGCAGATCCACCACCTGTTCAGCGTCTGCTTCACCGTGCTGCTGACCGCCATCCTCTTCTCGCTGGGTGGACTCATCAACGCGGTGTTTGCCAAGACCTTCGACGACATCAGCATCATCCCCACCTTCGTGCTGACGCCGCTCACCTATCTGGGCGGAGTGTTCTACTCCATCAGCCTGCTGCCCCCCTTCTGGCAGGGTGTCTCCCAGGTGAACCCCATCATCTACATGGTGAACGCGTTCCGTTACGGTTTCCTCGGTATCTCCGACGTGCCGCTCGGCACCGCCTACCTCATCATCATCGGCTTTATCGTGGCCCTCTACGGTATCGCCTGGTGGCTCATCTCCCGCGGCACCGGCCTGCGCCACTGATTGCCAAAACGGGCACCTCGCGGTGCCCGTTTTTTATTCCCCCTGTAGCCCCTTCAACCTGCCAGCCCCCTTCCCAATAACCAGCCTGTTATTAAGGATTTACCTGACGCCTTGTGATCCACCGCAATTTTCGAATTACCCCCAAAGGTATAATTCTCGCGGTTGGATGTGCCGTCACGGATGGCTCGTCCGTCTCTTCATTTCTCTCATCAGGGCAGGATCGCCTATGTCACTTATCACCGAGTTGCCAGCCATATTCGATAGTTTTTCAGATGCCCGTCGTCAGGGCTTTCTGGCTGTAATGGCACTCAAGGAGCGACAGATCCCCCTGGTCGGTACCTACTGCACCTTTATGCCGCAGGAGGTGGCGATGGCCGCCGGCGCAGTGGTGGTCTCGCTCTGCTCCACCAGCGACGAGACCATCGAGGAGGCCGAGAAAGACCTGCCCCGCAACCTCTGCCCGCTGATCAAGAGCAGCTACGGGTTCGGCAAGACCGACAAGTGCCCCTACTTCTACTTCTCCGATCTGGTGGTGGGGGAAACCACCTGCGACGGCAAGAAGAAGATGTACGAGTACATGGCCGAGTTCAAACCGGTGCATGTGATGCAGTTGCCCAACCGGGCCGATGACGAGGCCTCCCGCACCCTGTGGCGCAGCGAAATCGTCCGCTTCAAGGAGTTGCTGGAGCAGCAGTTCGGCAAGCCCATCAGCGAGCAGGCATTGCGAGACGCCATCGTGCTGAAAAACCGCGAGCGCCGCGCGCTGGCCGATTTCTACCGGCTGGGCCAGCTCAATCCGCCGGCACTCAGCGGTACCGACCTGCTCAAGGTGGTCTATGGTGCCACCTTCCGCTTCGACAAGGAGCAGCTCATCAGCGAGCTGCAGGAGATGACCCGCCGCATCAAGGTAGAGTATGCCGAGGGCAAGCGGCTCGATGCCCGCCCGCGCATCCTCATCACCGGCTGCCCCATCGGCGGCGCGGCCGACAAGGTGGTGCGTCTCATCGAGGAGCACGGCGGCTGGGTGGTGGGTTACGAGAACTGCACCGGCGCCAAGGCGACCGAGCAGTGCGTCAGCGAGGAGGGCGATCCGTTCGATGCGCTGACCGACAAGTATCTGGCCATCGGCTGCTCCTGCATCTCCCCCAACCACCAGCGCATGAATCTGCTGAGCCAGATGGTGGAGGAGTATCAGGCGGACGGAGTGATCGATGTGATCCTGCAGGCTTGCCACACCTATGCGGTGGAGTCGCTCGCCATCAAGCGCCATGTGCGCGAACGCCACGGCATCCCCTACATGGCAGTCGAGACCGACTACTCCAGCGCCGACAAGGGACAACTGGCCACCCGGCTGGCCGCCTTTATCGAGATGCTGTAAGGAGGCGCCGTGTCACTCTCCATCGGGATTGACTCGGGCTCCACCGCGACCAAGGGGATCCTGTTCGACAGCCGGGATGGCGGGCGTATCGTCCGCCGTTTTCTGGTGCCGACCCCCTTTCGTCCGCTGGCTGCCATCGAGCAAGGCTGGGAGGAGCTCTCGGCCGATTTTCCCCAACGACCTTATCTGACGCTGACCGGCTATGGCCGGGATCTGGCGTCGTTCGCCGATCGCCGGGTCACCGAGATCTCCTGCCACGGGCTGGGCGCTCGCCTGCTCTGCCCATCGGTACACACCGTCATCGACATCGGCGGGCAGGACAGCAAGGTGATCCAGCTCGATAGCGACGGCAACCTCACCGATTTTCTGATGAACGACAAGTGCGCCGCCGGCACCGGTCGCTTTCTCGAGGTGATTACCCGCACTCTGGGAGCTCGGGTCGAGCAGCTTGACGAACTGCTGCAAGGGGCCGAGCCCCACGACATCAGCAGCATGTGTACCGTGTTTGCCGAATCGGAGGCGATCAGCCTGCGCTCGGCGGGCATTCCGGCCGAGTCAATCCTGGCCGGTATCGTCTGCTCCATGGCCCGGCGCAGTGCCAACTTTATCGGCCGCCTCGGCGCCCGACCGAGCGTACTCTTTACCGGCGGCGTCAGCCACTGCGCCACCTTCCGCCACTATCTGGCCGAAGGGTTGGGCTGCGAAGTGGCCACCCACCCGGATGCCCAGTTTGCCGGTGCGCTGGGTGCCGCCCTGTTCGGCGCGCGCGCCAGCACGGGAGGCAAATCATGAATCAGGAGTTTCTCTACCTGTTCCACTCTACCCTCGGCACGGTCAGACTACGCAAGCGGCTGGAGCAGCACGACCAGTCGTTTCGGGTCTGCGACGTGCCGCGCCTGCTCAGCGCCGGCTGTGGCCTCGCCATTCGCCTCCACTGCCCGCCAGACGAGTGGTCACAGTGGTGCCAAAGCGGTGAAACCGCCGCCGTCTTTCGCTGCGAAGCGGACGGCGACTATCAGGAGCTGGCCCGCTATCCGGCCGATAGCCCGGACATGGCGAAGCAAACGCCAGTGGTTGGCAGTCGGAGTCATGGATGATAAAGAGCTATCCCATGGCTGTTTATCTGCGCATGCTGGCCAATCTGGCGCTGGGGGGATTCTTCCTCGCCTCTGCCGGGTTCAAGCTGACATCCCCCGCCCTGTTTGTCGAACAGATCGCGGCCTTCGGGCTGATCTGGCCGTCACTGATCCCGCCAGTGGCCTGGGGGCTGATCGCCCTTGAGCTCTGTGCTGGGCTTGCGGTCATCGCCAACCGGCGCTGGGGACTCTGGCTGGTGATCGGGCTGCTCGCCCTGTTTATTCCGGTGTTGGGCTATGGCGTTGCCATCGGGCTCGACATCTCTTGCGGCTGTCTGGGCAGGGCTGATCTCAGCTCGTTGCCGGAGGCCATTGTGCGGGATCTGCTGCTACTGACGCTTGCGGGCGCCCTGCTGCGAACTTTCCGCCCCGTTTTTCCCGTTCTAAAGGAGTAGTGACATGATGACATTGCGATCCCGCCCCCTGCTGGCCTCGCTGATCGCCGCCAGCTTTGCCCTCGGTGGCTGTGGCGACAACCAGTTCGAGCAGGAGGTGAAGCTGGAGCAGTCGGCAGTGCAACTGGCACAGGAGGCGCAGCAGGGGGGCTATCAGCTGCTGACCGTAGCCGAGCTGAAGACCCGCATGGACAAGGGCGAGGAGCTGGTGATCATCGACACCATGCCCTATGAGGACTCCTACAAGAAAGAGCACATTCCGGGCGCCAAAAACTTTGTCTTCGTGAAGGAGGCCAAGTCCGGCGATAACTGGAGCGAAATCGTCGAGGGGAGCGGCACGGCGGAGCAGTTCCAGGCGCTGTTGGGTGAAGACAAGTCCCGTCCTGTGGTGATCTACTGCGGCTTCGTCAAGTGCGGCCGCAGCCACAACGCTGCCGCCTGGGCGGTGACTCAGGGCTATCAGCAGGTCTATCGGGTGCCGGGCGGCATCTTTGCCTGGAAAGGGGCCGGTTACCCCGTATCTGCCGAATGACCGCGTCTGCTCACAAGGCAATACAGTCGACATAAAGAAGCCCGCAACTGCGGGCTTCTTTCATATTACGTGGCACTCAGGGTTAGCTGGCGGCCTGCTCCTGCGGCTGCTCCGCTTGGGCCAGCTGCTGCTTGCCCAGCAACCGCTTGGTGATCATGGCCGCCATGATGGAGCCGTTGACGTTGAGGGCGGTGCGGCCCATATCCACCAGCGGCTCGATGGCGATCATCACCCCCACCAGTGCGATGGGGAAGTTGAGGGTGGAGAGCACGATCAGCGCGGCGAAGGTGCCGCCACCGCCGACGCCGGCCACCCCGATGGAGCCCAGCGCAATCACCGGCAGCAGAGTCAGCAGGAACAGGGGATCAAACGGGTTGATACCGAGCATGGGAGCAATCATCGCCACCATCATGGCCGGATAGATGCCGGCGCAGCCGTTCTGGCCGAGGTTGGCACCGAACGAGGCGGCAAAGTTGGCGATGTTGGAGGGCACGCCAAGACGTTGCTGGGTCTCGATACTGAGCGGGATGGAAGCCGCGCTGCTGCGGGAGACAAAAGCGAAGGTGAGCACGCCCCACACTTCCCGCAGGTAGTGCAGCGGGTTCTGACCGATCAGCAGCAGGATCACCATGTGTACCGCAAACATCGCCAGAATGGCGACGTAGCAGACCAGAATAAAGCCGAGCAGACTGAGGATCTCGCTCAGTGGATAGTGAGCCACCACCCGGACGATCAGCGCCATTACGCCATAGGGGGTGAGCGCAATCACCACCCGCACCATCTTCATCACCCACAGTTGCAGGGTGTCGATGGCCACGGCGGCGCGAGCACCGGCCTGTGGATGCTCCGCCTTCAACTGCAGCAGGGCAACCCCCGCCAGCACGGTAAAGATCACCACGCCGATCACCGAGAGGCCGCGGCTACCCGCCATATCGGCGGCAAAGTTGGTGGGCACCAGCGAGAGCAGCAGGGCAGGCAGGGTCTGGGCACTGTCGATGGTGCTCATACTCTGTTGCAGGGCTGCCGTGTCGCTGCCGTGACTCAACAACCCGGCTGCGGTGAGACCGCTCAGGTGGGTAATGGTCATCCCCACCACACCGGCGATCATCACCAACGTCAGCATGGAACAGATCAGCACGGCGCTGATCTTGCCAAGGGACTGGGCCTGCTCCAGCTTGTTGATGGCGGAGAGGATGGAGGTGAACACCAGCGGCATCATCACCACCTTGAGCAGGCTGACATAGCCGCCACCGACGATATTGACCCACTCCAGGGTCTGCTGGACGCCGGCATCATCGGCGCCCCACCCCAGTTGCAGCGCCAGCCCGAACAGGGCGCCAAGCAACAGACCCGCAAGCACCTTGCGCGAGAGCGGCAAACCGGTAGGCAACCGGGTGAGAGCAAAACAGAGCAGACAGAAAACAAGCGATGCAATCAGGACAAACATCATGAATACCTGTAGTGGCCATCAGGCCGAAAGTGGATAGAAACGAAGGGAGATGCGGGCTGGGCCGCAGAACAAAACGCCGGAATGCAGGAGAGTGCAGGCGTGAAAAAGCAGCGGACGCCCGAGGGGCGTCCGCTGGCAATCGGGGGAATTACTTCTTTACGGGGGCGTCGTACTGTTCGGGTTCGTCGCTATAGACGCAGACATTCCACTTGGCGGCCAAACCATCTTCCGCCAGACAGTAACGCTCGAAGAAAGCCTTGATCTCCGCGCGCTGGCAGTGCGCCTCGAAAGAGGCCATATCTTGCCAAATCTCATTGAACACGATGGGGAAACTCTCCCCCTCGGCAAAGGGGCTGGCGATGTGGCGGGTCACCCGATATTGCAGGCAGCCATCCTCACGCAGGGTGTTGGGCTCGAGCGCCTGCAGCACCTGAAACAGGGCTTGCTCCTGACCGGGTTTGGGCAGGAATTGGGCAATGCAGTAAACCTTCTTGGACATGGGATCCTCCTGGTTGTGGCGGGCTCAGGCTTGCTGCAGCGTGACCACTTGATTGTCGATAAGGCGGGCCTTGCCAAGATAAGCGGCCATCAGGATCACCAGCTGCGCGCTCTCGTCAGTGGCGGATTCGAGGGTGGCGGCATCGACGATGTCGATGGCATCGGTACGAAAACCGGCGTTGTCGAGGCGTTGGCTGGCCTGCGCCACCAAGGAGGGCAGGTGGTGGTCACCCGCTTCGATCTGCTCGGCGATCCAGTTCATGGTGCGCGCCAGCTCGGGGGCGATGGCCCGCTCGGCAGCCGTCAGATAGCCGTTGCGGGAAGAGAGTGCCAGCCCGTCTTCGGCCCGCACGGTGGGCACGCCGACGATCTCGATGGGCATCGCCATATCGGCCACCATCTTGCGAATAAGCGCCAGCTGCTGGTAATCCTTCTGGCCAAAGCAGGCCACATCCGGCTGTACCAGATTGAACAGCTTGGTGACGACGGTACTGACACCACGGAAGTGACCCGGGCGCAGCGCTCCCTCCAGCAGATTGGAGAGACCCGGCACCTCGACGAAGGTCTGGCTCGCCAGCCCCTGCGGATACATGATCTCCGGGGTCGGGGTGAACACCATATCGACACCGGCCGCTTCCAGCGCAGCGCAATCCTGCTCCAGAGTGCGCGGATAGTTGGCAAGATCCTCGGCCTTATCGAACTGCATCGGGTTGACGAAGATGCTGACCACCACTTTCTCGGCGTGGCTGTGCGCCTCTTTCACCAGCGTCAGGTGGCCCTGATGCAGATTGCCCATGGTGGGCACGAATGCGATGGCACGCCCTTCACGGCGCCATTGGCTGATCTGCTCACGCAGAACGACGGGATTATTTACGACCAACATCAGCAGTTCACCTTCCGATAAATCAAAAAGAGAGACGGGTTGCATCTACCGGTAGCGCTCGGGCTGGATAGGGCACGAACATGGCTATCAGCAGTTCACCTTTAGATGAATCAATAAGATACGGATTAGCTATACGGATTAACTGTGCAAGGCTGATAAGCAGAGACGGGGGCCGCAGCCCCCATCATGCAACCGCCAGGATCAGTTGAAGCAGTGCTCCGGGCCGGGGAAGCTCCCCTCGCTCACCTGCTGCACATAGAGGCGGATGGCGGCACGCACATCGCCGGTCTCGGCCAGGAAGTTCTTGGTGAACTTGGGCACATAGCCGGAGGTGACGCCAAAGGCATCGTGCATCACCAAAATTTGACCGTCGGTCGCGGGGCCGGCACCAATGCCGATCACCGGGATGCGAAGCGCCTTGGTGATGCGCTCGGCCAGCGCAGTGGGCACACACTCGAGCACCAGCAGCTGGATACCGGCCGCTTGCAGTTCGAGGGCCTGACGGTAGATCTCCTGCGCCTGAAACTCATCGCGCCCCTGCACCTTGAAGCCGCCAAAGACATGAACGGATTGCGGAGTGAGGCCGAGGTGACCGCACACCGGCACCCCGTTGCGGGTGAGGTGGCGGATGGAGTCACACAGCCAGTCGCCCCCTTCCATCTTCACCATGCGGGCACCGGCCGCCATCAGGCGGGCAGCGTTCTGGTAAGTCTGCTCGGGGGTGGCGTAGCTCATGAACGGCATGTCGGCGACCACCAGTGCCTTGCTGGCACCGCGCGCCACACAGCGGGTGTGATAGACCATCTCATCCATGTTGACCGCCAGGGTATCCTGACCCCCTTGCAGCACCATGCCCAGCGAATCGCCGATGAGCAGCACGTGGGAACCCTCGTCGTCGAACAGCTTGGCAAAGGTGGCGTCATAGGCGGTGATGGCGGTGAACTTTTGACCTTCCTGCTTCATCTTCAGCAGGCTGGCGGTGGTGATCTTGCTCATAGAGGCTCCTGTACGTCTGCACGCGGGGCAATGATGGCCAAATCATTGTGCGGGCAGCGGGCAACCAGTCGGGCGAGCGGGGTGCCGCAGGGCAGCACCAGAGCAGGCGCAATTTCGGCAAGGGGCAGCAGCACGAACTCCCGCTCCTTCATGCCGTAGTGGGGTACGATCAGGCGCTCATGGTTGATCACCTGATCCCCATAGAGCAGCAGATCGAGATCCAGAGTTCTCGGCCCCCACCGCTCATCTTTGCGCACACGTCCCTGTTCCAGCTCGATTTTTTGTAATTGATCCAGCAGCGCAAGGGGCGCGAGCCGGGTATTGAGCCGGGCCACGGCATTGACGTAGTCCGGTTGGTCAGCAGGCCCCATGGGGCGGCTGCTGTAAAACGACGAGGCCTCCACCAGCACAGATTCCGGCAACCTTGCCAACGCGGCAACGGCGCGACGAGCCTGACCCAGCGGATCAGACAGGTTGGAACCAATGGCGATGAAGACCTCGGTCATCACGTCTGTTGTCACTCGGCCACTTTCGGTTTGCGGCGACGGGGGCGACGGCGGTTGCGGCTGTTGCTGCTGCGCTTCTCGCCATCGTGGCTGCGAGCCTCGCCGCGCTCACCGCTAGCCGGGCGACGGGTCGCTTCACGCTGCAGTTGCGGGCGCACATCCGGATTGGAGGCAACATAGCGCTCCCACCAGCTGGCCAGCTCACCGAGACCGCGCTCGACCCGGTTGCGCAGCAACAGGAAGTCGAACGCCGCGCGGAACTTGGGATGCTCCATGGCGCGCTCGGGGTGCTTGCCCTGACGACGGGTCAGCCGCTGTTGCAGTGCCCAGATGTCGCGGACATCTGTGGTGAAACGGCGTGGAACGGCGATGATCCGCACCTGATTGTCCAGTACCTCGTTGATCGCCAGCATGAAGGCGTCATACCAGGGCAGGCCGCTCTCGTTCTCCAGCACCCGACCACGGGCCTCGACGCAGCCCCACAGCAGGGTGGCGTAGAGGAAGGCGGGGGTGACGCGCTTGTCTTCACGAACGCGTGTGTCGGTATCGATCAGCGCCTGCTCGATAAACTGTTCGTAAGGCGAGTTGCCATGCGGGGTAAACAGCGCCGCCACTTGCGGGAAGAGCTGTTGGAACAGGCCATACTCGCGCAGCAGTTTGTAGGTCGCCAGACCGTCGCCAGCCAGGAACAGCTTGAGGGTCTCCTCAAACAGGCGGGCAGCAGGGATGTCTTGCAGCAGTGGCGCCAGCTCCTTGATGGGGGCGGCGGTACGCGGGCTGATGGTCATGTCCAGCTTGGCGGCAAAGCGCACGGCGCGCAGCATCCGCACCGGATCTTCACGATAACGGGTCTCGGGATCGCCGATCAGCTCAAGCTTGCGCTCGGCCAGATCTTCCAGACCCCCTTCGAAATCGTGCAGGGTGAAATCTTTGGCGCTGTAGTAGAGGGCGTTGACGGTAAAGTCGCGGCGCTCGGCATCCTCTTCGATGGTGCCGTAGACGTTGTCGCGCAGCAGCATGCCTTCATCAGACTGGGCCGACACATGTTTGCTGGTATTGACCTGATGGTGGTGACCCCGGAAGGTGGCCACTTCGATCACGTCACGACCAAAGACAATGTGGGCCAGGCGGAAACGACGGCCAATCAGGCGGCAGTTGCTGAACAGCGCCTTGATCTGCTCCGGCGTCGCATCGGTTGCGATGTCGAAATCCTTGGGCGTCTTCCCGAGCAGCAGATCCCGGACTCCGCCGCCGACCAGGTAGGCCTCATAGCCCCCTTTGTTCAGGCGATAGAGCACCTTGAGTGCATTCTCGCTGATCTCTTTGCGCGAAATAGGGTGCTGATCACGGCTTAAGGTACGACGTTGACCGGCGACACGGGCTGGAATGGGGGATTCCACCGACTGCTCGCCGTCTTCCTTGCCGAGCACCTTGCGGCAAAAGTTTGCGATCTGGGAAAAAATGGTACACCTCTTCATGACTTCTAAATTGACGGGAGGCCAAAAAATAGCGGCCTATCATAGCTCACGCCTAACCAAATGAAAAACCGTGCTGACAATTGATCCCGCATGAAACCGTCTGCCAGCGAAAATAGCGGTCTATCTGCACATAGCTCACGCCTGCACAAATGAAAAACCATGTGGCTACTTCAGCTCATTTGAATCAAACAGAGCCAAAAAATAGCCGTCTATCTGCGCATAGCTCACGTCCTATTACACGAAAACCGGCTCTTTTTACTCAAGGTCCAGCGGGATTTTCTCGCTGGCGGGCACCCGTTCGAGCTGCCAGTTAGCGATACCCCACCGGATGATCTCGTCAATCCGGCTCGCCATCAGCTCGGGCGGCGGGCACTGGCCGAGGAAGTGCAGCGCCTGCCACAGGGCCGGTCGCACCTCATCGAGCGCCAGGGCCGGCGCATGGTTCTGCTTGGAGAGCTTGTTGCCATCGGCCAGTACCGCCAGCGGCAGGTGCACCCAGTCGGGCACCGGCGCCCCCAGGGTCTGGTAGAGGGCAATCTGGCGCACCGTGGGCTCCAGCAGATCGGCACCGCGCACTATCTCGGTGATGCCGCTGTCCATATCATCCACCACCACTGCCAGGTTGTAGGCGTAAAGCCCGTCGCGGCGGCGGATAATAAAATCCTCCTCGGCAAGCGCCGCCGGGACCGCGATATGGCCCTGCAAGCGATCGTCGAAGTGGTAGACCGGATGGTGCTGGCGCAGCCGGGCGGCGCAACCTTCGGCCGCAAGCCCGAGGGTGCGGCAGTGGCCGCTGTAGAGACCGCCCGCGGCCATGATTTCTCGCCGGGTGCAGCGGCACCAGTAGAGATCCCCCGCCCGATAGAGCTGGTCGATGATCTCGTCATAACGACTATGGCGCGCGCTCTGGAACATCACCTCCCCATCCCACTCGAGGCCATATGCCTCAAGGGTTTTGAGGATCAGGTGCGCTGCCCCCGCCATTTCCCGCGGCGGATCGATATCTTCGATGCGAACCAGCCAGCGCCCCTGCTGCGCTCTGGCCTGCAAAAAGCTGCCGAGGGCGGCGATCAGCGAACCGAAATGAAGCGGGCCTGAGGGTGAGGGGGCAAAGCGGCCGACATAGGGGCGCACAAGGGGTGAGGACGGGAAATTCACTGGCATGACTATTCGGGTAAGCGATTCATTGAGGCTGCATTCTGGGGCGCGACCGCCAAAAGCTCAATAAAAAAGGGAGCCCGCGAGCTCCCTTTTTCATATACCAGAGGGTCGGGATCAACCGGCCATCTGTTTTTCCTTGATCTCGGCCAGCGTCTTGCAATCGACACAGAGGTCGGCAGTCGGACGGGCTTCCAGACGACGGATACCGATCTCGATACCGCAGTGTTCGCAGTAACCGAAATCATCGTCTTCAAGCAGCTGCAAGGTCTTCTCGATCTTCTTGATCAGCTTGCGTTCACGGTCGCGGGTACGCAGTTCAAGAGCGAACTCTTCTTCTTGCGCGGCACGATCCACGGGATCCGGGAAGTTGGCAGCCTCGTCTTTCATATGGTCGACGGTACGATCAACTTCCTGCATCAGTTGGTTGCGCCAGGCACCCAGGATCTTGCGAAAATGCGCCTTTTGTTGGTCATTCATGTACTCCTCACCCGGCTTTTCCTGGTAAGGCGCGACACCCGCAATGGCCAGGGGGCCCAGAGATTTCCTGTTTTCGCCTGTTGGCATGCCCTGTCTCCTAATTCAGCACGCTACCCGTGCCATCCATAAATTGAGGGCGACATCTATAGCAGAAGGGTAACGGGTAAGCAAACGAGCCGTACCAATAATGTTACCCACTCCAATATTTATGCACTCCCCTCGGGTAACAGGTGACCAGATTCAAACGGGATAAACCCTTGAGCCACCATGCCTTGCACCCCAACATGGGGCCGATAGCATAAAATTTCAACCCCCGCCGCGATTGCCTGCTCAATTAGCAGACTATAGTGCGGATCTATATGGGTTGCAGGGCGCATCCGGCTTATTCCGGAGTGCAACACCATAAAGAGCAGCACGGCCCTGTGGCCCGCCGCTTTCATCGCCATCAACTCGCGCAAATGCTTGGCACCACGGGCGGTGACCGCATCGGGGAAGTAGCCCATGCCAGCCTCCTCCCGCTCGTCGAGCAGGGTGACCGATTTTACCTCGATGTAACAATTACCCTTATCGTCATCTTCCAGCAACAGATCGATGCGACTGTTCTCTTCGCCATACTTCACCTCGGTGCGCAACCGGCTGTAACCCGCCAGCGGAGCGATGGCCTCCTGCTCGATCAACTCCCGGGCGATCTGGTTGGCGCGCGCCGTGTTGACGCAGATAAAGTGGCCCGCCGGGCTTTCGGCGATCTCCCAGCTGTTGGGCAGCTTGCGCTTGGGGTTATCGGAGGTGGAGTACCAGACCCGGGTGCCCGGATCGGCACAACCGGTCATGGCACCGGTATTGGCGCAGTGGATAGTAATGACCTCGCCGTTATCGAGTTGCACATCGGTCAGAAAGCGCTTGTAGCGGGCCACCAGCTGGCCCGATTGCAGGGGGGGATCAAAAATCACGGGTTAGCCCTCCGCGCATCTTCTTTTACCCGGGCACGCAGCGGCCAGCAGGCAAGCGGCTCATAGCGCACCCCGTCCGGAGTCGAGATGGATTGATAGAGGCAGAACTCATCGGCCTGCAGCAGAAAATTGGGAGCAGGCTGGATGGCCGGTGCCTCAACCGCCTTGCGCGACAGGGTGACATGGGGGCGATAGCCCTGCTCGCCATTGCCAAGGCGCAGCTTCTCGCCGTGGCGGCGCAGCGCCTTTGCCAGCACGGTCAGCTCGTTGGGCCACTCCTTCGGGCCAATCCAGGCTGCCTTGGCCCGGCTGAACCAGCCGGTCTCATCCAGCCTGATGGAGAGCGGCGGACAGTGCTGACGCTCCACGGCGGCGATCAGGCGGCGGGTGGTCAACTCGTCCGCCTCACCCAGAAAGGCCAGGGTCAGGTGGAGGTTGGCTTGCGGCACCGGCTGACCGGGCCAGGGCAGCTGATCGCGCCAGGCGATGAGCTCGGGGGCGAGCTCCTTGACGGGCAGGGCAAAGAAGAGTTTGGCCATGTGGTGATAATGCCTTTTTCACGCTCATTGGATGGGCCCATTCTATGGCAGCCATCCGGCCATGTCTCGCCACCCTCCCGCCCGAGTGGCCATCTGCGCACATCCACTCACGGTGGCGCGGGTGGCTGTGGCAGAATAGGCGCCGTTTTACCGGTTGCCACAGAAGGTGCTCATCGCTTTGTCCCAGCTCCCCATCGTTTCGGTATTGCCCGAACTCTTTGCCGCCCTCAACAGCCACACCAGCGTGCTCCTGCAGGCGCCCCCCGGCGCGGGCAAATCGACCCTGCTGCCGCTGGAGCTGGTGCGTCAGAACCGGCTGCCCGGCCGCATCATCATGCTGGAACCAAGACGTCTCGCGGCACGCAATATCGCCACTTTTCTGGCGCGCCAGCTGGGGGAGAAGATGGGCGAGCGCATCGGCCTGCGAGTGCGTGGCGAGAGCCGCACCAGCTCAGCGACCCGGCTCGAGATCGTCACCGAAGGGGTGCTGACCCGGATGTTGCAGCAGGACCCTGAGCTGACTGGCGTCTCGCTGGTGATCTTCGATGAGTTCCATGAACGCAGCCTGCACGCCGATACCGCGCTGGCCTTCGCCATCGAGAGCCAGCAGGGATTGCGCGATGACCTCAAGCTCCTGGTGATGTCCGCGACCCTGGATGGCATGGCACTCGAGACCTTGCTGCCGGATGCCCCTGTGGTTCGCTCCGAAGGGCGCGGTTTCCCCATCGACTACCACTACCGCCCCGCCAATCGCCAGCAGTGGCTGGAGCCGCAGGTCGGCGCCGTGGTACTCGAAGCGCTGGCCGAGCAAGATGGCAGCCTACTGGTCTTTCTGCCGGGACAGGGTGAGATCGAGCGGCTGGCGCAATGGCTGGCAGACAAACTGCCGGACGACGTGACCCTCGCCCCCCTCTACGGCCGCCTCGATATGGCGGCGCAGCAGGCGGCCATCGAACCGGCGCCTGCGGGCCGCCGTAAGCTGGTGCTCACCACCAATGTGGCGGAGACCTCCCTCACCATCGAAGGGGTCTCTGTCGTTATCGACAGCGGGCTGGAACGACGGGCCTCCTATGATTTGAAAAGCGGTGTCACCCGACTGGAGACCCGCCAGATAGCCAAATCCTCCGCCACCCAGCGGGCAGGCCGCGCCGGTCGCCTCGGCCCCGGTATCTGCTACCGGCTCTGGAGCAGCGAGGTGCAGGAGCGGCTCGCCGAGCAGAGCCCGCCAGATATTCTCACTCAGGAGCTGACCGGCCTGCTGATAGATGCCGCCCAGTGGGGCGCCAAGGTAGAAGATCTGCCGCTTCTCGATATGCCTCCCGCCGCCGCGGTGGCCAGCGCCCAGAGGTTGCTGGTGGCCCTTGGCGCCATGAAGCCGGAGGGTGAGCAACAACTCACTCCCGCTGGCCGCGCCATGGCCGCCTTCGGTACTCACCCTCGCCTCGCTCGCATGCTGCTGCGCGCCCGCGAGCTGGAAGCTGAAGGTCTGACAGGGATTGTCGCCGATGCCGCTTATCTGGTGGCGTTGCAGGAAGAAGATCTGCGAGGATCAGAGCGCCTCTCTGTGTTGTTCCACCGCCGTCAAAGCGCCCTGCGCCAGAACGCTGCCCGCTGGTTTGAACGGCTTGGCGTGCGCCCTGCCAATGCGCAGGGTCAGTGGCTGGGGCTACTCTGTGCTATCGCCTGGCCGGATCGCATCGGCAAACTGCGTAGCGGCAGTCGCTATCAACTCAGTGGTGGGGTTAGCTGCGATCTGGTAGAAGGTCATCCCTGTGAGGGACAAGCCGCCCTTATCGCCATCGAGATGGGGCAGAACGAGCGCGGTAGCCGCATTTTTATCGCCGAACCGGTCGATCTGGACGAGCTGGTACGCCTGCTGCCGGAGCTGGTGAGCGAACGGCAGTGGTTCGACTGGGATGAGCGGGAAGAGCGGGTGCGCGCCGAGCGCCAGCAGGTGATCGGCGAGCTGGTGCTGAACCAGCGACCGCTGACCGAACTCTCTGACGAGCAGAAAGGGCGCTGCCTGCTGCAAGGCATTCGCCGCAAGGGGCTGCATGTGCTGCCGTGGGACGAGAGCAGCGAAGGGCTGCTGGCCCGTCTGCGCTGCGCCCGCGACTGGCTGCCCGATGAGGGGTGGCCCGCTATGGATGAGGAAAATTTGCTGGCCACGCTGGAACAGTGGCTGCTGCCAGCGGTGAGCGGCATGACCCGGCTGGAGCAGTTGAAAAAGCTCAATATGAGCGACATCCTGCGCCAATCCCTGCCCTGGCCGTTGCCCAAACGGCTGGACGAGGCGCTGCCGAGCCACTTTGCGGCACCGACCGGCAGCCGGGTGCGGATCCGCTATCAACCGGGGCAGGCACCGGTAATCCCGGTGCGCATTCAGGAGATGTTCGGGCAAGGTTCGACCCCCTGCGTGGCCGATGGCCGGGTGCCGCTGGTGGTGGAGCTGCTCTCCCCCGCCCAGCGACCGCTGCAGATCACCGCCGATCTGGCCGCCTTCTGGGCTGGATCCTACGAGCAGGTGAAGAAAGAGATGAAGGGGCGCTATCCCCGCCACTACTGGCCGGATAATCCACTGGAGGCGATGCCGACCAGGGTCACCAAAAAGAAGATGGGCATCTAGGTTCGACGGGTTAATCCCGCTCGGACGTTCGCGAATGCGACATAACAAGCAGAAAGGAAAGCAAAGAGGATTTATGGCAACCCAACGACGCAAGCGTGCCCCCAAGAAGGCAGCGCCCAAACGCACCATCTGGCGCAAGCTGTTCTGGCTTGGCTTCAAGCTCTCTCTGGTGGTGGCGGCCTTTATGGTGGTGTTTGGCATCTACCTCGATACCAAGGTGCGCGAGCGCTTCGATGGCGAGAAGTGGCAGCTGCCGGTGATGGTCTACAGCCGCCCGCTGGAGCTCTATCCCAGCCAGCGCCTGTCGCGGGACCAGATGCTGCGCGAGCTCAACATGCTGAGCTACAAGCAGGTGCGCCAGCCTCACACGCCGGGTGAATACACCATCAACGGCAACCGCATCGAGCTGATTCGCCGTCCGTTCGAATTCTATGATGGCGCCGATGGAGCCCGCGGCCTGCGCCTCACCTTCAACGGCCCGCGCCTTGAGGGGATCCAGTCGCTGGAGAACCAGCGCCAGCTCGGTTACGCCCAGATGGACCCGGTGCTGCTCGATCGCCTCAATACCGAAGATCGGGAAGATCGCCTGCTGGTGCGTATCGCCGAAGTGCCCGACAGCCTACTGGTGACCCTGCTCACCACCGAGGATCGCGACTTCTACCAGCATGGCGGCGTCTCGCCAGTGGCCATCATGCGCGCCATGTTCGCCAACCTGATCGCGGGTCGCACCGTGCAGGGGGGCAGTACCCTGACCCAGCAGCTGGCCAAAAACTTCTTCCTGACCCGTGAGCGCAGCCTGTGGCGAAAACTGCAGGAAGCCTATATGGCGGTGCTGATCGACTATCGCTACAGCAAGGACGAGATCCTAGAATCCTACCTCAACGAGGTCTATCTGGGGCAGAACTTCTCGCAAGGGGTCTACGGCTTCGGGCTTGCCTCCTACTTCTACTTCGGCATTCCGGTCAACGAGCTGGATATCGATCAGGTGGCCCTGCTGGTCGGTCTGGTGAAAGGCCCCTCCTATTACGACCCATGGCGCTTCCCGGAGCGGGCCAAGACCCGCCGTGATCTGGTGCTGAAGCTGCTGATGGATCACGGCAGCCTGACCCAGGCCGAGTATGAACTGGCCAGCCGCCAGCCCCTCGGCATCATCGCCCGCGGCCAGATGAGCTATGGCCGCACCCCGGCCTTTATGGGACTGCTCAAGCGAGAGATCCAGAGCCGCTTCGGCGCCGATCTGCTCAAGCAGTCTGGCCTCAAGATCTTCACCAGCCTCGACCCTATCGCCCAGCATGCGGCCGAGCGCGCGGTCGAATCGGGCCTCGCCGATATCGAGAAACTGCGCGGCAAAAAGAAGCTGGAGGCGGCCATGGTGGTCTCCGACTGGCACAAGGGCGAAGTGGTCGCGCTGGTGGGGGGCCGCGATCCCCGCTACGCCGGGTTCAACCGGGCGCTGGATGCCCGCCGCCAGATCGGCTCGCTGGTGAAACCGGCGGTCTACCTGACCGGTCTCTCCAACGGCCTGACCCTGGCAACCCCACTCAAAGATCAGCCGATCCGTATTCGCGGTCAGGATGGTCAGGTCTGGACGCCGCAAAACTACGATCGCAAGTTCCGCCAGAGCGTGCCGCTGATGGATGCGCTGGCCAGCTCCCTCAACGTGCCGACCGTCAATCTGGGTCTGCAGGTGGGGCTGGAGAAGGTTGTCGATACCCTGCACAAGCTAGGAGTCCAGCAGGAGATCCAGCCCTACCCGTCGCTGGTGCTGGGGGCGGTGGCCCTCTCCCCGCTGGAGGTGAACCAGATGTATCTGCCCATTGCCAATCAGGGGCTCACCCAGCCGTTGTCGGCCATTCGCGCCGTGGTGAACGGGGATGGCAGCCTGCTCTATCAGCATGATCAGACCGCCAAGCGGGTCACCGACCAGCAAGCAAGCTGGCTGACCCTGTTCGCCATGACCAAGACGGTGAGTCAGGGCACGGCCCGCGCGCTCAGTGCCAAGTTCCCCGGCGCCACCATGGCGGCCAAGACAGGTACCACCAACGAGCTGCGCGACTCCTGGTTTGCCGGGATGGACAACAACGAGCTGGTCAGTATCTGGGTCGGTCGCGACGACAACACCCCGGCGGGCTTGACCGGTGCCAGCGGTGCCCTGCAGCTCTTTAGCGGCTACATGAGCCAGCGCGGCGTCAACAGTCTGGGATTGAAGATGCCGGAAGGGGTCACCTGGGCCAACTTCTCCCGCGCCAGCGGCACCCGCGTCACCAGCGACTGCCCGGGCAGCCTGCAGGTGCCGGCCAAGGCATCCACCATGGGCTCCCCGGCCGGCTGCGCCAGCAGCGCGACGCCGCGCAGCGCGCTGGATGACTGGTTCGGCGGTTTCTTCAACTAGATCAACGACACGGGCAGCGCAGGCTGCCCGTTCACTATGCTGCTGACAAGGAAACACCATGACCTTTCCGCTGTTTGACGCCATCCACCATGTGGCCATCATCGCTAGCGATTACCCACGCTCGCGCCACTTCTACCACGAGGTGCTGGGGCTGCCCATCATCGCCGAGACCCTGCGCGAAGCACGCCAGTCGTGGAAACTGGATCTGGCCCTGCCGGACGGCAGCCAGCTGGAGCTGTTCAGCTTCCCCTCGCCTCCCGAGCGCCCCTCCCGCCCCGAGGCGTGCGGCCTGCGCCATCTCGCCTTTCGGGTCAGCGACCTTGACCGGGTCATCGCCCACCTGCGAGCCCATCGGGTCGAGGTAGAGCCGGTACGGGTGGACGAGCTGACCGGCAAGCGCTTTACCTTCTTCGCCGACCCAGACGGCCTGCCGCTGGAGCTCTACGAAGCGCCGCGCTGAGCCTGCATCGACCAAGCAATCAGCCAAACAACAGCCGCCCGGTTGCTACCGGGCGGCTTTTCTTATTGCTTCAGGTCATCAAGCGGTAGTCAGCATAACGACAGCCAGCGCCATCACCATCATGCCAGCCCAACCGATGGGCTTGAGCCGCTCACCGAAGAAGAGCAAACCGCCCAGCGCCGTACCGACGATGCCGATAGCCCCCCAGGTGGCGTAGGCAACAGCCAGGTCAATCTGGCCGCCACTTACCGCTTCCGAGAGCAGGGTAAAGGCGCCGAGTACCAGCATGATCCCCAGGAAGCCCCACCCCTTGTAACGAAAGCCTTTGGAGCGGTTGATAGCCATGTTGGCGCCAATATCGATCAGTGCGGCACCCAGTACAATCACAAACGGACTCATGCTGTGGCCTCCGCTTCTACTGACTTGTCTGCGGGCTCATCATGGGTCTCCCCCATGGTCACCATAACAATCCCCACTATCGCGAGAGCCAGGCCAATCAGCTCCTGAACGGTCACATCGTAACCAAGGAACATGACCGACACTATGGTGATCAAGGAGATCCCGAGCCCCTCCCAAAGCGCAAACGCAATACCAATGGAGATTGTTTTGGCGGCTTTCGCCAGCAACCAGTACGAGAAGCCGATCAACAGCCACATCGGGATGTAATTCATCCAGCCAGCTCCCTGCTCGGGGATCATGGCCATGCTGGAGGTACCGGCGACCTCGGTCACGATGGCGCCGGTCAAAAACAGCCGGGCCAGAAACATACGACTTAATAACATATAAGATGCCTTTGTTGCTTCGACGGGAGAGATGGTAAACGGGGAGAAGCAACTCGCGACAATCGCTCAGCGTCGATTATTCCGACGCCACAGGTTTGCCTTGCCTTGGTTCGGCACGCTAAGGTGATGGTGAAAAACTCCGCCACAGCCTGTAAAAGATGAAGCTATATCAAATAGAACTCTTTGTAGAGTCCGCCAATAGCGGCTCTATTGCCAACACCGCCCGTCGCCTCGGCAAAAGCCGCAGCGCCGTCAGCACCTCCATCGCGGCGCTGGAAGTTGAGCTTGGCGTCGAACTTTTTGAACGAGGTGCCAATCAGAGTCGCCTGACCGAGATCGGCGAGCTGGTGCTGGATGATTGCACCCGCCTGCTGCAGGCAGCCAACAGCCTGCAGCAGAAGTGCAAACATTACGCCTCGGGGGCCGAAGTGGCGCTGCGGGTCGCCCGCGATGACGCGATTCCCGAGCCGGTATGGCGCGAGATGCTGGCCAGCCTGCACAATCAGTTTCCCGGCACCAGTATCTCGCTGGTGCTCGCCTCCCCACCCGAACTACCGGCGCTGGTGGAAGAGGGGTTCGTCGATGCCGCCTTTGGCCTTATCACCGAGGATCAGGAGCGCAGCGGCCTCAATATCGACGTGCTCAACCCGATCCGCACCCTGATGGTGGTGGCCCCCAGCCATCCGCTGGCCGGACTGAAGCGGGTCAAACAGCAGGACCTGACCGATCACACCCAGGTCACCCTCTCGTATGTAGATGAATTTTCTGTAAAAAGCCTGCTACCTGTGGGAGGCCAGCATATCGGTCTCTCCAGCTTCGAGTTGATGCGCAATGCGGTACTGGACGGGCTGGGCTGGGCAGTGCTCCCCTCGCCGCTGATCCAGAGTCAGCTGCGACAAGGCTCCCTGCTGACTCTGAAACACAAGTTCAGCCTGCAGTGGCGGGATTACGGGGTCTATCTGGCGGAAAACGCCTATCACGGCAAGGTGTTGGCCTGGTTGAAGAAGTCGATCCAGGGGTATCTGGAGCCTTTCGAGTAGCGATAAAGAGGCGGAGCCAGCTCACGATATCTACTTATCCTGATGATCCGAGAGGATGTGATCGTGCATACTGTTCACATACTCATTGAGCGCCGGAGGCGTAACCGATATGAGCAGTGCCCAAGACAAGGACGATATCTTGCTGGACGACGACATCATCGAACTCGATGATGAGGAGGTCGTGGTCCCCAAGGCACTCAACCCATGGCAAGTGCTGATCGTGGATGATGAGCCGGATATCCATCATGCCACCCGCCTGGCCCTCTCCAACATTCATTACAAATCCCGTCCGCTGGAGCTGCTCAATGCCTACAGCGGCGCCGAAGCTGGCCGCATGCTGGAGGCCAATCCCAGGATTGCGCTGATCCTGCTCGATGTGGTGATGGAGACCGAAGACGCAGGTCTGCGGCTGGTGCACCGGATCCGCAACGAAATGCACAACTCGCTGGTGCGGATCGTGCTGCGTACCGGCCAACCCGGCCAAGCCCCCGAGCAGCGGGTGATCCTCGATTACGACATCAATGACTACAAGACCAAGACCGAGCTGACGGTACAAAAGCTGTACACCACCGTCATCGCATCCCTGCGTTCATACGAAACCCTCAGTGCCATCGACAAGAGCCGTCAGGGGCTCGGCAAAATTCTGGAAGGAGCGGGCGATCTCTACCATCTTCATTCACTCAAGGAGTTTGCCTCCGGCGTGCTGAAACAGATCAGCGCCATTCTCGATGTGGGCACCGAAGGGGCTATCTGCGCCGAGCGCCGTCCCGGCGAACAGGGGCTGGAGATCCTCGCCGCCACCGGCGACTACGAGACTCTGCTGGATGATGGCAAGATCACCGACTTCCCCACCCTCAATGACTCGGTCATGAAGGCACTGGCGGCGCGCTGCAACCGCTTTGAACACCCGCAGGACTCCCTCTATATCGCCGCCCAGAATGGTCGCGAGTTCGTGCTGAGTTTTACCCCGACCCAGCCTCTCGATCCCCTCGAGTGCGATCTGCTGGATGTCTTCTGCCAGCGCATCTCGGCGGCCTACGACAACCTCTATCTCTACAACCAATTGCTGCGCGCCCAGGAGGCCACCGTGGTGGCGCTGGCGGCGCTGGCGGAGTTCCGCGACTCCGATACCGGCGAGCATGTCTTGCGGGTACAGAAGCTCTCGGATGCCATCGTGGCCGAATTGAAGAAGATGGCGGCCTATCCTGAGCAGCTGACCCCGGAGTTTGTCGAGATGATCGGCATGGCCTCCATCCTGCACGATGTGGGCAAGGTGGGCACCCCGGACCATATCCTGCACAAGCCGGGGCGTTTCGACCCGGAAGAGCGGGCCATCATGGAGCAGCACGCCGGTATCGGCGCCAATATCCTGCACAAGGCGGGTGAAATGGTGGAGGGAACCAGCTACCTCTCTCTCGGCGCCGAAATCGCTCGGGGCCACCATGAACACTTCGATGGCAAGGGCTACCCGCAGCAGCTGGCTGGTCAGCAGATCCCGCTGTCGGCGCGGATTGTGGCGGTAGTCGATGTATTCGATGCCCTACTCAGCAAGCGCCCCTACAAGGAGCCCTGGACGCTGGCGCAGACCATGGAGTATATCCAGTCCCGCTCCGGCACCCAGTTTGACCCTCATGTAGTGACAGCCCTGTCGCGACTGGTCAACGAATCGAGACTCCCCTACTCGCTCTGACCCCCTTTACTCGCAACTCCACATGCCCTGCCGGTGACCAAGGTCAGCGGCAGGGCATCAAAACAGCCGTTTTGTTGCATCCCGCACACATCAAAGTGCCGCAAAGCGGAAACATCCCCCTTCTTTGTTAGCGATATCCGCTGAAATATGGTCATTTAACATCACATCGCTATAATATCGGCCTGCAAACCTGATACTAACAACGAAGGAATTATCATGAGCCTGAACCTGGTACCGGCTGGCAAGAGCCTGCCCGACGATATCTATGTCATCATCGAAATCCCGCAGAATGCCGACCCGATCAAATACGAAGTCGACAAGGACAGCGGTGCTATTTTCGTCGATCGCTTCATGTCTACCCCGATGTTCTATCCGTGCAACTACGGCTACGTGAACGCGACTCTCTCTCTGGATGGTGACCCCGTCGACGTACTGGTTCCGACCCCCTACCCGCTGCTGGCCGGTTCCGTCATTCGCTGCCGCCCGGTTGGCGTGCTGAAGATGACCGACGAATCTGGCGAAGATGCCAAGATCGTTGCAGTACCACACTCCAAGCTGACCAAGCAGTACGACCACATCCAGGATGTGAACGATCTGCCGGAACTGCTGAAAGCCCAGATCCAGCACTTCTTCGAGCGCTACAAAGAGCTGGAAGCGGGCAAATGGGTCAAGGTGGAAGGTTGGGGCGACAAGGCCGCTGCCGAAGCCGAGATCAAAACCTCTGCCGAGCGTTACGCTGCCAAGTAAGCATCACTCGGCTTGTAAAAAAGGCGCCTTATGGCGCCTTTTTTGTCGGTGTTTGCGGCAGCTGACCGGCTGCATCTCCGGCAGGATTGCCCTGAATGTATATTTCACGGCCATCTTTCTGGTAGGGACGATAGTAATCACCGCCACAGCGATAGCCGCCGCCAGGCTGGCTCATCAGCTCGCAGTTGACTGGCAACACCTCCAGCCACTTGATGGCCTGCTGATAGCGCAACCACTCCTGCCATTCGTGCTCGCGTGCCAGCTGATCACGCAGGGCAAAGGTATCCGCAATGGACATCCCCTTGTTGACGATCACTTGACCCGCCATGGCTGGCAGGCTGAGCAGCCCAAACAGCACTATGATCCAAGGCTTCATAACCCCTCCAGAGTGACTTAATTTCACAATTAAATTAAAAGTCACATCAATCTGTTATCCAGATCACAAAACGAAACATCACCAAAGTGGTGCCGGCTCACCTAGTTGTTAATTATCGTCCACGGCAGGAAGCACCACCATGAAGCTGACCCCCGCGCTGTTGCTCAGCCTCACTCTCTGCACCACTCTTGGTGCTACAAGCAACGCCAGCGAGATCAACATGAGCTGGCAGTGGCAATCCACCGATGGCCAGCGAAAGCACTTCCAGCTGACCACCGACGATCAGGTGATGGCCGCCAGTCGCCACGAGATGAGCCTGCTGAAGGCTTCCCTCACCAATCCGCTGGAGACCCTTTACGCCTACATCAGCCCGCGGCTCTACAACAGCATCAACCTGATCAACCAGAGCAGCCCCGAGACCGCGACCAAATTTCGCAATCTGGAGCAGGCCTTCACCCTACGGGACGACAGCATGGAGTCGATGCTGTTTTGGCAAGCCTACCAGCAGTATCAGGAGGATGCCTTCTACCAGATGAGGGTGATCCCCTGCGTCCATCCTGCCAATCGCAAACTGCCTTGCGTGCGACCCGATTACTCCCAGCTCTTCTACCACTTCAAAGGGCACCTCAAGCCACTGGCGCAGCAATTTGCGGCCAAGGATCTCGCCACCAGCGTCAGCCTGCTGCAGGAGTGGCTGAACGCCATCCCCACCCAGCCGGAGCAGCTGGATCACTTCGCGCCGCCGCTGCAGGCGTTGCAGGATAACAAGGCCGACAGCGACGAGAAGGCGCTGCTGATGGCCAGTCTGCTTGCGGAGCTGGCGCCGCAATATGTGCTCAGCATCATCTATCCGGATATTAGCATCGGCAGCGTCTCCCCTGCCTGGCTGGCCATTACGGCAGACAGTGGCGTACCCGGTGATGTGGTGGTGATCAACAATCAGCGTCATGTGCTGCTGACCGGCTCGTCCCTGCTGGCCCAGCAGATGACTATGGCCAAGATCCCCCTCATCAGCGAGTCGCTCTACTGACGCAGACAGCTCAGACCAGCAGCCAATTCATTGATTTTTATCGATGTCATGCCATCCTAGCCGCCCTTGCCAGCCAACCACCTGACTGGCGGGGCGCCGACGCTTCTGAATTGCGATCTTATTTAACACTTTTTAAACAGATCCGATCGGTTTAGGATGAAGCTCGCCCATTCCCTCAATCCGAAACTCGTTATAACATAACAAATGGAGTGTCATCAGGATGAAACATCTCGTACTTACTTTGGCGCTGCTGCCATCTCTGGTCTTTGCTCACAACTTCAAGGATGGCAACCCGGTGCCGCTGGTCAATGTCAGCGACAAGGGTGAGCTGGTACTGAACGGCAAGGATATCGGTTACCAGCCGTGGCAGAGCACCTCGCTCACCGGCAAGGTATTCCTGATCCAGCATATTGCCGGTCGCTCCAGTGCCAAGGAGCTGAACGCCCCGATGATCGAGGCGATCAAGGCCGCCAAGTTGCCGCAAGACAAGTACCAGACCGTTACCGTCATCAACAGCAATGACGCCATCTGGGGCACCTCCGGCTTCGTGAAGAGCAGTGCCGAGGACAGCAAGAAAGAGTTCCCATGGTCCGCCATGGTGCTGGATGCCAAGGGCATGGCGCGCAACGCCTGGGATCTGACGCCGGAAAGCTCGGCGATCATCCTGCTGGATAAAGAGGGCAAGGTGCTGTTTGCCAAAGATGGCCAGCTCGATGCCAACAACATTGCTACCGTGATGGGGCTCATCAAGTCCCATCTCTAAGTCAGAGAGAAAGGGCGCTGATGGCGCCCTTTCCATAAGGGTCTATGGGTCGTATCAAGCTGAAAATCTGGATCTTGCTGCTGGGCTGGTTATGGCTGCAGCCTGCCCTTGCCCGGCACCAGTTTGAATCCGCCCTGCCCGGCCACGACGACCATCACTGTCTGGTTTGCGCCCTCCATCTGGATGGCAAGCAGGTCATCACGGCTACCCCCTATTGTTTCCCCGGTTCAAGCTCTGTTCTGCCCGTCGTTGCAACCATGCAACGCTCGGCGGATACCGCCACGTTTCACAGCTATGCCATCCGTGCGCCGCCCGCCTCTACTTTTCTCTATCCCTTTGTTTAATTTCGCTATTTGTTTTGAAAAAGGATTAAAGATGAAAGCAGTTACTCTGTTGCTGGCCGCAGCGGCCTTTGGCGCACACGCAAATCACGACGAACACGAGAGCCACAGCCACGGCGCCCACGAGCATGGCCACGGCCACCTCAATCTGGTGGTCGATGGCGACCAATTGATGATCGAGCTGCAGGCACCCGCAGCCGATCTGGTGGGCTTCGAGCACGCCGCCAAGAGCGATGAAGAGAAGGCGCAGTATGCCAAGGCGGTCGCCCGCCTCCAGCAGCCTGACGCCCTGTTCCGCTTCGACCCGGCGGCGGGCTGCAAACTGACCCAGCAGGAGCTGCAAGCCGCCAAAGAAGATCATGATCATGACCATGACCATGACCATGACCATGACCATGACCATGACAAGGCTGCCAGCGACAAACATGAAGACCACCATGATCATGACGAAGCGGGCCACGCCGATATGGGCGCCATGTACACCTACACCTGCGCTACACCAGCCAAACTGACCGGCCTCGAGGCAACCCTGTTCAGCGTCTATCCGAGCCTTGAGAAGCTGAGCGTGCAGGGGATCTTGCCCACCGGCCAGACCGCTGGCGAGCTGACCCCGTCCGCCAACAAGCTGAGCTGGTAACGCCATGAAAAAAGCCGTGGTTGAGATCCGCGATCTGGCCTTTGCTTGGCCAGGTGGCGACGCTGTACTCGATCTGCCCGCCCTCACCATCCGCGAGGGTGAGCGGGTCTTTATCAAGGGCCCGTCGGGCTCTGGCAAGTCGACCCTGCTCGGGTTGCTGGCCGGGATCCAGACCGCCAACCACGGCACCCTGGAGGTGCTGGGCCAACCATTGGCCCGGCTCTCTGGCCGTGCCCGTGACCACTTCCGGGCGGCCAATCTGGGTTATATCTTCCAGCAGTTCAATCTGCTGCCCTTTCTCTCGGTGCAGGACAACGTGACCGCGGCCCTCACCTTCTCGCCCGCCAAACGGGCCCGTCTGCAAGGGAGTCCGGAGCAGGAGGCGCGCCGTCTGCTGGCGGAGCTGCAACTGCCGGACGACGCGCTGCACAGACCCGTCCATGCCCTCAGCATTGGCCAGCAGCAGCGGGTTGCTGCCGCACGGGCGCTGATCGGCTCGCCGCCACTGGTGATCGCCGACGAGCCCACCTCGGCACTCGACACCGACAACCGGGCGGCCTTTATCAAGCTGTTGTTCGAGGAGTGCGACAAGCAGGGCTCGACCCTGATCTTCGTCAGCCACGACCCTTATCTCGAACCCCTGTTCCCGCGGGTCGAAAACCTGCAACAGCTCAACCGGAGGGCATCATGCTAAAGCTCGCCCTGCAAAGTCTCTGGGCCCGCCGCCTTACCGCCGGGCTCACCCTGCTGGCCGTCGCCATCAGCGTCACCCTGCTGCTTGGGGTGGAGCGGGTGCGCACCCAGGCCCGCGAAAGCTTCTCCAACACCGTCTCGGGAACCGATCTCATCGTCGGCGCCCGCTCCGGTCAGGTGAACCTTCTGCTCTACTCGGTGTTTCGCATCGGCAACCCCACCAACAACGTGGGGTGGGACTCCTATCAGGCCATCAAGCAGAAACCGGGCGTAGCCTGGACCATCCCGCTCTCCCTTGGCGACTCCCACAAGGGATTTCGGGTGCTCGGCACCAATGGCGACTACTTCACCCACCTGAAGTACGGTCAGCAGCAGTCGCTGCAACTGCGGGAAGGGCGGCCTTTCGAGACGCCGTTTGAAGCTGTGCTGGGCGCTCAGGTGGCCGAGAAGCTCGGCTATCACCTCGACCAATCCATCGTCATCGCCCACGGCGCTGGCAACACCTCCTTCAGCCAGCACGACAATCTGCCGTTCAAGGTGGTGGGTATTCTGGCGCCGACCGGTACGCCCATAGATCGCACCATCCATGTGCCGCTGGCGGGGATCGAGGCGATCCATCTCGGTTGGGACACCGGCCGCCACAGCAAGAACGTGACACCGGAGCAGGCGCTGGCGCAGGATCTCACCCCGAAAACCATCACCGCCTTTATGGTGGGGCTGAGCAACCGCATTCTGGCGTTCCAGCTGCAGCGCAGCGTCAACACCTATCCCAAAGAGCCGCTGATGGCGATCCTGCCGGGGGCCGCCCTGCAGGAGCTGTGGAGCCTGATGAGCGTGGCGGAAACCGCCCTCTCGGTCATCGCCGGTTTCGTGGTGGTGGCGGGCCTGATCGGCATGCTGACTACCCTGCTGGCAGGGCTTAACGAACGACGCCGGGAGCTCGCCATCTTGCGATCCCTCGGCGCGGGCCCTGCCCACCTGTTCCTGCTGCTGGCGCTGGAGGCGATGGCGCTGACCACGGTCGGCATCGCTCTCGGCGTCGCCGTGCTCTATCTGGGACAGGGGCTTGCCTCGCCCTGGCTGCTCAGCCACTATGGCCTGCAACTGAGTCTGGGGCTGCCGAGCACCTACGAGTGGCAGTTGCTGGGGGTAGTGTGGCTGGCAGGCATGGTGATCGGCCTGCTCCCTGCCGCCCGCGCTTACCGCTACAGCCTGAGCGATGGTATGAGCATTCGCGTCTAGCGAGACGCCCAAAAATCGAAACAGAAGGACAGATGATGAAGTGGAAAATTGTGGCGCTGCTCGCCAGCCTGCTGGTGCTGCCCGCCCTGGCCGCCGATTACAAAACCATCGACTGGGATGTACTGATCCCGGAAGGGGAAAAACTGCTGCCACCGCCCCAGGTCAATCACGAAGATCCCATGTCGGTGCCGCAACCGGTGGGCGGGGTAAACAAGAAGCTGGACAACCAGGATGTGCGCATTCCGGGCTTCGTGGTGCCGCTGGAAGGGGATGCCAAGAAGATCACCGCCTTCCTGCTGGTGCCCTACTTCGGCGCCTGCATCCATGTGCCGCCGCCCCCCACCAATCAGGTGATCTATGTGAGCTACCCCAAGGGTGCACCGGTGGATGACCTGTGGGATGCCATCTGGGTGAAGGGCAAGATGCGCACGGTCAGCTCCAGTCACGAGATGGCCACCGCCTCCTATTCGATGGAAGCGGTCGAGGTGAGCGTCTACGAGGAGTAATCCTCCCGTTGCAAAAAAAGCGGCCTCCACGGAGGCCGCTTTGTTATCTTGGCATCCCGGTTGGAGTAACATTCAGCTCCAGAACCTGTGCGAATGGAGTCAGCATGGCAGACCTCCCCCCCCCGAAAAAAGAGAGTTCGATCCTGAGCAGCCAGGAGCAAACCCTGCGTCTGGCCCGCAGTCGCGGCATCGACGGCATGCTCACCCGCAACACCGACAGCACCTTCGAACAGCGCGCCACCTTTCGCCATCTGGCGGATCAGGCCGCTCGCCAGCGCAATCTGGAAGCCATCATGGTGATGGCCTCCCGCCACTGCGAAGAGACCGCGGCTGGCGGCGAGATGGACAGCGACTGGCTGACCCGCTTCCTGCAACTGGCGGAAGATATCAGCATGGTGCCGATGCAGCAGCTATGGGGGCGGATCTTCGCGCTGGAAGTCGCCACGCCGGGCCGCTTCTCCATCCGGGCGCTCGCCACCCTCAAAGAGATGACCCAGCGCGAGGCCCAGCTGTTCCAGCGCATCTGTTCACTGACCTGCCACTACACCGGCAGCGACGAGCAGCGACTGCTGCTGGGGCTGCACAAGGGAGCAACCCTGCTGAGTCGTGCCAAGGCAACGCGCCTTGGCCTTGGCAAATACCGACTGCCCTACAACGCCCTGCTGCAACTGTTTGAGCTCGGGCTGCTGCATCGCGCGGAGCTGGAGTCTGGCCCGCTGCCCGCCGATGGAGTCGAGCTGGAGTTCGGCAACCAGCGCTGGCGGCTGCAATGCAAGCAGAACAACATCACCCTGCTCTACTACCGCCTCACCCCGGTGGGCAACGAGCTTGCCCAGCTGCTGCAAGAGTCGCCGCTGGAGGAGTACCTGCAGGATCTGAAAACCGTGCTGGTGCAGGGTATCCAGATTGAAGTGATGCAGCTCGTCAGCGCCCCCTCCTCACCCGCTCCCGACCCTCTCCCCTGATCTCTGGCGGGGCAGCTGATGCCCCGTCGATTCATGGATCCTTCGCATCAAGCTGCTGGCTCCAAGCTCATGGGCTTGTCCAGAATAGGTTGCAAATTGCAGATGCCGCAGAGGCACACCCCGTCTGCTCCGTTGCATATTGCAAACAACCACGCGTTTTTCCTCTCCAAACCTCGCTAATAACACATCAATCATTAGTTTTTGCCAGCTGGCCCGCCCCTTGCACATGTCTTGATGCAGATCAAAATTCAACCACCACAGCTCGGGAGCAAGGCCATGAGAATCAATCAACCGGTTACCCAAAGAGAACGTCTCTATCCAGACCACCAGAGCCTCATCTCCACCACGGATCTGGAGAGCCGCATCACCTACGCCAACGATGAGTTCTGCGATATTGCAGGCTTCTCGCTCGACGAGCTGAAGGGGGAACACCACAATCTGGTGCGCCATCCTGACATGCCGAAACAGGCCTTTGCCGACCTGTGGGGTCACATCAGGGATGGCAAGAGCTGGATGGGGCCGGTGAAAAATCGCTGCAAGAGTGGCGATCACTACTGGGTCAGCGCCTTTGTCACCCCCATCAAGGATGCCAGCGGCCGGGTGGTGGAGTATCAGTCGGTGCGCACCGCCCCGAGCGAGGAGATCAAACAGCGGGCCGAGAAGGTCTATGCCGACCTTCGCAACAACAAGCTGCCGCTGGCGCTCAAGTTGCCCACCTTCTCCCATACCCTGGCCATCAACCTCTGTCTGCTGCTGAGCCTGCTCGCCATGTTTGCCCTGGGCTACAGCCACGATATGAACTGGCAACTGGCGCTGGCCGCCCTGCCGCTGGCGATAGCGGCCATCACCCTGAATGCCCTCTCCCGTCGCCTCGGCAAGCTCAACAAGATGGCCCGCAGCCGCTTTGACAACCCGCTGATGCAGCTGCTCTACACCAACAAGGTGGACAATATCGCCGCCATCGAACTCTCGATGGTTATGAATCAGGCAGAGTTCAACGCCGTGCTGGCCCGCACCCAACAGACCTGCAGCAAGATCCTGCAAGCCGCCGAGGGGGATCTGCGCAACGCCGAGTCCATCACCGACAACCTGCAACAGCAGCAGGCCGAAACCAATCAGGTAGCGACCGCCGTGACCGAGATGTCGGAATCCATTCGCGAGGTGTCACAAAGCTCGACTGACTCCTCCAGCCTGCTGGATGAAACAGCCGTGCTGTTCAAGAGCGGCAACAGTAGCGTGGCCGAAACCGTGGCTGCCGTGGCGGGTATGAACAGCGAACTTATCACCTCCAAGAGCGTGATCAGTGCGCTGGTCGGCCACTGCCGCGATATCGACGGCATCCTCGATGTGATCAACAACATCGCCAACCAGACCAACCTGCTGGCCCTCAATGCCGCCATCGAAGCGGCCCGGGCTGGCGAAGCGGGTCGCGGCTTCTCGGTAGTGGCCGACGAGATCCGCACCCTCGCCATCAAGACCCAATCCTCGACCAGCGAGATCCAGAAGATGATCACCGAGCTGCAAACCAGCGCCGGGGATGCAGAGCAGGCGATGGAGAAGGGCTGCCAACTTGCCGACAGTTGCCAGCAGAAGGCCACCGCGACCGGCACCATACTCCAGCAGATCAACAACATGTTGCAGCAGGTCGCCTCCGGCAGTAGCCAGATTGCCCAGGCGGTGCAGGAGCAGTCCCACGTTACCGCCGAGATCAACCGCAACGTGCTCAGCATCAAGACCCTGGCCGATGACTCCAGCGTGGGCAGCCAGCACGCCGTGCACGGCATCACCCAGCTGGTCAACCAGTTAAGCGATCTCGACCGGCTGGTACGCCAGTTCCAGAAGGGCGCTCCGGCAACCCAAAGCCGCTACGAAGTGGCCGCCACCCGCGCCGTGCCGGTTCGCCAAGCCAGATAACAACTACCCAAACCATCACCTCAGACAAACCCTATGGGCCCAAGGGCCCATAGGGTTTTTTAGTGTCCACCAACAAGAGGACGATACTCCCGCTTTCACCGTCCGATTTTCCCCAGCTCTGATGGACGCATCTGTTGAAAATTCATATCGCCCCCGTAACTGAGTAGTTTGTTGATCTTGCTCAGGAAATTTTCCACATCTACTTTCTTCCGCAGCCCCATTCGGTAACATAGCCGCTTGGCAACCTCTCGCAGGAGTCAGCCATGAGCCAAGCCATTGCCAAAACGCAGGTAACAAGCAGCAGACTGGAGGCTGGAATTCAGGGGCGGTAGCGTGGTTTTTGTAAGTTGGCACAGCGCGTAGCGAAGACCAACAGACAAGTTCTTCAGCGTTAAAGGGAAAAATATGGATGTCATTAAGGCTTTAGAAATCATCTCAGCATTGTCAGAAGGTGTTAATCCTGAAACCGGTGAAGAGTTATCTGAAGAAAGCTGCTTCAATCAGCCGAAAGTCATTCGAGCTTTATTTATCGCAAAACAGAGCCTCGAAGCATCAATCATTTCTGAAAAGCGTAAATCTGATTTACCAGAAAATGCTGGGAAGCCGTGGAAGCCAGACGAAGATGAGCTATTGGCAAATAGCTTTGATTCAGGCTTAGGTGTTGATGAATTATCAAGAATCCATAAAAGAACAAAAGGTTCCATTTCCTCCAGGTTAGTTCGTCTAGGTAAAATAAATGAGCGTTCCGATATTTGTACTCGGTAGCCTCGTTTTTGTAGGTTGGCGCTGAGCGTAGCGAAGCCCAACAAGCGAGCATGTTCACCTCAACCAGAGCGGAATAAACACGGGTTGGATCGATATAACAAATGTGCTGATACGTTTCGCGGTAAACGTTGGGCTTCACTTCGTTCAGCACCAACCTACGATTTTTAACCCAACATACGAGATGACCCAATCTACACACTAGAAGAGATATATTAATTGAAAGAACTCATTTTTATCTACGATGATCCAATAGAGCTGGATAATTCTACATTAGAGCAAAACATTCAGTTGTCTGGCTCTAACAAGGCGATTGTTAGTGGTTTATTTGGTGCAGCATCTAGTTTTCTAACACCATTAGCCACTTCTACGGCAGCAAGAAGTATAGGGCTGGCAACGTTGGGTGCAAATCCTATTTCATTAGTTTTAGCATTAGCGGTTACATCGGGACCGTTGATATATACTATTTATAAGTCTAAAGGCAAGGAGCTTTCCCCTTCTGAAACTAAGATGCTGGAATTAGAAATCAACAATTTAAAAATAACAAGTAACAAAGCTAGAGAGCTTAATTATAGCTTTCCTCCTGGGCACCCTAAGTCCGGCATCCTTTATCAAAGACATCCACTAGCTAACTTCGTGTCTACTAAGCAACGATGTTACATACCAGAACAGCAATATGAATCAATTTTAACTGAGGAGCGACAATCTGAGTTAATCAGGTTATTGACTGAACTTGGAGCAACAAAAATTGAGATATTGGAATCTTACAAAAATGATAACGACGTCAATTTAAATGCGTCAGTTTCCACTAATGTACATCATTTGGAGTTAGATGCGTCCAAGAAAAATGATAGCAATTACAATGTCAGCACTCACGTAACAAAAAGTTTTAAACTGCTTGGGAAAAAATGGGTGTCAGGGTGGGAGTTCAACAAAAGTACATTCAACTGGTTTGACTTTGAACCCCAATGGCAATCCCTAGTTTACACAAGAACTTTCGGTGGATGTATTGAAGCAACAATAGAGATGCGTGAAGAAAAATCTTTAATATCAGGCTCAGAACTTGCTGTGGCACTTAAAAGTGATTTATCCGCAGCACTTGAGGGGGAAAGAAGATCTGGCTTTCATTCAAGACATCAGAAATTTTATGTAATTAAAATAGAATTTAGAACCCCAGAATAAACAAAGCAAGTTACCCATTTCAGCTAATAGAAAATCGTTATACGCATACAACCACATGCTAACGCCGCTACCCAAACAACACTGAAATGTAGAACGCCCACTATAAATAGAGAATCAACATGTTCAAACTCATAGCCATTACATTATCATTTATATTACCTGCATCTTGTCTATCTGCGGACATTGCAGAAAAAGATATACTTACATGGTTAACTGATAAGTCTACAGAAACTAACATAGTTAATGCTGAACCGATTAGACTAGAAAATGGAGAGCTTGCATTTCTTGCTTCCGCTGAATATCCAAAACAAGGTAATAACTTTTGGAGAGGGTATATTTTGGCTAGGCCGAGTTTAAAAATATCTCAAAAACTAGATGGGTATGGTGGGCAATACAATAATATAACGGTATTCGGAGACCCGAGAGACTCTACACCATCAATCATTATAATTGGCTCAGCTGGTACTGGTCAGGGTTATTTTTCAACCAGCCAGAGTGTGATATCCATTAGAGACTTTCAAGTGATTGAGCATTATAAAGTAGATGACGAAAGCAATATCGGTGCTTGCGGAATAGAATATGAAATGGGTCCTTGTAATATGAATGAGACCTTTCTAAACTTTTCTGAAAACTTAAGTGATACAAACAATGTTACGTTGATACAAACATCAATTAAGCAACGTGGTAAGTCACCAAAGATGCTTCAATCAGAAATTTCCACTAAAGTTATTAAAATACCAACTATTCAATAGCCCGTTGGCTAAAGTTGCGCAGTATATTCTGACAATCGCGAATAACCCCGCCGCGATATAAGCAAGGATCGGAAGATCTTTTTGCGGGGTTGCTATCGGCTGCCTTGGAGTGGCTCAAGGCTCGTCGGTGCCACTATAAGCTGGATTTATGGGTTTTCCGATAATGACCCAACTTTTGCTTATAGTGGCTGCTGCCAGCCCATCAGCGCCTGTGGTGGCCAACTGACCGGCCGCCGGGCGCTTGTTATAGGTTCTTCCGATCCAGCTACAGGCAGTTCCCCTGCCGCAGGGCTGTCAGCAGCTCATCCACCAGCGCAGCGACCGGCTTGCCGGCGTTGAGCAGATGGATTTCCGGCTGCTCCGGTGCCTCGTAGGCGGAGTCGATACCGGTAAAGTTGCGAATTTCCCCTGCCCGCGCTTTTTTATAGAGCCCCTTGGGGTCGCGCTCTTCACAGACGGCGAGCGGCGCATCGACAAAGACTTCGACAAACTCCCCTTCACCCAAGAGGCTGCGCACCAGCGCCCGCTCGGCACGAAACGGCGAGATAAAGGCGGTGAGCACGATCAGGCCCGCATCCACCATCAGTTTCGCCACTTCGCCGACCCGGCGGATATTCTCCTGCCGCGCGGCATCATCGAAACCGAGATCGCCGCAGAGGCCGTGGCGCACATTGTCCCCATCCAGCAGATAGGTGTGCTTGCCTTGTGCCGCCAGCGCCTGCTCCAGCGCCCCCGCCAGGGTCGATTTGCCCGCCCCCGACAGCCCGGTAAACCAGATCACCAGCGGTTTTTGCCCTTTAAGCTCGGCCCGGCTCTGTTTGTCGACGGCATGCTTGTGCCACACGATATTGCTCATCCCACACTCCTTGATTGGCGCTCGCGCCTCAAAACTTAAACTGTCCGGCACCACGGGGAGCCGCCTCGGACTATCCGCCGACAACGTGCTGGTGCCATGGCATTGCTCATCCAACACTCCTTGATTGGCGCTCACGCCTCAAAACTTAAACGGTCCGGCACCACGGGGAGCCGCCTAGGACGATCAGCCGCCAACGTGCTGATGCCATGGTATTGCTCACCCAACACTCCCTGATTGGCACTTACGCCTTAAAACGGAAACAGCAGGGGCACCATCACAATCACCCCGAGGCTATAGGCCAGCGAGACCGGCAGGGCCAGCTTGAGGTAGTCCGGCATCTTGTAGTTGCCTGCGGCATAGACCATCAGGTTGGTCTGGTAGCCGTAGGGCAGGATAAAGCTGGAGCTCGCCCCGAACAGCACCGCCAGAATAAACGGCATGGTCGAGACATCCATGCTGAGCGCCAGCTGGTAACCCATGGGGAAGGCCAGCGCGGCGGCGGCGTTATTGCTCATCAGCTCGGTCAGCACCAGCGTAAACAGATAGATACCGATAAAGGCGATGATGGGGCTGGCGCCGTTGAACTCCCCCATCAGCCAGTCGGCGATAAGCTTGGCCAGCCCGCTCTTTTCCAGCTGATCGGCGATGGCGAGCGCCCCGCCCACCACCAGCCAGATATCCAGCGGGAAGCGGCGGCGGATCTCGTCCAGGGTCAGAATACGGGTGAGCAGCAGCGCCACCAGCATCAGCAGCAAGCCCTTGAACAGCGGCACCAGATCAAACACAGAGAGCGCCAGCACCCCGAGAAACCCCAGCACCACGGCGGCGCTGCGCTTGCCATCGAGGCGGGTGGAGGCTTCCAGCCCGCTCACCACCACAAACTCCCGCCCCAGCGACTTGTTGCGGGCAAACTGGGGGCCGGGGGCCAGCAGCAGGGTATCACCGGCGTGCAGCTCAATCTGGCCGAGGCCGCCGGTGAGCTGGGTTTCACCGCGGCGCACCGCCAGCACCACCGCATCGAAGTGGGTGCGAAATTCGGCATCCTTGATGGTCTGACCCACCAGACGCGAGCTGTGGCTGACGATCACCTCCACCAGATGCTGGCCGTTGAGGCGGTGCTGGCCGTAGAGATCCAGCCCCTTCATCTCCTGCAATACGCCGACGCTTTCCACGTCGCCGCAGAACAGCAGCACGTCCCCTTCGTGCAGCTCGTGTTCCGGCTGCACCGGGCAGATCACCTGATCGCCGCGAATGATTTCCGCCAGATAGAGGCTTTTCAGGCTGCGCAGGCCGTTCTCCTTGACGCTGCGCCCCGCCAGCGGTGAACCGGCGCCCACCTTGGCTTCGAGAAAGTAGCCGGATTCGCGGCTCATCTCGGTATCCTGCACCGGCAGGTGACGGGCAAACAGCAGCACGGCCACCAGACCGGTCAGCAGGGTGCCCGCCCCCACCATAAAGAAGTCGAACATGCCGAGCGGCGGCGCCCCCATCTTGATGAGGAAGCTGTTGACGATCAGGTTGGTGGAGGTGCCGATCAGGGTCAGCACCCCGCCAAAGGTCGCCGCGAAGCACATGGGCAGCAGCAGCCGTGACGGCGCATGGTTGGGGTTGCGTTTGACCGCTCCCAGCATGGAGGCCACCACGGCGGTGTTATTGACGAAAGCCGACAGGAAAGCGGTGGAGAACCACACCTTCACCAGCACCTTGTTGAATGACCCCGTGCCCACCAGATTGGCGAACCAGCTCATGATGCGAGTCTTCTCCACCGCCAGCGACACCAGCAGTAACAGCACCAGCGTCAACAGGGCACTGTTGGTGTAACCCGCCACCACGGCGTTGATATCCGCCAGCCCGCTCAGGTAGGTGATGAGCACGGCGCCCGAGAAGAGCAGCGCCGGGCGGAGTTTGCCCTGGATCAGCAGGGCCACGAGAGCAGCCAGCAGACCCAGCACCAGGAATTGTTGCCAGGTCATGGACTTACTCCTTGCTTGTATCGTTACCGATGGCAAGGGCTTGCCAGTGCGGGAAGTGCTTGCGCACCAGCGCGTTGAGCTCGATCTCAAACTCGCTGTAGTGCCCTTTTACCGCTTTGGCGGCCAAGCCTTCCACTATCATGCCGGCGCCGACGGTGACGTTGGTCAGCCGGTCGATCAGGATAAAGCTGCCGGTATCACGGATCTCCTGATACGGGTCGAACGCCACCGGGTCGGTGAGGCTCAGCTCGCACAGGCCGATCTCGTTGAGCTTGAGCTCGCTCGCAGGCAGCTCGTCCAGCTTGTTGATCTCGATGCGGTGGCGGATGGCCTCCACCTGACCGCGACTCTTCTTGGTGGCCAGTTTGACGTCGTAAACCCGGCCCGGTTGCAGGGACTCCTCCCCCATCCAGACGATATGGGCCAGAACATTCTGGGTCACTTGCGGCTGCTTGGCGGCATCCACCAGCAGGTCGCCGCGGCTGATGTCGATCTCGTCGGCAAAGGTGACCGTGATGGCCTGACCCGGCAGGGCGTACTCCAGATCCCCGTCGAAGGTGACGATGCGGGTCACTGTGCTCTCCTTGCCCGACGGCAGCACCGCCAGCTTGTCGCCCACCCGCAGGATGCCGGAGGCGAGCGTCCCCGCGAAGCCGCGAAAATCGAGGTTGGGGCGGTTCACATACTGCACCGGCAGGCGCACCGGATGACGCTCCAGCTCGCGCTCCACTTCCGCAGACTCCAGCAGAGCCAGCAGGGTTTCGCCTTCGTACCAGGCCAGCTTGTCGCTTGGGTTGACCACGTTGTCGCCGTCCAGCGCCGAGACCGGCACGATATGGATGGTGTCGACGCTGAGCTTCTTGGCGAACTCGCGGTAATCGGCACTGATACGCTCGAACACCTCCTGACTGAACTCCACCAGATCCATCTTGTTGACCGCCACCACGAACTGCTTGATGCCGAGCAGGCTCGCAATAAAGCTGTGGCGGCGGGTCTGATCCAGCACCCCTTTGCGGGCGTCTATCAATATGATGGCCAGATCGCAGGTGGAGGCGCCGGTGGCCATGTTGCGGGTGTACTGCTCGTGGCCCGGGGTATCCGAGATGATAAATTTGCGCTTGGCGGTGGAGAAATAGCGGTAGGCCACGTCAATGGTGATGCCCTGCTCGCGCTCCGCCTGCAGGCCGTCGACCAGCAGCGCCAGGTCCAGCTTCTCGCCGGTGGTGCCGAGCTTCTGGCTGTCGGACTCCAGCGCTTTGAGCTGATCTTCATAAATCTGCTGGGAGTCGTGCAGCAGGCGACCGATAAGGGTGCTCTTGCCGTCATCCACGCTGCCGCAGGTGAGAAAACGCAGCAGACTCTTGTGCTGCTGGGCGTGCAGATAGGCTTCGATGCCCTGTTCGGTGATGGCGGTCTGAATATGGCTGTTCATGCTGACGACTCCTTAGAAATATCCCTGACGCTTCTTCTGCTCCATGGAGCCGGCCTGATCGTGGTCAATCAGCCGCCCTTGCCGCTCGCTCGAGGTGGTGAGCAGCATCTCTTCAATAATTTCCGGCAAGGTGGTGGCATCGGATTCGATGGCCCCGGTCAGCGGATAGCAACCGAGGGTGCGGAAGCGCACCAGCTCCTGCTTTACCTCATCCTCGGCGGTCAGCGGCATGCGCTCGTCATCCACCATGATCTTGATGCCGTTACGCTCCACCACCGGACGCATGGCCGCGAAGTAGAGCGGCACTATGTCGATCTTTTCCAGATAGATGTATTGCCAGATATCCAGCTCGGTCCAGTTGGAGAGCGGGAACACCCGGATGCTCTCCCCCTTGTTGACCTGGCTGTTGTAGACCCGCCACAGCTCCGGACGCTGGTTCTTCGGATCCCAGCGGTGAGACTTGTCACGGAAGGAGTAGACCCGCTCCTTGGCGCGGGACTTCTCCTCGTCACGGCGAGCGCCACCGAAGGCTGCGTCGAAGCCATATTTGTTGAGCGCCTGCTTGAGCCCCTCGGTCTTCATGATGTCGGTGTGCTTGCCGCTGCCGTGCACGAAGGGGTTGATACCCATGGCGAGGCCGTCCGGGTTCTTGTGGACGATCAGATCCAGCCCGTATTTTTTGGCGGTCTCGTCGCGGAACTTGATCATCTCCTTGAACTTCCAGTCGGTGTCGACGTGGAGCAAGGGGAACGGGATCTTGCCCGGATAGAAGGCCTTGCGGGCCAGGTGCAGCATGACGGAGGAGTCCTTGCCGATGGAGTACATCATCACCGGGTTTTCAAATTCGGCAGCCACCTCGCGGATGATATGGATGCTCTCGGCTTCCAGCTGCTGCAAGTGCGTCAATCTTTCACGGTCCATGTTGGTCCTCGGGTCATTGCTTATGCGCCTGCTCGGGGCGCTGGGTGGTTCAGTGCGCGGCCGCACCGGCAGCCGCATCAAATATCTCTTTCCGGGTCAGGCCAGCTGCACCAGCTTGAGGTCGCAGCCATCGAGATCCGGGTTAGCGCGCAGCTGCTCGCCGCCCAGCTCTCCAAACCAGGCCAGCCGCTCGCGCAGGGCGACCACTTCGCCGATGACGATAAGCGACGGGCTCACCGCCTGTTTGGCCAGCTCGGCCAAGTCGGCCAGCGTGCCGGTCAGCACCCGCTGACGGGATGTGGTGCCGCGCTCAATGATGGCGATGGGGGTGGCTTGGCTTCGGCCGTGATCCACCAGCTGCTGCTGGATATGCTCGGAGCGCATCAGCCCCATGTAGATCACCAGGGTCTGACTGGTGGCGGCGAGCTGCTGCCAGTCGGGCTCCTTGCCCTCTTTCTGACAGTGGCCAGTGATAAAGACAGCGCTCTGGGCGTAATCACGGTGAGTGAGCGGAATGCCGGCATAGGCGGTGGCACCGGCAGCGGCCGTGATGCCGGGCACCACCGAGAAGGGGATACCTTCGTCGGCCAGCACTTCCAGCTCCTCGCCGCCCCGGCCAAACATAAAGGGATCGCCCCCTTTCAGCCGCACCACCCGGTTGCCCGCCTTGGCGTATTCCACTAGCAGGCGATTGGTCTCCTCCTGCGGCACGCTGTGGGCGCCCGCCTTCTTGCCGACCGACACCAGAGTGGCGTCGCGGCGCACCAGATCGAGGATCTCGGCGGAGACCAGCTGGTCGTAGAGCACCACTTCAGCCTGTTGAATCTGTTGCAGCGCCTTGAGGGTCAAGAGGCCCGGATCGCCGGGGCCCGCGCCGACCAGCACCACTTCTCCTACTTCGCTTTTCGCCTGGTCGAGGCCATCACTCAGCCACTGCTCGGCACCTGGCCAATCCTCTTTTTCAATCAGGCTGGCGAGAGTGTTGGAGGCAAAGGCGCGCTCCCAGAAGCGGCGGCGATCGGAAATCGAGGAGAGCACCCGCTTGGCCTTGTCACGGACCCGGCCGGAGAGCTCGGTCAGCCCACCAAGATGGCGCGGCAGCAGGCTCTCCAGCCGCTCGCGCAACAGGCGCACCAGCACCGGCGCCTTGCCGCCGCTGGAGACCGCCACCATCAGCGGCGAGCGATCAATGATCGAGGGAAAGATAAAGCTGGAACGCTTGGGGTCATCCACCACATTGACGAACAGACCCAGCTGATTGGCACTTTGATAAACCAGTGCGTTGACTTCGAGGTTGTCGGTCGCCGCCACCACCAGGATCTGGCCTGACAGATGGGCCGGAGTGAAACGCTCCGCAAGATGGGTGAAACGACCGGTGAATTCCGCAAATTCCGTTTCAAGCTCCGGGGAGACCAGGGTCAGCCGGGCACCGGCCGCCAGCAGCAGGCGCGCCTTGCGCAGGGCAACCTCGCCCCCACCCACCAGCAGTACCGGGCGGCCTTCCAACTTGGCAAACATAGGTAAATAATCCATTTCGGCCCATCCCTCGGAACACGACTAATATGGGGCGACTATAGGCAGGGCAGCTTATCCCTCAAAATAATAAAAAATGCTTTTTAATGCGTTTTGGTAATTAGCAAAGCCAATTCATGACAAAGGCGTACGAAGTCACTTGTGGTACCTGACGCCAGACCATAGGCTAGGGACTGTGTTTCATAAGGAGCTAAATGATGAATGAATCATTGATTGTGCTAGGGATTTTCGTGTTCCTGGTGCTCGCCACCCTGAGCGCGGGCATCAAGATAGTGCCCCAGGGCTACAACTGGACGGTGGAGCGCTTCGGCCGCTACACCCGCACCCTGACCCCGGGTCTCAACCTGCTGATCCCCTACGTGGATCGGGTCGGCCACAAGATCATCATGATGGAGCAGGTGCTGGACATCCCGGCACAAGAGGTGATCTCCCGCGACAACGCCAACGTCACCATCGACGCCATCAGCTTTGTGCAGGTGGTGGATGCCCGCAAAGCGGGTTATGAGGTCAACGATCTCACCAGCGCTATCCGCAATCTCACCATGACCAACATGCGGACCGTGCTCGGCGCCATGGAGCTGGACGAGATGCTCTCCCAGCGCGACACCATCAACGAGAAACTGCTGCGCACCATGGATGCCGCCACCGCCCCCTGGGGCATCAAGGTGACCCGCATCGAGATTAAAGATGTGCGCCCGCCGCTGGCACTGGTCGAGGCGATGAATGCCCAGATGAAGGCCGAGCGCCAGAAACGGGCCGAGGTACTGGAAGCCGAAGGGGTGCGCCAGTCCAAAATCCTGAAAGCGGAAGGCGAAAAGCAGTCCCAGATCCTCAAGGCCGAAGGTGAGCGTCAGGCCGCCTTCCTCGCCGCCGAAGCGCGGGAGCGGGCTGCCGAGGCAGAAGCCAAGGCGACTCATATGGTCTCCCAGGCAATTGCGGAAGGAGACCTGCAGGCCATCAACTACTTCGTAGCTCAGAAGTACACCGAGGCACTGGCCCGCATCGGTGAAGGCCCCAACAGCAAGATCATCATGATGCCGCTGGAAGCGGGCAGCCTGATTGGCTCTGTGGCTGGCATGGCCGAGCTGTTCAACAAAGATGGCAAGGGCAGCAAGTCATGACAGCCCTGTTAGAGGGGCTGACCCACTGGCACTGGTTGGGGCTCGGCTTCATTCTGCTGGCCATCGAGGTGCTCGGCTCGGTGGGCTTTTTGCTCTGGACCGGCATCGCCGCGCTGGAAGTGGGCCTGCTGCTGCTGATCTGGCCCTTTGGCTGGCAGGCGCAGTTGCTGCTATTTGCGGTGCAATCCCTGCTCACTACCTGGGCCTGGTGGCGCTGGCAGCACCAGCGCGACAACTCGGGTCAGGATGCCGCCAGCACCATCAACGAGCGGATGCAGAGCTATATGGGCCGCGAGCTGACCCTGCTGGATGATGTGACTCAGGGCACCAGTCGGGTGCATCTGGACGATACGGTCTGGACGGTGCGCTGCGACGAGTCGCTGCCTGCGGGCAGCAAGGTCAGGGTGGTGGGGGCTGACTCCCACATCCTGCTGGTTGAACCCCGCAACTGACGCAACTCTGCCATCGAGTCATAAAAAAGCCCGCGATCGCTCGCGGGCTTTTGTCTCTCTGGCAACGACTCAGGTACGCAGCCGATCGAGCTGACTGGCCAGCGCCGTGGCAGCTTGCTCCAGCGCCTCGCTCAGTTGATGGCTGGAGGTGGCCTCCTGCCCGATCACGTTGGCGGTATCGCCGATCCGCATCAGGTTCTGGTTGATGGTATCGCTCACCGCACTCTGCTGCTCGGCAGCGGTGGCCACCTGACTGATGTGGTCGTGGATCTGCTGGATCTGGGCCACCACCCGATTGAGCGCCTCAAACGCCTGCTCGGTACCCTGCACCGTGGTGGTGGAGCGCTCAATGCCGGTATTCATCAGACGCTGGCTGCTGCTCACCTCGGTCTGCAAACTGCCAATCAGCTGGCCAATCTCGTCGGTCGATTCACGAGTTTTGGTCGCCAGCGCCCGTACCTCGTCCGCCACCACCGCAAAGCCGCGGCCCATGTCCCCTGCCCGCGCCGCTTCGATGGCGGCGTTGAGGGCCAGCAGGTTGGTCTGCTCGGCAATGGCGCGGATCACATCGAGGATCCGGCTGATATTGGTGCTGCGCTGGGCCACCAGCGCCACCGCTTTATCCGCCTCATGCATATCGCCGACCAGAGTATGGATCTCGTTGCGGGCATTGCTGAGGGTCTGCTGGGCGGTATTGATGTGGTGGGTCGCCGCTTCCGACTCCTGCGCCGCCTGCTCGGCATAACCTGCCACGCTGACTGCCGTGGTGCTCATCTGGTGCATAGCGCTCACTACGCTCTCCAGCTCCAGATTCTGCTCGTCCAGACTACTGCGCATGGTGTCGGCGGAATGTTTCATCTCCCGCGCCTGCTGGTAGACCTGCTGACCAATCCCCTTGCTCATTTGCACCATGCCCCGCAGCTTGCCGAGGAAGGCATTGAGCTGGGACCCCAGATCGATAAGCTCCTGATGGGTGTCGATCTCCATCTGCTGGGTCAGGTCCCCCTCGTTGCTGGAGAGATGGCCCACATGACGGCTGATAAGAGAAAGTGGCGCTGTGATGGTCTGGATAAACCAGACCAGCAGCCCCAGCACCAGCAGGGTGATACCGCCCATGGCGATGATCTGCTGCCGCTGGGCATCTACCAGCAGGGCGCCCAGTTCATTGCTGATGGCGTGCGCCTTGCCGAGCGCCAGCGCCTTGGGCACCTTGATCATCAACCACCACTGGGTATTGGCAGCCTCGACCCGGATGGGCTGATGAAGAATGAAGTCACTGTCGCTGCTGACCGGCTGACCGTCAGGCAGGGTCAGGCCTACCTCCTTGAGTGGACGGCCCAGCTTGTCGGCATAGCGGTTGCTGCCCACAATCAGCCCCATCTTGCTGACCAGGGTCACATCCGCCTTGTTGTCATAGAGGCTCTTGCCAAGGTTTTCAGCCAGTTGCTGGAAGATGGGCAGGTTCATATCCACTCCGGCCAGCCCGACAAACTTGCCGTCACGCAGCACGGGCACAGTCAGACTGGTCATCAGCATCTTGTTGCCCGGGCTGATTTCGTAGAGATAAGGCTCCATCAGGCAGGGCTGGCGAGTATCGCGACCACAGAGATACCACTCGCTGTTGCGAATACCGAACTCGTTGAGGGAGGTATCAAACTTGGCCTCACTGGCGGCGGCGTCCACCGCTTGCTGAGCGACTGCCCCTCCCTGATCCTTGGTGAAATAGACCTCCAGACTCCCCTTTCCTGCCACCGAGTGGCTGGCCCCGCCCAGCCAGTTGCCATCCTCGCCATCATAGCCATCCGGTTCAAACTGGGCGTAGATGGAGCTGATCCCGCTCGCCTGCTGCAGGCTGCTGCCGAGCAGAGACTCCACTTGGGGTCGCGACAAGCGCAGTTCCGGTTTGGCCATCCCGGCTTCAATCTGGGCGGTCACGGTCAGGGGGATCTGATAGGAGTTCTGCATCAGCGAGGCAATCTGGATGGCATAGCGCTCTGCCTGATACTGCAGGCTGTGGGAGACCTCCTCTTCCAGTGCATCGCTGGTCTGGGTCATCACCATATTGCGAAGGGAGCTGAAAGAGGCCGATTGCAACAGGGTCATGGCCAGCCCGGTCAGCAGAAACAGCCCCATGGTAAGGCACAACAGCTTGAACTTGAGGGAACGTTGCTTCATGCGACAACTCCTTATGGCAGAATAACAACGAATTACTTGAGTATATTCGCCCACTTGCGCTTCACCCGATTTGTTGATGGGTTTGTGGCAGGCTTCTGGTTATAATTTTTGCCTTCCCGAGCGTTGATGGAACAGTCGCAATGAGCAATGCACTGAGCAGTGTCCCGCCGGTAGTCGCAATGGACTACCCCTTTCCGGCCAAACCTCTTCCCCTGAGTGCCGAGCAGAGAACGACCTTGACCACAGAAATCAAGGCGCTGCTCAAGGAGCGCAAGGCGGTACTGGTTGCCCACTACTACACTGATCCCGAGATCCAGGCGCTGGCCGAAGCCACCGGCGGTTTCGTCGGAGACTCACTGGAGATGGCCCGCTTTGGCCGCGATCATGAGGCACAAACCCTGATCGTCGCCGGGGTACGTTTCATGGGGGAAACCTCCAAGATCCTGAGCCCCCACAAACGGGTGCTGATGCCGACGCTGGAGGCCGAATGCTCCCTCGATCTGGGCTGTCCCATCGAGCAGTTCTCCGCCTTCTGCGATGCCAATCCCGACCACACCGTGGTGGTCTATGCCAATACCTCGGCCGCCGTCAAAGCACGGGCTGACTGGGTGGTGACCTCCAGCATTGCGCTGGAGATCGTCGAGCACCTCGACAGTCTGGGTCACAAGATCATCTGGGGCCCGGATCGCCATCTGGGTGCCTACATCGAGAAGAAAACCGGGGCGCAGATGCTGCGCTGGCAGGGCCACTGCATCGTCCACGACGAATTCAAGGCCCGCGCCCTGCGCGAGCTGAAAGAGCAGAATCCGGATGCCGCCGTGCTGGTTCATCCGGAATCCCCCGCCTCGGTGATTGAGCTGGCCGATGCGGTGGGCTCCACCAGTCAGCTGATCAAGGCGGCCAAGGAGCTGCCCCAGCAGAAGCTGATCGTGGCGACCGATCGGGGCATCTTCTACAAGATGCAGCAGGCCTGTCCGGAGAAAGAGATGGTGGAAGCACCGACCGGTGGCGATGGCGCTACCTGCCGCAGCTGCGCCCACTGCCCCTGGATGGCGATGAACGGTCTGGTGGCGATCAAGGAGGCCCTCACCGACGGTGCCGAGCGCCACGAGATCCATGTCGACGAAGATCTGCGGGTCAAAGCCTTGATCCCCCTCGATCGCATGCTCAATTTCGCCGCCGAACTCAAGCTCAAGACTCAGGGCAACGCCTGATTACCGCCGTCACGAGATGCAAAGAGGGCTCCCGCGGGAGCCCTCTTTATTTATCTGAACCTCATCCTGCTCAGATGATTACGGTGGAGAGACTGTGCTCTTCATCCGGCGCAACGGTCACTCCCGCCTCACCGGCGATGGCCGCTTCGACGCAGAGCATGGTGCGATAGCCATCGTCGCTCATGTCGGCCATGGCGGTGGCCCCTTCCAGCCAGGGGGTCCAGACCACCACGCTGTCGTGGTTGCCGCTCACTACCCGGGTCTCGCGCTCACCATCCTGCACGCTCACCATCGCCTCTGGCTGCCAGTAGACCCGATCCAGCGGCCCGTTCAGGGTCAATGCACCCTGCTGCTTGGCATCCTGCCCGGTCAGCTTGTCGGCATAGGGCTCGCCCAGGCCGGTGACACTCACCGCCTCCGGTGCACTGATCTGCAAATAGGTGTGCAGCGCACCGCTATAAGTCAGCGGCTGAGCACCTGTGTTGCGAGTGGTCAGTACCAGCGAAAGCTCTTTGCCCACCAGCACGTCCAGTTCCAGCTCGAAGGAGTGATCCCACAGGGCACGGGTCGCATCGCTGTCGCGCAGGGAGAGATGAACGAGCGTGCCATCAGCGTGATCGGAGACTCCGTCCAGCATCCAGAGGGTGGTACGGGCAAAACCGTGGGAGGGCTTGCCGCTACCGACGCGGGCGGGCGCCGGGCCAAACCAGGGCCAGCAGATCGGGATACCACCACGAACAGGCTTGCTGCCATCCAGCACCGCTTTGTCACTCAGCCAGATGGAGGCCGGCTCGCCATGACGCTGATAGCTCAGCACATGAGCGCCAAACAGGCTGATCTCGGCCTTGGCATAGTCGTTATTAATGGTGAGAACCGGCAGACCGGCCGCATTGTTGGCAAGCTTGCAATTGGCTGTCAGGGGACGAATGGATTGCATGTGGACTCCTGTCATCAGGGGAAACCGAAAAACAAAAAGGCGGCCAATGGCCGCCTTTTTCAAGCTACGCGATTGCGCATCCCAAATTACTTGGAGATGTGAGCGATCAGGTCCAGAACTTTGCTGGAGTAGCCCATTTCGTTGTCGTACCAGGATACAACTTTAACGAATTTGTCGTTCAGCTGGATACCAGCCTTGGCGTCGAATACGGAGGTCTGACGCTCACCCAGGAAGTCGGTAGATACAACTTCGTCTTCGGTGTAGCCCAGAACGCCTTTCATAGCGCCTTCGGAAGCAGCTTTCATCGCTTCGCAGATTTCTGCGTAGGTGGCAGCTTTCTTCAGGTTAACGGTCAGGTCAACAACAGACACGTCCGGAGTCGGAACACGGAAAGCCATACCGGTCAGCAGGCCTTTCAGTTCCGGGATAACTACGCCAACAGCTTTGGCAGCACCGGTAGAGGACGGGATGATGTTCTGAGCCGCACCGCGGCCACCGCGCCAGTCTTTGGCAGACGGACCATCAACGGTCTTCTGGGTAGCAGTGGTAGCGTGAACGGTGGTCATCAGGCCAGACTCGATACCGAAGGTATCGTTCAGAACCTTGGCGATCGGTGCCAGGCAGTTGGTGGTGCAGGAAGCGTTGGAAACGATGTCCTGGCCAGCGTAGGTAGAGTCGTTAACACCCATTACGAACATCGGGGTAGCGTCTTTGGACGGGCCAGTCAGAACAACTTTCTTGGCACCAGCAGCGATGTGCTTACGAGCAGTCTCGTCGGTCAGGAACAGACCGGTAGCTTCAGCAACAACGTCAACACCGATTTCGCCCCACTTCAGGTTGGCCGGGTCACGCTCAGCGGTAACACGTACGGTTTTGCCGTTTACAACCAGGTTGCCGTCTTTAACTTCAACGGTACCGTTGAAACGACCGTGAGTTGAATCGTACTTCAGCATGTAAGCCATGTAGTCAACATCGATCAGGTCGTTGATACCAACAACTTCGATGTCTGCACGCTCGCAAGCCAGACGGAATACGAAACGACCGATACGGCCAAAACCGTTAATACCTACTTTGATAGTCATATTTAGTTACCTAACTGTTCAGTAGTCAAAGAAAATTCCGCTTGTAAATTTACTAGAACTCTCCGGTGAGTCAACCAACATTCTGTCTGAAATTGCGCTATATCATGAAAAACTGTGAAATTAATTTTCTGTTTATGTAACTGATTACCACGTTTTGACGAAAAAAGTGCCAGATCGTGGCATCGCGCAGATATCCACAATAGTGCCTACTCGGTCACACAACCATTCACAGAGATATGTAAAAATGTGCGCGGTTTAGCATGGCCAAAGAGCCACTGTTCAAGTACCACCCCATAAAAATCAAACAAACAAAATAGTATAGATAGAATCCACAGCGGGAATTCTCAAACTATGACCACCCTGATTGAACAGCTGGCTGCCGCAAAAGGTATCGCCAGCGAGTATGTCGATGCCTGGGGCCACCCGGCCCAGGTATCAGAAGAGAGCAAGGCCGCCATGCTGGGCGCCATGGGCTACCGCGTCGATGACGAGGCCGCACTGGTGCAGCAGCTGGAAGAGGAGCATCGCCAGCACTGGCTGCGGGCGCTGGATCCTGTGATGGTGGTTCGCACCGGCGACGCCGTTATCCTTGAGGTTCGCCTCCCCATTGAATTCGTCAACGACGCCCTCACCTGGCAGCTCCAGCAGGAGCAGGGTGCTGTGTTGTCCGGTCAATTCACCCCCATCGAGGGTGAGCTGGTCGGCGTGGCCGAATTTGAAGAGATGGAGTGCCAGGCCTATCGCGTCACGCTGGATATGGCCCCGGAGCTGGGTTATCACCAGCTGGTGCTGCTGGAAGAGGGCAATGACGAGCCGCTGGCCACCATGCGCCTCATCGTTGCCCCCAAGGCCTGCTACAACAGGCGCCGATTGCCGATGGCCGTAAGGTATGGGGTCCGAGCGTGCAGCTCTACTGCCTGCGCAGCCGCCATAACTGGGGTATCGGTGACTTCAGCGATCTGGGCCAGCTGGTTGAGAAAGCGGCCGCCTGGGGTGCCCACTTCGTCGGTCTCAACCCTATCCACGCCCTCTATCCGGCCAATCCGGAGAGCGCCAGTCCCTACAGCCCCTCTTCCCGTCGCTGGCTCAACGTGGCCTATATCAATGTGGAAGCGGTGCCCGAATTCCAGCAGAGCGCTCGCCTGAAGGCGGAAGTGGCGAGCCCTGCCTTCCAGCAACATCTGGCCGATCTGCGCGCCAAAGAGAACGTCGATTATACCGGCGTGATCCAGACCAAACTCGGCATGCTGCGTCAGGTGTTCGATGAAGCCACCCTGAGCGCCGAGCGTCAGGCCGCCTTTGATGCCTTCGTGGCCGCCGGTGGCGACAGCCTGCAACAGCAGGCAGCATTTGATGCCCTGCAGGCCCACTTCTATGCCAAAGGCGAAAATGCCTGGGGCTGGCCGGTATGGCCGCAGGAGCTGCGCGATTACCACAATCCTGCCGTTGCCGCCTGGATGGCCGAGCACCCGCAAGATGTCAACTTCTACCTCTACCTGCAATTCCTGGCTGACGAGCAGCTGGCGCAAGCCGATGCCCGTGCCAAGGCTGCCGGCATGGTGATGGGGATCTACCGGGATCTGGCAGTGGGCGTCTCCGAAGGCTCCACCGAGATCTGGGCCAACCAGGATCTCTACTGCCCGAAAGCCTCGGTCGGTGCGCCGCCCGATATTCTCGGCCCGCTCGGTCAGAACTGGGGCCTGCCCCCGATGAACCCGAACAAGCTGTTCGAAGCGGCCTATCAGCCGATGGTGGACTTGTTCCGTGCCAACATGCGCTCCTGTGGCGCACTGCGCATCGACCACGTGATGGCCTTGCTGCGCCTGTGGTGGGTACCGCCAGGAGCGTCCGCCGCCAAGGGCGCCTACGTCTACTATCCGGTCAACGATCTGCTGGGCATTCTGGCCCTAGAATCCCACCGCAATCAGTGCCTGCTGATCGGCGAGGATCTGGGTACCGTGCCGGAGGGGATCGACGTGACCCTGAAAGAGAACGGCGTCCACTCCTACAAGGTGTTCTTCTTCGAGCGCTCCAAGGAAGATGGCGGCTTTATCTCCCCGGCGCACTACACAGAGCAGGCGATGTCGGCCCTGACCACCCACGACATGCCGACCCTCAAGGGCTTCTGGCACTGCGACGATCTGGCGCTCGGCCGTCAACTGGGTCTGTATCCGGATGAAGATGTTTTGAAGACTCTGTATGCTGATCGTCACCAGGCCAAACAGCGGATCCTCGACAGCCTGCATGCCCACAAGGTCATCTCTGACAACATCAGTCATGACGTGAACTGGGTCGGCATGAACACCGAACTCAACCACGGTCTGCAGATCCACATGTCCCGCGGCAGCTGCGCCCTGTTCAGTACCCAGCTGGAAGATTGGCTGGAGATGGACAAGCCGGTCAACGTACCGGGCACCAGTTACGAATACCCCAACTGGCGCCGCAAGCTCTCCGCTGATCTGGAAGATATTTTTGCCAATGAGGCACTCAAGGCACTGGCTGGCAAGATGAGCCAAGCCCGTGATGAGGCCAGTCGTTGAGACGCTGTCTCTCACAGCGCTCTCACCTAAATCCACTCCGGCTTCGGCCGGGGTGGATGCTCTGTCATGAAAGGAAATCTCGATGCTCGTTGAACGTTTGGTTGCTGCCCGCTGTTCCGATCCCTTCTCTCATTTAGGCCTGCAGGCCAATCCGGATGGGCTCGGCCTCAAACTGACCGCCTGGTTGCCTGATGCCCTCGAAGTCCGCGTCAAGGATCTCAAGTCGGGCAAAGTCGTTGCCACCCTGGCGCCCACCGATGAATCGGGTCTTTTTGAAACTGTTTTCACCCGCCGCAAAAACTCCTTCCCCTATCAGCTGATCGCCAGCTACCAAGATGCCACCACCGAGGTCATCGACCCCTATCAGTTTCAGGATGCCGCCTGGGCAGGCTTGGCCGAACTGACCGCCCAGCCGGAAAACCTCTACCACACCCTTGGCGCCCAGTTACGCACCGTGGAGCATCTTGGCCAGCAGGTGGAAGGGGTGCGTTTTGCGGTCTATGCACCGAGCGCCACCGCCGTGAGCCTCATCGGCGATTTCAACTTCTGGGATGGCCGCCGCCATCCGATGCAACGCAGCCTCTGCGGTCACTGGGTGCTGTTTGTGCCGGGCCTCAAGGCCGGGGATCGCTACAAGTTCGAGCTCAAGGACCCCATGGGCAACCGGCTGCCCCACAAGAGCGACCCTGTCGGTTTCTACTGCGAGCAGTATCCGTCGTTCGCCTCCGTGGTCTATGACCACGCCCAGTACCAGTGGCAGGATGCCGAGTGGATTGCCAGCCAGCACAACGATAAGCGCGAGCAGCCGCTCTCCATCTATGAGCTGCACGTCGGCTCCTGGAAACGCCACCCCAACGGCGACAGCCTGAGCTGGCGCGAGCTGGCAGTGGAGCTGGTCGCCTACGTCAAGGAGATGGAGTACACCCACATCGAGCTGCTGCCGGTCTCCGAGCACCCCTTCAGCGGCTCCTGGGGCTACCAGCCGGTGGGCATGTTCTCCCCCACCAGCCGCTACGGCACCGCTGATGATTTCAAATACTTCGTCGACCAGTGCCACCAGGCCGGCATCGGCATCATTCTGGACTGGGTGCCCGCCCACTTCCCGTCCGATGCCCACGGCCTGGCCCGTTTCGATGGCACCCCGCTCTACGAATATGAAGATCCGCGCCGTGGCTGGCACCCGGACTGGAACTCCTACATCTACGACTTTGGCCGCGACACAGTGCGCCAGTTCCTGGTGGCGAGCGCCCTGTTCTGGCTCGACAAGTTCCACATCGACGGCCTGCGGGTGGATGCGGTCGCCTCCATGCTCTATCTGGACTACTCCCGCAACGCCGGTGAGTGGGTACCGAACGTCGATGGCGGCAACCATAACTACGAGGCGATCAGTCTGCTCAAGTGGACCAACGAGGAGGTCTACGGCAAGTATCCCCACGCCATGACCATAGCCGAAGAGTCCACCGCCTTTGCCGGTGTCTCCCGCCCCACCTTCCTCGGCGGCCTCGGCTTTGGCTTCAAGTGGAATATGGGCTGGATGCACGACACCCTCACCTATATGCAGAAAGAGCCGATCCACCGTCGCTACCACCACAACGACATGACCTTCTCCATGGTTTACCACTATGACGAGAACTTCATCCTGTCGCTCTCCCACGACGAGGTGGTACACGGCAAGCACTCCATGCTCTACAAGATGCCGGGCGACGAGTGGCAGCAAGCCGCCAACCTGCGGGCCTACATGGGCTTTATGTACGCCCACCCGGGCAAGAAGCTCAACTTCATGGGCACCGAAATCGCTCAGAGCAACGAGTGGAACCACGATGCCCAGCTGCCATGGCATCTGCTGCAATATCCCAAGCATGCCGGTCAGCAGCGGCTGATCCACGATCTCAACCACCTCTACCGTCATGAGCCTGCCTTGTATCAGGCCGATTATGAGCAGACCGGCTTCCGCTGGCTGGATCACAACGATGCCGACAACAGCATCTTTGCCTGGCTGCGGGCGGATAAAGAGGGCAAGCAGGCTATTGTGGTGGCTTGCAACTTCACCCCGGTGCCTCGTCTCGAATATCGGATCGGCGTCCCTGCGACGGGCCACTATCGGGTGGTGCTTAACACCGACAGCGAGTATTACTGGGGCAGTAACTATGATGTAGGTCTGGTGTTCGCTGCCGAGCCGACCCCCTGGCAGGGGATGGCACACAGCATAGTGCTGGATCTGCCGCCGCTGGCGACCTTGTTTATCAAACAGGAGTCTTGATGCTTGTAATGGAAAAAGGGGTGGGCCACCCGCTGGGGGCTCGCCTTGACGAGAACGGTTGCCACTTCTGCGTCTGGGCCCCCCAGTCGGACAAGGTGGAGCTCTGCCTGTACGACGAGCAGGAGCAGGAGCTGATGCGGCTGGAGTTGCCCGGCCGCCGTGGCCAGTATCGCTTTGGCTACGTGCGCGGTGTAAAGGCCGGTCAGCGCTACGGCTATCGGGTCTATGGCACCCCGCAGGAGGGGATGCTGTTCGATCCGCAAAAACTGCTGATTGACCCCTACGCCAGGGCGCTCAGCCGTCCCACCTATTGGGATGAAGCCCTCTATCAGGGGGACAGTGCCGGGATGATTGCCAAGTCGGTGGTAGTGGATGACCGTTTTGACTGGCAAGGGGTTGGCAAACCCGGGATCAGTCCAGCCCGCACCATTATCTACGAGACCCACGTCAAAGGCTTTACCAAGCAGCACCCGGGGATCCCAAAAGCGCTGCAGGGCACCTACCTTGGCATCTGTCACCCGCTGGTTATCGAGCACATGAAGAGCCTCGGTATCACCTCGGTGCAGCTGATGCCGGTGGCCGCCTTCATGTCGGAACCGCGACTGGAGCAGCTGGGACTGACCAACTACTGGGGCTACAACCCCATCGCCTTCTTCGCCCCGGAGCCGCGTTACAGCACCAAGGCAGACGAGGCGGTGACCGAGTTCAAGACCATGGTGCGCGAGCTGCACCGGGCCGGGCTCGAGGTGATCCTGGATGTGGTCTACAACCACACTGCCGCCTCTGGCTTCGACGGCCCTACCCTCTCGTTCAAGGGCTTTGACAACGCCGGTTACTACGCCTTCGAAGCGGGTCCCCACGGCCCGGACTACACCCGTCACGCCAACGTGACCGGTTGTGGCAACAGCGTCAATCTGGATCACCCCAACACCCTGCGACTGGTGCTCGATGCTTTGCGCTACTGGGTCACCGAGATGCAGGTGGATGGCTTCCGTTTCGATCTGGCGGTGACGCTGGCGCGGGAAGCGGGGGAGTTCGAGCCCATGGGCGCCTTCTTCAAAGCCGTGATGGCCGACCCAGTGCTGTCACAGGTCAAGCTCATCGCCGAACCCTGGGATATCGGTCCCTTCGGCTACCGGCTGGGTCAATTCCCGAGCCAGTGGCAGGAGATCAACGACCGCTACCGCGATACGGTGCGCGCCTTCTGGCGCGGTGATGCGGGCAAGATGGGGGACTTTGCCACCCGCTTGGTGGGGTCGCGGGATATCTTCCCGAAGAACTGGCGCTCCCCCCACACCAGCGTCAACTACCTCTGCTATCACGACGGTTTCACTCTGGAGGATCTGGTCTCCTACAACCAGCGCCACAATCAGGCCAATGGTGAGGACAATCGGGATGGCCACGGCAACAACCTCTCCTATAACCACGGGGTGGAGGGGCCGACTCTGGATCCGCGGGTCAACAGCCTGCGCCAGCAGCAGAAACGCAATCTGATTGCCACCCTGCTGCTCTCCCAAGGCACTCCCCACTTCCTCGCCGGCGACGAGATGGGACGCAGCCAGCTTGGCAACAACAACGCCTACTGTCAGGACAACCAGATCAGCTGGGTCAACTGGCAGTTGCGCCCGGAGGATGAGCGGCTGTTAGCCTTCACCCAGCAGATGATGGCGCTGCGGGCGGAGTCCTGCGTCTTTTCCAACCTGCAACTGAGCGACGACAGTTGGAATGGCACCCCGTCCAGCTGCCATCAGGTCAACTGGTATCACCCGGACGGCCACCAGCTCACCGATCAGGATTGGCACGCCCCCATGGGGCAGGCGTTCGCCATGGATATCGGCATGATCAACTGTGTCGGCGAGCGCTGGTACGTGCTGTTCAACGCCAGCGACTATGATATCCAGTTCCGCCTGCCACCGCCGGGGGAAGGGCTGGAGTGGATCCAGACCATCGACACCGCCACCAACGATGGGCTGCCTTTCCTGCCGGATGACATCAAACGGCAGGTGGCAGTCGGCCGGGCCCACTCCCTCAAACTGCTGGAGCGGGTGGCGCTGGCCAGCACCTCGGAGGATGCCCAGCCACCGCAGCAGGAAATTCTCCCTGCATCCGGTGAGGAGATGGTTGCCACCTCGATCACAGATACAGGCAAAGCATAAGAGGCATGCTGGAGTCAGCTTTACGGAGCCGTTATGCTGGGCTCCGGTATGGATGGCAAGGAGTCGGTATGAGCAGTAACAATCCGGAACAGTGGCGCAGCAAACTGACCCCCGAGCAGTTTCACGTCTGCTGGGAGAAGGGCACCGAGCGCCCCTACAGCGGCGCCCTGCTCCACAATCGCAAGAGCGGCGACTACCTCTGTGTCTGCTGCAAGAGCGTGCTGTTTCACTCAGGAGCCAAGTTTGATTCCGGCTGCGGCTGGCCCTCGTTCGACAAGGCCATCGAGGGGACGGTGGAGTACACCGAGGACAACAGCCACGGCATGAAGCGAGTGGAGATCACCTGCCGCCAGTGCGGCTCTCACCTCGGTCACGTCTTCCCCGACGGACCGACCGAGACAGGCCAGCGCTACTGCGTCAACAGCCTGAGTCTGGATTTCGATCCCGACGCTTAAGCGGCTGACCCATTGCAATAAAAAACGGCGCCTCCATCACGGAGGCGCCGTTTTTTATCGGGATTTCACCGCGTTCACGCCAGCAGGATAGCAGCCATCACCAACAGGGCCGCGATGGCCGGCACCGGCAACTTCAACACCCGCTGCAGATAAAAGCCGATGGCCGCCAGCGCCAGATCGGTCGGCGCCAACACCGCGCTCTGCCACACCGGCTGATAGAGGGCCGCCAGCAACAAGCCCACCACGGCGGCGTTGATTCCGGTGACGGCCCCCGCCAGACGGGGGCAGGCCAGCCACTGTTGCCAGCAGGGGCCCACCGCCCAGAGCAGCAGAAAGCCGGGTGCAAAGAGCGCCAGGGTCGCCGACACTGCACCGAGCAGTGGCGTCCCTGGCAACAACTGGGCGCCAAGATAGGTGGCAAGGGTAAACATGGGGCCCGGCACCAACTGCGCCAGGCTGTAACCGGTCAGAAACTGCTGCTCGTTGAGAGTGTGGCCCACGCTCTCTTGCAGTAGCGGCAACACCACATGACCACCGCCAAACACCAGACTACCGGCGCGATAGAAGTCGGCAGCCAGCTGGCCAATCGGGCTAGCGAGCAGCGGCAGACCGATAAAAAGGATGCCAAACAGCAGCAAGGTCGGCCAATGAGGCTGACTGCTGGCGGCAGAAGGCAGCTCGGCGGAGGCTGGCACACTACCCGCCCCGCGCTGGCTGCGGGCGCAGATCAGCGCCGCTCCCGCCAGCATCAACAGTTGAGTCAGCAGACCGGGCTGCCACCAGAGTGCAGCAGCGGTCACCACCATGATCCCTTGGGTCATTCCCGTGGCACAGAACTGACGACTCATGGTGAGCACCGCATCGGCCACCACGATGAGCGCCAGCAGCTTGAGGCCGTGCAGCGCCGCATCAAGCCACAGATTGCTGCCCAGCTGGCCGATACCGATCGCAGCCGCCAGTAGCAGAAGAAATGAGGGAAGCGTGAAGCCAAGAAAAGCTGAGAGCGCCCCGCCCAGACCGGCGCGATGACGACCGATGGCGAAACCCAGCTGGCTGGAGGCGGGCCCCGGCAGCAGCTGGCACAGCGCCAGCAAGCGGGCAAACTCGGCCTGTGTCAGCCAGCCGAGCCGCTGGACGAAGGTACGCTGGAAATAGCCGATATGAGCGGCCGGGCCGCCAAAACTGATGCATCCCAGCCATAAAAACTGAATAAATACCTGTCCCACGCTCTTCTCCCTCATCCCTCTTCTCCCGATGGAGAGGGGATATTATGACAGCGCGATGATCGTTTTATGACAATCAGGCTGATTCGGCCGACACCATGGGCATATCACCCGGCAGATAGCAGCGTCCCGCCAGCCAGCAGGCGATGGACTGACGGCTGGCGTCGAAATGGGGCTCGGGCAACTCGCGCGGATCGCACCAGACCCAGCCTTCGCACTTCTCCGGCTCCAGCAGCTGCGGCTCACCATCGGCCTTAGCGTGCAGCGTCACCGAGATATAGTGCAGCCCGCTCTCGCGCCAGGTCTCCAGATTGTTGGTCACCGCCACCACCTCGGGCCCGTGGATCTCAAGTCCCGTCTCCTCGGCCACCTCGCGGATCGCCGCCGACTCGAAGCTCTCCCCCAACTCCAGATGACCACCCGGGATCGACCAGTAGGGGGCATGGCTCCCTTTGCGTTTGCCAAGCAGCACCTGGCCTTGGGGGTTGGTCAGGATGACGCCGACCCCGACGCGGGGATAGAGAGTGGACATGAAAACGCTCCTTCAATAAGGCAGTAAAACGGCCCCACCTTAGGCCCAAGGAGGGCACAGGGCAAGCCCCAACTGCACGGCACCTGCGGCCGTCAGTGGTCCCTCCCCTTGCCCCTTAACCGGTTATCACTGATGCTGGGGAGTGGAGAGGTCATCCCAATCCTCTCAGTCCCCCATCACCCCGAGGAGTCCGCCATGAAAAAATTGCTCCCCCTGTGCGCTCTGCTGCTCACGGCTTGCCAAACCACGCCGCCCCCCAACTCGCTCGCCATCGATGATGCCGACGCCTGGCAGGCCATTTGCAAAGATGGCACCCGGGTTCGCGCCGTGGTGGCAGAGGGGATCTGTGGGAATCATCGCGGGGTAGCCATGTGGACGAATAAGCCAAGAGCTGAACGGATGGCAGAAGAAGCCGCCAAATAGTGTGATCCAGGCACCATAAAATGACACTGCCGGCCAATTGGCCGGATTTTTTCGCGATCTCGCCAGCACTTTGCCACCTTGTTCATGGTGCGCTCAGTTTTCTGTTCCCATACTGGCCCTACAGTTCCAAAAGAGGAGAGACAAGATGCAAACATCCATCGTCGGGCTCTCCATTCTGTGGGGGCTAGCCAGTTTTGGTGTTCAGGGGGATTTCATCGAGAGCCGTGATTCCGTTGCGCCATCCTGGCAAGCCGAGTCTAGAGTGGAGATGGAAGGTTATCTGATTGAATCGCTTGGCGAAGATCGCTGGCTGTTCGACAACGGCAGCGAGAGCCTGCTGGTCTCCCTGCCCGAGGGGCAGTGGGTGCCGACCGGCGAGCGGCTGCGGGTCAGCGGCGAACCGCAGCAGGAGCAGAGCGGCTGGCTGCTGCAGGTGGAAGACATCAGCCAGGTCAGCGTCTGACCACGGCAGTCACCCCGTCACCGCGACAGCTAATCCAGACCGATAACCACGACCGAATAACCAAGAGCGAATAGCAAAAGAGGAGGCCACTGGCCTCCTCTTTCTGTTTATATGAGCGGCTTGCGCGGGCTCACCCCAGATGGTTGAGCGGCAGCGCCGTCTTGTGCTTGATGCGGCGCAGCACGAAGCTGGAGCGCACCCCGGTCACCCCCGGGATGTGGGTCAGCTTGTCCAGCAGGAAGTGCTGGTAGTGTTCCATGTCCCGCACCACCACCTTGAGCTGGTAGTCGGCGTCGTTGCCGGTGATGAGATCGCACTCCAGCACCTCGGGCAGATCCTTGACCGCGTTGTCAAAGTTCTCGAACCGCTCCGGGGTGTGCCTGTCCATGGAGATGTGAATGTAGGCGGTGAGAGTCAGCCCCAGCTGGCGGGCATTGAGCAGGGTAACGTGGGTGTCGATGAGACCGGCATCCTCCAGCGCCTTGACCCGGCGGGAGCAGGGGGACGGCGAGAGCCCGACCAGCTCGGCCAGTTCCAGATTGCTGATGCGGCCATTCTCCTGCATCAGCTCGAGAATATGTCTGTCTATGCGATCAAGTTTCAGCATTTACCCTTCCTCGTTGCAATGACTAATCCACTTTTCCTAGATTAAGGGTGAACTATTGCAAAAACAACCGAAATAAGTGGTTACTTTGCAACCACTCACCGGCATGGGAGGGATACTATGGTTACATCTTCCGGTGGCAAAGCAGATACCTGACCGGGTCTCTGCGGTGAAGGACCTTACCGGGTCAAGAGCCCCATCAGCCGTCTTACCTTATCGGGAAACGACGGGCTGGAACGAGAGAACCCCCTCCCCGAAGGCAACAAAGCAGGCATCCCGGCGCCTGCTTTGTTGTTTTTGGGCGTTTGATGAAATCAGAGCGCGGGCGGCGTGATGCGATAGAGGCAGCGATGCGCCCCCTCCAGCAGATATTGCTCCCGCTCCACCGTCGCTGGCGCCAGCAGCTGGCGAAACAGCGCCAGTTCGCTGCGACAGAAACCGCGGCAGGTGCGCGCCGCCGCACAGATGGGGCAGTGGCTCTCCCACAGCAGCCAGCTGCCATCCTCCTCACGGCGGATTTCCGCCATATAGCCTTCGCGGCTGCGCAGCTCCTTGAGCGCCGCCAGCCGTCCAGAGAGATCATGGGTCCCCAGCGCCTCCTGATAGCGCGTCAACATCTGCTGCTCTCGCTGCAAGATCAGCCGCTCCATCCCCTCCTCGCCAAACAGCTCGCGCACGTTGTCGATCAGTTGCACGGTCAGGTCGCTATGGCTATCGGGGAAGCGCTGCCAGGCCTGCTCGGTGAGCTGCCACAGCCGCACGGGACGACCGCGCCCGCGCGCCTCGTCGCTGAATGTGACCCACCCCTCCTGCTCGAGCGTGAGCAGGTGCTGGCGGGCGCCCATGGAGGTCATCTGCAACTGCTCCCCCAGCGCGGCGGCGCTCTGCGGGCCATGGCTCTTGAGCAGAAACAGGATCTTGTCGGTGCTTGCGTTCATGATCTCATTATGGGGAGCGCCCTTTATTAAATCAACAATTCACTTTACTTAATCACGTCTATGAATCAGCATAAATAAACCAATAACTTTACTTAATGGGTGCGACATGGAGAAACACGGGCACAAAAATCCCCTCTGGGTGCTGGTCATGACGGTCACGCTGGCAGTTGCAGGTTTCAGTCTCCCCTCCCCGGTGTTGGCACCTTTGCTGCTGGATCCGGCCCACGGCATGCTGACGCCGGAAGCCTCCGACTGGAGCCGCAAGGTGTGGCTGGGGGTCATCATGGGGCTCTATCCCCTGTTCCAGCTGGTGGGCAGCCCCTGGCTCGGTCGCCTCTCCGACCGCTATGGCCGCAAGCCACTGCTGTTGCTCTCGCTGGCGGGGGTACTGGCAGGCTATGCCCTGATGGCACTCGGTATCGCCTGGCGCTCCCTCCCCCTTTTGCTGCTCAGCCGGATTGTGGAGGGGCTGTGCAACGGCAACATCGCCATCGTGCAGGCGATGGCGGCAGATCTCGCCGGCAAGGAGCACAAGGCGCGCAGCTTCGCCTGGATCAACATCGGCATGAATCTGGGCTGGGTAGTGGGGCCGATGATCGGGGGCTACGCCGCGGTGATCTCGGGGGATTACAGTCTGGCCGCCTGGCTGGCGGTAGGAATGACCCTGCTCAACCTGCTGCTGGTCTACTGGCTGATCCCCTATCGTCCGCCGGTGGCGGCCACCCGTCAGGCTGTGACCCTCTCCAGCCGCCAGCTATTGCTGCAACCGGCCCTGCTGCCCTACTTCGCACTCACCCTGATCAGCTATGGCGCCGTGCAGCTCTATTTCACCTACTTCAATATCTGGCTGGTGGAGCGGCTGTCCTGGGATCCGGCCCAGCTGGCGCAGGCGGCGGTGCTGGTGAGCCTGCCCATGATGGCGGGCTCCTGGCTCGGCTCTCGCATCGCCCGCCACTGGCGCGGCAGCTCCCTCGGGATTGTCGGCCATCTGGTGATGGCGAGCGGCATGCTGCTCTTTATCCTGCCCGTGCACTGGTGGGGACTGGCGCTTACCTTCGTTCCCGCTGGCATCGGCATGAGTCTGGGGGAGCTGGCCACCTCGGTGGCAATCTCCAACCGCAGTCACCCGGAGCAGCAGGGGCAGGCGATGGGGCTCTACCGCGCCCTCGCCGTGGGCAGCGAGATCCTGGCGGTGCTGCTCGGCAGTCTGGTGCTGCTGGCCGGTACCGAGTGGCCCTTCTATCTCGCCACCCTCTGCTCCCTTGCCAGTGCCGCCGGTTTCTATCTGCTGCGTCGCCGTGCCGACCGTCGTCAACAGCTGGCCAACTGCACCTGAGCCACGAAGGGATCACAGTTCGGTGCTTCGGCCGCGGACAAGACTTGCATCGGGGCACCGGGTTTGGGACGGTAAAGCTCTTTACGGATTTGTTCGATGCTGGAGGAGCTATGAGTGAGTACAAGGCCATCGCGCTCGATATGGATGGCACCCTGCTGACCCGGGATCACAAGATCTCGTCGGCCACCCGGGCAGCCCTGGCGCAGGCCCGCGCCCACGGCATCAAGGTGCTGTTGGTCACGGGGCGCCACTATATGACGGCGCGTCCCTTCCACCACGAGCTGGCCCTCGATACCCCCCTCATCTGCAGCAATGGCGCCTATCTCTATGATCCGGTGCAGAACCGGATCCTCAGCGGCGACCCGCTGGCGGTCGCCCCGCTTACCGAGCTACTGGCCGCGGTCGAGGCGCAGCAGATGGGCGCCCTGTTCCACCTGAGCGAGGGGATCGGCTACATCGGCTGCGAAGAGCATGTCACCCGCATCCGCCACTGGTCGACCAATCAGCCGGACCACCTCAAGATCGCCCTCCACCCGGTTGAGGAGCTGGCAGGCTGGCTCGACAACCCGGTCTGGAAACTGGAGCTGTTCAATCAGGATCCGGCACGCCTGCACACCTTTATGGGCGAGGTGGTCGAACAGATGCCCTTTACCCGTGACTGGGCGGCCCCCTATGCGGTGGAGCTGGTACAGCCCGGTTGCAGCAAGGGCAACCGGCTGGCCCAGTGGGCCGCCAGTGAAGGGATTGCAATGGAGCAGGTGGTGGCGTTTGGGGATAACAACAACGACATCAGCATGTTCGAGCAAGTTGGGCTGGCGGTGGCCATGGGCAATGCGGCCCCGCAAATCCAGAGTCATGCCCATCGGGTCACGGCCGATCACAACGAAGATGGCATCGCACTGGCGCTGCAGCGCTGGGTTCTGCCCTGAGCGACAAGATGCAACATGGCCAGCACACGGGCTGGCCATGAAGAGAGGGATTAACCGCCGAAGGAGAACTGGATCACCCGATCCGGATAACGCAGACGGTTGTACTCCCGGCGCAGGGATTCGTAGTGGCGAATGGCCCGATCGCGCTTGGCACGGTAGTAGTCGCGCTGTTCCGTGTTGGTTTCGTTGCGGATGCTGCGCTCCAGCGTATCGATATCCCGCTCGGTACGCTCCAGCTCGTCGCTGATCTCCCGCATGCGGGCAGCCAGTTTGTACTCTTCGTAGCCGCGCTGATACTGCTTGAGGAAGCTGGCGTCATTGGGGCATACCCCCAGATAGGCCTGCCCCTCCTTGCCCTTGCTGTAAGCCAGCTCGGGAATGCAGTAGAGCTCCAGCCCCTTGTCGTAGCCCCGTTTCCACTCGGCTTCATCCACTTTGAGGCCATATTCGCTGCAAGACGAAACGTAATCGCGGGTCGCCTGACGGGTTTTGCCTTCCGATCCATCCTGATAACCCAGGTTGTACCAGCTCATGGTGCGGCACTCATCTTCTGACAGGGCACTGCATCCCGCCAGCAATACCGGCAGGGTCAGCAACAGGATTTTGGGGGACATGAACAGACTCCGGAAAAGATAGTGAGCGGCATTCTAGAGAGGATAAAAGGCCATAACAAGGGATGCGCTCCCGTGCGGTCTGGCGCGGTTTATTTGATGTCTTTGTCACTATTCGCGACCACGTCAGACGGGGCAGCCAACCCGCTTTCCTTGTTATCAGGTGCAAGGTAAACTGCGCCATCTTTTAACTGGCGCGCAACAAAAACAATGAAAGTCCTGACCGTCGATTACCGCTCACCCGATGCGGCCCAACGCTTCACCGAATCCCTGCGAACCACCGGCTTTGGCGTGTTGACCAACCACCCCATTCCGAAAGAGCTGGTGCAGTCCATCTACGACAACTGGTATCGCTTCTTCATGAGCGAGCAGAAGCAGGATTTCCTGTTCAACCGCGAAACACAGGATGGCTACTTCCCGCCGTCGGTCTCCGAGGTGGCCAAGGGCCATAGCCAGAAAGACATCAAGGAGTACTTCCACATCTACCCCTGGGGCCAGATGCCACAAGAGCTGAAGGAGCAGGCGATGGAGTACTACCGTCTCGCCAACGGTCTGGCCGCCGAGCTGCTGGGCTGGGTCGAGCAGTATACCCCGGCCGATATCGCCGCTCACTACAGCTGCCCGCTCTCCTCGATGATCGAAGAGAGCCAGAAGACCCTGCTGCGGGTGCTGCACTATCCGCCGTTCGATGGCACCGAGGAGCCGGGCGCCATCCGCGCCGCCGCCCACGAAGATATCAACCTGCTCACTATTCTGCCCGCCGCCAACGAGCCAGGGCTGCAGGTGAAGGGCTCCGACGGCGAGTGGATGGACGTGCCGTGCGACTTTGGCACCCTCATCATCAATATCGGCGACATGCTGCAGGAGGCCTCTCGCGGCTACTACCCCTCCACCACTCACCGCGTCATCAACCCGACCGGTGGCAGCGCAGCCAAGTCACGCATCTCGCTGCCGCTGTTCCTCCATCCGCGCCCGGATGTGGTGCTCTCCGAGCGCCATACTGCCCACAGCTACCTGATGGAGCGGCTGCGGGAGCTCGGGGTGATCTAGTCCGCCGACGAACCGTTGTCAGAGACAAAACCGGAGCAATCTCGCTCCGGTTTTGATTTGGTGGCAGGATTGGGCAAAAAACAGAATTAAATTAGCCAATCGTACCAATAAATCGCATTTATACCCGATAACCGTCGTAGTGATTGCGCCGTGACCTCCGTAACATGAGCGCCATTCTGCCCCTGCCAAGGGGCGCTCGATTGGAGTTCTTATGAAGCAGTCCCAATGGTCATCCCGACTCGGCTACATCCTCGCCGCAGCGGGTTCCGCGGTCGGTATCGGCGCAATCTGGAAATTCCCCTATGTCACCGCCGTCAACGGCGGCGGCGCCTTCCTGCTGGTCTTTCTGCTGTTCAGCTTCACCCTGGGGGTTGCGGTACTGATGGGGGAGACCCTGCTCGGCAGCATGAGTCGCCGCGGGGTAGTCGGTGCCTTCTCCGATCTGCTCGGCAAACAGTGGCGCTGGGTTGGGGTAATGGGGGTGATCTCTACCCTGCTCATCTACTGCTTCTACAGCGTGGTGGGCGGCTGGACCCTGGGTTATACCGGCATGGCCATCTCCGGCGATCTCAACCATGGTGATGCAGCAGCCCTCACCGCCCGCTTCAATGACTATGTCAGCGGCGACGTCTGGCCCATTCTCACCCATCTGCTGTTTGCCGCCCTCACCTGGATGGTGGTGCAAGGAGGCATTCAGAAAGGGGTGGAGCGCACCTTGCGATGGATGATGCCGGCCCTGTTCCTGATGATCCTGATGCTGGTCGCCTTTGGCCTCACCCTGCCCAATGCGATGGCGGGAGTACGTCACTTCCTGATGCCCGACTTCAGCAAGCTGGGGATGTCTGGCGTGCTCGATGCCATGGGACTGGCCTTCTTCTCCCTCTCCATCGGTCTGGGCATCCACACCACCTACGGCGCCTATCTGCCGACCAGCGAAGGGGTTGGTCGCTCCAGCCTCTGGGTGGTGCTGCTGGCCAGCATGGTGGCAGTGCTGGCGGGTTTGATGATCTTCCCGGTGCTGGCCTCGACCGGTATCGACCCGGCCTCCGGCCCCGGTCTCACCTTTATGACCATGCCGGCGGTATTTCAGCTGCTGCCCTTCGGTCAGGTGCTTGAGGTGATCTTCTTCGCCCTGCTGGTCTTTGCGGCGCTCTCCTCCGCCATCTCTCTGCTGGAGCATTTGCAGTGCTTCCTGTGCGAGACCTGGGGTTGGTCACGCCGCACAGCCTGCAGCGCCATCACTGGATTCGTCATGGTTAGCGGTGTTCCGGTCAGCCTGTCGTTTGGCCCGCTGCAACACGCAACCCTGTTTGGCAAAACCATCTTCGAGCTGCTGGACTTTGTCACCTCCAACCTGATGATGCCGCTGTTCGGCCTGATGCTGACGCTGCTGCTGGGCTGGAAGCTGGGACGCAAGGCGCTGCCGCAGGGGATTGCCAGCCACTGGCATCACTTGCTGATGAACTGCTGGCGCTGGATTGCCCCCTTGCTGATCGGCGGGATCTTGATTCGCGGTCTGGTGTGACGGTTACTCTTCGCGGGTGGGCTCATCGGCCCGCCCCTGGGCGGCTCTGACGGCCTCCAGGGCATGCTGCCAGCGGGTGATCTCGGCATCATCCGTTCCCTTGGAGAAGACGATATAGAGACCGGCCTGATGAAGCAGCACGCCACTGCTGACGATGCTGCGCCGGGATAACCCCATCTTGTCGAGGGTGGCCTCCATTACCAGCTCCGCCATCGGCAAGGCATCGATCTTGCCCAGCATCAGCCGCTCTATCGCCTCCCCAACCGTCTTGTAGCGCACCAGATTGGTGTAGCCCTCATGGGTCAGCCGCACATCATCGGCGTTACCCAGCACGACCCCCACTCTGGGCAGCTCCCGCAGCTGCGCCAGCGAGGTCAGCGGGTGGCGACTATCCGGCGCCTGATAGATAAAGACCCGATTGATAAAGAGCGGGCCAACCCATTTGAAATGGGACTCCCGCTCCGGGAGCCGCTGTACCACGAACAGTCCATAGCCGGGCTCGACCCGTGCCAGCGCCAGCGCCCGTTTGAGCGGGTAAATCCGCACCGGATAGCGGGTGCCAAGCTCCTCCTGCACCTCATCAATCAAACGAATAGCGAATCCGTCGAGCTTGCCGTCGCGGTATTCGGTAAAGGGGGGTAAGTCGTGACTCAGCAGGGTTAATCCGGGCTGCGCCGACACACTCAGGCTGATCAATAACCAGGGCAGCACCATCCATCTCATACGACATCCTGTCTCATCGTTGTTCCCGTCAGCGCCATGTCGCGGTCACTAGTTCCAGAAGAAGCTACGTCGATTATCGCCCAGTAAATAGCCACAAGGTAGAAAAGATACGGCCCGGCGAGGTTTTCCCCCATTGAGTTGTACGTATAGCCAGAGTGGTGACAGCGGCACACAAAAAAATTTTTGATTTTATGTGTCAATTATTCTTTCCGTGGTTTAGGCTGTTTCCTCATTCATTGGTCAGGTTGTCACCTCATGTCTGCCATCCTCGTGCTGTTTGGTCGATTTTTTAGCTCGCAAGAGAGGTGACCTTGCACGCACAGTTTTTCTGAATGTTCATTGCAAAGGTCGCCTCAGGCGGCCTTTTTTATGGTCTGTCGTTTATTGCTACAGAGGAGTATTGCTTCGATGTCGTGTTACCCGGAGGTTGTATGAGCCAGGTTCAGTGGTCTTCCCGTCTCGGTCATGTGCTGGCCGCAGCAGGCACAGCGATTGGCCTTGGTGCCATCTGGAAGTTTCCCTATGTGACCGCCACCAATGGCGGTGGTGCCTTTCTGCTGGTGTTTCTGCTGTTCAGCTTCACCCTGGGAGTAGCAGTACAGGTCGGCGAAACCCTGCTCGGCAGCCATAGCCAGCGCGGGGTGCTCGGCGCCTTTCGCAAACTGGTGGGGCCGAACTGGCGCTGGATGGGGTATATGGGGATCGCCTGCGGCTTCTTTATCTACAGCTTCTACAGCGTGGTCGGTGGCTGGACCGTGGGTTACGCCGCGCTGGCGATGGCTGGCAAGCTCAACCTGAGCGAGGGGAGCGCCCTCACCGCCCTGTTCAACGGCTATGTCAGCAACCCCTGGTGGCCGGTGCTGACCCATCTGATCTTCGCAGGCCTGACCTGGTGGTTCGTGCAGGGGGGTATTCAGAAAGGGGTTGAGCGGGCACTGCGCTGGATGATGCCCGCGCTCTTCATCATGATGTTGCTGCTGGTGGGGGTTGGTCTCTCCATGCCGGGCTCCATGGCGGGTGTGCGCCAGCTGCTGCTGCCGGACTTCTCCATGCTGACCGGCCAGAGCGTGCTGGACGCGCTGGGGCTGGCCTTCTTCTCCCTCTCCATCGGGCTCGGGGTACACACTACCTATGGCGCCTACCTGCCCAATAGCGAAGGGGTGCTGCGCTCCGGGGTCTGGGTGGTCACACTGGCAAGCCTTATCTCGGTGCTGGCGGGCTTGATGATCTTCCCGGCGCTGGCCTCCACCGGCATCGATCCCACCGCAGGCCCAGGGCTCACCTTTATGACCATGCCTGCCGTGTTCAGTCATCTGCCGTTCGGTCAGGGGCTGGGGGTGGTCTTCTTCCTGTTGCTGCTGGTCGCAGCTCTCTCCTCCTCCATCTCCATGCTGGAGCATCTGGTGCGCTTCACTACCGAGGAGTGGGGTTGGTCGCGTCGTGGCGCCTGCCGGGTACTGACCCTGCTCATCATGGCCTCCGGCATTCCGGTGAGCCTGTCGTTTGGCCCCTGGAGTGATCTGACCCTGTTTGGCAAGACCATCTTCGAGCTGCTCGACTATCTGACCTCCAACCTGATGATGCCGTTGTTTGGTCTGGTACTGACCCTGCTGCTGGGCTGGCGATTGGGTGATGCCATATTGCCTGCGGGCCTGTCACCCGCCCTGCGTCTGGCGCTGCTCTGGTGCTGGCGCGTGGTGGCGCCGCTGCTGATCAGCGGGATCCTGATCCGCGGGATCATGTAGCACCTTGCGCATCTTTGTGGGCAGGCCTTGGCCTGCCCTTTTTATTGCTGGCATTTACTGTATTACAGGCGTTCATATGAACAGCATCACGATGGACAGGAGTGAAGTCAGTGGCCGTCGAACAATCTCGGAAGAGCGGGATGAAGAAGGATCGGAGTGACAGAGTGGCACATTAAGAGGTGGCGTTCGGCTCGCCACAACGGCAACAGAAGAAGCTGGAGTACTGAATTGCGGGCAAAAAAAATCCCCATCTGAATGGGGACTTTCTCTGCAATCGCAGCTGATATCTCAGCCTCGCTTGCGAATATGGTGGTCGTTACTGGGATCGAACCAGTGACCCCCTCCTTGTAAGGGAGGTGCTCTCCCAGCTGAGCTAAACGACCTGGGATTCTTGAAATGATGGTGGGTCGTGCTGGATTCGAACCAGCGACCAATTGATTAAAAGTCAACTGCTCTACCGACTGAGCTAACGACCCATCTAAGTCATTTTTTTCTACAAACTGGTGGTCGTTACTGGGATCGAACCAGTGACCCCCTCCTTGTAAGGGAGGTGCTCTCCCAGCTGAGCTAAACGACCTGGGATTCTGAAATGATGGTGGGTCGTGCTGGATTCGAACCAGCGACCAATTGATTAAAAGTCAACTGCTCTACCGACTGAGCTAACGACCCATCTAAATCATTTTTTTAAACTTTTTACTGCAAATATGGTGGTCGTTACTGGGATCGAACCAGTGACCCCCTCCTTGTAAGGGAGGTGCTCTCCCAGCTGAGCTAAACGACCTGGGATTCTGAAATGATGGTGGGTCGTGCTGGATTCGAACCAGCGACCAATTGATTAAAAGTCAACTGCTCTACCGACTGAGCTAACGACCCATCTAAATCATTTTTTTACAAACTGGTGGTCGTTACTGGGATCGAACCAGTGACCCCCTCCTTGTAAGGGAGGTGCTCTCCCAGCTGAGCTAAACGACCTGGGATTCTTAAATGATGGTGGGTCGTGCTGGATTCGAACCAGCGACCAATTGATTAAAAGTCAACTGCTCTACCGACTGAGCTAACGACCCATCTAAATCATTTTTTACAAACTGGTGGTCGTTACTGGGATCGAACCAGTGACCCCCTCCTTGTAAGGGAGGTGCTCTCCCAGCTGAGCTAAACGACCTGGGATTCTTAAATGATGGTGGGTCGTGCTGGATTCGAACCAGCGACCAATTGATTAAAAGTCAACTGCTCTACCGACTGAGCTAACGACCCATCTAAATCATTTTTTTTACAAACTGGTGGTCGTTACTGGGATCGAACCAGTGACCCCCTCCTTGTAAGGGAGGTGCTCTCCCAGCTGAGCTAAACGACCTGGGAATTCTGTCTCCACCGAGTGGAGAAAATGGTGGGTCGTGCTGGATTCGAACCAGCGACCAATTGATTAAAAGTCAACTGCTCTACCGACTGAGCTAACGACCCTCACCACGACCAGTTCCGACTGCATTACTGCTTCGGCTCTGACGGCGGCCTATATTACGGATTTAAATTTCCGGTGCAACAGAAAATTCGTAATTTAAATCCGTTTGCTCACTGTGCGTACAAATGCAGGCTGTTTTTACAGTAGCGTTACGAAAACAGTGACATACAGCAATGTTACAGCTTGGCCTGGCTCTGCTCGGCAAGCTTGGCTGACGTTGTGCCAGGATAGCCCTTGATCACCTGCTCATAGAAGGATTTGGCTTCCGCCTTCTTGCCATCCAGCTGCGCCAGCATACCCAGCTTCAGCAGCGCATCGGCTCGCTTGGGGGATTTGCTGTATTTGTTGGCCACGGTCGAAAACTGGGCCGAGGCACCGGCTCTGTCACCCTTGTTGAACAGCAACTGGCCGAGCCAGTAGTGTGCATTGGGAACATAGCCCGAATTGGGGTACTGCTTGATGAAGCCCTGGAAAGCCGGAATGGCTTTGTCATAGTTCTTCTCTTTGAGCACCATGTTGACCGCTGCGTCGTAAGCCTGATTCTCATCCTGATTGGTTGAGTAATTGGCAGCAGCAGCCGGTGTGGCAGCAGCAGGGGCCGGGGCGGCTGGAGCAGCCTGCTGGCTGCTGGCGACCTTGTCGAGCTCCTGGTAGAGCTGACGCTGGCGCTCTTGCGACTGTTCCATCTGGTAGGTCTGCTGCTCCAGCTGACCACGCAGCTCGGAGACCTCCCCTTGCAGGGAGTCGACCTGTTGCTGCAATTCAGCTTGCAGTCGCAGACGGGCATTGAGGGTGCGCTCCAGCAGGGCAACCCGATCTTCCAGGCTACCGGTGGGAACGATGGCGCCGTTGTTGCCACTAAGGACAACGCCACCACCCGAGTCTCCACCCAGATCGCTGACCGGTGCCGCAGCTTGCGCATTCAGAGCAACCATTACGGCCAGCGCAACGACAGCTTGCTTGTACACAGATTTCATTCGGATCAAACCTTAGCGTTTAGTACAGATAAAACGGCCAGCGCCATCGTCGCTCGCATATACAGATTTCATTCGGATCAAACCTTGGCGTTTAGTGCAAATAAAACGGCCATCGAAATGGCCGCTTGCATATAAACGAACTTCGTTCGGTTTAAACCTTAGTAAACCAGAACCGCGCGGCGGTTTTTGGCAAAGGCATCCTCGGTGTGAGACATGTCCAGCGGCTTCTCTTCGCCATAGCTGACGATAGAGAGCTGCTCGGCCTGCACACCCAGGGTTTGCAGATACTTGGCAACAGCCTTGGCACGACGCTCGCCCAGGGCGATGTTGTACTCCGGAGTACCGCGCTCATCGGCGTGACCTTCGATCAGGACTTTAACGCTCGGGCGCTCGCGCAGGTAGCTGGCATGGGCATCCAGCAGATCAGCGTACTGACCCTGGATATCGTAACCGTCGAACGGGAAGTAGATTACGTTGTCACGCTGCAGTGCTTCGAACTTCTGACGCATCTGCTCTTCCGGGGACAACATGCCGTTGGCGCCGCCGGTTTGTACACCGCCCATGCCGTCGGTCATACCTGATTCAGCGCCTGCGGCGTCGGAATCAGAAGAAGAACTACAAGCGGCCAGGGTGAACAGTGGCAGTGCGATGGCCAAACCCTTGAGCAGTTTATTGAGTTGCATGCTATTTCCTTAAACCTTTATAACAAAACAAAAAACAATTGGATTTTTATCAATTCAAGAAGGGCGACCAAGCTGGTGCACGAATTTCACCGCTACTGGTCGGAAGCACAGCCTTGAAGCGACCATCAGTCGACACCAACGCGAGACTCTTACGACCCTGATAGATGGTGGCATAAATGATCATGCTGCCATTGGGAGCCACACTTGGCGACTCATCCAGAGCACTCTGGGTAAGGACCAACAGGGCATTGTTTTCCATGTCCTGACGGGCAATACGATACTGTCCCTGAACACGGGTCACCATCACCATGATTTTGCCATCAGGAGTGATGGATGCACCCTGGTTGGATTCACCTTCCCAAGTCATCCGGCGAGTCATACCAGTCGCCAAATTTACGCTATAAATCTGGGGTTTGCCACCACGTTCAGAGGTGAACAACAAATTTTGCCCATCCGGCATCCAGGAGGGTTCGGTGTCGATCACACGGCTGGTTGTGACGCGGGTCAGCTGCTTGCTAGCGACATCAACCACATAGAGGTTTGGTGAACCATCTTTGGAGAGAACGATAGCCAGACGACGACCATCCGGAGACCACTCCGGCGCCCCGTTAATACCGCGGAAACTGGTGATCAGGCTGCGCTGCTGGGTGTAGATATCCTGCACATAGATTTCGGACTTCTGGTTCTCGAAGCTCACATAAGCCAGCTTGCTGCCATCCGGCGACCAGGCCGGAGACATCAAGGGCTCGCGGGAGCGCAGCAGGGTCTTCTCGTTGTAACCGTCGTAGTCAGAAATACGCAGCTGGTACGGGAACTGGGTACCCTGCTGTACGGAGACGTAAGCCAGACGGGTCAGGAAGGCACCGCGCTCGCCAGTCAGACGCTCATAGACGATGTCGGAGATACGGTGGGCAAACTGGCGCATCTGGGCACCCGGGATGGTCGCCATGCGGCTATCCAGGATGTAACCGTTGCTCTCGCCACCTTGTGCCTTGGCCAGCTGGCCTTTCAGCACATCGACCAGCTCGAAGTTGACCTTGTAGGTGCCGTCACCGACTGCCGAAATGGAACCCACCACCACGGCTTCAACCCCTTGGGAGGCCCAGGGAGCGAAGTTGATCTCGCTGCTGCTGCTCGGGGTCTGCGGCATCTGGCCACGGGCCAGCGGCTTGAACTTGCCGCTGCGCATCAGGTCGTTGGAGACCACTTCCGCGATGTCCTGCGGCAACTGCCCGTTACCTTCCCACTTGAAGGGGGCGACAGCGATGGGGCGTGCGCTATCAATACCGCCGGTGATGACGATGTCCAGGGCCGCCTGGGCACTCTGGCCCAGCAACAAACAGCCAACCAAAGCAAAAAATACTTTTCTGATCATGGCTTAAATACTCGGTTCCAATATAGATGAGAGGTTAAATTCCTTTCTCGGCGAGAGGTTGCCAACCGGAGGCAAGCAACCTCGTTTTATCACGCTTAGATACTAGGTTCTAACTTCAGGTTAAATTCCTTCAACATCTCGAATGCCGCAGGATCCTTGGGCACAGGCAGTTGATTGGCTTTCAGAACAGCCGCCTTACCGGAACGACAAACCGCCGGGTCACCCTGGCCGTTATCTACCGATATGACAAAGCCACTGCTCGCAAGACGTACGCCGATAGTACATGTTTTGCCCCGCATGGTGGGATCCAAAATCATATACCGCTCAACAGTGGCCTTGATGAGCGCCGCATATTTGTCGACTTCGCCCTGGGCTGCTGCCGATGCCGCCTGACTGCGAGCATTGGCCTCAGCCGACAGCTGCTGCTGCATCATCTCTTCCATCTCCTTTTGCAGCTTGGCCTGCTCGGCGGCTTTACGCTTGCGCTCAGCCGCGATCTTGGCCTGCTTTTCGGCCTCTGCCTTGGCTTTCTTCTCTGCGTCAGCTTTTGCCTTTTTCTCAGCCTCTTCCTTGGCCTTCTTCTCGGCCTCGGCTTTGGCTTTTTTCTCTGCTTCTGCCTTGGCTTTCTTCTCGGCTTCGGCTTTGGCCTTCTTGTCAGCTTCCGCTTTCTTGGCCTTGGCTTCTGCCGCCTTTGCCTTCTCTTCGGCCTCTTTCTTCTCTTGTTCCTTTTTCTTCTTCAACGCCAACGCCTTGCTCTCGGCTTCCGCCGCTTTACGCTCGGCTTCGGCCTTCTTGGCCTTCTGCTCTTCCAGCTTGCGGGCTTCCTCGGCTTTTTGGGCCTTCTCTTCCGCCTGCTTCTGCTCGGCAACCTTCTTCTGCTTCTCGGCCTCGGCTTTGCGAGTCGCCTCTTCGGCCTGCTTGCGCTTGGTCTCGGCGATGCGAAGCTGCTCCTGTTTCTGAGCCAGCTCGCGCTTGGCGAGATCCGTGTCTTCCTTATCCTTCTCTTTCTCTACCTTTTGAGGCTTGGGCTGAGATTTCTGCTGCTGGATCTGCTTGGCCTGCTCGTTGAGGAAGTTCTCATCGAGCATGACGGCATTGACGATCTGCCCCTTCGATTCGGGTCGTTTCGGTTTGCTGAAATCGAGCCCGACAAACAGGATGATGCCGATGATCAGGTGCAGCAGAAACGACGCGATGAGATAACCGGAAATACCACGCTTCACATCCATCTCCGTTAGTTCACCGGATCTGTCATCAGGCCAACCTGAGGCACACCCGCATTCTTGAGGGCCACCATCAACAGGATCACCTCTTCGTAGCGCACGGCCTTGTCACCCGCGACCACCACGGGGGCATTCTGGTTGATCGCCAGATAGCCCATGGCTTTTTCGGTGATGTATTGCTGCATCGCCTCTGGCGTGCCACTTGGCACCGGCTCGTCATCGGCTTCGCCAGCCTTGATGACATACTCGCCTTCGGTATTGACGCTGACGATGAAGGGTGGCTTGGCATCTTCCGGCAACTGCTCGGACTCAGCCTGTGGCAGATCCACCTTGACCCCTTGCGTGATCACCGGCGTGACCGCCATAAAGATGATAAGCAGCACCAGCATGACGTCGATATAGGGAACCACGTTGATCTCGGCCACCTTCTTGCGCCGGATCCGCTGATAGGTTTGCATTACTGATCACCCTGCTGCTGTGCAATTTGACGGTTCAGAATGGTAGTGAACTCGTCCATGAAGTTGGCGTAGGCGTTCTCCAGCCGCTCGACCTTGTTGGAGAAGCGGTTGTAGAAGATAACCGCCGGGATAGCGGCAAACAGACCCATGGCGGTGGCGATCAGCGCTTCCGCGATACCCGGCGCCACCATTTGCAGGGTGGCCTGCTGAACCTGACCCAGGGCGATAAAGGCGTTCATGATCCCCCATACGGTACCGAACAGACCGATATAGGGGCTGATGGAGCCGATGGTCGCCAGCACCGGCAGATTGGATTCCAGATCATCCACTGCGCGGGAGAGGGAGACGCGCATGGCGCGGTAGGTACCATCCATCACCGCATCCTGACCACGGGCACCGGCCTTGAGCAAGCGGGCATACTCCTTGAAGCCGGAGTAGAAGATATCTTCCATGCCTTCGATATCATCGCGGCGGGAAGAGGACTCCTGATAGAGGCGATTGAGATCGACCCCTGACCAGAAGCGATCTTCAAACTGTTCCGATGCGAGATTGGCCGCCTTGATCGCCTTTGAACGCTGGATAATCAGCGCCCACGAGACAATAGACATGCTCATCAGGGTCATCATGACCAGTTTTACCAACAGGCTGGCTTGCCAAAACAGGCCAATAAACGAAATTTCAGCGTGCACTTAACAGCACTCCCTTGATTTTTTCAGGTATAGCTACAGGTTTCATTTGCGGATGACTGACACAGGCTATCTGTACCATGGCCTGGGTGATCAGTCGTCCATCAGCCGCCAGGATCTGCTGCGAAAAGCGCAGGGATGCGCGTTTCACTTCAATCACTTGCGTTAATACATTCAATAGTTCATTAAAACGGGCCGCCGAGCGGAAATCGATCTCAGTTCGGCTCACCACGAAGGCATATCCCTCCTGCAGCCAGACGTCCTGTTCGACCCCTTTGGCACGAAGAAACTCGGTGCGAGCACGTTCCATAAACTTGAGATAATTGGCGTTGTAGACGATGCCCCCGGCGTCGGTGTCTTCGTAGTAGACACGCACCGGAAACTCAAAGACTTCCCCCATAACAATCTGTGATCCATTCGACAGTCAGATGGGGGGCTATCATAGCGCAGGGCTGAATAGGAAAGAAGCAGGGGGAGACAGGGAAATCCTGCCTCCCCCCGTTTTTTATGAAAGGAAATATGAATGTGTCAGCCAGAGGCCATACAACAAACTGGGCCAGGCGAGCCAAGGGTTGAACAGCACACGTCCGGGCAGGCTTTTCAGATGAAAGCCAAGCCCGTTAAGTACGCCACAACAGACGGCCCACATCAGCCAGGGAGCAAGCCAGAGACCATGCTCGCTGGTGTTGGCCGCGATCAGATTGGGGGCCTGTAAAATAGCGACGGCCAACAAGGCCGCCGCGAGTAACATCAACCCCTGCCACGGCTGCCGCTCCAGTGGAGCAGCCAGCCTGGCGAGTCGATCACTTGTTTTCATCGATCTGACGATCCATGTTCTCGGTGTGTTCCAGCCACAGCGCATTGATGATGCCAAATGCACAGGCCAGCAACAGTCCCAGGATCCAGGTGAAATACCACATTGTCAGCGCACCTCTTAATAGAGAGATTGTTGGTTATCTTCGATGTGCTTGTTGGTTACCCGGCCAAACATCTTGATGTAAGTCCAGATGGTGTAACCCAGCACAATCGGTACGAAGATCGCTGCAGCCACAGTCATCACCTGCAAGGTGTTGAAAGAGGCGGTAGCATCCCACATGGTCAGGCTCAGTGACGGCTCAAGGCTTGAGGGCATCACGAACGGGAACATGGAGAAACCGGCAGTGAGGATGACCCCGGCAATCGCCAGCGAGGAGCTGGTAAACGCCAGCCAGCCGATGTTCATGCGGGCAAACAGCGCAGTCAGCAGGCTCATGGCCAGGCCCAGTACAGGGGCAGCCACCATCCACGGATAGAGGGTGTAGTTGTTCATCCAGGCACCAGCCTGCAGGACAACTTCCTTGTTCATCGGGTTGGATACTGCGTCAGTCGCGGCAGCCTTGACGATGACATACCCTTCCATACCGCTTACCCACCAACCCGCGGCAGCAAACAGCACCAGGGTCAGCAGTGAGCAGATCATGGCGGCAGTGCGGGAACGCGCCAGCACTTCACCGTCGGTCTTCATCATCAACCAGGTTGCGCCCTGGGTGAGCAGCATGAACAGGCTCACCAGACCAGCCAGAATGCCGAACGGGTTAAGCAGGCCGAAGAAGTTGCCGTGATAGGTCAACATCATGAACTGGTTAAACTCGAACGGAACGCCTTGCAGCAGGTTGCCAAAGGCCACACCAAAGACGATGGGCGGTACGGCGCTACCGGCGAACAAGGCCCAATCCCAGTTGCTGCGCCATTTGGCATCAGCACGCAGGGAGCGGTACTTGAAACCGACCGGACGCAGGAACAGCGCCATCAGCGTCAGGATCATGGCGATGTAGAAGCCGGAGAAGGTCGCGGCGTACACCATCGGCCAGGCGGCGAACAAGGCGCCACCGGCAGTGACCAGCCAAACCTGGTTTCCTTCCCAGTGCGGCCCCATAGTGTTGAGCATCACACGGCGCTCGACATCTTTCTTGCCGACGAACGGGAGCAGTGCGCCTACCCCCATGTCGAAGCCGTCAGTGATGGCAAAACCGATCAGCAACACGCCGACCAGAGCCCACCAGATGACACGCAGAGTTTCGTAATCAAACATGGTCGCTCTCCTTATGCCTTGATCTGTTCAAAGTGATACTTGCCAGTCTTCAGGCTGCTGGGGCCAAGACGGGCATACTTGAACATCAGGTACATCTCGATAACCAGAAGTACGGTATAGAACAGGCAGATACCGATCAGAGAGAACCAGATCTCGGCTGCAGGCAAATTGGATGCAGAGAGGGAAGTCGGCAACACCTCTGCAATGGTCCACGGTTGGCGACCATATTCAGCAACAAACCAGCCAGCTTCGATAGCGATCCACGGCAGCGGAATACCCCACAGCAGACCCTTGAGCAGCCACTTGCGCTTGCCGATCTGGTGGCGGGCACTGTCATAGAAGGCCATACCAATCAGCACCAGCATCAGCATGCCGACGGCAACCATGATGCGGAAGGCGAAGAACAGCGGCAGTACCTGCGGGATGGAGTCATCCACGGCGGCCTTGATCTGCTCGTCGGTAGCATCGGTCACGTTGCTGGTGTAGCGCTTGAGCAGCAGACCGTAGCCCAGATCCTGCTTCACTTCGTCGAAACGAGCGCGGGTCTCGTCAGACTTGTCACCGGATTGCAGCTTGGTCAGCAGGTCGTAAGCGGTCATACCGTTGCGGACGCGCAGTTCGTGCTCGCTCTTCAGATCCTTCAGACCGGTTACCTGACCGTCCAGAGAACGGGTCGCGATAATGCCCAGTGCATAGGGGATCTTGATGGCGTAGTCGGTGCGCATCTCTTCCTGATTCGGAATACCGAACAGGGTAAAGGCGGCCGGAGCAGGTTCAGTTTCCCACTCGGCTTCTATAGCGGCCAATTTCACCTTCTGCACTTCACCGGTCTCGTAACCGGATTCGTCACCGAGGATCAGCACGGACACGATGGAAGCCATACCGAACGCAGCGGCAATGGCGAAGGAGCGACGGGCAAACGCCACATCACGATTCTTCAGCAGGTAGTAGGAGGAGATACCCAGCACAAACATGGCGCCACAGGTATAACCAGCCGCCACAGTGTGGACGAACTTGACCTGAGCAACCGGGTTGAGCACCACGTCAGCGAAGCTCATCATCTCCATCCGCATGGATTCGAAGTTGAACTCGGCACCGACCGGGTTCTGCATCCAGCCGTTGGCGACCAGGATCCAGAGGGCGGAGAGGTTGGTACCCAGCGCCATCAACCAGGTGGCAGCCAGATGCTGATGCTTGCTCAGACGATCCCAACCAAAGAAGAACATACCTACGAAGGTGGACTCCAGGAAGAAGGCCATCAGCCCTTCGATAGCCAGCGGGGCCCCGAAGATATCGCCGACATAATGGGAGTAGTAAGCCCAGTTCGTCCCGAACTGGAACTCCATGGCCAGACCTGTGGTGACCCCCAAGGCAAAGTTGATACCAAACAACTTACCCCAGAATTTGGTCATGTCCCGGTAGATGGTGTTGTTGGTCATCACATAGACGGATTCCATGATCGCCAGGAGAAAGGCCATTCCCAGCGTCAGGGGTACAAACAAAAAGTGATAAAGGGCCGTCGCAGCGAACTGGAACCGCGATAGGTCTACCACATGCTCAGCAATCATGATGTTTCCTCACCGATTATTGGCACGGCTATTTTAAGTTTTAAGCACAAAGCTTCCGTTGGAGGTTAGCGAATGAGCCTTATTGGGACGTGTCACAACAAAACGCGTTCAGTAACCACTGGCATTAACAACAAGGCAATACGAGAACACAAATAAAGCTAATGTTTAACAATTCCAAAACAATCAGCCTAAATTTATTCTCGCCCATGATGACCGGGTTTTTATATCACCTTTATTTGATTGAAATCAATGTAAAAGGACCCGCCATACATGGCTTTGAAAGGCATTTTTAATCTATTTCACGATTATTGACGCGAGCCAGATCACAAAACACGATAAAGCGTAAAACATTGATTTAAATCAATTTAAGAATTTAACATCCCGCTGCTCGGTTTAATTTGAAAAGCGTGAATGACGCGCCTTTTTCCATGTTATCCGAGTCAGGCAATCTGATTCGAAAACTCAATTTAAAATTGCAAAGAATGCATACTCATGCGAACCAATTTCATCAACAGAGACATTAGATAAACTAATTTGAAGAGTGCAATTTTTCTTGTTTGCCGGGGTCGATTCGAACTCCTACAATGCGCCTCGCAGTGAGGGCATACCCTTGGATACAGGCCGGTTAATCCGGGTTCACGGTACGTATTCGACCATCAATTTGAACCTGTCTATTGGAATCGAAGATGAAAAAGTTTGTTGCTAAAACCATCCGTTACTACAAGCTTTCCTTTGTTCAGCTCTATCAACTGAACCGACTCTGAGAGCTCGCGACGGCTCACCTGTTTATTTTCCGGTCTGTGTCCAGACGCACTCACTGTCTGTGAACATCCATCCTGAATTGTCTTTGCCCACCGCATCCGCCGTGGGCTTTTTTTTTGCCCGGATAACAAAAAACCGCCTTTGACGGCGGTTTCATGTTCAAACGACTGTTTTTACTTCTCATCTGGTCGCTGAAGACCGAAATGAGCGTAGGCTCGTGTGGTCGCAATCCGTCCTCTGGGTGTACGTTGCAGATACCCTTGCTGGATCAGATAAGGCTCCAGCACATCTTCGATAGTATCTTTCTCTTCCCCGATCGCGGCAGCCAGATTATCGAGACCCACCGGGCCCCCCATAAACTTGTCTATCACAGCCAACAATAACTTGCGGTCCATGAAGTCAAAACCTTCGTTATCGACATCCAGCATGTCCATGGCACGAGCAGCAATGGGGCCGTCGATCCGGCCATCGGATTTCACCTGGGCAAAGTCGCGCACCCGCCTTAACAAACGGTTAGCAATCCGCGGCGTGCCGCGAGAGCGACGGGCGACCTCAATGGCACCATCTTCCGTCATGTCTAGCCCCAGACAACGGGCACTGCGGGAGACGATATCGGTCAGGTCCTTGACGTTGTAGAACTCCAGCCGCTGGACGATACCGAAGCGATCCCGCAGCGGGCTGGTGAGTGAACCTGCCCGGGTGGTGGCGCCAATCAGGGTAAAGGGAGGCAGATCCAGCTTGATGGAGCGAGCTGCGGGTCCCTCCCCGATCATGATGTCGAGCTGGTAATCCTCCATCGCCGGATAGAGCACCTCCTCCACCACCGGGCTGAGGCGATGGATCTCGTCGATGAACAGCACATCGTTCGGTTCAAGGTTGGTGAGCAGCGCCGCCAGATCCCCTGCTTTCTCCAGTACCGGGCCGGAGGTGGTCTTGATATTAACCCCCATCTCGTTGGCGACGATGTTGGCGAGGGTAGTCTTGCCCAGACCCGGCGGGCCGAAGATCAGCAGGTGATCGAGCGCTTCACCCCGCTGACGGGCCGCTTCGATAAAGATCTCCATCTGCTCGCAGACGGTATCCTGACCGGTGTAATCAGCCAGCTTCTTGGGGCGGATAGCCCGGTCAATAATGTCATCCTCACGGGCGGCACTGGCCGAAATGAGGCGGTCTGCTTCAATCATCAACTACCTCATACCAGGCTACGCAGGGATTCACGGATGATATCTTCCACCGACATCCCCTCTTTGGCGATCTTGCTGACAATCTGACTCGCCTGCTGCGGCTTGTAACCGAGGGCCACCAGCGCACTGGCCGCCTCTTCGGTCACATCAGGTGCCCGCAATTCGGGCTCACTGGCTGGCAAGGTGACCATGGCCGGGGAGAAGAGGTCGTGACTGACCCACCCCTTGAGGCGATCCTTCATCTCCACCACCAGACGCTCGGCGGTCTTCTTGCCGACTCCCGGCAGTTTGACCAAAGAGCTTATCTCTTCACGTTCGACACTCAGCACAAACTGGGTAGCTGTCATGCCGGAGAGAATAGCCAGCGCCAGCTTGGGGCCGACTCCGTTGGTCTTGATCAGCTCGCGGAACAGTGCCCGCTCCTGTTTGTGGTTGAAACCATAGAGCAACTGGGCATCTTCCCGCACCACGAAGTGAGTATGGATGGTCGCTTCCTTGCCGATCTCCGGCAAATCATAGAAGCAGCTCATCGGCATCTGTACCTCATAGCCAACCCCGCCCACTTCCAGCAGGACCTCGGGGGGCTGCTTTTCAATGACAATGCCTCTCAAGCGACCAATCACGGCTCTCTCCTCACCAATACAACTATTCGTAAATTGGCTCATAGCATAAAGAATAACTGGATAAGTATCCAGCATAGGGCAGCAACACCCGCGTAGTCAGAGAGGCTTTTTATCCCATTTTCCACCATGCTTGATCGGGTGCAGCCAGTGCACGGGATGTTTCAGCGCCGCACCGGCCCCCGAGCGGGGGATAAACCACTACACTAAACCCGTTCGGAACCGAAACTGGTGCCAATGTCGATACCAAGGAAGGCCATCACATGAAAATTGTTACCACCTCCAATCTGGGTCTTGCCATATTGCTCGGCTGTACGCTGGGCATGGGGGTCGTTGGCTGGTATGGCAGCCAGCGGCTAGCCAATCTGCTCTCCTACGTACTGGGCGCCGCCTGGCAGACCGCCGACGGTGCCATGGAGGGCTCCATAGAGCTGGGCAACCAACAGCTACAGATTCAGAAGATGCAAAACGGAACCCCGCTCAATCGCGCCGAACTCGATGCTGCCAAGGCGGCGACCGATGACGCGCTGGCCCGGGTCAGCCAGGGGCAGCTCATTGATGGTGCGGCCCTTGCCACCATGGAACAGCACAAGCAGGACTATCAACAGCAACAAGAGAAGCTGCTGGCGCTCTATCACGCCTATACCGAGGTGGATCAGGCACTGCATCACAACGCCGATCTGATGGCCCGCCTCTCAACCCAGCTGGAGGTGATTGGCGATGGCGCGGTCGAGGCGCTGACCCAATCCCCCGACCAGACCATTAGCTGGAACAGCGGCCTCTCCACCCGCTGGGAAGCGGCCGATGGGGGGATGGAGTCCAACATCGGCTTTTTGCGCCAGCTCTATGCGCTGGAGAAGATGCGCAGACAAGGAGTCACAGAGGCGATCAAGGCCGAGCTGAAAGAGGCGACCGATTTCTACCACGAAGCGGTCGACAGCATGCTCGGCACCGGGCTGTTCGATATCGAGGGAACCGGCGAATTTGCCGGCAAGACACTGTCGGCAGAGTATCGCGCCCTGTTGGCCCGGCATCAGCAACTGATGGGACAGTGGGTCGATGCGCTCGGCAGCTATCAGGCCCAGCAGTCCGTCTATGAGGTCAGTGCCGATGAGCTGCGACAACAGCTGGTTGCCATCGAGGAGAGCGGCGATGCCACCGTCGAGGATCAGGTGGCCCAGCTCAACGGCATCATCAGCCAGACCCGAACCCTGCTGCTGGGTGGCCTGCTGCTGAGCCTGATCATGGTCACCCTCTGCGGCTTCTGGCTGACCCGCAAACTGGTAACCCCGCTGCTGCAAGTGGACAAACGAATGCAGGATATCGCCGCCGGCGAGGGAGACCTCAACGCCCGCATCAACCTGCAACGGGATGACGAGATAGGCTCGCTGGCAAACAGCGTGGATCGTTTCATCGAGAAACTGCAGAAGATGATCAGCTCCACCATGGACAACAACCAACACATCAGCGAGCACGTTCACACCTCGGTCAATCGGGTGGAGGCAATCAGCCAAAGCAGCCGCCAGACCGCCGAACATGCGCTGGCCCTGCACCACGACAGTGAACAGATGGTACAAGTCGCCACCGGTATCTCGGACAACTGCAGCATGGCGGCCCACAATGCCAATGAGGTGCGCCAGCTGACCACCGAGAGCAGCCAGTATGTCGCCTCCGCCAGCGCGGGCATGCAACGGGTGGTACAGGAGGTGAGCGAGTGTGCCATCGCCATCAACTCCCTCAAGGAGCAGGCAGGTCAGATTGGCCAGATTATTTCCACCATCAGCGGTATCTCGGAACAGACCAACCTGCTGGCCCTCAATGCGGCCATCGAAGCGGCCCGCGCGGGGGAGATGGGGCGTGGCTTTGCGGTGGTTGCGGACGAGGTGCGCACCCTGGCCAATCGCACCGCAACATCGAGCGCCGAAATTAGCCAGGTGATCAGCAGCATCCAGCAGCAGACCGAGACCGCCTACCTGATGATGCAGCGCAACCTCAAGACGGTGGAGTCTGGCATGCAGGACTCCGAGAACACCAAGCAGATCCTGTTCAAGGTGGAAGGCGCCATCGACCAACTGGCCGACATGGTACAGCAGGTGGCCGTGGCTACCGGGCAACTGTCACACACCCTGAGCCACTCCTCTGACAAGGTCTCCGGCATCAGTCTGCAAGCCAGAACCGGCGAACAGGAGGCACAGGAGTGCCTGCAACTCGCCTCCTCGCTCCATCAGGCCAGCCTGCTGCAGCAGCGCCTGCTCTCCCAGTTCAGGGTCTGACCCCTTTCAATAGCAAAGATGCCACTCATATGAGTGGCATCTTTTTGTTACCGGTCGCTCATTCCTGCCGCCTTAACTTCCTCAACCTGCTATGGCCAGTTGAATAGCCAGGCTCAGCATGATGATGCCAACCAGCAGATCGATCCCCTGCTGCACCCGACTGCGGGCCAACCAGGGCGCCAGCGCCGCGGCCCCCAGCGCCAGCGAGTAGAACCACACCAGCGAGGCTAGCATGGCCCCTGCAGCAAAGGCCGGACGCAGGGACTCACTCACCTGACTGCCAAGGGAGCCGAGCAGCATCAATGTATCGAGATAGACGTGAGGATTGAGCAGCGTAACTCCCAGCGTCATCGCCAGCACGCTTTTGACCCCCATCTGCTGAGCAGAATCGGCAAGTCCCTCCCCTTTACCGCGCCAGGCACTGAGCAGGGAACGTCCACCAAACCAGCCGAGAAACAGCACGCCACCCCAGGTGAGTAGCGCCATGCCGAAGGGGCTGGCGGCCAGCACATTGGCCCCGCCAAATACGCCGATAGCAATCAGGGTGAGATCGCAGAAACTGCAGAGCGTGGCCGTCAGCAGATGGTGATTGCGATGGATGCCCCGACTCAGCACAAAGGCATTCTGGGCGCCGATGGGGATGATCATGGCCAGACCGATGGTGAAGCCTTGCAGTGTCGTTGCGAGCATCCTGGAGAGTACCGTTCGAAATGATGAATGAGCGGCACTATAGCGATGGTAGTTCCTTCTTAGAAATTCATTGATTTACTTATTGATTCATTTTGCTAATAAAAACCGGCATACCTACTGCTGTTCCAGCCCTTGTCAATTACCGGATCTGACAATTGTGACCCTCAGAGTGCGGCAGGAGAATCTGTTGCGCCTGTGGGCTCAGCCTACTGCAGCAATCTGGGGAAGTTGGTCACCACAACTTGCTCCAGATTGGGCAGCAACAGCCCCGTACTAACCCCTTTGGCAATGGCCTGATAGCGGTTCATGGAGCCGGTTTTGCGGGTGACCTGATTGAGATGGTAATTGACCGTGCGCTCCGTGATCCCGAGGATGCAGGCGATCTCGCTAGAGGTCTTCCCTTCGCTGGCCCAGAACAGGCACTCGGTCTCGCGCTCGGTCAAGGGGTCTTTACCCGCACTGTCCATCATGCTGAAACGCACCACCCGAATGGCCGCCTCGAAGATGTAATTGGACATCCAGGAGAGGATCGGCGAGGACTCCAGCAGCAGGTCGCTCGAGGCCCGCTCGGAGGTGATGAAGGAGAGAATACCGTTCTCCCCGGCAGCACCGTGCAGAGGGAAGGAGATGCCGTTACGCAAACCGAACTCGGCTGCCAACCCCATCACATCCATGGTTCCCTCCTGCAGAAAACTGGCCCGCTCATCGAGGCGGTTCCAGTAAATGGGCAGCGTCTGCTTGCGTGCCAGCCGGATCACCGGATCGCACGCCAGCATGTTGTTTTCGGTATAGGCCTGAACCCAGGAATCGGGGCACTGGTTGAACAGCACCACCTTGGGCCTTTGCATCGACATCGGCAGGATCAGGGCGAAGCGATAGTAGTCATAGCCCATCCCGAGCGTAAAGCGACCGATCAGTTCGGCCAGACGATTGCCGTCCGTCACCGAAGTGAAATGTTCGAGGTACTCAAGCAGTTGGTCTCTGTTCATATGAAAGCCCCCTTGGCCAGACATGTGATTATAACGGCGAATAGCAAGATAGAGGGTCCATAATGTTGGTTTTTAAAGGAAAATTGAGAGAACATCCACGAAACGAGGTGGAGAATGAACTCTATCGCTTTCGAAATCGCGTCTTTTCCGACCGGCTAGGCTGGGATGTCGAGTCTCATCGGGGCCTGGAGCGTGACAGCTTCGACACGCCAGACACCCATTGGGTTCTGATCGAGGACGAACAAGGGCTGTGTGGCTGTATTCGTCTGCTCAACTGTGCCGATGCCTATATGCTGCCCACCATCTTCCCCACCGCCCTTGCCGGTGAAAGCGCGCCACGCACCCCCGATGTCTGGGAACTCACCCGTCTGGCTATCGATGCCCAGCGCGCACCGCGCATGAGCAATGGCGTCAGTGAACTCACTTGTGTCATCTTCCGCGAGGTCTATGCCTTCGCCCATGCCCACGGGATCCGCGAGCTGGTCGCCGTCGTCAGCCTGCCGGTGGAGCGCATCTTCCGCCGACTTGGCCTACCCATCGAGCGGCTCGGTCATCGTCAGGCGGTCGATCTGGGGGCGGTAAGGGGCGTTGGCATCCGCTTCCATCTGGATGAGCGCTTCGCGCAGGCGGTCTCCCAACCTCTGCTGGGCCATTATCAAACCAGCCATTATCCACAGCAGCAACCGTCACCAGTGTTGGCAGTTCACTCATAAAAAATCCCGGGAAAACAGACCCGGGATAAAGATGTCGCTACGATCTGCGCAGGGCTACCCCATGCGGCACCAGAGAGTATCCTCCCTCAATGGCCTGACCACTACTGTCAAAGATCACAGCGCAACGCCCCTTCCACCGCCCATTGTTGTCCCCTGCCGAGTGACGTAGAGTCAGCCCTTGGGCAACGGAAGGGGGAGAAGATGAAAGAGCTGGATTACAAACTGCTGCGGGCGCTGGATGCGGTACTGCAAGAGCAGAACTTCGATCGGGCGGCCAAGTCGCTCCATATCACCCAGTCGGCCATCTCCCAGCGGATCAAGCAGCTGGAACAGCAGTTTGCCGAGCCGCTACTCATTCGCAGCCAGCCGCTGCAGGCCACGCCACTCGGCCAGAAACTGCTGGCCCACTATCGGCAGGTACACCAGCTCGAACTCGAACTGGCGGGGGAGCTGACTCCCGATGAGCCGCAGGGGCCAATCCGGATCAGCATCGCAGTCAACGCCGACAGCCTGGCCACCTGGTTTTTGCCCGCCATTGCCCCCTTGTTGAAACAGCACCCCATCGAACTCAACCTGCAGGTCGATGACGAGAGCCGCACCCTCGACAAGGTCCGCGAGGGTCAGGCCTTTGGCGCGGTCAGCCTGCATCCCCAGCCGCTGGCGGGTTGCTGCGTCGACGAGCTCGGTGAGATGAACTATCTGCTTACCGCCAGCCCCGCCTTCGTAGCCCGCCACTTCCCTCGCGGCCTGACTCGTGAGGCGCTGGCCAAGGCACCGGCGGTGGCGTTCGATCAGCGCGATGACATGCATGTGAGCTTTATGAGGGAGCACTTCGGGCTGGAGCCGGGCGGTTACCCCTGCCATACGGTCCACTCGTCAGAGGCCTTCGTCGCCATGGCCGAGCAGGGGTTGGCCTACTGTCTCATTCCCGAATTGCAGATAAGAGGCCAGCTCGCAGGCGGGTCACTGCTCAACCTCAGTCCCGACCACGTCCTGACGGAACGCCTCTACTGGCACCGCTGGGTACTGGAAAAAGGGGTTCACAAGCAGCTCTCCCAACGCCTTATCGACCATGCCAGATCGCAGTTGAAACCACGCTGAGCAGGCCATTCACCTTGGCTTTGCAGGGCTAAAAACGTATAGTGCTGGGCGATCCTTCATCAGGTCTCCACCCAGGTTTTCACTTCAGGTTCCTCACTTATGTTCCAAGACAATCCGCTGCTGGCCCAGCTCAAGCAACAAATCCGCGAAAACATCCCGAAGAAAGAGGGTGTGATCCGCGCCTCGGACCGGGGCTTCGGCTTTCTGGAAGTCGATGAGAAGACCAGCTATTTCGTGCCGCCTCCCTACATGAAGAAGGTGATGCACGGTGACCGGGTGACCGCCCTGATCCGCACTGAAAAAGAGAAGGAAGTGGCCGAGCCGGATACCCTGCTGGAGCAGTCCGTCACCCGCTTCGTGGCCCGGGTCAAGATGTTCCGTGACCGCCTCAACGTGGTTGCCGACCATCCGCTGATCAAGGATGCCATCAAGGCCCGCGTCAAGAAGGGTCTGGATGAGAAAGAGTTCAAGGAAGGTGACTGGGTGGTGGCGACCCTCAAGCGCCATGCGCTGGTCGACGGCAACTTCTCGGCCGAGATTATCCAGAAGATCGCAGCCCAGGAAGATCACAATGTGCCCTGGTGGGTAGTGCTGGCGCGCCACAATCTGGCCCAGGTCGAGCCGGCTGACTTGCCGGAGTGGAAGGTGATCGAAGAGGAAGAGCTGCCCCGTCGCGATCTGACCGCAGTCCCCTTCTTCACCATCGACGGTGCCAAGACCAAGGATATGGACGATGCGCTGGCCATCACCAAGCTGGACAACGGCTGGGAGCTGCTGGTCGCCATCGCTGACCCGACCGCCTATGTGGCCGAAGGGAGCGAGCTGGACAAGGAAGCCGCCCAGCGCGCCTTTACCGTCTACATGCCGGGCCGCAACGTGCCGATGATCCCGCGCACCCTCTCCGACGAGCTCTGCTCCCTGAAAGAGGGTGAGGAGCGCAACACCCTGTGCGCCCGTCTGCTGATCGCCGAAGATGGTCTGCTACTGGAGGAGACCGAGTTCTTCGCCGCCCGCATCTGCTCCCACGCCCGTCTCAACTATGACGACGTCTCCGACTGGGCCGAGCATGGCAAAGAGCTGTCCATCGACGCAGGCGTACTGGCCCAGCTGCCGCTGATGAAGGCGATGACCGAAGCACGCATCGCGTGGCGCACCGAGCATGCGCTGGTATTCCCGGATCGTCCCGACTACGACTTCGAGCTGGGCGAGAATGGCGAAGTGCTGGCCATCCACGTCGAACCGCGCCGCATCGCCAACCGCATGGTGGAAGAGTCGATGATCGCCGCCAACATCTGCGCCGGTCGCGTGCTGGGCAAGAGCGTCGGTTACGGCATCTTCAACGTTCACACCGGCTTTGACGAAGAGTCCCTCGACGGCGCCATCGACCTGCTGAAGAGTGCCGAAGCCCCGTTCGAGCGCGACGAGATCGCCAGCCTCTCCGGCTTCTGCGCCCTGCGCCGCTGGATCGACAACCTCGACACCCGCTGGCTGGATGGCAAGATCCGCCGCTTCCAGAGCTATGCGCTGATGTCCTCCGAACCGGGCGCCCACTACGGCCTGGGTCTGGATGCCTACGCCACCTGGACTTCACCTATTCGCAAGTACGGCGATATGGTCAACCATCGTCTGCTCAAAGCCGTCATCGCCGGCAAGACCCCGGGTGAGCGCCCGAGCACCGAGCTCACCGAGCATCTGACCGCCTGCCGCCGTCTGCACCGCATGGTGGAGCGTGACATCGGCGACTGGCTCTATGTTCGCTACCTGAAAGCCGCCGCTGGCACCGATCAGGTGTTCAACGCCGAGATCATCGACGTGATGCGTGCCGGCCTCAAGCTGCGTCTGCAGGAGAACGGCGCCGTGGTCTTCCTGCCTGCCCGCCATATTCTCGACAACAAGGATCGACTGGAGTGCAACTGGGACAACGGTCGCGTCTATCTGGACAAGACCGAAGTGGTCTACGAGCTCGGCCAGATCATCGAGGTCAAACTGACCGAAGCGGTGGAAGAGACCCGCTCCCTTATCGCCAAACCGGCAGTGGATCTGGTGCCTGGCCCGGCACCGGAAGCCCCGGCGGCCGAGAGTGCGCCAGCCGATAGCAGTGAAACACCCGCTGAGGCTGCCCCCAAGGCAGAATAAGCCGCGCAGAATCATCTGATCTGCCCGAGAGCCCGCCATCGTGCGGGCTCTTTTTTGCCCAACACCCCGCCCTACAAGCTGCCATAAATACCGTTATGGCACACAGTTCTAGCCACGGTTGACAGAGAACACAGTGAATGTCTCCACCAGCAGGGCTGAAAGCAACCATTATGTGCGCCGCCTCTCCTTTCTGACATATTAATCAAGGAGAAATATGTCTATACTCGCTTGGGTACAATCCAAGGGATATTGGTATGCTGGAATGGGACCCGGAACACTTCACCAACTTCGCTCAGTTATGCGAAGTGAGCCTCGCCACCATCCGTGAAAAGACCGATGCCGAACGCCTCTACCTCTGGCTGAAAGCCCCCGAACCGCAGCTCTACAGTTTTCAGCTCGATCACGGGCTGACCACGCTTGATCTCGCCCATCTCGGTCAACTGACCCTGCCCCACCACCTGATCGACAAGGCGATGGAGAAGGGACAACTGGTGATCGAACAACTCCAACCTCCGCCGGATCCCGGCGAAAATGTGGAGCCCGCCCAGCCGCAGTTACGCGCCTGTTTCCCTCTCAAGCGTCACATGAAACTGGAAGGGGTCATCTATCTGGAGACCCGCCGCCGCATCGATCGCCTCTCCTCCCACCAGCGTCAGGGCATCCAGCTCCTTATCCACTATCTGACTGCCGAGCTCAGCAATCACCTGCTCTCCAGCCAGGTCAATCAGGAGCGGGACCAGCGGCTCCATACCCAGACCGATCTGGTACAGAGTCAGGCACTGCAGGGCTCCTTCCTCACCATGTTGCAGGCGCTGCACATGGTCAGCGTCACCCTCTCCCGCAGTCGCAGCGAGAACGATCTGCTGCGGGATGCCGTGCTGCTGGCCCGCAAGGAGCTGCAGTTCGATCGGGTTGCCATCTTCCTGATCGAACCCGATGGCAAGACCATGCGCGGCACCTGGGGCACCAGCGAAGAGGGCGAGCTGATGGATGAACACAACTTCATCAGCCCCATTCCAGATCACCCCACGGTGCAAGAGGCGCTCAGGCGCAAAGATTACGTGCTGGTGATGGAAGATACCCCCCTCTACTACGAGAAGCAGCAGGTGGGCCGTGGCTGGAACGCCATGGTATCGCTATGGGATGGCACTACCCCCATCGGCTGGATCGCCGCCGACAACCTGCTCTGGCACCGTCCGCTCAAAGCCTATCAGAGCGAGATCTTCAAACAGTACGCCGCCATCCTGTCGCAACTGCTGATCCGCCAGCGCACTCAGGAACAGCTGGAAACCCTCAACCGCCAGCTGGAGGCCCGGGTCGCCGAGCGCACCATGCAGCTGGCCGAGACCAACCGTGCGCTGGAGGAGGCCAATCACCGCCTCTCCCTGCTGTCGCTGGAAGATCCCCTCACCGGCATCGCCAACCGGCGCCAGTGGGACATCACCATGCAGCGGGAGTGGGAGTGGGCACGACGCACCCAGAACCTGCTGGCGGTATTGATGATCGACGTCGACGAGTTCAAGGCCTACAACGACCACTTCGGCCATGCCAAGGGGGATCTCTGCCTGCAACAGGTGGCCCATGTGCTGCGGGATGCAGAGCGGCGCTGTACCAATCTGGTCGCTCGTTACGGCGGGGAGGAGTTCGTCATTCTGCTCTGCGCCCCGCAACCCGGTGAGGCCGAACAGCTGGCCGGACGGATCCACGATGGTCTTGCCCGCTTGAAAATGCCCCATCCCGCCTCGCGGGTTGCTGATTTCATTACGGTTAGCATAGGCTTTAGCTATCTGGTTCCATCCCTGGACGGAGCATGGCAGACCCTGACTGAACAGGCTGACCAGGCGCTCTACCACGCCAAGTCACAAGGGAGGGCCCGCACTCTGGCCTATCGGTGATCCCATGCTGTTGCGTCGCTACCCTATCTTCAATCGTCGCCTGGCTCTGGTGGCCTACGGCATCGACTATCAGCTCAGCTCACCGGCCGAATGGCCTTCACTGGCGCAACATTGCCGCCTGCTGGCACAGGGGCGTCAATATCTGGTGCCCTTCACCCACGAACAGCTCGATGAACAACGTCCCATGCTGCTGGATCAGGACGCGATCCCGCTGGTTGAAGCCTCCAGTGAACGCCAGCCCAACTCGTTCCCGGTGCTGGAGCAGTGGCGCGACAGTCGGCGCAGACTGGCGGTGCACGGCGCCAACCGGGATCCACGCTGGCTCGGCGCCAGCCGCCTGCTGGTGTACTGGATGGGAGAAGAGGGGATCTGCCAGCCCACCGAGCACAAGCGGATGGCGCTGAACATCGAGACCTGGGCGGATTTTCTCCCGCTGCGGGAGGCGGGGGTCGACTTCTTTGCCGGCGGCTTTCTCGCCCGTCCGGAGCTGGTTAATCAGCGGGCCAACCAGCCCGATATGGCGCTGGTACAGCAGATCCTCCAGCTCATCTGCCACGAAGAGTTCTCCTTCGCCCAGGTAGCCCGCCTGCTGGAGCAGGATGCCTGGCTGCCCGGCCTGCTGCTCACCTACGTCAACGCCCCCGGCTTCGATCATGCCGCCCCCATCACCTCGGTACCCCGCGCCCTCTCCTATCTGGGGGAGCAGGAGATCCGCAAGTTCGTGTTGATCAACGGTCTGGCCCGGGTGAGCCAGCACATGCCGGAGGCTTGCACCCGCATGGCCATCGCCCGCGGCCGCTTCTGCGAGTTGATTGCCCTCACGGCGCTGGGTAAAGCGGAGGCAAGCTGGGCCTTTCTGGTGGGACTGGTGCTCGATGGCTCCCTGCTGTCGGAGCCGTTGATGGCCCACCTGCCCAAGAGCGTGCAGCGCGCCATCGAACTGCACGAAGGGCCACTCTTTCATCTGTTTCAGCTGGTCAGCACCTATGAACAGGGCAACTGGGCCCTGCTGGAGCAGCTTGCCCCCAAATACCAGCTCGATCCGGCCCAGCTCACCCCCGTCTATTTTCAGTCACAAATGTGGGGGCAAGCGTTTCTCACCAGCTAGGTGATGGCGAGGCGGGGAGCCACTGGCTAGAATGGGCTCCCTTTTTTCAGAGACTGACCCGTACCATGACGCTTTCCGGATTCCAAGGCCTGGTCTTTGACCTTGATGGCACCCTGGTCGACTCCATGCCGCTGCACCTCGCAGCCTGGGAACACACTGCCCGCGAGTTTGGCTTTCGCTTCGATGCCGACTGGTTCTATGAACTGGGTGGCATGCCGAGCCGCAAGATAGCCCTGCTGGTGGCACAGGAGCAGCAGATCCCCCTCGACCCGCTCGAAGTCACCCGCTGCAAGACCGCCCACTATGTGGCCAACCTGCACAAGGCGACCGTCTTTCCGGCCATGCAGGCGCTGGTCGAGCGCTATCATGGCGTCATCCCGATGGGGATTGGCACCGGCTCGCCCCGCGTCAACGCCGAAGCGGTGCTGCGCAACACCGGGCTGGATCGCTACTTCTCTGTGGTGGTCACCGCAGACGATGTGGAGCTGCACAAGCCCAATCCGGACACCTTCCTGCTGGTCGCCAGCAAGCTGGGGGTCGAGCCATCAGGCTGTCTGGTGTTTGAAGATACCGGTATCGGGGTACAGGCCGGAGAAGCGGCGGGTATGCAGACCTGCATGGTCAAAGAGGGTCAACCGGTTGGCATAACCGCGTAGTGCGGAAAAAAATATCGCCCAGCAAGGGGCGATAACCGGAACCAGCTCTCATACGGGACATGAATGAAAATGAGAGCAGGTTCCGTCAGCCGCTGACGCAGAGCGCGTCAACGGGGCGCGCGGGGCAGACGATTACTCGTTGTTGCCGCCGCCCTGATTGTCGTCATAACGACCCGGCGCACCGTGGGGGCGCGGCGCCATGGAGACACGCGGCTTGCGAGCACGCTGGATGTTCACCTGCGGACGGCCGGTGTGCATGGCGATGGTGGAGATCTTGGCCTTGTAGACCAGCTGCTGGTTACCATGAGCATCGGTCAGCAGCACGCTGTACTGGTCGAACCCGCTGATGGTGCCTTCCAGCTTGATGCCGCTCACCAGAAAAATAGCGACCTGACTGCGGTTCTTGCGCAACCAGTTGAGGGCAGAATCTTGCCCGTTCCCGAGGGAGAAGGCTTGCTCAATCGTGGAGTAGCTGGGGGATTCAGTTGTCATAAATTATTGTCCCGCGGAAAAAAAGTGGCGTTTGATTGTGCTAAATGGGCACTGGCTTGTCAAAGTCATTCTCACTCCCGCCAGCAATAGCGGCCTCCGGGGGCTGGTCGCTGACCAGCACAACTGCGATAATCGCCAGCTCTGGCTCTACCACGGGCCTTATCTGGGGTTTTATCTTGCATCCGGTTTCACACCAACACCACACCACCTATGTCCATGATGCCACTGCCTGCGAAGAGTGTGACCTGCTGATACCGGCCACACCGCTCGAGGTGGGACAGGCCAGCTGCTGCCCCCGTTGCGGACACACCCTGAGTCGCCACCTGCCACAGCAGGAGTTGCGGCCGATCTCCTACGGGTTCGCGGCACTCATCATGTTCGTGCTCGCCAATGCCTTTACCTTTATGTCCTTCTCGGCCAAAGGGGTGGGCCAGGAGATGACTTTTCTGCAGAGCATCACCACCCTGGTGGATGAGGGCTATCTGTTTCTCGGCGCGGTACTGAGCCTGACCCTGATCGGCCTGCCACTGGTTTATATGGGCTCCATCATGCTGGTGCTGTGGCGGGTCGATAAAGATCTGCACAGCAATGCCCTGCGCTCCCTCGGTCGTCTGCTCTGCCGGATCAAACCCTGGCTGATGGTGGATGTCTTTCTGGTGGGGGTGCTCATCTCGCTGGTCAAGCTGATGGGGATGGCCGACATCAAGATGGGGCTGTCATTCTGGGCTTTCGTCGGTTACACGGTGCTGCTCATCAAGATGATCTCCTCGCTGGATCAGATGTGGCTGTGGCAGCGGCTGTTCGGCCCAACCGAGTCACGGGAGATCGACCCGGAAGCGGGCGCGCTGGAGTCCGGTCTGGTGGGCTGCCATGTCTGTGGCGCCCTGAGCGAGGTGGGTAGCCACAGCTGCTCCCGCTGCGGCGGCAAGCTGCATGCCCGCAAGCCGGGCGGCCTCAACCGTACCTGGGCGCTGCTGTTTACCTCCGCCATCCTCTACATTCCGGCCAACGTCTATCCCATCATGGATACAGTGTTCCTCGGTGATGACAGCCCCTCCACCATCCTCGGCGGTGTGGTGCTGCTCTGGGCCATGGGCTCCTACCCCATAGCGGCGGTGATCTTTTTCGCCAGCGTGGTGGTGCCGCTGGTGAAAATACTGGCGCTATTCTGGCTTTGCTATATGGTGCAGCGCGGCAATGTCACCTCCCCCCTTGGCAAGCTCAAACTCTATCGCATGACCGAATTTGTCGGACGCTGGTCGATGATCGACGTCTTCGTGGTGGCCATTCTGGCGGGCCTGATCCGGCTCGACAATCTGATGACCATCTACCCCGGCCCTGCGGCCGTCGCATTTGCAGGTGTGGTGCTGATCACCATGGTCGCCGCCATGAGTTTCGACTCTCGCCTGATCTGGGATTTACAACAAGGAGAACGCGAACGTGAGTGAGCGTAAAAAAAGGTGGAAACCGGGCTCTGACTTTCTGAGCTCTGCCGCCGCAATCTGGATGGTGCCCTTGCTGGCGCTGTTCATCGGTCTCTGGATGCTGTTCCAGCACTGGTACTCCCAGGGCCCGAGTTTCACCCTGACAGTCGCCACTGCCGAGGGCATAGTCGCTGGCAAGACGGTGATCCGTTCCCGCGAAGTGGACGTCGGCCGCATCGAGGCCGTCGAGCTGAGCGATGACTATAGCCATGCGGTGCTGAAAGGACGGCTGACCAATGCCGCCTCCGGCATGCTGCGCGGTGACAGCCAGTTCTGGGTGGTCAAACCCAGAGTGGGCCGTGAAGGAGTATCGGGTCTGAGCACCCTGCTCTCCGGCGCCTATATCGAGCTCGCCCCCGGCAAGAAAGGTCGGGCGCGGGACGAATACGCCATGCTCGACAAACCGCCGCTCGCCTCCCTCGATGCCAAGGGGCTGCGTCTCACCCTCAGTAGTCGCGACACCCGCGCGCTGGGAGAAGGCTCCCCCATCAACTATCAGGGCTTCACCATAGGTCAGGTGGAAGAGGCGAAGTTCCTGCCGGAAAAGAGCGAGATGCAGTATCAAATCTTCATCCACGCCCCCTATGACATTCTGGTGAGCAGCAACTCCCGCTTCTGGATGACCCCGGGCTTCGAGGTCTCCATGAGCAGCGAGGGGATGAAGGTGAAGATGGATTCGCTGGAGAGCCTGATCGATGGCGGCATCACCATGGGTCTGCCACCCGGCTGGGCGCCTGGCGAACCGGTCAAACAGATGGAAGGGTTCACCCTGTTCCAGGATGAGGCGAGCGTGCTGGCCGGTAGTCTGGATCAGTTCATCGACTACGTCTTCCTGTTCGATGACAACGTGGGTGGCCTGCACCCGGGCGCGGCGGTGCAGTATCGCGGCATCCGGGTCGGTACCGTCATCTCCGCCCCCTACCTCATCGAGGACAAGGGCGTGCAGATCTTCAAGAGCCGCCAGATCCCGGTGCTGGCTCGCATCGAGGTACAGCGCCTCTCCCACCGCTATGCCAAGGCGGAGAAGGATCAGTGGCGTGCCCTGTTCGGCAAGCAGTTCAAGGAGGGGTTGCGTGCCAGCCTCAAGACCTCGAGCCTGCTGACCGGCGGCAAGATCATCGATCTCAACTTCTATCCGGACGCGCCACGTTTCGAGCAGGCCAAGCTGGCCGGTTATCAGGTCTTCCCCACAGTGCCGGGTGGGTTGGATCAGATCGAGCGCAAGGTGAACCTCATCCTCGACAAGTTTGTCGACATGGACATGGCGACCACCCTGACCAAGGTCAACGGGTCACTCACCACCCTGGATGGCACCCTGAAGAACATCAGTGCAGTCAGCGCCAACCTGAACAAGCTCACTGCCAAGGATTCCACCCAGCAGCTGCCGGCCTCGCTCAACGAGAGCCTCAAGCAGTTGCAGGAGACCTTGCAGGCCTATGATGCCCAGTCGCAGACCAATCAGGACCTGCGTCAGTCGGTGCAGACCCTCAATCAGTTGATGCGCGAACTGCAGCCGCTGGTGCACTCCCTCAACGAGCAGCCCAGCTCGCTGATCTTCGATCGCGCGCATCCATCGGACCCTGAGCCCAAGCGAGGCAAACAATGAAAAAAGAGATCCTGACGCTGGCCCTGCTGGGCCTGCTGGCGGGTTGCAGCAGCCAGCCAAGCCTGCACTACTACTCGCTCGATGCCGACAACCAGCAACCCGTAACGGCACCGGCCCAACCGCAGCACCAGCTGGTGCTGCGCCCGGTGGCGCTGGCCAGCCAGCTCGACCGGATCAGTCTGGTCTATCAGCTGGAAGGGCAAGAGCTGCACTTCACCGAGTACCATCGCTGGGCCGGTGCGCTGGACGATCAGCTCAACCAGCTCACCCTCAATGGCCTCTCCACCCGCCTGCCGGGGTGGGTGGTACGGCAAGATGGCGCCCGCAAGGGGCCGGTGCTGACCATTCTGGTGGAGCGCTTTCAGGGCCGTCATGACGGCAGCGCCGTGCTGAGCGGTCGCTGGCGCCTGCTGGCGGAAGATGGCACCGTGCTGCGCGATGCCCCCTTCCGTCAGGAGCGGGTGCTGCCGGCCGATGGCTATAACGCGCTGGTGAACGAGCTGGGTCAGGGCTGGCAACAGCTGCTCGACCAGATCGCCGCCGAGGTGCGCCAGAGCGCCAGCTAATCGCCCATCCGCCGATTGCAGAGATAAAAAAACGACGCCAGCTGGCGTCGTTTTTTATGGGCAAGAGTCGGGAGCGACTTATGCCTTGGCAGGCAAGCTCAAGCGGGCAACCGCTTCGACGTGCATGGAGTGCGGGAACATATCGACCGGTTGCACCTCGTCCAGCACGAAGCCTTGCTTGACCAGCCAGGCGAGGTCGCGGGCCAGGGTCTGCGGGTTGCAGGAGACATAGACCAGACGGCGGGGCGCCATGGCGACCAGGGTCTGCAGCACCGCCTTGTCACAGCCTTTGCGCGGCGGATCCATCACTACCACGTCAGCGGTCACACCCTGGGCGTGCAGCTCGGGCATCAGCTGCTCGGCCTTGCCAACGTGGAATTCGGTGTGCTCGATACCGTTGAGGGCGGCGTTGCGACGGGCATCGCTGATGGCGCTCTCCACCGACTCGATCCCGACGACCTTGGCGGCCTTGCCAGCCAGGAACAGGGAGATGGTGCCGATACCGCAATAGATGTCGAACACCGTCTCGTTGCCGGTCAGCTCGGCATACTCGAGGGCACTGGAGTAGAGCACATCGGTCTGGGTCGGGTTGTTCTGGAAGAAGGAGAGCGGCGAGATCTCGAATTCGAGTTCGTGGATCTTGTCGCGGATCACCCCTTCGCCGAGCAGCACTCGGTTGGTGGCGCCCAGAATGCGGTTGGTGCGCTCATCGTTGATGTTCTGCACCAGGGTAGTGACCGGCAGATCGCTCAGGGCTGCCAGCAGCTCGGCTTCGAACGGCAGCTCCTCGCTCAGGGTCACCAGCACCACCATCAGCTCGCCGCTCTTGAAGCCCTTGCGGGTCATCAGGTTGCGCACGCAGCCGCTGTGGTTTACTTCGTCATAAGCGGCGATGTCATGCGCGCGCATCCAGTTGCGCACCCGGGCGTTGAGCTCGACGTGCAACGGATCCTGCACCGCACAGTCATCGGCGGTGATGAGATCGTGGGAGTGCTTGCGATAAAAACCGATCTCGGCACCGGCGTCACAGCCACGCACCGCATATTGCGCCTTGTTGCGATAGGCGAACGGACTCTCCATGCCAAGGATATCCTTGACCGGAGTATCACCCAGCCCAGCCTGCTCCAGTGCGCTCTGCACCAGTGCCTGCTTGAGCTTGAGCTGGGCCGGATAGGCCAGCGGGCGCACCTGACAGCCACCGCACTCGGTGTTGGGGCAGAAATCGGCAACCCGATCTGCAGAAGGTTGGAGCAGCTCGGCAACCTTGCCGTGCAGATAGTTCGGCTTGACCTCGGTCAACTCCACCAGCGCCTGCTCACCGGGCAGCAGACCTTCGACAAACAGGGGGCGATCGAACAGGCGTCCTTTGCCATCTCCTTTGTCGGTCAGTTCCAGGATCTCGATCTGGTGTTGATGTCCCACTAACGGCATGAGCGGCTCCAAAAGTACTAAAAATGGGGGGTGATGAACGCGGCAAAGCCATGCCCATCGAGAAAAGGTGGCAGAGTTTAGCGGAGATCCGGCCAAATTGCAGGCATAAAAAGCCTGCTTGTTGCAATGGTCATTGCCCCTGGCCATCTGCCGGGCGTGGCCACCTTTCGGGTTGCGGCAAATTTAGCCCTTGGGCCGCAACGCCCAGCCTGTTAAAATTCCGCCCTTGAAATTATCCTGGGCCCCGCGCCCGTTCTAGCTAAGGTCTACCGCGATGCGTACCAGCCAATATCTGCTTTCCACTCTCAAGGAAACCCCCTCCGACGCTGAAGTTGTCAGCCACCAGCTGATGCTGCGCGCCGGGATGATCCGTAAACTGGCCTCCGGCATGTATGCCTGGTTGCCAACCGGTCTGCGGGTACTGAAGAAAATCGAGAACATTGTTCGCGAAGAGATGAACAATGCTGGTGCCGTCGAAGTCTCCATGCCAGTAGTGCAACCCGCCGAGCTGTGGCAGGAGTCCGGCCGCTGGGATGACTACGGTCCCGAGCTGTGCCGTCTGACCGACCGCCACAACCGTCCCTTCGTGCTGGGCCCGACCCACGAAGAGGTGATCACTGCGCTGGTGCGTTACGAAGTGAACAGCTACAAGCAGCTGCCGCTCAACCTCTACCAGATCCAGACCAAGTTCCGCGACGAAGTACGCCCCCGTTTCGGCGTGATGCGTGGCCGCGAATTCCTGATGAAGGATGCCTACTCCTTCCACATCGACAAAGAGTCTCTGGTCGATACCTACGAGAAGATGCACGCCGCCTACTGCAAGGCGTTCACCCGCATGGGTCTGAACTTCCGTCCGGTGCAGGCCGATACCGGCTCCATCGGTGGTACCGGTTCCCACGAATTCCAGGTGCTGGCCGAGAGCGGTGAAGATCTGATCGCCTTCTCCGACAGCTCCGATTACGCCGCCAACATCGAGATGGCCGAAGCGCTGGCACCGGCTGGTGAGCGCGCTGCCGCCACCGCAGCCCTGACCAAGGTTGCCACCCCGAACGTCCACACCATCGACGAAGTGGCTGCCTTCCTGAACGTGGCACCGACCGCCATCGCCAAAACCCTGCTGGTACTGGCAGAGGAGGATGAGCACGGCAAGCAGGCCGTCATTGCGCTGGTACTGCGTGGCGACCACGAGCTGAACGAAATCAAGGCTGAGAAACTGGCTGGCGTGGCTAACCCGCTGACCTTCGCTAACGACGAGCAGATTAAAGCTGCCGCCGGTTGCGATGCAGGCTCCATCGGCCCGGTCGGCTTTGCCGGTCGCATCATCGTCGATCGCAGCGCCGCCCATCTGGCGGACTTCGTCTGCGGCGCCAACGAGACCGGCTTCCACCTGACCGGTGCCAACTGGGATCGCGACATCACCGCTTACGAAGTTGCCGACCTGCGCAACGTGGTGGAAGGCGACCCGAGCCCGTGCGGCCAGGGCAAGCTGCTGCTCAAGCGCGGCATCGAAGTGGGCCACATCTTCCAGCTGGGTACCAAGTACTCCGAAGCGATGAAAGCAAGCGTGCTGAACGAAGCTGGCAAGTCCGTCACCATGGAGATGGGTTGCTACGGTATCGGGGTTTCCCGTCTGGTAGCTGCCGCCATCGAGCAGAACAACGACCAGTACGGCATCATCTGGCCGGACGCCATCGCCCCGTTCGAAGTGGCCATCGTGCCGATGAACATGCACAAGTCCGAGCGCGTGGCCGAGCAGGCACAGCAGTTCTACGCCGAGCTGAAAGCCGCCGGTGTGGACGTGCTGTTCGACGACCGTAAAGAGCGCCCGGGCGTGATGTTCGCCGACATGGAGCTGCTGGGCATCCCGCACGCCATCGTCATCGGCGATCGCGGTCTGGACAACGACGTGGTGGAGTACAAGTGCCGCCGCACCGGCGAGAAGCAGGAAGTGGCCATCAGCGACATCATCGCCATGCTCAAGGCCAAGCTGGGCCGTTAATCCCGCCCTCTTCCCGATATAAAAAAGCGCGCCATTTGGCGCGCTTTTTGTTTCTGTGTGCTGACGACGGCAACCGGATGAAGGGTTGCCTCAGGGATTGCGACCGATAAAGAGGTCAGTCACGTGGCAGCTGCTTCTGGCTTCCAGTGCGTCGAGCATATAGGCCGCCGCATCTTCCGGGGTCATGAAACCGCTCGGGTCCACATGATCCGAGTTATCCCAGAATTCGCTGCGGATCCCGCTCGGGTAGAGGTTGACCAGCCGCAGTGGCGAGCCTTTCAGCTCGGCGCGCAGTGACTCCAGAAAGCCGCGCATCCCCCATTTGGAGGCGCAGTAGAGGCTCTCGTTGGCCTTGCCCACCTGAGCGGCGGAGGAGAGCACATTGGCCAGCACTCCGCCTTTCTCACCGATAAGCCGCACCGTCTGCTGGGCCACCAGAATGGTGGAGATAAGGTTGCTCTCCACCACCCGGCGGATCTGTTCAGCGGTGTAGACACCGACCGGGCCAAACTCGCCCACCCCGGCGCAGTGGATCACCATGTCTGGCTGCCCGCCCCACTCCACCGCTGCAGCGAAGGCGACGTCAACCTCTTCATGGTGCGCCAGATCGGCCGCGATGCCGATCACCGCGCTGCCGAGCAGTTGTTCCTGCTCCTGCAGTCGCTGATAACGGCGCCCCATCATGGAGACCTGATGGCCCCGCTCAACCAGACCTATGGTCAGCGCCCGGCCGAGACCAGAACCGGCGCCTGTCACTATGATGTGGCCCATGATTGCTCCTCGCCGTCAGCTGACGGGCAGATTAGAAGGTGAATTCGCCGCCCATGAACCAGCCATCGACAGAACGCTCTGATAGCTATTGGCGAAGAATATCCCCCCCGTTGTCAGACAACGTCAGATTAGAAAGTGAATTCGCCGCCCATGAACCAGCCATCGACAGACTGGTCGATATTGGCGAAGTCGACCTTGGCTTCACGCCAGCCGGCACGCAGCTTGATCGGCATGGAGGAGAACTTGTAGGAACCACCCAGACGGTAGTCATAGTTGTCCGCATCGTGAGTGCGCAGATCGCCGAAGAAGGCGATGCCGGTGCCCGGGATCTTCACTTCGCTGCCGGCATAGGCCATCAGGGTATCTTCGTCATAACCCTTGCGACCGAAGTAGACCTGCTCGCCATCGTAGTGACGACCGGTCATACCCAGATCGATCTTGAACAGATCGTTGTTGAACAGACGGTAGTAGAGGCTCAGATCGTAGGCAGTCAGATCGTTCTTGAAGTTGCCGCCGGAGGTGCTGAAATCGGAGACTTCAAACTTGGCGTTCGGCAGGAAGATGATGCCGTGTTCCAGTTGCAGATAGCCGTTCCAGTTGTAGCTGTCGTCATAGCTGCCATCAGCACTGGTGCCATAAGCCTGACCACTGCCCTTGGCGGCCCATACGTCGGCACCGGCGGCAAAACGCCAGTCGTCAGCGGCCATGGCACTCTGGCTGCACAGAGCCAGCACAAAACCGGCAATCAGCGTCTTTTTCATTACGTCACTTCCTCTTGCATACATGGAAAAGAGCACTATTTTACTCGGTGCAGCCAAAATACCCAGCGTCAATCCTGAACAAACGACGACAAATGTCAGTGCTTCATATGCTTCATCTCTGCCATCGGCTCAATCGGCTTCACCGACAGTGACAGATCCAGCTTCTGACCATCGTCCATGGTGAGGGTGAGCGGGAAAGGGGTCTGCTCGGAGAGCGTGCCCACCTCGAACAACATGATGTGCAGGCTGCCCGGTTTCAGCACCGCTTCGCCCTTGGCCGGGATCTCGATATTCTCGACCTGACGCATCTTCATCACGCCATTTTCGTGCAGATGAGTGTGCAGCTCGGCACGCCCGGCCGCAGCAGAAGCCGCCGCCACCAGCTTGACCGGCTGGTCGGCGTCATTCTTGAGCACCATAAAGGCGGCAGTGTTGGGGGAGCCCGGCGGCAACAGGCGCACATAGCCGTCGACAGCCTCGACCTTGGCCAGTGCAGGCGCAGTCATCCCCAGAACCAGCAGAGAATAAAACGCACGTTTAAACATGGTTGAAATCCTTTTATGATGTTGTTAAACGGCGCCAAGATTACCCCAGCAGCAACCTTTTTTGCACCTTTCAATAACAAGGATTTAGACATGGCCCCCATTCTCATTGCCGAGCAGCAGGATGGCTTGCTCACCCTGACCCTCAACCGCCCCGACAAGCGCAACGCCCTCAATACCGAGCTCTATAAGCAACTGGTGGCAGCGCTGCGAGAGGCGGCAGCCGATGAGGAGGTGCATGTCCTGCTGTTGCAGGGGCAGCAAGATTGCTTTACCGCGGGCAATGATCTGGCCGACTTTATGGGCAAGAGTTCGCTGGAGCCCGACGACCCCATACTGCAGTTCCTCCACACCCTGGCCGATTTCCCCAAACCCGTGGTCACCGCCGTTGCAGGCCCGGCGGTGGGGATCGGTACCACCATTCTGCTGCACTGCGATCTGGTCTATCTAGGGGATAACGCCCGCTTGCAGCTTCCTTTCGTCGAGTTGGGTCTGGTGCCGGAGTTTGCCTCCAGCCTGCTGCTGCCGCGTCTGGTGGGGCACCTCAAGGCGGCGGAGCTGTTGCTGCTGGCCGAGGCGATGGATGCCGAGGAGGCGCTGCAACTCGGGCTCGCCAACAAGGTGGTGGCGGCCGATGGATTGCTCTCCTTTGCCCGCGAGCAGGGGCTGAAGCTGGCGGCCAAGCCGCCCAGAGCGCTGCAAAAGAGCAAGGCGCTACTGAAACAGGAGCTCAAACAGGCGGTGCACTTTGTCATCGATCTGGAGGCGCGCGCCTTCGCCCAGGCACTGCAAGGGGAAGAGGCGCAGCAGCGCATCGCCCAGAAACTCAAACGGCGGGGCTGAGCCGCGCCCACATCCGTTCAGTTGAGGCGAAAACGGCCGATCAGCTCGCAGCCCTGCACCTTGTCCTGCAGCTGGATCAGCCGGGCAATTTCCGGATTGGGGTGACGCTTGAGAAACGCGAGCAGGGCTCCTCGACAGCAACCCAACTCGCTGATCAGCGCCTCGCACTCCCGGTTGGGGCATTGTGGCACCAGCGCAGTGACCAGCTCGGAGGCAAGTTTCAGGTAGCGCAGCTCGTAAGTCGGCTCATCCATCGCCCGCCAGAAGTCGGCCAGCCGGTGACAGGTGGCGACCCGCATGGTGGCCAGTTCGGTCAACTCGACCTGGGTCATCTCGTAAACATCCCCCAGCGCCTGCTGATAAAAGCAGATCGCCGCCCCCAGCGAACCGGCCTGCCAGGCACGTTCCGCCTCCAGCATGTATCGTTGCCAACTTTGCGGTGTCATTTCGCTCTCCCGAGTCCGTCATGGTGGGAGTGCTATCATGGCTAATTGAGAATAAATATCAACCAGAGGGTTAGTGCAGGATCTCTGCGCAACCTTGGCAAACCCGGCGCCCGACCTTATGATCGCGCCCTTCCCTCTTATCTTTAGAGCACACCACAATGCAACCTCGCCTCCCGCAGATGCTGGGCTGCTCCCTGCTCTGCGTGCCCCGCATGCTGGTCTGGATCTATTAGCTTCGCTCACGCGAACGCAACCCATCCGATCCATTCAGCAAAGGAGTACCAGCATGAACACCTGCCAACACTGGTCGCAGGTCGAATACCTGCACCTGACGGTGACCAATCCCAATATCTGCCTCAAGGGGCAGCACAGCTACTACTCGGGCGCCTGGGATGGCCCCTTCGAAGAGATGGCGGTGCGCTACCTCCATGGCGATCCCTTCAGCCGCAGCCCGGAAACCGGCTGGGAGCCGCTCTGGCATATCGACCGTCTCCATATCGGCGACTATGTGCAGATTGCCGCCGGGGTAAAGATCATCATGGGCGGCAACCACACCCACAACACGTCCTTCATCAGCACCTATCCGTTCGCCGATCTGGACGCGCTCCAGCGCAGCTACCACCCCGCAGGTGATACCCGCATCGGCAACGATGTCTGGATCGGCATGGAGGCGATGATCATGCCCGGTGTCACTATTGGCGATGGCGCCATCATCGCCGCCCGTTCGCTGGTCAATCAGGATGTGCCGCCCTATGCCATGGTGGCGGGCACCCCGGCCAGGGTGGTGCGGATGCGCTTTGGCGAGGAGGAAATTGCCCGGCTACAGGCCCTCGCCTGGTGGGATTGGCGGGATCAACAGGTCAACGATCTGCTACCGCTGATCCAGCAAGGTGACGTCGCCCTGCTTGAACAGGCGGCTGCCCACTGGGCGGAGCGCCATGAGTGACCACCGTTAACCAGTAGCTGACAGCATAAGGGCGACCCCGGGGTCGCCCTCTGTTATCTCCGGCATGCTCTGGACGCCGTCATCGCACATCCACTCACTGCGCGCTTTTGGACTGGTTGAGGCTGCACTGCTTGCCGGGATAACCGGGCAAGTCACTGGCATCGCTGCCGCAGGCGAGCCGTTTGGCCTGTTGCAGGCGGGCCGCCAGATTGGCGCTGTCCACCGGCATCCATTGCATCTGCTTGCCGAGCCAGCTGGCCCAGGCAAACTCGACGAAATAGACCTGTTTGTCCTTACGAAAGTAGCCCGCATTCTGCAGCAGTCCGGCGAGGGTGCGATAGGGATAATCAGGCAGCTTGTCGATACTGGTCGGCAACTGCTCCGGAGTCAGCGGCTGTCCCTTCTCATCCTTGAGCCAGGCCCAGTGGTTGTTCTGCATCTGGCTCCAGAAGTTGGCTTTGTCCTGCAGGCGGCCAATCACCTTGACCCGCGCATCCTTGACGCCCTGCTGCCACAAAGCCTTGGTGAGATGGTGTCTGTCCACCAGCCAGTAACTGCCATCCGGCGCAATCACCACGGGGATCTCTTTCTTTTTCATCAACTTGTCGAGCTGCTTTGCGCTCATGCCAGCCAATGTGGCCTGGGTCTCATCGACCTGGATCTGGCCGACGCCCCCCTGAGTCGGGTGCAAGGCATCGATGCCGATCTCGCACCAGTTGCCCACCGCCGTGTCGCTCTGGCACAGGGCCAACGCCCAGGCACCCTGGCTCAACACACAGGCCAGCAATAACCATGCTTTCATCGTTTGACACTCCTCACCACATTGAATTGCACAGACGCCGGGAACGCTCTTCTACCCCGATTGGGAGTGAGAGTCGAATGCTGGCGGTCAGACCAGCAAACGGGATATCATGATTTCCCATCTGTCGGCGATATTTTCTCGCCGAGTTTTCTCCCCGCTTCACACTATTTGAAGGATCCGACCCATGAAAGGATGGACCCCCTTGCTGGCCCTGCTGGGCTGTGCTGCTGTCCAGGCTGCCGATATTCCCGCCGGAACACAACTCGCCGCCGAGCAGATTGTCGTTCGCCACCTCAAGGATGAACCTGCGAGCCTGAGCCCGCTCAAGCTGGTCGGCCTGCCGGAGTTGCAGGTACTGCGGGATCTGTTCGAGGGGCTGCTGACCCAGGGGCCGGATGGCAAACCGGTTGCCGGGGTGGCGGCCAGCTGGGAGAACAACGGCAACCAGTTCTTTACCTTCCATCTGCGCCCGGATGCGCGCTGGTCCAACGGCGATCCGGTCAAGGCCGGTGACTTCGTCTACGGCTGGCGCAAGCTGGTCGACCCGAAAGAGGCGGCCACCTTCGCCTGGTTCGCCCAGCTGGCCCGTTTCGACAAGGTGGACGAAATAGTCGCTGGCAAATTGCCTGCCAGCGAACTGGGGGTCAAGGCCCTTGATGACCACACCCTGCAGGTGACCCTCTCCCAACCGGTGCCCTACTTCCTGAACCTGCTGAGCCACCCCAGCCTGTCGCCGCTCCATCAGGCCAGCATCGAGCAGTACGACAACCTGTGGACTCAAGCCGGCAAACTGGTAGGCAACGGTGCCTTTGTGCTGAACAACCGGGTGGTCAACGAGAAGCTGGAGCTGACCCCCAACCCTTATTACTGGGATCGGGCCCATACCGTATTGACCAAGGTGATCTTCATGCCGATCAATCAGGAGAGCGCGGCGACCAACCGCTATCTGGCTGGCGATCTGCATATCACCGAATCCTTCCCCAAAGAGCAGTACGACAAGCTGAAGCAGCAGATCCCGAATGAGGTCTACACCCCGGATCAGCTCGGTACCTACTACTACGCCTTCAATACCAAGCAGGCGCCGCTCGACGATGTGCGGGTGCGCAAGGCGCTCTCCTACACCATCGACCGCGCTCTGATCGCCGACAAGGTGCTCGGCACCGGCGAGAAACCGGCTTATCACTTCACTCCGGATGTGACGGCCAGTTTCACCCCGGCCGCCAACCTGCTCTCCATCAGCAGCCAGCCAACGCTGGACAGCAAGGCCAAGGCCCTGCTCAAGGAGGCCGGTTACGGCCCGGACAAGCCGCTCAAGCTGACCCTGCTCTACAACACCGCGGAAATTCACAAGAAGATGGCGCTGGCGATTGCCAGCATGTGGAAGCAGAAGCTGGGCGCCGAGGTCGAGCTGACCAATCAGGAGTGGAAAACCTATCTCGACAGTCGCCAGAGCGGTCAGTTCGAGGTTATCCGCTCCTCCTGGGTCGCCGATTACAACGACCCTTCAGCGTTCCTCGGCCTGTGGGGCTCCCGTCACAGCGGCAATATGGCTGGCTTTGCCAATGCCCGTTATGACCAGCTGCTGGCAGAGGCGGCCAGCACCCAGGATACCACCAGTCGCAGCAAGCTGTTTGGCGAGGCGGAGGCGATCCTGCTGGATCAAGCCCCCATCGCCCCCATCTACCAGTACACCAATGCCCGACTCATCAAGCCATGGCTCAAGGGCTACCCCATCAACAACCCGGAAGATGTGGCCTACAGCCGCCAACTCTACCTCGTCAAACACTGACACCGGCCACAACGATGCGAGGCCCCGCAGGGCCTCGCTATTGATACTGTTCACACCCCGATTTCCAGCCTAAAATGCCGCCCCTTCTGTTCAATTAATCTTCAATACCCAGCCAGACATGCGTTATTTGATACTGCTCTCGTTGTTGTGGACCCTGCCTGCGCAGGCCAATAGCGAATCCCAATGCCAGCAAGAGTTTGTCGGCTGGATGCTGCATCAGCAGCAACAGTTCAGCGATCGCAAGTCTGACAAGATGGAGCGGCGCCGGGCCGAGCGGGCCATCGAGTTGGCTCGTCAGGAGTACGACAAACAAGCCAGCTTCTGCAAAACCATGCAGCTTGTACATGAGTACAAAGATGATGATCCTCGCCTCGCCCCAAGAAAGGGTGAAGTTCACGATTTCACCCCGGCCAGCTGACCCTCACTTCATCAATTCATTGTGTTGATTAATTGACCCAAGCCAAGTTCGGGGCACTGAAGAGCCTTAGAATGATTAACTGAGAACGACAATAAAAAACATAGTTATCAGTTGGTTGGCTTTTTCAGGAACGACACATGACCAAACTCCATCAGGAGGGGGAGATACACTTCCCCGACAACATCGCACTCATCTCGACCACGGATCCCGTCAGTCACATTACCTATGCCAACCAGCACTTCTGTGATGTGGCCGGGTATGGTGCGGCCGAAATGGAAGGGGTACCCCACAATCTGGTGCGACACCCCGACATGCCCAAGGTGGCCTTCGCCGACATGTGGCAGCGGCTGCGACAGGGCAAAAGCTGGATGGGGCTGGTCAAGAACCGCGCCAAAAGCGGCCAGTTCTATTGGGTAAACGCTTACGTCACCCCGATCCTCAATGCGCAGAAGGAGATCGTCGAGTTCCAGTCGGTACGCACCAAACCCGCCGCCAGCGATGTGGCCTGGGCCGAGCAGCTCTATGGCCTGCTGCGCAGCGGCAAGGCGCTTCCCTGGCTGAGCCGCTTTCACATTGAACCGGGTCGGCTGACCCTCTGGCTCTCCGTTTCTGCCTTGTTCACCACCCTTGCTACCTTTGCCACCGGCAACCTGTTATGGCTGCTGCCCACCGCCTTGTTGCTGTTGGCACAGGCAATCCACGGCTGGCGATTGCAGCAACGGCTGGCTCATCTGCTCACCCTTGCCGATCAAGACAAGGGAACCCGCCTCTGTCAGGTGCTCTACACCCGACGGCGCGACACCCTGGCGGCCGTTGAACTGGCCTTGCGGATGAAGCAGGCCGAGCTCAAGGCTGTGATCGGGCGCAGTGCCGACACCAACCAGCAGATCCTGCAGGCAGCCGAAGATGACCGGGGCAATATCCAGACCATTGATACTCATCTGCAGCAGCAGCGCGCCCACAGCGAGCAGCTGGCGACCGCCATCACCGAGTTGAGCCACTCCATTCGGGATGTGGCCCACAGTGCCCATGAGGCGAGCAATCTGGTTATAGAGGTACAGCAGGTATCCGATGAGGGGCTGCAAGCATTGGCGACCACCCGTTCTGCCGTCAACCAACTCCATCAGGAGCTGGATGCCAACCACGCCGTGCTGGCCCAGCTCACCAGCGACAGCCAGAAGATCAGCGGCATTTTAGAGGTGATCAGTCAAATCGCCGACCAGACCAACCTGCTCGCCCTCAATGCGGCCATCGAGGCCGCCCGGGCGGGCGAACAGGGGCGCGGTTTTGCCGTGGTGGCGGATGAAGTGAGGGCGCTGGCCCAGAAGACCCGAGCCTCGACCAGCGAGATCCACGAGATGATCCAGGCGCTGCAACAGACTACACGACAGCTGTCGGAGGGGATGACACAAGGGGCGCAGACCTCGGTGCGCTGCCAGCAGCACGCGGGCACCACCGCCGATGTGCTTACCCAGATAAACCAAATGTTGGGGCAGGTAACCCGCACCAGCGACGAGATCGCCCAAGCGGTGAGTCAGCAGGCCGACGTCACGGCGACGCTCGATGAAGGGGTGCACCAGATCCACCAACTGGCCAGCCACACTGCCGACAACAGCAGGCAGGCCCTCGATGGCATCACCCTGCTGGTAGAGCGGCTGCAGGATCTCTCGCTGCTGATCAACCAGTTCAGATATTGAAGCGACAGCGATCAAAAAAGCGCGTCAACTGACGCGCTTTTTGGCTGCTCTTGCCTTGGCACAATTGGCTTATTCGGCCGTCTCGCTGGCGGCAAACTCCGGCACCTTGGCCATGGCATCCAGCACCACCTGAATACCGGCGCCCGGTTTGCAGGCGTTCTCACTCAGGTGACGACGCCAGGCGCGGGCACCCTGCATGTTCTGGAACAGCCCCAGCATGTGGCGAGTCATGTGGGAGAGGTAGTTGCCCTTGGCCAGCTCCTGCTCGATATAGGGCAGCATCATCCGCACCACCTCATGGCGGCTAGGCACGGCGTTATTCTGGCCGAACACCAGATTATCCACCTGCGCCAGAATGTAGGGGTTCTGATAGGCTTCACGCCCCATCATGACGCCATCGACGTGTTGCAGGTGCTCAAGGGTCTGCTCCATGGAGGTGACGCCGCCGTTGAGGGCGATGGTCAGCTCCGGGTAATCCTGCTTGACCCGATAGACGCGGGGATAATCGAGGGGCGGGATCTCGCGGTTCTCCTTGGGGCTCAGGCCACTCAGCCACGCCTTGCGGGCATGGACGATGAAGGTGTCGCAACCAGCATCGCGCACCTGTTCGATAAAGGCCTGCAAAAACTCGTAAGAGTCCTGATCGTCGATACCGATACGGGTCTTCACCGTCACCGGAATATCGACCACATCGCGCATCGCCTTGACGCAGTCCGCCACCAGCGCCGGTTCACCCATCAGGCAGGCACCAAAGCGACCGTTCTGCACCCGATCGGAGGGGCAGCCGACGTTGATGTTCACCTCGTCATAGCCGCGCTCCTCGGCCAGCTTGGCACAGCGCGCCAGATCGGCCGGATTGCTGCCACCCAGCTGCAGAGAAATGGGATGCTCCTGCTCGCTGTAACCCAGATAATCCCCCTTGCCGTGGATGATGGCACCGGTGGTCACCATTTCGGTATAGAGCAAGGTCTGGCGGCTCATCAGTCGATGAAAGTAACGGCAATGCCGATCAGTCCAGTCCAGCATGGGGGCGATGGAAAAACGCTGCGCCTGCATAAAAATCATCCGGGTTGGCTAAAGAAAGGGGCGGATTTTATCACAACGTGAAGCAGCCCCAGAAAATGAATTTTGTCGCCGCGCCATGCGAGGCCCTGTGATAGTATCCGGCTAATAGAAAGGGTATCTGCGCGATCATGAATCAAGACCAACTTTTACAACGAGCCGAGCGACTCTGTATACAGCGAGGGATCCGCTTCACCCCGACCCGACGTCAGGTATTTCGCCTGCTGGCGGCACACGGCAACGCCATCAGCGCCTATGATTTGTTGGCCCAGTTGCAACAAACCGAAGCCAATGCCAAGCCGCCAACCGTCTATCGGGCACTCGATTTTTTGCTCGAACAGGGCTTTGCTCACAAGGTGGAATCTCTCAACGCGTTTATCTTCTGCTGCCACTTCGATCACGCTCACCCGATGCAGTTGCTGATCTGCGACGAGTGCGGGGATGTGGTCGAGCTTCACGATACGGCGATCGATAGCGCGTTTTCCGAGCAGGCCCACTTGCATGGTTTTACTATTACCAATAAGACGATAGAGGCACATGGCCAATGTGCCCGTTGTACGCCCACTGTAGGAAGTCATCATGAAGGCTGATTTTGTAAATCCGTTCCTGCTATCCCTGCTCAATGTGCTCTCGACCATGGCACAGCTGGAACTCAAACCGGGCAAACCGAAACGCAAGATGGATGAGCTGGCGCGCGGCGACGTCTCCGGCCTGATCGGCATGGTCGGCCCGCAGACCCGTGGTTCCCTCTCCATCAGCTTCGAGAAGGGACTGGCACTGGAGATCATGCGCCGCATGCTGGGGGAAGCGCCCGCCAACATCAACGAAGAGGTGACCGACATGGTCGGTGAAATCACCAACATGGTGACCGGCGGTGCCAAGCGGATGCTGGGCGAGAAGGGCTACGAGTTTGACATGGCGACCCCCATCATCGTCTCCGGCCCCAACCACACCATTACCCACCGTGCCGATGGCACCAAGATCATGATGCCGTTCGAATCGGATTTCGGTCGCGCCACTATCGAAATCTGCTTCGAGTAACCCTATGTGGACAGCATTGAAATGGATTTTCATCTGCTGGGCCCTGCTGTTGATCCTGTCGGACATTCAGATCAGCACCTCCCTCTACAAGTACGAAGATAACCGGGTGCTCATCAACTTCCCGCGCTGGGAAGCCAAGCAGCCCTGGGGCACCTTCGAGTGGCATGCCGGACGGGTAGAAACCCACTGGTATGGTCTGGAGGGCAAACCCAAGCCGTCAGGCCCGCAAATCTGATCCGGTAACGGATCCGGCAGAAACAGAAGAGGCCAGCAGTTGCTGGCCTCTTTGCTATCTCGTTGTTTCTGAATCAAGCCGCTTCGGCCGCCAACTTCCCGCTTGGTCGCACCAGGATGCCGACGATGCAGGCCAGCAGAGTCGGCAGCAGCCAGGCAAGCCCCTTGTCGAACAGCGGCAGGAAGGCAAAGCCCTCCATCGCCATCCCGGCAGCCCCCAGCCCATCGAGGCAACCAAACAGAAAGGCGACCGTCAGCACGCCGCGAAACGCCAGCCGTGGCTGGGCAAACCATCCCTTGAGGAAGGTCACCAGCACCAGCGCGATGGCAACCGGATAGATGGCCACCAGCACCGGAATCGAGAGGCCGATCAGCTCGCTCAGCCCCACATTGGCCACTACTGCACAGAGCGCCCCCAGCAGCATCACCCAGTTGCGATAGGCCCAACCTGTCAGGCCATGGAAGTAGTCGGCACCGGCACAGAGCAGGCCGACCGCACTGGTAAAACAGGCCAGGGTGATGATGGCAGCCAGAATAAACTGACCCGGTTGACCAAACAGACTCAGGACGTAAGCATTGACGATGGCGCCGCCGTTGCTGATATCGCTTGCGACCCCACCGGCGCTGTTGCCCAGCTGAAAGAGCGAGACATACACCGCCGACAGCCCGACTGCCGAGATCAAGCCTGCGATGGTCAGATATTTGAACTGGCTGCGATAATCCTCGATCCCCTTCTGGCGCAGCAACCCGATGATCAGGGCACCAAACATCAGGGAGGCCAGGGTATCCATGGTGTTGTACCCCTCCAGCATTCCTTTGGTAAGAGCCGCATCTATGTACTCACCGCTGGCATCAGGCATGGTGCCCTGCGGCGTCATAAAGACCCCGACCGCCAGAATAAGCAGCATTGCCATCAGGGCTGGGGTCAGATACTTGCCGACCGCATCAAGCAGCTTGCCCCGATCAAGCGCCACCAGGATCACCAGCGCAAAGAAACTCAGGGTGTAGATCAGCAGCCCCGCATGACCGGTATCGCCAAGCCAGGGCTTGAGCCCCATCTCGTAGGCGACCAGACCGGTGCGGGGAATGGCAAAGGCGGGCCCCATGATGATATAGATGGCGATGGCCAGCGCCGTCGCCGCCCCGGCGGGCAGATAGCGGGTCATTCCGGTCCAGCCACTCGCGCCGCCCCCCGAACTCCCCTTGGCCACCGCAATCAGGGTGATCAGCGGCAAACCCACCGCCGTTAGCAAAAAGCCGCACATGGCGGCCAGCAGATGCTCACCAGCCATAAAACCGGCCAGCGGCGGAAAAATGATATTGCCAGCCCCCAGATAGAAGGCAAACGTCATAAACCCCAATCCGAATACGTCGGACAACTTCAATGATTTCGTCAAACTCAACCTCATCTGCCTTATCAGCTTGTTATTGATTGCACCCACTGCCTGGCAGATAACCGGTAACAATACCTCTCGCCCCCACACGGCCCGCGGACCGGATGAGGCGCACCACCTTTAGCATAAAGAAGAGGAGTTCGATCTCAATCACCAATTAATATCTTGAAACAATTTACCGCTGTGGAATTAATCGCCGAACAACTCAGCGCACCATAAAGAGGTGTCACACGTAGGTATGGAAGGCAAGAAGAGGGGAGTGGGTTATAGCGGCAAAATACGGCTGCTCAGATGCTATCTGCGTACGGTGACAATTACGGCAGCAAAGCGAGGTGAAATGCGAGGTTCACAGAAAACAAAAGAGCCTGCACGGGGCAGGCTCTTGGCAATATCAGATCGGGTGTGATCAGGCAGCTTCGGCAGCCATCTCGGTCGGACGCACCATCACGCCAACTACGCAGGCCAGCAGGGTCGGCATCAGCCAGGCGAGGCCCTTGTCGAACAGCGGCAGGAAGGCAAACGCATCCATCTTCATACCGGCAGCACCCAGACCATCCAGGCAACCGAACAGGAAGGCAACCATCAACACCCCACGGAACACCAGACGGGGACGACCGAAGTAACCCTTCAGGAAGGTGACCAGTACCAGCGCCACGGCAACCGGATAGATGGCAACCAGCACCGGAATGGAGAGGCTGATCAGCTGGCTCAGGCCCACGTTGGCCACCACGGCACAGATAACGCCCAGCAACACCACCAGCTTTTTGTAAGCCATGCCGGTCAGATTGTGGAAGAAATCGGAACAGGCGGAGATCAGACCGACTGCAGTGGTAAAGCACGCCAGAGTGATGATGGCCGCCAGAATGAACTGACCCGGCTGACCAAACAGGCTCAGTACGTAGGCGTTGACGATGGCGCCACCGTTGCTGACATCGGTCGCCACACCGGCGGCCGTGTTACCCAGCTGGAACAGGGAGACGTACACCACGCTCAGACCAACGGCAGAGATAAGGCCGGCAATGGCCAGATACTTGAACTGGCTCTTGTAATCGTTGATGCCTTTCTGGCGCAGTAGATCGACGATCAGGGCGCCAAACATCAGGGACGCCAGGGTGTCCATGGTGTTGTAGCCTTCCAGGATACCTTTGACGAAGGGGCTGTTCTGATAGTCACCGGACGCATCAGGCATGGAGCCTTGCGGCGCGACAAATACCCCGATAGCCAGAGTCAGCAGCAGCAGCATCAGTACCGGAGTCAGGTATTTGCCGATGGCGTCCATCAGCTTGCCCTGGTTCATGGAGACCAGAATGGCCACACCAAAGAAGATCACGGTATAGGCAGCCAGACCAACCTGACCCATGTCACCGATGAACGGCTTGAGGCCCATCTCGTAGGCAACCAGACCGGTACGGGGCGCGGCAAAGGCTGGGCCTATGATGATATAGATGGCAACGGCCAGCGCAGTCGCGACACCGGCAGGCAGCAGTTTGGTCATGCCAGCCCAACCGTTACCGGCTTTCGCCACGGCCAGAATGGTTACCAGAGGCAGGCCCACGGCAGTGACCAGGAAGCCAAACATCGCCAGGGAGAGGTGCTCACCAGCCATGTAACCGGCCAACGGCGGGAAAATGATGTTACCGGCGCCCAGGTAGAAGGCGAAGGTCATAAACCCTAATCCGAGTACATCGGACAATGTGAGTGATTTCGTCAAGTTCAACCTCGTCTGTCTTGTAAATTATTGCTTGTTATAGTTTTTATCGGTCGCTGACCGAGTGTGTTCAGGGGGTATAAAAAAAGAGCCCCGCATGTTTTTTCATCGCAACCAGTGGTTTTAGCTGGTCTGGAGCGGGCGCTCGATCTGGAACCAGCATAATGGCGTGAAAAAATAGTTCAAGACGAAATTTACATCTTCAAATAGAAGGGCTTGGTCAGTTGGATATATCTGTCGGAATAGGCCCCATCAGCAGAATGGATCACAATTTCACCCCTCTCACACCTGTTTAATCCTCTGCCAAGTAGCAATAAAACACGATTTGCCTCTTTACCCTGTCTGGTGATAACAGCTGTATAACAAATGCCATGCAGATCATAATTCGCCGAAATGCATAAAATTTCATCGGCCATCGCCGTCGGCAGCACCAGCGCCACCTGCCCGTTCGGGCTCAGCAAACGATCGCAGGCCGCCAGTAATGCGTGGCTGTCGAGGGCGCCGGTATGGCGGGCCAACGCCCGCGCCGGATCGCTAAATGACTGGCCTGCCACGAAATAGGGAGGGTTGGAGACGACAAGATCATAAGGGTCGGCCTGATAATCCTGAATAGCGCTCTCTATGACGGTCACCCGATCGGCCCAGGGAGAAGCAGCCGCATTCTCCCGCGCCTGACTGGCCGCATTAATATCCAGCTCGACCGCATCAAGACGGCAGTCAGATCTGCTGCGCTGGGCCAGCATCAGGGCGATCAGGCCGCTGCCGGTGCCGATATCGAGCACTCGACGCGCCTGTTCGACCGGCGCCCAGGCACCGAGCAAAATGCCATCGGTACCCACCTTCATGGCGCAGCGATCGTGATTGATATGGAACTGTTTGAAGGTAAATCCGCGACTACGTCCCATCTGGCCCCCGTCATCTGCAAAAATGGTGGGCGATTATAGCGGCTAAGACACACTCACCAATAGGAGCCGACGAGATAATCGCCTATAATCTGCCGTTTCCTTAATGACCGAGTATTGCCATGAGCCAGTCCTTTGATGATTTCGACCTGCACCCCGCCCTCAACCGGGCCTTGGCCGAGATGGGATTCACCCGCCCCACCACCATCCAGCAGATGGTGCTGGAGCCAGCCTTGGACGGCCGCGATATTCTGGCATCCGCACCGACCGGTACCGGCAAGACCGCCTCTTTCCTGCTGCCGGCACTCCAGCACCTGCTGGACTTCCCGCGCCGCAAGCCGGGCCCCTGCCGCATGCTGATCCTGACCCCGACCCGTGAGCTGGCGCTGCAGGTGACCGCCCACGCCAAGGCGCTGGCGGCTCACACCAACCTCAGCATCGAGACCATCATCGGCGGCGTCAGCCATGAAGAGCAGCTGCCTGCCCTGACCAAAACCACCGACATCGTGGTGGCCACCCCGGGCCGTCTGCTCGAGTACATCGAGAAAGAGGAGTTCGAGAGCCACGACATCGAAGTGCTGGTGCTGGATGAAGCGGACCGCATGCTGGACATGGGCTTTATCAAGGATGTGAACCGCATCGTGGAAGAGGCGCGCTACCGCAAGCACACCATGCTCTTCTCCGCCACCCTGGAAGGGGCTGGTCTCGAGAAGTTCGCCAACGAGATCCTCAAGGATCCGGTGGAGCTGCACGCCGAACCGCCCCGCAGCGAACGTCGACCCATTACCCAGTGGATCCATCTGGCTGATGACGCCGCCCACAAGCTGGCGCTGCTGACCCATATCCTGAAAGATCCGGAAACCCAGAAAGCCATCATCTTCGTCAAGACTCGCGAGCGTCTGGCGGAGCTCTCCGGCCAGCTGCAGGCGGCAGGTATCTCCTGCGCCTGGATCCGTGGCGAGATGGAGCAGAGCAAGCGTATCGAGTCGATCCGCAAGTTCCACGAAGGGGAAGTGCCCTTCCTGATCGCCACCGACGTCGCCGCCCGCGGCATCGACCTGCCGAACGTCAGCCATGTCATCAACTACGACATGCCCTACGGCGCCGATGTCTACGTCCACCGGATTGGCCGTACCGGCCGCGCTGGCAACCGTGGCTGTGCCATCAGCCTGGTGGAAGCCCACGACATGGCGATGGTCGCCAAGATCGAACGCTACACCGAGGAGCGCCTCAAGCGCCGGGTGATCGACGAGCTGCGCCCGAAACACAAGGAAGCGCGGGTACCGGTGAAGAAGAAAAAGCCGGTCGACAAGAAGAAGTCCGCCAAGAAGAAAAAGAAGAAGTGATCGCCTGGCGATAAAGAGAAGGGCCATCCCGCGGGATCGCCCTTCTGCATTCTGAATCACTCTGACGAGTGGTTATGCCACCACTCTGCGCATCCCCATATGGGGGATATCATCTTCGAGATAGCCTTCCCCTTCCGCCACAAAACCGTGCTGGCCGTAGAAGCCCTGCAGATGGGCCTGAGCACCAAGCCAGATGCTGTGGGTCGGCCAGTGTGCCTCGCACGCTTTGACCGCCTCGCTGATCAGCTGGTGACCGAGACCACCGCCACGCGCCTTGGGTGAAGTTACCACCCGGCCGATGGCGGCACCGCTCTCATCACCTATGCCGGGCGCCATGATCCGCGCATAGGCGGCCAGCAGCTCGCCCTGATAACCGAGCAGGTGCCAGACCCCCTCGCGGCGATCGAGCCCGTCCAGATCCTGAAAGGGGCAGGTCTGCTCCACCACGAACACCTCGGCCCGCAGCGCCAGCAACTCATACAACTCGTCAGTGGTCAGTTCAGACCAGGGTTTCAGGATCCAGTTCATCGGCAACTCCTTATCAGTTCGGCCTGCCAGCATAATCGTGGCGCCAGCGCCCCGCATTAACCTTTGTTAAGTTCTTTCAGCCGTTTGCGAATGCGGCTCAGGCTGATGGGTGTGATACCGAGATAGGCGGCGATCTGGTGGTCAGGCACTCTGGCATCAAGTGCGGGAAAGCTGTCCAGAAAGTGCTGATAGCGTGCCTGCGGGCTGCCGGTCAGCAGCAACTGCTCCTTCTCCTCCTTGATGCGCAGCTGCACCTCCAGCAGGTGCTGATACCAGCGCGGCCAGCCGGGCAGCTGGCGCAGGTCGGCCAGACTGAACAGCTGCAGACTGCAAGACTCCAGCGCCTCCACGCTGTAGCGGGCCGGCTCGCCACTGAGCAGGTGGTGGAAATCGAGAAACTCGTCCCCCTCCCAGTAGAACTCCTTGATGTACTCGCGGCCATCCTCCAGCACCAGCTTGGCCCGCAGCAGCCCCTGCTCCACCCTGACCAGCAGATCCGGGCTGTCGCCGGCGTGCCAGAGGCAGCTTTTCGGGCTGAGGGTCAGCGGGCGGGCAAAAGAGAGGAGGCGCGCGGCCTCCTCTTTATCTGCGACCTGCGCCCAATCGAAGGGGGGTCTGTCAGTCAGCATGATTAACCGCGACGCTGACGCACGGCTTCAAACAGGCAAACGCCGGTTGCCACCGAGACGTTGAGGCTGGATACCGCCCCCGCCATCGGGATGCTCACCAGCTCGTCGCAATGTTCGCGGGTCAGACGGCGCATGCCTTTACCTTCAGCCCCCATCACCAGCGCCATCGGGCCGGTCAGTTTGGCCTGATAGAGGTCGTGATCGGCCTCGCCAGCGGTGCCGACAATCCAGACGCCGCGCTCCTGCAATTCGCGCAGGGTGCGGGCCAGGTTGGTGACCTGAATGAGCGGCACCACTTCGGCCGCGCCACAGGCAACCTTGCGCACGATTGGGGTAAGACCCGTGGCCTTGTCCCGCGGCACGATGACAGCATGAGCCCCGGCAGCATCGGCGCTGCGCAGGCAGGCGCCGAGATTGTGCGGATCGGTCACGCCATCCAGCACCAGCAGGAAGGGCTGGTTCTGTTGTGCCGCCAACTCATCCAGCAGGCTAGCCAGATCGTGCTCGGCGAGCTTCGGCGCCTCTTTCACCCGGGCCATAATGCCCTGGTGATTGTTGCCTTCCGCTTTGTCATCAAGGGTCTTGCGGTTCACGCTCTGCACCTTGAGGCCGAGGGATTCCAGCTCGGTCAGCAGGGGTTGCAGCCGGTCGTCATCGCGCCCCTTGAGGGCCCACACTTCGATAAAGCGCTCGGGTGTGCGCTCCAGCAGCGCGGTGACAGCGTGAATGCCGTAGATCAGTTCAGTACTCATTTAGTGCTCTTGGCCTTATCGCGAGCCTTTTTGCTCGGTCGTCTGTTGCTGGGTTTGGCGCGGCCACCCTTGTCGGATTTGCCGTGATCCTTGCCCTCTTTACGTTTTTCGTGGCGCTGGGCGCTCTTGGCCTTCTCTTTCTTGATCTCGGCCTGCTTGCGCGCCATCTCTTTGGCGTTCTTGCCGGTGGCCTTGAGCGGCTCTTCCACCATCACGAAGTCGATCTTGCGATCATCCAGGTTCACGCCCATCACCTTGACCCGCACCTTGTCGCCCAGACGGTAGCGACGGCGGAAGTTCTCGCCAATCAGCTGCATGTGCAGGGGATCAAACTGGTAGTAGTCGTTGGTGAGGGTGCTGACGTGCACCAGACCATCGATGTGGATCTCCGCCAGACGCACGAAGAAGCCAAAGCCGGTGACGCTGGCGATGACGCCGTCAAACTCGTCACCCACGTGATCCAGCATGTACTCGCACTTGAGCCAGTCGGCCACGTCGCGAGTCGCATCGTCGGCACGGCGCTCGGTCATGGAGCAGTGCTCGCCCATCGGGTCCACTTCTTCCAGCTGGTAGTGATAACCACCGCTCGGGGTCCACTTGTGGCGCAGGTTGCCCTGCTGCTCCTTGGCGGTCTGATACTTGATCGCCCGGTGCAGGATCAGGTCGGGATAGCGACGGATTGGCGAGGTGAAGTGCGCGTAGGACTTCAACGCCAGACCGAAGTGACCGATGTTGTCGGCCTGATAGATGGCCTGACGCATGGAGCGCAGCAGCATGGTGGAGAGCAGCTCCGCATCGGGGCGCCCTTCAAACTTGGCGGCCAGCTCGGCAAAGTCTTTCGGCTCGGGCTCGAGTCCGCCTTTAAGCTCCAGACCCAGTTCGGCCAGGAAATCGCGGAAACCGGTCAGACGCTCTTCGCCCGGACGGTCGTGGACCCGGAACAGGGCAAAGGCTTCGTTCTTCTCGATGTAACGGGCAGCAGCCACGTTCGCCTGGATCATGCACTCTTCGATGATCTTGTGGGCATCGTTGCGCACCAGCGGCACGATGCGGTCGATCTTGCGCTGGGCGTTGAAGATGAAGCGGGTCTCTTCGTTCTCGAACTCCACCGCACCACGCTGGTGGCGGGCATGCTTGAGCGCCTTGTAGAGGTTGTTGAGTTCCTCAATATGGCCCACCAGCGGGTCATACTGCTGGCGCAGCTTGGGATCCCCGTCGAGGATCGCCGCCACCTTGGTGTAGGTCAGACGGGCGTGAGAGTTCATTACCGCTTCGTAGAACTTGTAGCCAGACATACGGCCAGCGGCGGAGATGGTCATCTCGCACACCATGCAGAGACGGTCAACTTGCGGGTTCAGGGAACACAGGCCGTTGGAGAGCACCTCCGGCAGCATGGGCACCACGAACTCGGGGAAGTAGACGGAGTTGCCGCGCTGATACGCTTCGGCATCCAGCGCCGTGCCGGGCTTCACGTAAGCGGAGACGTCTGCAATGGCAACCCACAGACGCCAGCCACCACCGCGTTTGGCTTCACAGAAGACGGCGTCATCGAAGTCGCGGGCATCTTCGCCGTCGATGGTCACCAGCGGCAGGGCGCGCAGGTCGATGCGGCCCTCTTTGGCTTTCTCCGGCACCTGCTCGCCGAGACCGGCAACCTCTTTGGTCACCTCTTCCGGCCAGGTGTGCGGGATACCGTGGGTACGCAGGGCAATTTCGATCTCCATGCCCGGCGCCATGTTCTCGCCCAGCACTTCCAGTACTGTGCCGACGGCATTGATGCGGGAGGTGGCGCGCTGATTGATCCGCACAACCACGACCTGGCTCTGACGAGCCCCTTTGTTTTCCCCTTCCGGGATGATGATGTCCTGGCCGATACGGCTGTCATCCGGCACCACGAAACCAACGCCATTCTCGACGAAGTAACGGCCGACAATATCTGCCTCACGGGACTTGAGCAGGCGCACCAGACGCGCTTCCTGACGACCCTTGCGGTCGATCTCGGTCGGTTGCACCAGCACGTAATCGCCATGCATCAGGCGTTGCATCTCTCGGTTGTTCAGATACAGATCCGGACCACCACCTTCCGGACGCAGAAAACCGAAGCCATCCTTGTGGCCGATTACATAACCTTTGACCAGATTCAGGCGATCCGGCAGGGCATAGCATTGGTTGCGAGTGAATACCAGTTGTCCATCACGCTCCATGGCGCGCAGACGACGACGCAAGGCTTCCAACGGCTCTTCATCTTTCAGCTTGAGGACCTTGGCCAACTCTTCACGGGACATGGGCTTTTCATGGCCCTTGATGAGTTCCAGGATCAACTCGCGACTGGCGATGGGGTTATCGTATTTTTCGGCCTCGCGTTCGAGGAAAGGATCTTTTTGAGACATAAGCAGGCCTTAGGGTAGGTGGTAACGGTGCCATTATATCGGAGGGGGGGGCGAATGGCATCCATCGGCTGCCTTTTGGCCAATCTCTCTGTCATACTATCTTCAGTTCGCTGGCATGATGAGACACAGAACTCATGAGTAAGGATACATTTGCCCAATCCGCCGCCTATCTCAAACAGGCGGTTCCTTTGATGATCAAGTACCAGATCCCCACGACGCCGGACAATTACCACCTGTGGTACAACTATGTCTCGGCCAGCATGCCCGAGCTCAACCAGGCGATCGATCAGGCAGTCAAAATGCAGGGAACCTGCTCGCTCACCACCTGCGAGCGACTCTATCACCAGTATCTGGCCGCTCAGGACGAGAAGCAGATGGAGGCGATGAAACTGAGCCTCGCCGCCATGGCCAACGAGCTCGGCCACTCCATGCAGGACGCCATCTCCGATACCGGCATGTTTCAGGAGATGCTCGACAAGAGTTTTGACAAGCTCAGCCGCATTGATGACGAGGGCTTCAGCCTGGAAGACACCATGGGGATCCTGCGGGAGCTGGTGCGCGAATCACGGGACGTGCGCATGTCCACCATGCACTTTCGCAACCAGCTCAGCAATGCGGAGAAAGAGATCAAGGAGCTGCGGGCGGCGCTCAACGAGACACGCAAACTGGCCAACGAAGATGCCCTCACCAACCTGCTCAACCGCCGCGCCTTCGATCTGGAGCTGGAGGGGTTGATCCGCAGCCAGCACCCCTTCTCGCTGATCCTTGCTGATATCGATCGCTTCAAGAACTTCAACGACGAATATGGGCACCTGCTCGGCGATCAGGTGCTGCGCGCCTTCAGCAAACGGCTGCGCGATGCCTGCAAGGAGGGAGTCACCGCCTATCGGCTGGGTGGGGAGGAGTTCGCCATGCTGGTCCCCCATCGCTCGCTGGCGCTGGCCAGACAGATGGCGGAAAGCATGCGCCGCGCTATCGAGCGGATGTCGATTCTGGATCGCAAATCGGGCCGTCGCATCGACCACATCACAGCCTCGTTTGGCGTGGGTGAGTTCAACGGTCAGGAGAGCGCAGACTGTCTGGTCGAACGTACCGACAAGCTGCTCTACAAGGCCAAGGAGCTGGGGCGCAACCGGGTGATGCCGCTCCCTTCCTGATTTAGTCCCCTGCCCGACCGCAATGCCAATGTAAAAAGCCAGTCAGATCAACTGACTGGCTTTTTGGTCTCTCTTGCTCCGACAGGGGCTGTTCATTCCAGTCCCAGTGGAACGCTGCTCAGTGTGAAGGATTACTCCTGCACCTCGCTAACACCTTCGACTTTCACATCAACACGGCGATCCGGAGCCAGGCAGACGATCAGCTCACGCTTGGACTTGCTGACGCAGCTGTCGCCGGTAACCGGTGAGGATTTACCACGCCCTTCCACATTGATCTTGGCGGCCGGGATCCCTTTACCAACCAGATAGTTGGCAACGGTCTGGGCACGCTGCTCGGAGAGCTTCTGGTTGTAGGCATCGGAACCGATACGGTCGGTGTGCCCAATTACGGTTGCTACGCCATCTTTGGGTCGTGCTTCTTCAATCTGGCTATAGAGGCTATCCAGTGCCTGACTGGCCTCTGGCTTGAGAGTCGCCTTGTTGAAGTCAAACAGCACATCGGAGCTCAGGGTGAACTGCTTCTCAACCATCACAGGTGCAGGAGCAGGTTCCGGAGCCGGGGCGGGCGCCACAGGGGCAACCTGACCAAAGCGATAAACCGCTGCCAGCGAGAGCAGGCCATTATCCATTCTCAAACCGGTATCATCACGACTGCCATACGGGGTGGTGTACTGATACTCCAGGCGAGCTGCCCAGTCGAGGTTGAATGCATACTCGGCACCCAGCGCGCTGACAAAGTTGAACCGGCCATCACCCCCTTTCAGGTCACTGTTAGCGGCCGCATAACCACCGCCGATACGTCCGTACAGGTCGAGGCTATCAGTTACAGGGAAGCCCAGCTTCAATGATAAATGAATAAGTTGGGCCTGAACTTCATCTTGAAACGCTGCGCCCGTGGCTGAGCGGGCATCATATTTGTACTTACCCAGATAATCGTAGCCATATTCGATGCCCAGGTTCTTGTTAAGTTGATAGCCGGCAAATACACCAGCCCCAAGAGCATCATTGGTCTCATTGCCGAGGGTAAAGCTGTTGCTTTCATCAATGCCGTAGAAGTTGGACCAACCCAGTTTGGCACCGCCATACCAGGTGTTGTCTTGACCGGCAGCCTGGGCATTGGCCGCCAGCAAGCCGGTAACCAGCAAGGTAATCAATGATTTTTTCATGTTTGAGCCTCTGCAACTTTATGTAGGAGGAGGTTGATTGATATCACCTCGTCTTATAGGTGCAACCACCCAAAAGCGATCGCAGCATATCAACGTTAGCCTATTTTCAAGTCACTGATATCAATTAACAAAAAACACTCTAACGCAACCACGTTACAAAAACAGCAACAAACGTTTGTTATTTGAACTGAATGTGACGCAAAAAGACGCACAAATGAGGGCAGATAGGAGAAAAAGGCCAGCAACATGCTGGCCCGAAGCGATATCAGTGACGAACAAACTCGTAGTGCTGATCGATAAAGTCAGCAACACGCTGGCTCAGTACCTTGTGCACCGTCCTGGTCGGATGCACCTGATCCCAGAACATATGCTCATCGCAGTTGAAAGTCGCTGCTCGCCCTTTTGCCTGCCCGCTCACCACCGCCTGCGCCAGGATCGGGTTACCGGCAATAGCCACTCTTTCGGAGACGCTCAAAGCCGGGGTCGCAGCCACCTCGGCGGCGCTGCCGGAGAACGGCTTCCACGTATAGCCGCCACCGTAGCAAGCGTGTTCTGTGTCACTCAGCCCGAACTGCTGAGGATCGCGCATCATCTCGTCAAACTGCTTGTCCACTTCGAACAGCTTCACGATGCCAAGGGGAGCCAGCTCTCGAGTGAGGTTCTGCAACTTCTGGTTGTGGTAACTGGCCACATGGCGCACCTTCTCCACCACCTTCATGCTGCGGGCTGACGGGGTCTGCCCCAGATCAGGAATGTTGAACAGCAGGATCTGCTGCGCGCCGTTGAGCACCAACCGGTTGGATGCCAGCCGGATGGTATCGATCACCCGATCCGCATCCCGCTCGGTGTTCCAGCCATAGGCCAGATAGTCGTTGGCACCGACCCAGATCACCACCAGATCATCGGGACGGAACTTGTCCTTTTTCAGGAACTGATCGATCTCGTAATCGAGATTGTTGATCACCTGATATTTGGGATCCCAGGACCAGAAACCGAGCCAGCCATTCAGAGCCCCCAGATGGTTATAGGCCACCGCGGTTGCACCGCCTTCCGCCTCGTTGGCCACGACCAGACCGGGGAAACGCTCGTCACCCAACTGCTCCAGCCACACTGGGCCGTTGCTGAAGCGCCCGTTGAAGTAGGGTGGGCTGGAGGGGAGATACCCTCGCATCTTTTTGTACATCTTGCCGGTGTCGGAGAGGCTGTCACCAAACATCACAACCCGGGAAAAAGGTTGGCGTCCCTCTGCCGCTTGCGCGGTCAATGCCATTAACCCCAATAAACAAACAAGCCATTTTTTCATATTATTATGCTCTTCGATTAAGCAGGTGAGACCTGCGGACTTCTCCTCGAGTGGCGACAGGCATGGGAAGAGTCTGCTGCCACTGACTTCTGGTGAAGGCGACAGATTACAGTTCCAGATGAAATCACACATGTTCCGACACCGATGAAATCGCTTGCGCTCACAAAACAGACAATCACACCAGCCTATTTCTTTCACGCTTGTTTCACGCCCCCCCCGGCACAATGCACTCATACCAACGACAGGAGTATGAAATGAACAAGGCAAGCGCAAGCGTAATCGGACTGTTGACCCTGATGTCTGTCTCCTCTTTTGCCATGGCGGCCTATACCGGTCCGCAAGAGCAGAACAAGGTTTCCGTTGCTCAACTGAAAGATCTGGCCGATGACAGCTGGGCCACCCTGGAAGGTAAACTGGTCAAGCACCTGGGCGGCGAGAACTATCTGTTCCGCGATGCCAGCGGTGAGGTGGAGGTCGAAGTGGATCAGGATGTGTGGCGTGGCACCGAAGTGGGCCCGGATGATCAGATCCGCATCCGTGGTGAAGTGGACCACAGCTGGAACAAGACCGAAGTGGAAGTGAAAACCCTGGAGAAAGTGGGCGCGGCCCCGCAGACCAAGGGCGGCTTTATCGCCAAATAAGGCCACTTCAACGACGAACTGGCCAGACGTTAAAAGGGCGCTTGATATCAAGCGCCCTTTTGTATGGTTAACCCAGCATCACCGCTTAACCGGCCCGACTGGCAAAGGCTCTCTTGAAGCCCTTCTCGGCCTGATTGACCTTGTAGAGGTAACGGCGCGCCTCCTCTTTGGGATGTTGCTCGGTCAACACCTGATAGACCGCCTCGGGGGAGAGCCGGTTGATCCGGCCCGGCGCCGCCTTGCGATCGCTGGAGAAGGTATTGAGTACCCCGCCAGCGCCACCGTTATAGGCGGAGATCACCGCATAGCGACGGGAGCGCGGATCCTGAATATCCGCCAGATAGACGGTCTGCAACAGGTGCAGATAGGCGGTACCGACATCGATGTTGTAGGCCGGGTTGAACAGCTCCTCCCGGGTCGGCTGGCCGTTCTTGCCCTTGACCCGCACATAGACGTCACGACCGGCAGTGGCCGGGATCACCTGCATCAGGCCATAAGCGTTGGCATGGCTCACCGCATAGGGGTTGAAGCTGCTCTCGGTCTTGATCACCGCATAGATCAGGCTCTCCGGCACGCCGTATTTGCGCGACGCTTCCCGGATGATCCCCGCATACTTGTAGCCCCGTCGATCTTCATGGTTGGCCACCATGGGTATATCGACGAAGAAGATGGTGCGAATACCCAGAGTGCGCTTCTTCATCGCCGTGTTGAGCAGGTAATCGGCATAACGCTCGGCGCGCCAGGAGGCTCGGATTGGCTGGCGCTGATTGTCCAGCACCTGACCATAGAGGAAAGGCTCGCCGCCGGTCAGAATTTCCCGGTCGGAGTAAAGATCCACTTCGGCCGGATCGTCCGGGGTCAGCAGGGTCTCGATGATGGCGCGACGCAGGTGAGCACGGGGATCGATGCCCGAGACCGTCTCCACCATGATGTGGCCGCTGGAGAAGTCAATGTGGGCCCGGCTCTTGTACTGATCCGTGTATTTTACGTAGTCAAACTTGCCCGCAAACAGCGCCTCCCGCCCCCATATCTCGTTCACGTTATGGGAGAGCGCGCTGATCATGTGTTCAAAACCGCGGATGTCCTTGCCGTTGACCAGATCGTCATCCTCACTCCCGCTGGGCTTGGGGGAGGATGAGCAGGCAGAGAGAAACAGCAGGGTGCACAGCAGCCAAAAAATTCGGCCCATAGGATCCTCAAACTGGGCAGCAGAGCTGCCCATCATTCATTTGCTGCGACTTCAGGAGCGGTCACGCCAGTGTGGCGCCATTACCGCACCTGTTCACACGTACAACAGCCGGAGAGCTTACTGGGCAGGCGGGGTGTAACCTTCGATCTGCACTTCACCTGCATCAAACAGGTAGCTGACCATCTCTTTTTCCAGCAGTTGGCGATGCTCAAGATTCATCATGTTGAGCTTTTTCTCGTTGATCAGCATCACCTGCTTCTTCTGCCACTCGGCCCAGGCTTCCTTGCTGATGTTGTCAAAAATCCGCTTGCCGAGCTCACCGGGATAGAGTTGGAAATCCAGACCCGGGCCCTCTTTTTTCAGGCGTTGGCAAAATACAGTACGGCTCATGTTGACCTCTATGGTTGTAACTCTGGATAGGCGAGCAGACGGGCCGTGGCGGCCGCCAGCCCCACCTCGGCAGGATGGCGTAAGTTATACCAGAGTCGGTTATCTGCTTCCATGAGCCGCAGCGGCTGCGCCTCATCAATGTCAATCAGCAGCGGCTGAATATCGAGATGGAAGTGGCTGAAGGTATGGCGAAAACCGGCCAGTTCCCGATAACCGTGATGGCTCAGGCCAAGGGACGCCAGCAGACCATCCACCTCCGCCAGCGAGGCCACTTGCGGGAAGCAGTAGAGCCCGCCCCAGATCCCCTGTGGCGGCCGCTTCTCCAGCAGCAGCTCATCACCGTGACGGATCAGCAGCATGATGCCATCGCGGGCCGGAATGCTCTTCTTGGGCTTGCTGTTGGGATAAGCGGTAGGCTTGCCTTGCGACAGCCCCTGGCAATCGGCCCGCACCGGACAGCGATCACAGGCAGGCTTGCTACGGGTGCAGATCGTCGCCCCGATATCCATCATCGCCTGGTTGTAGTGCGCCACACCCAGCTTGGGGGTCAGTCGGATGGCGATCTCCCACAGCTCGTTCTCCACCGGTTTCAGGCCCGGCCAGCCCGGCAAGGCCAGCCAGCGGGTGAGCACCCGCTTCACGTTGCCATCAAGGATGGCGTGGGGCTGACCGAGGGAGAGCGACAACACGGCCCCGGCGGTTGAACGGCCAATCCCCGGCAGCGCCATCACCTCGTCAAAACTCTCGGGAAAGAGACCATGGTGGTGATCGCGGATCTGCTGGGCCGCCTTGTGCAGGTTGCGGGCCCGGGCGTAGTAGCCAAGCCCGGTCCAGTGGTGCAGCACCTCATCGACAGGGGCATCGGCCAGCGCCACCACATCGGGGAAGCGCGCCATAAAACGCTGGTAATAGGGGATGACTGTGGCGACCTGGGTCTGCTGCAGCATGATCTCCGAGACCCAGACCCGGTAAGGGGTCTTCTCCTGCTGCCAGGGCAGGGTTTTGCGGCCATGAAGCTCGTACCACTCCAGAACCCGGCTTGCGAAGGTTGATTGATTCACGTTGTTCTCATGTCGTTGATATAAGGGGAACTCTGCGGTTCCTTCGGCTCATCTGGCCTGCGCGGGCATAAAGTCATCCCGCAGCACAGCGCCAGCTGTCTGGTGCGGCAGCGTAAGGCCTCGTCACGCCCAAGTCAAAGCCGCGCTGACTGGCACCGCGGCCAGGTGGTGGTCAGGCAGCAAAGCGGTAACAAAGACGATATACTCGGCCCCACAATTGATGACGGGAGAGACGGTTTGCAGACTTATCTGGTTGGGGGCGCAGTGCGGGATCGCCTGCTAGGATTGCCGCAGGGCGACAGGGATCATCTGGTGGTCGGCGCCACCGTGGAACAGATGCTGGCGTTGGGTTTTACCCAGGTCGGTCGCGACTTTCCCGTGTTTCTTCACCCCAAAACCCAGCAGGAGTATGCCCTCGCCCGTACCGAACGCAAACAGGGTCAGGGCTACACCGGTTTTGTCTGCCACGCCGCCCCCGATGTGACGCTCGAGCAGGATCTGCTGCGCCGGGATCTCACCATCAACGCCATCGCCGAAGATGAACAGGGAGAGCTCCACGACCCATACGGTGGCATTGAGGATTTGAAAAAACGGCTGCTGCGCCACGTCTCCCCCGCCTTTGCCGAAGATCCGCTGCGCATCTTGCGGGTCGCCCGCTTCGCCGCCCGCTTCCACGCTCAGGGCTTTACCATAGCGCCGGAGACCCTCACCCTGATGAGCGAGATGACGGCCGCTGGCGAGCTGGCCCACCTCACGCCGGAGCGAGTCTGGAAGGAGCTGGAGAAGGTACTGCTGGGGCCGACCCCACAGATCTTTATCGAGGTGCTGCGCCAGTGCGGCGCCCTCAAGGCACTCTTCCCCGAAATCGACGCTCTGTTCGGCGTCCCCGCCCCGGCCAAGTGGCACCCGGAGATCGACACCGGTATCCACACCCTGATGGTGCTGGAGCAGGCGTGCCGGATCTCCCCCGAGCTGACCGTCCGCTTTGCCGCCCTCTGCCACGACCTTGGCAAGGGAGTCACCCCCAAGGAGTTCTGGCCAAGCCATCACGGTCACGGCCAGAAAGGGCTGCCGCTTATTCGCGCTCTGTGCGAGCGGTTCCGGGTTCCCAACGAGTGCCGGGATCTGGCGCTGCTGGTGAGCGATCTGCATACCCACATCCACATCGCCTTTGAGCTCAAACCCGCCACCCTGCTCAAGGTGTTCGACAAGGCTGATGCCTGGCGTCGCCCCGAGCGCTTTGCTCAGTTGCTGGATGCCTGCCGCGCCGACTTCCACGGCCGCACCGGTTTCGAGGAGCGGGTCTACGCCGAGCCGGACTATGTGGCCGAAGCGCTGGCTGCCGCCCAGGCGGTGCCGGTGAAAGAGATAGTGGCGGCCGGTTTCAAAGGGGAAGAGATCAAGGAACAGCTGGCCAAAAAGCGCACTGATGCCATCAGCCGCATCAAGGATGAGTGGACCTTTATCGAAGAGTAACCTCGGCCCCATAACAGACGGCCGCCCTGATGATGAGCTCCGCAAGGAGAGCATCGCCAGGGCGGCCGTTTTGCATCCAGGTTTATATATAAAGGGGCGCTAACCCCTGCTGGTGCTGTTATGCCGGACCAATTCGCTCCATCAGGCTCATATGGGATGAGCCATCGTGACGCTTGAGATTCTGGCGATATTCGAACTGGCGCTGGCTCTCCTGCTTGAGCCCCAGCATCAGCGAATAGCACATCGCCAGCATGATCACCGAGAAGGGCAGCGCCGCTATGATGCTGGCCGCCTGCAAGGCCGCCAGGCCGCCGGAAACCAGCAGGATGGCCGCAACCAGCCCCTGCCCCAGACCCCATACGGCGCGGTGCAGAACCGGCGGCTCCTGATCACCGATGGAGAGCAGAGTCGTGATGACCAGCGTACCCGAGTCACTGGAGGTGATGAAGTAGGTGCAGATGAGCAGGGTCAGCACAGCTTTGGCAATCCAGCCGAAGGTATCCCAGTGCAGCAGCTCGACCGTCTTGTAGAGCGCCAGCGTCACATCCTGATTGACCGCAGCGACCACGCCGCCGCCACCGAACAGCTCCAGATTCATCGCCGTGCCGCCAAACACGGTGAGCCAGAACATGCCGAGCAGCGAGGGTACCAGCAACACACCGAGCACAAACTCGCGGATAGTACGCCCCTTGGAGATGCGGGCGATAAACATGCCGACAAACGGCGCCCAGGCAATCCACCAACCCCAGTAAAACGCCGTCCAGCTCGACTGCCAGGCCGAAGTGCCGTTGGCCTCGGTGTTGGTCCAGAAGCTCAGTTTGACGATGTTCTGCAGGTAATCACCGATGTTCTGTACATAGGCGTTGAGGATATAGGTGGTCGGCCCCAGCACCAAAAAGAGTGCGAGAACGAAGACGCTCAGCCAGATATTGAGCTCGGAAAGGATCTTCACTCCGCGCCCGACCCCGGAAACCGCCGACAGAGTGGCGATCAGGCTGATACCGCCAATCAGCCAGAGCTGGTTGGACTGCGACACCGCCATACCAAACATCTGGTTGAGGCCGGTATTCATCTGGGAGACCCCCAGACCAAGGGAGGTCGCCACCCCGAACACGGTGCCGAACACCGCCAGCACATCGGCCGCATGGCCCCAGAAACCGTAGATTCGCTCGCCAAGGATGGGGTAAAGCACAGAGCGGATCGCCAGCGGCAACTTGCGCCGGTAGCTGAAAAAGGCAAGTGACAGGCCGACGATCACATAGATGGCCCAGGGGTGGAGGCCCCAATGGAAAAAGGTGAGGCGCATGGCGATCTGGGCCGCTTCCGGGGTCATCCCTTCGGTAATGAACGGATTGCCCTGCAGATGGTTCATCGGCTCGGCGATGCTCCAGAACACCAGACCGATACCCATGCCTGCGCTAAAGAGCATGGAGAACCAGGCGAAGTAGCCGAACTCCGGTACCTGGTCGTCGTCACCCAGCCGGATGCTGCCAAAACGGCTGAACATCAGGTAGACAGCGAAGAACAGGAACAGGGCGACCACCAGAATGTAGTACCACTTGAACCCGGCAATAATCTGATCCTTGGCACCGACAAACCAGGCGGCCGCGGTATCGGGAACAAATACGCCAAACAGCAAAAACAGGGTGATCACGGTGAGGGCCGTCATGGCCATGGTCGGGTTGAGGCCTTTCAATAGCCCTTTGCTTGCTCGCATCCAGCCTCCTTAGTCGTTGTTGAAAAAATCTTCGCCCACATGATCACCGGCACCGCCGATGGCGCGATAGACCAGCTTGCCAGCCGCCTGTTCGCGGTGATCCACCAGCGAAACCGAGGGCTGGCCATTCACGGCGTGACGCTTGCCAAGGAAAATGGCCATGGGGACGCCCAGATTGGAGATACCGCTGGTGATCCAGAGGCGATTAAAGTCGTAAGAGCCACCGATGAACTCCAGCTGGGCCAGGCCGGTATCGAGGCCGGTCAGATAAAAGTTCATGGCACTTTCGTCAGGAAAGAGGTGCACCAGCATATAAGCGTAGCGCAATTCATTCACCAACTCCTTTAGGTTGAAAGTACCTGTCTCACTGCAAGAGAGGGGTAACTCACCATCATAGTGGTGTACCTTGAGGTTGTTGGGGTCTTCATCATAGGCAGGCTGATAGCGCACAAAAGCAGAGGTGTCCGGCAGTTCATAGCGCACTCTGACCACACGTAACTCGGCCACCAGAGACTTGATATCCAGCTCGTCATTCATCATTTAGCTCCTCAAATGTCAGGGTGAATTCCGTGAAATGCCCGTCAACCTAACACAAAATTAATTAGAGCAGAAATTATTACAACAAAAACCATATTGACCTTGTGACGAATTAGGCGGAAAATTTTGCGCCTCTACATAGCCCTCCAATGACGCACACCCCATGGAAAAACATGATGAAGTGCTGGTCGCCCTGCGCCAGATTATTCGTGCCATCGACATGCACTCCAGGCGCTTGATCAAAGAAGCCGGGCTAACTTCTCCGCAACTCTTGCTGCTCAAAGGGATCGACGAGCTGGGACAGATCTCCATGCGTCAGCTGGCCGATCACACCAACATGAGCCAGGCCACCGCCACCACCATCATGGACCGATTGGAGAGCCGCCAACTGGTGCAGCGCGTTCGCAGCAATACCGACAAGCGCAAGGTTCACGCGACACTGACTGACGCAGGCCGCGCCCTGCTGGCCCAGGCCCCGACCCCGCTGCAAGAGCGCTTCATCCAGCGTTTTCAGGCACTGGAAGCGTGGGAGCAGACCCTGCTGCTCTCTTCCCTGCAACGCATCTCCTCCATGATGAATGCAGACGAAATCGACGCGGCCCCGGTGCTGAGCGTCAGACCCCTCACCGAAGAGCAGGCATAAGCTGCTGAACAATTTCAGGCATAAAAAAAGCTCCCGAAAGGGAGCTTTGTTCTATCAGGGGTCGTAGAGGATTACTCTTCCAGGCTGATCCCGATATTGGAGACGCCATCCTGAGAGGCGAATACTCTGATGGCCAGAATACGATCGCTGTCGCGCTCATGGGCAACCCGCTTGAGCAGTTCAACCTGGAACTCCAGCTCGGCTTCCATGTACTCGTGCTCGTAGAGCTCATCTTCGGTCAGATCCCGCTCTTCCAGCAGCTCGATAAAACCGGCCACGGTACCGACTGACGCATGGCTGGCATCGTTGGCCTCTTCGCCGACCCGGCAGATCACCGAGTTGTAGGCGCAGCCCAGCGCAACACAGGCATCAAGCGCCGGATAGGCACCGTAGGACTCAAACTTGCGGGGATCCGGAATGTGAGACTCGAACTCTTCGAGAATGGCACCCAGATTGACCCGGGATCCCTTGACGGTGAGGTAGACCCACATCTGATCCAGCGCATGCCGGAAAGCGCCTGCATTGCCAAAGCCGGAAGCCTGACAGAACAGGGCATAGTTGGGGTACATGCGCTCTGCCAGCGCCAGGGTGTAGACGGTCTGTTGCCAAGGCTGTAGCTCGGCCAGTCGCTTATAAAACTTGTCACCAAACACTGGAGTCGGATCCTTTGCAAAATGTGGGGCAGATTGTAGCCCACGAGGGGCGCGGCGAAAACGAAAAAGCGCCCTGGTCGGCTATGTTGCGATATGAAGTCAGGTAAGATGGGTCGAGAGCGGCATCTTGTTGCGCCGCAAATTCTGATAAGGAACAAGAGTATGAGCCAACGTACCCTTCTTTTGCTCAGCCAGGATAATGCTCACTACGAACGGCTGCTCAAGGCCGCCAACCTCCCCCATCTGCGCATTCTGCGGGCCGATAACCAGAGCGATGCCGAGAAGCTGATCGGCGAAGCCCATATTCTGATGGCCGAACCGGCCCGTGCCAAACCGCTGCTGCCCAAAGCCAACAAGCTGAGCTGGTTCCAGTCCACCTATGCGGGAGTCGATGTGCTGCTCGATCCTGACAGTCGTCGCAACTATCAGCTCACCAATGTACGCGGCATCTTCGGCCCGCTGATGAGCGAGTATGTCTTTGGTCATCTGCTCAGCCTGATGCGCCAAATTCCTCTTTATCGGGAGCAGCAGAAACAGCGGCTGTGGCAAAGCCACCCCTATCAGGGCCTCAAGGGGCGCACCATGCTGATCCTGGGGACCGGCAGCATTGGCCAGCATATCGCCCACACCGGCAAACATTTTGGCATGAAGGTGCTGGGCATCAGCCGCAGTGGTCGGGAGCGTGCCGGGTTTGACCAGGTTTATCAGCTGCCTGCACTCAACAAGATGCTGGCGCAGGCCGATGTCATCGTCAGCGTGCTGCCTGCCACCCGCGATACCCGTCATCTCTTCAATGCCGCCCGCTTCGAACACTGCAAACCGGGCGCCATCCTGTTCAACGTCGGTCGTGGCAGCGCTGTACACTCGGGCGATTTGCTCACCGCACTGCGTACCGGCAAGCTGGCAATGGCGGTGCTGGATGTATTCGAGCAGGAGCCGCTGCCCGCCGACAGTCCACTGTGGGGCCAACCCAACCTCATCGCCACCCCCCACAACAGCGCCTACAGCTTTCCAGAGGATGTGGCCCAGATATTTGTACGCAACTACATTCGCTTTATCGATGGCCAGCCACTGGATGGCAAGATTGACTTCGACAAGGGTTACTGACCAACACTGCGCATGCAAAAAAGCCCCGCCAGTCTGGCGGGGCCTTTTCATTTCAGCTAGTGGCTACAGCGATTAACCGGCGGCCAGCTCCTTGCGGTAGCTCTTCACCTTGGCCAGGAACTGGCGACGCTCCTTGCCACTGAGCGGTTCAGCCATCGGCAGCTTGGCGGTCATGGCATTAACCGGACGGTTGTTGATCCGCAGCTCGTAATGCAAGTGAGCACCAGTCGAGCGACCGGTATTGCCGGAGAGGCCGATCTTGTCGCCCATCTTCACCCGCTGACCGGTTTTGACCAGCAACTTGCTCAGGTGCAGATAACGGGTAGAGAGGGTTCGACCGTGCTTGATGACGATATAGGTGCCCGCCAGCGGGTGGCTGGTTGCCTTCTGGACGACGCCATCGCCGGTCGCCAGCACTGGCGTACCCACCGGCACTGCGAAGTCGGTGCCCTCGTGAGGACGCACCATACCGGTTACCGGATGTTTGCGCGCCGGGTTGAAATTGGAGCTGATCCGATAGCGGCTATGGGTCGGGTAGCGGCGGAATCCGCGCTCCAGACTGTTGCCCTGACCGTCGTAATAGTTGCCGTCATCGGATAGCCAGGCCGACACCGTCTTGCCCTGGCTGGTCACTTCCACACCTAGCAGCTGGCTGTTGCCAGTGCTCTTGCCTTCCACTGTCTCCTGGCGTACCAGCACTTTGAACTTGTCGCCCTTCTGAAGATCCTTGGCGAAATTCATTCGCCACTGGAACAGGTTGGCAATTTTCTGGATATGGTTGGCTGGAATCCCCGCATTGCGGGCACTGACATAGAAGCTGCCGTTGATCACGCCGTTGTAACGCTGCGGTTGCCACTCAACCTTCTCATTGATCATGGAGGCGGTATAGGCATCGTCGCTGCGCGCCATCACCAGCGTCTGCTTGATGTTCAGGCGGATTTTGAGTTGCTGCAGGATGTTGTCCTGATCGATCAGCAGCTCGATATTCTGGCCCGGTTTGAGGCGCGCCAGATAGTTCTTGTTGTCCGCGTCCAGCACCTTGTAGAGGGTGGTGGTGGAGAGACCGAGATTGTTAAAAATGGCGGTCAGGTTTTCGCCGTTGCGGACCCGGTAATCCTGCCACTGGGGGGTGGTGTCGACCGGGATGTCGTCATCCGGCGCACTCTGATCAACCAGTTCGTGATCGGGAATTTCGTTAAAGTCGGTGTTGTTTTCGTTGGTTGCCGTACCTGCGGTATCAATGGGCAACTCAAGACGCAGCGGCCGCTCGAGGATGTCACCCGGAGCTGGCAATAATGCCACTGCTGACAGGGTCATGGCCGTCAGCATCAGCATGGCGTAAAAGTGTTTGCGGGGAACCGGTGGTTCCCAATTGGCAGCCCGTACTACCAAGGGACGGAGACGTTTCATCCGCTATCCTGTATTTAGATCTAAAGAGTGTGAGTTGCGATGTCAGTTGTGACAAAACCGTATAAAACTGTTTGTTGGACACAAATAGTTACAAATAGTTCATCACAATCTGCATGAACCTCACATTTTATGCATAACCCGCCCGGATGGGCAGAAATGATCGTCTTTTTTAACCATTTTTTCCTATTTTTAAGAACCGGGTCGGATTCGATACTGAATAGAAACCCAAAATGTTGCGATAACTTTTCCATGGAGTGGATATGTCGTTAGCAAAACTGTTAATCAGAATAATTGTCGTCCTGTTCCTGATCGGTGCAGCGCTGCTGTTTGCACTGGAAGTCACGACGGTCCGCCAATCCATCCTCGACCAGATGTCAGCCAACCTGGAAACCGCCATCACCGCTCTCGGGCTGGTGCTGCAAGGAACCCTGCTCAATGACGACAATGTGCTGGCCGAGACCATCGTCAATGCCATGTTCGATGGCGGCTTCGTCAGCTCGGTCACCCTGATCGATCCCGATGGCCAGTTGCTGTTTCAGAAGGTCTTCCACTCTACCCAGCAAAATGTCCCCGGCTGGCTTCCCTCGGTTATCGGCATGCCCCCCGTCAAGATTGAGCAAGAGTTGACCGATGGCTGGCGCATGCTGGGCACTCTGACCCTTGAGGGGCATAGCGGCTACGCCTATCAGCATCTGTGGAATGCCATCAGTCGCACCGGTCTGGCGCTGTTGGCGGGCCTCGTCGTATTTACCCTGATCATCTCCCTGGTGTGCCAACGCCTGCTGCAGCCCCTGGAGCAGATCAACCTGCAGCTGATCCGTATCCGCAAACACCAGTTCAACAGCACCCTGCCCACTCCCTGGTTGCAAGACCTCAAAGAAGTGGCACTTTCCATCAACCAATTGGTTTCCGAACGCAAACGGGATCTGCTGCAACAACGACTCAAGATCACCCAGCTGGGAAAACAGCTGCCACTGACGACCCCACAGCCGCTGCAAGGAGTGAGCCCACTGCCGGAAGGCGGGCAACTGCAAAAATTTGTCTCCACACAAGGGGAGATCGCCCTCTATCAGCGTTTCTTGCCCAGTCAGCCCCTCGGTGCCGACAGCGATCTCGCAACCATCCAGAGCGCCCTGCAACAGTGGCAGCACTCTCATATAGAAGGGGTCTTGCTGCCCCTCTCCCTGCTCAATCACCCGCAATGGTCCGAGATCGCCCCTCTGCTAAGCCAGGGCCACGGCAAAACACTGGATTGGCGCTGGGATGTGGTCACCTTTCCCGCCCACGGCCAAGCCACATTGGCTGCGTTGCAGGAACAGGGGTGTGAGCTCGCCTTCAGCGCCATTCCTCTCAATGCGGATACCTTCAATCAACTTGACCCGCTCAATCCCATTTTTATCAGCTGTCAGCTGACCGATGAGCCGCTCTACTGGAATCTGCTCTCCCAGACCATGCATGCCGCCGGTTATACCCTACTGGCAGAATCGGGAGAGTGTAACGACATCGACAAACTACGGACCTGGGGTATCGATGGTTATGCCAAGGAGGCGCAATCATGAAGAAGCTCGCCATGCTGTTGCCCCTGATGTGGCAACCCTGCCTGATGGCTGAAACCGTCACTATCACCACCGGGGGTGAGCAGGGGATTTATCACCAGATAACCAAAGAGTTTTGCCGTCTGGCCCATGAGGTCGATGAGCAACTTGCGTGCACATTGCAGAGCTCATCGGGTTCAATAGAAAACCTGAAGCAGCTGAAGAGTGGCGAGACCTCCTACGCCATGGTGCAGTCAGACTGGCTATATCAGGCAAGCCAGGGCTTGGGCCCTTTTGCCACGCAGCCGCAACCTGAGCTGCGCGCCCTGTTTGCCACCCATGCCGAGCCCTTCACCATAGTGATCCGTGCCGATGGCGATATCACTTCACTGGAACAGCTCAAGCTCGCCCCCATCGACATGGGGTTGAAGAACTCGGGAACACGCCAGACGGCGCTGACCCTGTTCAACATCTTGGGAGCGAAAGAGCAGGATCTCGATCTGAAGAGCATGGCCAACCTGCCGGATGCGCTCTGCAGCAAGCAGATCGACGCATTTGCACTGGTGATGGGACACCCTAACCGGATTGTGCTCGACACCGCCAAACGTTGCGCGGTCAGTTTCCTCCCCATTGATGGGGCCACCCGAGATCAATTACTCAAAGGGGTCAAATATTACCAGCGCAGTCAGGTGCCCGCCCGCATCTACCCCGGCAATCTGAAGGCGACCCCTACCTTTGCCATTGCCGCCACCCTGGTTACCAATGCCAGCATGCCGGAAGAGTCTGTCTATCGCCTGACCAAGGCCATGCTGACCCAGCAAACCAAGTTCAATGAGCAGACTTATGGCTACGCCAATATGTTTCACCGGGCACGCAATAAAACCGGCCCGGTGCTGAGTGTTGAACAGCATCCGGGCGCAGCGAAATATTTCGATGAGTTGAAGGCGGCGGGCAAGCTATAACTGACGACGGGGAGAGCGCAGTTGCTCGCTGGAGAAACGGGTCTTCATCGATGTCCACTGCGCCAACCGATCGGCACTCCCCGCCAGCGTCCCTTCCCGCCGTGACTTCATGATCCAGATGCTTTTGGCATCGAAACTGTAAACGGGAATGAGGTCGGTACGCTTGCTGCCCGGCAGGATCCGGCTGTTGATGTTGTCGAGCACCAGTGGATCAGCCTTGGGCGTCGGGAAGTAGAGCGTCACCATGTGGAATTGGTTGTAACGCACCGCCTTGACGTAGGCCAGTCGCAGCTTCTTCTCATCCACCCCCAGCTCCATCAGGGTGTAGTACTTGGAGATGCTGTAATCCTCGCAATCCCCACCCCGGGCACCGATGAACTCCAGCGGATTGGCCCAGTAATCCTCATCTCCCCACAGCTTGGGATCCTCGCTATAGGTCAGATTGTTGAAGTAGTTGTTCACCAGCTCGATCTTCTGCTGGTCGGTTGTACCCGCTCTGGGAGTGAGCAGGCGAGAGAATGCCTCGGCCCGTTGAATGGCGCGGCCACCATACACTTCCTGCAGCTTGGCCCGCAGATCCGGACTGGCAATATATTCGGAAAGACGCGAAGCCTGCACGTTGGCGCAACATAGCGCCAACGTGCAGGCCGGGATCAACAACCATTTCATACCGGACACTCCATGTCAGATGCTGGAGGTCAGTATAGCCCCTCCGGATGAGAGACTCAGCCGCTGATCAGCGACATTGGGCAAATGCGTCTGCCAGTTGCTGCATGAATTGGGGATAACCATCCGGGCCGAGCGGTACCTGTTCACCCACCTCATCAAGCAACAGCACCTTGGCGCCGGTATTGCGTGCCACCGATTCGATCACAGCCGGTGAGAATTGCGGCTCGGCATAAATGCAGCTCGCCTGCTTCTCTTCCAGTGCCTTGCGAATATCCACCAGGGTCTTGGCGCCAGGGCGACGCTCAGGGCTCACGGTAAAGTGACCCTTTGAACTCATGCCGTAGTGGCGCTCCCAGTAGCCATACGCCTCGTGGAATACAAAGTACCCCTTCTCATTCACCGCCTTCATCTGGCCGGCAATCACCTTGTCTTTGGCATCCACCTTGGTATCAAATGCCGCGAGGTTGGCGTCATAGCGAGCCTGATTGGCCGGATCCAGCTTGCCCAATTCACTTGCGATCGCCTTGGCAATCACTTTGGACTGCGTCGGGCCAAGCCAGATATGGGGATCGACCCCTTCGTGATGATGTCCTTCATGCCCTTCATCATGGTCACCGTGCTCGTGGGCGGCATGATCGTGATCATCATGGTCATGGGAGTCGTGACTATCCTGAGTCGCGTAGTTGAACAGCGGCATCCCCTCAACCTGAGTCAGGGCCAGAGCATGGGGATGGTTGGCCAGCGGCTTGGCCATAAAACCTTCCAGCTCGGGGCCAACCCACACCACCAGATCGGCACTGTTGATGCTGCGAATATCGGACGGACGCAGGGAGAAATCGTGGGGAGAGGCACCGGTCGGCAGCAATACCTTGGGCTCGCTCACCCCGTCAGTGATCGCTGCTGCGATGAAGCCAAGGGGCTTGATGGTGGTCAGTACCTCAATGGCACGAACAGGCAAACTCACCGCCAGCAGGGCAGTGAAAAGCGCAATAATTCTCATTGGTGAATCTCGTCAGGGGGTGAGTATGTGATAATATAACAGCCGCTTTTTGTTATATTATAACTCTCACTGGCTGTAAACCCCGGAGTTGTCATGAGCCAACTGGTAGAGCTGAAAGAGGTCTCTCTCTCGTTTGATGGACGCTCTGTGCTCGACAAGGTCTCCTTTACCCTCAATAAAGGCAAAATCACCACGCTCGTCGGCCCCAACGGGGCGGGCAAGAGCACCCTGAGCAAGCTGGTGCTGGGTCTGCTCACCCCAGATTCGGGCAAGATCACCCGCAGCCGCGATCTGAGAGTCGGCTATGTGCCCCAGCGCCTCTATCTGGATCCCACCCTGCCGCTGACAGTGCGTCGCTTCCTGCAACTGGGCAAAAACAGCCGCCTCTCCATCGAGGAAGCGCTAGCCCGGGTTGGCGCAGAAGGGTTGCTGGAAAACCGGATGCAGAAGCTCTCCGGTGGTGAGATGCAGCGCGTGCTGCTGGCCCGCGCCCTGCTGGTCAAGCCCGAGCTGCTGGTGCTGGACGAGCCGGTGCAAGGGGTCGATATCACCGGCCAGATCGAGCTCTACGCCCTGATCGGTCAGCTCGCCGCCGAGTTCAATTGCGCCGTGCTGATGGTCTCCCACGACTTGCATCTGGTGATGGCCAGCACCCACGAGGTGATCTGCCTCAATCGCCATGTCTGCTGTCATGGCGAGCCGGAAAGCGTGGCGCGCCACCCCGAATTTGCCCGCCTGTTCGGGCGACCGGAGCAGGAGGTGCTGGCGGTCTATACCCACCATCACCACTGCGACGGCGAACACCACCATCATGAACCGCAGGCTCCCGTCATCCGCCTGCCCTCTCGCAACAACGCTCACAGCAAATAGCGCAAGCAACAGGACATTCAAGTGGACAGCTTTCTGTTATACGCCCTCGCGGCCGGTCTCGGCATCGCCCTGCTGGCCGGTCCCCTAGGTAGCTTCGTGGTATGGCGCAAGATGGCCTACTTTGGCGACACCCTCTCCCACGCCTGCCTGTTCGGCATCGCGCTGGGCATCCTGCTGCAGGTCGATCTCACCCTGGCGGTGGTGGTCTGCTGCCTCGCCATGGCGATGCTGCTGGTGATCATGAGTCGCAACCAGCAGGTGGCGACCGATACCCTGCTCGGCATTCTGGCCCACAGCGCCCTGTCGCTCGGTCTGGTTACCTTGAGTTTTATGGATAACGTGCGGGTGGATCTGATGGCCTACCTGTTCGGCGACCTGCTCTCGGTGCAACCGATAGATCTGCTCTGGATCTACGGCGGTGGCGCGCTGGTACTGCTCACCCTGTGGCGACTGTGGGATCCCCTGCTCTCCATGACCATCTCGGAAGAGCTGGCAAGGGTAGAGGGGATCCGGGTCGATGTGCTGCGCTGTGTATTGATGCTGCTGATCGGGCTGGTGATTGCCGTAGCGATGAAGTTTGTCGGGGCGCTGATCATCACCTCCCTGCTGATCATTCCCGCCGCCACCGCCCGCCGCTTCAGCCAGACGCCGGAGCAGATGGCTGGCTTTGCCGCACTGATTGGCTGTCTCGCCGTACTCGGCGGGCTGACCCTCTCCTGGTATCAGGACACCCCGGCTGGGCCTTCGGTCGTCGTCTGTGCCACCAGCCTGTTTGTGCTGAGCCAGTTCAAGAGAGCGTAACGGTGCAGGCTAGAGCGGCATGCTCTGGCGTGTCTCCATCATCAGCCACTGGCGCAACCGGCTGATGGCAGGCTCATGAGCCCGCGAGCGCTTGCAGGTGAAGTAGAAGGCATCCCCCGTCTCCAGCTGATGTACCGGCAAGGCCACCAGCTGGGGATCATCGGGCCGCAGCATGTAGTCATTCACGAATGCCACCCCCTGATCCCAGGCTGCCGCCTCCATCGCCAACAGCACATGGCTGAAGTGGTGCATCCGCGCCTCGTCCGGAATCACCAGCCCGCCAGCCTTGGCCCAGCGCTGCCAATCCTCCCCCCGCGCCTTGTAAATGGACTGCACCGAGAGCAGCGGCAGCTGCCAGATGGCCTCAGGCCACTCCCCGCTGACCTGCTGCAACAGACGGCGACTGCAGACCGGAAAGAGCCGCTCCTGATAAATAAGATCGTGGCAATAGCCGCGTCCGTGGGGAGACACAGTGATAAAGCAGTCTGCCACCCGATCAGATAGCTCGGGATCCTCCGCCACCATCTCCAGACTCAAATCCAGCTCGGGGTAGAGCTGGCGTAATCCGGCCAACCGCGGGATCAGCCACTTCACAGCAAACGAGCTGTAGACTGCGAGCCGGACTCGCATCTCGCCACCACCGCGCAGCTGTTCGCTGCTCTGGGCAATCTGGCTGAGTCCGGCGGCAATCCCCTCGAAGTAGCTCTCCCCCTGCGGCGTCAGCGAGAGCAGCCGACCCTGACGTAGCAGCAAGCGCTCACCCAGAAAATCCTCCAGCAGGCGGATCTGGTGGCTGACCGCACTCTGGCTGACGTTCAGTTCAAGGGCGGCGCGGGAGAAGCTGAGCAAGCGTGCCACCACCTCGAAATATTGCACCGCACGCAGGGGAGGAAGCTTCATTATCTAAATATCTCATGAGTGGTCATTTTTTATCATTTTACTGGATAGCAACCGGCACGCTACCCTCCCCCTCATCTGAAGTGGGAGGTGGTATGAATGCAGTAGGGATCGGCATCCTTTATCTGGTGCTGGGCAATATGGTGGCAGTTTTTTCCGATGCGCTGGTCAAGGTGCTGGATCCGGATCAGCCCATCTTCCAGTTTGTCTTTTTCCGCCAGCTCTCGGCCGCCATTCTGCTGATGCCCTGGCTGCTCTGGTCATGGCGCCGCAACCCGCCGGTGGCCATCAAGTGGCACCTGCTGCGGGCCCATATTTGGGCGGTCGGCGTCTGCCTGATGGTGGTCGCCCTCACCCGCTTGCCGCTCGCCACAGCCAATGCCCTCTTCTATGCCGCCCCCCTGATGATGGTGCCGCTGGCGGTGTGGATGGCGGGGGAAGCGATCTCGCGCCAGAAGGTGCTGACCGCAGTCATCGGATTTATCGGGGTTTTGATCGTGCTGCGCCCGACTGAAGTGAACTGGGCCGCACTGGCGGCGCTCGGGGTGGCGCTGTCGATGGCGCTCAACAATCTGCTGATCAAGCGGATCCCGCTCAAGCAGCCCATCGCCCAGACCCTGTTTTTCACCAACGTGCTGAGCATGCCCTTCATTCTGGCGCTGGCATTATGGGAAGGGGGCGACTGGCAATGGCAGATGTGGTGGCCCGCTTTCGGCTCCTCGGCGCTGATCATGGTCTATGCGGGATTGTGCGTGGTGGCCTATCGCAAGGCGGAGGCGAGCAAGATCGCCTCGGCGGAGTACACCGGTCTGCTGATGGCGGTGGCCATCGGGGTGTGGCTGTTTGGCGAGCAGCCCGGTCTGCCGCTGCTGCTGGGCTGTATCTGCATCGTCCTGCCGCTCATCGCCATGGCGCGCAGCAAGCCAAAACCGCTGGCCGAGCCAGCGCTCTAATACTCAGGGTCTCCCCAGAAGCGGGGCGACCCTTTGCTGCAGATGGGGGACGATCTCCTGCTCGAACCAGGGGTTCTTCCTCAGCCAGAGGGTATTGCGCGGGGAGGGATGCGGCAACGGCAGCCAGCCGGGGCCATAGTCGGCCCAGCTGCGCACCGTTTCGGTGAGCGAGCCCCTGGCAGCCCCCCGCAGATAGTAGGCTTGTGAATATTGGCCGATCAGCAGGGTCAGTTCGATGTTGGGTAACAGCATCAGTACCTTGTCATGCCAGGTGGGCGCGCACTCGGGTCTGGGCGGCAGATCGCCCGACTTGCCCTTGCCGGGATAGCAGAGACCCATCGGCATGATGGCGATGCGGGATTGGTCGTAGAAGGTGGTTTTATCGACCCCGAGCCACTGGCGCAGCCGGTCACCGGAGGGGTCATCCCACGGGATACCGCTGGCATGCACCCGGGTGCCGGGCGCCTGACCGATGATCAGCAAGCGGGCACTCTCGGCCCCGCGGATCACCGGACGAGGCCCCAGCGGCAAATGAGCCTCGCACAGACGGCAGGCCCTGATTTGCTCAAACAACTTATCGATTCGCTGCATGACGTTGATAGTACCAGCATTTCCCTGTTTTCCCTCTTGTGGAAACAGGGCACGCCCCCTACTATCGCCATGAATGTTTAATTTAATAAACGGATAATAATGAAAAACTGGCTAGGTACCGGCACCGCGACCCTCTCCTTCATCCTGTGGGGGATGCTACCGCTCTATTATCAATTCATGCCCGAGGTCAACATGTGGGAGCTGATCTCCCACCGGGTGCTCTGGTCTGTGGTGCTGCTGGGCGCCCTGTTTTTGCTGCTTGGCCACAAGGTGCCCTGGGCACAACTGCGCAGCGAGCCGCGCCAGCTCGGCCTCATTCTGCTGGCGGGCCCCGTCATGTCCATCAGCTGGTGCATGTTCACCTGGTGCCTCACTACCGGGCAAGTGCTGACCACCAGCCTCGCCTTCTTTATGACCCCGCTGTTCAATATCGTATTCGCCGTCATCTTCCTCAAAGAGCGACTCACCCCGCAAAAGCATCTGGCGGTCGCCCTGGCGCTGGCGGGTCTCGCCTACATGCTCTTCTGCTACGGCCAGCTCCCCTGGTTCTCCCTCATCATGGGGGCCAACTTCGCCTGCTATGGCCTTATCAAGAAGAAGATCCACTACGACACCGGCACCAGCCTCTATCTGGAAGCCATGGTGCAACTGCCCGTCGCGCTGATCATCATCGGTACGCTGGCATGGCACGGGGAAGGGGCATTCGTGAACGGAGATCTGGCTGACAAGCTGCTGCTGATGGGCAGTGCGCCCGCTACTCTGCTGCCGGTGGGGCTCTTCTGCTATGCGGTGGCGAGAACCCGGATGAGCACTGTGGGGCTGCTGCAATATATCGAGCCCAGCCTCGCCTTCCTGCTCGCCATCTACTGGTTTGGTGAGGCGCCGGACCCCATCAAGGCGGTCGGTTTCGCCTTTGTCTGGGCAGGTCTGCTGGTGAGCCTGTTGCCGCTGCACCGACTCAAGCGCCGCCCTCATGGCGTACCGCGATAGGACTCCAGCACCTTGTGCCAACGGGTATCTCTGTCCATCTGCTCGGCGATGTCGTTGAGGGTGGCATGCAGCTCGGGACGGGATTTGGGCAGCAGGATATGGCGGGTATAGCTGGATTGGGGGAAGGGTGAGATAAACAGCTTGCCCTGATAGTGCTGTGAGTCGATGAAAAAGCCCAGCGATGAACCACTCACCAGCGTCACATCGATGCGACCGCGCACCAGCAGCTCAAGATTGGTCTTCACCTTCTTGGCATCCTGACGTACCAGCTCCCCGCGGCCAGCCGCATCATCGATCCCCTGATAGCGGTAACCCTCCACCCCGCCAAACACCAACCCCTTGAGGGAGTCGGGCCCGCGATAGGTGACCGGGTTGTCAATGTTCGAGACCAGCTCGTTGGTGTCGCGCATCACCGGGAAAGTCCAGAGATAGCGCTCGCGATGGGGATCCCCCACCCAGGCGGGATTGACCCAGACCACCAGACCGTCAAAGTCGGGATCCGCCATCTCCAGCGCCAGCCGGGCCCGATTGACCAGCCAGAGCTCGATTCTGGGTTCACCCCCCAGCTTTTCATTGAGATACTTGACCAACTCGCGGCTCAGCCCTGCATCCACTCCGGTGTTGAAGGGGGGATGCTGATGGTAATCGTAGAGACGGATCGTCTCCCCCAGAGCCGGGACCGACAACAGTAACCACAACCAAAACCAGACTCTCATCGCACCTCCTTGAGCTGCCTCTGAGTTTGGCACAGAGAATTTGAATGAGAGAACCCGCGACCACCACTCCAGCGCCGCAACCATCCGCCCCTTCCCGCTGGTCAGTCTATATGGTGCGTACTGCCACCGGCCTGCTCTATACCGGGATCAGCACGGATCCGCTGCGCCGTCTGGGCCAGCACCAGAGTGGCAAGGGCGCTCGCGCCCTGCGCGGCAAGGGGCCACTGACACTGGCATGGCAACAGGAAGTCGGCGAGAAGGGGGCGGCCCTGCGCATCGAATATCGCCTCAAGCAGCAGCCGAAATCCTTCAAGGAGCAGCTGATCCACAGCCCGGCACTCTGGCAGAGCTGGAGCCCCCAGTGGTTACCCGCAGCCACCCAGCCTTGAGGACGACAGGCAAAAAAAGGCCACTCGATGAGTGGCCGGAAAGGGGAAATCAGGGAGCATCACACAACGTCTTGCACAATCTCAGGCGGGTTAGAGGTAGGTATTGGAACGCTTGCTGCGGTTGCTGATCAGCCAGCAAACCGCCAGCACCAGCAGCAACCAGGGGGCCAGCTTGATGATCAGAGCAAGCATGCCACCCAGCGCCCCAAGCAGCACAAACAGGCCGCTCACCAGCAACATGGCTACCAGGGTAAAACCGGTCAGTGCCATGACCAGCAGCACCACCAGCAAGATGAAAAATTCCAGCATAACTTGCTCCTTATCAGTACCTTGTCTGCCGGCTTGGCAACCCTTCGGTCAATCCAGCCAGCGCTTCAATTCATAACGGGGCGGCATCATCAGCACCGCCAGCAGATAGGCGGCCAGTGCCAGCGGCGGCATCAGGATCAGGGCGAGCAGTGCCACCACCCGCACCGTGACTCTGGAGACCCCCAACCGCCTGGCAATACCGGCACAGACCCCGGTCAGCTTGCGATGCACCAGATCCTTGGGCCAGGGGCTCATGATTACACCTCCGCTTTCTGGCCTTTGAGGCGAGCCAGCTCGCGCTCGATCTCGTCATTGAGCTCCAGCTCGCGGAACTGGGCCTCCAGCGAGGGATTCTGCCCCAGGGTGGCCGCCTCCAGCTGGGCTTCCAGCTGATCGACCCGGCCCTGAAAACCGTCAAAGCGCGCCATCAGCTCATGCATCCGCTGGTTGTCCACCTGGGCGCGGGCACGAATGCGGCTATGGGCGGTCTGCTCGCGCAAGGTCAGCAGTTTCTGCTTCTCGCGCGCCTCGGTCAGCTTGGCCGCCAGCCGCTCGCTGTCGGCGGTAAGCTGGGCCAGCACCTCGGCGACCCGGGCCTTGTCCTGCTCCAGCTGTTCACATTTTTTGACCTCCGCCAGCTTCTCGGTGAGGGCGGCGCGGGCCAGATCCTCACGTCCCTTCTGGATGGCGAGCTCGGCCTTGGCCGACCACTCCAGGATCTGCGCCTGCAACGCCTGCTGGTGACGCTCCAGCTGCTTCTGTTCGGCAATCACGCGGGCGGCCTGGGTACGCATCTCGACCTGCACCTGCTCCATCTCTTCGATCATCAGGCGCAGCATCTTCTCCGGCTCTTCACTCTTGTCGAGCAGGCTGTGCAGGTTGGCATTAATCACGTCGGTCAGGCGGCTGAATACGCTCATGGTCTGGCTCCTTGTTGATGGGATGGCTATCTCTTCCCATTGCATTACAAGAGCCGTGCCAAGAAAAATTATTGTTGTTTTACATATGGATGGGAATTTACCGAGGAAATTCAAGAAGCGTTTATTGGTGAGAATAGCCAACCTGGTGGTGATTTTTACCAACAAAAAAGGGAGCCTGTGGCTCCCTTGTCGATTCGTCTGCGCTATCCGTCAGGCGGCGTGGCTGTGGCCCAGCTTGCTGTCCAGTTCGGCCAACTTGGCCTCCATCCGGGCGCGGCAGGTGTCGGAGAGATCGCGAATGCCGCTGGCACCATGCTCCTTGCTGCAGACCGGAGCCATCACTTCCACCAGCACTTCGCCGTTGTCCCAGCGATTGAGATCGACCTGACCGAAGTAGCTGGAGCAGACGATGGGCACCACGGGCACTTCAGCCTGTACCGCAGTGTGGAAAGCGCCCGCCTTGAACGGCAGCAGGCCACGCCCCTGGGAGCGGGTCCCTTCCGGGAACATCCAAATTGAGGTGCCACGGTTCTTGATGCGATCCACCACCTGACCTATGGTGCCGATAGCACGGGAGCGGTTGGAGCGGTCGATCAGCACGTTGCCGGAGAGCCAGAAGATAAGGCCGAACAGCGGCAGCCAGAGCAAGCTCTTTTTGCCCACCGCCACCACGCCAGGCTGCACCGCACCGGTCACGGTGAAGATGTCGAAGTTGCTCTGGTGGTTGCAGACGTAGACCGCCGGGCCGACCGATTTGACCTCGTCGGCCACCGTCACCTTGACTCGCAGCCCGATCAGCGGGCAGACCGCGTGATACATGCGGGCGAAGACATAGACGTTGTTGGGATGGCGCGGACGAACCAGACAGAGCAGCAGGCCGAACAGGAACCAGAAAATGAGCAGCAGACCAAGCAGCAGCACACGGGCAATTTTGAGCATCGAACACCTCGAGTTTTAACTCGGCGCAGTATACTGATCCCCCTTTTAGCGAACAAGCGTTCGCCAAACAGAACCGACCACCCCGTCGCGCCACCCACATTGCTGCTCATCAATACGCCGCCGACTTGCCCCACCCGCCATTGGTCGTTAGGATGGCCCCATCTTGATGGACGGGGCGAACATGATGTTGCAACAACGGGTAGCGAAACATCTCCTGCTGCTGGTCTGCCTGCTGGTGCTCAATTGTGCGGCCCAGCCGCTGGCCCGGCTTGCCCTGCTCGATCACGCCCTCAGCTGTCAGGCACTGCCCGTTCCAGGCTCGGCAACAGATCAAGAGGATGCCAAACCGGCCAGCCCGCAACCCACCAGCTGCCAACTCAACGGCAAGTGGCTAAGCGCCGCCACCCTGCTCTGCGTCGAACAGCTCTTCTTTGCCGTGGCCGTGCTGATCGCCCTGCTGGCCCCCCTTTGGCGCTACACACCGCCACTGCCCCCTCCCAGAGTCATCTCGCCGCCCGAGCGGCGTCTGCACCTCACCCTCTGCGTCTGGCGGGAATGAGTTCGGCAGCGTTCTTTCGTTAGCTGTCACTCAATTTTTGCGAGACCAAAAAGATGTCGAATCTCTTCAAGACGGCCCTGCTACTGGGCGGTCTGCTGTGGCAATCCATGGGATTGGCCAGCGACACGGGCTGGCTCACCAGCCCACAGAATGATCACGCCCGGGTACGGCTGCAGGCCGACCGCAGCACGGCAGATCAGACCCGCATCCTGCTCGATGTGGAGCTGGAGTCGGGCTGGAAAACCTACTGGCACAGCCCGGGAGAAGGGGGCATTGCCCCCCAGATCCTGTGGGACGAGCCGGTCGGAGACTTTCAGTGGCGCTGGCCGGTGCCACGTCACTTCGAGGTAGCCGGGCTCAGCACCCAGGGTTATCAGGGTGAGGTGACCTTCCCCCTCAGCCTCAACTATCCCGCCGGGCAACCGCTCAAGGGGACTCTACGCCTCTCCACCTGCAGCAATGTCTGCATCCTGACCGACTTCCCCTTCACCCTCGCGGTGGATAGCGCCGCCCCGGCCGACTTCGATTTTGCCTGGGCGAAGGCGATGAGTACCCTGCCCCAGCAATTGCCTGCCGAAACCTGGGTCGAGCTGGGTTATCAGCACAACCAGCTGCAACTGCGCGCCGAGCGGGCAGAGAGCTGGCAATCACCAGCGCTCTTTATCGACGCTCTGGAGGGTGCCGAGTTTGGCAAACCGGCGCTTGAGGTCGAAGGCAACACCCTGATCGCCCGGGTGCCGGTGAGCGATGGCTGGCAGGGGGATGCACCGGATCTGCGTGGCCAATCCCTCGGCCTGCTGCTCACCAGTGGCGAACAGGCGTGGCAGGGCAGGGGGACGATCGGCGCGCCACTCGCACTGCCCAACCAGAGTCATTCGCTGTTCTGGCTGCTGGGAGCAGCGCTGCTCGGCGGCCTGATCCTCAACCTGATGCCCTGCGTGCTGCCGGTGCTGGCGCTCAAGCTGGGAACTGTGTTGCAACATCAGGAGCGTGAACAGGGAACGGTACGCAAGCAGTTCCTCGCCGCCAGCGCCGGGATCATCGCCTCCTTCTGGGTGCTGGCGGCCATGAGCAGCCTGCTGCGCGCCACGCAAGGGGCCGTCGGCTGGGGCATCCAGTTCCAGAGCGCCGGTTTTATCGGCTTGATGGTGCTGGTCACCCTGCTGTTTTGCGCCAACCTGTTGGGGCTGTTCGAGATCCGCCTGCCCAGCGCCCTCAGCACCCGCCTTGCCACCAGCGGCGGCAACGGCCTCAGCGGTCACTTCCTGCAGGGGAGCTTCGCCACTCTGCTGGCGACCCCCTGCTCGGCCCCCTTTCTCGGCACTGCAGTGGCCTTTGCGCTGGCGGCGCCACTCGGCCAGCTCTGGCTCATCTTCACAGCTTTGGGGATTGGTATGAGCCTGCCCTGGCTGCTGGTGGCGGCCCTGCCACGGCTCGCCCTCTGGCTGCCGAAACCGGGGCGCTGGATGAATCATCTGCGCATCCTGCTCGGCCTGATGATGCTGGGCTCCAGTCTCTGGCTCACCAGTCTGCTCGACAACCATCTCGGCAGCTATGCCACCGGCTGGCTGATGGTTGCCATGCTGCTGGCACTGCTGATTGGCATCATCTGGCGTTACGGCATGCGCGGCTTCACACTGGCGATCGCCCTCGCCGCCCTGATTGGCAGCCCCCTGCTGCTGAGCGGCGCCTTTAGCGCTCAGGGCTCGGCCAGCGTTGACAAGGTGGTCTGGCAGCCGCTCTCTGAACGCGCCATCACCGATGCGCTGGCCCAGAACAAGCGGGTCTTTATCGATGTCACCGCCGACTGGTGCGTTACATGCAAGGCCAACAAATACAACGTGTTGCTGCGCGATGAGGTGCAACAGGCCCTCTCTGCTCCCGATGTGGTGGCCCTGCGCGGCGACTGGAGCAAACCAAGCGACACCATCGCCGCCTTCCTGCGTAAGCGGGGCGCGGCGGCCGTCCCCTTCAACCAGATTTACGGCCCGGAGTTGCCGCAGGGGGTCACGCTGTCACCCCTGCTCGACAAGGACGATCTGCTGACCACATTGCACAAGGCTGGCCTGCTTCAGGCTGGCACCACCCGATTTTAAGGAGTAATCATGAAACCGACTCTGAGCGCCCTGACCCTGCTGGCCTCCCTTTCCGCAGCCCTGCTGGCTCCGGCCCTGCACGCCGCCCCCTTCACCCCGGAGCAGGAGGCGCGCATCAAGGAGCTGATCCGCGAGACTCTGATCGCCAACCCCAAGATCCTCGACGAGGCAGCCGAATCCTGGGAGAAGCAGAACGCGGCAGCCCAGGAGGCGCAGCTTGGCAACTTCATCAAGGGCAACAAGGATGTGCTGTTCAACAGCGCCACCAGCCCGCGCCTCGGCGCCAAAAACCCCAAGCTGACGCTGGTGCTGTTCACCGACTACAACTGCCCCTACTGCAAGCAGTTCGATCCCCAGCTGACCAAACTGCTCAAGGCCTATCCGGACGATCTGGGGCTGGTGATCAAGCTGCTGCCGTTCAAGGGGCAGACCTCCGCCAAAGCGGCCCAATACAGCCTGACCCTGTGGCAGCAAGATCCCGCCCGCTTCCTCACCCTGCACGACAAGCTGATGAGCAAGCAGGGGATGCTGACCGAGGCGGACATCAACAAGGCGCTGGCCGCCACCGGCAACACCGCGCTCAAACCGGCCGCCAAGGCGACCGAAGAGCTGCGCAACAGCCTGCGCATCGGCACCATTCTGGGGGTACAGGGCACACCGGCGACCCTGATTGGCAACCAGCTAGTGCCGGGCGCCATCCCCTATGAGGAGCTGGAGCAACTGGTGCAGGCCGAACTGGCCAAGCAGGGGTAAAGGATGACTACCAACCCTCAACCCCGCTGGCGCCGCTGGGGCAAGGAGGCACTCTGGCTGCTGCTGATGGCGCTGGTCATCTCGACCCTGCTGGATCTGTGGCGCAGCCCAACCCTGCCAGAGGGGGCGATGAGCGCCCCCGTCACCCTGCAGGATGGCAGCAGCACGGATCTCGCTACCTTAAGTCAGGGCAAGCCGCTGCTGGTCTACTACTGGGCCAGCTGGTGCGGGGTGTGCCGTTTCGCCACCCCGGCCGTGCAGCAGCTCTGGCAAGAGGGGGAAAACGTGCTGACGGTGGCGCTGCGCTCCGGCAATTCGGAGCAGTTAGCCAAAGGAATGAGCAACAAGGGGCTCACCTTCCCGACCCACAACGACGAGTCGGGAGCGCTGGCAGCCAAGTGGCAGGTGGGGGTCACCCCGACTTTCCTCGTCATCAAGGATGGCAAGCTGGTGAGCAGCACCACCGGCTGGAGCTCGAAGTGGGGCTTGCAGCTGCGGCTCTGGTGGGCGTCGCTCTAGCCACGCAACAACATTGCCTCAACAGGGCCATCCCACCGGATGGCCCTTTTTTATGCCGACATTTTTATCCCGACATCAGACGGGGAGCTGCATCCCGCGCACCTGCTCCAGCAGGGCGGTCACCGCCGCCGAGCGTAACGCATCGGGGGCGTAGCAGAGCCCCACCCGCCGCTTGAAGGAAGAGGCCGCCAGCTCGGCGACTGTACAGCCGGGCGGACAAAGGGAATGGGGCAACCAGGCGATCCCCGCCCCGGCGGCCACCATGGTCGCCGCCAGTCGCAGCGACCCCGCCCGCCGTGGATAGAGCGGCGCCTGATTGCCGAGAATGGCGATCAGCCGCAGGTGGGAGTCATGGCGCGGGCAGGTTACCCAGGGCTCGTCCGCCAACGCTGCCGGGGTGAGCGTCCCCTTGCCCGCCAGCGGGTGATCCGGCGGCAGCACCAGCACAAACTCCTCCTCCAGCAGGGGGATAAAGAGCTCGTCGCCACAACGCAGGGATTCGCACCCCAGCCGCACATCGCCACAGCATCCCTCCTCCAGGGTCAGCAGGATCTCCTCGTGGGCGAGCGTACCTTGCACCAGCGCCCCCACCACGCCATCGCCAAGGTCTGCCTCAATCCCCACCGTCAGCTCGAGGCAGGGGGAGGTTTCACGAAACTCGCGGGCGAGGGAGTCGGTATCGGCGATCAGCCGCTTGGCACGGGGATAGAGCCGGTGCGCCGCTTCAGTCCCCTCCACCCCGCGCGCCTGCCGCACAAACAGGGTCACCCCCAGCTCATCCTCCAGCGTCTTGATGGTGGTGGAGAGGGTGGGCTGGGTAATGAAAAGACGGGTGGCCGCCGCCGTGATGTTGCGCTCCTCGAAGACAGCCACAAACGCACGCAGGGTTCGCACATCCATAGAATTCACCTATACCAGACAGTCATAAAAGCCATTTTTCACGGCGACACTGGGCAAATATAGTGGCTTACCTGCCACAAGGCATCCCAATTTTCTATATCATCGTCTATCAACACAGCCAGGAGCCATCATGCGCCATCTCTCTGTCATCGGCCTCGGGGCCATGGGCTCCGCCCTCGCCACCACCTTGCTCAAGGCGGGCCATCCGGTCACCGTCTGGAATCGCAGCGCCGCCAAGGCGGCCCCGCTGCAAGCGCTGGGCGCGACTCTCGCCCCCTCGGTTGGCGCAGCTATTGCCGCAAGTGATATCACCCTTGTCTGCGTCGATAACTACGCCGTCAGCCAGCAGTTGCTGGACGAGGCGAGCGATGCGGTGGCGGGCAAGCTGCTGGTGCAGCTCTCCACCGGCAGCCCGCAGGGGGCCAGAGCGCTGGAGAGCTGGAGCCACGCCCGCGGCGCCCGTTATCTCGATGGCGCTATCCTCTGCTTCCCGGATCAGATCGGCACCACTGATGCCAGCATCATCTGTTCGGGGGCCAGCGATGCCTTTAGCGAGGCCGAGCCGGTGCTGCGCCTGCTCGCCCCCACCCTCGACCATGTGGCCGAGGCGGTGGGCGCCGCCGCGGCGCAAGATTGTGCCGTCGCCGCCTACTTTGCCGGTGGTCTGCTCGGTGCCCTGCACGGCGCGCTGATCTGCGAGGCGGAAGGGCTGCCGGTGGCCAAGGTGTGCGCCCAGTTCAGCGAGCTCTCGCCCATTCTCGGTGGCGATGTGGCCCACCTTGGCAAGACGCTCGCGAGCGGCGATTTCGATCACCCCTACGCCAGTCTGAAAACCTGGAGCGCCGCCATCAGCCGCTTGGCCGGTCATGCCACCGATGCAGGGATCGACAGCCGCTTCCCGCGCTTTGCCGCCGACCTGTTTGAAGAGGGGGTGTTGCAAGGATTTGGTCAGCAGGAGGTGTCGGCCCTCATCAAGGTGCTGCGGGCGCGCAATGGAGCGGCACAATGAACGAGTTGACCAACCACACCCCAATTGCACTGGTCACCGGCGCCGCTGGCGGGATTGGCCGCCAGCTCTGCATCGGGCTGGCCGAGGCGGGTTATCGGGTGATCGCCACCGATCTGGCTCCTCACGCTTTTGACCATCCCGAGATCCACTTTCACCCGCTCGACTTGCGGGACGAGCAGGCCATCGAACGCCTCTTTGCCGAGGTGCGCGCGCAGCATGGCGGCGTCCATCTGCTGATCAACAACGGCGCCATCAGCAAGTTCCACACCCGCTTCGAGGATCTGAGCGCAGCCCAATTCGATCAGGTGATGACGGTCAATGTGCGCGGCGCCATGCTCTGCGCCCGCGCCTTTGTGCAGGCCAACCGCGGGTTGCCCTATGGTCGCATCATCAATATCGCCTCCACCCGCTGGCAGCAGAACGAACCGGGTTGGGATGCCTACGGCGCCTCCAAGGGGGCGCTGGTCGCCCTCACCCAGTCCCTCGCCAACTCGCTGGCCGACTACCCCATCACGGTCAATGCCATCAGTCCGGGCTGGATCCAGGCGGAGGATTACCACACCCTGACCGAAGCGGATCATCGCCAGCACCCGAGTGGCCGGGTCGGTCGCCCCGACGACATCACCCGCGCCAGCCTCTTTCTGGCGGATCCTCGCAACGACTTTATCAACGGTGCCAATTTGGTGATCGATGGCGGGATGAGCAAGAAGATGATCTACCACACCTCCGCCTCCTTCTGGGAGGAGTAACCCCTTCGGCGGCAGCCCGATTTGCGCTGCCGCCGCCATCTCACCCCACACTCGCCCCTGACCATTTTTTCATCGCCTTCCCGTGCCCGCCCCTTGCACTGGCCAGACCGACTGGCAACAATAGACGCTCAACTGACACCTCTTCATCTCGCCCGTTAATTGATCGCCCAACTCATCGCGTTGGCGGGCTGTTTCCGTTAAAATGACGGGTTTTTGCCGTGCCTGGTTTGCCAATCCCCACCATCAGGCACTCGCAGCGTGAATCCTATGATGCCAGTGATGCAGGATCTGCCATGAACAACTACTTTCGGGTGCTGGGCGTCAAGTCCAACGCCAGCGAAAACGACATCAAGAAAGCCTATCGTCGGCTGTCAAACCAGTACCACCCCGACAAACTGCACGGGGCCAGTGAAGAAGAGAAAGAGCAGGCAGCCATCAAGCTGCACCAGGTAAAGCAGGCCTATGAAGTGCTGTCCGATCCGAAACAGCGAGCCGCCTTTATCAAGGATTTCAACAACGTCATCGTGACCGACCCCGCCTCCGCCATGCAGGAGATGTGGGATCAGTTCTACCCCTGAAACAGCAGGCAGAAAGAGCAACTATGCAAAAGAGATGGGACCAGGCGCGGCTCAAGTCGCTGCAAAGCGATGCCAGCGAAAACATCGAATCCTACCGGGATCAGGACGACCCCAAGGGGCTGGAACAGTTCACCGACCAGATGAAGAGCCTGCTGCTGGCCGACATGAGCATGCTGGAGTTTATGCCCGAGTATCTGCCGCTGGCCCTCTATGGCCGGGTGCAATTCCCGGCCAAGGCCAAGTCGCAGTGGAACAAGTGGCTCACCAGCGGCGAGCAGCCGAGCTGGGACGAGTTCAAGGTGAGCGTCGGCTTCAACAACGCCGCCCTGCCGCTGGTCAAGGCGGTGCGGGCCCAGAGCGAAGATCAGCTGATGGAAGCCTGCGCCGTGCTGTTCCTGCTCGACAACCCGCTACCCCGCGGTAGCCACCGCGGCGATGACGACTATGAGCTGCGCGACGAAGAAGATGAAGACGGGGAAGATGCCGACGCCGACTACCATGGCGGCAGTGACCGCTATGGTGATGACGACGGCGATCAGGATATGTACGACGAAGTCCGTTTCTAATTGGGGCAAGGCATGAGCAACAGTCTGATAGAAATTACCGCCATCGAGATCAAAGAGCTGGCCGTTATCGAGCCGAAGCAGGCCAGCGAGAAGTTCGAGCTGATCGCCAAGACCATGTCTGACGACCAGCTGGCAGAAGTGATTGAAAATATTGATATCGTTACCCTGACCCAGATTAACGGCCAGCACGATATCTCCTTCCCCTCCATCATCTCCGAGCTGATGACCCCGGAGCGGATCCGCGACATCGTCTGCCAGCAGCCGCTCTATTGGGAAGAGGCGATCAAGAACAACGCCGACGAGCTGCAACAGCACACCTTCGACTTCCTCAACTACCTGATCCGCACCCAGGATAGCGAAGCCAAGCAGCGCGAGATCCTCGAGTGCGTGGCCGAAGATCCGGCCGGTCTCTTCTACCTCGCCATCCCCTTTATCGAGTTCTATCGTGGCGATCGCTATGAAGAGGACGAAGGATATCGCGACGTGCTGCACGCCGAAGAGGAAGATCTCGAAGAGTCCCTGCGCTACAGCGAGCGCCAGCAGAGCGAGGATGTCCACGACTACGCGCTGGACGACCCGCGCAGCCTCTTGATGCTTATTCGCGAGCTGGCCCCCGAGGTGGAGAAAGCCATCAAGGCACTGCTGCGCAACGAGCACTCCACCTGGGACGGCATCATCAACAAGTTTGCCGCCGAGCTGGTGATGCAGGCCAAAGAGAAGAACAAGGTCGAGGAAGACGAGTACGGCGACGTCGACGACATGTTCAGCTTTCTGGATTAAGGAGCCCATTCATGCAGTTAGTCATTCGCGATGCCAACCAGGGCCCCTATCTCACCCAGGTGCTGCGCTTTGGCCGCGACAACGAACTCTTGAGTCAGCAACAGCTCGCCGCCATCAAGGGCAAGGCGGTGCTGATGAGCCTCAAATTCGCCGACAAGTACTACAACAAGTACAAGATGCACCTGCTGGAGCAGGCGGCCCACGACGTCATCGGCGTGGTGAGCCTCGGCCTGCAGGAGCTCTCGGCGCGGGATCCGGCCAAGGCGCTGGCGCTGCTGCAGGCGCCGGAAGGCCCCATCAAGCCGTTCCAGAAAGGCTGGTCGATGCTCATTACCGTCAGCCCCAAGCAGGCTGGCAACAGCCTCTACGGTGACGTGGATGCCCGGCTCTTGGACAAGATCTCGAGCCCGCCCGATGTGGAGGAGTGGCAAGGGTGGCAGGAGTACGAGAAGGCGCTGACCGAGCACAACAAGAGCCGCCTGATGGAGCTCATCGACCAGCACTTTTTCGCCTGCGAAAGCGACCACCCCACCATGGAGGACAAGCTGGCCGAAGCGCTGCTCTACCGCATCCTCTGCGGCAAGGGCAGTGGCGCCGCCCCTCTCAAGGTGAAGCAGGATCTCAAGCGCAAACTGGCGCGGGAGATTGAGCTCGACGAGAGCTGGTACGACACCGACTACCTCGCCGCCCAGCTCGCCCTGATGCTGAATGCGCTACCCGCCGACATGGCCACCGCCCTGCGTCAGGAGCTGAGCCCGGGCTTTGTGCCCAACCTGCTGCACACCCTCGGCTTTGTGCGCCAGTACCAGCTGCTGCAAAAAGAGAACGCCTCGCCGGAGAAGCTCGACAACACCGAGATGCGCGCCGGACTCAAGCACCCGCTGCTCGGCTGGCCGCTCTACCACAACTTCTAGGGCGCGCTTCGCCGCCTCTTTTTTGCCCCCAATGTGGGATGACCCAACGCCCGGCCCGCCGGGCGTTGTTCTATCCTCCCCTCCCCCTCTCCCAAGCAAAGAGAGAACACGCGCAAGTCACCCCGGGGCTGGCTCTGCTCTTACCGATATTTATTCACTCAATACCCAAGGATGAATAAACAACCTGCAATACAACAACTTGGCGCCAGCTGCGCTTCGGGGCAACAAAGCGGGACGCAGATCCCGCTACAGCGCCAGAATCAGCACCAAATAGCCGACTGGATCACATCAACCGTGCCGCAATCGCGTGGTAAGTCGAGCTAAAACCACGGCTCAATCACGCATAAAAAGGCGAAATAGATCAATAAAAAGCAATTAATCGCGCCGGATTAAATTTCAGGTATGGCTATTTGCACCGCTTGGCCGCTAAATGACAGACCGGCCTTCAGACCAGCATGGAAGCGCACAAGGCTAGCCGGCAACAGACCGGTTCGCTCTCAGGACGAGTAATGACTTTCTTCTCTCACAGGAGACAGACCGTGAGCGCTTCGAATCAACACCCCACCATTCCCCCCGGCTCCGGGGCGCTGTTCTTTATCCAGACCTTCTCGACCATGGGGTTTGCCGTGCTCTACTCCACGCTGGTGCTCTACGCCACCAAGCGGCTCGGCTTTAGCGAATCCCAGGCCAACGCCATGATGGGGGTCTTCGGGGCCTTCAACTATGGCCTGCACCTGTTTGGCGGTTATCTCGGCGGGCGCTACCTCAGCAACCGCAACCTGTTCGTGATGGGGATGGTGCTGCAGGTGATCGGCTGCTACTTCATCGCCGAAATGGGGATCACCGGCCTCTATTGGGGGCTCGCCATGTTCCTCACCGGCAGCGGCCTCAACGTCACCTGCCTCAACATGATGCTGACCCAGCGCTTCGCCCCGGATGATCACCGCCGCGAGAGCGCCTTCCTGTGGAACTACGCCGGGATGAATCTGGGCTTCTTTATCGGCTTCACGGTGGCGGGCTACTTCCAGCTCACCGAGGATTACCGCACCCTCTTCCTCTTTGCGACGCTGGGCAACATCATCGCCATTATCGCCACCTTCGCCTGCTGGCCGATTCTGGCGGATATCAGCACCCCGTTGCGCCATGTCAAAGGGAGCGGCTTCTACCGCCGCATGCTGGCCGGTATCGCCATTCTGGCCATGCTGGTGCCGGCGCTGCGCCTGCTGCTGACCCACGCCAGCTTTAGCGGCAGCTTCGTGCTGATCCTGGGCGCCGTGGTGCTGGTACTGCTCTGCGTGATGACCGCCCGCCATCCGGACGCCGCCGAGCGCAGCCGCATGGTGGCCTACCTGATCCTCGCCCTTGGCTCCCTCATCTTCTGGTCGCTCTACCAGCTGGCGCCCATGGGGCTGATGCTCTTCTCCGAGCACAACATCAACCTCAATGTGTTCGGACTGCGGGTCGCCCCCCAGTGGATCCAGAACATCAACACCCTTGTCATCGTCATCGGCGGCCCCCTGATGGCGCTGCTGTTCAAGCGACTGCGCGAACAGGGCTGGAATATCGATATCCCCTCCCAGTTTGCCGCCTCGCTGTTTTGCATGGGGCTCGGCATGCTGGTGCTGCCGATCGGCATCCATCTGGCGGGTGCCGACGGGCTGGTCGCCTTCAAGTGGATCGCCATCAGCTATGTGCTGCAGAGTTTTGGCGAGCTGCTGATCTCCCCCATCGGCTACGCCATGATCGGCAAGCTGGCCCCCGCCAGCCTGCAAGGCTTGATGATGGGCTGCTGGATGATGGTGACCGGCGTCGCCTCGGTGCTGGCGGGCTATGTCTCCGGCGCCATGCCGCAGAATATCGGCAGCACCCCGGTCGCCACCAATCCGGGTTACAGCTCGGTATTCAATATGCTCGGCTGGGGCTCGCTGGCGGGCGGCGTGGTGTTGCTCCTGCTGGTGCCCCGCCTGCGCCAGCTGATCACCTCCAAGCTCACCCCGCCACCGGCGGCGACAGCCATTCCTGTCTAATCGGGTTCGGGCCAGCCATTTCAGTGGCCCCTGCCAGTGCGAACGGTTGAATAAGCAACGCGGCTGATAATGCAAAGGGCCCCGCCATCATGGATGGCGGGGCCCTTCTATTTTGGCTGGATGGATGGCTCTTTTTCAGGCGGGCAATCTGACGCTCGCTGTAGCGTTTGCCCTATTGTCAGCTTTCCCTCACCCTAACCCTCTCCCAAGGGGAGAGGGGATCAGCGCCTGCCAACCTGTAGCCCTAGCTGTCACTCCATTTAAAAATTACCGCAATCTGGGCTCCCTTCTCCCCTTGCGGGAGAAGGGGCGGGGATGAGGGGCCACAAAAATAGAATTACCGATCACGTTGAGACAATAGGTTTTCACGATAGTCCAATTACGCTTCGCTAATCAAGCCTACGATTCACAATATTATCCTCAGCTATGAGGAGTTAATCCCAAAAAAGCTTCATAGTTGAAAAGCTTCTTAATACCTTCAATCTCTGCTCCTCATTAAGATTACAAACCCCATGCTGATAAAGATATTCTTTTTCCTTCTGATATTCATTGTCAGGATATATATTTAATCCAGTGTAATGCATATCTAGATCATCAGCATCATTAATTAAATCGATTGGTATTCTATAATTAACCTCAGCATCATTATTAAAATCGCTGTCTTTTTCTGTGCTATTTTTATCCAAAGGTCTCAACAATGTTATGGATGAAAGATATTCATGCCACTTCATATTTTGGGGATTAATCTTGGATAACATTTCTAGCTCTTCTTCTGTCTGAGCATTAACGACCCCCGGATAACAAGTTGACACATTGTCCATGAAGAAGCTCTTTGCCATAGATTGGGTTTGTATTAAATCTATATTTGCAGGCGCATTTTCTTTATCCACTGACTTATAAAGAGATTTAACCAACTCCTCTAGTTTATCTGTTGTAACAACAAGTGCATCAACAGACTTTAATGTATGAGTTATTTGTTTAGATATCTCTCTATTTTTTAGAAAATCAAAAAACATTGCCGCCCATTGTTTGCGCAAATGATTTTCTATGTCACTGGCTAATTCAAATGGCTCATAAGCATTATTCACTGATGCTTTACGAACATAGTTTATAAAGTTAAATATACTCAGCGCATCTTTTGACTGTTCTATGGCAGGAAATGTCATCTCTGTTATAAATGATTTATCTTTGTTCTCCTGGTATATATAATGGTTATCCAAAACGTTCCTTTTAATATAGGTAAATACAGGAATATTAGCCTTTACTGCTGCATCATATTCAGCATTGGTTATTGATTTAGACTTATCATAAACATATTTCCCGCCAAACCGACCACCTATTAACAAAAGAAACATTTGACAGTTCGAAACTTCATTAATGCAAGCTTCATGGGTATGCAAATCAGGATGATAAAAAACATCTCCATTTTCACTTAAAACAGGTTCAAATCCAAACCCCTTTATAAAAGTACATAATGAATCCCTTATTTGTTGTAAGTCGTAGCATGTTGAACTAACAAAAACTTTTGGTTTAGCCATGTCAAATCTCTATTTGTTCATGTCACATATCAGGAAATAAAAATAAAGTGGCTCTCGCCACTTTATTTCTTAATTAAGCCAAATTCTCCTCCGCGACCGGCTCGGCACCGGCGGCGGGTTCAATCTCGATGCGATCCACGCGCTGCAAACCGCGGGGCAGCTTGGCGCCGCGACGGCCGCGCTCGCCGCGGTAGTAGTCAAGATCAGATGGCTTAAGAGTGAGCTTGCGCTTACCGGCAAACAGGGTGACCGACTGGCCCTGCGGAATGACGGCGGCCATCACCACAAACTCTTCCCGCGCCTTCACGCGCGCCGACGGAATGCTGATCAGCTTGTTGCCCTTGCCCTTGCCGAGCACCGGCAGGGTGTTGAGCGGGAACAGCAGCATGCGCCCTTCGTTGGAGATGGCCATGCAGAGATCGGTCTCTGGCGAGCCGATCTTCTGGGGTGCCATCACCAGACCCCCTTCCGGCACGGTGAGCAGCGCCTTGCCGTTCTTGTTCTTGCCGATGAGATCGTCATAGGTGCAGACAAAGCCGTAACCGGCGTCGCTGGCGATCAGATACGGCTCGCCTTCGTTGCCCATCACCAGATGGCGCACCTCTTCCCCTGCCCCCAGCGCAAAGCGGCCGGTGAGCGGTTCGCCCTGACTTCGCGCGGATGGCAAGGTGTGAGATTCGAGGGCGTAAGTTCGGCCCAACGTGGAGAGGAACACCGCCTGCTGGTTGCTGCGGCCACAGGCGTGGGCCAGATAGCTGTCCCCCGCCTTGTAGGAGAGCCCCTCGACATCCACGTCGTGGCCCTTGGCGGCACGCACCCACCCCTTGTCAGAGAGGATGACGGTGACCGGTTCGCTCGGCACCAGCTCTTTCTCGGTCAGCGCCACGGCGGTAGCACGCTCCACCAGCGGGGTGCGGCGATCGTCGCCGTACTTCTCGGCATCGGCCAGCAGCTCTTTCTTGAGCAGGGTGTTGAGGCGACGCTCGGAGCCCAAAATGAGTTCCAGCTTGTCGCGCTCTTCGGCCAGTTCGTTCTGTTCGGCGCGCAGCTTGAACTCTTCGAGCTTGGCCAGATGGCGCAGTTTCAGCTCGAGGATCGCTTCGGCCTGGGTCTCGGTAATGTTGAAACGCTCCACCATCACCTTGCCCGGCTCATCCTCGGTGCGGATGATCTCGATCACCTCGTCGATGTTGAGGTAGGCAATCAGCAAGCCTTCGAGGATGTGCAGGCGAGCCAGCACCTTGTCGAGGCGGAACTGCAGGCGGCGACGCACGGTCTCGCGGCGGAACTGGATCCACTCGCTGAGGATGGTTTTGAGGCACTTCACCTGCGGCCGGTTGTCGAGGCCGAGGATGTTGAGGTTGACCCGGTAGTTCTTCTCCAGATCCGTGGTGGCGAACAGGTGGGCCATCAGCCCCTCTACATCCACCCGGTTGGAGCGCGGCACGATCACCAGACGGGTCGGGTTCTCGTGGTCAGATTCATCGCGCAGGTCGGTGACCATCGGCAGCTTTTTCGCCACCATCTGGGCGGCAATCTGCTCCATGATCTTGGCGCCGGAGGCCTGATGGGGCAGCGCGGTGATGACGATGTCGCCATCCTCCTCGCTCCAGACCGCCCGCTGCTTGATGGAGCCCTTGCCGGTCTCGTAGATTTTGCGGATATCGTCGCGCGGGGTGATGATCTCGGCGTTGGTCGGGTAGTCCGGCCCCTGAATGTGCTGCATCAACACATCCAGCCCCGCATTGGGGTTGTCGAGCAGCTCGGTACAGGCGTAGGCCACTTCCCGCGCGTTGTGGGGCGGGATGTCGGTCGCCATGCCCACCGCGATACCGGTCACACCATTGAGCAGGATGTGGGGCAGACGGGCGGGCAGCACCACCGGCTCTTTCATGGTGCCGTCGAAGTTCGGCGTCCACTCCACCGTGCCTTGGCCGAGCTCTGAGAGCAGCAGCTCGGAGAAGCGCGACAGCCGCGCTTCGGTATAACGCATGGCCGCGAAGGATTTGGGATCGTCCGGCGCACCCCAGTTACCCTGACCATCCACCAGCGGGTAGCGGTAGGAGAAGGGCTGGGCCATCAGCACCATGGCTTCATAACAGGCGATGTCGCCGTGGGGGTGGTACTTACCCAGCACGTCACCCACGGTACGGGCGGATTTCTTGTGCTTGGAGAGGGCCGACAACCCCAGCTCGCTCATGGCGTAGATAATGCGCCGCTGCACCGGTTTGAGGCCATCGCCAATATGCGGCAAGGCCCGATCCATGATGACGTACATGGAGTAGTTCAAGTAAGCCTGTTCGGTAAAGGTGCGCATTGGCTGGCGCTCTACCCCGTCCAGACTGAGCTCGATAGCATCACTCATGTGATTTTCTCTTTCGGTTCGGGAGCCGCCACAGGGCGACTCCGGCTAAATGCTTGCTGGCCCAGTGCGGGCCAGCCGACGGCTTAAATGATGGCGAGGTTGCCCTTCTCTTCGAGCCATTCGCGGCGATCGCTCGCCCGCTTCTTGGCCAGCAGCATGTCCATCAGCTGCAGGGTCTCGTCAGCCGCATCCCCTTCGCTCTCTCCTGCCGGCTCCATGGTGAGCTGCACCAGACGGCGAGTGTTGGGATCCATGGTGGTTTCCCGCAGCTGCTTCGGGTTCATCTCACCCAGACCCTTGAATCGGGTCACCATCACCTTGCCCTTCTTCTTCTCGGCTTCGACCCGCTGCAGCACGCCGTTCTTCTCGTCCTCGTCGAGGGCGTAGTAGACCTCTTTACCGATATCGATCCGGTAGAGGGGCGGCATGGCGACATAGACGTGACCCTTCTCCACCAGCGTGCGGAAATGTTTCACGAACAGGGCGCAGAGCAGGGTGGCGATGTGCAGACCGTCCGAGTCCGCATCCGCGAGGATGCACACCTTGCCGTAGCGCAGGCCGCTGAGATCCTCGGAGTCGGGGTCGAGCCCGATGGCGACCGAGATGTCGTGCACTTCTTGCGAGGCGAGCACCTGACCGGCCTCCACCTCCCAGGTGTTCAGGATCTTGCCGCGCAGCGGCATGATGGCCTGAAACTCGCGATCCCGCGCCTGCTTGGCACTGCCGCCCGCGGAGTCACCCTCCACCAGGAACAGCTCCCCCTGCATGGGGTCGGCGCAGTTACAGTCGGTCAGCTTGCCGGGCAGCGCCGGGCCCTGGGTAATCTTCTTGCGCACCACCGTCTTGGCGGCGCGCATCCGGCGCTGGGCGCTGCTGATACAGATCTCGGCGATCTGCTCTGCCAGCTCGGTGTTGCTGTTCAGGTAGAGGCTGAAGGCATCCTTCACCACACCGGAGACAAACGCCGAGCTCTGGCGGGAGGAGAGGCGCTCCTTGGTCTGACCGGCGAACTGCGGATCCTGCATCTTGATGGAGAGGATGTAGGCGCAGCGATCCCAGATATCTTCCGGAGTCAGCTTGACCCCGCGCGGCAGCAGGTTGCGGAACTCGCAGAACTCGCGCATGGCGTCGAGCAGGCCCTGACGCAGACCGTTGACGTGAGTACCGCCCTGCGCAGTGGGAATGAGGTTCACATAGGATTCGGCGAGGCATTCACCCCCTTCCGGCAACCAGCAGAGCGCCCAGTCCACCGCCGACTGTTCGGAGCTGAACGAGCCGATAAAGGGCTGCTCCGGCAGGCAGGTGAACTGCTTGACCGCATCGACCAGATAATCCTTGAGGCCATCTTCGTAGCACCACTCCAGCTTGATGCCGGTGTTCTTGTCGAGGAACTTGATGGTGAGGCCGGGGCAGAGCACGGCCTTGGCTTTGAGCAGGTGCTCCAGCTTGGTGACCGAGAACTTGGGCGAATCGAAGTAGCTCGCCTGCGGCCAGAAGCGCACCCGGGTGCCGGTGTTGCGGCGGCCGCAGGTGCCGGTGATGGTCAGCTCCTGCACCTTCTCGCCACGCTCGAAGGCGATGTCGTAGACCTGACCGTCGCGACGCACCGTCACCTCGACCCGATCGGAGAGGGCGTTTACGACCGAAATACCCACCCCGTGCAGACCGCCGGAGAACTGGTAGTTCTTGTTGGAGAATTTGCCGCCCGCGTGCAGCTTGCAGAGGATCAGCTCTACCCCGCTGACCCCCTCTTCCGGGTGGATATCGACCGGCATGCCGCGGCCGTCGTCGATCACTTCGAGGGACTGGTCTTCATGCAGGATCACCTCCAGATTGCGGGCGTGACCTGCCAGCGCTTCATCGACGCTGTTGTCGATGACCTCCTGGCCGAGGTGGTTGGGCCGGGTGGTGTCGGTATACATGCCGGGGCGGCGACGCACCGGCTCAAGGCCATTGAGGACCTCAATGGCATCCGCATTGTATTGAGTAGACATGGAGGGCCTTGCGAATTGACGTTTGGAGGGAATCTTAACTGCTAGGCGGGGGTAGAACAAACTCCCCGCACCGAAAGCTTGATCTGGAGAAGAACAAGCAGGGCGAGACCGCCCTTATTGACTCAAACCTGACTATAACCCGAGGAAACGGATGATCTGGGCGGGGTAGCGCTCGAACGCCACGAAGGCGTGGTTGCCGCCACACTCTAGCGAGAGGCGGGCAAAGCGGTATTCATCCAGCGCCTTGCGATAATCGAGCACCTCATCCCCCTGCTGTTGCAGGATCCAGAGTCGCTCCGGCGCCGTCACCGGTACCGCCAGTGCCCGCAGCTCATCCATATGTTCAGGCCGCAGTTCGTACTGCTCACCCGTATAGGGATTGGTCTGGGGGCCAAGGTAGTCACAGAGCAGCTCGTGCGGGCGCACCGCCGGATTGATCAGCGCAGCGCGGCAGCCGTACCGCTCGCTCACCCGGGTCGCCATAAAGCCACCAAGGGAGCTACCCACGGTGCCGAGCTTGAATTCACTACCATAACGACGCTGCAGATCGGCAATGGTCTGCTCGATAGCCGCCCAGGCCGCCGCCGGGGTGTTGGGCTGGGCCGGAATGATCACCTCGATGTCGGGCCGGTTGGCGGCCACCCAGGCAGCCATCTGCTGCGCCTTGGCGGAGCCCGGTGAGGAGTTGAAACCGTGCAGATAAAGGAGAACCGACTTCATGGAATGCTCTCCTCAATAACCGGTAGCGTTGGGGTCAGGCACAAACTGCCCCACCGGCAGGCGCCACACCTCGCTGGCCACCCGCCCATCCGGATAGAGGGTGAGATAGCGCCAGCCCGGGCCGGATTCATCCAGCGCGAAGCCGTCGGATAGCGGTTTGAACTGAATGCAAGTCGATGGGCTGGCAATCAGCCGCACCCCGCGGTGCACCTCGTCAAACTCCTGATGAACGTGGCCGAACAGGATGGTCTTCTGCTGCGGATGACGAGCCAGCACGGCGAACAGGTCGTCGGCATTCTTGAGATTGTGCTGATCCAGCCAGGCGCAGCCCACCGGCACCGCCTGATGGTGCAGGGTGATAAGAGCGTGGCGCTCAGGATATTGACGCAGGGCGCGGTCGAGGGCGGCCAGCTGGTGATCGCCAATCATGCCGTGGGGTTTGCCGCGCACCTGGGTGTCGAGCAGGATCACCTGCCAGTGGTCGCCCACCAGCTGTTTGGATTCGCTGATCCCGGCGGCATGGAGATATTCGGTCATCAGCGGGCTGTCATCGTGATTGCCCGGCAGCCAGTAGATGGGGCGGCCAAGGGGCGCCATCATGGAGGCGAAACGCTGATAGGATTCCGGACTGTGATCCTGCGACAGATCGCCGGTCGCCAGAATCACCTCGTAGGGGTGTTCATTGGCCTGCACCTGTTCCAGCACGGCGGCCAGACTCTCTGCGGTGCGCACAGCCAACAGCCGCCCTTCGGCACTCGCGAAGAGGTGGGTGTCGGTAATTTGCAACAGGCGCACACTGCCGTCCTGCGCCTGGGGGAGCTCTGTTTCCAAAATCACGCTTCTTTTTATTTGTTCAACTGGAGATATTGATCGGGCTGGTACCATGTCTGAGACAAAATTTTAGCCATTCGGCCAGAAACAGATTTACCTGCTCCTTTTCATCCCGCTGGTGCATCTTTTTATTGGGATAATCATAACGTGGTTGCAAACGGGAAATCTGTTGCGCTGCACACACTTCCGCCATCCGCACATCATGATACAAACGAATCTCTATCTGAGCTTGTAAATATTCGGGCAATTCGGGGTTGTGCTGGCTCAGGATCACCTGATTGGTGAAGCGACTCTCGCCAATGATGGTGAGCTGGAACTGCAGATCGTTGCCGACCCGATAGCGACGCTCGGCTCCCACCTCCCCATCTGGCGGCAGCAGTTTCATCAACGCCATGTAGTTGACCTCGCAGGTACGCTGCAAAGACATCAAATCCGGCACATAACGTTTGGTCCGGGATTGAACTAACGGCATCGCAAAGCTCCATCAATCAACACCCGTGAGTAGTTGACCTCGCAGGTACGCTGCAAGGACATCAGATCAGGCACATAGCGCCTGCTCTGTTGCAGGGTCAGCGCCACCTCAGCGATCCGCCAGCCAGCGGGCACGCAACTCGCCATGGTTGAGGGCCAGCCACTGCAGGGCAATGACCGAGGCCGCATTGTCGATGCGCCCCTCTTTGAGCCAGGCATAGGCCTGTTCGCGGCTCACCACGTGCACCCGGATATCCTCGCCCTCATCAGCCAGACCGTGCAGCCCCTCGGCCTTGCTGGCATCCACCTCGCCCACAAAGACCTCGATCCGCTCGGTGCTGCCGCCCGGGCTCACCAGATAGCTGATGGCATGCTCGCAGCGGGCCACCTCGATCCCGGCCTCCTCCACCGCTTCGCGGCGCACTACCGCCTCGGCGCTCTCACCTTCGTCAATGATGCCGGCCACCAGCTCCAGCAGCCAGGGGGTCGGGCTGGTCTCCATGGCGCCGATACGGAACTGCTCCACCAGCACGATCTGGTCGCGCACCGGATCATAGGGCAGCAGTGCGGCGGCATGACCCCGCTCGAACAGCTCGCGCACGATGGGCTGGTTCCAGCCGCCCGCAAATAACCGATGCTGCAGACGATAGACATTCACCTTGAAGAAGCCGTTATATCCAGCTGATTTTTCAATGATTTTCACATCATCGGCGGCGTAATGCCGATCTTGCGGCAAGGGTTGCTGCGACATCCGGGGCTCCCGTCAGCTTGACTTGTATCAGTTTGACCATAAAATCCGAGGAACATGAATGAACGTTCATTCACTCGGTGTGCCATGGTAATGAGGGGTGGATTTTAGCAGCCACAGACCATTTGGCTAGGCACGCGGGGAGAAAACTGCGTCCGGTTCTTGACGTTCCCGTCACCGGACCTGAGACTCTTAGCATTAAATTTTGCTTATAGTAGAGTGATTAAGCTGCAATCAAGCTTGGTCGGTGACAATATTTGCCTCTCCAGCAACCAGTTTGGGTTACTACATAAGGTTAAAACGATCTATGAAAAGAACACTTTTGTCAGTCATGGTGTTGCTGGGCGTCAGTGCCGGTGCCCATGCCGAAAACCTGCTCGACATCTACCAGCAAGCCCAGATCAAAGACCCGCAGTTGCTGCAGTCCAAAGCCGTTCGCGACCAGGCCTTCGAGAAGATCAACGAATCCCGTGCTCCTCTGCTGCCCCAGATCGATCTGGGTGCCGGGCTCAATTATCTGCAAAACAAGAACGATACCCAGAGCAATACCAACGCCAAGGGCGAGGTGACGCTGTCGCAATCCCTCTATCGTCGCAGTAACTGGGTCAATCTGGATATCAGCGAGAAGCAGGCCACCCAGTCTGATGTTGCCTACAACCTCGAAATCCAGAACCTGATGGTGCGCACCGCCAAAGCCTACTTTGATGTGCTCAAGGCGATGGATACCCTGGAGTTCGTCCGTGCCAACAAGGTTGCGGTAGAGCGTCAGCTGGAGCAAACCCAGCAGCGTTTCGAAGTGGGCCTGACCGCCATCACCGACGTCCATGAAGCCGAAGCCTCCCGCGACCAGGCGCTGGCTGACGAGATCAATGCCGAAAACTCGCTGGACAACAGCTACGAGACCCTGCGCGAGCTGACCGGTATCGATCACCGCAATCTGGACGTGCTGAACACTGATCGTTTCAGCCCGCAGAAGACCGCCTTCGGCTCCGACAAGTGGCTGGAGCTGGCGCTGGACAAGAACCTGCAACTGCACAGTGCCCGCATCAGCAAGGACATTGCCAAGGAGCAGATCGATCTGGCCAAGACCGGCCATGAGCCGACGCTGGATCTGGGTGCCGGACTGCAAACCAGCAATACCGATTACAAGCTTGATAGCATTCAGAGCGGTGGCAATGACAATCAGGCCAATATCGGCCTGACCTTCAAGCTGCCGATTTACAGTGGTGGCGCCACCAGCTCCAAGGTGAAGCAGGCTCAGTACGACTACGTGGCGGCCAGCGAACTGCTTGAGAAGAACTTCCGCTCGGTGCAGAGCACAGTGCGCTCCTCCTACAACAACGTGAACGCCAGCATCGGCTCGGTGCGTGCCTACAGCCAGTCTGTGGTCTCCGCCGACAGCGCCCTGAAGGCGACCGAAGCCGGTTACGAAGTGGGTACCCGTACCATCGTCGACGTGCTGGACTCCACTCGCAAGCTGTACGAGGCCAAGCAGAAGCTCTCCGAAGCCCGTTACAACTACATTCTCAATATCCTGAGCCTGAAACAGGCTGCCGGTATTCTGGAAGCGCAGGACCTGGTGGAAGTGAACCAGGGCCTGATGCCTGCCACGGCAAAAGCCAAAGGCTGATAGCCGCCATCGTGCATGAAAAAGGCGACCGCAAGGTCGCCTTTTTGTTATCCGTATTTCTGCCGGCTTGCTACCGCCGATAATGAGCCCCGCCAGATTGCGGGGCCAGCAGAACGTTAGCCGCGCTCGCGGATCGTCTTGATGATGTCGGTGGTAGAGCAGCCATCCTCGAAGTTGAGAACGCGCACCTCACCGCCGTTGGCGGTCACCTCGGCGTAACCGGCGATATCTTCCGGCTTGTAGTCACCCCCCTTGACCAGCAGATCCGGCAGGATCTCGGCGATCAGACGCTGCGGGGTATCCTCGGAGAAGGGCACAACCCAGTCCACCGCGCCCAGCGCAGCCAGTACCGCCATGCGACGCTCGGTCGGGTTGACCGGACGACCCGGCCCTTTCAGACGGCGAACCGACTCGTCGGTATTGACCGCCACGATCAGGCGATCCCCCAGCTTGCCGGCGTTGGCCAGATAGGAGACGTGGCCGGCGTGCAGGATGTCGAAGCAACCGTTGGTCATCACCACCTTCTCGCCACGCAGACGGGCGGCACGAACCGCCACTTTCAGCTGGGCTTCGGACATGACGCCAAAGCCTGTCTCCTGCTCGGTGTAGAGGGCGTTGGCCAGCTCGACCGGGCTGACGGTAGAGGTACCCAGCTTGCCGACCACGATACCGGCAGCGGTATTGGCCAGCGCACAGGCTTCGTCCAGGCTCTTGCCTGCCGCCAGTGAGGTAGCCAGAGTGGAGATGACGGTATCACCGGCACCGGTCACATCGTAAACCTCGTGGGCCTGAGCCGGCAGATGCAGCTCCGGCTGACCTTCGCGGATCAGGGTCATGCCGTTCTCGGAACGGGTGACCAGCAGGGCATCCAGCTCGAAGCGTTTGACCAGCTCCAACCCCTTGGCGACCAGCTCTTCTTCGCTCTTCACCTTGCCTACCACAGCCTCGAATTCGGACATGTTGGGGGTCAGCAGGGTGGCACCGCGATACTTCTCGAAGTCGGTCCCCTTGGGGTCGACCAGCACCGGAATACCGGCGGCACGGGCGCGCTGGATCATGCCGGGCACGTCGTTGAGAGCACCCTTGCCGTAGTCGGAAAGGATCATCACGTCGCTATTCGGCAGCGCCTGCTCCACCTTGCTCATCAGCAGGGTGGCATCGACGGAGTGGAAGGGCTCTTCAAAGTCCAGACGCAGCAGCTGCTGGTTGCGGGACAGCACCCGCAGCTTGGTAATAGTCGGGAAGTCGGCCAGACGAACGAAATCACAGGCCACCTTGACGCCAGCCATCTGGCCGGCCAGCGCATCGGCCGCTTCATCCTGACCGGTCAGGCCAAGCAGCACGGCGTGGGCGCCCAGCGCAGCGGAGTTGAGAGCAACGTTGGCCGCGCCACCGGGACGCTCCTCAATGTGTTCAACCTTGACCACGGGCACCGGTGCCTCGGGGAGATCCGACCGGTAGGGCCATGCCAGTAACGGTCCAACATGACATCGCCAACGACCAGAACGCGGGCTTTTTCAAAATCGGGCAGGGTGATCTTCATCTGTATCGACTCTCAAAACCTGAAAAATCAGTCGCCGATTTTATCACACTCTTTTATCCGGTGTAGAAAAAGCCGACCGCAGTTGCCGCCGCTGTCACGCTAACCGGACGCAGGCTACCCCTCTGACCAGCACACAGCCATTCGCCCCCGCCCCCCCTTTTCGGCTAGAATCCCCCGATTGTGTTTGCGAACAAGAGATTAGCCATGGCCCATGACAACGCTCCCCGCCTGGAGCCCCGCCTGTTTCATCCCCGTTACTGGGCCAGCTGGTTCGGCCTCGGCCTGCTCTGGCTGCTGACCCTGCTGCCGTGGCGTAGCCAGATGTGGCTGGGCCGTCAGCTCGGTCGTCTCGCCGCCAGGATATTGAAGTCCCGGGTCAAGATTGCCCGTCGCAATCTGGAGCTGGCGATGCCCGAGCTGACCCGGGATGAGCGGGAGAAACTGCTTAAGGCAAACTTCGAGAGCGTGGGCTGCGCCGTGTTCGAGGTGGGGATCGCCTGGTTCTGGCCAGACTGGCGGATGCGCAACCTGATGAAGGTGGAAGGGGAAGAGCACGTCATCGCCGCCATGGAAAAAGGTCAGGGCATGCTGCTGCTCTCCTGCCATTTCCTGACGCTGGAACTCAACGCCCGCTGTTTCGGGCTGGTCCGCCCCGGGGTCGGGGTCTATCGCCCCAACACCAACCCGGTGCTGGAGTATGCCCAGTACCACGGTCGCTGCGCCTCCAACAAATATCTGGTGGACCGGATGGATGTGAAGGGGATGATCAAGGCGCTGCGCAACGGTGACGCCCTCTGGTACGCGCCGGATCACGACTACGGCTCCCACGCCAGCGTGTTCGTGCCCTACTTCGCGGTAGAGCAGGCGGCCACCATCACCGGCACCGCCACCCTGGCGCGGGTGAAGAACACCGTTACCCTGCCCTGCTACAACATCCGCACCAGCGAGGGTTACACCCTGCATATCGGCGCGCCGCTCGCCGACTACCCCAGCGGGGATGATATGGTCGATGCCGCCCGCGCCAACCACGAGATTGAAGCCGCCGTACGCAAGGCGCCGGAGCAGTACATGTGGCTCCATCGCCGCTTCAAGACCCGCCCCTTCCCCGAAGATGCCGGATTCTACTAAGCCGCAGCCCCTACAGGGGCCGGATCGCAAAAACCGACAAACCGCCTGCTGGCGGTTTGTTTTTATCTGCAGTCTGGCCTGCGCGGCAAACAAGCGCTCCGAACATCTGCCGCTCGATAACATCCTGCATGTTGGCGCCCATTCCCATCAATCAGCCGCAAAAGAGCCCTCATCACCGACCGTAAAAACTGAAAGCGGGTTACAAATTTATTGATTCATTGGTAAGCAATGGAGTATTTCGATAGATCCATCGCCACTACCCACTGATGAGTAATTGAGTGACTTGTCCCATTCGAATACAAAAATCGAATTTGTGACGAAAGTCATCATTCAACAAGAGAGCCACAAAACAACTTTGGTGATTTGAGTCACAAAAAATGACCATGCAAAACAGAAAAGATCGAAATGTAGCCGAATTACAGCATGGGAATGTGATGCGGGTCACTGGTTATGGAGGGGATATCGCTGGGTATCTGAGAGGTGGATCACAAGACACCCCGTTTTCAGCCTAATTTGATATCAAGCTGGTAGATTGAAGTTGCTTAGACGACCGGGATGGCGGTTCGGCAAAACTAGCCATCCCGACTACCACTTTTAATCAAACAGGCTTAAAACGGGGTCCCGACATGTTATCACCGGATACCAAAGTCAAGATACAGAATTTTGGACGCTTCCTGTCCAATATGGTCATGCCCAACATAGGCGCCTTTATCGCCTGGGGCTTTATTACCGCCCTCTTCATTCCCACCGGCTGGCTGCCCAATGAAACCTTGGCCAAGCTGGTCGGCCCCATGATCACCTACCTGCTGCCGCTGCTGATTGGCTACACCGGCGGCAAACTGATGGGCGGCGAGCGCGGCGGCGTGGTCGGAGCCATCACCACCATGGGTGTCATCGTGGGAACCGATATCCCCATGTTCATGGGCGCCATGATGGTCGGCCCGCTCGGTGGCTGGGCCATCAAGCGCTTCGACAAGGCGATGGACGGTCGCGTCAAGAGCGGCTTCGAGATGCTGGTCAACAACTTCTCCGCCGGGCTTATCGGCATGCTGCTGGCGATCCTCGCCTTCTTCGTGATTGGCCCCTTCGTCAAGGTGCTCTCCGGCCTGCTGGCCGGTGGCGTCGGCTTCCTGGTGGAAAACCACATGCTGCCGCTCACCTCCATCTTCGTCGAACCGGCCAAGATCCTGTTCCTCAACAACGCCATCAACCACGGCATCTTCTCGCCGCTGGGGATCCAGCAAGCCACCGAGCACGGCAGCTCCATCTTCTTCCTGATTGAAGCGAACCCGGGCCCGGGCATGGGCGTGCTGCTGGCCTACATGGTGTTCGGTCGTGGTGCGGCCAAGCAGTCCGCGGCTGGCGCCTCCATCATTCACTTCTTCGGCGGCATCCACGAGATCTACTTCCCATATGTGCTGATGAACCCGCGCCTCATTCTGGCGGTGATCGCCGGTGGCATGACCGGGGTCTTTACCCTGACCCTGTTCAATGCCGGTCTGGTCTCCCCCGCGTCGCCGGGCTCCATCTTCGCCGTGTTGTTGATGACGCCGAAAGCCTCCCTGATCGGGGTCGCCCTCTCCATCATCAGCGCCACTCTGGTCTCCTTCCTGGTCGCCGCCGTATTCGTTCGCGCCCAGCAGCCGGAAGCCGACGAGGCCGATGCCCTCGGTGAAGCCACTCGCAAGATGAAAGCCATGAAGGGCGGCAAGCCCGAAACCACAGCGGCCAAGAAGCCGGGCGGCGAACTGATGGCAGTGCGCAATATCGTGGTTGCCTGCGATGCGGGGATGGGTTCCAGCGCCATGGGCGCCGGCATGCTGCGCAAGCGGGTGCAGGCCGCAGGGCTCGATATCAGCGTCACCAACCGCGCCATCGATCAGCTCGACGATCAGGTGGATTGGGTCATCACCCACAAGGATCTGACCGAGCGGGCCCGTCGCCATGCGCCGAACGCTCACCATATCTCGCTCACCAACTTCCTCGACAACGGCCTCTATCAGGAGCTGGTACAGAGCCTGAGCCGCGCTGCCAACGATGACGTCGCCAACCCGCAGCTGCTGGTGGCGGCCAACGACGACAGCTACGAGCCACAGGCCGCCGAAGTCTTTACCCTGAGCCGTCATGACGTGCATCTGGGACTGAAAGCGGACAACAAGGAGGCCGCCATCCTGACCGCTGGCCGACTGCTGGCAGAGCGCGGCTACGTGGCGCCCGACTACGTCAACGCCATGCTGGAGCGCGAACAGCTGGTCTCCACCTACCTCGGCGAATCCATCGCCGTGCCCCATGGCACCATCGCCGCCAAAGAGTTTGTGAAGCGCACCGGCATCGTCATCTGCCAGTACCCGGCCGGGGTCGCCTTTGGCGAGGCTGCCGATGAGGTGGCGCGGCTGGTGATCGGCATCGCCGCCCGCAACGACGAACACATGCAGGTGATAACCCGCCTGACCAATGCACTGGATGAACCCGGTCTCATCGACCGGCTGGCCAGCACCACGGATCCCCAGGCCTTCCTGGATCTGCTGGGTGCCGAACAGGCTGCGTAATCATCTTTCATCGTCTTTGGTTCAAGAGGTTAATATCATGAAAACATTGCATTTTGGTGCTGGTAACATCGGTCGCGGCTTTATCGGAAAAGTGCTGGCGGATGCCAGCCATCAGGTCACCTTCGCCGACGTCAACGACACCCTGATCGACCAGCTCAACCACCGTCAGGAGTACAAGGTCCATGTAGTAGGGGCGGATCAGAAGCTGGACGTGGTGCGCAACGTGGCGGCGGTCAGTTCCGCCGGTCACGAGGTGATCGCCCGTATCATCACTGCCGATCTGGTCACCACGGCAGTAGGCCCCAACATTCTGGACAAGATTGCCAGCACCCTGGCCAAGGGGCTGCAGGCCCGTTTCGATGCCGGCAACCTGACCCCGCTCAACGTCATCGCCTGCGAAAACATGGTGCGCGGCACCAGCCACCTCAAGCGGGAGGTACTCAAGTACCTCCCGGTCGCGTATCATGCCACGCTCGAATCCTGTATCGGCTTCGTCGACTCAGCGGTGGATCGCATCGTGCCGCCCGCCGCGGCTGCCAACGATGATCCGCTGGAAGTGACGGTCGAGAGCTTCAGCGAGTGGATCGTCGATCAGACCCAGTTCAAGGGGGAGCTGCCACAGGTGGCGGGCATGGAGCCCACCGACAACCTAATGGCCTTCGTCGAGCGCAAGCTGTTCACCCTCAACACCGGCCACATCGTCACCGCCTATCTCGGCAAGTTACGGGGCTACCGCACCGTCCGCGAGGCGATCGAGGATCCGGTGATCCGCAGCAAGGTACGCCGCGCCATGGAGGAGAGCGGTGCCGTACTGGTGAAACGCTACGGCTTCGACCCGCGCCTGCACGCCGCCTACATCGAGAAGATCCTGGCCCGCTTCGCCAACCCCTATCTGGTGGACGAGATTGACCGGGTCGGTCGTCAGCCGCTGCGCAAGCTGGCGGCGGGAGATCGACTGGTGAAGCCGCTGCTGGGCACCCTGGAGTACGGCCTGCCCAACGAGCAGTTGCAGGAGGGGATCGCCGCGGCGCTCCACTATCGCAATGTCGATGATCCGCAGGCGGTGGAGCTGCAAGCCCTGCTGGCGGAGCTTGGCCCGGCCAAAGCGCTGGCCCGCGTCACCGGACTGGATGAAGAGAGCGAAGTGGTTCGCGCCATCGTCGCCCGTTACGAAACCCTGTAATAACCCTGCTTGCGGCGCATTCAGCCATCACTGATAGCGCGCCAAGCGCTTGAATGGCAAGGGAATGTGCCCCATATGATAAAAACCGGGAGAGAGGCTGACTCTCTCCCTGTCAGCTGGACCCAATGCACCTATGACCACACACCAGGAAGATGAAGTACTGGAACGACTGAACGAGCAGGATGGCCCCCGCGGCTTCTTTCTCGAAGCCGTGACCATCCTGGAAGAGGCGGTCGACTCCCTGATGCGACGCGCGTTTCGTCAGGAGGAGTATGCCGTCAAATACGCCATCGAACCCCTGCTCAACCAGAGCGGCCCCCTCGGCCAGCTGGAGGTGCGCCTCAAGCTCATCTTCGCCCTCGGTCTCATCTCACTCGAGCGCTATCAGGATATCGAAGCCTATATCAAGATCCGCGACTTTCTGGTGCGCGACCCCAAGGATTACCGCTTCAGCGACAAGCCGATCCGCGATCTGCTCGACCGCCTGCACGGGGTCAATCAGGGCGGCATGATGAAGCTGGAGCCCCCCGCCAGCGAAGAGGATTGGGCCTTCTACCAGATGCAGCTAAACCGGCTCGATCAGATGGTGCGCTCCGCACTGGTACTGGCGCTGGCCGACTGTGTCGGCGAGCTCCACAAGGAGAGCCCCATCTAATCCGGCCCCAAGGCCACCCCATCACCACGGTTGGCGTCTGGCTGGCGCCCTGCACACCACAGCCAGCCACCATGACGCCGACTGTCGCACATCTCCCCATCCCGGCCATGATGCTCGCGCCTTCGGGTGTCAATCTGACCAACTTAGCCACTACACTAGCTCCATACTCACTGCCTGAATCGAGGTCTGCATGATTGCCCTCTCTCTGGCCGGGATCGCCCTGGTCTCCGTGCTGGCCCAATGGCTTGCCTGGTCGCTGCGGGTACCCGCCATCCTGTTTCTGCTGCTCACCGGCCTGACTCTGGGCCCGGTCAGCGGCCTGCTCGACCCCGATGCCCTGCTCGGGGATCTGCTGTTTCCGCTGGTCTCCCTGTCGGTGGCCATCATCCTGTTCGAGGGGGCCCTGACCCTCCATCTGGCCGAGCTCAAGGGGATCGGCAAGGTGGTGCGCAATCTCTGCTCCACCGGCATGCTGGTCAGCTTCGCCGTCATCGGCAGCGCCGGTTACTTCCTGCTGGGGCTGGACTGGCGGGTCGCCACCATGCTCGGCGCGGTACTGGTGGTAACGGGCCCCACCGTGATTGCACCCATGCTCAACGTGATCCGCCCCACCCGGGAGGTAGACCGCATCCTGCGCTGGGAGGGGATCGTCATCGACCCCATCGGCGCCCTGTTTGCGGTGCTGGTGTTCGAGGCGGTGCGCCTTGGCAGTCAGGGGGATCTCATCAGCCATACCCTGCTGGCGCTGGGCAAGACAGTGCTGGTCGGTTCCCTGATCGGGGTGGTGGCAGGCTGGCTCACCACCCTGCTCATTCGCAAGGACTGGCTACCGGTCAGCCTGCACAAATTCGGCGTGCTGGCGCTGGTGCTGGTCACCTTCAGCCTCTCCAACTGGCTGAGCCACGAATCGGGCCTGCTGGCGGTGACCGTGTTCGGCATCTGGCTCGCCAATCAGGAGGGGCTGGATCTGGAGGAGGTGCTGGCGTTCAAGGAGGATCTCGCGGTCATCCTTATATCCAGCCTGTTTATCCTGCTGGCGGCCCGCCTCGATCTGGCACAGCTCTGGCAGCTCGGCCCCATGGTGCTGGCGCTGCTCTGCGTGGTGCAGTTTGTGGCGCGCCCGCTCTGTATTCTGGTCTCGACCTGGGGCTCGGATCTCTCCTGGCGAGCTCGCGCCCTGCTAAGCTGGATCGCCCCACGTGGCATAGTCGCAGCGGCAGTCAGTGCCTCGTTTGCCATCAGCCTGCATCAGGCCGAGATCCCCGATGCCGACAAGCTGGTGCCGCTGGTATTTGCGGTGATCATCTCCACCGTGGTGTTGCAGAGCCTCACCTCGGCACCGCTGGCCAGCCTGCTCAAGATGCGCCAGAGCACCCCCAATACCTGGCTCATCATAGGGGCCAACTCTGTGGCGCGAGCCATAGGCCGGGCGCTGGCGGATCAGGGTGTGCCGGTGCAACTCTGCGATCCCGCCTGGGAGTTCTGCAAACAGGCGCGGATGAGCAACCTCCCCTGCTACTTCGGCAACCCCCAGTCAGAACATGCCGAGCTGCACCTGCCGCTTACCAGCATCAGTACCGTGCTGGCGCTCTCCCCCAATCGCCACAACAACGCCCTCGGGGTACTGCACTTTGCCCACCTCTACGGCGAGGAGCAGGTCTACTCCCTGCGCTCCAGCGAGCAGCACGGCAAGGCTAACCGGGAGAGCGCCACCTTTCGCGCTCGCCAGAACCTGTTCGGCCCCGACATCAACTATGCCAGGCTGAGCAGCCTGCTGAGCCGGGGCGGCCAGATCAAGGCGACCCGCCTGAGCGAGGCGTTCGACTGGGCCCAGTATCAGACCGCCAATCCCGGCGCCATCCCGCTGTTCATCATGGATGGCAAGGGCAAGCCCCAGATCGTTACCGGCCCCGTCACCCCGCAGGCGGGTGAGCTGCTGATCGCCCTGCAGCCGCCCAGAGAGCAGGGCGCCGAATGAACGAAGCCAACAACAATCCGCTGATCGCCCCTCTGCTGGTGCTGCTGCAACAGGCGGCGGGTAGCTACAAGGTTCATGAACTGATGGCTGCTCTGCGCCAACAGGGGGCAATTCCGGTACTGACCGACGATGAGCAGCTGCAGCTGTTTCGGGTCAACTTCCTGATCATGAACGCCCTCTACCAGTTGCAGGCCGAGCTCTGGCAAGAAGGATGGTGGCTGGTGATCAGCACCCTGGATATCCGGCTCGAACCGCTGGTCGGGAACCAGGAGGCCAACCACGGCTTTGCCCTTGGCGAAAATCTGCGTGGCTACTATCTCGACTGGCAGGTGTTCTGGCAGACCGATCGTGCCGAAGTGGAGGCCCTGCTCAACCGCTTCTGGCACGCTTATGACGGTGAGGGGCACAAAGCCGAGGCGTTGGCCCTGTTCGAGTTGAATGAAGGGACGAGTCAGGAGGCGATCCGCCGCCGCTGGCGGGAGCTGGCACTGCAGCACCATCCGGATCGGGGTGGCAATGCCGAGACCTTTGTCCGCATCCGCTGGGCATGGGAGGTCCTGCGGGGATGATCCCGTTGCCGCACCACTGTTGCCGCACATAAAGGGCAGGCATAGACTGGAGCTGGATATTCCCCACAGGAGAGCATCATGACAGTCAGTGAACTTCGTAAGCTCTATCAGCAACAGATCCTGCAAGAGGCCGAAATACTCCACGATGTGGCTATTCCCGGCTGGCTCATCGAATTCAGAGGCAAGGATGGCGCCCTCTACGAGCTGACCGACACCCTCGGCTGCCCGGTCAGTTTCGGCACCGTTGAGCAGGCCCGCGAACATCTGCATCAGGTTGCCGACTGCCCGGTTCAGGTGGAGCACCTCTACCGCTTCTTCGAACGCTAGCCCCACCCACCACACAATAAAAAGGCTCCCGAGGGAGCCTTTTTATTATTCCGGTTGCTTTCTATTCCGGTTGCAGCGGTTCCGCCACCTTGCCCTCCAGCTTCCTGACCGGCTTTTGCAGGATCAGGTTGGCCGGATAGGTGACCAGATCGCCGTTGTCATCACGCACCCGCACATAGAAGAGACCGATCTCGGTGATGACGCCGGTGACCGAATCATCCTTGTCGAGGATGCGGATCCGGTCGCCAATCTTGTAGGGGAAGGCAAAGAAGATGGTGATGCTGGCGGTGATGTTGGAGAGGATCGACCACTGGGCCACCATGGCGACCCCCAGTACCGCAAAGAAGGAGGAGGCGAGCACTACCAGTCGGGAGAAGTCGAGCCCCCACACCCCGGCCAGCACCAGCAAGGTGGCGCAACCGAGCAGGAAGTGGAATACATGGGCCACGTAGAGCACCCGGTTCTCGCTCACCTGCCTGCTCTGACCGAGCGCCAGCAGGCTCTTGTGAATCAGCCGCCGGATCAGGGTATGCCCCAGCAACAACAGCAGGGTCAGGCCAATTGATTGCCACATGGGTTATGCCTCCTTACCACCAGCGCCGATGCTTGAGCCAGATAGCCAGCCCGCTTGCCAGCGCCACCAAGGATCCGCAGAAGACCCAGAAGGCGGTCGGATTCTCGGCCCCGGGGATACCGCCGAGGTTGATGCCAAACAGACCGGTCAGGAAGCTGGCAGGCAAAAAGAGCAGCGCCATCACCGACATCTGGTAGGCGCGGCGGTTGGTCGCCTCCGCCATCAGATTGTTGATCTCGTCTGCCAGCACAGCGGTGCGCGCCACCCCGGCATCGAGGTCATCGAGCCAGCGCCGCAGCCGATCGGCGATATCGAGCAGGCGACGGCGGTCATCCTCATCCAGCCAGCTGATCTTCTCGTTGGCAAGGCGCGCCACCAGATCCCGCTGCGGCGAGAGGTAGCGGCGGATCATAATGAGCTGCTTGCGGATCAGCGCCAGTCGGCCATTGGCGGGCATGTCGCGCATCAGCACCATCTCCTCCAGGTCGAGGATCTTGTCGTGCAGCTCCTCGACAAACTCCCCCGCCCGGTCGGTCAGGGCATCGCAGATCTCTACCAGCCAGTCGGCCGGGGTATCGGCGCCGCCCCCCAGCTTGAGCTGGTTGAAGACATCCTGTTCTGAGAGCAGCGGACGACGACGGCTGCTGATGATGAGATCCGGGGTGATGAAGATGCGCAGCGCCACCATCTCTTCGGGCCTGTGATCCTTGTTGTGGTTGATGCCGCGCAGGATCAGCAGCACCGTCTCCCCCATCCGCACCAGCTTGGGACGATTGCTCTGGCCGAGCAGCGACTCCCTGGCCGCCTCACTGAGCAAGGGGGTCTGCAACAGCCAGCGCGCCGAATCGGGATTGCCGTAATCCAGATGCAGCCAGCCGGGATGTGCCGCCGGGACTTCGCTTCCCGCCGTCAGCGGCGCCATGCCACCCTTGCCATCCAGAGTCAGGGCATAAATCACTTCACCGGGCACCCGATCCATCTCGTCTCCTTCTCGTTTCATGTGCTGGCCCCAGCTTACACCAAAGGCGGGGCCGACTCAGCCCCGCGCCGGGAAGGGAGGCCTGTGTTAACATGCCCGCTCTCGTTTTCCATCCACTTTCACTACAGGAAACCATGCCATGCCCATCTGGGTTGATGCCGATGCCTGCCCCATTCCGGTCAAGGAGATCCTCTACCGCGCCGCCCACCGCGCCCAGATCGTCACCACCCTGGTGGCCAATCAGGGATTGCGGGTGCCCCCCTCGCCTTTTATCAAAACCCAGCAGGTGGAGAAGGGATTCGATGTGGCAGATCATGTCATCGCCCAGCAGGTTCAACCCGGCGATCTGGTGATCACCGGCGACATCCCTCTCGCCTCCTGGGTGATCGATGCCGGTGGCGAGGCGCTCAATCCCCGTGGCGAGACCTACACCCGCGAGACCATCAAGGCGCGGCTCGGCATGCGCAACTTTATGGAAGAGCTGCGCTCGGCCGGCGTGCAGACCGGCGGCCCGGCCCCCTTCAATGCCGCTGACAAACAGCGCTTCGCCAACGCCCTCGACAAGTGGCTGGTCAAAGGCAAGCTGTAAAGAGACCCTAAAGGCGCCCAACATGGGCGCTTTTTCGCCGTAACATCCTGATTTTTAAAATAACAGCTGACCACAACCGTCAGGCTGGTAAGATGCGCCGCCATCTTGTCCACGCCGTAATCATCATGACCGCCCAAGGGCACCTGCTCTTCTCCGTTACCTGCACCCTGATCGCCCACAAACTGCAGCTCACTCCGGCCCTGGCCGATGCCAGCCTGTGGCAGACCATCCCTGCCGCGCTGGCCAGCGCCCTGTTGCCCGACCTCGACCACCCCAAATCGGTGCTGGGGCAGCGCCTGCCGTGGATCTCGAAACCTCTGTCGCGGCTGTTCGGCCATCGCGGTTTCACCCACAGTCTGCTGGCGGTCGCCGCTGCCGTCTGGGGGCTGAACCAGAGCCTGCCGCCGGACACCCTGCCCATGGGGGTCAAGGATGCACTTATCGTCGGCTACCTCAGCCATCTGCTGGGGGACTGGCTCACCCCGGCGGGCATTCCGCTCTTCTGGCCCATCAAACGCCGTTACCGCCTGCCGGGCTGGCCGCTGCGCAGCGGCGGCGCCATCGAAACCGGCTTTTGCACCCTCACCCTGCTGGTCGCCGGCTGGTGGTGCGGCTGGCGGCTGTGAGCAAGAAACAAAAAAGCCCCTGACGAGGTCAGGGGCTCAAACCGTGGCGGGTGCCGCCAGAGGATCAGATCATGATGCCAGCGATAACAGCAGAGAGCAGGCTGACCAGGGTAGAACCGTAGACCAGCTTCAGACCGAAGCGGGAAACCATGTTGCCCTTCTCTTCGTTCAGCGCTTTTACCGCACCGGCGATGATGCCGATGGAGCTGAAGTTGGCGAAAGAGACCATGAAGATGGAAAGGATGCCGACGGTGCGCGGAGAGAGCTCGGCAGCCACCTTGCCCAGATCCATCATCGCCACGAACTCGTTGGTCACCAGCTTGGTCGCCATGATGGAGCCGGCTTGCAGTGCTTCACCACTCGGGATACCCAGGATCCAGGCGATCGGGTAGAAGAGGTAGCCCATGACGAACTGGAAGTTCACGCCAAATGCCATCTCGAACAGGTAGTTGATCAGGGCGATCAGGGCGATAAAGCCCACCAGCATGGCACCCACGATAACGGCAACGGTGAAACCGGCCATGATGTACTCACCCAGCATCTCGAAGAAGTTCTCTTTCTTCGGGGTGTGGTGCTCGTCACCTTCGGCAATGGCCTTGATGTCGGTCACGGAGTTATCCGGCTCGTAGGGGTTGATCAGAGAGAGCACCACGAAGGTACTGAACATGTTGAGCACCAGCGCGGCAACCACATAGCGCGGCTCGATCAGCTGCATGTAAGCACCGACGATGGACATAGAGACGGTAGACATGGCCGTCGCCGCCAGGGTGTACATCTGCTTCTCGTTCAGGTGCGGCAGGATGTTCTTGAGGGCGATGAAGTTCTCGGACTGGCCGACGATCATCGAGCTGATGGCGTTGAAAGACTCCAGCTTGCCCATGCCGTTGATCTTGGCCAGCACGGTACCGATACCGCGGATCACCAGCGGCAGCAGGCGGATGTACTGCAGAATACCGATCAGCACGGAGATGAAGACGATGGGCATCAGCACCATCAGGAAAAAGGAGAAGGCCCCTTCGTTGACCAGACCACCGAACACGAAGTCGGTACCCTGTTTGGCAAACTCCATCAACTTGGTGAAGCCGGCCGCAAAGCCCCCCACCACCGCCAGACCCACTTCAGAGTTCAGCATGAACCAGGCCAGCGCCAGTTCGACCACCAGCAGCTGGCCGATATAACGCAGCTTGATCTGTTTCCAGTTGTGGCGGTTCGCCAGCAGAGAGAGAGCAAGGACCATCACCAGTCCGAGCACAAAGTGAACGTATTCCATACCTGTAGCACCTGAGTAAATTGTAATTTTTGACCGGCGCCATCATAGACATTTGCACATTTAAAAATCAGATAGCCATCACAATCCCGCGCAATATTATGGAGGCAGGATAATACAAACGTTTTTAAATTAATTGTGCAATGAACTGATATTAATCGCGCAACACGGATAACATAAATCCTTTTAAAACATAATGTTGAGTAATGGTGGCGCCGTTTTCATGTTCTTTGAAAATATTTAATCAGCATTTTCGCAACATTCCCTGTGGCGCAGTAACTGCTCGTAGAATATTTTCCAGTCATTATATTAAAATACTGAAAATAGAAAACGTTTATCCGCGATAAATAATTAGATGTGTGTTTGAAAAATAGTCCTTATTACATTGTCAGTGCTCGCCCGCGATCGGTTTGGCAACAAATGAACCTTTCATGTCCCCTCGTGACAAGCCGTTCAAAAATCCGCCACATCCGGTGCCACATTCTGGTATGATGCGCGGCCTTAGCGCTCGCGCATCCCCGTTTTCTCCGAAATAGAGTCCTTTTGTGAACAACAGCGAATTTAGCAGCCTCAATCTCTCCCCCGCCCTGCAAGAGAACCTCACCAGCCTGGGTTACCTGCAGATGACCCCGATCCAGGCCCAGAGCCTGCCCCTGGTGCTCGATGGCAAAGACCTGATCGCCAAGGCAAAAACCGGCAGCGGCAAGACCGCCGCCTTCGGCCTCGGCCTGCTGGCCAAGCTCAACGTCAACCGCCTCGAAGTGCAGGCGTTGGTGCTCTGCCCGACCCGCGAACTGGCGGATCAGGTGGCTACCGAGATCCGTCGTCTGGCGCGCGCCCTGCCCAACGTCAAGCTGGTGACCCTGTGCGGCGGCACCCCGACCGCACCGCAGTCCGCCACCCTGAGCTTTGGTGCCCACATCGCCGTCGGTACCCCGGGTCGCATTCTCAAGCATCTGGAGCAGGGCACGCTGGAGCTATCCGGCCTCAAGACGCTGGTGCTGGATGAAGCGGATCGCATGCTGGACATGGGCTTTGGCGAAGATATCAACCGGGTCATCAGCTATGCACCCCAGCAACGTCAGACCCTGCTCTTCTCCGCCACCTATCCGGAAGGGATCGCCCAGATGAGCCGCGGCGTGCAGCGCAATCCGGTCGAGGTGAGCGTGGAGTCCCTGCACGAGGGGAGCGCCATCGAACAGAAGCTCTATGAAGTGCCTGCCGGTCAGCGCCTCGACGCCCTCACCTGGCTGCTGAGTCACTACCAGCCAAGCTCCTGCGTGGTGTTCTGCAACACCAAGCGCGCCTGCAACGACGTGGCCGACCATCTGGCCGCCAAGGGCTTCTCGGCGCTGGCGCTGAACGGCGATCTGGAACAGCGCGAGCGGGATCAGGTGCTGGTGCGCTTTGCCAACGGCAGCGCCACCATTCTGGTGGCCACCGATGTGGCGGCCCGCGGCCTCGACATCAAGGAGCTGGGCGCCGTCATCAACTACGAGCTGACCTATGATCCGGAAGTGCACGTACACCGCATCGGTCGTACCGGTCGTGCCGGCCAGCAAGGTCTGGCCCTGAGCCTCTATCAGCCGAACGAGGCCCAGCGCGTCAACTTTATCGAAGAGTACCAGCAGGCTCCGATGCCGCTGGGTGATCTCGACAGCATCGGCCGCGATATCAAGCCGATCGCCCCGCAGATGGTGACCCTCTCCATCGATGCAGGCCGCAAGACCAAGGTGCGGGCCGGTGACATTCTGGGCGCCCTGACCGGTGAAGGCGGCATTGCCGGCGCCGACGTGGGCAAGATCCAGATCTCCGAGCAGTACTCCTACGTCGCCGTGAAGCGCAGCGTGGCGAGCGCCGCCCTCAAGCGGTTGCAGGAAGGCAAGATCAAGGGTCGCAGCTACCGCGCCCGCAAACTGGGCTAAGGTTCTTTGCAAGCTGTTAGCCAGACCACAGGCGCCTGACAGGCGCCTGTTTCATATCTCCGATGCCGCCATGCGGCAAGACAGGCACCATGACCCAAGCAATCCAAACCGATGTGAGCTGCCAGAACTGCGAAGCCTGCTGCTGCCGCCTCGAAGTGATGCTCTTTACCGATACCGGCGTGCCGGACCGTTATGTACTGGAACGGGAAGGCGAGATACCGGTCATGCGCCGGCTGGACGATGGCTGGTGCGCCGCCCTCGACCGCAACACCATGATGTGCCGTATCTACGAGGTGCGACCGCTGATCTGCCGCGAATTCCAAATGGGTGAACCCGACTGCGTCGACGAACGGGACAAGTGGTTTATCAAGCTGGAGTGAAGCCCGCCCAAGCGGTGGACGGGGTCGTCAAGCGCTCGCAGGTTCACAGGGAGCGGTGTTGAGCTGCTCCCCCAGCCACTGGATGGCCGCAGCCTCCTGCTCGAAGTAACGTACCGCCCGAAAGGGCAATCCCTTGAAGATATTATCCGCCAGATAGCGCTTGAAGCCCCCCACGAAGACCACCGCCAGAAACTGACAGCCACTCTCGGCACACCAGCCAAACTGGCGACGAAAACGGGCCAGCACCTCGGGCCCGGCCGCTTCAAACTCGGTCGCGACCTCGACAATCCCCCAGGGGCCATCCATCAGACCGGCCAGTTCGTGACGAAAGCGCGCCTCATAGGCCATGGCGCCTGCCAGATTGAAGGGGCCACTCGGGCGGCAGATCAGCATCTGGCCACTGCGCTCCATGTCGAATTGCCCATGTGGCTGCATGACTGCTCCCATTCCGTTACCACCACCATCGCCTGCAAATTGTTACCACAAGGTAATAATTTATAAGGAAAAGTCCAGCAGCAAACAGGCTTTCCCCAAAGCGGGCTCATCCTATCCAGCAAGCCGTCGGCACCTTATGTTACCGACATCCCGCACTGAATCGATCTCAAGATGTGCGATTGCAGTTAACGAAACGTTACTGCTATTATCCGCGCCGCCACAAACATTCCACCAGCCGAAAGGTTTAGCGCCCCAACAAGGATGTGCAATGAAAAACAGGGACTCGAGTCATTACCAACGGATCTGGCGCTGGCACTTCTACGCCGGTCTCTTTGTCGCCCCTTTCCTGATCCTGCTGTCACTGACCGGGATCGTCTATCTGTTCAAACCCCAGCTCGACAACCTGATGTACCCCGAGTTGATGAAGGTCACCCCCGCCAGCCAGACCCTGAGTGCCGACCAGCTGCTGGCCAAGGCGATGATCGCCATGCCGGACGCCAGCCTGCGCAAATATCTGCCGCCCGCCAGCCCGGATGCCAGCGCCCAGTTCATCGTCAATCAGGGGGACCGCGAACTGACCCTGTTTCTCGATCCCGCCAGCGGCGCCCTGCTCGGCACCATGGATAACAAGTGGAATCTGCAGGCGGTCGCCCGCGCCCTGCACGCCGACCTGCTGCTCGGCACCACCGGAGATCGGCTGATCGAACTGGCTGCAGGCTGGGGGCTGGTACTGCTGCTGAGCGGCCTCTACCTCTGGTGGCCACGCAAGGGGCCCGGGGTGGGCGGCATCCTCTGGCCCAGAGTGAGCCAGCGCGGACGTCTCTGGTGGCGGGATCTGCACGCTGTGGTCGGCTTCTGGGGCGCAGGTTTCCTGCTGCTGTTACTGCTGAGCGGCATGACCTGGACCGGTTTCTGGGGCGATCAGTTTGCCGCAGTCTGGAACCGCTTCCCCGCCGCCATGTGGAACGAGGTGCCCAAATCGGCACCGCTGGCCCGCAGCCTGAATCAGGCCCACGAGCAGACGGTTCCCTGGGCGGTGGAGAGCACTCCCATGCCCAGCTCGCAGCCGGTCGATGAGGGGCACGATCACGGTGCCATGAACCACGGCGAGCATGAGGGAGTTGTGATGGCAAGCCAGCGCATTGCGCTGCAACAGGTGGTCGAGACAGCTAGTGAACGGGGAGTCAAACCGGGTTACAGCATCACTCCGCCGGTCGGTGACACCGGCGTCTACACCATCGCCCTGTTTGCCGACGATCCGCGCAACGACGCCACCCTGCATATCGATCAATACAGCGGCAAGGTGCTGGCCGATGTGCGCTGGCAGGATTACGGCCCGGTCGCCAAAACGGTGGAGAGCGGCGTCATGCTGCACATGGGCAAGCTCTACGGCTGGCCCCATCAGCTCGCCATGCTGCTCATCTGCCTGATGGTGCTGGCCAGCGCCGTGAGTGGTCTGTGGATCTGGTGGTGCCGTCGTCCGCAGGGCCGTCTCGCCGCGCCGCCGCTACCTGCCAAACTCCCGCCGATGCGAGGTGCCATCACCCTGCTTATCCTGCTGGGGATCGCCTTCCCGCTGGTGGGCGCCTCCATGGTCGCCATCTGGCTGCTGGATACCCTGATTTTCTCCCGCCTCCCCCTCAGGGTGGTGCGCGCCAGCTAAACCCGCCAAAACCAACAAGGGCTCCCATCTCGAGAGCCCTTTATTGTTCGCCTTGGCGAGCTGCGACCAGCGGTCAGGAGAGCGCCAACCCGATGGAGAGCAGCAGGCTGAACAGAAACGCGCTGATGGCGGTCTTCTTGAGGGAACCGGTCAGCACCTCGCCATCGTAGCTTTCGCGAAGGGTCTTGGCCGCATCGCTGAGAGGCTTCATGGCGGGCAAGAAGATCCACGGCCAGAAACTGGCGGGCTGGATCAGGATAAAGACGATGGTCGCCAGCAGCGCCGCCCCCAACAGTACCCAGTGATAAGCGATGGCCCGGTTGCGGCCAAGGCGTACCGCCAGAGTGATCTTGCCGCTGGCGGCGTCGGTCTCGATATCGCGCACATTGTTGATATTGAGCACGGCGGTGGCCAGCAGACCACAGGCGGTGGCAGGCAATAGCAGATCCCACTCCAGCGTCTTGGTGAAGAGGTAGTAGGAGCCGAGCACCCCGAGCAGGCCGAAGAAGAGGAACACAGAGATATCGCCAAACCCGCGATAGCCGTAAGGAGTCTTGCCGACCGTGTAGGTCACCGCCGCAACGATGGCCGCGCCACCCAGCACCACAAATGCCAAAATCTGCAGCCACTGGCCGCCGAAGGCACAGCCCAGCAGCAGCAGGCCACTGGCCACCGCCGCCAGCGCGGTCAGCCCCATCGCCACGCACATCTGCTTTTTGGTGATAAGACCGGAGACCACCGCCCGCTGCGGGCCGATCCGCTCACCGTTGTCGGCGCCGGAAACCGCATCGCCGTAATCGTTGGCCAGATTAGAGAGGATCTGCAGCAAGATGGCGGTCAGCAGGGAGAGCGCCATGATGGTGCCATCAAAGGCGCCACGACTGGCAGCCAGCCCCGAGCCCAGCAGGATGGAAGAGCAGGCGAGCGGCAATGTTCGCAAACGCGCCGCCAGCAACCAAACAGAGAAGGTATTTGTCATTTTGTGATGGCCAAACAATCGGATATTGATCGTGTTAAGGGTTATCGAACCGGATTTGGGTATACTTGGCCCCGGAGAGTGAAGCTCCCGCGGGCGATTTACATGGACGAATGGGCAGATAATATATAGGAAATCATCGCCCTTTGGCATAAACCTACGGCATCCAGCTACCGGATCGCTCGTTACTACCCGGCTCAGACAAGAATCCATGTTGGCTCAGACCCATATCAAGCAACAACTGGACGCCCTGCGTCACAGCAACGTCAGCGGCTTCGTACGGTTGCGAGTGGCGATCGAAATCCGCTCCTTTCTGGGCTGGCTCGCGGCGCAAACCCTCTATCCCCGCATCTACTGGCAGGCCCGTGGAGAGGCTCGTCCCGAGTATGTCGCGCTGGGCGCCATCCATGAACTGACCGAGCCGCACGCCATCAAGCAGGTGTGCACGAACACAGCCAACCAGCATCATGACGACAGCCCTCGCTACTATGGCGGACTGGCGTTCGATCCGGCCCAGTCCGGCTGGCAAGGGTTTGGCCCCTGCCGTTTCGTGCTGCCCCGCATCGAGCTGGTGCGCCGTGGCGAGTGCGTCAGTCTCTGCCTCAACCTCTGGCTGGATGAAAACAACCTCGAGGCCGAACTGCGGGCGGCCGAAGCCGCCCTCGATGCCCTGCGCCCGGAAGCCCCGCTGCCCACCCTGCAAAAGCAGCCCTGGCAGCGACAGGATTGTCCCGGTCCCGCCCAGTGGCAGACGCTGGTGGAGCGCGTCACCGCCTCCGATTTTCAGGCACACACTCCCAAGGTGGTACTGTCGCGGGAGAGCGTGCTGACCAGTCCGAACCATGATGCGGATATCAATCCCTGGGCCATGCTCGACCAGTGGGCCCGCCACGCCCAGGACTGCTTCCACTTCGGTTTTCAATTCTCCCCCGAGCAGGCATTTATCGCCTGTTCTCCCGAGCGGCTCTACCGCCGGGAAGATCGCCACCTCTTTACCGAGGCGCTGGCAGGCACCATCCGCCGCTCCGGCGATGAAGAGGTGGATGCCCAACTGGCCGCCGAGCTGCTGGCCGACAGCAAGAACCGGCTGGAAAACCGACTGGTACACGCCGACATCCTGAGCCGTCTGGCACCACTGACCCACGATGCCACCCTGACCGAGCCGCGCATTCTCAAACTGCGGCTGCTGCAACACCTCAAGTGCGATATCGAAGCCGAGCTCAAGCCCGGGGTCTGCGACTGGCAGTTGCTCGACGCCCTCCACCCGACGCCGGCGGTGGGCGGCGCTCCGCGCGAGGCAGCGCTCGCCTTTATCCGCGAGTTCGAGCCCTACGATCGGGGCTGGTACGCCGGTGCCTGCGGCATGTTGAGCCGGGAGACCTCGGAGTTCTCGGTCGCTATTCGCAGCGCCCGCATTCAGCCGGGCAGCGTCACCCTGTTTGCCGGTGCCGGCATTGTCGCCGGTTCCGAGCCTGTCGCCGAGTGGGCCGAACTCGACAACAAGATCGCCAATGTGCTCTCCCTGCTGGGATAGTCATTCACCCTTTTCACGCTACGAGAGCCCCTATGCCCACCCGTAAAGAGCCTGCCAGCGAAGAGTTTGCCTGCCCCCCGTTTTCGAGCCAGCACGCCACCTTCAACCACGTCTGGTCCTCCCTCTTGCTGGAGGAGCTCTTTCGCCTCGGGGTGCGCGATATCGCGCTGGCCCCCGGCTCCCGCTCTGCGCCGCTGACCATGGCCGCCGCGGCCCATCAGGGCTTTCGTCGTCACTTGCACTTTGACGAGCGCGGCCTCGGCTTTATGGCGCTGGGGCTGGCCAAGGGGAGCAACCGGCCGGTGGCTGTGATCATGACCTCGGGCACCGCGGTAGCCAACCTCTGGCCCGCCGTGGCAGAGGCCCAGCTCACCGGCGTGCCGCTGATTATTCTCTCCGCCGATCGCCCTCACGAGCTTATCGACAACGGCGCCAATCAGGCGATCGACCAGCAGGGGCTCTTCGGCCGCTACCCCGTCTATCAACAGAACCTGCCGAGCCCCACCCCGACCATTCCGGCTGCGTTTGTGCTGAGCTCAGTGGATCAGGCGCTGGCCAAACAGGCGCTCACCCCCGGGGTGGTGCACTTCAACTGCATGTACCCCGAGCCCCTCTATCCGGGCGAGCACTATCAGGATTTCTCCGACTATCTGGCCCCCCTCAGTGACTGGCTCGGCTCGCGCAAGCCATGGAGCCCGTGGCAGCAAAACGAGCCGACCTGCCCCCCTCAGGCGGAGTGGGAAACCTTTCGGCAACAGCGCGGCATTATTGTCGCCGGCAGGATCACTGACACCGAACAGGCACAAGTGGTCGCCGAACTGGCAGAGCAACTTGGTTGGCCGCTGCTGGCGGATCTGCAGAGCCAGATCCGCTTCGACAGCCGCAACCTCATCCACATGGATATGGCGCTCAACGACCCTGAATTCGTCGCCGAGCTGGGCCGTGCCGAGGTGCTGCTGCAATTTGGCGCGCGGCTTCTCTCCAAGCGGCTTGGCCAGTTCATCAAGCACCATTCATGGCAGGATTACTGGCTGGTGGATCCGCAACCGGCGCGGCTCGATCCCGACTACCGGCTGCGCAACCGGCTGCTCTGCAGTGCCAGCGCCTTTGCTGCGGCCCATCCGGTCACCACAGCGCAGGCCCCTTGGCACCGGCTGGCCGAGCTGCAACATAACGCCAGCCAGCAGATCGCCGCTGCCTGCGAGCACTTCTCCGAACTTGGGGTCTGCCATCGCCTTAACCGCCTGATTGAAGGGCAACTGTTTGTCGGCAACAGCATGCCAGCCCGACTGATGGATATGCTCGGCGAAACGGGCAAGGGGCCGAGCCGGGTGATGACCAACCGCGGCGCCTCCGGCATCGATGGCCTGATCGCCACCGCCTACGGGTTTGCCCAATCGATAGAGCCGGGCAGCGATGAGCCCACCACCCTGCTGCTTGGCGATCTCAGCGCCCTGCACGATCTCAATAGCCTCGCCCTGCTCAGCAAGGCGAGCCGACCGCTGGTGGTGATCCTGCTCAACAACGATGGCGGCAGCATCTTCCGTATGTTGCCGGTGCCCACCGAAGGGGAGCTGCTGGAGAGCTACTACCGGCTGCCCCACGGCCTCAGTTTTGAACATGCTGCCGCCATGTTTGGTCTCGCCTATCGGGCGCCGACCACCCTGCCCGAGTTCGAACGCGATTACAGCGCCGCCCTCCAACATGGCGTTACCTTGATCGAGATCCGGGTACCGAGCGAGCAGGTGGCCGATGATCTCAAGGCGCTGGGGGCCGCCATCCGTGGCAAATAAAGATGCCAATGTGCCGCTGGTGTTGCTGCACGGCCTGCTGGGGGATGGCGGCGACTGGCAACCGGTGATCGACCGGCTGCCCGCCATCCGCTGCATCGCCCTCGACCTGCCGGGTCACGGCCAGCATAGTGCTCTCACCGTCAGCGACTTTGAACAGAGCCACCAGTGGCTGGTTGCCGAGCTGGCCAGCCGCAATATTGAACGCTATCTGCTGGCGGGTTACTCGCTTGGTGGGCGACTGGCCCTCTATCACGCCAGCCGCGAGCCCGCCGGGCTGCGGGGGCTGCTGCTGGAGAACTGCAACCCGGGGCTACCAGACAATGAGCGGGCCGCCCGTATCCAGCACGATGAACAGTGGGCGCAGCGCTTTGAGCGTGAGCCCCTGGCTGACGTGCTGGCAGACTGGTACCGGCAAGGGGTGTTTGCCGATCTTGACGATGCGGCCCGGGCCCGCCAGATCGCCCACCGCCTTGGCAACGACGGCCTGGGCATCGCCACCATGCTGCGCGCCACTTCGCTCGGCAAGCAGCCGGATCTCGCCCCCTGGCTCATGGCGAGCCAGCTGCCGGTTACTTATGTGAGTGGCAAGCGGGATCACAAATTCCATCAGCTGGCTTGCCAGCTGGCGAACCAAAATCGCAGAATCAACCACTTGGTGCTGGATGGCGGCCATAATCTGCACGCCCATCAGCCTGATAACTTCGCCCGACTCCTCGCGGAGTGGGTCAACCAACAAGAAGAGACGAGTCATGATTGAAGCAATGACGGAAGCTGAACTGTATGCACCTGTTGAATGGCAAGATTGCTCCGCCGGTTACGAGGACATCCTCTATCACAAGTCCAACGATGGCATTGCCAAGATCACCATCAACCGTCCCCAGGTGCGCAACGCCTTCCGCCCCCGCACCGTCAAAGAGATGCTGCAGGCGCTGGCCGATGCCCGTTATGACGATCAGATCGGCACCATCATCCTGACCGGTTTTGGCGAGAAAGCCTTCTGCGCCGGCGGCGACCAGAAGATCCGTGGCGACTACGGTGGATACCGGGATGACGAGGGGACTCACCACCTCAATGTGCTCGACTTCCAGCGCGACATCCGCACCTGCCCGAAACCTGTGGTTGCCATGGTGGCCGGTTACGCAGTCGGTGGCGGCCACGTGCTGCACATGATGTGTGACCTGACCATCGCCGCCGACAACGCCCAGTTTGGCCAGACCGGCCCGAAAGTCGGCTCCTTCGATGGCGGTTGGGGTGCTTCCTACATGGCTCGTATCGTCGGCCAGAAGAAGGCCCGCGAAATCTGGTTCCTCTGCCGCATGTACGATGCCCAGCAAGCCCTCGACATGGGTCTGGTCAACACTGTTGTGCCGCTGGCGGAACTGGAGCGCGAAACCGTGCGCTGGTGCCGTGAAATGCTGCAAAACAGCCCGATGGCGCTGCGTTGCCTGAAAGCCGCCCTCAACGCTGACTGTGATGGTCAGGCGGGCTTGCAGGAGCTGGCGGGCAATGCCACCATGCTGTTCTACATGACCGAAGAGGGTCAGGAAGGCCGCAACGCCTTCAACGAAAAGCGTCGCCCCGACTTCTCCAAATACAAGCGGAACCCCTGATGACACTAGCCCTGTATCGCTATCAACTGCCTTTTACCCAGCCCCTGACCTTTCACGGCAAGGTGGAGGTGGCGCGAGAGGGGCTGTTGGTGCGCATCAACGACGGCTGGGGGGAAATCGCCCCCCTGCCCGGCTTCTCGAAAGAGAGCCTGCAACAGGCAGAGGCAGAAGCCCTTGCCACGCTGGCAGCCCTGGCCGCTGGCGACACCCCGAACCCCGTGCTGCCGTCGGTGCAATTTGGCCTCGACTGCGCGCGCCGGACATGGCCCGAGCAGCGCAACCCGCTGCCGGAGCCCTATCCCCTCATTCAAGGCTCCCCCCAGGAGCTGCTGCGCAACTGGAAAGAGTGGCTGCACCGCACGCCCGGCAAGGCCAAGCTGAAGGTGGCACGCTACCCGATGCGTGACGAGCTGGCGCTGATCCGCCTGCTGTGCGACCGCCTTCCCTCCATCAAGCTGGTGCTGGATGCAAACCAAGGCTGGACTCGCGAGGAGGCCTGGACCTTCTGCGGCCACCTCGACCCGAATCGCATCGAGTATCTGGAAGACCCCTGCGCCGACTTTGCCGACATCGCCTTTGTCGCCAACCGCACCGGCATGCCGGTGGCGCTGGACGAACTGCTGGCACAAGGCAAGCCGTGGGAGCCGATCCCGCAACTGCGCGCGCTGGTGCTCAAGCCTACCCTGCTCGGTTCACTCGCCAACTGCGAAGCGCTGATCGCCCGCGCCCGCGAACTGCGGCTCAAGGTGATCATCTCCTCCTGCTTCGAATCGGATCTGGGCCTGAACCAGCTGTTTCATCTGGCTGGCGAATGGGCTCCCGAACAGGCGCCGGGTCTGGATACCCGCCGCTGGATGGCAGGCAACCTGCTGGGGAAAGATGGCAAACCGGATCTGAGTCGACTGGAGCAACTGTATTACCGTGATTGACCCCTCCCGTTCACCCGAACAGACACCTTGCCCGGTACGCCACCGGGCAATCTCAGCCCCGAACCGCATTGCCATCCACACCGCCTCGCCTCTCAGTTACCGCAAACTCGATGCCCGCCTCAACAGCCTGTGCCAACAGCTGGAAAAAGCCGGAGTGCGTCGTGGCGATCATCTGACAGCAGTGGTGCGCGGTGCGCTGGAAGATGTGCTGCTGGCGTGGGCCTGCGTGCGCAGCGGCGTGGTGTTCTGCCCGCTCAATCCCGCCTTTCCTCTCGAAAAGCAGCGTGAGCTGGCGGTGCAACTCGATGCCGATGCCTTCTGGTCGGCAGGGGAGATCCCGGCAGGCAACTGGCAGCCCTTGCAGCTCGACTTCACACGCGAACTGCCGGCAAGAGAGGAAGCGTGGCCGCTGGAATCGACCCAACTCAACAATATGATCCTCACCTCCGGCTCCAGCGGTACGCCGAAAGCTGTGGTGCACCGGCTCTGCAACCACCTTGCCTCGGCGCGCGGCTCTGCCACCCTCATTCCCCTCGATGATGCCTGCGGCTGGCTGCTCTCCCTGCCGCTGTTCCATGTCGGCGGCTACGCCATCCTGTTTCGGGTCTTTCTGGCGGGCGCCACGCTGGTGCTGGACGATCGCAGTCAGCGGCTCAAGGCGCGGCTTGAACAGCAACCCATTACCCATCTCTCGCTGGTGCCGACCCAGCTCTGGCGCCTGCTGGCAGAGGGTTTTGATCCCGCCCGTACCCGCCTGCGCGAATTGCTGCTCGGTGGCGCCGCCATCCCGCAGCCGCTGGTAAGTCGCCTCTGCGCCATGGGGCTCGAACCCAAGGTGAGTTATGGTCTCTCCGAGATGGGCAGTCAGGTCTGCACCGCTATCCCCGGCGATGCTGGCGTAGTTGGCAAACCGCTACCGGGACGGGAGGTGTGCATCCGGGAGCAGGAGATCTGCGTGCGCGGCACCACCCTATTCGCCGGTTACTACCGAGATGGCGAGCTGGAACGACCCCTCGATGACGAGGGCTGGTTTCATACCCGCGACAAGGGAAGGTTCACTACGGCAGGGGAACTGCTGGTAGAGGGACGGCTCGATAACCTCTTTATCTCGGGTGGCGAAAACATCCAGCCCGAAACCATCGAGCAGCGACTGGTAGATCATCCCTCTGTCGCCCAGGCGCTGGTGGTGCCGGTACCGAGCGACGAGTGGGGGCAACGCCCCGCCGCCTTTATCGACTGGCACGGCGAGCCGGTTCCCGACTCCGAACTGGCAGCCTGGATCCGTAGCGCCCTGCCCGGCTTTATGGTGCCCGACCACTGGCTCCCCTGGCCCGACCTTGGCGGCAATCTCAAACCCTCCCGCCAACTGCTGGGCAAGGTAGCCCGACAACAAACCACTCGGGCACGACAAGCTGAATGAGATCGGACTCACAATTTACCGATCTTCTTTGAAAACAAAAAAGAAACATGTGAGTCCTTACTGCGGCACCAACCCACGATAATTCGATCAGACTCAAAAAGTCACCATCTTATTGATTTATCTGATTTTTAATTGGCAATTGATATCCCTTTGGAACTGTTTAAATTGCCTTGCGATTACTCGCAAGACAATACACAAACAAGAACAAAGGGATAAAAATGAACCGTTCAGGTACCGGGTGGCTGCTGCTGGCAGGCCCCCTGCTTTTGGCTACATCCTCGGCGCAAGCCAACTACTCCCCCAATGACTGGCGACAGTATCAGCTGACTGGCGAATCGAGCCGGCAACTGGCCGCTCGCATCACCGAGATCACTTACGAGCTCAAGGCGCGCAGCAGCAACGCCCCCTATCAGCAGCTCAGGGTCTACCGTCGCTTCGACTGGCAGAGCAGCGATCTCGCTGCACTGGCCGAACAGCAGTGTGGCGAGCCGCAGCTCAAGGTAGATGCGGGCTGGCAGATCCGCTTCGTGCGCTGTGAAGATCGGATTCCGGCGGGCAAGCTCATTCCCGCCAGCAGTTATGACTTTGGTTATGGCCTCAAGCAGGGTCGCTGGGAGCAGCTGGCGGGCACGCCGACCGCCCAGCGGCAGGATCGTCTGCCACTGCCACAAGCCATCATCCTGGGTCAGAGCGAAAGGGAGCTGGATCGCTGCGAACTCAACGCACAAGGCCGCTGCGCAGAGTCGGAGTGGCACTATCAGCCGCAGGATTGGCAGCAGTTGCAGGTACTTGAAGAGACCCCGAGTGAGCGGGATGGCCGGTTGGAGCAGATCTTCTTCCGCCTGCAGCCGGTGGCAGGCAGTCAGGCTGCCGCTCAGGTCAGCGAGATCCATGTCTGGCGCCGCTATCAGTGGCAGCTGGATCAGCTCACGCCTCAGCAGGAGTGTGATGAGCCGCAGGAGCGCAAGGAGGGGAGCAACACCATCCGCTATCGCATCTGCCGTCAGGTGATCCCCGCTGGCAGCGAGGTTCAGGTGACGCTGCAGGATAACGGCTACCAATACCCGGTCGCTGGCGGCGAGTGGCAACCCCTGCCAGAGAGCAAAGAGTGGCAGGAGAGCCGGGTGCTCAATCGCCCCATCGTGCTGGCCAGCAAGGAGGAGCAGCTGGAGTGCCGCCGCGCCAACGGTCGTCTCTGCTCCGAGCCCGAGCAGCCCGATGTGGATCTGCTCGACAGCGATGCCGCCAAACTGGTAGCCGACGTGAGCGGCCAGAACAGTCCTGCCTGGCAGGCGGATTACGGCCACGATGACGCCAAGCTGATGGCGGTGGTGCGCGGCATGCGTGCTCTGCTGGCGGCCAACCAGCCGACCCATCCGGCAATGGACAAGCTGCTCTACTATGTGCGCGCCCACAACTACCACGGCGGCGTTGGCAAAGAGAGTGATCAGGCTGCCCGGGCACTGGCCGGGGTAATGATTGATCTGCTCAACCACCCATTGCTGCTGGGAGCTGAACCGCAGGATCAGGCTGGCACAGTGCTGGAAGCCTGGAGCGTGGCAGCGCAGGGACAACTTGGGCAAGCCGCCTTCCGCCAGAGTGCCGCCCCCATGCTGGCCCAGCTCAACCAGGTGCTCGGCTATGCGGTGCAACATGCGGCGCAGATCAATGGCCACAAACCCTGGGCCGACGGCCTGTTCGAGCTGCTCAATCTGGTCGATCAGAGCGCCTCTTACGGTCAGCAGGCTGACTTCAGCGCAGCTGTGCTGCAACAGGAGGCGGCATTGCGCCAGAGCCTGCTGCAACTGGGCCTGAGCGAGCTGGCCCTCTGGAAACAGCGCGATGGCTCACGGGATCTGTTTATCTTCAACAACATCCTCGATGCCCACAGCCGCCTCTATCAGATGATGCGCTACCTCCATCACACCAGTCCGGATAAGGCGATTGCCTATCGCCAGCAGCTGGATCGCGATGTCATCGCCATCATGCGCCAGCAGGGACTTGTCCCGGGCGGCCAGCATCCGGCTGCCATGCTGGAAGAGGTATCCCTGACCCTCTCCAGCTACTACCTCACCTACACGGATCGCACCAGCGAAGCCTGTGTCAGCGGCGAGTTTGCCGAGCTTTGTACCGCGATCCGCATGGAAGATATTCTGCCGTTCGAGCACACCTGCTCACCTACCCTGCGTCTGCGCGCCCAGGATCTGACCCAGGCTCAGGCCGAAGGGATCTGCCGCGAGCTGGGTGATGAAGAGCAGCGCTTCCACCAGCAGATGGAGACTGGCTGGCAACCGGTAGCCGATGATCACAACGAAGCGCTGGAGCTGGTGATCTTCAACTCCTCCGCCGACTGGGGCCGCTACGGCAGCGCGCTGTTTGGTGTCTCCACCGACAATGGCGGCATCTATATCGAGGGGGATCCGGCTCGCCCCGGCAATCAGGCCCGCTTCTTCGCCTATGAGGCGGAGTGGAAACGCCCTGCCTTCCAGGTGTGGAACCTGCGCCACGAGTACGTTCACTATCTGGATGGTCGCTTCAACCAGTACGGCAGTTTCGGCCACTATCCGCTAAACCGCACTACCTGGTGGGCCGAGGGGATTGCAGAGTACATCGCCCACGGCCAGTGCTTTGCCCGGGGTCTGGATAACGTGGCAAACCGCCCCGCCAACCAGCGCCCAACACTGGCGGCGATCCTCCACCTTGACTACGACCAGGGTGGTGAGATGGTCTACTCCTGGTCCTATACCGTGCACCGCTTCCTCAACGATACCGGTCGCGGCGCCAGCTGGCTGGCGCTGGCACAGGCGCTGCGCAATCCGGATCGGCAGCAGGCGATGAGCGACTTCGAAGGGGAGCTGGACCGGCTGATCGCCAACGACAGCGACGCCTATCAGGCGTGGCTCGCCCGGGATCTGCTGCCCTGGTGGCAAGCCAACAAGGAGTCCGATGCCTGCAAGGGTAACGACTCCGCCCACTGATAGACCTTCACCGACCAGAGGGGCTGCCACCGCAGCCCCTCGCTTTATCCTCCCGCTCTCCCGGCCTCTGCTGCGACAACCTCTGCCCGAATGAGGTGCCCGCCCGTTATCAAGCCTGACGCCAGCGGCCGAGTTGTAATAGAATGCCGATAGCCACTCCCAACTTCAGACCCTGACCGCACCGCGCATGAAGAAGTTTGCCAAGATCCTCCTCGCCTGCCTCGTTTTGCTGCTGGCCCTGATTGCCATGCTGCTGGGCTACAGCGAGTGGATCGTCTCGGACGCCCGTCACTACACCTACGATCAGGTGGACAAGGTGCCCTACAACCGGGTTGCGGTGGTGCTGGGTACCTCCAAATATCTCTCCGGTGGCGGCCCCAACCACTACTTCAAATACCGCATCAAGGCGGCGGCCGAGCTCTACAACAATGCCAAGGTGGACTTCATCATCGTCTCCGGTGACAACGCCACCGTGCAGTACAACGAGCCACGCCAGATGCGCCGCGCCCTGATCAAGGCGGGCATCCCCGCCTCCGCCATCTATATGGATTTCGCCGGATTCCGCACCCTCGACTCAGTTGTTCGCGCCAAAGAGGTGTTCGGCCAGGATCGCTTTACCGTGGTCTCCCAGGGCTTTCATAACGAGCGGGCCATTTTCATCGCCCGCCATTTCGGTATCGATGCGGTCGGCTTCAATGCCGAGGATCCCAGCGCCTATCAGGGGATCCGCACCCGGGTGCGGGAAGTCTTTGCCCGCCTGATGGGGCTGCTCGACCTCTATGTACTGGACAAGGGGCCCATTCCTCGGGGCACCGGTCCCCATCGGTCTGCCTGTGCCTTGCCAGTCACTGAGCACCATCGGCAGCCTGCAACCCTGCCTCAAACAGCCCAAACCGGCGGTGGATGAGGCCAAGCCAGCGGCAGTTTCTGCCGCAGTTGCCACCGAGTCGGCAACTTCGTCTGCCTCGGCCACGACTGAACCAGTCACTCCTGCTTTATCCGCTGCGGCGACGACCGAGCCGGTCACTTCCGCTAAACCCGCGGCAGAAACCGCCGCAGAGATGCCCAGCGCGGCCTTGCCCACATTGCCGATGACCCCTTCAGCCGCCAGTGTCAGCACAGCCACACCATAAACAGACGACCCGCCAACTGGCGGGTCTTGTTATTACAGCGCGGGTTGTGGCGGCTGTACTGCAAACCAATTCCCAGCGACCAAGTCAGCCTCGCACCGCCTGATAGCGGCGGGCCACTTCGGCCCAATCCACCACCTGATAAAAGGCTGCGATATAGTCAGGACGCTTGTTCTGGTACTTGAGATAGTAGGCGTGCTCCCACACATCCAGCCCCAGGATCGGGGTATGGCCATGCATCAGGGGACTATCCTGGTTGGCACTGCTCTCCACCTGCAATCTGCCAGCCTTGTCCAGCACCAGCCAGGCCCAGCCGCTACCAAAGCGGCTCAGGGCCGCCTGAGTGAAGGCCTGCTTGAAGGCATCGAATCCCCCCAATTCCCGCTCGATGGCCAGAGCCAGCTCACCACCCGGCTCACCGCCCCCCTGCGGGCTCATCACCAGCCAGAACAGGGAATGATTGGCATGGCCGCCGCCATGGTTGCGTACCGCCCCCTGCAAGGTGGCAGGCAGGGTATCGAAGCGGCGCAGCAGCTCCTCTACCGGCAGTGCGGCCAGCTCGGGCGCTCCTTCCAGTGCGGCGTTGAGGTTGTTGATATAGGTCTGGTGATGACGGCTATGGTGGATCTCCATGGTCAGGGCATCGATATGGGGTTCCAGTGCGTCGTAGGCATAGTTCAGGGCTGGCAGGGTATGGCTCATGATGACCTCTGTTCGGATTAATGGAGCCGGGATGAGGGCTCGTTCTGACACAGGCAGTGACCGAGCGAACGCATGATCCCGGCGTGGCTGCCGTGGCGCTGTACGAACGTCAGCAACTCGGCACGGGTTGTGCGGGTATGGCGCAAAGCAGCCTCTCGCAGGCGAGAGGAGCAAGCGGGGGAGTGACAGGTCGCCAGCAGGCAGTCGTGCACATAGCAGAGCAGGTCGGCGGCGCGATCGGGCAGGGTCATGGCCACCAGCAGATCCGCCAGATTGTGGTGAGCCACCACCAGCGCCGCCACCGCCTCATCGGCGTCATGCCACTGCACCAATTGCTGACGAGCCAGCCAGAGCGCCTGCTGATAATGGGCCAACGCCTGATGATACTCGCCGCAGTCAAACAGCCGGTTGCCCTCTCTGGTCTGCTGTTTCCAGTGACTCATGCTGCTGCCACCTTCGGTCGACTCGACCCACCCCTTCACCCAGGTTGCTGTCATATGCTTCACACCAACAAATGATAATAATTATCATTACATAAATCATATCCGGGAGACAAGGGGCGTCGGGATCGCAGCAAGCAGCCAAAACAGCGCGGCCACTTCTTGGCAAGGAGTGGCCGCTTGAGGCAACCGGTCAGTGAATTCGACCGGCCAATTGGAAGTTAACGGCAGGTCAGATGTTGTTGGCGGGCGAAGGCGGGGCAATCCCCAGCAGCATATGATCCATCATCCCCACCATCCGCCCTATCTCGGGCTTGGTGATGGTATCGTTGGCCCCCAGTTGCAGCGCTTTCTGGCGGTTGTCATCGCTCATCAGAGAGGAGAACATCACGATGGGCATCTCCTTGTAGGAGGGAGTGTCCCGCAGCCGCTTGAGCAGGTGCATGCCATCCATGCGCGGCATCTCCACATCGGTGATCACCGCATTGACGAAGCCGGTCACCGGCATTCTCTCCTCCTGGGCCAGACGATCGAAATCCGTCATCATCTCCAGCCCCTCTCCCCCGTCCTTGGCCGTGATCACGTTGTAGCCAGCGGTGCGCAGGGTGGTTTCGATCATCTTGCGGATAAAGGCCGAGTCATCCACCACCAGGATGGTTTTGCCCTGACGCAGCGCCATCATGCGATCGTCGATGAGCACCTTGCGGTCCTGAGTGACGTCGTACTTCTCCATGCTGAGCTCGGGGTTGATATCGGCGATAATCTTCTCGAAATCGAGGATCATGATGAGGTTGCCATCGCGTCTGACCACGGCCACCACGCAGTCGTTCTCCCCCGCTTCCAGAAACTGGCTGGGGGACTCCACATCCTCCCAGGAGACCCGGTGGATCCTGCTGACACTGTCGATCAGAAAACCGTTGGCCATCTTGTTGAAGTCAGTGACGATCACCACCTTGTGGCTGGGGTCAGGGTTGGTCTTGATGCCGAGCCAACCCGCCAGATCCACTAGCGGGATGAGGCGCTCCCGCAGGGAGAATACCCCCACCATATGACGCTGGGCATTGGGATAATCGGTGGTCTCCGGCACCCGGATCACCTCGCGTACCTTGGCGACGTTGATCCCGTAATAAGCGGTTTTTTCACGGCCGTCCGGTAGCTGCTTCTTGAGGTGAAACTCGATGATCTCAAGCTCGTTGGTGCCACTTTCGGTCAGGATAGATTTACGCTCTTCCCCATCTTTGGACATCATGGTGACTCTCATTCTGGTTGCGCGGGCAGCAGACCGCTGCGGTTTTCCCTCAGTATAGGAATGGAATTCACCCAACGGCTCGGATCTCGGCAAGATTGCATCGTTAACCGCTTGATCCCGCAGGCTGGCGGGATCGTATCTGCCAATCAGGACAACATTGGCGGATGGTGAAATCCATCATGTACTCACAAGGAGCCTGAAATGAGTGAAGGCATAGTCGTGATTGGTGCTTCTGGCGGGATCGGGGCGGCTCTGGTAACACACTGGTTGGCGGCGGGGGGCGGGCCAGTGATTGCCATCAGCCGTCAGCCCGCACCTGCTGGCCTCTCATCGCCGGGTCTGCACTGGCTATGTTGTGATTACAGCGATGAGCAGATGACAGAAGTGGTGGCGCGCATCGCGGAGTTGGCACCGAGACCGCACAGGGTGGTGATCTGCAACGGCATCCTGCATCAGGAGGAGATCCAGCCGGAGAAGCGGCTCGAATCACTCAATCTCGATGCCATGACCCGTCTCTACCAGACCAACGCCCTGCTGCCGCTGCGCTGGATCAGCCAGCTGTTACCGCTGTTTGGCCGCGAGCCTTGCACTCTGGCCGTTCTCAGCGCTCGTGTCGGCAGCATTGGCGACAACCGAGCGGGCGGCTGGTATGGCTATCGTGCATCCAAGGCAGCCCTCAACATGTTGCTCAGGTGTGCCGCCATCGAGCTGGCCCGGCGGGCCCCCGGCGTCAAATTGCTGGCTTTCCACCCCGGCACAGTGGATACCCAACTCTCTCGCCCGTTTCACGCCAATGTACCGCCAGGAAATGTGCAGAGTCCCGAGCTGGTAGCCGACCATCTGATTAACCTGATGAACCGGCTGCAACCGGATGGTGAACTGAGCTTTCTCGACTGGCAGGGCAAACCTATCGAGTGGTAGAGGAACTCAAGAGACGCGCCAGCAGCGCCCGCAAACTCTTGATCACGGCGGGCTTGCCAGCCAGTTGCAACCTCGCAGCCAGTCTTCCCCAGTCGGCATATTGCCAGATGGCTGCGATCAGCAGATAACGCTCGTCAGGAGTCAGTGAAGCCAACACAGCCAGATTGCGCGCCAGCCACAACTGCAGGCTGCATTGGCTCAGTTCAAACGGCTTGTGATGATGGGCAAAGCACTCAACCTCATCGCGCTCGAACTCGCCAAGCTCCGCTGCGGTAACGATGCTGCCTTGCAGACATTGCCATACCAGCTCGGGATCCAATCCTTTCAACTCACCCGCCAGCAGGGTCGGCAGCTGGCGAACAAAACGCTGCTGCCACTGATCCAACTCGGGCTCATGTCCGGGTTTCAGCGCTTTGAGCAGCAGGGCTGCGTGGCAGCCGCTGGCGGCATCCCGTTGCAGGCCGATGCGCAGCACCGTCAGTCCTGCCTTGCGCCAGAAGGGGAGCAGGTCGGCGCTGGCCGAAAAGGCCGAGCCGAGGTAGCCGATGCCAATCTGACGATAGTGCTCCTCAAGCCTGCCAAGCAGCAGCGAACCCAGTCCGTGCCGGTGCAGCTCGGGGTGGATGGCGATACGCATCACCCGGGCGTAGCTGCGCCCCCCCGCCGTTTTAAAACCGGCGTGGGCCAGCAGCGACTGGGGCAGCAGATGGCCGCGCGGACGGCGGCGACCGGCCCAGATCGCCTCGGCCAGCTCGGGTTCTATTCCCCCTTCCCGCGCCACCAGCGCCACTCCCAGCAGGCTCGCATCCTGCTCCAGCAGATGGATGTCGAGATCCGGACTCTCAAGCAGGGATCTGAGATCGCTCGGCGTAGTCTGGTAGTGAGCCAGCACCAGCAAGCCGAACAGCTGGTTGAGCAACGCCTCATCGCTCTCCAGCGCCTCCTGACTGACCAGACGCCAGCTCGGGTTGGTCGGCGACATAGGCGCCGCCACTTCGGCATTGAGGCCGAGCAGGCGGAAAATCAGCGGCTCCAGCGGATCACGCTCACTCCAGCGAATGGGCTCAGAGAGGTGGATCTCCTGCCACTCCGGGGTCTGGCTATCGAGCACCCGCTTGAAGCGCAGATGAAAACCGCGCCCCGTCCCCTCGTAACCGTGCTCGGTGGTGGCAAACACGATGCGGCTGTGGCGGGCCAGCATGGCCTCGAGCAGCGGGGTCGGAATGGCGGCCGCTTCATCCACCAGCAGCAGATCGGGATTCATCGCCTCGTGCACCAGCCGATCAGGCGAGCAGTAGCTCAGTCCGGTCAGCTGTTCCGGCGTAGTATCTAGCCCGCGAGCGGCGTGGGCAAACAGGGTCGCTACCGTTGCCTGCGAGGGGGCCGTCACCACTATGTTCAGCGAGGGTTGCTGGCGCAGCAACTCGGCGGCAGCCAGCCCCAGCAGCGCACTCTTGCCTCGGCCGCGGTCGGCGCTCAGCACCAGTGGCCGACGACGATGGCCGTGCAACACCTTGTGGATGGCGGGCAGTGCCCGTGTCTGATCGCAGCTCAGCCTGCGCTCCGGCCCAATCGGTTGCCACGGCTGCGAGCAAACCGGCGGCTCCAGAGAGAGGGCAGGATCACCTTCCAGCAACCGCACCAGCCGGGCGATAAAGCCATGACCCGCCCGGCCCGCCTCCTCCGGCTGCGCCACCAGCCGGATCCGGTCAGGATCCGGCCATGAAGGCCACTCTACTCTGGGCGGCGTCAGCAGCAACAGCAAGCCACCGGCGCATAGAGTGCCCGCCAGCGCCCCGAAGGCGTCGGGATGAAAGCCGCTGAAGGCGTTGAATACCAGCGTGTCGCACTCCTGACCGAGCCGCTGCAGCGCCTTGGCAGCGGGTTGAGGGGCATAACACTCGGGCCCGGCCCCCAGCCAAAAAACGGTCTCGCCGAGCAGGGATTGGGCGCGGGCAATGCACTCGGCCTCCTCCCCCTCCAGCCAGATCAGGCGCCGTTCACCGGCGCGGGCCAGCGCCTCGCGCAGCAGGGTGACCTCTTGCAGTGTCATGAAGCTTGGCTGTTAGCCGGTTTGCGGGGCTCGAACATGCGATCTCCCATCTGATCGATAAAGGTGTGGGCCTTCTGCACCATGAAACGCTCGGCATCGGCCGGATTGGCAAACAGATCGGAGCGGATGAAACGATGGGTTTGCAGCACGCCGTCCAGCACCTTGGTGATGCGGCCAGCCAACCGATACTGGCCACCTTCTGCCATGGGCTCTGGATAGATGAGATAGCCGGCATATTCGGTGGGAGTGACTTCCGGCGCCTTGGTCGGCTCGCCCCCGAACAGGGCGCTGAACAGTTTCTTGAGCATGGTGATCTCCTCTGGTTGCCAGCATTGTCCCCAAGGGGTTGCACAGTGGCAAGCAGGGGATCTTATTACCAATGGTTATTTGCACTACGAACCATTCTCATTTAGATTTCATCTCATTCCACAAGAGGTGACCATCATGTACGTCTGTTTGTGCCGCGGCATCACAGATACCCAGATCCGCAAAGCGGTGCAGTCAGGTAAAAGCGAATTCCGCCAGCTCAAGCAGTCGCTCGAGGTGGGCGCCCAATGTGGCAAATGCGTGCGCATGACCATGGAGATCATTGCCGCCGAACTCGACAAGATGGAGCAGGAGCAACCCGTGCTCTACTACGAAGTGGCCTGATCCGGACACCTCTTTTCTGATGCGACCCGCCAACAGGGTCACCCCTTTTCTCAGGCGAGCTGGCTCGCCAGACCTCTTGTTGTCACTTTTCTGGACTAAGCTCTAACGATCGAAGCCTCAGGCACGAACCAAGGAGCACTGTCGATGAAAGGAGATCCCAAGATCATTGCCCACCTCAACAAGGTGCTGGCCAATGAGCTGATTGCCATCAACCAATACTTCCTGCACGCCCGCATCTACGATGACTGGGGCCTCAAGGCGCTCGGGCACAAGGAGTATCACGAGTCCATCGATGAGATGAAACACGCAGACGAGCTGGTCAAGCGGGTGCTGTTTCTCGAAGGGCTGCCCAATTTGCAGGATCTGGGCAAGCTGCGTATCGGTGAAACGGTGGAAGAGATGCTGCGCTGCGACCTCTCACTGGAGATGGATGCCATCCCCGACCTCAAGGTAGCCATCGCCTACGCAGAGTCGGTGCAGGACTACATCAGCCGCGACCTGTTCCAGGAGATCCTGGAGGATGAGGAGGAGCACGTGGACTGGCTGGAGACCCAGCTCGATCTTATCGATCGCATCGGGCTGGAGAACTACCAGCAGTCGCAACTGCATCACGGCTCCTGAGCCAGCAGGCCTGCAAGCAAAGAGACCCGCCAGCGCGGGTCTCTTCATTTGAGCAGCCATGACCCGAAAACTTTTCGACAGGATCACAGTTAATACGCCCGACACAGCATCTGTCATGGCTTTCGATTAGGATACGACTCTCTTCCAATAACAATGCTACGGACGATTTCCATGGAACAGATTGCACGCGAGATGGCGCCCCACAAACGGGTGGCACTGGTGGCTCACGACAACATGAAGACCCCTCTGCTGAACTGGGTGATGCGGCGCAAGGAGGAGCTCAAGCTCCACCATCTTTACGCCACCGGCACCACCGGCACCATGCTCGGCAAGAAGGCACAGCTGCCCATCACCTGCCTCTTCTCCGGCCCCATGGGTGGCGACCAGCAGCTCGGCGCCCTGATCGCCGAAGGGAAGATCGACGTACTGATCTTCTTCTGGGATCCCCTCAATGCGGTACCCCACGATCCGGACGTTAAGGCGCTGCTCCGCCTCGCGGCAGTCTGGAACATCCCGGTCGCCACCAACGAAGCGACCGCCGACTTCATCATGGACAGCCCCCATATGCGGCAAGCGTTCAGCGTACAGATCCCGGATTACGCCGGTTATCTCAAGGCACGCACCGAGTGATCGGCTAACCCGTCATGCAAGAGGGCCGCAACAAGCGGCCCTCTTTAATTGGGAAAATGAATCAGCCAGGGAAACAAACCGACACCGGCTTATAACGCGCGGGCGAGAATGCGCGCCACCCGATCCGGGTCGATATCCTGCTGCTCACCGAGCGCGGTGCGCCCCACCCGCTTGAGGTTGGAGCAGACCGCCGGAATGCAGCTTTCGCTGAGGCCATAGTCAGCCAGCCTGGTACCCAATCCCATCTTCTGGAAGAACTGCTCGGTGCGGATGATCGCCTCTTCGATGCGCAGGGCCTTGTCCTCGCGGGTCGAATGTCACACCCGTTCGGCAAACTGGGCCAGCTTGTCCTGCTTCTGGCTCGCCCGCTCACGCAGCAGTGAGGGGAGCACCACCGCCAAGCTCTGGCCGTGATCCAGCCCGTAGAGCGCCGTCAGCTGATGACCGATGGCGTGAGAGGCCCAATCCTGCGGCACCCCGCAACCGATAAGGCCGTTGAGCGCTAGACTGGCCGCCCACATCAAATTGGCCCGCACCTGATAGTTGGTCGGCTCCGCCAGCGCCCTGGGGCCGTTCTCCACCAGCACCTGCAGCAAACCTTCCGCCAGCCGATCTTGCACCTCACCGCCGACCGGGAAGGTGAGGTACTGCTCGGCAATATGGACGAAGGCATCCACCACTCCATTGCCGGTCTGGCGAGGTGGCAGACTGTAGGTGGTCGCCGGATCGAGCACCGCAAATTGCGGCTGCACCAGCGGGCTTCTGAAGGAGATCTTCACATCCCCCCGGCTCACCACCGAGGTGGGATTGCTCTCGGAGCCGGTGGCCGGCAGGGTCAGCACACAGCCCATCGGCAGCGCCTTGTGCACGCTCGCCTGTTTACCGCAGATATCCCAGGGATCATCCCCCTCATAGCAGGCGGCCGCCGCGACAAACTTGGTGCCATCGACTACCGAGCCGCCACCGACCGCCAGCAGGAAGTCGATGCGCTCGCGCTTCACCTGCACCACCGCCTCCATCAACAGCTCGTATCTGGGGTTGGCGCCGATGCCGGAGAACTCCTGCCACGTCACGCCCTCCAGCGCCCGGGTCAACTGCTCATAGACGCCGTTTTGCTTGATGCTGCCACCGCCGTAGAGCACCAACAGCCGGCTGCCGGGCGGGATCAGTTCGGGCAGGCTGGCGATCTGCCCCTCGCCGAAACAGATGCGGGTCGGATTGGCATATTGGAAGTTGTACACGGCGGACTCCTCGACTGGCTCAATGCGCGGACATTGTGCGCCTGTGGGGAGGTGAGGTCAAAAGAGGTGGCAGAAGCTTGCCCATCGGCGGTCGACACTGGCCCATCGGTGCCGACCGGGTAGATCTCAGAACAGCGGCAGGATCAGGCGGTTTTGGCCTCATCTGTGGATGAGCTCTTCTTGCCGGTCAGGCGATCCATTGCCTCTTTCAGCATCGCCTCTCGCTGTTCGTTGAGCGGCTTGCTCTGCTCCGCCCGCTCTTCCGGCGTCAGCTTCTTGTTATCGGCGATGGTCTTGAGCTTCTCTTCGATCTCGTTGAACTTCTTGCGATCGAAACCAAGCGCCTTGTCCACCAGCTGCTGCACCACGCCCCCCTTGTCGGAGCTCATATCCAGCGCCGGTGGCAACTTGTTGTTCTTGGCCAGATGTTCGTAGGTCAGCACCTGCTGGGCCTGGCCGGTCATGCGCTGGGTGGAGAGGCTGACCATCTCCTCCCAGCCACCGCCCTGACCGCCGCTACTGGCACTGTTGAGGGTAGCGAGTGCACGGTTGTTAGATGCGCTCTGGGCAAGCTGCTGGCTGTAGGGTTTGATATCCATGGGGGCTCCAATTCGGTGCGCATCTGCGGCAATGGGCACAGGCTGACCCGGTCACATGGGGCGTCAGGCCCCACCATTATCAATTAAACCAGCAAGTTACAGGCCAACTTGTCAGATAGTGCGAGATCCAGAGAGATGGCGGCTCTCACCACGTCCCCCACGCAAACTGGCGTCAGAATCATGACTCATCTGCTGCCAGTTCACACTGTTTTGGCACATTTTGCCGTCCACGCACCACGACGCCAGAGAAAAGTCAGGAACCGCAGCTCGATCACAAAATAAACAACCACTCAGGAATACAATTTTGGCGCACATCACAACCAGCCAGCCGTGTCATGGATGATCTGTTCGTCAAACCAATAACAGGCAGACCAATCTGCCGTGCTCACTCCGCTGCCAGTTCGGAGTTGCAGCCTCCCTACACCTCATCCCCTCGCCTGACTCTCACTCACCGCAACCCTTCGGGTACACCTATGAAAAAACACACCTTGAGCCTTCTCTCCGTCACCCTGCTCACCCTGCTTGGCACCAGTGCCGACGCCTGTACCGGCCTCATCGTCGGCAAGGGGGCCAGTGCCGATGGCAGCGTGATGATCGCCAGAAACGAGGATTTTGGCGTCAACAACTGGAACAAGTACCTCGCCTTCCGGCCCGCGCAGCAAAATGAGGGCAAGGTCTGGAAGCTGGGCAACGGGCTGGAAGTGCCGATGCCAAAGGCGTTTTTCGCCTACTCAGCCATTCGTGACTGGGATGCTACGTCCAGCGACCCGGCAGGCAAATATTACGAGGAGCGCGGCATCAACGAGTTCAACGTCGCCATCTCGGCCACCACCAGTGCCGAGGTCAACGACAAGGCCCAAAAAGCCGATCCGCTGATCGAGAAGGGAGTGATTGAAGCCATCATCCCCACCCTGATCCTGCCGCAGGCCAAGACGGCCAAAGAGGGGGTCGCGCTGCTTGGCCGCTATGTGGAGCAATATGGCGCCGGTGAGGGCAACAGCCTCTATGTGGCGGATGTGAACGAGGCCTGGCTGATGGAGATTGGCTCCGGCCACCACTGGATCGCGGTGCGGGTGCCGGACGACAGCTACGCCATGGTGGCCAACGGCCTGCGCATCCACGGCGTCAATCTCGACAGCGCCGATGTGCAGCACTCGCCCAAGCTGCTGGAATTTGTACGCGCACACAAACTGCTGGATAACGCTGACCCGAAAGATTTCAACTTCGCCAAGGCGTTCGGAGTGATTGCCGACCCCTACAACGTGGATCGGGAGTGGCTCGGCCAAAAAATGCTGACCGCCTCCCACAAACAGGCGACCCGGCAGGCGCAATATCCACTGTTTATGAAGCCGGATGCCCCCATCGCCATGCCGGACGTGGCCAGGGTGCTGAGCGCCACCTATGACGGTACGCCGCTCGCGGGCAAGGCGGAGCGGCCGATCCGCGTCGATCGCCAGCTGGAATCCCACGTCATCCAGCTGCGCAAGGAGATGCCCAAAGAGCTGCAGGGGCTCATCTGGCAGAGCTACGGCGTGCTGGCCGAATCAGTGATGGTGCCGCTCTACAACACCCTGGAATCCTATCCCCTGCCCTATCGCACCGGCAGCGACAGCTACTCCGATGACTCTGCCTACTGGCAGTTCCGCAGCCTGACCGCGCTGGCCAGCGCCGATCCGGACAAGTACCTGCCGCTGCTGCGCGGCGTCTGGAGCAAGGAGAGCACCAAGCTCTACAAGGAGGTCGCCGTCCTCGACAAGAGCCTCAAGCAGGCCTATGCCAGCGACAAGGCTACCGCCATCGGGCTGGCCGCCGACTACTCCTATGGCCAGTTGGAGCAGACCTATCAGATGGCCAAAGATCTGCGCTACAAGCTGATGACGGATCTCACCAAGCGCACCGAGAAGAAGTATTCGCCGGAGGAGTTCAAAAAGATCATGAGCCTGTAATCGGCTCGCCAACGCAAAGAGGCTCCCACGGGAGCCTCTTTCATTTCAGCCAATGCAGCGATCAGCGACGGCTGATATTGAGCGGGCCGAAGGTCTGGGCCACCGGCATGATCTCGATGCTGTTGATGTTGACGTGGGCCGGTTGCTGGCTCACCCAGAGCACGGTATTGGCGATATCTTCCGGCTGGATCGCTTCCACCCCCTGATAGACGGAGGCCGCCTTGGCATCGTCACCGTGGAAGCGCACGTTGGAGAACTCGGTGCCGCCGCACAGGCCCGGCTCCACGTTAGTGACGCGGATGGCGGTGCCCGCCAGATCGGCACGCAGGTTGAGGCTGAACTGCTTCACGAACGCCTTGGTGGCACCGTAGACGTTGCCGCCCGGATAGGGGTAGGTGCCGGCGATGGAGCCGATGTTGATGACGTGGCCGCGATTGCGCGCCACCATGCCCGGCAGCAGCAATCGGGTGAGCAGGGTCAGGCCACTGATGTTGGTGGCGATCATCTGCTCCCAATCTTCCAGATCCGCCTTGTGGGCCGGCTCCAGCCCCAGCGCCAGACCGGCGTTGTTGACCAGCAGATCCACCTCGCTCCAGGCGGCTGGCAGGCCGGCGATGGCGGCGCGGGTGGCCGCCTTGTCCTGCACGTCGAACGCCAGCGGCAGGAACTGCTCGCCCAGCTCGTCAGCCAGCGCAGCCAGCCGCTCGGCACGGCGACCGGTACCGATCACCTTGTAGCCCGCCTGCACCAGCTGGCGGCTGATGGACTCACCAAAACCGGACGAGGCGCCCGTTACCATTGCAATCATCTGAACCTCCATATCTACACCGATATTGTTATTTATCTGTTTGAATCTATTCAGATTCATTCATCGCTCAATTCACGTCCGGTCGCCTTGCGCCAGACAAATACCACCAGATGGAGCAGCAACAGGCCCGAGCCACCCAGCGCAAACAGCAGGCCGGTGAGGGCGTTGACCGAGGTGTCGGCGCCGCACCACCACCAGACCAGCCAGCCAATCAGGCCGATGACGAAGGTCTGGCCAGCGCAGACCGGACAGCGCCCCAGCTTGGCCCTGATGGCGGTGGCAAGACAGTTGTCGCAGCTCATCCTGCTCCTCGATTCTGCTCGTTCAATATGGTCAGTTGGCCTGCGCAGAGGGCTTGCGCGCCTGAGTGCGAGCCACTCTGCGCCGCTCACGCTCCTCGTCGCTCACCAGCGGCAGCACCAGTCGGTGGGCATGCTGGTCGCGGCCATAGTAGTCCGCCAGCCGCTGCTGGGGACGAAATCCCAATCCCTGATAGAGCGCCAGCGCCTCTTCGTTGGCGTCCCCCACTTCGAGGCGAATCGCCCCCCAGCCAGCGGCCTTGCCCTCGTGGATCACCTGCTCCAGCAGGCGCCGCGCCCAGCCCAGACGACGCACCGTCCAGCGGATGGCCAGCGCCTGAATGACCAGCCGATCCCAGCCTCTGTGCTCCAGCAGGCAGAGATAGCCCATCAGCTGATGTTTCTCGTCCAGCAGCAACAGGGTGCGCCCCTTGGCGTGGGCCAGCAGATAGTGCCAGCGGCTGCGGCCAAAGGCGACTTCGGGAGGAAAACAGTAGCGTTCCAGATTCACGATGGCGCCCAGATCATCGGTTCGGGCCGCACGTACGGTCAACACGGGGAGTCCTTGTTCGGTTATTTATCCTCAGCACCAAAAATGCGACTTGTATCACAAGTTACCAAGGCGTCATATTAGGCACTGTAACCTCTTGTTTCCCCTCGCGCCATTGTCGTGCTTGTCGGTGCATCGAAGCCCACTGGGGATCCTGCCTGTTCAGGCAGTCTGATCTGTGGAGCCGAAAATATGAGTACCTATGTCATCGTCGAAGAGCTGGGCGACTGGCCTTGCCATGCCGATTATCTGCTGACCGCCCGCACCTATCTGCAACATGGCGTGCCGACCACCGGCGGGAGGCCCCGCATCATCAACCTCTGCCGCAATCTGGAGCACCTGAGCGCAGGCTACTACTGCTCGCTGCTGGCCCAGGCCCGCGGCCACCACTGCCTGCCTGGTCTGCAAGCCATCAGCCGACTACAACCCCAGCAGCCACCGGCCAAGCTGTGGCGCAAGGCGCAGGGATGGCTGGCCCAGCAGAGCGAGGATCGGATTAGAGTGCGTGCCATCTTCGGCCAGTGTGAACAGAGCGAGCTGGCGGGGCTGGCCCGCTACTACTATGGCCTGAGCCAGCTGCCGCTGCAGGAGCTGACCCTCAAGCGCGGTCGCCACGGCTGGTCGGTGCGCCAGCAGCAGAGCCTGTCACCGCTGGAGCTGAGCCCAAGCGAGAAAGAGTTAATGCTGCACCACGCTCAGGCGCTGGTGGGGACCGGTGATGAGGAGCAGGCGGCGCCGCTCTACCAGCTCGCCATTCTGGTGGATCCCGATGATGGCCGTGCCAGCAGTGACGGGCTGGCGCTGGAGCGCTTTATCCGGGCTGCCGCCGTCCAAGGCATACGGGCCGAGATCCTGCCACCGTCGGCCATAGAGCGGCTGCCGGAGTTCGACACCCTCTGGCTGCGTGCCGAAACCGCGGTCGGCCACTACACCTTCGAATTTGCCCATCGCGCCGAACAGCTCAAGATGCCGGTGATCGACAGCTCCCGCGCTATCTTGGCCTGCAGCAACAAGCTCTACCTCTACGAGCTGATGGTGCGAAGCGGCGTGCCCATGCCGCCCACCATGGTGGTGACCCGCCGCGGCCGCCACCATGTGGACGAGCTGGTACAGCGGCTCGGCCTGCCATTGATGGTGAAGGTGCCCGACGGCGCACAGGGGCGCGATCTCGCCATGGCCAGCGACGAGCAGCAGCTGGCCCGCCTGCTGGACGAGGGGCTGGGGAGATCCGCCCTGCTGCTGGTGCAGAGCCGGATCCCCGCCGAGTTCGACTGGCGCATCGGCTTTCTCGACGGCTCGCCGCTGTTCGCCTGCCGCCGCTACCGGCCCGAACCCGGCAACCGCATTCGCCGGCGCAAGCACCCCCTCGACATGAGCCGCATCGAGGCGCTGCCGCTTAAGGAGGTGCCGGAGCGGGTACTGCAGACCGCTCGCCGCGCAGTGCATCAGCTCGGCAATGGCCTCTACGGGCTCGATTTGCGCCAGCAGGGGCGCGACTGTGTGCTGCTGGAGATCGTCGACAACCCCTGGATCCGCGGCGATATCGAAGACAAGGAGGCGCAGGATCTCTACGAGCGACTGGCCCGCGCCTTCCGCCAGCGGCTGGAAAACCGGGGCCAGAGCACCGCATAACCCCGCCATGACTTTGTCGCCCACAATGACAGAGAGGGCCCCGCGATGGGGCCCTCTCTCATATCAAAGCGGGCTGTGGCTGACTTATTGCAGACGCAGGAAACGCCCGCTCAAGGGCAGTATCTCCACCGTCACGCTGCTGCCGCCGATGGCCAGACTCTCGCCGCTTTGCAGATCCACCAGCGCGCTGCCACTGCGCAGTTTGCCCGTCGGCAGGCTGTAGCTGAGCGCCGTGGTGGAGAGGTTTAGCAGGTAGACTATCTGTTCGCCTGCCGTCTGCTTGATGTCACCATAGAGACTGCCCTCGGCCACCAGTTTGACTCGCTCTCCCTGATAGAGGGCGGGGTGGGCGGCGCGCATCGCCAGCAGCTGGGCGAGCCACTCTTTCAACTCAGCCTGTTCGCTACCCGGCACAAAACCGGTGACAGCGGGCACCTTGCCGTCGCTGCGTGCCACATGATCGTCGCACAAGCCCTGCGCTGCGCAGTCACCACCAACCTTGGCGGCAAAGCCCGGCACCTCGTCGCCAAACTCCTCGCCATAGTAGAAGGTGATGGGGCCGGAGCGGGCCGCCATAAAGCTGAAGGCTGCCTTGTGGCGCTGCCAGTACTCGGTCGATTTAAAGTTGCCGCGCTCCAGCAGATCGCCAAAACGCACCAGATCGTGGTTGCCCAGCATCAGGTTCGGCATGGCGTGATTCGGGTAGTTCTCCACCTTGTTCCAGCTGGCATCGAGCACGCTGGCCCCCTGCCCGCCCTTGCCGGACTCCTCCACCGCCAGCGCCTGCACGATGCCGTAGCGTAGCGGGAAGTCGAACGCAGATGAGAGTGCCGGATTGTCGCTGCTACCGTAAGCCTGGGCGCGAATGTCATCAGCCCCCTTCCACACCTCGCCCACCATGTAGCCAAGGGTGCCCCACTGCTGACCGGCGGCCTTGCGCGCCGCGCTGGCCTGCTCCACCTCGCTGCGAATTGCGCGCCAATCATCCAGCCCAAGCTGATAGGCCTGATCGAGGCGCCAGCCGTCGATGCCGTACTGCTCGACCCAATAGCGGGCGACCTCCTTGAAGTAGGCGAGGCTCTCCGGCTTGCTGTAATCCACCAGCTGGCCGGGATAACCCGCACCGCCGCTGGTGAGGGCTGGCAGACGCCCCTCTGGCGAGGGCTTGCTCACCCCCACCTTGTTGACGTGGCCAAACACCCCGTCGAGGAAGACATAGAGGCCGCGCTGATGCGCTGCATCCACCAGCTGTTTGAGCTTGGCATTGCTGCCAAAGTTGGGATCCACGGTAAAAAAGTCGCAGGCGAAGTAGCCGGTGGCATCGAGCTTGTTATCGCCGCCTTGCCCCGCACAGGAGTCGAACACCGGAGTGAGCCAGATGGCGTTGACGTTGAGACTCTTGATGTGGTCGAGACTATCGATGATCCCCTGCAGATCGCCGTTGTGCTGGGAGGGGCCATAGCCGACGCCGTAGTTGGCACTGCCGTCACCATCGGCAAACGACTCCACCATTACCTGATAGATGCGCAGGTTGCAGGCAAGTTGATCGTCGCCATAGCAAGCACGACTGGCCGTGGCGACCGGAGGGTGGGTGACCGGCGGATTGACGATGGGGGGAGAACTCTCCCCACCTGAACTACCGCTGCCGCCGCAAGCCGCAAGTAACAGGGCGGCCCCGAGCAGGCCGCCATAGCGTAACGTTCCCTGTTTCATTGTTATGTTCCCGCTGTGAGAGCAGGCGTCTGATACGCCTGTTTTTCACCATGATAGCGATGCTCACACAGCGGTGTCTGTGACTGAAAACGTTATCTGACTCAACTGGTTAGAGCACCCCGGCCGAGGCAAAGCGGTAGTTGAGCGAGAGCCAGTAGGAACGGCCCGGCTCGGGGATACGGCCGCTCTGCTCATAGCCCAACCCCGCCTGACTGGCGTGCACCGACTTAGAGAGGTGCTCGTAGTAGAAGGTGTCGAACAGGTTGTCTACCCCGGCCGAGAGTTGCCACCCCTTGGCAAACTGCCAGGCGCCGCTCAGGTTCATGGTGAAGAAGCCCGGAGTCTCGCCCTGATCCTGACCGGCGACCGTGCCGGACCAGAGATCTACCCGATCCTGCGCCGCCACCGCGCGCCCCAGCAGGGTGAAACTCAGCGCTTCGTCCGGCTGCCAGCCCAGCGCCAGTTTGCCATCAAGCGGTGGCATCTGGGCCAGCGGTTTGTTGTCGCTGCGGTTTTCGCCGTAGACAACCGCCAGACCACCATCGAGACGCCACTGCTCGGCAAACTGCCAGCGCCCCTCCAGCTCGCCACCCCGGGTCTGGGCATCGATATTGCGCACCTTGTTCGACTTGCTGTTGTAGAGCAGGTAGTCCTTGATATCGGCGCTAAATAGGGAGAGGGTCAGGTCCAGCTCGCGACTGCGCAAAGCCAGCCCCGCATCCCACTGACGGCTGCGCTCCGGGTTGAGGGTGAACGGGGTGCTGTCCTTGCTGCGCTCCCAGTAGTCCGGCGCACGCTCTGCCTGCCCCCAGGCCAGATAGCTGGACCAGCGTGGCGACCACTGATATTCGTAGCGGCCAAACCCGCTGTTAAGACTCAGGGTATCGCTGTAGAGGGTCTGTTCACCAGCGCCATAGCGGGTGGTCTCTACCCTATCCTGACGGTAACCGCCCTTGTAGCTGTGAGCCCCCTGCTGACGTCCCAGCTCGGCGAAGCCGCCCTGCTGCTCGAAACGCAGGGTGCGCTGACGATCTTTGGTGGCATAGTCGACCCCACTCCGACTGCGATGCTGATCCCGGTTGCTGTCGAGCCCGGCGGTCAGCAGCCAGTCGGCAGGCAGGGCGATATCGTTGGCCCAGCGCCCGCCGGTATTGCGGCGATCCGGGTTGGAGAGCATCTTCATGCCGCTGTTTTGCCGCAAGCTGAAGTTGTCCATGATGTGGTCGATGTAGTTGTCCCACAGGGTCAGCTCGCTGCGCTGCCAGTAGCGGGTGATCTGCTCCTGCTTGAGCTTCAGCCCGAAGGATTCGCGATCAAACATGGGGCCATCCATGGTGCGGTCCGCATAGGCGGCACGGGCATTGCTACGCTCGGCGGTGAGTTCCAGCCAGGTGTGCTCCCCCGGCGTCCAGCCCAGCTGGGCGGTGCCGTTCTCGCGGCGATAGAAAGATCGCACCTTGTTACCGTGACCATCGCGGTAATCGTCGCTGTCGGAGTGGGTGAACTGACCGCGCAGATAACCGTCGGTCGAGCCCGCCGTCATATCCACCATCTGGTCATCACGGCCAAAGCTGCCATAAAGGGCCGAGGCATCGGCCTTGAGACCCGGTGCGGTGAACTCGGGTCTGTCCCGCTCGAACAGCACGGTTCCCGCCAGGGTGGCACCCTGCTCGAGGGATTGCGGCCCCTTCAGCACCCGGATCCGGTCAAAGGATTGGGGGAACACATAGGCGGTGGGCGGGTCCATCCGGCCACCACACCCACCGGCCAGCATGCCGCCATCCATCTGCACGTTGAGGCGGGACATCCCCATTCCCCGTAGCACGGGATCGCCGCCCAGCCCCCCTTTGCGCACCATGCTCATGCCGGTGACATTCTTCAGATAACCGGCGCCGTCGGCAGCAGGCATGGGGGAACCGGGCTTCTTGGGATCCAGTGTCACCTCCAGGGTGCTGGCGGGGCGAGTTGCCACCACCACCATGGGATCCAGCTGTTGAACCGATTCCTGACCGGCAGCGCCGTGACAGGCAAGCCCACCAACCAGCAGGGCAAGGGGGGGGCGCATATGACAAGCCATACATTTTCCTTATGTATTTGTTTGTTTTGTTATTTTCATTCAACCAACCAAACCTTTCAGCAAGGGAAAGGTTTGCCATCTGGCCGCAAAAAAGGCCTGCGGCGCGAAAGCGGCAAGCCTCTGTCAGGTGAAGCGAAGGCAAGTTGGCAAAATGTTGCGCAGGTTTTACCCAAGTTGGCTCAGAAAGGCAAACGGACAAACATTCCAGCAACAGGAATCTGGCGTTGGCTCACAAAAAATGGGGATTAGCTGAAGGCTTCCCGCTCATCAATGGGAGAGATGAGGTGATAGACCTCATGGGCGGATAGCGTGCAACCAACAGGCCACTCCAGCTGGTGGTGACGGTTGATGAAGACCCGGGCGCAATGACGCTCGCTCTCCAGCTTTGCAAACAGCGGCTGGGTTCGCCAGGGGGTAAGATCCAGCACACCCGTGGTGCCATCCGATAACACCAGAAACAGGCGCCATCCCCGCACATACTCGACATCGATAAAGACCGGCATCCCTTCGGCTCCGATTGAGATAATTCGCGGCAATTATAAACACCCATCCCCCATCCATACGCGCTGTGGCTCACATTTTATCCAGCAGGTTATGCTGTGCTCATTAAGCGCGCGACATCACATTTTTAGATGATAAATGTGTTAATGCCGACTTTTAACAAAATTGAATGCAACCTTAACCAATTCGATCTGTCATAACCTCACAACAACTAAAAAAACGTCTGTGGACAGACGTTTAGAGTCTCATTCAGGAACAAACATGACAGATCTAAAACAGCGACTCGGCCCGTTTTGGCCCTTCGCCGTCTTCTGCGCGCTCGCGCTTTTTTCTCTCTCTTTCAGCCGAATCGCCCTCGGTCTCTGGCAACTGGAACGGGTGGATGCCGTGGCCGGCTGGCAGGAGATGCTGCTGCAAGGGATCCGGGTCGACTTTGCAACCCTCTGCTGGGTCTGGGGTGTCCCCGCCATGCTCACTCTGCTGCTGGCAGGCCCCCATGCCATCGGCCGGGGCTGGCTGCAACTGATACGCGTCTGGCTGACCGTCGGACTCTTGCTGATGCTGTTCCTCGAGATCTCCACCCCCGCGTTTGTCACCGAGTATGGCGTGCGTCCCAACCGTCTCTATGTGGAGTATCTCATCTATCCGAAAGAGGTGTTCGCCATGCTGTGGGCGGGCCGCAAAGCCGAGCTGCTGCTGGCGGTACTCTTCAGTGGCGCCGCGCTGGCCGGCGGTTGGTGGCTGAGCGGCCGTCTGGTACGTGGTCTCAGCTTCCCCCGCTGGTATCTGCGTCCGGCCTTCGCCCTGCTCATTCTGGCCATAGGTTTTCTCGGTGCCCGCTCCAGTCTCGGCCACCGCGCCCTGAACCCGGCCATGGTCGCCTTTGCCGAGGATCCGCTGGTCAACTCACTCACCGTCAACTCCGCCTACTCCCTCTTCTTTGCCATCAAACAGATGGGCGCCGAGGAGGATGCCGGCCAGTTTTACGGTGAGATGACCCCTCAGAAGGTGCTCGAGGTCATGCGCAAGGAGAGTGGCCGTCCGGCCAGTGATTTCAACTCCGCTCTGCTGCCCAGCCAGACCTTCAACCAGGCGAGCTTCCGGGGTAAACCGAAGAATCTGGTGATCCTGTTGCAGGAGAGCCTGGGCGCCCAGTTTGTCGGTTCCCTCGGCGGCCTGCCGCTTACCCCCAACATCGACGCCCTGTCGCAGCAGGGCTGGGCCTTCGAGCAGCTCTACGCCACTGGCACCCGCTCGGTGCGCGGTATCGAGGCGGTACTGACCGGCTTCACGCCGACCCCGGCACAGGCGGTGGTCAAACTCGGCAAGAGCCAGACCAACTTCTTCACCATCGCGGATCTGCTCAAACAGCGGGGTTATGACACCAGCTTTATTTACGGCGGCGAGAGTCACTTCGACAACATGCGCAGCTTTTTCCTCGGCAACGGCTTCACCACCATCGTCGAGCAGAAGGATTTCGACAATCCGGTGTTCAAGGGCTCCTGGGGCGCCTCCGATGAGGATCTGATGGCCAAGGCCGACGAGACCTTCAAGGCGCTGCACAAAGAGGGCAAACCCTTCTTCAGTCTGGTGTTCAGCTCCAGCAACCACGATCCGTTCGAATTCCCGGACAACCGCATCGAACTCTTCGAGCAACCCAAACAGACCCGTAACAACGCGGCCAAGTATGCGGATTACGCCATCGGCGAGTTCTTCAAGAGGGCGAAACAGTCCGAATACTGGAAGGATACCCTGTTCCTGGTCATCGCCGATCACGACAGCCGGGTCAGTGGCGCCAGTCTGGTGCCCATCCCCCGCTTCCATATCCCCGGCGTCATTGTGGGCGACGGCATTGCACCGAGGAAGGATCCGCGCATCGTCAGCCAGATCGACATGGCGCCGACCCTGCTCTCCCTGATGGGGATCAGTGCCGACTACCCCATGCTCGGCAAGGATCTGACCCGAATGCCCGCCGACTGGCCGGGGCGCGCCATCATGCAGTACGACAAGAACTTCGCCCTGATGCGCGGCAAGGATGTGGTGATCCTGCAACCGGAACGGGCGGCGGAGGGCTATGTCTACGATGATGCCAACGAGAAGCTGACCCTGGCGGCGCAGCCGGACGCCTTGAAGGAGGATGCCCTCGGTCTTGCCCTGTGGGGCAGCATGGCCTATCAGAAGAGCCTCTATCAGACGGCCAAGGATGAACGCACCGCCGCCAATTGAGCCACCCGTACTGATTCAGCCGATAGCAGAATGGAAAAAACCGCCAGCTGGCGGTTTTTTCTATCTATTCATACTGTCGGCCCACTGGCCGTTATGGCTGGGGAAAGCAGGGCAGGGAGCGGCTGAACTTGTGCTCGAATACCAGCGAGGTTTCGAGGTGCACCACCTCTTCGCGGGAGGTGAAGTGATCGAAGACGAAGTTGCGCAGGTGCTCGGTATCAGAGACACAGAGGTGCACCAGAAAATCATCCTTGCCCCCCATGTGGAACAGACTGATCACTTCGGGCAGCGCCAGAATGGCATCGCGGAAGGCATCGATGATCTGGCGGCTGTGGCGGGCCAACTGCAGGGAGACCATGGCCTGAATGTGGCCACCGAGAGCCTGATAATCCACTTCACAGTGCGCTCCCTTGAGCACGCCATCCTGCTGCAACTTGCGCACCCGCTCCAGACAGGTGGAGGGGGCAACGCCCACCAGCGCGGCCAGATCCTTGTTGGTCATGCCCGCATCCCGAAACAGATGGGCCAGGATATCCAAATCCAGTTGATCCAGGTTTCTCATCTTAACTCCTTGAACCGCTCAATTTTTTAGACTCTGCCCGTAAACCGGGGCAAACACAACGGCCATTGACATCCCCCCTGCCCCGCCTATCCTTGGCGCCATTCACCGGCCGCAGCCCTGCGGCCACCACGCGAGGATCCGCCATGCACCCGTATCACCCCTTCTGGAGCCTTGAGGTTCCCCGTGTCGATGGTCAGCTGCTGCTGACCCCCTGCCCCGGCACCCAGCAGGTGCCGCTGACCCTGGCGCTCGATCAACTGCGGCTGGCCGGTGCCCACGGGGTGGTGACCCTGATGACAAGCGCCGAGTTGATCCGACTCGAACTGGCGCAGCTCGGCCAACAGGTCGAGCACGAAGGGATGCGCTGGTTCCATCTGCCCATCGAGGATGATCTGGCCCCCGACACCGACTTCGAGGCGGCCTGGCAACAGGCGCTGCCACAGCTGCGCGAGCTGCTGGGCGATGGCAAACATCTGGTCATCCACTGCAAAGGGGGCAGCGGTCGTACCGGTCTGGTCGCCGCCGCGCTGCTGATGACCCTCGGCCAGCCACAGCAAGAGGCGATGGCCGCCATCAAGGCCCACAGACCCAAGGCGTTTACCCTGGCCTGCCACCGCCAATGGCTAGACCAGCTGGCCGAGCGGCTGGCGCAGGGCGACTGACTATTTACCTCCCTGGTCGTAGGTGAAGACCTTGCCGATATCTTCCACCCGATAGCTGGTGAGCTGATAGACGTAGTAGTTGAGCCAGTTGGCAAACAGCAGATGACCATGGCTGCGCCAGCTGGCGCGCGGCGTCCGGCTCGGATCATTATTCGGGTAGTAGTTGACCGGAATGGCCGGGTCGAGCCCTGCCGCCAGATCCCGCTGATACTCCCCGTCCAGCGTCAGGGCATCGTACTCCGGGTGCCCGGTGACAAACACCTGACGACAATCCTTGGTCGCCGCCAGATAGACCCCCGCCTCTTCTGACTCGGCAAAAATCTGCAAGTCGGTCTGGGCACGGATCAGATCGCCATCAAACGCCGCGTAACGGGAGTGGGGGGCGACAAACTCGTCATCGAAACCGCGCAGCAGCGGCTCGTGCTCATCGAGGCGATGGTGGCGGTAAACCCCGGAGAGCTTCTCGCCGTGGGTCTGTTTCTCCATACCATAGAGCGCCTTGAGCGCCGCCTGCACCGCCCAGCAGAGGAACAGGGTCGAGGTGACATGCTGATGGGACCACTCGATGATCTCGACGATGCGCGGCCAGTAGACCACCTCTTCGAACTCCACCAGCCCGAGCGGCGCCCCTGTGATGATCATGCCGTCGTAGTTATTGCCACGCACCTGCTCGAAGTCGTGATAGAAGTTCTCCAGATGGGCCTGCGGCGTGTTCTTTGACTCCCTGTCATCGATGCGCAGCAGATCCACATCCACCTGCAGCGGCGAGTTGGAGAGCATCCGCATCAGCTGGATCTCGGTCTCAATCTTCTTTGGCATCAGGTTGAGGATGAGCACCCGCAGCGGGCGGATGTTCTGGGTGACGGCCCGGGATTCCGTCATCACGAAGATGTTCTCCTGCCCCAGCACTTCGGCGGCGGGTAACTGATCCGGGATCTTGATCGGCATGCTTACTCCCTGTACTGCATCAGTAAATATGTCTGGACATCCAGAAGCCTATAATAAAGCTCCTGCCCTGTCATCAGATACCTTTTGTATTCACCCCCGCCTTTGACTAGCATACGGCTCAGTGTGTCTCCTGCTTCCAAGATAATGACCGGTATCAAGATTTCCGTAGATCGACTGCAAGTCGGCAACTATGTATCCCTGCCACTGGGGTGGCGCGAACACCCGTTCCTGTTTTCCAGCTTCAAGATCAAAAGTGAAGAAGAGATCGAGCTGATCCGCCGTCTCGGCCTGAAACTGGTCACCATCATTCCCGACAAGAGCGACGTTCCGCCCAAGCCCCTCAATCAGGTACAGCCTCAGCAACAAGAGAGCGCAGACGCCGCCCAGCGTCAGGCCCAGATGCAGCAGGAGAAGGATCGCCGCATCGAGCAGTTGCAACTCTATCGCCGCAACCTGCAGCAGTGCGAGAAGCAGTTCCAGCAGTCGCTGGCGCAGGTGCGCAGCGTGATGAGCAAGATCCAATCCCGCCCCCTCAACGCCATCGGCGAGGCGCAGGAACTGGTCAACGCCATGACCGAGCAGCTGCTCTCGGTTGACGAGATGGTGCTTCATCTGGTCTCCGACAGCGAGGATGGCAACAACCTCTACTTCCACTCTCTCAATGTGAGCGTGCTCAGCATGCTGCTGGCCAAGGAGTGCTGCATGACGGCCGACGAGATCCGTCAGGTCGGCATGGGGGCGCTGTTCCATGATATCGGCAAGTTGAAGATCCCGAGCCAGATCCTGCGCAAGACCGAGCCGCTGACCAAGCCGGAGCAGAACCTGATGGCCCAGCACCCGCGCTACGGGCTGGATCTGCTCAATCTGGCCAAGGATTTCCCGGCCGAGGCGAAGGGGATCGTGCTCCATCACCATGAATATCTCGATGGCAGCGGGCCGGAAGGGCTCAAGGGTGGCCAGCTCGATCCGCTGACCCAGATGGTGTCGCTGATCAACGAGTACGATAACCTCTGCCACATGCAGGCCAAGGTGCCCTACTCGGCCCTGAGCGGCCTCTACAAGCAGCGCAAGGCGCAGTTCAATCCGGAGTACCTCAGCATGCTGATCCGGTTGATGGGGATCTACCCCCCCGGCAGCGTGGTGCAACTCTCCAACGGTCAGGTGGGGCTGGTGATGTCGGTCAACGCTTCCCGCCTGCTCTACCCCTCGGTGCTGGTCTACGATCCGCGCATTCCCCGTCAGGAAGCCGCCATCATCGACCTGCAGCAAGCCGAACTGTCGATCGCCAAGGTGATCCACCCCAAACGGCTGCCGCCCGCCGTGTTCGAGTACCTCAATCCGCGTACCCGGATCAGCTACTACTTCGAGCACAACAAAGCCTGATTGTGTTGGCCCGAGGCCAACCGTTGCCACCCGTTTAATCCAAGGAGCCTGCCATGCGTATCGAGATCATCAGTACCGGAGACGAAATAGTGACGGGTCTGGTGGTGGATACCAATGCAGCCTGGCTCAGCGCTCTGCTGCTGGAGCAGGGGTGGCAGGTGCGCCGTCGCCTGACGGTGGGTGACAACCTCGCTGACCTGAAAACGGTGCTGCAAGAGAGTGCCAGCCGCGCCGAGGTGGTGCTGGTGTGTGGCGGGCTCGGGCCCACCGCCGACGACCTCACCGCTCAGGCTGCCGCTGAAGCCTTTGCCCAGCCGCTTACCCTTTTCCCCGACTGGCTTGCTACCATCACGGCCCGCTACGCCAGCCGTGGCCGCTCCATGGCACAAAGCAATGCCAAACAGGCCTGGTTGCCGCAGGGGAGCGAGATCCTCGACAACCCGGTCGGCACCGCCTGCGGCTTTGTGGTGCGAAGTGGCCAGAGCCAGCTCTTCTTCACCCCGGGCGTGCCGTTCGAGTTCAAGCAGATGGTGCGCGAGCAAATTCTGCCGCGCCTCAAACAGCTGGCCGGGGCACAGATCGATACCGAGCTGCGTCGCTTTTACACCTTCGGCGTCTCGGAGTCGGCGCTCAGCGATATGCTGGATGCCGAACCCTGGCCAGCTGGTATTGAGCTGGGTTACCGCTCCTCCATGCCCCTTATCGAGCTGAAACTGATCGGCCACAGCGCCAGTGCCGCTGACATGGAGAGTGCCGAACGCCGACTGCTGGATACGATCCGCCCCTGGCTGGTTGGCAGCGGAGATACGGAACCGGCGCAGCAGATCCTGGCGCTGCTGCAAGGCAAACCGCTGGCTCTGCTGGAGGGAGAGAGTGGCGGCGCCCTGCTGGCGCTTTGTCACGGCCATCCCCGGCTGGAGGCCAACTTCAGTACGCAACTGGCCGATGAGCTGGCGCAACTGCCGACCGCCGATGCGGGCCTGCAACTGACCATAGGGCGAGAGGGCACTGAGGGTGTACCACTGCTACTCAGCGCCGATGGAAAACACGTCGGTCAGACGGTCAAGGTCAGCCACCCCGACCCGGAGAGTCGCCGCAAGATCCTCGCCTTTGCCGCCCTAGACATGCTGCGCCGCCATATGCTGGGTGAGCCGGTACTCGGCGATTACCTCACCCTGGCCAGAACAGCCCAGCGCAGCTGATAACCACCGCCCCTGCCAGCGCCCCTATGTTGCTGGCGCTGCGATCCGTCTTTTCACTCCGTTTCCAAACAGCGCCCACATTTATCTGGCCGCCATCACCGATTTGACTTCAATTCATTGACCATTCAGAGGAAATATCTGAATACTGCCCACTCTCAGGGTTGGCGACTCGCTTTATTAATCATTGAGAGATTAAATGACAGTAGAGGAGCGAGCCGATCGCTCCGTTCTCATCCAGCAAGGAGATGCGGTGTTAAGCAAAGAGTGGTTGCTGCTATCAAGCGATATGGAACTGGTCTGCCTGCGGATTGCCGCCGGTCTCACCAAACCTGTCACGGAACAGGATGTGCAGGCTCTGCTGCTCGCTTCCAACTGTCGCCGCTATCAGCCGCTGCCCGAGGGGATCAAACAGGCCATCAGCCTGCTCAATACCCTGCTCACCAACCCTGCCGCCCCCGTCCCCGCCAACCCCATCCCTGTCGGCAAGCGTCAGGATGCCCGACTCGCCGTAATAGTGGAGAAGGATCGCATGAGCGCCATCGCCCAGATCACTGCCGACTGGGGGGGCAAGTATGTGACGCTGGAACAGCTGCAAGAGGCGATCACCATCAGCGAAATCAAACAGGGAGTCAGTGAGCAACTGCTCACCGCTGCCATCCAGTCAGCCAAGGAGGCCGCCCCCGGCAGTCAGCTCAAGCTGGTGATTGCCAACGGCCAGCCAGCCGTCAATGGTCAGGACACTCGCTATGAGCGGCTGGTGGAGACCCCGGCCGAACGGATCCTCAAACCGCAGGAGTTAGGGCATGGCAAGGTCGACCTTCGGGATCTCGGCTCCATCGTCACCGTCAAGGCCGGCGCTCCGCTGATGCGCCGTCATCCAGCCACCGTCGGGGTACCCGGTTTTACCGTGACCGGTCAGGATCTGCCCGCCAAGGATGGCAAAGACAGCCCGATGAGTGCTGGCGATGGCACCTTTATCTCCCCCGACGATCCCGACCTGCTGATTGCCGGTCGGGCTGGCCTGCCCTGTCAGGAGAAAGCGGGCATGAAGGTGGACGAGGTGCTCAGCGTCAAACAGGTGGATGCCCGCCACGGCCACATTGATTTTGAAGGGGGCTTAATCGTCAGCGGCGACGTCAACCCAGGCATGAAGATCAAGGTCAGCGGTGACATCGTCATCGGCGGCTTTATCGAAGGGGGCTGGATCGAAGCTGGGGGCAGCATCACGGTACGCCACGGCATCATTGGCCGCCGCAACGAGCAGGGGGAGTACCTTTGCCAGCTCAATGCGCAAGGGGAGATCCACGCCAGCTACGCCCAGTATGCCCAGCTGGAAGCGGGGGGGGATATCCAGATCCAGAGCCAGCTCAGCCACTGCTACTCCCGCAGCGGACAAGATATCAAGGTAGGCGATAGCAACATGCGCAAAGGCACTCTGCTGGGGGGCACCAGCATTGCCAATCGCCTGATCATGGCCCCCAGCCTGGGGGCCGAGGCCGCCAACCATACCCGGCTGCAGATCCTTGGCGGCTACTTCACCCACAAGGAGCAGGAACACCAGCTCAAGCTGCGCCAGCAGGCGTGTCAGGCCCAGCTGGAGAAAATCAAGGAGCTGGTCATGAAGTTGCTGCAACTGCCCGGCGACAAGCGCAATCCGGATACCCTGCGCAAGCTCAAACCGATCCGGGACCATCAGCTGGCCGAACTGGCCCAGCTCGATGAGCAGCTCACCGCCAACCAGGAAGAGCTGCGAAACTTGATGGCTCAGATGGAGGTCATTGCCACCCAACACCTCTACTCCGGCATCGAGGTCGAGATGGCCAGCTTCAAACGCAAGGTTACCATCACCCGAGGCCCTACCCGTCTGACCATCCATGATGAAACCCTGGAGATGACCCCTTACGAGGGACACAAATAGCTCAACCGGCACGGCCCCATCGCTGAACCGGTCGTGATCCCGCCGCCGATTTTCGCTACACTCGCCACTTCCTTGGCCCCACCGGGCGGGCCACCCAGACTCAGGTAGTGAGAGATGTACAAGCTGATCGCATTGGATATGGATGGCACCCTGCTCAACCCGCAGGGCCAGATTACTCCCCGCACCCACGCCGCCATCAGCGCCGCGCGCGCCAAAGGGGTCACCGTTGTGCTGGCCTCCGGCCGCCCGCTGGAAGGGATGAGCCGCTATCTGGAAGAGCTCGGCCTCACCACAGAGCATGACTACGTCATCTGCTACAACGGCGCTCTGGTGCAACAGGTGGCCGATCAGCGCATCATCCGCAGCCAGCTGCTGACCGGCAGTGACGCCAGCGCCGTCGCCAAACTGGCTGACGAGCTGGAGGTGAACGTTCACGGTTTCTCGGTCACCCGTGGCCTGATCAGTCCCCGTGTCAGCACCTACACCGAGCACGAATCTCGCCTGATCGGCATGCCGATCAATCTGATCGACTTCGCTACCCTGCCTGCCGACGAGCAGATCATGAAGGTGATGATGATCGACGAGCCGCCCCAGCTCTCCCGCGCCATCGAGCGACTGCCTGCAGAGCTCTATGAGCGCTATACCGTGGTACAGAGCGCCCCCTTCTTCCTCGAGTTCATGAACAAGCAGAGCAACAAGGGAACAGGCGTGGCCGCACTGGCCGAGCACCTTGGCTTGACCGCCGATCAGGTGATCTGCGTCGGGGATGCGGGCAACGATCGCCACATGATCGAATACGCAGGCCTCGGTGTGGCGATGGGCAATGCCACCGACGAGATCAAGGCGCTCGCCCAGCACACCACTGCCCGCAACGATGAAGATGGTGTGGCTCAGGTGATCGAGCAGTTCGTACTGAACGCCTGATCGCAATCGAGCGTCGCTGCGCCCGATGAGGAAATAAAAACGGGGAGGCTGTCAGCCTCCCCGTTTTTTCTGGTTAGTTATCTGCGTGATGAGCGGTAATTCGTACGCATCACTGGTTCGCCAGACACTGGGTATGGGAACCCGGTTGCAGGTAAGGCGTCAGCAGGGGAGCCATCCCCTTGAGCACCTGCACCGGCAGCGCCGAGGTGAAGCGGAACTTGTCAGACTGGCTACCCGGTACATAGGCGGTCAGGGTACCGAAGTGATCCTCACCCAGATAGAAGACGAAGGTCGCGGTGCGGTTGCGCGCCAGCGAGCTGGTCACGTTGCCATAACGGCCCACGGTTTCAATCCGGTTATCCCCGGTCCCGGTCTTGCCACCCATCTGCAGCACAGTGCCATCCGGCAGGGTAAAAGCACCGGCGATACGTCTTGCCGTACCCCCTTCAACGACTTTGGAGAGCGCACTGCGCAGGGCTGCCGCTACCTCTGCCGGCATCACCCGGGTTCCCTCGGTGTGCTGCGGCTCAAACTCGGTCTCGAAGGGCGTCCCCTTGGCGAACGAGAGGTGCTCGATACGCAGGGTTGGCGAGCGGACACCGCCATTCTGGATAATCCCCATCAGCTCGGCCAGTGCAGCCGGACGGTCACCGGAGCTGCCCAAGGCAGTCGCCAGCGAAGGCACCAGATGATCAAACGGATAACCCAGCTTGGCCCAGCGCTGATGGATATCGAGGAACGCTTCCACCTCCAGCATGGTGCGGATCCGGCTGTCACGGGCACTGCGATGACGGGTCTTGAACAGCCAGCTGTAGACCTCTTGCCGCTCGTCACGACTGGCCGCCACCGCGTCGGCAAAGGTCGCCTTGTCGAACTCCTTGAGATAAGCCAGCAACCACAGCTCCAGCGGATGAACCCGGGCGATGTAGCCCTGATCCGGCAGTGAATACTTGCCCGGGCCATAGCTCACATAGAGCTGATTGATCCGTTTCGCACTCAGCTTCTCGCGCGGCAGCCGCTCCGCCAGGAAGGCAGCAAATGCGGCTTCGCTGGCTTCCGGCATCAGGTAGCGGTGAACCGCCGCCAGACGTACCGCACTCGGCTTGAGACCGTCGAGGAAGGTATCGAGCTGCTCCTCGGGAGTCTTGCCGCGATATTTGCGCCAGAAGCGCAGCAGATAGGTCTGGCCCTCTTTGTCGGCAAATTTGGCCAGATACTCCTGACGACGGGGATCCTTGTCATCCTTCAGCAACTGGGCACGGTTGCCCTCCTTGTAGAGGCTGTAGCGCACGATATCGCGCATCAGCCGCACAAAGGGCAAGTTAATCGACTCACGCAGAGAGTCACGCAACGTCGGAATACGATTGTTATCCTCGCGGCGGAAGTTGTTGAAGGTGTGCATGCCGCCACCGGTAAAAAACCCTTCGTTGGGGCTGGCGGAGTATTTGCGATCCAGCGCCGCTTCCAGCATCACAGGCAGGCTCTTGTCCTGAGCCGTCATCAGATAGGAGATGGCCCAGCGGCTGAGGTTGTCCTGAGAGACGGCAGCCAGCTTGCGCAGATTCTCGACCGGCATCCCGGCATAGTTGTCGTGCAGCTCGGCCACGATCTCCAGATAGGTAGTCAGCACCCGCAACTTGGCGGTTGAGCCCAACTCCAGCTTGGAGCCTTCGTTAATATCGAACGGCTGATCGGTGTTGTCGGTCTGCACCCGCACCTTGAACCCTTCCGGCGACTTCTCGAACAGGGTGAAGCTGTAGCGCACATCGCCGGTCTTCTCCGGCGAGAGCAGGCGCTCACCAAACAGCCCTACCTGAGCGGCAAACGTCGGGTCGGCCAGCTGTTGCAGATAACGGGAGATTTCGTTCTGCAGCGGCATGTTGAGGCTGGTATCGGCGGTCAGATCCATCCGGTCGAGGTCATAGAGCTGCACCCCGAGATGGCGGCTCAGGCGAGTACGGGCAACCTGCAACCCCTTGTTATTGTTCACCCTGGTGATAGCCGGAGACTGCAGGAAGTCACGGAACGTAATCTTGGCCTTGAGCGCCGCCTCCATCAAAGGTGGCGTGATCATCCCCTCCTGCACAAACAGGCGCAGGTAGCTGTCGGTCAGGGTAGCCAATGCCTCTCGCCCTTGAGCCAGATAGTAAGAGGGACGGCGGTGCGCAATCATCAGCGAGACCACCTGACGCAGGGCAAGCCCCTGTTCGGCCAGCGGCGCGTTCTGGTTACGAGCGGGATCCAGCAGACGGTTTACGTCATCGACATTGGCACCAAACCAGACCCAGAGACCATCTCCCAGACCATGCACTTCACCATATCCTGGCGCAGCCGAGAGCGGCACCGAGTTGAGATAGGCCCAGGCGACCAGTTTGCGCGCTTCGAGGGTTTCCGGCCCGAGACGATAGGCCCGCACGCTGGCAGAGGCCATCTGACGGATCTTCTCGGTCGGCGACAGGGTCAGGCCATCCGGCGAGTGGCGATACTTCTCCACCTGGGTAGCCAGGGTACTGCCACCGGCAGATTGATCCTGCATATCGAGCGCCTTGCCCACTTGAGAGAGCGCGGCCTTGGCAAAACGGGGCCAGTCGACCGCCGGGTTGGCCAACGGCTCTTCGTTGCTCAGCAAGTCGCGGTTCTCGATAAACAGCAGCGACTGGATGACGAGCGGTGGAATGGAGTCAAAATCCGGATAGTGATGGGTCGGATACTTGAATTGATAGAAGGGCTCGGCGCGGCAATCGTGCAACGTCAGGCCAGCCTGCACCTTCTCGGTATAGGGCACGAAGAAGCCACGACTGGCGTAGTCATAGAGCGCGTCGGAGAAATGCACCTGCTTGCTGACTTCATAGCCCCGCTGAAGCAAACGCTCCTGCATCATCGGCAGTTGCACATAGCCGAGCCGCTTGTCGAACGGGCCATCCTCAGGGAAAGCGATCTGCTTGCTCTGACCAGGCTCGACCTGATAGGTGAGCTTGGCAGCATAGCGGGAGATCTCCTGAGATTGCAGCTTCGAGGTTTTCATCTCATAGCCAACCAGAGCGATCACCGCCCCCAGGCACAATAAAAAGAGAAAACAGAGCAGCCAACGCCACCAGGGACGGCGCTTGCGCTTTGGGTTCCCGTCCGAGGTCTGGACAGATGAATCTTGAGATGCCACTTGTGTCAAATCCGTCTGTTCTGATGCGCCCATATCAGCCCCACCATGGTTGCGCAATTTATTGTGTTTCACTCAAGCTTAGTCTTTTCAAGTCAATGGCTTGAAACTATTGACCGCTTTGTGGTGATGGTAACAGGGCAATTCTAAAAAGGGGAGCCGATTGTTGCAGGAGTGGCAGAGATCCGAGCTGATAACAAAACACCGGCCAGTGGCCGGTGTCTCTTAAGCGAAAGCGCAACGCTTATTTGTGAGAGCTCATGCCCTTCAGTTTGGTGCTCAGCTCTTTACGCTCTTTGGAGAGCTCGGCGTTCTTGATGATGTGGTCATCCACGCGCTCTTCATAGTCGGCACGCATGTTGGCGATGATCGCCTGCACATCATCAATGCTCATGCCCGGCTTGATGTAATCGCTCAGGTTGTCGAGCAGCAGCACGCGCTTCTGGTTGTCACGGATCTTCTTCTCGTTATCCGCAATTTCACGCTTGAGTTTGTTCTGGCGACGGGACATACGCACATATTCCAGTACATCGCTGAAGGTGGACTTGTTTACTTGTTCCATATCGATACCACTGACTTAAGGTTGATAAAAACTGGCCAAGTTACACCTGGAACCCGGCAAACTCGGCACGGGACAGGCAAACTCAAGATGCCCTTACTCTACCGAGTTATAAGCGAGATACAACCCTAATCGCGCACCATGAACAGAGTTTGGCCAAAAGTAAACCAGGTAAAATGGCCAGTAATCCATCAGATAAGGGCTTGATATGGATACAAAATGGAGGAGATGACAGGGTTTTAGTTCTCTTCCTCTAGATAAATGCTAACACTGGCTGTTTAACACGCTAAAAACACAAAGCCCGGTCGTGAAGCCGGGCTTTGTGTTGATTCTTGCGTACAAATCTGTGGGACTTATGGACAAAGTCGTCCATAGCAAAAAGGCCTTCCCATCTGGGAAGGCCTTCAAATTAGTGGCGGAGCGGACGGGACTCGAACCCGCGACCCCCGGCGTGACAGGCCGGTATTCTAACCGACTGAACTACCGCTCCGCATTCGGTTAGCTTGCGCTAAATTGTTTGCCGCTTCTTATGAGGTGTCATCCTCGCAGCCAGTGACGTGATTCTTCACATCGCTGTTTAATTGGGTGCCTGGCAGTGTCCTACTCTCGCATGGCGAATGCCACACTACCATCGGCGCTACCGCGTTTCACTTCTGAGTTCGGCATGGGATCAGGTGGTTCCACGGCGCTATGGCCGCCAGGCAAATTCTTAATCTAGAAAGCTGACGTGAATAACAACTTGGCTAGTTTGCCTTGTCACTATCACTGAATTGGTAGTTCGCTTAGGTTTGCTACAAGCCTTAGAACACTTCTTGGGTGTTGTATGGTTAAGCCTCACGGGTAATTAGTACGGGTTAGCTCAATGCATCGCTGCACTTACACACCCCGCCTATCAACGTTGTGGTCTCCAACGGCCCTTTAGGACCCTCAAGGGGTCAGGGATGACTCATCTCAGGGCTCGCTTCCCGCTTAGATGCTTTCAGCGGTTATCGATTCCGAACTTAGCTACCGGGCAGTGCCACTGGCGTGACAACCCGAACACCAGAGGTTCGTTCACTCCGGTCCTCTCGTACTAGGAGCAACTCCCTTCAATCATCCAACGCCCACGGCAGATAGGGACCGAACTGTCTCACGACGTTCTGAACCCAGCTCGCGTACCACTTTAAATGGCGAACAGCCATACCCTTGGGACCGACTTCAGCCCCAGGATGTGATGAGCCGACATCGAGGTGCCAAACACCGCCGTCGATATGAACTCTTGGGCGGTATCAGCCTGTTATCCCCGGAGTACCTTTTATCCGTTGAGCGATGGCCCTTCCATTCAGAACCACCGGATCACTATGACCTACTTTCGTACCTGCTCGACCTGTCCGTCTCGCAGTTAAGCTGGCTTATGCCATTGCACTAACCTCCTGATGTCCGACCAGGATTAGCCAACCTTCGTGCTCCTCCGTTACTCTTTGGGAGGAGACCGCCCCAGTCAAACTACCCACCAGGCACTGTCCGCGGCCCAGATTCATGGGCCTGCGTTAGAACATCAAACATACAAGGGTGGTATTTCAAGGACGGCTCCAGCGCAACTGGCGTCACGCCTTCAAAGCCTCCCACCTATCCTACACATGTAGGTTCAATGTTCAGTGCCAAGCTGTAGTAAAGGTTCACGGGGTCTTTCCGTCTAGCCGCGGGTACACCGCATCTTCACGGCGAATTCGATTTCACTGAGTCTCGGGTGGAGACAGCATGGCCATGGTTACACCATTCGTGCAGGTCGGAACTTACCCGACAAGGAATTTCGCTACCTTAGGACCGTTATAGTTACGGCCGCCGTTTACCGGGGCTTCGATCAAGAGCTTCGCTTGCGCTAACCCCATCAATTAACCTTCCGGCACCGGGCAGGTGTCACACCCTATACGTCCACTTTCGTGTTTGCAGAGTGCTGTGTTTTTGATAAACAGTCCCAGCCATCTGGTCACTGCGACTCCCAACTGCTCCATCCGCAAGGGACTTCACTGTCAGGAGCGAACCTTCTCCCGAAGTTACGGTTCTATTTTGCCTAGTTCCTTCACCCGAGTTCTCTCAAGCGCCTTGGTATTCTCTACCCGACCACCTGTGTCGGTTTGGGGTACGATGACTTGTAATC
>NZ_JBQBEV010000001.1:4297500-4557531 GCF_051919365.1 Aeromonas sp. 82P
AGAAGCGCCGTCGCTTCGAGCAAGTGCTGGAAGCCGAGTGGGATCTGCTGGTTGTCGACGAAGCGCACCATCTGGAATGGAGTGAAGAGGCGCCGAGCCGCGCCTATGAGATGGTGGAAGCGCTGGCCGAACAGGTGCCGGGCGTGCTGCTGCTGACCGCCACCCCGGATCAGCTGGGCCACCAGAGCCACTTTGCCCGTCTGCGCCTGCTCGATCCCGAGCGTTTCTACGACTACGAGGCCTTCCTCGCCGAGGAGCAGGCCTATGGTCAGGTCGCGAGCGCCGCGCAAGAGCTGCTGGATGGCGAGACCCTGAGCGATGAAGCCAAACAGATCCTCGCCAGCCAGCTGGAAGGGCTGGACTTGAGCGATGCCGCCGCCCGTCAGCAGGCGGTCGCCAAGCTGCTGGATCAGCATGGCACCGGCCGGGTGCTGTTCCGTAACAGCCGCGCCAATATTCAGGGCTTCCCCGAGCGTCACCTCAACGTCTACCCCATGCCGCTGCCGGAGCAGTACAAGACTGCCATCAAGGTGATGGGCATGATGGGTGGCAACGGTGGCGATCTGCAGACCCGCGCCCTGCGCTACCTCTATCCCGAGAAGATCTTCCAGCAGTTCGAAGGCGACAACGCCACCTGGACCCAGTTCGACCCACGCGTTGAATGGTTGCTGGAGCTGCTGCTCTCTGCCCGTCAGCAGAAGGTGCTGGTGATCTGCTCCGAAGCAGCAACCGCCATCGCGCTGGAAGAGGCGCTGCGCACTCGTGAAGGGATCCGTGGTGCCGTGTTCCACGAAGGGATGTCGATCCTCGAGCGGGACAAGGCCTCCGCCTATTTCGCCCAGCAAGAGGGTGGCGCCCAGGTGCTGCTCTGCTCCGAGATCGGCTCAGAAGGCCGCAACTTCCAGTTTGCCAGCCATCTGGTGCTGTTCGATCTGCCCCTCAACCCGGATCTGCTGGAACAGCGGATCGGCCGACTGGATCGTATCGGTCAGCAGAACACCGTCGAGATCCATGTTCCCTATCTGGAAGGGACTGCCCAGCGCGCCCTGCAGCTCTGGTATCACGATGGTCTGGACGCGTTCGAGCAGACCTGCCCGACGGCCCGCCCGGTATTCGAAGCGGTACGTGAAGAGCTGTTCGAGCTGCTGGCTGCCAACACCGGCGATCAGGCAGCCCTCGACGCCCTGCTGGTCAAGACCCGCGAACTGCACGAGCCGCTCAAGGCTCGACTGGAGCAGGGCCGCGATCGCCTGCTGGAGATCCACTCCAGCGGTGGCGCCGCCGCCCAGCAGCTGGTCGACAAGCTGGCCGCTGAAGATGACGACACCGGCATGATCTCCTTCGCTCTCAAGATGTTCGACGAGATCGGCGTCAATCAGGATGACCGTGGCGAGAACGCGCTGGTGCTGACCCCCGGGGATCACATGCTGGTCTCCAGCTTCCCGGGCCTGCCGCAAGACGGCATGACCATCACCTTCGATCGCAACACTGCCCTGTCGCGGGATGACATGGCGCTGCTCTCCTGGGATCACCCCATGATGCGCGGCGGTATCGACCTGATCCTGGGCTCCGAGATCGGTGCCACCTCGGTCGCACTGCTCAAGAACAAGGCACTGCCCATCGGCTCCATCCTGCTTGAGCTGATCTTCGTTGCCGAGTCTGCGGCCCATCCCCAGCTCTACCGCTTCATGCCGCCGACGCCGATCCGTCTGCTGATGGACAAGAACGGCCAGAATCTGGGTGAGAAAGTGGCGTTCGATGCCTTCAACCGCCAGCTGACGCCGGTCAATCGCCACCTCGGCAGCAAGCTCGTGACTGCATCCCAGCCGGTGATCCACGGTCTGATTGGCCAGGGCCAGGCAATTGCCGAAGAGCTGAAAGCCGGGATTGTCGACAAGGCCCGTGCCCAGATGGCGCAGACCCTGCAGCAGGATCTGGATCGTCTGGAAGCGCTCAAGGCGGTCAACCCGAACGTGCGAGACAGCGAACTGGATTATCTGCGCAATCTGCAGGCAGAATTGCACCACCTGATCGATCAGACCCAACTCAAGCTGGATGCCATCCGCTTTATCGTGGTCACCCATAACTGACAAGCGAGTGAAGTGGCATGACCGGCTCACGCGGGATCTCATGCCCTTTATGATTGTGGTTATCTATAACTGATGGGGCTTGCCCCCACCTTCTGATGCGAGACATTTATGTTTGAATACTCACCGCCTCTGGAACCCTGGCTCGATATCCTGTTCAAGGACAAGGACATCATGGTGGTCAACAAGCCCACTGGCCTGCTGAGCGTCCCCGGGCGCGGCCCCGAGAATGAAGACAGCGTCCTGCATCGGGTGAAGCAGCAGCACCCCAAGGCGGCGGCGGCTCATCGCCTCGACATGTCCACCACTGGCGTCATTGTCATTCCCCTCAATCCCAACTCTCATCGGGAGCTGAGCCGGCAATTTCGCGAGCGGGAGACCGAGAAGCACTACCTCGCCTGGGTGTGGGGCGAGCCGGAAGCAGAGTCGGGACAGGTTGACCTGCCGCTCTGCGTCGACTGGCCCAACCGCCCGAAGCAGAAGGTGGATCACGAGGAGGGGCGTCACGCTCTGACCCTGTGGCAGAAACTGAAAGTGGAGAACGGCAACAGCCTGATCAAGCTGACTCCCATCACAGGTCGCTCGCACCAGTTGCGCATCCATATGCTGGAGCTGGGGCATCCGATCCTGGGTGACAACCTCTACGCCCATCCGGATGCGCTGGCGGCGGCACCCCATCTCTACCTGCATGCGGCCATGCTGACCATCAGCCACCCCCGTAGTGGCGAGCGGATGACCTTCGAGGCGCCGGCTCCTTTCCCGGTCTGATCCCGCAAATCGCAGAGATAAAAAAGCCCCCATCGCGAGATGGGGGCTTTTTCATTAGGGTCAGACGCGAATATCGATCTTGCTTCCCAAAGAAGCGCTGGCCGATGTCGGTGTAACCGGCGCTGATTGCGCTGCGTTTTGCAGCAGCTTCAGCGCAGCTTCGCCCTCTTGGGTCTGCTGTTTCTTGGCCAGACTGGCCGTCATCAGAGCAGAACCAAACGACGCATTTGCAGAACTTGATATATCCATAGGGTTCCTCCTGCACTCAACAGTATCGACCAAGCGGCCCCGAACATAAGCACTGAATGCAAAACAATCTGAAATTCGCTTTTCTATCAATCAGATAGCAATAGCATTCATGGTCCCTGTTCACCGCTGGATGACGCCTTCAAGCTCCTGTGCCGTCATCGGCCGAAGCACCTTGCAAGGGTTACCAGCCGCCACCACGTTGGCGGGCACATCTTTGGTCACCACCGAACCGGCACCGATGACGCTGTTGTCACCGATAGTCACACCGGGGCAGATAACCGTGCTGCCGCCCATCCAGACGTTGTGACCGATCCGCACCGGCTTGCCGAACTCGACACCCTTGATACGTGGCGCCACCGCCACCGGGTGAGCGGCGGTGTAGATCTGCACCCCGGGCGCCAGCAGCACGTTGTCGCCGATGTGCACCTCGCAGACGTCGAGGATGGTGCAGCCCACGTTGGCGTAGAAGTTCTCGCCGACGAAGATGTTGGCGCCATAGTCGCAGAAAAACGGCGGATTGATGGCGCACTCCTGGCCGCGGCTACCGAGCAGTTCATGGAGCAGGGCATCCCGCGCCGGTTTCTCCTGCCAGCGGGTGTTGAAGGTGTGGTAGAGCCGGCGGCAGCGCTCGCGCTCCGCTTTCAGCTCAGGGTCGCCCGCATCATAAGGCTCCCCCGCCACCATCTTCTGCCACTCGGCACCGCGCACCACCTTCTCCATTACCTACTCCATCAGCCAGATCAGGGATTCATAAGGGCGCAGCATACCCGATTGCGGTCGGGCCGGGCTATCCGGGTAGTTGCCGAGCAGCAGCCGACCTTGCCCGCTTTGCAGCTCGGCAGGCAAGGCAAACTCCACCGGCTCGCCGTAGAAGTTGCTCACCACCAGCAGGGTCTGACCGTTGGCGCGGCGGGCATAGGCCCAGATCTGCGGGTGCCCGGTCAGCAGCTCCTGATAATCCCCCTGAGTGAAGATGGGGTGCGCCTTGCGAAGGGCGATGAGATCCCGATAGTGCCAGAACACCGAGTGCTGGTCGGCCAGCGCCGCCTCGGCATTGATCTCGGGATAGTTGGCGGCTGGCTTGAGCCAGGGCGTCCCGCTGGTGAAACCGGCGTTCGGGGCGGCGCTCCACTGCATCGGAGTACGGGAGTTATCCCGGGACTTGGCACCGAGAATGGCGAGGATCTCGGCCTCGCTCATCCCCTCCGCCTGCTTGATGGCGAAGATGTTGCGACTTTCCACATCCTGATAGTCATCGATGCGCTGATAGCCGGGGTTGGTCATGCCGATCTCCTCCCCCTGATAGATGTAGGGGGTGCCCTGCAAACCGTGCAGCGTGCTGGCCAGCATCTTGGCGGCTACAACTCTATGCTCGCCCTCATCGCCGAAACGGGAGACGATGCGCGGTTGGTCGTGATTGCACCAGAACAGCGCCGACCATCCCTTGCCTTGCATACCGCTCTGCCAGTGGTTGAAGATGCGCTTGAGTTCGAGGAAATCGAACGGTGCTTTCGTCCACTTGTCGCCGTTGGGGTAATCCACCTTCAAATGGTGGAAGTTGAACACCATGGAGAGCTCTGAGCCGTCCAGCGCGCCGTAGCGCTGGCAGTGTTCCAGCGAAGTGGAGGACATCTCCCCCACCGTCATGGCGCCCACCGGGGCAAAGACGTCGCGGCTCACATCCTGCAAGAATTCGTGGATGCGCGGCCCGTCGGTGTAGAAGCGGCGGCCATCGCCAATCTCGTCGTCCGGGAACGCCTGATCCTTGGAGATGAGGTTGATGACATCGAGGCGGAACCCGTCCACCCCCTTCTTGGCCCAGAAGTGGATGATCTTTTTCACCTCGGCGCGCACTGTGGGATTTTCCCAGTTGAGATCCGCCTGCTCGCGGGCAAACAGGTGCAGGTAGTACTGACCGGTAATCTCATCGAGCTCCCAGGCGCTGCCACCAAACTTGGATTGCCAGTTGTTGGGCACGCCGCCATCCACCGGATCGCGCCAGATGTAGTAGTCGCGGTAGGGGCTGTTCTTGTCCCCCAGCGCAGACTTGAACCAGGCGTGCTCGGTGGAAGTGTGGTTGACCACTATATCCATCACGATGCGGATGTCGCGCGCGTGGGCGGCGGCCAGCAGCGCCTCGAAATCTGCCATGGTGCCGTAGGCGGGATCGATGGCAAGGTAGTCGGCGATGTCGTAGCCGTTGTCCACCTGTGGGGAGACGTAAACCGGGGTCAGCCAGAGGGCATCGACGCCCAGGGTCTTGAGATAGTCGAGGCGGGCCATGATCCCCTTGAGATCACCGGTGCCACGGGCAGCGGAATCCTGAAAGCTCTTGGGGTAAATCTGGTAAATCACGGCACTCTGCCACCAGGGTGTTTGGCTCATGGGTCTTTCTCTTGTCTCGAATAGAAAATGGAGAGGGCGACCCACGGGTCGCCCTGATAATCAGTGTCAGGCGCTGGCTTGGGCCAACTTGCCTGCGGCTTGCTGGCGCTTGTAGACCAGCAGGGTCAGCACCACCGGCACCACGATGGCGACCAGCATGGCGATGGCAAACACCGCCCAGTATTGCGGCTGGATGGAGAGGATGCCGGGCAGGCCGCCTACCCCGATGCCGTTGGCCATTACCCCGGCGAAACCGCAGATAAGGGCCGCAAGGCTGGAGCCCACCATGGCGCACAGCATGGGGAACTTGTACTTGAGGTTGATACCGTACATGGCCGGTTCGGTCACCCCGAGGTAGGCGGAGATGGCGGCAGGCACCGAGATCTCCCGTTCGTTCTCCTTGCGGCTAATCAGAATGATGCCGACGACTGCAGAAGCCTGAGCGATGTTGGAGAGGGCGATCAGCGGCCAAATCGGGGTGCCCCCCATGCTCTGCATCAGCTGCAGATCCACTGCGTTGGTGGTGTGGTGGATACCGGTAATGACCAGCGGTGCATAGAGGAAACCGAACAGGGCAGCACCGATGGGAGCGAAGGAGCCGGTCATCGCAGCCTTGGCCGCGAAACCGACGCCATCACCAATCCAGCGACCGAACGGGCCGATAAAGGCGTGGGCCACGATCACTGCCAGCAGCAGCGAGACAAACGGCACAATCACCAGATAGAGGTAAGCCGGAATGATCCGCTTGAGGTTGGTCTCAACCCAGGCCAGGAAGACACCCGCCAGCAGCGCCGGAATGACCTGGGCCTGATAACCCACCTTCTGGATCACGAACAGGCCGAAGTCCCACACCTCGGGAGTCTGCTGGCCGATGCCGTAGGCGTTCATCAACTGCGGCGACACCAGCGTGATACCGAGCACGATACCCAGGATCTCGGAGCCACCCATCTTCTTCACTGCAGACCAGCAAACACCGACCGGCAGGAAGTGGAAAATCGCCTCGCCCAGCAGCCAGAGGAAGGCGTGTACCTGAGCCCAGAACTGGCTGATCTCGGTGAGGGTGTGAGTACCATCGTCGAACATCTTGATGTCGCCGATGACGTTGCGAAAGCCCAGGATCAGACCGCCGGTGATGATGGCGGGCAGCAACGGTACGAAGATCTCCGCCAGATGGGAGATGCCCCGCTCCAGCGGGTTCATGTTCTGGCGCGCCGCCTGCTTGGCGGTCTCCTTGCTGCCACCGCTAACGCCGAGCTGCTCGGTCAGCGCCTTGTACCACTGCTCTACCTCGTTGCCGATCACCACCTGGAACTGACCGCCCTGGGTGAAGCTTCCCTTCACCGCCGGGATGGTTTCGATGGCCTTGCTGTCGGCCTTGGCCGGATCGTTCAGGACGAAGCGCAACCGGGTCAGGCAGTGGCTGACGGTGGCGATGTTCTCCTTGCCGCCGATCTTGTCGATCAGGGTGGCAAGCTGCTGTGCGTTGATCTTGGACATGGGTCTTCCCTCTGTGACGCCATTGAATAGTGGTCTGTATCGCCCTTTTGAGCCAGTCTGTCGGCCGGAGCGTTTTTGGTATCGTTCCCATTTAGCATGCCGACAATCTGGCCAGATCGAAATGGGAACGTTCCCAATTCATGGCCAGCATCACAAAAAGCGTACTTTTTGTTCAGTCCGGAGTGATGGGGCTCACAGGGTTCGACAGGGGGCGATTGTCACCAGCGGAGGCTGATCCTGCTCAATCTGGTCGAGCAGCTGACGCGCCGCCTGCTCCCCCGCCCCTTTGTAACCAAGATCGAGACTGAGGGCGTTTGGGAAGAGGAAGCTGAGCATGGGATTGTTGCCAAGTCCGGTCACAAGCACATCGCTACGCCCTTGTTCTTGCAGATATTTTGCCGCACCGATGGCGAGGGTATCGCTGGCGCAGACCAGCGCCTGGGTGGAGGGCGTCAGCAGCTCGGCCGCCAGCCGGTAGCCGCTCTGCAGGCTGAGATCACCGAGGGCACTGCGCGGGCGCAACCCCTGCTCTGCGCAGTAAGCGAGATAAGCATCTAGGCGGCGCTGGCCTGTGGTGAGATCCGAGGTATCCACCCCCAGATAGGCGATGTCGCGGGCGCCACGGCTTGCCAGCTGCGCCAGCATGGTGCGCACCGCACCGGCGTCGTCGAAGCAGACCGAGGAGAAACCGGGGTATTCACGGGCGACCAGCACCAGCTTCTCTTGCAGCGGCGCCATGGCGGCATAGTCCAAGTCATTGAAGGCGAACAGGATAATGCCATCCACCCCGCGCCGCTCCAGCACCGCCAGATGCTCCTGTACCTTGGCGGGGGAGAACTTGCTCTCCATCAGCACGGCATCGTAGCCACGCAGGTAGAGGGTCTCCAGCATGCCGCGCACCGCCTGATTCTCCGAGCTGGAGTCGAGCCGCGAGACGATGATCCCCACCACCTGCTGGCTCTGGCTGCGCATGGCCCGCGCCGATTTGCTCGGCACGAAGCCGTGTTCGGCGATGATCTGCTCCACCCGCTCGCGGGTCTCCTGCTTCACCTTGGGATCCTGATTAAGCACCCGGGAGACGGTCGACTTGCCGACGCCACTCAGTCTGGCGATATCGAGGATGGTCAGTTTCTTGTCCATGAATTGGCTCACAGGAGGCTAGGCGGTGGAATTGCCCACATTGTTGTGATTAACCCCTGTGAATACAAGCCCATGGCGTTAGAATGCCCTTTTTGCCCCGCCGTCAGGGTGTGTGGGCACAGCACAGGATGCCCATCATGGATCTGCTGGCCAGTCTGCTCTTCTCCCTCTCCATCACAGGCCCCATCTGCGTGGTGCTGCTGCTCGGCATCTTGCTCAAGCGGTTGGGGCTGCTGCCGGATCCCTTTACCGAATCCGCCTCGCGACTGGTGTTTCAGGTCACCCTGCCCGCTCTGCTCTTTCTCAGTATTCTGGGTACCAACTTCGCCACCATGCCGAGCCTCTGGTTTATCGGCTATGGCCTGCTCGCTACCGTTATCAGCTATCTGGTGCTGGAACTGCTGGCCGGACGTTTTATCGGGGAGCAGCGGCTGCGCGGCATCTTCGTGCAGGGGAGCTTTCGCGGCAACAGCGCCATTATCGGGCTCGCCTATGTGCAGAACGCCTACGGCCACGAAGGGTTGGGGGCGGCAGCCTTCTATGTCGGTGCGGTGACCGTGCTCTACAACATTCTCGCGGTGATCACCCTCACCCGCAGTCTCGGCGGCGCCACAGGCATTCGCCCCATCCTGCTCGGCATCATCAAAAACCCCCTGATCATCGCCATTGTGGCGGCGCTGCCGTTTACCCTGCTCGGTATCAAGATGCCGCAACTGCTGCTCACCACCGGCAGCTACTTCGCCAACATGACGTTGCCGCTGGCGCTGCTCTGCACCGGCGCCTCCCTCAGCCTGGATGCTCTGCGTGGTGGTGCAGCCATTGCCGGGTGGGCCAGCATCATGCGGCTCTGTCTCATTCCAGCAGCTTTTACCCTGGGGGCGGCTCTGCTCGGCTTCAGCCATCTGGAGCTGGGTATTCTGTTCCTCATCAGCGCTACCCCGACTGCCGCCGCCAGCTATGTGATGACCCGTGCCATGGGGGGCGACAGCGTGCTGGCCGCAAACATCATCGCCACCACCACCCTCGGTTCGCTGGTCACTACCAGCCTCGGGGCAACTCTGATGAACTACCTAGGGTTGATGTACTAACGGCTTGACCTTGCCGGAGGCGGCAGCTTTAGGCTGGCGCCCATCAACAGAGGAGATATTCCATGACCATCGAACTCACAGTGTCCGGCATGTCCTGTGGTGGCTGCGCCGCCAGTCTGCAAAAAGCCCTGCTGGCCCAGCCTGCAGTCACTACCGCGACCGTCGATTTCGCCAACAGCAAGGCCGTCATCGAGAGCGAGCTGAGCAAGGCCGAGCTGATCGCCCTGATCGAAGCCAAGGGTTTCTCTGCGAGTTAAATTATCTCCATAGAGGTATAAAACAGGTTAAAAATCTGTACTCACCTGTCTTTTGGTGAGTTTTATCACAGACCCAGGTTATTAAACGGGCAAACTTGCTGCGATTATTCCAACCATAAGGATTTGCAGCATGACCCTACCGATCCGCAAGACCCTGCTCGCCGCCGTCGTCGGCCTGACCCTCTCCCCCATGGCGATGGCCCTGCCCAACGTCCATATTCTGGCAACCGGCGGCACCATTGCCGGGGCAGGCCAGTCGGCTACCCAGTCCAACTACGAGGCTGGCAAGGTGGCCATCGAAACCCTGATCGCCGCGGTGCCCGAGATGAAAAACGTGGCCGATGTGCAGGGAGAGCAGGTGGTGAAGATCGGCTCCCAGGACATGAACGACGAGGTGTGGCTCAAGCTGGCCAAGCGGGTCAACGAGCTGCTGGCCAAGGATGACGTGGATGGCATCGTCATCACCCACGGCACCGACACCATGGAAGAGACCGCCTACTTCCTCAATCTGACCGTCAAGAGCGACAAGCCGGTGGTATTGGTTGGCGCCATGCGTCCCTCCACCGCCATGAGTGCCGATGGCCCGCTCAACCTCTACAACGCCGTGGTGACCGCCTCCGACCCCGCCTCCAAGGGCCGTGGCGTGATGGTGGCGATGAACGACACAGTGCTGGATGCCCGCGACGTCACCAAGACCAACACCACCGGGGTGCAAACCTTCGCCTCCCCCAACTTTGGCCCGCTCGGCTACATCCACAACGGCAAGATCGACTATCAGCGCAGTCCGGCTCGCCTGCACACCAGCAAGACCCCGTTTGATGTGAGCAAGCTCGACAAGCTGCCACAGGTCGGCATCGTCTACAGCTACGCCAACGCCACCGATCTGCCGGCCAAGGCGATGGTGGATGCCAAGTTCGACGGCATCGTCAGCGCCGGGGTGGGCAACGGCAACCTCTACCACACCCTGTTCGACACCCTGGCTAAGGCGAGCAAGGACGGCATCCGGGTAGTGCGCTCCGCCCGCGTACCGACCGGCTCCACCACTCTGGATGCCGAGATCGATGATGCCAAGTACGGCTTCGTCGCCGCCGAGACCCTCAACCCGCAGAAGGCGCGGGTGCTGCTGATGCTCTCCCTGACCCAGAGCAAGGATCCGGCCCAGATCCAGCGCTGGTTCCAGCAGTTCTGATAAGGGTTGTCTGACAAGTGATAAGCAAGGGCGGGACTTCCCGCCCTTTTCACTCCTGCAATGCTGCCTCGCCCATTACGCCGTTTGGCGGGGTCGTCCCTCTCTTTTCCGGCCATCTTTTTCAGCCATCGCAAAGCGCTGTCATCAAATTAGCGAGCCGGATCACCCGCTTTCACAAGCGCATCGCCGCCAAATTCATTACACTGCCAGCGATCTTATCCACTCAAGGAGTGCTGTTGCTGTATGGAAATATTGATCCTGCTGGGATTGATTTTGCTTAATGGCGTCTTCGCCATGTCAGAAATCGCCATCGTCACCGCACGCAAGGCTCGCCTCGGCAAGCTTGCCTCTGAAGGCAACCGCTCCGCCGCCATTGCCCTCAAACTGGGCGAAGACCCGACCCATTTTCTCTCTGCCGTCCAAATCGGCATTACCAGCATAGGTTTGCTCAACGGTATCTACGGCGAATCCCTGCTGGCCCAGCCCTTCTCGCTCTGGTTGCAGGAGTGGGGACTATCCCCCAAGAGCAGCGGCCTGATCGCCACCGTCATAGTAGTGGTGGTGGTTACTTACCTCTCCATCGTGGTGGGGGAGCTGGTGCCCAAGCGGCTCGGCCAGCTCAATGCCGAGCGCATCGCCTGTCTGGTCGCGCGCCCCATGCACTGGCTCGCCACCCTGACCCGCCCCTTCGTCTGGCTGCTGTCGGCCTCTACCAATGCCAGCCTGCGGCTGCTGCGGGTCAACCAGAACGGCAGCGCCAACGTTACCGAGGAGGAGATCCACGCCATGCTGGTGGAGGGCTCTGAAGCCGGGGTGATCGAGGATCATGAACACACCATGCTGCGCAACGTCTTCCGTCTCGACGAGCGCAGCCTCTCCTCCCTGATGGTGCCGCGCAGCGATATCTGCTATCTGGATCTGGCGCTGCCGCTGGAGACCAACCTGCAGCGGCTGGTGGAGTATCGCCACAGCTATTTTCCGGTCTGCGACGGCAACCTGTCAGAATTGGTGGGTATCATCAATGTCAGCAAGGTGCTGCACGCCTATATCAAGGGGGAGCCCATCGATCTGGTTGCCCTGACCCAGGAGGGCAGCCTGCTGCCCGAGACCCTCAACGGCGTCGAGCTGCTCAACCACTTCCGCACCCACAGCGAACAGATGGCGCTGGTGGTGGACGAATATGGCGAGTTGCAGGGACTGGTCACCCAGCAGGATCTGCTGGAGGCGCTGGCGGGGGATTTCCAGCAGGAGGATGGCGAGGACAACTGGGCATTCCGGCGCGCCGACGGCAGCTGGCTGCTCGATGGCCTGATCCCGCTGCCCGAGTTGAAGGACTGTCTGGAGCTGGTTCGTCTGCCAGAAGAAGAAAAACATCACTATCACACCCTCGGAGGGCTTATCATGCTGCTCCTTGGTCGTGTTCCACAAACCGGAGACCTGGTGACACTGGAACAGTGGCAACTGGAAATTGTTGACATGGATGGCCTGCGCATCGACAAGGTGCTCGCCATGCCCTTGACCGATCAACCCAGCTAACCTGCGGAGTTTGCAAGTATGGAGCAGTTTTACCAACTGGCTCACGCCTTTATGAATCACGATCTGAACACACTTTCCGATCCCAAGATGGCCTTCATGATCTGTGGTGTGATTCTGACGTTTCTGGTACTGGAAAACGGATTCATCCCTACCGCCTTTCTGCCCGGTGACAGCCTGCTGATCCTCACCGGCGTGCTCATCTATCAGGATGTATTGTCTCTCGGGGTGATCCCGCTGTTGATCATGGCTACCTTTGTCGGCACCTGGCTCGGTTACATGCAGGGGCGCTTTCTCGGCCACACCCAGCTCTACCATCGGCTGATGTCCCATGTGGAAGAGCGGCACCAGCAGAAGGTCTACCACCTGCTGGACAAGTACGGGATCATCACCCTGATCACCGCGCGCTATATCGCCTTCGTGCGCACCGCCTACCCCTATATCGTGGGTGCCACCGAGCTGCCCCAGGGGCGCTTTCTCATTGTCAATCTGATCAGCTCCATCATGTGGATCTGCCCGTTGGTCGGGTTTGGCTACTACCTGAGCCACACCAAGTTGGCAGCCGAATACCAGACCCAGTTCTTCAACATCATCATCTATCTGCCGGTGGCCCTGCTGGTGGGTGGCATGGTGGCGCTGGTCTGGCGCTGGATCAGCAAACGCAGGGCCGCGCAGCCGCGGGATTGACCCCTCGCCCAACGCCCGACCCGAAAGCCCTCGCCAGAGGGCTTTTTTGATCGCCAATTTCACGCAAATAGCAGAAATAGTCCCGCACCACCCTTGTAAAGCCGAGGTAAAAATGAGTGAATCTAGCGCCTTTTTTTGGATGGGAATGGAGTCGGTTGTATGTGGTGTCGGATTCGCGCAGCAGCGCTGGTTGTCGGGTTGATGGGAATGCTGGGATTGCCTGCGGTCAGCGCGGCACCTAACCCAGCCAAACTGGAAGTACGCTCGAGCAGCGCTCTGGTCGTGGATGTAAAAACGGGCAAGACGCTCTACCAGAAGAATGCCACCAAGGTGCGTCCCATCGCCTCCCTCACCAAACTGATGACAGCGCTGGTGGTGCTGGATGCCAAACAGAATCTGAACCAGACCATTACGGTCGACAAGAACGATCTGGATCGGGTCAAACACACTCACTCCCGCATCCGCATGGGCACCAAGGTGACCCGCCGCGACGCCCTGCATCTGGCGCTGATGTCCTCCGAAAACCGGATGGCCTCGGCACTGGCGCGTCACTATCCGGGCGGTCGCAGCGCCTTCGTGCGGGCCATGAACAACAAGGCCAGACAGCTGGGTATGCGTAATACCCACTTCTACGACTCCACCGGCCTCTCCACCCGCAACGTCTCCACCGCCCAGGATCTGGGCAAGCTGGCCGCCGCCGCCTATCGCCAGCCGCTGATCCGCCAGTTCACTCAGGATGAGAACCGGGAGATGCGCTTCAGCGCCCCCGCCTACAGCCTGATGTTCAACAACACCAACCCGCTGGTGAAAAACCCGGATTGGGACGTGCGCCTCTCCAAGACCGGCTTCACTGACGAAGCGGGTCGCTGTCTGGTGATGCGCGCCAAACCGGACAGCCGCGAGCTCGCCATCGTGCTGCTCAACTCGGTGGGCAAACGCACCCCCATCGGCGATGCCAACCGCATTCGCAAATGGCTGAAAAGCTGAGTAAATATCTCAACACAAAAGGATGCTGCGGCATCCTTTTTTATTGCCCGCAGAACGCCTCTGCAGGCCTTGCAGGATGTCGGTTAGCAAACACAGGGGGATGAGCGGCGTGGCATCTGCCGTTGCAACAGCAGGCATACAGCGCGCCTATAGATGAGGCAAAGGGTGGCAAGGGGTTGCACCGTTCAGAAGAACTGTGCGCAATCACAGAAAGGGGAAGAAATGAGGACAAGAACAGCCAGGTAAACGGGCGATCCACCCGCAACAGCGCACGGGGATCCGCACCAAAAGCTAAATATCGCCCATAAAAAACAGCCCCGACCGAAGTCGAGGCTGTCTGTATGGTGCGCCCGAGAGGATTCGAACCTCTGACCACCTGGTTCGTAGCCAGGTACTCTATCCAGCTGAGCTACGGGCGCTCATAAACTTTTGGTACTGCTTGAAATATGGTGCGCCCGAGAGGATTCGAACCTCTGACCACCTGGTTCGTAGCCAGGTACTCTATCCAGCTGAGCTACGGGCGCTCACAAACTTTTGTGTACTGCTTGAAAAATGGTGCGCCCGAGAGGATTCGAACCTCTGACCACCTGGTTCGTAGCCAGGTACTCTATCCAGCTGAGCTACGGGCGCTCATAAATCGTTGTGTCGTTTTAAATGGTGCGCCCGAGAGGATTCGAACCTCTGACCACCTGGTTCGTAGCCAGGTACTCTATCCAGCTGAGCTACGGGCGCCCTGTTTTAAAACGATAAAAAAAGCTTACTTATCAGTAAGCCTTTTCCAAAGTGTCGACTTGCTGATGGTCAACACATGACTCTTGCTTGAGTCGTAATATGGTGCGCCCGAGAGGATTCGAACCTCTGACCACCTGGTTCGTAGCCAGGTACTCTATCCAGCTGAGCTACGGGCGCAAATGGCGGAGAAGGGGGGATTCGAACCCCCGATGCGGGTATAAGCCGCATACTCCCTTAGCAGGGGAGCGCCTTCAGCCTCTCGGCCACCTCTCCGTTTGCGGGGCTGATAATACTTCACAGGGATTTTTAGTCAAACACTTTTTTGGAGAAAAAAGTGCGTTCGCTCAGCATTTGGTCAAAGCGTGGAATATTCAAACAATATCGGCACTTATCCCGCAGATTCGCGCCCTGCAGGGCGATTTCCGGGGGCCGGAAAAAACAAAAGGCGACACATAAGGTGTCGCCTTGTCACAGCCATGAAAGTGGCTTAGAAGCCCGGTTGGCCCGGAACTTTCTCGGCCTGGATGCGCTGGTAGATCTCTTCGCGGTGTACGGAGACCTCTTTCGGCGCGTTAACACCGATACGGACCTGGTTGCCTTTAACGCCCAGTACGGTGACAGTCACTTCATCACCAATCATCAGGGTTTCCCCAACACGACGAGTCAAAATAAGCATTCGCTTGCTCCTGTATCCTGTTTTGTTTTTATATCGATATGCGACATTATCTAACAAAGATACCGATATGGTAAATGGTTGAAACTAAATCAATCAGAGATTGTTAGCCCAAGGGCTGCTCTTGCGGTGCCTGATCCAACCCGAAAGCCGCGTGCAGGGCCCGCACTGCCAGCTCCAGATACTTCTCGTCAATCACCACAGAGATTTTGATTTCAGAGGTCGAGATCAACTGCATGTTGATCCCCTCCTCGCCCAATACCTTGAACATGGTGCGCGCAACACCGGGATGGTTCCACATGCCGACACCGACAATGGAAACCTTGGCAATTTCGCCATTTCCCTGCACGCAGGAGGCGCCAAGTTCGGTGGCGGTCTCCTCCAGCAGTGCCCGGGCGCGGCGATAGTCGTCACGATTCACCGTGAAGGTGAAGTCGGCGGTGCCATCTCCCAGGGTGTTCTGCACAATCATGTCGACATCAATGTTGGCGTCGCTGATCGGATTCAGGATCTGCGCGGCAACGGTTGGTCTGTCCGGCACGCCCAGAATGGTCAGGCTGGCCTCGTTGCGGTTAAAAGCGATCCCGGATACCAGGGGAGCTTCCATCCTATCACCTCCATATGTGATTAAGGTTCCCTCTCCATCGATAAAGCTCGACAGCACCCGCAGCGGGACGCGGTACTTGCCCGCAAACTCCACCGAGCGGATCTGCAACACCTTGGCGCCGAGACTTGCCATCTCCAGCATCTCCTCGAAGGTGATGGTGTCGAGACGACGCGCCTTGGGCTCGATGCGCGGATCCGTGGTGTATACCCCATCCACATCGGTAAAGATCTGGCACTCATCGGCCTTGATGGCCGCCGCCACAGCAACCGCCGTGGTATCCGAACCGCCGCGGCCCAGGGTTGTGATGGCGTTATGCTCGTCACGGCCCTGGAAACCGGCGATCACCACCACCTTGCCCGCAGCCAGTTCGGCATGAACCAGCTCGGTGTCGATGTGGGTGATGCGCGCCTTGCCATAGGCGGAATCGGTATGAATCCGCACCTGATCACCGGTCATTGAGACCGCGGGACAACCGCGTTTGTTCAACGCGATCGCCAGCAGCGCTATGGTGACCTGCTCACCGGTGGAGACCAGTACATCCATCTCCCGCCGGTTGGCATCAGGATCCAGTTGCTGGGCCATGCCCAGCAGCCGGTTGGTTTCGCCCGACATGGCGGAGACAACCACCACCACGTCGTGTCCCTGGGCGCGGGTCTGCTCGACCCGCTCAGCTACCGCCTCGATCCGCTCCAGTGTGCCGACCGAGGTGCCGCCGTACTTCTGTACATAGAGTGCCACAGATCACCTCGCCCGATTACAGGCGCTCTTCCAGCCAGGAGTGAACGGATTGCAGCGCTGCCGGCACCGCCTCAGGCTGGGTACCACCCGCCTGTGCCATGTCCGGACGGCCACCGCCCTTGCCACCCACCTGCTGGGCAACCAGATTGACCAACTCACCGGCCTTGACCTTGCCGGTCAGATCGTTGGTGACGCCCGCGATCAGGTTAACCTTGCCATCGGCACAGGTGGCCAGCAGCACGACACCGGACTTCATCTGGTTCTTCAGCTCGTCCAGCATGCCGCGCAGGGATTTCGGATCGGCCCCTTCCAGCGCTGCAACCAGCACCTTCTGACCGTTGATCTCGATCACCTGACCCAGCAGATCGTTACCAGCCTGAGCGGCCAGCTTGGCCTTGAGCTGCTCCAGCTCGCGCTCCATCATCTTGGCCTTGTCCAGCATCTGGCGAACCTTGTCGGCGATGCAGAACTGGTCACCTTTCACCAGTGCAGCAGCCTCTTCGATCTGCTCGCCAACCTGATGCATGAAGTCGATGGCGGCTTTGCCGGTCACCGCTTCGATACGGCGCACGCCAGCTGCGATACCGCTCTCGGCGATGATCTTGAAGAAGCCGATATCACCGGTGCGCTTGGCGTGAGTACCGCCGCACAGCTCGGTGGAGTAATCGCCCATGCGCACGACACGCACGTCGTCTTCATATTTCTCACCAAACAGCGCCATGGCACCGGCGGACTTGGCTGCTTCCAGATCCATCAGCTGGGTGGTGATTTCGTGGTTGGCGCGGATCTGGTTGTTGACCAGCTCCTCGACCCGGCGAATGGTCGCCATGGTCAGCCCCTCGAAGTGGGAGAAGTCGAAACGCATGCGCTCGGCTCCAACCAGAGAACCTTTCTGGGTGACGTGCTCGCCCAGAGCCTGACGCAGGGCAGCGTGCAGCAGGTGAGTCACGGAGTGGTTCAGGGCGATGGCCTGACGACGATCGCCATCAACCACGGCTTCCACTTCGGCGCCCTTCTCCAGGGTGCCCAGCTCCATGTAGCCCTTGTGGATGATCGCCTTACCCGCTTTCAGGGTGTCGGTCACGGCAAAGATGCCGTCGTCCACTTTCAGGGTACCGCTGTCGCCGATCTGGCCGCCGGACTCGGCGTAGAAGGGGGTCTCTTCCAGCACGATGACCGCTTCGTCACCGGCGATAAGACCGCTCACCTCTTCCACACCCTTGTAGATACCAACCACGCGGGTACGCTCGGTCAGGGTCTTGTAACCGGTGAAGGGGGTCTCGAAGTCGAGCTTGAGCATTTCGTTGTAGTTCACACCGAAGCTGGAGGCCTCTTTGGCGCGAGCACGCTGCTTCTCCATCTCAGCCTTGAAGCCCTCTTCATCGATGCCGATCTCGCGCTCGCGCACCACGTCGGCAGTCAGGTCGGCCGGGAAGCCGTAAGTGTCATAGAGCTTGAACACCACCTCGCCCGGAATAACCTTGGCATCACCCAAGTTGGCCAGAGCGTCTTCCAGCAGCAGCAGACCGCGATCCAGCGTGCGGACGAACTGCTCCTCTTCGATGCGCAGCACGCGCTCGACCAGCGGCAGCTGGGCGATCAGCTCGGCAGCGACATCCTTCATCTGCACTGCCAGCTCGGCAGCCAGTTTGTAGAAGAAGACATCGGTCGCGCCCAGCTTGCGACCGTGACGCACGGCGCGGCGGATGATGCGACGCAGCACATAGCCACGACCTTCGTTGGACGGCATCACGCCATCTGCCACCAGGAAGGCGCAGGAGCGGATGTGGTCAGCGATGACGCGCAGGGACTGGTTGCTCAGATCGGTGGTGCCGACAATCTCGGCCGCTTTCTTGATCAGCGCCTGGAAGATGTCGATTTCGTAGTTGGAGTGGACACCCTGCATGATGGCGGAGATACGCTCCAGACCCATACCGGTATCAACAGACGGACGCGGCAGCGGCTCCATGGTGCCGTCAGCCTGACGGTTGAACTGCATGAAGACCACGTTCCAGATCTCGATGAAACGGTCGCCATCCTCTTCCGGTGAGCCGGGACGGCCACCCCAGATGTGATCGCCGTGGTCATAGAAGATCTCGGTGCAGGGACCGCACGGGCCGGTATCGCCCATCGCCCAGAAGTTGTCAGAAGCGTAAGGGGCACCCTTGTTGTCACCGATGCGGACGATGCGATCGGCCGGCACACCGACCTCTTTTTCCCAGATATCGAAAGCTTCATCGTCAGTCGCGTAGACGGTCACCAGCAGGCGATCTTTCGGCAGCTGCAGCACCTCGGTCAGGAAGCCCCATGCAAACTTGATGGCATCCTGCTTGAAGTAGTCACCGAAGCTGAAGTTGCCCAGCATTTCAAAGAAGGTGTGGTGACGAGCGGTATAGCCGACGTTTTCCAGATCGTTGTGCTTACCACCGGCACGCACGCAACGCTGGGAAGTCGTCGCGCGATTGTAGGCACGCTTGTCTGCGCCAAGGAACACATCCTTGAACTGGTTCATACCCGCGTTGGTAAACAACAGGGTAGGGTCGTTATGCGGTACCAGCGAGCTGGAGGAGACAACCTGGTGCCCCTGGGAACGGAAATACTCGAGAAACGCAGCGCGAATCTCTGACGTGGACATATACATGGAAAATCCTGCTTGATTCGAATACGGACTTTTAACCGCATTAATGTAAGTTTTCTGCGGGGTAAAGTAAAACGGACAGGGCCGCCACGGGCGAAAAAGCGCACATAAACGGGCCAGAAAAGAGCGCCACTGCTCACAGTGGCTTTTTCCACTGTCGAGAGGCAAAAAAGCAGCGCATAAAGAGGGATGAGATGAACAAAAGGCGGCTTTTTCGGGATTGCTTACGCAAGCTACTGAGCGGGCAGGGAAAACCTGCCACAAGGAGAGGTGAAACGACGTTTGTCACGCAGTGGCGTTACTCCTCCCGCTCCTGCAGGGCAGAGATGGCATAACGGGCCTGATCCTGGGTAAAGCCGCGCCCCAGCAGATACTTGAGCCACTTCATCCGCAGCTTGAAATCCGCCAGATCGGCCACCCGGGCGCGCCGTTCGAGCAGGGCAAACGCCAGTTCGAACCAGTCCAGCTCCGGCTGATCGAATGCGGCATCAATCTGCATATCGTCGAGCCCCTTGCGGCGCAGATCGAAGCGGATCTTGATGGGGCCATGGCCCTTGGCGGCACCGGCACGTACAGCCATTCCGCCGTAACGTTCGTCATTGACCCAGTTGTAACCGCGGCAGTAGTCGACCACCGCCTCGATCACCTCTTCATTGAAACCCTGCTGGCGCAGCCGGTTGGCCAGCTCCGACTCGGCGCTCTCGCGACGGGCCAGACTGCGCATGGCAAAGGCGCGGGCGGCGACAAGCTGCTCTGCAAAGGTCGGTTCGGCAGGCTCGACCGGTTCGGTAACGGATTCATCAACCATCATAAATAACAAGGCCGGGTATCTACCCGGCCTTCCTTTGTTCCTTATTCGAACTCTTGTTCACTTTCGGCATCGAACTCGTCTGCCTCAACCGGTGCAGCCTTGTCATCGACTGGCACGGCACCGGAGAGCAGCAGCTCGCGCAGGCGGGCTTCCACTTCACCAGCCATCACCTTGTTCTCGGCGAACAGCTTCATCACGTTGGCCTTGCCCTGGCCGATCTTCTCGCCGTTGTAGCTGTACCAGGCGCCGGCCTTGTCGATCAGCTTGTGCTTGACACCGAGATCCACCAGCTCGCCCTCTTTGGAGATACCGGCACCGTAGAAGATCTGGAATTCGGCCTGCTTGAAGGGCGGGGCAACTTTGTTCTTGACCACTTTGACGCGAGTCTCGTTACCGACCACTTCGTCGCCTTCCTTGATGGCGCCGATACGACGGATATCCAGACGCACGGAGGCGTAAAACTTGAGCGCGTTACCACCGGTAGTGGTCTCCGGGCTACCGAACATGACGCCGATCTTCATCCGGATCTGGTTGATGAAGATGCACAGGCAGTTGGCGTTCTTGATGTTGGCGGTCAGCTTGCGCAGCGCTTGGGACATCAGACGGGCCTGCAGGCCAACGTGGGAGTCACCCATCTCCCCTTCGATTTCCGCTTTCGGCGTCAGGGCCGCCACGGAGTCGACGATGATGACGTCAACCGCGTTGGAGCGAACCAGCATGTCGCAGATCTCCAGCGCCTGTTCACCGGTATCCGGCTGGGAGATAAGCAGGTCGTCGACGTTGACGCCCAGCTTGGCGGCATAGATGGGATCCAGCGCGTGCTCCGCATCGACGAAGGCACAGGTCTTGCCCTTCTTCTGGGCTTCGGCGATCACCTGCAGGGTCAGCGTGGTTTTACCGGAAGATTCCGGGCCGTAGATCTCGACGATACGACCGCACGGCAGACCACCGATCCCCAGCGCCACGTCCAGAGAGAGGGAGCCGGTGGAGATGGCTTCGATATCCATGGTCTTGCTGTCGCCCAGACGCATGATGGAGCCTTTGCCGAACTGCTTTTCAATCTGACCCAGCGCAGCCGCCAGTGCCTTCTGTTTGTTCTGATCCATGCCAATCTCCGCTGGAAATCGTGAGTAAGAAGTGAAGTTGGGCTAAGTATACTGTCTATTCATACAGTATCAAGCCCAATTTATCTGAGCAGGGCCAACAGACCCGACAAGGCCTGTCTCACCGCCTGCTGGCGTACCTGTCGGCGATCCCCGTCGAAGCGGGCGAGCAGGGAGTGGTGACGACCGTTGCGGTCGGCCCAGGCGAACCAGACGGTGCCGACTGGCTTGCCCTCGGTGGCGCCGCCGGGGCCGGCGATGCCACTGATAGCAACGCTGATGGAGGCAGACGAGTGGGCCAGCGCGCCGCGTGCCATCTCTAGCACCACGGCTTCACTCACTGCACCGTGCTGTTCAAGGCTATCGCTGCTCACCCCCAACATCTGCTGCTTGGCCTCGTTGGTGTAGGTGACAAATCCGCGATCGAACCAGCCGGAGCTGCCCGCGATGTCGGTGATGGCGCTGGCCACCCCGCCGCCGGTGCAGGATTCGGCGGTCGCCGCCAGCCAGCCCCGCTGACCGAGGGCCCGTCCCAGCTCGATGGCAAGGTGCTCTATCTCTGCATCCAGTTTCATCACGACTCCTTCTGATCCGCTCAAGAGGCACATTATGCGATCCCGCTAGCGCCGCCCGCAACCACGGCAGACCGCCCTTGCCTGCCGCAATGTGAGGTGCCGCACCTGTGCCATGTCTTCAATAGTGCAGAACAACCGCGCCCGGAACACCCGCTCCCCCGCCGCGGCGCTTATGTGTAGAATGGCGCCATCAAGCTCAAGGCTAATCACCGCAGACACTGGCTCGCAGAGGCCCCTTCTGGAACAGAACATGACCGCACAACACCAAGCCAGCGGCGCCACAAGCTCCGCTCCCGGCGCCAATCTGAGCGCCCACACGCCCATGATGCAAGGGTGTTTACATTTTGATTTTAATGCGTTTTTTTTGAAATTCATTTACCTACCTACGCTTTAACCTACGCTATAAACACCCTTCATGATTGAGCCTCTTTTACCAATCCTGCACCCACATCTCCAATGAAGGGCATTGTCCAAACATAAAAACCTGTATGCTGCTTAACAGCACACACAAATAAAAACACGACTACATCCTATTCAATAAACTTTCAAACCTACATCACCTCCATGAGTTAGCAGGCTGATGTCTGCATTTCACAATTCCTGGAGGAGATATGGCTCACCTGATTGACACCATGGCCTACACGGGCCAAACCCCTTGGCATGGCCTTGGCAATGTTTTGCCCCCGCAACAATCTCTCGATATCTGGCTACAGGCAGCTGGGATGGATTGGACCATCGAGCAGAGCGACGTGATGTTTAACGTCGCCTCCGATGCGTTGCATATTCGCCCCTACAGCGACAGCAAGGTGCTGTATCGCTCCGATACCCTCGCCCCCCTGTCGGTGGTCTCAAGCCGCTACAACGTGGTACAGCCTCACGAGGTGCTGCACTTCTATCAAGATCTAGTGGAAGCCGGTGGCTTTGAGCTAGAGACCGCGGGCTCGCTCAAAGGTGGCCGCAAGCTGTGGGCTCTTGCCAAAACAGGCCAGGATCTCAAACTCAAAGGCAATGACTTGGTAAAGTCCTATCTGCTGTTGGCGACCAGCTGCGACGGCACACTCTGCACCACGGCGCAGTTCACCTCGCTGCGAGTAGTCTGCAACAACACCCTGCAGATGGCACTGCGCAGCGCTACCGGAGCCATCAAGGTGCCCCACTCCACTCAGTTCGATGCGGCGACCGTCAAAGAGTCGCTCGGGCTGGGGCTCTCCCATTGGGATGAGTTCAAGGCACAGACCAAGGCGCTGGCACAGCGGCCCGTCGCCCCCGAAGAGGCGCTGCGCTTTTTCAGCGATCTGTTGGCGCAACCGCTCGATGAGGAGAACATCGTTCTCACCAAGCCGGTACAACGACTGCATGAGCTCTATCAGGGCGCAGGCATGGGCTCAGAACTTACGAGCTCCCGCAATACCGCCTGGGGGCTGGTCAATGCGGTCACTGAATACGTGGATGTGCGACGTGAGGTCGCATAAATAACTGATTTGCACATGAGGATTAGCCTCAAGACAAATCCTGCGGTTCCTCCCGCAGTAGCCTAGGAGTGCAGGCGTTGCTGGTAACGGCGGGGTCTGAAGCCACTCTGACAATGTAGCCCATCCCTGTAAGGGTGAAACTGACCCCGTGAGGGCAAGGTGGAACTGCGAGCATCACGCGGTGGGGAGCTAGGCTTGGAAGTATGGTGAACACATGTGAATCGATGGTAAACCTCGTGAATTCGAAGAAGCCAAAGATGCTGGGCTTCAGCCAAAATGGCACGCAGACTGGTACTGGATCTGTCGACTATCCAGTCGAGGACTTTGTTCTGCCGGGGGAGTATCGACACCTAACCTTCCGACGTTATTTATGTGAAACACGGTAAACCCGTATCTTCGCCTAACCGGGCAGGCAGACCGTAAGGAACGCTGTTGGAGGTGCGGGCATAGGATGCCGGAAAAAGCGAATGTCGGCCTGTAATGGGCCGGATAGGGATTGAGGGGTCACCCGATATTATCCCGCCCGAAAGGGAGCAGACTTCCGGCGGGTCTCTCTTTGCAAGAGAGTTTGTGGAACCCTCTACACGGAGGACAGGCAAATGATGACTGCATCGTCAGTTAGTGCGGCCTCCGGCTACGTTACATGGCACCAGATCGAATGGTCAGGTGCTCATCGCGTGGTTGGAAGGCTGCAAGCACGTATTGCAAAGGCGGTTCGGGAACGGCGCTGGGGCAAGGTGAAAGCCTTGCAATGGCTCCTGACCCACTCGTTCTCTGGACGAGCAATTGCTGTCAAGCAAATCACTGAGAATCAAGGTAAGAAAACACCTGGGGTAGACAAGGTAACTTGGCAGACCCCAGAAGCGAAAGCCCAAGCTATAGGGTCGCTCAGGCGCAAGGGGTACACCCCCCAGCCTCTGAGAAGGGTATTCATCCCAAAAACGAACGGAAAGCTACGTCCTCTGGGTATTCCCACGATGAAGGATCGGGCAATGCAGGCGCTACACCTGCTAGCTCTGTCGCCCATCGCGGAAACTCAGGCAGACTCAAACTCATACGGCTTCAGGGTCGGAAGAGCAACGAGAGACGCCGCTGGGCAATGCTTCATCGCACTGGCAAAACGCCACTCACCGCAGTGGGTGTTGGACGCAGATATCTCCGGTTGTTTTGACCATATAAGCCACGAATGGATGCTGGCCAACATTCCTGTTGATAAAGCCATTCTCCATAAGTGGTTAAAAGCTGGTTTCGTCTGGCAAGGCGGGTTGTTTCCAACTGACGAAGGGACGCCGCAAGGCGGCATAATCTCTCCGACACTGGCAAATATGACACTGGACGGTATTGAAGCGCTGCTACACAACCGTTTTAATGTTCGTTTGCAAGGGACAAGGAAAAGCAACCCGCACAAAGTGCACCTGATCCGATATGCAGATGATTTTGTCGTCACCGGGGCGACAAAAGAAACGCTGGAAACAGCCAAAACGACGATTGAGAATTTCCTACAGGAGCGAGGCCTTAAGCTCTCTGCCGAGAAAACTCAGATCGTGCACATCGAGGACGGCTTTGACTTTTTGGGTTGGACCATTCGCAAGTTCGATGGGAAGCTTCTCATCAAACCGGCGAAGAAGAATGTGAAAACATTCGTCCAGAAAATTCGAAAGGTCATTGAGACACACAAAGCGGCGAAACAAGAGGCGGTGATCACCAAGCTCAACCCGATGATTCGGGGCTGGGCGTACTATCATCGCAACCAAGTAGCAAAGGAAACCTTCTCAAGGGTTGATTTCGCTATCTGGCAAAAGCTATGGCAATGGGCTCGCCGGAGACATCCCAACAAATCCAGTTCTTGGGTGAAATCTCGCTACTTCATCCGGCTCGGGATGCGTGATTGGGTATTCAGCTGCGAGGTACAGAACGAGGATGGTTCAACGCGAAGGCTGGCTCTGGCATTTGCCAACAGCATAGCGATTGAACGTCATATCAAAATCAGAGGGGAGGCCAATCCCTTCGACCCCGCTTGGGCGACATACTTCGAGGATAGGCTTGCTCTAACCATGAAGAATACCCTGACGGGCAAGAGACGGCTATTTCACCTCTGGACCAATCAGGCTGGCCGATGCCCGCACTGCAGAGCGCTGATCACAAAGGAAACGGGTTGGCATTTGCGCCACATCGTTCCAAAAGCACTCGGTGGAACGGATATCTCCTCCAACCTGATCTTGATGCATCCGACCTGCTATCGGCAGATCCACCACCTTGATTCGAAACAAACCGCCGGCTCTACCTAAGGTAGGGCTTTGAAGAGGCCTGAGCCGTATGCGGGGAAACTCGCACGTACGGTTCTTCGGGGGAAGTGGAGTAGTAATGCTCTGCTTCTACCCTACCACCATCGCCGTGCCCGCAGCCAGGATCACCGGCTCGATTCTGCCTGGTTCGGTCAGGGTGCCCAACTCAAATCCCAAGCCCTGAATCAGGCACTCAATTTGTTGCAGTAATAGCCGCATCGATTGAAAGAGCGGCCTGTATCCGTTTACTGTCATGGCATACTGAGTGTCACTATTTGAGACAACGACGGCGTTTCGGCGTCTCACGATTAGACATAATAGCTATCAGTTAATTCGATCACCTCGCTCCACACAAAGGAAAACCGTAAAGGGAAAATTAATGGCACCAAAATTTGTTTCGATCCAAGGGCACTCCATTCGTTTATCAAACGTTAAGTCATTTGGCATTAGCGAAGCCGACCCAGCGCTTGACCCATTAACAGCAGCTGAAACAGCCAAGAAAATTGAGGATGAAAAGAAAAAGCAATACGAGCAAAAACTAAATGGAGGAAGTTGGCTTGTACTTGGTATAGCTCTTCTAGATAAATATCTAGAGAGTAAAAAGCCTCCAGAACCATCAAAACCTGCACGCTATTACTTTTATGTTACATCGTTCCAAGACGACAATTATCGTTTCTATGGTTACAAGACTGAAGTTGAGCGTTACCAGAAGATCGTAGAGGATGCCTTAGCGTCAGCCTAGTGAGAAAAGTCGATGAGGGTCAATCATAGGTACTGGTCCACCGCGGATATAGTCACCAGTCGCCAACTGCTGTATGCAGCAGTTGCGCTGAGAAGCCTTCCTCTTCCGGTGAGCAATGCTCTCAGTGTCAGCCTGCCGTTGCCATAGAGCAACATGGCAGTGAGATCAAGCTCTCCACATCGAAGTGATGGGCAGCAAACTTTGTGTGGATGTTGAAGTACCAGTTGAACAACAAAACCTGTAAATAATTCTGTGTAACTGCCCCACATCAGATTCGACATCTGACGGCGTTGCGATAACCCGATAACAAACATCTAGCGATTTGACTGCCCCCTTATGGGACTGCGTTTGTAGCCTCTTCTCATTTCATCAGATAGCAAAAATACCTTACCCGAACTGGTGCAAGCCAGTCCGGGCGTAGGTGTTTATGCCGTCAACAAGGAATAGTCATGAAAGCAAAAGCCAAATATGGCCAAGCCCTGCGGCTGGCATCCACTACCCAATTAACCCGCGAGCAGTGGCTCGCTATCCGCAAACTCGGCATTGGCTCCTCCGATGCCGCCGTGGCAGTAGGGCTCTCTCCCTACAAATGTCCGCTCAGCCTGTGGTTGGAGAAGACTGGTCGTAAGGAGCCGGAAGATATCTCCCACAAAGAAGCGGTGCTGTGGGGCATTGAGCTGGAGCCGGTGTTGGCGCAGGTCTACGCCAAACGCACCGGCTACAAGGTGCGCCGGGTCAATGCGGTACTGCAAAACCCCGAGCAACCCTTCATGCTCGCCAACCTCGACCGGGAGGTAGTCGGCCATCCCGATGGGCCGGGCATTCTGGAGATCAAAACCGCCAGCTATCACAGCGCCCCCCAGTGGGAGGAAGGGGTTCCGGTGGCTTACCAGTGTCAGGTGCTGCATCAACTGGCTGTTACCGGCCATGCCTGGGCTGAGGTAGCAGTGCTGATCGGCGGCCAGGATTTTCGGGTTTACCGCATCGAGCGCGATGAGGAGAAGATCCAAGATCTCACCGAGCGGGAAGCGCAGTTCTGGCAGATGGTGCAACAAGATCAGCAACCTGAACCTGACGGATCCAGTGATGCCGCCAACGCCCTGAGCTGGCTGTTTCCCCGCGATGATGGCCAGACGGTGGATCTCTCCGATTCTCCCGAGTTCAACAAGCTGTTTGGCGAGCTGCTGCGCTTGCGACAGCAAAAGGAAGCCGTCGAGCTGCAGGAGTCGCAGCTCAAGCAGCGGTTGCAAGCCACTTTGGGTGAAGCGACAGCCGGGCTGTTTGCCGATGGCAAGATCACCTGGAAGCGCAGCAAAGACAGGCTGGCACCTGATCTGGATAAGCTCGGTCAGGATCATCCCGACCTGCTCACCCGTTACGTCAAACCGGTACCCGGCGTGCGCCGTTTCACCATTCAACCCTTGAGGCAAACACCATGATCAAAGGACTGGCGATTACCCCGCCCGTGATCGGGCGGATCTGCATCGGCAAGCTGGTGCAAAAACAGGATAAATGGGTACCGGAGAAGGACGACAGCTTCACCCTCACCACCCAGGTACAACAAAAAGGGGGATGGTTACTCCATCCCCTGCATCAACACTACTCATCGCAAAAGAGTGGCCAAGGGCAGGAACAAACCAAGATCCGCGCCATTCCGGTGCGGGTGCTGTTCAACGATAGCGACTTGAATCTACGGGCGGAATACAGCGCGTTTGACCGGCAAACCGGCAGGCCGCTCTGTGTCGGGAATGGGGAGGTGGCAAGACGTGTGGGGGCACAAGGCATGGAGGAGGTCAGCTGCCCTGGACCTGAGCGCTGCGCCTTTGCAGGCCAACAGGGTTGCAAGCTGTACGGACGACTGAACCTGTTTGTGGAGGGGCAAGGGGATGAGTTGGGTAGCTTTATCTTCCGCACCACCGGCTACAACTCGGTGCGCACTCTGGCTGCTCGGCTGAAGTACCTAGAGGCTTTGAGCGGGGGCCATACCCGCTATCTGCCGCTCACCCTACGGTTGCGGGCCAAGAGCACGGCGCAATCCTACCGCACACCGGTCTACTACGTGGATTTGACCTTGCGGGAAGAGACCAACCTGACCGAGGCAGTCAGACAGGCACAGGAGGCCGCCCAGCGTGACCAAGAGGCTGGCCTTGCCATCGACCAGATGGAGCAGGCTGCTCGTGATTTGCTGCGTAACGGCCAGTTTGAGGATATCGATGAAGAGGTGCCGATGCTGCTGGAGGAGTTCTATCCCGAAGCCTGCAGCGACGAGACGGCGAATAGTCACGCTGGTACGGAGGCGACTACCTCCCTTAACGCCCCTCAAAGCCAAGCAACCAGAACGCCACCGAAGCCGCAACCAAGAAGGAGCCCGCTCACCAATAAATTGGGGAAAGGGAACCCGCCCCCTCCCCAGTGAATGGTGGATGCTCAGCGGGGACGCGCCAACCGCTCCACCAACCGTTCTACCGTTTCCAGCAACAGGGTCCGGTCAGCAGCATCAAGCCGGGCCAGTTGCTGGCTCAGCACAATGCCCTGCTCGGTGGGCCGGTTACTGGTCTCACGCAGAAAATCCGCCAGCTCACAACCAAACAGCTGATCGAGCTCCGCCAGCCGCACCACGGTCGGCACCACAATTCCTCGCTCCATTCGTGAGACGGCTTCCATCCCGATACTGAGGTGTTCAGCCACATGCTCTTGCGTGAATCCGGCTTGAGTGCGCTTGTGGCTAATCGCTTTACCCACGCTCTTGGCTAACAGCTCAAGGTTGATATCTGTCATGGGTCCTCCAGTCAACGTCATGGTTGACCATGGACCCATTGACGATAAGGACTCAAAAGATAAACTAACGATTCAATGAGTCCACTCAACAGCAATTTTGCAGATTTGACAGAGATGTGAGGCCCTCGGCCAATAAATCATCGTGACCAACTCGCAACAGGTGGGCTCCATAAGACGCTTTCACTACACAACCAAGGAAACAAAACATGGAAAGACTGACTTATGAAGACCTGGATACTGACAAGCTGGCCTCACTGATCCGTGCACGAAAATCTTTCGAAGTCGTGGGGCTGTCGGGGCGAATGAGCGCCGCTGTCACAAAACTTGAAAACACCATCGAACCTGCCGGGTTGAAATGTCGGGTCTATACCAAGGGCCGGATCGCCGCTGCAGGAGCCAGCATCTTTGGCGGTATTACCGGTCTGGCCGGGATCGCATCAGCCGTCACCATCGCGGCACATAATCTCGCCACTTACAATCCAGACTATGAAATCGTCAAGCACTTGGTGGATAACTCCCTCAGCGTGCTTTACCAAAAATAACCATTCTAATGGCTCATCTAAATCCTTGAGCCTTCAGGAGTCACAGGGATGAACAAACTCTTCATTACCTCAACAGCACTGCTGCTGTGCGGCAACGCCCTGGCCTACGGTGAGGCCGGGCGCTGGAGCCGTGGCTGGGGTCAGGGCACCAGCGAATACACGGCGGTGGTCAACGAGAAAAACAACCTCTATATCGCCTGTAATGACACCCGCAAGGTCAGCATGACGGCCACCGTGCAGGGCAAGGAGTACGGCTCTTATGCCGGGCAGGCTTTCTCCATCGTCGTCGATGGCAGCCAATACGATGCGCCCTATGAGACCGCGTCCCGTGTCGGTGAGAACAATTTCTTCGACATGTGGGGCAAGCTACGTAAGGCCAAGTCGATCCGCATTTTGACGGCTGATGGCAAGCAGCTCGCACTGCCGACCCAAGAGGTCGCATCTGTGCTGCCAGCCACCAACACACCCGAGTTTGACTGCTTGATGTGGGACCAATAGGTCACACCCATTCCCATCCAAGAGGAGGCATTTGCCTCCTCTTTTTATTTCTGTAATTCACCCACCCGTGAAGGAGACGCACTATGCCCCCCTGCATTCCCCCCGAATGCGAGCCGTTCGATCACCAAGGTTTTTGGCACAAACTCTGGGCCTTTGCCAAACGTGCCGGTCGGCCCTTTATCGAGACCTGCCTGTTGCTCTACTACACCAGCCAGAAGGATGATCTGCCGCTTTGGGCCAAACTGCTGATCTACAGTGCGCTGGCCTACTTTATATCGCCCATTGATGCGATCCCGGATGTGTTGCCGATGGGACTCACCGATGACATCGCGGTACTGAGTGCAGCTCTCGCCAGTATTGCCGCCTTTATTGATGAACAGATCCGTGCCCGTGTGGCCAGAAAAATGCGCGAGCTGTTCGGCCAAGATTAACCCCCACAAGGAGTACACCATGACCATTCCCTTTTTCCGGGACGGCTTTGCCATGCCCGTTGCACAAGCATTGCTGGTTCAGCTTAACCAGGAAGTCGCTAAAACCGAGCTCAATCTTGAGCGCTTAACCCAACTGACCTTCAACTTTCGCAACCCCGGCTACAGTGCCGAGCAAGGCGGCGTGCACCCAGTCGAGATCCGCCTGATCCGTGGGCTCGATGGCTGGCTGTTCGATTACGTCACCGACTTCAGTTATCAAGGGCTGGGGCAGGATGCCGAGCTCTGCAAGGAGCTCGATTTCAACTTCCTCGATGGGGAACACACCATGTTGGGCTGGGGGCCACTGCGACTGGCCGAAGCGCGGGAGCTGTTCGATATCTGGCAGAGCAACTTCATTGCCTACTGCCGGTTGGAGTGTTTCAGCGCCACGGTCGCAGGAGATTAGGAGGACACGATGAGCCAAGAATTAGCGCTCTCCCACTACTCACGTCAGTGGTTGGGACGAGTCGCCACCAGCGCCAAGCTAACCCCCACTCGCAGTAGTCAGCGTTGGCTGCTGCACCTGACACCGGATAGCCCACCAGCCCGCACAGTCACCTTACAAGTGCGTTGGTCTGGCGTGCAGTGGCAACTGCTCTCCCTCACTAATGCTGAGGACTGGCACACCATGAGCCAGCCGAGAGATGAGATCTGCATCGACCCCAAACGCAATTGCTTCTGGCATTGCCAAGCAGGGCCGGTGCCGCTCACCGAGCAACCCCGCGTGCTGGCAAGCTTCTTGGCTGACCTGCAACGCATCTGCATCCATCGCGGCTATGCCGTGGAGAGTGACCCCATCCCTGACAAGGAGACCGAAGATGATTAACGCCGTGATCGCTATCGAGCTGGAGGCTTACCTTGAGCACAATGGCCAAATTGAAGTGGTGCATGACCAAGGCCAGCCGGTGAACGGTTATGCCCTCTACCTGCGCTATGAAAACGAACGGGGCGACGCCCTGGCACAATGGCTGTGCGACCACCCGGATCACCGCTGGCTAACCCAGTTCGGCACCCTGCTGGCGACCAGTTACCACGTTCCGTTGCACGACTACACCCCGCACACCTTGGCGGCCTGAACACAGCCAACCAAGCCTGCGGTCACACCCCATTCAGTAACCCATTAACCAAATAGCTCGCCTACCCTGCTGCATCCAACGCGGTGGGGCGATGGCGTATGGAGCCTAATCATGTTGCATCACAAACTGATCGCCGGGGAGACCCCCGGCACCTACCGGGTGACTGACCTTGTCACCGACGATGATTTGCTCACCATCGCCCAAGCTGTTGCCCGGCAGAAACTGGCCAAGGGAGAAGCTATTACCGATAAACACTTGGCCCATCAGGCCCTGCAAGGGCTGCTGCAAACACGGGATCGCGAAGTTTTTGCGGCACTGTTCCTTGATAACCAGCACCGAATCCTGACCTACGAGGAGCTGTTTCTTGGCACCCTATCTGCTGCAACCGTCTACTCCCGTGATGTCGTCAAGCGGGCTCTACACCACAATGCTGCCGCCCTGATGCTGGTGCATAACCACCCGTCAGGATACCCGGAACCCAGCCGAGCAGATATCGAGATCACCCACCGTCTGCAGAGTGCGCTGGAGCTGGTCGAGATCCGGCTTCTAGATCATCTGGTGGTTGCCACAGAGGGAATTGTATCGCTTGCGGAGAGAGGGTACTTGGGTTAAGCGCTGTGGTTCTGTCACCATTTTTGCTAGAATCAGTCGTTTGATTTCTACCAAAATATCCGATTATGAAACTGTTAAACACCTACGATGACAAAGATGAAGCTGAAGAAGCGCTGACCAAGCTCCTCGGTGAAAAGCGCCTAGCCAGTGAACGAGATAGCACTGTGGTGATCTACAACCTATTTGGCCAGCCTACCTGGGGCAACTTCCATCGTCTTGGTATGTTCAACCTACCGGAGCTACAGATGATGCTTGAGCAGCGCAAGGCTGGGCATGTCATCGATCAAGCACGGCATAGCGAAATGTTGAGCATGCTACGGTATGCAGCCCGGTCGTTCGAGCTCACCATTCCCGAACATTGGGTGTAAAAAGGCCGGAAGATCCGGCCTTTTTTGAGCTGTAGAAGATGTTGTCATCCGTCGATTAAGAATGGTTTTTAAACAAATCATCCAATTGAGGATTACCGTTAATCAGCAAAAGCTTCTTAATCATAGCTGTTTGATTGATCTCTAGACGAGCGAAATGTTCTCCGCCCGCAGAGGTCATTTTTCGGATTAACTGAATACGCCCGAACTGCGCTCCGTGCTTCTCCGCAAACTTAGCTAGACCAACAGCTTTCTCAAAGTTATCGCTCAAACTAGGATCATGAGGCTCCAAAATATCGATCTCAAACTTGCAGCCAACTTTCCTGACTACAACAAGGTCAGGGAACATAGACCGCACGCTCCCCCCTGTTTCATACGGAATCTCTAGTGACCATAACTTTCGATCCAAATTTCGCAACCAGCCCACCACATCAGGTTTAGCAAGCTCCTCTTTCAATACTTCTGCTTCCCAGCTGCCTAACTCGGCACGGAACAGACCATTATTTTCAACATAGAGATGGCGTTCCCACACAGGGTCAGTCTGCTGACGCTTGAAGTCAATGGATGCAGGCAAATGCCAAGGCACCTCGGTGGGTTTAGCTGTTGCCAGACGTAGCTTATCGTAGCTTGAACGACGCTGCTCCTTAAGTTGGTAAATCGCTTTTTTATGCAGATCATAAAGATTGTCGAAAGCAGACTCCGCCTTTGACTCCAATGCCGCCATTTCAGCAGAATTACGCGCCAAGACAATTACCTCAACCTTGACTTCCTGCGCATCTCGCTCCGCGTTGGTTCGCCAGTACTCCATTTGCAAACCATTACTGAAAACTCGTCCGGCCTCTTCAAAAAGCCGGTCAATATCAACACTCGTCGCATCAATGTTGTAATCAGCTGTAGGCTCTGCAATGCCGGTACCATTGTTTACAGTCAGGGTGCGCAAACCAACTTGAGTTATCGTGTTGGCAGATACATTAAACTGGTCGGCAGTCTTGATCGCTATAATCCTTTCGCCCATCCACTCGACAATCTGACGTTTGGCGACAGCCCATGCGCGGTCATCAATCTCATCAAGGGTCAAGCTGCGTGAAATCGCCATTAAGCGTCGTAAAGGGCTTTGTGCGCGAGCAGCATTCACGCGGTAGGTTACTGTTTCAACTAGCGAGTTAAAAATATCCTCTGTCCCTTCGCGCCGCTTCAGTATCACCAGATTGTGACTAGAACCAGTCTCAGCAGGTGGCACATCTTCGGCATTGTGTAACGAGGCAACCACACTTTTCACAGCATTCGTATCGAAGTATGGAAGAAACAGGTGAACGTCGTTTAACGCTGCATCTTTCTCGATCCGACGAGCCAATGGCGTGCGCACCATTCTGCCCAACAGCTGAGCAATATAGGTGTGGTCTTCCGCTCGACGGAATGACATCATCACCTCAGCACGTGGGCAATCCCACCCTGTGGATAAACTGGTCTTGAAAAAAACAACACCAATATTCTTATCCGCATCTATGCGTGAAGCATCCACCTTTCGCACACGGCGGCCACCAATATCCAGATCTCCAGTATCATGCATCGCATGAACGACCTCGCCTTCATTAAGACGACGGCCGATCGCACTCTCGATCACTGTTAGCGCAGCGCCAAGATCAGTCTTGGTCAGTTGTCTGTCTGAACCGTTTTCGACCTGAACCACCAACACTGGCCAAACAAATTGTTCATTTTCTTCATGACAATAAGTACTCCATGAAGTCGTCATCTGACCCCATCGCCGAGCAGCCTCTTCCAACAGCGCCATCTCAGCTGTCGTAGCAGTCTCAGGATGATGAATTAGAATGCGGTCTTTCAACAAACCTGACTTACGCACTTCTTCTGCAGGGACTGCAACCTTGTGCGTGGTCACAGAATGCTCAGCTGCGGCAATTAAATCTAGAAAACGTCTGGGCGTAGCCGACACACCGATCACCATCGGCATCTTAACCAAACCCGAGTCAGGATGACCTAACAAGAAACGTTGCATCAAAGTCTGAGCCGCTTGAGCCCCTCTACCCGAGATCATACCGCGGTGAGCCTCATCAATGACCACATAAAAACGATCAGGGATGGCCCTAGCTGTGTTGGTAAGCGTTTCCCAAATCAGATGCTGACGGCCATCACCACGGTTAGTCAGCGGTTGATTAACCGCCAACTTTTGTGTGTTGATGAAATAGATACGCCCGCCATCCAGCCGGGGTGCATCGAAATGTGCATCAATTGTAATAAGTTGATTAACCCGGTACACCCTGTCTGACTTGCTCTCGATCTTGAGCTTGGTCTGCTCGTTCAGTTCTGGCATATCAGATACCCACAAAATCACAGCATCTGGTTGTGGAACCCAGTCAAGTGGCCAAGCCAGTTGATCGTCAGGCTCATCAAGAATAGCCTCAAACAAGGCCGTCATCATGATCGTCTTACCGCTACCAGTAGCAGCCGAGAAAGCAACCACATGCTGATCGTCAGACGACACCCCTTGGCGTGCTTTCACCAACGCCTTGCGCAAATCGTTCAACGCATCTTTCTGAAAATCAAATAGTGTAACCTTCATACCCGATCTCCCAGTACCGCAGCCTGGCCGGCTGCTCGGTCCTGGTTTTTGTTAATCATGAAATTGAGCAGGTAATCCCGATATAGCTGCACTACCTGCAACTCAGGGTTTTCCTTGCCCGCGACCTCGTGTACATTCTGAGCCATTGTTTTGAAAGACTCGTCCGCATCAGTAACGATGAACACCTGCGACACGCTGGTTCGACCTTCCAGCGACTTTAGCAAGCGGGCTATGCAGGTCTCCTCAAGCAACACAACGAAATTGCTGCCTTCCGGCATAAACAGGGCTGGCTCAGGCTCACCTTGTTTCAACTCAGGACGTGGCCCAATGGCGCCAGCCTTCAACCACAATAGCGGTAAAATCTCGCTGAAGGCTTTGCGGAGCGATACACGCTCCCGATCTAAAAAGTCCAGTTTGAAGTAGGCGAGGTTGGCGGCAAAACCAGCGCTCATCGGCCGTTTTTCTTCCTCTGGCACCAGGATCGGCCCGAGCAACTCCGCCACATGCGCCTTCAACTGGTCGAACAGGCGTTTGATGGGCGTGACGATGTAGAAGTCGGTGATGTGCACTTGTCCGTCCAGCGCCTCCATCCAATCCTCCGCGGCAGCCGGATCAAACAGCACAGTGGCCTTGTGGTCCTCCGACACGATGAAGGTACACGGGTCTTTCACCAGCGTTTGAGGCAATCCATCGATCAGCGCCACCACCTGTTTCTTTTTGGCGCTCGTATCGAGTTGTGCCGGATCGACAAAGCCGATCTGCGTGAAGCTGCGCGCTTTCTCACGCTCCACCGTTTTGCCGGTCAGGTATTCACCCGACAGCACCGAGCCATCATCACGCTGGCCGAGGATGGTGTACTTGCTGCGCGGCCAGGTCACCGAGCGGCAGATACCCTGTGCTTCCCATTCCACATCACCGGGTTGCAGGCCACGGGCGCTCAGGGTTGCGGCCTCCTCTGCGGAGACTTCGTTATTAGTGACCAGAATGCAGCGCCGCTGGCCGCCGTCGGTAGCGTTGAGCAGGTTGACGGCATTTAGCGTGGTGCCACTGCCGGCGAAGAAATCTACGACTAGGGCGGTGGGTTTTTCTTCCAAGTAAAACCTGATCGTGTCCCGCACTGCATAGAGGCTTTTCGGAAATGGGAATCGCCGGTCAGGAAGAATATCTCCAAGCAACCGTGATCCATATTGGGTTGCATCATGACTCGAAATACGCCACTGGCTTCCAGGCACGGCAATCACAAAGCTTGCATCGGCATCATCGACGATGATGGAACCATCTGCCGCACGTCCTGCCTCTTGAAATTCACCGCGCTGAATTTTGGCGTACTCTCCGTCCTTCAAGATGTAAATGACGAAACCACGTTTTTCGTTGCCTCCAACTCGGACACGTCCAAGTGCCATGCGCCCCTTGAACGTGTCAGGCGACCACTGCCAGTTGCCTTCACTCCCGTTCTTTCTAATTGGCAGAACTGCTACCAGCCCTTTCATTTTCGGTGCTGCGGACTGCCCAGCAGGCAAGGGATCTCCAATATGCTCAATTGTTTTCTTTTTCGGGTCCACGTAGATCGGATAAAAACACCCAGGCGAATGGCTCCGTTCGGCATTTGTCCCTGAGCGCCGCAGCAAATCCCAGCGGATATTCCCAGTGTGAGTCCGCCCCTTGCCTGAAACCCACTCCCGACCGAGGCGAAGTCGACTTGGAGCTGCTGTGCCCAACATCACCACGAATATGTACTCATCACTTCGACCAAATCCGCCAACCCTGGCAACACTTGCTGGATTGATCATCGTGCTGATCATTTGAATACGTGCATCCGGGAACCCCTGCTCAAGCAACATACCTAGATGCAGATACTCTTTTTCATCGATGGTTACGATCAGCACTCCTGTGTCCGGCTTGAGCAGCCGCTTCGCCAGCTTCAGCCGCTTTTCCATAAAGGCCAGCCACTTGCTGTGCCGCCAGCCATCGTTGCCATCCACGTAGTCGTTGTTGTATTTCCAGTCGCGCGCGCCGGTGTTGTAGGGCGGGTCGATGTAGATGCAATCCACCTGACCGGCATACAGGTAATCCAACAACTGCAGCGCGTGGTAGTTGTCAGCCTCAATCAATGTGTGCCATGGCGCATCCTCAGCACCGTTTGCCACTGCATCCACCGGTATCAACGCTGGAAAGATTGGCTCGCCAAACTCACGCACCACCAGCAGTTCATCCATCGAAAATTGCACCGGTTCAACTACAGCGCGAGTGGGTTCACTGGGGTGTGCCTCGTTACTAGGTTTCACACAAGTGGCGATACCAGCATGGATGGACTTGATTTGCCACACATCTTTCAGCGCCCCCTGACGGCGACACACCAGATCGCCCTTGCGGGGTTTGGCACCGTAGAGCGGCAACAACTCGGGCAGGTGGTCTTCGAACACTAGGCCGAATTTCTTTTCTTTGGCAGCATTTGCCCACTCGGCAGCTAAACGCTCACGTAGACGGGGATCGCTAACTTGAGCAATCAAGTCGTGTATAGCAGACAAGGTATATTCTCCTCAGCCTTCCATTCATCTGGAAAAGACCGGCAACTAAAGGTGAGACCCGAAGCCCCTTTTTGGTTAAAAAGCAATCACCAGCCATAAACGTTTTGTTGTTTGGAAGACTAATGACAAAGAAGCCGATTGGCCCAGCTACAGCCCGGCTTTTACGGGTGATTAGACAGCAGCAACAGGATAACGAGGTCTTGCTGTGCTAACGCATCCTGTTCAGCAATGTGGTGTTCAAGTTTACTGACTTGATGCAACGTCGACTAGGAGTTAACTCACATTGAAAGCTAAACATTGAGTATCTGGGCAGCAATCACTCAATTGTTAGGCCGTATTGCTAGCACTGATGTCGTATATCAGCCAGCATCACCAAAAAAGTGGTGATGCTGAACGAGCTTCCCGACGGGCAACAACAGGCCGACCTGTTTGTCCCGCCATCTGCTCAATCGGATACGCTGATGGCCGTGATGGACAAGATCAAAGCCAAGAGGTTGGGGCGCGTAGGCTTTGCCAGTCAAGGCACGAGGTCTGCCGAGTAGATGATGTGACAAGAGCACCTGAGCCGTTGAACGCCATATCAACAATCTTGTCTTTGACGCCAGGCTTGCGGGCTTCATAGGTGTAGGTGAGCTGAAACACGTGCGGACAGACGGGGCAACGATAGCGAACATGGCCAGCAGGGGTCTTACCATGGCGATATACGTGGTCAGAGTTGCAACGAGGACAGTGAACGGGGATGGATGCCATGAAGCTGTCGGTCTCAAAAGAGTTCATCATATCAACTCAACCGATCGGATGCATCACCCACAAAAGCAAGCAGACCGAGCGATGGTTGAAGAAGAACCCCAAGTTCTGCTTGGTGTTCCAGCCAGTTTACAGCCCTTGGGTTAATCACATAGAACGGCTGTGGCACAAGTTACATGAAACCATCACGCGCAATCATCAATGTAGAGGAATGGCCAGCCTGCTGGCCCGAGTGAAACACTTCATGGATACCGTGTCTCCTTTCGCCGGGAATGGCTATGGCACAGCGAAGGTGTTTAGGGAGGGTGCGAATAAGCACCCTCCACAACGAAACTGAAAAATTTAGTTTATTAAATTCAAATGCTTACAAGGGCGCATTTTTATGTTTGGTGACTTATTCGCACCTTCCTTAGAGCCCATGAATTAAGTGTAAACATTACCTTATCAGTTGACTACGCCCGAAATTACGCTCACCTCGTACTTTCGAACGTAATTTAAATAAATACGCAGTCCTCTCCAAGAATTTATAAAAATTCTCGTTGTGTAGGTCAGCATCTCGGCGATCAAATCGATACTCTGCATCATCAGGGAAATGCACCAAAGATGCATAATCAGGGTATGCGAGCCTCAATGCACTACACCAAGCTTTACGGATACGCGTAGCCATGTTATCTCCATCGAAATTAGAGTAATCCCCAAGATGACCGTAATCATCTCTGTTAAATAGTAGCACCACGTGATAATGAGGGTACTGGCTTGTTACTTGCTCCTTCACCCAGATAAATCCAAAGAAGAATGGTTTACCCGTCTTACCCTTACGGTGACGTGCCGCCTGTATTTGGCTTTTTAGTGAAGCTATAAAGCGCTTAATAACCTTTTCCTCCTCTACCTCCGGTGGAAAACTTGTCGGCATGTCCGGATCATCCATAACTGGTATCTGGGGAAAGCGTAGGTCAACACGCACTGCAAACACTCGTGGGTGTTTATTCAAGAAGTTAGCGATTACCTCCACGGATGTTTTCAACTGCTCAAAAGATATTGAACCATACTTAGCCTCAGCCACAACTCGTAAGTTTTCTAGCTCGTCGGCTATTAAATGATACCCGACTTTTGATTTCATATAAGTTCCTATAGCTCGCATGGAATACCTATAACCGTTGGTTAGATACTCAGGTGACCCCACTTATCGTAAGTAATTAAGATTGCTACGTAAAACTTTACGGACAACTGATACTGTTCTCTCTTATCAAACCACTAGGTTGATATACCAACCTGCATTTAGCACTCTGTGCATTACATATACTTTGCTATGCAGATCTATACAGCTAATGGCTTATATCTGATGTACAAGCCTGATGTGCATCTGATTTGTATACACGATGTGTATATATCACATATTCTCGTTCACATACCCTGTGATACACTCTGATGGTGTATCACTCTCACCCTCGATATATCTCCTACCCCCTCTGCCTTGTTATACACCTTGTGTGTATATGTAATACTATTACCGAACTAAGTAGCCGACTAAATCACCGAAAAGAATCGTAGGTATTTTCGATAAGGTCTCGATAATACCGAGCATTAGAATAAAAAACTTACTCTGAACTTAGCCTCAACGATCAAGCAATTATTCTATGCCATAAACTTAATCTGCACAGCAGATTGACAGCCTTCATTTACTGGCTCCAAATAGACCATAATGAAACCATTAAACTTAAAAAACAGCTCCCAAAAAAGGGAGCCAAGATATTATTAGTTATGATTTTTTCGCTCCATTACCAATTTGCGAATCCAGTCTTCTACTTCTGATTTTTCCCATGCTACCGTCTTTGGCGATGTTTGGAGTTGTGAAGGGAACTTCCCTGCCTTGATTAGCCGATAGATTGTTGGGCGAGATAGCTTAGTCATCGCGATCAATTCATTTATTTTAATGAGACCCATTTTACTCTCCTTAAGTTTTTTCATACCTAAGGTGCTCTGTGTTCATTTTTACATATCCCAGACTCCATCATCACAGCAGCTTCATTGCCCCACCATTTATACTCAATAATCCACAGCCAATACCAAATCATCAACGACTCATCGATGCTACTACAGGTCTTCACATACAAGCTCTCTGTAAAAAACAATGATGAACAGACTCACACCAATCACGAGCCCCCAGTGGCAGGGGAGTTGTCGCCTGATTTTTTCACTGGGGGACGAGAGGCTACACACAACACTCTCTAACTCATAAAAAATGCATACATATCAATGAAAATCGACAAAACACTGGGCTGGGAGCCCATAAAAAACACTATTTATAGACTAGAAAAACCCTATAAAAACCCTACAATGACACTTGACTGACACTAGAAAAACACTAGTATCAAATTTAAACAATATTTAACGCGAGTGGATTTATATGAAATTACCAAGCCATGGGCTACCAATAGAAAATGAATCTAAATACCCATGGGGCGATCGCTTCAATAGACTGAAAGCTACGGAGGAAATGAGAAGATTTGCAGAATATACTCTGTATCAACTACATTTTGACACCATCAACACTGATTCCGACTCAATTTTATTAATTTTTAATGACTATTTCAAAACCAAACAAGATTATGTTGTCGCAAACTACATTCGGAAAATAGATAACGCCATCCAGTTAGAGAACACTGACGCAATCGCAGAATTTCTATTCAAACAGTTCAGTAGAAGCTGTCTAGAAATGGAGCACTTTTGCTGGATACAGGTAACGAACCAAAGAGTGTGTAATTTTGCATTCGCTATAATCAATAATTGGAGTTATTTTTTTGATAAAGACAGTGACCTTTACAAAAAAACCATCCCAAATCTTAGTCAACCAGGGCCAGCTTATTTTAGAAGCAATTCTTTTGAAGATGCAATATCATTAAGTCACATGCGTTTTACCAATAGCCACCCAAGAGCCAAAACCTCTCGTCAAAAAAAAGAAAGGGTAATTGAGTATTTTGATCGCTTAGACGATGGCATCGCTATAAAGTCCAAACACCTTCAGTTTATTGAATTGCTTTGGAGTAAAATAATTAAAAAACAAAAACCTAAAAGCTGGTTGAACTTTAAAGGATTAGATAATGAAGATTTGTTATGGATAAAAGACCAGATAGATCAAGATGACATTTTTTTAAAAATAATTGACGGCAATAGCAATGATGATATTTCTGAAGCCATTACAACTTACTTTGATTTACTCTTCATATTTAAAGAAAGTGACTGTATAGTTAAATTTGATAGACTTAAAAAATCCCTAACCCAAAAAAAATACAGAAAAAACAATCCAGACAGCAAACAATATAATTTTATCATGAGTGTAGACATTGAAAGAAAATTAAAAGAAATTACAAAGGCAAAGGGAATAAAAAGAAATGCAGTCATAGAAAAACTAATTAACGATGCGTACTGCAGTATCAATCCTGATGGGTAGTTACATCAATGTTTAAGCTAGCTATAAAAATTGTATGTTACATGGGGGCACTTACGCCCCCACGGAAAACTATATTTAATCGAGGAAAATCATCTATATCGCAGTTAATCTGTCTAAATGATCCGCCCACTTTTGCAACCACTCTTTGCACTCATCATTGTATCTGTGGAGGTTGTATGTTCCTTCTATGCCCTTTGGGGCATGACCTAATATTGCCTCTGCAATATCACTTGGACATTTCAGCTTTGCAAGCCCTGTTCTAACGGTACGCCGAAGGTCATGTGGTGTCCACGAAGGTATATCAATCATTACATTGTCTTTGCGCAGTCGCCACGCAGTTTCAGTTAACAATTTTTGAGGTATCGGCTTTTTAGTCAAAAGCGATGGAAATAAACAATCACCTGTAATTAATTTCAGTGAATGAAGAAAGTCGATAGCTTGTCTTGGAAGCTGAACATATCGCTCGGTATCAGTTTTCGTTTCTTTTAAATGGAATGTGCCATTACTTAGATCAATATCTCGCCAATAAGCACCACAGATTTCTCCGGTACGACATCCTGTCCATAACGTCATTCTGAGCACGTTTTTCTGTGGAATAGTAAAACCAGAACTTGGTAACCAGAGAAGAAATTTTTTTAGCTCTTCATCACTAAAAATTCGAGTTCCTTTTTGACATGTTAAACGCACTTTCGCTAATTTTAATCTTTTCTTTGCGTTCGTAACTGGGTTTACAAAGTGCTCATCCAGTTTGCCCGTTCCAATTGCATAATCGAAAGCAGCTGACAGCTCACGCAGAACACTACCAGCTTGCACATTCGCTCCCCGCGCAACAATCTCCATGACCAAAGCCACGATATCGTTAGCTGGCACCTCTGTGGCTAACCTCTCTCCGAATGCACGCACAGGATCGTTATAGAGAGTCCTTCGTGTTTCTGCTTGCCCTTTGGGTTTACGGGCTCCAAGTAAAATTCCTCCTTCCTTGGCATGCCGATCTTCGATGTGCTCAGTCAGGTAAAGCTCGATCATGTCAGTGATGGTAAACGGTGCAACGACTTCAGATTCTTGGTCGCGCTTGACTTTAACTGCGCTCAGCTCTGTAGCCGGACAGACACCTTGATGCCTCATGAGCTTCAATTCCTTGAACTTGGTCCTGGCCTCCTCCAAGGACATGGCAGGAAAGACACCTAAGGTGACTTGCTTTTGCTTACGCGGATTCAAAGGGTCGTTGTAGCGATAGTAAAAGCTTTTCTTTCCCGTTTTTCCACACGCTACTCGCAATCCTCGGTAATCACCGACGTCGACTTTATCTTTGTCTCCTGGCTTCATCGACTCAATTGCCTTGTAAGAAAGCGGTTTGCTATTCTGGGGCGCGGCCATCACTTACATCCTTTCATATCGTTTTTTATGAGAGCAAAAGCGTAGGTTTTCATTTCAACCACGTTCATCATCACATAAACCTACGCTTTGACCTACGCTTTAAAGCAAGATTTAGTGAGCTTTGATGAGACAAACTGAACCATGCTGAGCCTTAACAATGAAAAAGATAAGTGCAATAACAGCAACTTAATGGCGAACAGACATTGATAACAATAGAAAATTTACACCAGCACACACCTATGATGCAGCAGTACCTTGGCCTCAAGGCCGAGAACCCGGAGATCCTGTTGTTCTACCGGATGGGCGACTTCTACGAGCTGTTCTATGACGATGCCCGCAAGGCCTCCCAGCTGCTCGATATCTCCTTGACCAAACGCGGCCAGTCGGCGGGCAGCCCCATCCCGATGGCGGGTGTTCCCTATCACGCTATCGAAGGGTATCTGGCCAAGCTGGTGCAGCTCGGCGAATCCGCCGCCATCTGCGAACAGGTGGGGGATCCCGCCACCAGCAAGGGGCCGGTCGAGCGCAAGGTCATTCGCATCATCACCCCGGGTACCGTCTCCGACGAGGCTTTGCTCAGCGAGCGGCAGGACAACCTGATCGCCGCCGTCTATCACGATGGCCGCCGCTTCGGCTACGGCACCATGGACATCGGCTCCGGCCGCTTCTTCATCAATCAGTTCGAGAAAGAAGAGACCCTGCTGGCAGAGCTGCAGCGCACCAATCCGGCCGAGCTGCTCTATCCAGAATCCTTCGAATTTCTGCACCATATCGAGGGTCGCCGCGGCCTGCGTCGCCGCCCGGAGTGGGAGTTTGAGCTGGGCACCGCTCGCAAGCTGCTCTGCCAGCAGTTCGGCACCCAGGATCTGGTGGGCTTTGGCGTAGACAAGAGCGAGACCGCCCTGTGCGCCGCTGGCTGCCTGATGCAGTACGTCAAGGACACCCAGCGCACCGCCCTGCCCCACATCCGCAACGTGCGCCTCGAGCAGCCGGATCACGCGGTCATCATGGATGCCGCCACCCGCCGCAATCTGGAGCTGACCCAGAATCTGGCCGGTGGCTATGAAAATACCCTGGCCGAGGTGCTGGATCGCACCGCCACTCCCATGGGCAGCCGCCTGCTCAAGCGCTGGATCCACCAGCCGATCCGCGATCGGGTGATCCTGAAAGGTCGCCAGAGCACCATCAAGGAGCTCATCGAGCAGAACCTCTACGACGAGTTGGGCAACCTGCTGCGTCAGGTGGGTGATGTGGAGCGGGTACTGGCCCGTCTCGCCCTGCGCTCGGCCCGCCCGCGCGACCTCACCCGCCTGCGTCAGGCCTTCGCCCAGTTGCCCGAGCTACAGCGCCTGCTGGCGGACAACGAGCACGAAGCGGTGCAACAGCTGGCCGAGCGGGCCAGCACCTTCCCCGAGCTGCTCGACCTGCTGGAGCGTGCGGTGATGGAGGTGCCGCCGGTGCTGATCCGCGATGGTGGTGTCATCCGTGACGGCTTCAATCAGGAGCTGGACGAGCTGCGGGATCTCGCCAACGGCGCCACCGCCAGCCTCGCCCGCATCGAGGAGCGGGAGAAGCTGCTGACCGGCATCAACACCCTCAAGGTGGGTTACAACAAGGTGCACGGCTTCTATATCGAGGTGAGCCGCGCCAACAGCCATCTGGTGCCGGCCCACTACATCCGCCGTCAAACCCTCAAGAACAACGAACGCTACATCATCGATGAGCTGAAGAAGTACGAGGACAAGGTACTCACCGCCCAGTCCCAGGCGCTGGCGCTGGAGAAACGGCTCTACGAAGAGCTGCTCGATACTCTGCTGCCCCACCTCGGCGATCTGCAGGATTCCGCCGCCGCACTGGCGGAGCTGGACGTGCTGGCCAATCTGGCCGAGCGGGCCGAGACCCTCGACTATCGCTGCCCGACCCTCATCGACGAAGATCAGATCATCATTGAAGCGGGCCGCCATCCGGTGGTAGAGCAGGTGATGACAGCTCCCTTCATTGCCAACCCCATCCGGCTGGAGCGGGAGCGACGGATGCTGATTATCACGGGTCCCAACATGGGCGGTAAATCCACTTACATGCGCCAGACTGCACTGATCGTGCTGCTGGCCCATATCGGCGCCTTCGTCCCCGCCGACAGCGCCCGCATCGGCCCCATCGACCGTATCTTCACCCGCATCGGGGCATCGGACGATCTCGCCTCCGGCCGCTCCACCTTTATGGTGGAGATGACCGAGACCGCCAATATCCTCAACAACGCCACCGCCCGCAGTCTGGTGCTGATGGACGAGATTGGCCGCGGCACCAGCACCTACGACGGTCTCTCGCTGGCGTGGGCCTGCGCCGAACAGCTGGCGAGCAAGATTGGCGCCTACACCCTGTTCGCCACCCACTACTTCGAGCTGACCCGCCTGCCCGAGCTGATGAGCGGGCTGGCCAACGTCCACCTCGATGCGGTGGAGCACGGCGACACCATTGCCTTTATGCACGCGGTGCAGGAAGGGGCGGCCAGCCGCTCCTACGGTCTGCAAGTGGCAGCGTTGGCCGGGGTGCCGAAATCGGTGATCCAGCAGGCCCGTCACAAACTGCATGAGCTGGAGAGCGCCACTCCGGTCGCCGCCGGTGAAAGCCGCCCGGCCCCGGTGGCCCTCGCCCCGCAGCCTCATCCGGTGGTGGAAGAGCTGGAAGCAATGCGCCCGGACGAGCTCACCCCCCGTCAGGCACTGGATCTGCTCTATCGCCTCAAGCAGATGCTGTAATCAGCGACTACCGCACAAGCATGCAAAAGGGGAACCGCGAGGTTCCCCTTTTTATATTCAGCACCCGGCAAACCAGTCAGGCCACCGCCCGCACCTCTCCACGGGCCCGCAACAGACTCTGGCGCCCCTGCCAGTAACCCTGCAGATAGCCGGACTCCAGCTTGACCGGATCCTGGGTAAAACGGGAAACCATGAAATCGGCCGGTGGCGCGATCACCTCGATCTCGCAATCGGCAGGGGGATTGGCAATGAAATCGAGTGCCCGGTTGTAGGCGAGATCCCGCTCCAGCATGGCTTGCGCCAGCGCTGGCTGGGTTTTCAGCAAGGCTTTGACCATCCAGCAGAAACGGGCCGGCTTCTTGCGATAGCCCCAGGGCTCCGACAGCACCACTGTCATCCGCCGCGCCCCTCGCCGATAGGCCTCTATCACCGGAATGGAGTCGCTGATCCCGCCATCGGCCATGGGGCGACCATCGACGCAGGGGGTATCGTGCTGCACCACCGGCAGAGCGCAGGTGGCGGTCAGCACCTCATCCATGTTGTCGGGCCGCACCGGCAGATAGATGGCCTTGCCGCTCGCCACATCGGTCGCCACCGCGTAGAAGGGAATGTCGCGGGCGCAGAAAGTGTCGAGATCGAGCGGGAAGTGATGGCGACTGGCCTGCCACAGCCAGCCGATATCCACCAGATCGCCCCCTTTGACGAAACGCAGGGGATCGAGAAACCGGGAGCTGCAAGCCAGCTCGGTGATGATGTGGTGACTGCGGCGCGGCTGCTCGCTCAGATAAGAGACCAGATTGGTCGCCCCGGCCGAGACGCCTATGACGAAATCGAACGGATAGTGGTGACTTTCGACAAACGCATCGAGCACGCCGCTGGCAAAGATGCCGCGCATCGCGCCCCCTTCGACAATCAGGGCGCAAGAGTGGGAATTAAACATAACAAGGCTCCGTCAGCTGTAATACCTGCCGGGATCGATCCCGGCCCAGTGATGGACGCCTTCATGCAGAACATCAAGACGCCGCAGCAGGACGATTCAGGCTCACTCGCACAAGCCAGAAGCGGGCAGGAGCAAACCTGAACCGTGAAGCGACCCCCAGTATATGCAGCGCACCAACCTTCAAAAAATGAATTTAAATAATAAAAAACATGCCTTTTTGGCATGCTTAAGCACATCAGCAGAGACGGCCCTTTATCCGGGAACAACACCATCAGGATCAAGGCAGCCCGGGTCCGAACGTCCCGTCGACGGGGTTGTAGTGGTAGGCCCGATAATCAAAATCCACCTTATCAAGGCGCGGATTGGCCAACTCGAACAACAGGCGCCTGGGGAGCTGCGCATGCTCGAGGGAAGGTTTGAAGTGGCGCAGCCAGAGCTGTTGCAGCGAGCCATCCCGCCACGCCAGCTTGAGGCCGACCGATAGGCGGCGGATGGCGGCCTGATTATCCTTGTGGGTGTAGAAGAGGTGGAGGAAGGGATAGTGCAGCGCCACTCGCCGATCCACGGTGAGACCGGGCAGATCACTGTGCTGCTCCTGCTCGATAAAGAGCTCGTTGGCCCCGCGGCAGAAGAGGTCGATGCGACCGCGCGCCACCAGCTTGAACAGCCGCTCGTAACCGTCGATTTCCTGCACCTTGAATCCCCCATGACGCAGGATCTCCGCATCCTGCCAGCCACGTCCCTGCCCGTGCAGAAATTGCTGCAGCTCGTTCAGGGTATTGACCCTTGCCACCGCATCGGCCTGCTGCGGACTGACAAAGCAGATGCGATAACCGAGGATGCCCAGCTCCACCGGAAAGCGGACGTAATCCAGCGCTTCGCTCTCTGCGGCCGGGCGCAGACTGTCGGCCACAAACAGATTGGGGTATTGCTGAGTCTGCACAATCTGTCGCATCCGGATACGGTTCATCGGCGGCGCGGTCCGCAGCTCGTAGTCACCGAAGCTGTCGCGGGTCTTCTCCAGCGCCAGCTGCAACAGATCGCGAAAATAGAGGGTACGCAAGTCCCGATCGCTCTCGGGGCTGATATGAGTGATGACGTCGCTCGCCCGTAGGGGAGTGGCAAGGAAGGAAAGGCTGCACAGCAGCAAGCAGGAAGCGAGGCGATGAAAGGTCATACTGCTCATCCCGGAAATACACGCTCACTAGAGTGTAGCGCCGGGACGAGCCGCCTTCTAAAGGGAAGCCAGGCCTACCAGAACATCCGGCCCAGCAGGGGCGCCAGCAGCACGGTCACCATACCGGCGATCATCATCACCATGCTGGAGACCACCCCTTCTTCGTTGCCCATCTGATAGGCCTTGGCGGTACCGGCACCGTGGGCCGAGGCGCCAAAGCCCGCCCCCTTGCCGAGACGGCTGCGAATGGCCAGCACGGTGAGCACGCTCTCCCCCACCGCCATGCCGATGACACCGGTGAGCACCACAAACAGCGCGGTGAGGTCGCTCTGACCGCCGATGGCGCGGGTCGCCTCCACCGCAAACGGCGTGGTGATGGAGCGCATCGCCAGACTGCGTTGCAGCATGTCGGAGAGATCCAGCCAGCGAGCCAGCAGCACGGTACTCCCCACTGCCATGATGACCGAGGCGACCACCCCGACCGACAGCGACAGCCAGTGGCGGCGAATGAGCTGGCGGTTCTCGTAGACCGGCACCGCGAAGGCAACGGTCGCGGGGCCCAGCAGCCAGAGCAGCCAGTGGGATTCCGCCATGTAATCCTGATAGGGGATGTGGAACAGCAGCACCACGGCCACCAGCAGGGTCGGCGCCAGCAGCAGCGGCATCAGCGGCAGGATCCGCTTTTTGCCGTAGAGCCATTTGCTGGCGTAGTAGAAGAGCAGGGTGAGGGCGAAACAGATCAGCCCGAGCAGGGTATCAGACATGACGGCGACTCCGGCGGGCCAGTTTCAGTTCGAGGCGGTAAACCCGATCCACCACCAGTGCCGTGGTGCCGAGTACCAGAGTGGTGCTCACCAGCAGCACTACCATGATGCGCCACCCCTCTTGCAGCAGCAGATCCTGATAGTTGACCACCGCGACTACGGCGGGCACGAAGAAGAGCAGCATCTCCGCCAGCAGCCAGCGAGCCCCCGCGCTGAACCACTCGGCCTTAACCACCCCGAGCAGGATGCAGGCCAGCAGCAACAGCATGCCGGTGAGGTTGGCGGGCAGCGGCAGATGGAGGGTACGCACCGCGGTATCGGCCAGCAGCCAGATGGCGGCCAGCAACACAATCTGGAAGGGAGTCTGTAACCAGCGCAAGCAGAGGGCTTTCATGATCATCGTCTTTCTGTGAACCGGCTCACAGTATAGAGTTGAGCAAAACCTGCCAGAAATGAATTAAAATTATCAAATTCATGCCGCATTGGCATACTTCATCCCGTACCCGCCAACACGAGACGAGAGAGTCCATGGATATTCGCGCCCTGCGCTATTTTGTCGAACTGGTGCGGGAAAAAAGCTTCACCCGCGCCTCTGAAAAGCTGTTCGTCACCCAGCCCACCATCAGCAAGATGATCCGCAATATCGAAGAGGAGCTGGGCCAACCCCTGCTCAACCGGGAAGGGCGCCGCTTCACCCTGACCGACAGCGGCCAGGTGCTGTTCAACCGGGCCCAGACCATCTTGGCTGAGATGCAGCAGCTGGAGGCCGAACTGGCGGATCTGCAGAGCCTGCAACACGGTCGCCTCACCCTCGGCATTCCCCCCATGGTGGGTCACGTCTATGCAGATCTGATCCGCGCCTACCGCACCCGCTATCCCAAGGTGGAGCTGATCTTGGTGGAGTACGGCGGTCGCCGCATCGAACAGGCGGTGCTGGAGGGGGAGCTGGATCTCGCCATCACCATGCTGCCGACCAAAGAGGGAGGCGCCCTCAGCGCGCTGGAGCTGGATCAATACCCGATCCGGGTGGTGCTGCCAGATCAACCCCGCTGGCATGGCGAGGCGCCGCTGCGGCTGGAGTCCCTGCAAGAGGAGCCCTTCCTGCTCTATACCCAGGCGTTTACCCTGAGCGAGCGACTGGAGCAGGCGTGTCAGGAAGCGGGCTTTGTGCCTCAGGTGGCAGCACGCAGCAGCCAGTGGGATTTTCTCACCGCCATGGTACGCAGCGGCATGGGGGTCGCCTTCTTGCCGGAGCCGGTCTGCAACCGGCTGACTCCGGATGGTCTGGTGCTGCGGCCACTGGAGCCCGAATTGAGCTGGCGACTCGGGGTGATCTGGCCGAGCGAGCGCTATCTGTCGCGCACAGCCGAGGCCTGGCTGGCCCTCTGCCGCCAGCGGCAGGCACCTCAATAATCGCCGAAGCGATCGGTTTGCGGATTGTAGAAGTAGGGGCGGTAATCGAAGCTGATCCCGTCGAGGAAGGGATTATCCAGTCGCAGCAGTCGGCGCTGGGAGAGTTTGGCAAAGGCGATGGCCGGGCCAAAGCTCTTGCGCCACAGCGCCTGTAGCGAACCATCCTGCCACGCCAGCTGCAACCCCCGCTCGACCCGCTTGAGCGCCTCGCGATTGTTGGGATTGGTGTAGAAAACCCGGGGCAGCGGGTAGTAGATCAACAAGGCATCATCCACCAGCAGATCCGTCATCTCCTTGTGGGTAAGCTGCTCGCTGCGCAGCTCGCTCACCCCGCGGCAGAAGAGATCGAAGCGGCCCCGCGCCACCATTTTGAACAGCTTCTCGTACCCCTCCACTTCCACCACCTCCATCCCGGCGTAACGCAGGATATCCACATCCAGCCACCCTTTGCCCTGACCGAAGGTGAACTGGCGCAGCCCCTTGAGGTCGGTCACTTTGCTCACCGCCGCCTTTTGCTGCGGGCTGACAAAACAGATGCGGTAGCTGACGATGCCCAAATGGATGGGAAAACGGACATAGGTAAGCCCCAGCTCCTCGCGGGTGCTGCTGTAACTGTCCATTACAAAGAGGTTGGGATAGCTGTCGAGCTGCATGCTGAGCCGCTCGCGCGCCTTGGTCATGGGCGGCGCAGGCTCCAGTAGATAGTCGCCAAACTGGTCGCGGGTCTTGTCGAGGGCGAGCCGCAGCAGCTCCCGATCATAAGTAGTGCGCGGATCCCGCTCGCTCTCCGGGCTGATATGGGTAAACCGGGTGGCCGCCTGTCCGGTCAGCGACAACATGCAGAACAGAGCGGCAGCCAGCAGATGCAGGGGTGACATAAACCGCGCCTTGGCTGAAAGGGTACTTTCAGTGTAGCCCTGAGCGTGGGTGCCCCACCTTGGCGCGGCCTATGACGAGGATAAGCAACACGACAAACAGGGGGACACAGGCAGATATCCTCACGAGTCACATCGCCCTCGGGCCGCCACAGGCCCGGAGAGCAGGTTCACACCGTGCCCGGTACTACTCTTCGCCGATAGGTGCGGCGATCCACTTCATCAGCGTCAGCATATCCTGCGGCGCCACGCCGACCGAGAGGCCGCGCTTGCCGCCGCTCACCAGGATCTCGTCAAACTGCAGCGCCGACTCATCCAGTACGGTGGGCAGCAGTTTCTTCTGGGCCAGCGGGCTGATGCCGCCCACCTTGTAACCGGTCAGCTTCTCCGCTTCCGCCGGTTTCATCATCTCCACCTTCTTGAGGCCGGTCGCCTTGGCCAGCTGTTTCAGACTGCACATGCCGGATGAGGGAACGATGGCCACCACCGCCTGCTTGTCGTGATGGGCAACCAGAGTCTTGAACACCTGTGCCTCCGGCAGCCCGAGCTGGGTCGCGGCATGCTTGCCGAAATCGTCGTGGGCTTCGCACTCGTAGGGGTAGAGCTTGTGGGGGATTTTGAGCTTCTTCAGCAGGCTGATGGCAGGAGTCATGATGGTTGCCTTGAATCGAATCGCATAAAAACAAGGCCAAACAGTCTGCGCCTGCATGGCGGGGGATGCAAGCCGGAGCGGCTACGTTGAATGTCGGGAAGCAATCGTATCTTTCTCTTCACCCAAACAAGTAGGGCCCCTAAAATCCACTCATCACAATGGCAAGCATCATCTCCTAGACTGATGACTTAATGACGAGAAACATCCAACACAAACACGTCAATTAGCCCCAATAACTCTGCGGGGAGTTTTTCTTCAATATCTATTTTCAGCATTTCGGCAGATTCAATTCCGTGCTTCTTTCGTCCTGCAACCTCTTCATTCGCACCAAACCAGATAACTAAAAATATTCCTTGCTGTTCGGCATCTGGGTGGATGGAATAACGCTCATAGAGCTGAGCTGATGCGGCCTTGTAAAGTTCTCGATGCCATTGCCCTTTTACCTCAGTCACTAATAGGCGCCTCTGACCAGCAATAATTTTGGTGAAAGTGAAATCACTCCGATTTCGATCCTTTAGCTGATGTTCTGGCGTGACTGTGATGTTTTGCGGCTCAAGGCGCAACTTGATACGTTCAGCAATGATCTCGGTTGAACGCACTTCATCCAACCTTTCACCTTTCTCGTAAAAGCGCTCTGCTGAATTGAACTCTCCCCCATAGATATGTTGTTGATATCGGTGCAATTCATAAAGAACCAGCTTGCGTAAGCCCTCCACTGTGACGACTTCATTACCATCCAGCAACTTGATAATTTCATGTGGCAGCGGAGGTGTGAAGTCTCGCAATGCCCTCTTCCTAATTAAGGAGGCATTAATACTCTGCAAGTCCATATGGAAGTCAGAAAAGCGAAGGTCAGAAAGCAACAATCTAATGTATGATGCTCCATCATCTGTATTGAATGACCAGAGTAATTCTTTTAAAAAGCGATAGGCTTTCTCATCTGCTGGACTGTCACTTCCCCAACCACTAGGCAACTCTACCTTTGGCCATCGGGTAATGACTCCAATCAGTTGAAATGGTGTCTTTCTATAAAGGCACCAATCACTTTCTCGTGGAGCTCAACGGAACGAGAGAAGCAGATGGTCTTGCGAGCCAATCGCTTGATGCGCGTTCTGAGCGTCAGGTTGTTACGCTCGATACGCTGGGTGAATATCTTCCCGGTCAGATGCATCTCGCTCGGCACCTCTCTGGCATAGCTTCCCCAGTCATCACTGGTGATAAAGCCTATCTGGAACGGAGAAAGCAGGCTCAGCAACCGACGGCATGTCTCATCGTTGCGTGGGCCAAAGGTATAGGCCACGACTCGTTTTCTCTTGGTATCAAAAGCATACCAAAGCCAATGTTGATGCTGTTTGTTGCCAACATAGGCCCACTGTTCATCAAGTTCACAGATAAGCGCCACGTCATAGAGCACCACCTTTTCGGAGGTTACTTGCCTTGGGGCGAGTTTTTTAGGGTGCGTATGACGGTGTTGATGCCAATCTTGAGGATGCGAGCAGTATCACGAACACCTGAGCCGTTGAACGCCATATCAACAATCTTGTCTTTGACGCCAGGCTTGCGGGCTTCATAGGTGTAGGTGAGCTGAAACACGTGCGGACAGACGGGGCAACGATAGCGAACATGGCCAGCAGGGGTCTTACCATGGCGATATACGTGGTCAGAGTTGCAACGAGGACAGTGAACGGGGATGGATGCCATGAAGCTGTCGGTCTCAAAAGAGTTCATCATATCAACTCAACCGATCGGATGCATCACCGTCGAGCGAGCGGCGCCGGGCCATGGATGGCCCGTCGCCGCGTGCCGTCGGACAAGCGGGTGAGCCGAAGGAACCCGACAACGTCGGGCGAATAAGCGGGGGAGAAGACCTTTGGTGACTTTGGGTCTTTCCAAAGTCACTCGCCCCGGCCCGAAGGGCGGGCGAAACCCCTTCGAGGCCAGCGGCCTCGCGTCCTGCACGGCGAAGCCGTGCCAATCCACCATCCCCACACAAAAAAGTGGACGATTACGCCTGACGGCTAATCGACCCTACGATTCCATAGCAACCCTGGCGGACAATGTTCTTACAGCAACATGGCTCAAACCGTCCCTGTAGATATGACAAAGGGCGCCGGGGCGCCCTTTGTCATTGAGGGGGAGCTTGATAGCCCCGACTATCAACCGGTGTTGCGCATCCCTGCGGCAATACCGGCGATGGTGACCATCAGCGCCTTGTCCAGCTCGGGGTGCAGGGTCTCCGGGTGGTTGCGGGAGCGGTTGAGCAGCTCGGCTTGCAGCACGTTGAGCGGGTCTGTGTAGGGGTTGCGCAGCTTGATGGACTCCTTGATCCAGGGCTGATCCTCCAACAGATCCCCGCGCGGGCTCAGTTTCAGCACCACCTCGATGGACTCGGCGAGCTCCTGACGCAGCTGTTTGCCAAGGCCCCACAGCTCCTGCGGCACCAGACGGGTGTCGTAGTATTCGGCAAGCCAGACGTCCGCCTTGAGGAACACCATCTCCAGCATTTCGAGACGAGTGCGGAAGAAGGGCCACTGGGCGCTCATCTCTTCCAGCACCGCCAGCTTGCCGCCGTCGATCGCCTGCTGCAGCGCCTTATGGGCACCGAGCCAGGCTGGCAGCATCAGGCGGTTCTGGGTCCAGGCGAAGATCCACGGAATGGCGCGCAGGCTCTCGACGCCGCCGTTGGGCTTGCGCTTGGAAGGACGGGAGCCGAGCGGCAGCTTGCCGAGCTCCATCTCCGGGGTGGCGGCACGGAAGTAAGGGACGAAGTCCGGATGACCGCGCACGATACTGCGGTAGTGCTCGCAGGAGTCGGCGGCCAGCTGTTCCATCACCTCGCGCCAGCACTCTTTCGGCTTGGGCGGCGGCAGCAGGTTTCCTTCCAGCACGGCGCTGGTGTAGAGCTCCAGACTCTTGATCGCCACTTTCGGCAGACCGAACTTGAAGCGGATCATCTCCCCCTGTTCGGTGGTACGCAGACCGCCGCGCAGGGATCCCGGCGGCTGGGAGAGGATCGCCTGATGGGCAGGCGCACCGCCACGACCGACGGTACCGCCACGGCCATGGAACAGGGTGAGGCGAATATTGTTGGCTTCGGCAAGTCCCACCAGGGATTCCATGGCGGCGTACTGGGCCCAGCCGGCGGCCATCATGCCCGCATCCTTGGCAGAGTCGGAGTAACCGATCATCACGTACTGACGGCCCTGAATGTAGCCGCGATACCAGTCCACCGAGAGCAGACGCTCCATTACGGCGGTGCCTGCCATCAGGTCATCCTGGGTTTCAAACAGCGGGGCGACCGGCATGCGGAACTTGCAGCCTGCCTCTTTGAGCAGCAGTTGCACCGACAGCACATCGGACGGCGCACCTGCCATGGAGATGATGTAGATACCGAACGCATCGGGGTCGTGCTCGGCGATAACCTGACAGGTATCCAGCGTCTCGCGCACCTCGGCGCTCGGCTCCCAGTCGTGGGGAATGAGCGGGCGACGGGAGTTCAGTTCGTTAAGCAGGAAGGCCTGCTTGTCATCTTCGCTCCACTCGGCGTAGTCACCCAGACCCAGATAGCGGGTCAGCTCGGAGAAGACCAGCCCGTGACGCTCGCCATCCTGACGGATATCCAGCTTGACCAGATGGATGCCGAAACAGGCGACCTTGCGCAGCACGTCCAGCAACATGCCATCGGCGATATTACCCATGCCACAAGCGTGCAATGAGTGGTAGCAGAGCTCCAGCGGCTCGCGCAGCTGGGCGGTGGTCTTGACCAGATCCTGGCTCTCGCTCGCCTGGCCCTGCACCTTGGCGGTCAGGTGTTCCTTGGTTTCGCGCAGCGCTTCACGCAGCTCGCGCACCAGCGCGCGGTAGGGCTCAGGGTGATCGCCAACGCGAGCACGCACGGCGTCGGTACAGTCGGACATGGAGAGCTCGGAGGTGAGCTCCTTGATGTCTTTGTAGAACAGGCTCACCGCCATCCAGCGGCCCAGCTCCAGCACTTCGGCAGTCACCTTGGCGGTGACGAAGGGGTTGCCGTCGCGGTCACCGCCCATCCAGGAGGTGAACTTGACCGGCGCGGCATCCAGCGGCAGCCGCACACCCAGATGGTGTTGCAGACGCTCGTCCAGATTGCGCATGAATTCGGGAATGGCGGGCCACAGGCTGTTCTCCACCACGGCGAAGCCCCACTTGGCCTCGTCGACCGGTGTCGGGCGCTGTTCGCGGATCTCGTTGGTGTGCCACGCCTGATTGATCAGCTGTTCGATGCGGTTGAGGATCTTGTCCCGCTCGCGGGGCAGCAGGTCGGAGAGCTCCAGCGCCTCGAGGCAGTCGTTGAGCTGCACGTGCTTGTGGATCAGGGTACGGCGGGTCACCTCGGTGGGGTGAGCGGTCAGCACCAGATCGATATCCAGCTCGCGCACGGCCTGAATGATGGCCTCTTGCGACAGGTTGGACGCTTTCAGTTTGTCGAACATCTGCTCCAGCGGGTCTGGGGTGCAGACCTGCTCTTCGCAGCGACGGGAGATGGTGTGGAACTGTTCCGCCACGTTGGCCAGATTGAGGAACTGGCTGAAGGCGCGGGCCACCGGCAGCAGTTCATCATCGCTCAGGGTGCGCAGGGTATCGAGCAGACGTTCCCGGTCTGATTCATTGCCCTTGCGGGAGGACTTGGCCAATTGGCGAATGGTTTCGATCTTGTCGAGAAAGGCCTGACCCTGATGATCCTTGATGGATTTACCCAGCAGCTGACCCAGCATACCTACGTTGGCGCGTAGTGCGGCGTACTTTTCGTTCATTCCACATCCTTATCTTGTTGGTGCCTGACACCCATTCGGGGTGCTAGACGACCTCACTTATTGTTGTGCGATTACAACATATGCTCCGTCATCTTAGGGTGACAATCTACCCAGATTGTCTGCGCAAGGTCAAATAACAGGCCGATTCAGAACATGTATTTCCATCACCACTCCACAACCGGCTTGTTATGTAACTTACTTACAGTTTTTACGCCCCTTTCACCGCCGCCGCTACAGGCAAAAACGTCTGATCAGGTGCTGCAACACCGAGGTGGTCGGCTTGACGAAGGAGAGGTCGAGATACTCATCCGGCTGGTGCGCCTGGGTGATATGACCGGGGCCCATCACTATGGTCTCGCAGCCAAGCTGCTGGATAAACGGCGCCTCGGTGCAGTAGTTGACCGACTCGGCGGCGCGACCGCTCGCCTTCTCAGCTTCGCGTACCAGCACAGAGTCATCGGCGCAGGCGTAGGCGGGAATGGGCTCATGCAGATGCTGCAGATGCAGGCAGCCCGGCTGGTGGATCTCGATGGGCGACAGCGCCTCTTTGAGCATCCCCATCAACTCATCCGGCCCCACCTGCGGAGTGGGTCGCAGGTCGATATGCAGCTCGCAGCAGCCGCAGATACGGTTCGGGCTGTCACCGCCCTGAATGTAACCGAGGTTCAGGGTTGGCTGCGGCACGGCAAAGCGGTGGTCGGCGTAGCGATCTTTCAGATCCTGCTGCAAGCGCAGCACCTGTCCCATCGCCTTGTGCATGATCTCCATGGCGTTGACGCCGTTGGCGGGATCCGAGCTGTGACCGCTCTTGCCGGTAATGCGGATCGCCTCCGACATATGTCCCTTGTGGGCCACCACAGGCACCAGCCCGGTCGGCTCGCCAATCACTGCATAGTCGGGTTTCAGCTCGGCCGCCGCGGCGATGGCGCGGGCCCCCGCCATGGTGGTCTCTTCATCGGCAGTGGCGAGAATGCGCAGCGGCTTGGTCAGCTTGGTGAGGTCAATATCTTTGAGCGCCTCGACGATAAAGGCGAAGAAGCCCTTCATATCGATGGTACCGAGACCATAGAGGCGGTTGCCCTCTTCGGTCACCTTGAAGGGATCCTTGCTCCAGCCCCCCTCATCGAACGGCACAGTATCTGTGTGACCCGCCAGCAGCAGACCGCCCTCCCCCTGACCGACCGTCGCTACCAGATTGAACTTGCCCGGCAGGTCGGGGAGCGCCGTCACCTCGCACTGAAAACCGAGCTGACCGAACCAGTCGGCCAGCAGCCGGATCACCGCCTCGTTGCTCTGATCCCACTTGGGATCCGTGCTGCTGATAGAGGGAATCGCAATAATATTCTTATAAAGTGAAAAAAAATCCAGATTGGCCATCAGCTCCTCCTTGCGTCCCCGGAATGTTTCTGTTAGAAAATACAAATGCAAAGTGAGTGCATGAATATTCTGTAATTTTACCTGAATATCTGGCTCATCAACAAAGGCTTCTAGTTGTAAGGGAAAGTTAATGTTCTGTCACCTGATCTATAACCGACGACACACACCCGCCTGAATTGCCCCTCCGCACTTGTGCAAAGGGGCGATCGAACACCCTTGTGCACTGCAGCGTCATGCTGTGAATCTCGAACTCTGACTTGGAATATTCAACATGCTTAACACCGTTATCGTCGGTGCCAGTGGCTACGCGGGAGCCGAACTGGCCGCACTGGTACAGAACCACCCACAACTCAAGCTGTTCGGCCTCTATGTCTCCGCCGGCAGTCAGGATGCCCACAAGCGCTTCTCTTCCCTGCATCCCCAATGGGTCGGCGCCCTCGATCAGCCGCTGCTGCCGCTGGACGACGACGGCATGACCCGGATCCTGACCCAGGCCGATCTGGTGCTGCTGGCCACCGCCCACGAGGTGAGCGCCGAGCTCGCACCCAAGTTTCTCGCCAAGGGGCTGCCGGTGTTCGATCTCTCCGGCGCCTTCCGGGTCAAGGATCAGGGCTTCTACGACAGCTTCTACGGCTTCACCCACGACAGCGAGCAGTGGCTGGATCAGGCCGTCTATGGCCTGGCGGAGTGGAATGCCGATGCCATCGCTACCGCCCAGCTGATTGCGGTGCCCGGCTGCTACCCGACCGCATCGCTGTGCGCCCTCAAGCCGCTGCAGCAGGATGGCCTGATTGCCAAGGGGTGGCAGCCCATCATCAATGCCGTCTCAGGGGTTTCCGGCGCCGGGCGCAAGGCGGCCATCAACACCAGCTTCTGCGAAGTGAGCCTCAATCCCTACGGCACCTTCAATCACAGACACCAGCCGGAGATCAGCCACCACCTCGGCAAGGAGGTGCTGTTCCAGCCCCACCTTGGCAACTATGTGCGCGGTATTCTGGCCACCATCTATGTGCAGCTGGCGGACGGCGTGACGCCGACCCAGGTGGATCAGGCCTTCCTCAAGGCTTATGAAGGCAAGCCGCTGGTGCGCCTCACCGGCCAGATGCCCTCCATCCGTGGCGTAGCAGGCACCCCTTACTGCGATATCGCCTGGCAACAGCAGGGCAACATGCTGGTGGTGGTGTCTGCCATCGACAACCTGCTCAAGGGCGCCGCCTCGCAAGCCATGCAGTGCATAAATATCAAATTTGGTTTTGAACCGGCCACCGGCCTGATTTAAGGACTTAGGAAGGATCTCGAACATGGACAAACAGACGTTGGTAATCAAGCTGGGCGGCGCCCTTATCGAGAACGACGAGGCGCTGACCGCCCTGTTCGCCACCCTCAAAACCTTTCTCGACGATCAGCACCGCCCGCTGGTGTTGGTGCACGGCGGTGGCTGTCTGGTGGATGACCTGCTCAAGGGGCTGGGTCTCACCTCCACCAAGAAGAACGGCCTGCGGGTAACCCCGTTCGAGCAGATCCCCTTTATTGCCGGGGCGCTGGCAGGAACCGCCAACAAGCAGATGATGGCCAAGGCGATCGCCACCGGCATTCCGGCGGTGGGGCTCTGCCTCGCCGACGGCGGCCTCTGTCAGGTGACCCAGCTCGACCCGGATCTCGGCGCGGTCGGCGAGTGCAAGCCGGGCAACCCTGCGCTGGTGGCGGGCATCCTCGGTCAGGGCTTCCTGCCGGTAGTGAGCTCCATCGGCATCACCGCCGAGGGGCAGCTGATGAACGTCAACGCGGATCAGGCAGCCACCGCCATTGCCGAGGCGCTCGGTGCCGATCTGGTGATGCTCTCCGACGTGAGCGGCATCCTTGATGGCAAGGGCAAGCTGGTGCCCCAGCTCGACAAGCTGACCGCGCTGGATCTGATGGAGAAAGGGGTGATCCGCGATGGTATGGCGGTCAAGGTAGAAGCGGCCCTGCACGCTGCCGAGACCCTCGGCAAGCCGGTCTGTGTCGCCAGCTGGCGTTACCCGGATCAGCTGCTCAAGCTCCTGGCTGGCGGCGCCGTCGGCACTCAAGTGGCCATTTGATCTCCACCGGAACAAGGAACATCCGATGCAACATCTTCTGAAAGACAGTGATCTGAACAAAGCCCAGATTGAAGCGCTGATTGCGCTGGGCAAAGCGGTCAAGGCCGACCCGAAGAAGTACAGCCAGGCGCTGGCGGGCAAGAGCGTGGTCACCCTGTTCGAGAAACCCTCCCTGCGCACCCGGGTCACTTTCGACATCGGCATCGCCAAACTGGGCGGCCACAGTGTCTATCTGGATCAGCAGAACGGCGCGCTGGGCAAGCGGGAGTCGGTGAAGGATTTCGCTGCCAACCTGTCGCGCTGGTGTGATGCCATCGTCGCCCGGGTGTTCGATCACCAGACCCTGGTCGAGCTGGCGGAGCACGGCACAGTGCCGGTAGTGAACAGCCTGTGCCATCTCTACCACCCCTGTCAGGGGCTGGCCGACTTTATGACCATTGCCGAGCACTACGACGACCTGTCGAAGGTGAAGCTTGCCTACCTCGGTGATGGCAACAACGTCAGCCACTCTCTGCTGCTGCTGGGGGCGACCCTCGGCACCGACGTGACCCTGATCTGCCCGAAAGGCCACGGCCCGGATACCCAGATCTTCCTGCAGGCGCAGGCGCTGGCGGCCAAGTCGGGGGCAACCATCCACATCAGCGATGACGTGGCAGATATCGAAGGGTTCGACGTGGCCTACACAGATACCTGGGTCTCCATGGGCGACAACACCCCGATGGAGCAGGTCAAAGACCTCTTTATGCCTTACCAGATCAACCAGGCCCTGCTCGACCGCACCGGCATCCAGCACGTGCTGCATTGCCAGCCGGCTCATCGGGAGCTGGAGATCACCTCGCAGGTGATGGATGGCCCCGCCTCCCTCATCATGGACGAGGCCGAAAACCGGATGCATATCCAGAACGCCGTGTTGCTGACCCTTCTCGGCAGCAAGTAACGCGGCACTCAACCTGAATCACGACACTTTTATTGAATCATCATCGAATCATCACGGAGAGAAGTAACATGAGCGGAATCAACAAGATCGTACTGGCTTACTCGGGTGGACTGGATACCTCGGCCATCATTCCCTGGCTGAAAGAGCACTATGACGCCGAAATCATCGCTTTCGTGGCCGACGTCGGTCAGGAGCGCGATGATCTGGAAGGGATCGAGCAGAAGGCGATCGCCTCCGGCGCCACCAAGTGCATCATCAAGGATCTGCGGGAAGAGTTCGTCAAAGAGTACGTCTACCCGACCCTGAAGACCGGCGCCGTCTATGAAGGCACCTATCTGCTGGGCACCTCAATGGCCCGTCCGGTGATCGCCAAGGCGATGGTCGAAGCGGCGCTGGCGGAAGGGGCCGATGCTATCTCCCACGGTTGCACCGGCAAGGGCAACGATCAGGTGCGCTTCGAAGGTGCGGTCGCCGCGCTGGCACCCCAGCTGAAAGTGATCGCCCCGTGGCGGATCTGGGACATGCGCTCCCGGGAAGATCTGCTCTCCTATCTGGAGACCCGCAACATCCCCTGCAAGGCGACCCTGAAGAAGATCTACAGCCGCGATGCCAACGCCTGGCACATCTCCACCGAGGGTGGCGAGCTGGAGAGCACCTGGAACGAGCCGTCCGAAGCGGTCTGGCAGTGGACCGTACCGGCCGAACAGGCACCGGATCAGCCGGAGTACGTCAAGCTGACCGTGGCGCAGGGTGAAGTGGTGGCCGTGGATGACCAGCCGCTCAGCCCGCACCAGATCCTGATGACCCTGAACGAGCGTGCCGGCAAGCACGGCGTGGGCCGCATCGACATCACCGAAAACCGGATGGTGGGCATGAAGTCCCGCGGCTGCTACGAAACCCCGGGCGGTACCGTGATGGTCGCCGCGCTGCGCGCCGTGGAAGAGCTGGTCTTGGATCGCCCGACCCGCGCCTGGCGGGAGAAGCTGGGTGCCGAGTTCTCCCATCTGGTCTATGACGGTCGCTGGTTCACTCCGCTGTGCAAGGCGATCCTCGCCTCTGCCAACGCCATCGCCGAAGATCTGGATGGTGAAGTGGTGCTGAAGATGTACAAGGGTCAGGTCACCGCGGTGCAGAAGAAGTCGCCGAACAGCCTCTACTCCGAAGACTTCGCCACCTTCGGCGCCGACGAAGTGTATGACCAGAGCCATGCCGAAGGCTTTATCCGTCTCTACACCCTGGCCAGCCGGATCCGCGCCATGAAGGAGCAACATCAGGCTATCGGTGGCGATCACACCCACGGCTAAGCAAGCGCGATAACCCGTTGATTCCGTTGAGGGGGCATGGCCCCCTCTTCTACAGGCAGAGAGCATAGCCCCCTGACCCATCATCGGCGGTGTGACAAGAGCGGCAGCGCCTCGGCCGCTTCTGTGAGATAACAGACTCGCAGAAAAACTGGGCACGATTTCAAGCTCGGTGGCCAGGGCGCCACCGACAACGCATTCAAGGAGAGCAGTATGGCACTTTGGGGTGGACGCTTCAGTCAGGGAGCCGATAGCCGGTTCAAGCAGTTCAACGATTCGCTGCGGTTCGATTACCGGCTGGCGGAGCAGGATATTCAGGGCTCCATGGCCTGGGCCAAAGCGCTGGTGAAGGTGGGCGTGTTAACCGAGGGTGAACAGGGCAAGCTGCAGCAGGCGATGGAAGTACTGCTCGCCTCTGTGCAGCAGGATCCCCAGCAGATCCTGAGATCGGACGCTGAAGATATCCACTCCTGGGTCGAGAGCCAGCTTATCGCCGCCGTCGGCGATCTTGGCAAGAAGCTGCACACCGGCCGCTCGCGCAATGATCAGGTCGCCACCGACCTCAAACTCTGGTGCAAGGCGCAGGGTGAGCTGCTGCTCGGCTCCATCACCGCCCTGCAACAGGGGCTGGTGGCCTCCGCCCGCGCCAATCAGGCCGCCGTGCTGCCGGGCTACACCCATCTGCAGCGGGCCCAGCCGGTCACCTACGCCCACTGGGCGCTGGCCTATGTGGAGATGCTGGAGCGGGATTACTCCCGGCTGCAGGATGCCCTCAAGCGCCTCGACACCAGCCCGCTCGGTTGCGGCGCACTGGCGGGTACCGCCTACGCCATCGACCGCGAAGCCTTGGCGCTGGACATGGGCTTTGCCGGTGCCACCCGCAACAGTCTGGATTCGGTCTCAGATCGGGATCACGTGGTGGAGCTGATGCATGTAGCATCCCTCTCCATGACCCACCTGTCGCGCTTTGCCGAAGATCTCATCTTCTACAACACCGGCGAGGCTGGCTTTGTCGAGCTCTCCGATGCGGTCACTTCCGGCTCGTCGCTGATGCCGCAGAAGAAGAATCCGGATGCGCTGGAGCTGATCCGTGGCAAGACCGGCCGGGTGGTCGGCGCCCAGATGGGCATGCTGATGAGCCTCAAGGCGCTGCCGCTGGCCTACAACAAGGACATGCAGGAAGACAAAGAGGGGCTGTTCGATGCCCTCGACACCTGGCACGACTGCCTCGACATGGCGGCCCTAGTGCTGATCGATCTGAAGGTCAATGGCGAGCGCACCATGGCGGCGGCGCAGGGGGGCTACGCCAACGCCACCGAGCTGGCGGACTATCTGGTGGCCAAGGGGATTCCGTTCCGTGAAGCGCACCATATCGTCGGTGAAACCGTGGTCTTTGCCATCAGCGTGGGCCGCCCGCTGGAGGAGCTCTCCATCGGCGAGTTCCAGCGTTTCAGCCCGGTGATCGAGTTCGACGTCTACCCCAATCTGGAACTGGAAGCGACCCTCGCCAAGCGGGTCGCCAAAGGCGGCGTCGCCCGCGAGCAGGTAGAAGCGGCCCTTACTGCCGCAGAGCAGTGGCTGGCCAAACGGGTGGGTTAATCCACGGTAATAGTCATCCGAAATAGAAAGAAAAACGGCAACCTCGGTTGCCGTTTTTTATTGCTCACCACAGTTCAGGCGCTGGCATTGAGCAGTTTGCCCACACCCTCCCCCTTGCCATTGGGCAGGGTCTGTTTAAAGGTGCCGAGCAGCTGATCGAGATTGAGATTGCTGGCACCGAGGGAATCCTTGAGGGTATCGAGCTCGCTTTGCAGGGCATCGAGGCGGGTGCTCTGGGTGCCGCTCGCCAGCTGGTTGCGGGTGCTATCGATGGCGGCAGGGAGGGATTGGCCGCCATTTTCCTGCCCCAGGGTCTGCATCAGCTCCCCCATAAAGTGGTTGATGGCCGAGCGGTTCTGTTCGCTATCGGCATCCTTGATACCGAGTCGCTGGAACAAGCTCTGGACAGTCGGGGCAAGGCGATCCTCCTGTACGGCAGGCTGCACAGGCTCAGGTTTGCTACTGCTGCCAAGCAGCTGGCTGCCCAGCTTGAGGGCGATCGAGGCAAGGGGAAGCAGGCTGCTGATCATGATATCTCTCCGCGACAACGACCCTTGATGGTGTTGCCAGGAGGAGTGCATAAGCGGGGCCAGCACGATGATAAAACGCACCGCACCGGCTAATCCCTTGAATGGCTGATCTATTTATTCAACCAGCACGCAGGAGATAGCCGAGCGCAAAGGGGAGTCAGGCGGCCAGTAGCTGCCGCCACGGGCGGTAGTGGCAATATGGTGGCAAAGCGTTTTGCCGCCCACCCGAGCCGCGCCCCCTTCCTTTCACACCCTGCTCGCCAACTCTTTGAGCCACTTGCGCAGCCGCCCGTTGGCGTTGAGATAGGGGGAGGCGCTATTGAACTGGATCATCCGCCCGAGCGTCCACTTCTCATACCAGAGGCAGCCATACAGCTGCTGGTCGCTGCGCGCCTCCACCAGTTCGATGATGTGCCCTCTGGCGGCAGCCAACCGCTGCAACAACGCCGGATAGCTGAGCCCCTCGTAATCCCGATAGAACTTTTGGGCCAGCCCGCCCAACTCGTTCCACTTAAAACCGGTTTCGGGAAAATCCACTGGCAGACCTGCCGCATCCCGCTCGATCCAATTGATCAACAGTTCGTTCCAGCCGATAAGGTAGGCCAGCAGATTGACGACGCTCATGGTGGTTCCCTTGCTGTGCCCTGCCAGGGTCGGCTCCCGCACCCGGCTCTCGGGGACGGCCTGCAACGCCTTGAACAACTTGCTGAAATTTGTATCGATCGCGAGTAGCAGCTCGGCCTTGTTTTGCGGGATCCCCATTGCTCTCCCCTTTTCAGATTTGCTTGCGGCGCAGCCGAGGCGATTGCCGCAACCCCGGCAGCACGTTACGCTAGCCCTCTTCCATCCTGTGCAGCTCATCCAGTGCAGGCCAACCATCACGGCAAGATCGGCAATGAATCAACTAATCAGCTATATCAGGGCCATTCATCGACAGGCGAGCCCCGTCACCCTCACCCGCCAAGAGAGTGAACACTATAGCGAGCATGATGAGAGCGGCACTGTGATCCAGCACCAGATAACCACCAGCTGGTTTGCCAATGGGGTCGTCATCCGCCAGCAAACCGAACAGGACGAAGCGCCATCGCAGCAGCTTTGTGCCGAGTGCTGGATCAGCTATCGGGTCATCGCCAGTCCCATCCCCATCACTCCGGCCAGCAAGCTGTTTCACAACCACTGTCAGGAGCGATTCTGGTTGAAGGTGCAGGGCATCACGCCGCAAGGGTGATTGGTGCGCCCGTGAGCAGGGCGCGGCAGGGGGAAACGCAAAGAGGCTCCGAAGAGCCTCTTTTTGTTTCCGTGTCTGAACCCGACTCAGCCCAGCAGTAAATAGAGCTGGTGCGCTGCCACACCGGCGCACAGGCCGCCGATGGTGTGGGCGACGATGGCGCGGGAGGTGAGGTGGCGATAACCGAGAGCATCCAGCATGGCGGTGTGGGTGCTCAGGAAGCCACTCCAGCACATCCCCATGGCGGTAAACACCGCGACCTCGTTACCGGTGATCCACCCTTTGGCGATAAAGGGGGGCACCAGCGACATGGCGGCACCGACCGCACCGAGCGAGGTGGCGGGGAAAGCGACCAGCTCCGGCTGCTGGAAGCCAAACAGCAGGTCAAACAGCCAGCCAGCCTTGGCAGCCAGCACCGGCAGCAGGGCTACCCCCTGGAAGGCTTCGCCGGTATAGCCCTTGTCGCCGGGGCCGAAGGTGAGCAGCATGACGAAGGTACTGATGATGAGCACACCCGGGATCACCGCCATCCCCAGCTCCACACCGGATTTGCCGCCATCGAGCAGAGAGTTGAGGATCCGCAGCCAGCCGGGAGCCGCCTCTTTGGTCACCCCGACCTTGTGCCCCTTGGCAACAGTCGGCTCATCGTCCAGCACCTCGCCCACCAGCGGGCGGATCATCCGTTGCATCAATCGGGTAGAGACCACCGAGCCTACCAGAGCGCCGAGCAGCCCGATGAGCGCCGCGCTGGCCGTGGATTCACCGCCCGGCAGCTGCAAGGTGGCCATAAAGGTCACCACGATCAGCCCCATGCCAAAGGCTGTGCCGAAGTTGGTGAGCGACACTAGCTGCCAGGGGGTGAAGCCCTTGCGAAAGCGGCTGTCCTTGGCGAGGCTGATCACCGCCGGGTTGTCGGAGAAGAAGGTCATCAGCGCCGCCAATGCGGTGCGACCGGGCAGACGAAACACCGGTTTCATCAGGGGTGCCAGCAGCACCTCCAGCAGTCGGATCACCCCGAATTCGCTCAGCAGCTGGCTGAGGGCGCCGGAAAGTACGGTGATCCCCATGATAAAGAGCACGGTATTGAGCAGCAGCTGGTGGGCGGTATTGAACAGGGTGTTGACCATGGCGGAGAGGCCCATCTGGCTGCCGAGGTAGCCAAACAGGCTGCCCAGGATCAGCAGCACCAGCACGGGCTCAAGCCACTCGCGGATGGTGGCCAGTCGCCCCTTTGAGTCTATAACTACTTGATTTTCCATATCTATCCTGCCGTCATTCTGTGCGTGTGTGATTGTTGTTATGGTAAAAGAGCGGTGTTGAACCAATGAAAAAAAGCCCTTGTCTTGCGACAAGGGCTTTTCGGTTTGGCTCCTCCTGCTGGGCTCGAACCAGCGACCTGCGGATTAACAGTCCGTCGCTCTACCGACTGAGCTAAGGAGGAATTATTCGTGGTGCCCAGAGACGGAATCGAACCGCCGACACGGGGATTTTCAATCCCCTGCTCTACCGACTGAGCTATCTGGGCAAATGGTGCCGGCTACCGGAATCGAACTGGTGACCTACTGATTACAAGTCAGTTGCTCTACCTACTGAGCTAAGCCGGCACACTTTAAACCATTGTGCATGAACAAATTTTTATTTCATGGCACCAAATTTTGGTGCCCAGAGACGGAATCGAACCGCCGACACGGGGATTTTCAATCCCCTGCTCTACCGACTGAGCTATCTGGGCGTGGGCGCTATTAAACGGATTTTAAGGCGGATGGTCAACGGGAAATTTCACTTTTTGTCTCGTTCGTCTCTTTTTTGCGCAACATCGTCCATTTCTGCCACTTCCTCGGCACAGGCCGCGCGTTTTCGCCCCCAGACTCTGGGTTCTTCCCCCTTGAGCAGGCGGGAGATGTTCTCGTGATGGCGGAGCAGGATAAGGCAGGAGAGCAGCGAGACTGGCAGGGTATATTCGGGTTTGAGCAGGTAGGTAAAGAGCGGCGTCAGCAGCACGGTAATGATGGAGGCCAGCGAGGAGTAGCCGCTCACCAGCAACACCAGCAGCCAGGTGCCAATCACGGCGCCCCCCATGGTAAAGCCGATGGGCATCATGGTCCCCAGTGCCGTGGCGACTCCTTTGCCACCACGAAAATGAAAGAAGATGGGGTACATATGGCCGAGACAGGCGGCGACCCCGATAAAGCCGAGGTAGACGGGTTTGATCTGCAGATACCAGGCGAGATAGACGGGCACAGTGCCCTTAAGCACATCGAGCAGCAGCACCACCAGCGCCGCCATCCGGCCACCGAGGCGCAGCACATTGGTTGCCCCCGGATTGTGGGAGCCATGATCCCGCGGGTCGGGCAGACCGGTGCAACGGGAGACCAGCACAGCACTGGATAGTGAACCACCCAGGTAGGCCAGAATAATCATCAAAATCGTCAGGGCCGTCATCTTGGTCGTTTTTACCACGATATGAATGGGGTATGATGCGGGCCACATACGCTGGCATGGGCCCATGCCCACCCAGAGCGCCTCGGCAAGCCTGTTGCCCGGCCAGCATCCCTGCGCTGTCATCACAGCCCATCAAGAGTAAAGAAGAAGTACAGTCATGGACAAGGTGTTTATTCGCGGACTCGAAGTTTTGACCACCATCGGTGTATATGAGTGGGAGAAGGGCATTCGCCAAAAGCTCCGTTTTGACCTCGAGATGGGGTTCGACAACCGCCCCGCGGCAGCAACCGACGACATCAATCTGGCACTGGATTATGCCGACCTCTCCAACAAGATTTGCGAGCATGTCAGCGGCAAGGTGGTCGAGCTGGTCGAGACCATGGCCGAGCAGGTTGCCATGCTGGTGCTCGCCGACGAGCGGGTGCAGTGGGTCAAGGTGACCCTCACCAAGCCAGGCGCCGTGCCCAATGCCGCCGGGGTCGGCGTCGAGATCCTGCGCCATCGCACTCCGGCCGCGAGCAGCAACTGATGACCACCATCTATATCAGCCTCGGCTCCAACATCGAGCGGGATCGCCATATCCGTGCCGGACTCGATGCCCTGCACGCCGAATTTGGCGAGTTGCGGGTCTCCCGGGTATTCGAGAGCGAAGCGGTCGGCTTCAACGGCCGCCCCTTCTACAATTTGGTGGCGGCTGCCGAGACCGATCTGCCGCTGGCCACCGTCTGCCAGCGACTGCGGGCCATGGAGTTCGCCCACGGCCGCGAGCCGGATGCCAAGAAGTTCGCCCCGCGCACCCTGGATCTCGACCTGCTGCTCTATGGCGATCTGGTCTGCGACACCCCGCTGGTGCTGCCGCGCGGTGAAGTGCTCACCAACGCCTTCGTGCTCTGGCCGCTGGCCGAACTGGCCCCCAATCTGCGCCACCCCGTCGATGGCCGCACCATGGGCGAGCTGTGGCAAGCCTATGACAAGGCCTCCCAGCAGCTGTGCCCTATTCCCTTTCACTGGGAAGCGTGCGAATTGCAGCATCACTGATCCGCAAGGGCGCCTCACGGCGCCCTTGTTGTTTCCACAGACAGGGTTGCTTATCACGGATAAGAAAGTGTCATTGGGCCTGACCCTGCGAGGCTGGCAGGATAGCGCCCACTACAGGAGAACCCCATGCCACTCGATACCATTCACCATTTCAACTGCCAGTTGCTGGCTGAACTGCCCCACCAGCGCTATGAGCATGAACCCATCCTCGACTACGCCACCGATGAAAAGGTCAAGGCCCGCCTCGGCTGGCAGGCGGAGTTCAGCAAGACCCTGTTTCTCAAGTTCAAGGATGGCCGCTTCGCCCTGCTGCTGACCCACAGGGACGGGCGGCTCGACAACAAGGCGGTCAAGGCCGCACTCGGTGCCAAGCCCTCCATCTGCACCGCCGAAGAGATGCAGGCGGAGATTGGCTGCCTGCCGGGGGCGGTCTGCCCCTTCCTGCCCCGTGCCGATATTCCGCTACTGGTAGACCCACAACTGCTCAACCACACCGCCTTCACCTGGACTCCGGGCCACCCGGAGCAGACCTTTCTGCTGGCGACCGAGCATCTGGCCGAAGTGTTGTCGCAGCTCCCCTGCGAGGTCAGCTATCTGCCCGCGCCGACGGCGTAGCCCCATCGCGCGCCAGCTGGGCGAAGATCAGCGCCGCCAGCATGGAGAGCAACCCGACACAGAGGTAGGTAAGGTGGAACCCGGCCAGCCACTGCCCCTCGGCCACTAAGGTGCCCGCTGAGGTGCCCGCCGAGAAGAGCCCGAGCAGGCTGGCGGCAATCGCCACCCCCAAGCTCATGGAGAGCTGCATCACCACCGAGAGCAGACCGTTGCCACTGCTGGCCAGGGTCGGGCTGAGATCTTGCAGCGTGAGAGTGTTCATGGCGGAGAACTGCAGCGAGTTGATGGCGCCGAAGATCGCCAGCCAGCCCAGCAAGACCCCGTAGGGGAGCTGGTTGTCGATAAAGTAGAAGCTGGCAATCATCGCCCCCAGCAACAGGGTGTTGCCGATCAGAATGCGGCGATAGCCCACCTTCGGAATCAGCTTGTTCACCAGCGTCTTGGTCAGCATGGCGCCAATCACGGTGGGGATCATGGTCATCCCCGCCTTGCTCGGGGAGAAGCCGAGCCCCAGCTGCAGAAACAGCGGGGTGAGGAAAGGCATGGCGCCGCTGCCAAGGCGGGCAAACAGGTTGCCCCAGATGCCGATGGCAAAGGTGGTGGTCTTGAACAGGTTCAGACTAAAGAGCGGCTGCGGTGCATTGGCGGCATAGAGCCAGTAGCTCGCCATCGCCGCTAAGCCGAAGATCAGTGCAAACAACGCCCAACCAGTGGAGATGCTGTGCTCCCCCAGTCCCTGCAAGCCGACCGACACCAACACCATGCCGACGCTGAACATCACAAAGCCCTGCCAGTCGAACCGGGCGGTCTGCTGCCGCAGCTCCGGCATAAAGTGCCAGCTGGCGATAAAGCCGAGCAGCCCCACCGGCAGGTTGATGAGGAACACCCAGTGCCAGCTCGCCACTTCCACCAGCCAGCCACCGAGCGCCGGCCCCATCAACGGGCCGAGCAGCCCAGGGATGGTGACAAACGACATCACCCGCAGCAGCTCGTGCTTGTCATAGACACGCAGCACCGCCAACCGCCCCACCGGCATCAGCAGCGCACCGCCAATCCCCTGAAGCACCCGGGCGGCCACCAGCATGGAGAGGGAATTGGAGGCGGCACAGGCGAGAGAGCCCAACGTGAACAGCGAGATGGCGGCCAGATAGATACGGCGGGTGCCGAATCTGTCAGCCAGCCAGCCGGAAGCCGGGATCAGCAACGCCACCGTCAACATGTAGGCAATGATCACCGACTGCATCTGCAGCGGGCTCTCTCCCAAGGTCTCGGCCATGCTGGGCAGGGCGGTGTTGAGAATGGTGCCATCCAGCGCCTGCATAAAGAAACCGACCGCCGCCAGCAGGGGCAGCCACTTGCGCTGGGCATCTGTCACTGTGTGGCTCATTGCCACCTCCATTATTTTTGCGGGGGAGCGGCGGCGGTCAGGAAGAGATCGACACAACTCAGGGTCCAGGCATCCTGCTCGGCAGCACTCTGGGTCAACGGCAGACCCAGCTCACGGAGCATTCGCTCCTTGCCCTGCCACATCAGCAACAGCTGCAAGGCGGCCTGTTCGCTGTCTTGATGGCAAAGCAGGCCTTGCTGCTTCTGCTGCTCCAGCCAGTTGGACAGCATCTCGGTCACATAGAGCGGGCCCGCCTCGAAAAAAAGGGTGGCCAGCTGGGCATCGTTGCAGCTGATGCAGGTGCGAAAGATATTGATGGCATCATCGCTCAGGATCAACTTGCGAAAGCTGCGGCCAAAGGCAATCAGGCTCTCCCGCACATTGTTGCCACGCAACAATACCTCCGGCATCAGCTCACTGCTGACGCACTTGCTGCCCACCGCTTCGGCAAATAGCGACTCCTTGTTGGCAAAATGGCTGTAGACCGTCTGCTTGGAGACGCCCGCTTCACTGGCCACCATGTCCATGCTGACCAGATGCAGACCGTGCTGACAGAAGAGCCGCCCGGCAGCATCGAGGATCGCAGCCCGCTTCTGCTGACTACGGGGTGAAATGTTCATTTTTCCTCCACAATCAAACTGGACAGTCTAGTTTCGAAAAACTAGACTCACCGGTGTGATTTGATGTTATGTCAACCAGAGGATGATGTCATGACACTTTGCTTAATCCTGCTGGCGCTGTTACTGAGTGGCTGCAGCCCGGTCACAGAGTCAGAAGAAACACCCGCCCTGACCCGGGTGATCGCCCAGCCGCTGCAAGCCAGCGATCACTACCCGGTGCTGCACCGTTTCAATGGCCGGGTGATCGCTCCCGAGCACAGCCAGATAGGCTTCGAGCTGGCAGGGCGGATCGCCACTCTGCACAAGGGACGCGGAGAGCCGGTCGCGGCCGGCGAACTGCTCGCCACACTGGACACCCGGCTGCTGGCAGTGGAAGCCAAAGAGCTGGCCGCCCGGGCTGCCCAGAACGAGGCCGAGCTGACCCTTGCCCGGCAGACGCTCGACCGGCTCACAGCCCTGCGCCAGCAGCAGTTCAGCTCCCGTCAGGCGCTGGATGAACAGCAAGGCAAAGTCCGCATGCTGGAGGCAAGCGCCAACCAGCTGGCCGCCGCCCTCGAAGCCAACCGGGTCAAACAGGAGAAATCACAGCTGCGCGCCCCCTTCAACGGGATTGTGGTCAGCCGCGAGCAGGCATTGGGGGCCGTGGTAGCCGCAGGCCAGCCTCTCTTCTCCCTGACCCGCAGCGGCCAGTGGGAGGCCGATATCGGCGTGCCGGTGAAACAGGCCGAGTCCCTGATCGTCGGCCAACACTACCCCCTGCAAAGCGGGGAGCAATCACTGGAGGGGCGCCTGCTTAATCTGGGGGTACAAGTGGACGGGCAGACCCACACCCGCACCGCCCGCTTCCAGCTGATCCGGGGCGGCGAACAACTGGCAGAGGGGCAACTGATCACCCTGCTGCATCAGACCCGCGAGCCCACCCGCGCTTACGAAGTGCCGCTCACCGCACTGACCCAGGGATTGCGCGGCAGCTGGACCCTCTACCTGCTCAACGACGAAACGCCACCCCGAGTGGTCAGTCGGGACGTCACCCTGCTGCAGCAAGATGGCGAGCGGGCCTGGATCAGTGGTGCCCTGAACGGACAAGAACAGCTGGTGACCGATGGCCTGCATAAACTGGTGCCGGGCCAGCAGGTCACCCTGACAACCAGCGTGGATCATCAGGCAGGCCATCCGGAGCCACAGTCATGATCCGCCCGTTTATCGAGAATGGCCGCCTGCTGCTGTTGACGGTCGCGCTGCTGCTGACGGCCGCTCTTGCGGCATTGCAGATCCTGCCCAGAACCGAAGATCCCCAGCTCACCAGCCGCTTTGCCAGCGTGGTTACCCACTTCCCCGGGGCCAGCGCCGAGCGGGTGGAGGCGCTGGTGAGCGAGCCCATCGAGAACCGGCTGCGGGCCCAGAGCGAGATCAAGCTGATCGAGTCGAGCTCTCGCCCCGGTCTCTCCATCATCAATCTGGAGCTCAAGGATGAGGTCAGCGATGTCGAGCCTGTCTGGTCCAGAGTTCGTGACCGGCTGGCAGATCTGGCCGCCGGACTGCCAGCAGGCGCCAGTGCCCCCAAGCTGGATGACGAGAAGGGCTACCCCTTCACCCGGCTGGTCAATGTGGTCTGGCGCGGGCCGGGCCAGCCGCAGCTGGATCGCCTCGCCCGCTACAGCGCCGAGCTGGAACGCCGGGCTCGCCAGCTGCCGGGCACCGAATACGTCGAGCGGGTCGGGGCACCGCAGGAGGAGATCGAGGTACGGTTCGATCCCCTCGCCCTCAGTGCCAGCGGCATGAGTGGCGAACAGCTTGCCCAGGCGCTGAGTGGTGCCGATGCCAAAGTGGCCGCCGGGGAGTTGCAGGGCAGCCACAATCGCTTTCAGGTGGAGATCCGCGGTGCCCTCGATACCCTGGAGCGGATCCGCCAGATCCCGCTGCGTACCGGCGAGCAGGGCCAGACCCTGCGCCTTGGCGATCTGGCTGAGGTGAGACGTACCCTGCACCAGCCGGAGAGCCAGCTGGCCTTTGCCAATGGTGAGCGGGCCGTGGTGGTCGGCCTGCGCATGGCACAGGATCACCGCATCGACCTCTGGTCGGCACGGGTCGACTCCATGCTGACCCAGCTGCAACAGGACTTGCCGGATAATATCGGCCTCGTCACCAGCTTCGATCAGCAGCGTTATACCGATCAGCGGCTCGACACCCTGCTCATCAACATTGTGCAGGGCTTCCTCATCATAGTGGCTGTGCTGCTGGTGACCTTGGGGGTCAAGGCCGCCATTATCGTGGCCCTGTCGCTGCCGCTTACCGTGGCGTTCTCATTCGCCTGCATGAACCTGATCAATCTACCCATTCACCAGATGTCGGTCACCGGTCTGGTGGTGGCGCTCGGGATCATGGTGGACAACGCCATCGTCATGGCGGATCGGGTGCAGTATCAGCGCCGCCGCGGCATGGCCATGAGTGCCGCCGCACTGGAAGCCATCGGCCACCTCTGGCTGCCACTGCTGGGCTCCACCCTCACCACCATGCTCGCCTTTATGCCGATCATTCTGATGCCGGGCCCGGCGGGCGAGTTTGTCGGCGGCATCGCCTGGGCGGTGATCTGCTCGCTGCTGGGATCCTACCTCATCGCCCACACCCTGGTGGCTGGCCTCGCAGCCCGCTGGATTGGCAGTGACCAGGGGGGACGCTGGTATCAGGATGGCTTGCACCTGCCCCGGGTGAGCGCACGTTTCCAGCAGAGCATCGCCATGGCGTTGGCTCACCCCTGGCGAACCCTGCTGCTGGTCAGTCTGCTGCCCCTGCTCGGTTTCTGGGTGGCAGGCCGCCTCACCGAACAGTTCTTTCCCCCTGCCGACCGGGACATGATCCACATCGAGGCCAGCCTCTCCCCACAGGCGAGCCTGGCGCGCACCCGCGAGCTGGCACTGGGGATCTCCGCCGAGCTGGCCAGTCTCCCCGAGCTGGTTCGCCAGGATTGGGTGGTGGGCGACAACGCCCCCAGCTTCTACTACAACCTGGTGCCCAGAAAACAGGGGCGGGCCGATTACGCCCAGGGGATGATCACTCTGCAGGATGCCGATGCCGCCGAGCGGCTCATTCCACAACTGCAGCAGCGGCTCGATGCAAAATTTTCCGAAGCGCAGATCCTGGTGCGCAAGCTGGAACAGGGGCCGCCCTTCAATGCCCCGGTCGAGCTGCGGCTGTTTGGCCCCGACCTTGAACAGCTGCACCGTCTGGGAGAGGAGCTGCGCAGTCTGCTCGCCAATACCCCGGCCGTGGTGCAGACCCGCGCCACCTTGCAGGCCGGGGCCCCCAAACTCTGGTTGCAGGTCGATGAGGAGGCCGCCCGACTGGCAGGCATGAGCCTGACCGATGTTGCCTCCCGGCTGGCTGGCGCACTGGATGGCAGGTTGGGCGGCACTGTGCTGGAAGGCACCGAGTCAATCCCGGTTCGGGTGCGACTGGCCGAGCCCTTGCGTCAGGATCCGGATGCGCTGCTCAATGTGCCGCTATCGCTCACCGGCACCGGCCAGCAAGGGGCTGCCAATCTCACCTTGCGGGCACTGGCCACTCCCGAGCTGCTGCCAAGCTGGGGGGAGATCAGCCGTCGGGATGGGGAGCGGGTCAATGTGCTGGAGGCCTATCTGGCGGTCGGCGTACTGCCGCAAACTGTGCTGGAGCAGGTCAAAGAGAGGCTGGCCGCCAAGGCGCTGGCGTTGCCGCCGGGCTATCGACTGGAGTTTGGCGGGGAAGCCGCCAAGCGGGATGAATCGGTGGGTAATCTGATGGCCCATGTCAGCCTGGTCGCCGTGCTGCTGGTGGCCGTGCTGGTGCTCAGCTTAAACTCGTTCCGGCTGGCAGGCATCGTCACCCTGGTGGCGATCCAGTCGGCGGGGCTCGGGCTGCTGTGGGTCTGGCTGCTGGGCTACCCCTTCGGGTTTACGGTGATCATCGCCCTGCTGGGGCTGATGGGGCTGGCCATCAACGCCGCCATCGTCATTCTGGCTGAGCTGAAGGCAGACCCGCTGGCACAGCAGGGCAATTTGCCGCAGATCCGCGATTTGGTGGCCGGTTGCAGCCGCCACATCGTCTCGACCACCATCACCACGGTGGGCGGCTTCATCCCGCTATTGCTGGGGGGCGGCGGCTTCTGGCCCCCCTTTGCCATCGCCATCGCCGGTGGCACAGCGCTGGCGACCCTGCTCTCGTTCTACTTTGTGCCGGTGGCCTTTGTGTTGTTCAACCGCCGCCGTCCTGACCCGGTGCAGGAGAGCGGCAACGCGCAAGATCAGTTGTCGGGCTGACCCAGCATGGCTTTGAGCCGCTCTTCCAGAGTGGGCTCCGGGGCCTTGAGGGTCGCCATAAAGAGCTGCTCGATACCGGCCTTGTCCTGACTTTTCACGATAAACACCAGTCGGGACTGGGCTTTGCCCTCCGGCCAGTCGCCCAGTGCCTGCAGCGGATAGAGCTGACCGTGGACGCCGTGGATCACCACCGGCTGGCTCTCCCCTTCCAGCTGCAAGATCCCCTTGAGGCGCAGCAGGGCATCGCCGTATTGGGCCTGCACCGCATCGATGGCGGCCAGCAGGCGAGAGGGCTTGAGCGGCTCACCGATACGCAGGGAGAAACTCTCGATGTTGCCGTGCTCGAAGTGGGTGGGCGCAGCTGTGCCCACCTTGGCGGCGAACGGTTGCATCTTCGGCTGCATGGGTGATGCCAGCCCCTGCTTGGGGGATTCGGTGCGCAGCCAGGCCAGCAGCTGGCGCACATCGCGCCCCGCCGCTTCGTTGTAGGCGCCGAGCTTCTCCAGCACTGCTGGCGACAGTTCGCCATTGGTCACCTGCTGGATCGGGGCCGCCGGATTGAGTGTCGCCAGCTGGGCTTCGACCCGCGCCAGCTGCTCGCCATCCACCAGATCGCCTTTGCTCACCACCAGCAGATCCGCCAGCGCCACCTGTTTTACCGCCTCATACTGGGCCGCCAACTGCTGCTCGATATGGCCGGCATCCACCACGGTGACAGTGCCATCGAAGCGGTAGCGCTGGGCGATAAAGCCCTCTTCGCGCAGGGTAAAGAGCACGGGGGCAGGATCTGCCAGACCTGTGGTCTCGATAATCAGCCGCTTGAACGGTTTGATCTTGCGCTGGATGGCCTTCATAAAGAGCCCCTGCAACGCCTCCACCAGGGAGCCCTGCACCGAGCAGCAGATGCAGCCGGAGTCGAGCAGCATCACCTGCTCATCCACCTGTTGCACCAGATGGTGATCCAGCCCCACCGAGCCGAACTCGTTGATCAGCACGGCGCACTCACCAAGCTCCGGCTGCTTGACCCAGTGATTGAGCAGAGTTGTCTTGCCGCTACCGAGAAAGCCGGTCAGCAGGGTCACTGGGATACGGGTATCTTGCATATCGGTCATGTCAGATCCTTACCGGTTGGCAAACAGGTCGCTGAGCCAGCGGTTTTCAAAGCGGCCGTGGGGGTCGAGCTCGGCTTTTAACGCCACGAAGTCGTTCCAGCGCGGCAACAGGGCCGGGAAGTCGTAGAGATCCATCGCCAGATGCTTGCCGAAGTGGGGAATGCCGCCAAGCGGCGCCAGCAGTTGTTGCAGCTCGCGCATCTGCTCCATGGAGCCGTTGACGAAGGTGCCGTCCGCCGCCAGATAGACCAGAAAACCGATCCAGCAGACCGACTGGCCATAGGCGGCGCTGAGCCAGGCCTCGGAAGGGCCGGTGCAGCGCAGGATAAAGGGGTAGTGCAGCACGCCCGGATTGGCCTGCTGCCACGCCTGCAGGGTCTCCAGCGCCTCGTTCATGCGATTAAGCGGCACCGCCACCTCACAGTTGATCTGGGGTGCCGGGATCCCCTTGCAAAGAATTTGGTAGACGTTGCCCACCAGATCGGAGGCATCCTTGAAGCGGCGCACCGTCTCGAAGTGCTCGCCAGCCAGCGCCTCATCCTTGGTGTCTTTCGCCATCTTCTGCAGGGTGGCATCTATGGTGGCGTTCATGCGGGCGTCGATATCGCCATCCAGCAGCAGCGGCTCGCTGCCACCGGCGCGGTAGCGGGCCACCTCCTCATCAGAGGCGGGATCCACCAGCCAGATGTGGCTCTCGCCGGTCCAGGCAAACCACCAGCTCTTCACAAAGCCGTGCTCGCGGTTGAGCCGCTCGTTGTGCTCCAGCAGGAAGGGGTAATCGGTGGTGAACTTGGTGCAACGCATGATGCGGTTGGGCACGGTACGCAGGGTGACGTCGAGCAGGATGCCGAGCATCCCCATCCCCATCACGAAGGCGCCGAAGCGCGGATCGGTGCGATCCACCCGGATGATGTCGCCATTGGCCTGCATCACCGTCATCGCCTCCACCGCATCGCAGAGGGCAGACTGGTGCAGCCCCTGACCGTGGGTACCTGTGCTGAGGGCGCCGCCCAGAGTCTGGATGCCGATGACACCGGGGGATGCGGGCAGCATCCGCTCCATGGCGATCAGCTCGGCATAAACGGTATCGAGCGGCGTCCCCGCCTGATAGGTGACGGTATCGGCCGTTTTCGCCAGCTGGCCGCGCAGGTGGTGCAAGTCCACCAGCAGCGCCTGACTACCTTCGGCATAGACGCTGTGGATGGGTTCAAAAGAGAGGCCGGAGCCGATAAGGCGCAGCTTGCGCTCGGGGTGTTCCCGCAGCAGCGCCTGCAGCTCGTCGCGGCTTTTCGGGCGCCACACCTGATCCAGCGCACCGAGGGGATTGGTTCTCGACCAGTTGAACAGCACCTCCCGATTACCGATCGCCTTGATGCTGTGAAATGCCTGGAACTGAACCGTCATACCGCGCCTCATCTTTTACTGACGTCAAAATGAGCGCTGATTCTACCGAAAAGCGAGCCGCAAGGCATGAAAAACAAGCCCCTGCACTCGAGGGGGGATAGGGAGAGAGCACTTCCCTACCCTGCCAGACAGGAACGTGTCCGCCCGTCTGTCACCGATAAATCAGGTCGCATTCGGGATGCCTCGCACCCCATCTGGCTGGCGGGTTTGTGCCTCTTCCGGCAGCAGCTCCTCGCAGAACTGGCGCAGCGGCATGGGGCGGGCAAACAGGTACCCCTGCAGATAATCGACCCCTTTGGCCCTGAGGTAGTCAGCCTGACGCTCGCTCTCCACCCCTTCCGCCACCAGCGCCAGACCGAGCCGGGTCGCCAGATCGATCACGTTGTCCACAATATGTTCCGAGAGCGACTCGGTACCGATGCGGGCGATAAAGGATTTGTCGATCTTGAGGTAATCCACATGGAACTGCTGCAGGTAAGCCAGGCTGGAGTGGCCGGTACCAAAGTCGTCGATAGCGAGTTTGACCCCCATCTCGTCCAGCTGGCGGAACAGGGAGAGGGTCTGGGGATCTGACATCAACAGCTCCCGCTCGGTCAGCTCCAGCACCAGTACCACCTTGCCGGGGAGGAAGTGGCCGAGAAAGGCGCGGCACTCGGCCAGCAGGGCAAAATCGTGGCAATGAGCGGCGCTGATGTTGAAGCTGATATGAAACCCATCGGGCAACTGCTCCTGAGAGCGGTTCAACCGTGTCGCCACCTGCTTCATGATATGGGTGGTCATGGGGACGATCAGTCCCGATTCCTCCGCTTGCGGAATAAAGAGATCGGGCCGAATCACCCCTTCATTGACATGCTCCCAGCGCATCAGCACCTCGGCGCCCATCATCTTGCCGTCGTGGCTGGCAATCAGCGGCTGCAAGTAGGGAACAAACTCCCTGGCTCGCAGGGCCCGTCGCAATTCATCTGTTGGCGAGCCGGGGCGCCCCAGCACCCACCACACCAGCCAGGCCAGCAAAAGCGAGGAAACCGCCAGCCACGACAGCGCCACGTACCGCGCGGCCCACAGCGACTTCCAGTAGACCGGCATGGCATAACCGGCATGGATGGTGAAAGGATAATGGGATGAGGTGAGGGCCTGGCTGATCCCGCGATGGAGGGTGGGCGCCTCGCTCAGATAGCGGCCAGACTCATTGAGCCAGGCCGACCCCACCTGCAGATAGAGCGCACTGGATTTTCCGCTCATGGAGAGCATGAAGCTGAGCTGGGTACTGTCGATGGCGCTCAAGGCGGCATCCTTGCCCTGTTCGGTGCGCACCACCAGCAGCGGGTGATTTTGCCGCACCCGGTTGCCACTCATCAGCAGCAGCTTGCGGCCAGTGTAGATGGAGCCGTCATCGGCATCATTGGCCTCACCAAACAGCGAAGTGCAATTGATGATGCCGTTTCGCACCAGATTGACCGAACGCAGGAAAGGCTCGATGGCGACCTTCTTGCGCAGCACCAGCAGGTTGTCGCGACAGGGAGCATTCACCAAGGGCAGCACAGAGCGATTGGCCTGCTCCGCATGATCCAGCATCGACTCCATCAGGGTTCTGGCCTTGTGGGCCGAAGCGCTGGATTCCGCTTTCAGCTCCTGCACATAATTGCTGTGGATGAGCCAAGCTCCCACCAGCAGCGGCAGGGTAAAGACCAGCAAGGCACCGCCGAAGCGTAACCCGGTTCGGGAGAGATCGATCCTGAACAGAAACATAAAGAACCACGCCGCAATTCGTCAGGCCTGCCAACGCAAGCACCCAGTGAACAGATATCCACTTTCCCTCGATAACGATGCCTCATCATTACCGCACATAACCGAACAACATAACCCAAAGCGTTTATAAAACGAACCACCAAACAGGTGGTTGGATCTCTCTAGCAAGGATCGTGCAAACAATCTTCAAAAAAGACCGTGAATAACACACAAATAAATAATGCCGCGTAAATACGCGGCATTATTGGCTTCTTATCGCGCAAATCGCGCAAGAACTCAGTTAAACGGCTTGCTGCAGGATCACCGCATCGGCCTTCTTGGTGTAGGAGGCGATCTCGTTGAAGTTGAGGTAGCGGTAAGTATCTGCCGCAGTGGCATCAAGCGCCTTGGCGTACTGCAGGTACTCCGCCACGGTCGGGATCTTGCCGAGGATGGCGGCAACGGCGGCCAGCTCCGCAGAGGCCAGATAGACGTTGGCACCTTTACCCAGACGGTTCGGGAAGTTACGGGTGGAGGTGGAGACCACCGAGGCCCCTTCCGCTACTCGCGCCTGGTTACCCATGCACAGAGAACAGCCCGGGATCTCGATGCGGGCACCGACGCGACCAAAGATGCCGTAGTAGCCCTCTTCGGTCAGCTGATCCTTGTCCATCTTGGTGGGCGGCGCGATCCACATGCGGGTCGGCAGCTCGCCCTGATACTTCTCGAGCAGTTTGCCGGCGGCACGGAAGTGGCCGATGTTGGTCATGCAGGAACCGATGAACACCTCGTCGATCTTGTCGCCAGCCACGTCGCTCAGCAGACGGGCATCGTCCGGATCGTTCGGCGCACACAGGATCGGCTCCTTGATGGTGGCCAGATCGATCTCGATGATTTCGGCGTACTCGGCATCCTTGTCCGCTTCCATCAGGGTCGGGTTGGCCAGCCACTCTTCCATCCCCTTGATGCGACGGGTGATGGTGCGCGGGTCACCGTAACCTTCGGAGAGCATCCATTTCAGCATCACGATGTTGGACTTCAGATACTCGATGATCGGCTCTTTATCCAGCTTGATGGTGCAACCGGCAGCGGAGCGCTCGGCACTGGCGTCAGCCAGTTCGAACGCCTGCTCTACCTTCAGGGTCGGCAGACCTTCGATCTCGAGGATACGGCCGGAGAAGATGTTCTTCTTGCCCGCTTTCTCGACGGTCAGCAGCCCTTTCTGGATGGCGGCGTAGGGGATGGCATGAACCAGATCACGCAAGGTGATGCCCGGTTGCAGTTCCCCCTTGAAGCGCACCAGCACGGATTCCGGCATGTCCAGCGGCATCACGCCGGTGGCGGCGGCGAAGGCCACCAGACCGGAGCCCGCCGGGAAGGAGATCCCGATGGGGAAACGGGTGTGGGAGTCACCACCGGTACCCACGGTATCCGGCAGCAGCATGCGGTTCAGCCAGGAGTGGATGACGCCGTCACCCGGACGCAAGCTCACACCGCCGCGGTTCATGATGAAGTCCGGCAGGGTGTGGTGGGTCTGTACGTCGATGGGCTTCGGATAGGCGGCGGTGTGGCAGAAGGACTGCATGGTCAGATCGGCGGAGAAGCCGAGACAGGCCAGATCTTTGAGCTCGTCGCGGGTCATCGGGCCCGTGGTGTCCTGAGAGCCGACCGTGGTCATCTTGGGCTCGCAGTAAGTGCCCGGGCGAATGCCCTTCACGCCGCACGCCTTGCCCACCATCTTCTGGGCCAAGGTGAAGCCTTTACCGGTATCGGCCACCGGCTGCGGGCGACGGAATACGGTGGAGAACGGCAGCCCCAGCGCTTCGCGGGCCTTGTCGGTCAGGCCGCGGCCGATGATCAGCGGGATACGGCCACCGGCGCGCACTTCGTCGATCAGTACATCGGTTTTCAATTCAAACTGTGCCAGCACCTGTTCGGTGCCGTGTTTGCAGATCTTGCCGGCATAGGGGTAGATGTCGATTACATCGCCCATTTCCAGCTTGGAGACGTCCACTTCGATAGGCAGAGCGCCGGCATCTTCCATGGTGTTGAAGAAGATCGGGGCAATCTTGCCACCCAGACAGACACCGCCAGCGCGCTTGTTCGGCACGAACGGAATGTCGTCGCCCATAAACCAGAGCACCGAGTTGGTGGCGGATTTACGGGAAGAACCGGTACCGACCACGTCACCCACATAGGCAAGCGGGAAGCCTTTCTCTTTCAGGGCATCGATGGTCTTGATGGGACCGACGGCGCCATCCTTGTCCGGGGTAATGCCGGGACGGGCGTTTTTCAGCATCGCCAGGGCGTGCAGCGGAATGTCCGGGCGGGACCAGGCGTCCGGTGCCGGCGAGAGGTCGTCAGTGTTGGTTTCGCCAGTCACCTTGAACACGGTGACAGTGATCTTCTCGGCCAGTTCCGGGCGGGAGAGGAACCACTCGGCATCAGCCCAGGACTGCATCACCTGTTTGGCGTGGACATTGCCCGCCTTGGCCTTCTCTTCCACGTCGTGGAAAGAGTCAAACATCAGCAGGGTGTGGGAGAGCCCCTTGGCGGCAAGCGGCGCCAGGGTGGCATGATCCAGCAGGTCGATCAGCGGTTGAATGTTGTAACCACCCTGCATGGTGCCCAGCAGCTCGACAGCTTCGGCGGCAGTCAGGATGGGAGAGTGGGCTTCGCCCTTGGCGACGGCGGTGAGGAAACCGGCTTTGACATAGGCCGCTTCATCAACACCGGGGGGAATACGGGAGGACAACAGCTCTTTCAGAAAGTCTTCTTCGCCAGCGGGCGGGTTCTTGAGCAGCTCAACCAGGGCGGCGACCTGCTCTGCGTCCAGAGGTTTGGCAACCACGCCCTCGGCGGCACGTTCTGCGACGTGTTTACGGTATGTTTCAAGCACGACTAATTCCTCTTTGGTCTTTTTTTGGGGTTCGCCCACGCTCGCGGCGATCGTCCTTGCGGGACACCCCGTAGGGTGCTCCCCACTATATAAGTTTTAACGACTAATTAAAATCCAAACCCTGTTTACTTATTAACCACAAAATCGTAACCAATTAAACAGATTGGTGTTTTTTGAAAATTAATTGAACGCCATCAACCAGAGTTAACAAATTGGCATCATTTCGGCATTATTCGAACGTACTGCCCAATTGCAGATAGAAGACGTCATTGCCCCCCTCCGCCATGCCGTAGCCGAGGAACACAGGGCCGAGGAAGCTCTCCACCCCGACATAAACCGACCCGGCGGTAAACGAGCTCTCCAGACTGATATCCTCCCCCTTGTTCCAGACCCCACCCTGCTCCAGAGATCCGCCCAGATAGAGCGGCATCTTGAGGGCACCAAAGTCATTGTCTGCCACCCGATAGATGTAGCGCAGGCCACCAAACAGGCTGTAGCGACCGCTCAACTGGTAGCGCTGGAAACCGGAGAGGCGGAACAGTCCGCCCAGATCCTGAATATGCAGCGGTACCACCTCTTCACTGCCCGAGCCGCCCCCTTCGAGGATCAGGTTGAGGCTGTGCCTGTCCCATGACCAGGGTTTGATCATCGAGAGCTGATAATTCCAGCCTTCACTGCGCCCATCTGCCGACTCGAGCCCATCCACACTGACGTGGGAATGGCCCAGTTTCATGTCCCATTTCATCCCCTGATAGGGGAAATAGCGGCTATCCAGATTGTCGTGTTCAAAGCGGACATAGGGGCCCCACGCCGTGGCATCCATCTCCAGCCCCTTGAAGTTCTTCACATCAATCGTGCCCAGTTGTCCCTCCAGCCCCATCGACAACCTGCTCCAGGGCTGGCGGTTCCAGCCCACCGTCAGATCGCCGCTGAAGAAGGAGTATTCGGAGTCGAGATAGCTTATCGAAACCGCCTCGGGATCCGGATTGGGGAAAAACAGGCGGCGCAGGGTCTGGTCATAGGCCAGGCTCGCCTCACCATAGAAGGTCTGGGAGGGTTCGAGCGGGGTATAGAAGTCGGTCTTGATATGTTTGGCCGTGCCCAGCGACGCTTCGGTCAGCCACTCCGCCCCCCACTCGTTGACGTTGGTGAGGGTATAGGACATGCCGACGTTGTAGTTGGAGGTGTTCTCGAAGTCATCGGTGAAACCAAACTGGAAGTTGAGGTAGCCCGGCCCCCAGTTCTTCTCGCTGGCATCCACCAGCAGTACATTCTCCCCGTCACGCTCCTCCACCTCGTAGGTGATGCGATCAAAGGACTCCAGCGCGTAGAGGCGGCGAATGCCCGCTTCCAGACTCTCGTTGGTCTGTACCTTGTCCGGCCGCACTTTCAGCATGGCGCGCACCGTCTCATCGGAGAGGCGCGACTTGTTGATGATCTCCACCTTGTCGATGAAGTAGGCGGGCTGACCGCTACGCTCGGCACGGCGGCTCAGCTTCTGGTTGCGATAGGCGTTGTACTGCGCCTTGGTGAGCGACAGCTTATCGAGTTGCAGCGACACCTTGTCAGCCGCCGTCTCACCGATCTTGATCCCCTCCGGCATCCGGGCAAAGTCGGCGATCCCCATATCGCCAAACTCGGGGGCGATCAGAATATCCTTCGGTCCCATCAGCGCCTTCTGCTTGTCGGTGCCCACCTGGGTCATGTAGGTGGTGAGCTGGTCGATCATGGCTAACCCTGACTTGAGGGACTCCCGGGTACGCAGCTTGGCACCGATATCCACCGCGATCACCACGTCAGCCCCCATCGCCTTGGCGACATCCACCGGCATGTTGTTGACGCTACCGCCGTCCGCCAGGATGTGCCCCTCCCACTCCACAGGCTTGAGGGCGCCGGGAATAGACATGGAGGCCTGCATCGCCTTGGCCAGGCTGCCGTGATCCAGCACAAAGGGGGTGACCGTCTCCATGTCGGTCGCCATGGCGCGGTAGGGAATGGGGAGATCATCGAAGCTCTCCTGCACCGGCAGGTTGGAGGTGGCCCCCCGCAGCAGGCTGGCCATGGATTGGCCCTGGAAGAAACCGTCCGGCAGCTGGGTGGTGTCGCCATTCACCCCTATGTCGGTGCGCAGTTGGTACTGCTCGTTCTGCTGCTTTTTGCGCAGCGACAGCTCGTCGCGGCCAACCTTGTCCTGATACCCCTTGTTCCAGTCGATGGCCAAAGTGGTGCGCTCCACCTCCTCGGCACTAAGCCCCATGGCGTACATCCCCGCCACATAAGAGCCCATGCTGGTGCCGACTATGATGTCGACCGGAATCCGTTTCTGCTCCAGTACCTTGAGGATGCCGATATGGGCCGATCCCTTGGCGCCGCCGCCGCTGAGCACCACCGCAATTTTCGGGCGATCCCCCTGTGCCGCCACAGCCAGCAGCGGCATCGCCGCCAGCATCACCAAAAGCAGACGGGTCCATCCCGCACCTAAGCTGCGCATCATATTTTCCATATTATTCAGAGGGTCAGTCACCAAGGATGGCCTCTACTATAAGGGGCCCGGCAGTTAGCGCAACCGTCAATCCGCATCCCGCGAGTGCAGCATGGCAAAGGGGCACGCCGCCGCCCCTGTGAGCGCAAACGTAATCCGCAAATAAAGGGCTGCAAGCCTCATGGGTAGCGCCGCGCTGCCGCTAATATGAGGGTCGTCAATCTCAACCTTTTGAGCACCTTTATGCTGGCAACCCTCACTCTTAAACAGAAAATACTGGCCACGGTCACCCTGGCCGTGGTCGTCTCCTGCCTGCTGGTAGGCTACTTCAGCCAACGCTCGGCCCAGCAACTGATCGAAAACCGGATGTTCGAGCAGGAGCTCCCCAACCTGACCCAGCGGATCAGCAAGGAGATTGAACAGGATCTCCACGGCATCGCCCAGGCAGCCCGCCAACTGGCCACCGACCGCTTCATCCTCGACTGGGTGGATCGGGGCATGCCCAAAGAGCAGGAGCCAATCCTCATCAACCAGCTCAAGGATGTAGCCAACCAGTATGGTCTGGTGACCGCCTCCTTCGCCGATCGCCAGAGTGCAGCCTACTACAACCAGGATGGCTTTCTGCGCAACCTGACCCCCACGCAAGATGCCTGGTTCTATGACTACACCAAGAGCCAGAAGGAGATGACCCTCAGCATCTTCCGCGAGAGCAACGGCGAGGTGAAGCTGTTCGTCAACTTCCAGCAGCTCAACGGGCGCGGGCTGGCCGGCTTTGCCAAATCCCTCGACACCATGGTGACCATGGTCTCCAACTTCCGGCTGGAAGAGAGCGGCATCGTCTTTATGGTCGATGGCAGCGGCAAGGTGAAGCTGCACCCCGAGGCCAACCGCATCGAGCGTGACACGCTTGGCAACATTGCCAGCGGAGATACCGGCAGCCTGCTGGCCAAACGCCCCTTTGCCGTCATCAACGCCGAAGTCAATGGCGAGCCCATGGTACTGGCCAGCAGCTATATCCCGCTGCTCGACTGGTATCTGGTGGCCCAGGTGCCGCAAGCCGAGATCTATGCCGAGCTGGATCAGACCCGCAACGAGATCCTGATGATCTCGCTGGTGATTGCGCTGGCCATGGGGCTGATGGGGATGTTGCTGGCAGGCTCGGTCAGCCGCCCGCTCAACGAACTGGCCCGCCTGTTCAAGGAGCTGGGGAGCGGCGATGGGGATCTTACCCAGCGCCTGAAAGTGGAAGGACGCGACGAGCTGAGTCAGGTCGCCACCGGCTTCAACAACTTCGTCGCCAAGATCCACGGCTCCATCGAGCAGGTGGCGGAGAACTCCCGCCAGCTCGCGGCCACCGCCAACGAGGTGGCCAACAAGGCGCAGCTGACCCAGCATAACTGTACTGCCCAGCGTGACCGCACCGTGCAGGTGGCCACCGCTATCCACGAAATGGGGGCCACGGTGAGCGAGATCGCCGGTAACGCCTCTCTGGCAGCCGAAGTAGCCAGACAGGCCAACGATCAGGCCGATGCAGGTGCGGTAGTGGTGGCGCAGGCGCGCCACGGCATCGTCGACCTCTCCGGCGAGATTGAGCAGGTGGCAGGGGTTATCGAGTCGCTGGCGAGCCAGACCGACTCCATCGGCAGCATCCTCGAAACCATCCGCAGCATCTCGGAGCAGACCAACCTGCTGGCACTGAACGCCGCCATCGAGGCCGCTCGCGCCGGTGAACAGGGTCGCGGTTTCGCCGTGGTGGCAGATGAAGTGCGTAACCTCGCCAACCGCTCCGCCGCCTCGACCGCCGAGATCCAGGGGATGATCAACCGCTTGCAGGAGCAGAGTGCCCGCGCGGTCAGCGCCATGGCACAGGGACGCAACCAGAGTCTGGAGGTGGTGAGCCAGGCCGATGAGGCCAACGCCGCCCTCGGCCAGATCACCGCCCACATCACCCAGATCAACGACATGAATATCCAGGTCGCCACCGCCACCGAGGAGCAGTCCAGCGTGGTCGGCGAGATCAACCGCAACGTAGAAGACATCAACCAGCTCACCATGGAGACCGCCGACATTGCCCACCAGCTGACCGAATCGAGCCGCAGCCTGCAGCAGCTCTCCGGTCAGCTGGACAAGCTGGTTGGCAACTTCCGGCTCTGACCCCGACCTTGACCTGAGTCATCAACAACAGAGAGCGCCGTGGCGCTCTCTGTTGTTTTGGTGGCGCCTAATCCGGCATAGCAGTCAGCCCTTGCCATCCCGTTTGCGCTGATACATCAGCTCATCTGCGCGGGTGAGCAGCTCGGCCAGGGAGACACAGCCGTGCCCGTCATAGCAGACAATCCCGGTGCTGCAGGTCAGCGCATAACCGCAACCACTGTGCTGATTGTGCTCGGCCAAGATGGCATTGAAACGCTCATAAGCCAGTTGCGCCTGCGCCTCCACCACATTGGGCAGCAGGACTGCGAACTCATCGCCGCCCATGCGGGCAAACACGTCGGCGCCCCGAAAAGCCTGCTTGAGCAGAGTGGCAAAGGCGATCAGAGCCCGATCCCCTTCCGCATGCCCCCACCGATCGTTGATCCCCTTGAAGCCATTGAGATCCAGATAGAGCAGCGCCAGCGGCATCTGCAAGCGACTGGCCAGCGAGAGGCTCTTCTCCGCCAGCATCACGAACCCGCGCCGATTGGAGATCAGGGTCAACTCATCAATGGTGGCCAGCTGCACCGCTTCGAGCTCCCGCACCACCATCGCAGCCAGATCCTTGAGCAGCCCGACATCCTCCTCACTCAATTCCCGCGGCACCGTATCGATGATGCAGAGTGTCCCAAGTTTGCAGCCGTTGGCGATCCGCAGTGGCTGTCCGGCATAGAAGCGGATGCCGGGCCCCCCCACCACCAGCGGATTGTCGGCAAAGCGGGGATCCTGCGAAGCATCCGGCACGATAAAGGTCTCATTGCCCATGATGGCGTGGCCACAAAACGAAATGTCCCGGGCGGTCTCACGGACCTCCAGACCAATACAGGATTTGAACCACTGGCGATCTTCATCTACCAGACTCACCAGCGCGATGGGGACATTGAACACCCGTCGGGCCATGCGGGTCAGCCGATCAAACGGCTCCTCGGCCTCGGAATCCAGCAAAGAGAGCCGCCGCAGGGTCTCCAACCGCAATGCCTCATCGGGTGGAATGGGTGCTTCTAGCATCGTGCCTCTCTCATCAGTGCCAAAACCTATCTTTAGCATATTGGGCTTTGTCGAAGTAGGGGCAGCAAGGAGAAAACAAAAAGCCGCTCATTCGAGCGGCTTTTTAGACAAGCGGGGAAGAAAATTACTTTTTCTTCTTGGCCTTGGCGTTCGGCAGGTCGGTGATGGAGCCTTCGAATACTTCGGCAGCCAGGCCCACAGACTCGTGCAGAGTCGGGTGAGCGTGGATGGTCAGCGCGATATCTTCGGCGTCAGCACCCATCTCGATGGCCAGACCGATTTCACCCAGCAGTTCACCGCCGTTGGTACCCACGATGGCACCACCGATGACGCGGCCGCTCTCCTTGTCGAAGATCAGCTTGGTCATACCGTCGGAACAGTCGGACGCGATGGCGCGACCGGAAGCAGCCCACGGGAAGGTAGCGACTTCGAAGTTCAGGCCCTGTTGCTTGGCTTCCTTCTCGGTCAGACCAACCCATGCCATCTCTGGCTCGGTGTAGGCGATGGACGGGATCACTTTCGGGTCGAAGTAGTGCTTCTTGCCAGCGATGACTTCGGCAGCAACGTGACCTTCGTGAACACCTTTGTGCGCCAGCATCGGCTGACCCACGATGTCACCGATGGCGTGGATGTGCGCCACGTTGGTACGCAGCTGCTTGTCCACCTCGATGAAACCGCGCTCGGTCACGGCAACGCCTGCCTTCTCGGCATCCAGCATCTTGCCGTTCGGCACACGACCTACGGCAACCAGCACGTTGTCGTAACGAACCGGCTCGGCAGGAGCGTGCTTGCCTTCGTAGGAGACGTACAGGCCGTCTTCGCGCGCTTCAACTGCGGTGACCTTGGTCTCCAGCATGATGTTGAATTTCTTGGCGACGCGCTTGGTGTAGATCTTGACGATGTCTTTGTCGGCAGCCGGAACCAGCTGGTCGGCAAATTCCACCACGTCGATCTCGGAACCCAGAGAGGAGTAAACGGTACCCATCTCCAGACCGATGATGCCGCCACCGATAACCAGCAGTTTGCCGGGAACGGTTTTCAGCTCCAGCGCATCGGTAGAGTCCCATACGCGCGGGTCATCGTGGGGGATGAACGGCAGCTTCACCGGACGGGAACCGGCCGCGATGATGGCGTTGTCGAAGGTCACGGTAGTCTTGCCGTCTTCCCCGGTCACTTCGAGCGTGTTCGGGCCGGTAAATTTACCCAAGCCGTTAACAACCTGAACTTTACGCATCTTGGCCATGCCAGCCAGACCGCCGGTCAGCTGGTTGATAACCTTCTCTTTCCACAGACGCACTTTGTCGATGTCGGTCTGCGGTGCACCGAAGACGATGCCGTGCTCGGCCAGCGCCTTGGCTTCTTCAATCACTTTGGCAACGTGCAGCAGCGCCTTGGAGGGGATGCAGCCCACGTTCAGGCAGACGCCACCCAGGGTGGAGTAACGCTCGACGATAATAGTATCCAGACCCAGATCGGCTGCACGGAAAGCAGCGGAATAACCGGCAGGGCCAGCACCCAGTACTACGACCTGGGTTTTGATTTCTTTACTCATCATGACCTCTTTGTCGTTCTTATATCCCCGGACAGCGCAGTCTTATACCGAAACGGGTGGCTGCAGCCGTGAAAAAAACGGGGCAAGTTTACGATCATGTTAATGAAATGAGAAGTAAAAAGGGCAGGCTCTGGGCCCGCCCTCTCACTTACAGGACCAGTCGACGAATGTCGGACAGCACGCCGTTCATGGTGGTGATGAAGCGAGCCCCATCGGCACCATCGATCACGCGGTGGTCGTAGCTCAGAGCCAGCGGCAGCATCAGGCGCGGCGCAAACTCTTTGCCATTCCACTTCGGCTTCATCTCGGACTTGGAGACACCGAGGATGGCCACTTCCGGCGCGTTGACGATCGGGGTAAAGCTGGTACCGCCGATGCCACCCAGGCTGGAGATGGTGAAGCAACCGCCCTGCATGTCGGCAGCGGTCAGCTTGCCGGCACGGGCCTTCTTGGAGATCTCGGCCAGATCGCGAGACAGCTCCATGATGCCCTTCTTGTTAACATCGCGCACCACGGGCACAACCAGACCGTTGGGGGTATCTACCGCCACACCGATGTGGATGTACTTCTTCATGATCAGCTTGCTGCCATCTTCGGACAGGGAGCTGCAGAAGCGTGGGTGAGCTTCCAGCGCCTTGGCGGCGGCTTTCAGGATGAACACCAGCGGGGTGATCTTCACGTCTGCCTTCTGCTTCTCGAGCATCGCATTCTGCTCTTTGCGGAACGCTTCCAGCTCGGTGGTATCGGCTTCGTCGAACTGGGTGACATGAGGGATCATGACCCAGTTGCGGTGCAGGTTCGGACCGGAGATCTTCTGGATGCGGGTCAGCTCGACCTCTTCCACATCACCGAACTTGCTGAAGTCTACCTTCGGCCACGGCAGTACGCCCAGACCGTTGCCACCGGCTACGCCGGCAGAGGCAGGAGCGGACTCGGCACGCTTGATGGCATCCTTCACGTAGGCTTGCACGTCTTCTTTGACGATGCGACCCTTACGACCGGAGGCTTTCACCTTGGCCAGGTTGACACCGAACTCGCGCGCCAGACGGCGTACCGCCGGAGAGGCGTGTACATAAGCGTCGTTGGCAACGAAATCGGTCGCAGCGGCAGCAGCCTGGGCAACCGGAGCCGGAGCAGCGGCAACAGGGGCTGCAGCGACCGGGGCGGCAGCTTGAGCAACCGGCGCGGCGGCAGGAGCAGCGCCAGCTACTTCGAATACCATAATCAGGGAACCGGTGGAGACCTTGTCACCCGCCTTCACCTTGATCTCTTTGACCACACCGGCGAACGGTGCAGGCACTTCCATGGAGGCCTTGTCACCTTCCACGGCGATCAGGGACTGGTCGGCTTCAACCTTGTCACCCACGGCAACCATGATCTCGGTGACTTCCACTTCGTCGCCACCGATATCCGGTACGTTGACCTCTTTGGCAGCAGCGGCAACCGGGGCCGCAGCCACGGGCGCAACAGCTTGAGCCGGAGCAGCAACGGCAGCAGGCGCAGCGCCAGCCACTTCAAATACCATCACCAGAGAGCCGGTAGAGACCTTGGCACCAGCGGCAACCTTGATCTCGACCACGCGACCTGCGAACGGCGCAGGCACTTCCATGGAGGCCTTGTCACCTTCCACGGCGATGATGGACTGGTCAGCTTCTACCATGTCGCCCACGGCAACCATGATTTCAGTCACGTCCACTTCGTCGTCACCGATGTCCGGCACGTGCACATCTTTGCGCACGGCAGCGGCAGGTGCGGCGGCCGGAGCAGCAGCAACCGGTGCAGCCACTTCTGCAGGGGCGGCAGCGCCTTCGGCTTCGAAGATCATGATCTGGGAACCGGTGGCAACCTTGTCGCCCACCTTGATCAGGATCTCTTTGACGATACCGGCGGACGGGGCCGGTACTTCCATGGAGGCCTTGTCGCCTTCTACCGCGATGATGGACTGGTCCAGCTCGACCTTGTCACCCACGGCCACCATGATCTCGGTGACTTCAACTTCATCGGCGCCGATATCCGGCACCATAATCTGTTTGGACATTGTGCTTTATCCTCTTGCGTCGATCCGCGTGGCTGGCTGATGCCGCCACGCACATCTCGCGTTAACCGTTTTAAATCCTGGCAGGGTCGCGCCGTCATACGACGCGACCCTTGATCCACTTACGCGTACAGCGGGTTGACCTTGTCGGCATCGATGCCGTACTTGGCGATGGCGTCGGCCACAACCTGCTTGTCTACCTCGCCGCGCTTGGCCAGTTCGGTCAGAGCAGCAACCACCACGTAGAACTCGTTCACTTCGAAGTGACGACGCAGGTTGGCACGGCTGTCGGAACGGCCGTAACCGTCGGTACCCAGCACGCGGTAGTTCTCGGTCGGAACGAAGGCGCGAACCTGATCGGCGAAGGACTTCATGTAGTCGGTCGCAGCGATGGTGGCTTCGGAACCCAGTACCTGAGCGATGTACGGTACGCGAGCTTCGGCAGTCGGGTGCAGCATGTTCCAGCGATCCGCGTCCTGACCGTCACGGGCCAGCTCGTTGAAGGAGGTGACGCTGAACACATCGGAACCGATGCCGTACTCGCTGGCCAGGATCTGGGCAGCCTTGCGCACGTGACCCAGGATGGAACCACAACCCAGCAGCTGAACTTTCGCCTTGGCACCGGCGACGGATTCCAGCTTGTAGATACCCTTGCGGATGCCTTCCTCGGCGCCTTCCGGCATAGCCGGCATGGCGTAGTTCTCGTTCAGGGTGGTGATGTAGTAGAACACGTTCTCCGGGTTCTCACCGTACATGCGGCGCAGGCCGTCCTGTACGATCACCGCCACTTCATAGGCGTAGGACGGGTCGTAGGAGATGCAGTTCGGGATGGTGTTCGCCAGGATGTGGCTGTGACCATCTTCGTGCTGCAGACCTTCGCCGTTCAGGGTAGTACGACCGGAGGTTGCACCCAGCAGGAAGCCACGGGCTTGCTGGTCACCGGCTGCCCACGCCATGTCGCCGATCCGCTGGAAGCCGAACATGGAGTAGTAGATGTAGAACGGGATCATCGGGCAGTCGTTGGTGCTGTAAGAGGTCGCAGCAGCCAGCCAGGAGGACATGGCGCCCAGCTCGTTGATACCGTCTTGCAGAACCTGACCCTGCTTGTCTTCCTTGTAGTAGGAGACGATGTCGCGGTCTTGCGGGGTGTACTGCTGACCGTGCGGGCTGTAGATACCGATCTGGCGGAACAGACCTTCCATACCGAAGGTACGGGCTTCGTCGGCCAGGATCGGAACGATACGCTTGCCGATGGACTTGTCTTTCAGCATCACGTTCAGGGAACGCACGAACGCCATGGTGGTGGAGATTTCGCGCGCCTGCTCACCCAGCAGCGGACCGAAGGCATCCAGTGCCGGGATTTCCAGCTTGGTGGTGCTTTCGCGCAGACGGGTCGGCACATAGCCTTTCAGGGCGGTGCGACGGTCGTGCAGGTATTTGTGCTCGGCAGAACCGGCTTCGATCTTCAGGTACGGCAGATCGGCCAGCTGCTCGTCGGCCACCGGCAGGTTGAAGCGGTCACGCAGGTGACGCACGGAGTCCAGCTCCATCTTCTTGACCTGGTGAGCGATGTTCTTGCCTTCGGCCGCTTCACCCATGCCGTAACCCTTGATGGTCTTGGCCAGAATAACGGTCGGCTTGCCCTTGGTCTGGGTCGCCTTGTTGAATGCGGCGAACAGTTTGCGAGGATCGTGACCACCGCGGTTCAGGGCGAAGATCTCCTCGTCGGTCATGTCTTTGACCAGCGCGGCAGTTTCCGGATAACGGTTGAAGAAGTGCTCGCGGATGTAGCCACCGTCGCGGGACTTCATGGTCTGGTAGTCACCGTCCACGGTCTCGTTCATCAGCTGGATCAGCTTGCCGGAAGTGTCTTTCTTCAGCAGCTCATCCCACTTGCGACCCCAGATCACCTTGGTCACGTCCCAACCGGCGCCAGCGAACAGGCCTTCCAGCTCGTTGATGACCTTGCCGTTACCGACAACCGGACCATCCAGACGCTGCAGGTTGCAGTTGACCACGAACACCAGGTTGTCGAGCTTTTCACGCACGGCAACGGTCAGAGCGCCCTTGGCTTCCGGCTCGTCCATCTCGCCGTCACCCAGGAAGGCGTAAACGGTCTGCTCGGAGCAATCCTTGATACCACGGTCGGTCAGGTACTTCAGGAAGCGAGCCTGATAGATGGCGGCGATGGGGCCCAGACCCATGGAGACGGTCGGGAACTGCCAGAAGTCCGGCATCAGTTTCGGGTGCGGATAGGAAGGGATACCCTTGCCGTCCACTTCCTGACGGAAGTTGTCCAGCTGCTCTTCGGTCAGACGACCTTCAGCAAAGGCGCGAGCATAGATGCCCGGGGAGATATGACCCTGGAAGTAAACCAGATCGCCACCATCCTTCTCGTTGCGAGCACGGAAGAAGTGGTTGAAGCAGACATCATAGATGGTCGCAGAAGAAGCGAAGGAAGACATGTGACCACCCAGGTCCAGGTCTTTCTTGGACGCGCGCAGCACGATCATCATGGCGTTCCAGCGGATGATGGCGCGAATGCGGCGTTCCATCTCCAGGTCACCCGGGTAGTCCGGCTCGTCGCTGGACGGGATGGTGTTGATGTAATCGCGATTTGCCTTGGCAGCCACGTCCACACCGCTTACGCGGGCTTTCTCGGCCAACTGTTCAAGGATGAACTGAGCGCGTTGCGGACCCTCTTCACGCAGCAGGGATTCCAGAGAGGCAAGCCACTCCAGCGTTTCTATCGGGTCCACATCGTTCTTCAGGATATCAGACATGGCTGGTTCCTATGTTGTTGTGATTGCACGGCATTGCACGGCGAAGGGCGCAAGCATTCGACAATAAAGCCTTGTGGGATTAGTTTTCCTGCTGACGGATCCGACGCATGGATCGCTGGATCCGGCTGTCTTCCCTCTGCATATCCAACAAGGTGTCCTCGATAAAGGCCAGATGCTCATGACAAGCTGTTCTGGCCCGCTCCGGAGCCCCCGAAAGAATAGCCTCGATCAGATTCGCGCGATGGCGACGTATCTTGGCTACCACTCCCGGGCGGCGATTCAAAATCTCGTTATTCTGCAGAATGTTCTGTTCGAGCATCGGGCTCATGGCCCGTAGCAGGTGCAGCAGCACCACGTTGTGGGACGCCTCGGCCACCGCCAGATAGAACTGGGTCACGGCTGCCGACTCGGCCACCAGCGAACCGAGTTGGCCCGCCTCTTCGATGGTGGTTTGCACCTGACGAATGCGCTCGAAATCAGACCCGGTTCCCCGCAAGGCCGCGTAGTAGGCACAGATGCCTTCCAGCGCATGGCGAAACTCCAGCAGGTCATACTGGGCTTCCGGGTGGGTACTGAGCAGTTCGAACAGAGGATCAGCGATCCCCTTGCTCAGGGCATTCTGCACATAAGTGCCGCCGCCCTGACGGCGATAAAGCAATCCGCGCGCTTCCAGTCGCTGGATGGCTTCGCGCAGGGAGGGGCGCGATACCTGAAACTGGATGGCGAGTTCCCGCTCGGGAGGCAATTTCTGCCCCGGTTGCAGGCTGCCTTCCAGAATCATCTGTTCCAGCTCGGCGACAATGGAGTCGGCCAACTTGGGTTGCGTAATCTTGCGATAGGGCATGAGGCTACTTTGTTAAATTGGTATTACCAATTTTATGGATGGGGCGAAAATTAGCAGAGGCCTTTTGAAAAGTCCACTCAAAAGATGATCTGAGTCAAGAATCAGCCCCACCACTTAAGAGGTAAAGCAGGGGAAACATGATTTAGCTCATAGAAAATGGTCTGACCAATATTCTTGACCTCGCTCACAAATAACATTTGTGCAACCAGAGACAAAAATGGCCTGCCAGATAGGCAAGCCATTGATTTTATAATCCAAACTAAATTTTAATATTTACTTTAGCTGTTTAGTAATTGCCGGTAGTAATCCCACTGAAAACTGGCACCGGGATCCGTCTTGCGCCCTGGTGCGATATCGCAATGGCCGACAATTTTTTCGTGGGTGATGGCCGGATAGCGCTCAGAGATGGCTCGGGTGAGCCCCGCCAGCGCCCGGTATTGAGCCTCGGTATAGGGGATCTCGTCAGTCCCTTCCAGCTCGATGCCAATGGAGAAGTCATTACATGCCTCCCTCCCCTGCCAGCTCGAGACACCTGCATGCCAGGCGCGCGCGCCGAATGGCACATACTGCACCAACTCGCCATCACGGCGGATCAGGCAGTGGGCCGAGACCCGCAACTGATGGATACCGGCAAAATAGGGGTGAGCCTCGGGGTCGAGTCGCCCCATAAAGAGATCGTCGATAAAGGGGCCACCAAACTCTCCCGGCGGCAGGCTGATGCCATGCACCACCAGCAGGGAGATATCGTCCGGCGCGGCCCGTTCGTTGTGATGGGGAGAAGGCACCCGGCGCGCCTGCTGGCACCAGCCAGCGGCATCGATAGAGAAACAAGGTTGTGAAGCGAGTTGAGTCATCGGCTACTCGAATTGGCTGATAAATGGCGAGAAAACGAAGATACCTGATAGGCAACCCGACACCAACTCACTGAATCAAAGGGAAATGGTATGTTAGGCTGAGTCATCTTCCGCTCGATATGGATGGGGTATGCAGCACATGGCACGCTGGATGTGGTTACTGGCCTGGCTCTCTTTGATGGGCCTGCTGACCCTCTATTTTCACTCCCGCAACCAACCAAGCGTCACCGCCAGCGGCGAGCTGTTGCTGCGAGCCGACCAGAGCGGCCACTATCGTCTGGAGGGTGCCATCAACGGTCAGCCGGTGCAACTACTGCTCGATACCGGCGCCACCCGTATCACCATCCCGCAGCAGGTTGCCGAGCGGCTCGGCCTGACCGCTCATGGCAGCAGCCAGGTCAATACCGCCGCGGGGCAGATCCGGGTCGGCAACGGCACCATCGAAACGCTGGCGATGGGGCCATTGACCTTGTACGATCTGGCCATCTTTATCAATCCGGCGGCAGACGGTGACGAAGTGCTGGTTGGCATGAACGCCCTCGGTCGGCTGGAGCTGGTTCAAAAAGAGCGGCAACTGCTGCTCAGACCCTTGCAGGAATAAGGCATGTTTCAACAGGATGTCAGCCGCGCCGTGCGCGCCGCACTACTCGAAGATCTGGGCGATGCCCTCACCGCACTGGACCAACCGGACGCCAGCGCCGATATCACCGCCCAGCTGATCCCGGCGGATCGGATGGCCACTGCCCGGGTCATCACCCGCGAAGCCGGCGTATTCTGCGGCCAGCCATGGGTCGATGAAGTGTTCGTACAACTCGGCGGCGACGTGAAGGTGGAATGGAAGGTGCAGGATGGGGAAGTGCTCTCCCCCAATCAGGAGCTGTTCCGCCTCCACGGCCCTGCCCGCCTGCTGCTGACCGGCGAGCGCAATGCGCTGAACTTTGTCCAGACCCTCTCCGGCGTCGCCACCCTCACCGCTCGCTATGTGGCGGAGCTGGAGGGCACCGACTGCCGTCTGCTCGACACCCGCAAGACCATCCCTGGGCTGCGCACCGCCCAGAAGTACGCGGTCACCTGTGGCGGCGGCAAGAATCACCGCATCGGTCTCTACGATGCCTATCTCATCAAAGAAAACCATATCCTCGCCTGCGGCGGCATTGCCGAGGCGATTAATGAGGCTCGTCATCTCAATCCGGGCAAACCGGTGGAGGTGGAAGTGGAATCACTGGCAGAGCTGGAGCAGGCGCTGGCGGCAAAGGCCGATATCGTGATGCTCGACAACTTCGACGTGACCATGATGCGCGAAGCAGTCGCCATCAATCAGGGCCGCGCCAAGCTCGAAGTCTCCGGCAATGTGACGCTGGATACCCTGGCCGAGTTTGCCGCCACCGGTGTCGATTTTATCTCTGTCGGTGCGCTCACCAAGCATGTGCGGGCGCTCGATCTCTCCATGCGCTTTATCCAGCAGTGAGATTCACCCCGCAGGCCTGAGCAAATACTCGACCTAACCGGATAAACAACTTGCAAAAGGCGCCATGGGCGCCTTTTCTTTATGCAGGATCCCTCAGCAAAGGAGTGTAATGACGGACCCGCTTTCACCCGTAACAAAGAGTCATAAGAAGCCACTTATTTTATGACTCGCATCAAGTTTTTGGTAAATGACATGAAAGTGGTTAACAAAGGCAGCAATCTCTGTTGCCACCCCTGACAGCTCGGATAAGATACTGACGTGCGGATGATTTTCCACCGACACTTCCCAGGAACCAAGGATAAAAGGATATTTCAAATGAAGAAACAATCGGGTTTTACCCTTATTGAACTGATGATCGTGGTCGCAATCGTGGCCATTCTGGCGGCAGTCGCGCTGCCGGCTTACCAAAGCTACACCCAGAGAGCAAAATTCTCCGAAGTCATCGCAGCAACCGGTCCAGCAAAAACTGCTGCAGAAGTATGCGTACAAGGATACACAGGAGTATCTTCAGCACTAGGAACTACATGTGCATCTGCTAGTAATGCTGCTATGTCAGGCGCGATAGCTACCGGAGGTGTAGTTTCTAGCGTATCCGCGTCTTCTCCTTCCAATACGGAAATTACGATTACTGGTACAGGTACCGCTGAAGTCGGTGGTTCTACTTATTCCATTATTGCTACAGGCTTGACTGCTGGTGGAGCTGTAAGATGGACTGTTTCAGGGTCATGTAAAACTGATGGTAAATGCTAACGCATGACCTCTAGCCCTAATAGCGGCCTGGCGTTAAGCCTGGCCGCCTCTTCACTGATCAGTGAAGAGGACTCCCAGCGCTATCTGAGCCAGGCCAAGGCCCAGCGCAAACCCTTTGTGACATTTCTGATAGAGAACGAGATCCTCGACAGCAAGGCGCTCGCCGATTTTTGCGAGCTGGAGTATGGGGTACCTCTGCTGGATCTTGCCGCCTTCGACTTGGCCGAGATCCCGCAGAAGTACCTCAATCAGAAGCTGATTGAGAAGCACCACGTCCTCCCTATCTACACCCAGGGCCACACCCTATACATCGCCATGTCGGATCCGACCAATGTCTCGGCATTGGAGGACTTTGGCTTCAGCTTCGGCCTTCATACCGAAGCGCTGCTGGTGGAGGAGAATAAGCTCACCGCCGCCATCGGCAAGCTGCTGGAGAGTGAAAACGACGCCCTCGGCATGGAGGATATCGACGAATCCGAAATTTCGGATCTCGAGGTCTCCGACGAGAACAACCGGCTGGATGAAAGCGTCAATACCGCCGATGACGATGCACCCATCGTCAAGTACATCAACAAGATCCTGATGGATGCCATCAAGCGTGGTGCCTCCGACCTGCACTTCGAGCCCTATGAGTTCAAGTATCGGGTCCGCTTTCGCATCGACGGCATTCTGCATGAAATTGCTACGCCGCCGGTCAACCTCTCCAACCGCTTCTCCGCCCGCCTCAAGGTCATGGCACGACTCGATATCGCCGAGCGGCGGCTGCCACAGGATGGCCGCATCAAGTTGAAGCTGTCGCGCAACAAGTCGATGGATATGCGGGTCAACACCTTGCCCACCATGTGGGGGGAGAAGATCGTTATCCGTCTGCTCGACTCCTCGGCGGCACGCCTCAATATCGAGCAACTCGGCTTTGATGACCGGCAGAAGGCGCAGTACCTGCGCGCCCTCTCCAAACCGCAGGGGATGATACTGGTCACCGGCCCCACCGGCTCGGGCAAAACGGTCTCGCTCTATACCGGCCTCAATATTCTCAACACCACCGAGGTCAATATCTCTACCGCCGAAGATCCGGTGGAGATCAACCTGCCCGGCGTCAATCAGGTGCAGGTCAACCCCAAGGCGGGGCTCACCTTTGCCAGCGCCTTGCGCTCCTTCCTGCGGCAAGATCCGGATGTGGTGATGGTGGGGGAAATACGGGATCTGGAAACTGCCGAAATCGCCATCAAGGCGGCCCAGACCGGCCACTTGGTGCTCTCCACCCTGCATACCAACTCCGCCGCTGAGACCCTGACCCGGATGATGAACATGGGGGTTCCGGCCTTCAACATCGCCTCCTCGGTCACCCTGATCATGGCCCAGCGGTTGGCCCGTAAACTGTGCGACCACTGCAAGGCGCCGGAAGTGGTGCCGGAAGCCGAACTGCTGGAGCTGGGCTTTACGCCGCAGCAGCTGGCAGCCGGACTGCGACTGTTCAAACCGGTCGGTTGCAAGGAGTGTTCCGGCGGCTACAAGGGGCGGGTCGGCATCTACGAAATCATGTTGATGTCGGAGAACATCGCCAAATTGATCATGCAGGGCGCAAACTCCCTGCAAATCGCCGCTATCGCGCAGAAGGAGGGGATGCGCACCCTGCGCACCTCGGGACTGGAGAAGGCCCGGCTCGGGGTCACCAGTCTGGCCGAAGTCAACCGGGTCACCACCAACTGATCCGTGTGACGTAACGACCCGCCGGTTTGGTTGACAGAACGAATTCGTCGTTCACGAACACGGAACGGATGATAGTCCGAACGACAGAGTAATCAGATATTCAAGTGACCGGGCTGGCGCCAAGAAGGTACCACCCACCCTATCAGTACCCCGCAGGCATCAAGCCAGTCGGGCACCTTGACCAGGTTGGTGACACGCAGAGCCCGGATCTGACAACCAACCCCATTGCAGGATGCAAAGATGGCAACCCTAACGAAAAAGAACAATGCCCCCAAGAAAGTCTTCGCCTTCCGCTGGCACGGGGTAAACCGCAAGGGGCAGAAGGTCTCCGGCGAGCTGCAGGCCGACAGCATCAACACCGTCAAGACCGAACTGCGCAAGCAGGGGGTCAACGTCACCAAGGTAGCCAAGAAATCCCAGGGACTCTTCTCCAAGGGCGGCGCCAAGATCAAGCCGATGGATATCGCCATCGTCTCACGCCAGATCACCACCATGCTCTCCGCCGGCGTACCACTGGTGCAGAGTCTGCAGATCATCGCCCGCAGTCACGAGAAAGCCTCGATGCGCGAGCTGATGGGGCAGATTGCCGCCGATGTGGAGACCGGTACCCCCATGTCGGAGGCGCTGCGCCGCCATCCTCTCTATTTCGATGATCTCTATTGCGATCTGGTGGAAGCCGGTGAGCAATCCGGTGCACTGGAGACCATCTACGACCGTATTGCCACTTACCGGGAAAAGTCGGAAGCGCTCAAGTCGAAGATCAAGAAGGCGATGTTCTACCCCACCATGGTCATTCTGGTCGCCATCGTGGTCACCTCCATCCTGCTGCTGTTCGTCATTCCGCAGTTCGAGGATATCTTCAAGAGCTTTGGTGCCGAGCTGCCGGTGTTCACCCAGTTTGTTATCGGCATCTCCCGCTTTATGCAGAACTGGTGGTATGTCTTCTTTGGTGGCACGGCCCTTGGCATCTTCCTTTACGTGCGGGCCTGGCGGGCCTCCCAGAAGGTAAAAGACAACACCGACAAGTTCGTCCTCACCATTCCGGTAGTCGGGATGATCCTGCACAAGGCGGCGATGGCCCGCTTTGCCCGCACCCTGTCTACCACCTTCTCCGCCGGTATTCCGCTGGTGGATGCGCTGATTTCGGCGGCTGGGGCCTCGGGCAACTATGTCTATCGCACCGCGGTCATGGCCATCCGCAACGAGGTGGTGGCCGGTATGCAGATCAACGTTGCAATGCGCACAGTCGATCTCTTCCCCGACATGGTGATCCAGATGGTGATGATCGGTGAGGAGTCCGGTGCCATCGATGATATGCTCTCCAAGGTCGCCACCATCTTCGAACAGGAGGTGGATGATCTGGTCGATGGCCTCACCAGCCTGCTGGAACCCCTCATCATGGTGGTGCTCGGGGTGCTGGTCGGCGGTATGGTTATTGCCATGTACCTGCCCATCTTCAAGCTTGGCGACGTGGTAGGCTGATTTATCAGGGCATGGCACCACAGCCATGCCCTCTCCCTCATTCAATAACTGACGGTTGGTTATGACACTTCTTCTCGAGCTGGCTCACAGCTTGCCCTGGCTCTACTTCTCGCTGGTTTTTCTCTTCTCCCTGATGATCGGCAGCTTCCTTAACGTGGTCATCCACCGCTTGCCCATCATGCTGGAGCGGGAGTGGCAGGCCGAGTATCGCAGCTACTTCGCCTCTGATGAGGAGGCCACTGCGCCAGAGCGCTACAACCTGATGGTGCCGCGCTCCGCATGCCCTCACTGTGGCCACGCCATCACTGCGCTGGAGAACATCCCGCTGTTGAGCTGGCTCTGGCTCAAAGGGCGTTGCCGCGACTGTCAGGCCCCCATCTCGGCCCGCTATCCGCTGGTAGAGCTACTGACCGCCCTGCTCTCGGTGGCCGTAGCCATGGTCATAACACCGGGCTGGGGCACACTGGCCGCCCTATTGCTGACCTGGGTGCTGGTCGCCCTTACCTTCATCGATCTCGACAAGATGTTGCTGCCCGACCAGCTCACCCTGCCACTGCTGTGGGGCGGGCTGCTGTTCAATCTGGCAAGTGGCTTCGTCCCCTTGGCTGATGCAGTGAGCGGCGCCATGGCGGGCTATCTGGTGCTCTGGAGCCTCTACTGGGCTTTCAAGCTGCTAACAGGCAAGGAGGGGATGGGCTATGGCGACTTCAAGCTGCTGGCGGCGCTGGGCGCCTGGCTCGGCTGGCAGGCGCTGCCCATAATTCTGCTGCTCTCATCCCTGGTCGGCGCCGTGATCGGCATCAGTCTGATCGCCTTGCACAAACACCATCAGGGCAAGCCAATCCCCTTCGGCCCCTACCTCGCCATCGCGGGCTGGATCGCCCTGCTGTGGGGCGATACCATCACCCGCTGGTATCTCTCTACCATGCTTTGAGCAAGAGGCCCCCATGTATGTAGTTGCTATCACAGGTGGTATCGGCAGCGGCAAGACCACTATCGCCAATCAGTTTGCCGCGCTGGGTATCGAGGTGGTGGATGCCGATGTGATCGCCCGCGAAGTGGTCGAGCCGGGTACCCCGGCCCTTGCCGCCATCACCGACCATTTTGGCCCGAATGTGATTGATCCGAGCGGTCAACTCGACCGTCGCGCCCTGCGCGAGCGGGTCTTCAGCGACCCACAGGCCAAGGGGTGGCTCAATGCCCTGCTCCACCCGCTAATTCGCAGCGAAATGCTTCGCCAGTGTGCCGCAGCCAGTTCTCCTTACTGCCTGCTGGTGGTGCCGCTGCTGGTGGAGAACAAACTCACTGGCCTCGCCAACCGGGTGCTGGTGATCGATGTGGATGAAGCGACCCAGATTGAGCGCACCTGTCGCCGTGATGGGGTATCGGCCGAGCAAGCCAAGGCCATCATCGCCGCCCAAGCGAGTCGGTCGGAGCGCCTCGCGGCGGCGGATGATGTCATCGAAAACTACAATGGCAGCGAAATGGCGATTAAAACGCGGATTTTGGCGCTGCACGAGACATATCTGGCAATTGCCTCTCAACAAGGCCACCAAGTGTGAGTACACTAGGCCGGTTTATGGCTGGCCAGGATTAGGCATGATTTACGATTTCCCCCTCAATGAAAAAAGCCGGACCTATCTTCGTCTGGAGTCCCTGTTTTCCCAGATCCGCGACAATCTGGAGAGTGAACAATCCTGGGCACATATCGCCTTCTTCAAGGGGCTGTTCGATCTGCAGGAGTTGCTGGAGCGTGGTGACCTGCGCGCCGACCTCATCAAGGATCTGGAGCGTCTCGGCCAGCGTCTGAGCCACTGGGCCAGCCTGCCCGATGTCGATCTGGAGCAGATCAAACTGATGCAGCAAGAGAGCAGCCAGCTCTCTCGCAACCTGCTCAACTCGCCACGCCCGGGTGCCCGCCTGAAAGAGGATCGTCTGCTCGGCTCCATCCGCCAGCGCTTCTCCATCCCGGGTGGTCTGTGTGCCTTCGATGTGCCACAGCTGCACCACTGGCTCGGCACCCCGGCCATCACCCGTCACCAGCAGATGCAGGGCTGGCTGAGCGATATCAACCTACTGATGAATGCCATCACCCTGCTGCTGCGCCTGTGGCGCGAATCTGGCAGCTTCAGTGAGCAGGTTGCCAGCAACGGTTTCTTCCAGGACACCGCCGAGAGCGCCGAGCTGATCCGCATCAAGCTGCCGGGCAATCTGTTCTGCTACCCGACCCTGAGCGGCCACAAGAACCGCTTCGCCCTGCGCTTTCTGCCCACCGCAGAACAGCCGATTGGCGACGTGCCGTTCCAGCTCGCCTGCTGCTAAGGAGGGCTTATGGTCACCAAGGTAAAGTGTCCGACCTGTCAGAGCGAAGTGGAGTGGGGCCCGCAGAGTCCGTTCCGCCCCTTCTGCAGCAAGCGCTGCCAGCTGATCGATCTCGGCGAATGGGCCGATGAAGAGAAGCGGATCCCGGGGGAGATCAACCCGGATCTGCTGCCTGAGCCGGAAGAGGGCGAGCAGTGGCTATAAGCCTCTGGTCACTCACCTCTGTAATATCAAAAAAGGGCCTATTGGCCCTTTTTTGATGCTTGTTGATTACTACCGGCTCAAGCAAGCAGGCCCTGTAGGCGCGCTACAATCGGGCCATTGGCATCGGGGAAGTGGTAGTTGTTCAGCTCGGCCACCGGCACCCACAGGCACTCCTGCCCCTCCTTGCCGAACGGCTCGCCGCTGAAACGGGTCACCTTCCAGATATCCAGTAATACCTGCTTCTCGGGGTAGTCGTGCTGCAGTTCCATGAAGGGGGCACAATCCAATACCCGGATGCCGATCTCTTCCCACAGCTCCCGATCCAGCGCGGTGAGCAGATCCTCACCGGACTCCACCTTGCCACCAGGAAACTCCCAGCGATCCCCCTGATGGCGATCGGAGGAGCGTCTGGCGATGAAGATATCGCCCCGTTCATTCTCGATGACGCCAACCGCCACCCAGATCCGTTTTTTCTGTTCCATCTTGGTACCTTTACACGCAATACATGACCGGGCCGTTCGATGCGCCCAACCTCTGGCTGGGTGAACGACCGATAATGCCTGATATCCGATAATCCTTTGCAAAGTGGCGCCACTACAGTGACTTCGCCACCTTCTGACAAAAACAAGGCGGGCACTTGGCCCGCCTGTTATGGCATAGCGTCGATCAGGTCAACTGACCGTGGCAGTGCTTGTACTTCTTGCCGGAACCGCACGGGCAGGGATCGTTGCGACCGACCTTCTGCTCGTCACGTACGAAGGTGGTGTGCCCCTCTTCGCCTGCGGCCTGTTCATCGGCCAGCTGGCTCTCGGCAGCGGCGTGGGTATAGGTGCGGGGAGCGGCTTCCGCCTGCTGGCGTTGCTGCTCTTCCATCGCTTCCACATCGCGCTCCTGCACCTGAACACGGCTCAGGATGCTGACCACGTCGCGCTTGAGGGTTTCCAGCATCTGGGTGAACAGATCGAAGGATTCGCGCTTGTACTCCTGCTTGGGGTTCTTCTGGGCGTAACCGCGCAGATGGATGCCCTGACGCAGGTGATCCATGGCCGCCAGATGCTCTTTCCACAGACCATCCAGAGTTTGCAGCATCACTGCCTTCTCGAAGTTGCGCAGCACCTCTTTGCCGACCAGCTCTTCCTTGTGGGCATAGAGCTTGGTGGCTTCGTCCAGAATGCGCTCGCGCAGCTTCTCTTCATACAGCTTGTCATCTTCCGCCAGCCACTGCTGCAATGGCAGATCCAGCGCGAAGTCTGCCTTCAGGCGCGCTTCCAGGCCCGGCACGTCCCACATCTCTTCCAGAGACTGGGGCGGAATGTACTCGTCGATCACCGCGCCGTAGACGTCGTCACGGATAACGTGAATGGTCTCGGAGATGTCGCTGGTATCCAGCAGCTCGTTGCGCTGCTCGTAGACCACCTTGCGCTGGTCGTTGGCAACGTCATCAAACTCCAGCAAACTCTTGCGGATGTCGAAGTTGCGACCTTCCACCTTGCGCTGGGCATTTTCGATCGCCTTGGTGACCCACGGGTGCTCGATGGCTTCGCCCTCTTCCATGCCCAGCTTCTTCATCATGCCGGTCACGCGATCGGAGGCGAAGATCCGCATCAGGGTATCTTCCATGGAGAGGTAGAAACGGGAGGAGCCCGGGTCACCCTGACGACCGGAACGGCCGCGCAGCTGGTTATCGATACGACGGGATTCGTGACGCTCGGTGCCGATAATGTGCAGACCACCGGCGGCCAGCACCGCATCGTGACGCACCTGCCAGGCAGCTTTCAGCTCTGCAATCTGCTCGCTGGTCGGGTTCTCCAGCTTGGCAATCTCTGCCTGCCAGTTACCGCCCAACACAATGTCGGTACCACGACCGGCCATGTTGGTGGCGATAGTGACCGCGCCAGTCTGACCGGCCTGGGCGACGATCTCCGCTTCCATGGCGTGGAACTTGGCGTTCAGCACCTTGTGCGGGATCTTCTCCTTGGTCAGGATGCCGGAGAGCAGCTCGGAGTTCTCGATAGAGACTGTACCAACCAATACAGGCTGGCCCTTGGCCACGCACTGACGGATATCTTCGATGATGGCGGCATACTTCTCATTGGCGGTCAGGTAGACCAGATCGCCCATGTCCTTGCGCACCATTGGCTTGTTGGTCGGGATAACTACGGTATCCAGGCCATAAATCTGCTGGAATTCAAAGGCTTCTGTATCCGCAGTACCTGTCATCCCCGCCAGCTTGTTGTAGAGACGGAAGTAGTTCTGGAAGGTGATGGATGCCAGCGTCTGGTTCTCGTTCTGGATCTTCACCCCTTCCTTCGCTTCAACGGCCTGATGCAGACCATCTGACCAGCGACGACCCGGCATGGTACGGCCAGTGTGCTCGTCAACAATGACGATCTCGTCTTTCTGGACGATGTAGTCCACGTTGCGCTCAAACAGGGTATGGGCGCGCAGACCTGCGTTGACGTGGTGCAGCAGGCTGATGTTAGAGGCGGAGAACAGGGAGTCGTTCTCGTCCAGCAGCCCCTCTTTCTTGAGCAGCTCTTCCACGAAGATCTGACCGTTTTCGGTCAGCAGGGCCTGACGGTTCTTCTCGTCTACTGTGTAGTGACCGTCGCCGGTGTACTCTTCGGTGTCTTCCTTGTCCTGCTTGACCAGCAGCGGGATCAGCTTGTTGACGCGGATATAGAGCTCTGAGCTGTCTTCAGCCGGGCCGGAGATGATGAGCGGAGTACGGGCTTCATCGATAAGCACCGAGTCCACCTCATCCACCAGCGCGTAGTTGAGCGGGCGCTGTACCCGCTGCTCCGGCGAGAACGCCATGTTGTCGCGCAGGTAGTCAAAACCGAATTCGTTGTTGGTACCATAGGTGATGTCGGCGGCGTAGGCGTCACGCTTCTGGGACGCATCCATACCGGGCACATTGCAATCGACTGTCATGCCGAGGAAGGCGAACAGCGGGCGGTTCGCCTCCGCATCACGCTTGGCCAAATAGTCGTTCACCGTTACCACGTGCACACCACGGCCGCTCAGGGCGTTCAGGTAAGCTGGCAGGGTGGCGGTCAGGGTCTTACCTTCACCAGTCTTCATTTCCGCGATGCGGTTGGAGTTCAGCACCATGCCGCCGATCAGCTGCACATCGAAGTGGCGCATGCCAAACACACGCTTGGAGGCTTCACGCACGGTCGCGAACGCTTCCGGCAGCAACTGCTCCAGGGTCTCACCCTGCTCGATACGCTGACGATATTCAGCCGTTTTGGCCTGCAACTCGGCATCGGAGAGAGCCTCGAACTGCGGCTCCATGGCATTGATCTGTTTTACAATTTTGCGCAAAGCCTTGAGCGTTCTGTCGTTCCGGCTGCCGATAATCTTGGTAAGCAGTGTGCTAATCATGGGTACCAACTATTTCTGGTTATAAAAGCGTTCCGTCACTGGAACCTGAAGAAAAAACCTAACCCCGTCTGGCACTGAGAAAGCGTGCGGGGTTGACCTGACGACCATCTTTCAACACTTCGTAATGCAGATGGACCCCGGTCGCGCGACCGGTGCGTCCCATCAAGGCAATCTTCTGACCCTGATCAACCAGGGTGCCCACCTCGACCAGCAACTTGGAGTTGTGGGCATAGCGGGTGACCAGGCCATTGCCGTGATTAATCTCCACCATATTGCCAAATTCCGGATGACGGCCCGCCCAGCTGACAATGCCGGGCCCGGTAGCCAGAATCGGGGTTCCGGGTTTGCCACGGAAATCGACCCCTTTGTGCATCTTGGCACGCCCGTTGAACGGGTCGACCCGTCCACCAAACCCGGACGAGACCCAAACTCGCTCCTGTTTGACTGGCGTGCCGGAAATAAAACCGGCATCGGTGATATGGTGATTCATGATGAAAGATTCAAGTACCGACAGCTGCTCTTCGCGGCTGCTGAGCTGCTGGCTGAGGTGTTTCATCGAGGCTTGCAGCTCGTTGAGGCTCACTTCCAGCTCTTCATCATAAGAAGGGCCGCCCATGGGGGGCAGCTCTTTGAAATTGAACTCGTCGGGATCGAGATCGGCCTGCTCGGTCAATCGTTCGCCGAGGGCATTGAGACGGCCAAGCTGGCCTTGCATGGTGCCCACCTGAGCTGCCAGCATTGCCAACTGTTCACGGGCTTCGTCGCCACTCTGGTCAACGGACTGTTGCTCGGCAACGGCAAGCGCCACTTCCAGCGCCTCCATTTTCTGGTGCCAGCTCTGCCAGAGCCAACCACCACCAAGGGCTAACAGGGAGAAGAGAATACCGCCGACCCAGGCCAGACGTTGTTTGGGCAGGTGCAACTTGCGTCGCTGCTTGCCGTGGAGGATCAGGGTAATGCTCATAGAAATCAGTCTGCTCGGTCAGGTGCGGCCAGGAGCCTGCACGGGAAATAAAACCGGGAGATAATCGGTATTAAAGGATGGAGTAAACAAATGACGGAACGTCGGTGCGGAGAGAGGACCGACGTTCCGTTGCACAGCTATCAGGCCAGAACCAGACCGTTATCGTAGTAAGCGATAGGCGCTTTGTCGCCCTCACCCTCGAAGGTCACCAGTTCCCAAGCCTCCTGCTCGGCCAGCAAGGCACGCAGCAGCTTGTTGTTCAGGGCATGTCCGGTCTTGTAGGCACGGAACTCACCGATGATGCTGCGGTTACACATATAGAGGTCACCGATCGCGTCCAGCATCTTGTGCTTGACGAACTCGTCCTCATAACGCAAACCGTCTTCGTTCAGCACCCGATAGTCGTCCAGTACCACGGCGTTTTCCAGGCTTCCGCCCAGCGCCAGGTTCTGGGAACGCAGGTACTCGATATCACGCATGAACCCGAAGGTACGGGCACGGCTGATCTCTTTCACGAAGGAGGCACCGGAGAAGTCCAGTACGCAACGCTGATTGCGCCCTTCAAAAACCGGATGCTGGAAATCGATCTCGAGATCCATCTTGAAGCCGTTGCGATAAGGGTGGAATTCCGCCCACTTGTCGCCGTCTTCAACCCGGATGCTCTTCTTGATCCGCACAAACTGCTTGGCAGCATTCTGCTCACGGATCCCGACTTCCTGCAGCAGGTAGATAAAGGGATGCGCACTGCCGTCCATCACCGGGATCTCGGGCGCGTCAACCTCGACATAGAGGTTGTCGATCCCCATCCCGGCCAGCGCGGCGGAGAGGTGCTCAATGGTAGAGACACGGACACCGGCTTCGTTGACCAGAGCGGTACAGAGCACGGTATCGCGCACCTGATCGGCATTGGCTGGCAGCTCCACCACAGGATTCAGGTCGGTACGCAAGTAAACGATCCCTGTGTTCACAGGCGCCGGACGGAACGTCATGGTGACTTTCCGGCCCGAATGCAGGCCGACACCAGTCGCCTGTACACTCGTTTTCAAGGTTCTTTGTCTAATCATGGGTGTACCCTAAACAGCTTAAAAACGGACCAGATGGTCGTTGGCAGGCCATCTTAGCACATTCCTTGAACAACAAACAAACGAGAGCCATAAGAGGCTTAGTCAGCTTGCTTGCGCAGGAACGCCGGAATATCCAGGTAATCCGGTTCACGACGAGCTTGCGGCTCGGCGTTGACCACCTTGGCCGGGGCTTCGTCCATCACGCGGCCTTGCATCATGTCGCTAACCAGCGGCTGACGCACCGGGCGCTCTTGCACCTGGCTGCTCTTGACCAAAGTGATGTCCGGCTTGCGCTCGGCACCGATACCGGTAGCAACCACGGTCACACGCAGCTCGTCGTGCATTTCCGGATCGATTACGGTACCCACAACTACAGTGGCGTTCTCGGAAGCGAAGGCCTTGACCGCGTTACCTACGGTTTCGAACTCTTCGATGGTCATGTCCATACCGGCGGTGATGTTGACCAGGATGCCACGGGCACCAGCCAGATCCACGTCTTCCAGCAGCGGGCTGGAGATGGCTTTCTCGGCCGCTTCTTCAGCACGGTCATCACCGGAGGCGGAACCGGTACCCATCATGGCGGTACCCATTTCACGCATCACGGTACGCACGTCCGCGAAGTCGACGTTGATCAAGCCCGGACGGGTGATCAGCTCGGCAATGCCCTGTACCGCGCCAAGCAGTACATCGTTGGCCGCCTTGAAGGCATCCAGCAGGGAGATACCGCGACCCAGCACCTTCAGCAACTTGTCGTTGGGGATGGTGATCAGGGAGTCGACGTTTTTGGAGAGCTCTTCGATACCGTGGGCGGCGAAACCCATCCGCTTCTTCCCTTCAAAGGAGAACGGCTTGGTCACCACAGCAACGGTCAGGATGCCCATCTCGCGCGCCACTTCGGCCACGATCGGCGCAGCACCGGTACCGGTACCACCACCCATACCGGCGGCGATGAACACCATGTCGGAACCGGTCAGCAGCTCACGCAGCGCTTCGCGATCTTCCATGGCCGCATCACGACCCACTTCCGGATTGGCTCCGGCACCCAGACCCTTGGTGATGCCACCGCCGATCTGCAGGGTAGTGTTGGCGCTGGAGTTACGCAGTGCCTGGGCATCGGTGTTGACGGTAATAAACTCAACACCCTCAATATTTTGACGAACCATGTGTTCGACAGCGTTACCGCCGCCGCCACCTACACCGATCACTTTAATGACGGCTTCGTCAGTGTGGCTATCCATAAATTCAAACATGTTGTCTCTCCGCTTTATTTGCCTGACTCAGCAAAATTCTTAGAACTCGCCACGCAGCCAGTTGCTAACCCGTTTGACCAGGCCACCGACGCTTGCCTTGGCGGCATATTCTTTGTTGCTACCTGTGGCTTGATGGGTGCGGCCATATTGCAGCAACCCGACCGCAGTCGAGTACACCGGTGCCTGCACGTAATCACTCAAACCACGTATGTTCATGGGCTCTCCCACCCGGACCTGGCTCTGGAAGATCTGCTCTGCACACTCCACAATGCCTTCAATCTGGGCAGCGCCGCCGGTCAAGACCACACCGGCTGCCAGCTGATGCTTGACCCCCTGCGCTTTCAACTCGCTTTGTACCCGCACCAGCTCATCATTCACCATGGAGAGCAACTCGGTGTAACGGGGCTCAATCACTTCAGCCAGTGTCTGCCGTTGCAGGCTGCGCGCCGGGCGACCGCCGACACTGGGTACTTCAATATTGTCTTCCTTGCTGACCAGACGGCCGAGGGCGCAACCGTAGCGCACCTTGATCGCTTCCGCGTCGAGCGGCGGCGTGCCGAAGGCGTAGGCGATGTCGCTGGTCACAGTGCTGCCAGCGTACGGGATCACCTTGGTGTGGCGCAGGGCACCGCCGGTAAACAGCGACATGTCCATGGTACCGCCACCGATGTCCACCACACAGACACCCAGCTCTTTCTCGTCTTCGGTCAACACCGCATAGCTGGAGGCCAGCGCGGAGAAGATCAGTTGATCCACACGCAAGCCGACCTTCTCCACACATTTCTCAATGTTGCGAGCCATGTCGTTATGGCAGGTGATCAGGTGAACCTTGGCAGCCATCCGTACACCGGAGAGGCCGACCGGATTCTTGATCCCTTCTTGATAATCGATGGCAAACTCTTGCGGCAGCACATGCAGCACCCGCAGTTCATCGGAGAGGCGAACCGACTTGGCAGTGTGGATCACGTTGTCCACATCCTCCTGAGTCACCTCTTCATCGGAGATGGGCACCATACCGGTCTCGTTGCGGCAATCAATATGCTTACCGGACAACCCCAGATAGACCGAGCTGATCTGGCAATCTGCCATCATCTCGGCCTCTTCCACCGCGCGGCGCAGTGACTTGACCACGGAGTCGAGGTCATTGACCCCGCCCTTCTCCATTCCGCGAGAAGCGTGACTGCCCATACCGATGACGTTCAGTTCACCGTCCGGCAATACTTCCCCGACCAGAACCGCCACCTTGGTTGTGCCGATATCCAGTCCGACAATCAAATTCCTATCTGCGGTGTTGGTCATGCACTTTCTCTTCGCTCTTCTTCCAGCCAACTGCCATTCCGGTGTCATATCGAAGATCCACGTAGGCGACTTGCGCACGGGGTTCGATAACCGGGAAGGCATCGATAAACCGCTGCAGCCGGAGCGCAATGTCATTGCGTCCCAGGAACAGCTTGATATTGCCATCCAGGGTCAGTTCCCAGGCATGGCGGGGGGTCAGATTCACCCCCAGCAACTTGTATCCCTTGGCAGCCAGTTGCGACTCGTACTGCCGACTCTCTTTCAACACCCGGGCGGCCTGGTCATCCGGCCCTGACAGCTGCAACAGCGGCGTCTTGACCCGATCCGGGGCACTGAATACCTTGCCCTTGGTGTTGACGAAGCGGTTGCCATTCCAGCGCGCCGCCACATCTTGTTCCGTGAGGTAGATCTTGATCTTGTTCGGCCACTTCTTTCGTACCGAGACCGAGGCCACCCATGGCAGGGCGTTGAGCCTTGCCTGCAATTCGTTGACGTCCAATTCGAAGAAGTTGCGCAGCTCGGCGCCATCCAGCACGGCCATCCGCAGCTCTTCGGTTTGCAAATACTGGTGTTGCCCCTGCAGCAACAGCTCGCTCATGGGCAACCGGTTGGCATCTGTCAGCCAACCTTTAACATCCAGCGCCGTCCGGTAGCAGCCCCATATCACCAGCAGGAAAAACGCTACCCCTGCGATGAAGCCACCCTTGGTGCGCCCCTGTGCCCTTGCCTCCACCCGATCGATCCCCGTGTAACGCGCTAAACCGGCCTTTGACAGACCGGTTCGCCATTATATAGGCCCCGGCTTGGCGGTCAAAATACTCATTGGGCCCTCAGGCGCCAGATTTCATGCTATCTATGCTCAATTTCATCTCTCCGAGACGACGGGCCAGTGCCCCGACGTTCCCGGCGCCTTGAGTCAACACCAAATCCCCCTCGCCGATCAGGTCGGCCAGCACGGCTGGCACATCATCCGGTGTAGCGACGAAGATGGGTTCCAGGTTGCCGCGCGAGCGAATGGAGCGGCACAGTGCCCGTCCATCAGCGCCCGGGATCGGCTCCTCACCGGCAGCATAAACCTCCAGCATCACCAGCACGTCTACCTTGGAGAGCACATCGGCGAAGTCCTCGTAGAGGTCGCGGGTGCGGGTATAACGGTGCGGCTGGAACACCATCACCAGACGCTTCTCGGGCCAACCGGCACGGGCGGCGTTGATGGTGACCTTCACTTCGCTCGGGTGGTGACCATAATCGTCCACCAGCATCGCCTTGCCGCGACCGGTTTCAAACTCGCCATACTGCTGGAAGCGACGACCAACCCCTTCAAATTTGGCCAGAGCAGAGATGATGGCCTCGTCGCTAACACCGTCCTCTGTCGCGACAGCTATCGCCGCTGCGGCGTTCAATGCGTTGTGAATACCCGGCAAATTGAGGGTCACCTGCAGCTCACCCGCCTCTTTGCGGCGAACACGGAAGCAGCTGTGGTTGGTGGTCTGGACAAAATCCAGCACCTGCACATCCGCATCGTCAGAGAGACCGTAGGTCAGGGTCGGGCGGGCAATCTCGGGCAACATGCCACGGATCACCGGATCATCGATGCAGACCACCGCCAGTCCGTAGAAGGGCAGATTGTGCAGAAACTCGATGAAGGTGGCCTTCAGCTTGGAGAAATCACCGCTGTAGGTGTCCATGTGATCCGCTTCGATGTTGGTCACGATAGAGACCATCGGCTGCAGATGCAGGAAAGAGGCGTCGCTCTCGTCCGCTTCGGCGATCAGGTAGCGGCTGCTGCCCAGCCGGGCATTGGTACCGGCACTGTTGAGCAGGCCACCGATAACGAAGGTCGGATCGCGGTCGGCTTCGGCATAGATGCTCGCCACCAAACTGGTGGTGGTGGTCTTGCCGTGGGTACCGGCAATGGCGATGCCGTGACGGAAACGCATCAGCTCGGCCAGCATCTCGGCGCGGCGCACCACCGGGATCCGCAGTTCGCGGGCAGCCAGCAGCTCCGGGTTGTCCTGCTTGATGGCGGTAGAGACCACCACCACGCTGGCACCCTCAACGTGTTCGGCACTGTGGCCGACGAAGATGTGGGCGCCCAGTCCGGCCAACCGCTCGGTCACGGCGTTGCGAGCCAGATCAGAACCCGTTACCTGATACCCTTCGTTGGCAAGCACTTCGGCGATCCCGCCCATACCGGCACCACCGATGCCGATAAAGTGGATGCGACGCACGCGGCGCATTTCGGGGATCACAGTACGCAGTTTTGCCAGTTCAACCTTGGTCATAATCGTCTCTTTAGTCTGCCGCAGGCCATGTGCCGTCAAAGCACGGCTGCACGGCGGCATCAATACATACAGGTACAAGGCTGCACGGTGTCACCGCTGCAACCTTGCTCATCAATCTTTACCACGCTGCCCGGTTGCGAGCTGTTTGCACTCATCGGCAACCCGCTCGGCCGCATCGGTGATGGCGACGCGGCGAGCCGCTTTCGCCATGTTAAACAGGGTCTCCCTGCGACCAGCCAACCAGGTCAGACGCGCCGCCAGCGATTCGGTATTCAGCTCGGACTGGGGCAGAAACTCGGCCGCTCCGCCGTCGACCAGGGTCAGGGCGTTACGGGTCTGGTGATCATCCACCGCATGGGGCAGCGGCACGAAAATGGCAGCCACACCGGCGGCAGCCACTTCGGAAACAGTCAGCGCACCGGCACGGCAGACCACCAGGTCGGCCCAGGCGTAGGCGCTGGCCATATCCTTGATAAATTCGCTCACCTCGGCATTGATGCCGTGCTGGGCATAGGCAGCAGAGACGGTCTCAGCATTGCCCTTGCCACACTGGTGACGCACTTCAATGGGCACGCCGGATGCCGCCACCGCAGCAGGTACCTGCTCGTTGAGCACCCGCGCCCCCAGACTGCCACCCACGATCAGCAGATGGAGCGGCTCGGCTCCGCTGCGCAATTGCGGATCCGGCAGTGCGACCACTTCGGGACGCACCGGATTACCGACCACGGCGGTGCGACGGCTCGGCGCGAAGGCGCCCGGAAATGCCATCAACACCCGCCTGGCGATACGGGCCAGCAGCTTGTTGGTCATGCCTGCAGCAGCATTTTGCTCATGGAGCAGCAACGGGATGCCGGAGAACCAGGCCGCCACGCCACCCGGGCCGGAAGCAAAACCGCCCATGCCGAGCACCACATCAGGACGAACGGTCTTGAGTACCTGACGCGCCTGCAGGATCGATTTGACGATGCGATAGGGCGCCACCAGCAATCGCTTGATGCCGTTGCCACGCACCCCCTGAATATCGATGAAGGAGATGGGATAACCGTGGGCGGGCACCAGCTCCGCCTCCATCCGGTCGGCAGTGCCGAGCCAGTGGACAGTCCAGCCCTGGGCCTTCAGGCGATCGGCCACGGCCAGACCGGGGAACACATGCCCACCGGTACCACCTGCCATCACCAACAGAGTCTTGCTCACTAAACCTCCCGCACGCGCGCCTGGGCTGTCGCCTGACGCAACTCAAAATCGATTCGAATCAACATGCTCACCGCCACCGACATGATGATGAGACTGGAACCACCGTAACTCACCAGCGGCAGGGTCAAGCCCTTGGTCGGCATCATGCCGCTGGCCGCGCCAACGTTGACGAAGGTCTGGAAGCTGAACCAGATGCCGATGCCGATCGACAGATAACCGTCATAGAGCCGCTCTGCCACCAGCGCGCGATGCCCCAGCTTGAGCGCCTTGACCGCCAGCGCAAAAATCAGGAACAGGGCGCCCAGCACCCCGACGTAACCCAGCTCTTCACCGAGGATCGCAAACACGAAGTCGGTGTGCGCTTCCGGCAGGTACTCCATCTTCTGGATAGAGTTGCCAAGCCCTTCGCCAAACCAGCTGCCACGGCCAAACGCCATCAGCGACTGGGTCAACTGGTAGCCGCTGCCAAACGGATCGGCCCAGGGATCCATAAAGGAGGTCACCCGCCGCATCCGGTAGGGCTCGACGATGATCAGCATCACCACCGAACCGAGGCCCGCGCCGATCAGGGTCAAAAACTGCCCCAGTCGGGCACCGGCCAGAAACAGCATGCCGAACGAGGTAACGAACATCACCACGGTGGAACCCAGGTCAGGCTGCAACAGCAGCAAGACAGCCAGCACCCCGAACACCGCCAGCGGTTTCAAGAAGCCGATCCAGGCTTCACGCACTTCGCTCTGGCGCCGCACCAGATAGCCGGCCAGATAGACAAACAGCGCCAGCTTGCCAAACTCGGCAGGCTGCAGGTTGAAGGGGCCGAGCGGCAACCAGCGCACCGCACCGTTGACGTTGCGGCCCACCAGCAGCACCAGCACCAGCATCAAGATCGCCAGCAGCAGCATGGGGCCGTTGTGCTGTTGCCAGCGCGCCATCGGCACCTGCAACACAAACCAGGAGATACCGAGCGCCATCACCAGAAACAGGGCGTGACGCTTCACAAACATGAAGGGGTCATCCCCCAGCGCAATCCCCTCGGGAATCGACGCCGAGGCCACGATGACCACCCCGACCGCCATCAGGGAGAGCGCCAGCAGTACCAGCTGCCGATCGTAGAGACCGGCAGGACGCGCCGGTAACAACCAGCGCTGGAACAGACCTGCAGCTGCGCGAAGGGCGTTCATAGTGCCAGCACCATCTCGGTGAAACGATCGCCGCGCACCTCGAACGACTTGAACTGATCGAGGCTGGCACAGGCTGGCGCCAGCAGCACCCAGTCACCGGGCTTGGCATCGGCCGCAGCTTTGGCAACCGCAGCGGCCAGGTCGGCCACCCGTTCGGTCTGCTCGCCCAGTGCCAGCAGCACCTCGGCATCCTGACCGAAGCAGTACATGTGATCGATCTGGTTACCCAGCAGCGCCTGGATCGGGCCAAAATCCTGCCCCTTGCCCTGACCACCGGCCAGCAGCAGCAGGCGCCCCTTGACCGACTCGCGCACACCGGCAACGGCAGCCAGAGTCGCCCCCACGTTGGTGGCCTTGGAGTCGTTGATCCAGCGCACCCCGTTTACCTCGCGCACGAAGCGGGCGCGATGGGGCAAGCCCTCGAAACGACGCAGCACGGTAAGCTGAGCCGCACGAGGAATGCCGACCGCATCGCAGAGCGCCATGGCGGCCAGCGCGTTGGCCTGATTGTGAGCACCGACGATCTTCATCTCGTCCACCGCCAGCAGCGGTTCGCCGTGCAGGGTCAACCAGTAGCGGCCATCCAGCAGGCAACGGCCATAACCATTGCAGTCGAGACCAAAGCTCTGCCACACCTGACCCACATCGGGCAGGGTCTGGGCATCGTCGCGATTGACCAGAATGTGTTTGGAGTGCTGATGGATCTCCATCTTGGCGGCGCGATAGTCGGCCATGCCCTGATAGCGATCCATGTGATCTTCTGAGAGGTTCAGCACCACGGAGGCGGCAGCACGCAAACTGTGAGTAGTTTCCAGCTGGAAGCTGGAGAGCTCCAGCACGCAGAGATCCATCGGCTGCTTGAGCAGCTCCAGCGCAGGCGTGCCGATATTGCCACCCACGCCGACATTGAGACCTGCTTCGGCAATCATCTCACCCACCAGAGTAGTGACAGTGCTCTTGCCGTTCGAGCCGGTAATGGCGATGACCGGGGTCTGGGTCTCGCGCACAAACAGCTCGATATCACCGACGATCTGCACACCACAGTCGGCAGCTGCTTTCAGTTCGGGGGTCGCCAGCGCGATACCCGGGCTCGCGACGATCATGTGCGCCTGCTTGAGCTGCGCCTCGTCGAGACCGTGAATGAGCGCCACCTCAGGCGGCAGTTGATCCTTGCCGGGCGGGTTGGCACGGGTATCCATCACCAGTGGCGTTACGCCACGGCCGAGGAAGTAGTCGACGCAGGAAAGTCCGGTTTTGCCCAATCCGATGATGATGACCATGGCCTTACCTCACCTTCAGGGTGGCAAGACCCAGCAGCACCAGCACGAGGGTGATGATCCAGAAGCGCACGATAACGCGCGGCTCCGGCCAGCCCTTCTTCTCGTAGTGGTGATGGATCGGCGCCATGCGGAAGATCCGCACGCCGCGCAGCTTGTATGAACCCACCTGCAGGATCACCGAGACGGTCTCCATCACGAAGACGCCGCCCATGATCACCAACAGGAACTCCTGACGCACCAGCACTGCGATGGTGCCGAGCGCGCCACCGAGGGCCAGAGAGCCAACGTCGCCCATAAAGACCTGGGCCGGATAGGTGTTGAACCAGAGGAAACCCAGACCCGCCCCGACGATGGCGGTACAGACAATCACCAGCTCGGAGGTATAGGGCACGTAGGGAATGTGCAGGTAGTTGGCAAAGTTGACGTTACCGGTAGCCCAGGCGATCAGGGCAAAGCCCCCCGCCACCATCACGGTCGGCATGATGGCCAAGCCGTCGAGACCGTCGGTCAGGTTGACCGCGTTGGAGGTGCCAACGATGACAAAGTAGGTCAGCACGATAAACATCAGGCCAAGCTGCGGCATCACATCCTTGAGGAAAGGCACCACCAGCTGGGTCTGCCCCTCATGGGTTGCGGTCGCATAGAGGAACACCGCCACCGCCAGCGCTACCGCGGATTGCCAGAAATACTTCCAGCGAGCGATCAGGCCGTCGGTATTCTTGCGCACCACCTTGAGGTAGTCGTCGGCAAAGCCGATGGCGCCGTAGGCACCCAGCGCAAACAGCACCAGCCAGACATAGGGGTTGTCGAGGCGGCACCAGAGCAACACTGAAGTGAAAATCGCAGCAATGATCATCAGGCCCCCCATGGTCGGGGTGCCCCGCTTGCTGAGGTGGGACTCGGGACCGTCGTTGCGGATCACCTGACCAAACTTCAGGATCTGCAGGCGACGTATCAGGCGTGGCCCCATCCAGAGGGCAACCCCCAGTCCGGTGATGATCGACAGGATGGCGCGAAACGTCAGGTAGGAGAAGACGTTGAAGAAGGTGAAGTGCGGGGTGAGCAGTTCGGCCAGCCAGACTAGCATGTGGCTGACTCCTGATGGCCTTTGACCATCTCGACGATATCTTCCATGCGGGAGCCACGGGCCCCCTTGACCAGAATCGAAATTTCCTGATGTGTATTTATCATTTGCGCAAGCACTTCAAACAACGACGCCTTGTTATCGAAATGTCGGCCAACCGCGGCATCTGCGGTGTGGCGACTCTCTTCCCCCACTGTCAGCACGGCATCCAGACCACGCTCGCGGGCATGACGGCCAACCCGGGCGTGTTGCTCGGCAGACTCCTCACCCAGTTCCCGCATATCACCAAACACCAGCACCTTGAAGCCGCCCATGGCGGTCAGGGCATCGATGCCCGCCAGCACGGACTCCACGCTGGCATTGTAGGTATCATCCACCAGGGTCAGACCGCCCCAGCGCTGCACGCAGAAGCGCCCCTTGACCGGAGCCATATGCTCCAGCCCCGCCTTGACACAGGCGAGGGATGCGCCGAGGGCCAGACAGCCCGCGGCGGCAGCCAACGCATTGGCCACGTTGTGGCGACCCGGGATAGCCAGAGTCAGGCTCAGCTCACCCTGCGGGGTCACCATCACGAACTCGGCGCAGCCTTGTTCGTTGAGCACAAGGTTGCGCGCGTGGAACGGCTGGCTCTGATCGTCGATGGAGAAGGCGCACTGAATGCCGCGTTCCCGCCACTTCGGCCAGAATTCGTTGTCGGCGTTGACAATGGCCGTGCCGCCCTCGCTCAGCCCCTCAAAGATTTCGCTCTTGGCGTGGAATACCCCTTCCAACGAGCCGAAGCCCTCCAGATGGGCCGCCGCCACGTTGTTGATGATGGCGGCATCGGGTTTGGCCAGTGAAGTAGTCCAGGCGATCTCGCCCGGATGGTTGGCACCCAGCTCCATCACCGCAAACTTGTGTTGCGGTTCGAGGCGCAGCAGGGTGAGCGGCACGCCCACCTCATTGTTGAAGTTGCCAGCGGTAGCCAGCACTTCCCCTTCGTTGCGCAGGATGGCAGTTGCCATCTCCTTCACCGTGGTCTTGCCGCAGCTGCCGGTAATGGCCAGCACTTTCGGGTTGATGCGCTCGCGCACCAGTTTGCCGAGTCGGCCCAGTCCTTTCAGACTGTCGGTCACCACCAGCTGGGGGATGGCCAGCGGCAGTTCACGCTCAACCAGTAGGGCAGAGGCCCCTGCCTGAACGGCCTGCTCGCAAAAATCGTGGGCATCGAAGCGCTCGCCGCGCAGAGCAACGAACAGGGCACCCGCGCCCAGAGTGCGGGTATCGGTACTGACGACGCTGATCTCGCCATCGTTACCAATCAGACGGGCATCGAGTACCTGCGCCAGCTCGGCAAGCCTGAGGGTCATCATTTGAATGACTCCAATAATGTATGCAAGGCGGCCGCGACGGTTTCCCGGTCGCTGTAGTGCCGCTTGTCGGTTCCAATGATCTGATAATCCTCGTGACCCTTACCGGCCACCAGGATGATATCCTGTTTGCTCGCCTGACCGATGGCCAGCGCAATCGCCTTGACCCGGTCGTGCTCCACCTGCACCGCAGCAGGATCGCGAAGACCCGCCACCATGTCGGCCATGATCCGGGCCGGCTCCTCGGTACGGGGATTGTCGTCGGTCAGGATCACGCGATCCGCATACTGTTCGGCCATGGCAGCCATCATGGGGCGCTTGCCGCGATCGCGGTCGCCACCACAACCAATCAGGCACCAGAGCTGGCCGTTGCAGTGCACCCGCAGGGCCTGCAATGCCTTCTCCAGCGCATCCGGGGTGTGGGCGTAATCGACCACCGCCAGCGGCGTATCACCACCGCCGAAACACTCCATGCGACCGGTCACCGGCTGCAACTGAGGCGCTGTCGCCAGCAGCTCGTTGAAGTCGTAACCGAGCACCAGCATCACACCCATCGCGGCCAGCACATTGCTGACGTTGAAGCGCCCGAGCAAGGGGGCGGATATACACCATTCCCCCAGCTGGAGTTAATCTGCGCGCGAAAACCTTGCTGGTGAAAATCGAGCTGCTGCGCCGTTAATTGACGGCCAGAATGGTGTTCAATCGGGCCATCCACACTGAAGGCCACCGCTGTCGGGTATTTTTCGAGCCACTTGGCACCCAGCTCGTCATCGCGGTTGATCACCGCATTCGACTCATCGACCAGCTGCAGCAACTGCTCTTTGGCCGCGCCATAGGCTTCCATGGTGCCGTGGTAGTCGAGGTGATCCCGGCTCAGATTGGTGAAAACCGCGGCGGCAAAGGGCAAAGCTGCCACGCGGTGCTGTACCAGACCGTGGCTGGAGACCTCCATCGCCACCAGGTCCGCGCCCTGTTCTTGCAGCGCAGCCAGATTGGCTTGCACCTGCACGGCGCTGCCGGTGGTATTTTCCGCTTCGATCAAATTGCCAAACAGGCCGTTGCCGATGGTGCCCATCACACCCGCCTTGCCACCCAGCAGGGTGCGCCAGTTGGCGACCAGCAGCGCCGTAGTGCTCTTGCCGTTGGTGCCGGTGATCCCCACCAGTTGCAGCTTGTTCGCAGGCTGATCGTAGAAGGTACCTGCGAGTGCTGAGAGGTGAGCGGGCAGATCCCGCATCCCGATACAGGGAACCGGAGTCGATGGTGGGATAAATTCACCATCCTCCTCAAACACAACAGCGGTCGCTCCCTGAGCCACCGCCTGTTCGATAAACCGTCTGCCATCCATCTGATGACCACGAATGGCCACGAAGAGCGAGCCGGGGCCAACCCGCCGACTATCCAGCTGGATATCGGTCAGGGTGAGCGCCGGCGCCTGGATACCGAAGGGGCGCAGTAATGCATCAAGTGCGCGGGACAAGAGAAGCCTCCGTACGGGCAAGTTTGGTGGGCACCGCTGGCGGCACCGCATCGGGACGAATATTGAAGAGCTGCAGCACCCCGCCCATGGCCTCTGCAAACGGTGGGGTCGCCACGGCGCCGCCATAGTAGGCGCTGCCTTTTGGCTCGTTGATCACCACCACCATGACGAAACGGGGATCACTGGCGGGTGCGAAACCGGCAAACCAGGCCATGTAATCCTTGCCATAGCCACCGGCGACGGCGACCTTGGCGGTACCACTCTTGCCACCAACCCGATAGCCCGGGATCTTGGCTTTTGGAATGGCGTTGTCGACCACATACTCCAGCGCCTGCAACATGGCAGCGGCGTTGTTGTGATCAATAACTTGCTCACCCTTGGGCGGCGTAGTCACCTTGACGATGGAGAGCGGCACCCGTTTGCCCTTGTTGGCCAAGGTGGCGTAGGCGGAAGCCAGCTGCAGCGGGGTGACTCGCAGACCATAACCGAACGAGAGGGTTGCCCGCTCGATATCGGACCAGCGACGACGCTGGGGCAACATGCCGCTGCTCTCGCCCATCAGCCCGCTGCCGGTATCCATGCCGAAACCGAACATGCTGAGGGTATTGATCATCTCCTGCGCCGGCATCCGCAACGCGATGCGCGACATACCGATGTTGGAGGAGTAACGCAGGATATCGTAGAGGTTGGTCGCCTTGTGGATACTGACGTCCTTGATCTGCTTGGCACCGATAAAGAGCGGACCACCGGGAATGAAATCTTTCCAGCTGGTGACACCTGCCTGCAAGGCACTGAGCAAAATCAATGGCTTGACGGTCGAACCCGGCTCGTAGGTATCAGTCACCACCCGGTTGCGTACCCGGAAACTCTGATACTGGCCGCGGTTGTTCGGGTTATAGGAGGGGGTGTTGACCATGGCGAGTACTTCACCGGTCTTGATATCCAGCATCACCATGGAGCCGGAGGTCGCCTTGTTCTCGTCGGTTGCCCGCTTGAGGGCACGGTAGGCCAGAGCCTGCACCCGCTGATCGATACTGAGCTGCAGATCGTTGGCGTTCTTGCCCTCTTTGACGATGCCAAGCCGCTCGATGACGCGCCCCTGACGATCCTTTCGTACCCGCATTTCGCCGGGTGTCGCCGTCAGCCACTCGTTGTAGCTGCGCTCGATCCCTTCAATACCGCTGCCATCGATGTTGGTCACCCCCACCAGATGGGCGCTGATTTCGCCAGTCGGGTAGAAGCGGCGTGCTTCGGGGCGCAGGTAGACGCCACCCAGCTTGAGCCCCTTGATATATTCCGCCACCGCAGGAGTAACCTGACGCTGCAGATAGACGAAGCGCTTGCTGGGGTTGGCGATGCGGTGTTTGAGGGTATTGATGTCGAGCTTGAGCACGGCGGAGAGCGCCAGCCAGGCTCGCTCATTATTGATGGCACCGGATTCATGCACCGTCTTGGGATCGGCCCAGACCGCCTCGACCGGCACAGAAACCGCCAGCTGCTCGCCGTTGCGATCGGTGATCATGCCGCGCACCGCCTGGGTAGAGGTGGTACGCAGGGAACGCATGTCACCCTCCTGACGCAGACGATCCGGATTGATCACCTGGATCCAGGCCAGACGCAGGATCAGACCCACAAACGCGATGCCGATAAACACCGCAAGCGTGCGAAAGCGCCACGGATAGATCGATGGCGCTTTGACATTCGCTTTGGCAGCTTTGGCTGTAGCCTTGCGTTTCATGGTTGGGTAATTACCTTCTCGGTGGTCACCAGCGGACGACCCATCTGCAACTTGTCCATCGCCAGACTCGCCACCCGGGAGTGTTCAGCCAGGGTGCCCTGCTCCAGCAGCAGGTGGCGCCATTCGATATTGAGGCGATCCTCTTCCGCCATCAGATCGTTCTGCTTGGCCGTCAGACCACGGGTCATGTTGGTCACCAGGATCACGGCAAACGCGGTCACCAGCACGGCGACCGACAGAAAAATCTGCAGCTTGTGCCGCCAGAGATCGGCAACGATCTCCTTGGCCAGATGAACACGCACTTCGCTCATCGCTTACTCCGCCAGCCGTTCTGCAACCCGCAGCACCGAGCTGCGTGACCGGCTGTTTTCAGATACTTCATGATCAGAAGGCTTGAGTGCCTTGCCGACCGACTTCAATTTGCGACCGCCAGCCAGCTGGGCCTCGGTCAACGGAATGCCGTAAGGCACTTCCGGCCCCTTCTCGTGCTTGCGGATGAAATGCTTTACCAACCGGTCTTCCAGTGAATGGAAGCTGATCACTGACAGACGGCCATGTGGTGCCAGCACTTCCAGTGCACCGTTGAGCGCAGTTTCGATCTCGTCCAGCTCGCTGTTGATATAGATGCGAATGGCCTGGAAGCTGCGGGTTGCCGCATGCTTGCCCTTCTCCTTGCTCGGATTGACCCGGGCAATCATCTCCGCCAGTTGACGGGTACGCACATAAGGTTCGGTCACGCGGTCGTGCACGATGGCACGGGCGATCTTCTTGGCAAAACGCTCCTCACCGAAGGTCTTCAGCACCCAGGCGATGTCATCCACATCGGCCTTGGCCAGCCACTCGGCGGCGCTCTGGCCGGAGGTGGGGTCCATCCGCATATCGAGCGGACCATCTTTCATAAAGCTGAAGCCCCGCTCGGCATCATCCAACTGAGGTGAAGAGACCCCCAGATCCAGCAGGAAGCCATCCACCTTGCCCAGTAAACCGCGCTCATCCAGATAGGAGGCGATGCCGGAGAAGGGGCCGTGCACGATTTCGAAACGGGGATCCTGGATCTTGGCTGCTTCAGCAATCGCCTGGGGATCGCGGTCGATGGCGATCAAGCGGCCATTGGGGCCAAGGTGCTGCAGGATCAGACGAGAATGACCACCACGGCCAAAAGTACCGTCGACGTAGACACCGTCCGGCTTGATGGCCAGACCTTCAACGGCTTCGTGCAGCAGCACTGTGATGTGTTCAGCGGCTTGGGTCATTTATAAAGAGAAATCCTGTAGTCGTGGTGAGCTTGCCCAATCGTCCCCGGGCAGACCCAAGATGTCGTCATTGACCTGTTGCTGCCAGCGGGCTTCATCCCACAACTCAAACTTGTTGAGCTGGCCCACCAGCATGATTTTCTTGTCCAGCCCCGCATGGTTGCGCAGTGGCTGACTGAGCAGCAGACGGCCATTGCCATCCAGCTCGCACTCGGTTGCATGTCCCAGCAGCAGTCGCTGCAAACGGCGCTCTGCGGGATTCATGCTGGAAAGCATCTTTAGCTTGCGCTCGACCTCTTCCCATTCATTCAGGGGATAAAGCAGCAGACAGGGATGGGCAATATCGATGGTGCAGACCAGCTGGCCGTCGCTTTCGTCGCGCAGCCAATCACGGAATTTGGTCGGAATTGCCAACCGCCCTTTACTGTCCAGGCTGATGGCATGAGCGCCACGCAACAAATTGCAGTCCCTGAAGGTGAGTGAGCAGGCAGATTGCCCCTCTAAAAACCACTTTGATCCACTTTTCCCCACCTTGAAGTTTAAGGACGTGCAGGGGGCTTTTCAAGCAAGGAGATGGGACAGAGGGAACATATTGACGCAGCAATTGCATGCTGCGGATTGAGTAGGTTGATTTTCCAAGAGTTATTGCTGAAAAAACAGAAAGTGATTAATAAGCAGCAAGTCGGTGAGCGGTCACTATCTGGGCGATATGATGAAACGGAACAATACCACTGCACAGAGCAAAATACTGACACATATCACTGGATAGATGATGTAACCATCTTTCGAACGGCGAGCACGCAGAGACACCAACTGACAAAGCAAGAGATTGTAAATAATCAGCAGGGATGTCAGCAGAATATTGGTGGCAAATGTCAGCTCTTGAGCGTAACCAATGTATAAGCCCATCAGAATGAAATTGGCGAGTATCAGATACAGCAAAAACTTCTGAATCGCTTTACCCGAATTTGGGCTCTTTTTTACTCGTGTTATCATGCTTGCTACGTCCTGGATTACACATGATCAGACGACCTTAAATTCAAAAAACTGTTGAGATATATCATGTTTTTATTATTGCGCGATCCTTGCTCAACAATTGCCCCATGACCCGGCTCGTTTTTTTGCTAATGAGTGGGATGTTAATGATATCAACATCTTGCCATGCTTATCACAATTATCACTGGCAAGCTGGTTTCCCAATCCCGATCCAGGGAAAAGGGGTCGACTTGGTCAGCCAGCAGCAACAATTCCTACTGAAGCAGCGCCCTTATCTCCAACAACGTCTTGCGGAGACACAGCCCGTTATTCGCTGGATCGCGGGACAGGTTCACGAACGCAAACTGCCGCCCTTGCTTGCCTTTGTTCCTTTACTGGAAAGCAGTTACCGATTGGATGTGGTCTCTTCTGCTGGCGCCGCAGGCCCCTGGCAGCTGATGCCAGATACCGCCACCCGATTTGCCATTCCCATCACCAGCGAATTTGATGGGCGCTATTCACTGCCATTGGCGACAGAGGCTGCCCTTTCCTATCTGGCATGGCTTTATCGCTTCTTTGGCAATGACTGGCTGCTTGCTTTGGCCGCCTACAACGCAGGAGAAGGGCGGGTACTCAATGCGGTTTTAAAAGCGGGGACACGTAATATATGGGAACTGGAACTTCCGACTGAAACACGCTTTTATGTCGCGCGCTTTGTTGCGCTGGCAAGACTGCTTGATATGGCTGACAGCTATCAGTTTCAACTTCCGCCATGGCACAGCGGCAATGACTTGCAAATATTCCGTCATCCGAACGGCTGCTCACTGCCCGCGTGGGCTCAGGCAAAAGGCGTATCAATGAATGAAGCCAGCCGCTGGAATCCGGCCTGGCAACTCCCTGTCGCGCAAGGGATAACCCATTGCCCTATCGTCTATAGCAAGGGCAAAGCCCCCACCGCCAACCGGAAGAAAGGGGCGACCGCCATTGTCAAAGCGGTCTCACTGGACAGTCTGCATGATCCCCTGTTGCTGAAAGCTGCCAGGGGGCTTGATATGAGTCGAGGCGAGATCAGACTGGAACGCTTACCTGATCCTCTTGGGATTCAGCAGAAGCGGCCGCTGATTGCGGCACCATGAAACAGTGGCGCCAATGGCTCAGTACCGGAGCCAAATCAACCTCTTCCGGATGTGACCAGCGAGCACCATAAAAGCAGAGCTGCCGACCAATAGCGCGACGATGAGTGATGTTGCAATCCAGCGCAATTCGCGGCAACAGGGCGAGCGTCACCGTTTCGGGTAATTCAAATCGAGCCGGAGCAAGGAAACCGACCCCGCCCGGGCCAATATCTTTGATCACTGCGCGGCCGATGCTCTTGTCAAACAGCAATCCGGAAATCAGCAATCTGGCTGCAATCCCGCAACTCTGTGACTCGAAAGGCGTAGTTCCATCGTGCAGATACCAGCGCGGCACCTTTCGGCGTGGATCATTGTGCGAGGTATGCAGCGGAAACTCGATCTCAGGGTCGTCCATGGGAAATCATCTCCTTGGCATGGGTGGTTGCCGCTTGCGTTTGGGAGCTGAAAAGTTGCTCCAGATTAGTTTCTGCCTGGGTTGTCATGACCAGCAATTCAATGCGCCGATTACGGCTGCTTTGTGGATTGCGGGTATCTTCCAGCATGGTATCGGCCATCGCGACAACCTGTCCGACCCGTTCAGGTGGCATGCCTCCCGCCAGCAACACCCGTCTTGCCATCATGGCGCGGTCTGACGATAGCTCCCAGTTGCTGTAGTTGTCACCGGCAAACGGTGTGCTGTCGGTATGGCCAGAAATCATGACCCGATTCTCAATTCGCTGGAAAATGGGGGCCAATGCCATCAACAGGTGACGAAAAAATGGAGTGATACGTGCACTGCCGCGGCTATACATTTCCCGATCTGCGTCATCACGGATCAGGATCCGCAATCCTTGGGGAACAATTTGAATCTCGAGGTTATTCTTCGCCTGCATCTGCTCAGCAAGATGGTCGATAAAGCTGGCCAGCTGCTTCATCTGGGCTTCACCCTCAAGCTTGCCTATCAACAGCTTTTCATACCCACCACCCGGACCGTCAGAAAAAATGCTCTGATTACGATCCATATGCTTTGGCATCAGCTGACCCTGCTGATCGAACTTGGGATTCAACTCATCCATCACAGAAGGATTGCCCCCGAGATCGACAGGATAGGGGCTGTTGCGAATATCAAACGGGTTGGCTTCACTGTCCATGATGCTGTAGTCCCGCAGGCGGCTGGCAACGACTTCCCGCTCCTCCTGATTTGACACAGCGAGGATCCAGAGCACCATGAAGAACGCCATCATGGCCAACGTGAAGTCGGCAAATGCCACCTTCCAGGCGCCGCCCCCTTTGGGACCGCTGTTACGACGCTGCTGGCGCTTGACGATAATCTGTTCGTGATTGCGCATTACATCGCCCTGTTGGTCACCCAATCTTCCAGCTCAAGGAAGCTTGGTTTGACTTCAGGCTCCAGGATCTTGCGACCCGAATCGACGGCAAGCAGCGGTGTCTTGCCACGCAACTGGGCAATCAGGATCGACTTGATGCACATCAACAGGCCGATACGGCGCTTGACCATCTCTTCCATGGCATTGCTGATTGGCTCCAGCAAGCAGTAGCAGAGGAAAATACCGATAAAGGTGCCCACCAGAGCAGCCGCCACATGGACACCGATATTGCTCAGAGGGCCATCCAGTTGCTGCATGGTGATGATGATCCCCATCACCGCAGCAAGAATGCCGAAGCCCGGGCAGGCCTCGCCGGTTTTGTGCAAGGCATGAGCAGGCTTGAGCATGTCCTCTTCAATGGCCATGATCTCCTGCTCCAGCACGGTATCCAGTTCATGGGGGGTGATCTTGCCCATTCCGAGCAGACGCAGGTTATCGATAATGAAACCAAGCAGTTGGGGATCTTCCGAAATCTGGGGATACATCAAGAAAACCGAGCTCTGCTGGGGATTTTCAATATGCTCGTCGAGCGCCTTCATCCCCTTATTGCGTGTCTCTTCAAGCAGTTGATGCATCAGAGTCAGCAGCTCACGATAGACCTCTTTCTCTTCTTTATTCGCTTTGAAGCACATCTTTATCTGCCGCCACATTTCATGCATCACCTCTTTCGAGTTGCCCAGAAACATGGAGCCTACCGCTGCGCCGATGATGATGATGAGCTCGGCTGGCTGCCACAAGGCTGCGAGGTTCCCCCCGGCCATCATGAAGCCACCCAGCACGCACACTAATATGACGCCGATGCCAATCTGTTTTTGCATGAATGTTCCCGCACGATACAAGAAGGGTCACCAGTAAAGGTGAAGCACTACTATATGGAGTCGACCAATCGCTGCTTTAGCTGAAGTACACATTGCTTGTGCAACTGACAAACCCGGGATTCGGTTAATCCCAGCACCAGCGCGATCTCTTTCATATTGAGCTCTTGCTGGTAATAGAGGGAAAGCAATAACTGCTCGCGTTTATCCAGAGTGGCCAACACCTTGCTGATGGTCATCGCCATATCGACATCATCAGATTCGGTGGTCGGAGCTTTGCCGCCATTCTCCAGCCACTCTTCCAGACTCTGCAGCGCTTCAGCCTGGCTGGCGTAGGACAACTGACGCACCTCATCCACCGAACAGTCGAGCGCAGTAGCAAGTTCTTGCTCTGAGGGGGGGCGCCCCAAACGATTGTGCAGTTCACGCTGCGCCTGATTATGGCCGTGTACCTGCTGTCGCAGTTGGCGGGGTCGCCAGTCCAGACGACGCAACTCATCGAGCATGGCGCCACGAATCCGTTTGAAGGCATAACTTTCAAACTGGGCATCGGGCTCGCTGCCATAACGGCGCCACGCCTCCAGCAATCCCATCATTCCCACCTGCTCCATGTCCTCCTGATCAAAACAGGCACTGACCTGGCTGCGCAGATGGCTGGCGGCTCGCTTCACCAAGGGTAGATAGCGAGCAAGAATTGCGGGTTCTCCCGTGCGAGGAAGTTGCGGAGTATCGGCAAACTCTTGTTGAGCATCCCAAACGGAATCTGTCATATCGTGGCTACTGTACCAGTACCTTGGTGATCAGCACTTCATCAAGATAGGGCTTGTAGCCATATCCCTGTACCGTAGTGACCAGCTTGTCGCGCAAAGAGACTTGCAACTTGGAAATATTCTGCAGCTCGACTTTTACGTCATCATGGGAGCGGTGGCTGAAATACTGCACCATGGCATTGCGGATCAGTGGCGTCAGTTCATCCAGCTTGGCAACCTGCGCCGGGTTGTAGGTCACCAGTGCCAGCTCCAGCACCAGATAATGAGACTGTTCACCCCCTTCCAGACTGATAACAAAGCGCTCCATCGGCTTGAACAGCGGAGTGCTGCTCAGCTCGGGCTTTGGCTCTGCCAATCCTAGCCAGACTTCAATCACATCGCGTTTCAACCAGGCACCATATGCCAGCAAAACCAGCAGACACAGGGCAATGACGACAACCATCAACCACTTCATGACACGCCGCATAATGTAAAACCACTCTCGCTGTTACGGGTTAAAAATCAGACCAGTGTATTGAGCCAGTCGTGCACCGTATCCCATTGGGAATCCGGATCATCCTGCCACTGGCGGCGACCAGCCAGGATCTTCTCCTGTTGCCACCGTTCCTGCTGTCCCTGTTCGCCACCCTGCCCCACATTGACCTCGACCCCGCCGGCATGATGGGGAGCCAGGCTCATGCGCAAGCGCTCCATCGACTGGATCATCGCATCGCGCACCGCCGGATTGGTCACATTCAACTGGACATTGAGCCGATCACCATCGAGCTTGACGGTCAACTCCAATCGCCCGAGCTCTGGCGGATCCAGCCGGATGTGGGCCTGTTTCACCTGTTGATTGACTTGCAGCTCAACCTTGTCCTGAAGCAGGCTAACCAACTGTTGCCCCCACTGGCTCTGGTTGTCTGACAACCGGGCAGGGGCCCACTGATAGTCGGCAGGTCGCAACGGCGTCGCAGCGAGTTGGCCAACTGCCAGCTGGCGAGCATCTGGCAGCCTGTTTTCTACCACTGCGGTATCAGGCACATTTCCAGCATCGAAACCGGCAGCCATAACCGGCAAGGTGAAGCGGCCGGGCAATACACCGGTTTGCCCATTTGATTTGGCCAGCAAGGTAGAGAGCGCCTGTTCCGCAGCGGCAGAAACCGTCTCACGACGCGGCATCACCTCTTGCTCAGGCAGCGTGGTCGCACTCCCCATCAAGGCACGAAGAGAGGGCGGCAATTTGTTATCCACCACCACCTGCTGCCCACCAGTGCTACCTTCAGCTCGGGAAAAAGTACGGCTTACACGAAAACCATCAAGATCGGCATCACTTACTCTGACAAAGAGAGGAGGCACATTGGTAAACGCTTGCAGCTGTTCAGTCGGGTCGCCTTCCGCTCCTGATTGTTCGCTCTCTGTTTCGTCTACCGCAACATCACTGGCAACCAACTCGGGCAAGGGCAATGCAACCAGAGGGTCAACAATCTCATCCAGCGGTTGATATAACTCCCCTTCACTGCCGGCTTGGCCGGACAAACGGTTCAAGGCCGTGACATCCGGCGAATACGCAGCGTCAAAACCGCTAAATTGAATCAATCCCATTGCTCTGTCTCACCGTAGGCAGTCAAGCCTTCACGAATCGAAGAAAGCTGCTGCCACTCCTGTTTACGAACCTGGGTCTCCTGCTCGCAGAGTTGCAATGCCTGTCGATACAAAATTCGGGCTTTATCTCTTGCTGGTTGCAACGCAGCCCAGAGTTGGGGATTCCGGCTAACTTGAGAGACAAATTGTGCAAAACGTCCATCGGTTAGCCTGACTGCATCCCACTGGCCAGCTTGCGCTTGTTGCAGCAAGAGCGTACCCAACCCCAATAACTGACGCTGGCGAGTCTGCAGTTCGGTCTCACGCAACTCGGGAGCAATACCTGACATGACGAGCCCCAAAAAGAAGATGAACCAGCCCACAAGCAAGGAGTGGGCCAGACCGAGAACCAAGAAATTTCAATATGTTGGGCGTGAGGAAGAACAGAGAGGAAGGAAGTACTACTTCCGTATTAACGAGGATGACGCGCCATTGCTTCCCAACCCTCTTTCAGCTCTTGCAGGATTTTGCGCACTTCGGCGAACCCCTCAACATTGTTGGAAACGCTGATTTCGAACAATTTTTGACCGCAGTAGTCATAAAGACGATGCAGATTGACCGCCAGTTCGCCCCCCTTATTCATATCAAGCGCGCTGTCCAGCCCACCCAGGATCTGCAGACACTTGTTGATGGCCAACCCTTTGCGCTCAAACTGTTTCGCCAAGATATGCCCTTCGGCTCTGGCTATCTCGTCAAGCAAGCCATCCATCAACATCAATACCAACTGATATGGATCGGCACTGGCCGCCTTGGCTTCTGTGGCAGCAAATCGATAGGCGTCGTAGCCATCTTCAGATTCAAACATGGGTCACTCGCTATTGCAGGTTCAAAACCAGTGCATCCAGGGGAAAAGCTTACAGTGCTCCCATGGTCTGCATCATCTGGTTCATGGTGGTGAATTGATTGAGGTAACGCTTGTAAACAGACTCCATCCGTTTATCCAGCGACTCCATTTTATCATCAAGTCGCTTTTGATTGGCTTCCAATGTGCTCTTGCGAGTGGCCATCACACCATTAGTCTTGGAGAAAGGATCAAGCACCTTGTTCATCCGCTTGAGCAAACCGTCATCCCCCATCAGCGCCTTGCCCAGCAGTTCAGGGTCCTTCTCGAGCGACTTTTTGAAATCAGAGTCACTAAACACCAGCTTGCCCGACTTCTCGGTTTTGATACCAAGCTGAGTCAGGGTCATGCCTGCAGGCAGATTGCGAACCGCGTTGGCCAGCGCACCTTTCAAACCTCGCACCGTGGCATCAGACGCCAGTACGCCTTTTGCCTTGATATCGGTGGATGTCTCTTTGTTCAGCAGATCCAGCAGTTCGTTATAGCTATCAACAAATTTTTTCAATGAACCGGTGACGGCTTCATTGTCATAAGCCACTGTCACCTGCATCGGGCCATCGGTTGGCTTTTGCACCTTGGTGAGATCCAGCGTCAGCCCTTCAACTACGTTCTCAATTTTGTTGGTCGGCGATTTGATCTCCAGCGCACCGTCGCCAACCCCCATCTTGATGATGGAGTCCTGACCCGGGGTGATCACCTTGCCATCGATAAAAGCCTTGCCGAACGCAGAAGCCGGGTCGCCATCATAGGTGGGGGTAAACACCTTGGCTACTCCGCTCTCTTTGCTGGTCAGCACCAGGTTAACCTTGCCATCCGTGCGGATCAGGCTGGCCTTGACCCCAGGGTTATCCGTCGAATCATTTATCGCAGAAACCAGACTCTGGGCTGTCGCCCCCGCAGGCAAAGTCGCCAAGTCGATAGCAAACGCCTTGCCATCAAGGGTGAACGACACTTTGCCGGAGGTTGGCAATGGCGCCTTTTCATCTGCCAGTTGCACCCCGAACTGATGGGCCTGTGCCAGTTGCTTGACCTCAAAGTTATATTGACCCGGGGTCGCCTTGCCATTGCTGGTGACCGTCATGATCCCCTCTTGTGAGAGGCTGGCTTTCTGGGCCTGCAAAGCCGCTGGCTTGTTCAAATCTTTCAGCAGAGTCTGAAAGCTGGAGAGTTTGGAGTTAATGGATGACAGCGAACTCTGCTGCGCCTTGACATTGGCTAGCTGCCCCTTGAGCAGCTTGTCCATGTTCTTGCGCTCATTGGTCACCATATTCATCGCGGCTGAAGCGGGATCGACCTGCATATATCAACTCCTTCGGTATCAGGGCAAGACTTGCTTGTTGAAAAACGCTGTTTCGCCAGCACTTTTCAACCGGCAAGGGGGAGAAAAGAGGCCGCCACACAGGTGGCGGCCCTTATAGCGATTAACGCAGCAGCATGGTGACCATGCCGGTCATCTCGTTGGATTTACCCAGCACAGACATACCAGCCTGTGTCAGCATCTGGTTCTTGGTCATGTTGGTGCTTTCAGTGGCGAAGTCAGCATCCATGATGCGACCCTTGGCGATATCGGTATTCTCTTTCATGTTGGAGAGGTTGTTAACGGTATGCTCCAGACGGTTGATATTGGCACCGAGAGAGGAACGTACGCTGGTGATATCCTGCATAAACTCTTCCATCTTACCCATGGCAAACTGGGCAGAGGTCTGGGTCAGGCCGATCTCCAGTACGTTGGCATCCAGACCATTCCCCGCAGTCATCGCATCTTTGACCAGAGGCTTCAAACCATCATCATAGGCCTTTTGGGCGACAGACATCGCCTCAACGGCATCATCATAGGCTTTCTGTTCTCCGGTAGTTGGCTTTCCAGTAAGTGCTTTATACGTAGCCTCTGCCGCTGCAAACTTGTCTTTTGCCGCTTTCAGCTTACCTGCACCAGAAGTAGCTTCAGCCTCGTCCTGGTAGTCCTTAACTGGCTTGAGGTTTGCCTGCGCGGTGGTTTTGCCTGCGGCACTACCCACAACCTTACCCAGCACATCCTTCACATCTAGAGCCAGTGTTTCACTGCTGGTGTTACCGATCTGGAAAGTGACCTCGCCCTTGGCAAACTTGCCATTTTTGCTATCCAGCAGGTTTTCACCACCGAAGGTAGTGTTGCTGGCAATGTTTTTAAGCTCTTTGGTCAGCTCGCCAAATTCGGCGTTCATGGCGGCGATATCTTTATCGCTGCTAGTGCCGTTGGCGGCCTGGGTAGCCAGATCCTTCATACGCTGAACGATATTGGTCATCTCGTCCATGGCACCTTCGGCAGTCTGCATCATGGAGATGGCATCCTGAGCGTTGCGCATGCCAACTTTCTGACCGTTTGACTGGGATTGCAGACGGGTGGCGATTTGCAGACCGGCCGCATCGTCAGCGGCAGAGTTGATGCGCAGACCGGTCCCCAGACGCTGCATGGCTGTGCTCGCCATCTTGTTGGTAGAGGTCAGCTGGTTCTGGGTGACCATGTTGGCAAAGTTGGTGTGGATTGACAGACTCATTTTCGTTTCCTCGAAATAGATGCTGCCACAGGCAGCGTTTGGGTTGACCCCAATGAAGAACGACCACGGCGTCGTGAAAATTAAATCTTTTTTTGCTGAACGGCAGTTTCTCTTGGCCCCCCCGTTCAGTACTCAACAATGTTCTCGCAAGCAGATTGCGTCGTCACAGGCACAAGAGGGCATCACAGAGATAAAAAAACCGCACAAGTCAGCTTGTGCGGTTTTTTAACGATGAGACAGGTCAGCGCTATCAAGTGAGTAACGCAACCACCCCTTGCCGAGTGACATTGGCCTGCGCCAGCAGACCGGACATGGTGCCCATATAGCCGCCTTGTGAGAGGCGAGCTGCCAGAGAGGATTGCAACTGTGCCAGCTCCTCCTGTTTCAGGTTCTGACTGCGAGCCTTGACCTTGTCCAGTTGCAGCACCATCTTCTGGCGAAACTGTTTCAACTCCCGAACCGATTGCTCAATCTCGCCAAGTACTTTTTGCAGCCGCTGCCGCTCCTGACGGATCTCCCCTTTGGCAATCCCTTCGGCCATGTGAGTCAGCGCTCCGGCCCTGGGCTTGAACTGCACCGGGATCGGGTTGCCTGCCGGGATACGAATCCCCTCGCCCCGGATCAGTACCGGCTCATCCAGTTTGCGACGATGGGGTTCAGCGACAGAGAGCTCCAGCTTGCCCAGCTCATTCAGCCGAGCCCGGATATGCTCTTTACGCAGCGCCCGATCGAGTATGGTTGCGACCTCCCCCTCTCGCGCTCCGGCGGGGATGGTCACCTCCACCGCACTACTGCTTTGGGGGAAAGAAAACACCAGTCGCTCAGTGCTATTTTTGGCGCTTAATAAATCCAGATGCTCGGCACTGAACCGGGTGCGCAGCTCCTGAGGTGACGCAAGAAGTCTGGGCTTGAGCTCGTCAGTCAAAGGGCCTCTTGGTTGGGTGACTTTCTCTTCCAGCATTTTTAAGCGGTTGGCAACGTCACTGCTGGCCAGCTCACGCTGACCCAACTGGCGTTCCAGCCGCTTCAATTCACCCCAAACCTGATTGAGTGCCTGTTCCCCACCCTGAGCATGGGCAATACGCTGTTGCGCTGCGCCGATCAGGGCCCATCTGTCCATCCGGATAATATTGGGGTGGCGCTCACTCTGCTTTCGATTTTCCGGAGTGTGAGCCTGTGCAGTTGCGCGGCCCTGCAACTTGGGCTTTGCCTGCGCCTCGGCAACGCCCCCAAGACGGGTTTGCTGGATCTGCATCATGACTCCTTCACTCGTTACGGCATGTAGTTGAACAGGCTAAGGCCATTAACCTTGGCAAAAGCTTGCTGTTGCACCTGTAATGCCATCAGGACATGGGCCTGTCGGGTCGCGGCCTCGGCATAATCCAGCGACTCTATCTGGTTGCTCACTTCCTTGCTATAGACACCTTTCTCGGCATGGCTCTCGTCAATCTGATCCAGCAGATTGATCCGGGCACCAATCGTGCTCACCGCCTGGCTGATATTATCTTGCAGCGTCTGGCTGCGGCCGAGCATGGCTCGGGCTTGATCGACGGCGTCAGGTGCTGCGTCATTAATTGCCGTCACCATGCTATCGAGTCGTTTGAAAAAATCGTCAGGCTTCCGAAACAGCTGGTCAGCCGTCTGGTTCAAGCTCACAGTGACGCCGTTTGCAATACTGACCTCACGCACCAGATTGTCCCCCTGGTAGCTGTAGTCACCACTCGCCTGCTTTACCAATGCAGTCTGATCAACCTTGCTACCGGTAAAGAGGCTGGAGCCACTCTCGTTACGCGCATTGGCCAGATCCAGCAGACCATCCTTGATAATGGCGACCTCGCTGGCTACCGCTTTACGATCCGCATCCGACAAAGAGCCTGTTGCAGCAGTCTGGGTCAACTCCCGCAACCGCATCAGCATGTTGGTCATGGTTTCAAACTGCAGCTCCCCTTGAGAGAGCTGGCTCTTGGCGTTGGCAATATTTTTCTGGTACTGCGCCATCGCCACCTGCTCTTTCTGCAAGCCCAGCAGTTGCACACTGCCAACAGGATCATCAGAGGGCTGAAGAATGCGTTTCTGCGTGGAGATTTGGCGATCAAGCCGGGCATATTCACCGAAGCCATGCTGCAAGTTGTCTAGCATGCTGAGCTGGATCTGGTTGGTACTGATGCGCATAGTCACCCTCCTCAGAACATATTCAGAATGGAATTGAAGAGTTGTTCCGAGGTGCTGATCACCTTGGCATTGGCCTGATAAGCCTTGGTGTAAGCCATGACTTTCACCCCTTCCTCATCGGTATTCACACCGCTGACACTGCTCAGCTTGGCCGCCATCTGTTTTTCCATATTGGCATCGGCCTGCATGCTCGCTTTCGCCTGCCCGCTCTGCACCGCCATCTTGCCAAGCAGGGCACTATAGGCATCGTATTGGCCATTTTTTATCGTCAGCAGGTCCTGCAAGTTGCGGTTATCGCCCTTGCCGCCACCGGCCTTGGCAAAAGCCAGGTCGTCTCCGGTAAAACCATCAGCCACACGCAATGTTCCCAACGCATTGATGTAGTTACCATGGATATCTTTTGTTTCGTCAAAAGCGAATAGCGGTTTCCCGGTTACTCCATGAAGGTCAACACCACCGGCCTGTTTATCATTGAAATCCTTTGCGAGTTTGCCCGCTATCTGATTCAGCGCCACTCTGGTCGGCCGCAATACTGTAGTGCGATAATCCATCACACCCGCCAGCGAACCACCATGCAATTTAGGAACTTCAAACGTCTGACCACCGAAAGCGAGGCTGAGTTTATCGCCAGCAAGCGCGAGAGTACTGCTGCTTCCTCCCAACACCAGCGGCTGTCCTTGCGGCAGGCTGATCGCGAAAGCGCCGTCACTCTGACGATTAACCCGCACTTCCATATAGGTCGACAACTCACGAACAACCTGTTCGCGACTATCTTCCAGCGCTGAGGTATTGACTCCCTTGGCGGCTTGATCGCCAATCTGGACATTCAATTCGGCCAGTTGTGACAGGTAGCTGTTCACTTGGGAAACAGTGCTGCTCAACTGATCGTCGATCTGTTTTTCCTGGGTGACCAGGCTCTCGTCCAGCTGGGTAAAGCGGTTGGCGAGCGCCCCAGCCGAGCTGACGATCTGGCTGCGCTGTGCCGGGGTTTCCGGACTGTCGAGCGCAGCACTGAGCGAGGCAAAAAAGCTGTCGAGCCCTTTTGCGATATTCATCGACTCACTGCCCAGCAACTGCTCTGTCGTATTGATGTACTGATGAAAGGCATAAGAAGAACCGGTGGCCGAACGGCTACGCCAGTGTTGAGCAACCAGATAGTCATCCGTTACCCTGCGTACCCCTGTCACCTCGACACCGGCACCATTATCCAGCCGCCCGAAACCGGACAGACTGCCCATCATGGCTTCCTGACGGCTATACCCGATGGTATTGACGTTCGCGATATTCTGGGCGGTCAGGTTCAATGCAATCTGGGCTGCATTTAGTCCGCTGGCGCCGATATTGAGCAGTGACATCAGTCAACCTTCTTCATTTTTACCGAGTTGAGAGGCTGGCTGAATGCAGCCAGGGTCCGCTGCTCTGAAGCGACCACCCCGTCCGGATTCTTTAATGACGGAGCCAGCTGGTTGACCATCTGCTCCCGCAAACCGATACCACCACGTTTGACCATGCTCATCGCCAACTGGCTGTCATACATATCGCGATAGAGGGATTGTCCCTTGATAATCTTGTCGTCCTCATCCTGCAGGGCATCCGTCGCCGAGCGCATATGTTTGAGCACGGTTTGCAGAAAACTGACTTCAAACTGACCGGCTGCAGCATCCAGCGCGGCACGCTGATCCGGGTTGCTTTTGATTTGCTGCAATTCATTGAGATCCTGATAAAAACCGGGATCCGAGCTAATTCTGGTCATGATAGTCCTTAGATAACCACCAGCTCACCTTCGAGGGCGCCAGCCTCATTGAGCGCTTGCAAGATGGCCATGACATCATCGGGGGTTGCCCCGAGTGAATTGACAGCCTTGACGATCACTTCCAAGGAAGTGCCATCCGGCCAGACAAACATGTTGTTACGTTCCCGATCGACCTGGATCTTGGAGTTGGGGGTTGTCGTGGTCTGCCCGTTGGAGAAGGCGTTGGGCTGGCTGACAGTCTGACTCTCGCCAATGGTCACCGTCAGACTGCCATGACTGACGGCAGCCTTGTGAACCTTGACCCCCTGCCCCATCACCACAGTACCGGTTCGACTGTTGAAGACCACCTTCGGCCGCTCCTGACCCGGATCCACCTTTATATCTTCCAACAGTGCCATAAACGCGATGCGCTGACTCTCGTCCCTGGGAGCAGCAACCTGAACCCGCCCGGCACTCACCGCTCGGGCGACCGGCCCCAGCTGATGGTTGATGGCGCGCTCCACATTGCGGGCTGTCTTGAAGTTGGGTTGGTGCAAATTGAGGGTCACTTCCGGCTTCTCGGCAAAATTGCTGACCACCTCTCGTTCGATGGTGGCACCGTTGGGAATAATCCCGGCTGTCGGCACGTTAATCGTGACCGATGAACCTGATTGCCCTTCCGCTTTCACACCGGCGACAACCAGATTGCCCTGCGCCACGGCATAGACTTCACCGTCGATACCACGCAGGGGGGTCAGCAGCAGAGAACCACCGCGCAAACTCTTGGCATCACCAATGGAAGTCACGGTCACATCAAGCAACTGCCCCTTGCCAGCCAAAGCGGGTAGCGTGGCCAGGACCGAAACAGCTGCCACGTTCTTGAGCTTGGGATCGAGATCGTCCGGTAACTGCACGCCAAACTGCTTGAGCATGTTGGCCATGGATTGGCCGGTAAATTTGACCTGGCTTTTGTCACCGGTCCCGGAGAGACCGACCACCAGACCATAACCCACCAGCTGGTTGGTTCTCAGCCCCTGCACATCGGCAATATCCAGCAAGGCTCGTTTGGCCTGTGCGGCAGCCTGACTAAACAAGGGCAAGCAGAGACACAGCAGGGCGATAAACCATCTGTTCATGTGATTCCTCAAAATGGCGCAAACGCCGAGCTAAAGAAACGGCCCAGCCACCCCATCTGGTTACTGTCGGCGAGGGCACCACGACCGGCATAGGTGATGCGGGCATCGGCAATGCGCTGGGACGAGATACGGTTGCTCTGGTCAATATCCTCGACCCGCACCATGCCGCCCAAGCGGATATACTCATCCCCCTGATTGAGGCGGATCCACTTTTCACCGCGGATCCCCAGCACTCCGTTGGGCATCACTTCTGCCACGGTCACGGTAATGGAACCTGCCAGGGTATTTTGCTGGCTGGAGGTCGCACCGCCATCAAAATCCCGATCCGCACTGAGGGCGGCCCCCCAGTCGGGGCGCAGTTTACCGCCAATAGAGGGGGCCGGCACATTCATGCTGCTGTTTTTGCTCATGCTGGTATTGGCTTTCTTGCTCGACTGGGTACGCTCTTCCAGCACCACGGTGAGAATGTCACCAACCCGGTAAGCACGCCGATCCTGAAACAGGGTCATCATGTAGTTGCCCCGATAGAGGCCACCATCTTCGCCCTGCGCAGTCGCGGTCACCTTGGGACGGGATGGCGCCCATTTCTCGTCACCCGGCTCGGGCGCCTGCAGCTCATAGGTGGCACAGCCGCCCAACAGCAATACCAACCAGATATAACGCAGCATCGACTTCATCATTACAGAGCCTGAGTGACAAACTTGAGCATCTGGTCGGCGGAAGAGACCACCTTGGCATTCATCTCGTAAGCCCGCTGGGTCGTGATCATGTCGACCATCTCCTCGACCACGTTCACGTTGGAGCTCTCCAGCGTGAATTGCTTGACGGCACCCATCGCCTCTTCACCCGGTACACCTTCAATGGGCTCACCGGACGCGCCGGTTGCACGGTAGAGGTTGCCACCAAGCGCTTCCAGACCGGCCGGGTTGGCGAAATTGGTCAGGGTGATGCGGCCCAGCTCGACGTTCTCTTGCTGACCGGGCAACGAGGCGCTGACGGTACCGTCGGTACCAATGGAGATCTTGGTTGCGTTATCAGGGATCTGGATCTGCGGCACCATGGGCAAACCATCGGCGTTAACCAGTTGCCCCTCGGCATTGCGATGCCATTGACCATTACGGGTATAGGCCGTCTCACCATCCGGGCGCTCGACGCCGAAGAAACCGGCACCGACCACCGCCATATCCAGCTCCTGATTGGTATTCTGGAATTGGCCGGAGGTGAAGACCTTCTGGGTACCCACTACCCGCACACCATTACCCATCTGAATACCGATAGGAGCCAGATTCTGCTGATCTTGCTGAGCACCCGGCTGGCGCTGCACCTGATAGAAAAGATCTTCAAACGCTACTCGATCGCGCTTGAAGCCGACCGTGTTCACGTTAGCCAGGTTGTTGGAGATACTGGACATCTTGGCATCTTGTGCCGACAGACCTGTTTTACTGACCCATAATGCTGCGTGCATTGTTATTCCACCTTGTTCATCAAGCCTCATCCACTGGGATGTGGCAAGGCATCGGGTATCTGCCCGATGCCGTCAAAATCAACCCTGACCGGAAATCAATTTGGCCCCTTGACGAGCCTGATCATCCGCCGCTTTCATCAACTTGACCTGCAGTTCAAAATTGCGGGTCAATGACATACTGCTGACCAGCTCATCCACGGCATTGACGTTGGCCCCTTCCAAAAAGCCGGATGCCATCACCACCTGCTCGCTGCTTTCGGCATCCCCCCCTTGGCGCATCCGGAACAGACCATCGTGGCCTTTTACCAGCTCGGCCGGATCAGGATTGACCAGCTTCAGGCGGCCTACATCAAGCCGGGCGCCACCACCCGGAGGAGTGATGCTCAGGGTGCCATCCTTGCCGAAACTGATGTCACGATAAGCGGGCAGCACCAGCTCGCCCCCCTCCCCCAGCACCGGCCGACCATTGAGGGTCAACAGCCCGTCGGCATCGGTCTCCAGGTTACCAGCACGGGTATAGGCCTCTTTGCCATCAGGCGTCTGCACCGCCAGAAAACCCTCGCCACGAATCGCCACATCCAGCTTGCGCCCCGTCTGCATCAGAGGGCCAGCTTTGAAGTTGGTCCCGGCCATCTCTTCTCTGGCCATCACCCGGCTCTGATAACCATCGCCCGTCAGGGCATAAGCAGAAACCCGCTCAAAGTCAGCCCGAAAACCGGCGGTATTGACGTTGGCCAGGTTATTGGCCCGGATTTGCTGGGCCATCAGGGTATGCTGCGCCCCGGACATGGCGGTGTAGATAAGCTTTTCCACGGGTTACCCTTAGAAGGAGTTGAACAGAACCTGGGTCATCTTGTCAGCGGAACTGATGGTCTTGGCGTTGGCCTGATAGTTACGCTGGGAAGTCATCAGGCTAACCAGTTCACCAGTCAGATCCACGTTGGAGCTCTCGTAGGCCCCGGCAGTCAACTGACCCATGGTGCCGGTTCCCGGCGCCCCCAGTACCGGCTGGCCGGAACTGAACGACTGTTGCCAGGTGGTGTTGTTGGTCTGCAGCAGACCATTGGGGTTGGTGAAGTTGGCCATCACGACCTGCCCCTGCAACAGGCTCTGGCCGTTGGTAAAGGTGGCATAGACACCACCATCGGCATCAACCCGTACACCGGTCAGGTCACCTGCGGTATAACCATTAGACTGGTTACGAGTGGCGTTAAAATCGGAGGCATATTGGCTCACCTTGCTGATATCGACGGTGAGCTTGATATCCATGGCACCTGGCGGAGTCAAGTCCAGAATGGGCATAGCGGTAGACTTAGCAAGCGTGCCATCTTTCTCAAAAGTCAGTGCGGTGGTGGGCAGTCCCGTTTTGTCACCATCGAAGGTGTAGTGTACAGCCCACTCATTAGGCTTTTTTTTGACAAAATACTGAGTAACTGTGTGCTCAACCCCCAGCGAGTCATAGACCTTACTGGACTGTGAATAACTGAAAGTTTCAGATTTCTTAGGATCAAAATCGTAAGGTGGTTTGGTATCAATCTCAGTGGCATTAGCCTTCAGGTTCGCCACAAACTCCAGCTTGTCGGATGCCTTGGCTGGCAGGCTGCCCGCCTTGACCTGAATATCCCCGACCACACCGGATTGCAGTTTGCCGGCGTCATCCGTGGTATAACCCTGCAGACGGGTACCACTCGCCGTGGTCAGGTAGTTACCGCTATCACGCTGGAACATGCCCGCTCTGGTGTAGGAGGTTTGTCCGCTGCCATCTTTCAGCACGAAGAAACCACTGCCAGAAATAGCCAGATCCAACCCTCGCCCGGTGCGCATCACATCACCGTTGCGATCAAAGTTCTGGGAGACGTTGTTCATCTCGACACCGCCAGCCTGACCACCACCATAGATGGCAGCAAACTCGGCACGGCTGGATTTGAAGCCTGCGGTACTGGCGTTAGCAACGTTGTTACTGATAACGCTCAATTCCTGGTTTACGGCACGCAGGCCGCTCAATCCGATACTGAAAGACACAGTGTCGCTCCTTTCTGATTACGCTGATTTGCCGAACTGGATTGCACTGAACAGCGGGACATCGCCCACACCGGCAACCTGCAGCATGATTTCTCCCGTACCGGGCAAGGCAACACGTTCAACCTTGCTCGCTACATAATTTTTGGTCGCCACCAAGGTCTTGCCCGCCGAGGCCTTGACCTCAAAGCGGTACTCTCCGGCAGGAAGGGGGGGCAGTTCATAATCCAGCCCGCCCGCTTTGCTCTCACCCCAACTCTTGCTGGCCACCAGCACGCCGTGCTGGTCATACACTTTGAGATCCACTTGCTCCGCCGCACTTTGCAGCTCGATTTGACCGCGGATCTTGTGCTCTTGCTGTTGTTTAAGGGTTTTGCTCGGCACCATGACCTCTTTGTCGACCAAAGCGGTACTCTGCAACACCTGCTGGGTATCCATCTTGGTGTTGCTCTGTAACTGAAGCTTCTTCAGTCCCTCGACACCCTCTACCATGCTGAACTGGGCCAGCTGGGCAACATACTGGGCACCATCAAGCGGGTTGGTGGGATCCTGGTTCTGGATCTGCGCCACCATCATCTGCAGGAATTCGTTACGCAGTTGCATCCCGCTATTCTGGTTGGCTTGTGTTTCCTGAGCAGCACCGGTGCCATTGCTGGCGATCTTGGGGTCAGCAACAGCCTGACCCGTACCACGCGCCGTATCCAGACTGCTTATCTGTGGCAGACTCATGGCTTAGGCTCCCTGACCAAGACGCAGCAAACCTTGCTGCATACTGTTGATCCGGTTGATCACCTCTACCGAGGTTTCAAAACCGCGAGAGGCGCTCATCATGTCGGCCATCTCTTCCACCACGTTGACGTTGGAGTAGTAAACAAAGCCATCCTGATCGGCCATCGGGTTAGTCGGCTCCAGCCGTTTCTCGACCTGACGGTCGGACTGTACGATACCCGCCACTTGCACCGACGCAGCTCCGAGGCCATCGGCATCCTGAATCTTCTGATAGAGAGTGGAAAAAACCGGCTTGATGGCACGAAACGCGGCGTCTTCACTGGCGGCCGCGCTATCCACGTTGGCCAGGTTGGAGGCAACGGTATCCAGCCGCACGGTCTGGGCGCGCATGGCACTGCCAGCGATGTCATAAATCTTGTTGAACGACATGGTTAACGGCCCTCGATCGCCTTGGCGATCCCGGTAATCTTCATATTGAGGAAAGTGAGACTGGTCTGAAAATCGGTGGCGTTGTTGGCAAATTTGCCCTGCTCAACCCCCAATTCGGCGGTATTGCCATCCATGGAGACCTGATAAGGAATGCGATAGAGGGGGTGACGCATATCGTCACGCATGGTGCCCTGGTTGATGGCCTGACTCTCCTCGCCCGCAGCAACTTGCTGCGCGACACGGCCCAGAATCGTCTTATAATCGACATCCCGAGCCAGATAGCCCGGTGTATCCACGTTGGCCAGATTTCCCGCCAGAATACGCGCCCGCTCCGCCCTGACATCGAGGGCATAAGGGTGTACGCCGAGGGCGCTGTCAAATGAGATACTCATGCTTCATCCTTTATCGTTCACTCAGACCGGGTTACCCTTATCAAGACTCATGCCAACCATGAAGATACCTAGTTTCAAGCGGTTACCATGCACCATCCGCCGCAAGCAGATGAAAAATGAGGAAGTGCGACTTCCCGTGTGGAAATGGAGCGGCATCCTCTGGCTACTGCTGAGCGCATTCGCGCACGGTGCCCCGCAGGTGCAAAGCGCCATGCTTGAACAGTTGCTTGAACAAGATGCCCGCCAGAGTCTTGATGACTACATCACCCAGCAGGGATGGCCCGCAGCCTCAGGGGAGTTTCGGGTCTGGCTTGCCCCTTCCGCCGAGCACCTTCCTCCCTGTCCCTCACAGTCACTCTCGTTACAAGCAGGTGGCCAGTATCGGCAACCCTGGGGACGACGCCCCTATCTCATCGAATGCACAGATCCCGCCTGGCAAGTGCGCGGGCGGGTAGAGGTCTCGCTACTGTTGCCGGTCTGGGTTGCTGCACGGGATATCGCAAAAGGTCAGGCCATCAGCGCCAGCGATCTGGTGGAGAAAGAGTTGGATGTCAGCCGCATACAGCGCGGGTTTATCCCGAGTAATCACTCCCTGCTGGGCCATAAAAGCAACCGGCATCTGAGAAGCGGGCAACTCATCGGTGAGCTGGACTTACAAAAAAGTTGGGCGGTCAAACAGGGGGAAGGGGTACTAATTCGTGCAGGGAAAGGTGAGTTCTCCGCCACAACCAGAGGGGAGGCCCTCGATAATGGCGCAATAGGCGAGGGGATCAGAGTGAAAAATCTTAGCTCTGGCAAGCAGATACAGGCATGGGTGACTGATATAGGGGAAGTTGAAACCCGTTTTTGAACCAAGATCGCAATTTGATTCAAGTTCGACAAGCCTTGGGTCGCTTGTCATAAACAGACCATCAGGAATTTATGTTATGAAAATTACCCGTACTGACTCGCTCTATATTCAAAATCAGCCTGGCCGCAAACCGGATGTAACGACCAAACCGGAAACCAGGTCTGCACAGTCATCCGAAGCACGGATCAGCAGCACAGCACAGTCAGTAGCCAACGCCCGCAGCCAGCTGGCTACCACATCCGACGTCGACATGGACAAGGTCAACGAGATCCGCAAAGCCATCAGTGAAGGCAAGCTGGAGATCGATCTGGATGCGCTGGGTCAGGCCATTCTGGATATGCATCGCCGATGAGCGTGGATACCAAGGCCACCGTCAAGGCATTGATCCTCGGGATCCAGCAGGATTACGGCCACTATACCGAACTCACCGCCCTGTTGCTGCGCCAGCATGCACTGCTGGCAAGCCATGATGTCGATGGTCTGCAAGCCCATAACGAACAGCAGACAACACTGATGGCCAAGGTGACACAACAGGCAAAATTGCGTTGCCAACAGCTGCAGACATTGGGCCTCAAACCCGATGAGAAGGGGATGGCCACCCTGATAGCCAAGCTGCCACTTCCCCTGCGCACCAAGGTAGCCAATCAATGGCAACAGCTTGAACAGCTGCTGCACCAGTGTCTGCGCCAGAATGATCTCAATGGCCGTCTGCTGGCAGGCCAGATGGAGACGATTCATTCTCTGTTGGGACAAGAGTCAGGTTATCGCGACCCGGACAGCATTACGGATTAACCTTCCGTCTTACTCTTTGCGGGTCAGGTGACGCAAACTCGCCAGCTCATCCAGCTGTAGCTGATCCCGCCTCTCCTGCTGCTGGCGAGCAACATCATCACGTCTTGCCAGCAATAGCTCCAGTCCCTTGACCCGCCCGAACTGCCGGACAAGTTCCCCTTCGTGGCGCTCCAGATCCAGTCTGGCCAGCGCAGATTGCTGCACCTGATGGGAGAGCAAACGGCGCAACTGGCCATCCATCTGTTGCTTGTTTTGCCATAGCAAAGGGTGAAACTTGTCGGAACCGGGCCGCAGCAAAGAGATCACTTCCTGCAATTTGTGTGCTCGCTGCTCTTCCCGCAACGCCAGCTCCCGCAAGCGTCGACGCTCGGCGCCAAGATTTTCCAGCTCTTCCTGTTGCAACCCCAGATAAGACTTCAGCATAACGAATCCTTATCCCTGCCCCAGCACCTGCTTGAGACCAACCATCACCTGCTCAAAGGCCATCTCTTCATGCAAGCCTTGCTGCAGAAATGCCGCAATCCCCGGATAACGCTGAACAGCTTCATCCATCTGCGGATCGGCCCCGGGTTGATAACCACCCAGTGGTAGCAGTTCACGCACCTGCTGATAGCGTCCCCACAGCTGGCGCAAGGTGACCGCCAGCTTTTGCCATTCGGCAGGTACGACTTGCGGCATAACCCGACTGACCGAGGCACCGATATCGATGGCGGGATAGTGGCCCTCTTCCGCAAGACGGCGGGTCAGCACGATATGACCATCGAGAATGGCGCGCGCCGCATCGACCACCGGATCCTGCTGGTCATCCCCTTCCGCCAGCACTGTGTAGAACGCACTCAGACTGCCATCCGGATGCGTGCCGTTACCGGCTCGCTCCACCAGCTGGGTCAGCATGCTGAATACCGAGGGTGGATACCCCCTGGTGGCAGGAGGTTCACCGATGGCCAGCGCGATTTCCCGCTGCGCCTGGGCATAGCGGGTCAGTGAATCCATCAGCAGCAGCACATCCTGCCCCTGCTCACGGAAATACTCGGCAATCCGGTGGCATAGTTGGGCAGCTCGCAGCCGCATCAGGGGAGATTGATCCGCTGGCGCCGCAATGACCACGGCGCGAGCCAGACCATCGTTCCCCAGACTGTGTTCGATGAATTCGCGCACTTCACGGCCCCGCTCACCAATCAGTCCCACCACCACAATCTGGGCTGCGGTATTGCGGGTCATCATGCCCAGCAACATACTCTTGCCTACCCCCGAGCCGGCGAACAGCCCCAAACGCTGGCCCTTGCCAACAGTCAGCAGGCCATTGATGGCGCGGATACCGACATCCAGCGGTTCACGTACCGGGGTTCGCAATAGCGGATTGGGGGGAAGAGCAAACAGAGGGACACTGTCACCAACGTCGGGTAACGGTTGCCCGTCGAGGGGTTGCAGCAGGCCATCGAGTACCCGCCCAAGCAGATGACTACCAAGCCGAACGGTTTCCTCTCCATCGATCGGTTCGACCTGAGCTCCCGCGAAGAGGCCACTCATCGGCTGCAGCGGCATCAGGAAAGAGATATCCCGGTTAAAACCGACCACCTCGGCCAGCAAGGGGGCGCCACTTGCCGTGCTGACACGACAACGCTGCCCCATCACAAGTTGGCAGCCGACTACTTCCAGAGTCAAACCGGTGACTCGCACCAACCGGCCAAAGCGACGAAATGCGGGTAGCTCATCCAGATTGTCCAGCGCACTGGTCAGTGCCTGCTGCAAGGCTTCATGCATCTTGCGGCACGTCCAGTGAGCTGTTGAGCTGTTCGATGCAAGTTGCCAGGCGGGAGCTGGTGCTTACCTCAACGACGGCAGCGCGCGTTTCGATACGGGCATCGCCTACCCCAAGTGCTGCATCAACTTGCAATGGCCACCCTTCGCAGCGAGTCACCCCCTGCTCGGCGAGTCGCTGTCGGTCTCCCTCATTGAGGTAGATCACCAGCTCTTCCGACTCACTCGGCAAGGTAGCCAACGCCTGCTCGACCTGATTCATAACCTGCTGGGGATTGAGGGTAAACTCCGCCATAATGACCCGCTTGGCCACCTGCGCCACCAGCTGGGCAATCAGCTCTTTCTGCTCGACCATCCGGGCCCGGCTCAGTGACTCCCACTGCTCTTGCAGCTTGGCAAACGGCACCATTGCCTGTTCGAAGGCGGCTCGCCCCTCCGAAAGGCCCTGAGCAAACCCGCGGGTTTGCCCTTGTTGCAAACCGGTGCTCTCGCCTTCCTGCAGGCCGCTGGTCAGCCCTTGCTGATAGCCGGCCTGATAACCTTCGTCATGACCTTGCTCCAGCCCCTGCTGATAGCCGAATTCAAACTGTTCTTGCTGACTCCGTGCCTCTTCCCCACTCTGACCGAGCGCAGGGAAACGATACAGACGGGTCGCCCCGGGCATCAATTTGCGCACATTGTGACTCATGAATGCCTCCTTTTAACTGACGGTGGGCTCTTCGAACAGCTGGAACTCGATCTCGCCCTGCTCCACCAACTCGCGGACCAGTTGCATGACCTCTTCCCTTGCCTGCTCGACCTTGCGCAAAGAGACACTGCCCTGGTTCTGGATCTGATCGTCCAGCGCCTGAGCCATCCGCTTCGGCATGGCACCCAACACAACTTTGCGGAAGCTGGTTTCGGTGTTCTTGAGAGCCAGTGCCAGCAATTCGCTGGGCAGCTCCTGCACCAACCGTTGCAAGGTGTCGTCGCTCTGACGGCGCAACGCCATGAAATCGAACATGTTCTTCTCGATCTCCAGCGCCATGTCACCGTCGTATTCGCGCAACAGGGAGAGCATCTGCTCCTTGTCCCCCTGATAACGGTTGAGAATATCGGCTACCTGCCGTACCCCGTTTACCTTGGCACCGGATTGATCTGCCACGTAGGTGAGACAGCGATCCAGTGTCAGCCTGAGTTCGCCCAGCACATGCTCACTGACACTGCTGAGACTGGCGACGCGCACCAACAAATCATCGTGTACCGATCCGGGCAAGGCATCTAGCACGGCGGACGCAGTCTGGGGTGGCAAGAAGGCCAGCAGCACAGCCTGCATCTGGGGATGCTCGTTGCGGAAGAAACGGGCAAGCACATCGGCAGGCACCCACTGCAGGCGCTGGATATCCTGACTCATCACATCGCCGTACAAACTGTCGAGCAAACTACGGGAGAGTCGTTGCCCCAGAGCAAGATCGAGCGTCTGTTCCAGATACTCCCGTGAGGCACTGCCAATTCCGCTCTGCTCACGGTAGTGATTGAAGAACTGCTGCAACGTCCACTTGGCTTCCATCGAGCTGACGCCAGAGAGAGAGGCCATCTTGGAGATCAAACGCTGCACCTCGTCGCGGGAGAGCTTCTGCATCACCTTGGCCGCAGATTCGGTCCCCATGCTCAGCAACAAGATGGCGGCCTTCTCAAGGTTGTCGATATCGATATCGACGGCACTCTGATTCAAGTTAACGCTGTTCATTGCCACTCACCCATGCTCTGACAACCTCCGCCACCCGGGCGGTATCTTTTTCAACCAGCAACTGCAAATGCTTGAGCTGAACCTCCAGCTCGGATCCCGGTTCCGGCAACGACTCCATATCGAGTGACGAGAACTGGGGCTCCATCTTGTTGTCAGTACGGATCAGACTATTTGAAAGAGCAGACGTCAGCTGGGGATCATCGTCATCCCTGCGCATGGACAATCCGACTGTGGGCTCCGGCTCTTCTTCAGTCTCACCCATTTCCATATCCGGCTGCTGCTGGGTACGAACCAGATGTTTCACCAACGGACGAATACCGAAGAAGACCAGTGTCAGGCCAAGTAAACCACCGACCAGATAACGCAAGGAGTCTTGCCAATAAGGGGTTTCCCACCAGCTGGATTCGGGAGCAGCTATTGGTACAGCGCCATTGAAATCGAAGGCCTGCAGACTAATCTGATCGCCACGCGTCTCATCGAAACCGACAGCACGCTCTACCATCTGACGGATCTGTTCCAGTTGCTCGGCACTCCAACCACCTTTCGGAGCGATCTGCTGATTGAGCAAAATGGAGACGTTAATTCGCTCCAGACGTCCCTGCTGGTAACGGGTGTGCACTATGGTGCGACTGTTTTCGTACTGTTTGCTGACTTCCTGACGCTCGGTACGAGTGTCATTCTGTTGTGTAGCTGTATTGGCATTTGCATTGCCTTTGTCAGCACCAGCCTTTTCATCCTGTGCCGCCGTTTCAGGCGGGCGGTTTGATAACGCCCCCGGGATCCCCATCGCCAACGCATCGATGGTCTTGTCTGACTTGTTGGACTCGCGAGTCACCACCCCTTGCGGATCGAGCTGCTGCTGGGTTTCTTCGACAGCGTTAAAGTTAACGTCTGCCGCAATCTGCACCTTGAAATTGGTGCTGCCCAGCATGGGATAGAGCATGTCATTGGCACGCTGACGAATGTATTGTTCCAGCTTGCGGACATACTCCATCTGTTGAACGCTCTGCTTGCCAAAACCGACCTTGTCCCCCAGCTCTGCGCTGAGCAACTGGCCAGATTGGTCCACCACGGTCACGGCACCAGGTTTCATTCCGGAAATACTGCCCGCCACCAGATTGGCAATCGCCTCGACCTGACCCGCTTCGATGGATTGGCCCGGTTGCATATCGAGCATTACCGATGCGCTGGGTTTCTCCTCATCGCGTCCCACGAACAACGTGCGCTTCGGAATAGCAAGATGAACACGGGCGCTGCGTACGGCATCGAGGGCTATGATGGTGCGGGCCAGCTCCCCTTCTAGGGCATGACGATAACGCGCCCCTTCCATAAATTCGCTGGTACCCAATCCGGTTACGTTGTCCAGCCCTTCCAGGCCAGACGGCATGGCTGCACGCACCCCTCGTGCAGCAAGCGCCATCCGGACATGAGCCAGCTGGTTTTCAGGAACCAGTACCTGACCGGTGCTCTTTTCCAGACGGAAAGGCACCTGCTCTTTCTCCAGCATCTCCATGATGTTGGCGGTATCGTATAGCTCCTGTTTGCCATACAGGGGCACATAGTTTTTGCTGGAGGTCCACAGGATAACGACTATGGTACCGGCCACAATGGCAGCCAGCAGAGCAATGGTCAGGATCGATTTGTTGTCACGGGAGAGGGTACGCCAGTTGCGTAATCCCTCTTGTAGCCTGATTTTGAGCGAATCAGGGGCTGCCCCCTGAGGAGACGTTACCAGTTCAGTCATCTGTTACCTCAGAGCGGCATGCGCATAATGTCATCAAAACCGGTCATCAACTTGTTGCGAACCTGCATCAAGGCTGAAAAACTCAAGCCGGCTTTTTGACTCGCCACCATGGCGCCCACCAGATCATCGCTCTGCCCGGCATCTACGGATGCCATTAATTTTGACGCGACATTCTGCTGCTCATTGACACGCCCGACCACATCCCGCATGGCATCGGTAAATGATGCTCCCGACAGATCATTGGATTCGATAGAAGGGGTCTGGCTTGCGACACGCTGCATCTCCTGCATCTGCTGCAGTAGTGTCACCTGTGATGACATCATCTGAATCTTCACTTTTTATCCCTCTGCTTGAATCTGCTGTTCAATATCAATGCCTTGCTCACGCATCGCCGCAAGCTTGTAGCGCAGTGCCCGGGTTGTCATGCCCAGTGCATCGGCAGTGCGGGTACGATGGCCACGAAAGCGGCGCAAGGTCTCTAATACAAATTGGAACTCGGCATGCCGCCGGGTTTCACTTAACCCCTCGGGAGCATGCCACGTGTCTGCTGCGACTGTTTCTTCGGGAAGAATACAGTTTGGCAACATCAAATCGACGGACTGTATATGCAAACCACGCGCCATTATTAATGACCGTTGAATGACATTATCCAGCTCTCGTACATTTCCTGGCCATTCATATGACAGCAACAACTGACAGGCACGTTCACTCAGGCGATAGCCCTGTTGGGATGCATAACGCTCAATAAAGTAGTTGGCCAGCGGAATAATATCCTCAGGACGTTCACGTAATGCAGGCCAATTCATTGGCAATACATCAAGACGATAGAAAAGGTCTTCACGAAATAGCCCACATGCAACCAGTTTGCGCAGATCTTTATTGCTGGCGGCAATGATTCGAACATCAAGAGCAATCGTTTGATTGCTGCCAAGTCGCTCAACTTCTTTTTCTTGCAGCACCCGTAATAATTTAGCCTGCAGGTTCAAAGGAAGCTCTGATATTTCATCCAGCAACAGGGTCCCGCCCTGTGCCAACTCAAACTTGCCAGGTTGGGCAGATATAGCACCGGTAAACGCACCTTTATTATGGCCAAAGAGAATAGATTCGAGCATTGTCTCAGGAATGGCAGCGCAATTAATTGCAACAAACGGTTTTTCAGACCTGACTGACATATCATGAATATAACGGGCCAACCGCTCTTTACCGGTGCCTGACTCACCACCAATCAGAATGGTGGCGGAGGTTTTGGCGGCACGTCGAGCCAGTTGCAAGACCTGCAGGCTCATGGGCGACACAGCGATAAGATTGGGGATCGCCTGACGAAGGCGTAGAGCACCACGGACAGCATCGAGCAATTGCTGGGGGCAGAAGGGTTTGACAATATAGTCAACAGCCCCGGCACACATAGCTTCCGCAGCAATGGTGGCCTGGTGCTCATTGACCATGATGATGCAATCAAGTCCTTCGAATTCACGCAGAATACGCGGCCCAAGCTCGGTCATAGCATCCATATCGAGCAGGATCAAATTGACATTACCATCAGCAATAATGCCCTTTGATTGTTTAACAGAATTAACGCTTGATACCCTGATGCCTTCCTTGGATAGGATTTTTTCAACCTCATTTTCGGCAACTATTAGCGGCTGAATCAATAATATATGGGGCCCAGCCAAGCTATCGCCACACAACCCGATTGTTGTATTTATTGGTAATCCCGAAGACATAGACGTCCGACACCTGTGATTGTGGATAGAACAATCAATAGAGCTGAATTATCAGACACAAAGGAGAAATACAAATTCGCACTTACAAAGGTGCAATTTGTATCTAGATGGTAACAGAATTGTATCCAAACTCACCTTGGTAACCCCGCTGTCATTAGCTTTCCTGCTGTTAGACCGGAGGCTTTGCGTCCTGACTTTTCAGTTCAGTTTGCCCTTACAATGTGATAACACGCTCAGCCTGATGGGCTAAGCGTGTGGCAACACAATTAATATTGTTTTTGTTATTTAACTTTCACACATTGCTGCGTCAATTTTCGCCACATCATATAGTATTCATACGGCAATTCAAGCAGGGGCGGAAAAAACACTTCCCTTCAGGATATTTATCCAACAGTAATTAACCAAGTGTACCAATTACCTCCACCCGTAGCTCTTCAGGTATCTCATTGTAAGACAGCACTTTGAGGCCTTTTGCAAATGACCGGGCATAACGGGCCATAAGCGGTCTCAGTTGTGGCATAACAACCAACACAGGGGCATGCCCCAACTGCTGCAACTGCTCCTTCACCAACGGCATATTTTGCTGCAATTGGGCCAGCAGTTGTGGATCAACCGGGAAGCTGTCCAGCTGGATTTTGCCCTGCTGTTGTGACTGATTCATTGCAGCCAGCAATGTCTGCTCAAGGCGATCATCCAGCGTAAACGTAGCCAGCACATCACGATTACCAATGGCCTGCCGCACAATCTGGCGCTTCAAGGCACAGCGCACATCGGATGCCAGCAAGACAGGGTCTTTGGTCAGCTCGCTCGCATCCAGTAGCGTCGTGGCAACGGTTCGTATATCGGTCAGACTGACCTGCTCCTTTAGCAATTGACGAAACACTCTCAATTGCTGCATCTGGGTCAGCGCCAGATTCAGCTCTTCAGCCAACCGGGGGGACTGACTGGCGAGATATTGGCCCAGTTTGCCCACTTCATCGTGACCAAACAGTGCATCAAGTTGTTCACGTAACAGCTTGCTGGCGTGAGTGGCAATCACGGTGGCCGAATCCACCACCGAGTAACCAAGATTAAGTGCCTTGGCCTTTTGCTCAGGGGAGATCCAGACCGCACTCATGCCGTAGGCCGGGTCCTGAGTCAACTCGCCATCTAAAGCGCCATAGGTCTCACCACTGCTGATGGCCATCAAGCGCTGACAATCCACATTCCCCATCGCCAACGCGACACCGGACAACTTGATCCGGTACTGATCCGGCTGCAACTGCAAATTGTCGCGAACCCGGATCTCGGGGAGCAGAAAACCGTACTGCTCGGAGAGGGTTTTGCGGATCCCGCGCACTCGTGCAAGCAGTTCAGCCCCTTTATCCGTTTCAGCCAATGGCACCAGACGATAACCAAGCTCGATGGCGACCGTATCGACTGGCGGCAAATCCTGCCACTCCAGTGCCTGCTGTTCAGGCTGAATCATTTGACGAGTCAGCTCTTGCGCTGCATCCAGATCCGGCACATTGACGGCTCGCTTGCTGACACTCCAACCTGTCCAGGCCAGTACAGCTGCGAAACTGAGGAATGCGAGCATCGGCATCCCGGGCACCAGACCCAGGATCAGCATGATGGTTGCAGAGGTATAGATAACGCGAGGCGATGCCAGGATCTGCTGACCAACCTGATCAGCCATCTCCCCCTCATCACTGACCCGGGTCACGATAATGGCCGCAGCAGTCGACATCAGCAGGGACGGGATTTGGGCAACCAGACCATCACCAATGGTCAGCAGCGCATAACGCTGGAAGGCTTCGGCAACGGGCAAGGCATGCTGGAAGATACCGATGGCCAACCCACCCACCAGGTTGATGATCAGCACCAGCATGCCAGCTATCGCGTCACCACGAACGAACTTGGAAGCACCATCCATCGCACCATAGAAGTCAGCCTCGCGCGCGATCTCCTCACGGCGAGCCCTGGCCTGATGCTGATCCATAGTACCGGCATTCAAGTCGGCATCGATGGCCATCTGCTTGCCGGGCATGGCATCCAGCGTGAAGCGGGCGGATACTTCCGAAATCCGCTCGCCACCCTTGGTGATCACCACAAAGTTGATGATCATCAGGATCACGAAGACCACCAGACCGACGACATAGTTGCCACCGATCACCACTTCACCGAATGCCTGGATGACCTTACCGGCCGCTTCATGCCCTTCGTGACCGTGCAGCAACACCACACGGGTAGAGGCCACGTTCAGCGACAGCCGCATCAGGGTGGCAACCAGCAACACGGTTGGGAATACCGAGAAATCGAGTGGTCTGCGGGCCGAGACGGATACCAGCAACACCAGTACCGCCAACACGATGTTGAAGGTAAAGAGCGCATCCAGCAGCCAACCGGGCAGAGGCAGGATCATCATGGCCAAAATGGCCAATAACATCAGCGGAATTGCGGTATAGGATTGGGTGAATACACGCCAGTTCACAACTTACCTCTCAGGTTGACGTAACTCGGGCGGTACATATAACGGGGCAAGAGGGGTCGGTTTTCTCCCCTTGCCTGCCTCATACGCCCTTAACTGCAATACATGGTTCAATACATAGGCAACTGCCGTGTACAGCCCTGCGGGGACTTCCTGATCCACCTTGGTCGAGTGATAGATGGCTCGCGTCAACTCGGGCAAGCTCATCACCATCTTGTCATGCTGCTTGGCAACCTGACGGATCCGCTCAGCCATACTGTCGACCCCTTTGGCAATCACGAAAGGGGCATTGGCACGAGTCGCATCATATTTTATTGCCACCGCATAATGGGTCGGGTTAACGATAATCACATCTGCCTGCGGTACCCGCTGCTCGATACGCGCACGAGCAAGCATTCCCTGCACCTGGCGGATTTTGGCCTGATCTCGGGACGCCCTTCGCTGTTCTTGTGCTCATCCTTGACCTCTTGTTTGGTCATCCTGAGCTGCTTGTTAAGCGACCAGCGCTGATAGGGCACATCCAGCACGGCAATCAGCATCTGTACGCTCCCTAGCAGAATAAATGCTTGGGAGAGGATCCGTAGCGCCTGCTCGAGGGCCGCCTGAGGGGGCATCCGGTTCATCATCAACAAGGAAGGCCATTGATGATTTAACATCAACGCCAATGTGCCACCGATCAGCGTCACCTTGAGCAGTGACTTCAGCAACTCCATCAGGCTGTTCTTGGAGAACATCCGCCCCAGCCCCTTCAAAGGGTTCATCTTCTCGCCACTGGGTAGCAGCTTTTTCCAGGTCAACGCCATACCGCCCGGCACTATGCTGAGCAACACCAGCATCAGAGCCAGAAAACCAAACAGGGGCAGCAGCACCCACAGCATGTTTATGAGCGCGTCCCCCAGCCAATGGATCATCATCTGCGGGTCACGGGCACCTTGCCAGTCAAAACGCTGCGGACGCTTCATCAACTCGGCAAAGAACTGACCAAACCCCGGCACCATCCACTGCATCACCAACCCGCCAAGCAGCAGCAAACCGGCAGAACTGAGCTCTTTTGAGCGAGCGATCTGCCCCTCATCCCTCGCTTTCTGGCGTTTCTGGCTGGAGGCCTCTTCGGTTTTGTCCTGTGCGCTGTTCTGACTCATGCCGGGGTCAAGCCTCGCAGCTGTTCAAGCACATGGGTAACCAAATCCAGATAACGGGAGGGCACACCACTGATGGAGAGCGCCATGGTGAGCAACCCGAGCAACAGGGTCATGGGAAAACCGAGAGAGAAGATATTGAGCGAAGGGGCGGTCCGGTTCATCACCCCGAAGGTAAGGTTAACCATCAACATGGCGACAACGGCAGGCAACGTCAGCAACAGGGCGGCACCGATAGACCAACCAAACAACCCGATCACACCTTTCATATCGATCAGATCCAGAGATGAACCCGGCGGCCAGCTACGCAGGCTCTGCACCAGAATATCCAGTACCACCAGGTGGCCATTCAGCCCCAGAAAGAGCAAGGCGCAAAACACCATCATGACCTGACTGATGATGGGGGCAGAATCCCCGTTGACCGGATCATTCATCACCGCCATCGCGAGCCCCATCTGCATGGAGAGGATCTGCCCCGCAGTGGTCATCACCATATAGAGCAACTGGACACACAGACCAAACAGCAAACCAAACAGCAGCTGCTCCACCGCCAGGACCAGCGCACCGGCACTAAAAGGATCGACAACCGGCATATCCTTCATCATGGGGGCGAGCAGCAGGCTGATAATAAACGCCAGCATCAGGCGAACTTGCGCAGGCACCCGGGTATCCCCAAAGACCGGCATCACCCAGAATGCCATACCGATCCGGATAAACGGCCACCACCACTGTCCCAACCATGCGGTCAGGTCAGCAGCACTGAGGGACAGCAGCGAATTCATCCGATAAACCCGGGAATTTTAAGAAAAAGATCCTGGAACAAAGTGGTGATCTGCGACAACAGCCAGTTACCCGTAAAGATAAGGGTCATCAGAGTCACGATAAAACGGGGAAGAAAACTGAGCGTCTGCTCCTGGATCTGGGTGGCCGCCTGAAAAATACTGACCACCAAACCTACGATCAGGCCCGGTACAATCAGCACCGAGACCATGGTCACCACCAGATTGACCGCGCCACCAACCAGGGCAACGCTCTGCTCAGGAGTCATATCAGCCTCCCCCACCAAAGCTGGCAGCCAAGGTGGCGACGGTCATCGACCAGCCATCGACCAGCACAAACACCATCAGTTTGAAGGGTAACGAGATGATCAGCGGGGAAAGCATCATCATCCCCATCGCCATCAAAACGCTGGCGACCACCAAATCGATCACCAGAAAGGGGATAAACAGCATAAAGCCAATCTGAAATGCGGTATTCAACTCACTCAAGACAAACGCGGGCAACAGCACCCCGAAAGGTACATCCTCTTTGGCGACCGTTGTTGGTTCGCCAGAGATGCGCAGCATCTGCTCCAGATCCGGTTCACGGGTCTGGGCCAGCATGAATTTACGCAGGGGTTTTTCTGCCTTGGCGATCCCCTCTGACAGGGTTATTTCATTCTGGTCATAAGGGACAAATGCATTCTGATACATGTCCGTCCAGACCGGACGCATAATCACCACAGTCAGGATGAGGCTGATGCCGATCAGCACCCGGTTGGGAGGGCTCTGCTGCAGGCCAAGTGCCTGTCTCAATATGGCCAGCACGATGATGATCCGGGTAAAACTGGTCATCATCAGTAACAAGGTCGGGAGCAGACCCAGCAGGGTCATGAAGAAGAGGATCTGCAACTTGATGTTGTAGTCCTCACCCCCTGAAGCGCCTGGTGATACCGAGAACAGGGTCATGTCCGCGCCCCAGCCGGGCAGCGAAAATAACAGCAGCGTCAGCAGCAGATAGCGCATCAGTCGTCCATGCCACCAAGCAGGTTGGTATCGATGACATCGACCAGGCGCAGACCATATTTGCCATTCACGACTACGACTTCGCCCTTGGCAAGCAGACGGCCATTCACCCGCACATCCAGCGGTTCACCCGCCAGCTTGTCCAGCTCAATGACAGCCCCCTCCTCGACGCGCATCAAATCGCCGAGCGGCACTTCGGTACTGGCCACTTCCAGCGTCACTTTGACCGGGATCTGGCGAAAGAAGGAGAGATCCCGCTGTTTGCTGCTACTGGTGGGGGCCAAGTAGTCTGCGGCGCTAGGCATGCTGATGTCGTCACCAAACAGTTGATCCAGTCCATCCAGATCCAGCGGATCATTCATATTGTGCTCGCTCATGATTCAATTTACTCCTCTACAACCGTCGCAACCTGATAGACCAGGCTGCCTTTGTGTTCTGCGATTCGTCCACTGAAGCAGGGACGGCTGCCAATCAGTGCTGGCACAACTTCAGGCAAGTCCAGTGACAGCACATCACCCACCTTGAGACACTCAAGATCCGCCAGCGTCATGGACAATTGGCCCATCACCACACGCAGACGTACCGGGACATGAGTCAGAGCCTGTTCCAGCTGACCTGCCGGCAATGAATGACTGACCGGAGAAACGGACTCCTCGGGGGGAAGCAACCACATCTGCCAGTGATGAGTGCAATTACCTGCCTGCAGGGTTGCCTGCGTGGTCCAGAGCTGACGGTGGGCGATGGAATCCCGTGGCACGACATGCAACTGCCACTTCAGATCCCCCAACCCCAGACAAGCACACCAGATATCAACCTGATACTGGCAAAGCCGCAATAACAGCCGCTGTTCGGTATCGGTCAGCCCTTTGCCAGACTGAACATGCTCCTCTTTTTGCTGCAAGGTGCCGCCGAAAAAGAGGACCGCAAGACGATAGATGACCAGAGGTGCGATCGAGAAATAGACGGCGCGCTGTGGTTCAAGCGGACTTCTCGCTTCGACCCAGATATCAGCGCCATCTGTCTCTGCCGGGCCGGAAAAGGCAAACTCGCCATAATTCAGTTCGCACTCCGCACTGTTGAACAGCTGGGCCATACAACTCGCAGCTTGCAGGGAAAATGTGCTCAACTGGCCATTGACCTGCTTCAAGCGGGCGTGATTAAGCCGCTCGACACCCAACAGATCATAATGAGGCAGGGTTCTGCCCCGTTCTGCGCTAAGCAGCCGGGAAGGTGTGAGCATTGCGCTGCTTGATGACATTAATAATCCACCTTAACCATTTCATCTCGCCTTACTGCCACAGGGTCGCTCATCAGGCCAGCAGTGTGATAGATACAGACAGTCCAGCCGACGTATATCGACCAAAAAGGGTGAGAACTTTATTACAAATTCCAGAAAGCCGCCATGCGGTGCATCTCGGCGTGAATAATAAAAATCCCGGTGCCGTTAGGCACCGGGATTTTAGCGTGACGGTTCACGCGGAATGAGGTCGGAGTCGGCCTGTAAGCCGGGTTCTGTACCGGGTTGCCCCGGGTAGCAATCATTCCTCTAGGCCAGCAATCGCTCGCTGGCTCAAGCAACCTACCCGCCCCCAACGCGGGCCGCGCCAATAGGGGCCTATTTGGTCTTGCTTCGGGTGGAGTTTACCGTGCCACGAACTGTTGCCAGTCGCGCGGTGCGCTCTTACCGCACCCTTTCACCCTTACCTGATCCCTTGCGGGCCATCGGCGGTCTGCTCTCTGTTGCACTGGTCGTAGGCTCGCGCCCCCCAGGCGTTACCTGGCACCCTGCCCTGTGAAGCCCGGACTTTCCTCCCCTCCGCCCGTCTGTCCCGAGGGACACAACGACGAAGCAGCGATTGCCCAGCCAACTCCGAGGCGCGGATTATAGCCTTGCGATACGCACGGGGTAAACCGGCAATTCCCGTTTACAGCCATTTATCGCGCTTTGGCCCCCGTTTACAGGCTGACTGATTGTCGATACAAGGGATTGCACAGGTCAAAAAACCGTCTGATGACCTATTAACCGACTCAATAGTGCTCGAGACCGTATTTATAGAGGGCATTCTTCTTCACGCCGTGGATCTCGGCGGTCAGTGCGGCTGCTTTTTTGAGCGGCAACTCGGCAACCAGCAGACCCAGAGTACGGATTGCCTCGGCCGGCAGCTCCTCTTCCTCTTTATTGGCGCCGGCAACCACCAGCACGATTTCGCCACGACAGCGGTTTTCATCTTCGCCAAGCCAGGTCAGCATCTCGGAGGCGGGCAAACCGTGGATGGATTCGAACGTTTTGGTCAGTTCACGACACACAACCACCTGGCGCTCGCCAAGGATGCGAGCAATCGCTTCCACTGTATCCTGCACACGGCGCGGAGATTCGTAAAACACCAGCGAACGGGTATCTTCGATAACGGCTTGCAGACGATCATCGCGACCCTTGCTCTTGGCGGGTAGGAAGCCTTCAAAGGCAAATCGATCAGTGGGCAGACCGGCCGCGCTCAAGGCGGTGATGGCGGCACAAGGGCCGGGCAACGGCACCACCTTGACCCCGGCTTCACGACAGCGGGTGACCAAGTGATAACCGGGGTCGCTGATAAGCGGAGTGCCGGCATCGGAGACCAGCGCAACACTCTTGCCCTCTTTGATCCGGCCGATCAGCACATCGGCTTTCTGCTGCTCGTTGTGATCGTGCAGGGCGAAGGTCGGCACCGAGATTTGGTAGTGGCTGAGCAGGATACCGGTATGACGGGTATCTTCGGCTGCCACCAGATCGACACTGCGTAAAATGTCCAATGCACGCTGGGTGATGTCCGCCAGATTGCCGATCGGAGTGGGGACTATATACAGGGTTGGGATGTCACTCATGGGATCTCCGAGTGCCCCGACAATTGTGTCGCCATATTGGCCCGTTTACACTATGGGGAACTTCAACACTGGTCGGGGAATGAACTTGAACCGGGTTACAAAGCAGCTAAGTGTATCACGACTCTTCGGCATCATACTCGCGGCAGTACTGCTCGCCGCCTGTGCGTCGGAGCCCAATCAACCGTCAGGGCTGTCAGGCATGCCCTCTGCGTTCTCCAATCTGACCAAGAATGCCCAGTGGTATCTTGAGCAGGTGGACCCGGCCAAGCCGGCCGAGGCCTTTACCTGGCAGATGCTGGCGGCACGCAGCTATCTGGCGCTGGGCCAGGCCAAACCGGCCTCGGCACTGTTCCAGCAATTGCAGAAGCAGGCCAAGGATCCCGTTCAGAAGGCGCAGTTGCAACTGCTGCAAGCCCATCTGTTGTTGGCGCAAGGCCACGCCAATCAGGCGCTGATCCTGCTGGAAGGCAAACCTGAGGTGGTGCTGGATGCCGATACCCAGAAGGATTGGTATCGCCAGCGCGTGGTGCTGCAGCTCGACATCAACAACAAGTTTGGCGCAGCCAAGTCGTTGATTGCACTGGAGCCCTACCTCAATCAGAGCGAGCAGGCGACCAACCATCAGCAAATCTGGTCGTTGCTCAAAAGCATGACCCCTTCCACCCTGCAGGCGCTGGAAGAGGCTCCGGCCCCTGATGTGACCACCGGCTGGCTACGACTGGCGGCACTGGTCAACGAGTTTGGCGCCCAGCCGAACCTGCTGGCCCGCCAACTGGCAGGCTGGAAACGTGACTTCCCCAACCATCCGGCCCAGAAAGATATGCCGGCAGGATTGGGCGATCTGGCGGCCACTGCCAGCACCTCGGTGCAACAGATCGCCGTGCTGCTGCCCCTCTCTGGTAATCTGGAGCCGCAGGGCGCCGCCATCCGTAACGGTATGCTGATGTCTTATAAGGAAAATCAGGGGCAATTCACCCTGAACTTCTACGACACCCAGAGCAAGTCGACCGGCGACCTTTACAAGCAGGCGATTCAGGAAGGGGCTGACATGATCATCGGCCCGCTGCTGAAAGACCGGGTCGAGGAGCTGCTCAAGGCCAATCCGACCGTACCGGTGCTGGCACTCAACGAGCTGGACAAGCCGATCGTCAACGACACCACCTACTACTTCTCCCTCTCTGCCGCAGCAGATGCCGCGCAGGCAGCCCAGTACCTCTACACCCAGGGCTACCGCAAACCGCTGCTGATCGCCGCCCAGGGGCGGATCGGTTACAGCAGTATCAAGGCGTTCGAGCAGAGCTGGGCCACCCTGAGCCAGGATAAGCCGGTCGTTGCCACCTTCGGTGCCCGCAACGAAGTGCAGGGGATGGTCAAGAATGCCCTGAGCGGCCGCTCTACCGCCCGAGCTGGTGAAGTGGTGCAACTCTCTGATGCCGCACCGCGCAGCATCGATGCTGTTTACGTGGTCGCCAACAGCCTGGAAACCCGGATGATCAAGCCCTACGTGGATGTCTCGGTCAATCCGATGGGCAGCCTGCCCATCTACACCAGCTCCCGTGGTTACGACAGCGCCGCCACCGAGGTCGCCTCCGAGCTCAACGGCATGCATATCGCAGATATGCCGCTGCTGCTGGGCGGCTACGAGAAACAGCGCGAGCAGATCGCCCTGCTCTGGCCGCAGACTCAGGGTGACCTGTTGCGTCTGTTTGCCATGGGCTACGATGCCGTCAGCCTGGCTGAGAACCTGCAGCAGATGCGCAAGGTGGGCGGCATGCAGCAGGCCGGCATGAGCGGTCAGCTGAGCGTGGATGCCCAGGGCAATATCGTACGTATGCTGAGCTGGGGTACTTACCAGAACGGCAAACTGGTCGACGAGAACGCCGTTCAGCAACTGGAGGAGCCCTCCAATGAAGGAACTATGGAAACGGATGCGCCAGCAGTTGCCGAGCCTGTTCCCCTCACCAACGAGCAAGGGACAGCACTTTGAACAAGTCGCTGAACGCTGGTTGCAGGCCCGGGGCCTGCAACCGGTAGCTCGCAACTACCGCTGTCGTGGCGGTGAAATAGATCTCATCATGCACCAGGGCCAGACCCTGGTGTTTGTTGAGGTGCGCTACCGGGCCACCGGCAGCCATGGCGGGGCCGCCAGCTCGGTCACCCGCAGCAAACAGCACAAGATCATGCTGGCAGCGCGCCACTATTTGAAGCAACATGCCATCAACGAGGCCAATCAGGCCTGCCGATTCGATGTGATTGCGTTCGAGGGCGACCAGCCAGCCTGGATCCAGAACGCATTTTAAGAGGACCCTATGACTGACCGCATCAAAGAGAACTACACCGAAAGCATCCAGACCAAGATAGCCGCCGCCGAGGCGCTGCCGGATGCCATCCATACTGCAGCCCAGATGATCACCATCTGCCTGCTCAATGGCCACAAGGTGCTGGCATGCGGTAACGGTCCTTCTGCCGCACTGGCGCAACTGTTCATCTCCGAGCTGGTCAACTGCTACGAGACCCAGCGCCCCTCCCTGCCCGGCATGGCCTTGACCCCGGACATGGCGACCATCAGCGCCATCGCCACCGACCACGGTTTTGAAGAGGTCTACGCCAAGCAGATCCGCGCGCTGGGCCAGCCTGGCGACATTCTGGTGGTCATCACCACCTCTGGCCACAGCCGCAGCCTGATCAAGGCCGCCGAAGCCGCCCTCTCCCGCGACATGACCATAGTGGTGCTGAGCGGGGGTGACGGTGGCGAAATGGCAGGTCTGCTCGGCCCGAACGATGTGGAGATCCGTGTTCCCTCCGCCCGTCGCCCTCGCATTCTGGAAGTGAACCTGTTGACCCTGCACTGCCTGTGTGATCTCATCGACCAGACACTTTTCCCGCAACAGGAAGATTGAAACCATGAAAAAGCACACTATCCTGCTCGGTCTGCTGGTTAGCACCCTGCTGCTGCAAGGCTGCGCAGCCCTGGTTGTTGGCGGCGCCGCAGGGACTGCCAAGGCCTCTGGCGATCGCCGAACCCTGGGCGCGCAGTGGGATGACCAGACCATCGAGCTGAAAGCGGCCAATCTGCTGGCCGACAACAAACCCCTCAGTGCAGCCAGCAAGATCAGCGTCTACAGCAACAATGGCCGCGTCCTGCTGGTCGGACAGACACCTTCTGACGTTTACAAGATTGAGGCGGGCAAAATTGTCAGTCGCATCGAAGGGGTGCGCCACGTCTACAACGAATTGCGCATCGGCCAACCTGCCAGTTTCACCACTCGCAGCAATGATTCCTGGATCACCTCCAAGGTGAAAGCCGACATGTTCGGCACCAAGAACTTCGACAGCACCAAGGTCAAGGTGGTCACCGAGAACGGCGAGGTGTTCCTGATTGGTCTGGTGACTCGCCAGGAGGGAGAGCAGGCAGTCAACATCGCCCGCCATGTCACCGGCGTGAAGCGCGTGATCAAGGCCTTCGAATTCGCCCAGAACTAAGCCAACGCGGCATAAAAAAACGCAGCCAATCGGCTGCGTTTTTTATTTGATCACCTTCAGGGTCGGACGACCGCTTGGACGCGGCGGTTCCGGCTCAGGCTCCACCGGCGCTTCGGCCTGCTCCAGCCAGATATCGTAACCCGGCTCGGGCGGGAACATGGTGCCCACGCCGTTCTCCCGGGCATGGATAGCCAGCACTGCCGCCATCGGGATATAAACCTGCTGGGAGACGCCGCCAAAGCGGGCACTGAAACTGATGGCCTCGTTATCCATGTGAAATTGCATCACGGCTCGGGGCGCGATATTCAGCACAATTTGCCCGTCCTGAGCAAACTGCATCGGCACCATCACATGGGGAATGTTGACGTTGACCACCAGATGAGGGGTCAGATCGTTGTCCAGCAACCAGTCAAAGAACGCCCGTAACAAGTACGGGCGGCTCGGTGTCATTGTCGGTTCCATGCTCATACGCCAGCACGGATCTCGCGTTCGGCTTCGGTCAGGGAAGCCTGGAAGGACTCACGCTCGAACAGACGAACCATGTAGGCCTTCAGCTCTTTGGCGCCACGACCGGTCAGGTCGATGCCAAGGCTCGGCAGACGCCACAGCAGCGGTGCCATGTAGCAATCCACCAGACCGAACTCTTCGCTCATGAAATAGGGCATTTCACCGAAGATCGGTGCGATGGCCAGCAGGTTGTCACGCAGTTCGTTGCGTGCTGCTTCAGCATCGGTACCGGCCATGATCTTGTCGGCCAGGGAGTACCAGTCCAGCTCGATGCGGTGCATCATCAGACGGCTGTTACCGCGGGCAACCGGGTAAACAGGCATCAGGGGCGGATGCGGGAAGCGCTCGTCCAGATACTCCATGATGATGCGCGAGGTGTAGAGTGCCAGCTCACGATCAACCAGGGTCGGTACAGAGTTGTACGGGTTCAGCTCGGCCAGCTCATCCGGTAGATTGGCTGGATCAACCTGGCAGATATCCACGCTAACACCCTTCTCCGCCAGGACAATACGCACCTGATGGCTGAACATATCGTTGGCACCGGAAAACAGCGTCATTACCGAACGCTTATTGGCAGCTACAGCCATTGAACCCTCCCGTCATTAAAAAGCAGAAACGGCAATGAAGCATCTTGGTCTTCATTGCCGTGCATTATATTACCCGTATCTGGTCGCTTAGTGAACGTCGCGCCAGAATTCCTTCTTCAACAGCACAGTGAAGATGAAGAAGATCACGATGAATCCAAGCACCCAGAAGCCCATGCGTTCACGCTCCTGTTGTACCGGTTCAGCCGAGTAGACCAAGAAGTTTACCAGATCCAGTACCGTCTGATCATACTCTTCGTCATCCATTTCACCATTACCGTCAGATTTGATGCTGACAACCTGCTGGGTTTCCACTCCGTCGACCGTGTGAGTAGCGAACTCGGCACGGGGGGTTCCCTGCAACGGTTCCAGCACATGGGGCATGCCCACGGACGGGAACACGGCGTTGTTCACCCCGAACGGACGGGTCTCATCCACGTAGAAGGAGCGCAGATAGGTGTAGATCCAGTCTGCACCGCGCACCCGGGCAACCAGCGTCAGATCGGGGGGCGGCGCACCAAACCATTTGGCGGCATCCTTCTCTGACATTGCGCTCTTCATCAGATCACCGACCTTTGCACCGGTGAAAATCAGGTTCTCTTTCATCAAATCTTCGGGGATCCCGAGATCTTCTGCGACCCGGTTATAGCGCTGATACTGGGTGGAGTGGCATCCGGCGCAATAGTTCATGAAGGTGGTCGCGCCGCGTTGCAGCGATGCCTTGTCACTCAGATCGTAATTGGCTTTGTCCAGATGAACAGCTCCGCCACTTGCAAATACCAGAGATGGCAGCAGGGTCAGCACTGCAAATATTATTCTTTTCATTTAAATGTCACCCTCTCCGGCAGCGGCTTGGTGCTTTCATTCTTGCTATAGAAGAACAGCAGGACGAAGAACCCGAAATATCCCAGTGAACAGATCTGGGCAACCAGCGTCAACGTCGGCGTCGATGGCAGCACCCCCAACACCCCCAGGATGATAAAGCAGACCACAAACTGGGCAATGTTCAGCTTGTGCAGCATGCTGCGATAACGCACCGAGCGCACCTTGCAGCGATCCAGCCACGGCAGCAGGAACAGCACCACGATGGAGAGACCCATCATGATGACGCCAAGCAGCTTGTCCGGCACCGCCCGCAAAATGGCGTAAAACGGCGTGAAGTACCACACAGGCGCAATGTGCTCCGGAGTTTTCAGACCGTTGGCCACTTCAAAGTTCGGCTTCTCGAGGAAGTAACCCCACATATCCGGCTTGAAGAAGATGATGGCGCAGAAGAAGAACAGGAAGCCTGCCACACCGATCATATCCTTGACGGTGAAGTAAGGGTGGAACGCCACCGCATCCAGCGGCCAGCCGTTTTCGTCCTTGTGCTTCTTGATGTCGATACCGTCCGGGTTGTTGGAGCCCACTTCGTGCAGCGCCAGAATGTGCATGGCAACCAGCATCACCAGCACCAGCGGCAACGCGATGACATGCAGCGCGAAGAAGCGGTTCAGGGTCGCACCGGAGATCACGTAGTCACCGCGGATCCACAGGGTCAAATCGTCACCGATGACCGGAATGGCGCCAAACAGCGAGATGATGACCTGTGCCCCCCAGAATGACATCTGACCCCAGGGCAGCAAGTAGCCCATAAAGGCTTCCGCCATCAGCACCAGGAAGATCAGCATGCCGAAGATCCACAGCAGCTCACGAGGCTTCTGATAAGAGCCATAGATCATGCCGCGGAACATGTGCATGTAGACCACGATGAAGAATGCAGACGCGCCGGTTGAGTGCATGTAACGCAGCAGCCAGCCGTACTCCACATCGCGCATGATGTACTCCACGGAGGCAAACGCACCTTCCGCGGAGGGGTTGTAGTTCATGGTCAGCCAGATGCCGGTGATGATCTGGTTAACCAGCACCAGCATGGCCAGCGAGCCGAAGAAGTACCAGAAGTTCAGGTTCTTCGGTGCCGGATACTTGGCCATGTGGTCGTTGTACATGGCCGTGAGCGGGAATCGATAATCGATCCAGCCCATCAGTTTACTCAACATGGTCAGGCCTCCTTGCCATCGGCACCGACCTGGATGGTGGTGTCATTAATGAATTGATAGGGCGGAATGACCAGGTTCAGCGGTGCAGGCACCCCCTGGAACACACGGCCGGCCATGTCGAACTTGGAGCCATGACACGGGCAGAAGAAGCCGGACGTAACGCCCTGCACCTGCTCGCCAAAGCTGTCAGGCAGATAGGAAGGTGAACACCCCAAGTGGGTGCAAATACCGACCGCGACAAAAATTTCGGGCTTGATCGATCTATACCCGTTATGGGCATAGTCAGGCTGCTGCGGCTCTTCAGATGAGGGATCCCGCAGCTTGTCATCATGCGCGGCCAAGGCATCCAGCGTCTGTTTGGTGCGTTTCACCACCCAGACAGGCTTGCCTCGCCACTCGACACGGATGAGCTGACCCGGTTCCAACTTGCTGATATCGACTTCAACCGGCGCACCGGCTGCTTTGGCCTTGGCGCTCGGATTCCATGACTTTATAAACGGCACTGCGGTAAACGCAGCTCCTACCCCACCAACGGCAACCGTTGACCAGGTAAGAAATCTGCGGCGACCGGTATCAACTGGCGCATTGCTCATCCAAAAACTCTCCCATGTGGACTCCGCACATTCTTATAGTGTCCCTGTTCCCCATTTTTCCCGTGACAACAGCGGCGGAAGCTGGATTTACAATTGCCACAGAAAACAGGGGAAATTTTAAAGAAAAGATAACAACTTGACAAGAAAGAGCGATGAGCAATGAAAACAATAAAGAAACAATTTTTTGTCTTTTGTGACGCGTGGTTAGCATTGATGTCGGTAATATTACCAATAAAAAAAGCCTGGCGGTTGCCAGGCTTTTTTGACACTCGAAAGAGTGAGTACCAAAAGCGAATTAACGCTTGGAGTACTGCGGACGCTTACGAGCTTTGTGCAGACCAACTTTCTTACGCTCAACCTTACGGGCATCACGAGTAACAAAGCCAGCTTTACGCAGTTCGGAACGCAGGGTTTCGTCGTACTGCATCAGAGCACGAGTGATACCGTGGCGGATCGCACCAGCTTGACCGGAGATGCCACCACCGTTAACGGTGATGTACAGGTCCAGTTTCTCGGTCATCTCAACCAGTTCCAGCGGCTGACGAACTACCATGCGGGCAGTCGGACGGCCGAAGTACTGCTCCAGGGAGCGCTGGTTGATTACGATCTTGCCGCTACCCGCTTTGATAAATACGCGAGCAGTGGAGCTTTTGCGACGGCCGGTACCGTAGTATTGATTTTCTGCCATGTTGCCAGTTCCCGATTAGATATCCAGTACTTGAGGTTGCTGAGCAGCATGAGCATGCTCGGCGCCTGCGTAAACTTTCAGTTTACGGAACATGGCACGGCCCAGAGGACCTTTCGGCAGCATGCCTTTGACGGCTGCTTCGATTACCATTTCCGGTTTACGCTGAATCAGCTTGTCGAAGCTGATTGACTTGATACCACCCGGGAAACCGGAGTGAGCGTGGTACATTTTGTCGGTAAATTTCTTACCGGTTACGTGTACCTTCTCAGCGTTTACAACGATGATGTAATCACCGGTGTCAACGTGCGGAGTGTACTCAGCTTTGTGCTTACCACGCAGACGAGCAGCGATCTCGGTTGCGATACGACCCAGAGTTTTACCTTCTGCGTCCACAATGTACCAGTCACGTTTTACGGTTTCTGGCTTGGCAACGAAAGTTTTCATTAAGTTAAACCCAATTACCTGTTACAGACCCAATTGCTTATGGGGGCTCTCCCACAAACAACAAACGATGGCCTACCTGTACCCCTTCGAATACAAGTAAAGCTTAAAGTGTTGCTGTCTTATCGACAGCTGTAACGTGGGCCGGGCGATTATAAGTGAAGTTGCCTTAAATATCACCTGCTAATTTCACTGCCATGAAACCCGCAAATGTCGCCCGGCCCTACCTGCCGCAGATGCCCATCCGACTGGCAGGCGCGGTATTGTGACTAAGGAAGGTGCACTCTGGCAAGGTATTCGTGCGATTGCATTTCCTGAAGCCGCGAAAGACAGCGTTGGAATTCGAAATTCAGCAGCCCTTCGCCGTAGAGTTCTGTCATGGGAACCGCCGCCGACATGATGAGTTTGACGTGCCGTTCGTAGAACTCATCGACCATGGCAATGAAGCGGCGAGCCGCGTCATCTGTGCCTGTGCCCATTGGCTGAACATTGGCCAGCAGAATGGTATGGAACAGTCTGGCCAGCTCGATATAGTCGTTCTGGGAGCGGGGAGTACAGCAAAGTTGCTCAAATTCCATATAGAGCACCCCTTCCCCCATCCCGAGCGACCTCAGCTGACGATGATTGACCTCGAACGCCCCCTCGCAAGCCGTGTGCCCACCGGTTAATTGCTGAAAATAGTGGTCAAGATTGGCTTTTGCCTGCAAGTCCAGCGGGCAGTGATAAATCTCCGCTTGTTCCAGCGTACGCAGGCGATAGTCGATACCGCCATCCACGTTAAGTACCTCGCAATGACGCTCGATAAGCTCGATAGCAGGCAGAAAACGGGCTCGCTGCAGCCCGTTGCGATAAAGATCCTGCGGCGGAATATTTGAAGTGGCGACCAGCACGACACCGTGACCAAACAGCTCCTGGAACAGCGTACCCAGCAACATGGCATCGGTGATGTCGGAGACAAAAAATTCGTCGAAACAGATGATGTCTGTCTCGCTGGCAAGCTTGCTGGCCACCAGCTTGAGGGGATCGGACTGCCCGCTCAGCCCCTGCAGTTCATCGTGAATGCGGTGCATGAAACGGTGGAAATGGCTGCGCATCTTGCGCGTCCCAGGCAGGCTGTCGAAAAAAGTATCCATCAGCCAGGTCTTGCCTCGGCCCACTCCGCCCCACATATAGATACCGAGGACGGGCTCCGGCGGCTTGGGCTTTTGCAGCCAACCCAGCAGCCCTCGAGATCTGGTCGGAGTCGGGCGCCGTAGCAAATCCTGATACAGTCGCTCCAGCCTGCTAATGGCCATACCCTGCGCGGGGTCGGCCACAAAGCCGGGGCGCAGCAGATCCTGCTGGTATTTTTGCTGCGGTGTCATCCTTGAGCGCCTCTCCAAGTCCCTGAATCGAGGACAAAATGGTATCACGGCCTCAGGACGCACGGTATAGTGCCATCAAGGCATGGCGGTTATGACGACCGCATAAACCCACTCTGTTTTAGCTGTAACAAGGAGCATCTATGAGTCTGTTAACTGGGATCCTGCTGGCTGTCGCGGCCTTGATTATCGGTATCGTTCTCGGCCGTTTTTCGGTGCGTAGCCGCGATGCTGGCCGTCTGGAACAGGAACTGAAGAAGGCCCACAAGGAGCTCGAGAGTTATCAGGGCCAGATCAACACCCACTTCGCCGACAGCGCCGCCCTGATGGAGCAACTGGCCGAGCAGTATCAGACCCTCTATCGCCACATGGCCGAGCAGAGCAAATTCCTGGCCAAGGCACAGGAACCGCTGTTCCGCGAGTCATTGGTAGAAGAAGCCCCTGCCAATGTGGCAGAAGAGCCGGGCGTTCCGCCTCGCGACTATGCTGGCGCCTCTTCCGGACTGCTCAAGCAACCAAACTAGTTCCTCGCGGAACTAATTGGCCAATCCCGTGGTCTGACCTTGACGATTGCAATGCAACTTTTTCTGGGAGCTGTTTTTCATATGCGTAAACCTCTTTCCATGCTCAGTGTGCTAGCCCTCAGTGTCGGTATCGCCATGTCTGCGGCCCCTGCTCAGGCTGCACTGCCTTCCCTGTTAGGTTCAAATCAGGAGATGCCAAGCCTGGCGCCTGTTCTCGAACAGGTCACCCCGGCGGTGGTCAATATCTCGGTTTCTGGCAAAAAAATTACCCGTCAGCGTCTGCCGGAACAGTTCAAGTTCTTCTTCGGCCCCAACATGCCCGATGAACAGGTGAGCGAGCAGCCGTTCCAGGCGCTCGGCTCCGGTGTCATCGTCGATGCCAAGAAGGGTTACGTGATCACCAACGCCCACGTGGTGCACGAGGCGGACGAGATCAAGGTCAATCTGAAGGATGGTCGTGAGTACGCGGCCAAGAAGATCGGTGAAGACAAGCAGTCCGACATCGCCCTGCTGCAAATCAAGGCCGAGGATCTGGTGCAGATCAAGTTCGCCGACTCCGATGAGCTGCGGGTGGGTGACTATGCGCTGGCCATCGGCAACCCGTTTGGTCTGGGCCAGACCGTCACCTCCGGTATTGTCAGTGCGCTGGGTCGCAGCGGCCTCAACATCGAGAATCTGGAGAACTTCATCCAGACCGATGCGGCCATCAACTCCGGTAACTCCGGAGGAGCCCTGCTCAACCTGCGTGGCGAGCTGATCGGTATCAACACCGCGATTCTGGGCCCGAATGGCGGCAACATTGGCATCGGCTTTGCCATCCCTTCCAACATGGTGCGGGATCTGACCGAGCAGATCGTCAAGTACGGTGAAGTGCGTCGCGGCCAGCTGGGTATTACCGGCACCGAGCTCACCTCCGACATCGCCAAAACCTTCGGTTACAACAAGAAGGATGGTGCCTTCGTCAATCAGGTCATGCCTGATTCGGCGGCCGACAAGGCGGGCATCAAGGCCGGCGATATCATCGTCAGCATCGATGGCAAACCGGTTCGCTCCTTCGGCGAGCTGCGCGCCAAGATTGCCACCATGGGCGCTGGCAAGCAGGTCGAACTGGGGCTGATCCGCGATGGCAAGTCACAAACTGCCAAAGTGACCCTGAAGCAGGCCGATGACAGCGAAGTACGCGCCAGCGCGCTGCATCCGGCACTGGAAGGGGCCAAGCTGAGCACCACTACCGACCCGGTCTCCGGTGTTGCGGTGGCTGACATTGATCCTCGCTCTCCGGCTGCCGCTTCCGGCCTGCAGAAGGGTGATATCATCATCGGGGTCAACCGCCTGCGCATCAACACCCTGGGCGAGCTGACCAAGGCGCTCAAGAACAAGCCTGACGTGCTGGCGCTCAACATCCAGCGTGGCGACTCCTCGCTCTATCTGGTGATCCGCTAACACCCGGGTTGTTCGCCAACACCTCTATCACCCGCGGCCTTCACCGCGGGTGATTTTTATCCATCGATAGTGTTATTCTCTGCGCGCAGCCTGTACGGATGAGAATGACATGAAAATCCCCCCTTTAGTCAGTTACTTGGGCAAGTCTGTCGGTTTTGGATTGACCGTCGCGGCGCTGCTGTTGCTGCTGTTTCCCCATTTTCGCGGTGGTGCCCAACTGCCCGGCATCATCACCAATGCCCGTGAACTGAGTTTCTCCTATGCCGCCCATCGGGCAGGCCCTGCCGTCGTCAACATCTACACCCGCAGCTTTGCCCCCAATCAGGGCAATCAGGGGGAACTGCGCCCGCAAGGGCTGGGTTCTGGCGTCATCATGAACCAGCGCGGCTATGTACTGACCAACTACCACGTCATCGCCGATGCCGACCAGATCATCGTCGCGTTGCAGGATGGCCGGGTCTTCAGCGCCGAACTGGTCGGCACCGATCAGCTCACCGACCTCGCCGTGCTCTATATCGAGTCAGACAACCTGCCGGTGATCCCGCAGGATCCCGAACGACTGCCAGAAGTGGGAGATGTGGTGCTCGCCATCGGCAACCCCTACAACGTCGGCCAGACCATCACCCAGGGCATCATCAGTGCGACCGGCCGCACCGGCCTCTCCAGCATGGGGCCCGACAGCAATGGCCGTCAGGATCTGCTGCAGACCGATGCCGCCATCAACGAGGGCAACTCTGGTGGCGCGCTGGTCAACGGCCGTGGCGATCTGGTGGGTATCAACACCGCTACCTATCACCTCAACGGTAATCAGGAGAGCTACGGCATCAGCTTCGCCATCCCCTACCGGCTGGCAAAACGGATCATGGATGAGCTGATCGCCAACGGCCGGGTGATCCGAGGCTACCTCGGGATCTCCAGTGTCGAGATCAACCCCATAGTCGCGCGGATGATGAACCTCGGCGACCTGCGTGGTCTGGTGGTGGAGAGTCTGGATCCCAACGGCCCGGCGGCCAAAGGCGGCCTGCAGCGAGGGGATGTGCTGCTCAAGATCAACGGAGAGGCCATCAGTGGCGTACGCAGCGCCATGGACAAGATTGTCGAGAGCCGCCCCGGCACCAAGCTGACCATCTCGGTATTCCGCTCCGGCAAGCCGCTGGAAGTGGTGGTCACTATAGAGGAAGACCTGCGCTATCAGCAGAGAACGGCCAGCTCGAGCGCAGCATCGGCCAGCTAGCGTCACTCCTTTTAATGAGAAGGGCGGGAAACCGCCCTTTTCCATATCTGCCCTCTCGGCAACGTCTCTTACCGTGAGATGACTCACAGTTTCCCGCAACGCTTGCCCTGCCCCCGCCCCCCGATTTGTGCGCTACCGATCACACAAAACCAGCTTCAATAAGCACTCTTTTTGCCTTTTCAGTATCCAAACGATCACTTCGGGGCCATTTCCTCAGGAATTTCCGCTTCGAATCGGAAAAACGCTGCCTCCTCCACATCGACGCGCAGGCTTAGGGTAACGCCATACCTTCTGCCAGCCTTGGAGAGCAGACATTGCAAACAGAGACTCACGACCAGACCCTGACCCCGAACAGCCCGGAGTTGCTGCGCCAGACCGATCATATCCTCGCGCGCATTTATCCCCTGCTGGCCGAACAGGGCATCATCCCCAACGAGGTGCAACGGCAGATGCTGGCCTCCCATGTCAAAGCCATGGTGTGGCGCTCCCACAGCGGCGAGCCCCTGCCGGAGGTTGACCTCAGCCTGTTTGAAGAGATCTCCCCCCTCTCACTGCGTCTCGCCGAACAGGTCGTCAGCTGGCTGGATCAGCTTGCTTATGAGGAGGCACACCTCTTATCCGTCCATTTTGAAGTCGCCAAAGAAAACGAACTCAGCTCGGTGCAGAACCCGTAACTCAAGGAGAAATCGATATGACAGCCATCAAACTCGTGATTGGAGACCGTCTCGGCAAGGGTCAGAAAGTGGGCGCAGGCGCGGAAGCAGCCGGGGCCAGCGTGACCATCATCCCCGGCATGGCCGCTGACATGAAGCTCGGCGATGTGATGAACAAGGAGCAAGCGGATCTCGGCATCTCCTTCTGCGGCAGCGGCGGCGCCGGGGCGATCACCGCCCAGACCAAATACGGCTACAAGTGCCGCTACGGCATGCGCTCTGTTGAAGAGGGCGTCACCGCCATCAACGAAGGTTGCGTGGTGCTGGGCTTCGGTTTCATGGACAAGGAAGAGCTGGGCCAGAAGCTGGTCGAAGCCTTCGCCAAGAAGCACGGACGCGCCTGATGAAAGAGAACTTCACCACCCAGGTCATCGTCAACGGCAAGGGGACGACCCGCCAGCAGGCGTTTGCCTCCGCCCTCAGCCAGGTGCAACCCACACTGCTCAAGGACAACCAGCAGGTACTGCTGCGTATTGAGCCGGTCGATGTACAGGTGCTCAAAGCCGAGGAGTCGGTCCGGGTGGAGAAGTTCCTGTTCTTCTTCCTGCCGCGCCAGCGCTGCGAATACCGCGTCCAGCTGGAGATCAAGGTTCAGGTCACCAGTCTGGATGTCGCCAAGGTGACGTTCACCCAGGTGTGATGCAGGCACAACCCCACAAGAAGGATACGTTGGATGTTTCTAATCATTTTTATCAAGTCACTCATCATTGGCGGCCTGGTTGGCGTCGGGGTGGGGGCCGGCGCGGCGCGGATGTTCCACGCCCCGACCGTACAGGGCATGGGTGCCTTCCGCACCCTGGGCGAACTCAACTCCTGCGAGGGGGATCCCGCTTCCCACTTCTCGTTTGGTCTGGGCTTCTTCTTCAACGCCTGGGCCTCGACCGTGGCGGCTGGCGCCTTCACCCAGGATGTGGATCACCGCATCATCCCGCACTGGGCCACGGCGGCACTGCTGTTCAAAAATCGGGATCTCGCCACCACTCTGCACGACCCGAAAAAGATGGCCATCGCCGGCGGCATCATAGGTGCCATCGTGGTTGCCTTCCTCAACAGCACGGCCGCAGCCGTCCCGGCCGCCCTGCAGGTCACTGCGGTCAAGGTGCTGGTACCGGCAGCCAACCTGCTGGTCAATACCGTCATGCCGGTGATCTTCTGGCTGGCTGCCATCGAAGCGGGCAAGAAATCCGGTTTCTGGGCCACCATCTTCGGCGGTCTGGCACAGCTCATCATGGGCAACGCGGTACCGGGTCTGGTGCTCGGCATCCTGATCGGCAAGGGTGTGGAAGAGAGCGGTTGGAACCATGTCACCAAGGTGATGATGGCAGCCATCGTCCTGCTGTTCGTGCTGAGCGGCTTCTTCCGCGGCTTCGACATGAAACTGATTGAATCCTTCCATATGGGCGTCCCCCTGTGGCTGGAAAACGTCCATAACCTGCTGAGCGGCAAATAAGGGGTCACACCATGGATGAGAAATTGAAAAACAACTTCTGGTATGCCGACTGGTCATTCCCCATCTTCGTCGGCCTGCTCTCGGCCGGGGTCTTTGCCGGTACCCACATGTTCTATCTGTACGGGGTCGGGGCCTTCAACGAGGTAGCCTTCGTCGCCATGCTGAAAGCCGGAATGGACACGGGTGCCTACGGCGCAGTAGCCGCCTTCGGTGCCAGCTTCCTGTTCGCCCGCATCATCGAGGGATCCCTGGTGGGGATCCTGGATATCGGCGGCGCCATCCAGACCGGGGTCGGCCTCGGAGTGCCAGCCCTGCTGCTGGGGGCTGGCATCGTCTATCCGGTGGAGAACTTCGGCGCCTCGTTGGCAACTGGCATGGGGATTGGTCTGGCCATCGGCTACGTCATCATTCTGGCGCGCAAGTTCACCATCAACCAGAGCAACTCCACTTACGGTGCTGACGTGATGATGGGTGCTGGCAACAGCTCTGGCCGCTTCCTCGGCCCCCTCATCATCCTCTCCGCAATGGGCGCTTCCATCCCCATCGGTATCGGTTCCCTGCTGGGTGCACTGCTGTTCTACGTGTGGGGCAAACCCATCACCGGCGGTGCCATTCTGGGAGCCATGCTGCTGGGTACCTTCTTCCCGGTCGCCCTTGTGTAAGTACCAGCCGCCCTGCGGGGCGGCTCGCCAGAGGTTATCAGCATGTACGACATGATCATCAGAGCCGGGCGTCAGGGAGATGGCCAGCTCGTCGATATTGCCATCAGGGAGGGCAAAATCGCCGCCATCGGCTCCCTGCCGGAGACGGCAGCGGCGCAGCAGACACTGGATCTCGGCGGCCGGGTGCATATGAGCGCTGGCTGGATCGATGGCCACACCCACTGCTACCCCGCCTCCCCCATCTATCACGATGAGCCGGACAAGGTGGGCGTAGAGTCCGGCGTCACCACCGTCATCGACGCCGGCAGCACCGGAGCCGATGATGTGGATGACTTCCAGCAGATCGCTGCGGGCTGCAAGACCCGGGTGCATGCCCTGCTCAACATCTCCCGCATCGGTCTGCTACGCCAGAACGAGCTGGCGGATAGCCGGGACCTCGATATGGATCTCGCCTCGGCAGCCATTCGCCGCCACCCCGACTTTATCGTTGGCATCAAGGCGCGAATGAGCGGTAGCGTGGTCGGTGAGAACGGCCTGCAACCGCTGCGCATGGCCAAGGCCCTGCAACAGGCTCACGGCCAGCTGCCGCTGATGGTGCACGTGGGTAACACACCGCCGAATCTGGACGAGATCGTCGCCCTGCTGGGGGATGGCGATCTGCTGACCCACTGCTTCAACGGCAAGCCGAACCGCATCCTGACTCCGGCTGGCGAGCTGCGGGTCGCGGTGCGCGAGGCGATGAAACGGGGCCTTTTGCTCGACATCGGCCACGGCGGCGCCAGCTTCAGCTTCGAGGTGGCGGAGCTGGCTATCCGACAGGGGATCCTGCCCCGCACCATCAGCTCCGACATCTACTGCAAGAACCGCATCAAGGGGCCGGTCTACAGTCTGGCTCACGTGATGTCGAAGTTTCTCGCCATCGGCATGACGCTGGAACAGGTGCTCGCCTGCGTCACCCATCAGGCCGCTGATGCCCTGCGCCTTTCCGGCAAGGGGCGGCTCGAGGTGGGCGCCGATGCCGATCTGACCCTGTTCGAGGTCACCAGCGGCCCGACCCTGTTTATGGATACCGAAGCCCAGTCCCGCAGCGGTGACCAACAACTGCAGCCTCTCGCCGCCCTGGTCGGTGGCGAACTGGTTCTGACTCACTATGGGAAATCACACCATGCCTTCTGTTTATGAGAAATATCAGCTCAAACCGGTGATCAACGCCTCCGGGCGCATGACCATTCTCGGCGTCTCCACCCCCGAGCAGGAGGTGGTCGATGCGGTCAATTTTGGCCTGGGCCACTACTTCGAGGTCAAGGATCTGGTCAACAAGACCGGCGCCTATCTGGCTGGTTTACTGGATGTGGAAGATGCAGTAGTGGTCTCCTGTGCCAGCGCCGGCATCGCCCAGTCAGTCGCCGCCATGATAGTACGCGGCGATCCCTATCGCCTCGAGCACCTGCATGCCCATCACCATGAGGTGCCGAGTGAAATCGTGCTGCCCAAGGGGCATAACGTCAACTTCGGCGCCCCGGTCGGTACCATGGTCAATCTGGGTGGCGGCAAAGTAGTAGAAGCCGGTTACGCCAACGAGTGCTCCCCTTCCCAGCTGGCCGCCGCCGTCAATGCCAACACAGCAGCCATCCTCTACATCAAATCCCACCACTGCGTGCAGAAGAGCATTCTGTCGGTGGCAGAGGCCGCCGAGGTCGCCAAGACCCATGGGCTCCCGCTCATCGTCGATGCAGCTGCCGAAGAGGATCTGCGCCTCTACTACAACCAAGGGGCGGATCTGGTCATCTACAGCGGAGCCAAGGCCATTGAAGGGCCCACCAGTGGGCTGGTGCTCGGCAAGCGTCAGTACGTGGAGTGGGTCAAACAGCAGGCCAATGGCATCGGTCGCGCCATGAAGGTGGGCAAGGAGGGGATCCTCGGCCTGACCCACGCTATCGAGCGCTATCTGGCCAAAGAGAAAGAGAGCGGCGCCGCCATGGTCGCCAAGATGAGCCCCTTCATCGAGCGCCTCAACCAGCTGCCCGGCGTCACCGCCAAGGTGGTATGGGACAGCGCAGGACGTGACATCGCCCGCACCGATATTGCCTTCGACCACCAGCAGATCGGCATGACCACGGTACAGGTCGTTAGCCGCTTGCAGCAGGGTAATCCTGCCATCTACTGCCGTGGCTACAAGGCCAACGAGGGGCACATCGAGATCGATGTGCGCAGCGTCACCGTGCCCCAGCTCGACCAGATCCATGCCGCCATTACCAACCTCGTACAGGAGAATCGCTGATGTCCCTTACCCCCAACTACTACCGTGATCGGGTCTGTCTCAACGTGCTGGCTGGATCCAAGGAGAATGCCGTCGAGGTGTACGACGCAGCCGAAGGCCACGTGCTGGTCGGAGTGCTCTCCAAAAACTACCCGGATATTCCCTCCGCAGTTGCCGATATGAAGGAGTACGCCAAGCTTATCGACAACGCCCTCTCCATCGGACTGGGCGCCGGCGATCCGCGCCAATCCGCCATGGTGGCCGAGCTGGCCTGCCAGCTGCAGCCCCAGCACGTCAACCAGGTGTTCACCGGTGTCGGCGCCAGCCGGGCGCTGCTCGGCCAGTCAGAGACACTGGTCAACGGGCTGATCTCCCCTACCGGCATGCCGGGCATGGTAAAGATCTCCACCGGTCCACTCAGCGCCGGGCAGCCCGATGGCATCGTGCCCATCGATACCGCCATTGCCCTGCTCAAGGACATGGGCGGCAGCTCGGTCAAGTTCTTCCCCATGGGTGGGCTGGCCTGCCGCGACGAGTATCAGGCAGTGGCCGAGGCTTGTGCCCGCCACGGCTTCTGGCTGGAGCCCACCGGCGGCATCGATCTGGAGAACTTCGAGGAGATAGTGCGGATTGCGCTGGACGCCGGAGTCGAGAAGGTGATCCCTCACGTCTACAGCTCCATCATCGACAGCGCGAGCGGGCACACTCGCCCCGAGGATGTGCGCACTCTGCTGGCCATAGTGAAACGACTGTTGGCCTGATGGCAGCCACGGGCACCGGTTCAATCACTGACCGGTGCCTGGCTTGTTGATGACCCACTTGTTAACATCGACCCTTTATCTCGCAACAGGAGTCTTGCATACCCCCTATGATCAAGCTGCCACACCCCAGGCTCCATCAACTGCTGATCCAGCTCCATGCCGAACCACTGCCACAGGAGGAGCTGGCTCGCCGCCTCAATGTCTCCACCCGCACGGTGCGCACCGATGTGGCGACCCTCAACGAACTGATCGCCACACACGGCGCTCACCTGATCCACCAACGTGGCAGCGGCTACCAGCTCAAGATCTACAATCAGGGACTGTTCGACGCCCTGCTGGCTGCCCAGGGTCAGGATAGCGGCCTGCCACGCACCAGCCGCGAGCGGGTGCTGCACCTGCAGATCCTGCTATTGACGGCAGAGCAGGGGATCAAGCTCGATGAGCTGGCTGATACCTGGTATCTGAGCCGGGCGGCACTGCAGGGGGATATGGCGGAAGTCCGTGAACAGCTCAGCCACTTCAGGCTCAGCGTCGAGAGCAAACCCCGCCTGGGGATGCGCATTCAGGGAGAGGAGACGGCGATCCGTGCCTGTTTGACCCAACTGCTCTATCAGGAGTTGCTGCACAACAACCAGTTGCAAACCCTGTTGCCCAACCTTTGCCCCAGCAAGACGATGGAGGTAGTGGGCAATCACATCCATGCCCAGCTTGCCCGACATCAGCTGCGTCTCGCTGACGAGAGCTTGCAGCAGCTCGCCATCTACTGCGCCGTTGCCCTGCTGCGTCAGGCATCCGGTCACGAGTTGCGCCACTTCGCCAGCGAGGATCTGACTCTGCCGCTGCTGGCAGTATCTCGCGATATTTATGCGGTATTGCCAACCCTGACGCCCCCCGTAGAGGACGAGATCGCCGGTCTCGCCATCCAGATCCAGGCGCGCCTGATTGCCGATACTCCCCAGCTCAGCCCGGCGATGGCCGCCGAGAGCGAACAGCTGGTGGAGCATCTGCTGACCTACATTCATCAACACTACCCTTACGACCTGCGAGGCGACCAACAGCTGCGGGCCGACCTGCAAACCCATATCAGCGCCATGCTGCTGCGGGTCAAATACCAGATTGGCAACCACAACCCGCTGGCCGATCACATCAAGCAGTACTACCCGCTCGCCTATGACATCACGTTGGCGGCCATTTCGGAGTGGATCAAGCAGACCCCCTACAGACTGACCCACCACGAGATCGGCTATCTGGTGATCCATATCGGGGTCGGGCTGGAGCGCCACTACGATATCGGCTACACCAGACGCCCGCAGGCGCTATTGCTTTGCGATGCAGGAAACGCCACCTTCCGGGTACTGGAAGCACGCATCAAACGTGAATATCCCCAGTTGCAGCTGACCACGCTTGAATCGGTGCGGGATTACGAAGGTCTGGCGCAGATCGCGCAGGACTTTGTCATCAGTACCGTCAAGGTGAACGAAAAAAACGCCCCCGTGGTACTCGTTGCCCCCTTCCCGACCCAATACCAGCTGGAGCAGCTTGGCAAGCTGGTGCTGATCGACCGCACCCGCCCCTACATGCTCGACAAATATTTCGATGCCGACCACTTCATGGTGGTCAAAGAGCACCTAACCCAGGCCGAACTGTTTGCCCGTATCTGTGATCAGCTGGAGGCGGAAGAGCTGGTGGCAAGCGGCTTCAGAGCCTCACTGCAGGAGCGGGAGCGGATCGTCTCCACCATGCTGGGAGAAGGGATCGCCCTGCCCCACTCCCTCGGTCTGCTGGCGCGCCGCACTCTGGTTTACACCGTACTGGCCCCGCAGGGGATCGACTGGAGCAACGGGGAAATCGCGACGCTCATCTTCGTGCTGGCCATCAGCAAGGCCGATTACGAGGAGGCGATGGGTCTCTACGACCTGTTTCTGGCACTGATGAACGAAAAAGCCAGCAGGAATCTGCTGGCTTGTCGGGATTTTGCCAGCTTCAAAGCGCTGGCGCGCACCGGTTCATAACATAAAACGAGGAGTGACTACTCCTCATTGAAGCCGGAGGTGAACAGCTCCACTACGGCTGCCAGGGCCTCGACCTCTTCGGGCCCCTCAACCTGTACTTCCACCTGCCGCCCTTGCGCCGAATCCAGCATCAGCAGGCCGATGATACTGTCAGCATCGGCCTCGACACCATCTTCATTGCGCAGCAGCACGTGAGCATCGAAACCCTGCACCAGCTCGAACAGCATCATGGCAGGTCTGGCATGAATACCCAGCTTGTTTTTCACTTCAACCGAGGCGGAAACAGTCATCGGGTCGTCCTATTGGTCCGTCAGGATTGGGAAGCACTCTTGTCGAGAGTGCGGTGGCGGATCTGCACGTTCTTGCCAAGCAAACGGAATGCACTGGCCAGCCGCTCTGCAATAAAGACCGAGCGGTGCTGACCGCCGGTGCAACCGATGCCGACCGTGAGGTAGCTGCGATTGTTGCGCTCCAGATGGGGCAACCAAGTCACCAGCATGTTCTCGATCTGCTGGGTAAACAGCATCACGTCAGCCTGCGCCGAGAGGTAGTTGGCGACCGGCTCATCCTTGCCGGTAAATGGCTTGAGCTCGGGGATCCAGTGCGGATTGGGCAGGAAGCGGGCATCGAACACGAAGTCGGCATCCTTGGGAATGCCGTACTTGAAGCCGAACGACTCGAACACCAGCACCAGCTCGTTCTCTTTCTTCCCAAGCACCCTGGTCTTGATGAGCTCGCTCAGGTCGTGAATGCTGAGGGTAGTGGTGTCGATGCGCAGGTCAGCGGTCGAGGAGATGGGCGCCAGCAGGTGGGTCTCCTCCCGAATCGCCTCATCCAGCGACAGCTTGTTGCGTGAGAGGGGGTGCAGGCGGCGGCTCTCGCCATAGCGCTTGAGCAGGGTGCCGTTGTCGGCATCGAAGAAAAAGCTGGAGAACTCTACCCGCCCCTCATTGCGCACCTGAGCCAGCAGATTTTCCAGTTTCTCCGGCTCGCTCGGCAGGTTGCGCACATCGATACTGACCGCCAGCTTGTCGTACTGGCTCTCCACCGAGACAATCAGCTGGGGTAGCAGATTGACCGGCAGGTTGTCCACACAGTAGTAACCCAGATCTTCCAGCACTCGCAGGGCTACCGTTTTACCGGAGCCCGAACGTCCACTTACCACGATTAACTGCATCTTGTTCCCTCACGCCAAAACGGGTGTCTCATCCTTGGCCTGCTGTCAGGCCGAGGTCATGATCTGATAGAGCTCTTCGTCGCTGGTTGCCTGACGCAACTGGCGGCAAACCGCCTTGTCACCCAGCTTGGAAGCCATCAGAGAAAGGGTCTTGAGATGCTGCTTGCACTCGCTTTCCGGCACCAGCAAGGCAAACAGCAGGTCAACCGGTTGATTGTCGATGGAGTCGAAAGGAATAGGGTCGGCAAAGGTCATCAGGATCGCGGTTGGCGGGAACTCATCGTCAATGCGACCGTGGGGGATCGCAATACCGGCACCGATCCCGGTACTACCCATTTTTTCGCGGGCCAGCAAGCATTCAAACAGCGCCTGACGGGAGGTGCCAAGGCGTTCGGCGGCCAGCTCGCTGATGATTTCGAGGGCGCGTTTCTTGCTGGTACAAGGGACTGCACTCTTGGTGCAGTCCCGACTCAGTATGTGTTCAAGTTGCATGGTTATTTTTTATTTAACTTATCTTTGTGCTTGATGATCTGCCTGTCCAGCTTGTCGAGCAAGGTGTCTATCGCAGCATACATATCGGCATGTTCAGAGTTGGCAAACACTTCGCCACCGCTGACGTGCAATTTGGCTTCCGCTATCTGGTTCAGTTTTTCCACGCTAAGCACCACATGAACATTGTTGATGTGGTCGAAGTGACGCTCGAGTTTGGCAAATTTGTTATTCACATAATCACGCAGAGCTTCGGTGATCTCGACATGGTGTCCGGTCAGGTTAATTTGCATAACATCATCCTTTTGTTTGCCTAAACCAGGCGTTTGCGCTGATTGGAAGGTGGGATAAACAAGGATTCGCGATACTTAGCGATCGTGCGTCTCGCCACCATAATACCCTGTTCGGCCAGCAAATCCGCGATCTTGCTATCACTTAACGGCTTGGCAGGATTCTCTGCCGTGACCAGCTTCTTGATGAGCGCGCGAATTGCGGTCGATGAGCACTCTCCTCCTCCTTCGGTGTTCACATGGCTGGAGAAAAAAAACTTCAATTCGAAGATACCACGGGGGGTATGCATGTACTTCTGGGTCGTTACCCGGGAGATGGTCGACTCATGCATCTCTACCGCTTCGGCGATGTCATTGAGCACCATGGGCTTCATCGCCTCTTCACCATACTCGAAAAAGCCCTGTTGCTGCTCGACAATGCAACTGGCCACTTTCAGCAGGGTGTCATTGCGACTTTCCAGGCTCTTGATGAACCACTTGGCTTCCTGCAAATGGGAGCGGATAAACTGGGTGTCGGTGCTGCTGCGGGCGTTGCGGGCCATGGCGGCATAGGTCTCGTTGACCCGGATGCGGGGGGCAGAGTCGGGATTGAGCTCGACCACCCACTTGCTGCCCTTCTTGACCACGGAGACGTCGGGGATCACGTACTGGGAGTCGCTCTGGATGATGCCATTGCCGGGGCGCGGCTCCAGCAGCTGGATCAGATCCAGCACCTCCTTGAGGTCGCTCTCCTTGAGTTTTGTCTTGCGGGCGAGGGTGCGGTAATCCCGGTTGCCGAGCAGCTCCATGTGCTCGAGGATCACCTCTTTTGCCTCGTTGAGCCAGGGGGTCTGCGGGTCATACTGATCCAGCTGGATGAGCAAACACTCCTGCACAGAACGGGCAGCAATGCCGACCGGATCGAAGTGCTGCACCCGCTTGAGTACCGCCTCGACCTCATCGAGTTCCACCTCTACGTCATCGCTGGTGACGGCAGCCTGGATATCCTCCAGCGCAACGGTCAGATAACCGGATTCGTCGATGGCATCGATGATGGCAAGCGCGATGGCGGCATCCACATCGCTGAAAGGTGTGAGCCGCATCTGCCACAGCAGATAATCCTGCAGGTTTTCGGTAGTTTCACCCTGATAGACGCTATCTTCCCCATCGTGGATGGGGCCCGCGCTTTGGGCGGTGCCGGCAGAGTAAACCTCGTCCCAGGTGGTATCCACCGGCAACTCGTCCGGCATCTGCTCCTGAGCCATGGCATCGCTGGAATCCAGCTGGCTGGCATCGACCGGCGCTTCCGGACTGGTCTCTTGCGCCTCGCTCTCTTCCTGCTCCAGCAGAGGGTTGTTTTCGAGCGCTTGCTGAATTTCCTGCTGAAGTTCCAGAGTGGAGAGCTGGAGCAGACGAATCGCTTGTTGTAATTGCGGCGTCATGGTCAGGGACTGACCGAGACGCAACTGTAATGTCGGCTTCATCTACGTCGGGATATCCTTATGTTCAGCGAGGCACTCGTCAAAGGAAATGAAGGCATGCCCCCTTACTATAGACTGAATTGATCGCCCAAATAGACGCGCTTGACCTGTTCATCGGCAAGGATGTCAGCCGGTGCACCTTCGGCAATCATCTTGCCGTGGCTGACGATATAGGCCTTCTCACATACGTCCAGAGTCTCTCTGACGTTGTGGTCGGTAATCAAGACGCCAAGGCCTCTATCTTTCAGATGCTGAATGATCTTCTTGATGTCTATCACAGAAATCGGGTCAACCCCTGCAAAGGGTTCATCCAGCAGAATAAAACGCGGCTCGGCCGCCAGCGCACGGGCGATCTCGACCCGACGGCGCTCACCGCCGGAGAGGCTCTGCCCCAGGTTGTCGCGAATGTGGGTGATGTTGAACTCTTCCAGCAGTTGCTGAACCTTGTCCTCACGCTCCTCACGGCTCAACCCCTTGCGGGTCTGCATCACTCCCATCAGGTTGTCGAACACCGACAGGCGACGGAAGATGGAGGCCTCCTGCGGCAGGTAACCGATGCCATTGCGCGCCCGCACATGCATGGGCTGCAGGCTGATGTCCTGATCGTCGATGGTGATGAGACCGGCATCGCGCTGCACCAGCCCCACGATCATGTAGAAGGAGGTGGTCTTGCCCGCCCCGTTGGGGCCTAGCAGGCCGACAATCTGGCCGGTGCCCACTTCAAGGCTGACGTCACTCACCACCATGCGGCGCTTGTAGCTCTTCTGCAGGCCCACTGCTTTCAACACTGCCATGGCTTATTTTCCCTGCTTCTTCTGGTCGGCGGGCTTGTCGAAATTCTCTACCTGATCCGGCAGGAACACGGTTTTGACCCGCTGGCTCGGGCTCTTGCTCTCGGCAATCATCTTCTGTTTGACGATGTCGTAGCGGATCAGATCGCCATTGACCTGGCTATCTTCCTGCTTGAGCTGACCGTTGCCGGTGATGGTCACCAGACGGTTCTTCAGCTCGTAGCGGATGGTATTGCCGTGGGCATTGACCGGCTTGCCGTTATCCAGGATCTGGAAGAAGGTGGCGGGCTTGCCGTAGGCAGTCATCACCTCGGCCCCTTTCTCGCCGGAACGGGTCACTACCACCTTGTCAGCCTTGATCCGGATGGTGCCCTGATTGATGGTCACATCCTCTTCGAAGGTGATGCGGTTGTCCTGCATCTCGGCCACCTGTTTGACGGCATCGACGTAGACCTTCTCGGCAAAGTCGGACTCTTTTGCGGCCACCGCACCACACAACAACAGGGCTGCGAGGGCCAAATTAGCGTTTTTCATTGAAATAGATGGCATGGCCTTGATCCAGTAACTCAAAATATTTGCGGTCCAGATGGCCCTTGAGGCCAACCCCTTGGGTCTGGAAATCCCGACCCAGAATGTTCACTTCCCGGTTGCTGCGCACATCCTGTGTCACCAGATCCAGCTCCAGATAGGGGGTATCCAGTGTGGAGATAAAGGAGGTGGGCAGCAGACCATCCAGATGCACCTTGTCCCGCAGGATGACGTTGTCGCCGGTGTTGAGCACGCCGGTTTCGGCGGTCACCTTCCACTCGGCGGCACCCTGATCGTCATACATGTAGACCACCGGCTTGTCGAAGGTGGCCTGCTCGAGGATTTGATAATACTCGGCGTAGGTCGACTCCAGCCGCTCGGTGCGCTTGCCATTGATATCAAAACGGGTGGTCACCAGACCTTTGGCGACAAAATCCGGCTGATAGTTTTCGATTTTGACGGCGCTCTCAGGCACCAGCTCAACCTTGCCCAACTGCCAGGCAACCAGCGCGACCAGAAACAGCAGGGCAAACAACAGGGTCTGTCTGCTCATACCGAAGCCTCGGGCTGATAATCGTCATGGCCCTGCGCCTGCAAAATGAGGTCACACACCTCGCGCACCGCGCCCATGCCACCGCCAAGCCGGGTCACCATATCGGCACGGCTCAGCACCAGCGGATGGGCATCGGCCACCGCGATACCCAGGCCGCAAGCGGCCATCACCGGCAGATCGATGGTGTCATCGCCCATATAGGCGGCCTGCTCAGCAGTCAGCCCCAGCTTGGCCAGCAGCGCTTCGAAGTGAGGCAGCTTTTTATCAGCCCCCTGCACCACATGAGCCACCCCCAGGCTTTTCATCCGATCGCTGACGATACGGGAGTTGCGCCCGGTGATAATGGCGATCTCGATCCCGGCATTGAGCAACGCTCGCATGCCCGCACCATCGCGAGTGCAGAAGGTTTTCAGCTCTTCGCCGTTGTTTCCCATGTAGATGAGGCCGTTGGAGAGCACCCCGTCCACATCGCACACCAGCAGGCGGATTTGCGCCGCCTTCTCAAACTGGCTGCGCGTCACCGGACCATAGAGGGTCGGTACGTTTTGCATCAAATTACTCCGGCTTTCAGCAGGTCGTGCATATTGAAGGCGCCGAGCGGGCGTTGCTCTTCATCCACGACCAGTAATCCGTTGATTTTTCTCGTTTCCATCAGCTTGACGGCTTCCGCAGCCATCATCTCTGGACCTACGGTAACACAGTTGGCCGTCATCACACGGCTGATGGGGGTGTGATGGATATCGATCTGCTGGTCGAGAATGCGGCGCAGGTCGCCATCGGTAAAGAGCCCGGCCAGCAGGCCATTGCCATCGACCACAGCTGTCATACCGAGCCCCTTGCGGCTCACTTCCAGCAGCGCCTGGCTGATGGTGGCATCTATCCCCACCCGGGGCAACAGCTCGCCGCTGTGCATCAGATCGCCAACCCGCAGCAACAGACGCTTGCCAAGGGAACCGCCCGGGTGAGAGAGGGCGAAGTCATCGGCGGTAAAACCGCGTGCTTCCAGCAGGGCGACCGCCAGGGCATCGCCCATGACTAAGGTTGCCGTGGTGCTGGAAGTGGGTGCCAAACCCAGCGGGCAGGCCTCTTTCTCCACCTTGATACACAGGTGCACGTTGGCCTCTTTGGCCATGGTGGAGGCAGGATTGCCGGTCATGCAGATGAGCGGTATGCCGCGGCGCTTGAGTACAGGCAGCAGGGCCAGGATTTCGTCGCTCTCGCCGGAGTTGGAGATGGCGATGATAAGGTCGCCGCTGGAGATCATCCCCAGATCGCCGTGACTCGCTTCCCCCGGATGGAGGAAGAAGGCCGGTGTGCCGGTGCTGGCGAGGGTGGCGGCGATCTTGCTGCCGATATGGCCCGATTTACCCATGCCGGTGACCACTATCTTGCCACCGCAGCGCAGCACCATTTCGCACGCCTTGTCGAAGGCGTCATTCAGATACTGATAGAGTCCATCAATGGCTTGCTTTTCTGTGTCCAGCACCGCGCGGGCACTGCGACGAAAATCGAACAGTTCAGACACTTTCTCAGGCTTTACAGACATAAAGACACAGCTCCGGGCCGAAATTAGCTGCGGGATTATAAAAAAGTCTGCCCGGATAAGCGAATCGGATGGCAAGTCCCGCTCTCAATGACGCACTTTGTTACAGAAAACTGTCGTGCAAATGGGCTTGCAGCCTGTTCAATAGTTGTTCCTTGCTGTTGCTTAGACCTAGACTACCCCATAAAATTCGCACCTCATTTACACCGGATGGACAATTGTTTGAACAATGACCTGATCACCATCTCCGACCTGACCTTCAGTCACGGAGATCGGCTGTTGTATGACGGGATCAACCTGACCATTCCTCGTGGCAAGGTAACCGCCGTCATGGGCCCGAGCGGCATCGGTAAAACCACCCTGCTGCGGCTGATCGGTGGCCAGCTCAAGCCGGAGTCCGGTCACATTCTGTTTGACGGGGAAGATATCCCCACCCTCTCCCGTTCGCGCCTCTATGAAGTGCGCAAGCGGATGAGCATGCTGTTCCAGAGCGGCGCCCTGTTTACCGGCATGACGGTCTACGACAACGTGGCCTTCCCGCTACGGGAGCACTCCGGCCTGCCGGAGGAGCTGATCCACACCATCGTCATGATGAAGCTGCAGGCGGTGGGCTTGCGCGGCGCAGCGAAACTGATGCCCTCCGAGCTCTCCGGCGGCATGGCGCGCCGGGCGGCGCTGGCTCGGGCCATCGCCCTTGACCCCGACCTCATCATGTATGACGAGCCGTTTGTCGGGCAGGACCCCATCACCATGGCGGTGCTGGTCAAGCTGATCAAGGAGCTGAACGATGCCCTCGGTATCACCTCCGTCATCGTCACCCACGATGTGAAAGAGGTGCTGAGCATCGCCGATTACGCCTACATCATTGCCAATCGCAAGGTGGTGGCGCACGGTACGCCGGATCAACTGCGCGAGGAGCACAATCCCGAAGTCGAGCAGTTCCTCAAAGGATTGCCCGATGGTCCTGTTCCGTTTCATTTTCCGGCAGGCGATCTGCTACAGGATCTCTGATGTTGATAAGTCAAATAAGCAAGCTGGGGCGGGTCGGAGTGCGGTTTATCAGCTCCGTCGGTCGCGCCACCATCATGTTGTTCCATGCGCTGGCGGGCAAACCCGAGCCGCGCAAGCACTTCCCGCTGCTTGTCCAGCAGTTGTATGTGGTGGGCGTACAGTCGGTGGCTATCATTCTGGTCTCCGGCCTGTTCATCGGCATGGTGCTCTCGCTGCAGGGTTACAACGTATTGAAGGATTTCGGCGCCGAGCAGAGTCTGGGACCGCTGGTCTCCCTCTCCCTGCTGCGGGAGCTGGGGCCTGTGGTCACGGCGCTGCTGTTTGCCGGCCGTGCCGGTTCGGCCCTGACCGCTGAAATTGGCCTGATGAAGGCCACCGAGCAGCTTTCAAGCCTCGAGATGATGGCGGTCGACCCGCTGCGCCGGGTGGTTGCCCCCCGCTTCTGGGCTGGCGTCATCAGCATGCCGCTGCTGGCCTTTATGTTCAGCCTGATCGGCATCTTCGGCGGCAAACTGGTCGGTGTGGACTGGCTCGGCGTGGACGAAGGGGGCTTCTGGTCTGCCATGCAGGCCTCCGTCGACTGGCATGAAGACATCATGCAGGGCGCCATCAAGAGCCTGATTTTCGCCCTGGTGGTCACCTGGATTGCGCTCTTTAACGGCTATGATGCCAAGCCGACCTCGGCCGGGATCAGTCAGGCCACGACCCGTACCGTGGTCCACTCATCCCTCGCCGTGCTCGGCCTGGATTTTATACTCACTGCAGTCATGTTTGGATAAGGTAAAGATGAAGTTCAGCAAAGTAGAATTCCTGGTCGGCACCTTCATGCTGGCTGGCATCGGTGCCATTCTGGCACTGGCCCTGCAAGTGGCCGGTTTGAGCTTCAAACCGGAAGGAGAAACCTATACCCTGCGCGCGCATTTCGATAATATCGGCGGCCTGAAAGTCCGTTCGCCGGTCAAGGTCGGCGGCGTTGTGGTCGGTCGGGTCAGCGACATCGTACTGGACCCGAAAACCCAGGTGCCCGAAGTGACCCTGATGATGCAAAAGAGCGCTGGCGAGTTCGCCGATACCAGCTCCCTCTCCATCCTCACCTCCGGTCTGCTCGGCGAGCAGTACATCGGTCTGGCCCCCGGCTTCAGCGATGAGGAGATGGGCACCGAGATGCTCAAGGATGGCGACCTGATTGAAGACACCAAATCCGCCATCGTGCTGGAAGATCTGATTGGCAAGTTCCTCTACAGCCAATCCTCCGACAGCAAATCAGACAGCAAGAAGGAGTAACCATGTTCAAGAAGATCGCCCTGCTGCTGGGTCTGATGACCAGCATGCTCTTTTCCCTGTCTGCCCAGGCCGCAGTCGATGCCACCGACCCCAATGCGCTGGTGGATCAGGCTGCCAAGCAGACCTTTGCCCGCCTGAAAGCCGATCAGGCCCAGGTGAAGAGCAATCCGGATCACCTGCGGGTGATCATCCGCGAAGAGCTGCTGCCCTATGTGGACAACCGCTTCGCCGCCTACAAGGTGCTTGGCAACCAGATTAAAGAGACCACCGAAGCGCAGCGCAATGCCTTCGTCGAGGTGTTCACCGAGTACATGGTGAGCTCCTACGCCGATGCGCTGGCCCATTTTGACAAGCAGACCGTCAAGGTCGAGCCGGGCAAAGCTCCCAGCGGCAACATCACCGCCGTCAACGTCAGCGTGAAAGAGGCCGGCAAGCCGGACATCTTCCTCGAGTTCAAGCTGCGCAAGAACAACAAGACCGGCGAGTGGAAAGCCTTCGACATGGTGGCAGAGGGGATCAGCCTGCTCTCCGCCAAGCAGAGCGAGCTCGGCGGTTTGATCCGCCAGAACGGCATCGATGCGGTGATCGCCCAGTTGCGCGAACACAACGCCAAGCCGCTGGTACTCAAACCATGACCCTCAGCGGTGAGCTGCAGGCGCCACAGGTCAATGACCTGTGGCAACGCCGCGCCGAATGGTGGCAGGACGACCAGCTTGAGCTCGGCGGCGTCACCACCCTCGACTCTGCCGGACTGGCCCTGCTGGTCAAATGGGCCAAAGCCGTATTAGCGCGAGGCGCCACACCGCAACTGGTGGGCGCCTCCAGTGATTTCTATACCCTGGCCAACCTCTACGGGGTGGCCGGGCTGTTTCAGTCAACCCCGCTCACAACTGAGGACGCATAATGCAAGTCTCTGAAATTGAAGCGATACTCCTTGAGGCTCTGCCATTGTCCGAAGTCCATGTCAAAGGGGACGGTAGTCACTACCAAGTGATCGCCGTCGGTGACATGTTTGACGGCATGAGCCGGGTCAAGAAGCAGCAGGCCATCTATGCCCCGCTGATGGACAAGATCGCCAGCAACGCCATTCACGCCCTCTCCATCAAGGCGTTCACCGACGCCGAGTGGAAACGCGAACGTAAATTCCTATTGCCCTCCTGATTTGGTAACGAAGTAAAAATGGACAAATTCAAAATCGATGGTCGTTGTACTCTCAACGGCGAAGTGACCATCTCCGGCGCCAAAAACGCCGCGCTGCCGATCCTGTTCGCGACCCTGCTCTGTGATGAAGAGGTACACCTCTCCAACGTGCCGCGCCTGAAAGATGTGGGCACCACCATCAAGCTGCTGGAGATGCTGGGCGCGACCACCAAGGTCAACGGCAACGTCACCGTGCTGACCGGTGCGGTGAACAACCATGTCGCTCCCTACGAGCTGGTGAAGACCATGCGCGCCTCCATTCTGGCGCTGGGCCCGCTGGCCGCCCGTTTCGGCGCCGCTGACGTCTCCCTGCCCGGCGGCTGCGCCATCGGTGCCCGTCCGGTCAACCTGCACGTCCACGGCCTGGAGCTGATGGGTGCCAAGATCACCATCGAAGATGGTTACATCAAGGCCCGTGTCGATGGCCGCCTGAAAGGCGCCCACATCCTGATGGATATGGTCTCCGTGACCGGTACCGAAAACCTGATGATGGCTGCGACCCTGGCTGATGGCCGCACCGTGATCGAAAACGCCGCGCGCGAGCCGGAAGTGGTCGATCTGGCCAACTTCCTCAATACCCTGGGTGCCAAGATCCAGGGGGCGGGCACCGATACCCTGACCATCGACGGTGTCGAGCGTCTGCACGGCGGCAACTACAGCGTGCAGCCTGACCGCATCGAAACCGGTACCTTCCTGGTGGGCGCAGCGGTCACCGGCGGCAAGATTACCTGCCGCAAGACAGACCCGACTCTGCTGGAAGCGGTACTGGTCAAGCTGGAAGAGGCTGGCGCCCTGATTGAGAAGGGTGAAGACTGGATCACCCTCGACATGACTGGCCGCACCCTCAAGCCGGTCACCATCAAGACTGCCCCCTACCCGGCCTTCCCGACCGACATGCAGGCACAGTTCACCGTGCTGAACGCCGTTGCCAAAGGCACCGGCATGGTCACCGAGACCATCTTCGAGAACCGCTTCATGCACGTTCCCGAACTGGTACGGATGGGCGCAGACATCGAACTGCAGGGCAACGTAGCCATCTGCCGTGACACCGAGCAACTCAAGGGTGCCCAGGTGATGGCGACCGATCTGCGCGCCTCCGCCAGTCTGGTACTGGCCGGCTTCGTGGCCGAAGGCTCCACCATCGTCGACCGTATCTATCACATCGACCGTGGCTACGAAGACATCGAGCAGAAGCTGCAAGGTCTGGGTGGCCGCATCGAGCGTATCAAGGGCTGATAGCCCACTGATCGCTAGCCGATAAAAAGGCCCCCTCGCGTTGGCGAGGGGGCCTTTTTTATGGTTTCGGTTCTGTTGAAACCGGGATCAGTGGCCCGCCAGCTTCATATTCTCTACCAGCACCGAGCCGGTCTTGAGACTGGAGCGCTCATCCTCGTCACGACCTACCGCCACGATATGGCTGAACATCTCGGCCAGATTGCCGGCGATGGTGATCTCTTCGACCGGATAGGCTATCTCGCCATTCTCGACCCAGAAACCGGCAGCACCGCGGGAGTAGTCACCATTGACGATATTGACCCCCTGCCCCATCAGCTCGGTCACCAGCAGACCGGAGCCCATCTCTTGCAGCATGCCTTGAAAATCCTGGCCGGTATTGGAGACCTGCCAGTTGTGGATGCCACCGGCGTGACCCGTAGTGGTCAGCCCCAGCTTGCGCGCAGAGTAAGAGGTAAGCAGCCAGCTCATCAGCTCACCGTTACGGATGATATCCATGTCGCGGGTACGCACCCCTTCCCCATCGAACGGGGTACTGGCGAGCCCGCCCAACAGGTGGGGGAACTCCTGAATGGTGAGCCACTCGGGCAGGATCTGCTTGCCCAATTTGTCGAGCAGGAAGCTCGACTTGCGATAGAGGTTGCCACCGCTGATGGCCATCACCAGATGGCCCCACAGACCGGAGGCTGTGTCAGGGTGGAACAGCACAGGCGCATGACGGGTAGAGATCTTGCGGGCGCCGAGGCGGGAGACGGTACGCTCAACGGCTTCGTCGGCAATGCGCTGCGGGCTCCAGAGCCCGTCGAGGGTACGGCTGGAGGAGTAGCCGTAATCACGCTGCATATCGCCATCCTGCTCGCCGATCAGCACGCAGCTCAGTGAGTTGCGCGACGCCGCGTAGCCTTTGACGAAGCCGTGGCTGTTGCCATAGACCTTGATGCCGAGATGGCTGGAGAAACCGGCACCGTCGGAGTGCTTGATGCGGGCATCGCGACCCAGAGCGAGTCGTTCGCACTCGATGGCCAGTTCGATGCCGCGCTGGGGATCCAGTTCGATTTGGTGACACAGTTGCAGATCGGGGGCATCCCAGGCCAGCAGCTCGGCGTCCGCCAGACCGGCGCAATCATCGGCCGAGGTGTGGCGGGCAATCTCGATGGCCGCTTCAACAGCGGCACGAATGGCGGGTTTGCTCAGATCGGTGGTCGAGGAGGATCCCTTGCAACCATCGCGATAGACGGCGATACCGAGGGCGCCATCCTTATTGAATTCAATGCTTTCCAGTTCACAACCCCGGGTGTTCACCGACAACCCGGTCTGCTTGCTGATGGAGACTTCGGCCAGCGAGGCGCCCAGTCCTTTGGCTATCTCCAGGGCTTCGGCAACCACGGCCTCGAGATGGGCTTGATCCTGGCGGATTTGGTCTTGCTGATCCATAACTCACATCTGTATGAAAGAAGGAAAGGGGGGTAAGCATATCAGACCCCTGCGCCCAGCGGGAGAAGCTGGTAACATATCCGGCAAACGTGAATGACAGGAATCAAGAGACCGATGAGTCAATATCAAGACGACAACGAGTTCGAAGACTGGGGCCCCAGCAAGAGCCAGCTCAAGCGCGATGCCGAAGCATTGCAGAAAATGGGGGAAGAGATCGTCTCCCTCAGCCACAGCGAGCTGGAAAAAATCCCGTTGGATGAAGAGCTTGCAGAAGCTGTCGAGCTGGGTCGCAAACTCAAGCCGAAGAAGGATGAGTCCTTCCGTCGCCATCTGCAGTTCATCGGCCGCCTGATGCGCAGCCGCGATATCGAGCCGATTGCCGAAGCACTCTCCATCATCAAGAACCGTCACTCCACCGTGAATGCACGCCTGCATCGGCTGGAGCAGTGGCGCGAGCGCCTGATCACCGAAGGTGACAGCGCCCTCAACGAGCTGATGTCCCAGTTCCACGAGCTGGATCGCCAGAAGCTGCGCCAGCTGATCCGCTCCGCCAACAAGGAGCGGGAGCTGAACAAGCCGCCGGTCGCCTACCGCGAGATGTACCAGTATCTGCGCGGCGAGATCGAAGACCTGCTGTGATCCCCGAAGCACGCCTCCCCTCGGGGAGGCGTGCTTCTATTGATGCCTTTTCCTCTCCACATCCCCCCGCCATCCCTGCGCGTTTAATATATCCACCATTTTGCTACCCCAGCCATAACGGCCCATCTCAACAGCCCCGTTAAATCGCCCCTTCAGAGCAGACCAAAATAAAGCCGTTAACAACTTTGCATCATTTTGTTTGACATATTGAACGGCCTTGGCAGACTGAAGAGAGGATCCATGCCGTCGCTGCCCAGGCTGACCAACGATTCTGTCACCCGGCCCGACGCGGGATCCCATGACCATGCCTTGAGGCATGCCCTTGCCCTACCGGTTTGCAAGGGCCTGCCCAAGGCGCAGGATGAGACTTCAACGCCAAGGATAATCAAGGTGCCCTATGCCAAATCCCCAGCCTCCCGCCACCCGTAAACCTGTCGTGCTGATGACCATGGGCGCCCAGCCCCGCAACGGCCACGCCTATCAGGTGATGACCCACAAATACATCATGCCGCTGGTGGAGATAAGCGGCTGCGTCCCGCTGCTGGTACCCACCTGCTGCGGCACCGCCGATCTGGAGCAGTATCTGGATCTCGCCGATGGGGTCTATCTGAGCGGCGCCGGCTCCAATATCGATCCGGCCCTCTACGGCCAAGAGAACCTCACGCCGGAGAAACAGCAGGACAGGGATCGCGATCTGTTCGATCTGCCCCTCATCAAGGGGGCGCTCGCCCGTGGCTTGCCGCTCCTCGGGATCTGCCGCGGCATGCAGGAGATCAACGTGGCGCTGGGGGGAGACATCCATCAGAAGGTCTACAGCGAGCCGGGTTATGACGATCACCGGGAGGATGCCGACGATCCGGTCGACGAGCAGTATGGGCCAAGCCATCAGATCAAACTGCTGCCGGGCAGCTGGTTTGCCGAACTGATGGGGGAAGAACAGATTCCGGTCAACTCCCTGCATGGACAGGGCATCAACCGGTTGGGGAAGGGTCTGGAGCCGTTGGCCCACGCCGAAGATGGGCTGATCGAGGCACTTCATGCTCCCGCACTGTCACCCTTTTTGCTGGCAGTGCAGTGGCATCCGGAGTGGAAAGCCAATGAAAATCCCCACTCCATCAAGATCTTTCAAGCCTTTGGCGATGCCTGCCGCCAGCGCTGTGCATTGATGGCAGCGAGTTAACCCCTCATCGATTCAGTCGCCAAACCCGCGCGCCTTGAGCTTGGGCAGTCCGCCCCGCTCGGGGCGCAAGGTGCGGCAGATATCCATCCCCTTGAGCCCGCGCTGGATATGGTCAGGCGAATGGCCAAACACCATGCCGTTGCTGCGGTAGAGGTTGTTGTCATCCAGCTCGAACTTCTCGCCACCGATCAGCAACTGCTCGCGGCCATTGACAGTGTCACCCCGCTTGATGGGCACCTTCATGTCGCTCAGCACCTCGCCGGTGGCACACCCCTCACGCCAGCGCGCCTCGCTGGAGAAGGGGGTAATGGCTATTTCACGCCAGGAGCCATCCCGGAATTCGACCCGATACTTCTCGGCCAGCAGGTCGCAGCCAGCCAATGGCAACAGGGCCATCAAACAGATGATTTTCTTTGAAAATTTCACTCAATCGCACTCCTTTGCCCGGTTCTGCACAGGATAAATAAATTGCCGCCCCAACGCACCATTTCCCCGCGCCGCAACAGCTATGCTGGAAATAAAACCACAATAAGGTGCTGCTATGGCTGGCGAAAACCTCACCGCGCTACCGACGCTGATCTGGATTGGCGAACACCCGTTCTGGACCCTGCTCACCCTCTCCCTGATGCTGATCCACTTCTGGCGCCGTCCGGGACAGCGACGGGAGCTGCTCTCCGAGCTCAGTTTCGTGATGATTAGCGCGGTGGTGATCCTGCTGATCCAGCTGGAAGGGGGCTGGTTCAAACTGCCGCTGCCCCATCAATTGCTGATCGAGATCTCCACCCTCTTGGCCGGCCTGATACTGGTCAAGATATGGGGGATCCTGCTGTTCGAGTTTCTGCTCCCCCTCTGCCATGTGCGGATCCCGCGGATCATCGCCGATATCGTCATCACCATCGGCTATATCGGCTGGGGTCTGTTTCGCCTCTACGCCTCCGGCATGGCGCTCGGGGAGATAGTCACCACCTCGGCGGTCATCACCGCGGTCATCGCCTTCGCCATGCAGGACACCCTTGGCAACCTGCTGGCCGGGGTCTCCATTCAGCTCGACAACTCCATCGCCATCGGTGACTGGCTGCAAGTCGACACCACCCAGGGCCGGGTGGTGGAGATCAACTGGCGTGCTACCACCATCGAGACCCGCAACTGGGAGACTGTCGTCATCCCCAACAGCCACCTGCTCAAACAGCGCTTCACCGTGCTCGGGCGCCGCCGTGGCGAACCCTTGCAGTGGCGGCGCTGGGTCTGGTTCGATCTGACCCTGGATACCCTGCCGACCCAGATCATCGCGCTGATCGAGAAATCCCTGCGGGAGACCAAGCTCCCCTGTGTCGCCAAGCATCCGCAACCGGACTGCCTGCTGATGAACGTCGAAGGAGGGATTGCCCGCTATGCAGTGCGCTACTGGCTCACTGACCTGGCTCGCGACGATCCGACCGACTCCATGGTGCGCAGCCTGATCGATGCCGCCCTGCGTCGCAACGATCGCCGCCTCACCCCGCCGATCTTCAACGTCTTTATGGCCAAGGAGAAGCAGCATCTGGATGCCCGCCACAAGCGCCACACCGCCGAACGAACCGATACGCTGCGCAAGCTGCCGCTGTTTGCCATGTTGCAGGAGAACGAGCTGCTCCAGCTGGCCGATCAGGTGAAGTTCGCCCCCTTCGTCAGCGGCGACATCATGCTGGAGCAGGGGGATGTCTCCAGCTGGCTGTTCGTGCTGGTCAAAGGGGAAGCCGAGATGGTGGTCAATGTCGAAGGGCGAGAGCTGAAGCTTGGTACGCTCAACGCGGGAGACTTTTTTGGCGAACTGAGCCTACTCACCGGCGAGCCCAGCTCCTTCACGGTACGGGCGGTGGCCACCGTCGAAACCTATCGCATCAATCAGGCAATGTTTCAGGAGCTGGTGATGCAGCGTGAGGCGCTGGTCGAGCCCCTCTATCAGGTGCTGAGCGACCGCCAGCAGGAGCAGCAGGCGCTGCTGGAGCGGGAAGCGGAAGCCATGAAACAGCCACCACAACAGCTTGATCTGCTTGATAAGCTGATGAAGCTGTTCGGCGGAAGATGACGTAGCATGGCACGATATTGAGGACGTGAAGAGAGAACCGCAGCCATGTTACTGACCACCCTGGCCCTTGCCGCCAGCCTGCAATTTGATTGTCCCGCCACCATCGAGACTCGCCAGCAGCTGCTGACTCCGCAGCAGGGCTGGCAGGCGTTCACTCGCAATGACGATGGCAAACCGGACGAAACCCTCAGCCACCGGCTCGATAATCTGGCCCTGTTCGACGGAGATCCTGCCGAGCTGGCCCAGCTCAAACCGGATAATGGCGACAGCGACGAGATCCACTACTGGAGCCAGCTCGATAGCAGCCTGCGCCCCCTCTATCTGGTTTGCCACTATCGCAACAGCGCCATCACCCTGCAGCAGGCGCTGCCCGCTGGTATCAGCTACTGCCGCGTCAACCAGCGCGATCGCTACACCCTGCTCGGGTTGGTTTGTCGCAAATAGCGGGCGTAACCCCTTGCCATATATCGCTATTCGCTGACAGCCATTACCGTCTGAGCCGGGCAACCCGCCAGCGCCATCAGAGCAGCAGCTCGGCCAGCTCCTCCAGTGCCGTCAGCTCCACGTCCGGCAACAGTTGCAGCTGTTGCCACGGTTGCTGCCGTTCGTTGAGCCAGGCGGCGCGAAAACCGTGCAAACGGGCCCCCAGCACATCGGTCTCGGGATGATCCCCCACATGGAGGATCCGCTCCGCTGGCAGCTTGAGGGCGCTGCGGGTCTGCTCAAACATATCCGGCGCCGGTTTCATTCTGGCGCCCGCCCCCGCCTTGCAGACCAGCGTGAAGTAGCAATCCAGCCCTGCCTGCGCCAGATCCAGATTGCCGTTGGTGATGACCACCAGCGGATAGCGTTCGGCCAGTCTGGCCAGCAGCTGATGAGTGGACTCGCTCACCTCGATCTTCGAGCGCTCTGCCAGAAACGCGGCAAAGACCTGCTCCGCCTCGCGGCTGGCCTGCTGGTCGGCCATCCCCCCCTCGACCATGGCGGTACGGATGGTCTGCTGACGCGCCAGGCTGACATCGTGGCGCAGCTCGGGCCAGGCCAGCAACACGGCGCGTTTTAACTCCAGCCAGCGCGGCTTGTCGAGCATGGCGGTGGCCAGATATTCGCTGCGCAGATGGCTCAGCATCCACTGCTCGGCGCGCACGATGGCGGGGCCGTTGTCATAGAGGGTGTCATCGAGGTCAAACGAGATGGCAGCAACCGGCTGCCAGCGGCGATAGAAGTGCATGGACTCTCCTCTGCAACGGGGCTCAGGGCCCGCTATTCATCGTCCTGCGCATCCGGGTCACGCTTGGCCCTGGGGTGGGCACTGTCGTAAACCTTGGCCAGATGCTGGAAGTCGAGGTGGGTATAGATCTGGGTGGTAGAGAGGTCGGCATGTCCCAGCAGCTCCTGCACCGCCCGCAGATCGCCGGAGGACTCCAGCATATGGGTGGCGAAGCTGTGGCGCAGCTTGTGGGGATGGACGTGGGCGTTGAGCGCCTGCTTGTTGCCCCAGCCATCAAGGCGGGCCTGCACCGAGCGGGCCGACAGCCGCTGCTTGCGGCTGGAGACAAACAGCGCCTCGCTCTCGTCCCCGGCCAGCAGCGGGCGCACCTTGAGCCACTTCTGCAGCCACTCGACCGCCATCCGGCCGATGGGCAGCACCCGCTCCCGCGCGCCCTTGCCGGTCACCTTGAGCTGGCGGTCGTCGAGCTTCAGATCCACCAGATTGATCCCCACCAGCTCGGCCAGACGCAGCCCTGAAGAGTACATCAGCTCCATGATGGCGCGATCCCGCACCGCCAGCGGATCCTGCTCGTCGGTGATGTTGAGCAGCTGGTGCATCTCGTCCACATCGAGGTTTTTCGGCAGCGGCCTCCCCTGTTTGGGGGTGACGATGCCACGGGCCGGATTGGCGGTCAGTCGCCCCTGCCGCACCTGCCAGTCGCAAAAGCTGCGCAGGGCCGAGACCTTGGTGGAAAGGGAACGAGGAGCAAGGCCCGCCTTGTGCATCCGGGTCACCAGAGTGCGCACCTGACTCGCCTCGAGCCGACCCCAGTCAGTGAGCCCCAGGGCTACCAGCTCGGCTGTCATCGCCTCCAGATGGGCTTGATAGTTATTGCGGGTATGAGGGCTGAGCTGACGCTCGACCCTCAGGTATTCGATAAAGGTCGCCAGCTCGTCAGCCAGTGCCGCAGGCAGTGGCGGTGCGACGACGGGAGCGTTGGCGGGCACCCTGGCCGGTGTTCTAGCCATGAGTCAACTCGGGCAGACGCAGTTGCAGCAGGCGCCCCAGTTGGCCCAGCAGCAGGGTGTCGTTGTGGGGAGTAAAGTGGCCGGGATCCGAGCTGGCGAAGGCCAGCAAACCGAGATCGCCGAGCCGCATCAGGGCCACCGAGTTGACCAGCACATCGTGGCCAAACAGTGCCTGCTTCTCGCTCTGGCTCAGGCGGCCAAAGTAGTAATCCTGCCCCGGTAGACGCTGACCCAGCAGGGATTCGAGCTGCTTGCCCTGTGCCAGAAAGCGCTGCTCGGGCCCGCTCAGGGCAAACTTCTTGGGGTTGAGCCAGAGTCGCAACCCAGTCAGGCGCAGCCGCTGGACAAAGGCCTTGCCCATCACGGCACTCACCTCGAACAGGGTCTGGCAACCGTACAGCTCGCCGTAGAGATCGGCATAGACCCGGAAGATCCGCTCGTTCTCGCTGGCGATCCCCATCAATTCGGTGATCTCCTGCTCCAGCTGTTCGATCCGCTCGCGCTGACGCTCCAGCTGGCGCTCGACCAGCGAGACCGACCCTTTGCGTTCATGGGGAATGCGGATCCGGTCCAGCACGGCGGCATGGCGTTGGAAAAACTCGGGATAACGGGCCAGGTACTCCAGCACAGTGGCTTCATCCACCGATTGCTCCTGCCGTTTGAGTTCGCTCATAAATTGGTTGATCCATCAGAGAAATGGGGCTCGCTGCCCCGACATCATGGGCAAAGGGGGCCAACGCCCCCCGTACCTGAACCTTTATCGGCTAAACCTCTATCTGGCCGTCAAACACATGCTCGGCGGGGCCTGTCATATAGACCGGCTGGCCCGGCCCCTTCCAGGCGATGGTCAGCTTGCCGCCCGGCAGACTGACGGTGACCCGCTCCTTGAGCTTGCCCTGACTGATGCCAATCACCGCCGCCGCACAGGCACCGGTGCCGCATGCCAGGGTCTCGCCACAGCCCCGCTCGAATACACGCAGTTTGATCTCGGTGGCATTGACCATCTCCATGAAACCGACGTTGACCCGCTCGGGAAAACGCTCGTGGCGCTCCATGATGGCACCGAGCGTCTCGACCGGCGCATCGGCGACCGAAGGCACCTCGATGACGCAGTGGGGATTGCCCATGGAGACCACGCCACACATCACGGTATGCTCCTGCGCCCGCAGCAGATAGGTTTTCTCTGCCTTCTGAGCCCGGAACGGGATCTTGCCCGGCTCAAACTGGGGAACACCCATGTTGACTGTGACCTGATTCTCCCCCTCCAGCTGCAACACGATGCGACCCCGGGCGGTACTGACCGCGATGCGATCCCGGTTGATCAGCCCCTTGAGGCGCACGAAACGGGCAAAACAGCGGGCGCCGTTGCCGCACTGCTCCACCTCGCTGCCATCGGCATTGAAAATGCGATAGTGAAAGTCGAGTTCAGGGTCATAGGGCGGCTCCACCAGCAGCAGCTGGTCAAAGCCGATCCCGAAGTGGCGATCTGCCAGCTTCTTGATGACGTCATTGCTGAAAAATACCTTCTGGGTGACGCCATCCACCACCATGAAGTCGTTGCCCAAGCCATGCATCTTGGAAAAATCTATCAACATCGTGCATTCCTGTGCTGTTAGGGCTGTAAAAACTCACCGTCAACCACTATGAAGTCGTTGTCCACAGCCCCATGCATCCTGGAACAATCTATCAACATCGTGCATTCCTGTGCTGTTAGGGCTGTAAATACTCACCATCAACCACTATGAAGTCATTGGCCACAGCCCCATGCATCCTGGAACAATCTGTCCACATCGCGCACTCCTGTGCTGTCAGGGCTGTAAAATTCTGTCATCTCTATCTACTGCATCAGGGCAGCAGGTGCTCACCGCGCCAGAGATCGGCCAACTGCTCACGCTCGCGGATCAGGTGCGCCTCGGCACCATCCACCAGCACTTCGGCGGCACGGGGACGAGTATTGTAGTTGGATGACATGGTAAAGCCGTAGGCACCAGCCGAACGCACCGCCAGCAGCGACCCCTCGGCAATCGCCAGGGTGCGCTCCTTGCCGAGGAAGTCACCGGTCTCGCACACCGGGCCCACCACGTCATAGAGCGCGGGAGCATGACCGGCACGGCTATCCACCTCGATGATGTTCATCCAGGCGCCGTAGAGCGAAGGGCGCAGCATGTCGTTCATGCCAGCATCGATCAGCGCGAAGTTGCGGGTCTCGCCCGGCTTCAGGTACTCGACCCGGGTCAGCAACACGCCGGCATTGGCGACGATGGCACGGCCCGGCTCGAACAGCAGGGTCAGATCCCGGCCTGCCAGCTTCTGCTTCAGCGCTTCGGCATACTCGGTCGGATGGGGTGGCTGCTCGGAACCATAGTTGACCCCAAGGCCGCCCCCCACGTCCAGATGGTGGATATGAATGCCTTCTGCAGCCAGACCGTCGATCAGCCGCAGCAGCTTGTCAGCCGCTTCCATAAAGGGATTCAATTCAGTGAGTTGCGAGCCGATATGGCAATCGACCCCGACGATCTCGATGTTCGCCATCGCGGCCGCCTTGCGATAGATGGCAGGCGCCAGCTCGATGGGAATGCCGAACTTGTTCTGCTTGAGGCCAGTGGAGATATAGGGGTGAGTACCGGCATCGATATCCGGATTGACCCGCACCGAGACACGAGCTTTCTTGCCCATGCTGCCCGCCACCCGATTGAGGCGCTCCAGCTCGGCTTCCGACTCCAGATTGAAGCAGAGGATCTCTTTATCCAGCGCCAAGCGCATCTCGGCCTCGCTCTTGGCAACGCCGGAGAAGACCACCTTGGCCGGATCACCGCCCGCCGCCAGTACCCGCGACAGCTCGCCACCGGAGACGATGTCAAACCCCGAGCCCAGTCGGGCCAGCAGGTTGAGCAGCGCCAGGTTCGAGTTGGCCTTCACCGCATAGCAGATCAGATGGGGAATATCGCCAGCGGCCTTGTCGAAGGCGTGCCAGTGGCGCTCGAGGGTCGCACGGGAGTAGACGTAAAGCGGGGTACCGTACTGCTCGGCAAGCTGTTGCAGCGAGGTTTGCTCGGCCTGAAGCTGGCCGTCGGCGTCGTAGTTAAAGTGATCCAAGGGGGCGGTTCCTTCCTAGAATGGGTGCGGCATTAGTGCGGCGCGGCCTCGGTGGCAGCCTCGGAGGTCGCAGGCGGTGCTGCTTGCGGTGTACTCTGGCTCTGTGGCTGCTCGGGGGGCGGCATATAGAGCGGCCCCTTCAGACCGCACGCGGCCAACCCGAGGGACAGAAGAGTGGCAAGCAGACACTTGGTGAACTGGGTGATCATAATGGTTCGCTGCGAAAAAATTTTTGGCCCTCTATAATCGCACTCACATTGTTAAAAGCAACAGGATAAACCGATGAAGGATCACGAGTATCACGCCCTGACCGACGCCTTTTTCCAATATGTGGAAGACACCCTCGACGAGGGGTATCCGGATATCGACTGCGAACGCAGCGGCGGCGTATTGACCCTCTCTTTCGAGAACAAGACCAAGGTCATCATCAACAAGCAGGAGCCACTGCATCAGATTTGGGTCGCCACCCGCGAGAACGGCTTCCACTTCGAACTGCAGGGTGACACCTGGATCGACAACCGCTTCGGCCACGAGCTCAAGGCACTGCTGAGCCAATCCTGCACCGCCCAGGCGGGCGAAGATGTGGTGTTCCCATGATTGACCTGCACCCGCAGGGCGCCCGTCACGCGGTGATCTGGCTGCACGGGCTGGGTGATTCCGGCGCCGGTCTCGCCCCGCTGGTGGACGCGCTGGACCTGCCCGCCGAGCTACCGGTGCGTCACCTGCTGCCGGATGCCCCCGAGCGCCCCATCACCATCAACATGGGCTACAAGATGCGCGGCTGGTACGACATCAGGAGCTTCGAGGATCCCGCCGAGCGGGCCGTGGAGTCCCATGTCCGTGAATCAGCCGACCAGATTGCCGCATTGCTCGATCAGCTGGTGGCCGACGGGTTTGCCCCCGAGCATATCGTGCTGGCAGGTTTCTCTCAGGGCGGGGTGATTGCCTCCTTCACCGCGCTGCGCTATCAGGCAACGCTGGCGGGCCTGCTCTGCATGTCCACCTATCTGGCCGCCCCCGACAAGCTGCTCGGCGAGATGAGCGAGGCTGCTCGCACTCTGCCCATCTGCTACATGCACGGCATCTACGACGATGTGGTGAGCCTGTCGCTCGGTTGGGATGCCAAGAACCGGCTGGAAAGCGCCGGACTCACCCCCGAGTGGCACGAGTACCCGATGCGTCACGAGATCTGCCGTCCTCAGCTCGGCGACATTCGCAGCTGGCTGCTGGCTCGTCTCGGCGCATGAACAACCGCAAAAGCAAACGGCCTGCATCTGCAGGCCGTTTTTTATGGCGATTCCAACTGACGGATCAACCCACTTCTCGAGCGGGCGGCACCTGTTCGCGCAGAGTGCCCTGACTGCGATAGGGGATCACATCCAGCTCGCCATTCACCTGTACTATCTCGTAGTACTGGGGCAGGTTGAAGTTGATGAACTGCCCATCATCGCTGAACCGCTCGTGATTGGAGGTGTAGAAGCGGTTGACCCCCGCCACCAGCTCATCCTTGTTGCCGGCAAAGTGCTGGTAGATCTCCACCCGGTTCGCCTCATCGAGGATATAGATGTTGGTGCCCGCATCACGGGTATCGAAGAAGAACTGCACCAACCCTTCGCTGGCGTAGGCATCGACGATGCTCGGCAGATGCTGGCTGTGGGTCTTGTCGAGCCGCAACGGCAGGTGATCCAGCTTGTTGTGGGAGATGTGACGGTAAAAATCGATGGCGTTTTCCAGCTTCTTCACCGACACACCGCGCCGCTCGAAGAAGATGCCGTACTTCTCGCGGCCAAGGGCCATGGTCTTGACCAGCTGTTGCTTGTCGCGGGCAAGGCGCAGGTCGATGCACTCCGCCACCAGAGTCTGGAAGCGGGAGCGCACCAGAGAGCGGAAGTGCTGGCTGTAGCAGAACACCTCGATCATCTCGGGGGCGGCGGCATCCTGATGCATCTTGCCGAGGATGGTGGTGAGGGCATCGACCACGGCTTCATCCCCCTGGAAGTGCAGGGTGCGGATCTCGCTCCAGGAGTTGCGATAGACCAGATCCACCGAGCCGACCAGACACTCCTGATTGCGGCCGAACGAGAAGACATCCACGGTGTTGGCATCAAATTCGATCACCTGACCTACCCAGTGACTGGTCGGGTCCATCTCCAGATTGAGGAAGATGGAGAGCTGGCGAATTTCGCACGGTCGGCTGAGCGCCAGATTGGTGGCCAGCGGGTACTTTTCGGGGAAGCAGCCGGAGAGATCGCGGCAGAACTGGTGCAGATTGTCGATGTGCAGATCCGACCCCTGATTGAACAGGTGCACCCGCGACTGGGGTGTCAGCAGATCGTTGAAGTAGGCCCAGGAGACCAGCTTGCTGATGTAACCGTTGAACTCCAGCGGCGCGCGGCCAATGATGTCCACCGGCTCCAGCGAATGTTTGTAGAGATACCAACCGGCGCGGTTGAGGCGACCGTGAGGCACCTGCACGAAGCTGAGATCCGGCTCGCTGAGATCCGGCGCGATCTTGAGGTTGATGCGCTGCACCTTGCCCGGCAGGCTCTCGAACGCGGCGTAGAGTTTGCGCGACAGAATGCCGATATCTTCCGGGTTGATCGACTCGCTGATGTTGTTGCGGCGAGCGAACTGGATCAGGTTGCGGTAGCTCTGCATCAGGGCTTCCAGCAGCTCGGCGTGAGCGATCTTCACCTCTTCGATCTTCCACTCATGGCGATGATCGAGTTGATAAAGTTTGTCCTGACTCCAGCCCCAGTAGGAGACCAGCTGGCTCATCTGCTCGCGGCGCCACTCGGGGGAGTGATCATCCTTGGGATGGCTGAGACCGTCGCACACCTTGAGGTAGAAGCAGCGGCGCACCAGATCGAGCCGCGCCATGTCGCCGATGGACTTGAGGTAGTTGGTCACCTTGTCCAGCATCAGACAGTAGTTGTCGAGCCGGTAGTGCATCCCCTCGTTGTGCTGGAACCAGTCGCGACCAATCATCGACAGCAGGCGGGTGTTGGGATACTCGTGGGAGTAGGCTTCCATCAGCACCGACTTGAGCACCGCCTTGTAGGGAGAGTCGATCCCCTTGTAGAGCTGCCACAGGGCGGAGCCGAAATACTCTTCGGCCGGAATACGGTCAAAACTGCCTAGATCGAGCCAGTCGTCCTGCTTGAGCTTGCCGCTCTCGAACAGCTCGTTCACATACGCATCGTAGTGATCATCACACTCGGTGGGCACCAGATACCAGATCAAGCGTTTGCCCGCGATACGCATGGCACTGCGGTAGAACTCGTCGAGCAGCAGCAGGTGCTGGGCACTGCCGCAGCTCTCCCCCTGCATCTGGGCATCGTTGGTCTGGCGGAACTTGTCTTCCGGGATCAGGAAGAAGTTGAGATCGACCCCGCGCTGTTCGGCCCACTTGGAGAGTTGCTGGCATTTCAGCTCCAGCAGATCGAGCCGCTCCTGCGACAAACCGGCCACGTGGCAGACCCAGATATCGAGATCGGAGTGACAGCACTGACCGATGGAGGAGGTGCTGCCCATGGAGTAGAGCCCCTGAATAGCTCGATCATGGGTGGCCAGACCACTCTGGCAGTTGGCGTTGCGGCAGAGGTCATCGATAAAGGCTTGCTGCTCGGCGGTGGCGCTGAAGCTCCAGATGCCATGAGGGACATCACCGGAGACATAACCGGGCAGCAGGGGATGATTGAAGTGCAGCATGACAGGCAGCAGTTGGAATACCTGCTGCCCATAGCGACTCATGAGGCCTAACGCCCGTTGCGTCTTGAGACGGGTAATGTCGTCATAACGCGCAACCAGCGTATCGATGTGTTCCTGCAATGCCCTGCCTATCACCTAAGTGAAAATGACGCACCAAAAGGGGGATACGTCAAAAAAGTGTGATCATGTTAACAATGCAAACAGCGGTGGTAAACAAGCCTTCAGCTAAACGCCAGATTATTTCTGGTATGACCACATCAAGTATCAGGGGAAATCATTAAATTCCAATACATTCAATGAATTAATCAACACCAATTGCTTAATGAAAATCATTTTCAGCATGCATTTTTGAGCTTGGCCCCGCTTTTGCCGGCTCCGCCATGAAAGCCCGGGCAAAGGGTGGTAATATCGATTTCCTTCTAAAAATGAAACAACTGATTGATATGGCAGCCCGAACCCTGAAAATTGCCACTCGCAAGAGCCCGCTGGCCCTGTGGCAGGCCAACTTTGTCAAAGACCGGCTCGAAGCCCTGCACCCGCAGTTGCAGGTCGAACTGGTGCCCATGAGCACTCAGGGTGACAAGATCCTCGATACCCCGCTGGCCAAGGTCGGTGGCAAGGGGTTGTTCGTCAAGGAGCTGGAGACCGCCATGCTGGAAGGACGGGCCGATATCGCCGTTCACTCCATGAAAGACGTGCCGGTGGAGTTCCCCGAGGGGCTCGGTCTGCACACCATCTGCGAGCGGGAAGATCCCCGCGATGCCTTCGTTTCCAACCGCTTCAAGGCCATTGCCGAACTGCCGCAAGGGGCCGTGGTCGGCACCTCCAGCCTGCGCCGCCAGTGCCAGCTGCGCGCCGCCCGCCCGGATCTGGTGATCCGCGACCTGCGTGGCAACGTCAACACCCGCCTCGCCAAGCTGGATGCCGGTGAGTACGACGCCATCATCCTCGCCGCCGCCGGTCTGAAACGACTGGAGATGGCGCACCGCATCACCGCCTTTATCGAGCCGGAGCAGAGCCTGCCGGCCAACGGTCAGGGGGCTGTCGGCATCGAATGCCGCCTCGACGATACTGAGCTGCACGCTCTGCTGGCGCCGCTGGAGCACGCCGAGACCCGCGCCCGGGTGTTGACCGAGCGAGCCATGAACCGCGCTCTGCAAGGGGGATGTCAGGTGCCTATCGGTGCCTACGCACTGGTCGAAGGCGAGCAGATCTGGCTGCGCGGTCTGGTGGGCAGCCCGGATGGCAGCCAGGTAATCCGTGACGAGATCCGCGGCCCGCTGGCCGATGGTGAGGCCCTCGGCGAGCAACTGGCCCAGCGCCTGCTGGCTGCCGGTGCCGACGAGATCCTCGCCGAGGTCTACCGCGCATGACCCCGCTGGTGGTGCGTCCGGCCGCCCAGGCCGCCGAGCTGGTGCAGTTGCTGCGCCAGCACGGTCATGCACCACTCTGCTGCCCGCTGCTGGAAACCGTAGCGGGCAGTGAACTCCCTCTCCTGCCCGACCTGCTGCGCAGTGCCGACGCGGTTATCGCCGTCAGCATCCATGCCGTTCATTTTGCAAACGATTTTCTGTTGCAAACTGGTCAGACCTGGCCACATATTGAGTACTTTGCGGTGGGTCAGGCCAGCGCAGATGCGTTTGCCGCCATCGGCATCACGGCAAGCTGCCCGGATGACCCGCGCAGCGAAGGGCTGCTGGCCCTGCCCGCCCTGCAGCAGGTAGCAGGCAAACGGGTGCTGATCCTGCGCGGCAATGGCGGGCGGGATCTCATCGCCAGCACACTGGCCTCACGCGGTGCTCTGGTGCACTATTGTGCGGCCTATGAGCGCCACTACCCCGAGCTGGACGGGGAGACATTAACCCGCCACTGGCAGGCAGCTGGGCTGGACAGCCTGCTCATTACCAGTGGTGAACTGCTGCAACGGCTGCTGGAGCTGGTTCCCGACCACCAGAGGCCCTGGCTTTTTGACCGCCTGCTGGTGGTCCCCAGCCCGCGCGTGGCCGAGATGGCCCACTCCGCGGGCTTTATCCATATCACGATTGCCCAAGGTGCATCCAACCAGGCCCTGACGGCCGCACTGGAACTGAGGAAGATGGAATGACAGAACAACAAGAATCCCAGGTAAAACCCCAGCCGACCGCTGCGGTCAATGGCAGCAAGAGCCGCTCCGGTGCCGTACTGGGAGGGGTTGCCATCCTGCTGGCCCTTGGCCTGACCGGCGGTCTCTATCTGCACGGTCACAAGAATGCCGTGGCCCAGCAAGCCGAACTGGCACAGCTCAAGCAGCAGCTGGCAAGCGCCCTGAGCAAGATCGACCAGACCAGCAGCAAGGATGCCGAGCAGCTGGCCGCGCTGGATCAAACCCAGCAGCGGCTGCAAGGGGAAATGCAGGGTCTGCAGAACCGGGTACTGGATCTCAACGACAAACGTCCCAACGACTGGATGCTGGCCGAATCCGAGTATCTGGTTCGGATGGCGGGCCGCAAACTGTGGCTGGAGCATGACCTCGTCTCCGCCATCACCCTGCTCGGCAACGCTGACGAGCGCATCGCCGCCCTCAACGACCCCAGCCTGATGCCGATCCGCAAGGCGCTGGCCGAGGACATCGCCAAGCTCAAGGGGATGCCGCGCATCGACCGCGAGGGGCTGACCCTCAAGCTGGCTGCACTGTCCGACCAGATCGAGCTGCTGCCCCTCTCCACCGTCAGCATGCCGGAAGCCAAGGCCGAGCCGGATCAAGCGGTCAGCACCAATCCCGACGAGTGGGAGAGCAACCTGAAGAAGAACTGGGTCAAGTTCACCGAGAACTTCGTCACCATCCGTCGCCGCGATGGCGCGGTCGAGGCGCTGCTCTCGCCGCAGCAGGAGATCTTCCTGCGTGAAAACCTCAAGACCAAGCTGTTGCAGGCCCAGCTCTCCGTCTATCGCGAGCAGCAGGCGCTCTACGAAGACAGCTTGGACAAGGCCCAGCGCTGGCTGACCCAATATTTCGACACCGACAACAGCGCCACCCGCTACATGCAGGGCGAGATCGACAAGCTAAAGGGTGAGCAGATCCAGATCGACTATCCGGCCCAGTTCAAGACCCAGGCCATGCTGGAGCAGGTGCTGACCGAACGCCTGCAACGCATTCTGGCCAGCAGCTGAGGAGGGCACCATGATCCGTATAATCATTCTGGTTGCCGTGATGGTCGCAGGGCTGATCTTTGGCCCGCAAGCCTCCGGTAACAAGGGCTATGTGCTGATTGCCTTTGGCAATTACACCATCGAATCTTCCGTCACCAGCGCGGTGATCCTGGCCGTGCTGTTCTACGGCGCCCTGCTGATCGTCGAGTGGCTGCTGGGTCGGGTATTCGGCCTGCGCCGCAAGACCCTAGGCTGGTACGGCTCGCGCCGCCGCCGCAAGGCCAATCAACAGACCGTCGCCGCCACCCTGGCAATGGCCGAAGGGCACTACAGTCAGGCTGAAAAGCTGATGATCAAGGGGGCCAGCAACAGCGACACCCCGCTGCTCAACTACCTGAGCGCCGCCAAGGCGGCACAGGCCCGTGGTGACGACGCCCGCCGGGATCAATACTTGCAAAAAGCGCAGGAGGAGAACCCCAAAGCCGAGCTGGCGCTCACCCTGACCCAGACCCAGTTGCAGATCGAGCAGGGCCAGTACGATACCGCGCTGGCGATGCTGGAGTCGGTCTACGCCCTCAACCCGCGCCACCCCATGGTGCTGGATCGGCTGCGTCAGGTACATCTGGCCCGTCAGGACTGGAGCGCCCTGTGCGACCTTATTCCCAGCCTGCACAAGGTGGGCAAGCTGACCCCGAAACAGGAAGAAGATCTGCTGCAACAGGCTTGGTCTGGTCGCCTGCAACAGGCTGCCGGCAGCCTCGAGACCCTCAAGGCGGTGTGGCAGGATCTGCCGCGCAAGCTGCGCCTCGAGCCAGAACTGCTGGCCTGCTACGGCGATCTGCTGCGCCAGCTGGGTGCCGACGGCGAAGCCGCCACCCTGTGGCAGGAGGCGCTGCGCAAACAGCCGATGCCGCAGTTGCTTGCTCGTCTGCCCAAGCTGAAACTCGACAGCTACCAGCCGCTGCTTGCTCTGCTGCAAAAACAGCAGGGGCAACCGGAGGTGGACACCGCACTGGCCCAGCTCTATCTGCTGGCCGGTCAGCTGGACGATGCCCAGAAGCTGCTGGAACAGGAGGTGGAGCGGGCGCCGAGCGCCGCCGCCTATCACGCTCTCGGCCAGCTGATGGACAAACGCCGCCTCACCAACAAGGCCAACGAGTACTATCGTCAGGCACTGGAGCTGGCGGGAGTCTGATCCCCGGCAAACAGAAACGCGAGAGGCCGCATGATGCGGCCTCTTTTTTTATCTCTTCGCCCTGCCCTCGTCAGGTGGTGAGCCGCTCCAGCTCGCCGATCAGCCAGATGGCCTCGGCACGGTGGCTGCCGCACACATCCATCATGGGGCGGAAACCGCCGCACACCGCTGGCCGCTCTGGTTGACCGAAGATCTTGCAGCCAAGGGCGCTATCGAGCTGGATACAGGGGACGCCAGCCGGTTTGCCATCTGGCATACCGGGAATGGCACTGCTGATACTGGGGGCGATGCAACAGGCAGCGCAGCCGCTACGACACTCCATAGACTCCACTCCTTTGGGACGGTCTGAGCCACCATAGCCGAAGCGGCGGCACAAACGTAGCTGGCGCACAACAAAAAGCCCGACCGCACGGGCGATCGGGCTTCAGACACAGCCGGTTCAGCGAGCCATCATCACAGGATGATATCGCGAACCACGCTGTCTTTACGCTCAAGGTAATGGATCGACTTGATACGACGAATGGTGCGGGATTTACCACGGATCAGCAGGGTCTCGGTGGTCGCCATCACGCCATCGCTGGTGATGCCATCCAGCAGATCGCCCTTGGTGATGCCGGTGGCGGAGAAGATGACGTTGTCATTCTTCGCCATGTCTTCCAGCTTGAGCACCTTGTTGACATCGATACCCAGCGCTTCGCAGCGGGCAATTTCCTGCTCGCCCAGTACACGCACTTCCGGGCTGTCGCCCTTGACGCGATGACGCGGCACCAGACGGGCCTGCATGTCGCCATCCAGCGCGCGGATCACCGCCGCGGAGATCACCCCTTCCGGTGCGCCGCCGATGCCATACAGCATGTCGACTTCGCTGTCCGGCAGACAGGTGAGGATGGAGGCGGCAACGTCACCATCAGGAATGGCGAACACCCGCACGCCCAGACCCTGCATCTCCTTGATTGCCTTGTCATGACGCGGCTTGGCCAGGGTAATGACGGTCAGACGGGAGAGCGGCTTGCCCAGCGCCTTGGCCACGGACTTCAGGTTCAGCTCGAGAGCCTGATCCAGGTCGATGGCGCCTTTGGCCTTGGGCCCGACGATCAGCTTTTCCATGTACATGTCAGGCGCTTTCAGGAAAGAACCCTTGTCGCCCACCGCCAGCACGGCCAGCGCGTTGGCCTGACCCATGGCAGTCATGCGGGTACCCTCGATGGGATCGACCGCGATATCCACCGCGTCGCCGTGTCCGGTACCGACCTTCTCACCGATATAGAGCATCGGCGCTTCATCAATTTCACCTTCGCCGATCACAATCTCACCATCGATCTCGATCTGGTTGAGAATGTGGCGCATGGCCGCTACGGCCGCCCCATCAGCGATATTCTTGTCACCACGTCCGAGCCACTTGTAGCCAGCCAGTGCAGCCGCTTCCGTCACTCGGGAAAACTCGATTGCCAGTTCACGTCTCATCGCATATCCAACCTATGGAGCTCGAAAACGGGCGGCATTCTACCACAAGGGCAAACCTTTGCGCACAAAAGTAGCCGCTGCGAGCAAGAATGTAGCCAATTCATCCAATTGCAACCCAATTGCCATCGACTCTTCATCCAACTGTCACCCCGCTGTCATCCCCGCTGCCTAGCATGACCCCGTTTTCAAAACAAAAGCTTGCAACACCACAAGGGATTAAGATGAAAAAGCTGACTGTAGTGGCACTGGCTCTCACCGCAGCCTTCCAGGCTCAAGCCGTTGAAGTGTACAAAAATGACACCTCCATGCTGGATCTCTATGGCCGTATCTACGCCGGTCAATTCTTCGGTGACAAGAAGGAAGGGGTCGATACAACAAACCCGAATACTATCAATGGCACCAAGGATTACAGCGCCAAGCAAGGGGCCAACCAGTTTGTCCGCTTCGGCGCCAAGGCCGAGACCCAGATCCAGAGCGGTCTGAAAGCATTGGCCCAGTACGAAGTGCAGATGTACATCAACGACAGCGAAAAGACCTTGGGTAAAGATGGAAGCACAGACAACCTGCGCACCCGTCTGGCCTTTGCTGGTGTCGGCGCTGACTGGGGTACCGTGACTTTCGGTCGCCAGAAAGGGGCCCCGGGCTTCTTGGCCGACTGGACTGATGTCTCCCTCTCCGACGGCTACGGCAACGAAGCGCTGGGCGCCAAGACTGATACCTTCGCCACCAACCGCGCTGGTTCCGTGTTGAAGTATTCCGGCCTGTTCAATGGTTTCCAGTTTGATGCCAGCTACAAATTTGATGGCGGCCAAGAAGAAGACAAGAGCAGCAACAAGACCTCCGCAGCTGACCCAGCCTATGGTGCAGCCGTGGCTTACACCTTCCCGTTCAATCTGTCTTTGGGTACCGCCTACAACGTTGGCCAACGTCAGGAAAAGAATACCGAAGACGCCAAACTGTGGCTGATCTCCGCCAAGTTCGACAACAAGGCGGCCTATGCGGCTCTGAGCTATGCCGATGGCTCTGACTTTGTCCAAAGTGGCACCGACCATACAGGCTGGGAAGCCGCGCTGGGCTACAACTTCGAGAACGGTTTCGGTCTGATGGCTCTGTGGAACAAACAGGAGCAGGAAGTCACTGGCGGCAAGAAAACCGATGCCATTGACTACTACACCCTGGGTGCCCAGTACAAATTCAACAAGAACCTGCGGGTGATTGGCGAGTACCGCATCAACAATCTGGACAGCGTTGCCGGCAAAGCGACAGCCAACAAGGATGACTTCCAGCTGGCTGCCCGCTACGACTTCTAATCGAGGTTTTGCGGATCCCCAAAGCGCGATGGCTTGCCATCGCGCTTTTTGCTGGGCGTCGCTCACGACCGGAGAAAGTGGCCTAGGCTCAACAGTAGATGTATCGCCGGAGAGATGATCATGGTCAGGCTGCCTTTCGTCCTGCTGTTGCTGCTGGCTCTTCCCGCTCACGCCCTCTCTATCGCCATGGTGCTGTGGCGCGGTGAAACCGCAGCCGAAGCGGGCTTTCGGGCAGAGCTGACCCGTCTTGGCTATCAGGCCACCATCACCACCTATAACGCCGATCAGGATCGCACAGCGCTGGCAACCATGCTGCGCCAGCAGATGCTGCCGAAACTGGCCGAGTACGACTACATCTACACTTTTGGCACCACCGCCACCACCATGACCAAGAGTCTGGTGGCCAACCGCAAGCCTCTGATTTTCAATGTGGTTTCCGATCCGGTCGGGGCAGACATCCTCTCGGAAGACAAAGCCCAGAACAGCATGGTAGCCGGGGTAAGCAACATGGTGCCGATGGCGCTGCAACTGGCCAACGCCAGCGAGCACCTGGCCACCGGAAAACGGCTGCTGCTACCCTTCAACCCCCGTGAGCAGAACACCCTGCTGGTGGCCGATATGTTGCTCAATGAAGCGAAACGCTACCAGTGGCAGATGGTCACCTGGCGAATGGCCCCTGACCCACGGCGGCTGGACAACGAACTGAAGCGACTGCAACAGGATGCCAAAAACGACATCGTCTTTCTGGCCGCAGACAGCTATCTGCTCTCCATCGCCCCCCGTTTGCTGAATGCACTCAACGCAGCTGCCATCCCTACCATCTGCAGTGCCGAGCTGTTCGTTGAACACGGCTGCAGCGTTGGCACCATCAGCAGCTACGAAGCGCTGGGCAAGATGGCCGCCGGGATCATCCATCGCCATCAGCAGGGAACAGAGTTGCATGATATTCCGCTGCAGACCGACCCCCATCCCAAACTGGTGCTGGGGCAGCTGGGTAACGCCACCACGCAGGAGGCGAGCCCCGAAAAGCCGAAGCCTTGATAAAGATCTCGGCCAATCAGGCTCCGGGCGGGTATGCTGTTGACCCCCATCGCCCGAGAGCCCTTTCCCATGAACACCACCGTCTTTTTTGCCGTCCTGCTGGCCGCCCTGCTTCACGCCAGCTGGAATGCGCTGGTCAAAATTGGCGAAGAGCGGCTGGTGGGCGTGTCACTGGTGGCGATCTTCTCAGGGCTTATCGCCGCCGTGGCGCTGCTGCCCATGGGGCTTCCCTCTGCTACCGAGCTGCCCTGGCTCGGCCTCTCAGTCCTGCTCCATATCGGTTACTGCCTGTTTCTCAGTCATGCCTACAATCAGGGCGATTTTGGCCAGATCTATCCGTTGGCCCGTGGCAGTGCCCCGCTGCTCGCCATGGCGTTAAGTGCCATATTGCTGGGGGACTACCCCGGTTACAGCGGCCTCATCGGCGCCTGCATGCTGATCATGGGGGTCTTGCTGATGGCCTGGCGAGGTGGGCAGCAGCGCCTTGACAGCAAAGCGGTTCGGGCAGCACTGATCACGGCCATGTTCACGGCGACCTATACCCTCTCGGATGGAGCCGGCGCCCGCGCAGGGGGTGAACCGGTACGCTACACCCTCTGGCTCTTTGCCTGTACCGGGCTGGCGATGCTGCTGGTGTTGCTCGTCCACCAAAAGCGCAACGCATGGCGCCAGATCCGCCAATATGCACTGGTTGGCGCCACCGGAGGTGCCATGTCACTGCTCGCCTACGGGATTGTTATCTGGGCCATGACCCAAGCCCCCATTGGCGTGGTTGCGGCTCTGCGCGAAAGCAGTGTGCTGTTTGCCATGCTGCTCTCGGTCTGGCTGCTGAAAGAGCCGCTCGGGCGCATGCGGCTGACGGCGGCGGCCATTATCACTGGCGGCGTGCTGCTGACCCGGCTGGGAGGATAAGCGCTGTCGCCATTGGTGCGTATTTATTAGGCAGGATGGCGTAATTCACTCCGCCAAATATGCCGAATACCAATAATGGAAATAAGTGTCGGCCCGGGCGTAAATGTTTACATCCGCAACGTATCAATTAACTGGCAGGTCTGTTTATTTCAACCACAGCTTCATTCGGAAAACTTACCTGCCCAGCAGCATTAATGATAAAATCGTTCACAGTTAATTTTCGGCAACGCTGACCAATACCGCGCATGGCACAGACCATGCCGCTCCGCCCATACATTCATTGACCGCCTGACGGGTAAGCCAGCCCGGTCAGAGATGACCCGATCGCGCCCGCCACAGCAGGATGGCATGGCGCTACCGCGTTATTAATGGGTTCGGTTTCGTCTGTTTAATTTTTGATTATTTTAAATCCAGCACCATCAGGGAGTTTTTAATATGTCGGCAAAAAAGCTGAAGTTGGGTGCCTTTATATTGATGATATTAACATCGGTATTTGGCGTCACTAATATCGGGATCGGTTTTTACCGAATGGGATATGCCGCCATTCCGATGTTCGTGATCGGCGGTCTGTTTTTCTTCATCCCGTTCATTTTGATGATGATTGAGTTTGGTACCGGCTTTCGCAAAGAGGCGGGCGGTATCTTTACCTGGATGCGCCACTCGGTCTCGACCCGATTCGCCTTTATCGGTCTGACCATGTGGTTCGCCTCCTACGTCATCTGGATGTTTGGCAAGGCGCTCTCCATGTGGGTGCCCCTCTCCTTCATGCTGTTTGGCCGCGACATCACCGTCATCCCGGTCACCCTGGGCACCGGTATCGACTTCGGCCCCTTTATTCTGGGAGTGGTCGCCATCGCACTGGTTGCCATCGTCACCAAGCTCATCACCCTGGGTAGCGCCCGCTTCGCCAAAGTGGCGGCCATCGGCGGTCTCTCCGTGGTGGCACTCAACGTGTTGCTGCTGGTCGGTGGCGTCTTCACCTTCGCGGTGAGCGGCATGACTCTGCAGGAGCCCTTCACCCAGGCATCGCTGACGGCGTCTCCCAATGCCGCTTTCAACGACATCATCCCCTTCCTCGGCTTTATGGTATTCGCCATCTTCGCCTACGGCGGGGTCGAGGCGATGGCCGGGGTGGCTGACGAGCTGGAAGATCCCGAGCGCGACCTCAAGCGCGGCATCTTCCTCTCCGGCGCCTTCATCGTACTCTGCTACATCATCGGCTTTCTGGCGGTCGGCTCAATCATGCGCTGGAGCGACTTCCCGGCCGAGGGGATCACCTCTCTCTCCGCCCTCTTCATCATCATGCTGGAGCTGGGGCGCCATCTCGGTGGCGAGTGGCTGGGACAGGTGTTCATGCGCTTTGCTGGCCTTGGCATGTTCCTGAGCTATCTGGGCGCCTTTATCGCCCTCTCATACGCGCCACTGCGCCAGTTCATCACCGGCACCCCGAGTTACTTCTGGCCGGAGCGTTTCCAGCGCGAGAACGAGAATGGCGTGCGGATTGAAGCCCTCAAGGTGCAAGCCTGGGTGGTCTGTCTGTTCATTGCCGCCAAATCCATCTTTACCCTGATCAACCCGGAAGGGGCCGCCGCCCTCTATGAGCTGATCATCACCATGACCAACGTCGGCATGACCCTGCCCTACATGTTCCTCATCTACGCCTGGTATCGCTATCGCAACAACCCGGCGCTGGGCAAGGACCTGATCTTCTTCAAGAGCGCGGGCTCGGTACTGCTGGCCACCATCATCAGCCTGATCCTGGTCGCCTTCGGCAACGTCTTTACCGTGGTCGCCCCCTTTATCTCCGGCGATATCTCCACCGGCGTCTGGACCATCATTGGCCCGCTGCTGTTCGTGGTGATCGCCATGCGCTTCAAGATCATGCAGGAAGATGCCCACTAAACGGTAAGCAATGCTCCATGCCAATCGGGACTGTTCTGGTCCCGATTTTTTTTAGCGCCGGCTTCCGCTCGCCATCACGACCAGCCCATATTGTTAATGCAGAAAAGACTCTATGGAGACCCTTTTTACGTTCTCCTCGCCGCCAGAGCGCGCTCAACGCCGTAAATTATCAATATCAAGGTGAGAATGATTGTGAAGCGCCAGTTCACGACATATAACTTAGCGAGATATCCCTGTATTTCGTCCGGTAGAGCTGATCATGATGATGCGTTCCCTCCTTCCCCTGTTGCTTGGCGCAGTAATGCTGCCGGCCACTATGGACAGTGCCCATGCCAACCCCTTTTCCGCCAACAGCAAGAGCAGCAGCGGCTTTCTCGAGCGACGGGATGTGCCCAACCTCAGCTCGGCTGCCTTCGTGGTAGCCAACCACAGAACCGGCGAGGTGATCTCCGAGCGCAACGGCAACCGGGTAATGCCCATCGCCTCACTCACCAAGCTGATGACGGCGCTGGTAGTGCTGGATGCCAACCTGCGCCTCAACGAAATGCTCACCGTGACCAATGCCGACATCGACCGCATCAAGGGAACCGGCTCGCGCCTGGCCATAGGTTCCAGGCTCAGTCGCGCCGAAATGCTCCATATCGCCCTGATGTCCTCTGAAAACCGCGCCGCCTCGGCGCTGGCCCGCCACTATCCCGGCGGCCAGCGTGCCTTCGTCGAGGCGATGAACGCCAAAGCCCGCATGCTGGGGATGTGGAATACCCGCTACGCCGACAGCACAGGGCTCAACCCGCGCAACGTCTCCACCGCGCAGGATCTCGCCAAGCTCGCCGCCGCAGCGGCCTCCTATCCGCTGATCCGCCAGTACTCCACCGACGAGCAGAGCTATGTGCGCACCAACAAACGCCAGCTGCACTACCTCAACTCCAACCGGCTGATCCGCGAAGGGCAATGGGAGTTCACCCTCTCCAAGACTGGCTATATCCGCGAAGCGGGCCGCTGTCTGGTGCTGGGTACCAAGGTCAATCGTGAGCCGGTTATCATGGTGCTGCTCAATGCCGAGACCACCAACGATAGGGTCGCCGATGCCAAGCGGATCAAAACCTGGCTGGAGAGCTCGGGCAGAACCACCCTGGCAGCCAACCAGAGCAGCATGCTGACTCACCAGTAAGCTCGAGATCCCCAACCAAGCGAGGCGCCCGCCTCGCTTTTTCTGCGTGACCGCGCCCAAAAAACGGGAGCCCGCTCCCGTTACAGGTAACACCTTCCACCATCCCGTTACAAAACGTAACTACTCAACAGCGTGATTCACACTAATAGAATCAATTGGTTGTAACCTAGCAGCAAGAATTTTAGCGTGCCATCACAACCCCTGTAACGACGAGCCACCATGCGTATTTCCAGTATCGAGTGCGGGCGGGTACTGGCCATTCTGGCCGTGATGACCATTCACGTATCCCCCTTCGCCAATCCGTTCAATCCCGCCCTGTGGGGAAGTGGATCCTGGCTCTGGCTGAGCGGCGCCATCAACCAGTTATGCCGCTTTGCCGTGCCGCTATTTTTCCTCTGTGCCGGTTACTTTCTGCAGCCGAGGCTGAGTCACGAAGCGCCGCTGACCGTTGCCTGGCGCTACTGCCACCCCTTGCTGCTGCTCTGGCTGGTATGGAGTCTGGTCTACCTGCTGGTGCCGTTCAATCCGCTGGATGCCGTGCAGCAAGGCTATCTGGCCTCCCTGCGCGGTCAGTGGCAATTCCAGCTCGGCGACCCCCTCAATGGCTGGCTGGTGGGCGGCATGATCCACCTCTGGTTCCTGCCTGCCCTGGTCATGGCGGTGGCCCTGCTGGCACTCTGTTACCGGCTTGGCAGACCATCGCTCGCCATCTGGCTGGGTCTTGGCCTCTACTTGCTGGCGCTGCTGGGGGGCTCCTATGCCAAGCCGCTGCTAGGTGCCGAGTGGCCACTGCTCACCCGTAACGGCCCCTTCTTCTCCCTGCTGTTTGTGGCGCTCGGTGCCCTGCTGCGCCAGCGTCAGTGGCAGCCCGATGCCCGCACCGGCTGGCAACTGCTGCTGGCGGGCGTGGCGCTCTATGGCTGTGAAGCTTGGGCGCTGCAGCACTTTGCCGGGGTGCCACTCACCCGCCACGACTTCCTGCTCGGCTCCCTTCCCTGGGCTATCGGCCTGTTTGGCCTGCTGCTGGCCAACCCCGAGTTGGGCAAGGGCAGCTGGCTTGAGCGCCAGGCCCCCAAAGTGCTCGGGATCTACTGCCTGCACATGATGCTGGTGGTCTGGCTCTTCGTGTTTGGTCCGCAGGACGCATCCATCCTGTGGGAGATCACCAAGGTGCCGCTGCTGCTGGGATCATCTCTGCTGGCCTATCGCCTGCTGGCGGCCCAGCCCCTCACCCGCCGACTGCTGCGTACTCGCTGAGTCCGATATCCGGCCCGTCCTATCGGGCCGGATGCCTATTCACGTTTTGTCCCTTTCTCTTCCGCTACGCCCTTTTTCCCTTGCTTCATTCGCGCGGTTTGCTGCAATGGCTCTGCTTTTCAGCCGAGCTCCCCCGACCGCACAACACGCACCCAAAGCCCCCTCCATTTTCACCTTGCCAGACAAATGAAAATCAATATCATTGGCATCCCGCTTAAGCGGGTCAGGCTAATTTATAATTAAATCAATATGTTCGAGCCGTCAGGTCGACATCCAAAGAGTCAATATTGAATATGCAGCACCCTCACTTTCGCAGAACGCTGGTCTCGCTGGCACTGCTGGGCACCGGCTTCACTGCCCAGGCCGCCGATGAAACCATGACAGTGGTTGGCAAACGATCCCAGCATCAGGAAGTTGCCACCGCAACCCGTACCAATACGCCAGCCAAGCTGGTTCCCCAGACCATCGACAGCGTCAAGGTCAGCGAGCTGACCGCCTTTGGCCAACCCACATTGAGCGAAGCTCTGGTCGGCATTCCAGGTGTTGATGCAAGCGGTGATACCCGCTTCGACGGCGTCACAATCCGCGGCTTTAGCGCAGGCACGGATTTCTATCTCGACGGATTCCGCGACGACATGCAGTACACCCGGGATCTCGGCAATATCGAACGGGTAGAAGTGCTAAAGGGCCCGGCAGCAGTACTCTACGGACGTGGTAGCAGCGGCGGCATCATCAACCGCATCAGCAAAAAACCGCAGAAAGGGCAGGAGTCCAGCGTCACAGTACGCGTGGGCAGTTACGATTACCAACGCATGGCCGCAGACCTGAGCGCCGAGCCGAGCGAGGCGGTGCAACTACGACTCAACGTCGCTCAGGAAGACAACGACAGCTTCCGTAATGGCGTGCACGGCAGACGTACTATGGTGGCACCAGCCATGAACTGGGATATCACTGATCGATTGAGCTGGCTGCTGCAATACGAACGCAATGAATCGCACCGCACGCCGGACCGCGGTATCCCCGGCCTTAACGGTCGTCCAGCAGATGTGCCACGTGACGCCGTCTATAGCGATTTACGGCGTGACTACATCAATGATCTGGCACAGTCGGCACGCTCTCGCTTCACTTGGGATGTAAACGACGACTGGCAGGTGCGCCAGCAACTGAGCCTGATCGATCTCTCGAGCCAGTTCGACAATACCTACATAACCAAAATGGAAGGTGAGCAAATAACTCGAACTCGCTGGCAGCAAGATTTACAAACCCGCAATCTCGCCTCCAGTCTTGAGGTCGAAGGACACCTGCAGAGTGGCCCCATTGCCCACACCCTATTGGTCGGCACCGATCAGGGGTGGCAGGAGCGTTATCCCAAACTATGGAGAAGCCCTGAACTTAAATCTTTCAACCTTTACAACCCTGAGGCCCTACCGACCTATGACGGCAAGATGTCCCCCTCCTCGGACAAGCGCAGTAAAGTGCGTAGCACTGGCACCTATGTGCAGGACCAGCTGACTCTAGGCGACTGGCAACTATTACTGGGTCTGCGTTATGACCACTTCGAGGTCAATAGCCGTGATAACATCAAGAGTTCTGAAGAGACCATTACCAACAGTGCATTGAGCCCACGTGCCGGCTTGGTATGGAGCCCAGTAGAGGAGCACGCCCTCTATGCCTCCTACAGCAAGAGTTTTATGCCTAACGGCGGCGCCCTGATCGGTCTAAATGATGTTGGAAACAAAAACAACAACCTCGATCCCGAGTTCACTCGTCAATATGAAACTGGCGTTAAGAGCGACTGGCTGGATGGTCATCTGGCCACTACTCTGTCGTTCTACCGCCTCGAGATGTACAACAAGCGTCGTACAGACCCCAACGACAACAAAACAGTTCTCCTGACTGGCCTGCAACGTACCGACGGTATCGAACTCAGTACACGAGCTCAGCTGAACGACGAGGTTTATCTCCGCGGCGGCATAGCTCTGCAAGATGCAGAAATGGTGGAAGACTCCATCAATAAGGGTAATCGCCCAAGCAGCGTATCACGCCTAAATGGCGAACTGTTTGCCGGTTATCAGCAAGGAAAGCTCGGCTGGTTCGGCGAGAGCGGTGTTACCGCTGTGGGTGATCGCTTTGCTGACAATGCCAATACCACGGTGCTCCCCGGCTATGCTCGCGTTGATGCCAGAGCAGGTTATCGCTGGCAACATTGGGAAGCGCAGTTCGGTATGGAGAACCTGTTTGACACTCACTACTACGTAAGTGCTACCGGCGCCTCTCAGATCATGCCCGGCTCCCCACGGCAGGTTAATTTGACTACGTCCTACCGTTTTTGATCCAGTGACAACCACCCCGACTGGCCAGCCCTTGCTGGCCAGTTTTTTTATGAAGCAACCAAGATGAAACGCAGAAGAGTTCCCCTTCACAACAACAAATGGGTACGCCGCCTCCATGCCTGGGCCGGTTTTTTTACCCTCGCCCTGATGCTGATGTACGGCATCACCGGCCTCTGGCTGCAACACCGTGCCGTGTTGCCCATCCCCGGCCCCCACACCGACAAATCGAGTGAAAAGATAGTGCTGGAGGCGCCGTTCGCCAGCCCGGAGCAGCTGAAAAGCCTGCTGCAACAGCGCTATCCCGATACCTTTGCCGACGGACGAACCATGATCACCCCGGCCCAGACCCTGCCCACCCCGAACGGCCCGCTCACCCTGCCCGCCAAGTGGGAGATGCGCGGCGTCACCCTCAGTCAGAGCGTGGCCGCCAGCTATGTTGAGGGTACCCTGCTGGTACATACCGACCTGCAGCAAGCCAACTTTGCCGCCAGCCTAAACCGGCTGCACCGCGGCATGGGTACCGGCCTCGGCTGGCAGCTGTTTGGCGATATCGCCGCCCTGGCTCTGCTGCTGCTGGCCCTCACCAGCCTGTTTATGTGGACCAAGCTGCACGGCACACCCAGAGCCATCATCGCGCTGACACTCGCTGGCAGCCTCGGCACCCTGCTGTTTGCCCTGCTGGGGTAACGCAGCAACCATGATCTGATGCAGCAAGGTTTGGAAAGAAAACCGCAATAGAAACAGGCCGCTGGCGGTGATGCCGGCGGCCACATCAAGAAAAGGAAATAACGGAGAGCGGGAAAAGAGAAGGGATATCAAGAGGTAACGGGAAGTACTGCCAGCTCAACAGCAACGCTCCAACACGCAGGAACGCCAAAAAACAAAAGGCCATCATTGCTGATGGCCTTTTGTCATGAATTTGATGGTCGGGGTCGGACTCGAACCGACACGGTTATTCACCGGCGGATTTTGAATCCAGAAACTGCGGTTTCACAAGGATAGTACGAGTCGTAATACCTTGAATCAAGAGGCTTTGAGTTATCTCTAGTTTGCTGTGAGTGAGGCGGGTTTTCACACTTTGCACATTTTTACCCACCGAAATCACATGAACACTACTCCCAAGCTCAGCGTCTCGTCGAAATGGCCAAAGGAGCCCTCTCGGCGAAGTGTGCGTACACGCCAGAAGTAGAACTGCCGTATATCTTGGTCTGCTACATCAAGTAATTCTCGATAGGCTGTACCTCTAGAAACCAGAGCCGTACCGCAATTTCCATCAAACTGCATCGGGCGAACAGGACCCCAACCCGCATTCCAGTAATAAAGGTCAGCGACGACCTCATCATCTGATTTGACTTCCAAGTATCCGTTATGAGGTACGACCTCGAGCTGGTCATAGTCAGGCATCGTGGGCAAGAAGAGTCGCCCCGGGTACAGGTCATGTTGCAGGTAGCCTAAACGGTCTATACCGAGTGCCATGGCCAGAGGCCAAGCCCTGCTCTTCTTGTCCGCAACAGCGTAACAGGCGGGCGGAATCAAGACTGTCATCGCACTTAGCGGCTCCAGAGCATAACTGTGAAGCATTTTCCCGCTACTCCAATAGTCTTTCAGATGCTCAGCCAAATTCTCATCCAGAATGCAACCACCTCCCACCTGGTTCCAGCGAATAACAGAGACTTCTATACAACGCTCCATTGAAATTACGATGGGCGACGTGAATGCTATCAGCTCGTCATCAGGACTTTCGGCTTGTGCCCGTTCAACTAGGCTGCGGACAGCAGAACCCATTGCCTCGTGGTCACCGTCAAAGTCAGTTGGACCAGGAAACCACGATGGACGCTCTGGTCTGAGCAACGCAAGCGTCGGGTGAACAGGCAAGGCCAACAGAGCCATTCTTTCCGCCCGACCTGGAGGCATACTCCAAAATGCTTTGGCAACCGCCAGCGTGCGGAGGTAGGCGGAAATCATACGCATGGCAGCCCGAGACGAGATGTGGCCGATGAACCCGTCGCCCAGAGGCCGTGAAAAATACCAAGGGTCACCCTGAAAAGGAGCATCTGGGTAGGCGCTCCTGTTAACAGACCACTCGAAAGCCATCTGGCGAACAAATGGAAGCCCCGTGGTGCGCTCAATGTTCTCCATAGAGGTGCGGAAGATCCGAGGAAGGTCCGCCCCTTGCACACCGTTGAAATCCTGTGGAATAACGAAGCCCTCGGGCACTTCTTCCAGACCGGTGATAGGGACATCAGTCCATAGTCCAAGACTTTCCAGCAACAACGCTGATAGGATGGACGGCTTAGGAATGCTTTGCGCCAATTTCGGGTTTGCCTCGTAACGATGCATCTGCGCCGCTATCCAGAAGACGCAAAGCGCCTCCACCACCTCGGCCTCAAGCTTACGTGAGCGCAGAAACTCAAGTAGCGAAGCCTCCGTTGCTGCTTTAGATACCTGCTCACCCAGCCGAGCTGCAAGCTCTTGCATGGTCCACCACCTTGTAGCGGTTGACGGCCAGCCGAGCCTGGCGATGAGGATGCTAAGGTCGTCCATCATTTGCCCATCGTCCTCGACACATCAAGCTTTCCTGCCCAACGCGGGCGCTCGAGCGGAAGGGTTCGGGTGTCTTCACGCACGCAATTGACCATCACTTCGGCAAACCTCACGGCATCTGCCAAGCGATTTTGTCGCACATAGAAATAGACCATCAGATCCTTCGGTGCTAAACGCGGCGGCTCTGGCTCACCAAACACACCGTAAGTGGTTGCAGCGACAAATTCGTCACACCGGCTCAGGAAATGTTTCACGACCATATCCAGCCGTTTGCAGGTCTTTGTTTCCTCCTCCATATAGCTCATCCACGCACCATTTTGGATATGCGCCTGGACCAAATACTTCCACGCAACTTTTAGGCCGCTCAACTTGCGTCTCGTCTCAAAGGCAAGGTCATACAATTCGAGAATGCCCTTTCTCCGTCCCTCATCTGACATAAGCAAACTGTCCAGCACCGCGAGTAGACGCTTGCCATGCCCAGCCTGCTCCCAATGCTCATACCAAACTCGGAGCAGCTTATTCTTCTCGTTGTAACTGTCTGACAAGCTCGCCAATAGTTCCTCCAGTTGTTCAGGCGCAAATGTAGTGACGTCACTGGAATAAGGTTTGCTGTCAATGTTATTGCTTGGTGAATCAGTATGTTGCAACACGCCAACATTCCAGCCGACATGTTCCCTAAGAACACTTAACCGCTCCGCGGCACCATCCAGGCCATCGCGTTCGAGCCGCATCAACTCGTCCTGAATCTCGGGGTGTACCCCCGTGCGCATGAGCGCATCAAGCGGCCAGCCTTCCTTTACACCCTGTTGTACATATGCCCGCAAACTGTTCTCCGCGTGCGACCAATCGCCTGCGTGCGTATGTTCCTCATACTTTTCAACCAAGGCTGCTGGGCACAGCTTTGCCAGCAGGCAGTCCGCTGCTGCAAGTAGGTGTCTTGTGCCCTTCCCGTCTGTGTAGTCCAAAACGTGGTGAATTTGGGGCGAGAGTAAACTGAGTAGCCGTCTAGCGTCATCTGGTGAGGCATCCACTAGGTACTCAATTGCATCGAGCGTGTTACTTAACGTTGGGTCCTTACGGTGCCCATAACCAGTCGTCAGCTCCCAGACCTGTTTGCAGAGCTCCCGTGCGTCAACGTTTAATCCATGGGTCAAAGCGATGCCACACAACTGCAGAGGCGTCTGCAGATGAACACTTGTCTCCTCACGGATATCTGCATCCAGCAGGACGCGTTGAGAATGAACGAAAGCAGCTGCCGCTTCATCACTCATCCTAGTCAGCAATCCTGCCGCGTACTCTGCGCGGAAGGATGCACTGTCAAACCACTCGGATGTGGCTGCAGCAGCTAAGGTCGCCTCGGTAATCGCCACATCGTCACGGTTGAAGAGTAGGCAACTGCCGAGTCGAATGTCGCAGGCAACACGATGCAACCCGGCTCTGAAGTCTTCTGCTGCTGAGCTTGCGTTGTAACCCTGCCTGAAATGCCTGAACATAACCGGCTTGAGCAGTTCGAATATCTCATGAAAGTCCACGAACTCTCCTTGCCACCAACGCCCTGCAATTTGGTCTGCAATCACTGAAAGAGCATCAAGAAAGTGACTGATGTTGTTCCTGTCCTCATAGTGTGGGGCCCTCACGAACTCGAAGGCATTTTGCCCATCGGCTCTCGCGCACAGACTGACGTGGACACCACTAAAGAACCAATGGTGTACGAGCGTAGTTAGATCGTCTTTACGTTCGTAGAAGTTACCCCTGAGCCACACGAGCGGAATAGGCTCATTTAGAGGCTTCGAAGTTCGCTTACAAGCAGCCTCCACCGCTGCGACAAAGGGGGTTCGTCTCAGTTTGCTGAAGTCATCGTGGTCGACAATGCTTACTCCGGCCGTTGCTGCCGCACGAACGCAGAAGTCACTTAGCACACTCGTGTCCAAATCAGGTTGCAAAGAAATCGCGGCCTCCATCAAGTCATCAAGGTAACCGTCCTCAACCAGCATTCGTGCTCTTGGCATCCATACGATGGTGCTGTTTTCTCTAACTAGTTGGACAAACGCCTCTGGGGTCGCCCCGATAGCCCCAAGGCGCGTGAACGCATCGACCAAAAACTGGAACTCATCAGCCCCCGAGTTGGATGAATACCGGTTGGAGAAGCGACTAAGGCCTCTAAAACGACGCAGGGTCTCGTCACCACAGGTCTCGGCCAGTACCGTCTGGCCACGTGCCCGCAAGGCTAAACCGAGCGCAGCCACATCCAAGATATCCGTCTCGTGCCGTGAAGCCATGGCCTCTTGGATGACCCCCTCATTGGCCGTCAGCGTCAGGGTAAATGACACCAGCCGGGCTATGTCGTCGCTCTGCATCTGAAATTCGCTGCCGCCAACCATTCGCATCTGCAAGTGTGCAATTCGATATGCGTCCGCAAACGCATGGGTCTCCAGAGCAGCGACCAGTGCTTCGGATAGCAGCGTGTCAAAAAGCGATTCTGGATAGCCCTCCTCTAAACGGAGCATGATCCAGTCGCGGGTTAGCCCACTAATGAGATTTTTGGGATTACCCAGCCTTGCCTGGACTGTCCATAGCCAGTTAACACTAAGAGAAGGTGGCGCTTCAGTTTCCAACCAGCTCGCTACTGCTGGCATCAATTCCTTGATGCGTTCGTCGTAGCCTATGGTCGAACGAACAAAGACCGCCAGACTTTCATGGAAAACCTTCAGGCCAGCGGTTGACGAGTGCAGCAGATGTTCCACTTTGACGACCTCGGGCTGCGCAGTGCGCAACTTCGCAGAGATCTCCCCAAAAGCAGTTTTAGGCCAAAAGAAAGGAAACGCACATACCAATCGCAGTGTGTCCTTGAGACTTGGCGGCAGCGCCTCCCACAGCGACGAGTAGTAGAACTTTGCCTCTTTGGTCATGTCACCCTGTAGCCGCTCGATATTCCAACTATCAAGGGGGCGGCCTGCGTGCTCAAGCTCGGCGGTGGCATAGATGACGTGCAGCGGGTGGCCATTGGTCTTCTTGCGAAGCGCGCTCGCAGTTTCCTGTAGCTGTCGTTCCGACTGCTCCTGATCGTCAAACCGGGTTGAGAGCCTGCCTTCATCAACCGCCTTACACAGGTACGACAGGACTGCGTTTTCAGACATCGCCGGTAACGTTCGCCAACTAGCCTTCGGCGCTACAGCCAAGAGATCCCTAGGTAGTTGAGCGTCATCGACCGGCTGTGTGCCCACTAATAGAACCATGTTCTCCGGGCACGGAATAATCTGGGAAAACACATCGTCCAGCGGACGCTTGTCTGCGTTGTTGATTCGCCAGACGTGGTCTAGGCCGTCCAGAACTAGTACAAGCGGTTTACCCTGCTTCTTGTAGTAGGCTGCGCATGCTTCAAGGAGCCCTCGCAGATCACTGCCGGGCGCATAAGCTTCCGGATGTAGACGTTCGACCTGCGTCTTGAGCGATTGCTCAACCACATAGCTGTGTACACGATCTCTTCCCCGCTCAGTCGTCGAGAGGAAGTAGTGGTGGCGTAGCGTGGGAATTTTCGACTCAGAAAGCTCTTCGCACAGCGCGCTTAAGTATGTGCTCTTCCCACGGCCAGGTGGGCCCGTGAGCACAATTGCTTGCCCAACACCGGCAACAGTGGCTTGTGCAAACTCGAGATGGAATGTCTCGTCAGGCACCTCATATCCGAGCGGCACAACAAAATCTTCCGGTAAGGGCGCCGGTGGTGTTGCCCGCAGGATGGTACGGACCTGATCCAGATAAATCCATCCTTCTGGCGGTGGGGCATTTTTTCGAATCGACCAGTTCAAGGCGACGTTCTTTAGGTTCGTAATTCCCTCAGGTGTGCCGTGTTGGCGCAGTCTCGCATCGATCTCGTGCTCGAGAGATTCGAAGCCCTTATCACTGTGAACGATCTGTAACTGACTGAAGAACGCTTCGCACATCCTCTCATCGCCAAGCTCGGAGAGCACTTCTGTGCGCCGCGGCTCCGGAATCTTGGCGAAGGAGATTTTCCCGCCAACTAAGCACGCCTCAATCTCAGCATCTGGCCGACGATTGGTCTTGAGCGAGAGCGCGCCAATACGCGCCGGTTCCAGTGCGACGAATGCGTCAAACCACTTGCGCAACATCGATCTGGACCGCGAGGTCTTACCGGCCTTTTCCAGCATCCACGTCCAGTCCAATGCATGCACGTTTGGGTTCGGCGTGTACTTGACCTGCTCAAGGTCGACTAGGTCGTCGGGGCGTTCAGCGACGATATCGTCCAGCCCGGTTGGCGCAATGGCATCGTCATCGCACTCAAACTTCACACGGGTATAGCGTGTTGGTGCGTCGAGCCAGTCACACAGGAGTTTCAGTCCCTGCCTAGTTTGGTAGAGATAGCCTGCGGCAGTGATCGCTGTTTTTTTGATTTCATCAGACATAAAGTGGAATCGACAAGAAGGTGGCTCGCACAACTCTGGCTACTTGATATTGTTGCCATATCACTCAGCAATGGAGACTAACTCGCCCCCTCTCAAAGTGAGAGTAGGGCAAGGCAAATGTGACTTTAATGGCACCCTTTTGCAACCACTTCACAGACCACTTGTGATTCGAAGGCGATTGTGGCGATCAGATCACCACCTCCTCCTCAGTTAGCTCGATTTACCTAAACGCGGCCCGATAACAACCCGGAGGCCATCCACTACCACCTTTCGATACGACAAGGTTCAAGGGCACTCTGCAAATGATCACTCGTAACGGGACAAAGGATTTTGCATTTTTGGGGGGACCCTCGAAGAGGCGTGTGCGATCGCCCCTACCTGCAATCTCTTGCCAGGACAGGGCTTGCGGTGAATCAGGAGACTGGTGACTACAAAAAACGATCCTGGCTAGCCAGAAAAGGGATCGCCGATAGTAGAGAAAAAGGATCGTTATGCAAAACGATCGCTTTTAATAAAAACCCTTATTTTACTGTGAGTTACTACGATATTGCCGAGAGTAAGCGATCCTGTTTTTGCACTAGAGCCGTACAGTCAAAAGCGATCGTTTTACCACATTTGGGAATGTAAGCAGGGCTGTAGCCCGCATTCTTATTGGGTTATGCCAACCCGATACCCACACAGGGCAATAATGATCGCCTGTAACACAAAAAGTGATCACTTAGGGGGTGATCACCCCGGGATTTTCTCCAACTCCCAACCCCATGGTTCATTTGGTGCGCCCCTAGGGTATGAGGCAAAACGCCAACCCAACTGCTTCAACACTGTGTTCAAGCGACGAAACACCATCCTGTGATTTGAATGACTCAGGTTGTAGAAATCAGTCAGCTCCTCACAGGTCACGCCGGGGTCTGTTGCGACGACCAGAATATAGGCATGGTGCGGATGCCACTCCATTGCAACGACAAGAGCAGCCAAGTGATTGATCGGCGCCAGCTTGGCTATGGCATGGTCTCGTTCTGCTCGTTCCATCAATCGACGGTTAGACTGCCCGACATTCCGAGCCCAGGCATTACGATACCGAAAAATGTCTTCGACTCCCGGTGCTGGCTTGCACAATCGTTCTAGCTGCTTGCGTTGGCGTTCTGCTCGTTTTTGCTCCTTTAGCCGCTGCTTTTCCTCTTTCGCTATCTCTTTGGCATACCTCTTCAGAATTTCGTCGATCATTCGCTTCTGCTTCACGTTGGGCTTGGTGGATCATCATTGGCTTGGCCCGCTAATCCCCTGAAATGTTTTACCGCTTTTGGTGCCTACCCAGCCTACCCCCGTTGCAGGCCTTACCAAGACTGGCTTGAGGCGTGCAGGGTTCAACATTCAGACCCTACCCATACCCTACCCCGGCACCGTTTGGTTAATCAGAGCAGCCTAGATTTGCAACCAAGCCAAATCAGCCATGACGGTAGGGATAAAGATGACCAGTAGGGTTTGGGTAGGGTTAGAGAATACCCACCCTACCTCTTTATATCCCTTGCCTGGCAAGGCTTTCAGCTGTGCTAGGTAGGGATGGTAGGGTTTGTAGATGAAAGTCCTAGGTATCATCAGGTACAGCGGCCAAGCTCATCATTCTGTCATCACTATGCCGTCATTACTGATCGGCGTAGACCGCTTGGGGTAAGAACATCTCCGCTACCTCGGTCAACATAATGTTGGTTTGCGATTTGCCCTTGATCACCCGACTGCAGTATTGGCGGCCATACTCTTTGGCTGCTGCCTTGAGCGCACGGCTAAAACCTTGAACTGATAGCGGGCGCCCCAGACCGTGGTACTCCATGAAGGCAAGGTAGGCATGATAGAGATAGCGTCGGGGTTCCCGCTTGATCTCCGGATTACCCCCCATCATCAATCCCTTGGGTTCATCCAGAAAGAGCACCATCCCGCAAAGGTCGATCACGGGGTCGGTGGCTCGTTTGATGATCAAGGCATCATCGGAGTTACGCTGTTCCAGCAATAAGTGACGGGCATGCTCAGGTTCGGTGAACTGGGCTAACAGATAGCGGATCACCACCGGCAACTCGGCGGCAATCTTGTCTCCAAGCAACGGGTCTTTATCCGCTTCGGCCACAACCCGGTCAAAGGTAAAGATCACCCTACGTCGGGATATTCCCCCATTGCGTTCAGTAATGACCATAGGCTCGTTATTGGTGGCCAGCACAACAGCCTGAATGACAGTGGCAAATTGTTTCTCATACTTCCCATCGATCTCGACCAAATCGCCCCCGGTAATGGCCTTGATGCCACTGCCATCACCGATGTATTTGGGCTGGTCAGGCAGCACAATCAGCCGTTTATCGACAAACTGGTAGCGACTTTTAGCGTGGTCCAGTGAGGCCATGTTGCCGGAGCCAGTGTTCCGTTTTCCACCAGCTAACAGGATTGCCACATTGGCAAAGATGCTCTTGCCGCTGCCCCCCTCACCGGTAACCTCAAGGAATAGCTGCCAGTCATAACGGTTTGCCAGCACCATATATAAGGCGGCATTGATGCGAGCCATCTTGGCGGCGTTGTTATCGACTGCGTGAGATAACCACCTAGTGAAGTTGGGGGCATCCCGCTCGAGACATTCATCAACGAGTGGCGGAGCATAGTTGATGCCGTTGTGAGTGAGCAGCCCATTGCTGGGCGAATGTGGCCGAAACTGGCGAGTTGCCATGTCATAAACCCCATTAGCAAAGCCGATCAGCTCTTTGGTTGGCTGGCCCATGGTTGGGATCATCAGCTTCATAGTGGAAACTGTGGTGGCAATACTTTTGTCACTGAACGGAACTCCATGCTCGGTAAAGATGGCAGCCATTTCGCGGCGCAGTTCTGTATCTGTCCATGGTGTCCATAGGCCACCGTCATAGCGATAGACACGCTCGGCCTCAAGGCTGATAGCAACTTGCCCCAATCGTTCAACCAGTAGTGCAGCCCGCTGACTAGCACTCATTTTGTCGATCATGGTGGCTGGTGGCTCATGCTCCCGTTCCTCGATCTTCCTGGATGCCTCTCCCTTCTGGCTGGCGTTTTGACTTTGGCTGACCGCCAGTCTGGTGCTAGCGCTCATGATGGCCTCTTGTGTCTTGCTCAGCCCATGAGCTTGGTGGTAATCGTTCCAATCCCCGGCCTCTGGTGGAAATATTGCACGCCCTCCCACAGCCAGTGCTGCTTGCTCAGTCTGGTGCTTAGTGGAGTCGTTACGCTGGCCTGTTGCGTTATCCAAATCGTGATCACCACAGATGATGATTTCGGCGTCTGGGTTCTGACTTCTAGCAATCTCAGCCACGTTCATCAGATTGTTGGCACTCATCGCGCAATAGACTGTTGCCCCTGTCGCCTGCTGGACTGATAGACCGGTGGCGTAGCCTTCCACCACTGCCACCAGCCCCCCACCATCAATGCGATGATATACACCAGCCTTGCGGCCACCACCCAAGGTGTGTTTCAAACCATCTTCGTTGCGAATTAGCTCCACGTTCACCAGATTCCCTGCTCCATCGAGCAAGGGAACAATCACGCTACCGACAGGGAACACCTCACCGTTTATCGTTTCTTTGGTACCGCTGATCGCGCTCTGGTGTTCCGCAAAACCTTTCCTTGATAGGTAGGCGCTACCACAGCCACGCGAATGAGCATTCATGATGCGGCAGGCGCGTGCAGCAGCTTTCCTGTGGCCATCTTCCCGCTTTCGGGTTTCCTCTTTGACCTTGACCTGTTGTTGCTGGTGGATGCGCCCCCGTTCGACAGGATCTAGCCCACCGGCAGCCAACCCCACCATAGGCGCTATCAACTCTGCTGCCTCCATGGGGCTCTTACTCATCACCCGGCATACCAGATCCAAACCATCCCCAGCACCGCACTGGCTACAGATGAAAGTCCCTCGCCCTTCCTTGTCATCGAGTCGAAAGCGATCTTTGCCGCCACAGGCAGGACAGGGGCCATGCTTGCCATGACGAGGAATATGGAGACCAAGGCCCGCCAGCAAATCGGGCCAGAGCCCTACAGCAGCGGCTGCTACATCAGAAACAAACCTTACAGTGCTCATTCCTCGCCCCCAACCAGAGCGGCTACCAGCTCATTGAATGCCCGGTCATCTAAGCCCGCCTTCATTTGGCGAGCATAGGGGCGAGTTACAACAGCAGCAGCCCCTTGGCTTTGCGCTATAAATGCGGATCTCGCTTTTCGGCTGCAAAAGGCACTCAATACTCCGACACGGGAGCGTTTGCCGGTTCTGGGATTGGGTGGTCCATAGAAGGTTTCAGCCTGGCTATCAGCGGCCCATGCAAAATAGATCATCGCTTGCCCTCCGAATCAGAAGACGAAACACGGATCTCGGCCAGCAAGCCTTGATGGCCTTTATGGATTAATAAGTGAACTTTCATGCTAAAATTACCTCGCACTCACTGGCTCCTTGGTCTGCAAACTGTCAGAGCCAGCGAGTAATTCGAAATGCCCTTACTGTCGCAGGTAAGGGCTTTTTTTCATGTTTTCCCCATGGGTTTGCACACCATGTTTGCCTATATCCGGTAACAGATGGATTCCCTGCGGTTTAATCATCCGTCGGGTGTTGTTCAGGCAGTCCACCAGCCATCCACAAGCCGAAGAGTTTGGTATTCACAAACATCCGCTTGCCGACAATTCGGCAGCAACGTTCTAAGCCGGGCTTCTCGGCTCGCTTCCAAAACATGGCCTTCAGTGTGGGATAATTAAATTGGGGGTAGTGCTTGGGGATTTCGGTTACAGGCAGCCAGTTGTTGAGATCTTGGCTGATTGCGATGAGGTTGAGGTCTTGCATATAGCAGATGCTCCCTTTCCAGTTGCTCTTGGTGTTCTGCGGTTTGGTCGGGGAGCATTTAATCAAACTTGAGGTGTGTCGTAAGGTGCAATAATTAGCCCCTATTTTTGCTCCCTAACTTTTTCACCTTCCTGGTGACAGAGTACATACAACTTGGTTCAACGCCCCAGATAGCGGCTAGCAAACGACTCCAAAAAACATCAACCCCAACCTTTGAACAAGGGATTCCAACTGATGTAAGGTGCTTCATTGCTTTGTGCACATCAATTACAAAGGTAAGCCTATCTGCCTCTCTCGCCCTTACCTCTTGCATTGCTTCTAGCATGACAATCTTATGAGCCACTAGAGAACGTTTTACTTGGGTAATAGGTTCATCCATATCGGTTACCTCCCACATCTCTACTTCCCTAGATAACCGAGACAGCGACCTCTCCAAGTATGATAAGACCACTTCAAGCTCTCCTTGAGGGGTAAGCACCTTAGGACCTCGTCGGTCTTGATGATCACTACTCCATGGCAATAACTCACCATCACCACCAGCTCTAGGGTGCATTCTTATTAATGGTACAATTACCGTCTTCATGAACTCTTCATCTATCTGGACAGCGGTTTTAGACCTCCAAGCTCTACACCTAACGACTTCTTTTCTAAGTTCAAACGCCGCCACTGCAGAGGAGGCAATTGACTTCTTCGCTGAGTTTTCTAAGCCCTCGATCAACCAAGGCATAGGCGAAAGCAACACATCCCATTCGTTTAAAAAACGCTCAACCGTCCAACTCATTTAATTCACTCTTGGTTTATGGATGCTTTATTACCAATTCTAAAGACCCATTAGATACCGCCCGCTAACCCTATTTGGATATGATGTTGCCAAATACCCGATCAGTGAGTTTGGCTTTGTGGGCATTGCACAAATGGGAATATCGTTGGGTCATGGTGATCGACTTATGACCTAACACCTCTGCGATTTCCAGAATGCTTGCACCGTTCATCGCCAACAAGCTGGCACAGCTGTGCCGAAGGTCATGAAAATGGAAATCAGAGAGCAACGCGGCTTTTTTCGCGGCCTGCCAATGGTAATCAAACTCGGTAAACGGTCGATTGAGGCCAGAGGGATGAGGGAACACAAAGCTGGCACCAATCTCGCGAAACTTGGAGAGCTCAGTAAGCAAGTCAGCGGTCAGAGATAGAACCCTCTGACTACCATTCTTGGTCACCGCCAAGTGAGCTGTGCGCGTGTTGAAATTAATGTCTGACCATTTGAGACCAATCAACTCGCCCCTCCGTGCACCCGTGGTCAACGCCATATGAACCAGCATATGAAGTCGCTCCCATTTGCTCGACTTTGTGGCCTTCATCAATCGAGCAAGTTCATCTGTCGACAAAAAGCGTGTGCGAGCATTGTCTTCCCTCTTCTGTTTCACTTCCAGGCAAGGGTTCACTTTGAGGTCATAGCGATCACACATGTAGGCAAAGACTGCTGACAACGCTGCTTTGTAGCGGTTCAGGGTCGCAGGAGCTTTCCCCTCTGCCTCCAAAATCGAGATGGCGTTTTTGATCCGCTGGCGATTTACCTTGTTCAACGTCTTGTCGCCGAGATGTTCAGCCCACCAGCCCAGACGCTGTGGTACAGATTTGTCCCGTCCCTTGTGCTGTTCAAGGTACTCATGGATAGCTTGTTGAATAGTGGTACTGGTGAGGGTGACGTTGGTTAAGGCATCCGCCAGCTCGTCAGATACAGTAATCTGAGCCAGGAACTGCTCTGCGTCTTTTTTGCGGGTAAAAACTTTGGATACACGGTTGCCGTTACGCATGAACTGAACGCGATAGGACTTGCCGGTTTTTCGAGTGAGAACTTGGATGCTTGCCATTGGTTGAAGCCTCTTGCACATATTTGCACATGAATGAGAGTTATCAACCGCAGAAACTTTGAGCAGGAGCGCTCTTGAGCGCTGTAACCTGTTGACCAAACAGGGAAAAGAATGGTGCCCGGGGTCGGACTCGAACCGACACGGTTATTCACCGGCGGATTTTGAATCCGCTGCGTCTACCGATTTCGCCACCCGGGCAACTGCGAGGGATTATACGAATGGCGCGATGCCATGCAAGGTGTTTTTCGATTGAACACTCCCGTTTGTTCATTTATTCAACGCCTTGCCGATGCGGGGCCAGTTACATAGAATGCCGCCATCATCTTAATGGAATAAAAACGATGGCCAAGCCTAAAAAAGTCCAACAAAAATCCCCCTCTCCCGCCACTCAGCCATACCCGTCAGCAGGTCTGCTGCGTCGCCTCGGCGCTCTGATTTATGATGCGCTGGTGGTGACTTCGCTGCTGATCATCGCCGGCTTTATCGGCATGGGTGTCGCCAAGCTGCTGCTGGTTACCGGCATGGCCAGCGTACCGGCGGGTGAAGATACCGTCTGGTTGCTGACCCGCCACCACCTGAGCCTGATCTACACCCTGTGGCTCGCCTTCGTCATCTGTGGTTTCTACACCTGGTTCTGGACCCGCGCTGGCCAGACCGTCGGCATGCGCGCCTGGCGGCTGCGCATTCAGAACGAGGATGGCAGCCACATCCGCGTTACCCAGGCGTTGATCCGTCTCGCTACCGCCGCCTTTGGCCTGGGCAACCTGATGTGCCTGTTCAACCGCCAGCGTCCGCGGGCGTTTCAGGATATCTGGGCCGAGTGCGAAGTGATCGTGCTGAGCAAGCAGGAAAATCTAGAATTGCTGAACAAGTAATATCGGGTCTATGCAGAAACGAAAGAGGGCACCAACAGGTGCCCTCTTTGCATTTCTTCACAAAAGCGTGCGGATTACTGCTTGCGGCTGAGGATGTAGAAGGAGATGCCGCCAAACAGCAGGCTGGGCGCAATAGCCGCCAGAATAGGCGGTACCGCATAGACCAGACTGATGGGGCCAAACACCCGATCACTCACATAGACGGCAAAGCCGGTCATGATCCCCATCAGCATCCGTGCCCCCATGCTCACCGAGCGTAGCGGGCCGAAGATGAAGGAGGAGGCCAGCAGGATCATCGCCACCACCGAGAGCGGTGACAGCAGTTTGCGCCACATCTCCAGCTTGTAGCGACCGGCATCCTGTTTGTTGGCATCGAGATAGCCGATGTAGTCGAGCAGACCGGAGACCGAGAGGTTCTCGGGGTCGATACTCACCACCCCCAGCTGTTTGGGCGTCAGCTCCGAGCTCCACTCCATCTTGTCATGCTGTTCGCTGCGGATCTGCGCCGGGTCGTCGAAGCGGGTAACCTGAGTCTGCTTGAGCAGCCAGTGGTGACGCTCGAACACACCCTCCTGCGCCTGCACCACGTCGATCAGCTTGCGCTCGGGGGTGAAGCGATAGAGGGTGATGCCGGTGAGGGCGCCATCGTTACGCACCCCGTTGATATTGACGAAGTTGTTGCCATCGCGAGCCCACACCCCGTAGGCGGAAACCGTCAGACGACCTTCGGACAGCGCGCCCGCTTTGATGTCATCTGCCATCCGCTTGGCGATGGGGGCCACATACTCCCCCATCAACCCCACCATGATCATCAGCGGGATCGCCGTCTTGAGCGCCGCCATTACAATACTGATCTTGGAGCGACCCGCTGCCTGCATCACCACCAGCTCGGAGCTGGTCGCCAGCTGACCCAGACCAATCAGGCCACCCAGCAGCGCGGCCAGCGGGAAGAAAAGCACCGCCTCCTTGGGCATGGAGAGCAGCACATAGTAGAGGGCGTTGATCATGTCGTAGTTGCCATCACCGACCGACTTGAGCTGCTCCACATACTTGATGAGCCCAGCCAGACCAACCAGCGTGATTTCACACAGCAGGATCGACATGAAAATGACCCGACCGATATATCTATCGAGAATGCCAAACATCAGCAGAAGTTCCTATGTTGCAGCATCATGCTGATTTTCTGTTGAAATAGCGCCCTTTCACCCCGTTCCACCAGCTGGTGCCCTGCAGATTGAGGGGCAGGCCGATAAACAGCAGGTAACCGAGCGGCACCAGGAACATCCCCGGCCAGTAGGGTAGCCGACCGCTGTCGATGGCCGAACGGGCGGCGCTGAGCAGCAGGAAGTAGGAGAGATAGAGCATGATGGCCGGCAACAGCTTGGCGTAGCGCCCCTGACGGGGATTGACCCGCGCCAGCGGCACCACCAGCAGGGTGAGCACCGGAATGGAGAGGGGCAGCGAGATACGCCACTGCAATTCCGCCATCATGGCGTTGTCCTGGGTACCGAACAGTTCCATGGTCGGCTTGGCCGCCGCCTTGCGGTTGGAACGCTCCATCTCTTGCTGGCGGATCACCAGACCATATTCGCGAAAATCGGAGATCTGGAACTGCTTGCCGGAGAAGTTCCCCTCGTAGCGGGAGCCATCCATCAGGGTCAGCCACTGCAGGCCGTTCTCGTCGACCGTCACCACCCCTTCGCTCGCCACCACCACCGAGGGAGGATTGTTTCCCTCCGCCCGCTGCAGCACGAAGATCTTTTGCAGTTTTGAGCCGTTGTCGTTCAAATCCTGGATATAGGCAACCAGACGCCCCTTGTCGAGCTCCATAAAGCGGCCCGCCTGCAGGAAGGAGATACCCGGATCCGACTTGAACTCGTCGATCACCTGATACTCGCGCTCCTTCGCCTGCGGGGCGATCCAGCCGGTGTTGAACGCCGCGACCACCGCCGTCAGCAAGGCCAGCAACATGGCGCTGCGCATCACGAAACGGTGGCTGAAGCCGACCGCATGCATCACCGTCATCTCGCTTTCGGCGTAGAGGCGACCATGGGCAAACAAAATGGCTAAAAAGAGACTAATAGGCAGCATCAACAACGCCATATTGGGCAAGTTGAGCAGCAGCAGGGTGGAGACCAGACGTGTCGGCACCTCGCCATCGGCGGCATCACCGATGATCTTGATAAATTGTTGACTGACAAAGATAAGCAGCAATACGAATAACACTGCCAGCTGGGTTTTCAGGGTTTCCCTGAACAAATATCGGAAAACGATCACAGTCATTCCCAAGTAAACTTGTGTTTTTAGTCGAATGCCTGAAAAATAGGGCCGTATATTGGATTTTTACCAGTTTGAACTGCGGAGCCTGTGGCTGTTCGCTCCGCCTCTGATACCCCAACAAGCACCGCATTATTCAATAAAAGGTGCCTTTTGTCTTTAGGATGTAGGAGATTCCATGGAGTTCAGTGTAAAGAGTGGCAGTCCAGAGAAGCAACGGAGCGCCTGCGTCGTAGTCGGCGTATTTGAGCCTCGTCGCCTCTCTCCGGTTGCCGAACAACTGGACAAGATCAGCGATGGCTATATCAGTTCGCTGCTGCGCCGTGGCGACCTGGAAGGGAAACCAGGCCAGATGCTGCTGCTGCATCAAGTACCGGGCGTGCTCAGCGAGCGCGTACTGCTGGTCGGATGCGGCAAGGAGCGGGAACTCGACGAACGCCAGTACAAGCAGATCATCAACAAGACCATCACCACCCTGAACGAAACCGGCTCCATGGAAGCGGTCTGCTTCCTCACTGAGCTGCACGTCAAGGGTCGGGATACCTATTGGAAGGTGCGCCAGGCGGTAGAAACCACCAAGGCGGGCCTCTACAGCTTCGATCAGTTCAAGACCAACAAGGCCGAGCCACGTCGCCCGCTGCGCAAGCTGGTATTCAACGTGCCGACGCGTCGGGAACTGACCATTGGTGAAAAAGCCATCGCTCACGGTCTGGCCGTGGCCAAGGGTGTGCGGGTCTGCCGCGACGTGGCGAACATGCCGCCCAACGTCTGCAACCCGGCCTATCTGGCCTCCCAGGCCCGTCGTCTGGCAGATGCCTACGACAACATCACCACCAAGGTGGTGGGCGAGCAGGAGATGGCCGAGCTCGGCATGAACTCCTATCTGGCGGTGGCTCGCGGCTCCGATAACGAAGCCATGATGGCCATCATCGAATACAAGGGTCATCCGGATGCCAAGCCCATCGTGCTGGTCGGCAAGGGTCTGACCTTCGACTCCGGCGGCATCTCCATCAAGCCGGCCGACGGCATGGACGAGATGAAGTACGACATGGGTGGCGCCGCCTCCGTGCTCGGTACCATGCATGCGCTGGCCCAGCTGCAACTGCCGATCAACGTCATCGGCGTGCTGGCTGGCTGCGAGAACATGCCGGGTGGCAACGCCTATCGTCCGGGTGACATCCTCACCTCCATGTCAGGCCAGACCATCGAAGTGCTCAACACCGATGCGGAAGGTCGTCTGGTGCTGTGTGATGCACTGACCTATGTGGACCGCTTCGATCCGGAAACCGTGATCGACGTGGCGACCCTGACCGGTGCCTGCGTCATCGCGCTGGGTCACCACACCTCGGGTCTGCTGGCCAACCACAACCCGCTGGCCCACGAGCTGCTCAACGCCTCCGAGCAGGCGGGTGATCGCGCCTGGCGTCTGCCACTGTTTGATGAGTATCAGGAGCAGATCGACAGCCCGTTCGCCGACATGGCCAACATCGGCGGTCGTCCGGCCGGCACCATCACCGCGGCCGCCTTCCTGTCACGCTTCACCAAGAAGTACAACTGGGCCCACCTGGATATCGCCGGGACCGCCTGGAAAAGTGGCAAGGATAAAGGCTCCACCGGCCGTCCGGTGCCCCTGCTGACCCAGTTCCTGCTGAACCGGGCTGGCGTGGATATCGAAGAGAAAGAGTAACTCTCCGGCCCCTGCCGATGGCTGCATCGGAAGGGTTGGCGTTACCCTGAACCACAAGGAAGAGGCCCGCCTCTTCCTTGTTTCATTCTTGAATCAGTGAGCTGCGGACAGGAAACGCCCCGTCAGCCTCATGAGGCGGTCAACAGTCCGTCACCGCAAAACGGGATCAACCTGATGAGCCAAGTGACCTTTTACCTGATGAGCGAACAGGATGACGCGCAGGCCGCTGCGGTCGAGCGACTGGCCTGCACTATCGCGGCCGAGTCGTGGGGCGCGGGCCATATCTACCTGTTCTGCAACGACGAGGCCCAGGCCCTGCGTCTGGACGAGCTGTTGTGGCAGCTGCCGCCGGAGCGCTTTGTGCCGCACCAGCTGCAAGGCGAAAGCGGCATGGCTCCGGTGGAGATCGGCTATCAACCACCGAAACGACGCTACGCCCGCCTCATCAATCTGGCCACTGCGACACCTTTGTTTGCAGGACACTTCGCTCAAGTGGTAGATTTTGTCCCCACTGACGAAACACAAAAGCAGCAAGCCCGCGAGCGCTACAAGCACTATCGCCAGGCAGGCCATACCCTCGAAATGAGGGATCAGCCCGTCCTTGCCGCACCGGATCCGGCGCAGCCATGACTGCAACCAATTGATCCATAAAGAATCAACACCAGACTCCATCCATCCAGATTACGGCGAGACCATGGAAAAGACTTTTAATCACAACGCCATCGAACAGGCGCTCTATCAGCACTGGGAAGCCCAGGGTTACTTCAAGCCCCACGGCGACACCAGCAAAGACTCCTTCTGCATCATGATCCCGCCGCCGAACGTCACCGGCAGCCTGCACATGGGTCACGCCTTCCAGCAAACCCTGATGGATACCCTGATCCGCTACAACCGCATGCAGGGCAAAAACACCCTGTGGCAGGCAGGTACCGACCACGCCGGTATCGCCACCCAGATGGTGGTTGAGCGCAAGATCGCCGCAGAAGAGGGCAAAACTCGCCACGATTACGGCCGTGATGCCTTCATCGACAAGATTTGGCAGTGGAAGGAAGAGTCCGGTGGCACCATCACCCGCCAGATGCGCCGTCTGGGCGACTCCGTGGATTGGGAGCGCGAGCGCTTCACCATGGATGAGGGTCTCTCGAGCGCCGTGCAGGAAGTGTTTGTTCGTCTCTACGAAGATGGCCTGATGTACCGTGGCAAGCGTCTGGTGAACTGGGATCCGAAACTCAACACCGCCATCTCCGATCTGGAAGTGGAGAACCGCGAGATCAAGGGCCACATGTGGCACCTGCGCTATCCGCTGGCCAACGGCGCCAAGACTGCCGAAGGCAAAGATTACCTGATCGTCGCTACCACCCGTCCGGAGACCATGCTGGGCGATACCGCCGTGGCCGTGAACCCGGAAGACCCGCGCTACAAGGCGCTGATCGGCCAGCATATCCTGCTGCCACTGGTGAACCGCCTGATCCCCATCGTTGCTGACGAACACGCCGACATGGAGAAGGGCACCGGTTGTGTGAAGATCACCCCGGCCCACGACTTCAACGATAACGAAGTGGGCAAGCGCCACAGCCTGCCGATGATCAACATCTTCACTCTGGATGCCCACGTGCGTGCCGAGGCTGAAGTTGTCGATACCAACGGCAACCCGAGCACTGCCTATGACGCAGCCCTGCCGGCCGAGTTCGCCGGTCTGGAGCGCTTCGCCGCCCGTAAAGCGATTCTGGCCAAGCTGGAAGAGCTGGGTCTGCTGGACGAGATCAAGGATCACGTGCTGCAACAGCCTTACGGCGATCGCGGTGGCGTGCCCATCGAGCCAATGCTGACCGACCAGTGGTACGTGCGCGTCGCACCGATGGCCAAGACCGCCATCGAAGCGGTAGAAGATGGCCGCATCCAGTTCGTGCCGAAGCAGTACGAAAACATGTACTTCTCCTGGATGCGCGACATTCAGGACTGGTGCGTCTCCCGTCAGCTGTGGTGGGGTCACCGCATCCCGGCCTGGTATGACGACGCCGGCAATGTCTACGTTGGCCGCAGCGAAGATGAAGTACGCGCCAAACACAGCATCCCGGCCGTAACCGTACTGCGTCAGGACGAAGACGTGCTCGACACCTGGTTCAGCTCCGCCCTGTGGACCTTCTCCACCCTGGGCTGGCCGAACAACACCGAGGCACTCAAGACCTTCCACCCGACCGACGTACTGATGAGCGGCTTCGACATCATCTTCTTCTGGATTGCCCGGATGATCATGATGACCATGCACTTCATCAAGGACGAAAACGGCCAGCCGCAAGTCCCGTTCAAGACCGTCTACATCACAGGCCTGATCCGTGACGAAGAGGGCCAGAAGATGTCCAAGTCCAAGGGCAACGTGCTGGACCCCCTCGACATGATCGACGGCATCTCGCTGGAAGATCTGCTGGAGAAGCGCACCGGCAACATGATGCAGCCGCAGATGGCCGAGAAGATCGCCAAGCGTACTGCCAAGCAGTTCCCGGAAGGGATCGATGCCCACGGCACCGACGCCCTGCGCTTCACTCTGGCTGCGCTGGCCTCTACCGGTCGTGACATCAACTGGGACATGAAGCGCCTGGATGGCTACAACAACTTCTGCAACAAGCTGTGGAACGCCTCCCGCTATGTGCTGATGAACACCGAAGATCAGGATTGCGGCTTCAACGGCGGCGAGATGCAGTTCAGTCTGGCGGATCGCTGGATCCAGTCCCAGCTGCAAGTGGCCATCCGTGACTTCCGTACCGCCCTCGATACCTACCGCTTCGACATCGCGGCTGGCGTGCTGTACGAATTTATCTGGAACCAGTTCTGTGACTGGTATCTGGAGCTGACCAAGCCGGTACTGACCAAGGGTTCCGAGGCCGAGCAGCGCGCTGCCCGCCACACCCTCGTCAGCGTCCTCGAGACCCTGCTGCGTCTGGCACACCCGATCATCCCGTTCATCACCGAGACCATCTGGAAATCGGTCGCTCCGCTGGCCGGTGTACACGCCGACACCATCATGATTCAGGCCTTCCCGGAGTTCGACGCTGCCAAGGTGGACGAAGCCGCGATGGCGGATCAGGAGTGGGTGAAGGAGTTCATCGTCAGTATCCGCAACATCCGTGCCGAGATGAACGTGGCGCCGAGCGTGCCCCTCAACGTGCTGCTCCAGTGCGATGCCAAGGATGCCCAGCGCGCCGCTGACAACGAGGCCTTCCTCAAGTCGCTGGCCCGTCTGGAGTCCATCCGCATTCTGGCGGACGGTGAAACCGCCCCGCTGTCAGTGAAGAAGCTGATCGGTGCCACCGAGCTGATGATCCCGATGGCCGGTCTCATCGACAAGGATGCCGAGCTGGCCCGTCTGGCCAAAGAGGTTGCCCGTCTGGTGGGCGAGTGCGGCCGTATCGAAGGCAAACTCGGCAACGAAGCCTTCGTCGCCAAGGCGCCGGAAGCGGTCATCGCCAAAGAGCGCGAGAAGCTGGAAGATTACCGTCTCCAGCTGACCAAGCTGGAAGCCCAGCAGGCTGAAATCGCCGCGCTGTAAGCACCGCCCCAACCGATACAACAAAGCCCCCTGCCAAGGGGGCTTTTTCATATCCGCGCTTCCCGTTTCAGCTCACCAGTAGCCAGCCGCAAAAACCGAGATAGAGCAGACCAACCAGCGCCAGCCGCCCGGCGGTCATCACCCCCTTTCTGAACCCCCACCAGAGCAACCCCACCGCCAGCAGCGTCACCAGCGAGGAGGCCATCATTGCGCCATCCAGCAGCCAGGGGGTAAAGAGCAGACAGAACGCCTTGGGGATAGTGCCCTGGATCATCATGGCCCCGGAGATATTGGCCAGCGCCAGCCGGTTCTTGCCCTGTCGCACCCAGATCAGCACGTTCATCAGCTCCGGCATCTCGGTCGCGACCGGGCTCAGCAGCAGGGCCGCCAGCACCGGCGAGAGGCCAAACAGCTCGCCCATGCTCTCCAGTTGATGGACAAACAGCTGGGCCGCCAGCGCTACCACCACCAACGCAGCCAGCGTCTGTAGCAGCACCTTGCCAAGGGGCGGGATCCCGGCATCTGGGGCCAGCTTGAGGGGCTCCGGCAATTCGACCTCGTAGCTGTCACTCTGTTTCAACTCGCGCCTTACATAGACGAGGTAGATCAGCAGGAAGAGCGGGGCCAGCCAGCTCTTGCCGGTGAAGGCGACCAGCCCCAGCGCGGTCGCCACCAGAAAGATCCCGATAAACCAGCGCTGATCCCGGCCAATCTCGCGCTGCACCTCACCATCGATGGCCCGCTCGGTACGCCCCATGCAAAGCAGCAGGGTGAGACCGACCGCTGCATAGCCGATGGTCGCCAGCACCAGCGGCCCGCCGAGGGCGGCACCGATGCCGATCTCCTGCTGAGCGATCGTGTTGCCCATCAGCAGGGCGGTGAGGGTCACAATGCACTCGGGCAGCGCCGTACCCAGTGCCGCCAGCAGCGAGCCGGTGGCGCTTTGGGAGAGTTTGAAGTGGTGGCCGGTCCATTCGATGCCGTTGACGAAGTATTCGCAGGCAAGGTAGATGGTGACCGCAGAGACGAGAAATAACAGCAGGGTAATCAACATAATAGATACCGCCAGGCGAGCAGAATAACCGATGGACCCGACATGGCTCGCCCGGCTGGCGTGCATATCGAGGCCAAAGGTCTTGCAGAGCGATAGTGCCTATCGCCGCCCATGCCATGGATGCGAGGATCCAAGAGTGTTGACATGGGCCCGGCCCGGAATGCGGGCGGGTTGCTACTCCCCAATGACTGAGGGGACGTTTTAGCAACTCGACCGCCGCCTCACAAGGCAAATTAATGACAACCCATTCAATAAGTTGTAAGGGAATGTAACCTCGCCAGCCCCTCCCCCCCGCCGCTATTGCGCTGTTGGCACACCGATTGCTGTAGGTAGTTCACTATCCACAACAGTTTGGGAAGGATGAACAATGAAACGGTGGATCCAACATTTCTATCAACTGAACCGCCTCAATTGGCTGATGGTCTGGTTGTTGCTCTGCTGCAGCATCATTCTGCTGTTTCCGGCCGGACTGATGAAAGGGGCCGTCAGCCAGTGGGCTGCGGATCATGCAGCCTGGCTGGGGGTCGGCATGCTGATCGCCATCTCCTACTTCTGCAGTCAAGGCTTCCTGATCGCCTGGGAGTGGGCATGCGAAGAGTGGCAGGCGCGCCGTCAGCAGGATCAGCTGGCCCAGATGATCGGCTTCCTCGACTTCAACGAGAAGGCGGTGCTGCGCGAGTTCGTGTTGCAGCGTAAAAGCGTCATAAACTTGCCGATCACCGAGCCCGCCGTCAAAAACCTGATGGATGCCGGCGTCCTCACCTACGCCTACGGCAAGCCGACCCGGGAGAAGGATGACGAGAACCAGATCCGCGCCCTGATGATCGCCCTGCCCGCCCGACCACTGCTCACCTACAAGGTGCTGGGGTTGTCGCGTGGCAAGATGAGCGACGAGCAGGTGGAGCAGATCATGAATGCCAGACCCAAGTTCGCCCAGAAGGGGTTCCAGCGCTAACCGCCGCCCAACCGCCAGATGCACAAGAGCCGGACACTGTCCGGCTCTCTCGTTTCTGCACGACGCGCTGTACCATCCCTTGCGTCTTGTTGTGCCCTACCCCTTGAGACTGGAGCAAAAGCTGACATCGTCCTGCACCGGATCATCGCTCATGCTGTGATAGAGCTCGAAGCAGGGACCATTGCCAAACTCCAGCCCGGCAGCAACGATATCGCCGATATGCTCCTGCCAACGAGGGCCATACTGACTGCGGTCGGTAATAAGATAACGGGACTGGGCGTAACGACCGGCGGGAATAAGCTGGATCTCGACCGCTCCGATCCCCACCGTCCCCACAGGCACCGTCACCCCGATGTCAGTGCGACACTGAGCTGGCGGAGTCACCTCGGGGTTATCATGATAGATGAAGATCCACTCCCCACCTTCCAGACCGCGGGCGCTGGCCCACTGATTCAGCTGGCTGCAGACGGGGTCATACCCCTCGCCATAGGGGCCGGTGACACGCATATAGGCCAGAGTACGGGCGTCCATCTCGATGATTTTCATGGTATTGCTCCTTGCAGATGAGTGACCCTCAGCATAAGGATTCGGCTTCACAAATGCGTGTCCATCCTTGCTCATCAAGTGTCCATTCTTGCTCTTGTCGCGGCGAAACTCTCCCGGCGTGCAACCATAGTAACGGCGAAATACCTTGGCAAACGCCTGGGAGCTGGCGAGCCCCGCCCCCAACGCAATGGCCGTGACACTGGCATCGGTATAGCAGAGCTGCCAAGCAGCCCGCTGGATGCGCAGACGACGACACATCTCCCCGGGCGTCTCCCCCGCCACAGCCGTAAACACCCGGTGAAAATGGTAGAAAGACAAGCAGGCACTGCTTGCCAGCGTTTCGATGGAGAGATCGGGATTCTGCTCCAGCGCCCGGATCACCGGGCGCAATCTGGCCTGATAATCGACCATGCCGTTAGCGACTGGCGCCCCCCGCGACTCTGGCCATATAGAACACATCCACATAGCGCCCCTGGCGGAAGGCATAATCGCGGGCCCGCCCCTCCTCCACAAAGCCGAACTTGCGATAGAGCGCAAGCGCCGCTTCGTTATCGACAAAAACCGTCAGTTCAATCCGGTGCAAGTTGAGCCAGTTATCGGCCAGATCCAGCGCCGCGGCCATCAGGGCAGAGCCAACCCCCTTGCCAGCCCAGTCATCCCGCACTCCCATGCCAATCCCGGCCACATGCTTGCGTCTGGGATTGGGCTCCACATGCAATGAGATCTGACCCACCAGCCTCCCATCGGCCTCCGCCACCAATGCGACCACATCACCGTTCTCCAACCGTTTTTGCCACTGGCTAAGGGGTGGCATAGGCAGGTGCAAAGTGCCCGCCTGGGCATTGGGCATGGCGTAAAGATCCCGCAAGGCAGGGGCATCGGCGGGTTCGGCATGACGGATAGTAATCTGCATATGAGGCTCCTTCTCGAAGCCACCATCATGCAATATCTGGCGCGGTTACACATCCCCTACCCGCACCCATTTGTCTTGCCTATCAAAGGGCGAGGAAAGGCCCATTGGCCGAGCACGGCGCAGATCCGTAGGCTGACCCCATATCAACAAGGAGAGAAGCCATGACTGACAAGACCCTGCACAGCGCCAACGGCGCCCCCGTCGTCGACAACAACAACAGCCTCACCGCCGGTCCGCGCGGCCCCATCCTGATGCAAGATATCTGGTTGATGGAGAAACTCGCCCACTTCGACCGCGAGCGCATTCCCGAGCGGGTGGTTCACGCTAAGGGCTCGGGCGCCTACGGCACCTTTACCGTGACCCACGACATCAGCCAGTTCAGCAAGGCCGATCTGTTCAGCGCCATCGGTAAGCAGACCCCGGTCTTCCTGCGCTTCTCCACCGTGGCCGGTGAGAAGGGCGCAGCCGATGCCGAACGCGATGTACGCGGCTTCGCCCTCAAGTTCTATACCGAGCAGGGCAACTGGGATCTGGTAGGTAACAACACCCCGGTCTTTTTCATCCGCGATCCGCTGAAATTCCCTGACTTCATCCACACCCAGAAGCGGGATCCGCGCACCAACCTGCGCAGCGCGACCGCCGCCTGGGACTTCTGGTCACGCCATCCGGAATCCCTGCATCAGGTCACCATACTGTTCAGCGATCGCGGCATCCCCAAGAGCCTGCGGGAGATGAACGGCTACGGCAGCCACACCTTCAGCTTTATCAACGATGCCAACGAGCGCTTCTGGGTCAAGTTCCACTTCAAGACCGAGCAGGGCCACAGCTTCTACACCGATGAAGAGGCCGCCACCGCCGTCGGGCAGGATCGGGAGACCAGTCAGGCGGATCTGTTCAACGCTATCGAGCGGGGCGACTTCCCACGCTGGAAGGTCTATGTGCAGGTGATGCCGGAGGCCGAAGCCCAGACTTACAACATCCACCCGTTCGACCTCACCAAGGTGTGGCCACACAGCGACTACCCGCTGATCCCGGTGGGCGTGCTGGAGCTCAACCAGAACCCGGACAACTACTTCGCCCATGTGGAGCAGGCCGCCTTTACCCCGGCCAACGTGGTGCCCGGTATCGGCTTCTCGCCGGATCGCATGTTGCAAGGGCGGCTCTTCTCCTACGGAGACACCCAGCGCTATCGCCTCGGCGTCAACCACGGTCTGCTGCCAGTCAACGCCCCGCGCTGCCCGTTCCATCACGGCGCCCATCGTGACGGTGCCATGCGGGCAGACAGCAATGGCGGCGCCAACCCCAACTATCAGCCGAACCGTTTCGGTACCCAGCAGCCGAGCGAACAGCACGAACCGGCGCTGAGTCTGGAAGGGGCCGCCCTGCACTACGACTTCCGTGACTACGACAGCGACTACTACAGCCAGCCGGGCAACCTGTTCCGTATCATGGACGAGGGGCAGCGTTCACGGCTCGCCGCCAACCTGGCCAGATCCCTTGTCAATGTGGAGGATGACGCCATCGTCGCGGCCCAGCTCAAACACTTCGAGCAGGCCGACCCCGAGTACGCCAAACGAGTCGAACTGGCACTGGCCGCCTTGCAGCGCTAAGCTGCAAGCAGAAAAGATCTGCAAAAGCAAAACGGGGGCCTGATGGCCCCCGTTATCGTGCTATTGACGGTGAGAAATAGAAAACGGAGCCCGAGGCTCCGTTTTTCAATGCTGTATCAATCCCTTACGGAACGCGCTTCGCGCTCTTCCCGCTCCCTTGCCAACAGGCGTTTGTACCACCAGCTACTGCGACGACGTTGTGCATTGGAAGAGCGACGAGCCATTTCTTAGGTTCCAGCCAAGAGAAGAAAGGAGCTGCATTATGCGACAGGGATCACGTCCATGTCTTTAGCTGGATCAAGAAAAGCCTCACTGACCCACGGAAATCGTCTTTTGATCTTTCGCACCACGGGTGGCAGGCAACACCACCGCAGGAGAGCGCCAGGCCAACGGGCCATTGCTCTCGAGGTCGTTCTGCGGGCCGCACTCCAGCCAGATATCTCCCTGCAGAATGCGGGCCCCTTCGGAATATTTCTGATCCGCAAACCAGCAGACCCGCTCGGGCAATGAGCCCAGCGGCAACACCAGCTCGGGACTGGCAGACTCGCCCACCACAGTGGTTTTGGACGCGGCCAGAGCGGGGATAAGCCAGAGGGAGGCCTGCAGGCAGAGCAGTACATTTTTCATGAGAGGGATCCTGTTTCGATAGGAGGCATTCTCGAAGAGTCGACCAGCCCCGGGGTTTACTTGACTGACAATCATACTGCCTGCTGGCATTGTGGAACCAATATGGTAGCCTGCCAGCGCCTGCGGGCAGTCTCTCGCTGCCACGCGCAAACTTCCGGTGAATTTGTCACGTCCTGACAAAATATAACCTTATTTATCAAATCGTTATTTGGATATTATCCCAATGCGTATCATGCCGTTGCTTCAGGCGGCCTGCCTTAGCCTGATGTTGTCCGCCTGCGTTGCCCCATTGCTGATGATGAGCCCCACCAGCCAGCTGATGTGGGCCCTGCTCAAGCCGCTGGTCGGCTTTGACCCGAACGAGGTCAATCTGTTCGAACAACCCCTGATCAAGGATCGGATGACAGCCATCCTTGGCCCCAACTACGACAGCACCATGCAGTTGCTCAAGACTGCCGACAAGTTACAGCAGGAGGGGCCGCTTTTCTATGTGGTCTCCGAGTATGCGCCGGTGCCGGATATCGCCAAGCAGGCGGGGATGGTGTGGAACTCGCAAACCAACCAGATGTCGGTATTGCTGCAAAAAGGGGATGGCACCACCCTGACCTTCGGCGAAAATCTGGCAGGCACGGCACCGACCTGGCCAACCGCCATGCAGGGCTGGCAGACCCCCACCAGCCAGCTCACCCCGGCGGCCAATGCCCTGACCGGCGCAGCGACCAGTCAGAGTGGCGCCTCCCCCTTCTCCCTTGGCAGCGCGCTGGGCACAGTGACCCGCGGCGTCGCCGGCTCTCTGACCAACAGCGCAAGTCAGGCTATCAGCGGCGCAGCCGCCAACGCCACAGGGCAGGCCACCCAAACGGTGAGCCAAAGCGCGACCGCACTTACCCGCACAGCAACCACCGCAGTCACTGCACCCGCCAAACAGGCGGTGAGCAGCTCCACCGCCACCGTGACGCAAGAGGCCACCAAAGCCGTTGTCACACCGGCCAAACAGGCTGTCAGCAGCGCCGCTGCGACCGTAACCCAAGAAGCCACCAAGGCCGTTGCCGCTCCTGCCAAGCAATCCGTCAGCAGCGCTGCTGCGACCGCAACGCAAGAAGCTACCAAGGCCGTTGCCGCTCCGGCCAAACAGGCAGTCAGCAGCGCCACTGCGACCGCGGCGCAAGAAGCTACCAAGGCCGTTGCTGCTCCTGCCAAGCAAGCCGTCAACAGCGCCGCTGCAACCGTGACGCAGGAAGCCACCAAGGCTGTGGCCGCCCCCGCCAAACAGGCCGTCAGCAGCACTGCCGCCACCGTGACGCAAGAAGCGGCCAAAGCCGTTACCACTCCTGCCAAGCAAGCCGTCAGTAGCGCCGCTGCGACCGCGACGCAAGAGGCCACCAAGGCTGTTGCCGCTCCAGCCAAACAGACCGTCAGCAGTGCCGCGGCGACCGTGACACAGGAAGCCACCAAAGCTGTTGTCGCTCCGGCCAAACAGGCAGTCAGCAGTGCCGCCGCTACCGTGAAGCAAGAGGCAACCAAGGCCGTTGCCGATCCAGCCAAACAGGCTGTCAGTGCAGCCTCTCATACGGCCGGAGAGAGCGTCGCCGATGCCGCCAGAGCGGCGGAAGCCAAGGCTCGCGCCAAGGCAGAAGCAGAGATGGAAGCCCTGCTCAAATAAACCGACAGGCCACCGCAAGGTGGCCTGTTTTTATCCCGCTACCGGATCATGACGTTATGAAAAAGGCCACATAGACTGTTAGGTAACTACCCGCACAAGGAGTGCATCATGCGTCGTCTGCTCCCTGCTCTCGCTTCTCTCGCCCTGTTTATCGCGCTCCCGGCTCCGGCACTTATCTACTATTCGGAGCAGAACATGCCGCTCAATGGCCAGGATAAAAATGGTCAGCCTGTGGGGTTGGCGGTCGAGTTGCTGCGCCTGATGTGGCGCGAAATGGGAGAGCCGGAGCAACCCATCCACTTTCTGCCCTGGGCCCGCGGCTGGTATCTGCTGACCCAGCAGCAAGAGGCCGTGCTGTTTACCACGGCCCATACCAAGGAGCGGGATCCCCACTTCCTCTGGGTCTGCCCCATCAGCCACTCCAGGGTCGCGCTGGTCGGCCGCAAGCAGGATGCCCCCAAAGTGGCCAGCAAAGCGGATCTCGCCAAGCTGCAGATCGGCGTGATGCAGGCGGATGTCGGGGAGCAGTTGCTGCTCAACCGCGGGATCAGCCCGGGCAATATGATGTCGGTAGAGCGCATGGATCAGGTGGTGCGCCAGCTCATCATGGCACGCACCGATCTGGTGGCGGGCAACGAGGTGATGCTGCGCCATCAGGCCAAGGAGCTGGGTTTCCCCAGCGAGGATTTTGTCACCGTCGCGATCATTGAAGAGCAGGATAACTGCTTCGCCTTCAACCTGAGGGCAGACAAGCAACAGGTTGCCCGCCTGCAACAGGCGCTGGACAAGGTCAGACAGGGGGATGAATACAAGCAGCTGATGAAGCGCTACCAGTTGCTCAGTATCCTGCCCGAAACAACTCCCACCATCCCGCGCCTCGAGTAACCCCGGCCCGCCCTATGGCGGGCTCTCTCTATCTCCCGCCGATGACGCCTGCGATGCCTCCACCGGCGCCGTAATGAGGTGGTTCAGAAAGAGATTGAACAGCTCGGCCCGCGAGCCGAGCCGCAGCTTGCCATAGAGATGCTTGCGGTGATTCTTCACCGTGCCACTGCCAATCCCGAGCTCCGCGGCAATCGCCTCGGTATCCAGCCCCTGCAGCAGCAACTCCGCCACCTGCCGCTCGCGCCGGGTAAGCCTATCGCCCCCGACACTCGCCATCGCCAGCTCCACCGCACTCCGGAGGCTGGCGCTGTCTGGCAGCGCAGTGCTCTGGGCCAACAGCGGCTGGCTCTGCCGCCACTGCTGACGACAGAGCGAATGCACCAGCGGGAACAGCTGCTCCAGCCTCGCCAGCTCGTCACGACTGAGGGTACTGCGCTTGTCGAGGCGCCCCAGAAACAGCATCAGCGTCAGTCCGTCCCGCACCGGCAGGATCAGCCCTACCTCCTCCTGCCAGCCGGTGGCCTGATAGAAGTGATGGCGATATTCGGGATCGAGCCGCCCCCGCGATACCTGCGCAAGGGTCCAGACGCCGGCAGGCAAGCCCTGTTCCAGCGCCAGCATAAAGGGATCCTGACTGAAGTGGCTGGTGAGGTAGCGATCAAACAGCAGAGCCCGCTGATGGTTGAGGTTGTCGTAGAGGTAGACGGGGCGCTGCCCCACTCCCAGCAACAGGGCGCAATCAAACGCCACCTGCTGCTGGAACAGCCGCACCAGCGCAGCCGGAAAGGCGCTGCTGTGCAGGGCATCAACTACCTCGGTCATGCTGCGGGTCAAGGCATCTGTGGTGAATGGCTGGGTCATGGTGGCACGTTTCCGGTGGCGGGGTGCGATTCCCCGCTATGGCTGAATGCTAGCACGAGAGTGGCAAAACTGTCCCTCAGGGGACATATCCGCCACCAGCCAGAACGGCGAGGATGACGACTTTTCCCCCTGCTGTTGGAGAACCCATGATCAACCCCCACCTGCTCGATGAACTGAGCCAGCGCGGCCTTGTGGCCCAGAATTCCGACCCGGCGGCCCTGGCCGATCATCTCTCCACCCCGCGCACAGTCTATTGCGGGTTCGATCCCACCGCCGGCAGCCTGCATATAGGTCATCTGGTGCCGCTCTTGATGCTGCGCCGCTTCCAGCTGGCGGGCCACACCCCGGTGGCTCTGGTGGGCGGGGCGACCGGCCTTATCGGCGATCCCAGCTTCAAGGCGACCGAGCGCAGCCTCAACAGTGCCGATACCGTGCAGGCTTGGGTCGCCAGCCTGTCGGCCCAAATCAGGGCGCTGCTGCCCGCCGATGAGGGCCTGTCAGCCCCGCAACTGGTCAACAATGGCGACTGGATGGGGCAGATGTCCGCCCTCGATTTTCTGCGGGATATCGGCAAGCACTTCTCGGTCAATGCCATGCTGGCGCGGGAGTCGGTGCGCCAGCGGCTGGCCCGTCCGGATCAGGGCATCTCGTTCACCGAGTTCTCCTAAGCTCTGCTGCAATCCTACGACTTTGCGGTGCTGCACCAGCGGCTCGGTTGCACCCTGCAGATTGGCGGCAACGACCAGTGGGGCAATATCACCAGCGGCATGGATCTCACCCGTCGCCTCCATCAGGCGCAGGTGCACGGCATGACCCTGCCCCTTATCACCAAGGCAGACGGCACCAAGTTCGGCAAGACCGAAGGGGGCGCGGTCTGGCTCGATCCGGCGCTCACCTCCCCTTACGCCTTCTACCAGTTCTGGCTCGGCACCGCGGATGAGGATGTCTACCGCTTCCTGCGCTACTACAGCTTTATGTCGCTGAGCGAGATTGATGCACTGGAGGCGGAAGACGCAAAGCGGCAGGGGCGCAAGCAGGCCCAGCAGGTGTTGGCGAACGAGCTGACCGAGCTGGTGCACGGCAAAGCGGCGCTGACAGCGGTGCAGCGCATCAGCGAGCTGCTGTTTAGCGGCGATGTGGCCCGCCTCGGCGAGAGCGATCTGGCCCAGCTGGCGCAGGATGGCATGCCGAGCAGCACCGTCAGAGGCGAGACGGATCTGGTCAGCCTGCTGGTCAACTGCGGTCTGGCGAACTCCAGGCGCATCGCCCGCGAACTGCTGGCGGCGGGCGCCATCAGTCTCAATGGTGTGCTCAAGCAAGATGATCAGCTGAGCGCTACTGATCGGCTGTTTGGTCGCTACCTGCTGCTGCGCCGGGGCAAGAAGCAGTATCACCTGGTGGAGTGGCAATAAGCCGCAGGGCGGAGAGCACAGCCTCCCCGCCCGCACCCTGAACCCCTTTTGAATCCCGAGTTGCGATCCCCCTCACAGCCTCTCCCGTCAGCAGCCACCATACTGGCACCGGCGAACATGGAGTACGCCACACAATCTGTTCCTCACGATTCAACAAGGATGCTGATGATGAAGAGATGGCTTCTGGTGCTGTTCTGCACTCTGCCCATGCTGGCACACGCCAGCGGATACACCCAGACCCGCTACCCCATAGTGCTGGTGCACGGCCTGTTCGGTTTCGACAAGCTACTCGGGGTCGATTACTTCTACGGCATTCCCCAGGCCCTGAGCCGGGATGGTGCCAAAGTCTACGTGGCTCAGGTATCGGCCACCGCCAGTTCGGAACAACGGGGGGAGCAGCTGCTCGCCCAGGTTGAGCTGCTGCTGGCAGCTACCGGCGCCGAGAAGGTCAACCTGATCGGCCACTCCCACGGCGGCCCTACCATCCGCTATGTCGCCTCGGTCGCCCCCGAGCTGGTCGCCTCCGCCACCAGCGTCGGCGGGGTCAACTACGGCTCAGAGATTGCCGATCTGGTGCGGGCCAATGCCGCCCCCGGCAGCGCCGCCGAGAAACTGGCTGCCGCCGCGGCCCACGCCCTCTCCGGCATGATTTCACTGCTCTCGGGCGGGAGCCAGCTGCCGCAAGATCCGGTCGCCGCCCTCGATGCCCTCACCAGCAAGGGAGCCAGCCAGTTCAACCAGCGCTACCCGGAGGGGCTGCCCAGCCGCTATTGTGGCGAGGGGCCGATGCAGGCGACCAACGGCGTCTACTACTTCTCCTGGAGCGGGCGCGGCAACCTGACCAATCTGCTGGATCCGGTGGATCCGGCGCTGGCGCTGACCGGCGCCTTCTTCAAGGAGCCCAATGACGGACTGGTCGGGGTCTGCAGCAGCCACCTCGGCAAGGTGATCGGCACCGACTACCGGATGAACCATCTGGACGAAGTGAACCAGTCCTTCGGCATCCACCATCTGTTCGAGACCGATCCGGTCACCCTCTATCGCCAGCATGCCAACCGTCTCAAGGAGCTGGGACTATGAAGATAGCCACCCTGCTCGTCGTGCCCTGTGCCATCACCCTGCTACTTGGCGGGGTGTTGCTCTGGCCCAATGTACCGACGGCAGACTCATCCCCCGCTCAAGCCAGCCAGCATGCACAGAGCCACCCGCACGATCCCGAGCAGGAGGCCGCCGATGCCCTGCAGGCGCGCTATCGCACCTTTGTCTCCGCCCAGAGCAGCCTGACGGTGCCCACCGAGATCTCCCTCGCCAGCCTGCAGATCCTGTTTGACGAGCGGGAGCAGCTGCGCCAGCAGAGCTTTACCCCGGCCGAGCAGGCCCAGCTGTTTGCCGAGGATCGACTGATGGAGCAGCTGACCCTGCGCCGCAGGGCGCTGGCGGAGGCAAGAGACAGTGACAAGTCGCAGCTGGCCAGCGAGCTGGATCTCTGGCTGGCAGAGCAACCGGGCTGGTTTCGCGAGGCGGAGGCCAACAGCCGCCTGCTTGAGGAGTTGCAAGAGCTGGCACAGATGGACCCGGCCAAAAGGGAGGCTCTGCTGCTGGAGACGGGGGGGCCGGAAGCGGTGGATCGGATGCGCCAGCTGGAGCAGAACCGGCAAGGGTTCGAGGAGCAGCTCAGCGGCTTTCTGGCCGAGCTCAGACAACTGCCGAACGAGGCCCGGGCCGAGCAGCAGCAGGAGCTGCTGGCCCGCTGGTTCGAGCCCGGACAGTGGCGCCGGGTCGAGGCGCTCACCCGGCTCAAGCTGGGGGAGCCACAAGCCGAATGAGAAGGGGGCCCGCGATGGGCCCCCTTGCTATTGCGTTTATTGCGGCTTGTTGGCACCCGGCAGCGGCTGCCAGGTGAGGCGGGTCACTTGGGTGCCCTGCACCTCGCACTTGAGGCTCAGCGCCTGCCACCCCTTCTCCTGACGCAGGGAGACCTCCCCTTCGATCCCCTGCTCGCCAATCTTCAGCTTGTCCTGCTCGAAGATCACCTTGTCGCCGTGGGCGAGATCCATCAGTTTGCCGTTGCAGAGCCAGTGAGCGAGATCCGCCCCCTTCAGCTTGACGCCACCCTTGGCCGCCTTCTGTTCGGCCGCGCTCACCACAAACAGCTTGCTCAGCTCGGCAGCCCGCTTGGTGAGCCACTCCTGACGCTGCTGCATGCTCATTTTGCTGACGAACTCGGCGGGCTGGCCCTTCTCGTCCAGCCACTGGGTCAGCTTGCCGCTGTCGTCAAAGGAGAACTGGGCGGCGGGCTCTTTGACCCCGAACAGCTTGCCGCCCTTGAAGTAGTAGCGGCT
>NZ_JBQBEV010000002.1:0-9424 GCF_051919365.1 Aeromonas sp. 82P
AGAACCCCCTGCATGAGCACTGGCTTGTGCAGGTATGGGAGCCCCGGCTCTACGATTTAGCCTGGCTATCCGATTACCTCGATCTGAGCCCCTACAATGGCCGCAAATCGCTTCCTGAGTACGGGCTTGGGCGAAACTGTACCCTGTTCGAGAAAACGCGCCTGTGGGCCTATAAAGCGATCCGGCAGGGCTGGCCGGACTATCCCGCATGGTTGGCCGCTTGTGTTGATCGGGCATCAGGATATAACGCCCAGTTCGAGCAGCCGCTCCCCGCAAACGAAGTCCGGCACACGGCCAAGTCCATCGCCAGATGGACGCACCAGCACCTAAGCCCCGCAGGCTTTAGCGCATGGCAAGCAGAGCAGGGAGCAAAGGGCGGCAAGATGTCCAAGGGAGGGGGAAGACCGAGCAAAGCAGCAGATCTTCTGCCGGAGATTCTGCGGCTCAAAGGGATGGGCTACAGCAATCGGGACATCGCTGAGGATTTAGGTATTGGTTCGGCAAGTGTTAGCCGCTACCTCTCCAACATTTCGCCAAAGTGATCCAAAACAAGCCTTATCAGATAATAGCCCCCGCTAGGGGGGGCTCCTGCGCTCTTGTCTTTAAAAAAAGGCTTTAAAGAGCGGATCTTGGCGAGGTGGGGAACGGCCGGACCGAAGGCCGTCCATCGCCCCCCGGCTCTATCGGGGGTGTGGGCGGGGCCGTTGTCCACGGAGCGATCTTGCTCTGGCCCCGGTTACTCGTCTGCCGGGATCGCGTAGATCGCCCGCTCTATCCGCTCCAGCGTTTCCGCGTCCACCATCTCCGTGATCCCCTTGACCGTAGCGAAGGCCAGAATGGTTTTTACTGCCCTCAGATCATTCCTGTTTAACGTCACGGTAACGTTTATTTCCTGTTGCTTCGCCCGGTAGGTAGCCTGCCGTTCTGCCCCCGTCTTGGCTGTCCCTGTCTTTGGTCTACCACGACCTCGCTTGATGCCGAACATGTCCCCAGTTCCCTGATCCGCTGCGTCCTTCATGATGCTCTTTCCTGTCACTGTTACGGTAATTCATTATCTGTCACGGTGACGTTTATTGCAAGTTGCCGACCCCCTCGTTTTCTGCTTTACTGGTATTAAGCCAGCCGACCCGTATTACATTTCACCTGCTTCGCGGCTCAACGTAACACGGGGCTGGTGAGGGGCTATGCCCCTTCAATCCCCCACACACCACAGCCGGAGGCCGCGTGTCCAAGGTCCAAAAGATAACCACCGTCAGCGTCAGGATCGATAAGCCGACCGCCGCCGAATGGCGCGAGCGGGCGACCGCATCCGGGCTCAGCTTGTCTGACTGGATCCGGGGGGCGGTGGATGCCAATCAGCAGACGAATTTGCCGACGCCCCAGCGCCGTCCCATCCGTGTCCGCGATACCAGCAACGATGCCGATCCTGTGTTGATGCGTCAGTTGGCCGGGATGAGCAACAACCTCAACCAGATAGCCCGAGCCCTAAACGAATGCCGGTTGGCCGGCTCGTCGGTGCAACTGGTGGAAGTGCTGGCCCTACTGCGCAGCATAGAGGTTCAGGCGGGACGCCTGCTGCCCCAGTTGCCGCCGCCCCCCAAGCCTGCGGCCAAGGGGCGCGACGATGCTCATTAAATTCCTCTCCCACGGTACGGGCAGCGGTGCCCGTGCTTCGGCCTACCTCATGGGCTCGCACGATCACACAGGTGAACCACGGGCAGGGGTGACGGTACTGCGGGGCGATCCGGTGCTGTTCGCGGCGGTGGCCGACTCGCTGCCGTTCCAGCATCGATACCGGAGTGCCGTGATCTCGTGGGCGGCGGAAGAGGCCCCGACCGCCGACGAGATCACGGCGGTTTTGGCGGACTTCGAGGCGGTGGCGTTTGCTGGGTTGGAGCCGGAAGACGTCCACCTGACGGCGGTCCAGCACGACGAACCGGATGGCGGGGTTCACGTCCACATCCTGATCCCCCGTGTTCACCTGGGCACAGGCAAATCGTTCAACCCGGCCCCACCTGGTCACCGTAAAGCCTTCGATGCGGTGAGGGATAAACATAACCACGAAAGGGGCTGGGCGCGGCCAGACGACCCGCTTCGGGCGCGGTTGCTACGGCCAGACTTCGAGGCGTTCAAAAGCGCCTCAGATAAAACGGCCATCAAAAAGCAGCTCACCGATCACCTGATCGGTGCCGCCGCGCAGGGGTTGATCACCAACGCCGCCGAGCTGCGGGCGTACCTACAAACGGCGCTCGGGTGCGAAATCACGCGCATGGGGGCCGATTACACCAGCATCAAGCCGGAGGGCTATCCCAACGCTATCCGGTTAAAAGGGGAACTCTATGGAGCATCTTGGACAGCAGAAAGAACGCTTGAGCGAGAGGCTCAAGCAGCGGCAAGAGCAGGAATTGGGCGAGGTGGAGCAGTTAGCGAAAGCGGTGCTAGAGACGCTCAGGAGAGATTTACAGCAGCGTGTGAGCGGCGAGCTGAATACAACCGTGGGCGCTATCCGGGACGGGCTCAGGGGCCTGCCCCAGCAGATCAGCAGCTCGGCGCAGCCGTTGAAAACGGTGCTCGATCAGGCCCAGAGCGAGGCCCACACCCTCAAGCTGGTCTCCAGCGTTTGGCTCAAAGCCTCGCTGATCGGGGTATGCACCTCCGTGGGGATCGGGCTGGGGAGCTGGGGGGTATTGAGCTGGATGGGCAGCGAGGTGCAGCGGTTGAACAGCGAGATCCGCAGCGCGAAAGCCACGCTGGCGCAGCTTCCGACCGGAGTGACCTTCGTCCATCAGGGTGGCAAGAGCTACATCCTCGCGCCGACATTAGGGACACCGTTCAACGTGAAGGGCGGCGACAAAATGATGGCCGTGGAGGTGCAGTAAATGACCGAACTGGAGCGGATACTGCTCGACAGGCTGGAGCGGATAGAAACGGCACACCAGCAGCAAACGGCGGCGTTGAAGCTGCAATTTCAGCAGCAGGCTCTTTCTTTGAGCGAGTTGCAGATCGCTTGCACCAGCGCGCTGGCGAGCTGCGAGACGCTGTGCGGCGAGCTACAGCGTTCGTTCGAGACGTTGCAGAGCGGGGTAGAGCACTCGAACAGAATCACAGGGGCAGCGCTTGGGAACTTGAGCAGCAGTGTCAACGACTTGAACGAGGCGCTGGACGCCTTTCAGAAGGCGCAGCGCTGATCGCCGACAGGGCTGCGGAGCTGCGAAAAGAGCAGCGGCAAGATCGTGAATTTAGCATGTGATATATCATCACAGTGACAATAATTAAGGAGATCGGGTATGAAATCAGGTCGGTTGGGTACACCTGACACGGTGGCTGTAGGAGAGGAATAAAGTTTCATACTAAGCAGTCAAGTAACCCTGTTTGTACCGTTCTAAATGATACTCACCCAGAAATAAAGATTCATACTAATTCCTACTACAAAATCTGAGTCACGCTACAACTGAGTAATAAAGTATCATACTGGTTGTCTTGAGCATCCACAGATTGATTGGCCCCATTCAAACACGTTTCTGGACAAGAATGAGCTAGAAGTATTGATCTAGCTCTGGTGATTTGAATTAGAAAATGTATTAATGTTGTGTATAGTTTATCAGCAGGTATTCGTAAGCATCTAGTCAGGAAAAACAACAATACCCAACGCTTCGAGAAGCTGTTCTTGTTGCCAGCTGGCAATTTTGATACCTGATGTATCGACTTTTCGAGGATCTAAACCGTCGAGTTCGGCGTGACATAAATTAGCACCCTGTAGGCTAAACTGTCCCCAGACATCTTCAGAAAAAACACCTCGACTTAAGTCTGACTCTTTCAGTGATGCGCCCGCGAGGTGAGTCCCTATCCAGCGATTTTCAAACAGCTCACATTTTTCTAAACAGACCCGCTCCATATTGGCATAAGACAGGTTACATCCAGTAATAAAGGCTGAGCAAAAGTACATACGATTACTCACTTGATTGGCAAAGTTTGCTCGGGAAAAGTTGGCCCCTTTTAAATCACACTCACGTAACTCAATACCGTAGCAATTGGCGTTACTAAAGTTTGCCATCGCAAGCTGGCATTGTTGGAAACTTGCATCGCGAAGGTCTGCGACATCAAAATGGCAACCTTCGATATCACCCTGTTCAATGAACTTGCAGTTAATAAATGTCGCATCACGCAAGTTAGCACGTCGAAAATCGCATCGGATAAAGGTGCAAGCAGTGAAAGTAATATCACTTAGATCTTGATGTGAAAAACTGTGGTGTCGATATGTGTGACGGTAGGTTTCCATGTTGACTCCTATGATGAACTGGACGCAACACTACCATCAAAGCCACATCACATCACCAAAATAAAAACACTAAAAATCAAGATCTTAAAAACCCTCATTTTGCCTATTTTAAGGGGGTAAAATAGCGCCCTGAGCCTCTATGTTAACGTTCAAAGTACGCGGCACCATTGAAAAAAGTTATCCGCTTAAAAAGCCACAGAGAAAAGGAACCCAATAGATTACTGATGTCCGCCATTAGGTAAAGTAACCTTAAACGGAAGCCTGCAATTTGAAGTAGATACAAGGTCTAAGAAGGAATGGGGCATAAACGTTTTAGAAATGGCAGTGTACTCTGATCGCTGCCATTTAAGTATGAATCTTTAATACTCAGTATGATTCTTTATTACTTAGTAACGAAACTTTATTCTACTCACAGTGGCGCGTGACGTGTTGCGGTAGCGAAAATGGTGCGGTAACTTGTTGCCCAGAAAAGACAAACCCCCGTTGCTACGCAGTTCTATCTTGGCGGAGAGAACGCAGCAAACGGGGGCCGTTCACAAGAACAAGAGAAGTCTATCACATGGATCGCATCAAACAACCCTGCACCGCCAATAAGCGCGGTGGATTTTGACCAACAGAGCACAGCTTGAGCTGTTCCGGGAGCGCCTGCCCCGGAAGCCTTACTATTCCGACGAGCTTACAACGGGCCTACGGATTGCGGATGTTGCCCGCGCCCTTGGTGCGCGTTACATCCAGCCGAACGGGCCAACGCACCGCCACTGGATCGTTTTTGACGTAGACCATGCAGCCGCTACGTTATCTTGGGATGACGTAGGCGCTCCAGCCCCTAACATTACCGTCACGAACAAGGCCAACGGCCACGCGCATCTGATCTACGGACTGGATACGCCGATCCGCACTGCCCCGGATGGAAATGCAGCCCCTCTGCGGTATGCCGCCGCCATCGAGGCCGCGCTCCGGGAGAAATTAGGGGCGGATATGGGCTACTCCGGGTTGATCTGCAAGAACCCCCTGCATGAGCACTGGCTTGTGCAGGTATGGGAGCCCCGGCTCTACGATTTAGCCTGGCTATCCGATTACCTCGATCTGAGCCCCTACAATGGCCGCAAATCGCTTCCTGAGTACGGGCTTGGGCGAAACTGTACCCTGTTCGAGAAAACGCGCCTGTGGGCCTATAAAGCGATCCGGCAGGGCTGGCCGGACTATCCCGCATGGTTGGCCGCTTGTGTTGATCGGGCATCAGGATATAACGCCCAGTTCGAGCAGCCGCTCCCCGCAAACGAAGTCCGGCACACGGCCAAGTCCATCGCCAGATGGACGCACCAGCACCTAAGCCCCGCAGGCTTTAGCGCATGGCAAGCAGAGCAGGGAGCAAAGGGCGGCAAGATGTCCAAGGGAGGGGGAAGACCGAGCAAAGCAGCAGATCTTCTGCCGGAGATTCTGCGGCTCAAAGGGATGGGCTACAGCAATCGGGACATCGCTGAGGATTTAGGTATTGGTTCGGCAAGTGTTAGCCGCTACCTCTCCAACATTTCGCCAAAGTGATCCAAAACAAGCCTTATCAGATAATAGCCCCCGCTAGGGGGGGCTCCTGCGCTCTTGTCTTTAAAAAAAGGCTTTAAAGAGCGGATCTTGGCGAGGTGGGGAACGGCCGGACCGAAGGCCGTCCATCGCCCCCCGGCTCTATCGGGGGGTGTGGGCGGGGCCGTTGTCCACGGAGCGATCTTGCTCTGGCCCCGGTTACTCGTCTGCCGGGATCGCGTAGATCGCCCGCTCTATCCGCTCCAGCGTTTCCGCGTCCACCATCTCCGTGATCCCCTTGACCGTAGCGAAGGCCAGAATGGTTTTTACTGCCCTCAGATCATTCCTGTTTAACGTCACGGTAACGTTTATTTCCTGTTGCTTCGCCCGGTAGGTAGCCTGCCGTTCTGCCCCCGTCTTGGCTGTCCCTGTCTTTGGTCTACCACGACCTCGCTTGATGCCGAACATGTCCCCAGTTCCCTGATCCGCTGCGTCCTTCATGATGCTCTTTCCTGTCACTGTTACGGTAATTCATTATCTGTCACGGTGACGTTTATTGCAAGTTGCCGACCCCCTCGTTTTCTGCTTTACTGGTATTAAGCCAGCCGACCCGTATTACATTTCACCTGCTTCGCGGCTCAACGTAACACGGGGCTGGTGAGGGGCTATGCCCCTTCAATCCCCCACACACCACAGCCGGAGGCCGCGTGTCCAAGGTCCAAAAGATAACCACCGTCAGCGTCAGGATCGATAAGCCGACCGCCGCCGAATGGCGCGAGCGGGCGACCGCATCCGGGCTCAGCTTGTCTGACTGGATCCGGGGGGCGGTGGATGCCAATCAGCAGACGAATTTGCCGACGCCCCAGCGCCGTCCCATCCGTGTCCGCGATACCAGCAACGATGCCGATCCTGTGTTGATGCGTCAGTTGGCCGGGATGAGCAACAACCTCAACCAGATAGCCCGAGCCCTAAACGAATGCCGGTTGGCCGGCTCGTCGGTGCAACTGGTGGAAGTGCTGGCCCTACTGCGCAGCATAGAGGTTCAGGCGGGACGCCTGCTGCCCCAGTTGCCGCCGCCCCCCAAGCCTGCGGCCAAGGGGCGCGACGATGCTCATTAAATTCCTCTCCCACGGTACGGGCAGCGGTGCCCGTGCTTCGGCCTACCTCATGGGCTCGCACGATCACACAGGTGAACCACGGGCAGGGGTGACGGTACTGCGGGGCGATCCGGTGCTGTTCGCGGCGGTGGCCGACTCGCTGCCGTTCCAGCATCGATACCGGAGTGCCGTGATCTCGTGGGCGGCGGAAGAGGCCCCGACCGCCGACGAGATCACGGCGGTTTTGGCGGACTTCGAGGCGGTGGCGTTTGCTGGGTTGGAGCCGGAAGACGTCCACCTGACGGCGGTCCAGCACGACGAACCGGATGGCGGGGTTCACGTCCACATCCTGATCCCCCGTGTTCACCTGGGCACAGGCAAATCGTTCAACCCGGCCCCACCTGGTCACCGTAAAGCCTTCGATGCGGTGAGGGATAAACATAACCACGAAAGGGGCTGGGCGCGGCCAGACGACCCGCTTCGGGCGCGGTTGCTACGGCCAGACTTCGAGGCGTTCAAAAGCGCCTCAGATAAAACGGCCATCAAAAAGCAGCTCACCGATCACCTGATCGGTGCCGCCGCGCAGGGGTTGATCACCAACGCCGCCGAGCTGCGGGCGTACCTACAAACGGCGCTCGGGTGCGAAATCACGCGCATGGGGGCCGATTACACCAGCATCAAGCCGGAGGGCTATCCCAACGCTATCCGGTTAAAAGGGGAACTCTATGGAGCATCTTGGACAGCAGAAAGAACGCTTGAGCGAGAGGCTCAAGCAGCGGCAAGAGCAGGAATTGGGCGAGGTGGAGCAGTTAGCGAAAGCGGTGCTAGAGACGCTCAGGAGAGATTTACAGCAGCGTGTGAGCGGCGAGCTGAATACAACCGTGGGCGCTATCCGGGACGGGCTCAGGGGCCTGCCCCAGCAGATCAGCAGCTCGGCGCAGCCGTTGAAAACGGTGCTCGATCAGGCCCAGAGCGAGGCCCACACCCTCAAGCTGGTCTCCAGCGTTTGGCTCAAAGCCTCGCTGATCGGGGTATGCACCTCCGTGGGGATCGGGCTGGGGAGCTGGGGGGTATTGAGCTGGATGGGCAGCGAGGTGCAGCGGTTGAACAGCGAGATCCGCAGCGCGAAAGCCACGCTGGCGCAGCTTCCGACCGGAGTGACCTTCGTCCATCAGGGTGGCAAGAGCTACATCCTCGCGCCGACATTAGGGACACCGTTCAACGTGAAGGGCGGCGACAAAATGATGGCCGTGGAGGTGCAGTAAATGACCGAACTGGAGCGGATACTGCTCGACAGGCTGGAGCGGATAGAAACGGCACACCAGCAGCAAACGGCGGCGTTGAAGCTGCAATTTCAGCAGCAGGCTCTTTCTTTGAGCGAGTTGCAGATCGCTTGCACCAGCGCGCTGGCGAGCTGCGAGACGCTGTGCGGCGAGCTACAGCGTTCGTTCGAGACGTTGCAGAGCGGGGTAGAGCACTCGAACAGAATCACAGGGGCAGCGCTTGGGAACTTGAGCAGCAGTGTCAACGACTTGAACGAGGCGCTGGACGCCTTTCAGAAGGCGCAGCGCTGATCGCCGACAGGGCTGCGGAGCTGCGAAAAGAGCAGCGGCAAGATCGTGAATTTAGCATGTGATATATCATCACAGTGACAATAATTAAGGAGATCGGGTATGAAATCAGGTCGGTTGGGTACACCTGACACGGTGGCTGTAGGAGAGGAATAAAGTTTCATACTAAGCAGTCAAGTAACCCTGTTTGTACCGTTCTAAATGATACTCACCCAGAAATAAAGATTCATACTAATTCCTACTACAAAATCTGAGTCACGCTACAACTGAGTAATAAAGTATCATACTGGTTGTCTTGAGCATCCACAGATTGATTGGCCCCATTCAAACACGTTTCTGGACAAGAATGAGCTAGAAGTATTGATCTAGCTCTGGTGATTTGAATTAGAAAATGTATTAATGTTGTGTATAGTTTATCAGCAGGTATTCGTAAGCATCTAGTCAGGAAAAACAACAATACCCAACGCTTCGAGAAGCTGTTCTTGTTGCCAGCTGGCAATTTTGATACCTGATGTATCGACTTTTCGAGGATCTAAACCGTCGAGTTCGGCGTGACATAAATTAGCACCCTGTAGGCTAAACTGTCCCCAGACATCTTCAGAAAAAACACCTCGACTTAAGTCTGACTCTTTCAGTGATGCGCCCGCGAGGTGAGTCCCTATCCAGCGATTTTCAAACAGCTCACATTTTTCTAAACAGACCCGCTCCATATTGGCATAAGACAGGTTACATCCAGTAATAAAGGCTGAGCAAAAGTACATACGATTACTCACTTGATTGGCAAAGTTTGCTCGGGAAAAGTTGGCCCCTTTTAAATCACACTCACGTAACTCAATACCGTAGCAATTGGCGTTACTAAAGTTTGCCATCGCAAGCTGGCATTGTTGGAAACTTGCATCGCGAAGCTAGGTGCTGTTCTCGCAAAGGCAGAAAGTAGTCTTAACCTTAGCAATACG
>NZ_JBQBEV010000003.1:0-3671 GCF_051919365.1 Aeromonas sp. 82P
TACGTATTGCTAAGGTTAAGACTACTTTCTGCCTTTGCGAGAACAGCACCTGCTTACGGTTCACTACTCACGACGATGTTTTTTTTGGTACCTTTTTTTTCACCGGAAAGGACCCGTAAAGTGATAATGATTATCATCTACATATCACAACGTGCGTGGAGGCCATCAAACCACGTCAAATAATCAATTATGACGCAGGTATCGTATTAATTGATCTGCATCAACTTAACGTAAAAACAACTTCAGACAATACAAATCAGCGACACTGAATACGGGGCAACCTCATGTCAACGAAGAACAGAACCCGCAGAACAACAACCCGCAACATCCGCTTTCCTAACCAAATGATTGAACAAATTAACATCGCTCTTGAGCAAAAAGGGTCCGGGAATTTCTCAGCCTGGGTCATTGAAGCCTGCCGTCGGAGACTAACGTCAGAAAAGAGAGCATATACATCAATTAAAAGTGATGAAGAATGAACATCCCGCGTTTTTCCCTCCGAACAGGACGATATTGTAAATTCACTTAATTACGAGGGCATTGCAGTAATTGAGTTGCAGTTTTACCACTTTCCTGACAGTGACAGACTGCGTGTTGGCTCTGTCACAGACTAAATAGTTTGAATGATTAGCAGTTATGGTGATCAGTCAACCACCAGGGAATAATCCTTCATATTATTATCGTGCTTCACCAACGCTGCCTCAATTGCTCTGAATGCTTCCAGAGACACCTTATGTTCTATACATGCAATTACAACATCAGGGTAACTCATAGAAATGGTGCTATTAAGCATATTTTTTACACGAATCAGATCCACGGAGGGATCATCAGCAGATTGTTCTTTATTCATTTTGTCGCTCCATGCGCTTGCTCTTCATCTAGCGGTTAAAATATTACTTCAAATCTTTCTGTATGAAGATTTGAGCACGTTGGCCTTACATACATCTGTCGGTTGTATTTCCCTCCAGAATGCCAGCAGGACCGCACTTTGTTACGCAACCAATACTATTAAGTGAAAACATTCCTAATATTTGACATAAATCATCAACAAAACACAAGGAGGTCAGACCAGATTGAAACGATAAAAACGATAATGCAAACTACGCGCCCTCGTATCACATGGAAGGTTTTACCAATGGCTCAGGTTGCCATTTTTAAAGAAATATTCGATCAAGTGCGAAAAGATTTAGACTGTGAATTGTTTTATTCTGAACTAAAACGTCACAACGTCTCACATTATATTTACTATCTAGCCACAGATAATATTCACATCGTGTTAGAAAACGATAACACCGTGTTAATAAAAGGACTTAAAAAGGTTGTAAATGTTAAATTCTCAAGAAACACGCATCTTATAGAAACGTCCTATGATAGGTTGAAATCAAGAGAAATCACATTTCAGCAATACAGGGAAAATCTTGCTAAAGCAGGAGTTTTCCGATGGGTTACAAATATCCATGAACATAAAAGATATTACTATACCTTTGATAATTCATTACTATTTACTGAGAGCATTCAGAACACTACACAAATCTTTCCACGCTAAATCATAACGTCCGGTTTCTTCCGTGTCAGCACCGGGGCGTTGGCATAATGCAATACGTGTACGCGCTAAACCCTGTGTGCATCGTTTTAATTATTCCCGGACACTCCCGCAGAGAAGTTCCCCGTCAGGGCTGTGGACATAGTTAATCCGGGAATACAATGACGATTCATCGCACCTGACATACATTAATAAATATTAACAATATGAAATTTCAACTCATTGTTTAGGGTTTGTTTAATTTTCTACACATACGATTCTGCGAACTTCAAAAAGCATCGGGAATAACACCATGAAAAAAATGCTACTCGCTACTGCGCTGGCCCTGCTTATTACAGGATGTGCTCAACAGACGTTTACTGTTCAAAACAAACCGGCAGCAGTAGCACCAAAGGAAACCATCACCCATCATTTCTTCGTTTCTGGAATTGGGCAGAAGAAAACTGTCGATGCAGCCAAAATTTGTGGCGGCGCAGAAAATGTTGTTAAAACAGAAACCCAGCAAACATTCGTAAATGGATTGCTCGGTTTTATTACTTTAGGCATTTATACTCCGCTGGAAGCGCGTGTGTATTGCTCACAATAATTGCATGAGTTGCCCATCGATATGGGCAACTCTATCTGCACTGCTCATTAATATACTTCTGGGTTCCTTCCAGTTGTTTTTGCATAGTGATCAGCCTCTCTCTGAGGGTGAAATAATCCCGTTCAGCGGTGTCTGCCAGTCGGGGGGAGGCTGCATTATCCACGCCGGAGGCGGTGGTGGCTTCACGCACTGACTGACAGACTGCTTTGATGTGCAACCGACGACGACCAGCGGCAACATCATCACGCAGAGCATCATTTTCAGCTTTAGCATCAGCTAACTCCTTCGTGTATTTTGCATCGAGCGCAGCAACATCACGCTGACGCATCTGCATGTCAGTAATTGCCGCGTTCGCCAGCTTCAGTTCTCTGGCATTTTTGTCGCGCTGGGCTTTGTAGGTAATGGCGTTATCACGGTAATGATTAACAGCCCATGACAGGCAGACGATGATGCAGATAACCAGAGCGGAGATAATCGCGGTGACTCTGCTCATACATCAATCTCTCTGACCGTTCCGCCCGCTTCTTTGAATTTTGCAATCAGGCTGTCAGCCTTATGCTCGAACTGACCATAACCAGCGCCCGGCAGTGAAGCCCAGATATTGCTGCAACGGTCGATTGCCTGACGGATATCACCACGATCAATCATAGGTAAAGCGCCACGCTCCTTAATCTGCTGCAATGCCACAGCGTCCTGACTTTTCGGAGAGAAGTCTTTCAGGCCAAGCTGCTTGCGGTAGGCATCCCACCAACGGGAAAGAAGCTGGTAGCGTCCGGCGCCTGTTGATTTGAGTTTTGGGTTTAGCGTGACAAGTTTGCGAGGGTGATCGGAGTAATCAGTAAATAGCTCTCCGCCTACAATGACGTCATAACCATGATTTCTGGTTTTCTGACGTCCGTTATCAGTTCCCTCCGACCACGCCAGCATATCGAGGAACGCCTTACGTTGATTATTGATTTCTACCATCTTCTACTCCGGCTTTTTTAGCAGCGAAGCGTTTGATAAGCGAACCAATCGAGTCAGTACCGATGTAGCCGATAAACACGCTCGTTATATAAGCGAGATTGCTACTTAGTCCGGCGAAGTCGAGAAGGTCACGAATGAACTAGGCGATAATGGCGCACATCGTTGCGTCGATTACTGTTTTTGTAAACGCACCGCCATTATATCTGCCGCGAAGGTACGCCATTGCAAACGCAAGGATTGCCCCGATGCCTTGTTCCTTTGCCGCGAGAATGGCGGCCAACAGGTCATGTTTTTCTGGCATCTTCATGTCTTACCCCCAATAAGGGGATTTGCTCTATTTAATTAGGAATAAGGTCGATTACTGATAGAACAAATCCAGGCTACTGTGTTTAGTAATCAGATTTGTTCGTGACCGATATGCACGGGCAAAACGGCAGGAGGTTGTTAGCGCAAAAAAAAAATTCCAAAAAAAAAATTCCAAAAAAAAAAAGCGACTAACAAACACAATCTGATGGCAGGTGCTGTTCTCGCAAAGGCAGAAAGTAGTCTTAACCTTAGCAATACGTAACTGAACGA
>NZ_JBQBEV010000004.1:0-34132 GCF_051919365.1 Aeromonas sp. 82P
CAGGGTGAGGATGTTGTGCATGGTGTTGGTGGTGTTCTCGGCCATCCAGAGCGCCTTGCTCTCCGGGAACCAGGTGTTCATCTCGGCCGGCGCTTCGGTGCCCGGGGTCATCTGGAAGACCATCCGCACGCCGTCCAGGGTGACCTCTTCCCCACTCTTGGTGATGAAACGGGTCGGCAGCAGCAGGGAGGGCACGCCGGTGGAGGTAGTCTGCCCCAGGCCGCCATTCACGCCTCCCTGGGCATTGCGCGGCAGCAGGGCGCCATACATGTAGACGGCGCGGCGGGCCATGGCGTTGCCGGCGATGACGTTTTCCGAGACCGCATGCTCGGTGAACCCTTCGGGGGCGATGATCTGAACCCCGTTCTTTTTCACCTCGTCCGGCGAGTTGAAGAGGCCGGCGGCCCCGCCGTAGTGATCCACGTGGGAGTGGCTGTAGACCACGGCAGTGACCGGCCGCTCGCCCAGGGTCTTGTTGATGAAGGCGAGGGCCGCCTTGGCGGTCTGCGGCGAGATCAGCGGGTCGAAGACGATCCATCCCTTGTCACCCTGGATGAAGGTGATGTTGGAGAGATCGAAGCCGCGAATCTGGTAAATCTTGTCGGTCACCTTGAACAAGCCGTACTCCATGTTCAGCTGGGCATTGCGCCACAGGCTCGGGTTGACGGTATCCGGCGCCGTCTTGTCCAGGCCGATGTAGGTCTTGTATTGCTCCAGATCCCACACCACGTTGCCCTGCTCATCCTTGATGGTGAGGGTATCCGGTTTGGCGATGAAGCCGCGCCGGGCGTCCTCGAAATCCTGCTTGTCGTTGAATGGCAGGGTGTGCAGCACATTCTGGTTGGCCTGGATGGTAAATTCGCTGGCTGGCTTGGGGTTGATGACGGCCCAGGCCGGCTGCAACAGCAGGGAGCCACAGAGGCATAGGGTGACAATGGTGTGCGTCGAGAACTTGAGCTTCATCTGTCTTTCTCCAGATTGTGGTGGGTAGGCAGGACCAAGTGTAGTCAGACTCTGATGCCTCCCAGTAAACAGGGTGAGTGACGGGTAGCCGAGATGGCGCCAGCCATGGCAGGCGCTATCCGGACCCGGAGTGAAACGTAGGGCGAGAGATGCCCCCTGACGACATGTCTCATGAACATGGTCAGCGTTGCTCTGTTAGTCGGGCGTTGCGGCATTGCGCCGAGGGCACGGCAACGGGGTCGGCACCAGAGTAGTCAAGCCGGCCGCAACAATCATGGCAGCCGGCAATAAACGACAGTTAAGCGGTGGTTAAATGAGGGGGACGCCGGCGCTGATGAGGTGTAGTTGGCGGATAAACCACTGGAGGGCGGGATCCCGGTCCTGCGCCTGGTGCCAGCTGATGTAGACGGGACAGTAGCTGGAGGCCCAGGGCAGCGGAAAATCCTTGAGCCGCAGGGTGTCGCGCACCTGTGCGACATGCCACTGGCTGACCACGCAGAGCCACTCGGTCTGGCTGACCAAGGAGAGGGCGGTGAGCAGGGCGTTGCTCTCATAGGCAATCTTGCGGGGAGGCAGGGCCTGCTCGCTGAGGCTGCGGATGACCCAGTCGTCCTTGCGGCGCACATCCCAGACCACGTGCTCCTCGGCAAAGAAGGTTTCGAAGTCGAGGCTCTCCCCGATGCGCGGATGATCGGCGCGACAGGCCACCCTGAGCTCCAGGGTCAGCAGGGATTCGTTGCAAAAGCCGGTCTCTTCCAGCGCCGTGCTGGCCAGCACCAGGTCGATGTTGCGAAGGCGCAGCGCCTGCTGACGCAGGTGCTCTTCAAACATGCCGGGCACCGACTCCACCCGGCAGTGGGGCGCCACCCTGGCCAGATGGGCGAGCAGCGCCGGCAACAGCAGGAGATCGAGGTCCGGGTGGCTGGCGATGCGAAAGATGCGCTGGCTGGTGAGGGGCTCGAACGCCTGGTTGAGCAGCAGGGAGCGCTCCATGGTATGCAGGGCGGTGCGGATCTCCCGGTGCAGGGCGAGGGCACGGCTGGTGGGGATGATCCCGCGGCCATCGCGGCGAAACAGGGGCTCGCCGATGAGATCGCTGAGCCTGCGAATGGCCTGACTGATGGCGGCGGGGGTCATCTCCAGGCTGGCGGCCGCGGCCGATACCCCCTTCTCGGTCATGACGCGATCGAAGATGCGAAACAGGTTCAGATCTATGTGGGAGTGGCTCATCTATACCTCCTCTGCGGGCCTGGTCGTGTGGCGCCAGGCGCTGGCTGTCGCCGGGCCCCGCCATGGGGTGAAGGGCGCCTGAGGGGCTGCGCAGGATCCGCTGCCCCAGCTCACATTGTGGCGGGCGTGGCTGACTGAGAACTTAACGAGCAGCATATGACCATCGCTGAGGCAGAAGAAGCGCCTTTCGGGGCTCTTTTACCGAGAAATGGTGGCGTCGGCAACCTGGCTTGATCTGCATCAAGTTTGTAACACTCTGGTTACTTTACGGTCGAAAAAGGATGTGGGTAGTAGGTAACAGAAGGATGGATGTATGGAACTTGAAAGGGACCCGAGATGTTATACCGACGTCTGTATCGACGGTAAGTGGTATCACTATGACCACTGCAGCACGCACGTTTACATGCTGATGGGAGGGGCGGCACCGAGCATGACGCTGGCTTATGAGCCCAGCAGCGAGGAGGAGTTGATCGAGATGCTCCGCCAGCTCGCCTGCGGTTGAACCATATTGCTGCGGCCATCGGCAGCTTGCCGATGGCCGCATTTCGTCTATCTGCTCAATTTACTCAACTTTCTTGGCGCTGTCCCCGCAGTGCCTTGCCGAGCGCCTGCACGGCGACGGCCGCGGCGTAACCGGCGTCCGACTTGCCCATCTCGTCGGCCACGTAGAGGAAGTTGGAGCCATACTTCTCCACCGCCTCGCGCGGGTTGGCCGCGTCGATGAAATCCTCTTCTACCTCGAATCCCTGCGCCAGCAGCGCGGCTTTCTCAATCAGAAAGGTGGGGGAGGCCATGTCGATAAAGGTGTACTGCTGCCGGTTGGAGGCCGGGATAGAGAAAAACTGGTACTTCGCCATTTGCGATACCTCGCCTGAACGGTTGTGTCGTGATGCGAGCTTCCTATCGTCGAACTGCCTCTCGGGCGTCGAACTGATCCCCGGGCCTGTTGCAGGCAAAAAGGTGACGTTCGAATCTTGTTGTGGCTGCAGATTACCCCGCTTTCATCTCATCGCACAATGGCTAGTCGATACTTTTTTCGCCAAGAAAAACAATGCAGCCCGGCCGTCTGAATTTGCAAAAAAACCAGCCCCGGCAAGGGGCTGGCGTGGGTGACAGGCGCCGGCTCAGAGCACGAAGCTTTGCACCATGGCACGCAGCTGCTCGGTGAGCTGGTGGATCTGGCGGGCGGCGTCGCGGGCCGCGTTGGCTACCTGCAGCGCCTCGTCGCTGCCATCGGAGATGCGCACCACGTTGCGCTCTATTTCGTTGACCACGGCCCCCTGCTGCTCGATGGCGCTGGCGATCACCGAGTTGGTGTCGACCATGCTGCCTACCCGTTCGGTGATGGCGCCAAAGGCCTGCTGGGCCTCCTGAGCGAGGCCGACCCCCTCCTGCGCCTCGCGGCTGGCGGCGGACATGGCGCTGACCGAGGCGCGGGCGCCAGTTTGCAGTTGCTCGATCATCTGCTGGATCTCGACCGTGGCCCCCTGGGTGCGGTTGGCCAGCGAGCGCACCTCGTCGGCCACCACCGCAAAGCCGCGCCCCTGCTCGCCGGCGCGGGCCGCCTCGATGGCGGCGTTGAGGGCCAGCAGGTTGGTCTGCTCGGCGATGCCGCGGATCACCCCGATGACGCCACCAATCTGGCTGCACTGCTGCTCCAGCTGGCCGATGGTCTCGGCGGTGCGCAGCACCTCGCGGTTGATGTGGTCGATGGCCTTGATGGTACGCTCGACCACCGCCTCGCCTTGGCCCACCACGGCCTGCGCCTCCTGGGTCATGCGGGCGGCCTGCTGGGCGTTGCCCGCCATGTCGTGGGAGGTGGCGGCCAGCTCCTTGATGGCGGTGGCCACCTGATGGGTCTCCCCTTGCTGATCGGCGATCACCTCCTGGGAGCGGCAGGTACGCGCTTCGATTTCGGTGGCGCTCTCCACCACGCTGACGCCGTTCTCCCGCACCCGCAGCATCAGGGTGCGCAGGGTCTGCAGGGTCACGTTGTAATCCCGGCTGATGGCGGCCAGCTCATCCTGGCCGACGATCTCGATCTGCTGGCTGAGATCCTGGGCGTTGACCCGGGCGGCAATCTCCCGCACCCGGCCCACGGTGGCGCGCAGGGAGAGATAGGCGCCGATCATCAGGTAGAGATAGACCAGCAGGATGGCGGTCAGCGGCCCGGTCACCCACCAGAAGTGGCGCTGGTTGGCGGTCATGCGCTGGTGCAGATCCGCCTCCAGCCGCTGGCGCACCTGGCCCGCCAGCGCCGTGATGGCGGCATCCAGCCCATCCCCCAGCGCCAGCACCTCCTGGCTGGAGAGCTGCACCTGCTGATCCTTCATCATCTTGTTTTCCAGGGTGTCGACCCCCTGATGGGCCTGCTGCAACAGGGTGTCGGTCTGTTGGCCCAGCTCGCTGCGATAGGCGGGCGCCATCTCGTAGAGCAGGGTCAGGTCGGCCTCCAGCTCCTGCAGGGTGGCGTTGATGAGGTCGAGGCGAAAGCGCAGGGCGCTATACCCCTGCGCCTGAAACAGGCCGAAGTCGGCGATGGTGGCGGCCCGATCCCGTACCTGGGCCAGCAGGTCGCGCAGCTGCGGCAACCGCTCGCTGGCGAGCACCACCATGTAGTAGGTGCCGAGCGCGGGATCCTGCACCAGGCTGCTGGCGGCGGTAATGCTCTTGTAGAGGTGGCGTACCTCGGTCAGCAGCTTGTCGTGGCGCAGGTTGCTCTGATCCACCTCGAGTCCGAGCGCCTCGTTTTGCAGGCCGGCCCAGCCCTGGGCGAGGGCATCGAAGGTGGGGTTTTGCTGTCCGCTGGCGGCAAAGGCGGCCAGGCTCGCATCGACGGCCCGGGCCGCGGCCTTGACCTCCTCTTCGCCGACCGGGTTCTGCTCATAGCCGTGCCGGGTGACCAGGTTGCGATGGGTCAGCAGGGCCTGCTCGATGGCGGGCAGCGGCGCCAGCTTGACCACGCCGGCCAGCTCCTTGCGGGCCTGGGCATTGTCGTCCTGCAGTCGACCCAGCAGGTTGGTCATGCTGTAGGCGAGCGGCAGCAGCATCAGGCAGGACCAGAGCAAAAACTTGTACTTGAAGGAGAGCTGATTGCCGAGCCGGATGGCGGGCATGAATATCCATTTCATATGAAGCCTCGGGCCCCGAGGGGGGCGTGTAGCGGGATGGCTGGATATTACTCCTCGCCGGGGAGGCTCGGTTGGAAGGGCGGTGGAAGTTGTGATCCTCTTGGCTTTTTCACTCTGGAAGGGGGCTGAATGGGTCAAACAGACGGGCCACCCTCAGGGTGGCCCGCCGCCGATGACACAGGGTGCCGCCAGATCAGTTGAAGGCGAGGAAGGGCGAGACGCAGAGCAGCAGACCGGTGACGATGATGATGTAGAGGGAGACCCCCTTGTACTTGTGCAGCGCCGGCACCTGATAGACCAGGTAGGCCGGGATGAGGCACCCTACCATGCCGAAGATGGGGCTGCAGATGGAGGTGAAGCTCAGCACTGGGGCGTTGAGCACGATGGCCCCCCAGGAGAGCAGCACGGTGAACACCATGATGCCCTTGCCTACCAGCCCCTTGTTGATGCGATCTTCCGGCATCACCCGGCGCAGCAGGTTCATCGCCAGCCCCTGGCAAGCCTCGCGAAAGCCCAGATAGACGCCGAAGTAGGCGGTCATCACCGCGAAGATGTTGAGGGTGAGGCTGAGCAGCTTGAGGGTCTGGCCCGGCATGCCCTGGGCCACCATGGCCAGCGCCGAGATGTTCTCCTCGGAGGCCTTGACCGCCTGCTCGTGGCCCATGGCCAGGGTGAAGGAGACGGCGTAGAAGAACACCACCACGAACAGGATGCCGAAGGCGATGTTCATGGCGCGCATCGCCTTGAAACGGGCCACTTCCAGGGATTTTTCCCGCGAGCGGTAGGAGATCACCATGGGGCTCAGGCTCTGGATGAAGAGAATGGAGGTGAGGGTGAAGGGGAGCATGACGATGGCATCCTTCAGCCAGTCACCGCTGGCCGGCATGGCGGTGATGTTGGCGGCGTCCCACTTGCCCACCATCATCAGGCCGAGCACCGCCACCACGCTGATCTTGGTCAGCACCATGAAGGTGGAGATCTTGAACAAGAGGCTCTCGCCGCGCGAGGCCAGTGCCACCAGGGCGCAGATCAGCACCAGCCCGTAGAAGGGATTCTCGGAGAGCAGTTGCTGGGTGACCCCGAAGCTTTGCAGGAAGGAGGCGCTGTCATTGGTGATGGCGGTGGAGTAGACGAACACCCAGATCACCAGCATCACGAAGTAGAGGGCGCCGAGCAGCACGCCCCAGTTCTTGCCGAGGTAGCCGCTGATGACGCTGGGGTAGTCCTTGCATTCGGGCGAGGTGGCCAGGGTATTGATGAAGAGGCGCTGGAACATGTACATGGCCGGGTAGCCGATCACCGCCGACAGCAGAAACACCCACAGCCCCATCAGTCCCACCTGCACCGGCAGGAAGACGATCCCCGCCCCGATGGCCATGCCGATGCTCATGATGACCCAGCCCCAGTCGGTGCTGTCAAAACGAACCGCTTCTTTCCATTCCAGCGTGCCCATCACGGGCCGGGTGAGTGTCGTACTGTGCGCGTCCATAAAATACCTTGTTTTTGTAGGGGTAAAAATCAGGCGCAAATATAGTTGAATAAAAAGTGGCAAAACAATGCCTTTTATCGCTCTTGTACCCAAAAAGGGAGGCTGATCACGCTTTTCATTTGCACTATTACCGAATTTATCGCTGTTTTTGCAGGTTTTTGTTGAATGAAATGATTAATGAGCAAATAATGTTGAACAGGACAAGACTGTTGATTACAAATGATTGCAAAAATAATTGCATTTTAAGGAGTGGCGATATGAAAAAGATCATAGTGGCGGATGCCGCACCCGATGCCATCGGTCCCTACAGCCATGGCACAGCCTATGGCGACCTCATCTTTACCTCCGGCCAGCTGCCGGTGTGTAAACAGCAGGGCGGCGTGGTGGAAGGGGGTATCGAAGCCCAGAGCCGTCAGGCGCTGGAGAACCTCAAGCATGTGTTGGAGGCCGCCGGCGGCAACCTGGATACCGTGCTCAAGACCACCTGCTATCTCGCCGAGATCAGTGATTTTGCCGCGTTCAACGAGGTTTATAAACGCTATTTCCTGAAAGATTGCCCGGCCCGCAGCTGCTTTGCCGTGAAGGATCTGCCGATGGGTGTCAGGGTGGAAGTGGAAGCGATCGCTCACATCGCTGGTTAATGTTGATAGTAAGGGTGTTCTGATGAAGCAAGCGTGGCAGCAGTATCTGCAGATTATTCAACAGGTTGTCAAACCGGCGCTGGGCTGTACCGAGCCCATCGCCGCCGCTTATGCCGCCGCCGTCGCCGCCCGGCAACTGGGCTGCAAGCCCGTCCGGCTGGAGGTGGTGGTGTCGGACAACCTCTACAAGAACTCCATGGGGGTCTATGTGCCGGGCACCGGCAAGATCGGGCTGGCCATCGCGGCGGCTGCCGGCGCCATCGGCGGTAACGCCGAGGCCGGGCTGGAGGTGCTGGCCGCCATCACGCCGGCCCAGGTCGCAGAGGCGCAGGAGCTGATCGATGCAGGTCAGGTGCAGGTGAGCCGCACCTCGGCCCCCGAGTTCATCTATTGCCGGGTCCGCTTGCTGGGCCTTGATGCAGAGGGCACCGAGCACAGCGCCGAGGTGACCCTGTGCGGCGGCCATACCCGCATCGTCGAGCAGCGCCGCAATGATGAAGTGACCTTCACGGCCGAGCAGGGCCAGGGGGGCGCCACCGGCGCCATCTGCGATGGGGTCGACATCAGCATCGCCGCCATTCATGAGTTCGCCACCCAGGTGGAGTTCGAGCAGATCCGCTTTATCCTGCAGGCCTCCGAGCTCAACGGCAAACTCTCCGACGAGGGGATGAACAACCCCTACGGCCTCGAGATCGGCCGCACCATGCAGCAGAACATCCAGGCCGGCCTCATCGGCGAGGACGTGATGAACCGCATCGTGATGCGCACCGCGGCGGCCTCCGATGCCCGCATGGGGGGCGCCAGCCTGCCGGCCATGAGCAACTTTGGCAGCGGCAACCAGGGCATCGCCGCCACCATCCCGGTGGTGGTCATCGCCGAGCGCTTTGGCGCCAGCGAAGAGCAGCTGGCCCGCGCCCTCATCATGAGCCACCTGGGGGCCATCTACATCAAGTCCCACTATCCGCCGCTGTCGGCCTTTTGCGGCAACACGGTCACCAGCGCGGCGGCCGCCATGGCCATGGTCTATCTGGCGGGCGGCAGTTTCGAACAATCCTGCCACGCCATCCAGAACGTGCTGAGCGACAGCGCCGGCATGGTGTGCGACGGCGCCAAGGCCTCCTGCGCCATGAAGGTGAGCACCTCCTCCGGGGCGGCGGTGCGCGGCTTCCTGATGGCGCTCAACAGCCATGCAGTGTCGGGGCAGGGGATAGTGGCGGGCAACGTGGAGCAGACCATTCGCAACGTGGGCCAGATGGTCAAAGACGGCATGTCTGCCACAGACAGCACCATTATTGATATCATGTCCGCCTGAGTGTCCCTGTCGGCTGCCGCCCTTACCCGGGTCGGCGGCCCTTTTATAAGGTTTCAATGTGAAGCTGCAAGAGCTGAGTCAGACCGATTTCGAGATCCTCAAGGCGATGGAGATCATCGTGGACGGCATCGCCGCCATGTATGGTCAGCACACCGAGGTGCTGCTGCACAGCCTGGATGCGCGCAATCCGTCGATCATCAAGATTGCCAACGGCCATATCACCGGGCGCAGCGTCGGAGCCCCCATCACCAACTTGGCGATGATGAAACTCAAGAGCGGGCAGGATATCTCCAGCCCCTACATGACCAAGTGCGCCACCGGCAAGACGCTGCGCTCGCTCACCACCGTCATTCGCAATGGCGAGGGGCAGGCCATCGGTCTGCTCTGCATCAACACCGACATGGACGCCCCGCTGCAATCCGTGCTGCGCACCATGATGCCGGAGTGCCTGCACGGCCACGATGGTCACGCCACCCCGGAGGTGTTTGCCCGCAACATCGACGAGGCCCTCAACAGCACCATCGACACCGTCAGTGCCGAGGTGCGCGGCAACGAGGCGGTGCCCCCGTCCCAGAAGACCCGGGTCATGGTCAACCAGCTGCACGAGCTCGGCATCTTCGAACTCAAGGACAGCGCCCAGATAGCGGCTCGCCAGCTCGGCATCTCGGTTCACTCCATCTACCGCTATCTGCGGGAGATCAAGAAGGGCTGAGCACGGAGCCTGCCGGCATAAACGGGTCACCATTGACCCGTTTTGTTTTTTTCTTTCCCCCGTCTGCGCCTTGGCTGCCCCGGCACATCTGCTACCATGCCTCTCTTGTTTTTGTTATCTCGTTGAACCTGCTGGAGAAACCATGTCCCGTACCCTCTATCTGCTGCGCCACGGCCAGACCCGTTACAACGCCGAACTGCGACTGCAGGGGCGCTGCAACTCCGAACTGACCGCCAAGGGCGAAGCCCAAGCCCTCGCCATGGGGGCCCGTCTGGCCAAGCTGCTGGCCGAGCCCGCCGACTGGACCCTTTACGCCAGCCCCCTCGGCCGGGCGCGCCAGACCGCGGAGCGGGTGTGCCAGCAGCTTGGCTTGGACCAAGCGCGTATCGTCTGGGACGAGCGGCTGGTGGAGTTGGGGATGGGAGAGTGGGAGAGTCGCCGGGTACCCGAGCTGCTGGCGGCCCACCCCGAGCTCGATCTGGAGCAGCCAGACTGGTACCTGCAGGCCCCAGAGGGGGAGAGTTTTCAGAGCATTCAGGGCCGGGCGCTGAGCTGGCTGCAAGATGAGCGCATCGCTGAGCGCGCCATCGTGGTCTCTCACGGGCTGTTTGGCTCCATGTTGCGCGGCGCCTATGCGGACTTGGACTACACCACCACCTGGCTGCAGGAACTGCCGCAGGATGCCTTCTTCAAACTGAGCGGCGGCCGCATCGAGCGGATCCCCTGCTGATCCCAACCAAAACGGCTCGCCATTGGCGAGCCGTTTTTTGTTTAGTCGTTTAGCCAACGGCCAATTTTGCTGCATCCTTCCACATAAATGGCGGCATCGGGGTCATTAGGTGCCATTTGATGTTCATCGGTTGGCTGCCGCTATGAGATACGTACTCCACCTCACCAAAGTTCACAAAGCCAAGAGTGCGGCCAAATTCATCTTTGCTCTGCTCACGGACGAACAGAAACAAGCGCTTACCCTCTGCCCTGTGATTTATGTAACTCAGCCCCTTACCCCGTTCTGGGCGAGCGCTGTTTTGGCTCTGCCAATGAAACAGCGACTCGTTAATGGCGTAGTCGTGATAACGGGTAGTGGGGGAGAAGTGCTGTTCCGTTTTGTTCAAGGTCACGAACAGCAACTCGATATTTTGCTCTGCGATGACATATACCCCTTCGCGAGTGGTGGGTTGCTGCGCGAAGGTGGTTGCACCAAAGCCAACTAGCACCTGCTCTCTGGCATAACGGGCATGCAGTTGCAGTGGATTGCCGGGAATGTCAGGCATGGTCAGTTGCTCGTGTTGCACCCGGTTGATCAGCATGGGCAGCAGATCTGCCAGCTCGGCCCTTAACTCTGGTTGATTGAGTTGTTTCAGGCTGTGTGCCAAGGAGCTAAAGCCTGCGTTAGGGCCGCTCTGTTGCCAGAAGTCGTAATGGCACATCAAGGCCATACGTTCATCGTGCGTGGCCGTTAAGGTAAATGCGTCTGCCACCAAGGTTTGTAGGAAGTTCAAGTAATGGAGCGCATCGCAACCCAATAGCCGGGTTCTGATAGCCCGGGTATAGAGGGTAGATAGCTTCTCATCACTCATTTCAGAAACGGTATGGTTGTGTGCCTGTTTGACCAAGGTGCTCCAGTTACCGCGCTTGTAGATCTCCTCAAGGTTGATGTGAGGGTAAAACTTCAAAAAGTTCGCCAGCGTCAGCGGTAAATCGCAATCCTGTGAGAAACGGCGGATCAGGCCCATGAGGCGTGAGGTATTGAGAGTCGCCCTCTTGATATTGCTCAGAATTAACTCTTGGGTCTGTTTTGAGAGCTCGATGCGGCAACCCAATGGGGCATGGGGAAAGCCTTGTTTGATTTCGTGGCTGATCGCCTTATTGGTTTTACCCACCAGAGCTCGGAATTTCTGAGTAAAGTCATACTCCGCGCGAGCATTGCCAACAAAATCCAACACGATACAGCACTCTTTATCGCTCGCCAGCCGCAGGCCCCGCCCTAATTGCTGCAAGAAAATGGTGAGGCTTTCCGTTGGTCGTAAAAACAGCAAGGTATCGACTTCCGGGATATCGACACCTTCGTTGAAGATGTCCACCACGCAGAGAATATTGATAACGCCGGTACGCAACTCCTGTTGTTTGCTATGCCGCTCGTCTCGGTTATCGCTGGTGAGGATGTCAGCCTTGATGCCCTTCAATAAAAATGCCTTGCACATAAAATCGGCATGTTCACGGCTAACACAAAATGCCAGCGCTTTGATCTTGGTAATATCGGTGACGATCTCATCGAGGCTCTGAACTATCTTCTGTACCCGCTGCTGATTGTGGGTATAGATATTGGTGAGCTCAGTGATGTCATAACGACCATTTTTCCAGGTCACTTGGCGCAAGTCAGTATCATCATCGATACCAAAATATTGGAACGGGCAGAGATGGCGACGATTGATGGCCTCTGGCAATCGGATCTCCGCTGCGATGACACCACAAAAATCAGCGAGAATATCGCTGCCATCATGGCGCTCTGGCGTTGCGGTTAATCCCAACAGAATGTGAGGTTCAAAGGCGGCGAGCAGACCACGATAACTGACCGCAGCAATATGGTGAACCTCATCGATGACGATGTAATCGAAATAGTCTGGGCTAAGACGTAAATTAGCCAGCTGGTTATTCAATGATTGCACCGAGGCAAATAGTTGACGGTAGTGAGTAGGCACGGCACCGCCGACCAAGAGTTCGCCAAAATTGGATTGCTTGAGCACACCGCGGTACGAGGCTAATGCTTGGCGCAAGATCTCTTCTTTGTGGGCGACAAACAGGAACTTGGCGTCGGGTTTGGTTTTCAGAAAACGCGCAAAATCAAAAGCGGAGATCAGGGTTTTCCCTGTACCGGTGGCCGCCACCACCAAGTTACGAAAGCGCTGGTGTAAAGTGCGCTCCATCGCCAATTGCTCAAGGATCTCCTGTTGATGGGGAAATGGCGCGATATCAAAGAAATAGGAAGAGCTATTTCTGTCACCATCCCCACGGGCCTCTTGCAGCGCATGCTGCAATTTTGTTCGGCTTTCGAGCTTGCCATCAAACAGCTCAAAATCATCGGATTCCCAATAGGTTTCAAAGGTACTCAGGGATTTATCGATAATATGAGGGATCTCTTGCGAGGTGATTTTTAGGTTCCACTCCAAGCCGCTGGTGAGGGCAGAATGAGAGAGGTTGGATGAACCTATATAGCCGGTATGAAAGCCGGTATTTCGGCAAAATAGATAACTTTTGGCATGCAACCGCTCGCGCTGGGTGTTATAGCTGAGTTTGACTTCGGTATTGGGGAGGCTGGCTAAAAATTCAACTGCCTTGGCATCGGTTGCACCCATATAAGAGGTAGTAATTACTTTTAATTGGCGGCCGCTGCGGGTGAACTCTTCCAGCTCATGACGGAAAATACGGATCCCTGCCCATTTGATAAATGAGACCAGCCAACAGATGCTATCTGCCGATAATATCTCCCGTTTAATCTCCGACTCCATCGACAAACCCGCATTGCTGCCGCAGAACAGCTCACTTTGCGTTAGACCGGTCAGAGGGAAAATATCCTCGGCATATTGCTTTAAATTGGCAGAGATGGGGTTATCCAACTGGTAGAGCGCTGTCAGAATTTTTCCTTGACTATCGATGAGGTTCTCGCCAATAAAGTCTGGGTCTTGTGTGCGATCCTTTAGCCAAAGTAATAACTGGTTAGCCAGCTCAATCTGCCGTTGCAGCTGATCCTCTCCAGTTACCGAACCCACTGCATATTCCAAAACCCGGCTCAGAAATCGCGATAACCAGACTGCCGCTTCGGCAGGTTCAAGCTGGCGTTCCCCTACGTAAAAGCGCTCGCGGTCGAGTCGAGATGTCAGCAGTTGAGTAATGAGTTGTTCATAAATACCACATTGTTGCATCGAACACTGGCCTTGAACGTTGTACATGAGGGTGGCGAGAAGAGTATCATTTTTTCCAACCAAATCAGTAAGCTGTTGTCGCCTGTTACTCGTTTGAAAATTGCCCCGATTTTCCGTGATACAACTCGGCAGTGGTAACCACAAGGAGGTGGTGATGGATCCGGTTTCTTATCTTTTCTCGGCTTATCTCAATCTGGTACAGCAGCAGGTATCGGATATTTATGGCACTGAGCTCAAGTCGCTGGTGGTGGAGTATGAGGGGGAACAAATCCCCTTTGCCTTCCAGTTCTGGCAGCTGCAGCCGAAAAGCGTCTGCCGCAGCTACGAGCAGGATACACGGCGCTTCAGCCAATGCACCGTCAAGGCGGCGGCGCTATTTGGCAAGCTGTGCGATCAGTTGTCCCGCCAGGACGACAGCCACTCGCAGCAGCCCCAGTATCGCGCTATGTACTGTGCCGCTTCAGTCAACTACCGCCCCATGATCGCCGACATTCGCGAGAGCAAACCGGATGCGGCCCGGCAGGCTGAGCGCGCCTGCAATCAGGCCATTCTGGCCGCGATGGACAGTGATGATGAAGCCCTGCTGGCCCAGCGTGATCAGGCGTGTCGTACCCAACAGTGAAGGCCAACGCCGACTTCACTCAGCTAGCGGCTTTGCTCGGCCATCTTTGCGCCATTCGGCACAGTTGCCGGGTGGACAATTGGGTATGATGAGGGCGCCCACAGGCCAGTCTGTCGGGCCAGCGCTATCGACACACATCAGCCAGGAGGGGACATGATCAGCCATATCGACCATCTGGTATTGACGGTCAGTGATATCGAGCAGGCCGTCGCGTTTTACAGCTCGGTGCTCAACATGGAAGCCATCACCTTTGGGGCGGGGCGCCGGGCCCTGCGCTTTGGCAACCAGAAGATCAATCTGCAACTGCTGGGGCAGGAGCCGCGCAACCGGGCGCAGGTGGGCTCGGGGGATCTCTGCCTCATCACCCGCTGGCCGCTGGAGCAGGTCATCGCCCAGCTCCATTGCCACGGGGTGGAGATAGTGGAGGGGCCGGTGACCAAGAGCGGAGCCTGCGGCCCCATCGAGTCGGTCTACTGCCTGGATCTGGATCACAACCTGATTGAGATTAGCCGCTATCCCTGATGGCGCTTGGCATCGGGTGACGGCCGGTGGATGCCGCTCTGTCTGAGCAAGTACTGAGGGGGCCCCATGTCGGCCCCATCCTGACGCACAACCTTAATGAGCCCCGGCAAGGGCCCTAGAAGGGAGCCTCGATCTCCTGCCCATCCTGTAGAAACTGTTCCCGCTCCGCCTGATAGGCGGCCTCGTCTTCGCTGTCCCAGACCGGGGCTGGCTGTTTGCCGGCCGGCGGTTGGGCAGGCGCGGTCAGCGTCTCTATCACCTTCTGCTGCAGATAGGGGAAGAAGGGGTTGGAGGAGGTGCGGGTGAGGGCGCCGGGGTTGACGATCAGCACCCCGCGCTCACCGCGCAGGGCCAGCCCGCCCAGATTGATACCGTATTGCTCCCGCTGCTCGGGCCGTGGCGCCATGCCGTAGAGGGGGTCATCCATCGGGAAGGGCAGGGCCACGTGGGAGAGGGAGTAGATCTCCTTGGGGTAGTCGATGTCGAGGGGCTGGATCTGCTCAGGTCCGCCGCCGGCCGGCAAACTGCTGGCCTGGGTGCGGGTGCTGGCGGGAGCCTGATTGCCCACCACCGTCAGCCGGTAGGAGAGCGGCGGGCGCGGCAGCAGGTGGCTCAGCGCCAGCTCGGAGGCGCTGCTCAACAGCGGGCCGAACAGGGTGCCGCGGTTGATGTCGAACAGTACCAGCTCGCTGCCATTGGCAGGCAGGAAGTGATAGAGATCGGCGATGATGGAGCGGGTACTGACGGTGTAGTCCATCACCGACTGGAAGGTGAGGGTGGGCGGGAAGGCCGCCAACTCGCCGCTGGCGGCCTGTTCACGCACCTGCTGCTGGATGGCGTGGGTCAGCCGGTAGGATTGGCGCGCGCCGTTGACCGGAAACGAGTTGTACTTGAAGGGGTTGAACTCCGGCATGGTGTCGAGCCAGGCGGCGCTGGCAAAGGCGGGCAGCAGGGCGGGCACCGCCTTGAGGCCGGCGAAGCGGGCAAAGCGGGTCACCCCTATCATGGGGGAGATGAGCACCAGCCGATCCGGCCTTGCCAGCGTGCCCGTCTTGTCACCTTCCGCATCGAGCGCATATTTCACCGCCAGCGCGCCGCCGTTGGAAAATCCCACCAGATGCAGCGGCAGCGGGCTTGGCGCCAGCACCCTGGCCTCGCGTACCGCCAGCCGGGTGGCGGCCAGCCAGGTCTCCCAGTCGATGTCGACCAGTCCGGCCGGCACGGTACCGTGGCCCGGAATGCGCAGCCCCAGGGCGATGAAGCCCAGCTCGCGGTAGCGCTGGGCCAGGTGGCGCAGGCTGTAGGGGGAGTCGGTCAAACCATGCAGGAACACCGCCACCCCTTTCACCTCGCCGCTCGGGCGCAGCAGATAGGAGCGGTTCCAGTCGGTTGCAAAATGAGCCGGATTGATGGGGGCATCCTGATAGTAGCGATTGCTGTCGAGCTGCTGCTCCGGCTGCGTTCTGGCGATCACCTCCTTGGTCACCAGCTCGAACAGCTGCTGCTCGTGGGCCAGATAGGCCTGCCAGTCGCTGTCATCGAGCTGCTCGGCGCTGAGCTCGGGCGGCACCAGGGTATGCCAGGGCTGCAGCGGCGCTGCCTGCCAGGCGAAGTAGGCGATCAGGGCCCAGCCGAGCAGTAGCAAGCCCAGCAGACTGAGAAGAAGGCTGCGAACGAGGCGACGGGTGCGAGCCAGCATGGCAGAGTCCTTGGCACTGATAAAAGAGGGGCGGCTCCGCGTCCACGGCAGCCGTACTCAAGCTCGAAAGTTGGCTTAAAGCCTAAGGGAAACAAGGTGATAAGTACAGGTAGCAGGCCGGGATGGGGTTAATGAGGGGCGCCAGGGGGGAGGCATTGGGCATTGTCAGGTCTGGGGATAAGGCGCTTTCATGGCGGCACTTGCCGCCTGCGGCGCCGTTTATATGGAGACGCATGGCGCACCGTTTTGGCGTGACGCGGCGCGCATTTTACGGGGTGCTGTGCCGGCCTGCTGCAACTATCCTGCGTGTGCGGCAGAGCAATGTGCTAATGTGCCGGCGTTTTTTGCTGACAAGGCCGACCTCGGCCGGTTTTAAAGATGGAGTGATATGCACAATTTTGACCTGGTGAGCCGGCCATCCCGCGCTCTGATGATACATGCGCAGGCCGTGGGCCGCTGGCAGGTGACCCATGCTGGCTGATGAATCCATGCGTCTGAACAAATACATCAGCGAGAGCGGCATCTGCTCGCGTCGCGAGGCCGATCGCTTCATCGAGCAGGGCTGTGTCTTCATCAACGGCAAGCGGGCCGGGGTGGGGGATCAGGTGTTTGCCGGGGATCTGGTCAAGGTCAACGGCCAGGTGATCGAGCCGCGCGAGGCGGACAGCCTGGTCTTTATCGCCCTCAACAAGCCGGTGGGCATCGTCTCCACCACAGAGGCGGGGGAGAAGGACAACATCGTCGACTTCGTCAACCACAGCACCCGCATCTTCCCCATCGGCCGGCTCGACAAGGACTCCCAGGGGCTCATCTTCCTCACCAACCACGGCGATCTGGTCAACAAGATCCTGCGGGCGGGCAACGATCACGAGAAAGAGTATCTGGTGACCGTCGACAAGCCGGTGACCGACGACTTTATCAAAGGGATGGCGGCCGGGGTGCCGATCCTCGGCACCGTCACCAAGAAGTGCAAGGTGAAGAAAGAGGCGCCGTTCGTGTTTCGCATCACGCTGGTGCAGGGGCTGAACCGCCAGATCCGCCGCATGTGCGAGCACTTCGGCTTCGAGGTGACCAAGCTTGAGCGTATCCGCATCATGAACGTCAGCCTCAAGGGGCTGCCGGTGGGCGAGTGGCGCGATCTCGACGGTGACGAGCTGATCGAGCTGTTCAAGCTGATTGAAGACTCCTCCTCCGAGGTGAAACCGGCCAAGGGGGCGCAACCGGCCAATGCCCAGGGTGGCAAACCCAAGGCGCCTGCGGTGCAAGGCAGCAAGCCGGCACCGGGCAAGAAGCCACGGCGCGATGACGATCACGAGATTGGTGGCCGCCCCAATGTACCTGGCCCGGAGGCGTTCGAGAAACGGACCCCAGCAGGCAAGGGGGCTGCGGGCAAAGGCGGCGCAGCAAAAGGTGGCGCAGGTAAAGGCGCCCCGAACAAGGGGAGCAAACCGGCCGCCGGCAAACCGCGCGCCGGTCAGGGTGGGCGGCAGAAGAAGGGGCGCTAGGCGCCCTCTCACTCCCCGCGTTGACAGTAAAAAACACCGGCCACAGGCCGGTGTTTTTGTATCGATGACCCGCGATTCAGAGTTCGTCGCGGGGTTGGGTGGCGTAATCAGGCAGGGTGCTGATGGCGCTCTCTTCCTGAGGCACGCTGGCAGGGTCAAGATCGCCGCCGACGTTGCGCGGATCCGTCGGTATGGTGGAGGGGATCACCACCGCCTGCTCCGCCAGCCGCCAGCCCAGAATGGTTTCCAGGCGGCCGCCCTCCTCTTCCGGTCCTGTGATGGCCTCCAGCTGCAGCGGCAGGGGGTGACCAATCAGGCGGCCGACCTCATCGACGGCGCTGGGATCGGCCAGGGTCTGCTGGGTCGCGTAGAGGCGGGGCAGTGCGGCGCGCGGCACATACACCCGCAGCAGCACGCCATTGCGGATGCGGCCACGGGCATCCGCTTCCTGATCCTGGGCGTAACCGTAGGCGAGGGCCGGATCGCCGGCGACATAGAAGCCTTGCCAGGGGGCGATGGAGGATTGATCCCGTTCATGCACCCCCTCAAACACTATGCTGTGGGCGGCTTCGAGGAAGGTGCCGTGATAACCGACGAAGAGATAACCGCGCGCCAGCAGCTGGCGATGGGCCTGCTCCAGGCGGGTCACCGACCAGTTGCGAGTACCGGCCGTGCTGAAGCTGACCTCGTCCCCGTCACCCAGGAAGCTGGCACCGTTCGGATAGTCCCGCTCCTGCAGGGCATCGGCACTGTCGGCCGGCGCCAGGCAGTTGAGATCGGCGGCGGGGCAGGTGAGATTGACCACGTCGGCGCTGGCGGCCTGTTCTTGGCTATTGCCCGCCTGCTGGTGGCTAAAGGCATCGCTCTGGGCGGCCGCCATGCTCAGGGCCAGCCGTGCCTGGGCCGGGTTTTCCCGAATGGCTTGCGCCAGCTGCCCTCGTGGCGTTGAGCCATCCTCTGGCGTGGTGTTGGCCAGCGCCTGGGTGATCACGGTATCAAGCTGGGACCATGGCAGGCGGGTCAGCAGATAGAGGGTGATGAGATTGTGGACCGGATAGCCACACTGGCTGAGCTCTTCCCAGCCTCTGGGTTGACGGCTTCTGGCCAGGGATTCAAGGGGGATGGCGCAAACCTGATGAGTGGTGAGGGCCGCCAGACCGTCTCCCTTGGCAAAGTGCAGCCGATGACTGATGGCGGTCGGCACGATATGGGTGTCGTGAGAGGCGGGTGCCCCGGCCAATACCCGGTAGACCTTGCCTTCCCAGGTATCACCCAGGTTGCAGGTGCGCTGCGACAGATAGTTGTAGACCGCATCCAGCGGATCCAGCAGGCACAGCACCTTGCCGGTATGCCACTCGCTCCAGCGCTTCTGACGGCTGTGCTGGGTGGGCGCCGCCACGAAGCCGACACCGGCCGCACTGAGGGTGAGGCTGCGATTGATCTCGTTGTTTTCCACGTGCCTGACGAAGAGCGTCGAGTTGCTGGCCATGGTGCGCAGCAGGTCGTCGCTAACTTCGATGCTGTAGATGGGGGAGATATGGCTCACCTCGGATCCTGCATCCAGCTCATGGAAGAAGACCTTGATGCTGGCGGGCGCATCGTCGCCGACGGGAACCAGCCAGTGCAGCGACCAGTTGCCGCGTCCCTGGCGGGTATAGCTGTAGGTGCGTGGGCCCTTGTCCGCGGTGGCGCTGGTCAGGGTGATGGTGGTGCCATCCGTGCGCAGGGTCAGCGCATTGCCGAGGGCCAGTTTGAGGCTGTCTCCCCCTTCTTCCAATACCATGGAGTAGTGCAGTACCCCGGAATCGGTCTGTCCGCCCAGCAGGCTGGCGACATCGAGCTGGCTGGCGCGCACCCCCTGGGCCAGATCCAGAGTGCAGCGGGTGGCGCACTCCTGCCACAGGTTGAATGACTCGTCGGCCATGACCGGTGAGATGGCACCGCCTAGCATGGCCAAGCCACCGAGTAGAGAAGCCCATTTTGTGTTTGTCTGCATGTGATTTCCTTTGTGTGATAGCAAAGCCACTGGCGCGTGGCGCTCTCCTCCCTGATGAATACAGCCTCTTCCCTGTCAGACGAAACGAGATTAATTCTCGTCTGAGTGCCTTACCTTAATGGGCTCATATGGCGGCACAACCCTCCATATGGGAAGATTTAATGTGTTACAAATCAAATGGATATGAAGTGCTTTGCTGATAATTTTCTCAGCTGGCCAGATACCGGAAAGCGAGCAAAGGATGGGAAGGAATAGCAGGGGGGTGAGTTTGCCTCCTCATCTGGAAAAGAGGAGGCAAGCACAGATCAGTTGATAGGGGCGGGGGCAGGAGAGGCCGTGGCCAGCTTCATGGCACGCGGGTAGCGGCGCGGGTCGAGGCGCAGCACCAGCAGGCTCATCAGCACCAGGCCGGCCAGCTGCCACTGCCAGGCGGCGGCGAAGTCACCGCTCAGGTGATGCAGGCGGGCCGCCACCCAGGGGCCGGTGGCCGCCAGCATGAAGCCGAACCCCTGCATCAGGGCGCTGAGGGTGCCGGCGCGGCGCGGGTCCGGCAGGTGATCCAGCGCGATGACCATGATGAGGGAGAAGCTGCCGCCAAGCCCGGCGCCGCACAGCATGCACCAGAGGATGGGGGCGGCAGTCGGCGCCAGCCAGAGGCCGCCAAAGCCCGCCAGTTGCATGGCGATGGCCAATCCCATCCAGGGTCGGCGGTCGAGCCGGCGGGCGGCCAGCAGCGGCAGGCCGAGGCCACTCACGGTCTGGGCCAGCGCCAGCCAGGCCACCAGCTCGCCCCCCTGTTGGGGGCTCCAGCCCTGCGCCATGTAGGCCGGCGCCAGCCAGGCGACGACGATGCCGTAACCGCTGTTGATGATGCCAAAGCAGCTTATCAGCAGCCAGCTGCGGGGCAGGCTGATGAGGCGCTGCTCGCCGCCGCCGGAGACCGCCACCGGCGCTGCGGGCAGCCGTACCCGCCAGCCGAGCCAGCCCATGGCCAGCAGCACCGGCAGGCTCCACAGCGCCAGCGCCTGGGACCAGTCGAGCCGGGCGGCGAGCTGCGGGGTGAGGCTGGCACCCAGCGCTCCGCCCCCCATCATGCAGGCGGAGAAGATGCCCATCACCAGCGGCACCTTCTGGGCAAACGCCTGCTTGATGAGGCCGGGCAGTACCCCCTGCACCAGGGCCGAACCCAGCCCGCAGAGGGCGGCGCTGGCGATGAGCAGGGCGCCGCTGCCTGCCTCGAAGCGCATGGCGCTGCCCATTCCCAACAGCAGCAGGGCCGCCCCCAGCAACTGGCGCGGCCCGCTGCGACTGCGCAGGGCGGGGGTGAGCAGCACGCCGCCACCGATGAGCCAGAGCGGCAGCAGGGTCAGCCAGGCCAGGGTATCCATGCCAAGCCCGAGCGCCTCGGCAATGTCGCGGCTCAGGGGGCCGATGGCGGTGAGAAACGGCCGTAGGTTGAGCCCGATCAGGATCACCAGCACCAGCAGGGCCTGCTGCTGGCGCGTATCGATACGGGCCTCAAGCATGGTCTGGTGCACCATAGAGCTCGGCGGCGGCCAGCGGGCTCGGCAGCTTGATGAGTGGCAGGGGGGGCGGCGCGAGGGGCAGGCCCAGCTTGTGGTAGGCGGCAGTGCTGTCAAAGCCGAACGGGGCCGCATCCTCGTTATCGAAGGCGTAATAGACGGCGGCGATGCCGTTCATCACCAGGGCGCTCAGGCACATGGGGCAGGGGTGACCGCTGGCGTAGACGATGGCGCCCGCCAGCGGCCCGACCTGGCTGGCCTGGCGCAGGGCTTCCAGCTCGGCGTGGCGGGTGGGGTCGCCATCCTGGTGCATGCCGTTGACGGCGCTGGTCACCAGCTGGTTGCCTTGCACCAGCAGGGCGGCAAAGGGTCTGCCTCCCTGCTGGCGGTTATGGAGGGCCAGTTGCAGTGCCTGCTCCAGCCACTCCTGATGAGTGGGGTTGGTGGTGAGCGAGGCGATCAGGCGTGAGCCGGCGGGTTCGACAAGGGAGTGGGGCATGACGGATCCTCGAGGCAAGGGGAGGAGACCAGCCTAGCGGGGAAGCCAGCCATGGGGAAATTAAATGATAGAATGATATCCAGTGGTTTTGTAAATGGAGTGACTATGCTGGATCCCCTCTTGCTGCGCAGCTTTGTCGCCATCGTCGACAGCGGCAGTTTTACCCGCGCCGGTGAACGGGTGCACCTCACCCAGTCCACCATCAGCCAGCAGATGCGGCGCCTCGAACAGCAGCTCGGCTGCCCGCTGCTGGATCGCTCCGGTCGCCAGGTGGTGACCACGGCAGAGGGGGAGAAGCTGCTGGGGCTGGCCCGCAGCATCCTGGCCCTGCTGGCCCGGGCCGAGGAGCAGGTGGCCGAGGCCAGCCTGCAGCTGAGCCTGGGAGTGCCGGAGGATTTTGCCGCAGGCGCCATCGCCCCGGTGCTGGCGGCCTTTGCCCGCGATTACCCGCAGGTGCGGCTGGAGGTGCACAGCGGCCTCAGCCACGAGATCTGGCAGCGCTTCGAGGCCGGCGAACTGGACTTGGCGCTGGTCAAACAGGCGCGGGGACAGAGGGCGCCGCGCGCCTGCTGGCGCGAACCGCTGGCCTGGGTCGACAGCCGTGCCTGGCCCGCCAGCGAGCGGGATCCCTTGCCGCTGGTGGTGTTCCCGAGCGAAGGGCTCTATCGGCGGCAGCTGACCGAGGCACTCGACGGGATGGGGCGGCGCTGGCGCATCGCCTACGTCAGTGCCAGCCTGGCCAGCCTGCAGGGGGCGGTGAGCGCCGGGATCGGGGTCAGCCTGCTGCCCCGGCGCCTGCTGCAGCCGGATCAGCAGGAGTTGATCCACTGGCCGGCAGTGGCGCCGGTGGAGCTGGCGCTGCACCTGGGGGCGGAGCGCGGCGAGCCACTCACGCGCCTTAGCGAGGCCCTCATCAGCCTGTGTGATCGGGTGATGGGGCCCGCTGAGCGGTGAGGGGACGCAGGCAGGGGCCTGCTTAGCGTACCCTGGTGCGCACGATGAGCAGGGTGATGAGCGCCAGGGTGAAGACGAGCGGAGCCCAGGCCCCGTGATGGCTCACCAGAGTAGCGCCGGCGGCAGCCACCCCGGCCACCCCCTGCTGCAGGAAGCCGCACAGAGCCATGGCGTAGGCGCCGTGCTCGCGGCCATCGCTCACCGCCAGCGCCATGCTGTTGGGAAAGAGCACCGCCTGCCCGAAGATGATGAGGCAGTAGCAGGTCATCATGGCCACCAAGCCACCGCTGCCCTGCAGGGCGCCCAGTGCCCAGAGCAGCAGCATGCCGCCCGCCGCCAGCAGTATGAGCGCGGCCCCCTGGCGCATCAGCTGGCGGCCTCCCACCCGGGCGACCCGCCGGTTGACCGTCATGGCGCCGGCGAAGTAGGCGATACCGATCAGCAACCCCAGGCTGCCGAAGGTGGTGACCTCGAGGGAAAACCCCTGCTGCAGCACGAAGGGGCTCACCTCCTGCAGGGTCACCGTGATGGCAAAGCCGATGCCGCCGGCGCAGGCCGGCCAGAAAAAGCCGGGGCGGCGCAGCAGGCTGGCGTAACGGGCCCGCATGCCGCCGCTCGCCGCCGCCGGATTGGGCCCCTGCAGCGGCAGGCTGCTCATCAAGAGCAGCGCCAGCACGCCGACCCCGGCCATCAGCACGAACCCCAGCTGCCAATGGGCATAGCGGCTGATGAGGCCGCCTATCCACTGACCGCCGCCGAGGGCGGTGATAAAAGCGATGGAGAGCACCGAGAGGCGGCGCGCCAGCTCATCCCCGTGCCAGTGATCCCGCACCAGGATGCGGGCGATGATGGCCGCCCCGCCGGCCGCTACCCCTTGCAGGGTGCGCAGGATCAAGAGCAGCGGCCCCTGGCTGGTGGTGGCCAGCAGCAGGCTGAGGCCGACAAACAGCAAGAGTGACAGGGCGAGAGGCAGCCGGCGACCGTAGCGATCGGCGGCTGCGCCCCAGAACAGCACCGGCAGGGCGGCGCCGATGACGAACAGCGAGATGGAGAGTTCGGCCCCCTGCCGGGTCATGGCGAGATCCGTCATCACCACGGGCAGGGAAGGGAGGTAAACGGTGGTGGCCATCTGGGCCATGAAGACGATGAGGCAGGCCAGCGTCATGATGCGGGCGGAGCGGCTCCAGAGACCAGCCTGGTCGAGACATTCCTGGTTATCCATAACAACTCTCGGGCAGTAGGGGAGCCATATCCTTGCACCGCCCGTGCGCCGAGTCAGCCCCTCGTCTGGGTTAAACCTGGCCGGTTTACCAGCGCGGGATGCTCAGGCGATGGCCTGGCGCGGCAGCACGGCGAGCCAGAGTTCGACCTCGCCGCTGCCGGTGTCCGGGTCAAAGGCGGCGCCATAGCGCTCGAAGTCGGGTTTGTGGGCCGACTGGTAAGCGGACTGCGCCAGCCACTCCAGCGCCTGTTGCCAGGTGTGCGGCATGGTCGAGACATGCCCCCGATGCAGGAAGACGGCATAGGTCTGGGGCTCGATGCGCATCCGCCCCAGCGTCTTGGGCAGTACTTCCAGCGCGGCGACCTCCACCGCACACATGTATTCGCACTCGGTGGCGGTCACGCCGCAGATGACGCCATAGGCATGCTCACCCAGCTGGCCCGGCAGCGGGCCCAGGGCGCTGAAATCGCGCCATTGGCCGCCGAAGTCGGCGTGGGCGAAGGCATGGTGACGACGCAGGCCGCCGAGCAGCATGGGGCGGCCGGTTTCAAAACGAACGGGATCCGTCATGACACCTCCTAGGCAAAATGGGGTGGGCAAGGCAACCTTGCTCAGCACTCCTTGCCTTCGTTGAGCTTGCGCTGATAGTCCGCGGAGACGATGGCCAGCGCCGCCAGGGCGAGGGCCGGCTCAATCCGGTTGGTCTCCAGCAGTTCGATGAGATCCACCGCGAGCTGGACCTCGGGCGGGGCAGTTTCCAATGACATGACAGACTCCGTAACGGGGAAAACGCCATTATACAGGGCCGCTCCCGGATGGGGACCTGTCTGCTGTTGTGGGCGACCCGGCTAGAGGTGCTGGCGCATCTCCTGGTCGATCTGCTCACGCAGGGCCATCAATTTGAGGGCGTACTGCTGCAGCTGCCGATCGCTCTCGCTCTGCGGTTGCCACTGGGGCACCGGGGTCGGTTTGCCGTGCTCGTCCATGGCCACGAAGATGATGATGCAGTGGGTGGTCTTGTGACGCTCTCTCTGGGTCGGGTGGCGGCTGTAGACATCCACCGCCAGGTGCATGCTGGTGGTGCCGGTGTGGATCACCTGGGCGTGTACCTCCACCAGCTGGCCTATCTGGATGGGGCGCAGAAAGCGGATCCCCCCACATAGACGGTCACCGCGTAGCCGCCACACCAGCCGGCGGCGCAGGCGTAACCCGCCTGATCGATCCACTTCATCACCATGCCGCCGTGCACCTTGCCGCCGAAATTCACATCGGCGGGCTCGGCCAGAAACTGCAGGGTCAGTTCGCGGGGTGGGGTCATGGGGTCTCCTTGATTGAGGGTCATTGCCGGTAGCTCTTGCGATAGGCATCAGCCTGCTGGCAGGGGGGCAGGTTGTTGAGATCGGGCCGCTTGTTGCCCTCGCGCTGGCCGAAGCTGGCGAACTCCTGCTGGCACTTGGCAGCCTTGCCGCCCGCCTTGATGCAGCCGTCGATCCGCTGTTGTTTGCCCTGTTCGACCAGCTGTTGCTGGGCCTGCTGGCAGGCCGCATCCAGCTTGGCCTGTTTGGCATCTCTGTCCTCCACTGCGGCCAGCAGGGGGAGCGAGAGGGCACAACCGAGCAGCAATACGAGCATCTTCATGATGATTTTTCTCCTGATGGGGGGCGTCCGGCGATGACCAGGGCGATCCCCCCCAGGATGCCCAGGGTCGACAATACCAAGCGCAGCGACCAGGACTCATCCAACCAGATGAGCCCGGCCAGGGCGGCGAGCAGGGGCACCAGCAGCTGGACGCTGGCGGCCAGGGTACGGCCAAGGTGAGGCAGCACCAGATACCAGAGCGCATAGCCAAGGCCGGAGGCCAGCGCCCCCGAGGCCAGGGCATAGCCGATGGCGGCGGGGCTGGTCTGCAGCTGCCCGAATAGCAGATAGAGCAGGGCGGCCGGCAGGCTGGCGCGCAGAAAGTGGCCGGCGTTGGCGGCGACCGGGTCGGCAAAGCGCGAGGCCCGCAGGGTATAGCCGGCCCAGGCGATGCCGGCCACTATCATCAGGGCCGCCCCCAGCGGATCCGGCGCACTGAGGCCGGGCAGCAGCAACACCACCAGGCCCGCCATGGCGAGCAGCAGGCCGAGCCACTGGCGGCGGGGCAGGGGCTCCCCGCGCAGCAGGGGCGGCGCCAGCATGCTGAGCTGGACGGCGGCAAATAGCAGCAGGGCGCCGGTGCCCGCGGTCAGGGTGAGGTAGGAGAACGAGAACGCCGCGCCATAGGTGATGAGGGCCAGGGCGCCGCCCCAGTCCCCCTGGCGGGGGGATTTTTTGCGCGCGCCGCACAGCAGCACCAGCACCAGGGCGCCGCTGGTCAGGCGCAGCAGGGTGAAGAGGGCGGGATCCATCCGCTCTTCGAACAGGGCGAGCCGGCAGAGCACCGAGTTGGCGGCGAACGCCATCAGGGTCAGCAGGGTCAGCGACAGCAGGCGGGGCAGTGGCATCCATTCACCTTGAGTTCAGTGGGGCAGGTTCAGCATGGTTCACCATCCAACGAGGAGGTCCCATGAAACAAATGCTGGAGCAATTGATGGGAGCTGGCAAGGGCTGGCTCAACGAAGGTGGCGACAGCCGCAAGGCGCAGATGAAGGGGATGGCGCAAGGGGGCCTCGCGGCCGGTGCCATGGCCCTGCTGCTTGGCAACAAGAAGGTGCGCAAATATGGCGGCAAGGTGGCGGCGGTGGGCGGCGCAGCGGCCCTCGGCGGCCTGGCCTACAAACTCTATCAGGACTGGCAGGCCCAGCAGTCTGCCCCGGCCCAGCCGACCCAGCCCCTCGATACCCTGCAGGGCAATGCGCTGGATGCCAGAGCCGCGCTCCTGGTGCGCGCCATGGTGGCGGCGGCCCGGGCCGACGGTCATATCGACAACGACGAGCGTCAGAAGATCCAGCAGTACCTGACCGAGCAGGGCCAGAGCGACGCGGCCCGCTGGATTGATGCCGAACTGGCTCGCCCCCTGGATCCCCACGCCCTGGCGCGGGAAGTGACCGACATGGAGCTGGCCACCGAGGTCTATCTCGCCTCCCTGCTTGCCATCGACGTGGATCACTTCATGGAACGCGGTTACCTGGACGAGCTGGCGCGTGCCCTCAAGCTCGATGAGAACCTCAAAGGCAGCATTGAGCGCCAGGTGGCTCAGCTGGATGCTCCCGCCTGAACCCCGCTCAGTACATGGATTGTCGATAAGGCCCCGTGACGGGGCCTTGTTGTTTTCAGATGCCTGTCAAAGGCTGTTGCGGCACTTCTTGTCTGGCTTGTCTGGCTCGGCAGCCACTATGATGGAGCCCTGGTCAAAGGGAGCAGATGAGACCGTCTCATCGCCAGGACACATCATCGTCAGGACACAGAGGCAAGGAGCATTCATTGGAAATACGCAAGGCACGTGAACAGGACATAGACGCCATCCTCGAGCTGAACCGGCAGATAGGGGAGATCCACTTCGCGCAGGCGCCGCAGGTATTCTGTCCGCCATCCCCGAGGAGCGGGCCTTTCTGCTGGCAGCCATCGCCGCCGAAGGGCGCCTGTTTTGCGTGGCCGAGCAGGAGGGGGTCGTGGCGGGCTTTCTGACCGCCCGCATCGACATCAACGAGACCATCCCGTTTCTGAGCAAGGCGCCCATCTGTCGCATCGGCACCCTGGTGGTCGATGAGGGGCAGCGCTCTCGGGGGATCGGCAAGGCGCTGATCGCCCATTGCGATGAGTGGGGCAAGGCGCAGGGAGCCAGCCAGCTGCGGCTGGAGGTGATGGCATTCAACGAGCGCGCCAAGGCGCTCTACGAGAGGTTGGGGTTCAAGATACTGTCACAGACCATGGCCAGATAAACCCGTTTCAACCGGATAATTTCGCAAGAAAAAGGCCCCGTCATGGGGCCTTTTGGTCTTTGACGGGAGCTGTGTCCAGCTGTTGGTGAATAAGTTCGGCCAACCGGGTGAGGGCCGTCTCCAGCTGCTCGCTCCAGGGATGGGAGCTGTTGAGCCGCAGGCAGTGGTTGTGCAGCCCCTTGCTGGAGAAGAGGGCGCCTGGCGCCAGCGAGAAACCGCTGGCCAGCGCCCGGGCGTGCAGGGCGCGGCTGTCGAGGCGCGGGTCAAACTCGAGCCAGAGAAAATAGCCGCCATCGGGGGAGGAGATGCTCACTTCCCCCGGCAGCAGGCGCAGCAGGGCGGCCCGCATCTGCTGCTGGCGCTGGGCCAGGGTGTGGCGCAGCCGGCGAAAGTGGGCATCCACCCCGCCCTGGCGCAGCATCTCGGCCAGCGCCAGCTGGCTGGGCACATTGGTGGAGAGGGTCGACATCAACTGCAGCCGCTGCACCCGCTCGGCGTGGCGACCGGCCACCACCCAGCCGACCCGAAAGCCCGGTGCCAGACACTTTGAGAAGGAGCTGCACAGCAGGCTCTCGCCCCGGGTATCCCAGTATTTGATGGGCCTTGGCCGCTCACGGCCAAAATAGACCTCGGCATAGACGTCATCCTCCACCAGCGCCACCTCGCGTCGGTTGAGCAGCGCCATCAGTGCCTGCTTGTGCTCATCCGGCATGGTGTGACCCAGCGGGTGTTGAACATTGCCCATCAGCCAGCACGCCTTGATGGGGCGCTGGGCGAGGGCCTCCTCCAGCAGGGCGAGGTCGATGCCTATCCCCGGGATCACCGGGATCTCCACCGCATTCAACTTGAGCCGCTCGATGGCCTGCAGGGCGCCATAGAAGGTGGGGGACTCCACCACCACCCAGTCACCGGGCTCGGTCAGCACCTGCAGACTGAGGGAGAGCGCCTCCATGGCGCCGGTGGTGATGATGATCTGCTGTGGATCCACCGCCAGCCCCTCGCTGGCGTAACGCTGGGCGATGGCCCGGCGCAGCGCCTCGTTGCCGGGGGGCAGGTCTGCCACCGTGCTGAAGGGGTCGAGCCGACGCATGCAGCTGGCCAGCGCCCGGCCGAGCTGGGGATGAGGAAACAGGGTGGGGTCGGCCACCGACATGCCAAGGGGCACCAGTCCCCGTGACTTGCTCGCCTGCAACACCTCGAACACCAGATCGTTGATGTCCACCGAGCCGCTGTAGTGCGCCTGCTGGGGCAGGCTGGCGGCAGGGCGGGAAGGTGCCGCCTTGACGTAGTAGCCGGACTGGGGGCGGGCGAGGATCCGCCCCTGGCTCTCCAATAGCTGATAGGCCTGCAGCACCGTCATGGGGCTCAGGCCATGGGTCTTGCAGCTCTGGCGGATGGAGGGGATGCGCTCGCCGGGTTGCCACACCCCGGCTTCAATCTGCTGTTGCAGGCGGTCGGCCAGCTGACGGTAAAGGGACATGTGATGCAGTAACTGTTATAGGTGTAATTCAATATAACTGCATCTGTTATAGGTGTCATGCTCCGTGGTGTACTTATCTCGCACAAAACGTGCAAGGTAAATACAACAAAAGAGAGTGACGCATGATCAATCCGGATGACGTGGTCAGCCTGTCGCGCCTGCAATTTGGCGCCACGGCCATGTTCCACTTCCTGTTTGTGCCCCTCACGCTGGGGCTGTCCTGGATCCTGGTGATCGCAGAGTCGGCCTATGTGATGACCGGCAAGGTGATCTACAAGGACATCACCCGTTTCTGGGGCAAGCTGTTTGGCATCAACTTCGTGATGGGGGTGACCACAGGCATCACCCTGGAGTTCCAGTTCGGCACCAACTGGGCCTACTACTCCCAGTATGTGGGGGACATTTTCGGCACCCCGCTGGCGGTGGAGGGGTTGATGGCCTTCTTCCTCGAGTCGACCCTGGTGGGACTCTTCTTCTTCGGCTGGGACAAGCTCTCCCGCGGTCAACATCTGCTGGTGACCATGCTGGTGGCGCTCGGTTCCAACCTCTCCGCGCTCTGGATCCTGATCGGCAACGGCTGGATGCAGAACCCGGTGGGCGCCGAGTTCAACCTGGTGACCCAGCGCATGGAGCTGGTGGACGTGGCCGCGGTGATCTTCAACCCGGTGGCCCAGGTCAAGTTCGTGCACACGGTGGCGGCGGGCTATGTGGCCGCTTCCCTGTTCGTGATGGGGGTGAGCAGCTGGTATCTGCTGCGCCGCATGGAGGTGCGCTTCGCCCTGCGCTCCTTCGCCATCGCCTCGGGCTTTGGGCTGGCCGCCATTCTCTCGGTCATCGTGCTGGGTGACGAGTCGGGCTATCGCACCGGCGAGGTGCAGAAGGTCAAGCTGGCCGCTATCGAGGCGGAGTGGGAGACGGAGCCCGCGCCGGCCGCCTTCACCCTGTTCGGCTTCCCGGATCAGGGGGCCGAGACCACCCACGCTGCGGTCAAAATCCCCTATCTGATGGGCATCATCGCCACCCGCTCCCTCGATGAGGCGGTGACCGGCATCAAGGATCTCAAGGCCCAGCACGAGACCCGCATTCGCAGTGGCATGGTGGCCGCCGGGGCGCTCGAGCAGATCCGCGCCGGCAACGACTCGGCCGAGAACCGTGCGCTGTTCGACAAGCACGGGCAGGATCTCGGCTACGGGCTGCTGCTCACCCCCTATGCCAGCAACATCGCCAAGGCCGGTGAGGCCGAGATCGCTAGGGCGGTGGAAGACTCGGTGCCGCAGGTGGCGCCGCTGTTCTGGGGCTTTCGGATCATGGTCGGGCTGGGGGTAGTGATGCTCGGGCTGTTCGTAGCGGGCTTCGTCCAGCTCTGCCGCAACCGGCTGCTCGCCTCGCCCCGCCTGCTCAAGGCGCTGCTGTGGAGCATTCCGCTGCCCTGGATTGCCATCGAGGCGGGCTGGTTCGTGGCCGAATTCGGTCGCCAGCCCTGGACCATCAGCGACGTGCTGCCGGTGTCGGCCTCGGTGTCGCTGCTGCAGCCGGGCCAGCTCTGGTTCAGCCTGATCTCCATCTGTCTCATTTACTCCTGCCTGCTGGTGGTGGAGCTGTTCCTGCTGCGCCGCGTGATCCGCCAGGGGCCCGCCGTGCTGCATACCGGCCGCTACAGCGGTGAACAACCCGAACTTGCGAGGATCGCCTGATGGATTATGAAACCCTGAAACTCATCTGGTGGGGGCTGGTGCTGTTCATGCTGGTCGGCTTCATCGTGATGGATGGCTTCGATCTGGGCATCGCCATGCTGCTGCCGATGGTTTCGAAAGAGGATGAAGACCGCCGACTGGTGATCAACAGCGTGGGGCCGGTGTGGGAGGGCAACCAGGTGTGGCTCATCGCCGGCGCCGGCGCCCTGTTCGCCGCCTGGCCGCTGGTCTACGCCGCCGCCTTCTCGGCGCTCTATGTGCCGATGATAGTGCTGCTGCTTGGCCTCTTCCTGCGCCCGGTGGGCTTTGACTATCGCAGCAAGCTGGCCGATCCCCTCTGGCGCCGCTGGTGGGATCGCGCCCTGGTGGCCGGTGGTCTGGTGCCGACCCTGGTGCTCTCTGCCGCCATCGCGCTGGTGATGCAGGGCCTGCCGTTTCGCTTCGACAGCGCACTGCGCCTGCACTACGGGGCCTTCGACTTCCACTGGAGCTGGATTGCCAGCGTGGTGGCGACCGGGGTGAGCCTGCTGCTGCTGCACGGCGCCAGCTTCCTGCAGGCCAAGGTAACGGGCACCCCTGCACTGCGGGCCCGTGGCCTCGCCATCTTGCTGGCGCCGCTGGTGACCCTCTGCTATCTGCTGGCCGGCTGGCATCTGCTGGGGTTGCCGGGTTATCAGCTGACCGGCCTGGCGGGCCAGCCCTTTGACCCCAATGCCGCCATCAGCCCGCTGATGAAGGGGGTGATCCCCCACGCCTGCGGCTGGCTTGGCAACTACTTTGACTACCCGCTGCTGTGGCTGGTGCCCCTTATCGGCGCCCTGGCACCGCTGGCCAGCGGCATCGCCGCCTGGCAGGAGAAGGGACGGCTGGCGCTGCTGGCCAGCGGCCTGGCCTGCGCCGCCATGCTCTGCTCGGTGGCCATCGCCCTGTTCCCCTTCGTGCTGCCCTCGTCGCTGGATCCGGCCAGCAGCCTGACCCTGTGGGACGGCACCTCCAGCTTCAAGACCCTGACCATCATGTTCGGGATCGTGCTGGTGCTGATGCCCATCAACCTCGGCTACACCGGCTGGGTCTACCGGGTGGTGCGCGGCAAGCTGGATCGTGCCGGCATCAAGCGCGACAGCCATCAACTCTACTGACCCCAAGGGAGCCGCTATGTGGTACTTCACCTGGATTTTGGGCCTGGGTTTCGCCCTGTTGCTGGGCCTGTGCAACCTGCTCTGGCTGGAAGCACGCTGGGAAGCCGATGAACGGGATGAGCCCCGCTCTCAACCCTGATCCCCCTCGGTCGGGGAGGGCAGACACTGCCTCGCCCCGACCCCTTTCTCTTGTCATCCAACCGACAGGTAATCCGTTATGAAACAGACAATCAAAGCGGTGACGCTGGCCATCGGCTGCGCGCTCGCCACCGCGCCGGCCTGGGCCGAGCCCGTACAACTGACGCCACTGGACAAGGCATTCACCCTGCAGGTGCTCGGCAGCGGCGGCCCCATCTCCGACGATCTGCGCGCCTCCTCCAGCGAGGTGATCTGGTGGAAGGGCAAATCGCGCATCCTGATCGATGCCGGTGGCGGCGTCTATCTGCGCTTCGGCCAGGCAGGCGCCAAGCTCGAAGAGGTCGACTTCATCGGCATCACCCACTTTCACACCGACCATGTGACCGACCTGCCTGCGCTGCTCAAGGGGGCCTACTTCTTCAAGCGCAGCGATCCCCTCGATCTGGCGGGGCCGCAGGCCGGCTCGGCCTTCCCCAGCATGAGCGGCTACTTTGATGCGCTCTTCAACAAAGACAAGGGCGCTTATGCCTACCTCGGCGGCTTCAAGGATGGCACTGATGGTCTCTTCCCCATCAATGTGCACGATGTGCCCTACCAGACGCCCAGGCCGCAACAGGTCTATCAGCAGGATGGCCTGACCATCACGGCGCTTGGCATCCCCCACGGGGACGTGCCCTGTCTGGCCTATCGCATCGAAAGCGCCGAGGGGACCATCGTCATCTCGGCGGATCAGAACGGCAGCAACCCGGCCTTTGTGCCGTTTGCCAAGGGGGCCGACATCCTGGTGATGCCGCTCGCCATCCACGAGGGCGCCGATCCCGTCTCCGCCTCGCTCCATGCCAAGCCCTCGGTGGTCGCCAACATTGCCGCCGAAGTGAACCCCAAGCTGCTGGTGCTCAACCACTGGATGGGGGTCGGTCTCAATCACAAGAAGGAGGCGATGGCCATCGTCAAGCAGCAGTTCCACGGCCAGGTGGTGGCCGCCCGCGATCTCTCCAGTTACCCCGTTTCATCCGTCAAGGAGTCCAGCCATGAGTAACGCAAGCAGCATCAAAACCTCCTGCAAATTGAGCCTCTCCATCGCCATGACCGGCCTGATCGCGCTGACCCCTGGGCTTGCGCTGGCGGCCACCCCGAGCGAGGCGCCGGTGAAGGCGGCGCCGAGCGAACAGCACGGCGGCAAGTGTGCGGCCGGCAAGTGCGGCACCGAGAAGCGCTTCGAGAAGCAGACCCTCGACAGCGATCCGCAGGGCCGGCTGGTGCGCGCCCGCGATGGCAAGTGTGGTCTGACGGAGCAGGGGATCAACGGCGAGACCCAGCGCCAGGAGAGCAAGATAACGGAGGGGGTATGCGGCCAATAAGCGCCAGCAGCCGTGGCGTGGGGCTGCGCCAGGAGCATCTGGCCCAGCTCTGTGGGGCGCCTGCCCGCCCCGGCATCGACTTTCTCGAGCTGGCGCCGGAGAACTGGATGGCCATTGGCGGCGCCAGGCGGGAGCAACTGCAGCAGATCGCCGAGCGCTATCCGCTGGTGGCCCACGGGCTCAGCCTCTCCCTCGGCGATTGCCAGCCGCTCAATATGAGCCTGCTCGGCCAGATCCGCGCCTTTCTCGACGAGTTTGCCATCGACATCTACAGCGAGCACCTGAGCTTTTCCCGCGATGCCCGGGGTTATCTCTACGAGCTGCTGCCGGTGCCGCGCCAGTGGGAGAACCTCCCCTACCTGGCGGATCGGATCCGGCAGGTACAGGATGCGCTGGCCCGCCCGCTGGTGCTGGAGAACATCTCCTACTACCACGGCTATGAGCACGAGATGGCGGAGGAGGCGTTTCTGACCGAGCTGGTGGCGCGCAGCGGCTGCGAGCTGCTGCTCGACAT
>NZ_JBQBEV010000005.1:0-5940 GCF_051919365.1 Aeromonas sp. 82P
GGTGGCAGCGTACCTGGCGAACGAGATCACCGGGCAACTGACCGAGCTTCAGAGCCTAAACCAGCAGATCAGCACAGCCCAACGGACCCTAGACAGCTTGCCCAAAGGGGTGACGTTCGTGCGCGACCGAGATGGGCAGTACATCGTGGCGAGGCAGATCGATACACCGTTCAAGATGGACGAAGGGACGTACAAGGGCCTGATGGCCGTGGGGGTGAAGTAGATGACCGAATTAGAGCGGCTGCTGACAGCTCAATTCGAGCGGATGGAACAACGGCACCAGGACGAGACGATGGACTTGCGGGCGCAGCTCGACGCGCAACAGCGCGCTTTGAAGAGCTTGCAGGCGCAGTTGCAGAGCACATTGGGCGAGTACGAGAAGCATTGCGCCAGCTTACACACCGCCTTCGTGGCCTTGGAGAAGAGTACCAGGAGCGAGCTAGCCAGCATGGGCCGGAGTTTGGACCAGACCAACCGGGCTACCGGAGCAGCACTTGGGTCATTGAACAGCAGTGTGAGCATAGTCAAAAGCTCGCTGGAGAGCTTGAACAAGGCGCAGAGTTGATCGTCGATAGGGCCGCGGTGCTGCGAAAAGAGCAGAGCCAGAGTAGCGGGTTGAGTATGTAATATAACGTCACAGTGACAATAATTAAGTAGATCGGGTATGAAATCAGGTCGGTTGGGTACTCCTGACGCGGTGGCGCATATTGGGGTTCTAGGGATTTTCCGTCCAAATGCGACATTCAGACTGCTAAGTGATTGATTTATTGTGACTGGCTATGTGAAGCGCCAAAAAGTAATACCCCTCTGGAGGCCGCGGACGGCGTGGCCTCCAGAGCACTTTGTCGTTTTTGGACGGAAAATCCCTAGAACCCCAAGTTCCCGCGCGAGTTGCTGGACCAGGAGATCGGCCCGCAGCTCGCGCGCATGGTGAAGGGGCTGGAATCGTTCGTGCGCAGCGAGGAGGTCTGACCGCGCCGCTCGTCAGTGCTGCGCAGCCGTGTCCGGCACGCCGCGCAGCATGCGCGCGACCAGCCATGCGGCCCCGGCCACGAGCAGCGCGCCGGCCAGCGCGATGGCCTGCAGCGCATCGGTGAAGCTGGCCTGCGCGGCCTGCAGCACGGCCGCGCCGGAAGCGGCCGGCAGCGCCTGCGCCAGGTGCACGGCCCCGCCCAGCGAAGCGCCGGCCGCCGCCAGCGCATCGCCGCCCAGCGCCTGCGGCCAGGCCGCGGAGAGGCCTTGGCGGTAGACCACCATGCCGGCGCTGCCCAGGAGCGCGATGCCCAGCGCGCCGCTGAACTCCGAGGCCGTCTCCGACAGCGCGGACGCCGCACCGGCGCGTTCGGGCGGCGCGGTGGTGATGATGATCTCGTTGCCGATGGTGAACACCGGCGCCATGCCCAGCGCCATGACCACCGTGGCCGGCACCAGCAGCCACAGGCCTTGCCCCGCCACCAGCAGCGCGAACCCCAGCGCCGCCGCCGACAGGCCCACGACCAGGATGCGCGGGCGCGGCCAGCGCACCGCCATCTGCGGCGCCAGCAGCGAGCCGGCCAAGAAGGACAGCGACCACGGCAGCGTCGCCAGGCCGGCCTGCAGCGGCGACAGCTCCAGCACCAGTTGCAGGTGCTGCGTGATGAAGATGTAGACGCCGAACATGGCCAGGCAGGTCAGCGCATAGGCGGCCAGCGCGGCGCAGAAGGCCGCATGGCGGAACAGCCGCAGGTCCAGCAGCGGGTAGGCGATGCGGCCCTGGCGGCGCAGGAACACCGCCCCCACGCCCAGGCCCAGCGCGGTGGCGGCCAGCGCCGTGGTGGACGGGCCGTGCTCGGCCAGCTGCTTCAGGCCGTAGATGGTCAGCAGCACCGCGGCCAGCGACAGCCCCACGCTGGCCAGGTCCATGCGGCCCGCCGACGGGTCGCGGTACTCGGGCAGGAAGCGCGGGGCCAGCGCCAGCGTCAGCGCCATCACGGGTATGTTGAGCCAGAACACCGATCCCCAGTGGAAGTACTCCAGCAGCACGCCGCCGACCAGCGGCCCGATGGCGCTGCCCAGCGAGAACGTGGCGATCCACACGCCGATCGCGAACTGGCGCTGGCGCGCGTCGTGGAACATGTTGCGGATCAGCGCCATGGTCGACGGCGCGATGGTGGCGCCGGCCAGGCCCAGCAGCGCACGCGCGGCGATCAGCAGCTCGGCGGTGTGGGCCATGGCCGCCAGCGCCGAGGCGAACGCGAAGAACGCCGCGCCGAGCAACAGCAGCCGGCGCCGGCCGATGCGGTCGCCCAGCGTGCCCATGGTGATCAGGAACCCGGCGACGAAGAAGCCGTAGATGTCCAGGATCCAGAGCAGCTGCGCGCTGCTGGGTGAGAGCTCGGTGCTGAGGACCGGCAGCGCCAGGTTCAGGACCGTGAGGTCCATGGCATAGACCAGGCAGGGCAAGGCGAGGACGGCCAGGCCGATCCATTCGCGGCGGGTGGCGGGCGGGCCGCCCGCGATGGATTCGTCAAGCACAACGGACATGGAAAGACCTACAGGTTGGGGAGCCGGTTCGGGCTCGGCGCGGATTCGCCAACGCCCGCATGCCGTGAACGATGGACACAGGAAGTGCCGGAAAGACATACCAGGCACTGCGGCCATTGTATCACGGTGTGCGTCACCCGGCAACCTTGGGCAGCAGCGAAGTCGAGGCATTTCTGTCCTGGCTGGCGAACGAGCGCAAGGTTTCGGTCTCCACGCATCGTCAGGCATTGGCGGCCTTGCTGTTCTTCTACGGCAAGGTGCTGTGCACGGATCTGCCCTGGCTTCAGGAGATCGGAAGACCTCGGCCGTCGCGGCGCTTGCCGGTGGTGCTGACCCCGGATGAAGTGGTTCGCATCCTCGGTTTTCTGGAAGGCGAGCATCGTTTGTTCGCCCAGCTTCTGTATGGATCGGGCCTTGATGGGGTTCTAGGGATTTTCCGTCCAAATGCGACATTCAGACTGCTAAGTGATTGATTTATTGTGACTGGCTATGTGAAGCGCCAAAAAAGTAATACCCCTCTGGAGGCCGCGGACGGCGTGGCCTCCAGAGCACTTTGTCGTTTTTGGACGGAAAATCCCTAGAACCCCATATTCGCCAGTTCCCCCCGGTTGAGTACGAACTGGCGATCTATCAAGGCTCACCGTGGCTATGGGCCGATGGAAAGCCGCTGATCGACCTCCTCGATGCGACCTCTTGGGGTGGTGCAGCCATATCCGTTCCTGCTCCCTTATCGGGTGCAAGGGGGCGTGACGTGTTGCGGTAGCGAAAGCGGTGCGGTAACTTGTTGTCCAGAAAAGACAAACCCCGAAGCTCTGCTGATCAACTTGGCGGAAGACTCAGAGCATTCGGGGCCGTTCACAAAGAACAGGAAAAGCATAACACATGCACGATCTCAGACAACCCTGCACCGCCAATAAGCGCGGTGATCTCTGACTCAGACGGCCCAAAACCTCTTCATAGACAGGCTTCCGCGCCGCCCCTACTGCACCAACGACAAATCGATGGGGCTGCTCATTCGTCCGCAGGCTACTGCGCTGGGCTATAGCCACATCCAGTTCAACCCGCCGCCGCATGTCGCCATGCTGGTGTTCGACGTGGACAAGAAGCACCAGCATGACCCCCAGCGCGATGGCTACCACGAGTGGCAGGATAGGGGGCTGCCTGCCCCGCACTGGATCTCGATCAACCCAGAGAACGGCAATTACCACCTTGGTTACCTGCTGGCCTCGCCCGTGGCGCGATCCAGTGTCGCCAGATTGGGGCCGTTGCGTTACCTGGCTGCCATCGAGCACGTTCTAGCGAAACGATTGGGGGCCGATCTGAGGTATGCAGGGCTGGTCACAAAAAACCCCGTCCACAGCGATTGGATGACGTTCTGGCACGACATTGAACCCTACACCCTCGACTATCTCGCCGAGTTTTGCCCAGATGCTGATCTGGCGGCCTTTAGTGGCCGTAAGCGCAAAGAAGCGAGCGGGTTGGGGCGTAACATAGAGGTGTTCGATAACGTGCGGGAATGGGCCTATAAGGCCGTCAGACGGTTTTGGCGGCCCAACGGCTATGACGCATGGGCCGATGCCGTGCTTGCGGCCTGTGAGAGCGCCAATGCGTTTGGCTTGGAGCAAGGCGGTCCGCTGCCAGTGTCCGAGATTAAGTCTACGGCCAAGAGCATTGCCCGCTGGGTCTGGCGGAACCTAACTCCGTCCGCGTTTGCGGATTACGTTGATCGGACACATACCTCCGAGATCCAAGCGCGGAGAGGGGCTAAGGGCGGTAAGGTATCCAAGGGAGGGGGAAGGCCGAGCAATAGCGGTAAGGACAAGTCCGATCTATTGCCGGAGGTTCTGCGGCTTAAGGCTCAGGGGTACACCAACCGCGATATAGCGGACGATCTTCAAATCTCCCCCAGTACGGTGAGCGTTTACCTAAAGCGTGATCATCCGTGATCGAAACAAGCCTATATCAGCTTTTGATAACAGCGCGAGGTGGGGAACCGGACCGAAGGCCGTCCATCGCCCCCCGGCTCTATCGGGGGGTGTGGGCGGGGCCGTTGTCCACGGAGCGATCTTGCTCTGGCCCCGGTTACTCGTCTGCCGGGATCGCGTAGATCGCCCGCTCTATCCGCTCCAGCGTTTCCGCGTCCACCATCTCCGTGATCCCCTTGACCTTAGCGAAGGCCAGAATGGTTTTTACTGCCCTCAGATCATTCCTGTTTAACGTCACGGTAACGTTTATTTCCTGTTGCTTCGCCCGGTAGGTAGCCTGCCGTTCTGCCCCCGTCTTGGCTGTCCCTGTCTTTGGTCTACCACGACCTCGCCTGATGCCGAACATGTCCCCAGTTCCCTGATCCGCTGCGTCCTTCATGATGCTCTTTCCTGTCACTGTTACGGTAATTCATTATCTGTCACGGTGACGTTTATTGCAAGTTGCCGACCCCCTCGTTTTCTGCTTTACTGGTATTAAGCCAGCCGACCCCGTATTACATTACGCCCGCTTCGCGGTCTCCATGTATCCGGGGGCTGGTGAGGGGCTCCGCCCCTTCAAACCCCACGCTGCTACGCCGCTTGGAGAGCCAATGACAAAGCCAGAGCTAAAGACAACAACGGCCAGCCTTCGCCTCGATCCTGCCACCCTGGCCAAGTGGCGCCAGGGGGCCAGCGACGAGGGGCTGACCCTCTCCGACTGGCTGAGAGCCAAGGTGGATGCCGACCAGCAAACCCATATATCCCCCGCCCGGTCGCGGCGGGAACGAGACCCCCGCCACCTGGCAGATCCTGCGCTAATGCGCCAGCTCGCGGCGTTGGGATCGAACCTCAACCAGATCGCCAGGGCGGTGAACGAATGCCGCCTGGTAGGGAGCTCGGTTCACCTGGTGGAGCTGCTGACGTTGCTACGTAGCATCGAGGAGAGCGCCGGGAGCACCGGTAAGGCCAGCAGTGCGGCGACCTATTTGCTGGACAGTCACGACCACAAGGGCGAGGAACGTGCCGGGGTGGCGGTGTTGCGGGGTGATCCGCAGCAGTTCGCCGCCGTGGCGGACTCGCTCGATTTTCAGCATCGATACCGGAGTGCGGTGATCTCCTGGTCGGAGGAAGAGGCCCCCAGTGACGCCGAGATCGGCGCGGTGCTGGACGACTTCGAGGCGCTGTCCTTTGCCGGACTGGATAGGCAGGACGTGCATCTGACCGCCGTGCAGCACCGGGAGGCCGGGGGCGGTGTCCACGTCCACATCCTGGTGCCCCGTGTTCACCTGGGCACGGGTAAATCTCTGAACATTGCCCCGCCCGGACATAGAAAAGACTTTGACGCCCTGCGGGATAAATGGAACTACGGCAAGGGCTGGGCCAGACCAGACGACCCGCTCCGGGCACGGCTGATACAGCCCTCCTTTGACGCCTACAAGGGCCAGCAGGACAG
>NZ_JBQBEV010000006.1:0-4883 GCF_051919365.1 Aeromonas sp. 82P
CTTTGATTCCGTTGCGGCGGAGGCCAGCGTGACGCGGGGCGGAATGATGTACCACTTCCCTTCGCGGGAAGCGCTTGTTCAGGCAATCCACGAGCACTTGGCCGCGCAATGGGAGGCCAGCCTGGAATCAGTCGCAGGCAGACCGAAGTCAGAGGCAACACCCACAGAGCGGGCCATTGCGTATGCACGTACTAGCGCACGAAGCGCTAATCGCGCGGAATTGCTTTCTGCACTTCAATCGAGTGAAAGCACTGCGACAGCGGCTGCCTGGGACACGGTGCTTGAAGGCTGGGCTTCTCCAGCGCCGGAGCATCTCGACGACCAGGCCGTTCTTGATCGATTCATTGCGCGACTCGCAGCGGATGGACTCTGGGTATATGAGTCATTGACGGGGAAGAAATTGCCAGACCAGATCAGGGATGCTATTGCCGCGCAAATCGTGAGCGTCATTGAATCGGCTTCGCTCAGGGTATCGAACAAGTAATTCGGTAAATGCACCGTCCGTTTTGCGGCTCTGATTTTGAACACAGCAGCTTCCGCTTTGAGTCGATAGCGGCAGTCGTCGATTGTCACCGCGACAGGCCGCTTTGGCCGAGGTGCTGACGGATTACTGGTTCAGGTGAGCGGCTGGTTTAGGTTCAGAAACCTGCCGTAGCCCATGAAAATATCATCAGGCCGTTAAGGGCACCGAAGCGACGCTCGGGCTGCGACCAATATCAAGTGTCACTCTCTATCGCATTGCACAATATAAAATTCCATTAGCTTTCAATGCTCTATATTTCCCGTATTCTGAAACAACCCACTTGTTTGGAGTCAATAGCACGGATTAACTCAATGGCGGCTGGTGAAACGACTGTTAGGTCTACCCCTGCGAGCGGGTAATGCGACGGTGACGGAAATTTCTGGGGTTCCGGCTTACAACCCCAAGAAGGCCCCGCTAAAGCGCTGTAGAGCAGCCCAAGGCCCAACCAGTACGCAACCCAGTACAGCAGGGCTTTCGCCGCGAACAAGGCGGCCATTGCCGCCACGGTATGCCACAGCATCAGCCCCGGAAACCGATCACTCAATCGCACCTCAATCCACCTCCACGCCTGCATCGAGCAACCGTTGCCGCCATGTATCGGCGGACAACAGGGCATAGTGGGCCACCTGCTGGCGCAGGTATTCGGTATCAATGACGATCCAGCGGCTGCCGTCGTCATCGATCATCCAGTCGATGGTCGCATCGAGGAGGTCGATCAGCGGCTTTCCATCGGCCCATAGCCACGGTGAGCCTTTATAGATCGCCAGTTCGTACTCAACCGGGGGAACTGGCGAATATGCGCCACCGTGTCAGGTGTACCCAACCGACCTGATTTCATACCCGATCTCCTTAATTATTGTCACTGTGACGATATATCACATGCTAAATCCACGATCTCGCCGCTGCTCTTTTCGCAGCTCCGCAGCCCTGTCGGCGATCAGCGCTGCGCCTTCTGAAAGGCGTTCAGCGCCTTGCTCAAGTCGTTGACACTGCTGTTCAAGCTCCCAAGCGCAGTCCCTGTGACTCTGTTCGAGTGCTCTACCCCGCTCTGCAACGTATCGAACGCTCTCTGTAGCTCGCTGCATAGCGTCCCGCAGCTCGCCAGCGCACTGGTGCAAGCGGTTTGCAACTCGCTCAAAGAGCGCGCCTGCTGCTGCAATTGCAGCTCCAACGCCGCCGTTTGCTGCTGGTGTGCCGTTTCTATCCGCTCCAGCCTGTCGAGCAGTATCCGCTCCAGTTCGGTCATTCAGTTCACCTCCACGGCCATCTTGCCGCTCTTCGTTTCGAACGGTTTCCCCATGCTGGGGGCGAGGATGTAGCCCTTGCCATCCTCGCCCTTGGCGTAACTCACCCCATTGGGGAGTTGGGCCAGCGTGGCTTTCGCGCTGCGGATCTCGCTGTTCAACCGTTGAACCTCGCTGCCCATCCAGCTCAATACCCCCCAGCTCCCCAGCCCGATCCCCACGGAGGTGCATACCCCGACCAGCAAGGCTTTGAGCCAAACGCTGGAGACCAGCTTGAGGGTGTTGGTCTCGCTCTGGGCCTGCTCCAAAACCTCCCTCAATGGAACGGTCGAATCGGTGATCTGTTGGGGCAAGCCCTCGATCCCTTTCTTGATAGCGCCCACGGTTGTATTCAGCTCGTCGCTCACACGCTTCTCTAAGTCTTTCTTGAGCTCGTCGAGCACCGCTTTCGCTAACTTCTCCACCTCGCCCAATTCCTGCTCTTGCCGCTGCTTGAGCCTCTCGCTCAAGCGTTCTTTCTGCTGTCCAAGACGCTCCATAGAGTTCCCCTTTTAACCGGATAGCTTTGGGATAGCCCTCCGGCTTGATGCTGGTGTAATCGGCCCCCGTGCGCGTGATTTCGCACCCGAGCGAGGTTTGTAGGTAGTCCCGCAGCTCCGCCGCATTGGAGATCACTCTCTGCTCGGCGGCTGCGAATAGGTGGTCGGTGATCTGTTTCTTGATGGCTGTCTTATCGCTCTTGTCCTTGAACGCCTCGAGCCCGAAGCGGGTCGTCTGGCCGCGCCCAGCCCCTTTCGTGGTTGTGTTTATCCCTCACCGCATCGAAGGCTTTACGGTGACCAGGTGGGGCCGGGTTGAACGATTTGCCTGTGCCCAGGTGAACACGGGGGATCAGGATGTGGACGTGAACCCCGCCATCCGGTTCGTCGTGCTGGACCGCCGTCAGGTGGACGTCTTCCGGCTCCAACCCAGCAAACGCCACCGCCTCGAAGTCCGCCAAAACCGCCGTGATCTCGTCGGCGGTCGGGGCCTCTTCCGCCGCCCACGAGATCACGGCACTCCGGTATCGATGCTGGAACGGCAGCGAGTCGGCCACCGCCGCGAACAGCACCGGATCGCCCCGCAGTACCGTCACCCCTGCCCGTGGTTCACCTGTGTGATCGTGCGAGCCCATGAGGTAGGCCGAAGCACGGGCACCGCTGCCCGTACCGTGGGAGAGGAATTTAATGAGCATCGTCGCGCCCCTTGGCCGCAGGCTTGGGGGGCGGCGGCAACTGGGGCAGCAGGCGGCCCGCCTGAACCTCGATGCTGCGCAGCAGGGCCAGCAACTCCACCAGTTGCACCGACGAGCCGGCCAACCGGCATTCGTTCAGGGCTCGGGCTATCTGGTTGAGGTTGTTGCTCATCCCGGCCAACTGGCGCATCAACACCGGATCGGCATCGTTGCTGGTATCGCGGACACGGACGGGACGGCGTTGGGGCGTCGGCAAATTCGTCTGCTGGTTGGCATCGACCGCCCCCCGGATCCAGTCCGATACGCTGAGCCCGGATGCTGTCGCACGCTCGCGCCATTCGGCTGCGGTCGGCTTGTCGATCCTGACGCTGACGGTGGTTATCTTTTGGGCCTTGGACACGCTGCCTCCGGCGGTGGGTTTAGGGGGATTGAAGGGGCATAGCCCCTCACCAGCCCCGTGTTACGTTGAGCCGCGAAGCAGGTGAAAACGTAATACGGGTCGGCTGGCTTAAACCAGTACAGCAAAAAAAAACAGGGGGGCGGCAACTTGCTATTTATCGTCACAGTGACACATAATCAATTACCGTTACAGTGACAGGAAATAGCTCCATGAAGGACGCCACAGATAAGGGAACTGGGGACATGTTTGGCATCAAGCGCGGACGGGGCAGGCCAAAAACCGGATCAGCCAAAACAGGGGCAGAACGACAAGCGGCCTACCGGGCAAAGCAGCAGGATAATAACGTTACTGTGACGATAAATAGGGCGCTGATGGAGGGGCTGGCCGCCCAAATGCAGGCGATCAGGGATGGGGGATCGGCGGTGGTGCTGACACAGGAGCAAGCCGGGGAAATCCTTCGGGCACTGCGAACAGCAGAAACCAAACAGCTCCGGGGATAAGACCTATTGCCCACAGGCCAAACACACGGCCTGATGGACAACCCTTCGGGATCGGCCTTACCCCCCTCGCCAAGATCCTCTCTCTAATGGCTCTCTAGGGAAAAAGAACGCCCTTTCGGGCGCTGTTATCTGATATAGGCTTTGTTTCGCGATCGCTATTTTGAAATCTTGGCGTACTTGCTAACGGTACTGGCCGAGATGTTGAGATCGTCGGCTATGGTGCTGTGCGGGTATCCGGCAGCCTTCATGCTCTGGATGGCCTCCCATAGTGCCCAGTTCGTGGACTTGGGCCTCCCCCCGCCCTTGGATACCTTGCCACCAATGCGCCCCCCCTTAGCCCCTCTGATGGCCTGAATCTCGGGGGTATGTGTCCGATCAACGTAATCCGCAAACGAGGTCGGGGTAAGGTGCCGCCAGATCCAACGGGCGATACTCTTGGCCGTGGCCTTGATCTCACTATGGGGCAACGGGCCACCTTGCTCACGCCCAAACGCATTAGCGCTCTCACAAGCGACACGGACAGCCTCAGCCCATGCTTCATAGCCATTGGGCCGCCAATACTCCCGCACCGCACTGTAGCCCCATTCCCGCACGCTATCGAACACCGTGACGTTACGCCCCAGTCCGCTAACCTCTTTGCCGCTGCGGCGGTTGTAGGCTGCTAAATCCGCATCTGGGCAGAACTCGGCGAGGTAGTCGAGGGAATAGGGCGCATGGTTATGCCATACCGTCCACCAATCGCTGTGTACGGGGTTTTTGGTGATCAACCCAACGTACCCCATGTCAGCGCCCAGCCGCTTCGCCAGAACATGCTCTATGGCCGCTAGATAGCGCAGTGGCTTTAACCTGGCTGCATTGGTTCGCGCCACTGGCGCGGCCAGCAGATAGCCAAGGTGGTAGTTGCCGTTTTCGGGGTTGATCGCGATCCAATGCGGCGCAGGCAAGCCACGCTCTCGCCACTCTTGATGCCCTTCTCGCCGCT
>NZ_JBQBEV010000007.1:0-9387 GCF_051919365.1 Aeromonas sp. 82P
AACACCACCGAATCACAAAAGGAATCACAGCAATGACCAACCAAACCGAAACCTTGCACCGCAATGCCCAGGGTCACCTGGTGCCGGAAAGCCTGATCAAGACCATCGACCTGCTGCGCGATAGCGTGGTGCGCAAGCAAGTGGTCGACGCGCTGGCGCTGCAGCTGCAGATGGCCTCTGTCAAGGTGCAGATGCAGCGGGAGCTGGAAGACTATCTGGATCTCAGTGCCCAGGAATACGGAGTCACCTACGGCGGCGCCAAGGGCAACATCACCCTGACCAGCTATGACGGTTCCATGAAGGTCGAGCGGGCCATCGGTGAGCACCGGATTTTTGATGAACGGATCCAGGCTGCCAAGGCGCAAATCGACGCCTGCATCGAACGCTGGTCGGAGGGGGCAAGTGCCAATCTGGTGGCCATGGTTGACCACGCCTTTCGGGTCAACAAGCAGGGCCGAATCGACGTCAACCAGGTGCTGAGCCTGCGCAATCTGGCCATCGAAGATGACGAGTGGAAGGCCGCGATGGATGCCATCGCCGACGCCATCACCACCGTCAGCAAGAAGGAATATATCCGCCTTTACCAGCGTGATCCGTCTGGCAAGTACGTGGCGATCAACCTCGACTGGGCAAAGTTGTAAGTGGAGTTTGAAACCCGCTATGGCCCGCTGTACGTCACCCGCCACGCCATCGAGCGCTGGGTGCAACGTACCGGCCGCAGCGAACTGGAGATGCTGGGCGCCCTGTCACGGGCGTGGCGCCCAAGCAAACGCCAGCTGCGGCGGATCCGGCAGCGCGAGGCGGGATGGAGCCCGCGCCGGATCCTCGAATGTGACGATGCCTATTTCATCTTGAAGAACGGCTCCATCGTCACCGTGTACGACAAGCAACAAACCCGATTTGAACAGGAGTTACACCATGGCTAATGCAGTGTTGAAGGGCGACGAGATCGCCCGCAATCCGAACGGTTATCTGGCGCTGGCCACCCGCGCCGCCGAGTTCGAGCGAGAGGGTCGCTATATCACCGCCCTGGAACTGTGGGTGATGGCCAAGAAGGCTGCCAAGAACATCACCAACCAGCACTGGGCCCAGTCCCGCATCGATCTGTGCATGACCTGCATCCACCGTTTCGGCAAGCGGGAGGCGTGATGAGCGACAAACGAATTCTGGCCAAGATCAAGAAGCTGATGGCCATGGTAGAGCGCGGCAACCCGCACGAATCCGCTAACGCGATGAAGAAGGTGCAGGCGCTGATGGCCGAGCATCAGCTCTCCAGCGAAGACGTCGCCCTGAGCGGCATTGACGCCAGCAAGGTGAAGGCCGCCAACAACAGCGAGCGCCAGCCGAAATGGAGCCTGTTGCTGGTCAGTCTGGTGCGCCAAGCGTTCGGGGTCGAGGCGATCATGTGCCATGAACAGCTGGCATGGGGGCGCAACACCGCTGAGGTGATGTTCATCGGCCCGGCGGAGCGGGTGGAGATCGCCGGCTACGTCTACACCGTGCTGGCTCGCCAGCTCAAGGCAGCCCGGGCCGAGTACATCAGCAGCCTGAGCAAGCGCATGAAGACCAGCACTAAAACGGCCCGCGCCGATCTGTTCTGCGAGGGCTGGTGCAACGGGGTGTATCACAAGATCACTGCCCTGGTGCCGAGCGAACAAGAGAGCCAGCTGGTTGCCCAGTACATCGAAAAGCATCACCCCAACCTGAGTACCGGTGAATCCCGCGCCGCCAAGGCGACCAAGCGTGATCAGTCCGCGTCACTGCATGGCTGGATTGCCGCGAAACAGGTAGAGCTGAATGCCGGTGTCGGTGGCCAGGAACAAGCCAAGTTGGGGGCCGCATGAACGGTGAAGCCGCCTTCTGGGTGCTGGTCAATGTGATGGCCCTGTTCTATGGGGCCTTTGTCGCCGGTCTGTTCACTGGCCTGTTCCTGGTCAACTGAGGTACCTGATATGTCGAACGTGAAATACCTGCTCAATACCAGCGTGGACGATGGCAAAAGCACCCTGGAGTGCCAACTGCGTAGCAACCCGCAGCAGGCGCTGGCTGATGCACAACTGGCCATCGACTTCATCAACCAGTATGGCCAAGCCGCGAAGCACCGCTCCCGGCTGGCCATGCTGACCACCATCGTCAACAAGGCGCGCAAAGCGCTGAGCAAGTAAGCGAAACGGGGGCTAGCCCCCGTCTGCCCAGCGTGGTGGCTGGGCACTGATGAGCAGCCGACCGGGCCCGGTCATAACCCACTCACGATACGCGAGGACGCTATGACCAGAAATGTGCTGAACAACCTGTTAAACCGGCTCTATGGCGAGATGGCCATCGCGCTGGAATGGAAAGAGAAGCTGGTGCTGCAGCGCCGGTTTACTGCCCTATCACGGGGCGCAAGGAAGTACCACGCCAACGACATTGCCGGTGATGCCCTGCGCGGCGCCGAGCAGTTGCTGGCAGAACTGGAGGCCGATCGCCTGCAGTGGGATGGCAAGGGGGCCGTATGCACGGTGAATACACGCCACTGATGAAGCCCGGCTTGCTGGCTAAATGGCTGGCATCTGGCAAGGCCAAGCTGGACCCCGAGATGGGGCTGGAAAAGCTCTGCAGCGGTTGCAACGAATACTGGCCGCAAGATACCGCCTTCTGGTCAGTGTGGAACAGCACCAGATCCTGCGACGGCCTGCAGCACTACTGCAAAGCCTGTGAGAGTGAGATCGCTATCAAGCGCTGGAAAGAGAGGGTCGCATGAAACTGACCGCCTACCAGCGCCGCCAGGTGGATTACGTCAAAGCGAACCACCCTTGCTACCCCAAGCGCAAGAGAAAGGGGATGAACAAGCGGGATCTGGCAGAGCTGGAGCGTCAAGCCGATGTAACCGCCATGGCCTGGCTTGATTGCATCGTGCCCCGCTGGCGCGAGGGGAAGCCGCCAAAGGCCAACAAAATTTACGTCGCCGCGCTCTCAGTGAGCGATGCGGATGAGGAGCAAGAAAATGACGAATAAACACAGCTTGGAAGCAATGGCACAGAAGATTAAGCAGGTTCCTGACTACCGCCACAAGAGCGCGGCCATGCTGGCCGAGGCATTGGGCGAGTGCTCAGAACGGCAGATGCTGAGGTGGATCAGAACCTTGATAGATAAAGGGCTGATCGAGCCGCGTTCGCTGATCACGTATGACGGGCTGATGACGGTGCGCCGCATTCAGCGTTATCTGGATCAGAATCAAGGCACCGTTTATATCGGGATGCTGGCGAAAGAGGTCTATGGCGCCGGCAACAACTACTCATGGTTGCGCTGGCTGATTGAGAAGGCCGTGGCAGAGGGCTTCGAGCTGGACGTCTCGCGCATCAGTAGTGAGACCATCCCCAAACAACTGCGGGTAAAACGCAGAGAGGTAGAGGGGAAACCCCGTTTTGTGGACATGGCTGATGTCGATGCTGATCACCGCCATGCCTGGATTGCACTGATGCAGTCCTGGTATCACCTCAAGCCCCGTCAGGAGGTATCCCATGCAGCCTGATGCCAAGCGTCTGTTGAAGCTGGTGCAAGTCGGCCGCCGCGAGCTGGGGCTGGATGAAGAGGAATATCGCGCCCTGCTGGAGCAGGTCACTGGCGTCCGCTCTGCCAAGGGCATGAGCGCCAGCAAGCTGGACGCCGTCATCACCGCCATGAAGGGGCTGGGGTTCAAGGTCAAGGGGGGCGCCCAGGTTGCCGGGCGTCGCTCTCCGCCCAGTTCGGCCAAGGTGCAGGCGCCGGAGGTGCGTAAACTGCGGGCCATCTGGATCACCATGAAGCAGGACGGCCTGCTGCACGACGGTTCTGAGGATGCCCTGGGCATCTTTATCCGCCGCATGACTGCCAGCGCCAACGGCGGCGTGGGCATCAGCCGGGCGGAATGGCTCACCTCCTTTCAGGCCGAGCGGGTGCTGGAGGCGTTGAAGAAGTGGCATGGACGGCTGATGATGTCAGCGATAGCAGAACGCGGTGACATCGTACCGCTTGGCATGAGAACTGATATCTCTCCTGGTTACGACCTGATCCGTAAAGCCTATGAAAACCCAGGCTGGCGCCCAGCGCAGATAATGGTGATCGATGGCAGCAAGCCAGTGAGCGAGATACATGACAAGGCCCCGTAAGGGGCCTTTGAATTGGTGGGCCAGATCTGGTGCGTTATGATCCCAATACCCAGCCGTCGCTGGGTATTGCTTTATCTGCCACCAGGAGGATGTGATGGACAGAGACGAACAGACCATCGATATGTTCGGTGAACAGCTGGACGCGGCCCTGCTGAGCGACACCATCAACATCATCGAAGATGAGAAAACGGCCCGCTGGCCAGAGACCATGCGCGAACTGTACACCCTGTTTTTCAGCACGGTGAAAAAGCATGGCGACTCACCGGATCTGGCCATCATCCTGCTGGCGGAACTGTGCCGGGTCTATGGCGGGCTGCAATTCTACCTGCCACGGGGTAAGCTGCTGCAAAACACCATCCGCGATTTGCGGGTATGGTCCGAATTCAAAGGCGACAACACCTTTGAACTGGCGCAAAAATACAAGGTGACTCAGCGCGAGATCTGGCGCATCACCGCTCGCATGCGCAAGTTCGAGATGAAGCGCCGTCAACCTGACTTGTTTGGAGAAAACTGATGAAATCCCTTGTTCTTTACGCCTTGCTGCTCAGCAGCTCACTGGCTGCTGCCCCCCTCACGATAGCCGAACGTGACCAGGGCAACCGCGCCATCATCGAGCAGGCCTATGCCGAACTGGTGAAGGCCTGCCCCACGGTGCGCGATGGCTGGGGGGTGGATAAGGTAGAGGCCCGTTATGAACAGGGTGAGATGGAACCGGGCGACCATTTCACCGGCTGGCGTTTTGAGCAATACGGCTGGACCGAAGACGTTGCTTTCAATGTGCATGATGCCAACACAGAGAACCATCATTTCTACGTAGCCACTGGAAACAACAAAGGCGTTATTGTCAATGCCAAGCAAGCATCGTTGGACTTTTGCGGAATAAAAGGCAATATGTCGGGGCATTACTTGGTGAAATAATAAACCGCAGTCAATAAAAAGGGGCCTCTTAGCAGGCCCCTTTTATTTGGATGAAAATACGCATTCTCCTATCCCACCATCAAAAAAGCACACTGGATTAAATTCATTGCCTGTCCAGGTGTGTCATGTCCTCTATTTATTCACTTCTCAAATTTGAAGAAGGCTGGCGAGATAAGCCATATCTCTGCACGGAAGGTTATCCCACCGTAGGCTTTGGTTTTCGCATCGGGCCGAAGGGCGCCAACATCAAGCATTATCAGTTCACCTTGCCGGTACGAGCTGGTGAAGCCTGGCTCGACTCGTTGCTCGACGAACTTGAGCTGGAGATGCGCCGATTGCCACAACCACAGCTGGCGTTGGCACTGACCGCTTGCACCCCTTATCCAGCTCGGCAGGCCATCTTGAAATCAATGGCCTACCAGATGGGCGTGCAGGGCTTGGCCGCCTTCAAGAACACCCTTCAGGCGGTGATTGAGCAGCGTTGGAACGATGCTGCCGCCGGCATGCTCAATAGCCGTTGGGCCAAACAAACCCCCAATCGGGCCAAACGCCACGCCGAGCAGATGCGCACCGGCCTCTGGGCACCGGAATACGGAGCCTGATATGGGACGCAACTGGCAGTGGAGTTTTGACCATGGCCGCAGCAAGCGGCTGGAGCTGGAGCGGGCCATGGCAAAACAGGGCGTGGCCGAGTGCGACATTGATCGCACCGTCCCGCTGCATAGCCGCGATGGCACCATGCAAAGCCAGTTCGCCAAGGGCTGGTGCTCTGTAACCCCCGCCGAGATCTACGCCGCCCGCAATCGCCACCGTTTCAAAATACTCACGACCTGCAACGACAAGGTGGCGGTGCACTGCGCCAATTTGCGGGCCCTCTTCAAAAAGGATGAATCCTCATGCCATTCCCGTTAATCCCCGCCCTGGCCGCGTTGGCGGTGCAGCAGGGGCCAGCCTTGATCCGAGGGGTCGCCGGCCTGTTTGGCGGCAGCGATACCGCCAACAAGGTAGCCGACATGGTCGAGCAGGTCTCCGGCATCGGCCTGACCGCCGCCCAGCAGCAAGCCAGCATCGAAGAACAGCTCGGCCGCATCACCGATCCGGCTGCGCTGGTCGAGCTGCAAAAGCTCAAGGTCGAGCTGGAGAAAGAGCAGACCCGCCGCCAGGAGCTGCAGCTGGCCGATAGCCAGGCTGAGCAGGCCACCACCCAACAGACCATCCGTGAAGGGGATGGCAACAAGGATGAGTACGTGCGCCACACCCGCCCGCTGATGGCTCGCCAGAGCTGGCAGGTATCGGCTATTTACGTGGTGCTGTTCAGCGTGCTCAAGGCATTTGGTTATGGCGATGGCCCTGACTTTGACATGGTGCTGTTGCTGCTGACCCCGGCCTGGGCCTATCTCGGCCTGCGCACCCTCGACGGGTTCGCCCCATCCCAAGGCCAGCGGCCAGAAGGTTGGCGCCGCCATCACCAGCACCGTCTCCAACCTGCTGACGAGGGCCAAATGACCGACCTGTTTGACCGTGCCCAACAACAAGAACAAGAGAGTCGCGACAGAGCCATCGCCAACCAGCTGGCCAGACGCGGTACCGAAACCCCAGACCAGGACGCCGCCGGAAACCGCTTCTGCCTTAGCTGTGGGGAGCAGATTGCCAGTGAGCGGCTGGAGGCAGCGCCAGACGCCGTGCGCTGCGTCCCCTGCCAGAGCTGGAGCGAAAACATGGGGAGGCATCGCCATGGAGTTTGACTGGATCCCGAAGTGGTGGGGCGTCATCACCACCGGGGTGGCGATTCTGGCCACCATCGTCATGTTGTGGCTGAGCAAGACCTTTGCCCGCCGCGAAGAACTGAAAGAAGTGAGCACTGCCATGGACGAGCTGACCACCCGCGTTACCAGCCTCGAAAGTCGCGTCGACAATCTGCCGACCCAGGAGCAGTTCTATGAGCTGGGCATTCAGCTCGAAGGGTTGCGGGGGGACATCAAGGCCCTCACCGCTCAGCTCAAGCCCACCAATCACCAGATCAACCTGCTGCTCGAACAGCGTTTAAACGAGAAATAAACGGGGGTTATATGACGTCGATGAGAGAATTTGTGGTGTCGGATCAGCGCCTGCTGATCCTGCGCAGCTTGCGGGAAATGGCCGGCTACTGGGCCAACGAATCGATCCTGGATTCGTGCCTGGAAGAGTATGGCCACAGCTGCAGCCGCGATGTGGTGCGCAACCACATCCGCTGGCTGGAGGAGCAGGGCCTGCTGACGGTGGATGAGGTTGGCAAGACCCTGGTCGCCAAGCTGACCGGCCGGGGCGACGACGTGGCCACTGGCCAGGCCGTGGTGGATGGCGTCAAGAAACCGCGTCCGGTGTGACCATGAGGGATCTGCTGATGAAGATGAAAAGCGCCCTGGTGGGGCTGGTGCTGGGTGGCCTGAGCACCATGATCAGAGACTGGCCAGATGGGGTAACCCTGGCTGCAACGCCAATCTATAAGGCGATCCGCCAAGTGAAACGCGCCAGCCGCTACCGCCCCGCCTTCAATGGTGGGCTGCCGTCCGTCAAGCGGGCCCAACGTCTGGCCAAGGCCAAACGGGCCACCCGCCGCGCTCGCAAGCTGGGTCACGCATGAAAGCCCGCCTGCTGGATATCGCCGCCATGATGTTGTTCGGCTACCTGCTGGCCCTGCCCATCGTTGGCGATCCAATCCATGCGCTCTGGGGCTGCACGGCCCCGCTCGTTGACAAGCTGCTGGGGTAACCATGACCGCCCATAACCAGAACAGAAAGACCAAGAACACCAAGAGCAAGATCCAGCAGCTGCCAGCCGATATTCGCAGTCAGCTGGCGGCCATGCTGCGCTCTGGCGACATGTCACAGAAAGCCATTCTTGCTGAGGTCAATCAGTTGATCCTGGAAGCCGGCCTGCCGCCGGAAGAGCAGATCAGCCGAACCGGATTGAACCGTTATTCGAAGCAGGTCGAGGCCGCAGGCAGTCGCATCGCCAAGGCGAGGGAAATGGCCGAAGTGCTGACGTCAAAACTGGGGGATGCCCCGACCAGTCAGATCGGCAACCTGATGGCCGAGAACATGAAGACCATGGCATGGGAAACCTCCATGGCGTTGATGGAGGCCACGGAAGACGGCGAGATGATCGACATCAAGCAGTTCAACCAGTTGGCCCTTGCTTATCAGCGGATCTCCCAGTCATCCATCTTGAACCAGAAGCTGGAGAAGGAAATCCGCGCCGCATTCGCCGCCGAGGCCGCCACCGCTGCCGAGAAGATTGTGACTCAGGCGGGGGTATCTGCAGAGACGGCCGCCGACATCCGCAACAAGATCCTGGGGATAGCGTGATGAACCACCTGACATCGGCTGAAAATGCCCTGCGCAACCAATCCGCGGCCGCCATCATTGGCGGCCAGTTCGATCCCAACGAGGTACTGCTGCCCTATCAGAAGCGCTGGATTGCCGACACCTCGCCGCTCAAGATCGCCGAGAAGAGCCGGCGAACCGGCCTCACCTGGGCAGAGGCGGCAGATGCTGCGTTGAACGGCTCGATGGCCGCCAGCGCCGGCGGCTGCGATACCTTCTATGTCGGCACCACCAAAGACATGGCCCGCGAGTTTATCGACGCCTGCGCCATGTGGGCCCGCGCCTACAACTGCGCCGCCAGCGAAGTGGGCGAAGAGGCGCTGGGGAACGAAGACAAAGATATCCTGGTCTATGTCATCAACTTCGCCAGCGGCTTCAAGATCAAGGCGCTCAGCTCGAACCCCAGCAACTTGCGGGGGATGCAGGGCAACGTGGTGATCGACGAAGGCGCCTTCCACAAAGACCTGGCCGCCATCCTCAAGGCGGCGCTGGCGCTGACCATGTGGGGCAGCAAGGTGCGCATCATCTCGACCCACAACGGCATCGAGAACCTGTTCAACACCCTGATCATGGATAGCCGCGCCGGCAAGAAGCGGTTCAGCGTGCATCGCATCGACATCGAAACGGCCATCAATGAGGGGCTCTATCAGCGCATCTGCCAGGTCACCAAGAAGGAGTGGACCCAAGAGCTGCAGGACGAGTGGCTGCGCAATCTGCTGCGCGACACCGCCACCGAAGAAGACGCCCGGGAAGAATACTACTGCGAGCCCAAGAGCGGCGGCGGCGTCTACCTGCCCCGAGGCCTGCGCGAGCGGGCCTGCCGGGTTGATGGGCCGGTGCTGCGCTTCACCGGCTCGGATGCCTTCAACAGCGCCGGTGAATCTGAGCGCAACGCCGAGATGAAAGAGTGGCTGGAGGCCGAAGTCTTCCCCGAGCTGATGAGGCTGGACCGCAGTCATCGCCACGCCCTGGGC
>NZ_JBQBEV010000008.1:0-1820 GCF_051919365.1 Aeromonas sp. 82P
CAGCATGAATATTGTGAAGTGAATACAGAGACCAAGGCGAAAAATGAGTTCACCTTCTACTCGCTCTATATGCATCTGCTGCCTTGGGGTCAGTACCAAAGTACCGAAAAGCTGGTATTGAAGAAGGGGTGGAATGCACGCAATTCCGTTCCCCACGCCAATCCCGATGCTGAGCAGCAGCGTGTTGATGCCGCCTTGCCGCGTTTCACGCTCCCCAAAGATACAGAACTGGAAATGGACAACGGTACACCTTCCCAAAAGGGGAGTGTCGGGGGCAAGGTGTATGACTTCATCAAGGTGATCATCAAGAGCCCGCTTTCCAGTGCCCAGATAAAAGAGGCCGAGAAGGCCGGTGTTGTGGTCAGTCAAGGGAGTTCGGTCTGGATCGCCAATAGCCCGGATGCGGTGACCTTTATCAAACCCAATGTGCCAACCTGGCTATTTGACCAAATAGACGCCGAACTGCTGACAAATATGGTTGGTCGTGCGGATCCTGTTGTCAATGGGCCTACAGGCCGTCTGATGGCGGGAGACCGAAGCGTTTCTCTGCCCGCAGGAACAAAAGTGAAGTATGATGCCCACCGACTCGAATTCCACTGGGTGGGTGACAAGGCGCGCAAGATGGCCAGATGCGAATATGTGACACCGAGTGCAGATAGTGCTGCAGGTAGTTGCGGCATGGCTTGGGTGTGCGTTGAGGATGAATTTATCAAGGTAAATGCGCGTACGCCTTCCCATCTTGGCGAGCTATATGTATCCGCCATCTCCCGTCGCCATCGCGGCGGGAGAGACCATAGGGTACCTCGGCCTGGTGGAAACGCCGGGTTCCCTTATCGGGGGCAAGAAGAGCAAGCATCAAGTCCATCTTGAAGTTTTCACCCAGGATCCTCGTCTTGACGATGTGCTGGCCAACAAGGCGGGAACAAAAGGCGGTGCTACCTATGCCAAGGTCCTGGCGGGACTCGTCTTGCACGAAAAGAAAAAGCAGGAAGATAAAGATCTTTGGGTGGCAACCGGTGACAAGAGCCTGGAAGAGTTGGTTGAGTCACCAAAGTTTGAAAAAGATGCCGCCAAGCAGGAGTGGGTTTGTGTTTCGTCAGGAAAATATGTCAAGAAAGAGCAAGTCGAACTGTTAAGTCAGCATGACTGGCTGAAGATTGGTTTTAAAAAGGTCGATGGTTCAGGCTCCGATGGCTATCTGGATCCCGATGCGCCACCCAGCTTCTTTACCGAATTGGTAAAGAGTTTCGATACTGATAAGAGTGGTGAGCTTAGCAGTGAAGAAATACAGGCGGCCTTACAAAACAGCAGCAATGCAGAAAAACTTCACAAACTAATCGTCAAGCATCCCAGTGAGTGGTATGAAAAATCATCAGCCAGCAGTTATCTGTGGCTAGATAAACTGATGACCAAGATTGGCTTGCCTGATTTTGACCTCTTGGTAGGTCACGAGAAACAGCGTATCGATAAGCTGGAGTGGATGCAGAGTGCTGCCAAGCTAAAGCTTGATAAGGAGGTCTGGCATTTTAATCCATTGCTAGTATTGATTAATAAAAAAGTCAATTCATGTTATCGATTGCTTTGGGGGCAGAAAGTAACAGTTTCATTAGGAAGCGAAAAAGCTTGTGAGTTCAGACGTAGAGTTGTTGATATATGTGCTGAAGTGTGGGGTGAGAATAAAAAAATTGAGTATGCAAATGTTTTAATGGCTTGTATGGCTGTTGAAACATCAAGGATATTCACTTCTTCGGTGATTCTTCTTAAACCACTTAGAGATACTAATGGTGCATATATATATAATAAAAATGGTAGGATTAAAA
>NZ_JBQBEV010000009.1:0-24655 GCF_051919365.1 Aeromonas sp. 82P
GGTAATATATTTTGTCAAAAACTATTTAGGCTGGGATTGATCGAAATAGCGGCTTGCCAGAGCCTGCGCCTCTGCCAGCGCGGTAGGTGTTAATTTACTGGCCGCACGGTCGCGCCACTCAACAGCCTGGCCAACGCCGTTGACAGCAGCGACCGAGAACCAGGCATACGCCTGCTTGAAGTCCAGTTCTACCCCCTGGCCGTTGCCATACATCCAGCCCAGGTTGTATTGCGCCTTAGCATCACCCTGTTCGGCGGCCTTACGGTAGGCCTCGAGCTCCCTGGACTCTCTCTGTAGTAACTGATCTATATTGATTTCGGCGCGGGCGGTCTCATGCAAAAAACCGGTCAATAGAATTGCCGCCAACATCGTTTTTTTCATCCCTGAACACCTCGTATCAGTTTTTTGCATTCTGTATGCAGCCTCCCCCCCCCCCTGCGACAGCCCCGACAAACGCCGCGTAATCCCCCAAATCGATGTGCACATAACGCCTTTTATGTTCACCCGATCCCATATAGCAAAGCGGCCAGCCATGCCTCCCTGTAGGAAGCTCAACATCAACACGCAGCTTCCCACCCATTGCTTCCACGTAACGCTTCATGGTGGATAGCTTGATATCATTCCCCCGCTGCTCCATCGCCACAACGGCAGGTTGGCTGATGCCGAGGACAGAGGCCAACTCCACCTGGGACACTTCCAACTCTTCACGCAGCGCTTGCAAGCGCACCTCCAGCAGCAGCTCGTTAGCCATCTCCTGGATCCGCTGCTGACTATCCACCGAGCGGGAGGACAGCATCTCATTCAGTGTTCTTCCCATTACCCTACCTCCAACTCAGTTAAGTGCTTGGCGTATTCCGCCTCAGCGACCGGCAACATCTCTTTGTAAAACCGCTTATCGTTACCGCCCTTATTGCCAGCACACAACACGATGGCTTGCCGCAACGGGTCAAAAGCAAAGAACGCTCGTAGCGGATCCCCCTGGTGCTGAACTCTCAGCTCTTTGAGGTTCGTAAAGCGAGATCCCTTGATGGTATCAACTAAGGGTCGCCCTACCGATGGACCGCCCTGAGCCAAGGCAAGCAACCCAGCCAAAACCTTCTCCTGCGTGGCCTCGTCTTGTTCATCAAACCAGACATCGAATAGAGAGGTTGTTTTTACTGTCCACATAGCGCACCAAATATAACCTTTGGTTTATATTGTAGAGGGTCTCGACGTAGGTAACAAGTTACCGCTGTCGTAGTGCAAGCATGAAGCTACTGGCATCAACCTCGAACCGGCTGACCCCGATCTGCTGCAGGTAGATCACCAGGGTATCGAGCTTGCGAAAAACTCTTAGTTGTTTGCTGCGCTGGGCGGCCAGGGCACGTTCGGCCAGACCGTAGCGCACCAGCAGGCTCCAGCCGCCAGGTTGTCCGACAGCGACCACGACACGGACGGCACCGGCTGCCACCAGTTGTACCATGGTGGGATGGGTAATGGTTTCCATAGGGGAGATTCCGAGGTAAGGGATAATGCGGCGCAGGATGGGAGATAACGCCCTGCAAAACAAGCCACCTTGCAGGATGACAGGCAGCAAAAAGGGCGTCCGATTTAACGTAACGCCCCCTTATGCGCGGTAATGGTGTATCGTGCACGGCGCTGGATGCGCCCGTGATGCCCAAATTATCGAGTTGTTCGCAAGCCTCCGCTCACCCAATCGATACAGCCTATCTGGAAAGCTTCAACCTCAATGGCCAAGGGAAGGTCGCAAATCGTAATGAAATGCCAACAGGAACTAAGACCATGAACCGCACTTTTTGGAACAAGCCACATATTCGTCGATGGGCCATATTTGCCCTGCTGCCCCTGTTGGCCGCTACCTTGCCACTACTGCTAGAGGCGAGCTATCGCGCCTACCTGAACCTTGGAACCCATTTCAACAAAGGGGAAGGGCTGTTTATCTGCGCTATCTTCTATTTTATCGCCCTGCGGGTACGCAGTCGCGGGTTCAACATCATCACAGCAGCGCTGTTTTTCTACTTCATTTTCAGCCAACTCGCCCACCTCGGGATCTATCACTCCTGGCTCTCACCAACCGAAATTTTGCTCTTTTTCGAAGAGTTTTCTGAGGTCTATCGCACCGGTATCACCATGCTACCCAGCTTGCTATTACCGCTGCTGATCGCTCTGCTCTCTTTGTTACCTATTGTGCTACTACGTCATGCCACCATGCCAAAAAGCGACAGCCGCCGCTTGATCGCCTTTTTTTCGTTAATCTTGATTGCCCCGGTAATTCAATCCGCTCTTGCCAAGAGCAAGAGTGAAGATGCTCCCCATCTACGCTACTCAGCACTGCGATCAGCCATTCAAACCTCGTCAATATTCCTAGGTAAAACGGTTCCCGACCAACTAAGCGGTCAAAGTAATGTGGATAAATATGTAAAAGAGGCCCCCTCCATCCAGACTGGAGCAGAGCAGAGCAGAGCAGAGCAGAGTTATTATTCTGATAATGGGTGAAAGTCAGAACATCGATAACATGTCAGCATTTGGCTACAAACTCGACACGACCCCCTACTTGCGCGAGCATTCCAACGAGGGAGTATTGAAGAAAACTGATCACAACCATTTAAGTTGGAAACTGGCAGATCAAAGTATTCAATGAGTTAACGATACCAAATGTGACATTTAAGTTGGAAACTCAAAAGTAATACTACATCTGCTCCGTGAGCAAACAGGACATTTAAGTTGGAAAACAGGCTCTATTTGACGTGATGGGGAGGGTGCGAACAAATCCTTGACACGAGATCATCAGATTTTCTTAGTACCATGGATGAGAACCAACGTGAGCCATCAACTGACCTTCGCTGACTACGAGTTCAATGGCAAACACCGCCAGACCCGCAAAGAAATCCCCCTCTTGTTCGGATCTCCCTAATTTATCAAAGGCTATGCACATACACATTTTCAAGAATATTTGTCGCGTGAAAAATAAAAATCACTGGCGATAGATTTAAAATTACTACCGTTAGTACTGCCCCATAGACAGCATCATTTATTATTACCCTGGATGGACATATATTTTTCATCTAATTGTGCAGAGAATCCAACTATTAATGATTTCAGCCCGAAATGGAAGGCCGTTTCAGCAGTGGTTCTCGTCTGAACATTAAATGCCTCCTGTAATAATGGTGGCACAGCGTCCATCACTGTATTGTATTCTGTCGGGTTTGTGGCTTGCTCTTCCAATACTGCACCCAGCGTAAAATGGCTGATAGATTGCAGAATGAAAAGAGCCTCCTCGACCGAAAACCCTGCATCGCATAGACAGCGTAGTTGCGCCTCTGCTTGTTCAAACTGGGGGGGCGTAGGAGAGGTCCCTATATGCAATCGGGCTCCATCACGATGGACCAATAATGCTTTACGGAAACTCAGAGCATTTTCCTGGAGAAACTGCTGCCAACTCTCAGTCGGTAACGGTACTGAACGGGTGTGATGCTTCACCAGTATTGCCTCTGAAAGCATGTTCATAAGGGTCTGCTTGTTGCGCACGTGCCAATACAGAGTCGGTTGCTCAATTTTGAGGGACTGCGCCAGCTTACGCGTAGTCAGGCCCTCTAGCCCCTCTCTGTCCAGCAGGGTGAGCGCCATTGAAATTACGTCGTCCAAGCTTAGTCGTGCCATCACTATCTCCTTTCGCTGTTGACAATCTATCACTGATAGAGTTACTTTTCAAACCCTATCACCGATAGAGAGCGTTAACTATGAACCGCACTGTGATGATGGCACTGGTCATCATTTTTTTAGATGCCATGGGGATTGGCATAATTATGCCTGTCTTACCGGCGTTATTACGGGAGTTTGTTGGAAAGGCTAATGTTGCGGAGAACTACGGTGTTTTATTGGCGCTGTATGCAATGATGCAAGTGATTTTTGCCCCTCTTCTCGGCCGCTGGTCAGATCGCATAGGTCGTCGCCCTGTATTATTACTTTCACTTTTAGGTGCAACACTGGACTACGCATTAATGGCAACAGCCAGCGTAGTGTGGGTGTTGTATCTGGGACGCTTAATTGCTGGTATTACCGGTGCGACTGGAGCTGTTGCAGCCTCAACAATTGCCGATGTCACACCTGAGGAATCCAGGACACATTGGTTTGGTATGATGGGTGCCTGTTTTGGTGGCGGTATGATTGCTGGACCAGTCATTGGTGGTTTTGCAGGTCAACTTTCGGTACAGGCACCGTTTATGTTCGCTGCTGCTATTAACGGGCTGGCATTTCTGGTCTCCCTATTCATTTTACATGAGACCCATAATGCTAATCAGGTTAGTGACGAGATAAAGAATGAAACAATCAATGAAACCACATCCTCCATACGCGAGATGATCTCCCCATTATCGGGATTGCTAGTTGTCTTTTTCATCATTCAATTGATTGGCCAAATCCCTGCAACATTATGGGTTTTATTCGGAGAAGAGCGCTTCGTATGGGATGGCGTAATGGTCGGTGTTTCATTGGCTGTGTTTGGGCTTACACACGCACTGTTTCAAGGACTTGCTGCTGGTTTTATCGCTAAACATTTGGGAGATCAGAAAGCTATCGTGGTTGGCATCTTGGCTGATGGCTGTGGCCTACTTTTATTGGCAGTCATTACGCAAAGCTGGATGGTTTGGCCAGTTGTGCTGTTACTCGCTTGTGGTGGCATAACTCTTCCCGCTTTGCAGGGAATTATATCTGTTCGTGTCGGTCAGGTAGCACAAGGACAATTGCAAGGGTTGCTGACCAGTTTGACACACCTCACGGGTGTAATCGGTCCACTTATTTTTGCATTTTTGTATAGTGCAACCCACGAATCTTGGAATGGTTGGGTGTGGATAGTTGGATGCGGATTGTATGTAGTTGCACTGACTATACTGAGGTTTTTCTATCCCGGCAGGGCTGCCCACCCGAAAAATCAGAGCAATTCACAGCCATTTCTTTAAATGGTAATGGTAACTGTATGCCCCCAATTCCTAGACGTGAAACCGACCGTTGCACAGCATCAGAAATTGTGAATGTAGCACATTGGACTACTACGAGAACCTACAATGCAAGCCATACTATTTGAGTAGTATTAACGCTACTCCATAACGACTGTCGCCATACTGAAAGTATGGTAAACAGAATAAAGAACTGTCTTCCACAATTGCAAGCCACCATGCCAATCTGTCAGCGCATAACGCCTTTTATGTTAAATCGCACTTTTCGCATGAGAAAACTTCCCTCCTGCCAAGAAGAGCCCACAAGCGGCTCAAAAAGCGCAGTATTACTGCCAAAAAATATGCCTTTTGGCACTGAAAGTTTATGACTGTTTAGGTGGGATTTTTGCTGGCAAGAGTAGCAGACCCAGTTTCAGGCAAAATTTGCCAGGAACTGGGCTTTTCGGTAGGTTACCACGGTGATCCTGGTGCACCCGATCAGATAAGCCACCATGATAGCCATCGAGTACATTCGATGCAGGCGGGGCCACTGGCCCCGCCCCACTCAGAGTTTCTTCTTCACCTCTTCGATCAGCGCATCACAACACCCACTCACATTTATGGACAGGTTGTCTAAAGACCGGCCTTTCACGAGAATTGTGGGATGCTGTCCATGCTCACGACACCTAACGGAACCAATCGACTTTTTAATGTTCTGTTCAATGCCAGACAAAACGGCAGCTTCAATAGCGTTCTTAAGACCGCCAGGGGTTGTCTTTCGCCCGTTAATTTCATAGGTAATTTTCAGCACTGGTCACCCCTTGATTATCTTGATGGAGTGACGGATGTTCGCAGAACCACCACCAAGATCTATCGTGACGTTCCAGTGACCGGTTCGAGGAACCGTAATTCGCGCAGGGAAAGCCTTGTAATGACCGCCGAAATACTCAAACCGACCACCACGACGGTAGCTTTGAAAGTGATGATCATCAGTAAGCATTATGTTGCTCTGGTGGGAACAATCGACTACGACCACATCACCTTGATGCAAAAACTCCCTTGAATGAAGCTCATTTCCCCTCCGGATTGATGCCGTATGGCAAAGATAAACATTGGGTCAATGGCTACATTTTCAAGCAGATACAAACAAATCCATCAAAATAAATCCACCAGGAGAGGTGCCATAGCAGCCCCACCCCACCCCGGGGGACACAACCACAAAATCATATTTGGATTTTGATATATCAATTTCTATATTTGACTAACTCACGAACGGGTGCGACTAGCGAAGTCTGTCGCACCGGGCTCGGGAGTCGGCAAGCGCAGCGCGGCAGCATGCAAAAACCTCTGCGAAACCCATCGTAAGCCAGACTTTGCTAGGCCTCAGCCACCTTCACGTTTTCACCTCCAATCCATGCACGTTTTCGCCTGTAGGCATTGCGGTATAAGGCTTGATCACTAGCAGCGAAAGCTGCGTTGGGTGTGATGCTTTTTTGTAGGAGACGGGGACTTTCGGCGCGTTTAGCGGCTGTACCCTGCCCCTGGTTGTTTTGCCCTGGGCGGCTTATCCACGATGGGCTGATCGGACAGGGATGCCAGGACGGCGTTGAGCTGTTCCTGGGACTGGCCGGCATGGGCGGGGGAGTGTTCCACGATCGCCTTCATCCCCCTCCTTGGCGACCAGCCATCCTGCATGATCTGCTTGAAAGCCCGTTGCTCTAGGGCCTTCCAGTCCACCGCCTGCCAGGCATCGGCCACCTGTTTGATCGCCTCGATGGCGAGCCGGGCGAACGTGGCCACCGGCCCATGCTTGCGAACCAGGACCGGCAACGCCGCCACTCGGCGCTCCTGCTCCTGGCGTTTGGCCGCTTCGGCCCGCAGATCTTCGGCAAAGCGCCGTACCGCCTCGAGTTCTTCCGGGGGCAGCCCTTCGGCCAGTGGCCGCAGCACCTGCAGTTCGACTTCCTTGGCCTGCGCCGTGGCAGCAAGCTCCTTGGCGCGCCGCTCGGCTAGATCGGTACGCTTGGCCCGGGCCATGGCCGGGGCATAGTGCGCTTGAGTCTCCCGGGACAACCGCGAGGCGACGACTTCAGGTGCCTCCTCGATGCGCGAGAACAGGTTATTTTTCAGCACCCGCGGTGCCAACGCCTGGGCGGGGATCACCAGTGGGGCCGGGCTCTCCTGATGCAGGGAGGCATAGTATTGGCGCACGGTGGTATGCTTGGCCTTACTCCCTTCTATCCCACGCTGCAAACCATGCCGTTGGCCGACCTGTTCGGCAAAGTCGGTTTGCATCTGGGAAAGCGCCTTAGCCCCGCCTAGGAAATGCCGGCAGTTGAGCTTTCCCTGGGGATCGAGGGGCACCACATAGGCGTACAAGTGCGGAGTAGTTTCATCCCGGTGGATGCCGGCATAGATCAGATTCTCTGCCCCGTGCCGCTCCTTGAGCCACGCCAGGGCATCGGTAAAGTAGGCATCCTGGTCGCGCCGGCTCTTGCTGTTCATGCCATCTGGACTTCCGGTTATCAGGTACTCGATCGCAAGCACCCCGTTCTTCCTGATCTTCTCCGGTAGCCGGTTCTGGAACGCCTTCATCGCCTCATCGACCGAGTTCGCACCCAAGTGACTGTTCTCCCCGAGCCGAGTCGGATCGGCGTTGGGGGTGTCCTGGGCACGGAAGGCATGTTTGAGGGAGCTGCGTACAGCGACAGCTGCTTTGAGCTTTTGCGTGCGAAGGATAGCGAAGGCCATAAGGGGGATCCGGAGGTGAAGGCACTGCCCCCATCCTAAAGGATGTGGACTCACTACACAATTTTACGGGCTGCGCCCTCCAAATTGTCCGCTCGACCCGCGCAGCGGGTAAATCAAAACCTAATAACGAACAATCATATTTGCATTTTGATGACTAGGAGCTCACAATCAAAACTAAAATTTGAACCATCAATATAGGATATTGAAATGGAAGAACTGAAAGCCAAGTGGACGTTTGACCAGGGCGGGTTCGCCAAAGCGATGATCGTGCCGACCCCGATGGGGGCCGGATACCATTTACACCTGGTGAAGTTTGGCCGGCTAAATGAGACGCTGGTACTGGAACGCCAGCGTGGAGGCTGGCGCGTGTTCAAGACCATCGATGCAGCTGCGAACACCGCCAACAACATTGGCTTTCGTCGCATCGAGGTCGATCTGAGCAACCGCTAAGCAGGGAGTGCACTATGGACAGGAAACCCCACTACGCTATCCAGGAGCACCAAGACGCCCTCTGGTTGTTCGTGGACGGTACCCCAACCGCCGATTTGGAAGAGATGCGGCTGATCGATTTCGGCTCCTTCATCAGCGTTGAGGGCGGGCTGATTTACGAGACGCTGCCGGCAGAGGAATGGCGGGACAAGTTGCAGGCCCTGGGTCTGGAGGTAGATCGATGACAGTAAGGCGGTTAACCGAACATGAACTTAAAGCGCTGCGTACCGACATGCAAGAAGCCTCGATGTGGATGAAAACGAAGCTGGCGAAGCAGCGTGAGAGTGCGACTGACACAACAGCTAAAATTGTGCATACGCAAAAACCACAAGACCCACTCCGGGGATAACTGGCTCGCCCACAGGCCAAAGACACGGCCTGATGGACGGCCTACGGTTCGCCAATTACACCCCTCACCAAGATCCTCTCTCATGATGAAATAATGAGTAAAGCGAACGGCCCCAAGGGCCGCGAAAAGGATGTCGCCATGCTCCGTGATCTGCCGGGCTCTCCTATCTTTCCGCTGCGCTTCAAGATAGGAGAGCCCTCCTGCTTGGCTACGTTAAAAATGACGTAGTTACACAAGATAGACTCGCCTTGCTCTGGACTATCGAGGCCACTTGCGGCGGCTCCCCCTCACGCGCTCCAGAGACACACCCCGTCCTTGCTGCACCTGCTTTAGTCCCCGCCTGTAGGCCGGACTGCCGCGCCGTGTTTAAAGAGCTGGCCGTGGTTGGTTCCCCGTTACGCTCTGCTGGCAGGTGCCCCTGGATTGCGAGTCCAGGGAGGCTATGGTGCGCGGTCGCACGCTGGGCAGTGTGTGAGGATTCCCCGTTCTGCCCGACCACCACACCCACACACGGCAACAAACTCATGCTTCCAATCCGAGCGGGTACGACAAAGCGCCAAAGGTGGTGGCCTTCGGTAACGGGTGTAAAGAGGGAATTAGCTTGAAAGATACGGCAAAGTGCCGCTAAACTTATTGGGACTTTGGGTAGCTGCTTCCCTCTACGGAGCCGTTACCAGGTACAAAGAGCGCCAACTCCGAGTACCTTCGAAAAACCGCCCGCCAAGGCGGTTTTTTCGTTTCTGGTCGAAAGCATACGCGCCAGATCAAGATCAGTGCAAGAGGTGGATCCTGATCATACGCAAAAACAACACCTGATTTTTCAGATGGTTGGTAACTGTTACCAAAACCATGCCGAGCTCTAGGCGATCAAACCAGCCCCTCGACAAACTCGGTCAATACCTCCTTGATCGACTTCCCTTGGGATGCCGCATAGGTTTTTAGTCGCGTATGAAGCGCCTCCGGCAAGTCGAAATTCACCCGTTTAATCTTGTCTGCGCCGGATATGTCACCCATCGTCATCGCCCGTTTTTCGCTGCTGGGACGGCCAGCCTTCAAAATACTCATTTACTCACATCCTCATTAACTCAATTGAGCATTCCCAACACCTCAGCGGCAAGGTCGCGGATTTCTTGGGCTGCGTTGCTGTTTGGCTCGGCATCCAAAACAGTTGTCCCGGTAGCAGCCGTGCTCGGATAGGCGACGCTCTGGGTAATACGGGACGACAGCACCGGGAGGCCATACCCTTCTAAAGCGGCCTGAATCTCAGCCCCGATCTTGGTGTTTTTGATGGCACGACTCACAACGAACGCCGCCTTTAACCTCCCATCAGTCATCTCGATCCGCTGTTTCACCAACTCGACCAGATCGGAGGCCGCCCAAATGTCATAAGGGGATGGCTGGACTGGGATCAGCACCAGATGACTGGACTTGATGGCAGATATAGCCAGATCAGCAGCCTGCGGGGCCCCATCGATCACGATCAGGTCTTTATGAGACACTGCCTTGATGTCGCGTTCGATGGTCGGCCTATCGATCCCCACAACGGGCACCGGCTGTTCGTCCCTAACTGCGGCCCAATCGCGGGCGCTCCCTTGTGGATCGCTATCGATCAAGAGCACGTCACGACCCGCCAATTGAAAGGCCCTACTTAGATGAGTGGCTATCGTTGTTTTGCCACTCCCCCCTTTTTGGTTCAACACCGATATAACTAGCATCTCTACCCTCTACTGACTCGCGAGCAAATGAATAAATGAGTAAAACATCAAATGAGTTTTTTATCTAGGGGGTAATATATTTTGTCAAAAACTATTTAGGCTGGGATTGATCGAAATAGCGGCTTGCCAGAGCCTGCGCCTCTGCCAGCGCGGTAGGTGTTAATTTACTGGCCGCACGGTCGCGCCACTCAACAGCCTGGCCAACGCCGTTGACAGCAGCGACCGAGAACCAGGCATACGCCTGCTTGAAGTCCAGTTCTACCCCCTGGCCGTTGCCATACATCCAGCCCAGGTTGTATTGCGCCTTAGCATCACCCTGTTCGGCGGCCTTACGGTAGGCCTCGAGCTCCCTGGACTCTCTCTGTAGTAACTGATCTATATTGATTTCGGCGCGGGCGGTCTCATGCAAAAAACCGGTCAATAGAATTGCCGCCAACATCGTTTTTTTCATCCCTGAACACCTCGTATCAGTTTTTTGCATTGTACTGCAGCCTCCCCCCCCCCCTGCGACAGCCCCGACAAACGCCGCGTAATCCCCCAAATCGATGTGCACATAACGCCTTTTATGTTCACCCGATCCCATATAGCAAAGCGGCCAGCTTGATAAGCTGGCCGCAGGTAGTCTGGATTAAGCGATTAGACGTTGAAACCGACATGCCTCCCTGTAGGAAGCTCAACATCAACACGCAGCTTCCCACCCATTGCTTCCACGTAACGCTTCATGGTGGATAGCTTGATATATTCCCCCGCTGCTCCATCGCCACAACGGCAGGTTGGCTGATGCCGAGGACAGAGGCCAACTCCACCTGGGACACTTCCAACTCTTCACGCAGCGCTTGCAAGCGCACCTCCAGCAGCAGCTCGTTAGCCATCTCCTGGATCCGCTGCTGACTATCCACCGAGCGGGAGGACAGCATCTCATTCAGTGTTCTTCCCATTACCCTACCTCCAACTCAGTTAAGTGCTTGGCGTATTCCGCCTCAGCGACCGGCAACATCTCTTTGTAAAACCGCTTATCGTTACCGCCCTTATTGCCAGCACACAACACGATGGCTTGCCGCAACGGGTCAAAAGCAAAGAACGCTCGTAGCGGATCCCCCTGGTGCTGAACTCTCAGCTCTTTGAGGTTCGTAAAGCGAGATCCCTTGATGGTATCAACTAAGGGTCGCCCTACCGATGGACCGCCCTGAGCCAAGGCAAGCAACCCAGCCAAAACCTTCTCCTGCGTGGCCTCGTCTTGTTCATCAAACCAGACATCGAATAGAGAGGTTGTTTTTACTGTCCACATAGCGCACCAAATATAACCTTTGGTTTATATTGTAGAGGGTCTCGACGTAGGTAACAAGTTACCGCTGTCGTAGTGCAAGCATGAAGCTACTGGCATCAACCTCGAACCGGCTGACCCCGATCTGCTGCAGGTAGATCACCAGGGTATCGAGCTTGCGAAAAACTCTTAGTTGTTTGCTGCGCTGGGCGGCCAGGGCACGTTCGGCCAGACCGTAGCGCACCAGCAGGCTCCAGCCGCCAGGTTGTCCGACAGCGACCACGACACGGACGGCACCGGCTGCCACCAGTTGTACCATGGTGGGATGGGTAATGGTTTCCATAGGGGAGATTCCGAGGTAAGGGATAATGCGGCGCAGGATGGGAGATAACGCCCTGCAAAACAAGCCACCTTGCAGGATGACAGGCAGCAAAAAGGGCGTCCGATTTAACGTAACGCCCCCTTATGCGCGGTAATGGTGTATCGTGCACGGCGCTGGATGCGCCCGTGATGCCCAAATTATCGAGTTGTTCGCAAGCCTCCGCTCACCCAATCGATACAGCCTATCTGGAAAGCTTCAACCTCAATGGCCAAGGGAAGGTCGCAAATCGTAATGAAATGCCAACAGGAACTAAGACCATGAACCGCACTTTTTGGAACAAGCCACATATTCGTCGATGGGCCATATTTGCCCTGCTGCCCCTGTTGGCCGCTACCTTGCCACTACTGCTAGAGGCGAGCTATCGCGCCTACCTGAACCTTGGAACCCATTTCAACAAAGGGGAAGGGCTGTTTATCTGCGCTATCTTCTATTTTATCGCCCTGCGGGTACGCAGTCGCGGGTTCAACATCATCACAGCAGCGCTGTTTTTCTACTTCATTTTCAGCCAACTCGCCCACCTCGGGATCTATCACTCCTGGCTCTCACCAACCGAAATTTTGCTCTTTTTCGAAGAGTTTTCTGAGGTCTATCGCACCGGTATCACCATGCTACCCAGCTTGCTATTACCGCTGCTGATCGCTCTGCTCTCTTTGTTACCTATTGTGCTACTACGTCATGCCACCATGCCAAAAAGCGACAGCCGCCGCTTGATCGCCTTTTTTTCGTTAATCTTGATTGCCCCGGTAATTCAATCCGCTCTTGCCAAGAGCAAGAGTGAAGATGCTCCCCATCTACGCTACTCAGCACTGCGATCAGCCATTCAAACCTCGTCAATATTCCTAGGTAAAACGGTTCCCGACCAACTAAGCGGTCAAAGTAATGTGGATAAATATGTAAAAGAGGCCCCCTCCATCCAGACTGGAGCAGAGCAGAGCAGAGCAGAGCAGAGTTATTATTCTGATAATGGGTGAAAGTCAGAACATCGATAACATGTCAGCATTTGGCTACAAACTCGACACGACCCCCTACTTGCGCGAGCATTCCAACGAGGGAGTATTGAAGAAAACTGATCACAACCATTTAAGTTGGAAACTGGCAGATCAAAGTATTCAATGAGTTAACGATACCAAATGTGACATTTAAGTTGGAAACTCAAAAGTAATACTACATCTGCTCCGTGAGCAAACAGGACATTTAAGTTGGAAAACAGGCTCTATTTGACGTGATGGGGAGGGTGCGAACAAATCCTTGACACGAGATCATCAGATTTTCTTAGTACCATGGATGAGAACCAACGTGAGCCATCAACTGACCTTCGCTGACTACGAGTTCAATGGCAAACACCGCCAGACCCGCAAAGAAATCCCCCTCTTGTTCGGATCTCCCTAATTTATCAAAGGCTATGCACATACACATTTTCAAGAATATTTGTCGCGTGAAAAATAAAAATCACTGGCGATAGATTTAAAATTACTACCGTTAGTACTGCCCCATAGACAGCATCATTTATTATTACCCTGGATGGACATATATTTTTCATCTAATTGTGCAGAGAATCCAACTATTAATGATTTCAGCCCGAAATGGAAGGCCGTTTCAGCAGTGGTTCTCGTCTGAACATTAAATGCCTCCTGTAATAATGGTGGCACAGCGTCCATCACTGTATTGTATTCTGTCGGGTTTGTGGCTTGCTCTTCCAATACTGCACCCAGCGTAAAATGGCTGATAGATTGCAGAATGAAAAGAGCCTCCTCGACCGAAAACCCTGCATCGCATAGACAGCGTAGTTGCGCCTCTGCTTGTTCAAACTGGGGGGGCGTAGGAGAGGTCCCTATATGCAATCGGGCTCCATCACGATGGACCAATAATGCTTTACGGAAACTCAGAGCATTTTCCTGGAGAAACTGCTGCCAACTCTCAGTCGGTAACGGTACTGAACGGGTGTGATGCTTCACCAGTATTGCCTCTGAAAGCATGTTCATAAGGGTCTGCTTGTTGCGCACGTGCCAATACAGAGTCGGTTGCTCAATTTTGAGGGACTGCGCCAGCTTACGCGTAGTCAGGCCCTCTAGCCCCTCTCTGTCCAGCAGGGTGAGCGCCATTGAAATTACGTCGTCCAAGCTTAGTCGTGCCATCACTATCTCCTTTCGCTGTTGACAATCTATCACTGATAGAGTTACTTTTCAAACCCTATCACCGATAGAGAGCGTTAACTATGAACCGCACTGTGATGATGGCACTGGTCATCATTTTTTTAGATGCCATGGGGATTGGCATAATTATGCCTGTCTTACCGGCGTTATTACGGGAGTTTGTTGGAAAGGCTAATGTTGCGGAGAACTACGGTGTTTTATTGGCGCTGTATGCAATGATGCAAGTGATTTTTGCCCCTCTTCTCGGCCGCTGGTCAGATCGCATAGGTCGTCGCCCTGTATTATTACTTTCACTTTTAGGTGCAACACTGGACTACGCATTAATGGCAACAGCCAGCGTAGTGTGGGTGTTGTATCTGGGACGCTTAATTGCTGGTATTACCGGTGCGACTGGAGCTGTTGCAGCCTCAACAATTGCCGATGTCACACCTGAGGAATCCAGGACACATTGGTTTGGTATGATGGGTGCCTGTTTTGGTGGCGGTATGATTGCTGGACCAGTCATTGGTGGTTTTGCAGGTCAACTTTCGGTACAGGCACCGTTTATGTTCGCTGCTGCTATTAACGGGCTGGCATTTCTGGTCTCCCTATTCATTTTACATGAGACCCATAATGCTAATCAGGTTAGTGACGAGATAAAGAATGAAACAATCAATGAAACCACATCCTCCATACGCGAGATGATCTCCCCATTATCGGGATTGCTAGTTGTCTTTTTCATCATTCAATTGATTGGCCAAATCCCTGCAACATTATGGGTTTTATTCGGAGAAGAGCGCTTCGTATGGGATGGCGTAATGGTCGGTGTTTCATTGGCTGTGTTTGGGCTTACACACGCACTGTTTCAAGGACTTGCTGCTGGTTTTATCGCTAAACATTTGGGAGATCAGAAAGCTATCGTGGTTGGCATCTTGGCTGATGGCTGTGGCCTACTTTTATTGGCAGTCATTACGCAAAGCTGGATGGTTTGGCCAGTTGTGCTGTTACTCGCTTGTGGTGGCATAACTCTTCCCGCTTTGCAGGGAATTATATCTGTTCGTGTCGGTCAGGTAGCACAAGGACAATTGCAAGGGTTGCTGACCAGTTTGACACACCTCACGGGTGTAATCGGTCCACTTATTTTTGCATTTTTGTATAGTGCAACCCACGAATCTTGGAATGGTTGGGTGTGGATAGTTGGATGCGGATTGTATGTAGTTGCACTGACTATACTGAGGTTTTTCTATCCCGGCAGGGCTGCCCACCCGAAAAATCAGAGCAATTCACAGCCATTTCTTTAAATGGTAATGGTAACTGTATGCCCCCAATTCCTAGACGTGAAACCGACCGTTGCACAGCATCAGAAATTGTGAATGTAGCACATTGGACTACTACGAGAACCTACAATGCAAGCCATACTATTTGAGTAGTATTAACGCTACTCCATAACGACTGTCGCCATACTGAAAGTATGGTAAACAGAATAAAGAACTGTCTTCCACAATTGCAAGCCACCATGCCAATCTGTCAGCGCATAACGCCTTTTATGTTAAATCGCACTTTTCGCATGAGAAAACTTCCCTCCTGCCAAGAAGAGCCCACAAGCGGCTCAAAAAGCGCAGTATTACTGCCAAAAAATATGCCTTTTGGCACTGAAAGTTTATGACTGTTTAGGTGGGATTTTTGCTGGCAAGAGTAGCAGACCCAGTTTCAGGCAAAATTTGCCAGGAACTGGGCTTTTCGGTAGGTTACCACGGTGATCCTGGTGCACCCGATCAGATAAGCCACCATGATAGCCATCGAGTACATTCGATGCAGGCGGGGCCACTGGCCCCGCCCCACTCAGAGTTTCTTCTTCACCTCTTCGATCAGCGCATCACAACACCCACTCACATTTATGGACAGGTTGTCTAAAGACCGGCCTTTCACGAGAATTGTGGGATGCTGTCCATGCTCACGACACCTAACGGAACCAATCGACTTTTTAATGTTCTGTTCAATGCCAGACAAAACGGCAGCTTCAATAGCGTTCTTAAGACCGCCAGGGGTTGTCTTTCGCCCGTTAATTTCATAGGTAATTTTCAGCACTGGTCACCCCTTGATTATCTTGATGGAGTGACGGATGTTCGCAGAACCACCACCAAGATCTATCGTGACGTTCCAGTGACCGGTTCGAGGAACCGTAATTCGCGCAGGGAAAGCCTTGTAATGACCGCCGAAATACTCAAACCGACCACCACGACGGTAGCTTTGAAAGTGATGATCATCAGTAAGCATTATGTTGCTCTGGTGGGAACAATCGACTACGACCACATCACCTTGATGCAAAAACTCCCTTGAATGAAGCTCATTTCCCCTCCGGATTGATGCCGTATGGCAAAGATAAACATTGGGTCAATGGCTACATTTTCAAGCAGATACAAACAAATCCATCAAAATAAATCCACCAGGAGAGGTGCCATAGCAGCCCCACCCCACCCCGGGGGACACAACCACAAAATCATATTTGGATTTTGATATATCAATTTCTATATTTGACTAACTCACGAACGGGTGCGACTAGCGAAGTCTGTCGCACCGGGCTCGGGAGTCGGCAAGCGCAGCGCGGCAGCATGCAAAAACCTCTGCGAAACCCATCGTAAGCCAGACTTTGCTAGGCCTCAGCCACCTTCACGTTTTCACCTCCAATCCATGCACGTTTTCGCCTGTAGGCATTGCGGTATAAGGCTTGATCACTAGCAGCGAAAGCTGCGTTGGGTGTGATGCTTTTTTGTAGGAGACGGGGACTTTCGGCGCGTTTAGCGGCTGTACCCTGCCCCTGGTTGTTTTGCCCTGGGCGGCTTATCCACGATGGGCTGATCGGACAGGGATGCCAGGACGGCGTTGAGCTGTTCCTGGGACTGGCCGGCATGGGCGGGGGAGTGTTCCACGATCGCCTTCATCCCCCTCCTTGGCGACCAGCCATCCTGCATGATCTGCTTGAAAGCCCGTTGCTCTAGGGCCTTCCAGTCCACCGCCTGCCAGGCATCGGCCACCTGTTTGATCGCCTCGATGGCGAGCCGGGCGAACGTGGCCACCGGCCCATGCTTGCGAACCAGGACCGGCAACGCCGCCACTCGGCGCTCCTGCTCCTGGCGTTTGGCCGCTTCGGCCCGCAGATCTTCGGCAAAGCGCCGTACCGCCTCGAGTTCTTCCGGGGGCAGCCCTTCGGCCAGTGGCCGCAGCACCTGCAGTTCGACTTCCTTGGCCTGCGCCGTGGCAGCAAGCTCCTTGGCGCGCCGCTCGGCTAGATCGGTACGCTTGGCCCGGGCCATGGCCGGGGCATAGTGCGCTTGAGTCTCCCGGGACAACCGCGAGGCGACGACTTCAGGTGCCTCCTCGATGCGCGAGAACAGGTTATTTTTCAGCACCCGCGGTGCCAACGCCTGGGCGGGGATCACCAGTGGGGCCGGGCTCTCCTGATGCAGGGAGGCATAGTATTGGCGCACGGTGGTATGCTTGGCCTTACTCCCTTCTATCCCACGCTGCAAACCATGCCGTTGGCCGACCTGTTCGGCAAAGTCGGTTTGCATCTGGGAAAGCGCCTTAGCCCCGCCTAGGAAATGCCGGCAGTTGAGCTTTCCCTGGGGATCGAGGGGCACCACATAGGCGTACAAGTGCGGAGTAGTTTCATCCCGGTGGATGCCGGCATAGATCAGATTCTCTGCCCCGTGCCGCTCCTTGAGCCACGCCAGGGCATCGGTAAAGTAGGCATCCTGGTCGCGCCGGCTCTTGCTGTTCATGCCATCTGGACTTCCGGTTATCAGGTACTCGATCGCAAGCACCCCGTTCTTCCTGATCTTCTCCGGTAGCCGGTTCTGGAACGCCTTCATCGCCTCATCGACCGAGTTCGCACCCAAGTGACTGTTCTCCCCGAGCCGAGTCGGATCGGCGTTGGGGGTGTCCTGGGCACGGAAGGCATGTTTGAGGGAGCTGCGTACAGCGACAGCTGCTTTGAGCTTTTGCGTGCGAAGGATAGCGAAGGCCATAAGGGGGATCCGGAGGTGAAGGCACTGCCCCCATCCTAAAGGATGTGGACTCACTACACAATTTTACGGGCTGCGCCCTCCAAATTGTCCGCTCGACCCGCGCAGCGGGTAAATCAAAACCTAATAACGAACAATCATATTTGCATTTTGATGACTAGGAGCTCACAATCAAAACTAAAATTTGAACCATCAATATAGGATATTGAAATGGAAGAACTGAAAGCCAAGTGGACGTTTGACCAGGGCGGGTTCGCCAAAGCGATGATCGTGCCGACCCCGATGGGGGCCGGATACCATTTACACCTGGTGAAGTTTGGCCGGCTAAATGAGACGCTGGTACTGGAACGCCAGCGTGGAGGCTGGCGCGTGTTCAAGACCATCGATGCAGCTGCGAACACCGCCAACAACATTGGCTTTCGTCGCATCGAGGTCGATCTGAGCAACCGCTAAGCAGGGAGTGCACTATGGACAGGAAACCCCACTACGCTATCCAGGAGCACCAAGACGCCCTCTGGTTGTTCGTGGACGGTACCCCAACCGCCGATTTGGAAGAGATGCGGCTGATCGATTTCGGCTCCTTCATCAGCGTTGAGGGCGGGCTGATTTACGAGACGCTGCCGGCAGAGGAATGGCGGGACAAGTTGCAGGCCCTGGGTCTGGAGGTAGATCGATGACAGTAAGGCGGTTAACCGAACATGAACTTAAAGCGCTGCGTACCGACATGCAAGAAGCCTCGATGTGGATGAAAACGAAGCTGGCGAAGCAGCGTGAGAGTGCGACTGACACAACAGCTAAAATTGTGCATACGCAAAAACCACAAGACCCACTCCGGGGATAACTGGCTCGCCCACAGGCCAAAGACACGGCCTGATGGACGGCCTACGGTTCGCCAATTACACCCCTCACCAAGATCCTCTCTCATGATGAAATAATGAGTAAAGCGAACGGCCCCAAGGGCCGCGAAAAGGATGTCGCCATGCTCCGTGATCTGCCGGGCTCTCCTATCTTTCCGCTGCGCTTCAAGATAGGAGAGCCCTCCTGCTTGGCTACGTTAAAAATGACGTAGTTACACAAGATAGACTCGCCTTGCTCTGGACTATCGAGGCCACTTGCGGCGGCTCCCCCTCACGCGCTCCAGAGACACACCCCGTCCTTGCTGCACCTGCTTTAGTCCCCGCCTGTAGGCCGGACTGCCGCGCCGTGTTTAAAGAGCTGGCCGTGGTTGGTTCCCCGTTACGCTCTGCTGGCAGGTGCCCCTGGATTGCGAGTCCAGGGAGGCTATGGTGCGCGGTCGCACGCTGGGCAGTGTGTGAGGATTCCCCGTTCTGCCCGACCACCACACCCACACACGGCAACAAACTCATGCTTCCAATCCGAGCGGGTACGACAAAGCGCCAAAGGTGGTGGCCTTCGGTAACGGGTGTAAAGAGGGAATTAGCTTGAAAGATACGGCAAAGTGCCGCTAAACTTATTGGGACTTTGGGTAGCTGCTTCCCTCTACGGAGCCGTTACCAGGTACAAAGAGCGCCAACTCCGAGTACCTTCGAAAAACCGCCCGCCAAGGCGGTTTTTTCGTTTCTGGTCGAAAGCATACGCGCCAGATCAAGATCAGTGCAAGAGGTGGATCCTGATCATACGCAAAAACAACACCTGATTTTTCAGATGGTTGGTAACTGTTACCAAAACCATGCCGAGCTCTAGGCGATCAAACCAGCCCCTCGACAAACTCGGTCAATACCTCCTTGATCGACTTCCCTTGGGATGCCGCATAGGTTTTTAGTCGCGTATGAAGCGCCTCCGGCAAGTCGAAATTCACCCGTTTAATCTTGTCTGCGCCGGATATGTCACCCATCGTCATCGCCCGTTTTTCGCTGCTGGGACGGCCAGCCTTCAAAATACTCATTTACTCACATCCTCATTAACTCAATTGAGCATTCCCAACACCTCAGCGGCAAGGTCGCGGATTTCTTGGGCTGCGTTGCTGTTTGGCTCGGCATCCAAAACAGTTGTCCCGGTAGCAGCCGTGCTCGGATAGGCGACGCTCTGGGTAATACGGGACGACAGCACCGGGAGGCCATACCCTTCTAAAGCGGCCTGAATCTCAGCCCCGATCTTGGTGTTTTTGATGGCACGACTCACAACGAACGCCGCCTTTAACCTCCCATCAGTCATCTCGATCCGCTGTTTCACCAACTCGACCAGATCGGAGGCCGCCCAAATGTCATAAGGGGATGGCTGGACTGGGATCAGCACCAGATGACTGGACTTGATGGCAGATATAGCCAGATCAGCAGCCTGCGGGGCCCCATCGATCACGATCAGGTCTTTATGAGACACTGCCTTGATGTCGCGTTCGATGGTCGGCCTATCGATCCCCACAACGGGCACCGGCTGTTCGTCCCTAACTGCGGCCCAATCGCGGGCGCTCCCTTGTGGATCGCTATCGATCAAGAGCACGTCACGACCCGCCAATTGAAAGGCCCTACTTAGATGAGTGGCTATCGTTGTTTTGCCACTCCCCCCTTTTTGGTTCAACACCGATATAACTAGCATCTCTACCCTCTACTGACTCGCGAGCAAATGAATAAATGAGTAAAACATCAAATGAGTTTTTTATCTAGGGGGTAATATATTTTGTCAAAAACTATTTAGGCTGGGATTGATCGAAATAGCGGCTTGCCAGAGCCTGCGCCTCTGCCAGCGCGGTAGGTGTTAATTTACTGGCCGCACGGTCGCGCCACTCAACAGCCTGGCCAACGCCGTTGACAGCAGCGACCGAGAACCAGGCATACGCCTGCTTGAAGTCCAGTTCTACCCCCTGGCCGTTGCCATACATCCAGCCCAGGTTGTATTGCGCCTTAGCATCACCCTGTTCGGCGGCCTTACGGTAGGCCTCGAGCTCCCTGGACTCTCTCTGTAGTAACTGATCTATATTGATTTCGGCGCGGGCGGTCTCATGCAAAAAACCGGTCAATAGAATTGCCGCCAACATCGTTTTTTTCATCCCTGAACACCTCGTATCAGTTTTTTGCATTGTACTGCAGCCTCCCCCCCCCCCTGCGACAGCCCCGACAAACGCCGCGTAATCCCCCAAATCGATGTGCACATAACGCCTTTTATGTTCACCCGATCCCATATAGCAAAGCGGCCAGCTTGATAAGCTGGCCGCAGGTAGTCTGGATTAAGCGATTAGACGTTGAAACCGACATGCCTCCCTGTAGGAAGCTCAACATCAACACGCAGCTTCCCACCCATTGCTTCCACGTAACGCTTCATGGTGGATAGCTTGATATCATTCCCCCGCTGCTCCATCGCCACAACGGCAGGTTGGCTGATGCCGAGGACAGAGGCCAACTCCACCTGGGACACTTCCAACTCTTCACGCAGCGCTTGCAAGCGCACCTCCAGCAGCAGCTCGTTAGCCATCTCCTGGATCCGCTGCTGACTATCCACCGAGCGGGAGGACAGCATCTCATTCAGTGTTCTTCCCATTACCCTACCTCCAACTCAGTTAAGTGCTTGGCGTATTCCGCCTCAGCGACCGGCAACATCTCTTTGTAAAACCGCTTATCGTTACCGCCCTTATTGCCAGCACACAACACGATGGCTTGCCGCAACGGGTCAAAAGCAAAGAACGCTCGTAGCGGATCCCCCTGGTGCTGAACTCTCAGCTCTTTGAGGTTCGTAAAGCGAGATCCCTTGATGGTATCAACTAAGGGTCGCCCTACCGATGGACCGCCCTGAGCCAAGGCAAGCAACCCAGCCAAAACCTTCTCCTGCGTGGCCTCGTCTTGTTCATCAAACCAGACATCGAATAGAGAGGTTGTTTTTACTGTCCACATAGCGCACCAAATATAACCTTTGGTTTATATTGTAGAGGGTCTCGACGTAGGTAACAAGTTACCGCTGTCGTAGTGCAAGCATGAAGCTACTGGCATCAACCTCGAACCGGCTGACCCCGATCTGCTGCAGGTAGATCACCAGGGTATCGAGCTTGCGAAAAACTCTTAGTTGTTTGCTGCGCTGGGCGGCCAGGGCACGTTCGGCCAGACCGTAGCGCACCAGCAGGCTCCAGCCGCCAGGTTGTCCGACAGCGACCACGACACGGACGGCACCGGCTGCCACCAGTTGTACCATGGTGGGATGGGTAATGGTTTCCATAGGGGAGATTCCGAGGTAAGGGATAATGCGGCGCAGGATGGGAGATAACGCCCTGCAAAACAAGCCACCTTGCAGGATGACAGGCAGCAAAAAGGGCGTCCGATTTAACGTAACGCCCCCTTATGCGCGGTAATGGTGTATCGTGCACGGCGCTGGATGCGCCCGTGATGCCCAAATTATCGAGTTGTTCGCAAGCCTCCGCTCACCCAATCGATACAGCCTATCTGGAAAGCTTCAACCTCAATGGCCAAGGGAAGGTCGCAAATCGTAATGAAATGCCAACAGGAACTAAGACCATGAACCGCACTTTTTGGAACAAGCCACATATTCGTCGATGGGCCATATTTGCCCTGCTGCCCCTGTTGGCCGCTACCTTGCCACTACTGCTAGAGGCGAGCTATCGCGCCTACCTGAACCTTGGAACCCATTTCAACAAAGGGGAAGGGCTGTTTATCTGCGCTATCTTCTATTTTATCGCCCTGCGGGTACGCAGTCGCGGGTTCAACATCATCACAGCAGCGCTGTTTTTCTACTTCATTTTCAGCCAACTCGCCCACCTCGGGATCTATCACTCCTGGCTCTCACCAACCGAAATTTTGCTCTTTTTCGAAGAGTTTTCTGAGGTCTATCGCACCGGTATCACCATGCTACCCAGCTTGCTATTACCGCTGCTGATCGCTCTGCTCTCTTTGTTACCTATTGTGCTACTACGTCATGCCACCATGCCAAAAAGCGACAGCCGCCGCTTGATCGCCTTTTTTTCGTTAATCTTGATTGCCCCGGTAATTCAATCCGCTCTTGCCAAGAGCAAGAGTGAAGATGCTCCCCATCTACGCTACTCAGCACTGCGATCAGCCATTCAAACCTCGTCAATATTCCTAGGTAAAACGGTTCCCGACCAACTAAGCGGTCAAAGTAATGTGGATAAATATGTAAAAGAGGCCCCCTCCATCCAGACTGGAGCAGAGCAGAGCAGAGCAGAGCAGAGTTATTATTCTGATAATGGGTGAAAGTCAGAACATCGATAACATGTCAGCATTTGGCTACAAACTCGACACGACCCCCTACTTGCGCGAGCATTCCAACGAGGGAGTATTGAAGAAAACTGATCACAACCATTTAAGTTGGAAACTGGCAGATCAAAGTATTCAATGAGTTAACGATACCAAATGTGACATTTAAGTTGGAAACTCAAAAGTAATACTACATCTGCTCCGTGAGCAAACAGGACATTTAAGTTGGAAAACAGGCTCTATTTGACGTGATGGGGAGGGTGCGAACAAATCCTTGACACGAGATCATCAGATTTTCTTAGTACCATGGATGAGAACCAACGTGAGCCATCAACTGACCTTCGCTGACTACGAGTTCAATGGCAAACACCGCCAGACCCGCAAAGAAATCCCCCTCTTGTTCGGATCTCCCTAATTTATCAAAGGCTATGCACATACACATTTTCAAGAATATTTGTCGCGTGAAAAATAAAAATCACTGGCGATAGATTTAAAATTACTACCGTTAGTACTGCCCCATAGACAGCATCATTTATTATTACCCTGGATGGACATATATTTTTCATCTAATTGTGCAGAGAATCCAACTATTAATGATTTCAGCCCGAAATGGAAGGCCGTTTCAGCAGTGGTTCTCGTCTGAACATTAAATGCCTCCTGTAATAATGGTGGCACAGCGTCCATCACTGTATTGTATTCTGTCGGGTTTGTGGCTTGCTCTTCCAATACTGCACCCAGCGTAAAATGGCTGATAGATTGCAGAATGAAAAGAGCCTCCTCGACCGAAAACCCTGCATCGCATAGACAGCGTAGTTGCGCCTCTGCTTGTTCAAACTGGGGGGGCGTAGGAGAGGTCCCTATATGCAATCGGGCTCCATCACGATGGACCAATAATGCTTTACGGAAACTCAGAGCATTTTCCTGGAGAAACTGCTGCCAACTCTCAGTCGGTAACGGTACTGAACGGGTGTGATGCTTCACCAGTATTGCCTCTGAAAGCATGTTCATAAGGGTCTGCTTGTTGCGCACGTGCCAATACAGAGTCGGTTGCTCAATTTTGAGGGACTGCGCCAGCTTACGCGTAGTCAGGCCCTCTAGCCCCTCTCTGTCCAGCAGGGTGAGCGCCATTGAAATTACGTCGTCCAAGCTTAGTCGTGCCATCACTATCTCCTTTCGCTGTTGACAATCTATCACTGATAGAGTTACTTTTCAAACATGGCACTGGTCATCATTTTTTTAGATGCCATGGGGATTGGCATAATTATGCCTGTCTTACCGGCGTTATTACGGGAGTTTGTTGGAAAGGCTAATGTTGCGGAGAACTACGGTGTTTTATTGGCGCTGTATGCAATGATGCAAGTGATTTTTGCCCCTCTTCTCGGCCGCTGGTCAGATCGCATAGGTCGTCGCCCTGTATTATTACTTTCACTTTTAGGT
>NZ_JBQBEV010000010.1:0-1294 GCF_051919365.1 Aeromonas sp. 82P
ACCTGTTTTGGTGGCGGTATGATTGCTGGACCAGTCATTGGTGGTTTTGCAGGTCAACTTTCGGTACAGGCACCGTTTATGTTCGCTGCTGCTATTAACGGGCTGGCATTTCTGGTCTCCCTATTCATTTTACATGAGACCCATAATGCTAATCAGGTTAGTGACGAGATAAAGAATGAAACAATCAATGAAACCACATCCTCCATACGCGAGATGATCTCCCCATTATCGGGATTGCTAGTTGTCTTTTTCATCATTCAATTGATTGGCCAAATCCCTGCAACATTATGGGTTTTATTCGGAGAAGAGCGCTTCGTATGGGATGGCGTAATGGTCGGTGTTTCATTGGCTGTGTTTGGGCTTACACACGCACTGTTTCAAGGACTTGCTGCTGGTTTTATCGCTAAACATTTGGGAGATCAGAAAGCTATCGTGGTTGGCATCTTGGCTGATGGCTGTGGCCTACTTTTATTGGCAGTCATTACGCAAAGCTGGATGGTTTGGCCAGTTGTGCTGTTACTCGCTTGTGGTGGCATAACTCTTCCCGCTTTGCAGGGAATTATATCTGTTCGTGTCGGTCAGGTAGCACAAGGACAATTGCAAGGGTTGCTGACCAGTTTGACACACCTCACGGGTGTAATCGGTCCACTTATTTTTGCATTTTTGTATAGTGCAACCCACGAATCTTGGAATGGTTGGGTGTGGATAGTTGGATGCGGATTGTATGTAGTTGCACTGACTATACTGAGGTTTTTCTATCCCGGCAGGGCTGCCCACCCGAAAAATCAGAGCAATTCACAGCCATTTCTTTAAATGGTAATGGTAACTGTATGCCCCCAATTCCTAGACGTGAAACCGACCGTTGCACAGCATCAGAAATTGTGAATGTAGCACATTGGACTACTACGAGAACCTACAATGCAAGCCATACTATTTGAGTAGTATTAACGCTACTCCATAACGACTGTCGCCATACTGAAAGTATGGTAAACAGAATAAAGAACTGTCTTCCACAATTGCAAGCCACCATGCCAATCTGTCAGCGCATAACGCCTTTTATGTTAAATCGCACTTTTCGCATGAGAAAACTTCCCTCCTGCCAAGAAGAGCCCACAAGCGGCTCAAAAAGCGCAGTATTACTGCCAAAAAATATGCCTTTTGGCACTGAAAGTTTATGACTGTTTAGGTGGGATTTTTGCTGGCAAGAGTAGCAGACCCAGTTTCAGGCAAAATTTGCCAGGAACTGGGCTTTTCAGGTGCTGTTCTCGCAAAGGCAGAAAGTAGTCTTAACCTT